>NZ_CP037898.1:4718615-4719362 GCF_004354305.1 Shewanella decolorationis | reverse complement strand
CCGCCCCTGGTGAAGTTCAGAGCATTACGGTCCCCCCGCCCCAAACGGATACAGCCAACAACACCTCTGCACAAGGCTCGGATACCGCAACCGTGGCGGATGAAACCGCCCCGAATGCACCGACCGTATTGATCGTCGATGACGGCAATCCAGGTGATGGCTCACTCACGCAAGCCGAAATCAACGGTGATGGCGTACAGCTCCAAGTCACCATCAACCATGCCGACTTTGCTGAAGGCGGTCACGTGAACCTGACTATCGTCAATGGCACCGCGACCACNAATGTGGAACTGAAGCTGGTGAATGGCGCGCTGCAGTTTGCTGACGGCACTCCGGCGACAGGCTACAGCTACAACGCCACCACAGGCGTGATCAGCTGGACCGAAACCGCCCCTGGTGAAGGTCAGAGCATTACGGTCACCGCGACCCAAACCGATGCAGCCAACAACACCTCTGCACAAGGCTCGGATACCGCAACCGTGGCGGATGAAACCGCCCCGAATGCACCGACCGTATTGATCGTCGATGACGGCAATCCAGGTGATGGCTCACTCACGCAAGCCGAAATCAACGGTGATGGCGTACAGCTCCAAGTCACCATCAACCATGCCGACTTTGCTGAAGGCGGTCACGTGAACCTGACTATCGTCAATGGCACCGCGACCACCAATGTGGAACTGAAGCTGGTGAATGGCGCGCTGCAGTTTGCTGACGGCACTCCGGCGACAGGCTACAGCTACAACGCCA
>NZ_CP037898.1:4717645-4718515 GCF_004354305.1 Shewanella decolorationis | reverse complement strand
TAACCATACAACCCAAATGAGTTTCACATCACTTGCGTCGTTGCGACCAGCTGGTTTTACTTGTCTCATCTTCGACCAAGAAGATGGACTCGCCTTAGACTTGAATATTCAAGACACTTAAAAAGTGTTTTAAGAACTCAATTTTTTCGTATTAACACAACGACAGACATCATTGTATTAATTACTATCAGCTTTCCAAATTGTTAAAGAGCGGGCTTAAAAAAGCCAAAGATAATTTTTCAGTTTATCTTTGGCATCTCTAACCAGATTGCAGTAAGTGGTGGAGCTATGCGGGATCGAACCGCAGACCTCCTGCGTGCAAGGCAGGCGCTCTCCCAGCTGAGCTATAGCCCCNTTTACATGCAGNGCGAGTAAATAAGATGNTCCAAACCTCTTAAAGGATTGGTTTGCCAATCATNNNTTATCAANGCGGANANTNGCGACGTTTAGTTCACTAAACGAGTNANTTTNCAANGCNGAGAANNAAGNNTTGGTGGGTCAGAGTGGACTTGAACCACCGACCTCACCCTTATCAGGGGTGCGCTCTAACCAGCTGAGCTACAGACCCATCTTATTGATAAATTAACCTAGGCCAATTCATCTTTACTCTATCTTNTATCAAGCAAATCTGTGTGAACACTCAGGNACANGGATGTNCCGNNTGTNNNAAANGCAGGAGCATTTTTANACCAAACATCGAGTTAGNCGTATAGGTAAGGAGGTGATCCAGCCCCAGGTTCCCCTAGGGCTACCTTGTTACGACTTCACCCCAGTCATGAACCACAAAGTGGTGAGCGCCCTCCCGAAGGTTAAGCTACCCACTTCTTTTGCAGCCCACTCCCATGGTGTGACGGGCGGTGTGTACAAGGC
>NZ_CP037898.1:4714657-4717545 GCF_004354305.1 Shewanella decolorationis | reverse complement strand
GTTGATAGGTCAGGTGTGTAAGCGTTGTGAGGCGTTGAGCTAACTGATACTAATGACTCGAGAGGCTTAACCATACAACCCAGATGGGTTTTACTGAAAATGTTCCAGACATTTTCCAGTACTTCCTCCTTCCCTGGAGGTCGTACAGCACTTAGCTTGAATATGAACACTTAATAAGTGCAACTCAAACCAGCTTTCCGAATTTACTGGAATAAGAATTTATCAACTACCTCCCTGTAGTTGACCCTAACGGGCCGCGCTAAAGCGCGTTAAAAATTGTTCCAGACAATTTTTTGCTTGGTGACAATAGCATTGTGGTCCCACCTGATCCCATCCCGAACTCAGAAGTGAAACGCAATCGCGCCGATGGTAGTGTGGGGTCTCCCCATGTGAGAGTAGGTCATCGCCAAGCGCCTAATTATGTCATCTTTGATGATAAAGAATTGCTGATATGGCTCAGTCGGTAGAGCGCATCCTTGGTAAGGATGAGGTCCCCAGTTCGATTCTGGGTATCAGCACCATACAGTCTAGTGTAGTGTCCTAGAGAAAAATTTGCTTGGTGACAATAGCATTGTGGTCCCACCTGATCCCATCCCGAACTCAGAAGTGAAACGCAATCGCGCCGATGGTAGTGTGGGGTCTCCCCATGTGAGAGTAGGTCATCGCCAAGCGCTAAATTAAGAAAGGCCATCTAATAAGGTGGCCTTTTTGCTTTCCGAGAGTTTATTTCCATCGTTTGCTCGCCTCCTCCAGCCCTTCAGCCCTCCAGCTGGATATGATACCAATTCCATTAACTAACTGACCAAAATTGTCCACTGTCTAGTACACAATCCTATCATTCTTGTTTTCTTCTTAATGAAAGTATTCCATGTAATAGAGCACTGTTCGACAATATCGTCGTACTACCATTCCGCATTGAAGTCTGATCTAATAGCAAGCAACCCAACAGCTTAAAATTGGATGAGGAAACCTGAAACTGCAGAAAGTCTGCTTAGCCTCTCCAAATGAGAAAAATTCGCATAAGCGCATACAATTGCTCGCTGTATCGCTATTTTTGCAATGCCATAACCACACTCAGGTGGCAAGCCAGATGAGGGTGGCAGACTCACTGGGGCCGACATCCAGCAATACATCTCGAGTGAGTTTAATGTCGAGTACCATCCCAATCATATCTACAAGCTACTAAAGAGCATGGGATTCTGTTGGATAACCAGCCGCTCCAGGTATCCAAAACAAACTCAGAGCTTACAGGACGCTTTTAAAAAGTTTCCTCTGGAAACGCTCCTTCACACTCCCATTCATATACAACCATACCAGATTGATATTTGGTTTCAGGACGAAGCCCGATTCGGCCTGCAAAATACAACGACACGACTTTGGGCCCCCAAAGGCAGTAGACCAAGAGCGCTAAGACAGCAGTAGTTATCTCTTCGGCGCAGTCTGTCCTGCAACAGGAGAAACTGAAGCCATCATCACGCCATTCGTTAATAAGGACATCATGCACCAGCACTTGGAGCTGATTGCAAAACGCACCAAACCTGGCCGCCATGCTGTCGTGGTAATGGACGGTGCGGGTTGGCATACCAATGACATTGCTGCTGATATCCCCAACCTGTCGATACTCAAACTGCCGCCATATTCCCCAGAACTAACCCCATCGAACAGGTATGGAGTTGGCTGCGCCAACATTATCTCGCCAATCGCTGTTTTAAAGGATATGAGGACAGAGTGGATGCTTGCAGCCAGGCATGGAACAGCTTTATCAGTTGTACAAAACGCGTGGTAAAGATGTGCTCTCGGGAATGGGCAAAAGTGACTGAACTTTAATGCGGAATGGTATAACCACTAAAACAACGATTAGCCAACATATTTTGACGCAGTCATTGCCATACCTGTTCTATCGGATTTAACTCCGGTGAATAAGGCGGCAACTTGAGAAGCATCAGATTATCAACGTCATCGGCCAAATCCTGTTGATGCCAGCCCGCGCCGTCCATGATGATCAGCGCATGCCGTCCAAATGGGGTGGCAGTTGAAATCAGTTCTAAATGCTCGTGCATATATTCGCTATTGGCATGCGGGGCAATAATCGCTTGTGTCGCCTCCGTTGTCGGACACACGGCGCCACATAAATACGCAGATTCAAATTGTTGCTGCTTGACGGCTCGTGGACGAGCCCCTTTCTCTGTCCAAATACGGGTGGTGGTATTCTGTTGGCCAAAGCGGGCTTCATCTTGAAACCAAACGTCAATACGATCGAGTGCAATGTGCCCAGGTGTGCTAAGGATCGTTGCCATCCGGAAGTTTTTTTAAAAGCCTCTTGAATCGCTTAAGCAATGTATTACGACTGAAACTATTCTGAAGAAGTACCGTAAGCAACGAACTTTTAAGTACTAAAAAGCGGATAATTAAAAGGGCGCGATTATTGGAAAAACTGGCGCAATGTGGATAACTCTGGGAATAACTCGTGGGCAGCTTGTGCCTAGATTGGGTGTAAAAAGGCATTTGAAAAATAATGCAAAAAACTTCAAAAAAGCCCTTGCACAAAAGTTTTCGCTGCCTATAATGCGCATCCACTGACACGGCAGACAGCGAAAGCGAATGCGATTACAGTGCGAATCGAATGCAAAATGTGCACTTGATTCGAAAGCGACAAGAAGTTTGCAAAAACGCCTTGACGCCAAATGGGAAATGCGTAGAATACGCAGCCCTGACCCGCTGAGCGGTAACGCGAAGTGAGTGGTCAAATGCTCTTTAACAATCTAAACAAGAAATCTGTGTGGACACTCACAGGTGTTGAGTTAATCGAAATTACTCTGCCGTTTGGCGAGTAATCAAAGAATTAAATCAATGAATGAGTGTTCATAGCAATATGTACAACGACTTAT
>NZ_CP037898.1:4697969-4714557 GCF_004354305.1 Shewanella decolorationis | reverse complement strand
TGGTAATACCGCGCTCACGCTCTTCTGGAGCGTTATCGATTTGAGAGAAGTCTTTAGCTTCACCACCGTAGGTCTTAGCCAGTACGTGAGAGATAGCTGCAGTCAGAGTGGTTTTACCATGGTCAACGTGACCGATGGTGCCCACGTTTACGTGAGGCTTACTACGTTCAAATTTAGCTTTTGCCACGATATATTCCTTTCTTTTCAGAATAATCCTGCATATACAGGACCATATTACATTTATGTCGTAACTTAAAATTAGCTACGAGATTCAATAATCGCTTTCGCAATGTTTTGCGGTGCATCAGTGTACTTCAAGAACTCCATGGAGTAGGAAGCACGACCCTGAGTCGCAGAACGCAAATCAGTTGCATAACCAAACATTTCAGAAAGAGGCACTACAGCATGGACTATTTTGATGCCACCGAAGCCATCATCCATACCTTCAATCAAACCACGACGACGGTTTAAATCACCAACCACATCGCCCATGTAGTTCTCAGGAGTAGTTACTTCTACTTTCATGCAAGGCTCGAGCAACACAGGATTCGCTTCGAGCGCACCCTTTTTGAAGCCCATAGAACCCGCAATTTTGAACGCCATTTCATTCGAGTCCACATCGTGATATGAACCGTCGAACAGAGTGACCTTCACGTCCAACACAGGGAAGCCGGCGAGAACACCGTTCTTCATCTGCTCTTGGATACCTTTATCAACCGCAGGAATGAATTCACGTGGAACTACACCCCCAACGATCGCGTTGATAAATTCGTAACCAGCGCCTTCTTCATTAGGCTCTAGTTTTAACCAAACATGACCGAATTGTCCACGGCCACCTGATTGGCGAACAAATTTACCTTCAGCCTCGACTGATGCGCGAATGGTTTCGCGGTAGGCCACTTGTGGCTTACCTACGTTACACTCAACACCAAATTCGCGACGCATACGGTCAACGATAATGTCTAAGTGTAACTCACCCATTCCAGAAATCAGTGTTTGTGATGATTCTTCGTCAGTCTCAACCCGGAAAGATGGATCTTCCGCTGCGAGTTTTTGCAGCGCGATACCCATTTTATCTTGGTCTGCTTTAGACTTAGGCTCAACGGCAATGGTAATTACTGGCTCAGGGAACTCCATGCGTTCCAAGATCACCTTATGATCAGGATCACAAAGTGTATCACCCGTGGTGACTTCTTTCAGACCGATAGCCGCAGCGATATCACCTGCACGTACTTCTTTCAGTTCGGTACGGTCGTTAGCATGCATTTGCACGATACGGCCGATACGTTCACGTTTCTGTTTAACAGAGTTATAAACGCCAGAACCTGATTCGAGTACGCCAGAGTACACGCGAATAAAGGTCAAAGTGCCCACGAACGGGTCTGTAGCAATCTTAAATGCCAACGCCGCAAAGGGGGCATTGTCATCTGATGGGCGCTCAACTTCTTGCTCATCGTCATCAATGCCCTTAATTGGAGGCACATCGACAGGAGCTGGCAAGAATTCCACAACCGCATCAAGAACCGCTTGAACGCCTTTGTTCTTAAATGCAGAACCACAGGTCGCTAAAACGATTTCATTATTAATAGTACGCTGACGCAGTGCCTTTTTGATCTCGTCTTCTGACAGTGTGCCTTCTTCAAGGTACTTGTCCATCAGTTCATCCGAGGCCTCGGCTGCTGCCTCAACCAGATACTCATGCATCTCAGCCGCTTTATCGGCTAACTCTGCAGGGATCTCTTCATAAGAGAAAGTCATACCCTGGTCCGCTTCGTTCCAGTTAATGGCTTTCATCTTGATTAAGTCGATCACGCCAGTGAAGTTTTCTTCTGCACCGATATTCAGTTGAATAGGCACACAAGTCGCTCCTAGGCGAGTTCTGATTTGCTTCACTACACGTTCAAAGTCCGCACCTGCGCGGTCCATCTTGTTAACAAACACTAAGCGTGGAACGCGGTATTTGTCAGCTTGACGCCAAACGGTTTCTGATTGAGGTTCAACACCTGAAGAACCACAGAAAACCACGACAGCGCCGTCGAGAACGCGCAAAGAACGTTCAACTTCAATAGTGAAGTCAACGTGACCAGGGGTATCGATGATATTGATGCGGTGTTCAGTGAATTGAGCATCCATACCACGCCAGAATGTAGTAACAGCAGCCGAGGTGATAGTAATACCACGCTCTTGCTCTTGCACCATCCAGTCAGTGGTCGCGGCGCCGTCATGCACCTCACCGATTTTATGAGACAAACCGGTATAGAACAGAACACGTTCTGTTGTGGTGGTTTTACCAGCATCCACATGAGCACAAATACCGATATTACGATAACGCTCAATTGGGGTTGTACGAGCCACTATTATACCCTCTCCACCAAGACAGTTGCCTTGGCAATATCAACAACAATGGTGTGGGCCTAAGCCCACACCATCAGATTACCAACGGTAATGAGCAAAGGCCTTGTTAGCTTCAGCCATGCGGTGCACGTCTTCACGCTTCTTAACAGCAGTACCTTTGTTTTCAGACGCATCTAGCATTTCACCTGCTAGACGTAAAGCCATAGATTTTTCACCACGCTTACGAGCAGCTTCAACTAACCAGCGCATCGCCAGTGCGTTACGACGCACAGGACGAACTTCACATGGTACCTGGTAAGTAGAACCACCAACGCGACGAGATTTAACTTCGACTGATGGGCGTACGTTGTCCAGGGCTGCTTCAAGAACGTCTAAATGGTTAGCGCCTTTCTTTTCAGCGATAACATCTAGCGCCTTGTAAATGATTTTTTCTGCAGTCGACTTTTTGCCGTCTTGCATAATGACGTTGATGAACTTAGCCAGCAACTCACTGTGAAACTTTGGATCTGGTAGGATTTTACGTTGTCCTACAACGCGACGTCTTGGCATAACAATTCTCCGTATGCTTCAGGGATTTCCAAAACTGGAATTCTCAAAATAAAACTAGCTTGGCCTTACTTAACGGATTGCGTTAAGACTTAGGACGCTTAGCACCGTACTTAGAACGACCTTGGCGACGAGTGTTCACGCCAGCACAGTCTAGGGCGCCACGAACAGTGTGATAGCGCACACCTGGTAAGTCTTTAACACGACCACCACGGATTAAGATCACGCTGTGTTCCTGCAGGTTGTGGCCTTCACCGCCGATGTACGAAGTAACTTCGAAACCGTTAGTTAAGCGCACACGAGCTACTTTACGTAGTGCAGAGTTAGGTTTTTTAGGGGTAGTAGTGTACACACGTGTACATACACCACGTTTTTGTGGGCACGCGTTCAACGCAGGCACGTTAGTCTTGTCGACTTTAGGTGCGCGTGGCTTACGTACCAACTGGTTTACAGTTGCCATGTATAGCTCCGAAACAGTTGAATCAAACTCAACGATAAGGTGTGAAAAATCTATATCCCACAATGGTGGGACGCGGAATTTTAGAAAGGTAATGCCTGACTGTCAAGAAATAGCCAACTTTTGCGGCATTTTACAATAAAAAAGGCGCCACCGGCGCCTTTTTGTTACAAACTGATTACTTAATCTTGGCTACCAGCCAGGTTTAAGAGGTCTGCAAGGTTTTGTTCTGCTTCACTTGCAGTGATCTTATTCACTACAACTGGCTCGTCTTTCTTAGCACGGGCATCGTTACGGGTCTTGTGATAAGCATAACCAGTACCGGCTGGGATCAGACGGCCAACGATTACGTTCTCTTTCAGACCACGTAAGTTATCAGACTTACCACCTACGGCAGCTTCTGTCAGTACGCGAGTGGTTTCTTGGAACGATGCTGCAGAGATAAACGATTCTGTTGCCAGAGACGCTTTGGTAATACCCAGCAGTTCACGTTCGAAGGTCGCAGGCACTTTGCCTTGTTCGATCAGGTCGCGGTTAGCGATCTTCACGCGAGACACTTCAACTTGTTCGCCTTCTAAGAACTCACTGTCACCCGCAGAGGTGATCACGCACTTACGCAGCATTTGGCGGATGATCACTTCGATATGCTTATCGTTGATCTTCACGCCTTGTAGACGGTATACGTCTTGCACTTCGTTCACAATGTAGCTTGCAACGTTGTGGATGCCACGCAGACGCAGAATGTCGTGCGCCGCTTCTGGACCGTCAGCAATAACTTCACCACGTTCGACTTTTTCACCTTCGAACACGTTTAAGTTACGCCATTTCGGGATCATCTCTTCGTACTGTTCACCGCCATCCGCTGGTGTAATCACCAGACGACGCTTGCCTTTGGTCTCTTTACCAAACGAGATGGTACCAGAGATTTCCGCCAGAATTGCTGGCTCTTTTGGCTTACGAGCTTCGAACAGGTCAGCAACGCGTGGTAGACCACCCGTGATGTCGCGTGTTTTAGACGATTCTTGTGGAATACGTGCTAACGCGTCACCCACAGCGATTTGCGCGTTGTCGTCGAGGTTAACGATCGCACTGCCTGGTAAGAAGTATTGTGCAGGTACTTCAGTACCTGGGATCATCAGGTCGCTACCGTCGGCACCAACCAGACGGATCATTGGGCGCATTTCTTTACCCGCTGAACCACGCTGACCCACGTCGAGGATCACGATTGAAGACAGACCTGTCAGTTCGTCTGTTTGACGAGTCATGGTCACGCCGTCGATCATGTCAACGAACTTAATGCTACCCGCCACTTCAGTGATGATTGGGTGAGTATGTGGATCCCAGTTAGCGATGATATCGCCCGCTTCTACCGCAGCTTCTTCTAACTTCTCGAGCACAGTACCGTAAGGCACTTTATAACGCTCTTTCTCACGACCTAATTCGTCGATGATCGCCAGTTCAGAAGAACGAGATACGATAACCAGCTTGCCGTCAGTGTTAGTTACGTACTTAGCGTTGTGCAGTTTCAACGAACCAGAGTTCTTCACTTGAACGTTGTTTTCTGCCGATGCTCTCGATGCCGCACCACCGATGTGGAATGTACGCATCGTTAACTGTGTACCTGGTTCACCGATTGATTGCGCCGCGACAACACCAATGGCTTCGCCGTGGTTAATCAGGTGACCACGGGCTAAGTCACGGCCATAACATGCCGCACACACACCGAAGTCGGTATCACAGGTAATGACTGAACGTACAATCACTTCGTCGATTGAGTGTTCTTCTAACTTGTCACACCATGCTTCATCGAGCAGAGTGTTACGTGGCGCAAGCACATCTTCTGTACCTGGGTACAGAACATCAACCGCAACCACACGACCCAGTACGCGTTCACGTAATGGCTCAACAACGTCACCACCTTCGATCAGCGGCTTCATTGTCAGACCTTCGTGAGTACCACAATCGTCTTCGATGACCACTAAGTCTTGAGCAACGTCAACCAGACGACGAGTCAGGTAACCCGAGTTCGCTGTCTTCAATGCGGTATCGGCTAGACCTTTACGCGCACCGTGGGTTGAGATGAAGTACTGAAGTACGTTCAGACCTTCACGGAAGTTCGCTACGATTGGGGTTTCGATGATCGAACCGTCTGGTTTCGCCATCAGACCACGCATACCCGCTAACTGACGGATCTGTGCGGCACTACCACGAGCGCCCGAGTCGGCCATCATGTAAATGCTGTTGAACGAAGCTTGTTTCTCTTCAACGCCATCACGGTTAATCACTGTCTCAGTTGACAGGTTTTCCATCATCGCTTTAGAAACTTTTTCGTTCGCACTTGCCCAGATGTCGATGACTTTGTTGTAACGCTCACCTGCGGTTACCAGACCTGATTGGAACTGCTCTTGAATTTCGAGCACTTCTGCTTCAGCGTCAGCAACTAAAGTGTACTTCTCAGCTGGGATCACCATGTCGTCGATACCGACAGATGCACCAGAGATAGTGGCGTAACGGAAACCTGTGTACATCAGTTGGTCAGCGAAGATAACAGTATCTTTCAGACCTAATTGACGGTAACAAGTGTTCAATAGTTTAGAAATCTGCTTTTTGCCCATGTTCTGGTTAACCAGATCAAATGACAAACCTGCTGGCAGAATTTGTGACAGCAGAGCACGACCCACAGTTGTATCTACGATACGACGTTGCTCAGTACGCTCACCATTGTCACCGATAACGGTTTCAGTGATACGCACTTTCACACGGGCATGCAGTTCAGCAGCGCCAGTTGCGTAAGCTTTTTCAACTTCAGCAACAGACATAAAGTACATACCTTCACCACGGCCGTTGATACGCTCACGGCTGGTGTAGTACAGACCTAATACCACGTCTTGAGACGGAGTGATTACAGGCTCGCCGTTCGCAGGTGACAGGATGTTGTTGGTAGACATCATCAGGGCACGGGCTTCAAGCTGCGCTTCCAGTGTTAACGGTACGTGTACCGCCATTTGGTCACCGTCGAAGTCGGCGTTGTAGGCCGCACAAACTAGTGGGTGTAACTGGATGGCTTTACCTTCAATCAGTACAGGTTCGAACGCTTGGATACCCAGTCTGTGCAGTGTTGGTGCACGGTTAAGCATCACTGGATGTTCGCGGATCACTTCATCCAGAACGTCCCAAACTTCCGCCACTTCACGCTCTACCATCTTCTTAGCCGCTTTGATGGTTGTCGCTAAGCCACGACCTTCCAGCTTGCCATAGATGAATGGTTTGAACAGTTCCAGTGCCATCTTCTTAGGAAGACCACATTGGTGCAGACGTAAAGTAGGACCTACGGTAATTACCGAACGACCAGAGTAGTCAACACGCTTACCTAACAAGTTCTGACGGAAACGACCTTGTTTACCTTTGATCATGTCGGCCAAAGATTTCAGAGGACGTTTGTTAGAACCGGTAATAGCACGACCACGACGACCGTTATCTAATAGCGCATCAACAGACTCTTGTAACATACGCTTTTCGTTGCGTACGATGATGTCCGGCGCAGCTAAATCTAACAGACGCTTCAAACGGTTGTTACGGTTGATCACGCGGCGGTACAGATCGTTCAGATCTGAAGTCGCGAAGCGGCCGCCATCGAGCGGTACCAGCGGACGTAAGTCAGGTGGTAACACAGGCAGTACTTTTAAGATCATCCACTCTGGCTTGTTGCCAGAAGTGTGGAACGCTTCCATCAACTTAAGACGCTTTGTCACTTTCTTGCGACGAGTCTCAGAGTTGATTGATGGCAGCTCTTCACGCATTTGTTCGATTTCTTTTTCGAGATCGATTGCGCGCAGCAGTTCTAATACCGCTTCAGCACCCATCTTAGCTTCGAATTCGTCACCGTATTCTTCTAATGCGTCCAGATAGTTTTCTTCTGTCAGCATTTGGCCACGTTCAAGGCTGGTCATGCCAGGCTCGATCACGACGAAAGATTCAAAATACAGTACGCGTTCGATATCACGCAGCGTCATGTCCAGCATTAAACCGATACGGGACGGCAGTGATTTCAAGAACCAAATGTGGGCAACTGGGCTAGCCAGCTCAATGTGACCCATACGCTCACGACGTACTTTAGTCTGGGTAACTTCTACACCACACTTTTCACAGATCACACCACGGTGCTTCAAACGCTTGTACTTACCGCACAAACATTCGTAATCTTTGACCGGGCCAAAGATACGCGCACAGAACAGACCTTCACGCTCAGGCTTGAAGGTACGGTAGTTAATGGTTTCTGGCTTCTTAACTTCACCAAAAGACCAAGAACGGATCAGATCAGGCGATGCCAGACCAATTTTGATGCCGTTAAATTCTTCAGTCTTGCTTTGCTGTTTCAGAAACTTTAATAAGTCTTTCACGTTTCTCTCCTGAAGGAGTTAAACCGGGTGCTCCGCTCGCACGGAGCACCATTCTGTTGCCAAACGCGGCTAAATACCTGCGCTTATTCCTGATCCAACTCGATGTTGATACCGAGTGAACGGATCTCCTTCAGTAATACGTTGAAGGACTCTGGCATGCCAGGCTGCATCTGATGGTTACCGTCGACGATGTTCTTATACATCTGAGTACGACCGTTAACGTCATCCGATTTCACGGTGAGCATTTCTTGAAGCGTATAAGCGGCACCGTATGCTTCGAGTGCCCACACTTCCATCTCCCCGAAACGCTGACCACCGAACTGAGCTTTACCGCCCAGTGGTTGTTGAGTCACTAAGCTGTACGAACCGGTAGAACGGGCGTGCATCTTGTCGTCAACTAAGTGGTTCAGTTTGAGCATGTACATGTAACCTACAGTTACTGGACGCTCAAATTCGTTACCGGTACGACCATCAAATAATTTCAGCTGACCAGAGGTTGGCAAGCCTGCAAGCTCAAGCATCTGCTTGATCTCTTTCTCTTTAGCACCGTCGAAGGCTGGCGTAGCAACTGGGATACCGCCTTTCAGGTTGTTCGCTAAGCGCAGTAACTCATCGTCAGTGAATGAATCGATGTCAACGCGCTGCTGCACTTCGTCACCTAATTCGTACACTTGCTTGATGTAGTTACGAACTTCTGCAAGTCCCTTCTCGCGCTGATCTTCCAGCATGGCAGCAATCTTGTTACCAATACCTTTAGCAGCAGCACCTAAGTGAACTTCAAGAACCTGACCGATGTTCATACGTGATGGAACGCCTAACGGGTTCAATACGATGTCCACAGGGTTGCCTTGCTCGTCGTACGGCATGTCTTCAATTGGGTTAATCTTAGAGATAACACCCTTGTTACCGTGACGCCCCGCCATCTTGTCACCGGGTTGGATAGTACGTTTAACCGCTAAGTAAACCTTAACGATCTTCAGTACGCCTGGTGCCAAGTCATCACCTTGGGTGATCTTGCGACGTTTAATTTCAAACTTCTTATCGAAGTCTGCTTTCAGCTCTTCATGCTGTTCAGCTAATTGCTCAAGCTCAGTTTGTTTGGCTTCATCGTCAATAACTTGAACCAATACATCTTTACGTGGCAATGCTGCGATTTGTGCTTCAGTGAAACCAGCACTTAATAATAAGTTGCGCGCACGGCTCAATACGCCTTCTTCAAGGATCTTGAACTCTTCGCCTAAGTCTTTACGAGCTTGGGCAATGTGCATTTCTTCGATTTCAATGGCGCGTTTGTCTTTCTCAACGCCGTCACGGGTAAATACCTGAACGTCGATGATGGTACCTTTAACAGAGTTAGGTACACGCAGTGAGCTGTCTTTCACATCAGACGCTTTCTCACCGAAGATGGCGCGCAGTAACTTCTCTTCTGGCGTCAGTTGAGTCTCGCCTTTTGGCGTCACTTTACCTACCAAAATGTCGCCGCCCTTCACTTCTGCACCGATGTAAACGATACCTGACTCGTCGAGTTTCGACAGAGCAGATTCACCTACGTTTGGAATGTCAGCAGTGATTTCTTCGCTACCCAGCTTGGTATCACGAGCGATACAAGACAGCTCTTGAATGTGGATAGTGGTGAAACGGTCTTCTTGTGCAACACGCTCAGAAATTAAGATCGAGTCTTCGAAGTTGTAACCGTTCCAAGGCATGAACGCGATACGCATGTTCTGGCCAAGGGCTAAGTCACCTAAGTCAGTAGACGGACCGTCTGCTAACACGTCACCACGAACTACTGGCTCACCAACAGAACAGCAAGGACGTTGGTTGATACAAGTGTTTTGGTTAGAACGGGTGTACTTAGTCAGGTTGTAAATGTCGATACCGGCTTCGCCTGGGCGCAGCTCGTCTTCATTTACTTTAACTACGATACGGCTCGCATCAACGTAATCGATCACACCGCCACGTTTAGCGGCGACTACTACGCCTGAATCCACAGCTAGCGTGCGCTCAATACCTGTACCGACCAGAGGCTTCTCTGATTTCAGCGTTGGTACCGCTTGACGTTGCATGTTCGCACCCATCAATGCACGGTTCGCGTCGTCGTGTTCTAAGAACGGGATCAGTGACGCAGCAACAGAGATAATCTGTTGTGGCGATACGTCCATGTATTGAATGTCAGACGCGCGCATAAAGGTAGATTCACCTTTGTGACGACATGCGATCTGCTCTTCAACCATGCGGCCCTGTGAGTCAACTTCGATGTTCGCCTGTGCAATCACATAACGACCTTCTTCAATCGCAGACAAGTATTCCACTTCGTCAGTGATCACACCGTCTACCACTTTGCGGTATGGTGTTTCTAAGAAGCCGTATGAGTTAGTACGGGCAAAGCTTGCTAATGAGTTGATTAGACCAATGTTTGGACCTTCAGGGGTCTCAATTGGACATAAACGACCATAGTGAGTTGGGTGTACGTCGCGGACTTCGAAGCCTGCACGCTCACGGGTCAAACCACCTGGGCCTAGAGCAGAAATACGACGCTTATGCGTTACTTCTGACAGCGGGTTGTTTTGGTCCATGAATTGTGACAGCTGAGAAGAACCGAAGAACTCTTTCACTGCAGCAGAAATTGGCTTAGCGTTGATTAAGTCTTGTGGCATCAGCTCGTTCAGATCGCCTAATGACAGACGTTCACGCACGGCGCGCTCAACACGGACCAGACCAACACGGAATTGGTTTTCAGCCATTTCACCCACAGAACGAATACGACGGTTACCTAAGTGGTCGATATCGTCCACTTCGTCGAAGCCGTTACGGATGTGGATGATGTTCTTCATTACTGCAACGATGTCTTCTTTAGACAGCACGCCGCTACCTTCGTCATCAGGAATGCTGAGACGACGGTTGAACTTCATACGACCTACTTTAGACAGGTCATAACGTTCTTCGCTGAAGAATAAGTTTTGGAACAGGGCTTCTGCAGCATCTTTGGTTGGTGGCTCACCAGGACGCATCATGCGGTAGATCTCAACTAACGCTTCTAAGCGGTTAGTGGTTGGATCGATACGCAGAGTGTCAGAGATGTAAGCACCGTGGTCTAGCTCGTTGATGTACAACGTGCTCAGCTCTTTGATGCCTGCCAGTGATAACTTCGCTAAGTCTTCTAAGCTGATTTCACTGTTAGCAGAAACTAATACTTCACCCGTGTCCGGATCGATGTAATCTTGGGCAGCATATTTGCCCACGATGTACTCAACTGGTACTTCGAGTTCAGTGGTGTTGGTTTTTTCGAGTTGGCGAATATGACGTGCAGTCACGCGACGGCCCGCTTCAACCAATACGGTACCTTCAGCATCCTTGATGTCGTAGCTGGCGGTTTCACCACGTAGACGCTCAGGCACTAAGGTCATAACCAGAGTATCTTTCTTGATCTTGAATTCAACGCGTTCGAAGAACAGGTCGAGGATCTCTTGAGTAGAATACTCTAATGCACGCAGAATGATGGTCGCAGGTAATTTACGACGACGGTCAATACGTACGAACAGCGCATCTTTAGGATCGAATTCAAAGTCTAACCATGAACCACGGTAAGGAATGATACGTGCGTTATACAGCACCTTACCTGATGAGTGGGTTTTACCACGGTCGTGATCGAAGAATACGCCTGGGCTACGGTGTAATTGAGAAACGATTACACGCTCAGTACCGTTGATCACAAAGGTACCGTTGTCAGTCATCAATGGGATATCACCCATGTAGACTTCTTGTTCTTTAATATCTTTTACAGTGCCGGCCGCTGCTTCACGATCATACAACACCATGCGTAATTTAACGCGCAGTGGAGCTGAATATGTAACACCACGGATCTGACACTCTTTCACATCAAAAACAGGCTCGCCAAGCTTATAGCTGACGTATTGCAGTTCTGAATTACCAGAAAAGCTCTTGATGGGAAAAACGCTACGGAAGGCGGCTTCTAAACCGCGCTCACCGGTAGGATCTTGATCGGTGAACTTCTTAAAAGAGTCTAACTGAATAGACAAAAGGTAAGGAATATCCAACACCTGTGGACGCTTACCAAAGTCTTTGCGAATACGCTTCTTTTCAGAATAGGAGTAAACCATGGGTTTCCTCTGCTTACGAGATGTGACCAAGACTGAATCAATAACTTAAGTTATTGCATTCAGCACGTTTGCCCATCACCGTTGATGGCAAGAACCTAACCAGTAATCTCTGCTAGGGACTGCAAAATCTGGCGACAAACGGTGAAAAAAAATCGCCGGCGCATATAGCGCAAAAAAGGCCGACGGTTAAAAAACCGCCAGCCTCCACCCAAGTGGCTTGGGTGAGCAAGCTAGATAATAGCTTACTTGATTTCTACTGAAGCACCAGCTTCAACTAGTTCTTTCTTCAGAGCTTCAGCTTCTTCTTTAGAAACGCCTTCTTTAACTGCTACAGGAGCAGCTTCAGACATTGCTTTAGCTTCTTTCAGGCCTAAACCAGTTGCACCGCGGATTGCTTTAATAACAGCAACTTTGTTGTCGCCGTGAGCAGTTAACATAACAGTGAATTCTGTTTGTTCTTCAGCAGCAGCACCAGCATCAGCACCACCAGTTGCAACTACTGCAGCAGCAGCAGAAACGCCGAACTTCTCTTCCATAGCTTCGATCAGTTCAACAACTTCCATTACAGACATAGCTGCAAAGGCTTCTAAGATTTGGTCTTTAGTGATAGACATAACAAATGTTTCCTATTGTTCTGAATTCAATTTTATTAAGCAGCCAGCTTAAAATTAAGCGGCTTCTTGTTTTTGATCGCGCAGGGCGGCCAGAGTACGAACGAACTTGCCAGCAGATGCTTCTTTCATAGTCATCATTAACTGTGCTAGTGCTTCTTCGTATGTTGGCAGTTTCGCCAAACGATCAATTTCAGCTGCAGGGATGAAATTCCCTTCAAAGGCAGCGCCTTTAACTTCGAAGTTAGCTTGCTCTTTAGCAAAGTCTTTTAACAGACGAGCTGCAGCACCTGGGTGCTCGTTAGAGAAAGCAATCAAAGTTGGGCCAGTGAACGTTTCTGCTAGGCACTCAAAAGCAGTACCTTCAACAGCACGACGAGCCAGAGTGTTACGTACTACACGTACATAAACACCAGCTTCACGAGCTTTTTTACGCAGACCGGTCATAGCACCTACAGTTACACCGCGTGAATCAGCGGCTACTGCAGATAGCGCACCTTTGGCAGCTTCGTTGACTTCAGCAACAATCGCTTTTTTGTCTTCGAGTCTTAATGCCATTGGCTTTACTCCTGGATTCCACCTAGGGTATACCCCTAGTATTTACCATACTAAATACTTATGTATTTAGTGACTTACGGTGCAGATTATCCAGTAAAAAAATTTAGCTGGGGCCTGACACCGTCTACGCAGGAAATTAAGTAAACCGATAAGGAAAACACCTGCGGTCTTGGACGGAAGCCCGTTTCACGATGTTTTACACATCAAAAACAGGCTTCAACCCACAAAGTGCGCGCATTATAGACTAATGCGCGTACCTTGTAAAATTAGTTAGCTGTATCGAGAGTCGCTTGGTCGATAGCTACACCTGCACCCATAGTGGTAGAGATGCTAACTTTCTTCACGTATACACCTTTAGCAACTGCAGGCTTAGCCTTTTTCAGTGCAGAGATTAACGCTTCCAAGTTCTCTTTCAATTGAACTGGTGTGAAATCCACTTTACCGATAGTAGTGTGGATAATACCGTTCTTGTCGTTACGGTAACGAACTTGACCAGCTTTAGCGTTCTTAACTGCTTCAGCAACGTTTGGCGTTACTGTGCCAGTTTTTGGGTTAGGCATTAAACCACGCGGGCCTAAGATTTGACCTAACATACCAACAACGCGCATTGCATCTGGAGATGCGATAACTACGTCGAAGTTCATTTCACCGGCTTTGATTTGCTCAGCCAGATCATCCATACCAACGAGTTCTGCACCAGCAGCTTTTGCAGCTTCAGCATTTGCACCTTGTGTAAATACTGCAACGCGAACTTCACGACCAGTACCGTGTGGTAATACAGTAGCACCACGAACGTTTTGGTCTGATTTACGTGGGTCAATACCCAGGTTAACTGCAACGTCAACACTTTCAACGAACTTAGCAGTTGCTAATTCTTTTAACAGAGCAACAGCGTCGTTGATTTCGTATAACTTAGTACCGTCAACTTTCTCGCGGATTACGCGCATGCGTTTAGTTAGTTTTGCCATTATATTAACCCTCTACAACCAAACCCATTGAACGCGCAGTACCTTCGATTGAGCGAGTCATCGCTTCAATATCAGCACCAGTCATATCGGCGGCTTTCATTTCAGCAATTTCCTGAATCTTAGCACGAGCGATAGTACCTACTTTCTGAGTGTTTGGACGTGAAGAACCTGACTTCAGGCCTGCAGCAGTCTTCAGTAAGTAAGAAGCTGGCGGAGTCTTAGTTTCGAAAGTGAACGAACGGTCACTGTATACAGTGATCACGACTGGAATAGGCATGCCTTTTTCCATTTTTTCTGTACGGGCGTTGAACGCTTTACAGAATTCCATGATGTTCACACCTTTCTGACCCAGAGCTGGACCAACTGGTGGTGAAGGGTTCGCAGAACCTGATTTCACTTGTAGCTTAATATAAGCATCAATCTTTTTTGCCATCTGACATTTCCTCAGTTTGGGTTCAAACGCGCATCAGCGACATGCCGACGTGCTCCCCCGAAAACAACGGGTGCGGATTATATAGAAATCCGCACCCGTTGCCAAACGGATTTTTGTATTTAATTTAATCAGCCTTTTTCGACCTGATTAAAATCGAGCTCGACTGGTGTAGAACGACCAAAGATCATTACTGACACTTTTACGCGGCTCTTGTCATAATCCACTTCTTCAACGGTACCGTTAAAGTCAGCAAATGGACCATCACAAACACGCACCACTTCACCCGGCTCGAAAATAACGCGGTGAGTCGGTGAAGCTGTGGTTTCTTGTAAGCGACGCAGAATTGCATCCGCTTCTCTATCTGAAATTGGCGCAGGACGATCAGAAGTTCCGCCAATAAAGCCTAAAACACGCGGGATGCTTTTGACTAAATGCCAGCTGTCATCGTTCATTTCCATCTGGACTAACACATAGCCCGGGAAAAACTTACGCTCGCTCTTACGACGCTGGCCTGCACGCATTTCGATGACTTCTTCAGTCGGAACTAATACTTCGCCGAAGTACTGTTCCATGCCGTGCATTTTAATGTATTCAATCAGTGACTTACAAACTCGGCCTTCATAGCCTGAGAATGCCTGCACTACATACCATCTTTTTTTAGCTTCTTTAGCTTCAGTCATTCGAGGTGCCTATACGCCAGTGATGAAATTGACAATGTGCATTAACACTGCATCTAAACCCCATAAAACAAGGGCTAAAATACCTGTTGCAGCAAGGACAATAAAAGTGGTGTTAAGCGCTTCTTGACGTGTTGGCCATACGACCTTGCGCACTTCAATTTGCGACTCACGAGCGAACGCTAAGGCTTTCTTACCCTTTTCTGTTTGCAGGGCAATAAAACCAGCAATAGCGAATGCAACGATAACAGCCAGTGCACGGATCACGGCACTTGTCTCGCTATACATCTGATTGCCAATAACAGCAGCGGCCAGCAATAGGATCGCTAAACCCCACTTCACGATATCCAGAGAGTTAGTCTGGTTTTCAGTATTTGTTGTCATCGGTTATTCCGTTACTCAATACGGCCTGAGCTTGAGCACAATAATTAGGGACATACGACCCAGTTACAATACGCTTTAGATACTCTGCATTCCGAATACCCTTAGAAACGCATCATGTTGCATAAGCTCAGGGTCAAAAATCGGCCATAGATTGTATTCTTATTCGACTTTGTTAGCAAGGATGCACAGCCGTTGCAACCCACAAAACCTGGTAAATAATCGACTTAAACAAAAAAGGAAGCCGAAGCTTCCTTTTTCAGTACTATAACTCGTTCGCGATTAAGCGAAAATCTTAGCTACAACACCAGCACCTACTGTACGGCCACCTTCACGGATTGCGAAGCGTAAACCTTCGTCCATCGCGATTGGACAGATCAGAGTCACTTTCATCTTGATGTTGTCGCCTGGCATTACCATCTCTACGCCTTCTGGCAGTTCGATAGTGCCTGTCACGTCAGTTGTACGGAAGTAGAACTGTGGACGGTAGCCTTTGAAGAATGGAGTGTGACGACCACCTTCTTCTTTTGACAGAACGTAAACTTCTGATTCAAAAGTAGTGTGTGGGTTGATTGAACCTGGCTTAGATAATACTTGACCACGTTCTACGTCATCACGCTTAGTACCACGTAACAGGATACCACAGTTCTCACCTGCACGACCTTCGTCAAGCAGCTTACGGAACATTTCAACACCAGTACAGGTTGTCTTAGTAGTNGTACGGATACCTACGATTTCTACTTCGTCACCAACACGTACGATACCACGCTCAACACGACCAGTTACTACTGTACCACGGCCAGAGATTGAGAATACGTCTTCGATTGGCATCAGGAATGGCTTATCGATATCACGCTCTGGTTCTGGAATGTAAGAGTCTAAAGCTGCTGCCAGCTCAAGGATCTTCGCTTCCCACTCTGGCTCGCCTTCAAGCGCTTTCAGAGCTGAACCTTGGATTACTGGTAAATCATCACCTGGGAAGTCGTATTCTGATAACAGTTCACGTACTTCCATTTCAACGAGTTCTAACAGCTCAGCATCGTCAACCATGTCACATTTGTTCATGAATACGATGATGAAT
>NZ_CP037898.1:4657071-4697869 GCF_004354305.1 Shewanella decolorationis | reverse complement strand
TCCCGACACTTATCCAGTGAACGATTTGCTCAAGGTGTATTGGCAGCGATGGGAGATAGAGAGGGGTTATGGTGAGCTGAAGCAATATCAACTGGAAAATAAACCTGTCCTGCGCAGTAAGAAGAAGGATGGGGTGTATCAAGAATTATGGGGGATCTTGACGACCTACAATATTGTTCGGCTAGAGATGGCTGCCATGGCAGTGCAGCATCAAGTTGAGCCACAGAGAATAAGTTTCATTAATGCCCTGTTTTTAATCCAAGATGAGTTTGGTTGGAGCGACAGAGGGAGTCCTGGAGCGATCCCACAGCACTTAAAACGACTGAGGGAAAATGGCAAAAGGCCCCAAAGAGGAAGCGGCCCAGCTACCCGCGTGTGGTGCTAAAGAAAACGGTGAAATATCCAAGTAAAAATGCCACTCGCTCTTAAGCGAGTGGCATTATGCGAATATGCAGGCTTTTTTGTTTGAATTTGAGTATGAAATAAAAAACACATTTTTTTAACATTAAGTTTGGTTTAAGACTATTCAAATTAAGTGAGATCTTATACAACTAATCACCTAGGGAATTAAAAGCTGAACAAATCATATTAAGGATTTTCCATGTTACAGCGCGTCGACTACAAGACGAACCTGATGGTGGGTGATCAAACCTATCCCGCATTCGAATTACGCAATATTCTTGATTTTATTGCCATGGAGTTAGGTGAAAGTGCCTTACAGAAGGTGTGTGCTCACATTGGCGTTGGCCAAGCAGAGCTTAATCATTGCCAGTTTGTTTATGTATGGCAGGTAGAATATGCGATGGAGTTTTTGCGTATGCGGGTTGGTAATCCCGATATTGGAACCAAATTAGGCCTGAGCTATCGGGTGAGTAGTTTAGATGTGCTCTTACCCCATCTGGCGCAGTTGACTTCCTTACAGGCCTGCTTGCAGTTTGTGCTCAATCATCCCCGTTTAGTCGGCAGTTTTACCGATACTTTAGTACGTTTTGAAGAAGACGGTATTTGTATTCGCTGGCTCAACACCGGCCGTATCGACAAAGCACAATATGGATTCCAGTTCTTGCATAGCATAGGTTCGCTGTTAGGGCTTGCCAGAGAGCTCACAGGGGAGGCGATTATGCTTAAGCAAATCAATTTGGCGGAACCTGTCCGTGACAGCCGTTTTTTAAGCGAAGCCACGGGTGCTCAAGTGCAGTTTAATTGCGAATATTATGAATGGAGTATTTCTCTAAATTATCTTTCACTTGCTATCAATTACCCATTCCCTGCCTACACCGAAAATACTGCTTATGTCTCGACCACATCTTTTATCGAAACCGTACTGGCAGCAATTCGTGAGCATTTTCCCCAAGTGCTTCATTTAGATGACATGGCTATGCAACTGCATATGAGCGATCGCAGCTTTCGGCGTAAGCTGGCACAGCTTGGCTCGAGTTATCAACGCTTAATCGATCAGGTGCGTTGTCAAAGGGCGGTCGAGTTGATTTTAGCTAACGAGCTTGATATTGAGGCGATTGCCGAGACCTTAGGCTACAGTGATGTGAGCCATTTCCGTCAATCCTTTAAGCATTGGATTGGCCATCCACCCGGGTATTTTAGTCAGCTGAATGGTGGTGAACGGGCTAACTAAGTAAGGCGATTGACTGAACCTTGCCCTTGAAGCCGCAATTTTGCCGTTAAAGTCATAGTTAAATCATTTGGCGGTTGGTTGGAGATACAGTCATATGCCTGTATCTCTCCTAAGTGTTGATAACCGCTAGTCATCCATCTAAGTACAATTCCCTAAACTCGGTGCCAGTGAATCTATCCATTGACGAATTAATTCCACGCCTTCTTGGTGCTCAAGATTGCGGCCGATGGGCGGCATGCGATCTTTGGGTTCTGACAGTGTTTGGCGATAGAGCAAAATCGAATGGTCGGCATTGCCTGGGACGATATCGTAATCGAGTCCTTTAGCACCGCCATCCCAGCCGGGTGGTTGTTTGCAAATGCCATATTGATAACTGGTGTGGTCGATATAAAACCCAAGGCGTAAGCCGGAGATGCTGGCATAGCCTTTGGCGCTGTGGCAATGGGCGCAGTTAACATCTAAATAGCCCTTTGCACGGCTGGTTAAATCGGCTTGGAGGTTGTCTATGGCATAGGTTTTAGCGACTTGGCTTAACTCGGGTAACTGCTCAAGCTTGCCTTGTTTGGCCCACAGGCTGAGTTGGTTGACACTTTGCCCTTGGTCGATGATATCGCGATTCAAGAGATGGGCTTTAAGGCCAATCGGAATGATTTGACTACTGTTATCTTGATTGATTTGGTGGCAAATTTTGCACTCGGCGCGGCTCGGTATGCTGTAATCGAAGCTTTGGTTTTGACCTTGATTAATCAGGGTATGATGCACGCTTGCACCCGCGGTAAGCAGCTTTGCTTCACCTTGTTGCCATTGATAAACCAGACTCGTCCAGCCTTGGGAGCGTTTGATCAATAGCCGCGTTTCAATAAGGGTTTCGTTGGCTATGCCTGTGATAGCCGTATCCTGTGGCAGAGCAAAGGTTTTGACCAGCACGGTGCCAGTTGGAAACTCGAATGTCTCCTGCGCTTGGTATTGCATGCTACTGCCTGTGGGTAAATAGATAAAACGGTATTTACTGGCATAGTTAGAAAACAGCTGTGTGGCGAGCTGATAACCAAATCCCGGTGCTTGCGGCTGCGCGGTAGGGTTCGCGGGGTCGATAAAGAGCCCGTATTGGCTTAACTCTGGGCAGTCCTCTGCCATTAAGGCGGGCCAGTTAACTTGCCCAGTCGTATTCACACACAAACTAGTGGGCGTTGTCGGTACAGTGGGTGTCGTTGGCGGAGTTGGCGTTTGGCCATTATCGTTGCTTTGGCTGTCACCGCCGCCACAGGCTGTTACTAACATCGTTAAGCTGAAGATTGCGATGAGTGTTAGGCGGTTTGTCATCGGATTATCCGCTCTTTAAGTTGTTGCTTGAAATAAGAAGGCCTAAGTCGGCCTTCTCTGTCAGGGTTGATCTGTCTTGGCGTGGTAAGCAAGTGGGTGATTGCAAGCCAGCTTTCACCCACTGTCACCGTTGACGCTATTGTGAGCAGCTTGCCGCGGGTAGACGTTTAATCCATTCGCTGATCAGTGCTACACCTTCATCATGGGCTAAGCTACGGCCAATTTCAGGCATACGATCGCCTGGGGTCGTGCTTTGCATTCTAAAGTGCATGATTGACTTAGCGGCATTGCCGGGCACTACGTCAAAACCTAAGTTTCCACCGCCATAGGCGACTGGCGATTTACAGGTGCCGTGGGAGAAACCCGCATCATCGCTGTAGCCACGCCAGTACTCGAGTTTGAGGCCGGTGTTAGAGGCGTTGCCCTCGGGTCTATGGCAATGGGCGCAGTTGATGTCGAGATAACCCTTAGCCGTTTGCATTAATGCGGTATCGCTTAAGCTTGCGACTGTGGCTTCGTCACCATCGTGGTAGGCGGGCACTTGTGGTACTTGGCTCAGATTTGGTAATCCCTGCAAAATACCTAGGCTTTCCCATTTCAGCAGTTGGTTCATGGTGCCATCTTGATAGTTGTAATTGCGGTTCAAATGGCGCGCCTTAGGACCAATTGGCACAAACACGGCGTTGCTGTTGTCATCGGCCTTAAACTGGTGACATTGCTTACATTGGTTCATGCTCGGGACCATGTAGTTAAAGGTGAGGCTTTTCCCTTTATGGCTTAAGGTTTGGCTGCTAATTGCACCAGCTTTCGCCAGCGTCGCATCTGTCTTATCGGCATTCCACACATAGGGCAGGGCGCTCCAACCGGTTGGACGATGGATCAGCAAACGGGTTTCAATCAAACTCTCATTACTGATCCCGCGCTTACTGGTATCGCTTGGCAAGGCAAAGGTTTTAACTATGACGCTACCCACGGGGAAATCAAACGCTTCGTTTTCGGAGTAACTGGCTTTTTGTCCCGAAGGCAAATATACAAAGCGGTATTTACTGGCGTAGTCGGTAAAGAGCTGAGTGTTAAGATCATAAGGGACACCACCCGAATTGGGCCCTGCCGTGGGGTTTTTAGCATCGCTGAACAGGTTGTAATCCGACAGTTTAGGGCAGTTTGCTTTAAGCAGCGCATCCCAACTGACGTTTGAACCCGTCGCCTGACAAAGACTTTGGTCACCATCACCCACTAAACCGCCTTCGCCTTCACCGATAGTGCCTCCGCCGCCAACGAGCACGCCGCCATCACAACCTGCGGTATTATCGTCAACTCCACAGCCAAATACTTGGCCCGCGAAGGTCACCGTATGTACGGGGAGGCTCACTTGAGTACATTTCAGCAGGTTGTTTTGGGTTTTCTCGTATTGCACATCGGCGATGCTGATGTCGGTGTTGCTGTTGGCATAGAGTCTGCCGTAGGACACATCACCGTTATCACTGGCGCAGACGTTATCGCTGCCATCTGCGGCAAAGGGGGCCTCTTTCAAACCGAGGTAAGCGGCTGTGCCGTTATTGGCAAGCATTTCCCCTAGGCCGTCGTAGAGTACGCCGGGCAAGGTGCCGTGGCTTATTACATAGGCGCGGATAATATCTTGAATTAAATAACCTTTAGGCTTGCTGCCATAGTCGGTGATCACGTTGTCGTGCAAGTAGATATTGCGCGGCACTGGGCGCCAGCCGTCTTCAATAGCTTGACCTGGTTGCCCATAGTTGCCGACAAAGGAGGTCATATCGGGTTCTGCAATAAAGAAACTGCTGACTGTTACGCCTAAGGTATCGTGGTGGGTAATTTCGTTATTAAAGATTTCCACATCGGCGGTAGACAGCACAATCACCCCAGTCCCCGGCGGCACTATGTGCACCCCAGCGGGGTTGGCCGAGGCGTTGGCAAAGTTAGGCGTGTTGTTGTCATACACTTTGTTGTTGAAAATCCGCACGCTAGAGCCGTATCTGTGGTTGTTGATCGGCAAGTCGAACACTAAAATCCCGCCGGTGTTGCCCATGGCTTCGTTGTCATACACATCGGCATACTTAGAGTTTTCGACTTCAATCCCGGCAACGTTTTCCTTGGCAATATTGCGACGCACCACAATATATTGGGATTGGCCCACATAAATGCCCGCATCGGCACTGCCTCGGACATAGCTGTCTTCAATCAAAATGTTTTCACACTCTACGGGATACAGACCATAGGCGCCATTATCTTTGTCGAGTTCGCCTTCCCACACCGCCCCCACGCGGCGCAGTATGATGCCATTGGTATTTTTAAGCTTGATACCGTTGTTTTTGGCTTCATTGACCGACAGATCTTGAATGGTAATGTTCAGCGCATTCTGAACGAAAATCCCATCACCCGAGTTAGCTTGAGAGAAATTAAGCACAGTGTCCTTCATCCCATAACCCATGATAGTAACGTTTTTGGCATAGCTGCCATCCCCATCCACGTCACCATCAAACAGCAAGGTCGAGTCAATATTAAAAGTGCCTTTAGGAAGCACGATCACTGCACCACTTTGCGCGTTGATTAAGGCTTCTTGGATACGCATTGTGAGGTTATCGCCCGCGGGGATTTTGATGGCGCCTTCGGGGAAGGTTGGTCCTGTTTCAGGGGGCTGAACTACAGGTGGTGTCACCACTGGTGCTGGATCATCGTCAGAAAAACAACCCGTTAGATTAAAAGCCATCAGTAGGGCGACCCCTGTCGGCATCAGCCAATTCGCTTTACCTTGAGTTATATTTCTGTGGGAGTTGCTCGGCCAGAGCTGGCGTGATTTTGCCTTAATGCCCTTGCGTGAGAGTGGGTGTATCGTCTTGTTGAACATAGGTGCTCCTGCTTTTTGTTATAATTTCGTTAACAGGATGCGCTCGGAGCTGAAAAAGGCAATGTGAAATATGGCCAAAATGGTGCAAGTCATCGCTGCGGTAAGGGGAGATGGTTTTACGCGACTCGATTTAAGCTCAACATTCTCAACCCAAAATATGGGTGAGTCATTGGGGGGACTGAATACCCTTTCTGGTGTTTTTATGTTCAGATAAGGCAGTTTGATATTATTAATGCAAATTAAAACATACTTGTTACAAGATGAATAAAACATCATCTAGATAATGCTTAATTTTATTGCCACTCAAAAATCACTATGTTAAAAATCTTTCGCTAAAATATCACTTAATAATAAATTAAAATTAATTCAAATTTAATACCTTATTCATAATAGTCATTAAACTTGACTTGCCCCTTAACAATACGTGGAGATGAAAATGGGGAAACGCATTCGTGTGATTATTAGCTTAATAATATTCACAGTCTCGTTATTGCTTTTGTATAACCTTGAGCAGGATTATCAATTAAATGATATTTTGGCTGAGGTTAAATTATTTTCATTTTCACAGCTTGCGCTTGCAATTGCACTGACAGTGACAAGCTACTTAATCTTAACCCTGTATGATTATCTTGCGATTAAACAACTTGGCTCATCATTAAGCTATAAAAAAGTCGCTCCCGTTTCATTTTTAGCCTTTACCTTTTCCAATACCATAGGGTTTTCATTACTCACAGGCACTTCGATACGCTATAAGTTTTATTCAGAGTTAGGGTTAAGCGGTAATCAGATTACTCAAATAGTGCTTGCCTGCTCGGTGACTTTTTTCCTCGGATTATTCTTTATTTGTGGTATCGCGCTGATTAACTTCCCAGCGCAGCAACTGGCTGATTTACCATTGCCGACGTGGTTATTTTCCTTGAGCCGAGTGTTTGGCGTTCTGATGCTGCTCGGCGTAGTAGGGTATTTTCTTTTTAGCCTGTGGCGTAAAAAACCTATTTATTTTCGAGGGTTTGAGTTTGCGCCTCCCGAATTGTCTCAGTCGTTGAAGCAGTTTGTGGTCTCGACACTCGATTGGTTAGTAGTGGGAACATTATTCTATTGCCTGCTGCCTGCGGTAGATGGATTAAGTTACCTTCAAGTGCTTAGTATTTTCTTTGTGGCGAATGCCATCGGGGTACTTGCTCATGTGCCTGGGGGGATTGGTGTTTTTGAATCTGTAGTTACAGTGACATTGTCCCAGTATTTACCCGTTGAGCAAATACTGGGCTCGGTCATTGTGTATCGGGTCATTTATTATATTGTGCCTTTTATGCTGGCCCTGATTTATTTTGTGGTAGGCTTGGTGTTAAATAATAAGGATAAATTATCTAAGATAGATATTGATTTACATATTGTCAGGCAGTTATTGCCACCACTATTAAGCATTAGTGTGTTTTCCATTGGTTTGGTTTTATTGCTTTCAGTGGTTAACCCTTCCATTGTGCACAAATATCATTGGCTAGGGGAGATAGTGCCGCTGTCGATAGTTGAATTGTCGAGCTTAATATTGAGTGCCAGTGGTATTTTACTACTGTTATTATCCCATGGCTTGTTTAAGCGTTATCAAAAAGCCTTCGTACTCACCCAAAAGCTGTTATTAGTAGCCATTGTTTTTATTGTGCTTAAGGGCGCAGAGTGGCAGATTTCTCTAGCGCTCGGTCTAATCTATTTATTAATGCTGCCCTGTGAACAGGTGTTTTATCGCCAAGGTTCGATTGTGGGCGTTAAGTATTCCTTCGGCTGGATATTATCCCTCGCCGCGGCATTATTTTTGATGGTGTGGGTATTGTTTTTTGCCTACCAAGATGTGGATTATGACGATTCGCTCTGGTTAACCTTCTCGCAGGATAGCCATGTGTCTCGCGCGTTACGGGGCGGTGCGATAGCCTTAGTAATTCTGCTCGGCTTTGCCATTCGCTATGTGATCGCGGTGCGAAAACCCGATACCCGTCGCCTAGATAGTTCAGCCTTGAGCTGCGCCATGGGAATTGTTGCCGATGCACCGAGTAGTCATGGTTATCTCGCCTTAGTACAAGATAAGTCGCTGTTATTTAATGAAGATAAAGATGCCTTCTTAATGTATGCCCGCGCCGGACATTGCTGGGTGGTGATGGGCGATCCTATCGGTAATCAAGATAAATTTGATGATCTCCTGTGGCAGTTTCGCGAGCTGTGTGACGCCTACGATGGTTGGCCTGTGTTTTATCAAGTGACGCAAAAGTATTTACCTCACTTTTTAGAGCAAGGGTTGAGCCTGTATAAACTCGGCGAAGAGGCCATAGTGTCTTTGGCGGAATTTGAGTTGCAGTCAAGCAAGTATCGCAGTTTGCGACAGAGCCATGCCAAGGCATTAAGGGAAGGCTTGAGCTTTAAGCTTATCGATGCCAGTGAGGTGCAGAGTCTATTGCCAACATTAGAGGCTATTTCAACCAGTTGGCTTAAGGCCAAACAGGGGCGAGAAAAGGGGTTTTCGGTTGGTTATTTCTCAGCCGCTTACCTGTGTGCCACGCCAATGGCCTTAGTGTATTTGAACGGCGAGCCGGTGGCCTTTTCCAATGTGTGGGCCAGTGCCGCCAAAATGGAGTTTTCCGTCGATTTGATGCGTTATCTGCCGAATTTATCGGGCAGCAACATAATGGACTTTTTGTTTACTGAGCTGCTGCTTTGGGGCAAACAGCAAGGATATCAGCAGTTTAATCTTGGCATGGCGCCCATGTCTGGATTAACAGATAGAGCCATAGTGCCGTTTTGGACCAAGCTTGCCAAAACGGTTTATAAGAATGGGAATAAATTTTACAACTTTCAGGGACTTAGAAGGTATAAGGATAAGTTTAATCCGAGGTGGGAAGCTAAGTATTTGATTTGTTATGGCGGACTCTCTTTACCCGTAGTGCTGGGTAGTTTAGTGACCTTAACGAGTCGTGGTGCAACTGGCGTATTTAAAAAGTAGGTGCGAGATGACGAAATCCTTAATCAAGATACTGAGCGTTTTACTGTTATGTTCAACTGCTAATGCCTTTGCCGATGAGTTTGCCGATAATCTAGGGCTGACTCTGTTACCTGTCGAACCATCAACTCAGGTAAACGCTGCGTCATCCCATACCAAACCACCGCTGGTGATTTTTTTGAGTGGCGATGGCGGTTGGGCGACCCTCGATAAAGCCGTTGGGGGCATTTTACAGCAGCAGGGCTGGCCAGTCGTCGGCTGGAGCTCGCTGAAATACTATTGGAAACAAAAAGATCCCAAAGATGTCACCCAAGATACCTTAGCAATCATCGACAAGTACCAGGCCGAATTTGGCACGCAAAAAGTGATTTTAATTGGTTATTCCTTCGGGGCTGAAGTCATTCCCTTTGTGCTAAATGAGATGCCCGCGCGGTATCGGAAGAATATCTTGGGCGCTGTGCTGCTCTCTCCTTCACAATCCTCGGATTTTGAAATCCATGTGAGCGAGATGGTCACCTCGGATAATCAATCGGCTCGTTACTTAACCTTGCCCGAAGTGAACAAACAAACCACTGTGCCTATGCTTTGCCTCTATGGAAAAGAGGACGATGCGCCGCTGCATTTATGCCCTGCGGTCAAGCAGCCTAATGTCACTGTGATGGAGTTAAGCGGTGGCCACAGTTTTGATGATGACTATGATAAAGTGGTCAAGTTGATAAAAGGTTGGCTAAAGCCAAGTTAGCGCGCTTTTGTGCATGGCATCCTATGAGCCTAATGTTTTGGAATAAAAGATAAAAAGGGCGCGGATGCGCCCTTTGTTTTAGGTTGTGCTACAGCGAATGACTAGAGCTGGTAGCTAATGTGCTGGTGGAAGCGCACCACGAGATCTTCACGCTCTGGATCTAGCCCAATCTCGGCGGCAAAGGTCTTCAGTGCGGCTTCGACGTTATTCATAAAACGGCCATAGCCAGAGTCATCACAGTCCTTGGCGCCCGCGACGATAGTAAAATGCGCGGCTTCGACTAAGTTGTCGGCATCCCAGCGGCGGATCACTTGCTGCTCGGTTGCGTTAGGGTCAAAACCGATCATTTGCACTTCGGCCTTGCTGTCGAGTTTCTCAAACTTACTGTTACGAACTAAGGGGGTTAGGCCGTTGGCGATCATAGCCAATCGCGTTAATTGCTTATTGGCAGCCGCCTTGAGGAAGTTATCTTCAAGATGTTGATATAACGGGCTAAAGTCTGTTGCAGAGTCGGGGAGTAAACCTTGTTTGAGTTTGCGACTCAGCGGCAGACTGACGGTGACATAGGTGAGTGAGCTAACATTTTCCGGCAGGTCACATTTTCTGGCCTTGTATCTTGGTGCGATGGCTCTGAGTTTATAGCCATAGGTTTCTTTATTACCTTTTGATTTAGCGAATAAATCATAGGATAAATGCTGGTGGTCGCGGATCTTCACCTTAAGATCGTTAATCGGCAGCTTAGGCATTAATTCGTTTAGGAGTTCCCGTACTCGGGTATGGAAATTAGCCGAGTTGCTACGGATCTCATCGCCAGTCGCTAAGAATACAATACGCAGTTTGCGAGCGCGGTAGTTATCCTCGGTAAACAGGTTTTGTGCCTCGTGATAGGCAGGATTGTAAAAAAACAGAATTTGTTCAGCGGTTTGGAAGCAATAGGCTTCGGTGTGGTAACGCACGACTGGCAGTTTATCGTTAGTGATCACATGAACGTTACGGAGATCGTGTTGTTCTGCCAAGTTAAAAATAATGCGGCTTAAGGTTTGATAACAGCTATGGTAATCGGGGTATTGCGCCAGTAATTCATCCGTGACTTTAATTTCGGCGGTGATGTACTGGTTGGTACGAGCTTCCTTGGGTATGTACACTTTTTGCTGATGGCTAAGGGACATATTGACTCCTTGTTGGGTTAACCATTTGCTAACACGAATTTTACTGTTTATCTCAGGCGTTAATGTTGCGTTGGAGCATGTTTTTATCGCTTAAATGCAAGTTTACATCAGCAAGCTGTTTATTAGCTTAAAATTGCAGCGATTTTATTGAGTTAATGCTTTTTCAATCCAAGGTTGCATCCAAGTGGCTATCTTCTCTTGGGCCTTTTCATTGGGATGAATTCCATCCCTTTGCATCAACTCAGGATAGGGCGCAATCTCCTGCATAAAGAAGGGGATTAATGCAATCTCCTCGTCTTTAGCAATCTCTTGATACACTTGGGTGAACTTTTGGGTATAGCGAGGGCCATAGTTAGGCGGTACCATGATTTCGGTCAGTAGCACTTTAGCACCGCTATTTTTAGCTAGGGTAATGATTTGGATTAGGTTATTTTTGAGTTGCGTTGGGGGGAATCCACGTAAACCATCGTTACCACCGAGTTCGACCACCACTAAATCGGGGGCTACTGAATCGAGCAGCGCAGGCAAACGACGCAAACCGCCCGCTGTGGTTTCACCGCTCACCGAACCATTGGTAAATTCATGCTCGGGTAATTTTTTTTGCAGCAGCGCCACCCAGCCTACTTGTTCCGACATGCCATAGCTGGCACCTAAGCTATCGCCGAGGATCAATACTTTCGCCGCCTGAACTGGCGTGGTTATAAACAGACTTAACAGGATGCAGGCGCTCACGGCCTTTGCCATCGGCTTGCATCTTAGCGATTGACGCAAGAACGATTTGTATAAGAAGGATCCTATGTCTAACGTCGTTTCAAAAAACAGTGCCATCAATGTTGTTAACCTCGAAAAATTGGTGACTACTCAGGAAGGTTCGCTCACTATCCTCAAGGGCATTAACTTAGATGTCAAGCAGGGGGAAAGTGTGGCGATATTAGGCCCCTCCGGCTCGGGCAAGTCGACATTGCTTGGCTTACTCGCCGCGCTCGATACCCCCACGTCGGGGGAGATTTGGCTTGATGGCCAAGCCCTATCACCGCTCAATGAAGAACAGAAAGCCGCGCTGCGTAAGCAAAAAGTGAGTTTTATTTTTCAGTCTTTTATGTTAGTTGATACCTTAACCGCCCTCGAAAATGTGATGCTACCGGCCGAGCTTGCTGGGGTAAAAAATGCCAAGGAGAAGGCCGAGGCCATGCTGGGGCGCGTAGGGTTATCCCACCGTTTGACCCATTTACCTAAACAATTATCCGGCGGTGAGCAGCAAAGGGTGGCCATTGCCCGCGCCTTTATCTGTGAACCTAAAGTACTATTTGCCGACGAGCCAACCGGCAATTTAGACAGTGTTAACGGCCATAAAATTGCCGATATGTTGTTTGAGCTCAACCAAGAGAGCCACACCACGCTCATCTTAGTTACCCACGACTTGCAATTGGCGAAACGCTGCCAGCGGCAACTGGTTATGGATAACGGCCACTTGCAGGAAGAGTTAGATTCGGCTCAATCGCACAGCATGAATGACAGCCTTGAATTAAGCGCCAAGGAGGCCTAACCCATGGAGCTTAATTTGGCATGGCGCCTGTTTAAGCGCGAGCTGCAACAGGGGCAGTTGTTATTGATTATCCTCGCCATTACCTTGGCGGTGCTATCGGTTAGCGGTCTTGCGCGGGTCAGTGAGCGTTTGCAAGTCGCAATCAACGGGCAGGCGACCCAGTTTATCGCCGCCGATCGTATTATCGACTCTCCCGTTCAAATTGACGCCAGCATTCTGGCCAAGGCCGACGAGCTTGGTCTTAAGCATGTGACCAATATGCAATTTAACTCCATGGTGTATGCGGGGGATAAATTTCAGTTAGTCACAGTGCGGGCGGTTGAGTCTGGTTATCCACTTAAGGGAGATATCGAACTTAAAGCGGCCAATGGCCAAGATGTTAAAGCCCAAGGCTTGCCCCACGCCGATGAGGTGTGGTTCGAGAGTCGCTTAGGGGGACTCTTGGGATACCCGAAAACATTGGAATTGGGCAACAGTGAGTTTCATTTAAGTCAAGAAATCAGCCGCTTACCCGATGCGGGTTTTAATCCGTTTGCTTCTTCCCCCGTGGTATTAATGCGGATAGAAGATGTCGCCAAGACTGGGGTTATCCAACCCGGCAGCCGAGTGACCTATCTGTATCAATTTGCGGGTGCAGAAAGCGCCTTAAGCGCCTTTGAAAATAGCGTTAAACCGCTGCTAAATAATTCCCAGCGCTGGGTCGATGTGCAGTCCGGCGACTCACCGATAGCGGGCGCGGTGAAGCGGGCGGAGCGTTTTTTATTGCTGGCAAGCCTGCTCGGTATTGCGCTGGCCTGCGCCGCGATTGGGATTGCCGCCCAGCGTTACTGCCAACGTCATTATGACGTGGTGGCTATGCTTAAAACCTTTGGCGCCTCATCAACACAAATTCGTCGACTGTTTGGTATCCATTTGCTGCTGGTGACGCTGTTTGGCATTGTGCTGGGGCTTATAGGTGGGGCACTGCTGGATTTAGGCATTAATCAACTGTTACCCCCTGAAATCGCTGCCTATTCGCCACCGTTGACGCGGCCGCTGCTGCTTGGGATCAGCACTGGGCTTATCAGCGCCTTTATGTTTTCGGCCTATCCTTTAATGCGTCTGCTGGCGATTCCGCCGCTGCGCGTTTTACAAAGGCAACTCGAAGGCTTGCAGCTCGGCATGTGGCTGCATTTACTCTTAAGTTTAGGGGCGATGGCACTGTTGGGATATTTGTATTCCCAAAGCTGGGCGCTGACACTGACTGTGGTCGCGGCTGTGCTGCTACTCGGCGTATTGCTGAGTATTTTAGGCTTTGTGATGATCCGCCTTGGCCACAGTGTCGGCATGAAAACTACCAATCCCTTGCAACTGGCACTGGCGGGGTTACGCCGCCGCGCGCGGCAAAATGCGGTGCAACTGGTGGGATTTAGTGCGGCCTTGGTATTGCTACTGACGATTTTGGCCCTAAGGCAAGATTTACTGAATGAGTGGCAAAAACAGCTGCCCGAGAATGCACCTAACTATTTCTTGGTCAATATCGCCCCCGATGATGCTAAGCCATTAAATGACTTTATGGCACAAAGGGGCATAGCAGCGACGGATATCTATCCCGTTATTCGCGGCCGCTTGACTCAAATCAATGGTGAAACCTTGATTTCCAACGAGCAGGCCGAAGCGGGTGAGAAGGGACGAGTCGGGATCTCCCGCGAGCTTAATCTCACTTGGCGCAATAGCTTACCCGCCAACAATGAGTTAGTTGAAGGGCATTTTAATCAGGCGGCGGATGAGGTTTCTGTCGAGTCAGGTGTTGCCGAGCGTTTAGGGCTAAAGCTGGGCGATACGCTGACTTACATGATTGATAACCAAGAGCTTAGGGTTAAAGTCGCCAGTATCCGTGCTGTGCACTGGGAAACCATGCAGCCAAACTTCTTTATGATCTTCACGCAAGAAGCGCTGGTGCCCTTTGCCTATACCTCGATGGCAAGCTTCTACCTCGACGACAAAAAGCCGGATGAGCTAGGGAATAATGCACCAAAGAATACAGTGATCCTCGAACTTATCCAGCAGTTTCCTACTGTGTCGATTATCGATGTCGGCGCCATGGTGGGGCAATTGCGACAAATTATTGAGCAGGTGTCCCTGTCGCTGACGTTGGTCTTGGTCCTCGTCTTACTGGCCAGTTCTTTAGTGCTTATTGCGCAAACCGAGGCGGGAATGGCCACGCGCCAGCGTGAACTCGCAGTGTTGCGTACCTTTGGTGCCTCGGGTTGGTTACTGCGTAGCGCCACTGGGCTTGAATTTGCATTACTCGGAGGCATCGCAGGGGTGCTTGCAGTGATAGTAGCGGAATTTGCACTGTATCTGTTAAAGACCCAAGTGTTTGAGCTCAATGTGTATATGCACTGGCCATGGTGGGGGATTGCCCCTGTCTGCGGCGCCTTGTTAGTTGCATTGCTGGGTGTTTGGCGCTGCCGCCAATTACTCAATCAATCCTGCGCCGAATTATTAAAAGCGGGCGCTTAAGATGAGGCCTGTTTGGACTTAAGGCGAATGCCGCAACACCATCAGATGTAAAATCAAAATGTAAAAAATAAGCACTGGCCTAAATCAGTGCTTTTTTATGGCGATTATTTGAGTGTTTTAGCCTGAGCCTAAGCTTGAGCATTTGTCACATTGGCTTACAAATGGAAAAAGCCAAGATGTTATCCGTAAAGAACTTCGCCGAGATTGATGAGTCTATTTAACGAGCATGAGTTGCTTACGTCAGTCAATTGATAAGTTAGCACTGTCATCAAACGAGAAGATTGCTGGATTTTGGCCTTAGGGAGATAAACAGAATGTTTAAAAAACTTAGAACATTACTTAGAGATAATCGCTCCTTTTTGTTGTTTATCAGCCTAATGCTGGTGTTTAGGAGTGCGGTGGCCGATTGGAATACAGTGCCGACAGGTTCTATGTTGCCGACGATTGTCGAGGGCGACCGTATTCTAGTGAATAAGATGGCTTACGATATCAGAGTGCCCTTTACCCATATTCCACTCGTTAAACTTGCAGACCCCACTCGTGGGGATATTATCGTGTTCGACTCTAAAAAGGCTGATAAAAAGCTGATTAAGCGGGTAATTGCCGTACCCGGTGATACTGTGATGATGCGAGATAATCGCTTGTATTTAAATGGCAAACCACTCGTTTATACATCGCAAGCATTAAGTGCCTATGCGCCGGCGAATGTCACCGAGTGGCAGGAGGAGCTCCTCGGCATAGTGCACAGTATTCGCCTCAATCCGCAGCCCTCACCGCTGGCCAATTTTGGCCCAGTTACGGTGCCTTATAACCAGTATTTGGCGCTAGGGGACAATCGAGATAACAGTGCCGATTCAAGAGTCATAGGCTTTGTGCCCAGAGAGGAGATTATTGGCCGCTCAAGCTCAGTGGTCTTCTCATTGGATTACAACGATTATTACCTGCCGCAGCCAGAGCGCATGATGCGCGCGTTCTAATTTGTCCCTAGATGACACTCTTCACGAGATATAAAAATGGCGCCCTTATCGGCGCCATTTTTATGTGATTACGAAGCGTTGTACGCTTACATCAAAAAGCTGAGGTAGCCCTGCAATACAATTAAATTAACTATATCGATAAAGAAGGCGCCGACAATCGGTACCACCATAAAGGCCTGAGGCGAGGGGCCGGTGCGTGACACCAGTGCGCCCATATTCATCACCGCCGTAGGAGTGGCGCCCATACCAAAGCCACAGTGACCGCCGGTGATCACCGCCGCGTCGTAGTTGCTACCCATAATTTTGAAGGTCACAAAATAGGCGAATACCGCCAGCACTGCGGTTTGTACCAACAGGATAATCAGTAAGGGGATAGCCAGATCCAAAATTTCCCACAACTTGAGATTCATCAAGGCCATAGACAGGAATAACGACAGCGCCACAGTACCTATTACATCGATACTCTCGGTATGGGGTTTATAACCTCGGGTCACTTCGGTGATGTTGGCGATGATAACCCCAAGAAACAGGGCATAGACAAAGTCCGGCATCTTGAGCCAATTCAGCTGATATTCGCTGACAAACACAGTAAACCATTTCGCCCCAGCAACGCAGATCAGCAGTACAAACAGGGTTTCGATGATTGTCTTGGCGGTGACTTGGTCCTCTTCGAGCTGATCATAGGTCACCAGTTGTGGATGCGTGGCGTGGTGCTTTCGACCAACGCCATAGCTGGATACTAGATTGTGTTTGCCAATTAATCGCTGCGCAACTGGGCCGCCGATAATGCCGCCCATGACTAAGCCAAAGGTGGCCGCCGCCATCGCAAGCTCTAAGGTATTAATCCCGTAGTTTTCGGCAAAGGTTTGTGACCAGGCAACACCAGTCCCATGGCCGCCTGACAGCGTAATCGAGCCGGCGATAAGACCCAAGATGGGATCTAAGCCGAGGAGGCTGGCAAGACTCACACCCACCGCATTTTGAATGACGATATAGACAGACGCTACGCCTAAAAAGATAAACACTTTTTTGCCGCCACTAAGCAGTAACTTATAGTTTGCCGATAAACCTATGGTACTGAAAAACATCAGCATTAAGGTATTTTGCATGGGTAAACTGAAGGCGAGGGTGATGTCTTGGAAATGTAAAAAGGCCACGACGGCGGCGACGACCAGCCCGCCTACGATAGGTTCGGGAATATTGTATTGTCTAAAAACACGCACATGGCGATTGATGGAATGGCCAATAAACAGCACGAAGATAGCAATTAAGAACGACTCTAGTTCGCCAATTGTATAAGTGGTGTGCATGATAGTTCCTTAAAAATGGTTTGTGTGGGAATACCGCTGTACTCAAGCAGGCTGTACTAAAGCTGAGTGAGGGCGACCCATCTCGTTATTTAGCATTGACTAATGCTAAGTGTTAAACGCGCGATCTAAGGACAGATTCTTGTCAATCCCCAAGGTTGGAGAAGGAGTATTAAGCGCGAATATGAACCGTATTGGTGTAGTTGATCAGTATCGCCACTGAGGGGGCGAATACTGAAGATAATGAACTTGCTTGGAGCGTTAACTGTGCTTCAGTGCAGGCGCTAACACGTCAATAGCGATAAGCAAGAGGCGGGGAGTGTAACAGAAAAATGCGTTATTGTCGTTAAATTGTCTTTAAAATCATTGTGTTACATTTATGTTTTTCGGCTGTTGCCAGATGCGAGCGCAGCATCGCCTAAAACCAAATCGATAAATAAATCGCCTTAGGGGATTTTTATCTCTGATTTTCAAGCCATTATTCAGCATGGCGTTAACCCAGTCTCACGCGCCTGGTAACATTTTATTCTCAAGCCTGTTACCGAAAATGCTGGAGTCGAAAAAAGCGATTAACTCGCGAGTACGTCCCTTAGTGCAGGTTCGAGCCGCTCAAAACGGAAACTAAACCCCGCATCGAGCGCATGTTTGGGAAGCACAAATTGTCCTTCGATAAGTAATTCCGCCATTTCGCCCATGGCGAGTCGCAGCATAGCGGCTGGGGTCGTGATAAAGGTCGGGCGATTTAACACTCGGCCTAGGGTGGTGGCAAACTCGGCGTTACTGACAGGATTGGGCGCGGTGGCATTGAAAATACCTTCGCATTCGTCATGGTTGAGTAAGAAGTCTATCAACGCAACCATATCCTGAATGTGGATCCAACTCATGCCTTGGCAGCCATGGCCTATCGGTCCACCGAGTCCTAATTTAAACGGCGGCAACATCTTTGCGAGTGCGCCGCCATGGCCAAGTACTATACCCGTGCGTAGGATGCAGACGCGGGTTTTACTGGCGGCTTCTAGTGCGAATCGCTCCCATTTTTGACAAATCTCATGGCTAAATTCGGGATGTGGGGCCGCGGTTTCATCGATGGGGATGGCGCCTTGGCGGCCATAAAAACCGATGGCAGAACCACTTATCATCACCTTGGGCGGGGTGCTGCTGTTCAAAATTAGTTGGCTAAGCTTTGTTGTGGTATTCCAGCGGCTATCGCAGATGCGCTGTTTTTGCTGCGCGCTCCAACGTTTAGCAACAATGGGCTCGCCGGCGAGATTTATTACCGCATCGATATGATTTAAATTATCAATTTCATCCAAGGTACTTAGATATTGGTGCTGCGGGCCTAATAATTGCCGACTGCTGCCGGGGTGGCGGGTCAGCAAAACTAATTCATGTTGATTGGCTAAATGGGTGACTAACTGCTGGCCAATAAACCCACTTGCACCCGTTATCAATATCTTCATCGTCGAGTCCTTGGTTGATGGTTTTCTTTGATTATAAGCAATATACGATAACGGGCGTGCGGGGATCACTTTATTGCTGTTTTTGGTAACACAACTCCATCGACACCGAATCGGCAAAGCGCAGGGCGTGGGGTTTATCTATTTCGACGCTGGCAAATTCGACCCAAGGATGCTCGCTGGCGATGGCTAATGTCTGGCTGGTGAGGTTTTCGAGCAGTGAGAAGCGATTGTTTTCAATCAACTCAATGATTTTTTTTGTGATGGTACGATAATTCAGCGCATCGTCGACATTATCACTGTTGCGCGCCTTATCAGCACAGTAGTGAATGACGACATTGACGATCACATCCTGCCGATTTTGGATTTCATCTTCTTTTATACCGATAAAAGTGCGCAGTCTTAAGTTTTTAATGCGTATAATCGCGGTTTCTGGTTTCATAATGACAATCTAGTTTTATGGCTTAGGTGATTGAGTTTGAGACTTTTCTTGGGCTAGCCTAACAACTTTATCGAAGATCAAGAAGGATTTTTACGCCATGACACGTTCCAATACGCCGTCTGCCGCTTACAAAGGTTTTGCCGTCATGGCCTTTGTGGTGATTATTTTGGCAGGGATAAAGGCCGCCAGCCCGATTGTTGTTCCCTTTGTGCTATCCAGTTTTATTGCGGTGATCTGTAATCCGGCGATTGGCTTGATGACCAAATACCGCGTACCTAAATGGCTCGCCGTGATCCTGTTAATGGGTTTTATCGTGTTGATGGGCTTATGGCTGGCTTCGCTAGTGGGCAGCTCTATTAATGAGTTTTCAAAGCAGTTGCCGCAGTATCGCGATCAGCTGGTGGAGCAGTTTTCCTGGGTGCTGCATAAGTTGCAGGCGCTAAATATCCAAATCTCCAAGGAGCAAGTGCTGGCCTATTTCGACCCCGGCATGGCGTTGTCTATGACCACCAATATGCTCTCGGGTGTCGGCAATGTGATGGCAAATTTGTTCCTGATCATTCTGACCATCGTCTTTATGTTGTTTGAGGCGCAGTCTCTGCCGAAAAAACTGCATTTGGCACTGGATGATCCGGATATGCGTTTAAAGCAGATTGACCGTTTTCTGCAATCGGTGAATCAATATATGGTGATCAAGACCTTGGTCAGTTTAGCGACGGGCTTGATTGTCGGTGTTGGGCTCGCGTTTATCGGCGTGGATTACGCGCTGCTTTGGGCGGTTATCGCCTTTTTATTCAACTATATCCCTAATATTGGCTCGATTATCGCGGCTATTCCCGCCGTGTTGTTGGCCTTTATCCAATTAGGCCCCGCAGCGGCGGGCGGAACCGCGCTGCTGTACGTTGGTGCCAACATGGTGATGGGTAACGTGGTTGAGCCTAAATTTATGGGCCGCGGTCTTGGGCTTTCTACCTTAGTAGTGTTTTTATCGTTAATTTTTTGGGGGTGGTTGCTGGGTTCGGTCGGCATGTTGCTGTCGGTTCCCTTAACCATGGTGGTGAAAATCGCCCTCGAATCCAGCAAGAGTGGTAGCTGGTTAGCCATTTTATTATCCGACGATGTGGATGATAAACTGGTGGGCCAATCGACAAGCACCGCTCCGATTTCTGAACCTGTCGATACCCATTCAACAGATAATAAGTAGTAGATAATGCAACGTTTTATAGAAGCACTGGCGACGATTGAAGTCGGTGAGGATGCCACGCGATTATTCCATGGTCGCGGCGGTTATTACCCAGGCTGCGAACATCTTTGTTTAGATTGGTTCGCGCCCGTGTTGTTATTGACTAGTTTTACTCCCCTTGATGTGGCCGAGTTGGCCCTATGCCAACAGGCGATTACGGCGCGTTGGCAAGTGATACAGCCTAATTGGCCGTTAAACTTGGTGTATCAATACCGCAGCGGTGGCGAAACCTTTAGCCAAGTACTGGCGGGTGAGGTGCCCGATCCCCATGTGGTCAGCGAAAACGGCGCCCAGTTTTTGGTGCATTTATTACGGGGACAAAACCACGGTTTGTTCCTCGATATGGCCAATGGCCGTGAATGGGTCAGAGCCCATGCTCGCCATAAGAAAGTGCTGAATTTGTTTGCTTATACCTGTGGTTTCTCGGTGGCAGCGCTACAGGGCGGCGCCGACGAAGTAGTGAATATGGACATGAGTAAAGGGGCGTTAGCCATAGGCAAGCAGAACCATCTGCTGAATGGCTTTAGTGCGGGTGCACGCTTCTTAGGGCACGATATTTTTAAGTCATGGGGTAAGTTACGCAAGTTAGGACCCTATGACATAGTGGTTGCCGATCCGCCGAGTAATCAAAAGGGCAGTTTCGTGGCGACTAAGGATTATGTGCGTTTGATCAGGCATTTACCCGAGTTGTTAGCCGAGAATGCCGAAGTGCTACTCTGTTTAAATGCGCCGGAACTCGATACCCAGTTTTTACGCCAGCAGGTCGAAGACGCCGCGCCTGCACTCGAATACCTTGAGCGCTTACCCAATCCCGCCGCCTTTGTTGATGTCTCTGAGGAGAAATCATTAAAGGTGCTGCGTTACCGCTTAAAGGCTTAAAGCCACTCCTCATAAAACGCCATAATAAGAGCTAGATAGGCCTTATGATGGCGTTTATGATGTACTTCGCGCTTTATCCCCTTATCCTCTACCAAGCCAGTGAATAACCTAACCACTCAGAGCGTTGCGATTGCCTATGATGTTCAATGTCAAGACTGACATTATGCGTATCTCCGAGCATAAGCATTGAAATACCAACATCTAACTTATCCTTTGCATCGAGTGGGATATTCATTCGAACGATAAACATATGGAACTCCAATATCTCAATCATGGCTATGGCTGGATTGGATGGTGAGTTTTGCGGCTTAACACTCATGAAAGCATTCAATCGACCTTCTATTCACACCATTATTGTAGAGCTGATCATGTCTGTCTCACAGGATGCTTTGTGTGCAAGCTCATTATGGCTATGCAAACTGAAAGACTTTCAGCTATCTATACTTTTTAAAGGCTTTTTTAGCCTTTAAAGCCATTTTTATCTTTTAAATCGAAACAAAACTGAAAGTTTTCTGTAATTGCTGTTCTGGCTTTGATATACTCAGCGCCACGGAAATTCCCTTTCCTCATGGGCAAAATGTCAGCATAGAACGGCATGCCTTTGCGACCTTACAAAATCGAGCAGGAGTTGTTATGGAAGTTCATGAATACGAAAACGCTTACTACCAAGTTAAAGACGATGTAATGACGTCTTTACCTGAACAGAGCGAAGAAGAAGCGGTATAAGTTCTGTAAGCCAACAATTACAGTACGGGTTCTGAGTCTGAAGTAACAAATACAAGCACAAAAAAATCGCAACCTTAGGGTTGCGATTTTTTTATCTGATGTTGGATATCAAGCTGAAGGGAGTGATAAATCGTTTAACCATTCACCTTACGTTTTTCGGGCATGATCTCGACGATAATCCACTTGCCTGCGATTTTATGTAAACGAATCGTTCTGTCATCAATCCAAGGTTGTCCGCCCTTTAAGCCCTTCATTTTGACAACTACCATGACGTCTTTGGTGAACTTACGGAAAAAATCGATATCAATATCATCAATTTCCATTTCGACATTGGTCATCGACAGGCTAAGCACATTACGTTGTACCGCGGCCGCGATATAGTAGTGGGTGAGTACCTCTTTGAGCGGCTCATTGACATACTGCTTGGCTTTTTCGACATCGCGCTCAACATAAATCGCACTAAAAAAACCAAGGCTAACTTCTTCTGGTGTTAGCACGGGTTGCTCTGTATTTGCAGGCTCGCCACAGCCAAACAAAAACAATAGTGAAAGGAAAAATAAGGTTCTCATGGCTTTTCGTTATAGGAATTTGTCATGAGTATCGCGATTTTAGCGGTCATGTTCAAGTTTTGTAATAATGGCGGTCACTGCCGAAAATACCTTGACTCGGATCGGCCGCCTGTGGCATATCTGAAAGGATGACTTCATTAGGTTATCCACAGAATCTGTGGAAAACCATGTTGAAGACTAGATGGATACTTTTTAAGTGGCTGATTGTATATTGTTTTATTTGCTGGTTAAAAAGTGACGCTTTTCTGAAGCCTGCTTCTTTTACCATTTCCTTGTGGATATTTTCTTAGATTTTCTCAGTCTATTCACAACCTGTGATTTTCAAAAAAATAGCATTTTCATGGTGTTTTGTGGATATTTTAAGCGTTTAATGCTGTCCGCTTTTTGTGAGCCTTTCCCTTCGGAAATAAAAAAGCACTGAACAGGTCAGTGCTTTTGTGATGATGCTTTAGCTGAGTATATTAGGCTTTGTTAGCATCGTTTTGTGATGCTTGAATCGCCGTCAGTGCGATAGTGTAGACGATATCGTCCACTAAGGCGCCGCGGGATAAGTCGTTCACAGGCTTACGCATGCCTTGCAGCATTGGGCCAATACTGATGAGGTCAGCACTACGCTGTACTGCTTTGTAGGTGGTGTTACCCGTGTTGAGATCGGGGAATACGAATACAGTCGCTTGGCCCGCAACAGGGCTGTTAGGCGCTTTAGAACGAGCCACGTTTGGCATAACGGCCGCGTCGTATTGCAGTGGACCGTCGATAACCAGATCAGGACGTTTTTCTTTCGCGATACGGGTAGCTTCACGCACTTTATCCACATCCGAACCAGTACCAGAGTTACCCGTTGAGTAGCTGATCATTGCCACTCTTGGTTCGATGCCGAAGGCTTTAGCAGATTCTGCCGATTGAATGGCGATATCGGCCAGTTGTTCAGCGTTAGGATCGGGGTTAATCGCACAATCACCGTAAACCAGCACTTGGTCTGGCATCAACATAAAGAAGATAGAAGAAACAAGGCTAGAACCCGGTGCGGTTTTGATCAGTTGCAGCGGCGGACGAATCGTATTGGCTGTGGTGTTTACCGCGCCAGAGACGATACCATCAACTTCGTTTTGCGCCAGCATCATAGTGCCGAGCACCATGTTGTCTTCTAACTGCTCTTTGGCAACGACTTCAGTCAGGCCTTTGCTGCGACGCAGATCGAGCATTGGTTCAACATAGCGATCACGTACATCATCGGGGTCGACAATCACAACGCCTTCGCCAAGTACTACGTCTTGTTGGGCTGCAATACGCAAGATTTCATCTTTTTTACCTAACAGCACGCAACGCGCAATGCCTCGTTCGGCACAAATCGCGGCGGCCTTGATGGTACGTGGCTCATCACCCTCTGGCAGCACCACGGTTTTGTGGGCGGCGCGCGCAAGTTCGGTGAGCTTATAACGGAACGCTGGAGGTGATAAGCGATGTTCTCTTGGAGAGTTTTTGGTCACGCTTTCAATCCAGCTTTGGTCGATATGGCTGGCAACGTATTCCTGAACTAGATCGATACGTACTGCATCATCCACCGGTACTTCGTGGTCGAAGCGTTGGATATTTAATGAAGTCTGCCAAGTGTTAGTATCGATGAGGAATACCGGTAAACCTGTCTCGAAGGCCTGTTCACATAGTTTCAGAATTTCAGGCTCTGGCTCGTAGCTACCCGTTAGCAGCAGGGCACCAATCTTCACGCCGTTCATGGCGGCAAGGCACGCTGACACAATCACATCGGAGCGATCGCCAGAAGTTACCAGCAGTGAATCTGTCTTAATGTGGTTGACCATATTCGGCAAGCTGCGGGCGCAGAAGGTGACTTTACGTAGGCGGCGGGTGTTCATCTCGCCGGCATTGAGAATGCGGGCACGTAGATGCTTAGCCAGATCCGATGCGCGTGGCGCGACCAAATCGAGGTTGTAAGGCACGCTACCTAAGATCCGCAGTGGGCTCTTACCCGGCAGTTGGAACATGATGGACGCATCAGAGCGTTGCACGCCTTGATGATCGAACACTTCCGATAAGTCTGGGCGCGCGCGACCTTCATCGTCCACCGGTGCACCAATCTTGTTGATCACGGCACCAATCAGACGTTTGTTGTTTTTGCCGCCCCATGAGTTGTAGGCAATTTCAAGGCGGTTCATCAGGCCAGTTGGCGTGTCGCTGCCGGGGGTGGCAATGAAAATTACGTCCGCGTCCATTGCCTTGGCGATAGCGTAGTTAACGTCATCGGCAAAGGGATGGTTGCGGGTAGGTACCAGACCTTCAACAATCAGGGTTTCGGTGTTGCTGGCGCATTCCGCGGCGCGGGCAATGATTTGCTCCATCAGCACATCAGTTTGGTCAGCGCGGATAAGTGCTTCGGCATGGGCCATATCGAAGGGCTCTAATGGATTAACCGTGGGCGATTTGCTTAAAATCGTGGTAGAGCGCTCTGGGCCATTATCATTAGGACGTAGCTGGGAAATGGGTTTAAAGAATTGGACTTTTACCCCGTGGCGCTCTAATGCACGCACCATACCTAGGCTTAAGGAGGTCAGGCCAACTCCTGTGCCTATGGGGATTAACATAATATTTCGAGACATAAAAACCTCTAAGTTCGATGGTTTTTGGCAGAGTGAGTCGTCTCTGCAGCTTTGCTTGTGTTTATTTAGCTGTAGGTCGCTAATAACAAAGCCGTTTGGCAGAGCAAACGGCTTGGATCATCTTATTATTTAGTAATGAGTTTAATCGAATCTTCGGCGATAACCCACTCTTCGTTGGTCGGGATGACCATGGCAACAGTACTGTTGTCTGTGGTGATGATGCCTTTCTTGCCGAAGCGGGCTGCTTTGTTTCGCTCACTATCGACATGGAAATTGAAGATTTGTAGCAGGTTGAGCACTTTCTCGCGGATGAGATCGGAGTTTTCGCCGATACCACCGGTAAAGACCACGGCATCTAAACGACCGAGTGGCACAGTGTAAGACGCGATATATTTCGCCAGACGGTAGCAGAAGATTTCCAGTGCTAAGGTCGCGCCTTTGTGACCATCGGCATAACCTTCTTCGATGCCACGGCAGTCGTTGGTCAGCTCAGAAATCCCTAGCAGACCACTTTGCTTGTTCATCAGGCTGTTGACTTCTTCCAGTGTGTAACCGAGTTGGTGCACTAAGTGGTAGATAATTGATGGGTCGAGATCGCCACAGCGAGTGCCCATGACTAAGCCTTCAAGTGGCGTCAGTCCCATTGAGGTATCAACACTCTTACCGCCTTTAACCGCCGTCACCGAGGCACCGTTGCCTAAGTGCGCGCAGATCACGTTGGTTTCTTCTAAAGGTTTGTTCAACACTTTAGCGGCTTCACGGCTGACAAACAGGTGGCTAGTGCCGTGCATACCATAGCGGCGGATACCGTGTTCACGGTACAGCTTGTATGGTAGAGCGTAGATAAAAGCGCGCTCAGGCATGCTTTGGTGGAATGCAGTATCGAACACCGCCACTTGTGGCAGTTTAGGGAAAGACGCAATGGCTGCGCGAATACCGATAAGGTGCGCAGGGTTATGCAGTGGCGCCAGAGATGAACACTCTTCAATACCTTTAATCACATGCTCGTCGATGAGCACTGAGCGGGTGAACTTCTCGCCGCCGTGTACGATACGGTGACCTACGGCCTGAATTTGCGCGGCTAATTCAGGTTGACCGGCAAGGATTTTATTGACGATAAATTCAACGGCTTCGCGGTGAGCGGTAAATGCACCTAAAGAGGATTCATGCTTTTCACCGTTGATTTTCCATTTAATGCGCGAGTCTTCTAAGCCAAAACACTCGGCTAGGCCAGAGATCTGATCGTCACCTGTTTGCGCGTCAATGACGGCAAATTTGAGTGAAGAGCTACCGCAATTGAGTACTAAAACCAGTTTATTAGACATGTGTAAACCTTTTGCCATTGTGTTTAAGTTAACGATTCAAAATCTTGGGAACGCTTGCGTAATTTGCCATCACAGTCTTGGGGCGCTGTGCCAGATTGTGCTATGGTAAAAGCAGTGTTCCTCTGTTGTAGGTGTCTAAAATTGAGCATCAATATTCTCAAAACCTTAGGTGACGGTCGTCGTTATATGAAGACGTGGCCTATGGTTAGACAACTGGGTTTGTATTTTCCTGAGTATCGGGTGGTACGCGCCACTCAGCTTGCCATTCTGGTGATGCCAGTGCTGGCGATTTTGGCGAGTGTGAGTCAGATTTATACCTATGGTTGGGCGTTTTTACCTCAAGCCATCACAGTCGCGTTGTTCTTTATTAGCCTGCCGTTGCAGGGCTTATTATGGTTAGGCTGGCGTGCGCGCCATCCATTACCTTTATCGCTGTTCGACTGGAGTAATCAGTTGAGTGCGAAATTGTCTGCCATGGGCATTCATTGCCAATCCTTGGGCGCTAAGGCGTGTTACCTTGATATGGCGCTCATCTTAAAAATAGCCTTTGAGCGCTTAGATGCCAGTTATTGGGAGGAGCTTTAAGCCTCCCTTGGCGTCTTAATACACCGCATTAATCCCCTGTGAGCTAAACACGGCTTTAATTTTTTCCATGGTGTCGCGACTCGGTGGTTCGACGCCATCGAGTTGATAGCTTTCTCCCATCGCTTCCCACTTATGTTTACCCAGCTCGTGGTAGGGCAGGAGTTCAACTTTTTCAATATTCTTCATGGGCTTGATAAATTCGGCCAGTTGTAATGCCGAGGCTTCATCGTCGGTAAATCCACCCACGACCACATAACGTATCCAGGTAGGCTGATTGCGTTTGGCGAGATACTCGGCAAATTGCAGCGTTCTGTGGTTACTGACCTTTGTCAGTTCAATGTGTTTATCGTCATTCATTTGTTTGATATCAAGCAACACCAGATCGGTATGATCGAGTAGCTCATCAATCACTGGCGTGTACTTACGCACAAAGCCGTTGGTATCTAAACAGGTATGAATGCCTTCTTTTTTACAGGCTTTAAAAAGTTCGGCGACAAACTCCGCCTGTAATATGGCTTCGCCACCGCTGGCGGTCACACCGCCGTTGCTGGCATCGAGGAAGGGGCGGTAGCTAATGATTTGGCTCATTAACTCGTCGACCTGTACTTCTTTGCCACCATCAAGATCCCAAGTGTCACGGTTATGACAATACTGACAGCGCATTAAACAGCCCTGCATAAAGGTGATAAACCGTATGCCTGGACCATCCACTGTGCCAAAGGATTCCACTGAGTGGATCCGACCGGTAACTGCCATTGTGACTCCTGTTGAAATAAGTGAGGCTGTAGCACATTGTACTACAGCCTTACCTAATTTAGCTTACAGACCTTTTGTGAAAGTACGTGTGATCACGTCTTGCTGCTGCTCTGGGGTCAAAGAGTTAAAGCGCACTGCGTAACCCGATACCCGGATGGTCAGTTGCGGATACTTGTCAGGGTTAATGACCGCATCCTCAAGCATTTCACGGTTCATCACGTTAACGTTCAAGTGTTGACCGCCTTCGTGTCCTTCGTTGTGGGCGAAATATCCGTCCATCAACGCCGCGAGGTTAGTACGGCGACCGTCTTCATCTTTACCTAAGGCATTAGGCACGATGGAGAAGGTGTAAGAGATACCGTCCTGAGCGTGGGCAAAAGGCAGTTTTGCCACTGAGGTTAACGAGGCAATCGCGCCTTTCTCATCACGGCCGTGCATTGGGTTTGCGCCCGGTGCAAATGGTGCACCTGAACGGCGACCGTCTGGCGTGTTACCGGTTTTCTTACCATAAACCACGTTAGAGGTAATGGTCAGAATTGACTGAGTTGGGATAGCGTTGCGGTACATTTTACGGTCGCGGATCTTCGACATAAAACGTTCAACTAAGTCACAGGCGATATCGTCGACGCGTGGGTCGTTGTTACCAAATTTTGGATAATCACCGCTGATCTCAAAGTCGACGGCAATGCCGTTTTCATCGCGTACAGGTTTAACTTGAGCGTACTTGATGGCTGACAGTGAGTCGGCTGCGATTGAAAGCCCTGCGATACCACAAGCCATAGTACGACGTACGTCTCTGTCGTGCAGCGCCATTAGCGCAGCTTCGTAGGAGTACTTGTCGTGCATGTAGTGAATAGCGTTCAGTGCCGTGACATATTGGGTTGCTAACCAATCCATCAGGCCGTCTAAGCGATTCATCACGTCATCGAAGTTTAATACTTCGTCAGTGATTGGGTCGGCTTTTGGCGCGATTTGGATTTTCAGTTTTTCGTCAACACCGCCGTTAATCGCATACAACATGGTTTTTGCCAAGTTTGCACGGGCGCCGAAGAACTGCATGTGTTTACCCACAACCATTGGGCTCACGCAGCAAGCGATAGCGTAATCGTCAGATTGGAAATCTGGGCGCATTAAGTCATCGTTTTCGTACTGGATTGAGCTAGTGTCGATAGACACTTTCGCACAGTACTTTTTAAAGCCTACAGGCAGTTTGTCAGACCAGAGCACAGTGATGTTTGGCTCTGGGCTTGGGCCCATAGTGTATAAGGTGTTTAAGAAACGGAAGCTGGATTTGGTCACCAATGTACGGCCATCTAAGCCCATACCGCCGATAGATTCAGTTGCCCAAATAGGATCGCCTGAGAATAACTCATCGTATTCTGGAGTACGTAGGAAACGCACCATACGCAGTTTCATCACGAAATGGTCAATCATTTCTTGAGCTTGTTGCTCAGTGATGATGCCGTTTTTCAGATCGCGCTCGATGTAGATATCGAGGAAAGATGAGGTACGGCCTAAAGACATTGCCGCGCCGTTTTGGCTCTTCACAGCGGCTAAGTAGCCAAAATATGTCCATTGAATCGCTTCTTTGGCGTTAGCGGCTGGGCGAGAAATATCGAAACCGTATTTAGCCGCCATGGTCTTCATTTGACCTAGAGCGCGGTGCTGCTCGGCAATTTCTTCACGCAGTTGGATAACGTTAGATAAATCTTCGCCGGCTTCAAACTGGGCTTGCAGTGAGCTGAACTGGGCAAATTTATCCTTCATTAAGAAGTCGATACCGTAAAGTGCAACACGGCGATAGTCACCGATGATACGGCCACGGCCATAGGCATCGGGTAAACCAGTTAATACGCCGGATTTACGACACGCCATGATTTCAGGGGTGTAGACGTCGAATACGCCTTGGTTGTGGGTTTTACGCAGTTCTGAGTAGATGTATTTTACATCGGCGTCGAGTTCGCGGTTGTAAGCGGCACATGAGCCTTCAACCATGCGAATACCACCGTTAGGTAGCATAGCGCGCTTGAGCGGCGCATCGGTTTGTAAACCAACGATAGTTTCTAAATCTTTATTGATATAACCCGCGTCATGGGAAGTGATGGTAGAGACCATCTTAGTATCAAAATCTACTGGCGCGTGGGTGCGGTTTTCTTGCTTGATGCCTTCCATTACTTTGTCCCACAACTGAGTTGTGGCTTCGGTGGCACCGGCTAGGAATGACTCGTCACCTTCATAGGGAGCATAGTTTTGTTGAATAAAGTCACGTACATTGACTTCAGATTTCCAATCGCCAGGGGTAAAACCTTCCCATGCGTTGGCAAACAGTTCAGTTTTGTCGGTCATCGTACTAATACCTTTTGGTTGAGATAAAGGTCATTGGCGCTCATGGGTAAACCATGTTGAGTATAGGCCAATCGCTATTTCCTGATTAAAGCTCCCTTCAAGATGACGCCCTATGATGGGAACTGGAACTTGGGGATGTTTATCGCGCCAAGTGTCTATCTATTGATACCCGATAAGATGACAAATATTCGTTTAACTTGGATTATCGGCTATCGATAACTCTTTTATAAATTGGTAAGACCAATTATCCATAAGCATATTAACATAGCTCTTATTCTCTCGCATCTTAAACGGGCGAGTTTGTGCCCGGTTAATCGCAAATTTGCTAGCAAGGTAGCATTTTTTTAGCACAATAAGGTTTAAAGCACGCTTTTGCTGGCCTAATGGCTGCCAATCTCATCGCTTATTTGATTGACTGTCGCGCTTTTAACCGACGAAAGCTATCACCGTATCGAATGATTTTAATTGTTTACGATTTAGGCGGCCTTTGGCCTGATAATACAGTCGTCACAAAAGGCTCGTTTATACGGGATGCTTGGTGGTAGGGCATTTGACGGAAAAGGAGCCGATATGAAATCGTTTCGTTTGAGGGGATAGAAAACATGATTGCTTTTCCTCAAATGAATGTAGCGCGAACAGTAGCGTCGTCAACAAGCCGTCATCTTGATTAGTGAAACTCGCCTTCTGTAAGGTTAAATCTGCTTCATCTTACCTAAAAATGCTCTTTAAAAGAGCAATGGCAAAAAGGTGAAAACCGACTAAAATTGGTATGACCAATTAACCTTTTGTGTTTGTGGCTTCAAAAATTTTACATTTTACCTGTGAATAACATCACGCTTTGGCAATCTCTGCTTCACAGCGAATACGATTTGTATGTTACAAAGCGTGACTTTAGTGAGTCATCATTTAAGCAAGTCTTAATGTAAATTTTGATTGGTTTGATCTGCGCTTGGGCGCTGTAGGAGAGACCTATGTTGCAAGTTCGCGTTTGTTTATCGGTTTTGGGAGTTCAGTTATGAAAGACTCACATGCTAACGCTCCACAGACATCATCAAATGGTCATGAGCCTGTGCAGGTTTCTTCGCATTTTAGTTGTTATCACCAGGCTGAAATTTACGGCAAAAGCAAAGTGGTTAAGGCGCCTTGGCAATCCTTTGGTTTGGCGGTATTTGCTGGCGCTTTTATTGCCTTAGCCTTTGTGTTTTATCTGACCGTCACTACTGGCGCGGGTGATAGTGCCTGGGGCTTAGTGCGCCTCGTGGGCGGGATTGCCTTCAGCTTAGGCTTAATTTTGGTGGTGATTTGCGGCGGTGAGCTGTTTACCAGCTCAGTGCTGAGCAGCGTTGCATGGGCGCAAAAACAAGTGACTACCAGTGAATTGCTCAAATGCTGGAGCCGCGTGTATATCGGCAACTTTGTCGGTGCCATGTTAATGGTTGGCTTGATTATGGCGGCGGGTTTATATGAACTCGATGGCGGCAACTGGGGCTTAAATGCGCTAAAAGTGTCACAACATAAGCTACACCATACTTGGATACAGGCATTTAGCTTAGGTATTTTATGTAACATGTTGGTGTGTCTGGGTATTTGGATGACCTTCGCCAGCCGCGAATCCCTGACCAAAGCAATTTTGCTGATCCTCCCTGTAGCCATGTTTGTCAGCAGTGGTTTTGAACACAGTATTGCAAATCTGTTTATGGTGCCGCTTGGGATCACTATTCAATCGGTCGCCAGCCCTGAGTTTTTTGTTTCTTTAGGTGTGACCCAAGAACAATTTGCCGACTTAACCGTGGCACACTTCGTATTCAATAACTTAATTCCCGTGACCTTAGGGAACATTGTCGGCGGCGGTGTGATCGTCGGTCTCGGTTATTGGTGGATTGAGCAGGGCCAAATTGCCTTACCCGATCCGCAAAAATCCCATCAACCGCACTTTTTTGCGTCGCCCTTGCATACCGAAAAGGCGAAAAATAGCCAAGAGAGTAAGTAAGAGAGTTTGTAACTAAGCGAGTCAGTCGCTTAGATTTGTGGTAAGTGTTCCTTGAGTGACTGTTTACCTTAGGCTTATAGAAATGCCCAGTGTGACTGGGCATTTTTTTACTGTATTCGCCGTCGAAGATATTTTTATGCGGATTGCTTGTGTGTGATAGATGTAAGCATTTTGCGTATTCATGCAAGCGAATGAAGATTTTATGTACTGATTTACAGCGCTTTAGTTTATAGTGCGGCATTTTCCGTTTGACATAAAATGGCGCATCTATGACGACTCCACCCTCGACTCAGCCAACAAAAGCAGCTCAGACTGCTATGGCACCATCCGCTTCACATACTCCCTCAACCTTTCAAATGCCCGATACCTTAGTGATCATCTTTTTTGTGGCATTACTTGCGGGATTAATGACGTACTTTATCCCCATCGGCTCGTTTCAAACCCAAGAGGTGCATTATCTGGCCGATGGCGTCGATAAAGCGCGGACTGTGGTCGACCCTAGTTCTTTTGCCTATCAATTGGATGATGCGGGCGAGCCTAAATTGCAACCCGTAGCACTGTTTAAAGGCGAGGGCGGTGTTGGCTTTTTTAACTTCGCCTTTGAGGGCTTAACCTCGGGCTCTAAGTGGGGCAGTGCGATTGGCGTGATCATGTTTATGTTGGTGATCGGCGGCTCCTTTGGGGTCGTGATGGCCACAGGCACCATAGATAACGGTATCTTAAAGTTAATCGATAAAACCCGTGGCAATGAAAAGTTATTCATTCCGGTGATATTTACGTTGTTTTCCTTAGGCGGCGCCGTGTTTGGCATGGGAGAAGAGGCCATTGCCTTCGCGATTATCATCTGCCCACTCATGACCCGTTTAGGGTATGACGGCATTACCACTGTGATGGTGACCTATGTGGCGACCCAAATTGGTTTTGCCAGTTCTTGGATGAATCCCTTCAGTGTGGCGATTGCCCAAGGGATTGCGGGGGTCCCAGTCCTTTCAGGCAGCGAGTTTCGCTTCCCCATGTGGGCTGGATTCACTTTGCTTGGCATTGTTTTTACCATGCGTTACGCCCATCGTATTCAGCAGCAACCCAGTCTTTCCCATAGCTATCAGTCTGATGCTTATTTCCGTGAGCACCATGCTAATACAAAGCTCGAGAGCCGCTTTAATCTTGGGGATGTATTGGTGCTGTTGTTGTTAGTGTTAACTATGGTATGGGTGATTTGGGGCGTTGTGGCAAAGGCATGGTTTATCCCCGAGATCGCTAGTCAGTTTTTTACCATGGGTATAGTGGCCGGCGTTATTGGCTGCGTGTTTAAGCTCAATGGTTTAACGCTTAACAGGGTGGCGCAGAGTTTTAAGGACGGCGCTAAAACCATGTTAGAGCCAGCACTTTTAGTGGGATGCGCCTCGGGGATTTTACTGCTCCTTGGTGGCGGCGCTCCGACGGAACCGAGTGTGCTTAATTCGATACTGAACAGTGCAGGTGGGGTGATTGGCCATCTGCCGGATGCACTCTCGGCGTGGTTTATGTTGTTATTTCAATCCGTCTTCAACTTTTTTGTGACCTCAGGATCAGGGCAGGCCGCATTGACTATGCCACTGATGGCACCTCTCTCTGATATCGTCGGTGTGACGCGCCAGGTGGCGGTATTGGCCTTTCAGCTCGGCGATGGTCTCACCAATATTATAGTGCCCACCTCTGCCTCTTTAATGGCGACCCTTGGCGTATGCCGCGTCGATTGGGGCAACTGGCTGAAATTTGTCTGGCGTTTTATGTTGCTGCTGATGCTGGTCTCAAGCGTGCTGGTGATAGGGGCGCACTATCTAGGATTTAACTAGGAGCGAGGATTTAGCTAAGCGTTAGGGATAACCTAAAACAGCGGGTAAATAGGCTAAGGGCTAACTCAGTCGAACGGTGAAAAAGGAGATAAAAAAACGGCATCCGAGGATGCCGTTTTTATGAGTGCTAATCTAGATTAGAACTTCTGAGTATAAGTCATTGTGTATGTACGACCGTATAGGTTGTACAGTGATGAATCATATTCTAAGTCAGAGTTTAGTACAGGGTCTTCGTTAGTTAAGTTACGGATACCCAAGCCAATTTTACCATTCCAAGACGTATTATAAGCGTAGCTTAAGTCAAACGTTGTTTGGGACGTTAAGTGACCGATTTGTTGATATGTCTTAGGATCGGTACGTTCTGCTTGACTGTCGATATATTGAGAAATAATCGATGCCGAATGTTCGCCATAAGTCCAGTCAATTGCCCAAGTGAAGCGAATTTGTGGCATACCATTGCGACCAATCTTGTCGTTTACAGGACCATCAAAATACTCTTCTTCGTCATAGTTCAATACGTAAGTTAAGTCGTAGCTTGTACCAAACTCACCGATTGCTGTTTCAAAGCCAGAGTAAGTGATGTTGAAGTCAATACCTGAGGTTTCAAAACCATTGCCGTTTGCTTTTGGTGTAGTAGCGGCCAGTAATTTACCATCTGCAGTGTTACCTGCACGGACAATTTCACCACGGCTTAAGTTGCCATAACCTACTTTTTGTTCTTCTTTTAGCAGTGAGTCTAAAGACACAAAAGTGATTACGTCATCAATCTTCAGGTTGTAGTACTCAACTTTAGTGCTTAGGTTATCTGTAATATCCCATACTAAGCCTAAGTTGTAGAAGTCTGAAGTTTCAGGATCAAGCTCTTTGTTTGCTTTACGTGTTACGTCATACTGTTTTGCCTTACATTCGGCAACAGGCGTACCTTGTACGTCACAGTAGTGGTAGTCAGTTGCAGTATCAGCACTAAATGCATCTGCAGCGAGTAAGTCAGATAATGACGGAGCACGGAAACCTTGTCCCCAAGAAGCGCGGAAAACAACACCATCAATAACTTGGTATCTTAATGCAACTTTAGGCGTAGTCGCTGAACCAAAGTCTGAGTATTTGTCGTAGCGGTAAGCTAAGTTCAACTCTAAATCTTCAGTTACAGGGATGATAGATTCCGCAAATACAGCGTAAACATCACGGTCGCCTGATGAACCATTACCAGATGAACCAATAACATCACCGGCAGCAGTTTGCGCATCTACGTTCGCTTCGTATTTGTATTGAAGTGCTTCGGCACCCACATACCAACCAATGTTACCCGCTGGTAGTTCAATGGCCTCAAAGTTCACACCAGCATTCAGACTTTGGAATTCCATGATGTCTTGCTTGAGTGTTTGATGCGCCATGTCGGCGATAACAGAGGCAGAGTTACCTTCTGGACCGAAATTAAAGATACCGTCTTTAACATATTTTTCTACAGTCGGTCTGTGAACATAACCAGTACCATAGTTGCTGTTTTCAGCTAGGTTATAGTGGTAAGTCACATCCCAACCAAAGCTATCGTGACTACCCACTAATCCTAATTGGATATCAGTGCTGTAATCGATAGTGTTGGCATCGCGAGTCCCTACATCGGTAAAACGATAGTAAACACGGCCCGCATTTTGGTTTTTGCTTACACCAGTCATATTGCCAGCGGCATCATAGTTTTGAACGTCTACTTGACCTGGAGCAACGTTGAACCAACCTGCGGCTGGGGCATATCGACCGAAGGTTTCATTGCGCGCGAAAAGGCCCTGTCCTTTGAAGGTAATTTCATCAGACAGTTCATATTCACCATTCACATAACCTGCAGTGTATGAACGTGCAGCATGGTCAGCAGCTTCTGAGGTATAGTCATAACCACAAACATAGTCACCACTACCTGCATCATAAATGTGGCCGCCGCCAACCATTTTCGGGTTATTACACGCAGTAAGTGGTTGGAAACCACCAGTCGTCATATCTAAGAAGTTACGGGCATAGATAGACACACCAGTGGTATCATCAAACTTAGGTGCTAAAACGTTGGTTGAGCTAGAGAACCAACGGTCACGTTGATAAATGATTTCACGATTTAAGTGTTCAAATGAGAAGGTCACGTTACCTTTTTCACCGACAGTACCACCCACAATGTGGGCTTTCCATTCTTCACCACCGTCCTGTGTCGGTTGTGTTGCTGTCGCTGAAACTTCTAGGCCTTCATAACCCTGTTTCAAAATAATGTTAACTACACCTGCTACCGCATCTGAACCATAAACCGCTGATGCGCCATCGGTTAACACTTCAACACGTTCAATCGCCGCAGTAGGGATAGTGTTCAAGTTGACGGCAGTACCACCTAAAGTGGGTGAACCAGGCATACGTTTGCCATTTAATAATACTAATGTACGGTCTGAACCTGCACCACGTAAGTTAATCGTGGCTTGAGACTGAGCGCTGCTACCTGAACGTTCAGAAAAAGAACCGAATGAGTTTAAGTTACTTCTTCTTAGAACATCAGTAATACTTAATTCGCCGGTCTTTTCAATTTGTGAAGCATCAATTGTAGTGACAGGTGAAGAACCTTCTAGATCGGTACGCTTAATACGTGAACCTGTTACTTCGATACGTTCAACTTTAGCACCATCTTCAGCAGCGATGGCTACAGAAGTTGATAATGCTGCCGTGGTCGCACCACCAATTAACGCAAAGCGAATCGCTTTAGCTAATACTGAATTAGCACGCATGTTATTCTCCCTAACTCTTATTTATTATTTCGTTTTTATTTTATTAAAAGGATTCTTTTGTAAATTAAAGAGTGTTCCTTTTAATTAGGTTCAGGATATAACCACAAGAATATAACAAGTGCAACAGCGTCAAGTTTTAACGAAATGTTAATTTTTGTTGTTAAAACAGAACAAACATGCGCTTTATCCCATTTTTGATATCTTTTAATATGTTTTTTATGATTAAAATGTTTTTTAATGGTTTAATTTGTTTAAAATTTGTTGTTTTTCGTTTTGATTTTGTTTGTTTTTGTTTTCTATTTTGGTTTTGGTGACATTTTAAATTTATTTCTTAATGAAAATATTATTTTATAGTCTGCTGTACCGTTTGGTTTGATGGTTTTGAACTTAAGTTTAATTTAATGGTTGGCGTATTGTTTATTTTTGTTGCTAAGCATGATGTTTAATCAAAAAGGCATATATCTATTTTGGGTTGAATTTTGAACATACTCCGTATCGTTATTTTAATGAATGTTAAATAGATAAAAGGAGTGAATATAAATTCACTCCTTTTATTCTGTATGCCATATTATTAGTTTGCTTATTAATTAATCTATTTATTATACGGTTATCTATACTGATTATTTGAGCTCAACATGGTGGCTGGTAAAAATATAATCAATTGGGTTGGGTAAGTAATGGGTTAAATATCGAATAACGACATAACAAACGACTAAGGTGGCAACACCAAGTTCGAAGTCTGCAAGTAACCTTACCCATTGGGTGAGGTCGCTCATTTGACTAAATTGCGCGAGCCAGTGGGAGGTTTTAAACAGTGCTGTCGCGCCGATTACCATGGGAAAGGTGAACGCAGCATAGCCTGGGCTAAAGGGCAATTTGAGTAGATGGAAAAAAGCGAGATAAATCACAGCTGTCATCAATACTGCAATACTGGCCAATACGGCGACTAAGACAATTGATGGCTGCTCGCACACGGTTAGGTAACCTGCAAGTGATAAGCTGGCTGGCGCAGCGAGGATGGCAATGGTGGGTTTAGCTGCATCGGGTACGGCCTGACAGAAGATTAATCGATAGAGCATCAATGGCAACATGACTAAATATGCGATCATACCGAAAGCTAGGATCAAGTTCACTAACCAAGGCGCGCCATTACTTGGGAAGGATACTGCCGCGACTATGATACCAATAGGTGGTACAAACCAGCTAGGCACCATATGTTCGAGTTTGAAGTCGATAGCGCGGAAGTAGATAAAAGCGCCTAGAAAGATGACATGGATAGCAATGGCGGTTAGCCAAAGGATTAAGCCTGCATGGGGGAAATAATGGCCGAGTAGGTTTGAAACAACCATTAGCGCCATGGCGAATGTCGGGATTACGCTACCGACGACGGGATGGCTGAGTTCGTTCTTCAGCACTGTGGGATGCAGTATAAATTTTGCTGCAAGCAGTATTAGTAAGACAGAAGCAATAACGGCTCCCGTCAATTGGCCCCAACCATTGAGTGAGGGCATCACACTCTCCCAGGTCCAACCTAAGCTCGCAATCGCAAGGGCGAGGCCGCCCATAGGGCTAGGTAATTTTGCTGCCTGTGCCGTCCAACGTTTACGTTTTGAAGTCATGTTCGTTACCTCTCAACACTGACATTAATTCGATGTATCTATTTGTTAATGTCAGTGTATGACTGAGGTGATGATAAATAAAATTGATTAATTTTATTCGTAGATTCAGATTTAATTAATTCTATTCGTAGGTTCAAATTTAATCACTTTCAAGATTTGCGTTTACATCGCAGCAAAGTATGCCCAAGACCAAGGTTGTCAGTGTCTTCATCGACGTATAAACCCGCTTGATGTAGTAACTTTATCAAGTCCTTAGAGTGGTACATACGGCTATTACCATTGGCTATTGCAGTAAAATACAAGCTCGTCGCATTGATGCAATAGGCTGAGGCTGCAGAGGGTTGCCTGTCCCAGAAGGTTTCGACAATGAATAACTGGCTGTTTGGTGTCATCGCCTGAGCGGTACGTTGCAGAATGCTGAAGATTTGCTCTTTAGAGAAGCAATCGAGGAACTGGCTCATCCAATAGGTATCGGCGCCTTTGACAAAGGGACGTGATTCATCGAGCAAATCGGTGGCAAAGCTGTGGATCCGCTCGGCAAATCCATGCTTGGCGGCATTGTCTTTGGCAACGGCTAATTGCCCAGGGAAGTCCATTATAGTGACTTCTACCTCAGGGTTAAACTCACAGCAGCTTAGCGCCCATTTACCTGTATTTCCGCCAATATCGACTAAGTGCTTGGGAGAGTGGGCAAACACTAAGGGTAAAATCTGTGGAAAAGCATGATCAGAATAATAGTGATCGAAGGTAAACCAACTGGCCTTCGCCTTAGCAGGTAAATCCTTAAGGGCGGGGTAAATCGTCTGCCAATCGCCAAATACTGCTAGGCCTGAGGGTTTACCCGCGACTAAGGCTTTATCGAGTTGAAACAGACCTTGATAACACACGTCCTGCACAAAATTGAGGTTAATGGCCGCCATATCATCGTGCAGTAAAAAATAGCCTGTTTTATCGAGCACATAGGCATCGCTATTGAGTCATACCAGCCCCATGCTCAATCCCATATCGAGTAACACGCCAAGGGCGTATTCGTTTTTAGCCCAAAACCACCTACTTCAGTAGGTGGTTATCATCATTTGAGGCTTTGCCTGTATACCTACCCATGTTAAATGCATCTTTGATTTTTAGCGAAGTCAAAAGAGGCAAATAACATGAGTAGATACGAGCAAGCATCGCATGTGTTCTGGCGATGTCAATATCATATAGTCTGGACACCAAAGTACCGCTTTCGGATATTGAAAGGTAATGTCGGAAAAGAGGTTTATCGATGTATTCAGGTTTATTGCCATCAAATGGGATGCATAGTCATGGAGCTAAATGTTCAAGTTGACCATGTTCATTTAGTGGTGAAGGTACCTCCGAAGATATCTATATCGAATTTAATGGGGGCGTTAAAAGGTAAGATAGCTTTGAAAATATTCAGTAAATTTCCTTACCTACGTAAGAATAAACTTTGGGTAAATCATTTTTGGCAGAGAGGATACTTCGTCGATTCGATTGGAATTAACGAGGAAATAATCCGTAGATACGTTAGGCATCAAGAGAAAGTAGAGCGGCAAGAGCAGGGTCAACTTGCTCTTGAATAAAGGCCCCCTTTTAGGGGGTTAAAACAAAGCCACCTTCTTCAGAAGGTGGATTCTTTACTTAACACACTGGTTTGCGCGAGTTGAGCAATGTTCAGCCCTTGTTCGCCTGCTCGGTCAATGGTGGCTAATACTTCAAACTTCAGTAGGCAATGGGCTACCTGAAAGCTAATAGGTGCAAAGGCGATCTTTTGCGCCTCAAACTTAGCATCAAAGGCACTTAATTCTTTCGGCGAGTGGTAAAAAGACATAAAAAACGGGCGTTAACATTGAGGAGGCCTATTTATAACGCACTGAATTGTTAAAGCTAGTTTGGCACGGGAAAACTATGAGCTGCGTCCTACTTAACCTGAACTCGGGATAAGAAAATTTGAACTAATAGCCCTCCAAGTGATCGGATCTTTCGACCAAGAGAAACCCCATCACACCGGAGGGCCTATGCATAAATTAGTGGAAGTGTTTTGCGATGTCGATGATTTTTGCGCTGTTTTCATTCCTGAATGGGAAAAAACGCTGTTAACCGATGGCACACGCAAGCGTCAACGCGCTGGCCGTATGACGATGAGCGAAGTGATGACCATCATCATACTTTTTCAGATGTCCCACCACCGTGATTTCAAGAACTTCTACATCGGCTATCTGGCTCATTTCTACAAATCTGCTTTTCCTAATTTACTCAGCTATACCCGCTTTCTTGAGGTGATGCCCACGGCTTTAGTGCCGCTTTGCAGCTACTTTGCCAGCCTCAAGAGTNANCCCACTGGCATTGAATTTGTTGATTCAACCAGCATCAAAGTGTGTCATAACCTACGTATTCATCGCCATAAAACCTTTACGGGACTGGCGTGCAGAGGAAAAGGCACCATGGGGCTGTCTCTTGATCACAAGTCTTCGTGATTGAGAGACATGGCCAATTCGTAACCCTCAAGGATGGTTTGTAACCTAAACCATCCTTCCCACAATACCTCTACACAAGCTCGACCTGTCCGCTTGGTATCTTTCCAACCCCCTAATC
>NZ_CP037898.1:4581720-4656971 GCF_004354305.1 Shewanella decolorationis | reverse complement strand
CGTCAAGGCGTTTTTGCAAACTTCTTGCTGCTTTCGAATCAAGTGCACATTTTGCATTCGATTCTCACTGATACCGCATTCGCTTTTGCTGTCTGCCGTGTCAGTGGATGCGCATTATAGGCAGCAGAACTTTTTACGCAAGGGCTTTTTGTCAGAAAATTACGATTAATCATCTAGACGCCTAGATATCCAGCAATATGAATAAAAAAGGGGCTAAACAGCCCCTTTTTAAACTCATTTGGTTAACGAAACAGTAACTATGGACTGAAGAATCGCGATTCTTGCTCGACTTCGACTTCTTCGCCATCAATATGGGTTTTCACTTTTATCTCAATATTAGTTACTGAACGCGAAAGTTCGACTGGATCGACCCCGATACTGATAGGTAGAGTTAATACCTCTCCTCCTGCAATCGTCACTGAGGTAGGTCCATACCACTTATAGTTGTTGAGGCCTTCAACACTCATAGTGTATTCATGGGCTTGCTCTGTCTTATTCAGGATCTTCAAGGTGAAGGTGTTTTCAATTAAACCTCGATCATTTTCTCGATAGAGTTGATTGCGGTCGCGGATAATATCCATACGTACTGGTGCAATCGTCGCGCTCGCATAGATAAAGACAAGAATCATAACGGCAAGCACTACACCATAGCCGACCAGCTTAGGACGTAATACTTTCTCTTTAATACCCTCGAGTTTATTTTCGGTGGTATAGCTAATCAGCCCCAGAGGGTATCCCATGCGCTCCATAGTTTGGTCACAAGCATCGATACAGGCGCCGCAGTTAATACATTCGTATTGCAGGCCATTACGAATATCAATACCCGTTGGACAAACCTGAACACAGAGGTCGCAGTCGATACAGTCGCCTAAGCCCATTTCTTTGGGGTCGGCTTTGCGTGAGCGCGGGCCGCGGGTCTCGCCGCGTTTGGCATCGTAACCAACGATATAAGTATTTTTATCAAACATCGCCGATTGGAAACGCGCGTACGGGCACATATGGATACACATTATTTCACGCATCCAACCCGCATTACCGTAGGTCGCTAAGGTAAAAAACACCACCCAGAAGTAGATAGCACCCGATGCATTAAGGGTAAATACATCGACATAGACTTCTCGGCTCGGCACAAAATAGGACACAAAGGTCATGGCCGTGATCAGCGAAAGCACAATCCATGCGGTATGTTTTGCCGTTTTGCGCCAGATTTTGTCAAAACCCCATGGCATTTGATCTAACTTAATGCGCTTGTTACGGGCCCCTTCGAGTTTTTCTTCGAACCAGATGAACATAAACGTCCATACAGTTTGCGGACAGGTGTAACCACACCAGACTCGACCGAGATAGGTTGTCACGAAAAATAACGCAAAGGCGGCTATCATAAAGAGAGCGGCAAGTAAGGTCAGATCCTGTGGCCAAATCGTTAAACCAAAGACATGGAATTTCTGCTCAGCCAGATTGAACCATACGGCTTGACGGTCTCCCCAAGGTATCCAGGGTAAGATAAGGAAGAAGAGCATTGCAATCCAGCCCATACGGCGGCGTAAACTACTCCATAATCCATCGATGGCCCGGACATAAATCCGATTGCGGGGGTTAAAGCGATCAGCCTTATCTGCATCAGGCTGGTGAATCTTAATTCGATTGGTTTTCGAATAGTCCTTGTTATTAGATTCTGCGTTCATCGTGACAGCCTTTTACTGCTTTAATATTGGACGAAAACTGGCTTATTATACCCATATTATTAATGGTTATTCACTTATGTTGGACTAAAAGATGAAAGGTTGGATCATATTAGCGCTTCTTTCTGGTGCATTATATTACTTATACACAGAAACGGACAAATTAGATGCACCTATTGCGAAAACAGAGGAAGTGATTCAGAAGATAGAAAACAAGGTCAGTTCAGCAATGGGAACTCAGATAATAAAAATAGATCAAAATCTAACAAAGGCGCGGAAAGAGATTTTGGCGCGACTGTCGGCGCCTGAAGTCGAAGAATTTAATAAAATCCCACTCACCGAAGACGGTATTGCTGATTTTAAAGAAAGCTACTGCGGTACTAAAGCCACCGAACATCCCATTTTTAGCAGAGATAACTTGCTATTTATCTGCGACAACCTCTAATCCACTAACAGGCAAACGGAATTTTGCAAGCCATCACTAAGCATAACGCTGAGGTGATTGACCTACGGTAACATTCCACCTAGCCTCTGAGCTTCAATTATATAGGCCTTATATCATGACTAAACCAGTATCAGATATTTTTGATCCCGCACTGTGGGATGAAGTCAGCGGATTTAACTTCGACGATATTACTTACCATAGAGCCAAAGCCCACGGCACTGTGCGTATTGCTATTAACCGTCCAGATTGCCTCAATGCCTTTCGCCCAAAAACGGTTGATGAGTTATATATCGCCCTCGATCACGCTCGCCAATGGTCCGATGTAGGTTGTGTATTACTCACGGGCAATGGCCCCTCGGCCAAAGGACAATATTCGTTTTCCTCCGGTGGCGATCAACGTATTCGCGGTAAAGATGGTTATAAATATGAAGGCGCCGAAGAAGGCAAAGCTGATTTAGCCAGAATGGGGCGGTTACATATCCTCGAAGTCCAACGATTGATCCGCTTTATGCCTAAAGTGGTGATCGCAGTCGTGCCAGGTTGGGCGGTGGGTGGCGGCCATAGTTTGCATGTTGTCTGCGACTTAACCTTAGCCTCGAAGGAACACGCCGTCTTCAAACAAACCGATCCCGATGTCGCGAGTTTCGACTCAGGCTATGGCAGTGCTTATCTTGCCAAGATGATTGGCCAAAAGCGCGCGCGAGAAATTTTCTTCTGTGGCTTTAACTACAGTGCAGATGAAGCCTTTGCCATGGGAATGGTGAATAAATCGGTTCCCCATGCCGAACTCGAAGTTGAAGCATTAAGATGGGCCAAAGAGATTAACTCCAAATCGCCTACGGCGATGCGTATGTTGAAGTACGGCTTTAACATGACTGACGACGGCATGGTCGGTCAGCAACTGTTTGCGGGTGAAGCGACGCGCTTAGCCTATGCCAGCGCTGAAGCTCAAGAAGGGCGCGATGCTTTCCTTGAGAAACGTGACCAGGACTTTTCAGCGTTTCCTTGGCATTACTAGTCGAAGCTGATTGCCATATAAAGCCCTCATTTGAGGGCTTTATATTTTTTAGCGCTTATAGATAGAAAAAACCGTTTAAACTAATCTCAAAATGCGGGTTTAAATTTTAATGAGAATTGTTATCATCTAATCATTCCCAATTGGGGCTAACATTAGAGGATAGGATCATGACCAAGACATTAACTTTTGCCGTATTACATTTCAGCGTTGCCTTCACCGTTACCTATTTATTAACTGGTAGTGTTTTGGTCGGTGGTGCCGTCGCCTTAGTTGAGCCCGCGATAAACACCGTAGTGTTTTATTTCCACGATAGAGTATGGAAACGTTTCGAGGCAAAAAAGCAGAACGCACTTAATGCAATAACGGCTTAATACACTCAGCCACCAGCACATACTCTAATAAAGCCCCAATAAAAAACCGCCATTTAGGCGGTTTTTTATTGCTTCCGATTTATTCCACCGTCACCGATTTAGCGAGGTTTCGTGGTTGATCCACATCGGTGCCCTTAATTAAGGCAACGTGATACGACAGCAACTGTAATGGGATGGTGTAAATCAGCGGCGCCATAAAGATATCGCAGTGTGGAACCGGGATAACCTTCATGGTCTCGTCAGATTCAAACTCAGCATCCACATCGGCGAAGACATACATTAAGCCTCCACGGGCACGCACCTCTTCAACGTTAGATTTCAGCTTTTCTAACAGTTCGTTGTTTGGTGCAACCACGATGACGGGCATGTCGGCATCAATCAACGCCAGTGGGCCATGCTTAAGTTCGCCAGAGGCATATGCCTCTGCATGGATGTAGGAGATCTCTTTTAGTTTGAGCGCACCTTCCATCGCAATCGGGTACTGATCGCCACGGCCAAGGAATAAGGCATGGTGTTTGTCGGCAAAATCTTCCGCCAATTCAGCAATCGCATCATCTAAGCTTAAGGCTTGCTCCACTTTGGCAGGCATAGACTGTAGACTTTGGGTGATCTCCGCCTGCATTTGCTCTGACATACCATTATGGCGGCCGATCACCGCCGTCAGCATTAATAAACCCGCTAATTGCACGGTAAAGGCTTTAGTTGAAGCAACGCCAATTTCAGCGCCTGCTTTCATCATGTACGCCATATCTGACTCACGCACCAAAGAAGAGCCGGGCGCGTTACAGATGGTCAGTGTCGCCTTATAACCCATTTCTTTAGCGAGGCGCATCGCCGCCAGCGTATCGGCAGTCTCGCCCGATTGAGAAATGGTCACCAACAGGCTGTTAGGGAACAAATGTGACTTGCGGTAGCGGAATTCGGAGGCGATTTCGACATTACAAGAAACGCCGGCCCAATCCTCTAACCAATAACGCGCCGCCATACCCGCATGGTAGCTAGTACCACAGGCAATGATTTGCACGTGCTTGATATCTTTTAAAAACTCAGCAGCATTATCGCCAAAAGCCGTGTCGAGCACTTGCTTGTTAGCAATACGGCCTTCGATAGTGCGTGTCAGCGCCAATGGCTGCTCATAAATTTCTTTGAGCATATAGTGGCGATATTCACCTTTGTCACCGGCATCGTGGGTGATTTCTGATTCTTTAACTTCGCGCTCAACTTTATTGCCATGCACATCGAAAATGCTCACGGTACGACGAGTCACTTCAGCCACGTCACCTTCTTCTAAAAACGCGAAAGAACGGGTCACAGGCAGCAGCGCCAATTGATCAGACGCGACAAAGTTTTCACCTAAACCAAAACCAATCACCAGAGGGCTACCTGAACGCGCAACGACCATGCGCTCGCTATCACGGCGGTCAATCACCACAGTACCATAAGCGCCTTCGAGTTGTTTCACCGTGGCTTGCACCGCGGCCAGTAAAGTGTCGTTAGATTTCAATTCATGGTGAACTAAGTGGCAAATCACTTCGGTGTCGGTATCAGAGCTAAAGTGATAGCCCAGCTCTTTAAGCATTTCGCGCAGTTTATGATGGTTTTCGATAATGCCATTGTGCACCACGGCAATATCGCCTTCAGATAAATGTGGGTGAGCATTGCGCTCGCTTGGCTCACCATGGGTCGCCCAACGAGTATGAGCAATACCAGTGCCGCCCGCTAACGGGTCGGTTTCGAGTGCGGCAGAAAGCTCCTGTACTTTACCCACGCGGCGAGTGCGATTGAGTTCGCCATTGTGGATCACGGCAACACCTGCGGAGTCATATCCACGATATTCTAAACGACGTAAACCTTCGACCAGAATTTCGGCCACATCCCTTTGCGCCACGGCGCCAACGATTCCGCACATAGTTTTTACCTATAAAATGAAAAATAAAAATGAAGTTGTTTGAGTCATTTGCTCTGGCTTATCACGGGCAAATGCCTAAGGCGAGTAGGGCGCTAAGATGACTTTCACGCCTTGCTCGGTAATTTGATTAAGGGCGCTCTCTTCGATGCGAGCATCGGTGACTAGCACACTGATTTGCGACCAAGGTAATTCTAAGTTAGGGATCCGCTTACCAATTTTGTCCGAATCCACCATAACGATCACTTCGCGCGAAACCTCAGCCATCACCTTGCTTAAACCTGTCAGCTCATTAAAAGTGGTGGTGCCGCGCGCTAGATCGATACCGTCGGCACCGATAAAGAGTTGATCGAAGTTATAGGAGCGTAATACCTGCTCGGCGACTTGGCCTTGAAAGGATTCAGAATGCGGGTCCCAGGTTCCACCTGTCATCAATAGGGTCGGCTCGTTTTCCAGCTCATGAATCGCATTAGCCAAATGCAGGGCATTGGTCATGACCACCAGCCCACGTTTGTGGTTGAGTTCAGCAATCAGGCCTGAAGTAGTGGTGCCACTGTCGATGATGATGCGATTATGATCTTTAATCAGCTGCGCCGCGGCTTTAGCAATGGATAACTTATTAGGGGCTATCTTGGCAGAAAACTGTTGCGTCACTTCATCGGGAATAGCCACAGCACCACCATAGCGGCGTAGCAGCAGTCCGGTTTTTTCAAGTTCTGCAAGGTCTTTGCGAATAGTCACTTCTGAGGTTTCGAAACGTAATGACAACTCATCGACACTCACTTCACCCTGTTCATTCAGAATGCTGATAATACTGTGACGTCGTTGCTGTGTATTTCGTTTATTCATAAAACCTTTCAGTTAACTTTCGATTCGAAACTTACATTATAAAGAAACGAAACATTTTTGCTAGTATTCGAAAGATAATTTCGAATCAAGATGGGTAGCTTTTAAATTGGATTAATTAACTTTATGAAAAATAATAAAAAAACAGTTCACCTATCGATGAACTGCTTTAAGCGAGCTAAAACTTAAGCGTAGAAAGTGAAATTAGAACTTAGCTTCAAGCGCCACACTGAAGTTACGATCTTGGCCGATAGTAACCATCTTATCGCTACCACCATCTAAGTATTCAGTATCAAATAGGTTTCTCACGTTCGCGCGGATGCTAACGTCTTTACCCATAATATCCATAGTATAGGCAGCACCGATATCGAAGCGAACATAACCGTCTTTACTGATAGTGTTATCCAGGTTAGCAAAACGCTCGCCAACATAGATAGCACCGAAGTTCATCGCAAAGTTATCCGTCACTTCATAACGAGTCCAGATATTGGCCGACCATTCAGGGGCATCGATAGGCGTTTTACCTTCGCGAGCATCACCCGTCTGATATTCAGCATCTAAATACATCATAGATGAAGTCACAAACCAGCTATCTCCAATTTTGCCTTGGGCACCCATTTCAAAACCACGGTGCTTTTGCTCACCGCCTTGGGTAGTGATTGAAGTGTATTTTCCATCTTCACTTCGTGGGTCACTTGCTGTCAGCACCTCATTGATAGAGATATTCTCCAGCGTGACATCAAATACCGCAGCCGTTAATAACAAGCTATCGTCAAATAGTTCCCACTTAGTCCCCACTTCATATTGAATGCCATATTCTGGTTTGAGGTTAGTGTCATGATTAACATTTAGAGGGTCGGTAATACCACCTTGCGGTGTAAAGCTCTTAGAGTAGTTAACGTATATGCTGCCATTAGTCATTGGTGAATAGATCACCCCAAATTTAGGCGATACGGCATAGCTATTTTCACCAAATCCATCTTTTTTCTGCTCGTCATAACGTACACCTGCAAGCAATTTCCATTGTTCGTTGATGGTCATTAAATCTTGCAGATAGAAACCATAGTATTTGTATTCACTTGGAGCACTTAATTTACCCTGGTGGTAATCAAGGTCAGGCTGAACAACCGGTTGTCCAGGGATCACTGTTTGAGTTGCGCCACGGGCGATTTGTTGCTGGTAGAAGTAATCTAAATAGTTGGCACCAATAAGGAATTGATGTTCCAAGCCTGCTAATTCAAACTCACCCGTAAAATCAACATAAGCAGTTTTATGCTGCCAATCGTCATATCGATCAAAAGGTTTGATACTATACCCCTTGGTGAAGGGATCTGCCGAATAAACCGGAGCTGAATCGAAACGTTGGCGATTAAATTGTTGATCGTTGTAACCAACTTTAACTTTCCAGTCGTCAGTCATTTGCCAAGTCAGATCAGCACCTAAATTTGAAACAGTATTATCGGTAAAGGCCCAGGGCGCATCCCAGATGGTTTTACGTTGACCAACAACATTGCCTTGTTTATCTAACCAACCGCCCGCATCGATACCGGTTTTATCTTGGGTATGGTCGTATTTCAGCGACAATAACAGATCATCACTGATATCGAATTCTAGGTTCAAATAACCTAACCAACGATCACGCTCTTGGTTTTCATCGGTCGTTGAATATTCACGCCAGTATTTAGTGTCTTGTTTGACTAACACACCGCGGTAACGAATGCTTTGAGCCTCGTTTAAGCTGCCACCCGCATCTAACTGAGCACGGGTAGAGCCGTAGCCATCAGTATCAAAACCTAAATCGAGCATTGAATCATAGGTCGGCTTCTTGGTGACCATATTCACCAAACCGCCGGGGCCAGATTGGCCATACAACATACTCGAAGGACCTTTCAGCACTTCGACTTGTTGTAAGGTTTCGATAGGTTGAACGTAGTGGGACCATTGCTGGTGGCCGTTGATCAGATAACCGTTGCCTGAATCTAATTCAAAACCACGAATACTGAAGACTTGGCGGTTCCAACGGGTAGTTCCCGCTGTCACACTTGAATCGTTTACTAAGACTTCCGCAAGGTTAGTCGCTAATTGCTCGTCGGTGACAAAGTCGGGGATAACATTCACGGATTGTGGTGTATCCATTAAATCAATATCACCACGCATAGCACCGGATGCACTGCCGACTTTGTAGTCGTTAAATGTACGGCCAGTGACATTAATGCGCTCAATGTTTGCATCGTTTGGCGCTTCGGCCATAACAGGCATCGCCATTAATGCAGACCCTACAGCCAAACCTACAACTGAATATTTAAATACCATTGCCAACACCTCAAGTAGACCTTTCGTCTTAGAATTGCAGGCAATATAAATAAGAATTGTTTTTATTTAATCATCTTTACACGAATTTACAATTCAGCGTGATTTAGATCAACTTTGAATAAAAACAATGGATTAGCCATAACACTTCATTATTAACTCAACATTAATTTGGCTAATTTTTATTTAGTGAGGATTTTTAGCTTTGACAAAAAAGACATAAAGCGGCAATAAGCCGCTTTATGTTTGCTGAGAATAGAGCCGTTATTTCTTAATCTTTACCGGACGTTGCCAGCCAGTCAGGTGTTTTTGCTTAACACGGGTGATCACCAGCTCATCCTCACCCACGTCACGGGTAATTGTTGACCCTGCACCCAGCGTCGCGCCTTTACCAATGGTCACAGGCGCCACCAGCTGAGTATCACTTCCCACAAACACATTATCTTCAATCACGGTTAGGTGTTTATTGGCACCATCGTAATTACAGGTAATAGTGCCCGCACCAATATTCACGCCCGCACCGATTTGCGCATCGCCTAAATAGGCTAAGTGACCCGCCTTAGAACCCACACCTAAAACGGCTTTTTTCATCTCAACGAAGTTACCGATATGGGCATCCTGCATTAACTCAGCACCTGGGCGTAAACGGGCAAAAGGCCCGGCACTAGCGGCAACGCCTAGCTTAGCGCCTTCGATAATAGAGTAAGGTTTGATCTCGGCATTATCGGCAATTTCACAATCGATAAGAATTGCGCCAGCGCCGATGCTAACGTTATTACCAATCACCACTTTGCCTTCGAAAACTACGTTCACATCGACCATTACATCCATACCGACCGTCACTTCACCACGGATATCGATACGGCTTGGGTCACGTAGGTTTGCGCCAGCAATCATCAGCTTTTCGGCTTCGCGGGCCTGATAGGCGCGCTCAAGTTGTGCAAGTTGCACGCGGTTATTAGCGCCTTCCACTTCGATAGCAGACTGTGGCTGAGCAGTATTAATTTCAACCCCGTCGGCGTGAGCCATGGCGATAATATCAGTGAGATAGTATTCACCCTGAGCATTGTTATTCGATAAACGGCCAAGCCAGGTTTTTAATGCCTTGCCCGGCACAGCCATAATGCCTGTGTTGATTTCATTGATGGCTAACTGCTCAGCATTGGCATCCTTTTGCTCGACGATACCGACAACCTTGCCTTGCTCGCGCACAATACGGCCATAGCCAGTTGGATTGGTTAGATTGACGGTTAAAATCGCTACACCATTATCGGGACGCGCAGCAAGCAAAGCTTCAAGCGTAGAGGCTTGGATTAATGGCACATCACCGTAAAGGATCAGCACAGTGTCATTATCATCGATATTCGGAATCGCTTGAGCGACCGCATGGCCAGTGCCTAACTGCTCGGCTTGCAACATCCAATTGAGTTGCTGCTCACCCAAAGCCGATTTTAATTTGTCGGCGCCATAGCCGTACACCAATTGAATGGCATCGCTGCCGATACTGTGGGCGGTATCGATAACATGCTGCACCATGCTCTTGTGGGCGATAGGATGTAATACCTTGGGAAGATCCGAGCGCATGCGAGTTCCTTTTCCTGCCGCTAAGATCACTACATTTAATGCCATTGCCATATCCTTGATTAACATCCCAAAGGGATAAACTGAGCTCGATTTAATGGCGCAATTTTAACGGAAAGGCGCAGCAAAGCGAAAGGCAGATATCAAAACGCAGCGAAAAAACCAACAAAAAAGGCGGGTATCTTTCGATAACCGCCTTTTATCACAAACAATAACCTTTATCTGGCAATGTTTTTCTTGATGGTTTCAACAACACGTAATTGAGCCATTGCTTTCGCTAACTCAACCATAGCGGCGTCATAATTGAAGTCCGCACCCGCAGTCGCCATATGGGCTTCTGCACGACGCTTGGCTTCTAATGCTGCCTGCTCATCAATATCTTTGGCACGCATAACCACATCAGCCAACACAGAAACAGAAGAAGGTTGCACTTCCAGTAAACCACCAGAAAGATAAAACACTTCTTCGCTGCCGTCTTGTTTGACGATGCGCGCCATGCCAGGTTTGATATAGCTTAACAGTGGAGCGTGGCCATGCATGATGCCCAACTCACCTTCAGAACCGGTCACTTGTAGGCTAGCTACGCGACCTGAGAAGATGCTGCTCTCTGCGCTTACTATATCAAGCTGTACTGTCATGGCTGCCATCCCGTTCTCCTTAAAAAACTAAGTATGACTACTTAGTTATTTCTTTTTGTTAGCTTTCTCGACAGCTTCGTCGATAGAACCAACCATGTAGAACGCTTGTTCTGGAATGTGGTCGAACTCGCCACTCAGAATTCCCTTGAAGCCACGGATAGTGTCTTTCAGAGATACGTACTTACCAGGAGAACCAGTAAAGACTTCAGCTACGTGGAAAGGCTGAGACAAGAAACGCTCAATCTTACGTGCACGGGCAACGGTCATCTTATCTTCGTCTGACAGTTCGTCCATACCGAGAATCGCAATAATGTCTTTCAGCTCTTTGTAGCGTTGCAGAACAGTTTGTACACCGTTAGCTACGTCATAGTGCTCTTGACCAACCACTAATGGATCTAATTGACGAGAAGTCGAATCCAGTGGGTCAACCGCTGGGTAAATACCCAGAGAAGCGATTTGACGTGACAATACAACAGTCGCATCTAAGTGAGCGAAGGTTGTTGCTGGTGACGGGTCAGTCAAGTCGTCCGCAGGTACGTATACCGCTTGTACAGAGGTAATAGAACCAGTCTTAGTTGAAGTAATACGCTCTTGCAGAACGCCCATTTCTTCAGCCAGAGTGGGTTGGTAACCTACTGCAGAAGGCATACGACCTAACAGTGCTGATACTTCAGTACCGGCTAGGGTGTAACGGTAGATGTTGTCAACGAACAACAGAACGTCACGACCTTCGTCACGGAATTTTTCAGCCATAGTCAGACCGGTCAGTGCTACACGCAGACGGTTTCCTGGTGGCTCGTTCATTTGACCATAAACCATGGCTACTTTGTCGAGAACGCCAGAATCCTTCATCTCGTAGTAGAAGTCGTTACCCTCACGAGTACGCTCACCTACACCGGCGAATACAGAAAGACCTGAGTGAGCTTTAGCGATGTTGTTAATCAGTTCCATCATGTTAACTGTCTTACCAACACCCGCACCACCGAACAGACCTACTTTACCACCCTTAGCGAATGGACATACAAGGTCGATAACCTTGATACCAGTCTCTAACAGTTCAGTCGTGTTTGATTGCTCTTCGTATGAAGGAGCGCTGCGGTGAATCACATAACGTTCTTCTTCGCCAATTGCGCCAGCTTCATCAATAGGGTCGCCTAATACGTTCATGATACGGCCAAGCGTGGCAGTACCAACAGGAACAGAAATAGGTGAACCTGAGTTTACTACCTCAAGACCACGACGCAGACCATCAGAAGTACCCATAGCGATGGTACGAACTACACCACCACCTAGTTGTTGCTGAACTTCCAGCACCAAACCATTACAGGAGCCTTCACCTGTGATCTTCAGAGCGTCATATACCTGAGGTACGGCATCTTGTGGAAACTCTACGTCCACAACCGCGCCAATCACTTGGACAACAGTACCTGTGCTCATGATTAATCCTCTAAAACTTGTATTCGTTACCTAACCTAAACCGCAGAGGCACCAGAAACAATTTCCGACAGTTCCTGCGTAATCGCAGCCTGACGAGCCTTGTTATAGACCAATTGCAAATCGTCAATCAGTGTACCCGCGTTGTCTGTTGCCGCCTTCATCGCCACCATACGGGCAGCCTGTTCAGAAGCAATGTTTTCAACAACACCTTGGTAAACCTGAGATTCTACATAACGAACCAATAAGGTATCCAAAAGGGCTTTTGGATCTGGCTCGTAGATGTAGTCCCAACGATGAGCAACCTCATCATCTTCCGATTTAGGCAAAGGTAGCAGCTGCTCGATCACAGGAGTCTGCGTCATAGTGTTTACAAACTTGTTGAACACTACGTACAGACGATCCAGTTTGCCTTCGTTGTAAGCATCTAGCATTACACGTACTGTCCCGATCAGGTCTGCGAGCTTTGGCGCATCGCCTAAACCTGAAGCATGGGCAGATACTTGACCGCCAAAGCTTTTGAAAAACTGAACACTACGAGCACCAATTGGGCAAAATTCAAATTCTGCACCTTGCTCTTTCCAGCTTTTCACGTCTGAAACAACCTTTTTAAAGAGGTTGACGTTCAGACCACCACAAAGGCCACGGTCGGTTGCTACAACAATGTAACCAACCCGCTTGGCCTCTCTCACCTCTAAGTAGGGGTGTTTATACTCGAGAGAACCTTGCGCTACGTGACCGATCACCTTACGCATGCTTTCCGCGTATGGACGGCTTGCAGCCATGCGTTCCTGCGCTCTGCGCATTTTGCTGGCTGCCACCATTTCCATGGCGGACGTGATCTTCTGAGTGTTTTTCACACTCGCGATCTTGGTTTTAATCTCTTTAGCGCCGGCCATCTCTACTCTCCAATCTGGACCTGAGGTGCCTTAAGACACCTCTATCATTGTTACCAGGTTTGGGTTGCTACGAACTTGTCGAGGCCAGCTTTTAATTCAGCTTCGATATCGGCGTTATAATCGCCAGTCTCGTTGATAAGCTTGATTAAAGCAGCATGCTCGCTGTTCATGTACGAGAGCAGAGCGGCTTCGAAATCACCAACTTTTTTCAGCTCAACGCCCTTCAGGTAACCTTTTTCAGCTGCGAAAATTGACACAGCTTGAGCGGCTACGCTCATAGGAGCATATTGTTTTTGCTTCATCAGTTCGGTAACACGCACACCATGCTCAAGTTGAGCACGAGTTGCATCGTCTAAGTCAGATGCAAACTGTGAGAACGCAGCAAGTTCACGATACTGTGCTAGAGCGGTACGGATACCACCTGACAGTTTCTTGATGATCTTAGTCTGAGCCGCACCACCAACACGAGAAACAGAAATACCTGGGTTAACCGCTGGACGTAAGCCAGAGTTAAACAGATCGGTCTCAAGGAAGATCTGACCGTCAGTAATAGAAATTACGTTGGTCGGTACGAATGCAGATACGTCACCCGCCTGAGTTTCAATAATAGGCAGCGCGGTTAAAGAACCGGTTTGACCTGTTACAGCACCCTTAGTGAACTTCTCTACATATTCTTCGTTTACGCGTGAAGCACGCTCTAATAAACGAGAGTGTAGATAGAATACGTCACCAGGATAAGCTTCACGGCCTGGTGGACGCTTCAGCAGTAACGAGATCTGACGGTAAGCAACAGCTTGCTTAGACAGGTCATCGTATACGATCAGCGCATCTTCACCGCGGTCGCGGAAGTATTCACCCATAGCACAACCAGAGTATGGTGCTAAGTATTGCAGTGCTGCAGCTTCAGAAGCTGTTGCTACTACAACGATAGTGTTAGCTAATGCACCGTGCTCTTCTAGCTTGCGTACTACGTTAGCGATTGTAGAAGCCTTTTGGCCTACTGCTACGTACACACATTTGATGCCAGAATCGCGCTGGTTGATGATTGCGTCGATCGCCATCGCTGTTTTACCAGTTTGACGGTCGCCAATGATCAATTCACGTTGACCACGACCGATTGGGATCATAGCGTCAACGGCTTTATAACCAGTTTGAACTGGTTGATCTACTGACTTACGCTCGATAACACCTGGTGCGATCACTTCAACAGGAGAGAAACCATCGTTATCGATAGCGCCTTTTCCGTCAATTGGCTCACCCAGAGTGTTAACTACACGGCCTAACAGGCCGCGACCGACTGGAACTTCCAGAATACGGCCAGTAGTTTTAACTTTTACGCCCTCTGCTAAATCAGCATAAGGACCCATTACTACGGCACCGACAGAATCACGTTCAAGGTTCAACGCGATTGCAAAACGGCTACCAGGCAGTTCGATCATTTCACCTTGCATCACATCGGCTAGGCCGTGGATGCGGATAATGCCGTCACTTACCGCAACGATAGTACCTTCGTTACGAGATTCGCTAACGACTTCGAACTGCTCGATCCGCTGCTTAATCAGATCGCTGATTTCAGTGGAATTCAGTTGCATGCTCAAACTCCCAATTACGACTGCAGCTTTTCAGACAGACGCGATAACTTACCGCGGACAGAGCCATCAATGACTAAGTCACCTGCCTTAATAATTACACCGGCGATGAGCGCGGCGTCAGTGCTGCAATTCAGCTTAACTTTGCGTGCGAGACGTTTCTCTAAAGAATTACTGATCTGCTGCTGTTGTTCAGAGCTGAGCTCAGCTGCAGAAACCACATCGGCTTCCACTTCTTTTGCCCACTCATTACGGTATTGAGCAAAAAGCTCAGATACAGCAGGTAGTACCTTTAAGCGACCGTTTTCAGCCATTACCTTTATCAAGTTCTGACCTTGCTCATTGATTTGCTCACCACACACACTAATAAAGAGTGCAGCAAGTTTAGTACTGGCTAAAGAACCAGTTAGCAGTGGCTGCATGGTTTCGTTTTCACTAACCAGTGCGGCGAACGTGAGCATTTCTGCCCAGGTATCCACTGCATTGTGTTCAACAGCAACGTCAAAAGCTGCCTTTGCGTAAGGGCGAGCGATGGTGGTTAATTCAGCCATAACTCAAACTCCCTTATCAAATTTCAGCGACTAGTTTATTAACTATGTCACTGTGGGCGGCTGGATCAATAGAACGCTCAAGGATCTTCTCAGCACCCATGATGGCAAGAGTAGCAACCTGCTTACGCAGATCCTCTTTCACGCGATTACGTTCAGCTTCAATTTCTGCTTTACCCTGAGCGATGATTTTTGCACGCTCAGCGTCTGCTTCGGCTTTAGCTTCTTCAACTATTTGAGCTTTACGCTTGTTAGCTTGCTCAATAATTTCGTTAGCAGTCACCTTGGCTTCTTTTAGTTGGTCAGTCGCTTTCGCTTGAGCCAACTCTAGGTCTTTTACCGCACGATCAGCATCAGCTAGACCGTCAGCAATCCTTTTTTGGCGCGCTTCGATGGCATTCATCAAAGGGGGCCATACAAACTTCATGCAGAACCACACGAAGATGATAAAGGCGACCGTCTGACCGATTAGGGTAGCGTTGAAATTCACAACAGCCTCCTATTTAGAGTTAAGACAGAAGCGTTTTCTTACAGCATTGCACCCAGCGGGTTGGTGAACAGCATAAATAATGCGATACCAACACCGATCATTGTTACGGCGTCTAACAGACCCGCTACGATGAACATTTTAACTTGTAGCATAGGAGCCATTTCTGGTTGACGCGCAGCGCCTTCCAGGAACTTGCCACCTAATAAGCCGAAACCGATTGCAGTACCAAGAGCACCCATACCAATCAGCAGAGCAACAGCGATAGCTGTCATGCCTAAAATCGTTTCCATCTGTATCTCCAGTATCTAAAATCTAAATCTAATTAGTTGATGATTTAGTTTAAAATTTCTTCAGCAATCCTTAATGATCTTCATGGGCCATGCTTAAATAAACAATGGTCAGCATCATGAAGATAAACGCCTGCAGCGTGATAACCAAAATGTGGAAAATTAACCAACCTAGTTGCAGAGTCACACCCAGGGAAGATAATAACAAGTTGGTACCATACATCAGCGCAATAAGGATGAAGATCAACTCACCTGCGTACAAGTTACCGAATAGACGCAATGCCAATGAAATTGGCTTAGCAACTAAAGTAACTGTCTCTAATAGGAGGTTGACGGGTATCATTGCCTTATGGTTAAAGGGCTGTAGCGTCAGTTCTTTAACAAAACCAGACACGCCTTTGACCTTAATGCTGTAGTAAATAATCAGCACAAACACACCAATAGCTAAGCTGAAGGTGATGTTTACGTCAGTTGTCGGAACCACTTTTAAGTATGGAACGCCCGCAAAACTTGCTAACCATGGCAGCAAGTCAACAGGAAGCATATCCATGAAGTTCATCATGAATACCCATACAAAAATGGTCAGAGCTAAAGGCGCGATCAGGGCATTGCGGCCATGAAAACTTTCTTTCACGCTGTTATCAACGAACTCAACGATCATCTCGATAAAGCATTGCAGCTTACCGGGAACACCTGAAGTCGCTTTTTTACCAACACTACGGAAAATCCACAGGAACAGAACACCAAGACCAACCGAAAAGAACAACGAATCAATGTGCCATGTCCAGAAACCTTCACCAACGTGTAAGTTGGTAAGGTGATGCTGGATATAGCCCTGCGGTGTTAACGCTTCACCAGTTGCAGCCATGATTCATCCCACTTAACTTTGCTTGAAGTATAAAGGTGCTGTCCAATGCACTATCAACGTCAGCACATAACAAACAAAAAGCGGCAAAAATGCCACCTCAAGCTTGCTAAACACCAATGAAAACATTGCGATGGTTAACAGCAACTTTACCGCTTCCCCCCAGTAAAAAGTTTTAATCACTTTTGCAGCTGAACTTGCTCCCGTATGAGAGAAAGCGAGGGTCGCGAATACAAAATTAGGGAGCACAGCAATTGAACCACCTGCTAACGCAGAATAGCCAAACTGAACTCCCCACACGACGAAAAAGAGAATTGAAGCACCCCCAGCCACCGCCGCCTGCATCATCACCAATTTATAGGCTGACCACCGGCCACGACGCGCTAAAACCTTACTCAACTCATCCTCTCCGCATTCATACTTTTTGTTTCGATGACCGGATGACAAATATCCGTATTTTTGTCGATGCACAAAAAGCTTGCGAAAGTATACCTTTTCACGCCTTCATTGCAACTTTGAGATAAGGAAAAACAGCACTTTTAACGTGATATAGCGCCAAAACAGTCAAAACTCAAAATTAACATATGTCACAAATTTACATTAAAAACTGTTAATCTACAGACATTAACGAATTTTGCTAAGAATTCCGTCTAATTCAGCCAGATTCTGATAGTTAATTACAATTTTACCCTTACCCTTACTGCTATGAGCGATCGAAACCTTGGCACCTAATCTTTCAATTAACTGCTGCTCTAAACGACAAACATCTTGATCTTTAGTCGTAGTTTCGACGGGTTTGGGCGGATTTAAGGTTTGATTAATCAATCGTTCAGTTTCCCGAACGGTTAATTCCTTGGCAGCCACTAATCTCGCCAGATTTGTTTGTTCTTCACCCTCAATTGCGAGCAAAGCGCGTGCATGGCCCATATCAATGTCGCCATACTCGAGTAAACGCTTAACCGGTTCATTTAAACCGTTTAGCCGTAACAAATTAGATACACTCGCGCGAGATTTTCCCACAACATCGGCAACCTGTTGGTGAGTCAGCTCAAATTCTTGCATCAAACGTTGTAATGCAATGGCTTCTTCCATGGCATTTAAGTCTTCACGTTGAATGTTTTCAATCAACGCAATGGCGACCGCCGCTTCATCGGGAACCGGTTTAACGATACAAGGGATTTTTTCGACACCCGCCAATTGGGAAGCGCGCCAACGGCGCTCACCGGCGATGATTTCATACTGGCTATCGCTGACAGGACGCACCACAATCGGCTGAATAATGCCTTGATTGCGGATGGAATGGGCGAGTTCTTCTAACGCCTCGGGAGACATGTCCTTACGAGGTTGGTATTTACCCGGTTGTAGCAGGTCGAGATCCAGATGAATAAGTTCTTCTTTTTTATCGACAACAACCACTTCTTCCGTGTGTTTTTTACTCGCGGCGTGGCTGTTACTCAGTAAAGCATCTAAGCCTTTGCCTAACCCTCTTTTCTTTAACGTCATGGTTATCCTTTACGCTCGCTTAGCCTGAGTTTTCTGTTCGGAACGGCGGATCATCTCGCCCGCTAACGCTAAATATGCCTTAGCCCCCGCACTCGATTTATCGTAGTACATAGCAGGAGCACCAAAGCTCGGCGCCTCGGCCAAACGCACATTACGTGGGATCACAGTGCGGTAAACCTTATCACCAAAATGCTGTTTTAGCTGATCGGACACATCATTCGACAGGCGATTACGCGGGTCGTACATGGTCCGCAAAATCCCTTCAATCCCCAAACCAGGATTCACCACCGCCGCTAATTTGGTGATGGTATCAATCAAGGCGGTTAAGCCTTCCAGAGCAAAATACTCACACTGCATTGGCACCAGCACGGAATCCGCCGCCGACATGGCATTCACCGTCAACATGTTGAGCGAAGGCGGGCAATCGATAAAGATATAATCGTATTGATCTTTTATCGGTGCGAGCGCATTACGTAACCGCACTTCACGGGCAAAAAACTCCATGAGTTTAATTTCTGCCGCGGTCACATCGCCATTACTGGCAATCAGATCGTATTTCCCCGTGGTGTCTTTGACCACGATCTCATCGAAGGGCTTTTCTTCAACCAGCAGTTCGTAAGCCGTGTTTTCGACTTCGTATTTATCGACACCGCTTCCCATGGTGGCATTACCCTGAGGATCAAGATCGATCAGCAGTACTTTACGCTTAGTCGCGGCTAAAGAGGCGGCTAAGTTGACACAAGTTGTTGTTTTCCCTACGCCACCTTTCTGGTTGGCCACGGCAATTACTTTACCCACAATGTCACCCTGTATGTAAATTCTGGTTTATTGCCTACTTAAAAATCCATATGAAATGAGGAGCTTTAAGCCTGTTATTCTTTGATTATTTTGAGTAAATGTCTTTGCTCATCGAGTCTAGGCACTTGGAGTTCGATGGTTTCGGTCACCACAAATCCAGCGGGGATTTGTTGCATCTCTTCATCACTCAGTTGTCCCTTGAGCGCATAAAATTGTCCATGCTCGGCAGGCAAATGATGGCACCATGTCAACATATCATGGATTGAGGCAAAGGCGCGGCTGAGCACTCCATCGAACTTTTGCTCGGGTTGATAGGCCTCGACTCGGCTTTCTATCGAACTGATATTGTGGATCCCTAGTTCAAAGGCCACTTGCTTTTGAAAACGGATCCGCTTGCCTAAGCTATCGAGCAGCACAAAGGTTTTATCTGGATTCATAATCGCTAAGGGAATGCCGGGCAGCCCAGGACCTGTCCCTACATCGATAAAGCGCTCGCCCTGCAAATGGGGCGACACCACTAAGCTGTCCATGATATGACGGACAAGCATCGCCTCAGGATCTCTTACCGAGGTTAGGTTATAGGCTTTATTCCATTTGTTGAGCATGCCAACAAAATCAAGCAGTTGTTTTTTCTGCTCAGCCGTGGCGGGCAGATTAATTTCGGCTAAATAGGCCTCTAACTGGGCAGATAACACTGAACAACCTCAATAAAGATAAGATTATAAACTCGCTGGCTATTATGAAGCCCTGAAACGTCGAAGGGAAGCCTGAATGCTTCCCTTCTGCGACCAAACTGGCGATTAAGCTAGCTTTTACGCGCTCTTGCGTAATAAACCGCGTTTTTTCAGATGCACCAACAGAATTGAAATCGCTGCTGGCGTGATACCAGAGATACGCGATGCTTGGCCAATGGTCTCGGGCTTATGGCTATTTAACTTAGCAATAACCTCATTTGAAAGCCCTGGAACCTCTTTGTAATCAAGGTTCAATGGCAGACCAGTGTTCTCATTGCGTACCGCTTTGTTGATCTCTTCCTGCTGACGTTGGATATAGCCAGAGTACTTCACTTGGATCTGTACTTGCTCGGCAGCGAGTGGATCGGCAAGTCCTGGACCAAAGCCTTCAATCTGCATCAATTTGCTGTAATCCATTTCAGGACGACGCAGCAACTCTTCAAACGACGCTTCACGGGAGATAGGCGTGTTTAGATGCGGATTTAACACTTGCACCAATGGTGAATTTGGATGGATCCATTGGCTACGTAGACGTTGTAACTCTAACTCGATCGATTCCATTTTTTCACTGAAAGAGGCCCAACGTGCATCATCCACTAGACCCAATTCACGACCTTTTGCGGTTAAACGCAGATCGGCGTTGTCTTCACGCAGCAATAGGCGGTATTCGGCGCGGCTGGTAAACATACGGTAGGGTTCTTTAGTCCCTAAGGTTGATAAATCATCAACCAATACACCTATGTAGGCTTCATCACGGCGAGGACACCAAGCTTCTTTGCCCTGAACCTGCAGCGCAGCGTTCATCCCCGCGAGTAAACCTTGGGCTCCGGCTTCTTCGTAACCTGTAGTACCGTTGATTTGGCCCGCGAAGAACAAACCATTGATGGTTTTGGTTTCTAACGAGTTTTTAAGATCCCTTGGATCGAAATAATCGTACTCAATCGCATAACCAGGGCGAACAATCTCAGCATTTTCCATACCTTGGATCGAACGAACCAGATTTAGCTGCACATCGAAAGGCAAGCTGGTGGAAATACCGTTAGGGTAGATCTCGTTGGTGTTTAAGCCTTCGGGTTCGATAAAGATCTGGTGCGATGATTTATCTGAAAAACGATGGATCTTGTCTTCGATAGAAGGGCAGTAACGTGGACCAATCCCTTCGATCACGCCTGAATACATAGGGCTGCGATCTAAGCCACCACGAATAATATCGTGTGTCTTTTCATTGGTATGGGTGATCCAACAAGAAATTTGTTTCGGGTGATGGCTTACATCGCCCATAAACGACATCACAGGTAATGGCGTATCGCCTTTCTGTTCTGTCATCTGGCTAAAATCGATGGTGTTGGCATCGATACGCGGTGGCGTACCGGTTTTTAAACGGCCAACACGGATTGGCAACTCGCGTAAACGGTGGGCGAGTGCGATTGATGGTGGATCGCCAGCACGACCGCCACTGTAGTTTTCTAAACCAATGTGAATCTTACCACTGAGGAAAGTGCCCGCGGTTAAGACCACTGCTGGTGCTTCAAAGGCTAAGCCCATTTGAGTCACTACGCCGACTACGCGATCGTTCTCAACCACCAGATCATCAACGGCTTGTTGGAAAATACGTAAGTTGGCTTGGTTTTGCAGAATATTTTGGATCTTCTGACGATACAAAGCGCGATCAGCCTGAGCACGAGTCGCTCTTACTGCTGGGCCTTTGCTCGAGTTTAGGGTTCTAAATTGGATCCCTGCATAGTCGGTTGCGATCGCCATTGCACCGCCTAATGCATCGATTTCTTTTACCAGATGACCTTTGCCAATACCGCCGATCGCAGGGTTGCATGACATTTGGCCTAAAGTATCAAGATTATGCGTCAGCAATAATGTCTTAGAGCCCATTCTTGCTGCAGCCAATGCGGCTTCAGTTCCGGCATGACCACCACCTACAACAATAACATCAAACCGTTCATGAAAATGCATGACCCTACCTTTAGTAACTTAAGAGACCCAACGTGAGCCGATCATTTTAGCATTTGCTTTGAATGAGGTGAATGATCATTTTTAGAAAATGGATCCATAGGATCGGGACTAATAGATCTTAAGATCTTTATATAGATCTTCTTACTATGTTTACTATTAGGATCGCTCTTTCCTGTGGGTAAGCTTATTTTCTTATTTATATCAAATAGTAATGAGCTTTTATTCTTGTGATCTATCCGATATCTACTGCCAGAAAAGGTGGGGATAGATCGGCTATTTATCCACAAGGGGGATCTTTAAGCAGATCAGGTTGTGAATAGCACAGAGGTTGATCAGATCTAAATAATAGTTTATCCACAAAAATATACATTAAAGTAGTTTTTTGTGGATAAATAAGATCTAAACTGTGGGTGGTTTGGTATGTTTTCCAAGAGAGGATCTTAAATTTGATCTTGCCATTGTGCCAACCACGCTAAAGCTGGGTCTTCTGGCACTGGATCCTGTTGTACATCGATCTGGATCTTATCCACAATGACTTTTGCACCGCTATATTCCAGCGCTTCAACTAACTTTTCTGGGCCTTGGCAAAAGGTGTCATAACTCGAATCGCCAATCGCACATAAGGCGAACTGAACTTGGGTCAGATCCGGTGTGTTTAGCAGCAGTTCTTTACTAAATGGCTGCAAATTGTCGGGCAGATCGCCAGCGCCATGGGTCGACGAAACGATGATCCAAAGGCGATATGATTGCAATTCATCCAATGTAGGGCTCAAAAAGGTATCGACTTCATGGCCTAATGGAGTGAGCTGGGCCTGCATTTCATCTGCTATATATTCACTGCTGCCGAGGGTGGTGCCGACTAATATCGCGATCTTGGTCATTGTTACTGCTCTCTGTGGTCGTTAATTTCTATCATTTTTGGGGCTTACATCTACTTACAGTGTTTTGCTGTATAAATTTACTCACTATTGATTTGCAGTCTGCTAGTATCTTTGGCTGCAATCGAGGTTTTATACCTATGATTGTAAATTTTTATAACAATTATAATAGGATAACAGATGACTACTCCTGCCGATGCGCCAAAGTGGCCACGCCAAATACCCTATATTATTGCCAGTGAAGCGTGCGAGCGTTTCAGTTTTTATGGCATGCGCAACATTCTAACACCATTCTTGATGACGGCACTTTTGCTCTCTATTCCCGAAGATCTTCGCGGAGCTGTGGCCAAGGATGTGTTCCACTCGTTCGTGATTGGGGTGTATTTTTTCCCCTTACTCGGTGGTTGGATTGCAGATAGATTCTTTGGTAAGTACAACACGATTCTGTGGTTAAGCTTACTTTACTGTGTGGGCCATGCGTTTTTGGCGATTTTTGAACATAGTGTGCAAGGCTTTTACACCGGCTTATTTTTAATTGCCTTAGGTTCCGGCGGGATTAAGCCTTTAGTTTCTTCGTTTATGGGCGATCAGTTTGATCAGAGCAACAAGTCTTTGGCGCAAAAAGCCTTTGATATGTTCTATTTTACGATCAACTTCGGCTCTTTCTTCGCATCCTTATCTATGCCATTGTTACTCAAGAATTTTGGAGCAGCTGTGGCTTTCGGGATCCCCGGTGTGTTGATGTTTATCGCCACGGTATTTTTCTGGTTAGGCCGCAAACGTTATGTGCATATGCCGCCAGAGCCAAAGGATCCCCATGGATTTTTACCCGTTATTCGCAGCGCTTTGCTTACTAAGCTCGAAGGCAAAGCCAATATCGGTTTAGTGTTAGCCTTAATTGGTGGTGTTTCAGCCGCTTATGCGCTGGTGAATATTCCTACCTTAGGGATTGTGGCTGGTTTGTGTAGCGCTATGGTGCTGCTGATGGGATTTGTTGGCATTGGGGCGTCATTACAGCTTGAGCGCGCTAGGGGAGTTCACCCTGATGCGGCCGTGGATGGCGTGCGTTCAGTGCTGCGTATTTTGGTGTTGTTCGCCTTAGTCACGCCATTTTGGTCATTGTTCGATCAAAAGGCGTCGACTTGGATTTTGCAGGCTAACGATATGGTTAAACCTTCGTGGTTTGAACCCGCGATGATGCAGGCATTAAACCCGCTGTTAGTGATGTTATTGATCCCATTTAATAACTTCGTTTTATATCCTGCGATTGAGCGTATGGGCGTGAAATTAACTGCGCTGCGTAAAATGGGGGCGGGGATCGCGATAACTGGCTTAAGCTGGATTGTGGTTGGGACGATTCAGTTGATGATGGACGGTGGCTCGGCGCTGTCTATCTTCTGGCAGATTTTACCCTACGCCTTACTGACCTTTGGTGAAGTATTAGTTTCGGCGACGGGTTTAGAATTTGCCTATAGCCAAGCACCTAAGGCAATGAAGGGCACGATTATGAGCTTTTGGACCTTATCGGTTACCGTCGGTAACCTTTGGGTATTACTCGCTAATGTGAGTGTAAAAAGCCCTGCGGTGACGGAGCAAATTGTTCAAACTGGGATGAGTGTGACGGCATTTCAAATGTTCTTCTTCGCGGGATTTGCGATCTTGGCGGCGGTCATCTTCGCGCTCTATGCTAGGTCCTATCAAATGCAGGATCACTACCGTCAGGTATGATGCTCTAAGCCTTTTGAATAATTAGCGATAAAAATCAGCCCCTTGATTTAAAAACAAGGGGCTGATTATTTTAATACTTATTGAATTTTCAAGAAGCTGGAGTTGAGCCTATTTGCGAAGGCTGTTACTGAACCAAAGAGACGTTAGATAGTTGTACTTTTATAAATGTCATTGCGTTTACCCTTTGGCTGTTTTGGTCGTCTTACGTCGACTTAGCCAGATATAAAAACGTTCTTGGCCGCCGATGACAAAGACAAAAAAGATTGGAACAAAGAATATTGCTAGTATGGTTCCGCTAAGCATACCGCCGAAAACGCCGGTGCCGATAGCGTGTTGAGTTTCTGCACTCGCGCCGCTTGCAAGCATCAATGGGACGACGCCAAGGGTGAAAGCTAGCGAAGTCATCAAGATTGGACGCAGACGCAGCTGTGCAGCGGTTACTGCTGCATCGACCAAACTGTGTCCCTCGGCGTGTAATTGGCGGGCAAATTCGACGATAAGTATGGCGTTTTTCGCCGATAAGCCAATGATGGTAATCATCCCCACCTTGAAAAACACGTCATTAGGCATGCCTCGTAGCATAACCGCTGCCACGGCTCCTATGAGTCCCAGCGGTACTACCAGCATTACCGATAGCGGAATCGACCAGCTCTCGTACAGTGCTGCAAGAACCAAAAATACAACAAGCGCAGATAACAGCATCAGCAGCGGCGCCTGTGCAGCCGATTGGCGCTCCTGTAGTGATGCCCCCGTCCACGCTATCGCATAGCCTGGTGGCAACTGTGCCACTAGGCGCTCCATTTCAGCCATAGATGCTCCGCTGGAAATGCCTGGCGCAGCACCTCCCGAAATTCGCACTGCCGGAAAGCCTTGAAAGCGCATAATTTGTTGTGGCGATTCACTCCATTTGGGTGTCACGACTTCTCGCAGTGGTACCATGCCACCGCTAGAATTACGCACCCGTAGGCTTAGCACGTCATCTAGCTGCATACGTGCAGACGCTTCCGCTTGCAGAATGACTTGTTGCATACGTCCATTATTGGGAAAATCATTGACATACATAGATCCCATGGCCGCCGAAAGCGTGCTGCTTACCACTGCGAAAGATAGGCCCATAGCCTCGGCTTTTGGTCGATTGATATCTAGGTTAATGCTTTCACCGGGCGGTAGACCATCTGGGTAGACATTGTTAACCACCTTGCTTTGAGCCGCTAACTCGAGCAGTTGCGCCTGTGCAGCAAGTAACGAGGCCTCGCCACGGTTGGCTCGATCTTGCAGATATAGAGTGAAGCCTGATGAGGTGCCTAATTCGTCGATGGCAGGTGGCATTAGGCTCATGACAGTGCCATCGACGTTATCAGCCATGGCTTTTTGTGCAAGCTCTGCTTCCTCTGCCGCAGTGGCACCATTACGTTTATCCCAATCTTTGAGCATAGTGAAAGCCATGGCGGCGTTTGGGCCTGAGCCTGCAAAGCTAAAGCCCTGTACTACCATGTTGGCATCCAATGCTGGGCGAGTAGCAACGTGCGCTTCATATTTTTTAACCACTTCCAGTGTACGTTCGCTCGTTGCGCCTGTGGGTAATTGGATGGAGGTCATGAAGTAGCCTTGATCTTCGTCGGGTAGGAAGGACGAAGGTAATTCCTTAACCGCTAATACGAGTACAGCGCAGATCACTGCAAATGCCGCCATCATCCGCCCACTACGCCCTACCAAGTATACTAACCGTGCACTGTAACGATCCGTCAAGCGTTGGAAGGCGCGGTTAAAAGCACCAAAAAATCCGCTTTTGTGTTGGTGATCTGCACTGACCGGACGCAGTAGTGTTGAACATAGGGCTGGAGTTAAAGACAGGGCGAGGAAGGCCGAAATTAGGATTGACACCGCCATAGACAAACTAAATTGTTGGTAGATAACACCCACCGATCCGCTACCAAAGGCCATGGGAATAAACACCGCCGTTAGTACTAAGGTTATACCAATTACCGCACCGGTAATTTCCTTCATCGCCCGTGAGGTTGCTTCTTTGGGGGATAACCCTTGGGTCGCCATCAGCCGTTCCACGTTTTCAACCACTACAATAGCGTCGTCAACAATAATGCCAATGGCCAATACCATGCCAAACATAGTCAGCGAATTTATTGAAAAACCCGCCAGCAACATTACGGCAAAGGTTCCGAGCAATGCGATGGGGGCAACGATGGCTGGAATTAGCGTGTAGCGCAGCTTCTGCAAGAACAGGAACATGACCAGAAACACTAAGACCATAGCTTCAAACAGGGTATAGATTACTTTTTCGATAGACACTTTGACGAAGGGCGCGGTGTCGAAGGGCACCGAATAGCTCATGCCTGAGGGCATGCTGGTTGCTAGTTCGGCTAAGCGTTCTCGCACTGCTGAAGCGGTGCGAACGGCGTTGGCGCCTGGGGATAGTTGAATTGCGGCACTGGTTGCCGTTACGCCATTCTCACGGTTCGAAAAACCATAGGACTGAGCGCCCAGCTCAACTCTAGCCACATCAGCCAACACCAATTTGGCGCCATCGACACTGGAACGTAGGACAATTGCGGCGAACTCCTTGGGTGTGGTCAGTTGTCCTTGTACGGTCAATGGGACTGTTAGGCGTTGTCCTGACAAGGCTGGTTCATCACCGAGTCGGCCAGGGGCGATTTGTGCGTTTTGCTGTTCAATCGCCAGAGCGAGATCGTTCATTGTCAGGCCATAGGCGGTGAGTTTATTGGGGTCAACCCAGACACGCATGGCTTGCTCTGCACCAAATAATTGCACTCGTCCTACACCGTTGATTCGACGTAGTTCCTCAACAACATTTCGCGCCAAATAGTCGTTTAGCGCGACTTCGTCAAATTGACCATTAGGTGACGTCATGCCAATCATCATCAGAAAGCTCGATGCCGCCGACTCAACCTGCAGACCGCTCTGCCGTACTACTTGAGGTAAGCGTGGTTCGACTGTCTTAATGCGATTTTGCACATCAACTTGGGCAAGTTCCGCATCTGTGCCCGGTTTGAAGGTGGCGGTAATTTGTGCACTTCCTGAGCTGTCAACTGATGATTCAAAGTACAGTAAGTTTTTTACCCCCGATAGTTCACGCTCGACAAGGCTTATCACAGAGTCATTAAGTGTCTGTGGCGTGGCGCCTGGATAAGCGGCATAAATGCTCACGGACACGGGGGCAACCGAAGGGTAGCGAGAGATAGGTAATTGCGGAATCGAGATGACACCAATCAGTACGATAAAGAGGGCTATCACCCATGCAAATACTGGGCGGTTAATAAAAAACTGTGGCATGGTGTGTCTCCAAATCAGCGCACATCGGCACTTAGTTGCTGCTCTACGGTGGGTTGCCAAGGCCGAGCATGAACCTGCGCATCAGGACTTAGGCGTTCGATGCCTTCAACGACTATCTGCTGGCCAGCAGATAGTCCTGATATCACGCGGTAGCGGCCTGCCACTAGCTCATCGACATTAATTGCCATAGGCTGTACCTTGCCCTCCGCATTAAGTACCCACACTTGGGGTTGACCCGCCTTACGGGTGACCGTCTGTTGTGGCACTCTCAGAGTGGAAGGATAGTAAGCCTTTGGGATCCGAGCTTTTACAAAAAGACCGGGCAATAGCCGATGTTGTGGATTATCAACGAGTACACGCAGCAGTACATCGCCGGTACCTATATCCACCTCGGAGCCCGAAAATAAGATATGACCTTTCATACCAAGAGGCTCACCGCTGCTGCTCAGGATCTCTACGCTTAACTCAGGGGTAGCTTCGTTTGCTTGCTGACGCATGCTGCCTAACATTGATGCTGGCAGACGAACATCGACATACATTTGGTCAATTTGTTGGATCCTCGCCATTGGGGTGGTATCAGTCGGTGAAACTAAGGCTCCTTCACTCACTAAGGCTTGATCAATTTTCCCTGATATAGGGGCTTTAACGCTGGCAAATTCTAAATCTAACTGGCGCCGCGTAAGTGTCGCTTGGGATTGGGCGACATCTGCTGCGGCTTGATCGCGCAGGGAAATTGCATCATCAAACATTTGTTGGCTAACCGCTTCGGTTTTTAACAGGGAAGCCAAGCGTGCCGTTTCCTGGCGAGAACGAACCAATACGGCTTCGGCTCGCTGCAAGGCAGCCGCCGCAATAGCAACATCGGCTTTAAATTGTGCAGGATCAATTTGGAATAGCACTGTGCCAGATGTTACCTCGCTGCCTTGTTCGAACAGACGATGTTGAACTATGCCGCTAACTTGCGCGCGGATCTCAGCACTGCGAACAGCAACAACGCGACCAGGTAGATCTTCAGTGACCAATAGTGCTTCGTTATCCAGTGTGATGACAGAAACCTGAATTAGAGAGGGGGAATTTTCCTCCTGCTCCGCTGAGTCGCAACCCATCAATCCCATTACGGCAATTCCGACTAGGAATACCAAGTTTAAATGCCGTTTTTTGCTGAACATAACCAACTCTCCTCAATGTGCTACGTTCTCACTGTTGACATCTATCAATGCCTGAGAACTCACTGAATTATGACGGGTCGCTATTGCGAATTATTCGAGGCTTTGTGGAGAATGTGTGGAGGGAGTGATAAAGTTCTTCAATTTCAGCCTTGGAGCTATTCATGTCCAATCTCAATGCCACAAAAAGTCAGATGACTTCGGCACTTGTACTGATTGCCGAAGATGAAGCCGAGATTGCCGAGATCCTGATTGCCTATTTACAGCGTAGTGGGCTGCGAACTCAACACGCTACGGATGGTATTCAAGCATTAGCCATGCACGATACATTTAAGCCCGATCTGTTGTTGCTTGATGTACAGATGCCTAATCTCGATGGCTGGAAGGTATTGAATGAAATTCGCTCCCGTGGCGATACTCCAGTGATCATGCTCACCGCGCTTGACCAAGATATCGATAAGTTAATGGGGTTACGCCTCGGTGCCGATGACTATGTGGTTAAACCTTTCAATCCTGCTGAGGTGGTCGCGAGGGTTCAGGCTGTGTTGCGACGTGTCCGAATTAACCCGTCTACCAATAGCCAAATATTGCGCGTCGGTCAGTTCCAAATCGACTTAGACAGTCACGAGGCCAGCGTGAATTTGAACGATCAGCAGCAAATACTCGATCTGACTCTCACTGAATTTAAACTGTTAGCCTGTCTGATGCGTGCGCCAAAACGCGTTTTTAGCCGTGAGGAGCTGCTGATTAATTGCTTGCCCGAGGGGGATACTCAGGAACGCACTGTAGATAGTCATATCAGTAAGCTGCGTAAAAAACTTGAAGCACTTAATATTCAAGGAGTACCTCTCAGCGTCTGGGGAGTTGGCTATCGCTTTGGTGGTGAAGTATGAGGCAATCACCGGGTTTACGCAGGCAAATCATTCAATCCTTAGCAGTGATGACGCTAGGGATTATTTTCCTGTCGGTATTTGGTTCCTATGTTTTCTATGCCATTGCGGTGACCTACTTGCCTGGCAGCATATCTGAAACTTGGATGCCTTCTCGGATGGAGATGATCTGGATTGTTTGCACTATTGCCGCCGCATTGGGGATGTCGCTTTTTGTTGCTGTTCGTCTGTCTCGGCGAATCCTCAATCCGTTGAATTCTGTGGCATATAGTCTACGCGAAGTCGCTCTAGGTAAACTCAACGCACGCGCAAAAATGGATCAAGATACTATGGGAGAAACCGCGCAACTGGTCAGTGACTTTAATGCGATGGCTGAGCGATTAGAGTGTATGACCCGAGAGCGGGAGTTTTGGAATGCGGCCATTGCCCATGAGCTTCGCACTCCGGTCACTATTTTGCGTGGTCGATTGCAGGGCTTAGCTGAAGGTGTTTTTAGTCCTAATAGTGAGTTGTTCGAGGGATTGTTACGGCAGGTCGAAGGCCTAAATCACCTGATAGAAGATTTACGAGTGCTTAGCCTCAACGACAGTGGCCACTTAGAGTTACATCGTGTAGAGGTTTGTTTAGCGGATGAACTTAGTGCTGTTATTGAGACCTTTGCAGCGGCTTTAGATGCCAGAGGACTCAAACTTAAGTTGGAACTCGATTCTAGCCTTCAAGTTTACTGTGATGCCATCCGTATCCGTCAGGTGCTAATCGCACTACTAGAAAATGCTCGCCAGCATGCAGATCCCGGCGAGTTAACAGTGCGGCTCTATCATTCGGATGATAATTGCTATCTAAGTGTGGAAGATGAGGGGCCAGGTATCCCTGATGCTGCCGCCAGTTACGTATTCGAAGCATTTCGTCGAGTAGATCCTTCTCGTTCACGAAAAAGTGGTGGTAGCGGGCTTGGTCTTGCCGTGGTTAAGACTATTGTTGAAGCTCACGGCGGCCATGTGGTCTGCCAGCCATCGGGTCGTGGAGGAACAGTATTCGTTCTATTTTGGCCAATTAGGCAAGTTTAGGCTTTATTCTTGTCTACTAATATATTTATTTAATAGGTTTTTTTCTTATATTACAAATGTGCTCCAAAATTTATCTTTGGAGCACATGCGGAGCAAGAATCGACAAAACCCTTCAAATCACTTCCCACCAAGTAAAACAAAATTATTTTAAAATCATAATGTTGTTTTGATTTGGTTTGATGCGTTTTACTATTTTACTTCCCGATACAGAATGAGCTGAAAATTTTGCCCAGTAGATCGTCTGAGGTGAAGCGGCCAGTGATTTCAGACAGGGCTAATTGTGCCATTCTCAGTTCTTCGGCTACCAATTCACCTGCGAGGTAAATCTCTAATTGTTCTTTACCGAGTTGCAGATGGCTTGCGGCAATATCTAATGCTTCGAGGTGACGACGACGGGCGATAAAGCCACCTTCGAGATTACTCTGATAGCCCATCAAGGATTTAAGGTGTTGCTTTAATTCCTCAACGCCAAGGCCGGTTTTAGCCGAGATCCGATACACGCTGTAACCTTTTTCTTCGGTCATGGCGAGGTTCTCACCGGTGAGATCGGCCTTATTGCGGACAACGGTCACGCCTAAATTGGCGGGCAGGCGATTGATAAAATCGGGCCAAATATCATGGGGATCGACCGCATCCGTGGTGGTGCCATCGACCATAAATAACACCCGATCGGCGCTGTTTATTTCGTTCCACGCCCGCTCGATACCTATTTGTTCAACCGTATCTGTGGTGTCGCGCAGGCCTGCGGTGTCGATAATATGCAGTGGCATGCCATCTAAATGGATATGCTCGCGCAATACGTCACGGGTGGTGCCGGCAATTTCGGTGACAATTGCTGACTCTTTACCTGCGAGCGCATTAAGCAGGCTAGATTTTCCGGCATTGGGGCGACCAGCAATCACCACTTTCATCCCTTCGCGGATAATAGAGCCTTGCTTGGCACTGGCTTGGACGGCGCTGAGTTTGTCGATGATTTTGTAGAGCGCGTTGGCGATTTTGCCATCACTTAAAAAGTCGACTTCTTCATCGGGGAAATCAATCGCGGCTTCGACGTATAAACGCAGATGGGTGACTTGGTCCACCAGCTCGTGTACTTCTTTTGAAAACTCCCCTTGGAGCGATTGCAGCGCGCTTTTGGCGGCTTGCTCACTGGTGGCATCGATAAGGTCGGCAATGGCTTCGGCCTGGGTTAAGTCCAGCTTGTCGTTCATAAAGGCCTGTTCGCTAAACTCGCCTGGTTTGGCGATGCGAATACCTTCAACTTCTAATACGCGCTTGATCAGCATATCGAGGACGATTTGACCACCGTGGCCCTGCAGCTCTAATACATCTTCACCGGTGAAGGAATTAGGGCCTTTAAAAAACAGGGCGATACCTTGGTCTATCACTTGGCCTGAGGCATTTTTAAAGTCGCAGTAATCGGCGTAACGGGGTTTAGGTAAATGACCCAATACGGCCATGGCCACATCAGTTGCCTTATCACCAGAGATACGAATGATACCCACGCCGCCCCGTCCGGGCGCGGTGGCCTGTGCCACGATAGTGTCAGTTGTCACGGAAATACCCATTAATATCGATCAAATCATCTAAAGGAAAAGGCGGCTCATTAAGCCGCCTTTTTGCATATGCTGAGCCGTTAGCTCTTATCTAGCGCTTGGGCTTATTTTAAGCCTTTTTTCTCTAGACCTGCATAAATAATCTTCTGCTGGATGATGGCAACAATGTTACCCACTAACCAGTACAGTACTAGACCTGATGGGAACCACAGGAAGAATACGGTAAAGATCATTGGCATCCATTGCATCATCTTCACTTGCATTGGGTCCATGGTCGGTGCGATAGGTTGCATTTTTTGCATCACAAACATAGACGCACCCATCAGCAACGGCAGAATGTAGTATGGATCTTGTACAGATAAGTCGTGGATCCATAACATAAATGGCGCGTGACGCAGCTCGAAGCTTTCTAACAATACCCAGTACAAGGCAATGAAGATTGGCATCTGTAACAAGATAGGTAAACAGCCACCCATAGGGTTCACTTTTTCCTTCTTGTACAGTTCCATCATGGCTTGACCCATCTTTTGACGGTCATCGCCGAAGCGTTCTTTTAGATCCTGCAGTTTTGGCTGTAGGTTACGCATCTTCGCCATTGAGGTGTACTGCGCTTTAGTCAGCGGGAACAGTAAACCACGAACGGTTAAGGTGATCAGGATAATTGCCACACCCCAGTTACCCACAAAGGATTGATAGAACATCAATAACCAGTGGATTGGCACGGCTAACCACCAAAGGAAACCGTAATCAACAACCAGGTTTAAGGTATCAGATAACGCAGATAGCGCTTTTTGATCCTTAGGACCTACATAAAACTGTGAGCTAATTTCTTGAGTCGCACCCGGTGCAATATCGTATACCGCGCCACGGAAACCAATGTTAGCTAAACCGCCAGCACTGACACTCGAGAAAATGGTGTTGCTATCGGTTGCTGGTGGGATCCAAGCTGATACGAAGTAATGTTGCAGCATCGCCGCCCAACCACCGAGAGTCGGTTGATTGAGGTTGCTCTTGCTCATATCTTCAAACTTGTACTTTTCGTAACGTACATCTTGAGTCGAGAACGCGGCGCCACGGTAAGTTGGCATCATCATGCTGCTTTCAGATGGCTTGATGGTCTGTTTAATCTGACCGTACATCTGAACTTGTAATGGAGCAGCTGAGGTGTTGTTGATTTTGTAATCGATATCAACGTTAAACTTGCCACGATGGAAGACAAACACTTTGGTGTAAGTCACACCGTTATCAGCCACATAGGTTAGTGGTACTTCTAAGGTGTCTTGGCCATCAGCTAAGGTGAATTCAGTTTTGCTGGCAGCAAATGTGGCGCGACCTTTAGCACTGCTATCGATACCATCACGGCCAATCAGGCCACTCTGAGCGATATAGGTGAAATCTTTGGTTTGCTCAAGCAAAACAAATGGCTGGTCTTTACCCTGTTCCAGTTTGTGTGAAACCAGAGCCGCAAAAACGATGTCACCACCCACTGGGTTGATTTGTACATCGAGCTGATCGGTTTTAACGGTGATCAGATTTTGCGTTGCCGTTAAGGCTGCTGGGACACCTGTGTCTGCTTCTGGAACATCAGCACTGTGATTTGTGGTTACATTCGCCACTACAGACGATTCGGTTGCAACGGGTTTTGGAGCTTTGTCTGCTTGCCACTGTTGCCACAGCAAAAAGCTGACAAACAGTAGTCCTATTAGCAATATATTGCGTTGAGATTCCATAGCCTATTTATTACACCTGTCATTTTTAGGGGGGACGGGATCACTACCGCCGGGATGCAAAGGGTGACATTTTAATATGCGTTTCAATGCAAACCAACAACCTTTCGCGGTTCCGTGCACTTTTATTGCCTCAATGGCGTAATGCGAGCATGTGGGATTGAAACGACATCGAGGCCCTAAGAGGGGGCTGATGAAGATTTGATAGCCACGAATGAACGTGGTTGCTAGCCATTGTAGCGGCGACTGAGTTTGCGCCATAGCTTTTCTATCAACTTGTTGATCTCTGCATTTTCCATTTCCATCACCCCATTTCTGACCAGCACAACAATATCAAGGTGAGGGATGTCGTGTTGATTGAGGCGAAAACTATCTCTGATAACTCGCTTAATGCGATTACGCTGATTGGCGCGTTTTACATAGCGTTTAGCTACAGTAAGACCCAAACGCGGATGTTGTTCCGAATTAGGAATGGCAAGCAGAGTGATTTCAGCAGAAGAAGCTTTGATGGGATTGGAGAATACAGATTTAAATTGCGCGGGAGTTAGCAAGCGTAACTCCCGCGTAAAGGTATAGCTAGTCAACTAGTTACCTACTTAACTTATTAAGCAGATAAACGAGCGCGACCTTTCGCACGACGACGTGCAAGCACCTTACGGCCGCCTGCAGTAGCCATACGAGCGCGGAAGCCGTGAGAACGCTTGCGCTTCAGGTTGCTAGGTTGAAAAGTACGTTTACTCATGATGGCAATCCGTCTTTGTTATAAGTGAACATATCCTTATCTCTGGTGACAGAGGTAAGGGTAAAAAAGAGGCCGAATTGTAATCACTTTACCAGTCCCCGTCAACAACGAAAGTCAGCAAGTGGCTTATTTCTGCCCGTGTATCCTTTGATCAATTTCCCGCATACACCAGAAGATGTGGATAACTCTGTGTATTGGCACTACATGTAGTAGTGAAGGGGATCTATCAAGAGATCAAAGGGGCGCCATTATAGATCAATGTGGATCGCTTAATAAAGCGGGATTTGCCCTATTTGTTGAATAAAAGGATCGAATTTGATCTTTGATGATCGGGGATATCTCCATAGAATGATCTTGTTGGGGATAATTATTTTTTAAGGATAGCGATCATTGAGATCTCGCTATAGAATACACCTCTTTTTGATGATCTTTTGGGGATAACTTAGTGGCGGTTTCACTTTGGCAACAATGTATCGGAAGACTGCAAGACGAGCTTTCTGCTCAGCAGTTCAGTATGTGGATCAGACCGTTACAAGCCGAAATGGATGGAGATACTTTGGTGCTTTATGCGCCTAACCGCTTCGTGCTCGATTGGGTTAGGGATAAGTACATCAATATCATTAATCAGTTTTTTACTGAGCAAATGGGTAATGATGCACCTAAGTTACGTTTCGATATCGGTAGCCGTCCGTCAGCGAAAAAGCCTGAGCCAGCCCCAGTTGCGGCTGTGCGTGTACCCAATCCCCAAACTAAAGCCTCGGTAGGGACTTCATTTAATACCACTGAGCCTGTTGCTAACGCTAATCATCGCAGCAATATCAATCCCACTTACCAATTCGACAACTTCGTTGAGGGTAAGTCTAACCAACTCGGTAAAGCGGCCGCACTCCAGGTTGCTGAAAATCCGGGTGGTGCCTATAACCCGCTGTTCCTTTATGGTGGTACGGGTTTAGGTAAGACCCACTTATTACATGCGGTGGGTAATGGCATCATCAAAAATAATCCCGATGCGAAAGTCGTGTACATGCACTCAGAGCGTTTTGTGCAAGACATGGTGAAAGCGCTGCAAAACAATGCGATCGAAGAATTCAAACGTTACTACCGTAGTGTCGATGCCCTGTTTATCGACGACATTCAATTCTTCGCCAATAAAGACAGATCGCAGGAAGAATTTTTCCATACCTTTAACGCGCTGCTTGAAGGTAATCATCAGATCATCCTTACATCGGATCGTTATCCTAAAGAGATCGACGGGGTCGAGGACAGATTAAAATCTCGCTTTGGTTGGGGCTTAACGGTTGCGATTGAACCGCCAGAGCTTGAAACTCGTGTGGCGATTTTGATGCGTAAAGCTCAGGAGAGCGGCATTAATCTTCCCGACGAAGTTGCCTTCTTTATTGCTAAGCGCTTACGTTCGAACGTTCGCGAGTTAGAAGGGGCGTTAAACCGCGTTATCGCCAACGCTAACTTTACTGGCCGTCCAATTACGATTGATTTTGTGCGTGAAGCCCTGCGTGACCTCTTGGCACTGCAGGAAAAATTAGTCACTATAGACAACATTCAGAAAACCGTAGCTGAATACTACAAAATCAAGATGGCTGATATGTTGTCTAAACGTCGTTCGCGCAGTGTTGCGCGCCCAAGACAAGTGGCCATGGCGTTATCCAAAGAATTAACTAACCAGAGCTTGCCGGAAATTGGTGATGCCTTTGGTGGTCGAGATCACACCACAGTGTTACATGCCTGTCGTAAGATTGCTCAGCTACGGGAAGAGAGTCACGACATTAAAGAAGATTATGCTAACTTGATTAGAACCTTATCTTCTTAAAATCAAGGAATTTGGACACTATGAAATTTTCAATTGATAGGGACGCCCTATTAAAGCCGCTTCAATTGGTTTGTGGTGCGGTAGAAAGACGCCATAACTTGCCTATTTTGGCAAATCTCCTTGTAGAAGTTAGTGGGCACTCACTCAAAATGACAGGTACCGACCTCGAAGTTGAGTTAGTAGGCCAGGCGGTCGTTCATGGTGAAATCGAAGAAGGTCGTACTACAGTTCCTGCTAAGAAGCTGTTAGACATAGTTAAATCCTTACCCGAGCAAAGCGAGCTTAAGGTCGAGCAGCAAGATAACAAATGGTTATTGCGCTCAGGCCGTAGCCGTTTCTCGCTTGCAACCCTGCCCGCAGAAGAATACCCCAATGTGGAAGCCTTTCAGGCGGAAATCGAGTTCTCTCTTAAGCAGGGCGTGCTGAAGTCACTGATTGATGCGACTCAGTTTTCGATGGCGAACCAAGACGTTCGTTACTACCTCAATGGTTTATTGCTCGAAACCGAAGGTAATGTGCTGCGTGCCATTGCCACCGACGGCCACCGCTTAGCCTTAAGCCACAGAACCATAGATGCGCAATTGCCTGAGAAACAAGTGATCGTGCCCCGTAAAGGCGTGATGGAAATGGCGCGTTTATTGGAAGCCGATGATTTAGATATCGCGATTGCCATTGGCGATAACGCGATTCGTGCGACCACCAGCACCACAGTTTTTACCAGTAAATTAGTCGATGGTCGTTTCCCCGATTATCGCCGTGTGTTACCAAAAGGCGGTGATAAAATCGTTATCGCCAGCCGTAACCACTTAAAGCAAGCCTTAACCCGTGCTTCTATTTTATCGAACGAGAAGTTCCGCGGAGTACGCATTCAGTTAGAAGCGGGTTTACTGAAAATCACCGCCAATAACCCAGAGCAGGAAGAAGCGGAAGAAATCATCGATGTGGATTACAACAATCAGCCACTCGAAATTGGTTTCAACGTCAGTTACTTATTGGATGTGTTAAACAACCTTAAGTCCGATGATGTGCGTATCACCCTTATCGATGGTAACTCGAGTGCTTTATTGGAAAACCACTTGGAAGAAGATTCCATGTATGTGGTTATGCCGATGCGCTTATAGTATTCCATTGCCTACTTTGTGCCATACGCCGCTTTTTAGCGGCGTATATGTCTTCAAGCCTTATCCCTTGTTGCCTTATTTACTCGGATGGATGTGAATTGCGGTATGATGACTGTTCTGAGTCTTGGCCTAAGCCGTCGATGCGGTTTGATGAGTAACGCATGAGTCTTATCCGTCTTAATATTGATTCTTTTCGCAATATTCAATTGGCGCAGCTGAGCCCAACTGAAGGGATCAATCTGATTTACGGTCAAAATGGCAGTGGCAAAACCAGCATACTTGAGGCTATTTACTTTCTCGGTATGGGGCGTTCGTTTCGCAGTCATTTATCTCAACGAGTGATCAATAACGAACAGGATAAGTTAACCCTGTTTGCGACCTTAAATTTGCCCCGTGGCGACAGTAAAATCGGCTTGCGACGTTTCCGTAGTGGCGAAACCGAAGTCAAAATCGACGGGGAAAAGGTGAAACGGCTATCGACCTTAGCCGAAACCTTACCTATTCAAGTGATCACGCCGGAAAGCTTTTCGCTCCTGTTTGAAGGTCCTAAATCCCGTCGACAGTTTATCGATTGGGGCGCCTTTCATTCCGACCCACAGTTTTATGCGGCATGGGTGAACGTGAGACGAGTTCTAAAGCAACGAAATCAACTACTTAGGAATAATTCTTCCTATGATCAAATCCAATATTGGGATAGGGAGTTTGTCCGTTATACCGAGCAGGTCACAGAAATACGAAACCGTTATGTAGACTCGTTAAATGAGCTACTTAAGGGTATAATCGGGGAGTTTTTACCGCAGGTAGATGTTAAGGTTTCATTTACCCGCGGCTGGGATAGCAAAACGGATTTTGCACAACTTCTCGAATCCCAATATCCCAGAGATTTGGCTACGGGTCATACCGTCAGCGGTCCCCATAAAGCTGACCTCAGACTTCGTGTAGGTAGTTTACCGGCGCAGGATGCCCTGTCCCGTGGTCAATTGAAATTATTAGTCTGTGCACTGCGTATTGCACAGGGAAAGTTGCTCAAACAACAAATAGATAAACACAGTATTTATCTTGTGGATGATCTTCCATCCGAGTTGGATGCACAGCATAGGCAGCTATTGCTTAAGCAGCTAGTGGACACAGGTGCACAAGTGTTTGTCACTGCCATTGAGCCTGCAGCAATAGTCGATTCGTTACACACGCCTCCCAGTAGGATGTTCCATGTGGAACAGGGACGTGTAACGGTAATTGAATAACCATTGAGAGAATAATATGTCAGAGAATAGTTACGATTCTTCGAGTATTAAGGTCCTTAAGGGCCTTGATGCAGTACGTAAGAGACCTGGGATGTATATTGGTGACACCGACGACGGTACGGGTCTACATCATATGGTGTTCGAAGTAGTCGATAACTCTATCGATGAAGCCTTAGCCGGCCATTGTACTGATATCACTATTACTATCCATGTGGATGGCTCGGTCTCCGTTCGCGACGATGGCCGTGGTATTCCTGTGGCGATTCACCCGGAAGAAGGCGTGTCTGCCGCCGAGGTGATCATGACGGTACTGCACGCGGGCGGTAAGTTCGACGATAACTCTTATAAAGTGTCAGGCGGTCTGCACGGCGTGGGTGTGTCGGTAGTTAACGCGCTGTCTAAAAAGTTGCAGTTAACCATTCGCCGTGAAGGTAAAGTCCACGAACAGTTTTATACCCACGGTGTTCCTGACGAGCCAATCAAAGTGATCGGCGATGCGACGAAAACCGGTACCGAAATCCGTTTCTGGCCAAGTGAAGAAACCTTCAGCGATGTTGAGTTCCACTTCGAGATTCTGGCAAAGCGTGTGCGCGAACTGTCGTTCCTCAACTCAGGCGTGGGTATCCGCTTAGTCGACGAGCGTGACAATAAGAATGAATTCTTTAAATACGAAGGTGGTATCAGCGCATTCGTTGATTACCTGAACCGTAATAAAACGCCAGTAAACAAAGACGTATTCCACTTTATGCAAGAGCGTGACGACGGTATTACCGTTGAAGTGGCGATGCAGTGGAACGATGGTTATCAAGAAAGCATTTTCTGTTTTACCAACAACATTCCACAGCGTGATGGTGGTACTCACTTAGCGGGTTTCCGTAGTGCGTTGACACGTAACCTCAACAACTACATGGAAAACGAAGGCTATAACAAGAAAGGCAAAACTAACGCGACAGGCGATGACGCCCGCGAAGGTTTAACGGCCGTGATTTCAGTTAAAGTGCCTGATCCTAAGTTCAGCTCGCAAACCAAAGACAAGTTAGTGTCTAGCGAAGTGAAAGCCGCGGTTGAACAAACCATGGGTGAAAAGCTAAACGACTATCTGCTGGAGAATCCAGCCGATGCTAAGTTAATCGTCGGTAAGATTGTCGATGCGGCCCGTGCCCGTGAAGCGGCGCGTAAAGCCCGTGAAATGACCCGTCGTAAAGGCGCGCTCGATTTAGGTGGTTTGCCAGGTAAGCTGGCGGATTGCCAAGAGAAAGACCCTGGTCTTTCAGAAATCTACATAGTGGAAGGTGACTCTGCTGGCGGTAGCGCTAAGCAGGGACGTAACCGTAAGAACCAAGCGATTCTGCCACTGAAAGGTAAAATCTTAAACGTTGAGAAAGCGCGTTTCGATAAAATGCTTTCTTCTCAAGAGGTTGCCACGCTAATTACCGCGCTTGGCTGTGGTATTGGTCGCGATGAATACAACCCGGATAAGACGCGTTACCACAACATCATCATCATGACGGATGCTGACGTCGACGGCTCGCACATTCGTACCTTGCTGTTGACCTTCTTCTTCCGTCAAATGCCTGAACTGATAGAACGTGGTTATGTGTATATTGCTCAGCCGCCTTTATTCAAAGTGAAGAAAGGTAAGCAAGAACAATATCTGAAAGACGAAGCGGCACTGACTCAGTATTTAACTACTCAAGCGTTAGATGGTACTAGCATTTACCCATCTCAAGGTGCGCCTGGTATGTCGGGTGAGCCATTAGAGCGTTTAGTGACTCAGTACCGTGAAGTGGAAGCGATTGTGGCCCGTTTAGAGCAACGTTACCCAACGCAGATCACCAACCGCATGCTTTATCATCCAATGATCAACAACGAGATGTTGGCGGATGAAGGCAAGATGAAGGAATGGATCGACGCCTTTATCCATGAGCTTGTGGAATTAGAAAACAGCGGTGTGTTGTATTCTGGTGAGCCTGTGCTCGATCCTGAGCGCAAAGTGTATCTGCCGAAGATCACTATCCGTAAACACGGTATCGATACACACTACTTGTTCAGCTACGACTTCTTCCAATCAACTGACTACCAACGCATTGGTAAGTTAGGTGCGGCACTTGAAGGCCTGATTGAAGTCGGTGGTTATGTACAACGTGGCGACCGTGTGAAGGAAGTGGGTAGCTTCATTGAAGCGTTAGATTGGACCATCAGCGAAGCCAAGCGTGGCCTCTATATCCAACGCTATAAAGGGTTGGGTGAGATGAACCCTGAGCAATTGTGGGAAACCACGATGGATCCTGAATCTCGCCGCATGCTGCAAGTGACGATTGATGATGCCGTTGGTGCGGATCAGCTGTTTACTTGTTTGATGGGCGACCAAGTTGAACCACGTCGTGACTTTATCGAAGCCAACGCGCTGAACGTGGCTAACTTAGACGTTTAACATCTAGATGTATCGTTAGCGATTGATAAAAAGGGAAAGCTAAGCTTTCCCTTTTTGTTTGGTTGAAAACTACCTATCAACACCAGCCTCGTCGATGTCCACTATTTCAGTCTCGGCTTTGGCGGCTTGTATCCAGGCCTGCATTTCCGGCTGGCTCACAATAAATTCCATATAGGCTCGACTCGCTTGGGAGACTTCAATCTCATAGGTGAAGAAGCGCATCACAACCGGCGCAAACATCATATCGGCTATCGACCACTTGCCAAATAACCAAGTGCCTTGGCCGCTGGCAAACTCTGCCATTTGCTGTGACCAGATACTGTCGATACGGGCAATATCCTGCAATACGGCAGGGCTTAATTCGACATAACGATGGGCACGGATATTCATCGGCAGGGCATTTCGCAGGGCATGAAAGCCTGAATGCATTTCACAGGCGAAGGAGCGAGCCTTGGCCTTTTGTTTCGGGTCTTGTGGCCAGGCTGAACCTGAAAGATAAGTATCGTTGATATATTCGCAAATCGACAACGAATCCCAAACCGTGATATTTCCATCGATGAGTGTTGGAACTTTTAGGGTAGGCGAAATGGATTTGAGCCGCTGATAAAAGCTCTCGGTATCGAGCTGTAGTAGGATTTCATCGAACTGAATACCTGATTTTGCAGCCATTAACCAAGCACGGAGCGACCAACTAGAGTAGTTTTTATTGCCAATGTAGAGTTCCATTTTCACCTTCCTGTTTGGGGTTGTGCTTATCAATATAGGCACTTGTACTTTGCATGACTAACGAATAGATTTGATGTTATCTATCAGCAAAATGAATAGATAGGCTGACCTCAGATAGGAAATATTATGGAAATAGAAGCGCTGCGCAGCTTTGTGGCATTTGTCGATACCGGGAGTTTTACCCGTGCGGCAATGCAAACCTATAAGACTCAATCTGCCGTCAGTATGCAAATGAAGCGCTTAGAGCAAGAGTTGGGAAAAACGCTCTTTGTAAAAGAGGGGCGAAACTTAGTTCTATCTACCGAAGGCCAACGTTTGGGTTTGTACGCTAAGCAATTACTGCAATTGCACGATGAGACTGTCACAAGCATTAAGCAGACCCAAGTCGGCACGCAATTGCATTTAGGTTGTCCCGATGACTATGCCGAATCCGTGTTGCCGCGGATAGTGGCGTTGTTACATGGTCAAATTAAGCAACTCGATCTTCAAATTACCTGCGCCTCGAGCCAAAAGCTGCGGATCATGCTGGATTCTGGGCAGCTCGATGCAGCGATAGTGACTCGTTTGCCCGAGTCCGATGAAGGCTACTTATTACAAACCTCGAAAGGCGTTTGGGTGAGCGCGAGTGATTCGAACTTGAGTGATGCCGATCCCTTACCTATAGCGCTTTTCCAAAAGGATTGTAAATTCCATATCGCGGCGTTAGATGGATTAATGAAGCAAGATAGGCATTATCAGTTGTTAGCCTGTAGCAGCAGTGCTGCGGCTCTTAAAGCAATAGTGGCTAAGGATTTGGCCATTAGTGCCATGGCCGAATGCAGTGTATCGGCACCACTGAATATTATCGATTCTGAAACTCTTCCACCTTTGCCTGTGGTCGCCGTCGCACTAGTTATTTCCGCGAAAGCTTATTCACCCATAAATGCGGAGTTGGCCAAGCAAATTGCGCGAGCCTATCAAGGCTACTTGGAATAAGGTTTCACGTGAAACATTCGATTTGATAATGCAGCCTTAAGTCTAGGGACATATAGTAAAGCTGCGCGTAATACATGATGTGACCACTAGTATATGAACTACAATGGACTGATAATTATGCAGGGTCAGTTAACTCAGCTCTTATAGGTTGGAACGTCTTGATTAAGTCCATATTTAATAAAATTTTTAATATCCGCGAAGAGACAACACTGGAGCGGCCTAAAAGCTTTAGTCAAACCGATCTCAGTAAATCGTTGGACAAAGTTTCAGCCCCTAAACGCCAAGAAGAACCCGTTGATACCGTGGTGAGTATCGACCTTGCGGCGCTGTTTTACAGCCTGTTGTTTCCCGCCAGAACCAAAGATGCTGGTGGCGTTGCCAATAACCTTGAACGGCGTGTTATGGCTGAAATAGAGCTGGCCTTAGCATCGCCACAAGTGATAGCAGAAAAGGTGCTTAAGCTTCCCTCTAAGGTTTTGGAATTAGACCGTAAATTAGCTGAGCCACAGTTTGATACTAAGGACTTGTTGGCGTTAATCGAGAAAGATCCTTTACTGAGCGTCGAAGTGCTTAAGCTGTGTAATTCACCAGCCTTTAAGCGTGGAGATAGAGAGGTCACCAGCCTGCAGCAGGCTTTAGTGCAGCTCGGCCGTGAGCAGTTACGCCGCTTTGTGACGAGTTGCCTAGTGCGTGAAATGCTCGATATTAAACCCATTTATTTTCGTCGCTTTGGTGCCGAAATTTGGCGTCATTCGATGCAGGTGGCCTTTTTAACCAGTGAACTGAGTGAAGAAGATAGAGACACGGCATTCCTATTAGGATTACTGCATGATGTGGGTAAGCTCGCCATCTTTAAAATGTTGCTCGATGCCTTTGTGCAAGCAGAGCCTGGGGAGCAGCCAAATTCTTGGTTATTCCGACAAGTGATGACAGCAAAATCACTCACCTTAAGTGCTTTGTTAGCAAAGCATTGGCAATTGCCAAGTACCTTTGAAACCGAGCTGGATAAATTAGCCCATGTCCACACACGGCCGCATGAGGGAATTGCTGCTGTGGTTTGGCGCGCCAATATCATCAGTGAGATTTCGATGCTGCAGCAAGCGGGTAAATTGCCTGCTGACATGCTGAGCAACTTGTTAGCCTTGGTTGGACTCGAGCCCGCTCAATTCGAAGCGTTGCACGAGAAACTTCAGCAGTTTTAATAATTGCAGCCAATAAAAAACGCGCTATAAGCGCGTTTTTTATTGGCACTCTAACCTAACGTCTAACGTGCGATTTACTGAAGCAGAGAAATATCCGCTACATGTAAGAACTGTTCACGTAGGTTATTTAGCAGTGCTAAACGGTTGTTTTTCAATGCTTCGTCATCCGCCATAACCATCACGTCCTCGAAGAACTGGTCAACACTCTCACGTAAGCTCGCCAGCAGTGTTAATGCCTGTTGGTAATCAGCATTAGCGAACAGCGGAGCGAGTTGAGGTTGCAGTTCGGCAAGCTTAGCGGCTAATGCTTGTTCTGCTGCTTCGGCTAACAGAGCTGAGTTAATCGCGGTGGGTAATTCACCTTCCACCTTCGCCAGAATGTTAGACACACGCTTATTCGCTGCTGCCAGAGCGCTAGAGGCTTCTAAGCTTCTGAAGTGTGATACCGCATTGATACGGCTATCAAAATCAGCAGGGCGAGTTGGGCGGCGTGCCAATACGGCGAGGATCACGTCAACCTCGATACCTTTATCTTGGTACCAAGCACGGAAACGCGCCATTAGGAACTCAAGCACTTCATCGCTTGCATTCGCGTTGCTTAAGTTGGTGCCATGGAGTTCTTGAGCTTTAGCTATCAGGGTCACTAAGTCCAGTGGCAACTTGTTCTCAACGATAATGCGTAACACACCGATAGCGGCACGGCGCAGTGCGAATGGGTCGGCAGCGCCCTTAGGTGCCTGACCAATACCGAAGATACCGACTAAGGTATCGAGTTTATCCGCTAAGGCTACTGCGCAAGATACCGCTGCAGTCGGAACCGTATCGCCAGAGAATTTGGGCTTGTATTGCTCTTCCATGGCCAAGGCGACGGCTTCTGTTTCACCGTCTAGGCGGGCGTAATGCATGCCCATAGTGCCTTGAGTATCGGTAAACTCCATCACCATATTGGTCATTAAGTCAGTTTTAGACAATAAACCAGCACGCGCTGCATCAACGGCGTTAGCGCCAGTTTGCTCTGCAATAAAGGCGGCTAGGGCAGATATACGAGTAACTTTGTCTTTTAAGGTACCGAGTTGTTGTTGGAACAAGACGGTCTCAAGACTCGATAAACGTGATTCTAGCGTGTGCTTTTTGTCGGTATTGAAGAAGAACTCGGCATCGGCCAAGCGTGGACGAACCACTTTCTCGTTACCCGCAATGATTTGCGCCGGATCTTTTGATTCGATGTTCGCGACAAAGATGAAGTTTGGCAGTAACTTACCGGCATCATCGAATACTGGGAAGTATTTCTGATCGCCCTTCATCGTATAAACCAAGGCTTCTGAAGGTACGTTTAAGAACTTCTCTTCAAAGCTTGCGGTTAATACGACTGGCCATTCAACCAAAGAGGTGACTTCTTCGAGCAGGTCATCTTCGATATCGGCGGTGCCACCAATCTTAGCGGCCGCTTTTTCTGCATCGGCTTTGATTAAGGCTTTACGGCTTTCGTAATCGGCGATGACTTTACCTTTTTCTTTCAGTAGCGTCAGGTAGTTGTCTGCATGGTCAAGCTCGAAGCCTGTACCCATAAAGCGGTGACCACGAACATTACGCGCCGATTTAATGCCGAGTAATTCACCTTCGATTAACTCACTGCCTAACAGCATAGTGGCGGTGTGAACAGGACGAATAAATTGTGTCTTGCTGCTTCCCCAGCGCATTGGCTTAGGAATGGGTAACTTATCCAGCGCACGTTGCGCCATCGCAGCGATTAAGCTCTTAGTTTCAACGCCTTCGACTTTGGCGTTATAAACCAGCCATTCACCTTTATCGGTCACTAAACGTTCTGCCTGATCGACAGTAATACCGTTACCACGTGCCCAACCTTCAGCAGCTTTTGTTGGTTTACCTTCGGCATCAAAGGCTGAGCTGACAGCTGGGCCGCGTTTTTCAACGATTTTGTCCGCTTGAGCAAGCGCTAGTTCTGTCACATTAATCGCGAGACGACGGGGTGCTGCATACCAAACAGCTGATTTAAAAGCTAAATCGGCTTTGGTTAATTCTTCGGTAAAGTTCGCTAAGAAAGACTCAGCTAGTTTACGCAGCGCCTTTGGCGGCAGTTCTTCAGTGCCTAACTCGATGAGTAAGTTTTCAAAATTCATGTGTTACCTCTACTTACACATTGGGAAGCCAAGCGCTTCGCGTGCCTGATAATAGGATTCAGCAACGGCTTTAGCCATGGTACGAACGCGCAGGATATAACGCTGACGTTCAGTCACTGAAATGGCGTGGCGTGCATCGAGCAGGTTGAAGGCGTGTGAGGCTTTCATCACTTGCTCATAGGCGGGTAGAGGTAATGGTTTTTCAAGCGACAATAAATGCTGACACATCTTTTCGCATTGATCGAACAGGGCAAACATAAAGTCGACGTCTGCGTGTTCAAAGTTATAGGTCGATTGCTCAACTTCGTTTTGGTGGAACACATCGCCGTAGGTGATGCGACCCATAGGGCCGTCGGTCCATACGAGGTCGTACACGCTATCCACACCTTGGATATACATGGCGAGACGCTCTAAACCGTAGGTGATTTCACCTGTGACAGGGCTACACTCTAAGCCGCCGACTTGTTGGAAGTAAGTAAACTGAGTCACTTCCATGCCGTTTAACCAGACTTCCCAACCCAGACCCCAAGCGCCTAGCGTTGGTGATTCCCAGTTGTCTTCCACAAAACGGATATCATGGATTTGCGTATCAATACCAAGAGCTTGCAGAGAACCTAAATAGAGTTCTTGGATATTATCCGGTGACGGTTTTAACACGACTTGGAATTGGTAGTAGTGCTGCAGACGGTTTGGGTTTTCACCGTAACGGCCGTCGGTAGGGCGGCGCGATGGCTGCACATAGGCACTGCTCATTGGCTCAGGCCCTAAAGAGCGTAGGAAAGTTTGTGGGTGGAATGTACCCGCACCGACTTCCATATCTAGAGGTTGAACGATTGCACAGCCTTGCTGTGCCCAATATTCCTGTAGGGTTAGAATGAAACCCTGAAATGTTTTTACGTCGTGTTTCGTCGTCATGTCTACTTGTCTACTGCCGTCAGCTTTAATAGAAAATGGTTTCGATTATACCTTGTAGATCTCTGCTTATGTAGGTTATTTTTTACCTTCTTCGTTAAAACGTTAAGGTAGATAGGCCATGGAAGAAATCCGCTGTAATTGGGTCAGCGATGATCCCTTATATCGTGAGTACCACGATAAGGTGTGGGGGCGTCCAGTTTATGATTCGAAGGAGTTGTTTGCCAAGCTCTGTTTAGATGGGCAACAAGCGGGGTTGTCTTGGATTACTATCTTAAAGAAGCAGCAAAACTACGAACAAGCCTTTGCGGATTTTGAGCCGGCTGTGATTGCAACTTTTGACGACGCTAAAGTCGAGGAGTTGATGGCTAACCCAGGCATTGTGCGTAATCGCCTTAAGATCCATTCGATTATTCGTAATGCAAAAGGATACTTAGCCTACACTGCGGATGGCAAAGATTTTTCTGAATTTCTATGGAGCTTTGTTGGTGGTAAGCCTTTGGTGAATCAATTTACTTCCATGTCGCAGGTGCCTGCGCAAACACCTGAATCAGAGGCCATGTCGAAGGCATTAAAAAAGCTTGGCTTTAACTTTGTTGGCCCAACGATTTGTTACGCCTTTATGCAGGCGGTGGGAATGGTGAACGATCATCTAGTTGATTGCATTGCCTATGATGCTTGCTGTGGTGGCAAATAAGTCACTAATCTAATTGAGTTAACATCCAAAATAAAAGGCATGTTCCACGTGGAACATGCCTTTTGTTATTCCTACTTGCTGAGATTAAATTTTCTCGAAGAAGAAAGGCTTACGCTGTTGCTTATTACCATTGAGTTGGTTCATCGACTCAGCATCAAACAACTTACCATTGACCATAGTATAAGTGACTTTATCTGTGACTCGAATATCCGCTAATGGGTCGCCATCGATAACGATTAAGTCCGCAAGCTTACCGGTTTTAATTGAACCAAGTTGATGCTCTAGACCGAAGGTGGTGGCAGGGTTGATGGTTGCTGTTTTCAGCACATCCATATTGCTCATGCCGCCTTGGGCGAACATCCACATTTCCCAATGTGCGGCTAAACCCTCACGTTGACCGTGGGCGCCAATATTTGGATGAATGCCTAATTTATTAAACTCATTAGCCACTTTAGCAACATTGAAGTGGTTGTAGTGACTGTCTGGGGCGTGGGGGCGACGCATTGATCGAGCCTGCAAAATATCGCTTGGCACATACATAGACAAACGTGGATGTGCCCATACATCGGTCTTATCATACCAATAGTTTTCACCTGAGATACCGCCGTAGGCGACGACTAAGGTTGGAGTGTAACCGACCTTAGTTTGGCTCCAGAACTGTTTAATATCGTTATAAATACTCGCTACGGGTAACGAGTGCTCTACGGTTGTATGGCCATCGGCAACCATGGTCAGGTTATGTTGTAGCAAGCTGCCACCCTCAGGTACTACCATCATTTCGAGTTCGCGAGCAGCGGCGATAACCTGTTGTCTTTGATTACGACGCGGTTGGTTGTAGCTCTTAACGCTAAAGGCGCCGACTTTTTTGAGTCGCTCTAAATGAAATTTTGCATCATCGAGTGAGTCGATATGCGATGTGTAGCCGGGTGCATTGGCGCCATAAAGAATGGTTCCTGTGGAGAAAATCCGCGGGCCAACGATGTTCCCCGCCTTTTGCTGTTCAGAGGCAGCAAATATCTCCGTGGTATCGTTCGACGGATCATGGATGGTTGTCACTCCTAGGGATAAGCCAGAGTAGAGTGCCCAGTTTTGTTGTGGCACGATTTCATCATCGGCCTGGGCGCCGTGGGCATGGGCATCAAACAAGCCAGGCATAATGGATTTGCCACTAATATCGATAACTTGCGCATCCTTTGGAATCACTGTATTCGCATTGCCAACGGCAACAATATGATTGTCTTTGACGATCACTACACCCTTATCTATGACTTGGTCATTTTCCATGGTGATCACTTTGCCGCCGACAAAGGCGACTGTTCCACGTGGAACATCGGCCTTTTCTGTAAAGCCTAAGTTAATAATACTTGGCTTAGCTTGCTCATCCTTTTTGAGATACTTGGAATCAACATTGGCTTGGTACAGTTCTGGGCCAAGAGTCCAATAGAGTTGGTTACTCTTGCTATTCCAACTGATGCTTTCGCCAGCCCGCACACTTAACTGTGTGACGGGAAGATTGCTGGCATTAGGGCCGATTTCAACCGTTTCACCATGTTTAGCAAAGGGGGTTACCCAAACTTTAAAACGTTCGGCAAAGGCCAATTGTTCGCCGTCGGGTGAAACCCTAAATTCGGTTGCATGCTTACTGCTGTAGTGAACGCGCTTATCAAACCCATCTAGGTTAATTGAGGCAAGCTGTGGCGTGTCGTTTTCACCTGTGTTCATAAAGAAAATGCGGTTTGCTGAAGCGCCGAATTGTGCCTGATAACCCTCTGCAGTGATTTTCTTATTTTGTTTGGTTTTTAAATCAACCTTGTACAGGCCGGGTTCCTGCGACCAAGTGCGAGGTGTTAGATGTCCACCTTGGGTTTTACGATACACCACAAGTTCGCCATCAGGAGAAAAGGTGGGCTCAACGTATTTGCCTGGTTCTGTGGTAAGTTGTTTCGCTTTACCACCTTTTGCACTGATCACTTGTACTGTACCCTGGTCTTGGTCATTCCAAGTTGTGAAGACAATATTTTTGCCATCACGCGACCACTGAGGATAGAGTTCTTCAATGTCGTTACCTAACTCGGTTAAGCGTGACATCTTGCCATCGGGAAGTGTCTTCAACCAGATTTTACCCAATGCTTCGAAGGCAACTTTGCTGCCATCCGGTGAAACTTGTGCCATTCGCAGCATTTTTACGTCGAATACATCCTTATCAATATCTTGTTTAAAGAGTACTGAAGGCTGAACCTCTAACTGGGTTTTTACGCTGAAGGGAATGTTGGTGACCGTTTTATTGGCAACATTTAGGCGATTGATTTTGCCCTTAGCCCAGAAAAAAATATCTTTGTTATCTTGAGTCCAAGCCATGGTGGGATAGACACCGTGGATAGCCCAAGTCTCTTGCATATCGCGGTCTAAATCGCCATACAGTTTAGTCGTTTCGCCGGATTTCAAATCGAGTAAATACAAAGATGATTGGAAATCATCTCGCTTAATGTACGCCAGTTTGGTGCCATCAGGGCTCGGTGTTGGACGAATGGCGCCACCAGTTCCTTCGATCAAGATTTTAATATCACCCGTTTGGGTATCGTAGCGCTTGATTTTATAGATGCCGTTTACTGAGTCTTTGGAATAATGGAAGGTTTTCCCCGGAGTATCATCTTGACTGAAATAGATATAGCGACCATCGGGTGAATAGGCTGGCTCACCTAAATCCTTTTCATCGTTAGGACGTTCGGTGAGTTTAACACCTTCGCCACCTGCGACATGGTAGAGCCAGACTTCGCCGGCACCTAAACTACGACTGGCAGTAAAATGCTTACGACCGACTAAATATTGCGAATCAGGGCTCCACGCAGGACTGTTGAGTAAACGAAAGGTTTCCGTCGTAACTGTGCGTGGATTGCTGCCGTCGGCATCCATAATCCAAATGTTGTCGCCGCCATCCGCATCTGAGGTGAAGGCAATGTGTTTACCATCAGGACTATATACCGGCTGCATTTGCCATGCTATGCCTTGGGCTAATGGCTTAGCTTCGCCACCAGTGACGGGGATTTGATAAATATCCCCCAGTAAATCAAACACTAAATGTTTACCATCTGGGCTGACACTGATGTTCATCCAAGTGCCTTCGGTTACATCTATGGTCACTTTCTCTAGAGGGGCATTGGCTGGTGCATTGACGTCCCAACTGGTTTTCTGGGTGTCTGTTGCCTGTACGGTATGGGAACTAAGGCCAAGCATCAGGGCGATATAAAGCGGTGTCAGCTTAGGTTTCAACATGTTATGTCCTGTTATCGTTATTTTAGGTTTTTATTGTTGTCGGAAAAGATAAATTTTTGTTAATGCTGAACTAAGTTATCGCATAAATACCCAGTAAGGAAAATGGAAATACTGTTTCAATTAATGACCGGGGAGGACACTGAGGGGATAAAGCTGTAGGAGAGTAATGCGCCTTACTCTCCGCTAGTTGATGACTAGTCTAATGTCACGGGATCACCGAGATGGATCATTGTGTCATTGAGGACGCGGCAGGTTACGCCGCCACGCCAATCTGGAGTGAGGGCCAATTCTAATCCTGGGTGCGCCATTTCCATCTTCTTGCATGGATCGGTTTCACCGGTAATTTCTAAGCTTAAATCACCGATGCGCAATTGTTTGCCCACATCAGCAGGGCTAAAACTTAACCCATCTACTAATAGATTGGCGCGGCGAATAGTCCAAACTAAATCCGCATTTATGCTTTGACAGGCTGCTTGCCACTGCTGCACTGAAAGAACGGTCACTTGTCGTTTACCTGGGTGACCAAATACATCTTTTTCGACACCGCGGTGCTGAGTAACATTTGCACACAGCACTTCGTTCATTGGTCCACGTTTAACTGTTTTGTAGGCGATAGCAACTAGTTTCGGCATTTCTGATGTCCTTATCCTAATGTCGATGTTGGGACTTAGAGTCCCTTTTTAATCAAATATTGATAGGGTGTTTGGTTGGTTTCACTAGCGATTAAGGTGTGATCCATAAACTCACAAAAACTAGGAATATCACGTGTGGTCGCAGGATCATCAGCGATAATTAGCAGTGTTTCACCTTGTGCCATTTGTCTTACCGTTTTACGCACCATCATTACCGGTTCTGGGCAGCGTAAACCAAGAGCATCCAGTTTGTGTTGTGCGGTTGAGAATACGTCGTTCATATGACCTCGACTGAACGGTTAAACAGAATTGGCTAATGTTACTCCAGTGGTTTGGATAAACCAAGTTGGTGGTCTGATTTTGTGATGGAGCGGTTAATTGGGTTTATTCTGTTTTATTTATCCAATAATAAGGATTGGCAAGATGTTTCACGTGGAACAAATTATTTCACGATGATAATTTTTAAAGCTGCATAAAATAAAAAAGCCGGAACAGGAGAGTGTGTCCGGCTTTTTAGAGTGATATTTAGATGTGATTAGACTCGTTCGAAAACGGTCGCAATACCTTGGCCTAAACCGATACACATAGTGGCTAAACCTAAGGTCGCATCTTTGTGTTCCATCAGGTTGATCAGCGTTGTCGAAATACGTGCACCAGAACAGCCCAGTGGATGGCCAAGCGCAATTGCGCCACCGTTCAGGTTGATCTTGTCATCTACAACGTCCATCAGACCAAGGTCTTTAACGCATGGTAGAGACTGAGCAGCAAACGCTTCGTTCAGTTCGATAACATCTAAATCATTGATTGTGATGCCAGCGCGAGCAAGAGCTTTTTGAGTTGCAGGTACTGGACCGTAACCCATAATTGCCGCGTCGCAACCTGCCACAGCCATTGAGCGGATACGGGCACGGATTGGTAGACCCAAAGCACGTGCTTTAGATTCTTCCATCACCAACATTGCCGAAGCTCCGTCAGATAATGCAGAAGAGGTACCCGCAGTAACAGTACCGTTTGCAGGGTCGAATACTGGGCGCAGCGCCGCTAATGACTCCATTGAGGTTTCTGGGCGAATCACTTCATCGTGAAGCACTTTAATCAGTGCGCCGTTAGCATCATGGCCTTCGATGCCATAGATTTCCTTGGCAAAGCGGCCTTCAACTGTGGCAGCGTAAGCGCGTTGGTGTGAACGCACAGCAAAAGCATCTTGCTGCTCACGGCTGATGCCGTGAAGCTTACCTAACATCTCTGCGGTTAAACCCATCATGCCAGACGCTTTGGCGACGTTATTGGCTAAACCTGGGTGGAAGTCCACACCATGGTTCATGGGCACGTGGCCCATATGTTCAACACCACCTATGATAAAGGTGTCGCCCATGCCAGTCATAATGGCGCGAGCGGCTTGGTGGATGGCTTCCATTGAAGAACCACATAGGCGGTTGACTGTCACTGCGCCAGCGGTTTTCGGGATACCAGCAAGCAATGAAGCGTTACGGGCAATGTTGAAGCCTTGCTCTAGGGTTTGCTGCACGCAACCCCAAATGACATCTTCAATAGTATTGGGATCTAATTGCGGGTTACGCAGTAATAGACCTTTCATTAATTCGGCAGAGAGTGTTTCTGCACGTACATTACGGAACACCCCAGCCTTAGAACGGCCCATAGGAGTACGAATGCAATCTACGATAACAGCTTGTTTCATAATTAAATTCCTTTCCCGCTAATTAGGCTTGGTAGTAGCTACCGTTGTTGGCTGCAAGGGCGCGCATGGCGTCGGTGACTTGATACAAACCACCTAAGTGAGCGTATTTATCAGCTAAGGCGACAAAGTTCGCTACGCCCATAGTATCTAAGTAACGGAATACACCACCACGGAATGGAGGGAAACCTAAACCATAGACCAAACCCATATCCGCTTCGGCAGGCGATGCCACAATGCCTTCTTCTAAACAGCGAACAGTTTCTATAATCATTGGGATCATAGTGCGGGCGATGATTTCATCCGCATCGAATGCTTTTTGCTCACCAAAGGCGGCCTTCAGCAGCTCGTAGCTGGTTGGGTCGACATCTTTCTTTGGCTTACCGCGGCTATCTACAGAGTAAGCGTAGAAGCCTTTACCATTCTTCTGACCGAGACGTTTGTTCTCGAACATCACGTCAATCGCGTCATTGCCGGATTTGCCCATACGGTCGGGGAAGCCTTCGGCCATTACCGCTTGCGCGTGGTGACCTGTGTCTAGGCCGACAACGTCTAGCAGGTAAGCTGGGCCCATTGGCCAGCCGAATTGTTTTTCCATCACTTTATCGATAGCGGCAAAGTCACCACCTTCGGCGAGCAGGCCGTTAAAGCCAGCAAAGTAAGGGAAGAGTACGCGGTTAACGAAGAAACCTGGGCAATCATTTACAACGATTGGGGTTTTACCCATTTTGCTGGCATAGGCAACAACAGATGCGATGGTTTCTTCAGAACTGTGCTCACCACGGATAACTTCAACTAATGGCATTTTGTGCACAGGATTGAAGAAGTGCATACCGCAGAAGCGCTCAGGTTTCTTCATGCTCTTCGCGAGCAGGTTGATTGAAATAGTTGACGTGTTAGAGGCGATAATCGCATCTTCACTCACGTATTGCTCAACTTCCGCCAGTACTTGTGCCTTCACTTTTGGATGCTCAACGACGGCTTCGACGACCACGTCAGCATGTTTAACTGGAGCATAGTCTAAGGCTGGAGTGATGTTGTTCAGCACCTTAGCCATTTTTTCTGGGGTAGAGCGGCCGCGAGCAACTTGCGCAGATAACAGTTTGGCGGCTTCGCCTAAACCTAAATCTAATGCCGGTTGAGCGATATCCTTCATCACGATTGGCGTGCCTTTGCTGGCGCTTTGGTAAGCGATACCGCCACCCATGATACCAGCACCTAATACGGCGGCGCTTTTCACATCTTTAGCGAGCTTGCCCGCTTTCTTAGCCTTGCCTTTGACTAATTGGTCATTCAAGAAGATACCGATCAACGCTTTGGCTACATCGGTTTTCGCTAACTTGATAAATGCTTGATGCTCAATTTGCAGTGCGTCGGCGCGGCCTTTGGTCGCCGCTTGCTCAACTACATTTACCGCCGCCATTGGTGCAGGATAATGTTTGCCAGCGACAGAGAAAACCATACCTTTAGCGGTCGTGAAAGACATCATGGCTTCGAGTTTTGGTAAGGTCAGTGGTGACATCTTACGTTGGCGACGGGCTTGCCAATCAAGCTTTTCGGCAACTGCATCTTTTAGCATTTGAATGGCAGCGGCTTCTAAAGCCTCTGGCGCAACAACGGCGTCAACCGCGCCTACTTTTAAGGCATCTTCTGGACGTTGGTCTTTACCCGTGGTGATCCACTCAAGGGCGTTATCTGCACCAATCACACGAGGTAAACGCACTGTGCCACCAAAGCCTGGGATGATACCTAGTTTGGTTTCGGGTAGACCGATTTTGGCCGTGGTGTCGGCGATACGGAAATCCGTTGCCAGAATGGTTTCACAACCGCCGCCTAAGGCGAAACCTTTAATCGCTGAAGCGGTTGGGAAAGGTAAATCTTCGAGTTTGTTGAATACGGCGTTGGCCTGTTCAACCCAAGAGAGCAGTACCGCATCATCCTGTGCGAATAAGCCTAAAAATTCAGTAATGTCGGCACCCACGATAAAGGTATCTTTACCTGAGGTCAGCACTAAGGCCTGAATGTTTGATTGTTGTTTAATGCTGTCTAATGCGGCATCGAGTGAGGCGAGTGTTTCTCTGTCGAATTTGTTCACCGAACCGGGTGCGTTAAAGCACAGCTTGGCAATATTATCCTCGAGTAACTCAACCTGAATTGTAGGACTTTGGTAGATCATTGCTTGCTTCCTTTTGGCTTAAAAGTGATACCCACCATTATCTGTTGGTGTTAGTACGACTCTCTATCTCACAGCAGCTTCGGCCATCATTTGACCAGTTGTGTGCCAGTGTGCTTCGAAATTCGATAAATTACAACACCCAATTTAAACGACTGTTTAATTTCTTGTCGGCTAGAGTGAATTTTAAGCTTTGTGATACACTGCACAAAGTGTAGAAGTGCCAGATTACGCTAAAGAGTACGTGGTGGGAATTTGTACATTAGCGATATTGCTCGCTGGCTAAATGGATAATTTTATTTTTAGAATTAAAAGCATAGGCTTAAATCGATAATTTGCTAACCTGCGACATAATAGGGCATTAGCGAAGGAAAACACTGAGCCTGTATGGCTTAGTCAGATTTGCGGTTTTTTTATTAACTATCGTTCATTACAGGATATGACACATGGATCACTTGGCTCATCACTATCATGCCCACATCGCCGAGCTTAATCGTCGAGTCGCTGAAATTGTATCGCGTGAAGCATTATCTGGTTTAGTGATCCACTCGGGTCAGCCACATCGAATGTTTTTGGACGACATAAATTACCCGTTTAAAGCCAATCCCCATTTCAAGGCTTGGTTACCCGTGTTGGATAACCCTAATTGCTGGTTGGTGGTGAATGGGCGCGATAAGCCGCAACTGATTTTTTATCGCCCAGTGGATTTTTGGCATAAGGTGTCGGACGTGCCGGAGATGTTCTGGACTGAGCATTTTGAGATCAAGTTACTCACTAAGGCCGATAAAGTTGCCGAGCTATTGCCTAGCGATATCGCCAACTGGGCGTATTTGGGTGAGCATTTAGATGTGGCTGAGGTGCTGGGTTTCACCAGTCGCAATCCTGACTCTGTGATGAGCTACCTGCATTTCCACCGTACTACTAAAACCGAATATGAACTCGAATGTATGCGCCGTGCCAACCAGATTGCGGTGCAAGGGCATTTAGCGGCTAAAAATGCCTTCTATAACGGTGCGAGCGAGTTTGAAATTCAGCAGCAGTATTTATCAGCCGTGGGACAGGGCGAGAACGAAGTGCCCTACGGTAATATCATAGCCTTAAATCAAAATGCGGCGATTTTGCATTACACCGCGCTTGAGCATCAAAATCCGGTGCGCCGCTTATCTTTTTTAATCGATGCGGGTGCCAGTTACTTTGGCTATGCGTCGGATATCACTCGTACCTATGCGTTTGAGAAGAATCGTTTCGACGAATTAATCACTGCCATGAATAAGGCGCAGCTCGAACTGATTGATATGATGCGTCCGGGTGTGCGTTATCCCGATTTACATTTGGCGACCCATGGCAAAGTCGCGCAAATGCTGTTGGATTTTGAGTTAGCCACGGGCGATGCCCAAGGTTTAGTCGACCAAGGTATTACAAGTGCCTTCTTCCCCCACGGACTCGGTCATATGTTAGGTTTGCAAGTGCATGATGTGGGAGGTTTTGCCTTCGATGAGCGTGGTACCCATATTCCGGCCCCTGAGGCTCATCCGTTCCTGCGTTGCACCCGCATTTTGGCTCCAAACCAAGTGCTTACCATGGAGCCAGGTTTGTACATTATCGACACGTTACTCAATGAGCTAAAACAAGATAGCCGTGGCCAGCAGATCAATTGGCGCACCGTTGATGAGCTGCGACCTTTCGGTGGTATTCGTATCGAGGATAATGTGATTGTGCATCAAGATCGAAACGAAAATATGACCCGCGAACTGGGCTTAGCGTGAGTTTAGGGAGAGCGAGTGCTCGAAAGTTATCTGATACCGAGTGAAAATGTGCAGATAGAAGAAGAGATAAAGCATAGCCGCTTTATCTCTTTTCTATTTCATTGCACGAGTTTAGAACAATTGAAGTTAGTACTTACTGACATAAAGCGAGATTATCCCGGCGCTAGTCATTATTGCTATGCCTTTATTGCTGGAGCACCCAACGACAGCATTGCCATCGGTTCGAGTGACGATGGAGAGCCTGCGGGCAGTGCAGGTCGTCCAATGCTCGCAGTATTGCAAGGTGCGAATATTGGTGAAGTCGGTGCCGTGGTTGTGCGTTTCTATGGTGGTACTAAGTTAGGCGTGGGCGGTTTAGTACGTGCCTATACCTCGGGATTACGCCAAGGTTTAGGGCAATTGCCGACGCGAGTGAAGCAATTACGTTATCCAGCAAAACTGCATTGTGATTACACCCAATTAAGGGATGTTGAACATCTACTGCAGCAGTTAGAGGCGGTGATCATAGATAAGCAATTTGCCGAAGCCGTTGATATCCATTTTGAAATAGGCAAACAACAGCAGGGCATATTGAATGAATCGTTGGCTACTTTGAGTCAGGGCAGCCTGTGCGCAGAGTTTGAGCTGTGATGCCTGCGTAAATTATGCCAAAATATGCAAAATGCTGAAAATACCTTTGCAGCCAATGGAATAATTGAACAAGCGGAATGCAATACAAAACCATAATAAGAATCATAGGTCTGCTTATCGGCCTGTTCTCCATCACTATGCTGCCGCCAGCCTTAATCGCCATTTGGTATAACGATGGCGGTGGTACTGCGTTTATTCAGGCATTTTTTGTCAGCTTATTTATCGGTTTTTGGCTCTGGTACCCTAATCGTCGCTGCAAAGAGGAATTGCGAACCCGCGAGGGGTTTCTGATTGTGGTCCTGTTCTGGACCGTTCTTGGCTCCATCGGTGCCTTGCCTTTTATCTTCTCAAGCCAACCCGATCTCAGCTGGACCGACAGTTTTTTCGAATCCTTCTCCGCACTGACCACCACGGGAGCCACAGTCATTGTCGGACTGGACTCCTTGCCTAAGGCAATCTTGTTTTATCGGCATATGCTGCAATGGCTCGGCGGTATGGGGATCATCGTTCTAGCTGTGGCGATTCTGCCAGTGCTTGGGGTTGGGGGCATGCAGCTGTATCGCGCCGAGATCCCAGGGCCCGTGAAGGACAGTAAGATGACGCCGAGGATTGCCGAAACGGCCAAGGCGTTATGGTACATCTATCTATTGCTAACCATTGCCTGTGCGGGCGCTTATTGGTTGGCGGGGATGAGCGTATTCGATGCCGTGTGTCACTCGTTTTCGACCATCGCCATCGGGGGCTTTTCGACCCACGATGCCAGTATGGGATACTTCGATAGCTCAGTGATCAACCTGATTTGTGTGTTCTTTTTGATTGTCTCAGCGGTGAACTTTAGCGTTCACTTTGCGGCATTTTCGCGCCGCGGGATCAATTTTAGAGTCTATTTCCGAGATACTGAGTTCAAGATGCTGGTGGCGATTCAGTTGGTGCTAACGGCGATTTGCTTCTTAACCCTTTATCACTCAGGGATTTATGACTCGCCAGAAGAAACCTTAGATCACGCCTTATTCCAAGCGGTTTCGGTAGCGACGACCGCAGGCTTTGGTACCGAAAGCTTCCATATGTGGCCGCTTTTCCTGCCGATTCTATTGATCTTCTCAAGCTTTATCGGTGGATGTGGTGGCTCAACTGCGGGTGGGATTAAGGTGATCCGGGTTATCCTGCTGCTGTTGCAAGGTTCACGCGAACTTAAACGTCTTGTTCACCCTAAGGCGATGTTCTCAATTCGTATCGGCTCCAAAGCATTACCTGATCGGGTTGTCGATGCCGTGTGGGGTTTTTTCTCCGCCTACGCCTTAGTCTTTGTGCTGTGTATGTTAGCACTGATGGCCATGGGACTGGACGATATTACCGCCTTTAGTGCCACGGCGGCCTGCTTAAATAACCTCGGCCCAGGGCTTGGGGAAGTAGCAAGCAACTACGCTAGTATTGGTGATGGTGCCAAATGGGTGCTGGTGGTGGCTATGTTATTTGGTCGCCTTGAAGTCTTTACCTTGCTGATTTTGTTCACGCCAACTTTCTGGAGGGATTAACATGCAGACACTAATCATCTATTCGACAATCGATGGCCAAACACTGGAAATCTGTCGCAAAATCAAATCGCTTGCCGAACAAGCGGGTGAGCAAGTGTCTTTAGTGAGTTTAGAACAGGCCGAAGCCCTAAGCCTTGCCGATTTCGATAAGGTGTTGATTGGCGCGAGTATTCGTTATGGCAAACATAGGCCCGATCTCTACCAGTTTGTGAATCGCAATCATGCTGTGTTGGACAGTAAAATCAACGGCTTTTTTACCGTGAATGTGGTGGCGCGCAAGCCATTAAAGAACACGCCAGAAACCAATCCTTATATGCAAAAGTTCCTCAAATTATCCCTGTGGCAGCCACAGCAATTGGCGGTGTTTGCCGGCAAAATTGATTACCCTAAATACGGCTTATTCGACCGCACTATGATCCGTTTTATCATGTGGATGACCAAGGGACCAACCGATCTGAAGGGCACCTTCGAGTTTACCGACTGGGGTAAAGTCGAAGCCTTTGGGGCACACTTTAGCAAGCTGTAAAAATGATAAAGCCCTAGTCTCAAGCTAGGGCTTTATTGTTACCGCCAGACACTATTTATACGGCGCAGTAACGGCTGTGGAGAATCGAAATCACTTGGGTGACTTGCTCATTCTTAAGCTTGTAATACACAATCTGCGAGCTCTTACGGGTATCGACTAAGTCTTCGGCTCGCAATACCGCCAAATGCTGTGATAGTGCCGATTGGCTTAAAGGCACAGTCTCATTCAGCTCGGTTACGCTCAGCTCTTTATCCAGCAATAGGCACAAAATCATTAAGCGATAAGGATTCGCTATGGCTTTGAGCCATTTAGCCGCACTTTCCGCATTCGTTACCATTGCATTTACATCAATATCATTTTGCATAAGGTACTCACTTTATCGCTTTTGATTAGATAATTCTAATTGAAGATGTTTCTATACGCAATCATACTGCTCGGCAATTCAGATCTCAATTTTTGCATTTCAGAATATGAGACAACGCTGATTTGTGATCCTATCAGGGGTTTATTTAACCAATGATTGCCACAATGGTGACATACTTTTACTGAACGGGAATACCCCATGACACGCATTCTGGTGCTTTATTTTACCCGTGGTGGCCATACGGCCAAAATAGCGAATGCGATTGCGCAGCAATTAACCCTGCGTGGCGCCAAGGTTGACTTGGTGGATATTAATAGTGCGGCGGCCACCAGAATTAACTGGCCCGATTATCAACTGGTAGCACTAGGGGCTTGCGTGCTCTATGGCACCTACGATAAGAGCGTATTTCAATTTATTGAGCAGAATGCGCCAGCTTTGAGTGCGTTGCCAAACAGTTTCTTCTGCGTCAACGTGGTGGCGCGTAATCCGGAGAAACGCATCCCCGAGAACAACAAATATCTGCAAAAATTCATTGCTTTATCACCTTGGACTCCCGCCGATTTGAAGATTATCGCCGGTAAGGTAGATTACCCCTCATGGCCTTGGTACGACAGGCTGATGATCCAGCTGATTATGAAAATCACCAAAGGACCAACGGATCCTAAGGCGGTGATCGATTATACCGACTGGGAAGATGTGAAGGTCTATGCCGACCATCTGCTAACCTTGGTCGAGGTTGCTGAACCCGCCTAATAAAAATGCGCTCTGTGAGCGCATTTTTGCTTTATAACATTTAGTACTTCCAAAAACTGGGATGGAACAGTACTGCCACGGTTAAAATTTCTAAGCGGCCGAGCAGCATACCCAAAGAAAGTGCCCATTTAGCCAAATCGGGCAGTGTCGAGAAGTTACCCGCTGGGCCAATGATGGGGCCAAGCCCGGGGCCAACGTTGGTGACTGCGGTAATGGCGCCTGTAAAGCTGGTCATGGGGTCGAGTCCCGTCAGCACCAGAATCACAGATAATCCAACAATCACAAACATAAACAGCAGCACAAAGGTGATCAGTGAACGCACAATATCTTCACTGATCAAACGGTTGTTATAGCGCTCTCGGAAGATGCCATTGGGGTGACATTGCTGCTTTAACTGCTCGCGCATAATGGCGCCAGCAATTTGGAAGCGGAAGATTTTAATCCCGCCTGAGGTAGAGCCAGAGCAGCTACCGACAAACATTAAGAACAGGAAAGCGATATTGGCAAACGCACCCCAAGCGCCATAGTCTGTTAAACCATATCCAGTTGTCGTGACCACAGATACAACGTTAAAGCTGGAGAGGCGCAGCGCGTCGATAAGGGCGATATCCCTCGTCTGCCACAGCCAGAAGCCAATAAAACAAGACACAAAAGTAAGGAAAAACAAGAAGCCTTTGACTTGAGCATCGTTCCAGACGGTGAAGTCTCGCTGCTGGATCATTTGCACAAACATCAGCAGGGGTAAACCACCCGCCGCCATAAACACAACGCCAACCCAATGTGCCGAATTTGAAAACGCCGCCATTGAGCTATCTGAAGTAGAGTACCCTCCTGTCGACAGTGTGGTCATCGCATGGTTGATGGCTTGAAACCAAGTCATGCCAGCAAGATGATAGGCAACACAGCACATCACGGTCAGTAAGATATAGATAAAAAAGAGATGCTTAGCCATGTTTTGAGTGCGCGGCACCGCCTTATCGCTCCAATCCGATGACTCGGTGCGGAACAGCCGCATACCACCGACGTTTAAGAAGGGCAGAATCGCTACTGCCATCACGATAAAGCCAATACCGCCCAGCCATTGCAATAACGAGCGCCAGATTAAGATACTGTGGTCCATAGTATCTAAGCCCGAGAGCACGGTTGAACCTGTGGTGGTAATGCCGGACATGGTCTCGAAGAAGGCGTCTGTATAGCCAATGCCGTGGTACAAGGTAAATGGCATGGCGGCAAACAGGCTCACGATCAGCCAGGTGAGGCTGGTGAGCAGAAACATATCGCGAATATTGAGGTTAATGGTTTTGCTCTGGCCGTTATGCAAACAGAGGCTGGCGCAAATCCCTGTGACTAAAGCCGACAGCATGAAAGATCCCACGGTTTCCTCACCGTTAAATACGGCAAGGAGCAGGGGCGCTAACATAAAGGCTGTTAACATCGACAGAAACAGCCCCAAAATAAACAATAGCGGTCTAAAGTTCAGCATAAGATTTTGACTTAGAAGAAGAAAGCGCTAGGTTGGAACAGTTTCTCGACTTCGCCGACAAACTTTTTGTTCACAAGGAACAGAATTACGTGGTCCCCTTGCTCAATCACTGTCTTGTCGTGGGCCATCAGCACTTCTTCATTCCGTACTATGGCGCCAATGGTCGTTCCCGGCGGCAGCTTGATATCGCCAATCGCCTTGCCAACAACCTTGGATGTGCTGGAGTCGCCATGGGCAATAGCTTCAATCGCTTCGGCGGCTCCACGGCGTAACGAATACACGTTACAGATATCGCCTTGGCGGATGTGGGTCAGTAAGGCTGAAATCGTCGCCTGCTGGGGTGAAATTGCGATATCGATATTGGCTTCTTGCACAATATCCACATAGGCTTCGCGCTGGATCAGTACCATCACCTTTTTCGCCCCCATGCGTTTAGCGAGCAGAGCGGACATGATGTTGGCTTCATCGTCGTTGGTGACGGCAATAAACACGTCGGTTTGGTCGATATGTTCTTCGAGCAGCAACTCTTGATCTGAAGCATCACCACAAAATACCGTGGTATTTTCAAGCTGTTCGGATAAAGATTCGGCGCGTTCAAACTTATGCTCAATCAGCTTGACTGAGTGGGTGCGTTCGAGGCGTTTAGCCAGGCCTAAGCCGATGTTACCACCGCCGGCAATCATGATATTGCGGTAGGAGTTATCTAGCTTTTGCATCTCGCTCATTACGGCGCGGATATGGCGACTGTCGGCGACGAAAAACACTTCGTCATCGGCTTCGATAATCGTTGTGCCACGGGGCATGATAGGGCGACCTTGGCGGAAAATCGCCGCCACCCGGGTATCAATATTCGGCATATGTTCGCGTAGCGCGGCCAAGGCGTTGCCGACTAAAGGGCCGCCGTAATAGGCGCGAACCGCAACCAAACTCAAGCGGCCTTCGGCAAATTCGAGTACTTGCAGCGCCCCAGGATATTCAACCAAACGTTGAATGTAAGCGGTCACTAACTGTTCAGGTGCGATAAGCTCATCGATCACAAAACCGCCGCGAGGACGCCCCTCGCTATTCTTGGTTTCACTGTCGATAAATAATTTATCGCGCATCGCCAGATAAGGTTCGGAGCGAATACGGGCGATTTTAGTCGGTGTACCAAATAGGCTGTAGGCCATTTGGCAGGCGACCATGTTGCATTCATCGCTGTTGGTCACAGCAATCAGCATGTCGGCATCTTCGGCGCCTGCTTCTTTGAGTACATCGGGGTGGGCACCATGGCCCGCCACGACGCGAAGGTCATATTTATCCTGCAGGGCGCGTAATCTGGATTTGTCGCTATCGACTATGGTGATATCGTTGTTTTCACCCACCAAATTTTCGGCCAAGGTTCCCCCGACTTGACCCGCACCTAATATGATAATTTTCATGGCCTTGCTTACTTCCTAATGGGTCGCTTTCAATAAACGGGCGTAATAAAACCCGTCCATGTTGTGTTGTCCCGGCGTGATTTGCCAACCAATATCTTGGCTTGAAGCCTGCTGGGCAAGAGTGTCTAGCTTAGCATCTGCGGTTCTGGCTAAAAATGCACTAATTTGGTCTCGATTTTCCTGCGGCAAAATAGAGCAAGTTGCATACAGGAGTGTGCCACCGGGCTTGAGCCACTTCCAGCAGTGATCGAGAATTTGTCTTTGCAGCTCAGCCAGTTCTTCGATGTCATGGTTTTTACGTAACCACTTGATATCGGGATGACGGCGGATAACGCCCGTCGCCGAGCAAGGTGCGTCGAGTAAGATACGATCAAACTGTTCACCCTGCCACCATGAGTCGATGTTGGCCGCATCGCCATGAATAACTTCCGCTTTTAATGACAAACGGTCAAGGTTCTGTTGCACGCGCTCGAGACGTTTAGCATCGAAATCGACGGCGACCAGTTGGATGCTGGGTTCAAGTTCGAGTAAATGGCAGCTTTTGCCGCCCGGTGCAGCACAGGCATCGAGAACCAGTTCGTTGGCTTGCGGAGCCAGCAGAGTCGCGGCCCATTGGGCGGCGCCATCTTGCACCGAGGCCGCACCTTCATGGAAACGCGGCAATGTTGCCACATCCTTGGGATGGGCAAGTAGAATGGCATCATCACTGAGGCCCACACTGGCTTCTATCTCTAGCTCACTCAGGGCGGCAAGATATGCATCGCGGCTCTGGGAGAGGCGATTGTTGCGTAACCACATAGGTGGACGCTCATGGCTTTGCTGGATTATCTCTTGCCAATTATCGGGATAAGCGGCTTTTAAGCGCTTAATTAACCAGCCCGGCGTGTTGTAGCTTAAGGTCTCTGACTCTGTGCTCAGCGGTGTTAATTGGCGCTGAATATTACGCAGCACGGCATTGACGACCTTAACCATGCCCTCAAATTTTAACTGACGGCAGGCCTCGGCGGTTTCGGAGATGGCGGCATGGCTTGGAATGCGAGTAAAGTAAAGTTGATAACAGCCAACAATTAATAGCTGGTGGATGATCCTTTGTTTACCTTTAAGCGGCTTAGCCAAACACTCCGCCACGCGTTTTTCGATCTGCGGCAAGGTACGCATCACGCCGTAGCATAGCTCTGCGAGCAGGGCTTTATCTTTACCACTGGCAAGATGCTTTTGCTGTTCTGGCAGTGCAACTGAAAGTGACACGCCTTTCTCTAAGACTTCGAAGATGGCTTTGGCCGCCAGTGCACGCAAGTTCATCATTATTGCGCCTCGTTATTAAGACGAGTATTTGGGGTAAACCAATCGGCGCGGGCATTGAGTATGTCGGCCACGCTGAGTGGTTTTTTACCGGGTAATTGCATGCTGAGCAGAGTTAACACACCATCGCCAGTGGCGACTTCAATGCCTTTTTTACTTGCGCTAATAATAGTGCCGGGTGCGGCATTGCTGCTGGTGGTGCTGACTTGGGTCTGCCACACCTTGATGGTATTGCCTTGGTGCTCAAAATAGCTCACTGGCCAAGGATTGAAGGCGCGGACTTCTTGCCACAATTGAGTTGCGGATTTGCTCCAATCGAGTCTCGCTTCTTCTTTACTGAGCTTTTCGGCGTAGTTAGCTAAGGCTTCATCTTGTTTTTCAGCCGCTAGAGTGCCGTTGGCTAAACCTTCGAGTGCTTGCAGCAGTGCGTCTGGCCCTTGCAGAGCTAACTTCTCGTAAAGGGTGGCGGAAGTATCATCATCTTCAATCGGCAAGTAGGTTTTCAGTAGCATGTCGCCCGTATCTAGGCCGACATCCATTTGCATGATAGTCACACCGGTTTCTTTATCGCCTGCCCACAATGCGCGTTGAATCGGCGCCGCACCGCGCCAGCGTGGCAAAATAGAACCATGAACATTGATACAGCCTAAACGCGGCGTGTCGAGCACTACTTTAGGCAGGATTAAGCCGTAGGCGACCACCACCATAATATCGGCATTGAGGGCGGCAAGTTCTTGCTGCGCGGGTTCTTTACGCAGTGAACCTGGCTGATAAACCGGAATGTCGTGGCTGACTGCGAGTTCTTTCACTGGGCTGGCGGTGAGTTTTTTACCGCGCCCTGCGGGTCTGTCCGGCTGAGTGTAGACGGCAATCACATTGTGATGTGAGTTGATCAGCGCCTGTAAATGGCGAGCGGCAAAATCCGGTGTTCCGGCGAAGATGATATTGAGTGGTTTCAAATCTGGTCCTAATGTTTATCTGGCGTCCTGTCTGGCCGCTTTTTCAAGTTTCTGTTTGATCCGTTGGCGCTTCAATGGCGACAGGTAATCGACAAATAACTTACCTTTGAGGTGATCCATTTCATGCTGAATACAAATAGCAAAAAGCTCATCGGCTTCAACGGTGAATTCATTACCGTGTCTATCCAATGCCTTAACGGTAACAAACTCGGCGCGGTCGACCTTGGCATAGATACCTGGGACTGACAGACAACCTTCTTCGTTACAGAAATCACCGCTACTGGCAATAATTTCGGGATTGATAAAGACTTTAGGACGTTCGACCTCGTCTTGTAAATCCATCACGATCAGTTGCTTATGATAGTCGACTTGGGTTGCGGCCAGACCAATGCCTTTTTCTTGGTACATGGTCTCGAACATATCATCGATTTGCGTTTGTAACTCAGCAGTAAACTCTGTGATCGGGGTCGCTTGAGTTCGCAATCTTTCATCGGGAAAGCGTAAAACTTTTAATAGTGCCATACTTAAACTCTTAACAAGTCTGTCAAATCTCTATCAGTTGGTTATACTGACTGAGGCTAATGGGCTAATTTTAATCTTTAGTGCCAATCAATAACAGTAAAAGCTCGATTTAAGAGCTAAACAACATGGACCGCACCATGAAACGGCTAATTTTACTTGCGTTAATGACATTTAATTGCACGTTGGTTTCCGCTGATACTCTCACGCTGAAAGCAGGGCATCCTGAGTCATATGTGGTAAAGAAGGGCGATACCCTGTGGGATATCTCTGCTACCTTTTTAAATGATCCTTGGAAGTGGCCACGTTTATGGGATGTTAACCCCCAGATTGCTAACCCTCATTTAATTTACCCAGGCGATCAGCTCACTTTAGTTTTTATCGATGGCCAACCCAGATTAGTGCGCAATGGCGCTAACGAGGGTAAACCCCATATTCGCAAAACTCCAGAAGGACGCGTGATAGCCAAGAGCAATGCGGTTCCTGCGGTTGACTTAGCGTTAATCCAAAATTATCTGGTGCAAAACCGTGTGGTAGATACCGACTGGTTTGCACAACAACCTATGGTGCTCGCAGGTGAGAGTCCTTCGCGTCACCATGTAGTTGGCGATGTGATTTATATCGATAGCGAACTGCCCTTAAACCAAAAGCTGGGTATGTATGAGCGCGGCCGTGAATTCTTTAATAAAGAATCGGGCGATGCGCTCGGACAAGAAGCGATTCTGGCATCGACAGGCCAAGTTATAGAATCTGGTAAAGTGTCTAAGGTAAAAATCCTCAGCAATTACCGTGAAACTAAAGCGGGCTTTAGAGCGTTGCCTATGGAAGATGAAGCCTTAATGTCGGCTTATTTTACGCCAAAACCTGCAGAGCTTAAGACACCTGCGACCGTACTGGCGATTGAGTCAAAAATGCGTGAAGCTGGTAAACTCAATGTCGTCTATCTTGATAAAGGCACGCAGGATGGTGTTGAGCCTGGTGAAGTGTTCTCTATTTACCGCGATGGCGAAGAAATTGTGATCAATAACGATGGCCAACCAGTTCCTGCAATCGAACGTACAGCCTACGATAATGTGGTGGCGTCGATTTCATCAGATCGCTCGCTCAAAATGCCCGATGTTTATAATGGTAAATTGTTAGTATTCAAAGTGTTTGATAAAGCGAGCTTAGGTTTGATTGTCTCGACTGAACGTTCTGTTCGTGTCGACGATAAATTAATGGCGCCAGACTCCTTAGCCTTTAGAGGTCAATAATTACTGAATATTTGGTCGACTGGTTAATTGTAAGTGCGGTATCTGGGCTAGGACCCGCCCGGACACAACAATTATTAACGCACATGGATGTGGACGACCTCAGGCAAAGATTGGAGCATGAAAGACACTCGCTCCCTTTGTCTGATAATCTACTCCATAGCCTAGTTATTGATTATCAAAGGGTTGATGCCGCCCTTGAGTGGCAGCAACAGTCCGAACAGCATCACCTCGTTTGTTTTACCGATCCCCTTTATCCTCCATTACTTAAACAGTTACCCGATCCTCCAAGCGTCTTGTTTATCAAAGGCTGCGTTGAGGCGCTGTTGCTCCCCTCGCTCGCGATAGTCGGGAGTCGTAATGCGTCTCCCGGTGGATTACAGGTTGCTTATCAGTTAGCTCGAGAGATGTCTGCGCTAGGATTTAGTATTTGTAGCGGCATGGCGATGGGGATTGATGGCGCCGCCCATAAAGCCTGTGTTGACCATGGAGGAAGAACGCTTGCCGTGCTCGGAACTGGGATTGATATTATTTATCCGCGTCGACATAAGCAGCTTTATGAGGATATTCAGCACCAAGGCTGTATAATAAGCGAGTTTTGGCCGGATATAGGGCCTTTTGCAGGCAATTTCCCGAAACGAAACCGCATTATTAGCGGTCTTTCTTTAGGTACGCTGGTAGTTGAGGCTTGCCGTAAGAGTGGTTCACTCATCACCGCAAGGTTAGCGATGGAGCAGGGGCGTGAGGTCTTTGCGGTTCCGGGCTCGATTCTCGGCGGCTTTCATCAAGGCTGCCATGATTTATTACGGGATGGGGCAAAACTTGTGGAGAGTGCGGCCGATATAGTGGAAGAGCTGGTAAGTTTGACGGCTTTTCACCTTGAAGAAGTCAACACTCGCCACCATATACAACAAGGTGAGATTTGTGATTTGCCATTTTCATCGCTGTTAGCTAGTGTAGGTTATGAAACTACAACAATTGATGCTGTAGTCGAACATAGTGGGAAAACGATAGATCTGGTGTTAGAACAAATGCTTGAACTTGAGTTGCAAGGTTGGGTTGTTGCAGTACCCGGTGGTTACGTCAGAGTAAAGAGGAGCTAGCCATGTTTGATATCCTCATGTATCTATTTGAAAACTATGTTCACAGTGAAGTTGAACTATTAGTGGATGAAGACGAGTTAACCAAGGAACTCACTCGTGCTGGTTTTCACCAGTCAGAGATTTTGAAAGCCTTAACTTGGTTGGAGCGTCTGGCTGAGTTGCAGGAAGGGGATAAGCCTTACCTGTGTAATCATGATCAGCATTCATTTCGGATTTATACCAAAGAAGAAATGGAAAAGCTGGACGTGGAATGCCGTGGATTCTTGCTATTTTTAGAGCAAGTGAAAGTGCTGAATGTCGAAACCCGTGAGATGGTGATCGACAGAGTCATGGAACTCGATGAGCCTGCATTGATCCTCGAAGATCTTAAGTGGGTGATTCTGATGGTGCTCTTTAATGCGCCTGGCCATGAGTCCGCCTATGAGCAAATGGAAGATTTAATTTTTGAGCAGCCTGAAGAAGGTCGGCTACATTCTTAAGCGTTGCGATGCGATGAATAATGAGAAAGGAGGCTAGCCCTCCTTTTTTGATGCCATAAGCTTGTTAATACCTGTGTGGTGAGTTATCTGCGGATTAGACGCAATGACTGGTGGTAATGATTATGCCTAAGATCGATGAACAACTATTTAGTGCCCATGAGCACGCACTGGAAAAAGAATACGAGCTATGCCCAGAGTGTGGCAGCGAGTTGTCGGTAAAACATAGCAAGCATGGGAGTTTTATTGGTTGTAACAACTATCCCACCTGCCAATATACCCGTCCTTTAGTGCAGCATGAATCGATTGAAACCCAAGTGATTGAAGGTTCCAAGTGTCCTGAGTGTGGCCATGAGTTGGCGGTCAAATCGGGGCGTTTTGGTATCTTTATCGGTTGCACCCAATATCCCAGTTGTACCCACATAGAAAGGCCTGATCAGGAGAACGATAAACCTGAGGTGGCATGTCCCGAATGCAAAACTGGCAAGCTTGAGCATCGTACCAGCCGTTTTGGTAAGAGTTTTTATGCTTGCAGTGCGTATCCCAAATGCAAATTCATCGTGAATTATCCTCCCGTTGCCGAAACTTGCCCGAGTTGTGGCTTTGGTATTTTAGTCGAGCGCAAAGGGGCCGCGGGGATGCGTTTAGAATGTCCGCAAAAAAGCTGTAAATACAAACGCGCGCTTTAGTGTGATCTAGCTCTAAAGATTTGGTCGTATAAACACCCTTGGGTATAATCCCCCATCGACCACGGATGGGGTGGCCAAGGGCTAAAAATGCCAAAACGTGTTTGTAGAAATCGATTCAATTTATAAGGTGATATTAAGATGTTACAGCTGCACCCATCTGAAATTAAAGACATAGTGCTAAACGGTGGTGTTATCGCCTATCCCACTGAAGCCGTTTACGGTTTGGGCTGCGATCCCGACAACGACACCGCCATCCAAAAATTACTCGCGGTAAAGCAACGTCCTTGGCAGAAGGGGCTTATCTTAGTGGCAAGCGAGTTTTCCCAGTTAGTGGATTATGTCGATGAGTCACAGTTGAGCGCCGAGCAACTCGAGTTTGCCTTTTCTAAATGGCCTGGTCCCTTTACCTTTGTAATGCCGATTAAGCCGCATGTTTCGCGCTATCTATGTGGTGAGTTTGATTCTATCGCCGTGCGCGTCTCCGCCCATGAAGGGGTGCGCGCCTTATGCCAAGCCTTAGGTAAACCACTGGTCTCGACTAGCGCCAATTTAGCAGGCGAAGATCCCGCACTCTGCGCTGATGAAATTCTTAATGCCTTTGAGGGTAAGATTGATGCCTTAGTGTTAGGGCGATTAGGCGAGCAGCGTCAACCCTCCACCATTATTGATGCCCGCAGCGGTAAGATATTACGTAACGGACAATAACTGATTTATAACGCAAAGGATAAAAGCAGATGAGCGTGCCAGATGCGACAGTGGTAAAAGCATTTTTACTCGATCTACAGAATCGAATTTGTGCGGGTCTTGAGCAATTGGATGGCCAAGCAAGCTTTGCGGCTGATTCATGGACGCGCACCGAAGGCGGTGGTGGTACCAGTCGTGTATTAACCCAAGGTGCGGTATTCGAGCAAGCTGGGGTGAACTTTTCCCATGTAACAGGTGCGGCCATGCCCGCATCGGCAACGGCTCATCGCCCAGAGTTGGCGGGTCGTAGTTTTGAGGCCATGGGCGTTTCTTTAGTGATTCACCCTAAAAATCCTTATATTCCAACTACCCATGCTAACGTGCGTTTCTTTATCGCCCATAAAGACGGCGCGGATCCCGTTTGGTGGTTTGGTGGTGGTTTTGACTTAACGCCTTACTATCCTTTCGAAGAAGATGTGCGTGAGTGGCATCAAACCGCTAAAAATCTGTGTCTGCCCTTTGGAGACGACGTATATCCTAAATATAAGAAGTGGTGTGATGAGTATTTCTTCCTGCCACATCGTAATGAAACCCGCGGCGTGGGCGGATTGTTTTTCGATGACTTGAATCAAGCTGGCTTCGATAAGAGTTTCGATTTTATGCAAGCGGTGGGCAATGGCTTCTTAACCGCTTATGCGCCGATTGTTGAGCGCCGTAAAGAGACGCCCTATGGCGAGCGTGAGCGTGAGTTCCAATTGTATCGTCGCGGTCGTTATGTTGAGTTCAATCTGGTATACGACAGAGGCACCTTGTTTGGCCTGCAAACCGGTGGTCGAACAGAGTCTATTTTGATGTCAATGCCGCCATTGGTTCGCTGGCAATATGCTTATACGCCAGAGTCGGGTAGCCCTGAGGCAGATCTCTACGATAATTACCTCAAGCCTCGAGATTGGGTATAAGCACGCTAACACGAGTCGCGTAATCGTACTTTACTGATTACGCATATGATCGGCCAGAGTGGAAATCGCCTCATAGATAGCGGCGCGATGCTCTGGCTTTTTTATATGTTTTTCAATGGCAAACTTCATGCAAAATAGCCATTGATCCCGCATCGTCTCATCTACAGCGAAGGGCATATGCCGAGCGCGTAATGCGGGATGACCATACTTTTGCTGATATAACTGCGGACCGCCGAGCCAGCCGCTTAAAAATTCATAGAGCTTTTGTTCCGACTCCGCAATCGGCGCTCGGTGAATCGCGAATAAAGCTTGTGTTTCTTCTGAGCTTGCCATTTTCTGATAGAAACTATTGGCAATAGCACGGATCACTTTGTCGCCACCAATTAAATCATAGGCATTAGACTGATTCGGATCCCTGTCATCCGGCACGCTCGTGTGTTTACTAAAAATCTTTTTAAGCCAGTTCATAGGTCTAACTGCACTGCATCTACAATATTGATGCGCGCATTATAGCCGGAATGCCACAGCGAAACAGAAGGCTAAAGTCAGAGGGCAACAACTTAGGAGCTGTGCTACCGCCGAAAAGCACGCTAGACTGCAAGCCATTCCACAGCCAATAGAATTCCGCAGATGACAGATATGCCCTCAGTAACTATGCCAGCGCTTGATCGATATGCCGTGTTTGGCAATCCGATAGGTCACAGTAAATCGCCCTTTATCCATGGACAGTTTGCGTTTCTTACGCAACAGTCTTTGAGCTATGAAGCTATTTTGGCGCCCATCGATGATTTTGAAGCGAGTTTACGAGCATTTTTTCAGGCGGGAGGAAAGGGCGCGAATGTGACTGTGCCCTTTAAAGAGCAAGCCTTTGCCCTCTGCGATAGCTTAAGTGCCGAAGCGACACTGGCGGGTGCGGTCAATACCCTAAGCTTGTTGGCCGATGGCACTCTTTATGGAGATAACACAGATGGTCTGGGGCTGGTGGCCGATCTTGTTCGCCATCTCGGCAGTTTGCAGCATAAGCGGGTACTCTTGGTGGGGGCTGGCGGTGCGGCGCGCGGCTGTATCTTGCCATTGCTCAAGGCTGAAGTCGGGCAATTGGTTATCACCAACCGAACCCAAAGTAAGGCACAGGCCTTAGTGGATATTTTTAGCCAAGTACAAGAAGGGCGCTACAGCGATAAACTCCAGGCTGTATCGATGTCAGAGTTGTCGGGGGGGGGCGATTTAGTGATTAACTCGACCTCAGCGAGTCTAGCGGGAGAGTTACCACCACTACCACAGTTCATCATCAGCAACAAAACGGCTTGCTACGATATGATGTATGGCGCCAAACCAACGGCATTTAATCAATGGGCTTTGCAACAGGGCGCAGCGCAAGTGATTGATGGACTGGGTATGCTTGTCGGTCAAGCGGCGAAGAGTTTTGCACTCTGGCGTGGCGTCGAGCCAGATACCTCAGGAGTGCTTAAATTGCTCAGGGACAAACTACAGGCCGACGCGCAATAGAGGCTCAAGAGGAAGATAAGATGAATCAGAGTATTTTATTCCCCGATCTGCAACATTGGGATGAAACCCAAAAGCAAATTTGCTTTATTGCCCAGCAGCAGGGAATGAACATTAAGTGCTATATCAGCGCGCAGAAGTTGGCGCAGTTAAATGATTTTTCGCCTCAACCTAGTAGCGATGAAGCGGCTGCTATGTTAGCGCTATTTGATGCGGTGCGATTCGATGCGGAAGAAATGGCGGAAGCCTTAATTGAAGCAGAAGAGTTTGATGAGTTTGGCGCAGTACACTTAGGCTAAGTACAACGCAATAGTCTAAGCACAACATAAGCAAGATGGCAGCTTAAATTCTGCCATCTCGATTTAATAGAAACATTACTCTGGCTGAGGTTCCGCCAAGTATTCGTTTTTCAAGCGCACATAGTTATCTGCGGATTCAGGTAAAAACTTCAATTCCGCTTCGGTTAAAGGTCGCGCCTGTTTCGCAGGGCTGCCGACATATAAGTAGCCGCTCTGCAGCACTTTACCTGGCGGTACTAACGAACCCGCACCTAAAATCACATCATCTTCTAATATGGCACCGTCGAGGATAATCGCACCCATCCCCACTAATACACGATTGCCAACCTTGCAGCCATGCAGCATCGCCTTATGCCCAATCGTCACATCATCACCAATGATCAATGGATGACCGTCAGGACGAGAGGGGGATTTACGGGTCACGTGCAATATGCTGCCATCCTGCACATTGGAGCGCTTACCAATACGAATATGGTTTACGTCACCACGCGCCGCCACCATAGGCCAAATGCTGGCGTCTGTATCTAAAGCGATATCGCCAACGAGTACCGAAGCAGAGTCTACATACACATTATCGCCGAGTTGTGGATGAATCCCTTGGTAAGTTCTGAGTGGCCCTGACATAAAAAAGTCCCTAATTGAGTGGTTTTTCGCATTATAAAGGCTAAAAACTGACTGGTCAGGTCAAATATCCAACGAACAGTGCAAAAAAGCCAATTATCTTTAATTTAGGGGTTGCACAAAAAGTTTCGGTGCCTATAATGCGCATCCACTGACACGGCAGGCAGCGAAAGCGGATGCGGTTACAGTGCGAATCGAATGCAAAATGTGCACTTGATTCGAAAGCCTCAAGAAGTTTGCAAAAACGCCTTGACGCCAAATGGGAAATGCGTAGAATACGCAGCCCTGACCCGCTGAGCGGTAACGCAAAAGCCGAGGTCAAATGCTCTTTAACAATCTAAACAAGAAATCTGTGTGGACACTCACAGGTGTTGAGT
>NZ_CP037898.1:4492199-4581620 GCF_004354305.1 Shewanella decolorationis | reverse complement strand
CGTTCAATCTGAGCCATGATCAAACTCTTCAATTAAAAGTTTTTTTGTTTCCGAAGAAACGACTCAATGAATTCTGAATCGACTTAACTTAATAAGTCGTTGTACATATTGCTATGAACACTCATTCATTGATTTAAATTTTGATTACTCGCCAAACGGCAGAGTAATTTCGATTAACTCAACACCTGTGAGTGTCCACACAGATTTGCTTGATAAATTGTTAAAGAGCGTTGACCATCGCCTTATCACAAGTGATTTCAGCGGGTCAGGGCTGCGTATTCTACGCATTCCCGTTTTTGCGTCAAGTAGTTTTTGCAACTTTCTTTTCGCTCATCGAGGAGTTAATCACTCGATGAACCGACACTTGAAACTACGTATTGCTGTCTGCCGTGCCAGTGGATGCGCATTATAGGCAGCAGAACTTTTTACGCAAGGGCTTTTTTCGGTTTTTTTGATCTTTTTTCAATAGTTTCAGTTAGTCACAAAATACCCACTATTTATCCTCAAACTTATCCACAAAACAGATAAAAGCGGTTAATTTTAGTACAGCTTCACTCAGGATTTATAGCCGGAGGATTTTAGAGTCGGTAGAGAGTTAAAGGACTTATAAAGCAGCAGGTATAAAAAAGGCGACTATCACAGTCGCCTTTTAGAATGAGTTCACGTATTGAATTAACTTAGCTTGCCGTGGCACTGCTTATACTTACGGCCGGAACCACAAGGACAAGGATCGTTACGACCCACTTTATCGCCATCGCGGATCATTGGCGTATGAGCCATTATCTCGTCGCTACCATCATCCCCACCCACTAAAGCTTCGGCTGCTGCGTGTTGATAGTCGCGTTGGATCTTAGCATCTTCTTCACGACGACGAGCTTCCATCTCTTCTACGTCTGACTGTGCTTGTACTTGTACCTTAGATAGCACGCTAATAACGTCATGCTTTAAGGTCGACAGTAATTGCTGGAACAGTTCGAAAGACTCGCGCTTGTATTCCTGCTTTGGATTCTTCTGCGCGTAACCACGTAAGTGGATACCTTGGCGTAAGTGATCCATTGCCGCTAAGTGTTCTTTCCACAGACCATCGAGGGTTTGTAGCATCACGGCTTTTTCGAACTGGCGTAGTACTGGCGCACCGACCATTTCTTCTTTTGCTTTATACGCATCAGACCAAGAAGTGATGATACGCTCACGCAATGTTTCTTCGTGTAAGTCGTCTTCTTTATCTAGCCATTCTTGGATTGGCAGTTTTAGCATAAATTCTTGCTGTAAACGTTGCTCTAAACCAGGAACATCCCATAACTCTTCCACTGATTGTGGTGGAATGTATTGGTCGATCACTGCACTGATCACATCGTCTTGGATATTTTTGATGGTGTCTTCGATACTTTCGGCATCCATCAACTCGTTACGCTGTGCGTACACCACTTGACGCTGATCGTTTGCAACGTCGTCAAATTCGAGCAGTTGCTTACGAATATCGAAGTTACGCGCTTCTACTTTACGTTGTGCGTTTTCAATCGCACGGGAAACCCATGGATGCTCGATTGCTTCGCCTTCTTCCATCCCCAGTTTCTTCATCATGCCTGAGACACGATCCGAGGCGAAGATGCGCATTAAGCTATCTTCCATAGAAAGGTAGAAACGTGAAGAACCCGCGTCACCTTGACGACCTGCACGACCACGTAGCTGGTTGTCGATACGGCGAGATTCATGGCGCTCAGTACCTAAAATATGTAAACCACCGGCGGCGACCACGGCATCGTGGCGCACTTGCCAGTCGGCCTTAATTTTGGCTTTTTGTTCCGCAGTTGGATTCTCGAGGGCGTCAATTTCCATATTCCAGTTGCCGCCTAACACGATATCGGTACCACGACCCGCCATGTTAGTGGCAATAGTCACAGCGCCAGTGCGACCCGCTTGAGCAACAATTTCGGCTTCTTTTTCGTGGAACTTAGCGTTAAGCACTTGGTGCGGGATCTTCTCCTTCACCATTAAGCGCGCTAAGAGTTCAGATTGCTCGATAGAAACCGTACCCACCAAAACAGGTTGGCCACGTTCACGGCAGTCTTTAATGTCTTTAATAATCGCTTGATACTTTTCATTAGCGGTTAAGTAAACTAAATCCGCCATATCCTTACGTACCATTGGACGGTTGGTTGGCACAACCACAGTATCTAGACCATAGATGTGTTGGAACTCAAACGCTTCGGTATCGGCCGTACCTGTCATACCCGCTAACTTCTCATATAAACGGAAGTAGTTTTGGAAGGTAATTGATGCCAGGGTTTGGTTTTCGTTTTGGATACGAACGCCTTCTTTGGCTTCAACGGCTTGATGTAAACCTTCTGACCAGCGACGACCTGGCATAGTTCGGCCAGTGTGTTCGTCAACGATGATCACTTCGCCATCTTGAACGATATAGTCCACATCACGCTCAAACAGGGTATGCGCACGCAGCGCCGCGTTCACATGGTGCAGTAGCGAAATATTAGCTGCTGAGTAAAGTGAGTCGCCTTCGGCCAACATGCCACGTTCAATCAGCAGGTTTTCAACCTTCTCTTGACCACGTTCAGTAAAGTGCACTTGTTTAGCTTTTTCATCGATGCTGTAGTCACCCTCACCCACATACTCTTCAGAGTCTTCTTTATCTTGACGGATAAGACTTGGGATAAGCGTGTTGATCTTGATGTATAGCTCAGAGCTGTCTTCCGCAGCACCAGAGATAATCAGTGGCGTACGGGCTTCGTCGATAAGGATTGAGTCGACTTCGTCGATCAGTGCATAGTGCAATGGACGCTGAACACGCTCTTGTGGCGAAAAGGCCATGTTGTCGCGCAGATAGTCGAAACCAAATTCGTTGTTGGTTCCGTAGGTAATATCGGCGTTATAGGCGTCTTTTTTCGCCTGCTGGCTAAGGCCTGCTACGTTGATCCCAACTGTTAAGCCTAAGAATTCGAACAATGGACGGTTATTCTCGGCGTCACGACGGGCTAAGTAATCGTTGACGGTAATAACGTGAACGCCTTTACCGGTTAAGGCATTTAGATAGGCTGGAAGGGTCGCGGTTAAGGTTTTACCTTCACCAGTACGCATTTCAGCGATGCGGTTACTGTCGAGCACCATACCACCGAGTAACTGCACGTCAAAGTGACGCATCTCGAACACTCGCTTCGATGCTTCACGCACAGTTGCGAAGGCTTCCGCCATAATCGCTTGCAATGACTCACCAGCTGCTAAACGCTCGCGGAACTCGGCAGTTTTCGCTTTAAGCTGCTCATCGGTTAATTTTTCATAATCGGCTTCAAGCGCATTAATCTTATTAACTACTTTCTGTAACCCTTTGAGGGTACGGTCGTTGCGACTACCAAATACTTTTGTCAGTAATTTACCAAACATCTGAATCACTTATTTTCTGTAGGCCAAGTCCATGATGGAAACTAGAAGCCAATTGTTTCAATTAACCTGCCTTGCGGTAGACAAACTTCTGTGGATCTATCTGCTGTCCGCCACGCAACACTTCATAATGCACATGAGCCCCTGTTGAGCGCCCAGTGCTTCCCATACTGGCGATGGTATCGCCTTTTGCGACCACATCACCTACAGCTACTGACAAAGCTTTATTATGACCATAGCGTGTACGTAAACCGTTACCATGGTCGATTTCGACCAATTCGCCATAGCCAAACATATTCCCAGCCCAAGTCACCACGCCTGCTGCAGTCGCGACAACTTTAGCCCCTTCTCGACCGGTAAAATCGATCCCTTTATGCATGGTTCGACGACCGTTGAAAGGGTCATTACGTAATCCGTAGGGCGACGATAACCAACCTTTATCGAGTGGGAGCCCTGATACATAACGTTCAGCATCTATATGGTGGTTAGATGACACTGTTTCAAGTAGTGATAGTTGAACATTATTGTTGTCAATTCGTGATGCCAGTTTATCCATATCATCGATAAGCTGACCAAGTTCGATATTCGAGCCTAATTCGCTCAAGCCACCGACACCCACTTCAGAGGAAAAATCAAAGTCTTCATCCAATTTGTTTTGTTTAGCGACTTGTTGACCTAAGGCCTCGAGACGGGTGATTTTAGCTTGCATGCGCGCAACATGGGTCGCCAGCATGGCTAGCTGTGACTCTGTGGCACTCTTTAATTCTAAGACTTGCTTCTTTTGTTGTTCGCGTTGGATACGATCGTTATCGACACTGGCTTGCTGGTTTTCAAACTTAGCAGAGTTGTGTTGATAAATACCGGCACCAGTAGCTAACAATAGCATGGGAAGGAGCAACCAGCGTTTACTGGGTTGCCAGCGCGTAACGCCATTCCGACCTTGAATAAATACTGTTACACTCATAGCCTAATTCAGCCATCTTATTATCATATGAAAAAGCCCCCTCAGGATCTCAGCCAATTACTACACCAGTCAGGCACATTGCCCGATATAGCTGAGAAAGCGGAACTACTTTTATATCTGGATCAGCACGTGAAGCAGATTGTCGCAGGTCCTGTTGCGGAGCAGCTGAAAGTCGCCAATTTCCGCCAGGGTGTTCTTGTGGTTGAAACCACTTCGGCAGCATGGGCTGCACGAATTAATTTCCAAAAGCCGAAACTACTAGCGCAGCTTCAAGCAGAAACGCTCCCAATCCTTACCGCAATTGAAGTTAAAGTCAACCCGAGATTAGCATTGTATGACGCAAAGCCGAAACAGGCGCACAAGCAACTCAGTCCAGCTGCGGCAGAACATATTGCTGCGCTTGCAGAAAATGTGAGCGGAACACTAGGCGAAAAACTAAAACGGCTGGCCACATTGGCCAGCCGTAATAAGTAAACATAAAGCGCTATTAAGCGTAAACCGCGCCACCTGGCACAGTAAAGCTGACGGGAACATCGGCTTCTTTCTCAAAGCTCACCAGCTCCCACGCATCCTGCTGCGCCAATAAGGCTCGCACTAATTGGTTATTCAGTGCATGACCCGTTTTATAGGCAGTAAACTCACCAAGAATGGCGTGCCCTGCCACGTAGAGATCACCAAACGCATCTAAAATTTTGTGCTTAACGAACTCATCCTCATAACGCAGGCCGTCGGGGTTGAGGACGCGATATTCATCAAGTACAACCGCGTTTTCCATGCTGCCACCTAATGCTAGGTTGTTCGCACGCAGATACTCAATATCACGCATAAAACCAAAAGTACGGGCACGGCTAATGTCTTTAACAAAAGCAGAAGTAGAGAAGTCCATCACCACATGCTGTTGACTACGAGCAATTTCAGGGTGAGCAAAGTCAATTTTGAAGTTGACTCTAAAGCCTTTGAATGGCTTCAGCTCGGCCCACTTATCACCGTCTTCAACACGCACAGGGCGTTTAATCTTTAAGTACTTCTTAGGTGCAGCCTGCTCTTTGATACCCGCAGACTGAAGTAAGAAGACAAATGGGCTCGCACTGCCATCCATGATTGGAATTTCAGGCGCGTCCACTTCGATTACGGCGTTATCAATGCCTAAACCCGCTAAGGCTGCAAATAAATGCTCAATAGTCGAAATACGAATACCTTCGTCATTGACGAGTGCCGTACACATTGTGGTTTCGCGAACTTGTTCCGCCTTTGCTGGAATAGCAACGGGAGGATTCATGTCGGTACGCACGAGTACGATCCCTGTATTGACTGGTGCGGGCATAATGCTCAAGGTGACCTTGTTCCCAGAGTGCAAACCGACTCCAGTAGCCTTCACCATTTTTTGAACAGTTCTTTGAAATATCATTCAGTTACCCGTTTAGATTTCTATAATTAAGCCTAATATTTGCACACGCAGCGGCGGCAAAACGACCACATAGGTGCTACATGGTAACATAAGTTGACCATGTCATACAAATGTAGTCATTGGGTGGTAAAGCCTCACAGAGCAAGGCACCACCCTACACGCTGGACTCAAATACCTGTTTTAGTCAGCTTGCTTACGCAAAAACGCTGGGATATCTAAGTAATCCAATTCATGCTTTGTTGAAGGTGCTGGCGCAGGAGCCGGTGCTGGCGATGCAGGTAACACGTTACCTTTTGGCGCCGCATAACTCACATGAGTCGCTTCTTCGACATAGGCTTCGACTTTTGGTTCCACAACCACTGGCTCTGGACGTGGTGCTGGCTTAGAAACCAGTTGAATATCAGGACGCTTTTCAGCACCGATACCCGTTGCAACCACGGTAACACGCAGCTCGTCGCTCATTTCTGGGTCGATCACCGCACCCACAACCACTGTGGCGTTGTCAGAAGCGTAAGCTTTAACATGGTTACCCACGGTTTCGAATTCTTCGATGCTCATGTCCATACCTGCGGTAATGTTAACTAACACACCACGGGCACCGGCTAAGTCGATGTCTTCTAACAATGGGCTGGCAACTGCCGCTTCAGCCGCTTCTTCCGCACGGTCTTCACCACGCGCAACACCGGTACCCATCATGGCATTACCCATTTCGGACATAACGGTTTTCACGTCCGCAAAGTCGACGTTAATCAGACCAGGGCGAGTGATCAGCTCAGCAATACCTTGTACTGCACCGAGTAACACGTTATTCGCTGCGGCAAATGCATCGAGTAATGACGTACCACGGCCCAATACTTTTAATAATTTTTCGTTAGGGATAGTGATTAACGAATCCACGTGCTTGGCGAGCTCAGCGATACCTTGCTCGGCATAAGCCATACGCTTTTTGCCTTCGAAAGGGAAAGGCTTAGTCACGACAGCAACAGTTAAGATGCCTTCTTCGCGAGCGATTTGAGCCACCACTGGCGCAGCACCTGTACCCGTACCACCGCCCATACCGGCGGCGATAAAGATCATGTCTGAGCCTTTGATCGCAGCACGAATGTTTTCGCGGTCTTCTTCCGCTGCGGCACGACCCACTTCTGGGTTGGCGCCAGCGCCAAGACCTTTAGTGACATCGCGACCTAATTGAATCGTTGAGCCAGCGCCTGATTTACGTAGCGCCTGTGCGTCTGTGTTGGTAACGACAAACTCAACACCTTCAATGTTGTGTTTGACCATATGTTCGACAGCATTACCGCCGCCGCCGCCAACGCCGATGACTTTAATCACCGCGTCGTCTGAGTGAGTGTCCATGATCTCAAACATTGTCTGATCTCCGTGTTGCCTGCGTTATTAAAATTCACCCTTAAACCAGCTTTGGACCCGATTCCAAGCACTGGTAACCCCTTGACGCTCAGGACGCTCGAATTGACGCTCAAGCACCCGTCTTGCACCATAGTGAAGCAATCCAACCCCAGTGGAGTAAATAGACTGATCCACGTATTCGTATAACCCTTTAACTGGCAATGGTGAGGCAACGCGTACTGGCATCCCAAAGGTTGCCTCCGCGATGTCTACCACGCCTTGAATCGACGCCGTACCGCCTGTTAACACGATACCTGCGGCGATTTGATCTTCTAAACCACTGTCTTTCAGCTCCTTGAGCACTAACTCAAACAGCTCTTGATATCTCGGCTCTACCACTTCTGCCAAAGTATGGCGCGACATGCTACGCGATGGACGACCACCAACCGATGGCACTTCGATACTGTCTTCGCGGCTCACCATGGAGCTACGCGCACAGGCGAACTGCACTTTAATTTGTTCAGCATGTGACGAAGGGGTGCGGAAAATCTTCGCGATATCGTTGGTCACTTGGTTGCCCGCAACTGGTACAACCGCGCAATGACGCAACGCACCATTGGTGTACACGGCGATATCCGTCGTACCACCGCCGATGTCGACGATACATACGCCTAAGTCTTTTTCATCGAAGGTTAATACCGCATCCGCCGACGCAATGCCGGAGAACACTAAGTCATCGACCTTCAAGCCACAGCGCTCAACACTCTTAGTGATATTCTTCGCCATATCGTTGGCGCAGGTCACTATGTGTACCTTGGCTTCCATCCGCATGCCTGACATGCCGATAGGGCTGCGAATACCGTCTTGTACGTCAATCGCGTATTCCTGCGGTAACACATGCAGAATGCGACGTTCCGTTGGGATCTTCACCGAGCGAGCGGTGTGGATCACGTTGTCGACGTCTTCCTGTGTCACTTCCTCATCGTTAATCGACACCATGCCATTTTCGTTTTGGCAGGCGATATGTTTACCGGAAATGCTCAGATAAACCGATGATACTTGGCAGTCCGCCATTAATTCCGCTTGATCGAGCGCGCGTTGCACACTGCGCACGATGGAGTCTAAATCGTTAACGCCACCCTTATCCATGCCCCTTGAAGGGTGGTTACCAAGGCCGACTATGCTGATTTCGCCATCGGGCAGAACTTCGCCTATGATCACTGCGACTTTAGAGGTTCCTATGTCCAATCCGACGATCAGATTTCTATCTTGGTTTTTGGTCATTAATTATCGGCTCTCTTGTTTGTGCATCGCCCCAGCCTACGGCCAACCCTGTGTCGTAGCGCAAATCCACTCTGGCAATCGGTTTATCTTGTTTCGCCAGTAACGGATAAACAGTGATAAACCTTTGTATCCTTGCCATTTTATCTTCTCGACCTAGGTCTAAAACAATACCGTTACCCAGTGTCGCGTGCCACGCATGACGTGGCGTTAAACTCAAATTGGCCAAGGTAAAGCCATTAATCTTCAGTAGCGAGTTAACCTGCGCGTAGGCGGTTAACACTTCGGTCCCCATATCATCTGGCCCTGATAAATAAGGCAGATGCTCTAGCTCAGGATGCGATGGCGCTTCAAACACTTCACCATGCACATTGAGCCAAGCGGTGCCATTCCAATGGGCGACCGGTTGTTGCTCCTGTAAATACACCCTGAGTTTCGCTGGCCACTCACGCCTCACTGACGCGCGATACACCCAAGGTAAGGCTTCTAAGGCCTGTTGCACTAAGGTGATGTCTGCGCTGAAAAAACTCCGCTGCATTAAATCCTGTAGTGCAATTTGTATATCTCTATCAGTGGTGTAAGTCCGTTCACCTTTGATGGCTACAGCCTCAATGGGCAGCGTGCTGGCATCATTTAAAAACTTATGCAGTTGGTAGCCACCAAAGACAAAACTCCCAATGACTAACCATAAAAAACCAATTCCGCTCCACAGGTACCAATTAACCCGTGACATCCTCGCCCACCAGTGTCGCCTCTTATCACTCCAAGACACGTTTGTTTCCACCTTTCAACGACACTACTAAAAACCACAGAAAATCGGCCATTATATAGAGCTAAAGCCTCGGGTCAAAATTTCCTTTAAACCCGAGTTGTCCCGCAATACATCAAGGTTTTACCTCGGTTGTCGCGGCAACGCTAAAGCCCAATTCAGAGGCAGCTAGCTGGCGCGACAGGGCGCCTATATTACCCGCACCTTGGGTCAACAATAAATCCCCCTCCTGCAACACATCGGGTAGCACTTCGGCTAACTGATCTGGGCTGGCGATAAAGATGGGATCTAACTGTCCGCGCAAGCGAATCGAGCGACACAGTGCACGGCCATCGGCACCGGGGATCGGCGCTTCACCCGCGCTATACACCTCGAGTAACAACAAGCAATCCACTTGAGACAACACTTCAATAAAGTCTTCGTACAAGTCACGGGTACGAGTGTATCTGTGTGGCTGATAGGCCATGACTAAGCGTTTATCCGGCCAACCTGCACGCGCCGCTTTAATGGTCGCCGCCACTTCACTGGGGTGATGACCATAGTCGTCCACTAACATCACTTCGCCCTTTGGCGTTGCGAACTTACCTAAGTGTTGGAAACGACGGCCAATACCTTGGAACTCAGCCAAGGCTTGAATGATGGCGCTATCATCAATTTCATCTTCTGTCGCCACGGCAATCGCCGCGAGCGCATTTAATACATTGTGCTGGCCTGGCAGGTTAAGCAGCAGATCTAAATCTTCTTTGCCTTTACGTCTGACGGTAAAGCGGCATTGGTGACCCTGCTGATGGAAGTTCAGCGCCTGCACGTCAGCATCATCACTGAAACCATAGGTGATCATATGGCGACCAATACGCGGCATAATCTCGCGCACGACAGCGTCGTCGATACAAACTACCGCCACGCCATAGAATGGCAGGTTATGCAGAAAGTCCACGAAGGTCGATTTGAGCTTTTCAAAATCCCCACCGTAGGTGTCCATGTGGTCGGCTTCGATATTCGTCACCACGCTGACCATAGGTTGCAGGTGCAAGAAGCTCGCATCACTCTCGTCGGCTTCGGCGATAAGATAACGACTCGTACCTAAGCGAGCATTAGTACCAGCACTGTTCAGCAGGCCGCCGATCACGAAGGTCGGATCGCGCCCCGCTTGACCATACAAACTGGCAATCAAACTTGTGGTCGTGGTTTTACCGTGAGTTCCCGCAATCGCCACACCATGGCGATAACGCATCAACTCTGCCAACATCTCGGCGCGGCGCACTATGGGAATACGCAATTCCTTCGCCGCAATAATCTCTGGGTTCTCAGGATTAATCGCAGTCGAGACCACCACCACATCGGCTTGCTGCACGTTATCGGCACCATGGCCGATATGAATTTTCGCGCCCAGCAGGCAGAGTCTGTCAGTCACGGCGTTTTGCGCGATGTCTGAACCACTGACGACATAACCTTCGTTTACTAATACTTCAGCGATCCCGCCCATGCCCGCGCCGCCAATGCCGACGAAATGAATACGCTTAATCCGGCGCATTTCTGGGATCATACTTCTTAGCTGTAAGTATCTTTCTGTCTTAGTCATACCTATCCTTTCTCGGCGAGAGCAATACACACTTGGGCCACCTGCTCGGTCGCATCCAACACGGCAACATCTCTCGCTCTTTGGCCCATTTGGGCTAATTCTGCTCTGTCATTGGCAAGTAACTGTAATTTACTCACCAGTTTATTTACGTCCAAGATGGCCTGCGGCAATAGGAAAGCAGCGCCAGCCTCAACCAATACTTGGGCGTTACGGGTCTGATGGTCATCCACGGCATGGGGATAAGGCACCAGAATACTCGGTAGTCCCACCGCCGCTAACTCGGATACCGTCAGCGCGCCGGCACGGCACAATACCACATCCGCCCAGCGATAGGCGGCTTCCATGTCATCAATAAATTCGGCAACGTTAACGCCGCCCTCTTGTCCTTGCTGTTGATAAGCCGACTTAACGCCCGTCAGATTATCCTTACCCACTTGATGCCAAACCGTAATCGACTGCTGCTTACTCAGCGCGGCCACCACTTCGGGCATTAAGTCGTTAAAAACTTTGGCGCCTAAACTGCCGCCCACCACTAAGACTTTTAAGGCATCATCCGCGGCTTGCTTAGGCTCGGCACCTAAGGCGATAAGCTCGCGACGAATGGGGTTACCCACCACCTTGGCCTTCACCTGAGTGAAGGTATTTTTAAAGGCGCACAGTACTTGATTCGCAATTCGCGAGAGTAACTTGTTGGTCATTCCCGGAATGGCGTTTTGCTCATGCAGCACTAAGGGCACGCCAGCCAATTTCGCCGCCACACCGCCCGGGCCACTGGCAAAACCGCCCATGCCTAACACCACATCAGGCTTAAATTCGGCTATCACCGCCTTGGCTTGCAGAATCGAGCGCGCCACTTTAAAAGGCGCTGCCAATTTACGTACTAAGCCATTACCACGCACGCCCTTGATATCGATAAAATCGATATCGAAGCCATACTGAGGCACTAAACGTGCCTCCATACGATCGGCTGTTCCTAACCAACGAACTTGCCAACCTTGCTGCGCTAAATACTTTGCCACCGCGAGCGCCGGGAACACATGTCCGCCCGTGCCGCCTGCCATGACTAAAATACGTTTACCCGCGTCGGTCATTACTTCAATCTCCCTTGCACGGCCTGAACTAAACTCATGCGCCGCTCATAATCGATGCGCAGCAATGTCATTGCCGCCGCCGTCATGACCCATAGACTACTGCCGCCGTAACTCACAAAGGGCAGTGTTAACCCTTTAGTAGGTAACATACCAATGCTTGCGCCCACATTAACGACGGTCTGGAAACAGATCCAAATTCCAATGGCATAGGCCAGATAACCTTCGAAGGCTTTGTCCATCACTAAACATAAATTGCCAAGGCGAATGGCCCTTAATGCCACAAACAGCAGCACGGATAACACAGCGATAATGCCGACAAAACCTAACTCTTCACCAATCACGGCAAAGATAAAGTCGGTATGTGCCTCGGGGAGGTATTCCAACTTTTGGATACTGTTGCCAAGGCCCTGACCAAACCAATCACCCCGGCCATAGGCCATCAGCGATTGCGTTAACTGATAGCCACTACCGAATGGATCCTGCCAAGGGTCTAAAAACGAGGTCACCCGGCGCATACGGTAAGGCTCGAGCAGAACCAGCGCCACGAATGCCAACACCCCGGCAAAAATCAGCGCGAAAAAGTCCAGCAAACGCGCCCCCGCGAGGAACAATAGCCCCACAGTGCCGACGAACAACACCACCACGGTACCTAAGTCGGGCTGCATCAAAATCAAAATTGCGTAGATCGCAAATACCGCAATCGGCTTATAGAAGCCCTTCGCATTTTCACGCACTTCCTGATGCCGACGCACCAGATAACCCGCCATATACACAGAGAACGCAAACTTAGCGACCTCAGCCACCTGAATACGAATGGGACCTATGGATAACCAACGGGTCGCACCGTTGACTGTGGTACCCACAACCAACACCGCCAGCAACATCAAAAACACGCCTAGCAACATGATTGGGCTCATCCGCTGCCAGGTTTGCATCTCGACCCTCAGCACAAAAGCGGCAATCACTAAGCATCCCAACAGATAACCCACATGGCGGGTCATAAAGTGGAAGGGATTGCCCGTCAAGGTTTGCGCCTCAGGCATAGAGGCCGACATGACCATGACAAAACCAAAGCCAATCAAAGACAGCACGGCCGTGAGCAAAGCCCGGTCGTACAATTGCACGCCCGGCACCTCGTTATCACGTTGCCAGTTAGGCAGTGCGTTTAGCACTCGCCCAAACAGGCTGAGCTGTCTTGCATCACTCGCCATCGAGTTGCTCCACTTGGCTTCTAAAATCATCCCCACGAGCCATAAAGTTGCTGTACATATCTAGACTCGCACAGGCTGGCGATAGGAGTACGATATCGCCCGAGGTGGCTAACTCGGCGGCCTTAGCCACTGCAGCAGCCATAGAGTCCACCTTGATGGCTCCTTCCTTCAATGCAGCTATCTTATTACCATCGCGACCCAAGGTGATGAGGTGTGTCACTTTCGTTAACGGCTCGACCAACGGACTGAAATCCGCGCCCTTACCATCACCACCGGCAATCAAAATAATGTCACCTAAGTGATCGCTCAACCCATCGAGCGCCGCGACGGTGGCGCCAACATTGGTCGCCTTAGAGTCGTTCACATAGGTCACACCACCTTTGACCCCTACCACTTCGCAACGGTGAGAAAGGCCAGTAAAGGTGCGAGCCACTTTGGCCATAACTTGCTTATCCACACCCACCGCGTAGACCAAAGCCATTGCAGCAAGTAAGTTGGCATGGTTATGACTACCAATCAGCGATACTTCGGTGATCGGCATAATTTCACTGTGACCGTGGTAAATCTTGCTATCACAAATGCCCCACTCGTCGCCCTCTGGCGGCGCTAAACCAAAGCTGTTTTGGTTCATCGGCTCAGTCGGGATAGTCAGCGCATCATCACGGTTAAAGATAATGGAGCGGCTTTGATGGTACAGACGCAGCTTGGCCTTACGATAGGCATCCATATCGCTGTATCTGTCCATATGGTCTTCGGTCACGTTCAAGCAGGTCGACGCCACGCAGTTCAAGCTGTGGGTGGTTTCGAGCTGGAAGCTCGATAACTCAAGCACAAAAATATCGGCATTTTCAGTCAGCAGATCGAGCGCCGGAATACCAATGTTGCCCCCCACGGCCACCGCCATGCCAGCTTCACGCAGCATCTCACCCACTAAGGTGGTGACGGTCGACTTGCCGTTTGAGCCAGTAATCCCAATCACGCAAGGTTTTCGGTCGGCAATCTCACGGGCAAATAGCTCCACATCGCCAATGACTTCAATCCCCATATCCAGTGCCGCGCGCACCTCGGGCGTATCAATCGCAATACCTGGGCTGATAATGATTTGCTTTGCTTGCACTAAGTAACGGCAATCGAATCCGCCGGCAATCAGCTGCACCTCAGGGAATGCGCTGGCAAGGGTGTCCGCACCGGGAGGTTGGCGACGGCTATCCATCACCAAGGGTGTGATCCCTTTTCCACACAAATAGCGCACTACCGAGAGCCCGGTGGCGCCCAAACCTAACACTATGTGTGAGTACTGACTTTGCATGAGCGATTACCTTAACTTCAACGTGGCTAAGCCGAGTAACACTAAGAAAATCGAGATAATCCAAAAGCGGACAATCACGCGTGGTTCAGGCCAACCTTTTAACTCATAGTGGTGATGGATAGGCGCCATGCGGAAAATGCGCTGGCCTCGTAACTTGTAAGAACCGACCTGCAGGATCACAGACACGGTTTCCATCACAAACACACCACCCATAATCACTAATAGGATCTCTTGGCGAACCAGTACCGCAATCGCGCCTAAGGCAGCGCCTAAAGACAGCGAGCCCACATCGCCCATGAAGACCTGTGCTGGATAAGTGTTAAACCATAAAAAGCCTAAGCCTGCGCCCACAATCGCAGTACAGACGATCACTAGCTCACCCGAACCAGGTAAATGCGGAATGTGCAGGTAATTAGCAAATTGAGCATGGCCAGACAGATAGGCAATCAAGGCAAATGCCGCGGCCACCATTACCGTTGGCATAATCGCCAAACCATCGAGACCATCGGTTAGGTTCACCGCGTTGCTCGAACCTACGATAGTAAAGTAGGCCAATACGATAAACACTGCACCAAGCTGTGGCATCACATCCTTAAAGAAAGGTACGACTAACTGGGTTTCACCTGGGTTAGACGCTGTGGTATAGAGGAAGAAAGCAATGATCAACGCCGCTAAGGATTGCAGAATATACTTCCAACGCGCGATCAGCCCCTTAGTATCTTTACGCACGACTTTGCGGTAATCATCAATAAAACCGATCATGCCGAAGCTGCCCAATACAAACAGCATCACCCACACATAACGGCTACCGAGATCGCCCCACAACAGCACACTGATAAAGATGGCGCCTAAAATCATCAGGCCACCCATAGTCGGCGTACCACGCTTACTGAAATGCGACTCTGGCCCGTCGTTACGCACAACTTGGCCAATCTGCATTAACTGCAAACGCTCAATCAGTTTAGGACCCCACCATAAACTAAACATTAATGCGGTTAACAAGCCTAAAATGGCTCGAAATGTCACATAGGAAAATACGTTAAACCCAGTATGAAAACGGGTTAAATACTCGGCCAGATACACCAGCATCTACACTAACTCCCCACGCCCGAAGGCTACTGTTAGGCCATCCACGACCCGCTCCATTGCGGCACTACGTGAACCTTTAACTAAAACCGTCACCTGTCCCGGCAACTGGTTGATGTGTTTTATGAGTTTTTCTACTAACGTCGCCACGCTGTCATGGTGCTCCGCCCCGAAAGCTTGGCTAGTGTGCTGAGTTAAGGTGCCGGTACAGAACAGAGCATCAATGCCCTGTTGCTTAGCCAGTTGTCCCAATTCAGCGTGTAAAAGGGGCGCATTGTCGCCTAATTCGCCCAAATCTCCCAGTACCAAACAACGATTTTCAGAAATTTCCTTTAACCAAGCGATAGCCGCCCCCACGGATACAGGGTTAGCGTTATAGCTATCATCGATTAAACGGACTCGGCCTAATTGAGTTGGTTGCATACGCCCCTTTACAGGGGTCAACTGGCTCAAGCCTTCAGCGATTTCCTTCAGGCTCAATCCCAAAGCAATACAAACACTTGCCGCAGCTAGCGCGTTGCTGACTTGATGACGACCTGCGAGGGGCAGAGTCACTTCGCAGGACTCTCCCGCATAATTGAGGATAAAACGATAGCAACCTTCGCTATTGGTTTTGTGGCCAGTGGCAATCACATCGATTTGACGTTTAGCCGCACCTTCCTGTTGGGAGAAGCTCAATTGCTTATATTGTTTCGCTTTTACCCGCATCACATCGGCAAAGGCGTCATCGGCATTGATAATCGCCGTGCCACCGGGTTGCAGATGGTTGTAGATTTCCGATTTGGCCTGGGCGACACCCGCCTGTGACCCAAAGCCTTCTAAGTGAGCGCTGCCAACGTTATTGACTAAGGCTACATGAGGACGCACCAAACTCGAGGTGTAATCAATCTCACCTTTATGGTTAGCGCCAAGCTCAAACACCCCGTACTTATCCTCGGGCGTTAAACGCAGCAAAGTGAGTGGCACACCGATTTCATTATTGAAGTTACCAGCCGTATAAAGCACTTGATGCTTCGCCGATAAAATCGTGGCGATCATTTCTTTCACGCTGGTTTTGCCATTGGAGCCGGTTAAGGCTACACAAATGGGGTCCACTTGGTCGCGCACATAGGCGCCAATCGCGCCCATGGCCTTTTGGCAATCGGCAACAATAAGCTGCGGCACATCGAAGGCCAATTGACGCTCGACCATTAGTGCAACGGCACCATTTTCAATTGCCGTGGCAGCAAAATCGTGGCCGTCGAAACGCTCGCCCTTTAAGGCAACAAACAGGGTCGCAGGGCCGATTTTGCGGCTATCGCTGCTTAATGCTTGGATGGTGACATCGTCACCGACTCGATGCGCACTTAAGTGTTGGCTCAGCGCCTCGAGGGAAATTGGGATCATTGGCTTTGCTCCGATAACTGACGTGCCAGGGCGCGCTCATCATAGTCATGACGCACACCTGCCGCCTCTTGGTAAGTTTCATGGCCTTTGCCCGCAAGCAGAATCACATCACCAGGTTTAGCCTCTGCCACGACGTGTTTAATCGCCGCAACACGGTCAACCTCGGTCAGCGCTCGCTCTGGGTGAGTCAGCCCTTGGATAATATCGGTAATAATTTGGTTAGGATCTTCGCTGCGAGCATTATCGCTAGTCACCATAATGCGATCGGCAAATTGCTCCGCCGCTTGCCCCATCAGCGGACGTTTGCCCTTATCACGGTCGCCGCCACAGCCAAACAGGCACCACAACTCGCCCGCGCAGTGACGACGCAGGGCATTCAGCGCCTGTTCAATCGCATCTGGGGTGTGGGCATAATCGACGACTAAGGTAATGTTGTCCGCAGTGGTAAAACGTTCCATGCGGCCAGCCACGGGCACTAAATAAGGTACCTTGGCAGCCAGTGCACGCATATCCATACCCTGCAAATACAAGGCGGATAAAGCAGCGAGTAAATTCGAGAGGTTAAAGGCACCTAATAAAGGAGAGCGAATGTTGATTTCGCCCTCAGGCCAGACAAGTGTTGCCTGCACGCCTTGATCGTTAAATTGGGCATTCTTAGTGTAAAACGCTGCCTCGGTATGCGCTTCAATGCTAAAGCCCCATATCTTAGCGGAGACATTTGCCAGCTCGGATAACCAAGCTGCACCCACGGGGTCATCAAGATTTACTAAGCCGTGGCGCAAAGCGTCGAAGCGAAACAGCATTTGCTTGGCCGCGGCATAATTTTCCATATCGCCGTGGTAGTCCAAATGATCACGGGTCAAATTAGTGAATACCGCCACATCGAAGGGCACGGCATCGACTCGGCCTTGGACTAAACCATGACTTGAGACTTCCATCGCGCAGGTATTAACACCTTTGTCTGCAAACTCATGTAGTTGGCGCATCAGAGTAATGGCATCGGCGGTCGTATTGCCGCTATCGACTAACTCGCCCCACAGGCCATTGCCGAGCGTGCCCATCACCGCCGCTTTACCCTCAAGCAGCGTCACTAATTGCGCGCAGAGCTGACTGGTCGAGGTTTTACCGTTGGTGCCAGTGATCCCGACAATGCCCATAGACTGGCCTTGGACAACGGGATAACGCACTGCGGCGACCGCAGACACTTGCTTAGCTAACTGATAAAAATAAATCTGCACGCCTTGCTCAGTCGCAATAACTTTGCCCTGCTCTTCAATGCTATCCGTATGCACTAATACCGCAGCCGCACCTTGGGCTAAGGCCTTATCGATAAATTGACGACCATCGACCCTATGGCCGGGCAGCGCTAAAAACACATCGCCGCGACGTATTGCGCGGCTATCTAAAGTCAAATCTAAGAGGGTTTGTTCACCCGCGTAGGGGAACCAAGGCGCTAATAGATCCCTTAACAACATCATTCAGTTCTCCCGGCGATTCCCGCCAATTGCACCTGTTCTTTATCGGAAATGGGTTCAACATTTAACATTTGCAGTGCGCCTGACATCACCTTAGCGAATGCCGGCCCTGCCACCGAACCACCATAATAGAGATCACCCTTCGGCTCGTTCACCACAACTACGACCGCAAGTTTGGGATTATTCACCGGCGCGACACCAGCAAATAACGCAACATAATCATCACCATAACCGCCAGCTACCGCCTTACGGCTGGTACCCGACTTGCCAGCAACTGGATAACCATCGATATGCGCCAGCGTACCTGTGCCGCCTTTTTCGGTCACGCCCACCATCATTTGCAATACATCGTGAGCAACCTCTTGTGAGATCACTCGCTCACCTTCGGGGGGCTTTTTCAGTTTTAAAATCGATACTGGATATAGAGTCCCACCATTACCTAAGGTGGCGTACATCCGCGCGAGTTGTAGCGTGGTCGCTGTTAGGCCGTAGCCGAAAGATAAGGTCGCGCGCTCGAAATCAGACCAACGATGGCGATCTTGAATAAGGCCTGCACTTTCACCCGTGAGGTTAATCCCCGAGAAGCTGCCTAAGCCCATGGATTGATAGGTGCCGAGTAACTGCTGCACTGGAATCGACAGGGCAAGTTTACTAATGCCCACGTTACTGGATTTGGCTAAAATACGCGCCAGTGTCATATCGCCGTAGTTACTGGCATCACGCACTTGACGGCCGCCTAAACGCATCCAGCCCGGAGATGTTGGGATCACATCGGTAGACTTAACCGTGCCCGCTTCTAACGCCGCAGCAACCACAAAAGGTTTAATGGTCGAGCCGGGCTCGAAGGTATCCGTCATGGCGCGATTACGCATTCTGAAGGTTTGTAGATTATCGCGCGAATTAGGGTTGTAGGATGGTGTATTCACCATAGCCAACACTTCACCCGTGTGGATATCAAGCACCACAATCGAACCAGAGGTCGCTTGGTTCATCTCGGTAGTGCGCTTTAACTCACGGTAGGCAAGTTGCTGAATACGTTGGTCAATACTCAAAACTAAATCATTCGGACTCTCGCCTTCTTGCACGATATCGAGACGCTCAACCACATGACCATCGCGGGATTTACGCACTTTTTGTTTAGATGGTGTACCAGTAAGCCAGCTGTTGTAGGCGTTTTCGACCCCTTCAATACCTACATCGTCGATATTGGTAATGCCGATAAGCTGGGCAGTAATCTCACCACCAGGATAGTAACGGCGTGACTCGGACTTTAAAAACACCCCAGGCAATTTAAGCTGAGTGATGTAGTCTGCCACCGCAGGCGTGACTTGGCGTTTAAGGTAGGTAAAACGTTTGGTTGGATTGCTGCGCACCTTATCGAGCACATCTTCCACGGGTTCGTGCAATACGTCCGCCAACGCTTGCCAGCGGCGCATATCGGTAAAACCATTGTTATCATTGACTTGTTTAGGGTCGGCCCACACGGCACGCACCGGCACACTCACCGCCAGCATATCGCCGTTACGGTCAGTGATTAAGCCACGCTGCACCTCACGACTGGTGGTACGCAAGGTACGCATGTCGCTCTCGTGACGCAGCTTATCGGGCTCGATAATTTGAATATAAGCAGCACGACCCACAAGGCTCGAAAACATCGCAAATACAAAGCCAACCACGACGTATAAACGCCAGTGGATCAGTTGTGGCTTTTGCTTTTTGCTGGCCTGTTTGGTTTTTGCTTGCCTAGTCATATCTTCCCTATGTTCACGGCACCTTTACCACAACTTCTTCGCTGGGTAAGGGTCGACTCATGTTGAGATCCTTTGATGCAATCCGCGTGATCCGGCTGTGCTCGGTTTGGGATTGCTCTTCCAATAATAAATTGCGCCACTCGATATCTAACCTGTCACGCTCCTGCAGCAGCTGATCCCATTGGGTAGTAAGCTTACGGCTCACATGGCTGGTATACACCACAGCCACAGCATTACTGAGCACGAGCAGTGCGAGTAACAAGATCCATTTGTGTTGCCACAGGTCGTTTAACACAATCCGTGGCAGATTTAATGAGGGCTTACTCACTTTGTTTGCCCTCTAGTAATCTAATCGCTCGGCAATGCGTAACACTGAGCTGCGCGCTCTGGCATTGCGTTCAATTTCCTCATCGGAAGGCATAATCGCCTTACCTATGGCGCGCAATTTACGCGACTTGTTAATTTGATCTTCGGTAATTGGCAGGCCGTGGGGCACGCTCTCACCTTGGCTATGGCGACGAATAAAACGTTTTACGATGCGATCTTCCAAGGAGTGGAAGCTGATAATCGATAAACGTCCCTGCGGCGCGAGTACGGTTAATGCACCTTCAAGCGCTTGATCAATTTGATCTAATTCACTGTTGATATAGATACGGATCGCCTGAAACACCCGAGTTGCGGGGTGTTTGTTACGCTCTTTATTTTTAGTGATCCGCGCAATCAAATCGGCTAAATCTTTGGTACGTAAAAACGGGGTTTTATCACGGTCAGCCGCGATACAACGGGCTATATGGCGAGCATTTTTCTCTTCGCCATAGGTTTTGAATACCCACGCCATGTCTTCAATTTCGGCACGCGCTAACCACTGGGCCGCCGTTTCGCCTTGGCTATTGTCCATCCGCATATCGAGCGGACCATCGCGCAGGAAACTAAAGCCACGTTCGGCATCATCGAGCTGCGGTGAAGACACGCCTAAGTCGAGTAACACGCCATCAATTTTGCCAACCAGACCAAGCTCTTCGACGTAATCGGCTAATTGGCCAAAACCGCCATGTACGATTTGGAAACGGGGGTCATCGGCAAATTGTTTTGCAGCCTCAATGGCTTGAGGATCGCGGTCGATCGCAATCAGACGTCCGTTTTCACCCAGTCTTTGCAGTACTTGTCTTGAATGACCACCGCGGCCGAACGTGCCATCGATATAGATGCCATCGTCTTTGATGTTCAAACCGCCGACCGTTTCTTCGAGCAGAACGGATAAATGGGCAAATTCTTGACTCATTACTCTCTTCTTATTTCTTATTTAGTTATGCGACTCGTTAGAGTGAAAAATCCGCCAGACGCTCGTTATTCGCGAGCTCCTCGCTTCGAATCGTTTCCTGACACTCATCAATTTGCTGCAGCCAAGCTTGCTCATCCCACAGCTCAAACTTATTTAACTGTCCCACCAGCATGATGCGCTTATCTAAATTGGCGTATTGCCTTAGCGGTGGTGGCAGTAATATGCGCCCGTTGCCATCGAGTTCGACCTCATGGGCATAACCCAGCAACATGCGCTTAAGGGATCGTTGGGTTTTGTCGGTATCTGAAAGCTTGAGTAACTTAGCTTCGATCAATTCCCACTCGTGGATGGGATAAAGGAGTAAACACGCGGATTGAATATCGACTGTGATGACGATGCGGCCTTGGTGCTCTAGCTGCAAAGGTTCGCGGTATCGCACTGGAATAGCGATCCGTCCCTTTGTATCTAAGTTGATAGCACTGGCTCCACGAAACACGCTAATTCATCCTATCCTTTGATTTTTGATCCACAAATATCCACTATTTCCCACAAATGCTAAGTTTAGGGATAGTAGACAAGCATTGTCAAGGGATGGGATCCTTTTATAAAGCCAGTCGGCAAGCGGGTTAGCAGCATGTTGAAGCCATAACGTAGCGACAAAGTTTTGACAAAAAAATCAGCGAAAAATCGGCTAAATGGTAGAAACGACAGGGATAAAAGATGAACAAAAAAGCAGCAGCCTTTTGCTTTCAGGCAGTTGCAGTGCAATATTCGCCATAACGTTTCGCTAAATGTGGGATTTTCCCCTTAGGCAAATCACGCTAGACTCACAAAGCACAACAAAATAGACTCAATTTTTACATTCGCATAGGCTTATAGAGCGTCAATTTCTAGCATAAATCGCTGAAAAATTATTTTTGATTGCGGATTTATTCTGCAATTTCGGAAGGTTTTTATTTCACGATTGCGAGGAAGATCAAAACTCCCATGCAATTAACTCAAAGTAACTCACCATGACTGCAACTCGGATCCGTTTTTATCACAAGTGGTTTGCATTGATAACCGCCATTCAATTACTGATCTGGCTAGCAACGGGTGCCTACATGGTACTGATGGATATAGAGTTTATCCGTGGCAAACCACTGGTAAACAAAGCAAACACAGCTATGTACCAAGTTGACACTCCCGCCTACAGCTTTGCGGACTTTATCGAGGCACATCCCGATGCGACGGATATCAGCCTGTATGCGCATCAAGGCACACTCTACTATCGCGCCAATGTCGCGGGAAAATTGCAGCGCTTTAGCAGTAAGACGGGCGAAGTATTAACACAGCTTGATAAACAGCAGGCGCTCGAGGCTGCACAGCGAGTCTATACGGGTCAGGCTAAGATTATCGGCTCGACATTCATTGAGCAGAACGCTCCGAGTGAAATCCCTGCCCGCGTGCTCCCGGTTTGGCAACTGACGTTAGACGATGCCATGCACTCGACACTCTATATCTCGGCAGTTACAGGACAAGTGGTCAGCGCGCGCCATGATTATTGGCGACTCTTCGATCTGATGTGGATGCTGCACATCATGGACTACGAGACGCGGGAGAATGTGCATAATCCGTTACTTACGCTAATGACTAGCCTCGCCCTGTTGACGGCACTCTTTGGTATCGCCTTGGCCTATATCAGTTTTCGAAACCAAAATCGTGAGGAGCCAGTATGAGTCTCTCGACGCTTCGCCATACTGGCACCAAGCATTCCATCAGCTTGCTGCTGCAAACCTTACATAAATGGCTGGGGCTTATTGTTGGTCTGCAATTATTGATTTGGATCGTGACAGGACTTGCCTTCAACCTAATTGACGAGAGGTTTTTGGACGCGAACCCATATCGCACCACTCATAAAACGGCGAGTCCCAATACGGCACTCGCCCCCACGGCAGACCTACTGCAACAATACCAAACAGAAGGCATTATCGAACTTAAGTTAACCTCAGTGCTGAGCCGCGCCGTGTATGCGCTTACTACAACTCAGCAAACTCGCTGGTTTTGGGCGGACTCCCTCGAGCCGCTATCTTTGAACGATGACGAGATACTCGCGATTGCCAAACAGAGCTACTCAGGTTCGGCTGAACTCAGCACAGCGCAAATCCTCAGCCGCGAAACACCATTCGACGCCAATGGCCCAGTAGCCATGATCACGGCCGCGGACGAAGTTGGAACGCGAATTTATATCGATACTGTCTCGGGTGCGGTGCTTGCTCACCAGAATCGCCAATCGGATCTCAAGGATCTGCTCTTTATGCTGCATTTTATGGACTATGCTCCCGATAATGGCATTGGTTTTAATCACTTATTGGTACAAGTAGTCAGCATTGCCACGCTGTTGTTAGGTCTTTCGGGGATTTACATCCTTGGGCATAAATTTCATCAAGGTCAGTTATCACTGCCATTCTTGAAGCGAAAAACCCACAAAGGAAAACTAGCGCTTTTTACTCAGGCGGCTCAACCGCTCGCCGAATTTACCGATCTCAATGGCACATATTTAGAGAGCATTAATCGAGGGCGCGAAAGATTAAGAACCCAATGTGGCGGTGGCGGACGCTGCGGCCTGTGTAAACTCAGGTTTGTCGAGCAGCCACCCAGCCCCAATGATTATGATCTGGATAAACTCACCGCCACTGAGCTAGCACAAGGCATTCGCCTTGGCTGCCAACACGAAGCGCATCCTGGCAAACTTGAATTAGCCACCAAAGCCCAGCACAGAGATTGGTCACAGTCCGAGCGCTAGTGAGTGTCGCGCACAGGCTCAAATCGGCGTATAGTCTAAATATTGATCAAATCCGGCCGATAAAGGGTTAAGTGGTCAAAACCAAGGAGGCGCTATGAGTGGATTGGACAGTCTTTACGCTATGCTGGCCCAGCCAGTAAAACCCGTATTAACCCCAAAACGGATCGTTGATCAGGTGAGTAGTGCGACCGCCAATGCGCCCGATAGCCATGAAACACCACAGTCGCAATTACCGCCCACCTTAGATGCGAAAGTCAGGGAAAGGCGCAAACAGGATAATGCTAGTCGCAATAAAAAACGCCGCGCATCGGACAAACAACAAGACTTAAAAGAGGGAGTGGTGCTCGAAGTCACTGACGATTTAGCTGAAACAGCACAATCGCCCAGCAAGCATATCATCGACATCGAAGTTTAACGTGCTGACTGTTAAATGAATAAGGCGCAACCTCAGGGTGCGCCTTATGTGTTTCAAGCCTAAAAGAAACTAAGAACGGCTTCTGGCCACCGCATCTTGCCAGCCCGCATATAACCGCTCCCTTTGACTCGCATCAATATTCGGTTTGAAGTGTTTATCGATACAGGCCTTATGCTTAAGTTCGGTCACTGAGGTCCAAAAGCCAACCGCCAGTCCCGCTAAAAAGGCTGCACCAAGCGCGGTAGTCTCACACACACTCGGTCTTAAGACTTCAACATCGGTGATATCCGCTTGAAATTGCATAAGGAAGTCATTAGCTACCGCGCCGCCATCCACCTTAAGGGATTTAAGCCGCTCACCACTGTCCTTAATCATGGCATCGAGTAAATCCTTACTCTGGTAGGCAATCGACTCTAATGCTGCACGGATAATATGATTGCGATTAGCGCCACGCGTTAACCCAAACAGTGCGCCACGGGCATTAGGATCCCAATAGGGAGCGCCAAGCCCAACAAAAGCTGGCACTAAATACACCCCATTGGTATCCGCGACTTTAGAGGCAAAATATTCGGTATCGCTGGCATCGCGAATAAGCCCCAGCTCATCCCTTAACCATTGAATAGTCGCGCCGCCCATAAATACTGAGCCTTCTAGGGCGTAGTTCACTTCACCTTGAGCGCCTACCGCCACTGTGGTTAATAACCCATGGGATGATCGCACGGCTTTATTGCCTGTATTCATTAATAAAAAGCAGCCAGTGCCATAAGTATTTTTAGCCATTCCCGGCTCAACACAAAGCTGGCCAAAGAGCGCTGCCTGTTGGTCTCCCGCGATCCCCGCAAGTGGAATTTCGCTGCCCTCACCGGCAATACGGGTTGTGCCATAGACACTGCAAGAAGGTTTTACTTCAGGCAACATGGCGGCAGGAATATCGAGCGCCTCCAGCAGCTTGCTATCCCAACTCAGGCTGTGGATATTAAACAGCAACGTACGGGCTGCATTGGTGGGATCGGTCACATGGACTTTGCCTTCGGTGAGTTTCCACAGTAGCCAAGTATCCACAGTGCCGAATAACAGTTCGCCTCGTTTGGCCTTCGCACGCGCATCCGGCACATTATCTAAAATCCATTTGATCTTAGTGCCTGAAAAATAAGGATCGAGCAGGAGACCCGTATTCTCCCGCACATAATCTTCTAAACCTTGGGCCTTAAGTTGCTCACAGATCTCAGAACTGCGACGACACTGCCACACAATGGCATTGTAAACCGGTTTGCCTGTGGCCTTTTCCCAAATAATGGTGGTTTCCCGCTGATTAGTAATGCCAATCGCCGCCACTTCATCACTGTGAATGCCTGCTCTGGCGAGAGATTCAATCAACACAGAACTTTGGCTCGCCCAGATTTCCATTGGGTCATGTTCAACCCAGCCGGGATTAGGATAAAGTTGAGTAAACTCCCGCTGTGAGACACTGACAATATTGGCATCGTGGTCAAATACAATCGCCCTTGAGCTGGTTGTGCCTTGATCTAACGCCACTACGTATTTTTTCTGCACACTCTTTCCTTTCTTCAAGCCAAATCAACGCCATTGAGATTTTATGGTCAACATTATCGCCACAAAATTCCCTTGGGGTGAATATATTCTTAATGGCTGTCTTTGACCAGCATCGACCGAAACAGTGAATAAAATCAAATAAATCATTAAGAAGATACTCAGGTGTGTAGCGTGTCCGATGACATACTGTTTGCTAGGGCAGCGCTATTATCCGTTTATCTAGAATAAGGGCAGCACAAGTGCATACGCCCGCTTAATTGCAGCCAAAATGCCCCTAAAGCATCAATGCGCCCAACTCGCTTTGCAAATAAACAAATACCTTCTACGCTTTATATAATTAGAAAAATCTAATTGATAAGATTTAGATTATACAAAGACCAAGGCAGGTTCTTTGTTAACAATATCCATTCGGAGGAGTAGATAATGAAAAGAGTCATTGTAATTGGGGCGGGACTAGGTGGCGTATCGGCAGCATTTGAACTCAAACAGCGACTGCCTTCCGATTGTGAAATAGGCGTGATCAGTGAAGGGGCTGACTTCCAATTTGTTCCCTCAAATCCTTGGGTAGCACTCGGTGAACGTAAGCGCGAAGACATCAGTCTTCCAATTGGAACCTACTTAGCTAAACGTAAGATTAGTTATTCCGGTGAAGGGGTGACTCATATAGATCCCATGAATAGGCAACTCACCTTAGGGGATGGTACAACAGATAATTACGATTACTTAGTCATCTGTACTGGCCCAAAACTCGCCTTTGAAAACGTACCAGGCGCCGGTCCAGATGGTTTTACTCAATCTATTTGTACCATTGATCACGCCGAAAAAGCCTACGAATGCTTCCAACAACTGCTCGCTAAACCCGGCCCAGTGGTTGTCGGCGCACTACAAGGTGCAAGTTGCTTTGGGCCAGCCTATGAGTATGTGTTATCCCTAGAGAGCTTATTGCGTAAACACAAAATTCGTCAGCATGTACCTATCACTTTTGTCACCAGCGAGCCCTATGTGGGTCATATGGGCCTCGGCGGCGTGGGAGACTCTAAGTCACTTATGGAACACGAATTTAGAGAACGTAGCATCAAATGGATTTGCAATGCTAAAACGACCCACTTTGAATCAGGTATGGCTTATGTTGATGAATTAGATAGAAAAGGAGAAGTCGAATTTCAACATACTTTACCCTTCTCCCTTGCAATGTTTTTACCCCCTTTTAAAGGCAGTCCTGCGATAGCAGCAGTACCAGAACTGTGTAACGAGAAGGGCTTTGTACTCACCGACACGTTCCAGCGCTCACCACGTTATCCAGAAATCTATGCCGCCGGCGTGTGCGTAGCACTCCCACCATTGGAAAAAACTCCCGTACCCATTGGCGTACCTAAAACGGGTTTTATGATTGAATCTATGACCACTGCCATTGTGGATAATATTCTTTCCAGTTTAAAAGGCGAGCCTCCCAAGACCCATCCAACACTTAATGCTATTTGTTTGGCCGACATGGGAGATAAGGGTGCCGCCTTTGTGGCTCTCCCCCAAAATCCTCCCCGCAATGCTAACTGGACATCTATGGGTAAATGGGTACATGTGGCCAAAATTGCCTTTGAGAAATACTTTCTCTACAAAGTCCGCAATGGTACTAGCGAACCTATTTATGAAAAATATGTACTCGGCAGTTTAGGCATTCACCGCACCCATGAGCCTAAGGATCCGGAATAACAGATCAGCGTCAGACAAAAAAGCCCTGAAAAATTCAGGGCTTTTTTAATCAAACTTGATATTACATCTTGTAGCTCATTTGGATACCAGCTAACCAAACATTACCGCTCGCTTCACCGTTAAAGTTAACAGTCGCTAGGTTTAACAGATTTTGCTGTTCATTGATCGGAGCATCACCCGTAGCACGGATATAAGTGATCGCCAAATCAATATTGAGATTCTTAGTCGCTTGATAACCCGCACCAACAGAGAACCACAGACGGTCTGAGTCAGGGATAGTTGTCGTGCGCCACTCATCATTTGCGGCGGTTTTATCTAAGGCCACACCGGCACGCACTAACCATTCATTGTTCACTTGGTAAGTCGTACCTAAAGCAAAGCGCCAGTTATCTTCAAAGTGTTCTTCTTTTACTAGATCAGATTCTAAGCCGCCCTTTGGCTTAACTTCACCAGGGAAGTACGCCACTAACTGATCGAATACACTCCAATCAGTCCAGTTAACACTGGCGTGCATCGCCCATTTGTCGGTCAATTGATGATAAGACGACAACTCGGCAAACGCAGGCAACTCAAGTGGTAAATAACCTTCGATTGACAGATTTTGACCACCATCATAAATCACACCAGAAGCATGACCATCTAAGTCAAGCTGCACACCACTGTGGTAAGCCAAACCTAAACGATGAGCAGGGTTAATTTGCCAGCTAGCACCGATTTGCCAACCGTAGCCAATGTCATCACCCTTCATGCTTTTGAGTTCAGTGCCACCAGGAGGCAGCATACCAGCTACTTGTGGAGGTAAACCGGGTTTAATTTTATCCACCCAGCCCGGTAACGAAGCACCGATTTCACCTTCGCCATAAACGATACGCACACCACCACCAACACTAACCGCATCATTGATGCGATAGGCAATGTTTGGATTAAACTCAACAGTAGTGACCGAGGTCTTGTTACCAAAAATAGCCGCAGCATGGGTCGCAGGCAATTCAGTGGCAAGACCATAATTCGAGTTAACTGCCAGACCCCAAGTCCATTGGTCATTCAACTGATTGGAATAATAAAAGTTAGGTACCAAAGCGTCATCGGCTACGTCGATAGCATCACCGTTCATCACGATTGGATTTGGACCAAGCAGAGGTGAGCTTAGGCTCACGTCACCTTTCACATCTACATTGGGCATCACATAGATACCACCAGCAGATAACTGACGACCTTCTAAATAGGTCAGCATCGCAGGGTTGCGCGCTTGTGCCGAAGCATTATCAGCAATTGCGGCTTCACCGGCGAAGGCGCGGCCTAAGCCAGTTGCCGAGTATTCGGCAAGTTGAAAACCTGCGGCATACACTTGAGTCGTTGTGCTTAATAAGGCTGCAGTCACAGCCAAGGTCAGAAGACGTTTTTGCATTGTTATTCTCGAAAAATATTATTGTTATCTGTGCCAGTAACTTGGTCACAATGGCGTTCACACAAAATAGAGCAAACACTCCAGATTGAATGCACGGCAGTTTACCGATGCAGAAGATGTTTGCAACAAGCTGGAATAAAACAGATAAAAAAACTAGGCAAAACAACCTAATCAATATTTTTAGTGAGATAAATCACTTTTAAAACAAGAATAATCAGTATTTTTTCAACAAGATATTTGCTGAAAGCATTTTTAAAGCAACACCAAAAATACTTAAACCAATTTAAAAACAATACACTAAACCACAAAAAACCTATAAACACCTGTAAGCCATTTTATCTATTAAAATTCAGCATAAATCACTGGCATTCATTTTGTTTGCGATACAGAAAAGCCATCATCCATTTTAAATCAATAAATACAATGCATTAGACTTAAACACTTAAGCATAGATAATAAAAACGCCTAGTTTTCGAACTAGGCGTTTAAGATTAACTTCTATTAAGGTACAAGTGTTCGCTGAATGCTTAACATCGCCAACTTGGGATTTGTGATTCGTATTCGCTGATCTGCATTCCGTGGGACAAGGTCAAGCCAATGGCATCTAAACCATTTAGCAATTTATGCCGCGCCGACTCGGCCAACGTAAAGCTAAACTCAGCTCCCGAAGGCGATGTCACCTTACAAGTCGTTAAGTCGACGGTGATTTGTGCGCCTTCTTCACTCGCCACCTCATCCATTAACTGACGCACTTCATTCGCGCTCAGCTTCACCGGCAACAAACCGTTATTGATGGAGTTTCCATAAAAAATATCAGCAAAGCTCGGGGCAATAATGGCGCGCAGACCAAAATCCGCTAATGCCCATGGGGCGTGTTCACGGCTGGAGCCACAGCCAAAGTTTTCCTGTGCCAGCAGAATCGACGCACCGCTATAGCGAGGCTTATTTAGAGTGAAATCAGGGTTAGGCACATCCCCGGCATCATCGAGATAACGCCAGTCGTGGAATAAGTGCACCCCGAATCCATCCCGCGTCACCTTAGATAAAAATTGCTTCGGGATAATTTGATCGGTATCGATATTGGCGCTGTCGATCATGACCGCAAGCCCGGTATGGCAAGTAAAAGGTTGCATTAACTTCTCCTCTTGGGATGACGGTTAGTAAGGTTTACGGATATCGACAAAATGCCCAGCAATCGCCGCTGCAGCAGCCATCGCCGGACTCACCAAGTGCGTGCGACTACCACGGCCTTGGCGCCCTTCGAAGTTACGGTTGCTGGTCGAGGCGCAGCGATCACCCGCTTCTAATCTGTCATCGTTCATCGCTAAACACATAGAGCAGCCCGGTAAACGCCATTCGAATCCGGCATCAATAAAGATTTTATCTAACCCTTCGGCCTCGGCCTGTGCTTTCACTTGGCCAGACCCCGGCACTACGATTGCCGTAACGCCCGCAGCCACTTTGCGCCCTTGCGCCTGTTTCGCCGCACTGCGTAAATCTTCAATCCGCGAGTTAGTGCAAGAGCCGATAAAGACTTTATTAATCGCGACGTCTGTCATCGGCGTACCAGGAGTTAATCCAATATATTCCAAAGCTTTTTCCATACTAGAACGAATCGTTGGATTGGTCTCATCAGCAGGATTAGGCACGGGCGCATCGATGGCAACCACTTGCCCAGGGTTAGTACCCCAAGTCAATTGCGGCGCGATATCGGCCGCATCTAACACGACAGTGGCATCAAATTCAGCGCCAACATCGGTTTTCAGCGCCTTCCAGGCGGCGACGGCTTGTGCCCAATCTTCGCCCTTTGGCGCAAACTCACGACCTTCTAGGTAATCGAAAGTGGTTTGGTCCGGCGCGACCATGCCAGCCTTAGCGCCCATTTCAATCGCCATATTGCAGACTGTCATGCGCCCTTCCATCGACAGGGCTTCAATAGCCTCACCACAAAACTCAACCACATAGCCAGTACCGCCATCCATACCAATCTTACCGATAATCGCCAATACGATATCTTTAGCGGTGACACCATCGGTGACCTGACCACGGACTTCGATTTTCATGGTCTTGGCTTTTAATTGGCGCAGGGTTTGGGTCGCCAATACATGCTCAACCTCAGATGTGCCAATACCGAAGGCCAGAGCGCCAAAGGCGCCGTGGGTCGCGGTGTGAGAATCACCACAGACAATCACTGTGCCGGGTAAGGTAATGCCAATCTCAGGCCCCATCACATGCACAATGCCTTGATTCGGATGGTGAATGTCATATAAGCGCACGCCGAAGTCTTTACAGTTTTGTGCCAAGGTCTCAACCTGAGTGCGCGCCATAGGGCTTAAAGCATCTAGACTGGCACTGCGTGTCGAAGTGTTGTGATCCATGGTCGCGAAAGTTTTCTCTGGGGCGCGTAACTTACGCCCAGCCACTTTTAAGCCACTAAAGGCTTGAGGCGATGTCACTTCATGGACTAAGTGTCTATCGACATAAATGATTGGCGCTTCGCCCTCTGGGGTTGCCACAACGTGGGCATCCCACACTTTTTGATACAGGGTTTTCGGAGCGGTTGATGTTGAAGGAGTCGTCATTACACACCTGCCTTAACTGCATCGGCGATAAAGTCGCCCATTTCGACTGTCGATTTGGCCTTATGGCGTTGGTCGCCACTTAATAGCTCACCGGTTAAATAGCCAGAATTCAGTGCCTTACTCACGGCGCGCTCAATGGCACTCGCCGCCTCTTCTTGTTTAAGACTGTGACGTAGCATCAGTGCGGCCGACAGAATTTGTGCAATCGGGTTAGCGATGCCCTTACCCGCGATATCCGGCGCACTACCACCAGCGGGTTCAAACAAACCAAAGCCAGTGCTATTCATACTCGCTGAAGACAACAAGCCCATGGAGCCAGTCAGCATGGCGATTTCGTCCGATAGAATATCGCCAAACAAGTTAGAGCACAGCATCACGTCAAACTCATCGGGGCGGCGTAGCAACTGCATAGTCGCGTTATCGATATAGATGTGTTCCAGTTCAACATCGGGGAAGTCCACCGCCACTTCTTCTACGACTTGGCGCCACAGCACCGAACAAGCTAAGACGTTTGCCTTATCGACCGAAGTGACTTTTTTACGGCGTCCGCGGGCGGCTTCAAAGGCAATGCGCGCAATACGGGCAATCTCGCGGCGGCTGTAACGCATGGTATCGAAGGCTTCTTCGCTCTCACCTTCACCTTGGCGCCCCTTAGGCTTACCGAAGTAGATCCCACCCGTTAACTCACGCACGCAGAGAACATCGAAACCTCTAGCAGAAATATCGCTGCGCAGCGGTGACATATGTTCTAAACCATCATGCAATTTTGCCGGGCGCAGGTTACAAAACAATTCGAAATGACCACGTAATGGCAATAATGCACCACGCTCTGGCTGTTCATTGGGCGGTAGTTTTTCCCATTTAGGACCACCGACAGAACCGAATAGAATGGCATCGGCCGCTTCACAACCTTTCAGTGTTGCTTCAGGCAATGGACAACCATGATTGTCGATAGCGATACCACCGACATCATATTCAGTGTATTCAATATTAAGACCAAAACGCGCCTCAACCGCCTTTAACACCTTACGTGCCTCGGCCATCACTTCTGGCCCAATCCCATCCCCGGCTAATACTGCAATTTGATAACTCATACGCCCGCTCACTCCTTCAATGTGAAAACTTTATGCTCGATATCGCCTGGGTTACACGCCACCCAGCTCTCTGTTTTTATGCATATTCTGTTTGTAATCTGCGACCTTATCGGCGCGGCATGTCAAGTTCATCACATGCACTAACGCACGGGCTGATGCCTCAACCACGTCGGTCGCTAAGCCGACACCGTGGAAATTTTGTTCATGGTACACCGCGGTAATGTCGACCTGACCCAGGGCATTTTGCCCTACGCCTTTCGCACCTAATTTGTAGCTGATGATATCGATACGACGGTCCGTCGCACGGGCGATAGCGTTATAGGCAGCATCAACAGGGCCATTGCCTGTGGCGGCCTCAGTTTTAATCTCACCGCCGACATCGATGCGTACAGTGGCCGTGGCCACGCCTTCGGTGGAGTCGGATTGGACTACTAACTGCTGTAATTGATAGAAATTATCTTCCGCCGCTTGCGCCTCCATAAAAGCTAAGGCTTCTAAGTCATAATCAAACACTTGACCCTTTTTGTCGGCCAAATGTAAAAACTGTTCGTACAGGGCATCCAGATTGTAATCCTGCTCGCTGTAGCCCATTTCCTCCATGCGATGCTTAATCACATGACGGCCTGAGCGCGAGGTCATATTCAGGTTATTGCGATTCAGACCAATACTTTCTGGCGTCATGATTTCATAAGTGTTTTGCGCTTTTAACATGCCATCTTGGTGAATCCCCGAAGAGTGGGTAAAGGCATTCGCGCCCACAATCGCCTTATTCGACTGGATTGGCATATTGCATAACTGGCTGACTAGATTCGACGTGCGGTGAATTTCCTTCGCATTAATCCCCGTTTCAAACCCTAGCAGGTTCTTACGAGTTGCTAAGATCATGGCGATTTCTTCTAGGGAGCAGTTACCCGCACGCTCACCAATACCGTTCATGGTACATTCGATTTGGCGCGCGCCATGCTGCACAGCAGTAATCGAATTGGCGACAGATAGACCTAAATCATCGTGGCAGTGAACGGAGATAATGGCTTGATCGATATTCGGTACGCGATTAAACAAGGTTTGAATAATGCCCCCAAACTCGCTTGGCACTGTATACCCCACGGTATCGGGGATATTGATGGTACGAGCGCCAGCGTGAATCGCCGCTTCTACCATACGGCACAGGTTGTCGATTGGCGTACGCCCTGCATCTTCACAAGAGAATTCAACATCATCGGTAAAGCGACGGGCATATTTCACCGCACCGACCGCCATTTCCAATACTTGATCGAATGAACGCTTTAACTTGCTCTCCACATGGATGGTCGAGGTGGAGATAAAGGTGTGAATACGGAACTGTTCGGCGACCGATAATGCCTGGGCGGCGGCATCGATATCTTTTTCCAAGGCGCGGGATAAGGCGCACACGCGGCTATTTTTGATGGTACGGGCAATGGTCTGCACCGACTCAAAATCACCGGGTGACGACACCGGAAAACCGACTTCCATCACATCCACACCGAGACGTTCCAACGCCATGGCGATCTGTAACTTTTCTTTGACCGACAGGCTTGCCGCTAACGCCTGCTCGCCATCACGTAAGGTGGTATCAAATATAATTACTCTGTTAGACATCTCGCTTCTCCATGGAACGTCACCGTTCATTATTTAACTTTTGCCGTATTCAGATACAAAAAAACCCCGCAACATTGGTGCGGGGTTTATGAGTGTTTTGCCTTTCTATCGAGCGAGCAACACTAAGACCTCCGCGTTTGTGGCGCGAGAGAGAGAAGGAGGAGGTCGAGTTTGCTGCTAATTCTATTCATTTAAATTAAATATTTATTCTATTGACTCAAAATAAGGACGGTTAATATTTAACTCGCCAAGCACAATGTGTCAACCCCAATTTTTTTCATGTTCAGCGTTATACTTTCCCCTAAATAGCAAAATGTCAGCATTCTATCTAAAGAGATAGTTGTTAATCCCTTGCTAGCGAATAAGAATTAATAAATTGGACTCGCTCAAATTTATAACAAAAAAATCATTTTTTATGCAAAAAAGCATAGAGACACGTTATAATCCACGCCTGCAGTTACGGATTGTTGAATCGATGCACGGTATGGAGCAAAAAATGGATTTTCGCGTCTTAGCACTTAGCCTGTTTTTATGGCTATTCCCTTTATGGGCCAGTGCTAACGACCAGTTAGATAATCTCGCAGAGATGGTTTATCAGTACCCCACCAAGGCCTTAGCGCAAATTACCGCATTAGAAAAACAGCAAACATCGGATAACACCAATGACATCAATCAACTTCGACTCAACGTATTGAAATGTCAAAATTTTCTACAGCTTGGGGAAAATGAAGCGGCAATTAACCTTGCCCAGATGGGTGAGGCCAGCGCTAAGCAGCTTAAGCTCGATCAAGCTCGCCCCTACTTTTTGAATTGTCAGGCCGATGCCTACCTCAATTATGATAATATCCAAGATGCTTTACCCTTGCTCGACTCTGCGATTACTCTTGCCAGACGTTATCAGCAACCTCAAGCCCTGATCGATGCACTAAGGCTAAGAGGACAACTCGATACCAATACCGATAACTTTTCCTCCGCCATCGAAGATTTACGTATCGCTCTCGATATCTATCCCGATATCAATTCACAAACACAAAATTGGGTGTGGCCACCGCAGGCCTATGTCTATGCCGCAATGGGCAATTTACTCTACGCAACCAACGACTTACCCCAAGCGATGTATTACACTAAGCTAGCGTTAAAAAGTGCGGATGCCAAAGGAAAAGTCCGACATGTGCTACTGCGTAATGCTGCTCGAATCGCGCTTGACAACAACGATCGTGAATACAGCGATCAATTGGAAAAACAAGCAAAAATTTTACTGCCAGAAATAGGCTCTCCACTCGAACTCGCCTATAGCTATGCCATTTTGGCTTCAATCGCCCTCGATAAAGGAAAAATCGACACGGCCGAAGAATATATCTCCATTGCAATGAACACTTTTAAGCAACAAAACCAAAAAGTTGCCATGATGCGTTCTACACGTTTACTTGCTCAGATTAGATTTGCACAGAATAGAGATGAAGCGGCAATCACGTTGATGCAATCCGCTATAGAGCAAGGAGAGGCACTAAAACAGTATACAGACCTAAAGTGGTTTTACGGCATTTTGAGCGACTACTATCAAACCCATAATAACTACCAATTGGCCTACGAGTTTTTACAAAAACGCTTCGATGCAGCTGAATTAGCAAATGAAGCTACCAATAACACCCGAATTTTGCAGTTTAAAGCCAGACTCAATCAACAAGGATTAGAACATGCTAACAGTGATGAGCAACATAGTCACACTTCATTATTAAATGATTTAAACCTTGATTGGGCCTATAGCACATTATTTTTAGTGATTATGGCACTCACTGGCAGCGCTATTTGGTATTTTATTGATAAACAAAATAACCGTGCACCAGCAGCCGATGCTAGCCCCAAAAATATTCCACCACTAGAACAACTTGAACTAACACTCCACAGCGCTAAACAGGGTGATTATCCGCTGTCATTATTGCTGCTCAATGCCAGCCAAATTCGTCAAGTCGACTTACCGGGATTACTAGACAAGCTGCAAGACAAATTGCGGGAACAAGACAAACTATTACGCTATTCCATCGATGAGGTCGTTATCGTTCTACCCTATACTTCTGCCGTGGGCGCGCAACGAGTCGTCAACCAAATCACCCCAACCATTCAGACCTTACAAGGAACAAGTAAGGTGAATATTGGCGTTGCAGTAATGCAACAGTTTGATACTTTGGAATCTTTGGTTAAACGCGCTAGCATCAATCGATTAGGCAAACTCAAGGGCAGCGAGCCACTAAATAGTTATTCCCCCGCTAAATAGGCGGCAATTTCATCGAGGAAATCGTCACCAAATCGGCTGAGTTTGCGCTCACCGACGCCGTTGACCGCCAGCATTTCACCGGGGCTGGTCGGCATCATGGCTGCCATTTCCGCTAGGGTCGCATCGTTAAACACCAGATAGGGCGGCACATCCTGCTCCTCGGCAATCGTGCGACGCAGGGCTTTTAGCCTCGCAAACAGTTTGCGGTCGTAATTCAGCGGTGCCCGCGATTGAGTGACTTTGCGCTTAATGTTGGTCAGTTGAATCCGTGGTTCCGCCAACATTAGCGCCACCTCGCCCTTAAGGATCGGTCTTGCCGAAGGGTTTAAGGTGATGGACGAGCCCCGCGTAATATCTTGGCTCGCAAGCCCCAAATGGATGAGCTGACGGATAACGCTCAACCAATATTCATGGCTTTTGTCTTTGCCTATGCCCCAAGTGCTGAGTTTATCGTGCCCTCTATCCACAATCGCGGCGCCCTTGGAGCCACGCAAGACTTCAATCAAATGATTGATACCAAAACGCTGTCCGAGCCGATAGATGCAAGATAGCACCTTCTGCGCATCCTCGGTGCCGTTATAACGTTTAGGCGGATCGAGACAAATATCGCAGTTGCCGCAGGGCTCTAACGCGCTCTCATCGAAGTAATGCAGCAATACTTGGCGACGACAGGTTTGCGCCTCTGCAAATGCAGCCATGGTATTGAGTTTATGGAAATCCACCTGCTGCTGTGGCCCTGGCTCCGACTGTTCGATAAGATGGCGCACCCGCCCAATATCGGCAGGATCAAACAGCATAAAGGCTTCGGCCTCGAGTCCATCGCGCCCCGCTCGACCAGTTTCTTGATAATAGGCTTCGATGCTCTTAGGGATATCGTAATGCACCACAAAGCGCACGTTGGATTTGTTAATTCCCATGCCAAAGGCCACGGTGGCAACCACAATATCAATTTGATCTTTAAGGAAGCTATCTTGTACTTCGCCGCGTTCTTCTGGCGTCATGCCCGCATGGTAAGCCTTAGCATGAAACCCTTGCAGCGTGAGTCTTTCTGCCACCTCATCCACACGGCGACGGCTGCTGCAGTAGACAATGCCGCTACTGCCATTTTGTTGCAGTAAAAACTGCCGTAATTGATTCGCGGCATTGAGTTTTTCGGCAACCGTATAACGAATATTAGGCCGATCGAAACTCGATAGTAACCTAAAGGGATTAATCCCTAGGCGCTCGCAAATATTTTGCCGCGTCGCCTGATCCGCTGTGGCGGTGAGCGCCATCATGGGCACATGGGGGAAGAGCTGCTTTAACTGGCCAAGGGCGGCATATTCAGGACGAAAATCGTGTCCCCATTGACTGATGCAGTGCGCCTCATCAATGGCAAACATGGATAGCGGCAGGGAGCGCATGCGCTCGATAAAATCGCCAGTAAGTAACCGCTCAGGAGACACATATAGCAGTTTTAGCTCGCCTCGATGCAGCTGCCTCAGCACCTCTACACTCTGCTCCCGCGGCTGCGAGGAGTTTAAATAGGCGGCATTGACCCCCGTCTGCAACAGGCTGTCGACCTGATCTTTCATTAATGAAATCAGCGGTGATACTACGATAGTGATGCCAGGCATCAGCAGTGCGGGCAACTGGTAACACAGACTCTTACCGCCGCCAGTGGGCATGATCACAAGGCAGTCCTCACCACTGCATACACGTTCGATAACCTCGCGCTGACCGTCCCTAAAATCACGGTAGCCAAACACCTGCGCTAGGCGTTGCGACAGCGGATCATCATGTATGTCGAGTAACTGAGTTTCCATGGATCTTCTAGCTAAAAAGTAAGGGCGCCTATTCTAAAGGACAGAATCGCTCCTGTCTTGCGCCATCTTGCTCAAACTGACCCAGCGCTAACAACTAAGGCTTAGGCTGCTACCACGACTCATCACAACACCTAAGACGATTTGCCCGCACAAAGGCTTAAGTTGCATTAGGCATAGGCTTGGCTGTAGATTAATTGCTCTAAGTCGAACGCTATTGCACACGCTTCGACCCTATTCTAAGAAGCCCTACAGCCAACAAGGACGAACAGCATGACAAACCCAATTCAAGCCGAAGTACTCAAACGTGTTGCCGAAGTGTTTGATCAGCACGTGCCGTTTCATAATTTATTGGGTCTGGATATCAAACGCTACGACATAGATGGCGTCGAAGTGGTGATCAATATGAAGCCAGAACTCATTGGCAATATTCACCAACAAATTCTCCACGGTGGTGTCACCGCCACTGTGCTTGATGTGGTAGGAGGGCTCACCGCCTTTGCAGGACTGGTTGCGAGTCGTGATGATTGGACTGTGGAGGAGTTACAACAACGGTTGCAGACCTTAGGCACTATCGATATGCGCGTTGATTACCTGCGCCCCGGGCGTGGACAGGTTTTCACTGGCACGGGCAGCGTGATCCGTGCTGGCAATCGCGTCTCGGTATGTCGCATGGAGCTTCATAACGAGCAAGGAACCCATATCGCCTTCGGCACAGGCACTTATATGGTTGGCTAGTCCGTTGTCACACATCGTTTTTTAGAATTTTTTTACCGCATTCATCATCGATAAGCTAAAGGAAAACACCTTGATTATTCAGGTGTTTCCCTCTACTTTTTGCTGAGCACTGGTTATTAGAGACATCCTGTAACGAAAAAGGCGGCCGCACACACCTTGAGTCAATTCCCATAGCCTCCTACAATCGCCGTCCTGTTGTCCTTCGAAGATGTCTCATGCCTGATACTGAATACCGCAAAGGGATCCTACTCGCCGTCAGTGCTTACTGTATGTGGGGATTTGCGCCCTTATATTTCAAACTACTCCACCATGTTTCGGCGACCGAAATTTTACTGCATCGGGTGATCTGGTCATTTGTGTTTATGGTGATCATCATGCTGTTTATCGGTGGCTTTGGAAAGCTGCGTCAACTGTTTAAACAGCCAAAGCAGCTACTCGTGCTCACCATCACCTCCCTGTTGATTGCCGCCAACTGGTTGATTTTTATCTGGGCCGTGAATAACGATCATATGCTCGATGCCAGCTTGGGTTACTTTATTAACCCCCTACTGAATGTGCTGCTCGGCATGCTGTTTTTAGGTGAAAGATTACGTAAGTTGCAATGGTTTGCCGTCGCGCTGGCGAGTGCTGGCGTGCTTATTCAGTTGATTTCATTCGGTTCTATTCCCATTGTCTCCCTCGCCTTAGCGGGCAGCTTTGGGGTATATGCGCTGCTGCGTAAAAAGGTCAATGTGGATGCTAAATCGGGTCTGCTAGTCGAAACCGCCATTCTGCTACCGGTCGCATTGGTTTATCTGGTCGCGACTTTAGATAGCGCCACGGCGAATATGCTCACCAACGATTGGCACCTTAATTTGTTGTTGATGGCGGCGGGGATTGTTACCACAATTCCACTATTGTGCTTTGCTGGCGCAGCGGTACGTATTCCATTGTCTATGCTCGGCTTTTTCCAATATATCGGCCCGAGTATTATGTTTATCCTCGCGGTAACCTTATTCAATGAACCCTTTGATGCCGAGAAGAGCATCACCTTTGGCTTTATCTGGAGCGCCCTGCTGGTGTTCACCTTCGATATGGCCTATAAACGCAAAACGGCGCGATAACATCACGCCGTAGCCAATAGTTACAGAAGTAGCCGTTAACCTTAACAGCTATTTTTGTAGCTGGCTGATAAACTTTTCACCCTCGGGCACAGACAAGAGCAGATTATAGCCTCGCGTCGTTGGCACTAACACCAAGTCGGATTTATCCGTCACTGCGACAAATGCCTTGCCCTTCCCTTTTAGGTTAAACCAGCCGAGTTGAAAGCCCGGCATACCTATGCCGTTGGTTTTAAAGCTGAGCGTTAAATCCGGTTCCTGCTTCAAGTCGATAATGCGCGCCTGCTCGACCAGCAGCTCGGATCGTGCTAAATGCACTTTATAGAAGGGAATATCGAGTTTCAGCTCAGTGTCGGTTAACGCGATTTCAGCATTATGGGATTGATAAAACACCCAAGAAAATCCGCCGATCATCACTAACAAGATGCCTAAGCTCGCCGATTTAGCCACTTTAGGCATGGGTTTAACCCACAACATCCACAATACGCCAGCTAAACCTAACAGCAAGATAATAAAGCTTAAAATGGAGGTTTGAGTCAGAGGTGCGAGAGAGAAAAACTGAGTCACCATGGTGGGCAGTCCTTGAGGAACAAAAGCTTAATCTGCCAATAAAGACATATTATGTCAACAAAAATGCCAGCGCTAGACTGGCATCTTATCAAGCGTGAAAAGCTTACAGATCGAGTGCGAGAATTTTAGAGCGGCGCTGATAGTTATACAGCTGCTTTTTCTTCTGCGGCAATGCATCCACATCTTCAATCACAAAGCCATGCTCTAAGAACCAGTGAATGCTGCGGGTAGTCAAGGCAAACAAACGCGAATAACCACGGCTACGCGCCTGACCTATAATATTTTTCAGCAACAAACTGCCCCTATCGGCATCGCGATAATCTGGGTGCACTACCAAACAGGCAAACTCCCCGGCGTTATCCTCTTCAAAGGGATACAGGGCCGCACAGCCAATCACTAAGCCATCACGCTCAATCAACATAAACTGCTCGATCTCAATCTCAAGCTGCTCACGACTCCGGCGCACCAAAATGCCCTGCTCTTCCAGAGGACGGATTAAATTGAGGATTCCACCAATATCACTAATCGACGCGCGGCGCAGACGCTCAGCGCTCTCTGTTACGATTTGCGTACCTATGCCTTCACGGGAGAACAACTCCTGCAGCAAAGCGCCGTCATCGAGGTAACTGACCAAATGACAACGTGGCACACCATTGCGGCACGCATCAATACTCGCCTTGAGGAAAGCCATAGTGCCCACACAGGCTGAACCTTGCTCAGCAAGCTTAGTCAGAATGTTTTGCGCGTCATTTGGCATTAATTCGGCAATCACATCACCATTGCGATCGAGGATGCCGTTTTGCGAACTAAAGCCAATCATCTTATCGGCCTTCAGCTTGATCGCGACTTGAGTGGCAATCTCTTCGGCGGTGAGGTTAAAGCTTTCGCCAGTGACGGATGCAGCAATCGGCCCCATCAACACGATACAGTGGTTATCGAGCTGACGCTTAAGCCCTTGAGTATCGATACGGCGCACTTTGCCGCTTAAACAAAAATCCACACCATTATCGACTCCCAGAGGCTGGGCGATCACAAAGTTACCGCTGACTAAGTTGATTTGCGCGCCTTGCATCGGCGTATTACTGAGGCTCATCGATAAACGTGCGGTGATATCAAACTGCAATGCGCCCGCGACCTGCTTGATCACTTTAAGCGAGTCTTCATCGGTGATACGTACACCTTCGTGGTAGGCGGGTTCAATTCCATTGGCTGCCAATGCTGCATCGATTTGCGGCCTCGCGCCATACACCAACACCACTTTAATGCCTAAACTGTGCAGCAGGGCCACGTCATTTAAAATGCCGCGAAATTGATTTTGTGCTAAAGCCTCGCCACCCAACATCACCACAAAGGTTTTCCCTCTATGGGCATTGACGTAAGGGGCAGAATGACGAAATCCATCAACCAGTTCAGTGGTACGCACGCGTTGTTTACACCTCATATTTGCGCTGGCAATGCCAATATGACACACCAAGAGTGAATGACTAAAACCCGCGTATAGTATTGCATTTTAATTCACCAATAAAGAATTTATTCTCACAAAAATACAGATTTAATACAATAAAGTGCTTATATTTTCAAAAAACTGCATTCCAGATAAATATTCACATTTTTTTAACTCGATGTGCTTTAGCAATACAGGCCAAGTATGGGACAGATTTATCTCAACTTGATGACGAGAAGCCGAAAAAAGGCCAAAAAAAAGCCCCTTAGATAAGGGGCTTTTCTCGAAACACTAAACAAGGATTACTTGATTTTTGCTTCTTTGTAGATAACGTGCTGACGAATAACTGGATCAAATTTTTTGATTTCCATTTTTTCTGGCATGTTACGCTTGTTTTTTTCAGTTGTGTAGAAGTGACCAGTTTTAGCTGTAGAAACTAATTTGATCTTCTCACGATTACCTTTAGCTTTAGCCATGATCTATTACACCTTCTCGCCACGGGCACGAAGTTCAGCAACAACAACTTCAATACCTTTCTTATCGATCAGACGGATACCTTTAGTAGATACACGTAACTGTACGAAACGTTTTTCTTCTTCTAACCAGAAACGGTGGTTTTGCAGGTTAGGTAAAAAACGACGACGGGTCGCGTTTTTTGCGTGCGAACGGTTGTTACCAACCATCGGCTTCTTGCCAGTAACTTGGCATACTCTTGACATGTCAGTCTTCTCCAAAAAACAATTTTAACGCTCGAGCATTAATGTACCTCGTATGGCCGTCGCCCGAGGCACAAAGAGGGCGCATTTTATACACGATCATAGAGGTAAGATCAAGCGTTAGATTAATTAATCCAGCCTCGTTCCGCGAAGGAAACTATCTCTCGATCACCAACAACCATATGGTCCAGTAAGGATACGTCTATGGTTGCTAACGCATTTTTTAATCGCTCAGTTATTCGTCTGTCAGCCTGACTGGGCTCGGCAATACCAGACGGATGATTGTGACACACTATGACGGCAGCAGCCTTTTTTTCCAGCACTAAGCTCACCACTTCACGTGGATACACCGAAGCTGAATCTATTGTTCCGCGGAATAATTCGACGAATTGAATCACTCTATGCTGGCTATCCAGCAGCAAAATTGCGAACACTTCATAGGAGCGGTCAGCTAATTGTCTCATTAAATAATCCCGAGTTAAATCGGGATTTGTCAAAACCTGACCTCTCTGCAGGTTTTCTTGTGCCACACGCCTCGCTAATTCAGCCGCGGCTTGAAGCTGGGCGTATTTTACAGGTCCCACGCCCGGAAGTCGACACACCTGATGCTTTGGTGCGCAAAGTAAGCTTCTTAATCCACCAAATTCTTGAATGAGTGAGCGTGCAAGGTCGACCGCATTCAAACCGCTCAGCCCATTTCGCAGCAAAACGGCCAACAATTCTGCATCTGAAAGATGGGCAGCGCCTTTGACTAATAACTTATCTCGCGGCCCTTCTCCCTCTGGCCAATCCTTAATCGCCATGTGACCTCCTGTCGTTTTCTATTTTTACTTTAGAGAGTATGGACGAGATTTTTTGAACTTGGACAGTCACGCCAATTCATCGCTTTGTGGTATGGTTGGCGACATTATTTCAATCTCGGATGATGTCTGTGAGCCTGATAACGAAAAACGTCCTACTGGGTATTGGTGGCGGCATTGCGGCCTACAAAAGTGCGGATTTAGTGCGCCGCTTAAAAGAACGCGGCTTTGATGTGCGAGTGGTGATGAGCCAGAGCGCCATGGAATTTATTACCCCACTCACACTGCAAGCCTTGTCTGGCCATCCAGTATCATCAAGCTTACTCGACCCCGCCGCCGAAGCGGCAATGGGTCATATCGAGCTCGCGCGCTGGGCGGATTTAGTGATTATCGCCCCTGCAACGGCGAATCTTCTCGCCCGCATCAATGCTGGCATGGCGGATGAGCTTATCACCACCACTTGCCTTGCGACCGAAGCCCCGATAGCCCTGTGCCCCGCGATGAATCAGCAGATGTATCGCAATGCCGCTACCCAAGCCAATTTAGCGAGTTTACAAGGCCGAGGTTATACCCTGTGGGGCCCCGCCAGCGGCAGCCAAGCCTGTGGCGAAGTCGGCCCTGGTCGTATGCTCGAACCGCTCGAAATTGCCGAACTTGCCAGTCGCTTTTTTGCAACAAAAGATGTCTATGCTGAACAGGAAACGCAGCCCCTAGCGGGCCAGTCAGTGCTCATTACCGCAGGGCCAACACGTGAAGCCATCGATCCGGTGCGTTATATCTCTAATCACAGCTCAGGCAAGATGGGATTCGCCTTAGCGAAAGCCGCAGCAGACATGGGCGCCGCTGTGACCTTGGTCGCAGGACCCGTAAATTTAGCCACGCCTGAAGGGGTGACGCGCATCAATGTCGAATCGGCGCAAAACATGCTCGACGCCGTGATGGATAATGTTGATAAAAAAGATATTTTTATCGGCTGCGCGGCGGTTGCCGACTATCGCGTCAGCGATATTGCGGACTGTAAGATCAAAAAGTCCGCCGAAGAAATGCAACTTGCGCTGGTGAGGAATCCTGATATCTTAGCGACGGTTGCAAGCTTGGCAAACCGTCCTTTTGTGGTGGGATTTGCCGCCGAAACCCATGATGTAGAAGCCTACGCCCGCGATAAACTCAAACGCAAAAATTTGAATATGATCGCCGCAAACGATGTATCCGTTGCTGGTCTTGGCTTTAATGCCGATGCCAATGCCCTGCGTGTATTCTGGCCGCAGGGTAGTCAAGATTTGCCAGCTACCGATAAGCTCACGTTGGCTCGGCAATTACTTTCGTTGATAGTGAAAGAAAAAACAAAATAAATGAAAACACCGATTGAATTAAAGATCCTCGACTCCCGCATTGGTTCCGAATTTCCCCTGCCAGCCTACGCAACACCTGGTAGCGCAGGCATGGATCTTCGCGCCATGATAGATACCACAATGACGATAGCCCCAGGTGAGACTCAGTTAATCCCGACTGGCATCGCCATCCACGTGGCAGACCCAGGCCTTGCCGCCGTGATCCTGCCCCGTTCAGGCCTTGGCCATAAGCACGGTATCGTCCTTGGAAATCTGGTTGGGCTAATCGATTCAGATTACCAAGGCCCTTTGATGGTCTCTTGCTGGAACCGCAGCGATACCCCATTCACTTTAGAAATTGGTGATCGTCTCGCACAACTGGTATTTGTCCCTGTGGTGCAAGCGCAATTCAAACTCGTTGATGAGTTCGACAGCTCAGACCGTGGTGAAGGTGGATTTGGCCATTCTGGCACTAAATAACCTGAATCGTTATTGAGCGAAGGATACTGCAATGGCTGTAAGCCCAAAAATTAATCGTCGTGAACACATACTGCAATGCCTAGCGCAAATGCTAGAAACCAGCCCAGGACAACGTATTACCACCGCTAAACTCGCCTCAGAAGTCGGTGTATCGGAAGCGGCACTCTATCGCCACTTCCCGAGTAAAGCGCGGATGTTTGAAGGGTTAATTGAGTTTATTGAAGAATCATTACTCTCCCGCATCAACATCATCATGGATGATGAAAAAGACACCATGAGACGTTGTCAACTAGTGCTGCAACTGCTGTTGATTTTTGCCGAGCGCAACCCTGGTATCTCTCGGGTACTCAATGGCGATGCACTCTTAGGTGAAAATGAACGTCTACGCAGTCGTATCAGCACCCTATTTGCCAAAATTGAGACCCAACTTAAGCAAATCCTGCGGGAAAAAACCCTGCGTGAAGGTAAAGGCTTTAATTTAGATGAGGCTATTTTAGCTAATTTGCTGTTAGCTTTCGCTGAAGGACGAATTGCTCAATTTGTCCGCAGTGAGTTTAAACTCAAACCAACACAGCACTTCGATGAACAGTGGCGCTTTATTCAGCATCAGCTGTTACAAAGCTAATGATTTTTCAATATAAAGGACGGTAATCACCGTCCTTTATATTATCCCCTACTCCTTGTATCAGTATTTCTTTTGCTTTAATCTCGAATAAACATTTTTAAAACAAAAATCACAACAATATTACAAGGATGTCAGATGAAATCTTTGCCATTTGCTGCATTGGCCGTAATTTGCTTGCCTATTATGCCTTTCAGTACATTAGCGGCCGAAACCTCGGCGACAAATACCCTGTCACAATCCCAATTATTCAGTCGCGGCAATGAGTACGCTGATGTGAAAATATCACCTACTGGTAAGTACTTGAGCGCAATTACCAGTGTCGAGGGTAAAAATGTACTTATAGTATTAGATGCTCAAACCAAAAAACTGCTTAATGCAATTCGCTTCCCGAGCAACGCACAGGTAGGCACCTATGAATGGGCCAATAGCGAGCGCATTGTACTGGCAAAAGAATACCTTAAAGGCTGGAGCGATGTGCCCCAATACTACGGTGAATTAATGGCGGTCAACGCCGATGGCTCTCGCCCTAAATATCTATTTGGATATAACAGCGGCGAGCAACAAACAGGATCGAATCTCAAGAAAAATACTCCTATAAGTGCTACCGCCTTTATTCTCGATCCCATGCCTGATGACGAGCGTTATATGTTAGTCAATGCGATCCCATGGGGTGGTGCCCCCAACTTTACTGAAACACTTCAGGATGTTTACCGCGTTGACTTATTTAGCGGGGTTCGTAAACGTATAACAGGCTCCCCCATTGGCCGAGCACGCTTTATGACAGACCATGAGGGTGAAGTCCGCTTTGTGGCAGGGGAAGATGGCAAAAACATTACTAAAGTCTTTTACCGCAAAGATGGCGAATGGGTAAACACCGACAAACTCAACCTAGGCTTAAGTGATTTTACGCCTATCTCCTTCGCCGATAATAAAAATAGCATTTATGCCGCTGGCCGCGTGGGTAATGAAACCTTAGGTGTCTATCGCATCAATCTCGAAACAGGCGATAAAGCGGAAATCATTCAAGATGAGGTCGTTGATCCGAGCAACTTCTGGATCAATGGCACTAACAAACAGCTCTATGCCGTTGAGTTTGAAAATGGCTATCCGAGCTATGCCTTTGTCGATAACAACGATAACCATGCCAAACTGCTTAAGGATTTACTCGCGGCCCTGCCGGGGCATCAAGTGCAAATCGTCAGCGAAACCCGTAATGGCGAACAATTGGTGGTGATTGCATTTAACGATCGCAATCCCGGTGATTACTATTTGTTTGATACGAAAAAACTCAAGCTAGAGTATCTGGCCGCCGCCCGTAAGTGGCTCGACCCCGAAAAAATGGCTGAGGTTAAACCTATTAGTTTCACTAACCGTGATGGCCAGAAAATCCATGGCTACTTAACCTTACCCAATGGAAAAGAAGCCAAAAATTTACCTCTGGTCGTCAATCCCCATGGTGGCCCCCATGGCGTTCGTGACTGGTGGGGGTTTGACTCACAAAACCAACTACTTGCTCAAAATGGTATGGCGGTGTTGCAGGTAAACTTCCGTGGCTCAGGGGGTTATGGCGAGCGTTTCGAGCAAGCTGGCTATCAAAAATGGGGCTCGGATGTTCAGCACGATATTATCGATGCAACTCAATATGTGATTGACCAAGGCTTTGCCGATAAGGAACGGGTGTGTATCGCAGGCGGTAGCTTTGGCGGTTATAGCGCCTTGCAAAGTGCGGTATTAGCACCCGATATGTTTAAATGTGCGGTTGGGTTTGCTGGTGTGTATGATCTGGAGTTGATGTTTGATGAAGGTGACGTCGCCAGAACACGTTCAGGCACAAGCTATCTTAAGGACGTACTTGGCCAAGACAAAGCCACCCTAAAAGCCATGTCCCCCTCTGAAAACGTTGCTAAATTAAAAGCAAACCTCTTACTGGTGCACGGTGGTGACGATGAGCGAGCGCCGATTGAACAACTCGAATCACTCGAAAAAGCCCTCGAAGCCCATAATTACCCTTACCAAAAACTGGTGATGGATAACGAAGGCCATGGTTTTTATAACGATGAGCATAGAGCCAAATATTACGATCAGATGCTGAGCTTCTTAAAAACCAACTTAAAACTTTAGTACTCACTAAAATAACTAGGGCGTGTTGACGTTTCGAGATTAAATTTTGTTCGTTCTGGCAAGCACGTGCTCGCGAAACGAGGAATGATGTGTAGTTATTCTACTCAAATGACGAGCGGCTCTTATGACAGAAAATAAGAGCAAGGGCTTGCCAGACGAACCCTTCGGGCAGCATTTGGCTGGCTTTTCTGCCGCGTTATCGTCCGTTTATGTAGAATAACTGCACAGCACGGACTTTGTCTTGCATAAAAGCCAGCCACATTGCTGCAAAAATAATCCTGAAACGTCAACACGCCCTATTATCTTCATCAAGATAATGATGTTTTAACGCCCCGAGGAGCCGATAATCGATAAGGACTATCGACTTTTTCATCTTCAGCGTGAGCGTTTTTTGGTATGAATTATCCGCAATTCGCGCTATTCTGCCCCACCTTATTCTTGTCCAAGTGACAACGAATCGATTTGTACCCTAGTGCGCCTGATTGCTGATACACAGCGACCAGTGCTAGGTTTTCAGTGATAGCCGCTACAAAAGTAGTGGAGGATAAAAATGGCATTAAGTGAAGCAGCAGTAAAAGTACAGGCCGCCCTGCAAGAGCGCGGACTTGAAACCCCCATGCTCCCCAGTGTGTTTACTCCTGAAGAGCGTAAGGACAAGATTGAACACCATATGAAGGAAATCCTGACATTAATGTCGCTGGATCTTTCCGACGACAGTCTTGCCGATACCCCACGCCGCATCGCCAAAATGTATGTCGACGAAATATTCTCCGGTCTAGATTATGAGAACTTTCCAAAGATCACTGTGATTGATAACAAAATGGGCTTTGATGAAATGGTGCGAGTGCAGGATATTAGCCTGACCAGTACCTGTGAGCATCACCTTGTCACTATTGATGGCACGGCAACCATTGCATATCTTCCACGTAAAAAAATTATTGGTTTATCAAAGATTAACCGCATTGTACGTTTCTTTGCCCAACGTCCTCAGGTACAAGAGCGTTTGACTCAGCAAGTGTTAGTCGCGCTGCAGACCTTGCTCGAAACTAAAGATGTTGCGGTTAAAATGGATGCGGTACATTACTGCGTAAAATCCCGCGGCGTAATGGACTCCACCAGCTCCACCACGACCACCGCCTTAGGGGGGATTTTTAAATCTAACCCCGCCACCCGTGCCGAGTTTTTAAATCAATCCAAATAAGCTGTTAGATTTAATCAGGGCATAAAAAAACGCTGCCATTCTTATTGAATTGCAGCGTTTTGGTTTTAGGTGTTTATAACAAACTTAAGTCTTGCTTAAGCCTCGATACCATATTGCTCACGGTACTGGCTCACCGCCGCCAACTGCACTTCCATACCCGGTTTTTCTGACAGGTAGCTGATCAGATCAGCCAGTTTGATAATCGCCACAATACCGCAGCCAAAATCACGCTCAACCTCTTGGATGGCCGACAGTTCACCCTTGCCCTTCTCTTGTCTATCCAGCGCAATTAATACGCCCGCGAGCTGCGCTTGATGAGCTTCGATGATTTCCATCGATTCACGGATCGCCGTCCCCGCAGTGATCACATCATCCACCAGCATCACCCGACCTTTAAGCTCGCTACCGACTAAGCTACCGCCCTCACCGTGATCTTTTTTCTCTTTACGGTTAAAGCAGTAGGGAATATCGATATCGTGGTGTTCGCACAAGGCCACTGCAGTTGTGGTCGCAATCGGAATACCTTTGTAGGCAGGACCAAACAACAGATCATACTCTATGCCTGAATCCACTAACGCCGCCGCATAAAAACGCCCTAAGCGCGCAAGGTCTCGTCCAGTATTGAATAAACCCGCATTAAAGAAATAAGGACTGATTCGGCCCGATTTAAGGGTAAACTCACCGAATCGCAGTACCTGACGCTCTAGGGCAAATTCAATAAACTCACGTTGATAGGCTTTCACAATCTCTCCTTACGACTTTAACGTTCTATTTTTATTGGGTTATAGCAATATTGATTTAATAAAAAGCCCCATAACGGGGCTTCTTATCAACAACAATTAATTCAATGCGGCTTTCTGCACATCGACGATTTCACGAATACTGTTCTTCGCCAATCCGAGTAGCTCAATCAATTCTTCATGGCTAAACGGCTCACCTTCGGCCGTACCTTGAATTTCAATAATCTTACCGGTTTCCGTCATAACTACGTTCATATCGGTTTCGGCCGCGCTGTCTTCCACATATTCAAGATCGCTGATCGCTTCACCGTTGTAGATACCTACGCTGACCGCAGCAATCAAAAACTTCAGTGGGTTAGACTTGATAATGCCCTTACCACGGGCCCAGTTCAGAGCATCCACAAGAGCCACACAGGCACCTGTGATAGATGCGGTGCGAGTACCGCCATCGGCTTGGATCACATCACAATCAATAACGATAGTGTTTTCACCAAGGGCTTTCATATCGACGCAAGCACGCAGTGCACGGCCAATCAGACGCTGGATCTCTTGAGTACGACCAGATTGCTTGCCGCGAGCCGCTTCACGGTCCATACGGCTGTGGGTTGAACGTGGCAACATACCGTATTCTGCCGTCACCCAGCCTTGTCCCTGACCTTTAAGGAAACGTGGCACACCCTCAGTAAAACTGGCGGTACAAAGTACTTTGGTTTCGCCAAACTCCACTAACACAGAACCTTCGGCGTGGGCCGTAAACTGGCGAGTGATAGTGATGGGACGTGTTTGTGCTGGCGTTCTGTTACTTGGACGCATGCGAGATTCCTGTATTCTGAGTCATTGACCGATTTTGGCTGCATATTATAGGGATTTGTGCCTGAGGATGCCATGCCTAGGGCCATTCTCTGGCAAACTCCGCCATTTACAACACCAGCTTTCCCTTCGCAGTATACTGTATGCCTTTAATCCTAAAGCCATTGACTCTATAATCGCCTATCAATATGACGATTCAACCATCAGGACAATCCCATGATCCAAAGCATGACAGCCTACGCTCGCATCGAGCACAAAGCACAATGGGGCACCGCCTCTTGGGAAATTCGCTCAGTTAACCAACGTTATCTCGAAACTTATCTGCGCTTACCCGAACAATTTCGCAGTTTCGAGCCAGTGCTGCGCGACCGCCTGCGTAAACGTTTAAGCCGCGGTAAAGTCGAGGTCAATTTACGCTACGAGTTAGCCGACAATAGCAATAACGAACTTAAATTAAATCAAGGATTAGCTAAACAGCTGCTCGACGCGGCCAGTTGGCTAAGGCAAGAAGCCGGCCAAGGCGAAGTGAGCCTGACTGACATTCTACGCTGGCCAGGTGTGCTCTCAAGCTCAGAGCAAGATATGGATGCCATTGGCGCCGAGTTACTAACGGCTTTCGATTTAGCAATAGACCAGTTTATCGAAGCCCGTGGCCGCGAAGGTGCAGCGATTAAAGAAATGTTGTTAAGCCGTTTAGAAGGCGTCGAAGAGCAAATCGCTATCGTGCGTGAGCATATGCCTAAAGTGATGGAATATCAACGCGATAAACTCACCAATCGCCTCGCGGAAATCAAAGGTGAACTCGACCCAGCCCGCATAGAGCAGGAGATGATCCTGTTAGCGCAAAAGCAAGATGTGGCCGAAGAGATGGACAGACTCGAAGCCCATGTCACCGAAGCGCGCCGCATCCTCAAAAAAGGCGGCAGCGAAGGCCGTCGCTTAGATTTTATGATGCAGGAATTTAACCGCGAATCTAACACCCTCGCCTCAAAATCCATCAGCACCGAAATCACCGCTGCAGCAGTAGAACTTAAAGTTTTAATAGAGCAAATGCGCGAACAGATCCAAAACATCGAATAGTTTTCCCACCCGTCCAAGAATGTCTTAAAAGCCCTATTATTTTCTTGTAAATACAGGGCTTTTTTATTTTCCCCATCCAAATCGGTTTGCAGATGTCTGTTATCAGTTGTTGTTTAAATGGTGGCAGGGTTGATGAGTCGCTAGGTGTGTTCACTCAAGGCGTCCCCATGCCACCAAAAATGCCCAAGGGGGAAGTGTCAAAAGCCATTGCACAATGGCAACGCCTTGTTTAACGAGCTGGCATTCGCAAAGAAGAAAGCTATTGAGGGGTTGTTTTATACTCGACTAGAACACCACAATACTTTCATGCGCATAGAGGTGTGAAATTAGCCTGACACAGAATTATGAACAGCCTCGTACACGCGTTTTAATGAACGGGGAAATGCAGCGGTCAGTGGTCTACGCTAAGTTACTTTAAAGGTAACAATCTGAAGACCTAAAGGTGGCATACAACCTTCCACCCAATCACCCAATCACCCAATCACCCAATCACCCAATCACCCAATCATCCAATCATCCAATCACCGCTGAACAATATTTTTTGCCAACAATGATTGACCTGTCTATAACTTCATAGTTTATCGTCAATAGCGTTCAGGTCTGTTTGAGCCAGCCGCGCCATTATTAAAAAAGAACGGAAAGGACGTTTTATCTGTGTATCGCATTTCTGAGTTAGCTGACAAAGTCGGGCTATCACGTTCAACCTTGCTCTACTACGAGAAGCAAGGCTTATTACGTGGCTCTCGCCAAACCAACGGCTATCGACTTTATTCCGATAAAGATGTTCAGCAGTTGCACTTGTTGCAACAACTACAATCGGGCGGCTTAACACTTAAGGAATGTAAATCCTTTTTGGACAGCAAGGTGCAGCGCGCGGTACTTGAAAAGCGCTTGCAGCAGTTGGACGAAGATATCGCTCAAAAGCAGCAAGCTCGCGAGTTACTCGTCGCCCTGCTGGGTCAGGGTTCGCTTCGTCTTTGGCATCAACAGACCGATAAATTAGCGCCAGAAGCCTATCTGGATTGGTTAAAACAGCAAGGTTTTAATGAACAACAAGCCCTGCATTTGAAATGGTTATCAAAAGATATGAACGAACACGATCAATACATGGCCGACTTCATGATGGTATTCCAAACTCTAGAACGATGGGGGCCGGGCTGTGATGCCGATTCGCTAAAGGCGCTATTAACGCTGCCAACAATACCCTCCAAGATCATTGATATTGGCTGCGGCAAAGGCTTTTCAACCCGGTTATTGGCAAAGCACACCCTAGCCGAGATTGTGGCAGTGGATAACGAGCAAAGTGCGCTGGATGAACTCGGTGAACGCCTCACTGAGCAGGGGTTAGATACCCGCGTTACCTTAAGCTGCGCCAGCATGACGGATCTGCCTTTTACACCTGAAAGTTTTGATTGTATCTGGTCAGAAGGCTCAGCTTACATAATGGGTATTGAACAAGCATTAACCCAGTGGCGTAAACTACTGACTAATCGTGGCTATATGGTCGTCAGTGATTTGATCTGGTTAACCGATAACCCAAGTCAAGAGGCAGTCGCATTCTGGGAAGGTGAATACCCAGATATGCAAACCATCGAAAAACGCTTAAGCCAAATGCGCCAAGCAGGCTTTGAAGTGATTGATCATTTCACCTTAAGGGAACAAGCATGGCACGATTACTATCAACCACTCAAAGCGCGAGTGGCAGAAGTGAAAGCAAGCATGCCAAAATCAAACGCCATCGCAGATATCGAGCGAGAAATTGCGATTTATGAGCGCTACTTAGGCGAGTTTGGGTACCGCATGTTTGTGCTACGCAAAGGGGCGTAACGGAACGCCCTATAAAAGTAGACTTTTGAGACGATTTAACAGTGCTTTCCGGCTATCATTCGCCACAACAAAGCGCTTAAAACGTTGTTCAAACACCGCTTCATCCGCTTTGAACTGATAGGCCTCAAACAGCTGATGCAAATAGCGTGATGCCGCATCATAACCACTGGCGCAAGTTCGATCCGCTTGCTCTTGTGATTGCTGCCAGTAGTACTCGCGCTGATTGTAGATATCCGTCAACGCTTTTTCTTTTTCCGCTTTTTCGGTGGCTAATTTTTTTGCGAGCGCTGCGGCTTGCTCTTGCTGTAATTGGCTTTGCGCTTGCTCGATGAAAGGGGAAATTACCTCGGGGGTTAACCAGTATTGATAGATCTCGTCTGTGTTGGCAGGTTCTTTTCGCGTCAGCGCTAAGGCTTGGTGACGGGTTAGCTGGCCTTGCTCAAACAACGTGCGTAATAGCGTGTCTTTCTCTGCTTCAGAGAGATTATGGAGCCACGCATCAAACGTAAGCTGAGTTTGTTTGGCTTGATGGCTGGGTTGTGCGTTCAGCGCCATGGCGAGTGCCTTAACCAATGCTAAGGGAATATCATACAGCGCAGCAAACGCCTGCTCCTCTTCACTGAGGTGCTCAAAATCGAATTGAATTAACGGCACTCGCTCAATGTCATCATTAAAATCAAACGCTTTGAGCCACATAAAGTACACAAGGCGCCAATCCCCTTGCATTAACCCGCTGCGTAAAGCAGCTAAATGCTGGAAAAAGTCGTCAGCCTGTTCATCGTCAAAATAGTCGTCATACTCCTCAAGGGAAAAAATCAGCAACTGCCACTCATCGTTTTCTTGAACATGAAGCCCATCGCTTGAAAAGCCAAGTAACGCATCAGGAAGCGTTCCTGCTGGTAGCTTGATGTAGGCATCGATTGAGCCCCAATCGGCATAGTAAAAACCGATATCAAAGTATTTTAACATCAGCTTAAAAGGCTCTGCCTTTAGATCACTGTAGGTGTAATACACCTGAAAGGATGTAGCACTGATCTCGGCACGGCTTGAAATGGCTCGGAGTGCTTCGCGTGCTTTAGCGTCTAAATACCCATCTAGACGCTCGAATTTATAGTATTGATATTCGCTCACGATGACTTCTTATGCATTAATAGTGAATTAAATAAATTGTTTTAATTTCATTGGAAAAGTACGGCATTTATCACTTCATTCATCTTTACATCGATGTGTTAATCAAATTATCACAATAGTATGAACTGAATCAGGTGCTAGGAGACAAATGTCCTCTGGCATTCGTTCTTCCCTCCCTATAATCCACGCTATGACTTCGTAACACGGTGCTTGAGCCTCTGGTTTTGGCTGCAAAGTGGCACCGTTTTCTCTCAGGAGCTAGCAAATGAACATACTCGTGCTAAACGGGCACCCCAACTTAACCCAGTCTGTTGCCAATGCCAGCATACTTGCCCTAGAGGCTGAGCAACTGGGCTGGCATATCAATTCAGTGGCTCAGTTTGATGGCGATATCGCCTCGGAGCAGCAACAGTTGCTTGATGCCGATGTAATAGTGGTGCAATTCCCGCTCTATTGGAGCACCTATCCCGCCGTGCTCAAACATTGGATTGATGAGGTATTTACCTATGGTTTTGCCTTTGGCCCCAATGGTAGCCAGCTCCAAGGTAAACCTGTCTTATTTTCTATCACTGCGGGGGCGACTGAGGACTCTTACAGCGAGACAGGCTTTAACTTTTTACCCTTTAACGCATACCAGCAAGCTTACGAACACCCATTTCGCGCAGCCGCTGTCGATATTATCGATACCATTATTAGCTTTGAGATGAACTCCACTGCCGCTGAAGGTGGCAATAAATCCAACACTCTTTCCCTTGCAAAGGCCCACGCAGATCGTGTAATTGCAGCCGTTAATTCATATAAGGACCACTCAGTATGATCCAGTCCATCCTTGGCATTTTAGTGCTCTTAGGCGTTGGTTTGTTGTGTTCTGATAACCGCCGTTTGATCAGCTGGCGCGCTGTTATCGGTGCATTTGGCATTATTATCGCGCTCGCATTTTTTGTGCTGGCAACCGAGATTGGTGCCGATGTGCTACTAGCGGTATCAAATACCGTAGGCAAAGTCTTTGGTTATGGTACTGAAGGGATTAAATTTGCCTTTGGCAGCTTAGTCAATTTCAGTGTTGAAGGCATTGGTTTTGTCTGGGCGTTACAGGTTTTACCGCAAATCATCTTTACTGCCGCACTCACCTCTTTACTGTACTACATGGGCATTATGCAGTGGTTTGTGTTAATCATTGGCGGCAGCTTGCAAAAGGTGCTCGGCACGTCACGGGCGGAGTCAATGAATGCGGCGGGCAATATTATTCTCGGCCAAACCGAGGCACCGTTACTGATCAAGCCCTATCACCGCGTTCTCACCCGCGCGCAAATTTTTGCGGTCATGGTCGGTGGATTGTCTTCGATTGCAGGCTCCATTTTAGCGGGCCTTGCGGGGATGGGCGTTGCGCTTAATTATCTGATTATGGCCTGCTTTATGTCTGCCCCTGCGGGGTTGATGTTCGCTAAGTTGCTTATCCCTGAAACCGAGCCAACCGTTAACGAAGTGCCCGAATTACCCGATGATGAAAAGCCCAGCAGCTTTATTGATGCCATAGCCAAAGGTGCCATTGCAGGTATGGGAATCGCTGCCATCGTCGGCGCAGTCATTATTGCCTGCATTGGCCTCATGGCTTTGTTGAACGGCGGATTGGGGACAATTGGTGAACTGTTTGGCATGCCAAGCTTAACCGTAGATATGATCCTCGGCACCTTGTTTGCGCCAGTAGCATGGTTGATTGGTATTCCATGGGCTGAAGCAAGTACAGCTGGCGCTTTCCTTGGGCAAAAAATTGCCATGAATGAATTTGTTGCCTTCGCCAATATGGGCAATGTGGAACTGTCTGCACGTAGTAATGCCATTATGACCATTGCCCTTTGTGGTTTTGCCAATATCGGCTCAGTGGCCATGGTGTGTGGCGCCCTGAGTAAAATGATCCCACAACGTGCAGGGCTGATTGGCCAGCTCGGAATGAAAGTACTGCTAGCGGCAACGTTAGCAAACTTAATGAATGCTGCAATTGTCAGTTTGTTTATCTAAGTTTCCCTTCGCGGTAGCCCGTTAAAACTCGGGGCTACCGCCAAGCTAAGTAATTGATAAAGGTTAACAATGAGCATTCAACCCCATATTCTCGTCGCGCCCCATCAAGTCAGTGAAAAAGCCGTCGTCTGCGGCGAACCCAATCGAGTCAACCGCATCGCGGCGCATCTAACTGATGTCGAATCATTGGCGGATAACCGTGAGTTTCGACTGATGCGTGGTCGTTATGGCGACACTACAGTCACCGTCTGCAGCACTGGCATTGGCGCGCCCTCAGCGATCATTGCCCTTGAGGAACTGTATCAATGCGGTGTAAAGCAACTTATCCGCATCGGCTCTGCTGGTGCGCTACAACCGCAAATAGCCATAGGCGATGTGATTATTGCCGAGGCCGCCGTTCGTGATGATGGCGGCTCTGCCAGCTATGTAAAGCCCGGTTTTCCGGCCTGTGCCAATCATCACTTGGTCGGCAAACTGCAAGCATATTGCGCACAGCATCATATATGTGCCCATAGCGGCGTAGTGCGCTCCCACGACAGTTTTTATACCGATCAAGAACAGGAACTCTGCCACTATTGGCATCGCCAAGGCGTGCTCGGTGCCGATATGGAAACCGCTGCGTTATTCACCGTCGGCCGACTGCGCCAGCTTGAAGTGGCGGCGATACTCACCAACGTAGTGCTATTTGAGCAGGATGTTAAAGCAGGCGTTAATGACTATGTAGCATCGTCCAAGGCAAGCGCCCAAGGTGAGCGACATGCCATTTTAGCCGCGCTCAACGCCCTGCGTGATTAGGGCGAGCAAGGCTAAAGTGACCCGCATTGCCGCTAAACACAGCATCCAGATAACCACAAAGCCATGCTCTTAATGGCGCAGCCAATGCGCCACTCTCCCATTCAACTCACACTATCATTCACGTTCACCCCAATCCCTCCAACAGAGTTTGTAGCGCCACAACTGCGGCGACGCGCATTGTGCGCTATCATCCACCGCTACCAAAGTGCCTGTATGCACGGATTAACTGATTTTATGATCGAATAAGTATCAATCCTGCGGTGAAATGCGTACCTTAATCGCATTAGTAATCCGCAACTATCATCAACATGCAGTTACATCCTGAACTCTCTAGCCGCTTTGGCGACACCTTAAACGAGCAGCGCGAACTCTTTAAGCAAGCTTTATTTCAGTGCCAAACGGCCAGCCGCCACTTTGCCCCCGGAGATATCATGTTGCAACAGGGGCAAAATGTGCGTGAGCTCTACGTGGTATCAGTCGGGAAAGTCGCCATGTATACCAGCGCCAATAATGGTCGGCGCTTTCAACTAGGCGAGCTAAATTGTGACCAACATATTTTTGGCGAAATTGAGTTTTTTACCCAACTGCCCTGCCAGTGGACTGTGGTGGCCGAAGAGCAAATAGAAGCCGAGGTAATTTGTGCGGCCAAACTGCAACAATGCATCATCACGCAACCGCAGTTAGCACTGTTTTTTGCCTCCGCGCTGGCATGGGATTATCAAGACTCAATGGCAATCTACACCAACCGCCTATTGCACCCTATCGCCGTAAATATCGCCCTAGATTTGCTACAACGCAGCCAAAACAATCTCGCCCTCGGAGCCTTTAACAAGGTCGAACAGGAAGCCGAACGCTTCGGCACCAGCAGTCGCGTCTACCGCCGCGCACTCAACTCCCTGATTGAACTCGGCCTTGTCGAAAAACGCGATCAGCAGCTGCATATTATCAACCCAAAGGCGCTAGCCGCTTTTATTGCTGAGTAGTTTAACTTTCAAGGGGGTTTTGCTATCCAAATAGCCGCTATAACCCATCAAATCATCTTAATATGCGGCAATTTTCAGCAATTTCCTCTTCAGATGAATCAAATCTCAAAAGGGCTAATCCCATTCCAGCTTGATAATCCCCATATGACTTTTTAACAGACGCTATTTATGTGACAGCTGCTGCAAATCTTGAGTATTTTAGTAAGGATTTATTGCACCACTTTAAAGCCGCAAATATTATGCATGTAAATTATTTGCGCTTTGGAGTGTTGTTATGCTGTCAGCTAATCTCTCGTCTGGTCCTCAAATAGAAGACCCCTCAATCTCACCATGGCTTGATCGTAAAGTGGGTGAGTTAGTTGCTGAGGATTTTCGTCGCGCCCATGTGTTTAGCCAATTTGGTATCGATTTCTGCTGCGGTGGTGGTAGAGCACTGATCAAGGCCTGTGAGCGAGCAGAAGCAAATCCTGAGCAGGTTGTTGCGGCATTGGAGGCAGTCTCGGACTCTGGCGCTAAAGAAAATGAGCTCAATCAGCTACCCCTCGACCAGTTGATCTATTATATCGAGCAAACCCACCACCAATACGTTCGTGCTAAGGCGCCATTATTGCTCGAATATTCAGAGAAAATGGTACGCGCCCATGGCGAGCATTATGCAGAGATTATTCCCTTCGCTGGTTGGGTACGCGCCTTAATTGGAGATTTAATGCCGCATTTGATGAAGGAAGAAAATATCCTCTTCCCCGCGATCCGTGCCATGAGTCAAGGTGAACAAGTGCAAGGTTGTTTTGGTCATATCGGCAATCCTATCAATGTGATGCAACACGAGCATGAAGAAGCTGGGCAAATTTTGCAAAAGCTACACGAGTTAACCAATGACTTTACGCCGCCGGAATACGCCTGCACCACATGGCGCGTATGTTATGCGACTCTCGTCGAATTTGAGGCGGACTTGCACCAACACATCCATTTAGAGAATAACATCCTCTTCCCCAAGGCGTTGCAACTTGCCTAATAAACAAGATTGATTAACCACAAGGGCTGGCACAACTGCTGGCCTTTGTTATTTTGGCGTGTTACAAAAAGTGGTGTGCCTTGCTAGGATAAGCCGCCATGACATACCCCACATTCGCACTCGATGATATTGGTTCACTGCATGAATCCGCCCAAGTGGAGTTTAAGCTCGCGCGGGGCCGCGATGGGCAAGGTCAATTACCTGAAGATATTTGGGCAACCTATAGTTCCTTCGCCAATACCTTAGGTGGCGAGATTATCCTCGGGGTGCGTGAAGAACATGGTCACTTCACCATTGAAGGCATTCCTAATCCACTACCCGTATTACAGGAATTTTGGGAAATCCTCGATGACCCAAGCCGCACCAGCCATAATATTTTGGCGATTTCCGATGTGCAGCTGATTGAAATTATGAATAAAAAACTGATAAGAATTCGCGTACCGATCGCGCCAGAGCACCTAAAGCCTGTATTTATCGGTACAGATCCTTATACGGGGACTTATTTTCGTGTGGGAGATGCCGACATGCACGCCAGCCGAAGACAGGTTACACAAATGCTGCGCCGCGCCCATCACTGCAATAAGCAACTTAAGGCGCGGTAGTATTTCTAAAAACCCGCGAGTAAATAGCCACCCATAGCAGCAATCGCCACGCCCGATACCCGCATTAGGCTGCGCTGTCCGGTGACCCGCTGCATGCCAAGCCCTAGCATAACGCCACCTAAATGGATAACCGCAGTACCGAATAAGAAACCAAAAGCATAGAGCACGGGACTGGCGAGTTCTGGCATTTCCATGCCATGGGCATGCCCGTGGAAAATCGCAAACACGCCGACAAATGCCATCGCAAACAACAGCGGTAATTGGCGGTCAAAGGCAATCGCCAGCCCAAGCAATAAGACAGATAACGCAATGCCAATTTCGACAAAAGGCACCGGAATCGCGTATAACCCTAAAATACCACCCACCAACATAAAACACACAAAGGCTAAGGGCACAGTCCAAATAGCGCGGCCGCCCAATTGAGTACTGAGCATGCCCACACTTAACATGGCAAGGAGATGGTCAAAGCCTAAAACAGGATGATTAAAGCCCGCCATAAAACCACCACCGGAGTGGATTTCGTGCGCCGACGCAGGGGCAATAAACGATAGACTCAAGAGAAGCAACAGACTTAAACGCACCATAGCAGTTCCTTGTTAGTGAAAGCGTAACAACTGAGTTAAACAAATGCTAATACTCTACGGCAAAACGATATGCCAATCCTTGATCCCTATCACTTTAAATAGGCTGCTATTCTTTTAAGGCAATAACATTTCCTGTAATGAATCGAGGTTCGCAATTTCCATATGGGGCAAGAGTGCTGCAATAGGCAGCGACGCCACACGGCCAAAACTCGGATTCAGCCAAACCGACTGACACCCCGCTAAACGCGCACCGCGAACATCGGCGTTCATACTATCGCCAACGTGCAGCAGTTCATCTAAGCCAATATCTAACCTTTCGCAGGCCTGTGAAAACATATCTTTAGCAGGCTTCATCCGTACACCACAGCCAGGATGCAGCACAAATTCGAACACATTACTTAAGCCGATACGCTGTGCGTCCACATTGCCATTGGTGATACCAATCAAGCGAAAGTGGGCCGATAAGCGCGTGAGTAGTGCCAAGACGTCGTCTGAAACCTGAAAATGGCTGCGATGAAAATAAAAACAATCCAAACCTTCCTGCGCGCCACGTTTTGCCTCAGGTTCACTATAACCGAGCAGTAAAAGGCCTTTGTGCAGGGTCGCAATTCGCGCCGCAGAGGTGTCATGGGCAAGGGCCGGATTTTGCTGTATCAGTTGCAACTTGAGCAGTCGCCATTGCTGCGGTTGCCAAGCTTGAGTCAGCGGATAAGCCTGATGCAAAAACTGCGTGAGCTCGGCCTCGGCGTTAAGAATGTGGGGCTCGTTATCGTATAAGGTATCATCGAGATCGAAGCTAATCGCACGAATCTTCTGGGGTCTAAGATAACAACGCATTATTTATCCTGTTGTTTTTTCGCTCTAGGATGGGCGTTATCATACACCTTAGCTAAGTGTTGGAAATCTAAACTGGTATAAATTTGCGTGGTAGATAGGTTTTCGTGGCCTAATAATTCCTGCACCGCCCGTAAATCGGCACTGGATTCCAGCATATGCGTAGCAAAGGAATGGCGTAACTTATGGGGATGCACCCGCATAGAAAGCGCCTGCTCCTGACCCCATTTGCTCATCCGCGCCTGAATGCTGCGATGGGATAAACGCTTGCCCTTCTCGGTGACAAACAATGCGCTATCTTCGCAGGGAATTTGTTTGCGACACTTAAGCCAAGCACTGATGGCTTCTATAGCATAACGCCCCACAGGGACGATGCGCTCTTTGTTGCCTTTGCCTAAGACGCGCACTTCATGCTGGTCGTATTGCACACTGGATAAGTCCAGCGCCGCCAACTCAGCCAAACGCAATCCGCTGGAGTAGAATAGCTCCATAATGGCTTTATCACGCAGGGTCAGTGGGTCATTACCCTCAATTGAGAGCAGATGCGAGATAGAATCGACGTCGATATTCTTAGGTAACGGTTTGGCTTGTTTGGGCGCGCTCAGTCCCTTAGCTGGATTGAGTTCAATCACGCCTGAGCGCAATAAAAACTCTCCCCACTGTTTGATGGCCGACAACCACAATGATAGCGAGCGTGGGCTTAAGCCCTTGCGGTGCAGCTTAGCAAGCACCTGTTGCCAATGCTCACGGCCCACATTGAGCAAATCAACGCCCTCGGGCAGTAACTCGCTTCCCCGCTGCAACTCGTACATATAATTGCGAACCGTATGCGCCGATAACTGTCGCTCCGACTGCATATAGGTTTCAAATTGCTGCAAATAGGACTGACACTGCGGGGGCATCTCCAGCTCCTCATCATTAGGGAATTGAGGCAAGGCGGACCATGTACCTTAAAGTTTGGCCAGCATATGTGCGAGTAACCGACGTAATTGTTCGAGCAACATATTGTCCATATCCGGATGGAAATGAGTAGCATCATGACTAGCGATGGCAAAAATTACTGGAATATTATCGGCTAACTTCACTAACGCGACTGAGCCCACTTCGCTACCAAACAGGCGTTTCGCTTCCTGCTGGGTTAAGCGGCCAAAGTAGTAATCCTTACGTAGGCGCTGCGCCCAAATCGCTTGCATCTCAACATCAGCGTCTAACACACTGATAAGACGCACATGGGTAAAATTAAACTGCGTCTTTAAATTATCGGCCAGCACTTCTTTAAGCGCTTCTAAATTAACGCAATTGAGTAACTTAAAAGACAGCTCAGTGTTAAACCGAAATATCTTTTCATTGCGTGCCGCCATCGCCAGCAGACTGGTGATTTCCTCTTCGAGTTGCCCAACCCGTTGGCGCAGTAACTCTTGACGACGCTCGACTAAAGAAATCGCGCCGCGCTCCGAATGGGGCAAACGCATCGCCAATAACAGCTCGGGATATCGATTAAAAAAGTCTGGGTTATCGAGTAGGTACTCGCGAATAATCAACTCATCGAAGGGAAGATTGGTCTGCGGCATCAAAGGCTCGGTCATAACTGAATTTGTCCATCGTAAACGTGCTGCGCAGGTCCCGTCATCCATAGCGGTTTGCCTTCACCTTCCCAATTGATGGTTAAGGTGCCACCCGGCAAATCGACACGCACCTGTTGGTCAAGTTTGCCTTGGACCTGCCCTACCACCACGGCGGCACAAGCGCCTGTGCCACAGGCTAAAGTCTCGGCCGCACCACGTTCATAAACTCTAAGCTTGATATGGCCCGAGTTCACCACCTGCATAAAGCCGACATTTACCCCGCGCGGAAAACGCTCATGCCTAGTGAGCAGCGCGCCAATTTCGGCGACATTGGCGTTAGCAACATCTTCGACATCGAGCACGCAATGGGGGTTGCCCATAGAGGCCGCGCCACATAAAAAGGTTTGTTGCGGCGTTTGCAGCAGATAGGTTTTTTCGGCCTTTTTGGCTTTGAAAGGAATTTGGCTTGGGTCGAGCACGGGCACGCCCATGTTCACAGTAACGGTGCCGTCACGTTCGAGGCGCAGAGTCATCTTACCCGCAGAGGTGCTTACACGAATTTTATTCTTATTCGTCAGTCCTTTATTGCGAACAAAGCGCGCAAAACAACGGGCGCCATTACCGCAGTTTTCGACCTCACCACCGTCGGCATTAAAGATACGATAGTGAAAATCCAAATCGGGATCATAGGGCGGCTCAACCAGTAAAAGTTGGTCGAAACCTATGCCAAAGTTACGGTCGGCTAAACGGCGGATCTGCTCAGGCGAAAAGAACACGTTCTGCGTGACACCATCGACCACCATAAAATCGTTGCCCAGTCCGTGCATCTTAGTGAATTGGATCAAGATACTTATCCTTTAAGCCTAGGCGCCGCCATTAACTAGCCAAGCGCCTGAATCAATATAATTTTCTAGTTTACGGCAGGAGTTGCTCACCTTGCCAGAGCTGCGCTAATTTTTCTCGTTCACGCACCAGATAAGCCTTGTCACCATCGACCATCACCTCGGCCGCACGCGGACGAGTGTTATAATTTGAGGCCATGGCAAAACCGTAGGCACCACTCGAGCGCACAACCAGCAAATCCCCCGCCGCAATCGCGAGTGCTCTATCTTTACCTAAAAAGTCACCGGTTTCGCACACTGGCCCTACGATATCAAATACTTGTGCCTGTTCATCCCTTGGATTTACCGGAATGATATTTTGCCAAGCACTATAGAGTGCGGGGCGAATTAAGTCGTTCATCGCGCCGTCGACAATCGCAAAACGCTTATCGCTGTTTTCTTTAAGGTACAGCACTTGAGTCACGAAAATCCCCGCGTTAGCGGCAATGGCGCGACCCGGCTCGAAAATTAACTTGAGTTTGCGCTCGCCTAAACGCGCGAGCAGTGCAGCAGCGTAAACATCAGGATGCGGCGGCGTTTCATCGTCATAGGTCACCCCTAAACCGCCACCCACATCGAAGTGTTCAATCACAATGCCTTGATCGGCCAGACGGTCGATAAGGGCTAACATTCTGTCCATCGCATCGAGGAAAGGCTGGATCTCGGTCAGCTGTGAGCCAATATGGCAATCGACCCCTTTGACCTGCAAGTGCGGCAAGGCATGGGCGCGAGCAAATACCGCTTCTGCTTCGTCCATGGCAATACCGAATTTGTTTTCTTTAAGACCAGTAGAAATATAGGGATGCGTTCCGGCATCGACATCGGGATTCACCCGCAGCGACACGGGGGCAACTTTACCTAAGCGGCCTGCGACCTGATTTAACTGTTCAAGCTCGGCGCTCGATTCGACATTAAAGCAATAAATACCGAGGTTAAGTGCCTGTTCCATTTCGGCAACGGTTTTACCCACGCCCGAAAATACCACTTTGGCCGGGTCGCCACCGGCTTCAATCACCCGCGCTAACTCACCGCCCGAGACAATATCAAAACCACTGCCTAAACGAGCCAAGACATTCAATACGGCTAAGTTCGAGTTGGCTTTCACCGCGTAACACACTAAATGTGGATGGTCGGCCACCGCATTGTTAAACGCATGCCAGTGACGTTCGAGCGTCGCACGGGAATAGATATACAGTGGCGTGCCATACTGCTGGGCTAAATCATTGACCCGACAGCCTTCGGCGTACAGGGTATTGTCTTGGTAGAGAAAGTGATCCAATGTCCGATTCCTTACTGCGCTTTGTTGTAATTATGCTGATTATTATTGTGTTTTTTCAGTTTCAGCTTGAGGCTCCGCCGGATTAGCAAGGGTTGCTTCTCTCTCAGGCGCCTTGACTTTTTTAGACTGACTCACCTCTGCGGCAGAGGATTTATACAGGGGGCCTTTTTGACCGCATGCTGTAATGAATAGGCTACCAAGCAATAACAATAAAAACAGTCTCATTTTTCTCAACATCTGTGCATCTGGTGACTAATAGCCTTATAATCGCACCCATCTTGACGAAAGCAAAGGACAGAAATGCATGGCCATGACAGATACAGAATTTCACCAGCTCGCCGATGACATGTTCCAAGCGATAGAGACCGCTATCGAAACCGCAATTGATCAACAAGACGCCGATGTGGATATCGATGCCAGCGGTAACGTGTTACAGCTGGAATTTGTCGATGGTTCGAAAATCGTCATCAACAAACAAGAGCCTTTACATGAAATCTGGGTTGCGACCCGTTTCGGTGGCTATCACTTTGGTTTTGTTGATGGTAAATGGATTGATGGTCGTAATGGTGGCGAGTTTATGCCCTTTGTGCAGGACTCCATCCTTCGCCAGAGCGGTATCGCATTGAGCCTATAATAGGCGGATATGACATTGCTAAGCGGGAAATGATTCCCGCTTAAAACTCCACATTGGCATTATTGATATCCACCCCAAAAGGCATCACGGTCAACTCGCCGGCCACCCGCACCAGCTGGAAAAACTGCGGAATATTAAAGCGTGCTTTTGATGCATAAAATTCATCAAACACATAGTGATGACTCACCTTGTTAACCAGTTCGCTCATATCCGAACCAGACTGCACATAATGGCTTAACTGATTTTCCTCATCGAGAATAAACACATCTAGGCTGTCAGCGCGTTGGCGCAGAAAATATTGAATCGCGCCCTTAGCCGCAAAGTTTTGAATAATTTTCGGCATACTCGAAAAGGGATCGTCGCCCAACTCAGGCCGAGGTAATTGCACCAAATGACTGCGTGACAGCTGCTGATAAAAGGATTTGGCATCGCTCAAGTCCTGATACGCCATGCCTAATGGATTAAAGAAAATCCCATAACGGGTATGACTGATTTGCAACGGTTGCACTAATGTGCTCGATTGCTGCACTTGTTGGCAAAGGCGCACGGTTTGTTTCAGCAGGTTTTTCACCGCTAACTTAAGTTGTGGCCTAAGTTTTTGCGAGCAGCTAATCACATCCATATCAACGGGATGGGTTGCTCGTCTTAATCCCGGCGTGACAAACGATAGCGCCTGCAACACCGCAGTTTCACCCTCAAAACGATGGCATTGCCACTCTCCCCAACTATTGAGACAGATGGCATCGAGGGCGCCGAGCATATTTTCTTTCTTACGGCCCAATGAAAACACGTTGGCATTCATCACATCGACCATCATCTCTTGCCCATGCCAATTGACGGTAGGATCACAGTCGAGATTAAGGACAAAAATAAGCTTTCTAAAATGCCAGGGCTGACATAAATCGAGTTTCGACACTCGCCAATCATGGTCAATAAAATTAAGCAGTCGCCTTGAGGCTTCTGTCAAACGGCTAGATTTGGCTTTGCCCTGACCAAATTCATACCATTTGGTTTCCAAGGTCGAGACCCCATTTAAACAGGCCCAGATCATTAACGACGAAGGACTTTTCCCTTTACAAATAGCTGATTCACCTAAAAGATTGCGGGGAATTGGTCCCTGACGATAGAGGTAATACAGATTTTCCTTGGCACTAGACACCATGGTCACTTCAGATTCGGCAACCGATCGGCTCCAGAGTAAATTCAACTTAGCGATTTGGTCTTCATCTTGGCTGAAGTAAGTGTGCAGTTTGCGAGTAAGCATCCCCAACTCTTCAATCCTGAGTCCCTCGTTTAACTCATGGGTCGAGGCGAAACGCAGTAAGGTTTGATAACTCGCCAGCAATAATTCATTGAGTTGCTCATTAAACCAATTGAGCTGGCCACTATGCCAATGCTCGCAATCATCTAAGGTAGTGATCAAACTGTCGGGCCACTGCCACTCCTGCACCAGCTTTTGCATCTTGGCATAACGCCAATCTTTACCCTGAGCCTCCACACTCAAAAACACACCGCATTTGAGGTAAAAACAGCGACGTACAATCTCGAGTCGGCGACTATCATTTTGCTTTAATAGGTAAGCCTCAATAACCTCATAAATCGCGTAGTAGGCATCGTTAGAGGCGGAGAAATCTCCCCCTAAGGTCTTTTGCCATAACCTGTCGCACAAGAGTTGCGAATGGGGGTATTCACTCGCATAGGCCTCAAGTAGCAGTACTTTTATCAACGCCTTATGGGGCTTATTAAGGCCTTTATAGAGCTGCCAAAGCGAAGCTCCAAAGTACTCACTTGCCGGTAACTCATGCACATTGCCCAGGTATAACAGCTCAGGATTGAGCTTGGCATCCGGCCACCATGCAACGGTTTTGCCCGCCAATCGAATTTGGCTACGGTAAAACTCCTCAAGCAATAACCAGTGCTGAGTACTACCACTGTGCTCATGGGCCATCGACGATTGGCAGCCCGAACGCTGCGCCATATCCCCACAAAATTGCAGTGGGTGAACTAAATAAAAATTCACCTCAAATTGATACTCGGCAAACCAGGCGGTTAAACGCTCGGTTTTTAATTTGATTAAGGCTAAGTCGTCATCACATAACTGCGCGTTGTGCACTAACCACACATCCACATCGCTCTTAGCATTTTGACCAAAGCTTGCAGTGCTGCCCATGGCATAAACGCCTTCAAAGGCTGGATTTTCAACCTCGCTGGCAATAAAGGGGAGCTTAAATACATCACAGGCCTGAGCCTCAAGTGAGTCAGGACAATAACCTTGGATCCCACACGGCGTATTGACATCGACAAAGCCAGGATACTGAACGCTATTCTGCTGAATAAGAAAGGGGATTAAACGGAACAAATGCTTTTGCAGCGGCGAAAGCAAAGCCAAAGCTCGTGCAATACGAACTTGATTAAGTCTTTCTGCGATATCAGGAAATTGACCTTGCTGATCCATCCTAGAACACGACACTTAAGCACAATTGAGAAGTGTGCTCATGTTAACACTTTTGCAAAGCGGAGCAACTAAATGAGATATCCATCACACTTTTATACTATTTAGAACACCGCCGACTTCAAAGAATCGATACGGCTTCCTTACATTCGCGAATAGCCAATGTTAGCATTGGCGCAACTAAGATCTCGGATGGAAACTAGGCATGTCTGAAAACCGCATACGTATCGCTACCCGCAAGAGTCCGCTAGCCATGTGGCAAGCTGAATTTGTTAAAGCAGAATTAGAACGCGTTCACCCAGGTATCGTGGTGGAACTATTGCCAATGAGCACCAAGGGCGATGTTATCTTAGACACTCCCTTAGCAAAGGTTGGTGGTAAAGGCTTGTTTGTAAAAGAACTCGAAGTCGCCATGCTGGAAGATCAAGCCGATATCGCAGTGCACTCAATGAAAGACGTGCCAGTGGATTTCCCCGAAGGCTTAGGGCTGGAAGTGATTTGTGAACGCGAAGATCCGCGTGATGCCTTTGTGTCTAACCTGTATAAGTCAATCAGTGAGCTGCCACTTGGTGCAACAGTCGGCACCTCAAGCCTACGTCGTCAGTGCCAGCTACGCGCCTCACGTCCAGACCTGATTATCAAAGATCTGCGCGGCAACGTCGGCACCCGCCTAGCGAAACTCGATAACGGCGAATACGATGCGATTATCCTGGCTGCGGCAGGTTTAATTCGCCTGAAGTTATCAGAGCGTATTGCCAGCTTTATCTCTGCCGAAGAATCCTTACCCGCCAACGGTCAAGGCGCTGTTGGTATCGAGTGCCGCAATAACGATGCACGCGTAAAAGCGCTTTTAGCACCTTTAGAGCACTTAGAGACTCGCTACCGGGTGATCGCCGAACGCGCCATGAATACTCGCCTCGAAGGTGGCTGCCAAGTACCTATTGGTGCCTTTGCCGAAATAAACGGCGATGAGATGACACTGCGCGGCCTCGTGGGTAATCCCGATGGTAGTCAAATCATCGAAGGCGTGATCACAGGTCCGAAGACCGAAGCCACGCAACTCGGTGTCGCCCTCGCGGAAGAACTGCTGAGTAAAGGCGCCAAAAGCATCCTCGACGCTGTTTACGCAAAAGCCTAAGACGATGAAAGTCTTACTGACGCGTCCCGAGGGGCGCAATCAGTCCATGGTCGATGCCTTAACTGAAAAAGGTATCGACCACTGCGTTACCCCACTCCTCTGTGTCGAGGCTACGCCTCCTCTTCCCCCAGACACTTCGCATCCACTCGCTAATGTCGATATGGTTATCTGCATCAGCGCCAATGCGGTGAGCTTTGCTGATGCTGCGTTTAAAGTCGATACAGCCCAAGTTAAAGACTGGCCAAGCGTGCCTTATTTCGCCGTGGGTCATGCAACTTGGGAAGCGCTGCAAGAGAAGGGAATTGAGGCTCTCGAAGCACCAGATGATTGCCAGCAAACAGAAGGCTTGCTGACATTGCCTGCACTGCAACATATCCAAGGCAAACACATCACTATCATTCGTGGTGTCGGTGGCCGTGAAGCCCTCGCCGAGCAACTGAGTGCCAGAGGTGCGAAGGTCCGCTATTGGGAAGTCTATCAACGCGCTTGCCCGCCACTCGATGGCGCAGCTGTAAGCCAACAATGGCGAGACTTAGGGATAGATACTATCGTCGTGACGAGTGGTGAAGTACTGGATAATCTGATTAATCTAGTGCCAAAAGAGTTATTTGCATGGCTGCGCTCATGTCATATCATAGTCCCCAGTAACCGAGTAGAAGCTCAAGCTCATGCCTTTGGTATAACCCAAGTCACCAATGCCAATGCCGCCAACAGCAAAGCCGTGCTAAACGCCCTTAAACTCTAAGTGCTATTTAGCCCGATTTTACTCGAATTTCGGCAGTAGCATGATTTTAAGGACTGTTAAATGGATAACAACAAGCACGACGCCCAAAGCCCAGAGTCACAGGCTACCCCAGTTCTCGCTCCGTCGGTCAATACCGATGACGCTGCGCCACAGACCCAAGCTTCTGAACCCCAGGCCAATCAACTCGAAGATAAAGCCGTTAAACCTGCCGATACTAAGCCGCAAGCCAGCAAACCCGAATCGACTCAAGCGGCTCGCCAAGTGTTGCAAGTGAATCGCAGCTCCTGGGCGATTCGTTTCGGTGTGTTACTGGCCTTAGGCTTAACCGTTTGCACCATAGGTGGCGGCTATTTGCTGTATCAACAAATGCAGCAACAGCTTCAATTGCAAGAGACAAAAAATCTAGCCCTGCAAGATCAGTTGCAGCAGGCTTTACTCGTCCCGAATCAGCGCATTGCACAGCTTGAGCAACAACAACTATCCGATGCCAAAACCTTCCAAGAATTGTCGAAACTCGCCACGGACCAAAGCCAGTTGCAGGACAGATTAAATAAGCTGGCCCAACGTAGCCCAACCCACTGGATGGCCTCGGAAGCCGAATATTTGGTGAACATGGCGGGTCGTAAACTTTGGCTCGAAAAAGATCCGCGCACGGCGACCGACTTATTAAAGTCAGCCGACGAAACCATTGCCGCGATGAACAACCCAGCCTTACTGCCAATCCGTAAGGCACTGGCCAAGGATATTGCTGCGACTACCAATATTAAGAGTGTGGATATTGAAGGTGGTGTACTAGCACTCGATGCCTTAATCGCTCAACTCGACAAATTACCGCTAAACCGTGCCGATGCTGATGCAAGCGCCACTGAAGATACCGCCATTTCTGGCGATCTGAATGATTGGCAAAGCAATCTAAGTAAAACTTGGAAGGCGTTGACCCAAGATTTTATTACCATTCGCCACAGAACCGCCGATGCGCCAGCCCTACTTGCTCCAGAGCAACAATGGTATCTGGTTGAGAATATCCGCCATAAACTGCTGCAATCACAACTGGCACTCTATCGCTATGATAGAGCCGCTTATCATCAATCACTGATGATGGCGCGCCAGTGGATCCAAACCTATTTTGATGTTCAAGCCCATCAAACTAGTGAAGCGATTGCCGAAATCGACAAGTTGGCAATACTCGAGCTTGACCCGATCACCCTGAAATCCTTTGCCGCTAAACCGCTGTTATTACAGTTAACCAGCTATGGTGAACTCACCTCTTCAGAGGAACCACAGCTATGATTAAGGTATTAATATTTCTTGGTATTATACTTTTAGGCCTATGTATCAGCCCCTGGATTGTTGGTAATACGGGTTATGTATATATCGCAGCGGGTGACTATCAACTTGAGACCAGCTTAGTCTTTGGGATCATCATGTTAATCGTGTTCTATGCCCTATTCCAAATACTGGAATGGCTAGTGATCACTGTGATTAATCTACTGCTACGTAGCCGTTTTATTCCGCAACATTGGCGTCGCCGCTCCGCTAAAAAACACACCCTCATCGGCGCACTTGCCATTGCCGAAGAAGATTGGCCTGCGGCAGAGCGCGCCATGATTAAAGGGGCCGACAACGGTGAACTGCCCGCATTAAATTTGTTAGCCGCAGCACGCGCCGCGCAACACCAAAATAAAATTGCAGAGCGAGATCAATATCTTGCCCGCGCAGAAGCCCAACCTATGACGGCCAATGCGGTAGCAACCACTCGTACCCGTTATTTACTCAAACAAGGTGAATTAGCCTTAGCCAGAGCGGAACTCGATAAGTTAGCTCCAACCAGTAAGAGTAAAGCCCCAGTGCTGAAACTCGCCCTCGAGTTATATCGCGCGCAACAAGACTGGGAAGCACTTAAGCTATTGCTGCCAATATTGAAGAAACGCCAAATTCTAGATGATGCAAAGTTAACTGCACTAAGCGTTGAAACCCATTGCGCCCTATTAAAAGCGGCGAGTCTTAAAGGGGAAGATGCCCTAGAGCAATGCTGGCAATGGCTTTCACGCGATGAACGTAACCAGTCTGAGTTTTTAGCGATTTACGCCATGGGCTTATGCCGCTTTAATCGTAAAGACCAAGCGCTTAAATTACTCTCGAAAAAGCTACGTAGCTCGCCAGAGTCAGCACTGTTAGAAGTGATCCCACAGATCGTCACCGCCCATGACGAAGAGATCCGCAAGCAATTGCTCAAGCATGAAATCACCCATGAGAATAATGCTGATTACCAAAAATGCTTAGCACTGCTGTATCAACAAACCCGCGACATGAAAGAAGCGAAAACCTGCTGGCAGAATGTGTGTCGCCTTGCCCCGAGTAAAGACTCTTGGCTTGCGCTAGCACGCATTCAAGAGCAATTAGGTGAACAAGGCAACGCTAATCAAAGCTATCGCCAAGCGGTAAACCTATAATATTTTGCCGTCGCAGCCCCATTAGCGGGTTGCGACAATGCTTGTTGAGCAGGTATTGCCTAAGCAAATTTATTGGTTAATAACTGAAGTTGGCGGTCAACCTCTTGCACATCTCAAACAATTCATAAAACTTTAATATCTATTTCAAGCACAAATTGTTATAAAAATGTTTAAACATAGAAATCAATGACACTAGATACAGTTGCATTTGTGATTTAAGATACAACATCTAGTTTTTTGGTTTATAAACGACATTATTCAGTCTCTCCTCCCGTAAAACCCAGTCACAGCAAGCCATCTAGGCGCGTCAAAAAATTGACTTGCGCTACTTACCCAGCTAAAATTTCACCACTTGTATCACAATTCTGCATTTTTGTTGAATTTGTGCTTCTTCGGATTAACACACTTTGGCTGTTGGGAGCTAATTATGGGATCGGTAATTACATCAAAGAAAGGTTTGCTCAAGTTAGTTAATGGGCAGATCAATATCGAAGTTGATGGTTCAAAACAACCCGCTAAGGATGGCGAACAACTCCCAAAGGGTGCCGTTCTCCACATTGGTGAAAATGCCACTTACGAAATCACTTTTGATGATGGCACTAAGTTATCAAACGAGGCAGCGCCAGCTATTACAGCAGCTACCCCAACAAACGCTGAAGCAACACCTGATGAAATCCAAGCATTACAAGATCTTATTGCTTCAGGTGAAGACCCAACGAAAAACTTACCTGAAACCGCTGCAGGCAATGCCCCTGCCAGTGATGGGAATTCCGGTTACGTAAGTCTTGCCCGTGATGGGGCCGAAGCGATTGCAACATCCGGCTATAGCACATCAGGACAAACACTTGCGGCTATTGCTAGTAACACGCCAGATCAATCTATTGCGACAGACTCTCCCTCAGTATTAGCAAACGACAGTATTACCGTTGATGAAGATACAGTAGCCACAGGTAACGTGCTCAATAACGATACTGACGCTGACACAATTTTAAGTGTGGTGAGTTTTAGTGTTGACGGTACAAGTTTTACGGCAGGTTCAACAGTTACTCTAGAAGGCGGTAGCTTAGTCATCAATGCCGATGGCTCTTACACCTTCACGCCAAATGAAAACTGGAACGGTCAAGTTCCTGTTATCACCTACACCACCAATACTGGTTCAACTGCGACATTAACCATTAATATCACGCCAGTGGATGACCCATCGGTACTAGCAAACGACACCAATACCGTGCCAGAAGATACCGTGGCGACAGGTAATGTGCTTGATAACGATAGCGATGTGGACAATGAACTGTCCGTGACCAGCTTTACAGTCAACGGTCAAACGGTTGCAGCTGGCACCACAGTTACTTTAGAAGGCGGTAGCTTAGTCATCAATGCCGACGGCTCCTACACATTCACACCTAACGAATTCTGGAATGGCCAAGTACCCGTCATTACTTACACCACCAATACTGGTTCAACTGCAACATTAACGATTAATATCACTCCGGTTGCAAATGGCGGTCCTAGTGTCACTATCACTACAGACACTAACAATGACGGCTTCATCAGTAATGAAGAACTTGGTGGAGCAACCGAAGTAAATGTCACTATTGGCTTAGAGGGTACTGGCGCGAATGCGGGAGATACGCTCACAGTTAATGGTGTTGATTACATCCTAACGCAGGAAGACATAGATAATGGATTTGTTAATCTAACGCTTCCAGCTCCTGCTGAAGGTGAAACAATCACTGTCGTTGCAACTATAACAGATTCAGCAGGGAACACCTCGCCAGAAGGCAGTGATTCCGCAGTTCTGGATACTACAGGTCCAGTGATCACTGTGAGTGCGCCTGATGACACGCAAGATACAACGCCCACTATCACTGGTACAACCGATGCTCCTCCAGGTAGTACTATCACTATCGTTGTTACCGACAGTACGGGAGCACAACAAACTCTTACAACGACGGTTAACCCAGATGGAACTTATGTAGTTGATGTGACCAACCCCATCGCTGAAGGTGGCTACACTGCAGAGGCTTCAGTCACCGATCCAGCGGGTAATACAGGAAAAGCCAGCGATAACGGCAGCGTAGACACCCAGATTGACCAAGACGGTGACGGTAACACCGTGGCCATCACCGCCATCACCGAAGACACCGGCAGCTCCAGCAGTGACTTTATCACCAACGACAACACCCTGATTTTCAAAGGTACCGTCGATTTGGATGACAACAGCACCTTAGCCGTCACCATCAATGGTGTGGTTTACACCACCGCCAACGGCTTAGTGATTGATGCACAAGGTAACTGGAGTGTCGACCTGACTGGCACTGTGCTGCCTGACGGCACCTACCCCGTCAGCGCCACCGTCACCGACGCCGCTGGCAACAGCAAAACCGTCACCCAAGATGTGGTGATTGACACCAAGATTGACCAAGACGGTGACGGCAACACCGTGGCCATCACCGCCATCACCGAAGACACCGGCAGCTCCAGCAGTGACTTTATCACCAACGACAACACCCTGATTTTCAAAGGTACCGTCGATTTGGATGACAACAGCACCTTAGCCGTCACCATCAATGGTGTGGTTTACACCACTGCCAACGGCTTAGTGATTGATGCACAAGGTAACTGGAGTGTCGACCTGACCGGCACCGTGCTGCCTGACGGCACCTACCCCGTGGTCGCCACCGTCACCGACGCCGCTGGCAACAGCAAAACCGTCACCCAAGATGTGGTGATTGACACCNAGATTGACCAAGACGGTGACGGNAACNCCGTGGCCATCACCGCCATCACCGAAGACACCGGCAGCTCCAGCAGTGACTTTATCACCAACGACAACACCCTGATTTTCAAAGGTACCGTCGATTTGGATGACAACAGCACCTTAGCCGTCACCATCAATGGTGTGGTTTACACCACCGCCAACGGCTTAGTGATTGATGCACAAGGTAACTGGAGTGTCGACCTGACTGGCACCGTGCTGCCTGACGGCACCTACCCCGTGGTCGCCACCGTCACTGACGCCGCTGGCAACAGCAAAACCGTCACCCAAGATGTGGTGATTGACACCAATGCTCCAGTAGTTAACCTCACAATCACTGAAGATACCAACAACGACGGCCTGCTCAGCAGCGCCGAACTCAGCGGTCAAGTGAACTACCAAGTCACCCTCGGTGCAGGTACCTCCATCGGCGATACCTTAGTAATTGTCGACCAAGATGGTAACGAGCTGTTTAATGGTACCGTCACTCTGGACATGCTGAATAACGGCCTGAGTTTAGCGGTCGATGCCCCAGATGAAGGCAAGACCCTGATTTTAACAGCTACGGTCACAGATCCTGCAGGTAACACCGATAATGCCAGCGACGTTGTAACAATAGACACCACAGCACCCACTGCACCGACCGTATTGATCGTCGATGACGGCAATCCAGGTGATGGCTCACTCACGCAAGCCGAAATCAACGGTGATGGCGTACAGCTCCAAGTCACCATCAACCATGCCGACTTTGCTGAAGGCGGTCACGTGAACCTGACTATCGTCAATGGCACCGCGACCACCAATGTGGAACTGAAGCTGGTGAATGGCGCGCTGCAGTTTGCTGACGGCACTCCGGCGACAGGCTTTACCTACAACAACGGCACCATCAGCTGGACCGAGAATACCCCGGCGGATGGCCAGTCACTGACGGTAAGTGCAACCCAGACCGACAAGGCGGGCAACGTCTCCGAGCCGGGCAGTGACCAGGCGACTGTCATTTATGCGAAAGACGATAGCTTTACCGAGCAAGAAGATCAGTTAGTAACAGGTCAACTTTTGACTAACGACCATTCAAGTAATACAAGTATCGTCAGCTTTACCGTCATGTATAACGGTACACTAACAAGCTTCAATGCAGGTCAAACAGTGGCCCTCTCCATAGGTAGCTTGCTAATACAAGCTAATGGAGAGTTCAAATTTATACCTAATCAACACTGGTCAGGCGATGTGTCCACTGTTACGTACACGACTAATACGGGAGATACGGCAACACTCAATATTACAGTACAACCAGTTGCCGATAAGCCATTGGTTGACGTGATACTGACCGCTAATGGCACACCACTTTACAGTGGTTTCATCAGCTCAGGAATTACAACTGAACAGTTCCGCAATGGCGATTTTACTCACCAACCATTCAATACTGGAGCTAAACAAACAGATGCTTCCAGTGGCCAAGATACAGTATATGGTTCGACTGGAAACGATCACATAGTTAGCACGAATGGCGGTGGAGATCACTTGCTTGGTTATGCTGGCAATGATGTGCTAGTCGGCGGAGATGCTATTCAAGGTGATACAATTAATGGCGGTACTGGCAATGATATCCTAGTCGCAGGACTTGGCCAAGATAGCTTATATGGTGGCGAAGGGAATGATATTGCCGTCCTTATGGGCAATCGCGCTGATTATATCATCACAAAAGACTATAGATATTCACAGTGGGACAACTGGTTCAACTTCACAACAATTGAGCACGGACAAACAATAACAAAAGCACTGCACGATATCGAATATATCCAATTTGATGACGGCATTTATGAATTGGACAAGAACACTGGTGAGCTCGTCATGGTTCAGCCAACCTATGTTGACTACCCAGTTGAAATCCATGCATCTCTAACTGATCGTGACGGCAGCGAATTGCTCGACTCCATTGAATTGAGTGGTTTGCCTGCTGGCACACAAGTGTTCTACAACGGACAACTACTCGGTGTAGCTGACAATGATGGCAAGCTACTGCTAGATTACGACGGCCCTGATGGCTGGACTGGTGGCAATCTCTGGGCTGAAAATGCACTGGACGCTACGTTGACTGGAGTCACAATTCGCGTTCCAGGAACAAGTGCAGGTCAGGTTGACTTGGTAGTTGAAGCGGTTGCCAGAGAGAAAGGGACCGATCTCACTAATTCTGCAACGGGTGAAGATACCATCCGTCTTGATTACTTCAAGGGCACAGAAGGTGAGCCAGGAGACCAAAATGTCAATTTTGGCAGCGAACACAATATTGTTGTGGGAGACCTTGACGGTAGCATTGTTCTGCCAGGTCAAAACTACAATATTGCCTTTATGGTCGATAGCTCAGGCAGTATTAACGCTGATACGCTAGAGACGATGAAATTGCAGTTGGCTCAGGTATTGGAAACCCTCAAAGACAGTGCAAGCGGCCAACAAAGTGGTACGGTGAAAATTTTCTTGGTTGATTTTGATACTCACGCCAAGGGCAGCATCAGTGTAGATCTTAGTGACCCCAATGCATTAGATATTCTTCAAGATGCCTTAGATGATATGAGCAGCGGCGGCGGCACCAACTATGAGGATGTATTCACAACTACGGCCAACTGGTTCGCCAATGGTGATGCCCAAAATAATAGTGGGGCGACTAATCTTGCCTTCTTTATTACCGACGGCAAACCAACCTACTACAATGCTGTTCCTGGTGGTAACCCACTGGTATACGACACTTGGGGGAGCAATAATGATCGTAGCTTGTCACAACTCATCGGCAGTGGCTACGTATTCGGCCAAGTCTATACAGTTAACGGACATGTGGTGATTGACGAAAATGGTAATGTTTTCAGCGTAGACGTCTTCAACAGCGTGAGCCGGAGCCCTGTTGGAGCAATGCGACCCGATGCCCAAGGTAACTATCAGTACTATGCTTTAGCTGGTAATGGTAGAGACTCCAGCGCGGATACTATATCAAATTCCCAAGCAGGCTTTGCATTGCTCTCAAGCCTAGGCGTCACGGTTCAAGCCATCGGCATGGGTTCGAACATCGATGAGGATGACCTATTACCTTATGACTCTGATGATAATGTTCAAACGAATGTTGATGCTGATGATCTAGCCGATGCAATTCTTGGCGACCAAGTTAACGCCATACCAGGCGCAGATCGTTTTGATGGTGGTGCTGGAGATGATGTCATCTTTGGTGATGCGATACACTTTACTGGCATTAGTGGCCAAGGCTTCGCCGCTATTAAAGCCTACGTTGCCGATAAGCTAGGTATAGCTGATGCTAGTGATGCCCAAGTTCACAGATACATCAGTGAACATAGTGACGAGTTTGACCAATCTGGTGCAAACGACAAAGCAGACATCATTTTGGGTGGTGCTGGTAATGACATTCTATTCGGTCAGGGCGGCAATGATTATTTGGATGGAGGTGCTGGTAAAGATACTCTCTATGGTGGCAATGGTAACGATACTTTGATTGGCGGTGCAGGTAACGACACTCTGATCGGTGGCCTTGGTGATGACGTTCTACGTGGTGATAGTGGTAATGATACTTTCGTATGGCGCTATGCGGATGCTGACAAAGGCACAGACCACATCATGGACTTCAATGTGAGTGAAGATAAGCTCGATCTGAGTGATTTACTCCAAGGAGAAACGGCTGGCACGTTAGAAAGCTATCTGAACTTTAGCTTAGATAGCAATGGTTCTACCGTTATCGATATCGATGCTAACAAGGATGGTGTATTTGATCAGCATATCGTGCTCGATGGGGTTAACCTCTATAGCCAATATGGTGCGACAGATAATGCAGGTATTATCAATGGATTACTTGGTACTAATGGTAATGGCCCACTCATTATCGATGCAGCGCCCGTGACACCAGATGCACCACAAGGAGTGACGCCACTGATAGACCCTCATAATAATGGCACTATGATTCCTTAATAAAATCAGTTCGGATGGCCTATAGAAATATAGGCCATCATGACCGATACTTCTGATAATTAAATAAAAATCAAAGGATAGATAAGAGGTGCCTGTTACAGCTTCTGAAAAAGTTGAACAGTGGACTATTTCCGCTTCACAGCGAGTAATAGTAGATCCACTGTTAGATTGTTTAGTGCTCCTTACTGAACATTTTGGTAATCCATGCTCAAGTGATTCACTTGCGGCAGGCTTGCCTTTGTCTGGAGCGGTACTAACACCCGATCTGCTCCCTCAGGCAGCATCACGCGCAGGATTAGCGGCCAAATTATCTCGTAAAGGTTTAAATGAGATATCGCCAATACTGCTACCCTGCATCTTATTATTAAAGGATAAAAAAGCCTGTGTTTTGCGGGAGTTTGACATCGAATCCGATCGAGCTGTCATTCAAATGCCCGAGACAGGGGGCGAGGAAATACTCACAATAGAATCGCTTGAAACTCTGTATGTGGGCTATCTATTTCTCGTTAAACAAGAATATCGTGGGGACATGGGGTTCGATGTCTATTTACACGACAACAAAACCCACTGGTTAGTCCAAACTCTCAAAGACTCAGCCCCCATTTACCGTGATGCCTTAATAGCCTCGATTCTCGTGAATATTTTCGCGTTGGTTTCTCCGCTGTTTATCATGAATGTGTACGATAAAGTCGTACCTAACCTTGCATTTGATTCACTTTGGGTATTAGCAATTGGTGCATCGATTGCCTATTTATTTGACCTTGTTATGCGTCAACTAAGAAGCTATTTAATTGATGTAGCAGGTAAAAAAGTAGATATCATCGTATCATCTCGCCTCTTTGCCAAAGCAATTGGTATACCGCTTGAAAAACGCTCTCCCAGTGTTGGAGGCATGGCAAAACAACTTGGGGAGTTTGATAGTATTCGGGAAATATTAACCTCAGCGACGATTACAACCTTAGTTGATCTTCCTTTTGCATTATTTTTCTTGATTGTCATTTATATCGTTTCTGGGGATTTAGCTGTTATTCCAGTTGTTGGAGGCTTGATCATTCTTGGTTTTACGCTGTATACACAGCCCAAGTTAAAAGCGGCTATCGAAGAAGGTAATAAATTCTCCAGCTTAAAACATGGACATTTGATTGAAAGTCTCTCTGCACTTGAGTCGATTAAGGCTAACGGAGCAGAAGGGATTGTGCAAAAAAGCTGGCAACAGATGATTGGCCATAGTGCTAACTGGCAATTGCGCTCGAAAAAGCTCTCAAATTCAGTCTCTAATTTCGCTAACTTTATCGTGCAATTTACCGTGGTCTGCGTGGTAATTTTAGGTGTTTACCGTGTGTCGGATAATGCAATTTCCATGGGCGGCATTATTGCGGCTGTTATGTTATCAAGTAGGGCGATAGCTCCAATGGCGCAACTCGCGGGATTGTTAACACGCGCCAATCACACCGCCAGTGCTCTACGACAGCTCAACGAACTTATGACCCAAGAAGATGAATTTGAAAATAAAGGTCATCTGGTGAGTAAGTTGCGGTTAATCGGGAAAATTAACGCCGATCATGTTGGCTTCAGTTATCCTGGCTCTGAAAAACCAGTACTTCATCCGCTTACATTAACGATTAATCCTGGTGAGCGAGTTGCGATTATTGGCCGCAATGGTTCAGGTAAAAGTACTTTAGCTAAACTTCTGGTTGGACTCTTCCAACCCACAACAGGCAGCCTGCGGTACGACGGTGTCGACTCTGCCCAAATCCATCCCTGTGATTTGCGCCGTAACTTTGGCTACTTACCTCAAGATGTCACCCTATTCCATGGAACAATCAGGGACAACATTCTATTTGGTACTCGCCAAGTGACTGAGCATCAACTGATCCGTGCGGTACAACTTTCAGGAGTGAGTCAGTTCACTCACATGGAAGCAGAAGGGCTAGATCAGCAGGTTGGTGAAGGAGGTATGTCTCTTAGTCGCGGCCAACGACAAACCGTAGCCCTTGCCCGTGCGACACTGAACGACCCGCCAGTGCTGTTAATGGATGAACCTACAGCTAGTTTAGATGCCCGAGCGGAACAACAATTTATCCGCTCAATGCAAAATGTTAGCAAGGATAGAACCTTGCTACTAATCACTCATAAAATGCATTTATTACAATTGGTTGACCGAATTATTGTGCTGGAACGCGGCCATGTGGTTGCCGACGGTCCTAAAGCCGAAGTGTTAGAAAAACTCAATTTTGGCCTAGTTAATGGAGGCGCCAGAAAATGAGCAAACACCTCACGGCAAATGATTTAGATATGGTCGATGATGTTTATGGCGCGATTATGACTGATGCTCCTAGTGGGCACAGATTAATTATTTGGGCTTTAGCTGCCATGGTCGCCTGTTTTTTGTTATGGGCAGGTTTTGCCAAACTCGATAAGGTGACAACGGGTTCTGGGAAAGTTATCCCTTCTTCTCAAGTTCAAGTCATTCAAAGTCTCGACGGCGGTATCATGCAAGAACTCTTTGTGAGAGAAGGAGATATTGTCACTAAAGGACAACCCCTTGTTAGGATTGATGATACACGTTTTCGTTCTGACTTTGCTCAACAGGAGCAAGAGGTTTTAGGTTTAAAAACGAATGCAATTCGCATGCGCGCGGAATTAGATAGCATTCTAATCTCTGATATGACTTCTGACTGGCGTGAGCAAGTAAAAATAACCAAAAAAGCTTTGGTATTCCCCGATAGCATTACAGAAGCAGAGCCTGCATTAGTGAGGAGGCAGCAAGAAGAATATAATGGGCGCTTAGACAATCTGAGCAACCAACTGGAGATTCTGGTTCGTCAGATACAACAAAGACAACAAGAAATCGATGACCTTGCCTCAAAAACTACGACCTTAACAACCAGTATGCAATTGATTTCTAGGGAGTTAGAGCTTACGAGGCCTCTGGCTAAAAAAGGGATTGTGCCCGAAGTTGAATTACTTAAACTCGAACGCGCAGTGAACGATGCCCAAGGGGAATTAAACTCATTGAGACTGCTTAGACCAAAACTGAAAGCAGCATTAGATGAAGCCATATTAAAACGCCGTGAGGCGGTGTTTGTTTATGCCGCAGACCTTCGTGCACAGCTAAACGAAACACAAACTCGATTATCAAGAATGAACGAAGCCCAAGTTGGTGCCCAGGATAAGGTAAGCAAAGCGGTGATTACATCGCCGGTAAATGGCACGATCAAAACTGTGCATATCAATACGTTAGGAGGAGTTGTCCAACCGGGTGTTGATATTATTGAAATTGTCCCATCCGAAGATCAACTATTGATAGAAACCAAAATCCTTCCTAAGGATATTGCGTTTTTACACACAGGTTTACCTGCAGTCGTTAAGGTAACGGCATATGATTTTACTCGTTACGGGGGTCTTAAAGGTACAGTCGAACATATTAGTGCCGATACATCACAGGACGATGAGGGAAATAGCTTCTACCTTATAAAGGTGAGAACCGAAGAATCAAGTTTAATCAAAGACGATGGCACGCAGATGCCAATTATACCGGGGATGTTAACGACCGTTGATGTCATAACCGGACAAAGATCCATTCTTGAGTACATTTTAAATCCAATTTTAAGGGCTAAGGACACAGCGCTCAGAGAGCGTTAAGCCTGTTATAAACCGGGAGGTTTGCAATGAAGACTTTAGTAAGACGACAATTTCAATGTTCAAAAATAGCTGTGTTGTTATCAGCTATCTTGCTTCCACTATCGGCTCAAAGCCAAACGTTAGAGCAAGCGGTTGCGCATACACTCGATACCAACCCAGATCTACGTGTGGCTTTTAATCGCTTTAAAGCTAGAGAAGAGCAAGTGAATCAAGCTATTGCTGGTTATATGCCTACAGTAGATATCACTGGTGGTTATGGCTATGAGCAAACAGATAGTGTATCAACCCGCAGACGCAAAAATGTCGGCGATGTTGATAGCAATGGTGTTGCTGAGCTAAACCGTGGTGAATTTGGTATTAGCCTTAAACAAATGCTATTCGATGGTTTTTATACCAGCAGTGAAGTTGACCGTTATAGCTTTGAAGCCAGTGCAGACCAATGGGCCCTTCTTGCCGCAGCAGAAGATATGGCATTGGATGTCAGCAAAGTTTATCTAAACTACCTTCGTACTGATGAAGTATTGAAGTTGGCTGAAAAAAATCTCAATAGCCATAAAGAAATTTATGACCAAATCAAGCAACGTACCGATTCAGGTTTAGGCTCAACCGCCGACCTATCACAGATTTCAGGTCGTCTTGCCCGTGCAAACGCTAACGTAATTTCGGCACGTAATAATTTACTCGATGCTAAAGCCCAGTTTATCCGTGTCGTGTCCGCTGAACCCGTTGACTTAATTCAACCCGTTCCTGATGCAGATATGTTGCCTAAGGATTTAAACAGCAGCCTAGCAGACGCTGAAAAAAATCATCCTATTCTCAAATCTGCAGCAAATGACATTCGTGCCGCTGAAAATGAGCGCTCATCGGCCCAAGCCAATTATTATCCACAAGTCTCGTTAGAACTTAACGGTAGCTGGAATAATGATGTGGGTGGTGAGGATGGTGTAAGTGCTATCGCGAGCCAAAATGTCGGTGGGTATAGCAATGATATCGTTGCTATGGTGCGAGTCAGATACAACCTATTCGCTGGCGGTAAAGATCTTGCTCGCGAAAAGGAATCTGCTTACAAACTGGGTGAAGCGAAAGAAATCCGTCAACGTGCACAAAGGGAAGTCGTTGAAGGGGTAAACCTTGCATGGAACGCCTACGAAATGTTAGCGCCTCAAAAGCAATACATTCGCGACCATGTCATCGCAGCCAAAGACACTCAGTCCGCCTATGCGCAACAATTCAATCTCGGCCAACGCAGCTTGCTCGACTTACTGGATACTGAGAATGAGTTATTCGAAGCTCGCAAGGACTACTTACAGGCTGAATATGATGAAATCATTGCGAAATACCGTGTACTTAATGCGACAGGCCGCTTACTCGACTCACTGAAAGTGACTCGTCCAGAAGCATGGCGTGGCGAACGTAACTACGAAGGAGGAGCTAACCAATGAAAACCACAATCCTTTTCCTTAGCGTGGCGCTTTTAGCAGGTTGTTCCATGCGTGATACTGTCAATATTGATGATATGACAACCACTCAAGCATACGATCTTTCCGATAAGGATGGTGATGGCGTTATCGAAGCCCGTGAGCGCTGTAATGATACAGCCAAAGGAGCGGGCACAGATAACTACGGTTGTGGTCAGATCAAATCAATCAATGAGCGTAAGGAAATTAATGTATTATTTCCTAATAACTCAGCATATATAGCACCAGAGTATTACCCGCAAATCGAAGAAGTTGCTATTTTCTTACGTCAATATCCAACGACTAAAGTGACTATTGAAGGTCACACTAGTCGTACAGGTACTGACGAACGCAATGCGGTATTATCACAAGAGCGGGCAGATGCCGTCACCGCGGTACTGGCCGAACGTTTTGGTATCGACAGAAGTCGATTGACTGCAATAGGATATGGCTCAAGTCGGCCAGTCGTTCTAGAACGAACACCCGAAGCAGAAATTCGTAATCGTCGAGTCGTTGCAGAAGTGACGGGAGACGATACGGCGACAGATATGAAATGGACGATTTATTCCGTCGATAACGCAAAATAAGGTCTAACAGAGTAGGTTATGAACGGCAGGCCAAAGGGTACAAGTGCATTTATTCGAGCCTGCCGCTCTAGCCTTGTTGCATCTGCATTAGGGATTAGCTTTCTATATGCGTCTCCTACCCAAAAACTTGATGAAGCGAAAATCACCTCAACGTTAGAAAAACGCTATGGTGAACGTGCAGGGATGCGAGCACGGGCTTGGTTTAAAGTATTGGCAGAGGCAAGCACGGTTGACGAAAAGGAAAAGCTATTGAAAGTGAACAACTTCTTTAACTTATTCCGTTTTGTTGATGACATAAAATTATGGGGAGAATCAAACTATTGGGCCACTCCGATGGAGTTCATTGGGGTCAATGGTGGAGATTGTGAAGATTTTTCAATCGCCAAGTATTTCACACTGCTTCAGTTAGGTGTTCCCGAAGATAAGATGCGGATCACTATGGTTAAAGCCACAAGCGTGAATCAGTATCATATGGTATTGGCTTACTATGATACGCCTTCATCCATCCCTCTAGTACTCGATAATCTCGACCATGTCATCAAACCCGCAACACAACGTAAAGATCTCATACCCGTTTACAGTTTTAACGGTAAACAGTTATGGCTAAATAAAGAACAGGGACGAGGCGTTTTAGCTGGCTCGTCAACACGACTCGAAAAATGGAATGACCTTAACCATAGGTTAGGGGTTGATCGCCTAAGACAACCCAAATTAAAACTGGAGTAGCACCCAAGATGACACTGTTTAGACAGATTTATTCGCTGCTTTTTAGCCTGTTTTTGTTAGTAGTAGCAAGCCTTGGCTATGTGCAATTCACTGAGACTCAAAGCTTTTTAACCAAGCAAATGGAATCGGATCTAAACAACGCCAGTACTTCGCTTGGATTAATGCTTACTCCTGCACTTGAAGCTGGCGATACTGCGGCTGCCGAAACCTTAGTTAACGTTATTTTTGAAGGCGGCTATTATCAAAATATCAAGTTGACTTGGATGGTTGATGGCAAACAACAGGAATGGAATAACCCGCTAAAAATTGAAGATGTGCCCCAATGGTTCATCAATTTAAAACTATTTAAGACAATCAAAAAAGAAAGCACTATTACCTCTGGATGGTTACAACTGGCTCAACTAGAAATCACTGCGCACCCAGGTTTTGGTTACCATGAATTATGGCGAATTATGTCAAATACCATTATCGCCTTTTCATTGCTGTTTTTAGTCGCAATTTTTACTGCAAGATTAGGATTAACTTGGATCCTAAAACCACTCCACGCTTTATCTGATCATGCTAAAAAGATTGCTGCGCGCCAGTTTGGCCCCGATATGCCCTTGCCTAAGACCACAGAACTCAAAGATCTCGTTACCGCATTCAACAGTATGTCAGCTCAACTTAAACAACTCTTCCAATCGCTCGATGAAGAAGTTGGTACTTTACGTAAAAAGAATCTCACAGACCCCGCCTCTGGACTGCCTAACCGCCAATATGTGGTGAGCCGTCTCAATGGCTGGCTAAGCGAACCGAGTAGCGGTGCCCTATTTTTAGCTAAGCTAGACTGGCTCGAAGAAGTTCACAGTAAATATGGCTATCAGGTTCGCGATGAAACCATTCGCCTATTGGCCGAAAAACTAGTTCAGCAATTAAATGAGATCACACCTTCTGTGATTGCACGAATTGCCGCATTTGAGTTTGCCTTCCTAGTTACCGATGTCGAGCATGATCAAATTAGCAAATACCTGCAAACGCTGATCCGCACCATTAACCAAGAAATTTCTAAAGCGGGCTGTAAACCCAATGAAAACTTCGCCATTGGTGTCGCTGAACGTATTGGCCAAATGAAGGTATCCGATATTCTTGCCCAAGCAGACAACGCCCTGCAAAAAGCACTCAAAGAAAATAAGACCTTCCATTGGTTCGAGACAACCGAACAACAGCTTTTCACCCGAGAACAATGGCGCGATAACCTTAGCCACGCCATTAGCAACAAAAAATTCAAGTTTCGTTGGCAACCGATCCAATTTTGTAATGGCGATGGCGTGAGCCAAAGAGAACTTTATTGCCAACTCGAGTTGGGTGATAAGCTTGCTCATGCAGGCCAGTTTATGCCGTATATCGAGCTACTCTCACTCGGCTCATTACTCGATAAATGCCTCATTGAGACAGTCTACGAGCAAAAACTGCTTGAGCGTAACTATGAGCCACTGGCAATCAACCTAACGCATCAAAGTATTAGCGATCCCCAGTTCCACGACTGGCTTAATCACTTCCTGCGCAGTGCTCCACAGGTTGAACGGATTTGCTTTGAGATCCCTGAAGCGGGAGTTTATAGCGATTTAGAATCCTGTACTCGCCTTTGCAATATCATTAGAGACAATGGTGCAAAATTTGGTATAGACCACTTCGGCCGTCAATTTGGCTCCATGTCTTACCTGCAAGAGCTAAGACCGAGTTACGTTAAACTTGACCAATCTTTCTCTTACTATGACGAAGCATCACATAATAGCGAGCTCTGCCGTGCGATTATCAATGTGGCTAGAGGATTAGATATTCAGGTGATAGTGACAGGAATTCAAGAAGAAGCTCAGCTAGAGCGCTTTAATGAGCTAAAAACGGATGCCTATCAGGGCTTCATTGTCCCACCAGAAAATATCGACTAAATCGAACAACATTGCATTAAGGCTCCTTCGGGCTGTCTCTTGATCACAAGTCTTCGTGATTGAGAGACATGGCCAATTCGTAACCCTCAAGGATGGTTTGTAACCTAAACCATCCTTCCCACAATACCTCTACACAAGCTCGACCTGTCCGCTTGGTATCTTTCCAACCCCCTAATCTGGCCAGACGCTCGTACGCCCACTGCATATCGGGTGCCTGTTGAGGTAACGGACGTCCCTCCATTTTCAGCCAAAGTAATTTCCACGCTTTCTGACCCAATAGCGTTTCACAACATTGTGCTGCCACTTCCGCTTTGGATACCTTCATAAAGCGAAGCTGGAGTAAGCGTGTGGCGATAAAAGCCAGTATCACACTCATACGCTCCAGGTTCTCACGGCACTGCATTCTCAGCTCTTCCACCGCGGTGCCACTGCTTTTCCATACCTTGTGGTAATCTTCAATCAACCAACGGCGCTCGTAATAGCCGACAACCTCCAGTGCCTCCTTCGAGCATGTGATAGGTTCGGAGGTGAGTAAGTGCCATGCCAGTTTTTCTTCACGATGACTTTGCTCTACGACACTGACGTAATACAGTGGGATGTCTGCCTGAGTGCGTTTGTTGGCTGGAGCTTTGAGGGTCACTCGGGCATATCTCATTTCCAGCGTCACCGCCCGGGCTTTCCTTCCGCCTTTCTGAGGAATGAGGAGAGATTTCGTCGCTGCAAGCGGTAATGTATTCGAGTAGTCATAGAGTTTGTGTGCATGCTGTTGAATGCATCGACTCTGCATCGAGCGGACGACAAAGCGCTGTTGGTGCTGGGTTTTATAGGTCAGATATTCAAACAAATCAGCCTCACGGTCACAGACGGAAATCACCTTGTTGATATGCTCGCCTAAACGGGCAGACATATTGGCGGAGGCTTGTTCCCATTTGTGGCTCTCTTTTTCCTCGTAAGGGCGAGTAGCATGTTGGCGGCGTTGCCCGCGCTTAGTGATATCCCGCGTCCAACGCTGTTGCTCAATCAGCCCAACGACTTGCTGGCTTTGCGGTGAAAACAGCAAGATTGAATGCGCCAGAAT
>NZ_CP037898.1:4391868-4492099 GCF_004354305.1 Shewanella decolorationis | reverse complement strand
CTGGTGAGCTGAAGCAATATCAACTGGAAAATAAACCTGTCCTGCGCAGTAAGAAGAAGGATGGGGTGTATCAAGAATGATGGGGGATCTTGACGACCTACAATATTGTTCGGCTAGAGATGGCTGCCATGGCAGTGCAGCATAACGTTGAGCCACAGAGAATAAGTTTCATTAATGCCCTGTTTTTAATCCAAGATGAGTTTGGTTGGAGCGACAGAGGGAGTCCAGGAGCGATCCCACAGCACTTAAAACGACTGAGGGAAAATGGCAAAAGGTTGATTTTACCCCCGAAGAGGAAGCGGCCCAGCTACCCGCGTGTGGTGCTAAAGAAAACGGTGAAATATCCAAGTAAAAATGCCACTCGCTCTTAAGCGAGTGGCATTAAGTCATGCACTGGGCTTTTGCATTGATGGGGGATAAAGACGGATTAGTCTGCCCAGCGAATATGGGTGACTAAACTGTGACTCTCGCCGGGAGCCAGCGTTAATTTATCTTCAAGCACATTGGCAGCTTCGAGACACACCATGGTCAGATAGTCTTCGTCATTAAAGCGGGCAAGGCGAGTTGATTTTTCAATCCAAGGATTCCACAATACGGCCGAGTGGCTATTTTCGCGGCTCACTTCAATCACACCTTGGGGCGTATGTAAGTGTTGTACCGGGCCTAGGTTGGTGTAAACGCGGTCGGTTTCGCGGTCGAATAGCACATCATCTGTCGTTTGCGGGTAAGGCCCTTCGGCAAACTCAATATATTGAGCGCCACTAAAGCCAGTGGCTTTAAGCTGGTGAATATCTTCAATTGGAAAATAGCTGTGTAGTGCTTGAGTGAGCGTAACGGGCACATTGCCGAGGTTAGTGTTAACTAAGCAGATACTTAGGGTTTCACCTAAGGTAAAGAGGACGTTGACTTGGGTATGGTGCGGCCAAAAGACCTTATCTTCTTCACTGATCGTTAAGCTGAAACGCAAATCTACCAGTTGATTACGCATTTCAACCGACTCAAGTGTCCAAATACGGGTACGGGCAAAACCATGTTGCGGAAAATTTGCCTGATTGCTCATGCCAAACCAAGGCCAGCAGACGGGCACGCCACCACGGATCCCATTACCGGGTTGATAGTCATCCGCCAAAGACACCCATAACAAGGGGGGCTTACCTACGGGTTGAAAATGGTCGATTTGCGCGCCCTGTAAAAAAATCCTTGCTTGGCATAACGCAGTGTTCACTTCGACATAATCGAGCCCGTTTGCGTGTTTTTTGGTGGTAACAGAACCCATAGTAACAATATCCTCAACCTGATGACGTATCAGCAATACAGGCACTTAGCTTACAAACTTTTGCACTTGAGCATAAGCCTTTGTTGCGATCAATTTACGGTTTTGCTGTTCGATTGTGCAAACAAAAGTCATTGTACCAAGGTCCAGATGCTTCCTTTTTCAACAGATTTAGCTAAAGTGGTCAGAGCACTTTGTCAATTGTCATAAAAATGAAAGGGAAGCGATTATGCCAGTCTATCAAGCACCACTACGTGACTATCAATTTATCCTCGATGAAATGTTGCATATTTATCAGCAAGATGCCCTAAAAGGCTTCGATGAAATCGACCCCGATTTGGTCGATGCCATCCTACAGGGTATGGCGGATTTCAGTACTGAGGTCATGTTGCCGTTAAATAGTGTAGGGGACGTTCAGGGCTGCAAACTCGCGGATGGCAAAGTGGTTACCCCCGAAGGTTTTGCCGACGCCTATCAGCAGTTTGTCGACAATGGCTGGCCAACACTGACCTGCGATCCCGCCTATGGTGGTCAAGGACTGCCCGAAGTGGTCGGTATTTTCGCCACCGAGATGCAAACCTCGACCAACATGGCCTTTGCCATGTATCCCGGCCTTACCCATGGCGCCTATGCGGCCATTCATGCCCACGGTAGTGAGGCGCTTAAACAGAAGTATTTAGCCAAATTAGTGAGTGGTGAATGGACTGGCACCATGAACCTAACCGAATCCCATGCCGGAACAGATTTAGCACTGCTGCGTACTAAGGCTGTTCCCGCAGCGGACGGCTACTTTGCGATCACTGGTGAGAAGATTTTTATCTCCTCGGGCGACCATCAATTTACCGATAACATAGTGCACTTAGTGTTAGCACGCTTGCCCGATGCGCCCGAAGGGGTTAAGGGCATTTCGCTGTTTGCCGTGCCCAAAGTGTTAGTGAACAGTGATGGCAGTTTAGGTGAGGCGAACAGCCTCTATGCCAGTGGGCTTGAACACAAAATGGGTATCCACGGTAACTCAACCTGTGTGATGGTATTTGAGGGTGCACTCGGTGAGTTAGTGGGAGAACCCCACCAAGGGCTGCGCGCCATGTTTACCATGATGAACCAAGCGCGTTTGGGGGTTGGAATGCAGGGATTAGGCGTGTCCGAAATCGCCTATCAAAATGCCTTAGCCTATGCCAAGGACAGATTGCAGAGCCGCGCCATTAGTGGCGCTAAAGCGCCTGAAAAAGCTGCCGACCCGATTTTGGTACACGGTGATGTGCGCCGGATGTTGTTATCGCAAAAAGCCTTTAATGAAGGTGCTCGGGCACTCGTTGGCCAGCAGGCGCTGTGGCTCGATGAAGCAGAGCGCCATAGCGATCCTGCCAAGGCGAAGGTGGCTGCCCAGTTAGCGGCATTATTTACGCCAGTGGTGAAAGGCTTTATCACAAATCGTGGTTTTAACGCCTGTGTGGATGCCCAGCAAGTATTTGGTGGCCATGGCTATATCCACGAGTGGGGAATGGAGCAATTCGTGCGTGATAGCCGTATCGCTTTGATTTATGAAGGCACAAATGGCATTCAGGCGCTCGATTTAGTTGGGCGTAAGCTGCTGAGCGATCGCGGCGCCGCCATGCAGCAATGGTCTGCGTTAGTGACTGAGTTTATTCAATCACAGGGTAAAGATCCGCAAATGCAGCCCTATATCAGTGGGCTAATGGATTGCGCCACCGATTTACAAAAGGCGAGCGGTTATATAGCGACCCATGCGGCCAGCAATCCCGACATTATCGGCGCGGCATCAATGGCGTATCTCGAGTTATTTGGTATTACTGCCCTTGCCTGGATGTGGGCGCGTATGGCGAAGATTGCACTCACTGCACTCGAAAATGGCACGCATGAGGCTGACTTTTACCAGGCTAAACTGAAAACGGCGGACTTTTACATGGCGTATTGGGCCGTGCAGAGCCGCAGCCTGCGTAAACAATTGGAGCAGGCGAGTGAGATGCTAACCACGCTCGATGAGGCGATTTTTTAAGTCTTACCTTCAAAGAGTTACAACCCGTCAAAGCCAGCAGCGTGATGCTGGCTTTTTTATTAAGATGGCTTTCATTCTGCGTCATTCAGTAAGAGCTATACACTAAGATCCATTCAGCCATTCAGCCATTCAGTAAGAGCCATGCCGCTATATCCACACCTAACGAATGGACTCTCTTTACAATTGTTACAAATCCTGACCGATGTAAATTTAAATGAGAATTATTGTCATCTAATAATCAAACTTTATAATGACGGCACATTTTAGATGACATGGGTAAACCGCAGGTTTGCTCAAGGTTGGGGTACTTTGTGAAATCACGTTTTGCCTATTCAATACTAACGCTTGCCCTGATGCCGCATTTGGTCTTTGCGGCTGCGCCTAACGCTCAAGAGCGTCAACCCGAGCAAGAAAGTGCTTCAACGGCACAAGCCGATATACAAACCAATACACAGGCCGAAGTACAAGCCGAGACTAAGGCGCCAGAGCGAATTGTCGTGCGTGGTCGCGCCATGCAAATGTATGTCGATAAAGAGACGGAAATCGGTACTAAAACGGCAATTAATGTGATGGAGCTGCCGCAGTCAGTACAAGTGCTGACCGAGCAACTAATTGACGATCAAGCCGCCCGCAATATTACTGACTTATACCGCTCCATTGCCGGTGTAAGTGAATTTAGCTATTCCGGCGTGACCTTTCGTGGCTTTCGCGACGATGCCAACGTGTTTTACGATGGCGTGCGTGGCGATCCATATTCGGGGTTTTCGGTGCCACAACTGTTCAACGTGAAGCGGGTTGAGGTATTAAAAGGCCCCGCATCGGCACTCTATGGCGGCGGTGAGCCCGGCGGCATGATTAACTATGTCACCAAAAAACCGACCTTTGTCGAGCGTAAAGAGCTCACCTTAAGCACGGGCAGTTACGACATGATGGGCGGTTCGCTGGATTTCACTGGCGGCTTAACCGAGGATTTAGCCTATCGATTGGGAGGCTATTATCAACAGGAAGATAGCTTCCGTAACAATGCCGATAGTTTAAATGCCGAAGTAGCAGGTGGCTTACTGTATGAAATCAGTGACGATACTAAGCTCACCACCACATTCGATCTGATAAGACAGGATTTGGGCGGCAATCGACTCCGTGGTGTACCCGTGGATGATGCGGGGAATTTCCTCGTTGACTCATCCTACAATGCCAACGAGAAAAGCGACTTCCAGAAAATGGATGCCTTGGTGCTGCAAGCGATTCTCGATCATCAATTTAGTGATGATTTTTCGGTAAAAACTCAAATTCGTTATCTGAATAATGAATCCGATCAGCAATATCACGAATCCCGTGGCTGGGTCGATGTGAACGGTGATGGTAAGGCAAACAGCGCAGATGGCACCATCAAACGTGAATATCGTGTCCAATCCCGTGCCAATGACGAAATCAGTTTAACCAACGATTTTGTCTATCGCTTTAATGCCTTAGGTTTTGAGCATGAGTTTCTGTTTGGTGGTGATTATCACTACGTCGAAACCGAATACCATTACAAGTTGGCGACCAGCAAGGAAGGCGTGGGTAATCTCAATATCTTTGAGCTGAATTACGGTGAAACAAATCCGAGTACTTATCAGTTAAAAGACATGGATACCGACGGTACTCGCTCCAACCGTTTTGGCCTGTATCTGCAAGAGCATCTGCATTTCAACGAGCAGTGGTCTTTAATTGCGGGTCTACGCTTTAGCCAGTTTGATGATTACGACAAAAAGACCGGATTCTCCTTTAGCGATAATGCCATTACCCCAAGGGCTGGGCTGAATTATCGTCCAATCGAATCTATGTCTTTCTATTTGAACTACTCAGAGAGTTTCAATCCGGCATCATTGTCGGATCAAGAGAGCATTAAAAGTGACGGCGCACTCGATCCCGAAACTGGTAATCAAATAGAACTTGGGATGAAAAACGAGTGGCTCGATGGCCAGTTTATGACCACGCTTGCACTCTACCGCATTGAAAAACAAAATGTTGCCCAAGCAAACCCTCTAGATACCGGCGATGACGATGGTATTCCGAATTTAGTTAATTTTGGCGAAGTACGTAGCCAAGGGGTGGAATGGACGCTGGTGGGGGATCTTACGGATAACCTTACCGTAACGGCTAACTATGCCTATAACGATACCGAAGTGATTAAAGGCGTGACCAACGACAGCCTAACCAACACCTTTGGCGATGGCAAACACTTTGCCAATGCGCCGCGTCATCAAGCAGGTTTATGGACGCGTTACGATATTCAAGCGATTGATTCGGCGATTGCTTTTGGGATGGACTATGTGGGCGAGCAATTTAGCCTCAATGGTCAAACGGTGAAACCCCATACAGTGTTTGATATGAGCTGGACGACCCAATGGGACCAAACCCAAGTGCGCTTAAATCTGAAGAATATCTTCGACAAGGAATATGCTGTTAGCGGATTTAGTGAGCGCAATGGCCATTTCCCCGGTGAGCCACGCAATGTCACCTTGGAGTTGACCCATAAGTTCTAGCGTAAAGCTTCCAAGTCTCATCTATGCCCGCGTGATGATTCGTGGGCATAGATTGCTTATCAAGATATTGTATCTAAAGATAAATTTAACTATACCTTTTAATGTGCATGAGTGTTTTAGCATTGCTGCTAACCATGCCATGATCCGCGTAAAACGCTTCTCATATTTTATTTATCGATTACAACGATAGATTCTATCCGTTTTTGACTGTGACTATCTTTGTTTAGACTGAGCTTATCTATTCTCCATTGCGTCTTTGTTGCGATAAGGTCAGTTATGCCGCCGATTAGCCATTTATCTTCTGCTTCTCAATCTGTTACCGCGCCGAAAGTAGCGTTAATTGCAGAAGGCGGTGGCCAGCGCGGCATTTTTACCGCAGGCGTACTCGATGCTTGGCTCGAGGCGGAGTTCGACCCCTTCGATTTATTAATTGGTACCTCAGCAGGCTCGCAAAACTTGACCAGTTTTTTAGCCAGACAAAAGGGGTACGCCAAAAAACTCATCCGAGGGCTAACACGCCATAAACGCTTCTATCAACTAGGCCGCGGTCTGATCGGCGCCAATGTTATCGATCTCGACTGGTATTTCGAGCAGACTCAGCGTGGCAGTTTTAAGCTGGATTTAGCGGCGGCCAGTCAATCCCTTAATGGGCGAGAACTCCTTATTACGACTACGCGAGTCTCTGATCGCCAAGGGTATTTCTTGAGTCCAACCAGTCATGAGCACTGGCGTGAACTTCTCAAAGCCTCTAGCGCCTTGCCTTTTTTATATAAACAGGGGGTCAAGTTAACGCCTTGGTTAGGGATTGGATCTGCTAATCATAGCGATGCGACACTCGAACCCGAGCAAGACTTTTACCTCGATGGTGGCTTAGCGGCGCCGCTACCCGTGCGTGAGGCGTATAAACGGGGTGCCCGCAAAATTGTGGTGGTCAGGACGGTCAATGAGGACTTTCAAGCCCAATCGGCTTGGGTACATAAGCTTAAATCGTGGATCTGTGTTTCTGGTTTTTGTCCTAAGACCATTGATTACTTAGTGCAGCATGAAGAGGCCTATCAGGCCGAGCTAGACTTTATTGCCAATCCTCCTGATGATGTTGAAATTGTGCAGATTTTTGCGAAGGCGCCATTACAGAGCAAGTTGTTAGGCAGCACAGATGCGGATTTACGCATTGATTACCAGCAAGGGATAAAGGCGGGTAAGGCGTTTCTTGCTAAGTCTTCTTGGCAAACTTCTAAGGCTAACGATGTGACGCTCGTTGCACCGCTGGCGATATCGGCCTAGGTTATTAGTTCGATCTTACTTGAATCATTCAAGGTGATTTTCCAAAGCCGTATTTATGCTTGGCGCCGTGTGGCCAAGTTAAATCCAAGTCTTAAAGAGTTAGATAGTTAAAGATAAAAGCCACCCTAGGGCTGTCTCTCATACACAAATCCCTGAACAATGCTCAGGGATTTTTTTTGAACTCATTCCCCGCATTGTGATCAGATCGTCTAGGGCTAAATATTCGAGGCGATTATGATGAAGATGATGGATCCAGAGCAGTGGGCGCAATGTCAAGCAAACCTCAACGACCCAAGACGTACACAAAGACTTGTTTCACTGGCTACCTCTATTACCCAACAACCCGGAGTTGCCGTGTCCAGACTTCCCTTATCCCCCGCTGAGATGGAAGGGGCCTACCGATTTATCCGCAATGAGAATATTCAAGCCAGTGATATTGCTGAAGCGGGTTTTCAAGCCACCGCGCAGCAAGCTCGAGAGCATGACATTTTGTTAGCACTAGAGGATACCACCTCGCTGACTTACAAGCATGACAGTGTCAGGGAGGAGTTAGGTCATACCAATCAAGGGGATAAAAACCGTGCCATTCTGGCGCATTCTATCTTGCTGTTTTCACCGCAAAGCCAGCAAGTCGTTGGGCTGATTGAGCAACAGCGTTGGACGCGGGATATCACTAAGCGCGGGCAACGCCGCCAACATGCTACTCGCCCTTACGAGGAAAAAGAGAGCTACAAATGGGAACAAGCCTCCGCCAATATGTCTGCCCGTTTAGGCGAGCATATCAACAAGGTGATTTCCGTCTGTGACCGTGAGGCTGATTTGTTTGAATATCTGACCTATAAAACCCAGCACCAACAGCGCTTTGTCGTCCGCTCGATGCAGAGCCGATGCATTCAAGAGCATGCACACAAACTCTATGACTACTCGAATACATTACCGCTTGCAGCGACGAAATCTCTCCTCATTCCTCAGAAAGGCGGAAGGAAAGCCCGGGCGGTGACGCTGGAAATGAGATATGCCCGAGTGACCCTCAAAGCTCCAGCCAACAAACGCACTCAGGCAGACATCCCTCTGTATTACGTCAGTGTCGTAGAGCAAAGTCATCGTGAAGAAAAACTGGCATGGCACTTACTCACCTCCGAACCTATCACATGCTCGAAGGAGGCACTGGAGGTTGTCGGCTATGACGAGCGCCGTTGGTTGATTGAAGATTACCACAAGGTATGGAAAAGCAGTGGCACCGCGGTGGAAGAGCTGAGAATGCAGTGCCGTGAGAATCTGGAGCGTATGAGTGTGATACTGGCTTTTATCGCCACACGCTGACTCCAGCTTCGCTTTATGAAGGTATCCAAAGCGGAAGTGGCAGCACAATGTTGTGAAACGCTATTGGGTCAGAAAGCGTGGAAATGACTTTGGTTGAAAATGGAGGGACGTCCGTTACCTCAACAGGCACCCGATATGCAGTGGGCGTACGAGCGTCTGGCCAGATTAGGGGGTTGGAAAGATACCAAGCGGACAGGTCGAGCTTGTGTAGAGGTATTGTGGGAAGGATGGTTTAGGTTACAAACCATCCTTGAGGGTTACGAATTGGACATGTCTCTCAATCACGAAGACTTGTGATCAAGAGACAGCCATGGGGTGGTTCTATTGCTTTAAGCTGCATTTGATTGTGAATCATCAAGGTGNAATCGTGGCGGCCAAAGTGACACCAGCGAATGAACATGACACAAAACCGGTGAAAGNGATGGTGCACAGTGATATGAATAAACTCTATGCNGATAAAGGGNATATCAGTAAAGCNCTCTCCAGTGAATTGCTGGAAAAAGGCGTCACACTGGTGACAAACGTGCGTAAGAATATGAAAGCGAAGGCAATGTCGTTGTGGGATAGAGCGATGCTGTCGAGACGTTTCATNATAGAAACCATCAACGACCAGTTAAAAAATATCTCTCAAATAGAGCACTCTAGACACCGNAGCGTGCATGGTTTTATGCTCAATATGATTGCGGGACTTATCGCCTATCAATTGAAAGACAATAAGCCACAACTGAACATCACTCACGCGGAGTTTAATGCTATTGCAGTTATGGCTTGTTAAACCGATCTCAGGTTACTTAATCTATGAATCAATATCATTGGTTAATGATATCTAGTGAATGAGGTTCGTTATTTGGGAGGTGTTCGAGACTCAATGGTGCATGGTTTAGCAAATTGCTACAAAAAACTGAAACCTCAACAGGCTATAGCAGTAAGTGTTACACTGGAGGAAAAAGTAACCGAAAACGCTGGGGCAATCCCCTAAAAACCTTAACGCACACAGGATGTTAGTTATAAAAATACCCAGCAGTGCTGGGTATTTTTGTCAGCAAACTTGACCGCTTACTGAATGTTCTCTTCGTCGCCAAACTGACCTTGGAACAGTACAGAAGATAGGTAACGTTCGGCAGCCGAAGGCAGGATAACCACAATGTTTTTATCCGCAAACTCTGGCAGAGCCGCGATGCGGTTCGCCGCAACCACAGCAGCACCAGAAGAAATACCGACTAAAATGCCTTCTTCTTGCATTAAGCGGCGCGCCATGTCGATGGCTTCATCGTTGGTGACGGTTTCTACGCGATCGATCAACTCAAGATCTAAGTTGCCAGGGATAAAACCTGCGCCAATACCTTGAATTTTGTGTGGACCCGGTTGCACAGGTAATCCGGCCAGAGTCTGGGTGATAACTGGCGAGTCAGCGGGTTCTACCGCGACAGAAGTAATGGCTTTGCCAGCAACTTTCTTCAGGTAACGGCTCACGCCAGTGATGGTACCACCTGTACCCACGCCCGCAACAAACACATCCACAGCACCATCGGTATCGTTCCAGATCTCTGGACCTGTGGTTTTTTCGTGGATTTCAGGGTTTGCAGGGTTATTAAACTGCTGCAGCATAATGTATTTTTCAGGCGCTGATTGACGGATTTCTTCCGCTTTATCGATAGCACCTTTCATGCCTTTTGCACCTTCGGTCAGTACAAGGTTTGCACCTAAGGCTTTAAGCAGTTTACGACGCTCTAGGCTCATGGTGTTTGGCATAGTTAATGTCAGCTTGTAACCACGGGCGGCCGCCACATAGGCTAAGGCAATCCCTGTGTTACCTGAGGTAGGCTCAATCAGTTCGTGATCTTTGGTGAGCAGGCCTTTTTTCTCGGCATCCCAAATCATATTGGCACCGATACGGCATTTGACACTGAAACTTGGATTACGTGCTTCGACCTTTGCCAGCACTTTACCTTGGCTTACGCGGTTTAAACGCACTAACGGGGTGTTGCCAATAGTATATGAATTGTCTTCGAAAATTTTGCTCATGGATTGCTTGCTCCTATGTTTGCACTACTGAATCATAATCACCTGTGGCGCATTTAGAAGTGATTGTTTGTTCTTCTTTATTCGATTTGGTTATTAAAGGTAATTCTGTTATTTCGCAAAGCCGGATTGGCACTGACGTTAACTGTGTTAACCTCTTGCTAACATCAATAAAAAATAACCTGTAAATAGGAATAACCACTTGATGTGTCACTTATAAAACTTCTATCGGAATCGGATTGCTACCCACATGAAGCAACAACAAACGGACTTGGGCAAAGATCCAAGAACTATGGTCACCCCAAAGGCATTCACTATTGCCGAATCGGTACTTTACACCCCATTAGCGACGCCATTTAAGCGGGCGCTGGCGATGTTAATCGACGGTTTATTTATCACTATATTAGCCGAACAAATGGATTGGCTGTTTGTTCTACTGGTGGTGGGGATTATTTATATCGAGAAACGCAGTCGTCAGTTTGGTCGCTTACTCAAATGGGGCCTCTATGCCGCCATGCTGGGGTTGATGCTCTTTAGCTCGGCGGGGAATTTGTGGAACTTCCATCAATCGAGTAAAACTTCCCGCGAAAAGATTTCCGCACCACAAGATATCAATGCTGTTGTTAAGGCGATTCCAGGCCTTGTTTCCCTTGGACTCTGTGAAAATACCGATTGTGCCCGCGAACAGATCCGTGCTTTGCAGCAAACGCTCGAAACTCAGACGCTCGAAAATGTGCCCATTGAGGGGATGTCGGCAGTTGAGCGCCGCGATATGGTGTTAGATACTTTAGATAGCACGGAGTTATCCGAGGCCGATAAAGCACTGTTACGTGATGAAATTATGGCGGGTAGTCTCTGGCCCGAGGTAAAAGGGGGCGAAGTCACCCTAGATTCAACCAAGGGCTTAGCTAAAAATTCAACCAAGGATTCAAGCACATTACCACCTTCTTCAAAGCCAAATCAGTCGCTCGCAAACCAATCGCCCGATGGCACGCATGAAGCTGTTTCTGCACCTGAGTCAATAACCGATGGATTAGCCAACGCTCAAACCGATAATCGAGCGGCAATGGAAAATGCTTCCTTAGTTCCTGACATCAATCTCAATCCAGCACATCAAACCGAAAGCCCTAACAGTGAAGCCGATGAAGAGGAAGAGAGTGATACCCGCAGTGTGCTGGCGTGGATCAAAGGCTTTATGAGCGATATGGGCTTAGGTTTTGGCTGGGCTGCATTTTACTTCACCGTATTTACCGCTAAATTTGATGGTCAGACCTTAGGTAAGAAACTCTTAGGCATCCGCGTTATCCAACTCGATGGCGCTAAAATCAGCCTTTGGGGGGCATTTGGCCGCTATGGCGGTTATGCGGCGGGCTTCACGACGGGCTTACTGGGCTTTATGCAGATATTTTGGGATGCCAATCGGCAGGGGATCCAAGATAAAATATCTTCCACAGTCGTGATAGACTTAGCGCAAATGCATAAAAAGCAACAATTAGAGCAGCAACAGGCGCAGGCTGAACCCGCATTGGCCGCTGTGCCAACACAGAATAATGCGACGTCTGCTCACCTTACAACAAGCACCCGTTCGGAGCACCTATGAAACAGGTCGTTATTTCTGGCAGCGGTTTATTTACGCCGCCACACAGTATTTCAAATGAAGCTTTGGTGGAGAGCTTCAACGCCTATGTCGATATGTTTAACCTTGAAAATGCAGGACTAATTGAACAGGGCCATGTCGAGCCGCTGTCTTATTCCTCCAGTGAGTTTATCGAGAAGGCCTCGGGCATCAAACACAGATATGTGATGGTTAAAGACGGTATTCTCGATCCTGAAATCATGATGCCGCTTATTCCTGAGCGTAGCAGTGACGAGTTATCTATGCAGGCCGAAATTGGGGTTGAGGCGGCAGTAATGGCGCTTAAGCAAGCGGATGTGAAGGCCGAGCAAATCGATTTAGTGATCGTTGCCTGTGCTTATACGCAGCGCGCTTATCCTGCGATGGCAATTGAAATCCAGCGGGCACTCGGTACCCGTGGCTATGGCTACGATATGCAGGTTGCCTGTTCTTCAGCAACCTTTGCTATTGTGGCCGCCGCCAATGCAATTGCGACGGGCTCGGCGTCACGGGTGTTAGTGATTAACCCAGAAATTTGTTCGGCGCAGGTGAATTACCGTGACCGTGACAGTCACTTTATCTTCGGCGATGTAGCGACTGCTATGGTGCTCGAAGAGCAAAGCCTAGTGGCCGCCAATAAGGGTTTTAACATTGTTTCAAGCCGTTGTTTTACTGACTACTCGAACAATATTCGCAGTAATTTCGGTTTTTTAAATCGTTGCGATCCAAGCTCGGCGCATCAGGCGGATAAGTTATTCCATCAGCAGGGCCGCAAAGTTTTTAAAGAGCTGTTACCGATGATTTATCAGCATTTAGACGAGCATCTGGCCGAGCAATCCCTCACACCACAGTCCTTTAAACGTTTGTGGTTGCATCAAGCCAACATCAATATGAACCAATTCGTGGTGAAAAAACTGCTAGGGGATGAGGTAACGCCAGAGCAAGCGCCTGTGGTGCTCGATGAGTACGCCAATACCGCCTCCGCTGGCTCTGTGATTGCCTTCCATAAATATTCCGCTGACTTCAACGGGGGCGATTTAGGGCTATTAAGCTCCTTTGGCGCGGGTTACTCCATCGGTAGCGTGATTTTGCAAAAACGCTAAATCGACTCAGGCCCCATTACCAGCAATGGGGCCTTCGCTTTTATATTAGCATATTGATTAAACGGCTTGATGCGGTACCTTAGCCGAAAATGCCTTTAATCAGACAAGGCAGTTAGCTGCCTAAAAAACACTTTTTTAAAGCCTCAGTTGCAATGCGAGAACCTGCCATCATGACGCTTCTTCACCCTGATTCGGATATTCCGTTTCATCCCAATCCTGGCTGGTTTCTTGGTGCCTTTAATTGTTATGACCGTGAGGAAACGCTCGGGGAAACACTCAATCGCTACGATCCTTTAGATTCCGCGCAGCTGCAAGCGCTGTACGATGCTTATGTGTTTGATGAGTTTAGTGAACAGTCGGGATTTACCTCTGCCCACAGGGCGGCAATGGCAATGAATTTAATCGCCGCGCTGAGTGAGACAAAGCATGATTTCACCGCCTATTTAGCGATTGATGAGAGCGAGGAGGAATGGTGTTTTCCCTCTGAGTGGGCATTCCCTGAGCCACGCTATCCCTTTGAGCAGGCGTATATTGCGCTACTGCGACATTGGGGCGCGGAGCTCACTGCAATCGGGATTGCACTTCCCAGCCCAAGCTTATTGGGTATTTATGAGTCTTAGTTAGAATCTCGATTTAAGCCCACAAGACTTGTTGTGGGATTTATGCAAAATCTTTCAGCCTAGAGCAACCAGGCGTAGCTTAGCTTCATAAAATAGGTCTTCTCATCCCGAGTGAGCCGCGTGAGCTCATCATCCGAGATTAAACTGTCGGAGTAGCCCAAATAGAACACGCTCTGGGGATTGAGTTTGTAGCCATAGAGGATTTCATTCCCTAAGTGTGCCGCTTCGCTATCGGGCGTCGAATACAAATACTGCGCAAGGTTACGCTCGATTTGGGTGTAAATGCTCGATAGGCGAATAAAGCTGTGCAGACTCAATTGCCAGTGCAGGCGCACATCCGAGAGGTTTGCGGTAAAGAGTTTATCCTGCTCGACTTCCATATGTTGATATTGATGGGAAACATCCACCGACAGGCCGTTGGCTATTTTCCATTTGAACATCGGATTGATTAAGGTTTTTGTGCCTAAGCGATCGTTAAGGAAGTCAATCTCATCGCCGTAATGGATCTCCAGCTCAAGGCTGAGGGCAGAGGTGGGCGTAATTGCGCCGTAAAGCCAGCCTTGGGTTTCTTGGTATTGATTGCTGTTAGCTAACACCGCCAGTTGCGCGCTGTCATGGCGTGGGCCGACGCGTTCACGGGTTTCTATCCCAAAAGATAACTCACTCTGCAGCGCGCCATACATTTCCCAAAAAACTTCAAACTCTTGCTCGAGCTGCTCCCCGGCTTGATTGTGGGTGATATCCCAGTCGCCACCGAATTTAATCTTGTTAAATACAGTTTCGGGATACCAAATTAAGCCACCACCGGCCGTCAAGGTGCGGTAATCAATTTTTTCCACAAAGCCTAAATCGGCGCGAAAATCGGGGGACACATCGTGGTACTCGCCGTAGGCGAACCAATCGCGGGCGTTGTGTTCGTAGGTCAGTTGATACAGGGCGCCACTGAAATCCCTATCCGATTGGCTACGTAACACTTGCTCATTCACTTGGCATTGGCCAAGCTCACAGCTTAATGGCGTTTGGCCGCAGAGTAGCCCTTCGGTCAGTTCTCCCTCCACATTGCCACAAAATTGTTGGTACAGGGCTGTGGGGTAACGTGTCTGCGAATAGGCCACCTGAGCGGTAAAGATATCCTGGGCTGTCGGTTGGTATTTCGCATCTAAGCTCATGACATAATTGTGGTAATCATTTTGCTCGGCAAATGCTGTCAGTTGATTGTCGGCACTGCTCTTTGCCGTGATAAGACCACCAAAGGAGAAGGTTTTATCCATATCGAAGCGGTAACGCGCCGCAAGGTTAAGGCTTTCTTCCGCTAAGGAGGTGACCTCAGAACTTAAATTACCCGGCATCAAAAAGGTCGTTTGGCTGTCATTGGCGGCCAGCAATGCCCAAGTGTGTTGCTCGGTTTGGCTGGTGAGTTTCAGCCCATAGTCCGGCGATACAATATTGCGGGTATGCAGCAGATTCACTTGGGTATCGAAGTAGTCTTTATTGTCGAGGAAGAAGGGGCGTTTCTCATCAAAAAACAGCGCAAAAGTGCTGTTGATATCGAGCTGTCCAGCATCGGACTCCACCTGGGAGAAATCGGGATTTATGGTGGCATTTAGCAAGGTGCGCGAGTTAATGCCCCAGCGTAAATCGAGCCCTGGCTCATAGTTACTCTCAGTTTGCCAGCCATTTGCGCTTTTTTGCTCATTGCGATTGGCGACAAAGGACGGGGTAATTTGCAGATCTTGTCCTTGCTTGGCGGAGGCTAAGCCCGTAGCGACGCCGAGCTGGCATAGCTGGCAACTGATGTTGCGATCGATTTTATGGGTAGATATGCGATGATTTTCATTGCGAGGATAGTAGCGGATCAGTTCAAAACCCCATTCTTGAACAGGTTTTTTATCGTCAAAGTTAAATAGTCGTAATGGCAGCTCGACTTCCACCTGATAACCCTCGGCGGTGATTTTTCCGGCGGTTTTCCAAATGCCGTCCCAAGCTTCGCTCTCTTCGCCTGTTAGCTCATTCTCTATCGAGTCTAGTTGCAAGCCCAATGGGTTGATAAAAAACTGATAGGCCAAACGCGCGTTGTTAAAGGTATCGAGCTTGATCCCCACCAGATCGTCGCCCCAGAGATTATCCCTGTCCTTGAGTGTGGCGCGAATATGTTGTGGCTGACTGTCTTTAGCGGTAAATGCCACAAATAGGCTGGTTTGGGTCGCGTAGATTCTGGCCTCGGTGTAAACGGGCGCTGCGATGTTTTCACCGGGTTGAGTCTCATAGCCTAGCTCGACCTGCGCCGCGTGCTGCCACTCCGCCTCATCAAATTCACCATCAATATTGGCGGCATCCTCTAAGGTCGGAATCGTTAATTGAAATTGGCTAACTGAGCCGGCCTGACTTGGCAAACTGAGAAAAACCATGCTCGATAGTAGAAAGGGGAGAAACGTCTTCAACAACTGGGCCCAAAATAATCCGTAAATAACGCGCAGTGTGCCAGAAGTTATGAGTTAACAAGAATGAGTAATTGTTACAAGGATTGTATTTGGATTGAGTTAGAACCAAAGTGCACTGGATGGCGGTCATCCAGTGCGATAAGGATGATTATTCAGGTGCGACCACAGGATTGCGGTAAGCTTCGCGATACTTATCGACCCACATGGCGGTGGCTCCACAAATCGCGACTGGCATGACGATAAAGTTGACCACGGGGATCATCGAAAACAGGGTTACAGTCGCACCAAAGGTAAAGCTGGTGCCGCGGGTTTGATTAAGGGCAAAGCGCATATCCTTGAAGCTCACCTTATGGTTATCAAAGGGATAGTCACAGTATTGAATCGCCATCATCCAAGCGCTGAATAAAAACCACAGGATAGGAGCTAAGGTTTGCCCCACCATGGGCACTAAAAACAGCAGCAAAAACACCAGCGCACGGGGCAAGTAATATTTAAGTTTGATCCATTCACGGCCAAGAATGCGCGGCAAGTCTTTGACTATGTCCATGCCCGAGCCGGTATTCATCGGTTTACCGGTCAATAACTGCTCGACCTTTTCGGCCAGCAAACCATTAAAGGGCGCGGCCAGCCAGTTCATTACCGAACTAAAGACAAACGCCAGCATCACCAACATAGTGGTCACCGCTAACGGCCAGAGCAAAAAGTTAAGCCAACTTAAGTATTCGGGAAGCTGGGCATTCATCCAAGTGAAGAGCACATCGAGCTGCCCAATCGCCACATAGATAACCGCCGCAAACAGCACTAGGTTGATCATTAAGGGAATAAATACAAAGGTGCGCAGGCCTTTACGTTTGATTAAACCAAAGCCATCGAGAAAATAATTCACACCACTTTTACCCTGCGAAGGGGAGGAGGATTTCTGTGTCATATCGTCATTCCAAAAAAGTTGAGATACAGCGTGAGATACAGATAAGTGCGATTGTGATCAACTCGTCGCGAGATGACAAGCTAAAAGCCATATGAATTCAATAAAAAGCGTTACAAAATACTGCCTGCTTTGCTAAAGTTGGCCTCAGAATTCTATGACACGACTCGGGCTAATATTGGCCTGCATCCCTATATGTCATCGCCCCGATGGCTTTTTATACTGAGACGCGCTAACTGGCACCATGAGATTAAAACAAATAAAACTTGCCGGCTTTAAGTCGTTTGTCGATCCCACCAAAATTCCATTTTTACAGGCATTAAGCGCCATTATTGGCCCAAATGGCTGCGGTAAGTCCAACGTGATTGACGCCGTGCGTTGGGTGCTAGGCGAAAGCTCGGCAAAACATTTGCGCGGCGACTCCATGAGTGACGTGATTTTTAACGGCTCTAGCGCCCGTAAACCTGTGTCTGTCGCGGGCGTTGAACTGGTGTTTGAAAATAAAGAGGGCCGCCTTGCTGGCCAATACGCCAGTTATGAAGAAATCTCGGTAAAACGTCAGGTGAGCCGTGACGGCGAGTCTTGGTATTTTCTCAATGGCCAAAAGTGTCGCCGTAAAGACATCACCGATCTGTTTATGGGTACCGGGCTTGGGCCGCGCAGTTACGCCATTATCGAGCAGGGCACAATTTCACGTTTAATTGAATCTAAACCCCAAGATTTACGCACTTTTATTGAAGAAGCGGCGGGGATTTCCCGCTATAAAGAGCGCCGACGTGAAACGGAAAACCGTATCCGCCATACCCGCGAAAACTTGGAGCGTTTAGGGGATATTCGCAGCGAGTTAGCTAAACAACTGGAAAAACTCAGTCAGCAGGCCAAGGCGGCTAAGCAATATCGTGAGCTGAAACAAGCTGAGCGTAAAACCCATGCCGAGCTGCTGGTGATGCGCTATCAAGAGCTGCAGAACCAAATGGCGAGTTTGTCGGAGCAGATTAGCTCGCTCGAGCTGCAACAAGCCGCGGCCCAGTCCCTAGCGCAAACCGGCGAGTTAGAAAGCACCGAGCTGCAACTTAAACTTTCACAGTTAGCCGAGCAAGAGCAGCAGGCGGTCGAAGCCTATTACCTGACAGGTACCGAAATCGCAAAGCTTGAGCAACAGTTACAGAGCCAAAAGCAACGCGACGCCCAGTTGCATAATCAGCTTGCGCAGTTGAGCGAGCAAATCATTCAAAACCAAGCCAAATTAGCCGCTTATCAAGCCAGTTTTCAAGCGCTTGAGGCGGAGCTGAGTCAACTTGCGCCGCAACATGAGTTGCAGCAAGAGATGCTCGATGAGCTGCAAGCCCAGTGGGAGATGAGTGTTTCGCGCAGTGAGGCGCAAAGTGAAAGCGCCAGAGTGCTGGCGGCGGCCGTCGCTCAGCATAAGCTGCAATTAGAATTACACCGCAGCAAGCTGACTCATCAGCAGCAATTAAATGCCCATAAAACCCAGTTACACCAAGAGCAACAACAGGAGTTGGCCTCGCTTAATGCGCATGCCCTCGAAGATAACAGCGCAGTACTTAATGACGAGATAGCCCAGTTAGAGCAAGCATTAGCTGAACAAGTTGAAATCAATCAAGAGTTTGAATCCACTCTGGCTGCCGATACTCACGCGTTAGATTTGGCGCGCGGTGAGTTTGAACAATTATCACAGCGTTTAACTTCGATGCGGGCCCGCTTCGAACTGGTTGAACAATGGCTCGCAAAACAAGAAGAGTTAAGTGATAAGCCGCAGCTGTGGCAAAGCATTCAAGTGGAAAACGGCTGGGAAGCCGCGGCAGAGCTTGCATTGCAGGGATTGATGACGTTGCCCGTGGGCGTTAACGCCAATGAGATAGGGTTTTATGCCGATGCGGCCTTGTCGGCGGATGCGCATCTCGATGGCTCTCCCATCTTAGGTGCTAAATTGAACCTTGCCCCTTGGCTTAAGGGACTCAAATGGGCCGATAATCTGGCCAGCGCGCAAGCACAAGTGGCGAGCTTGGCGGCCGATGAGCGAATAGTCACCGCCGATGGTTATCTGCTCGGCAAAGGTTTTTTGATTGCCAAACAAGACAATAGCCAATCGTTAGTGCAATTGAGTAAAGAACAAACCCAGCTGAGCGAGGCTATCGCCGAGTGTGAGCAGGCGAAGGCCATACAGCAGGCAAAGCTTGATGAATTAGCGCAGCAATTAACTCAAGTGCGTGACAGCTTAAGCCAAGGCTCTAAACGCTTACACCAGTTACAGCTGGATAAAGCCACCAAATCTACCCAGCTTAATAACGCGCAGGCTCAGGCCAAACAGCGTGAAGCTAAACGGGGGCAACTAGCTGAAACCGTTGCACGAACCCAGGCCGAGTTAGCCGAGCTTGCCGCGCAGTTAATGCTGCTTGCGGAGCAAGAGGATGAGCTGGCAGAGGCGCTAGAGTCAAGCCTTGAGAAGCAGCAGCAACAAAGCCAAGATGCGCAAGGGGATATGACCCGCCATCAAGCCCTGAAGGCGCAGATTGGTGATGCGGAGCGCCGCTTAGCGAGTCTCAATGCCAGTCTGCAATCGGTCACCACTCGGATGGCCGTGAGCACTGAACAAATTGAATTACAGCGTGTACGTGTCAGTGAATTAGTCCACTCAAAGGAAACACTGTCAGCCCAACTTGCCAACGTAGCGGCACAAGAGGGCGATCAGCAAACGGCGAACCTCAGTGAACAACTGGCACAGTTACTCAATCAACAGCAGGGTCAGCAACAAGCACTGAAAAGCCTCAGGTCGCAACAAAGTTCGCTCACTGAAACGCTAAACAGTATAGGATTAAAGCAAAAACAAGAGCTTGGTAAGCTTGAGGGCTTGACTCAAAGCCTCAGCACGTTAAAGTTACGTCGTGAGGGATTAAAAGGGCAGGCCGATAGCCAATTAGTGGCGCTGTCAGAGCAACAAATTGTGCTCGCCCAGATTGTCGATTCCCTGCCTGCAGATGGGCATCCCGACAAGTGGCAGCGTGATTTGGATCAGATCCGCCAAAAAATTATCCGCTTAGGGGCGATAAACCTCGCAGCGATCGAAGAATTCGAACAACAAAGTGAGCGAAAATCCTATTTGGATCATCAAGATGAAGATCTAAATAACGGTCTGGCCACCCTAGAGGAAGCCATTCGGAAGATCGATAAGGAGACTCGCACCCGCTTTAAAGCCACATTTGATGCGGTAAACGAAGATCTGGGGCGTTTATTCCCTAAGGTATTCGGTGGCGGACGCGCGTATTTAGCGCTGACGGAAGACGATTTATTAGAAACGGGCGTGACCATCATGGCCCAGCCGCCAGGTAAGAAGAACAGTACAATCCATCTTCTTTCCGGTGGTGAAAAAGCCCTAACGGCTTTATCATTGGTATTCGCGATTTTCAGGTTGAATCCAGCTCCCTTCTGTATGTTAGACGAAGTGGATGCGCCCTTAGACGATGCCAACGTAGAACGATTCTGCCGATTATTGAAGGAAATGTCGCAGAGCGTACAGTTTATCTATATCAGTCATAACAAAATTACGATGGAGATGGCTGATCAACTTATCGGTGTGACTATGCATGAGCCGGGTGTATCCCGTATAGTCGCAGTAGATTTAGAGCAAGCGGTGGCAATGGCCGACGCTTGATAACTAGAAGAAAGACAGGGTAACCAATGGAAGATTTGCAACTAGTATTGTTCGTTTTAGGCGCCATAGCCATAGTTGCTGTGCTGGTGCATGGATTTTGGTCTATCAGAAGACAACAACCTAAGTCATTGAAAGATAGTCCAATGGGCAATTTCTATAAAAAGCAGGCCGAACGTGGTGAGGGTGCGCCTAAGCGTGTTGATGCCGATGGTTTCGACGCTGATGGTATTGGTGCCGTCAGAGTCCGTAAAGCGAATGAAGCCCATACCCCAGAGGCCCCTGCGTTTAACCCTTATTTAAAGCAAGAAGCCAAAGTACAACCGCAACCCGTTGAACCCGTGCAAGTTGAACCTAAGCCGCTATTTAAGCAAGAGCCAAGCATGGCGCAGCCTGATTTTAGTCTGCAATCCCCTACGGCCAAAGAGCAACACCGCGGTCCTAAAGCATCACGCCAAGAGCCCGTATTACAAGGACATTCTGCCAATCTAGCCCAAGCCCATGTAGGGCAATCCCATGCGGCCATGGTGGCGCAAAAAGCCGCCGAAGAGCAACGTGCGCAGGTGCAAATGCCTACGCAAACCGCCCTTTTCGATGAGGAAGAGGCGTATGAAGAAGAGCAACCTCAGGCCGTAGAACAACCAGATGATGATTTAGGCGAGCCACGCGATGTATTAGTGCTGCACGTCGTGGCAAAAGAAGGTCAGCAGCTTAATGGCGCCGAATTGTTACCTTGCTTCTTAACCCTTAACTTTAAGTATGGCGATATGAATATTTTCCACCGCCATGTGGATAATGCGGGTAATGGTAAGGTGTTGTTCTCTATTGCGAATATGGTAAAACCTGGGGTTTTTGACCCAGATAATATGGAACAATTCAGCACCCAAGGCGTGGTGTTCTTTATGACCTTACCTTGCTATGGTGATGCGCTAATGAACTTCTCCATCATGCTTAACTCGGCGCGCCAATTGGCGGATGATATCGACGCGGTAGTGCTCGATGGTCAGCGTCAACCTTGGGGCGAGTTTACCAAGCAAGATTATTTACACCGCATTCGCGCAAACGCTTAATGCAACGCCGCGAGACCGCGGTGATAGACAGATGGGGCCGCTAAATGCGGCCTCATTTTTTGCAACTTTTTGATGCTTAAGAATTCTGGATAATGAATATGCAAGACATTCAACTCGATAAACGCCTATCTGAACTGCTTTCTCATGCTGTCACGCCACAAAATGCGCAGCCATTGATGCAGGCACTCAGCCAATCTCTGAATGAACACAATATTCGTTACTATGTCGATGATGCGCCAAGCATTACCGACTCCGAATACGACAGATTAATGCAGCAGCTGAAACAGCTTGAGGCCGAGTATCCTCAGTTTGTTGCGGCCGACTCGCCCACCCAAAGAGTGGGCGGCATGGCGTTGGCAAAGTTTGAGCAGATCACTCATCTTAAACCTATGTTAAGTCTCGATAATGCCTTCGATGAGGCAGACTTTAGCGCGTTTCATAAACGTGTCAGCGACAGAGTTGGCCAAGTGAGTTTTTGTTGTGAGCCGAAACTCGATGGTTTAGCGGTGAGTATTTTGTATCGCAATGGTGTGCTTGAGCGCGCCGCGACTCGGGGTGATGGTACCGTGGGCGAGGATATTACTGAAAACGTTAAAACCATTAAGTCGATTCCACTCAAACTGCGCGGTGACAACTATCCCGAATTGGTTGAAGTACGCGGCGAAGCCTTTATGCCCAAGGCGGCGTTTGAGGCGCTAAATGAGCGTGCGCGCTTAAAGGATGAAAAACTGTTCGTAAATCCGCGTAATGCGGCGGCGGGCAGCTTACGTCAGCTCGACAGTAAAATTACCGCGTCACGGGCGCTGTCGTTTTATGCCTACGCCTTAGGTGTAGTTGAGCCAACGTCCCATGAATTAGCTAAGACGCACTATGAGCAATTGCAGCAACTTAAATCTTGGGGGCTGCCAGTCAGCAGCGAGATCAAAGTCTGCGACGAACTCAGCCAAGTCTTTGCTTACTATCAAGATATATTAACTCGCCGCGCCGACTTACCCTTTGAGATCGATGGCGTGGTGATGAAGGTGAACGATATCGCCCAGCAGCAAACCTTAGGTTTTGTAGCTAAATCTCCTCGTTGGGCGATTGCCTATAAGTTTCCCGCGCAGGAAGAAATGACGCTGCTCGAAGGCGTAGATTTTCAGGTCGGCCGCACTGGCGCAGTGACTCCGGTTGCGCGCTTAAAACCTGTGTTCGTCGGTGGCGTGACGGTATCGAACGCGACTTTGCACAATGCCGATGAAATCGCTCGTTTAGGTGTAATGGTGGGCGATACTGTGATTATCCGCCGTGCCGGCGATGTGATCCCGCAAATTGTGGCCATAGTGCCCGAGCGTCGTCCAGAAGATGCTAAGGCGATTGCCTTCCCGCAACATTGCCCGGTTTGCGGCAGTTTAGTTGAGCGATTAGAAGGTGAAGCCGTGGCGCGTTGCAGTGGCGGCTTATTCTGTGAGGCGCAGCGTAAAGAGGCGATCAAACATTTTGCCTCCCGCAAGGCATTAGATATCGACGGCATGGGCGATAAAATAGTCGAGCAGCTCATTGATAAGGAGCTGGTTCAAAGCCCGGCGGACTTATTTAAACTCACCGCCTCTATGATGACCATGCTCGACCGTATGGGAATGAAGTCGGCCACCAATTTAGCACTGGCGATTGAAGCGGCTAAAACCACGACTTTGCCACGTTTTCTCTATGCCTTAGGCATTCGTGAGGTGGGGGAGGCCACGGCGGCGAACCTGGCGACTCACTTTGGCAGCTTAGAGGCGCTGCGCGTGGCTACCATTGAGCAACTTATTCAAGTTGAAGATATTGGTGAAGTGGTTGCCCAGCATGTGGCGCATTTCTTTGCCCAGCCCCATAACCTAGAGGTGATCGATGCCTTGATTGCGGCTGGCGTCAACTGGCCTGCGATTGCAGCGCCAAGCGCCGATGAGCAGCCGTTGAAGGGGCAGACTTGGGTGCTAACGGGTACCTTAAATCAACTCAACCGTAACGATGCTAAGGCGCAACTACAGGCCTTAGGCGCCAAAGTAGCGGGCAGTGTGTCGAAAAATACCGATTGCTTAGTTGCGGGTGAAGCGGCGGGTTCTAAGCTTGCCAAAGCGCAGGAGCTTGGCGTGAAAGTGATTGGCGAAGACGAATTGCTTGCGCTGCTTGCCGCCAATACCTAATTCGAGTTTGATTTGATGAGTAAATCGCCTTGCTTAGCAAGGCGTTTTTGTTGAGAGTTCGTCATTATTGGGCGCGGTTTTCTCACTGAGCCATGATAAACTTGGCCTCTCAGCGGATTGCACCGATAGCAATCATTGTGCGCTTGTAAAAGGAAATCCTATGACAGATCTCAGTGATATTCGCCGTGAATATACCAAAGGCGGCTTAAGACGCGCCGATTTACCCCAAAATCCTATGCAGCTATTCGAGTTGTGGATGACGCAAGCTCGCGATGCAGAGCTTAGCGATCCTACTGCGATGTGTGTTGCTACTGTGGATGAACATGGCCAACCTTTTCAACGAATTGTATTGTTAAAGCGCTTCGATGAGACAGGGTTTGTGTTCTTCACTAACTTGGGCAGTCGCAAGGCGCAGCAGATTGCGGCCAATAATAAAGTCAGTCTGCATTTCCCGTGGCACCCGATTGAACGGCAAGTATCGATTCTTGGTGAGGCTCAGCCGCTTTCTACGGCCGAAGTGTTGAAATACTTTATGACCCGCCCCAAGGATAGCCAGATTGCCGCTTGGGTGTCACAGCAGTCGAGTAAGCTGAGCGCACGACAAGTACTCGAAGGTAAGTTCTTTGAGATGAAAGCCAAATTTGCCAAGGGCGATGTACCATTACCGAGCTTTTGGGGCGGCTATCTAGTCAAGCCCTCGAGTATTGAGTTTTGGCAGGGAGGGGAACATCGCCTACACGATCGTTTCCTCTACACTCGCCAAGCGGATGAATGGGTCATTGACCGTTTAGCACCTTAATAGGCGAGGAGCGTAAGCGTGGGACAGTATAAGATTTGGGTCGATGCCGATGCCTGCCCAAACCCGATTAAAGAGATTTTATTTCGTGCGGCTGAGCGTAAATCACTGCCGTTAGTGTTGGTGGCGAACCAAATGTTACGAGTGCCGCCATCGCCTTATATCAGTCAAGTGCGTGTCGGCTCAGGCTTTGATGTCGCGGATCAATATATTGTTGACCATGTCGAGGCCACGCATTTAGTGATCACCGCCGATATTCCATTAGCGGCACAAGTGATAGAAAAGGGGGCGCTGGCGCTTAATCCCCGTGGTGAACTTTACAACGCCGATAATATTCGTCAAAAACTGACAATGCGTGATTTTATGGAGGATTTACGTTCATCGGGCGTGCACACCGGTGGCCCAGATACGTTATCGGCGGCGGATAAACAAGCTTTTGCCAATAGTTTAGATAAGTGGCTGGTGCGAGTTTAACGATAGTTTACTGGTCGCTAATTCAGAAAAAGAGTATCTTTAGCGTGGCTTAGGTGATCTTTGTCACAAATAGCCTGAGTTATTATTGTGGTTACTCGGGTGTTATCGGGTGGCTGCTTGCCTTTAAACTCACTCTTGAGGATGGATACGATGAAAAAATGGATAGGAATCGCGGCATTAGCTTCGCTGGTTAGTTTTAGTTGTGCGGCCCAGTGGCAAGTGACGGAACAGGATTCTCGGGTCAGTTTTGTCTCGGTTAAGAAAGGTGATATCGCTGAAGTTCACCACTTTAAGCAACTCAATGGTGCACTTAAAGATGATGGGCAATTCGAGTTAACCATTCCACTGATGAGCGTGGCGACAGGGATTGATGTACGTGATGAACGTATGCAAAACCTGTTGTTTGAAGTGTCATTATTCCCTGAGCTGAAACTAAGCTCACAAGTGGATAGCAAGATGGTGAAAGAACTTGCCGTTGGGCAGTCTAAAGTGGCTGACATTGACGGAAAAATTTCACTACACGGAAAACAACAAACGAAAACTTTTTCGGTAATTTTGACCAAAGTATCTGATAATAAACTGATGGTTAGTAGTTTTCAGCCGATAATAGTCAATGCAAACGAGTTTGACTTGGTTGCTGGTGTGGATAAGTTGCGGGATATTGCAGGTTTATCTAGTATTAGCCAAGCCGTTCCAGTGTCGTTTGTACTAACCTTAATAAAGTAACAACGATAAGATTGGTTTAGATCAATATGTCGGCCACACTGTTTAGGCTAATGTTACTAGGGTGGCTGGCATATGAATCCTCATTCAGATCACTTAACGAGTGGCTGTTGAGAGTTTTTCGATTTTACAGTGTTCTTGATGGCGCTCGGTTTAGTTGTTTTAAGGGTTAAAAATGGTCACAGATAAAGACGGTTACATGCATTTGATCCAGTATTTGACTGAGCATCTTGGCTTGTTCGAAACGCCTGATACCCAAAATATGTCCGATGATACTGTGATGGAGTTATTTGAGGAGCAGTTATCGGCACAGATTATTATGGTTTGTGGCCAAAATCCTTCACTTTCTTTTGCTGATCGCAATACCATCATCCGTGAGGTCGATGCGATTGTGTATGATCTTGAGGAAATCCTCGCCTCCGTTGCTAATCATAGGGCAACACCAGAACAAACGCTGTTTATTACCGAGTTTTCAGGATTAATCAAAAATTTATTTGATCAAGAAATCTCGAAAATCTAAACACATCTTTTGCACTTTGCCTCAATCTTAAAATGCGCTTCGGGGCACCTTTGTCATGTGGGGTTGAGATTTGCACCGCCCTTTCTCAACACTAAAGCGGGTTTGACTTTTATACCAATCACATTAAATATCTAATCATTTCAGAGCCTCACAAGCATCTCAATCCAAGGCGCGTTGACGAAGAAATGGTTATTCCCTTTTAAGTCAGTGTAACACGGGAGTGAGATGCCTGTGAGACTCCCGCTGATGAACAGATATTTAATACGATTGATATTAAACTGGGAGGCGAGCCTTGATTTGGTTTGCGATGTTATTTCACTCTATCTCATTTCTCCCCACCTAATTGTCCGGCTATAAAGGTTATTCCCGTAAAATAATTGCCGTTTTTCAAGCATCTTCGCTGACAGAGTATATCTTTACTCTAGAGCCGCATTTTTTTGTGTGGTGTAAAAGGAGAAGCTCGATGTTAACCCTATGCCCAAGCTATGCTGATGATATGCTGACCATTATGGTATCGGGTCAAGTGACTCATGAGGATATTGAGAGCTTATTGCTTCCTGCTATCGAGACCAAGTTGCAGGACCATGCGAGTATTCGTTTATGGTACGAGTTTGCCGCTGATTTTATGGGTATTACTGTGGGGGCGCTGTGGGATGATGCTTTGCTTAATGTGTTTCATTTTAGCGATTTTTCACGGGTCGTAATGATTGCGAATCGGCAAAGTGTTGGTGCAATGGTCAATACTCTGGCTTTTATGTTGCCTTGTCCGGTGAGAGTGTTTAATGAAAATGAGCGCCAACTTGCTAAAGCATGGTTAGACGAAGTAAAAGTGGCAGAGGTGTAACGGCTGTAACCATAGTGTGCTGATTTGTGACTATTCCTTATTTTTTTCATTGGTTTAAATGCTATTTTTGCCTTCAGCTTAGTGTTTTTCGACTCTTTTCTTTCGCTTTTATGTTATCTCTAGCCCTTAAAAAATACAGCCTAAGTTATGGGGATTGTATCCCTGGAACCGCGATAGATAAGGAGTGGAGAATGTTACAACCGCTAAGTGTAGGTCGCAGCACCGTATTCGTATTAGTAGCCATTATCGCCAGTCTGAATATTGCAGGTTGCGGCAAACTGAGTGAAGAGGTACAAACGTCAGCGCAGAGCACCGTATCTTCTGACACTAAGGCGATAATTGGTCAGTCGGAGAAGATGCGCCTAATCGCCGCACAACTGGATTTTCAGGCAAGAATTGATACAGGCGCGGCGAACACCTCCTTACATGCCATCGATCTGCAAGTTGAAGGCGGTGCATCTGACAAGATGCAGGACAATATTGGTAAAACACTGCATTTTACCACTGAAAACGAGGCGGGTGAGCAGCGGCGCTTAGCGGCGAAAATCTTAAAGACCACCACAGTGAATAACGCTCAAGGCAGTGAAGTACGCTATTTGGTGGAGTTAGATATTGGGTTTGAGGACCAGCATCGTCTTGTCGCGGTAAACCTTCGTGACCGAAGTCATATGGATTACAAATTACTGATCGGTCGTAATTGGTTAGCGGGCCGCTATGTGGTTGATGTGGCCGAGAAACGTCTGATTGGCCCGACAGCGTTAATCAAAGTGAAAGAGGCGGAATTGACCTTTAAAACACGCATCGATACCGGCGCGGTTGAAAATTCACTGCATGCGATTGATCTCAAGATTGACAATGAAGATCCAACCAATATGGATAACAACATCGGCAAGTGGCTCAATTTCACCACCGAAAATGAGCGTGGCGAGACGAAACGGTTAAGGGCACGGATTGTTGATACCTCGCTTATCCGTAACGCGCAGGGCAGCGAAGTACGCTATATGGTCGAGCTGACTTTAGGGGAGCCAGGATTTGAGTATCCCGTCAAAGTGAATCTTAAGGATCGTAGCCAGATGACTAATAAACTGCTGATTGGCCGTAACTGGTTACAAGGCCATTATTTAGTGGATGTGACCTTAGATAAAGCGCAGGGCTAGTCTAGGATCGTACATCTAATCTGAATCTCTGGCATATCACTGTTGCTATACCTCTGATAATGGCCAATGGCACTCGATTCGAGTGCCTCGGTTTAGTTCGCTCTCAACCATTAGTTCCCCCTTTAACTCTTCTTTTATCCAAAGGTTAATACAAGAGAGTGTGCCCACACATTGGTTTTGTAGTATGTCTTTTTTGAGCTGTTCAAGCTGCGATATTGATATTCCAATTCCATTGTCCTCAAGCCGGATATGCAATTCATCGTCTTTCTTCTCAAGTGTTAACTGCAACTCTCGGTGTTGATTGTGCTCTTTAAAGGCATGGTGCAAGGTGTTGTTGATGAGTCGATAGAAAAATTGTAGATATTGCCAAGCATTGCCGTCGATCACTAATTGTTCGTCGCACAGCAGATTTACTTTAACTTGAGTTTTCTGCAATTGTGGTTGTAATAAGCTCAGCAAATGCCGGATAAACTGTGCTAAATGCAGTGGTCGTATTTCACTTTGTTGATCAGTAAACAACTGAGAAATATGCCTGAGTCTAACAGCTTGCTCGCTCATTAATTGCACTATTTCGGTTTGATGGGGATCCGCTGTTTGTTGGATTTGGCAAACCTGAGCAAGGAGACGATCCTGCTCTTGCATCATTTGACTCATGACTTCGGCAAGGAAGTTCTGCATCAGTTTTTGACTTTGCTGTTTACTGAGATGAAGTTGAATTAGCTGAGCCATTTCATTATTGATGGCTAGCTGCTGCTCTCTTAATTGAGCATTTTCTTGTTGTGCAAGTAGAGTTTTATGTTGTTGTTCTTTAAATTGATTTAATTGGTGTTGCAGTAGTTTTTCTTGCTCTTTTTCTTGGCGCTTTCTTAGATCGACATTAAATCCGATAGCACCAATGCCTATTGAATTATCCTCATCGTCTCGAATATCAAATTTGGTCATTTGATAGATAAGTTCACCACGAGGAGAGGGGATGGGCTCCTCAAAATGGATGGCATCGTGACTATGGCTTACCCGCTGATCGTTCTGTTGATAAAGCTGAGCAAGTGTGTTTTGAAATAAATCAAAATCCGTGGCACCGATAATTTTACGCCGCTCAATTCCTAATACTTCACAATATTTGTTGTTAACTAAGGTGTATCTGCCATTTAAGTCTTTGATGTAAATGATGGTGGACGAGAAGTCGAGTAGTGATCTTAATTGTTCTTTATGTCGTTTTAGCTCTTGTTGAAAATGCTGCTGACTTAGTAATTGCTGCTCCAACGCAAGATTGCTGGCATCAAGACTTGCCATCGCAATTTCAAGTTGTTGGGTTCGCGATAGGAAGGTCTTTGCAAGCAAACCCACTTCATCATGGCGTTCATTAGCTTTAAGCTCTATAGACGCTGAATCATTACGCTTGAGTGCCTGCACCATTCCCATGATGGGGGCAATAATCAATTTGTGCTGCAGTAAAAATAAAAGAATGAGGCCAAATAATTGTATGGCGACTAGCGAAAGTCCAACTTTCTCTATCAGGTTTTTTGCCGTGTCTTGCAATGGTGCAATGGGAGTAACAATTAAAATCTTCCAATATGTGTGAGGCATAAGGAATACTGAAACGAGCGATGGCCCTTTTAAAATGGGATCCTCTGCCAATGAGATTGATGCAATTCGCTTTGCTGTTGAGAAATGGTTCTTTGCATTGTCGTTGACTATAGCTGAGAGCATCTCCCGTTCACTGTCCCCGCTTAGGCGGGTGAGGTTATCCATTTGCTCTTGGGTAAATACACGCTCAGCCACGGCTTGTTCGATAAAACTGCGGTCGGCTAAATGCAGTGCCGAGGCGATTGGGCTAAAGGCTGACTCCGTCTTTACAAGTTCATCGAAGGTCTGAAGAGTATGGGATGGCAATGGTTGAGACTGCGGAAGACTATCGCTATTTGGAGAGGCTAATATCTGGTTTTGATGGTCAAGAGCCATCACATAACCACTCATATCTAGCATGCTATTTCGCAGTAGTTGAGTGAGTTTTTCGAGACTAATATCTGTGGTCGCAGCACCAATAAATTGATGTTCCATCCACATGGCACTTGATGCAGTCACCATTGGTTCATGGGTGGTGGGATCGATGTAGGATTTGGACCAAAATACTTTGCCAGCAGGGAAATAACGGGTTGGTCGGTACCATTCTTCAGTATGGTAGCTAGGAAAACTTTCGTCGTTGTAACTGTTAATGGCGACTAATTCACCGTGAATATTGCGCGCCCAAAATAGGCTGTCACGAAACTTTTGCCGATTAAATGCGCCGGGTTCAGGCCAAATGCCACCACCAGACACAATGTCTTTTTGATTTTCTATCGACAGTAATTCCGGAATGCTTTTACTGAGAAGTTCAGGTTCATGGCGGTATAACATTGCAATCTTGCTAATCGCATTGACTTGGTTTTCAACTTGAGAAGTCATTTCCTGCAGTTTGGCAATGATCATTTGACCATGGTTTTGATTAAGCAGAGTTTGTTGTTCATTGACTTGTTGAGTTTGGATATTCAGGATCACCCAAGCAGTACTAAAAATTAGCACGCTTGCGATAATTAGTTGGAGCAGGCTCAATTTAAATGGCAAACTTTTTTGCCATTGTGTCAATGCTGCTTGAGGCTCAATGATACGCCGTTTTTCCATGTTATACGGGGTCCGAATACCGCAATCATGGAGCCAGTTTAGCGTTTTTTAGCCTATTTGCCATTGGCTTAAATCAAAGTTCGCCTTGAGTTATCAGGGATAAATATTGAGAGGCAGCTAAAAATAAGGCAGACCTTATGTCTGCCTTAGGAAGATTATTTGTAGAGCGAAGGTTTATTCGAGCCGCTTAGGATAGGCACAATAAACAGTAATAGCGTGACCAGATAACCACTAAAGGCTACCACCATCCATTCGGCCATGGTGACGCCCATAAACTGCCATGGTACATCGGTACACATGCCCGTTGGTAACATGACGGAGGGGAACCATTCATGGAGTGGCATCCAAGCTGGAAATTCGGGTAAAAATGAGCAAGTCGAAAAGGGCGAAGGATTATTCTGCATATCGACTAAGGCTAATGCCAGTTTTAGTCCCCAGGTTGCACTGACGGCCCAACCAAGGGCACCTAGAATGCGAACGATAAGGAACTTAGGCGCCGTCATACCAATTAGTCCAGATGCCAAAATGCCGAATACGGCAAGCCGCTGGTAGATACACATCACGCAGGGATCTAATTTCATCACATATTGGAAATACAAGGCGGCGGCTTCGAGGGTAATCGCTGAGCCTGTGAGAATGAACCAAGATGCGCGGGAATGGGCAAAGCGAGTGAATGCTGTCAAAAGTGAACTCCGTATCAACAAAAAACGCCCTCGAAGGTAGGGCGTTTTTTTGACTTTACTGAACTCATAAAGTTCAGTCAACTCCGATATTTATGTTAGTGAGCTGCGGCAGGCGCTAACGCTTCTTTAACACTGTGGTGCAATATTGCATGGGAGTCGTAGTAGTATTGCGTCATTTGCTCTAAGAAGCCCGATTCAATCGCCATTACACCTACAATCGATAACACGATAGTGTAGGGCAATGCCATCCATACCATTCTGCCGTAGGATAAACGGATCAGCGGTGCAAGGGCAGAGGTCAATAAGAACAGGAATGCTGCTTGACCGTTTGGTGTTGCTACCGAAGGCAAGTTAGTTCCAGTGTTAATTGCTACCGCTAACAGGTCGAATTGATCGCGAGTAATTTGGCCGTTAATCAGAGCGGCTTTAACTTCGTTAATGTAAACCGTGCCGACGAACACGTTATCACTGACCATAGAAAGTAAACCGTTAGCGATATAGAAGATCACTAATTGGGTATTTCCTTCATGGTTCAGTGCCCATTGGATCACAGGAGCAAACAGTTGTTGATCGATAATCACAGCCACAACAGCAAAGAACACAGCTAACAGCGCAGTAAATGGGAGCGCTTCTTCAAATGCTTTACCCAGCGCATGCTCATCGGTAATACCGTTAAAGGCCGTAGTTAAAATAATCACAGACAGACCAATTAAGCCCACGGACGCTAAGTGCAGCGCCAGACCTGCAATCAACCATACACCCACAAAGGCTTGAATAATCAACTTGATTTTGTCTTTATTGGTACGACGCGCGTCTTCATAGGCTGCGTAATCACACAGGATTTTATGGACCGCATCTGGCAGTTGGGCACCATAACCGAACCAACGGAATTTCTCGACGATAAAACAGGTTAAGATACCCGCGAACAATACAGGCACAGTCACTGGTGACATACGGATGGCAAACTCACCAAATTGCCAGTTTGCTTGAGCTGCAATGATTAAGTTTTGCGGTTCACCCACCATAGTACACACGCCACCTAATGCGGTACCAACACCTGCGTGCATCAATAGGTTACGTAGGAAACCACGGAAAGACTCCAGTTCATCTTCATTTAGTTGGTTTTCACCATCGTCATTTTTTCCTTCGGAGGTATGGTCATGATCTGCCGAGAAATCCTTACCTGAGGCGACTTTGTGATAGATGGAGTAAAAACCAACCGCCACGGTAATAATCACGGCGATAACGGTTAATGCATCCAAGAAGGCGGATAAGAAGGCGGAAGCCAAACAGAACAACAAAGACACTAAGATTTTTGAGCGTACCTTAGTAATCATCTTAGTAAATACGAACAGCAGTAGCTGTTTCATGAAGTAAATGCCGGCCACCATAAACACCAGCAGTAATAGCACTTCAAGGTTCGCTTCAATTTCGTGGAGTACTTGGCTGGCAGAGGTCATGCCAATGGCGACAGCTTCAATTGCTAACAAACCGCCGGGTTGTAATGGGTAGCATTTTAGCGCCATTGCCAAGGTAAAAATAAATTCAAGCACTAATACCCAACCAGCCACAAAGGGGCTGACAAAGAAAAAGAGTATTGGATTGATTATTAAAAACGACAGTATTGCGATCTTGTACCACTTAGGAGAATTCCCTAAGAAGTTTCCAATAAACGCCTGACTCATTGTCATCGGCATGGCATCCTCTCTTCTAATTATCTTTTTAAATTACACAGGTTATTGTTTAGTTACGCGTGTTTTAGGATTCAGTCTAGCTTAAAGAGAATGCTAATGTAACGAGATACTGAAACCCAGATTTCAAAAAGCGGAGCTAATCGGCAAAATTGCGGTAATTGCTATTGATTTATGTCGGTTTATTGAACATTTTTGTGACAATTGTACGGTGATATTAAGTGGATTTTCAGTGAATGGTTTCCATTTTTTACCGCTCTGGTATGATCAGTGACCATTTAAAGCACAACAACTGGAAAAGTGGGCAGATGATTATCAATGCCAAAGGGCCTGCAAGTTTTGCAGAGAAGTATATTGTAAGATCGATTTGGGAAAATAAGTTTCCCCCTGGGTCCATTTTACCGGCTGAACGTGAGCTTTCTGAATTGATTGGTGTCACACGTACCACCTTACGTGAGGTATTGCAGCGTCTAGCCCGTGATGGTTGGTTGAAAATTCAACATGGTAAACCGACTCGGGTAAACAATTTTTGGGAAACCTCCGGCCTTAATATCCTTGAGACAATCGCCGATCTCAATCCTGAAGGCTTCCCTGTGCTGGTAGATCAGCTACTGTCGGCTCGAACCAATGTGAGCGCGATTTATTTTCGCGGTGCACTGCGTAACAGCCCGGATACTGCGGTGGAAGTCCTTGGACAAATTCACCAATTAGAAGATACGGCCGAATCCTTCGCCGAATACGACTACCTGTTGCATCACACCTTAGCCTTCTCTTCAGGTAATCCACTGTATGTGTTGATTTTAAACGGCTTTAAAGGTCTGTATAGCCGAGTGGGGCGTTACTATTTCAGTAGTTCTGAGGCGCGTCAGTTAGCGCTGAATTTCTATAAAGAGCTCGAACTATTAGCCAAAGCTAAAAACTATATCGATGTGCCCGCATTAATGCGTACCTACGGTATTAACAGCGGCAAAATGTGGTTGCAATTGCGTGACGATATGCCAACCTCGATTGCTCAGCAGGACGGCAATGCTTAAGTTTCGATTCCGAAGCTTAAGTGTGGTAAGTGGCCTGTTTTAAGATTGGTTAAATAAAAAGCCGTTTCATTGAGAAACGGCTTTTTGCTTTTACTTTTTGCTTTTTAATTAAACTGATATTTAGTCGGCCTTTGGTTGCTCTGGACAGGAGGCTAACAAGGTCACGCTGGTATCGGCATTTAACTGCTCCAAGCTAACAGTAAAGCCCCAGAGGCGATGCAGATGTTTTAACACTTCCTTATAGGTGCTGGCGAGCGGGATATCGTTACAGGGAACATACCTTAAAGTTAAGGAACGATCGCCGTTTATCTCAACGTTATGTACTTGAATATTAGGCTCAATATTCGACAAATTGTACTGCTGCGAGAGTAGATTGCGAATGTCTTGATAACCCAGCTCATCGTGAATGGCAGACACGGACAGATAATTGCGTTTTTCATCATCGTGGATGCCAAACAGTTTGAACTGACGGATTACCCTTGGTGATAGGTATTGGCTGATAAAGCTTTCATCCTTAAAGTTTTGCATCGCAAAGTGTAAGGTATCGAGCCAATTACTGCCTGCAATGTCTGGAAACCAAGCTTTGTCTTCCTCAGTCGGTGACTCGCAGATGCGCCGAATATCGGTAAACATCGCAAACCCTAAGGCATAGGGATTGATACCACTGTAGTAACGACTGTTATATTCGGGCTGTGCGACAACGCCAGTATGGCTCTGCAAAAACTCCATCATAAAGCGGTCGGTGACCACGCCATCATCGTACAGATGATTCAAAATGGTGTAATGCCAGAAGGTTGCCCAGCCTTCATTCATCACTTGTGTTTGTTTTTGCGGATAAAAATACTGCGCCATCTTACGTACGATACGGATAATTTCCCGCTGCCATGACTCCAGCAATGGCGCATTTTTTTCAATAAAATACAGAATATTTTCCTGCGGTTCGGCGGGAAAACGGCGCTTTGTGGTCGAAGGTTGCTGCTGTTGGTGGGTGGGTATAGTGCGCCACAAATCGTTCACTTGGCTTTGCAGGTAAGCCTCGCGGTCTTTTTGCCTTGCCTGTTCTTCCCTAAAGGAGATTTCCGATGGGCGTTTATAGCGGTCGACACCGTAATTCATCAGGGCGTGGCAGGAGTCGATGATGCTTTCAACCTGCTCGACACCGTATTTTTGCTCGCAATCACTGATGTAGTTTTTGGCAAACACCAAGTAGTCGATAATCGAGCTTGCATCCGTCCATGTTTTAAATAAGTAATTATTTTTAAAGAAACTATTGTGGCCAAAACAGGCGTGAGCCATCACTAATGCCTGCATGGTGATGGTGTTTTCTTCCATTAAATAAGCGATACAAGGGTTAGAGTTAATCACAATTTCGTAGGCGAGCCCCATTTGCCCACGCTTGTAGCCTTGTTCGGTTTCAATAAAACGTTTGCCGAAGGACCAATGGGTATAGCCAATGGGCATGCCAATGCCGGCATAGGCATCCATCATCTGCTCGGCGGTGATGATTTCGATTTGATTGGGATAGGCGCTTAGCTTATAAATAGCCGCCACCCGCTCAATCTCTTTTAGATAACTTTGTAACAGCTCAAAGCTCCAGTCGGGACCGTCACTCAAGGCTGTACGCGTTTTTGCTTCTTTTATCCCCATAGAGCCCCCTTAAACCGCCTGTTTTTTAAATAATTCTCTAAATACAGGGTAGATATCTTCGGCTTGACGAATATGTTGCACCGCTATGTTGTCGTAGTGTTGTTGTAGGGATTCGTATTCGCGCCACAGGGTTTGGTGCGCACGATTGGTGATTTCGATATAGCTAAAATAGCGCACTAGCGGCAGGATTTTTTGCTCCAATAATTGTCGGCAGGTGGGTGAGTCATCGGCCCAGTTATCACCGTCAGAGGCTTGTGCTGCATAGATATTCCACTCATCGGCAGGGTAGCGAGCCTGCTGAATTTCGTGCATTAATTTCAATGCGCTTGAGACAATCGTACCGCCAGTTTCTTGGGAGTAGAAAAACTCATGTTCGTCTACTTCCTTCGCTTGGGTATGGTGGCGGATATAGACTACCTCAAGGTTTTTGTAGGTTCGGGTAAGAAACAAGTACAGCAAGATATAGAAACGTTTCGCCATATCTTTTGTCGCTTGATCCATCGAACCTGACACGTCCATTAAGCAGAACATGACCGCTTGGCTTGAGGGCACCTCACGCCTTGCAAAGTTATTGAAACGTAAGTCAAAGGTATCGATAAAGGGGACCTTCGCAATCTTCTGCTTGAGCGCCTCAATTTGGGCTTTTAAATCCAAAATCAATTCGGCTTTAGTGCCCGGAATATTTTCAAGCTCCGCAAGATTTTGTTCTAACTCTTTGAGCAATTTCTTTTTACTTGCCGACATGGCAATGCGGCGCGCCAAGGAGGAACGCAGCGAACGCACAATATTGATATTGGCTGGCACACCATCATTGGTGAAACCCGCACGGTATATTTGATACTCGACGAGCTTGTTTAAGCGATTCTTCTGCAGATTCGGTAGTTCTAAGTCCTCAAATAACAGCTCTAGGTATTCATCCTTTGAGATTTCAAACACAAAGTCGTCATTCCCTTCGCCCGAATCCGAGGCATCGCCTTTACCCGCACCGCCACCAGCGCCGCCTTGAGGTCTGTCGATTTTATCGCCACGGGTGAATTGATCATTGCCTGGGTGGACTCTGTCTCTTACGCCTCCTCTGCCTTGATGGAACATAGGTTCACTGATATCCCGTGTGGGAATACTGATTTTTTCGCCTTTATCCACATCCGTTACACTGCGACGCGTGACGGCATCGCTGACGGCTTTTTTGATTTGTTGCTTATATCGGTTGATAAAGCGTTGGCGGTTGACTGTACTTTTTCCTTTTGCATTCAACCGTCTATCGATAAAGTTCGCCATACGCACCTCCCAAACCCCAGCGAAGGCTTTGGCAACACCAAAGCCTCGTTTTTAGTGAGCGCAAGTTAAGAGGATTTACGAACCCGTAAATACCACTCAGACAGCAGTCTGACTTGTTTTTTGGTATAGCCTTTCTCCATCATTCGATTAACAAAATCATCGTGTTTACGTTGATCGTCAGTCGAGGTTTTGGCGTTAAAGGAAATTACAGGCAATAAGTCCTCTGTATTTGAGAACATTTTTTTCTCAATCACCGTGCGTAGTTTTTCGTAGCTGGTCCAAAGTGGGTTGTTGCCCTCATGGCTTGCGCGGGCGCGCAGGACAAAGTTAACGATCTCATTACGGAAATCTTTAGGGTTACTGATCCCCGCGGGTTTTTCGATTTTCTCCAGTTCGGCATTCAGTGCCGAGCGGTCAAACAATTGACCCGTTTCAGGGTCGCGATATTCCTGATCTTGGATCCAGAAATCGGCGTAGGTGACATAACGGTCGAAGATATTTTGGCCGTATTCAGAGTAGGACTCTAAGTACGCGGTTTGAATTTCCTTACCGATAAATTCGACGTATTTAGGGATTAAATAGCCTTTTAAGAACTCAAGATAACGTTCGGCGGTATCGCCGGGGAATTGTTCCTGCTCGATTTGGCGCTCGAGTACATAGAACAAATGTACAGGGTTAGCGGCAATCTCTGAGTGATCAAAGTTAAAAACCCGCGACAGGATTTTAAACGCGAAACGGGTAGAAAGACCGTTCATGCCTTCATCAACACCGGCGTAGTCGCGGTACTCTTGGTAGGATTTGGCCTTAGGATCGGTATCTTTAAGGCTTTCACCATCATAGACTCGCATCTTTGAGTAGATGGAGGAATTTTCAGGTGTTTTGATCCTCGAGAGCACACTAAATTGCGCCAAGGTTTCTAAGGTACCAGGTGCACAAGGGGCTTGAGACAGCTCGGAGTTTTGCAGTAATTTTTTGTAAATCTGCAATTCTTCCGATACCCGCAGGCAATAGGGCACTTTGACGATATAAACCCTGTCGAGAAACGCTTCATTGTTCTTGTTGTTTTTGAAGGTTGACCATTCTGACTCGTTAGAGTGCGCCAAAATGATACCGCTATAGGGCAGGGCGGATAAGCCTTCGGTACCGTTATAGTTACCTTCTTGGGTGGCGGTGAGCAGTGGGTGTAGCACCTTAATCGGCGCTTTGAACATTTCCACGAACTCCATCATCCCTTGGTTTGCACGGCAGAGTGCCCCCGAATAGGCATAGGCATCGGCATCGTCCTGCGAGAAATGCTCTAGCTGACGAATATCGACCTTACCGACCAAGGAGGAAATATCTTGGTTGTTTTCATCCCCAGGCTCGGTTTTGGCAATCGCCAATTGATCGAGGATAGAGGGATAGACCTTAACCACGCGGAATTTCGAAATATCGCCGCCAAACTCGTGCAAACGTTTCACCGCCCAAGGCGACATAATGGTTTTAAGATAACGGGTGGGAATATTAAACTCATCCCGCAGCAGCTGGCCGTCTTCTTCGACGTCGAAGAGACAGAAGGGGTGGTCATTCACCGGACTTCTCACGCCATTAGCACTTAAAATGTAAATTGGCACTTTTTGCATCAAGGCTTTAAGTTTTTCCGCCAATGATGACTTACCGCCACCCACAGGGCCGAGTAAGTATAAAATTTGCTTCGATTCTTCTAAGCCTTGGGCCGAATGTTTTAGGTAGGCGACGATTTGCTCAATCGCATCTTCCATACCGTAAAAGTCTTTAAAGGCGGGATAGCGTGAGATAAGACGATTCGAAAAGATACGGCTTAGGGTTGGATTTTTCGCGGTATCAATAATTTCGGCTTCGCCGATGGCAAGCAGTAATCGCTCGGACGCTGACATATAAGCACTGCGATCTTCTTTGCAGATATCCAGAAACTCTTGCAAAGTATATTCTTCATCGAGTTTTTGTTCGTAGCGCTTTTGGTAATGCTCGAAAATGCCCATATAAACCCCCTGAAACGCCAGTGATGTCATGGATGGATAACTGATTTTCAGCTTCCTACACTAATCTTAGACACAAACTTGCCAGCTGTGTCAAAAAAATATCAAATAAAAACAACAACAAATGATTGCAATTGCAATTGTTGCACTTGTAGTTATTGGGCGGCGTTAGGCAAAGAGGGCAAGGTGGATGATTTTTTAGGGAATAAAAAAAGAGCCACTTGGGCTCTTTTTAGGAATGACTAAGCAGCGATTAACCTGCGAAGTTTTGGTTCACGAAGTCCCAGTTAACTAATTGCCAGAAGTGGGCTAAGTAGTCAGGACGTACGTTGCGGTAATCGATGTAGTAAGCGTGTTCCCACACGTCAACAGTCAGGATTGGTGTCACAGTGCTGTCAGTCAGTGGTGTTGCAGCATTGCTAGTGTTAACGATAGCAACGGTGCCATCAGCTTTTTTAACTAACCAAGTCCAAGCGCTACCAAAGTTGTTTACCGCAGCATCGGTAAATTGGGCTTTGAATGCCTCGAATGAATCGAATGCAGCATTGATGGCATCAGCCACAGGACCTGTTGGCTCACCGCCAGCGTTAGGCGCTAAGCAGTTCCAGTAGAAAGTGTGGTTCCAAACTTGAGCTGCGTTGTTAAATACGCCACCAGTAGAAGTCTTGATGATCTCTTCTAAAGATTTACCTGCGAAATCGGTTCCTTCGATTAAACCGTTTAGCTTAACAACGTAGGTGTTGTGATGCTTGCCGTAGTGGTATTCAATGGTTTCTTGAGAAATGTGTGGTTCTAGTGCGTTCTTTGCATATGGTAATGCGGGTAATTCGAAAGCCATTAGTATCTCTCCATGGTCTTAGGTTATCGTTTTTTAAACGTGCTCACTGCGCTCTATTGTACCGATAAAATTTGTGATGTGAATCATTGTTTGGCTAATTGATTAGATAGGCGTCATCGAAAAACTAATTGTATGGCATAACCTTACAAACTGTGGGATTTTGTTCTGTGCCTAGCTGTCGTACAATAGCGGCATTGAGTCAATGTCACGTACTTAGGAATTAAAATGGAAACAGTAGAGAAAATTAAACAGCAAATCGCTGAAAACCCGATCATCGTGTACATGAAGGGTTCTCCTAAATTACCAAGCTGTGGTTTTTCATCTCAGGTAGCACAAATCATGATCAACTGCGGTGAGCAGTTTGCATTTGTGGATATTCTCCAGCACCCAGATATCCGTGCTGAATTACCTAAGTATGCAAACTGGCCAACTTTTCCACAATTGTGGATTGAAGGCGAGCTGATTGGTGGTTGTGATATCGTGGTTGATATGTACCAAAAAGGCGAATTACAGCCGTTAATCAAAGCGACTGCTGAAAAGTACAAAACCGCAGAGTAATCACACGCTATAGTGATGAAAGAATAATAAAAAGCCGCTAAGTAATAACTTAGCGGCTTTTTTGTTGCCTAACCCTAACATAAGGATTAGGCGATGAGTGATGAACTACGGCGCGAACTCACTCTGTTTAGTGTGATGCAGCGTCACGCTCGTGGTGTTTACTCGCGGGTAACAGCAGATTCATGGTGATGGCTACAATACCACAGAGGCTGATGCCTGTGAGGCTGAAGGAGCCGATGCCAAAGGCCATACCACCGATACCGAATACTAAGGTCACGCCCACAATACTTAAGTTACGAGGCTCGGTTAAGTCGACGTGGTTACGGATTAGCGTATTTAAGCCTACCGCGGCGATAGAACCAAAGAGCAAACACATTATGCCGCCCATTACTGGGACGGGAATGGTTTGCATCAGAGCGCCTAATTTACCCACGAAGGCTAAGGTAATGGCGGTGATCGCCGTCCACGTCATGATTTTGGGGTCGAAGTTGCGGGTTAAGGTCACAGCGCCAGTGACTTCCGAATAGGTAGTATTTGGTGGACCGCCGAAGGCTGCTGCGGCAATTGTCGCGACGCCGTCACCGGTTAAGGTGCGGTGCAGGCCGGGTTTTTTCATAAAATCCTTACCAGTGACATTAGAAATCGCCAGGATATCACCAATATGTTCAACCGCAGGCGCAATGGCAACAGGGATCATAAAGGCGATGGCATGCCAGTTAAATTCGGGGGCGACAAATTTTGGAATGGCGATCCAACTTGCTGCAGTGACCACCGCAAAATCCACGATACCAAAGGCAAGGCTTAGACCGTAGCCGACAATGATGCCAGCTAAAATTGGCATAACTTTAAGTAAGCCCTTAGCAAAAATTGCTACTGCTATGGTGGTACACAGGGATACCAGCGAAATAATTAACGCAGTATTTGTTGGCACTAAAGTTAAGCTACCGTCTCCACTTTTGCCTAGAGCCATATTCACCGCTACCGGGGCTAAACCTAGGCCAATGATAATAATCACAGGACCAACCACCACAGGCGGTAGCAGCTTATGGATAAAGTCGGTGCCGCGCACTTTAACCAATGCGCCAAGGAGCACATACACCATACCTGCAGCAATGATGCCGCCCATGGTTGATGGGATCCCCCAAGTTTGTACTCCATACAAAATTGGAGCAATAAAAGCGAAGGAGGAGGCAAGGAAGATAGGAACCTGACGTTTAGTAATTAATTGAAATAGAAGGGTACCAATACCCGCAGTAAACAGGGCAACACTGGTATCAAGCCCTGTGAGTAGCGGCATTAGCACTAGGGCGCCAAATGCAACAAACAGCATTTGCGCACCCTGAAGTGGGATAGCGAGTCTTTTCATTTATTATTCTCGTATATTTAGGGTAAACCGCGAGATGATAACAGTTTGTTGCTAAATGTTCTCCATAAAATGCCCATTTGCTGGGGATGATCACTGTTTTATTGCATGTGGGACGGGGAATAGGTTATCTGAGTGGCGAATAAGGCTAAGGCTCGCTAAAGGCGCTAACTATGGTACAATTTGCACTATCTGATGTTACTTCAACTACTCAAAGATGCTGAAATTTCTATTAAAGCCTAGCTTACTCGCGTTTTTATATTGCCTATTTACCGTTAATAGCTTGCAAGCTGTTGAAGTGAGTAAATTAGATGAGGCTGACGTACCTGTATCTTCCCGTGCGGTGCCTGAACGTAATAGCGCACTAAAAACGGCATTGGAAAAAGTGATCATTAAGAATACCGGTACTGCTCGTTCTTTGGATAACGCCGTTATCCAATCGCAACTGGCCAATCCCGATGCACTGCTGAGCCAGTTTGGTTACTTTGAGCAAAATGGCCAACTGTTGTTAAAAGCCAACTTTGAGCATCGCCGCATTATTACCCTGTTACGTCAGGCTCAGTTACCCGTGTGGGGTATTCAACGTCCACTGACGCTCTTTTGGGTTGCTATGCCAAGTGAAGGTGACACGATTTTACTGAGTGATTCATCAACCTTAGTCGAGCGTCAGGCATTCAATACCTTCTCTGATGAGCGTGGCATTCCTGTCATGCTACCGATCCTCGACCTTGATGAGTTAATGGGCATCAATCCCAATGATGTCAAAGGCATGTTTGCTGATATCGTGGCCAGTGTATCTGGACGTTATCAAGCCGACTTCTTAGCCCTCGTCGCTATTGACCCTGCGGTGAATCAAGTGCGTTATCGCTTAAACCTTTACTCCAAAACCACCATTGATTCGTTAACCCCACCGCTGTTTAGTTTTAATGGTACGGCAGAAAATAGCGCGCAGGCGATCACCGCTATGATGGCGGCGCTAGGCGATTACTATTTTACTAAGTACGCCATCGCCGATTCGGGCGAGCAGGTCGGTGCGAGTGTGACCTTTGTGAACATTGATAAAATGGCGCAGCTGGTTGAAGTTGAAAAATACTTAAAACAACTCAGCGCCGTGAAGAATGCGACCTTGTCGCGTATCCAAGGCAATACCGCAACGTTTTCCTTGGATTTATTTGGTTCTCAGACCGACTTTGAGCGTTTACTGAGTCTAGAGCCGCGAATTTCGGTGGTGGCGCCTGGGGAATTTTCTGCCGGTGCCAGCCCTGCGGGTAAAACTGTCTACCAATGGCGGTTACCTTAAACTTCCCTCGTTGTGACGGGGCATACGTGCTCAGTCATGTGGGGGAGTCGATAATTTATTGATATTGAGACGTACGAGTGCCATTGAACTCACCGCTACAACTGTCGTTACCGGTTTACTTACCGGATGATGAAACCTTTAACAGTTATTATCCGGCAGCGGGTAATGATGAACTTATCCAAAAGCTGCGCGCCAATGCCGAAGGCCAAGGTGAAGCCGCTATTTATGTGTGGGGACCAGTGAAATCGGGGCGGACGCACTTAATGCACGCCGCCTGTGCCCATGCCAATGAACTCGACCGCCGCAGTTTTTACCTTCCCCTTGGCATTCATGCGAGTATCTCGACCGCGCTGTTGGAAGGCCTGGAGCAGCTCGATTTGATCTGCATCGACGATGTGGATGACATTGCGGGTCACCCGATTTGGGAAGAAGCCATATTCGATTTGTATAATCGTGTCGCTGAGAACAAGCGTTGTGCGCTGGTGGTTAGCGGCCGCTCGGCGCCCGCGGATGCAGGCTTCCTGTTGCCTGATTTAGTCTCTAGAATGCAGTGGGGACTCAATTATCAACTGCAACCCATGGCCGATGATGAAAAGCTAGCGGCACTGCAACGCCGTGCGGCGATGCGCGGATTACAGTTGCCCGAAGACGTGGGCCGTTTCTTACTTAATCGTATGGCAAGGGATCTACGTACCTTGTTTGATGTGTTAGATAAACTGGATAAGGCATCCTTAGTACATCAGCGCAAGCTCACGATTCCTTTTGCTAAAGAAATGCTGCACCTGTAATCGCACTGACTTACTGTTAATCGAAAGTCTGTGTTAATAAACATTTAGTGTTAACAAAAAGCCCGTCGTATCACGACGGGCTTTTTTATCTCTCTTTATCTCACATCTATCGTTATCTTAGGTCTACTAAGAGGCTTGAGCTTAGTGTATCTGCCGATTTAGCAATCCAAATCACTGTTCAAATCACTGTTGTGGATGACGGTGACGATCGCCACTGAAACGCAGCGCTGGCTCGGTAAGCGTTTCGCTACTGGCCGCAACTCCTTGTAGTCCTTTCACGGCGGTATTGGGTGAAATCCCCAGGGTTTGGCGCCAGCTTTGGCCTTGAGTCATGGCAATGGGCTCGGGTAGGCTCGTGAGCAAGCTGATGCCGTCAAGCTCTGGCAGCATGCCATCGATCACCAAGGCGGCGCGGTTCGCCAAACTATCATCACCAATTCGTCCCCTTTGTCCCCAGTCAACAATCACAGTATCTGCTGTAAGAACTGCGGGTAGGTTAGTGACGGCCACATCGCGCTGGATTTGGTAGCGGTAACTCATCATGGCTTCTTCAAACAACATCGCCGCGTCTTCACGGGTACTGGAATAGTTGTAAAAGTCATTGGCGATGTCACCGGAGAAAAACGTACTCACATCTGAAGGTTGATAGGCTTTTTGGGTTGCAGTGGCTTTGGCGCCTAAGAAGCTCACTGCAGCAAGGCCTGTCATTTCGGTACTGGTGAGGGGATAGCTGCGACTCACTTGATCGGATATCAAACTCTTATTGGCATTTCGGCGGCTATAGTCGTCCAACAATCTGGGGCCTGTGAGCGTGGCGTGAATGCTTCTTGGGAAGAAGTCATTGGCGTGGGCAAGTTCATGGTACAAGAGTGAAGCAAGATCGGGATTAATCTGGCTGAGCGTGCGGGTGGCGCGCGTCGTGATTGGGAATCCCTGTGAAGCATATTGGTTATTTTTAACGTAACGCCACGGCATGAGGAAATTGAGCTCGCTGCCAAAGTCGCTGCGATAATCCGGCGCCTCGTTAATGCTGTCGCGCTGGGTTGGCGTGAGCCACAAATCATTCGGGTCGAGATAAATCGCCCCTGTGACCACCCAATAAAACGAGGGGCGCACATCATAGCTGATCACCACGGCAGTGACCGATTGTAGCAGGCGGGCAAAATCGCTGTTCGGGTCCATTTGACGTAAAAACGCGGCGAAATTGTCCCCCATCCAATCGTGGGACACTAATACGCGATCGAGAATAGTGTCGACATCGAGTGTATTTGAGACTTGGCCGATAAGCGGCAATTGATTGATAGTGCAAGCCTCTTTTAACTGATTCGAGTACACACAGCTCGTTAAGGCACTGGCATAGGGTGAGGCAGGGTTATAAGCGTGGGTGCGCGCCACGGGTGTATCGAAGTAGGTTGAGCTTATTGTGGGCGCCGCAGTGGTGAGCACATAGGCTTCGTCTGTCACGGTATTACCGTTAATCGTGGCCGATGCCCTAAGGCGGGTTAAGGTATCTTGACCTACAGTGGGCGCGATAAACAGGGGCCTAAAGGGATCGCTGATATCGAGACTGACACTGGGGCCCTCGGCGATACACCAATTGATGCTTGATGCACTAAGGCCCGCTTGCTGAGCGATTCGTAGGCTGACATCGTTACCCTCAACGGCTTGATGATCTTGACGAATGTTCAGCATTGCCCCCGCGCTGTTGTCGGCATTGATCGCTATTTCGCCAGTCTCATCGATATTACTGCCGCTGATATGTAGGCTAAAACGGTAGTTACCTGCAGTGGGAATATCGAAGGCTAATACTGGACTATTTTGACTCACGAGTTCAATGCTGGGTCCTTCTAACTGTTGCCAGCGGAAAGTAAGATCCTGTGAATCGCGATTCCCTAGGCTGGCGATAATGGCACTGGATTGTCCCGCCACATATTGGGGCTCAGTTTTAAAGCGGATGGCGCCTGAGTCTGTGGCGATGAGCGGAGCCACTGGGGCGCAGCGTGGCACGTTAGTGGTTGGTGGGGTGACTGTACCACCATCATTATTATCCCCACCACCGCCACCACCACAGGCGCTGAGTGCAACGGCTGCCGCGATAATACTTAATCGACGCATTGGAACCCATTTTTCCATCATGACTCACTCCAATTAACGCTATGTTATTGTTTTTGTAGTATGACTGGCTTGATTGGCCGTCATTCCTTGGCTTATCAATCGACTATAGCATGCTCTTTTGGTTACAAAAAGTGATGAAAGGTAAGTTAAATGTTGTCAGCTTGCGGAGTTGGAGCCGTACCGACAAGGGATTAATACAGCAGCGTTTTTGACTGTGAGTGAAGATTATAAAGCGGGGGTAGAATTTATAGAGTCATGATGTTTTAAATCACAATCTCTTGATTCATAAGATCATGAATAACGGCATCTTGAATAACGGCTTCTCGAATCAGAACTTCTCGAATCCAAGAGCGCGGAGCGGTATTAAAACCGAACCGCGCTTGTTAATCGGAACTTCCTTATCGGAACTTGCTCGTCGGCACTGGCTAATCGGAACTTGCTGTTCGCTGCCAGCGATGAGATTGATTGGTACTCACAATCAGTCTTGCTTGTCAGACTTTTTCTTAAGGCCTAGACCGAGTTCTCGTCCACGGATACGAGCATAAAACGGGAACGCGACTAACAGCGCGCCAATCAGCAGGACTTCAATAATGGCAAAGGCCAATGCATCGGTCGTGACATACAGCAAGGTGAGGGCGTGCAGCATATATAAGCATAAAATAAAGCTGGCCCAAGCATAGGTGTACGGATTGCCCTTTAAAATGCCTCGTACAGGCAACAATAAAGGCACTAGCCAGAGTAGGCTGAATAATAAGGTGTATTCCCCATTGATGCCCTGACCAATAAACCAACCGCCCAGCAGGAGAACGAGGGCAAGGTAGCCTAAACGGCTTAGTGTCAGCAGAGTGCTTGAGGTCATGATGTTCCTATTTTTTTCGCATCGAATGATGGTGAAATGGCCGAAGATTAGAGAATGTTCAGTACATTTTCCGGTGGACGACCAATGGCTGCCTGTTGATTGGCCAGTACGATTGGGCGTTCAATCAATTTTGGCGTTTTGACCATGGCATCAATAAGTTGCTCTTCGGTTAATGCCGGATTGGCGAGTCCCAGTGCTTGATACTCGTCTTCCTTAGTGCGCATTAACTCACGGGCGCTGAGTTTGAGAGTGGCTAAAATCCCACGGATATCAGCGGCGCTTGGAGGATTCTTAAGGTATTCCACGACTGTGATATCACAGCCTTGCTGCTCGAGTAGGGCTAAGGTTTCGCGGCTCTTTGAACAACGTGGGTTATGGTAAATCGTTGCTTGGGTCATAGTACTTATGCTCAATCGGCTAAAACAATGGCGCGGATGATAGCAGAAAAAACAGCGCCCCGTCAGGGTGTTCGGGGCGCGATTATAAGGGATAGAGATAAAATGGCTATTTTACTTCAGGGCATCCATCTCTTTATCCGCTTGTTTAAATTGGCGGATACGTGCTTCTATTCGCGCCAGTTGTAATGGATTACCTTCCGAGGCGCGGTAGGCAAAGTTAAGCTGATCGATAGCGCCCTTATAGTTAGCACCTAGTGCCATTAACTCGGCATTGGAGAAATACTCCATGCCCTGATTGCCCAATTTTTTATAGGCAAGATTGAGCAGTTGATAGGGAAGTTGATTTTGCTTATCGAGGAAAATCATGTCTTCCAGCAGTGGGATAGCCTTAGCGGGTTCACCGGCCTCAATATAGATATTGGCTAAGTTCGCATTAATCACCTGCGATGTGGGCTTCATCTTACGCTGTGCTTCGAGTAACTTAGTCGCCTGAGCAAAATCCTTACGCTCGTTGAGTAAATCCGTCTTGGTATCGATATAAAACAAGTTGTTATCATCGATTTTTAATAGCTCATCGATAATCTTTTCGGACTCATCAAATTTCTTCAATCTAAACAGTGCTAAGGCTTTACCGTAGAGGGCGGCCTCTTTAAAGCCGTAGGTTTGCTTATTGAGCTGCTTTTCAAACATGCTCAATACCGCATCGTCGCTGTAACTGGAAAAACGCACCTGAATACGGGCTTTGGCGAGCTGGAAGTTCAAATTATCCGGCACATAGCGGTGTGGATACTGGTGGGCGCGATCCCGCGCCTCGGAGATCCGTGACTCGGGTAATGGGTGAGTCAGCAACATTTGTGGTGGCGTAGTCGTAAAACGGTAGCGACTGGCAAGCTTACCAAAGAAATCAGCGGCCGCATTGGGGTCAAAGCCCGCATCAACCAAAATCTGCATGCCGATCCGGTCGGCTTCTTTTTCATGCAGACGGGTATAGTTGATTTTCGATTGGGTAGCCATGGCTTGAGTGGTTGCCAGTGCTGCCATCCCGGCCTGAGGAACCGCGATGGTTAATAAAATCGCCCCGAGTAAGCCTGCAACGGTCGCCGGACCACTTTTTTGCTGTGCTTCGAGGGAGCGCGCCAAGTGACGTTGGGTCACGTGGGTAATTTCGTGGCCGAGCACTGAGGCCAGCTCACTTTCATTATCGGCGTTAAGGAATAGCCCTGTGTGGACTGCAACGTGGCCGCCAAAAAACGCAAAGGCGTTGATTTCATCGTTTTGCAGTAAGAAGAAATAAAAGGGCGTTTTGACTCCCGTGGCGTGGGCGACCAATTTATTGCCCAGTTCAGTCAAATATTGGCTCAATACCGGATCGTTCAGCATGGGCGCCGATGAGCGAATAACGCGCATATAGGCATCGCCATAGACCATTTCTTTTTCTAGGCTGAAGGTATTGACGGCGGCGGTGCCCAAGTCGGGCAAGTCGTTGTTGGCAAAACTCTTTGCGGCTCCACCGAGTAACATTAATGAAAGTACACTCGCCGCAAGGGGTTTACATCGGGTCAAAAACGTCAAATTACGCAAGTGGATCCTTTAATTCTTTTTAAGTGTCTCAACTAAGGCGAGGGAGCCCTTAGCTTGTAGTTTGAGTTGCAACTTAGGATAATAGCCCAAGTTCATTCATAGCAAGTTCATTATGATTTTTATTGATTTAACATCATTTCGCTGCCCTGTTCCTTTGGTTAAGGTCAAACTTGCGTTGAAGTCCGTGTCTGCTGGCGACAGCTTACATATCCTACTCTCAGACCCAGGTTCCCGCCGAGATGTTCCCGCGTTTTTTAAAAAACAGGGGCATACCGTCGTGACATTGCAAGATGACGCCAGTCAGTTAGGGTTATTAATCACAAAAGTTGATTTATCGCAGGGATAAGCACGCACAAAGCATGATTCAATGCCGCAGTAAAAATGGTCAGTTAGCATCGCTGGTTGCAACTTCGCTTTTGCGTGTCGGTCATAGGTAGCAGTTAACTGATTTTCAAGCATATACACAGTAAAACGGATGCGATAAGGTTAACCACCAAAGCATAAGCTCTTTCCTGCGTTTGCGGAAAGCCAATCACCTCATTGGAACGAATTCATGTTTAGTTTTTTCTCTCGTTGGTATCAAGAGCGCTTCAGCGATCCTCAGGCGGTGACGCTGCTCGCCATTCTCGTTGGTCTTGCCCTAGTGTTGTATTTTGCGGGTGGCTTATTAGCGCCGTTACTCGTGGCGTTAGTGCTGGCCTTTTTGCTCGAATGGCCCGTGGCGCAAATGCTGAAATTGGGGATTAATCGCACGACGGGCGCTTCTTTAGTACTCGTGCTGTTTTTAGGGATAGTGGTGCTGCTGACCTTTGGCCTTATCCCGAGCGTGTGGCGCCAAGGCGTGAGCCTGATGACAGATTTGCCGAGTATGATCGACAAGGGATTACAAACCTTGCAGGGATTAGCGACCCAGTATCCGCAGTTTGTCAGCTCTGAGCAGCTCAATTTAATGGTCGCCGAGCTTAAAAAACTGCTCGATACCCAGCATGTGCTCGATATTGCCAAGCAACTGATAGGTTATTCGGCTTCATTATTGGTGCTGATGGTGTACGCCATTTTAGTGCCCTTATTAGTGTTCTTCTTTCTGAAGGATAAAGACCAACTGATCAGTGGCAGTAAACGTTTTTTCCCCACTAATCGACAGCTGGCCCGCAAGGTGTGGTTCGAAATGCACCAGCAGATCTTCAACTATATCCGCGGCAAAGTGATTGAGATTGTGATTGTCGGAGTAGCGAGCTACATCTTCTTTGCCTTTATGGGGCTGAGATACTCGGCCTTACTCGGGGTGTTGACTGGTTTGTCGGTGTTGATTCCCTATGTGGGCGCGACCTTAGTGACTCTACCCATTATGCTGGTGGCCTTTTTCCAGTGGGGTTTTAGCTCTGAGTTTGGTTATTTAATGCTAGGTTACGGCATTATTCAGGCCTTGGATGGTAACGTACTTGTACCTATCCTGTTTTCCGATGCGGTGGATTTGCATCCGGTGATCATTATTGCTGCTGTGTTAGTTTTCGGTGGTTTATGGGGCGTTTGGGGGGTGTTCTTTGCCATTCCATTAGCCTCCTTGGTGAAAGCGGTGATCAATGCTTGGCCGAAAACCGAGATTGAACCTGTGGCGATAACGCAGGTGAAGGCGGATTCGGAACAAGCCTAAGCCGCTGGCAGTAGATAAAAAGCTAATAGATAAAAACTTTTAGATAAAAAACTGGGCCTGAGTGCTCAGTTTTTTATCCGCTAACTATTTGTACTAGCTATTGTTTGTTGTACTAACGAATGCTGCACTCATCATTGCTGTAATAGATGCTCCGCGGTGGCGGCGAGGGCGCGATAGACCAAGGTCGTTTGCTTGGCTTTTATATTCCAATGCTGCCAATAGAGGGGCACCCGAATACGTTTTTCTGGGGTGAGCTCAATCAATATGCCTTTGTCTATCAAAGGTTTTGCCTGTAAGTGTCCCACTAAACCATAACCCAGACTTAAGTTAATCGCCTCTAAAAAACTCTCCGATGAGGGAATGCTGTGTTGCCACCATTGCCCTGGCAACATTTGAAAGTACTGGGCGAGGTACTTTTCATGCATTTTATCTTTGGTTGAAAATACTACGGCAGGGGCTTTCGCGAGCTGTGCTTGGGTAATTTGAGCGCCGACATCATCGTTATTTTTTGCCCATTCGAAATAACGCGCCGCAAATGCTGGGGTGGCGACGCACATATATTCCATGGTTCCTAAAAACTCGCTGCTACAACCAGCCATCGGGTTGGCTGTTGTGGTCACACAACCGACGGCCTCACCATTTTTCAATAGGTGATGAGTGTAGGATTCATCATCGACAATCAATTCCAGCAGCCAAGCATGGCGGCTGAACATATCGGCCAAGGCGGGCAAAAACCATGTCGCTAAACTGTCGGCATTGACGGCAATTCGCACTGTCGTGGGATGGTTAGGGTCATCGGCATCTAACTCGGCTCTCAATTCACTCTCGAGTAGTTGCACCTGTGAATAGTGGCGCAATAAACGTTTACCCGTAGGAGTTGCCACCACTGGCGTTGAGCGGATAAGTAAGGATTGGCCGACTCGTTCTTCTAATTGCCTGACGCGCTGTGACACCGCCGATTGGGTGATATGCAACACCTTGGCGGCGCGCTCGAAGCCACCTTCGGAGACGACGACCGCAAGCGCTTTAAGATTGGCGTATTCCAACATGATTGCCGTCCTTAAAATTATTAATTTTACTTATGATACATAAAAAACATTAGTTATATTAATTTTGTTGTTTTGTCTATGCTAGCGCCTTCTTCAGACATGAGAGGTAGGTATGCAAACGGCGTTTATACAAGGTATGGGCATTGGTGGTAGTTTGATTATTGCCGTAGGGGCGCAAAATGCCTTTGTGCTAAAGCAGGGGATTAAGCGAGCTTATCCTTTGCCGATTGCGCTGCTTTGTTCAATCATCGATGCCTTAATGATCACTGCGGGTGTGGCGGGGCTTGGGCACATTATCGAAGCCTTCCCGACTATCAAACATGTGGCCAGTTTTGGTGGTGCCGCCTTTTTGATTTGGTACGGAGCTAATGCACTTAAGGCCTCGTTTGTCGCCAAGGGGATGGAGATGGGTAATGCGCAAAATGCCGACACTTTGCGTAAGGCCATGCTGACCACGCTTGGGATCAGCCTGCTTAATCCACACCTTTATTTAGATACAGTCGTGCTGCTGGGTAGCATTAGTACTCAGTTCGAAGATGCCCATCGTCCTTGGTTTGGTGCGGGCGCGGTACTGGCTTCGTTTATTTGGTTCTTTAGCTTAAGTTTTGGTGCGCGTTTATTGGCACCGATATTTAGCCGCCCAGCGGCGTGGCGATACTTAGATCGCTTTATTTGGTTGACTATGTGGAGCATCGCCGCGGCAATCATTTGGCCATATATGACGGTAAATTAATGTATTTGTTGAAGCCTTATGGCTGATTGCCATGTTCAGGTCGAAGGTGCTAACCCTTCGACCTTATTGATATTAAGTTCAAATAGTTAAATTTACTTGTCGGCGTCGAGTGTAGGGTAAGCCTGCTCAATGGCAATGTTGAGCTTACACTTGAGTGGGCTTGATTTATTTCCCCTCCCATTGAAATTATGCCAATAGACACCATTTAACAGTTATTGCTTTAGTGTTTACTAAATGGATTATCTTTGAATTTCAGTCACATCACTTGGCTTGATGATAAAGGCCATATAAAACCTCCTGTTTTTTTATATGCTATTCTGGCTTTTCTCGCCCGAGGCTGGTGTATTTTTATTGCTTCTCTGACTCAAGCGAGTGATAGATCTGAACTGGTGAGAATCTTTTATCCTGAAAAGTCAGATTTTTTACTCGCACTCGCCGCCGGACTTGGCGCTGTCATACTCTATTTTGTGGTGCTCGCAGAAAGGCGCCGTTCTCCCATGTGGTTGAGGCCTATATTTGTCCACCTAAAATGGGGCCTATGGCTATTGTTGTTATTGGATGCAACCTTGCTGGCACAAAGGTTAATTCATGGGCAGTTTTTATTTCACTGGAGTTTAGCACTCGACGCCTTAGTCTTGTTTTGGTCATGTTTGTACGTCTACAAGTCAAAACGGCTCTGCTATTACTTGGCTGATTGGCCAAAAGAGATGGAACCCTCGGTCACCAAGGACTGATTGGTATTGATGCTTAATAGGGCACTAGAAGCATGACGCAGGGCTATTTATGATGCGGATCGAGTTTCTATCGCCCAACACCAATTCAAGACGCTTATGCGCTATCGTTTCATCTAGTTGTAATTGTTGCGATTTATTTGCTTATTTACCATTTTGTACAAATTTGTGTGTACTATCCCTCAGTTTGATAAGCATTTTTTCACTGACTGCTTACTGATTTTGTTGAATCATCTATAGTTATATGTACTTAGCTTAAATGTATGGCAAAAGGCGAGTCGTCGTTAACCTTGGGCGTGCATGAAAGGAGTCATATTGCGTGGCAAAAGCAGATCATAGAAGACTATTACTTTCTCAGCTTCAACCAGGTATGCGGGTTAAGCTCCCCTTGTCGTGGACAAATCACCCATTCTTATTTAACCGAGTTGATATCAATAGTGCGGCTCAAATTGAGATGATCCGCGGGCTAGGTGTTCCCTATGTTTACCTCATTTCTGGCAGTAATGATGAGATTGATATTACTGAAGAAGAGGAGGAAATTGAAGATACTGAAGCTGCGCCACCAGAGCGAGATCTGAAATCGGATACGCGTAAATCGATGCGATTAAGTCAAAAGCGATTTTTAGAGAGTGTTAATCAGTGTCGTAATATCTTTGGTAAGGTCGTCAGTGATCCCGAAGGGGCTTATCGATTATCGGCTACTTTAGTTGAAGATTTGCTCAGCCATTTACAAGAAGTAGAAAAGCCTTTTTTAACCTTAGTGGGTATGGATGAAAAGGATGTCAGTGTAACCCAGCATGGGGTATCTGTGGCGGTATTAGCCATGATGATTGGTCATGCACTCGATTTACCCGCGCGGGATTTGCGTGATATCGCCTTAGGCAGTTTGTTCCATGATATTGGCAAACTTAAAGTGCCTGACGTGATCCGTCGCAAACGCAGTGCTTTAACTCCCCATGAGGCTAATTACCTGCAAATGCACCCGAACTTTGGCTACGACATGCTTAATCGCTCGGGCCTGTTCCCCAAAGAAGTGCTGAATATTGTGTTACATCACCATGAGTTTGTGGATGGTTCGGGGTTTCCTGATGGGCTTACCGGTCATAAAATCCCCATCGTGACTCAAATTGTCAGTCTAGCAAATGATTACGATCAGCAACTGAGTGGTCAGCAAGCTTCTTCTCCCCAAGTCGCCCTTGGCTACTTATTTAAAAATAGGGCTAGTAAGCATTCGGAATCGTTAATTTCGGTCTTAGTTAAGATTTTAGGTATTTATCCTCCCGGGACCTTAGTCAGGCTATCCGATGAGAGCGTTGCAAAGGTTATAATGACGACTAAAGAGGTCAGTCAACCCCAGGTGTGGGCGTGTAAGGAAGATGGTAGTGAAGCCTCATTGCGCTTTTTAAGTGATGAGGGCGTTACGGTACAAAAGTCATTGCGCGTTGAGGATTTAAGCGAAGGGGCGACTCGTACTTTACAAGTGGATAAGGGCATAAGCTTTTATTTTAGCTCGTTACAGACTTGAATCCCTGTGTCAGAGTTCCGTATGCTATTGGCCGATAATAACTAGGCCAGAGTGGATGGAACAAACAGTGTTACAACAAAAAAGTGTGGCAGTTGTTGGGTGTGGATGGTTTGGGGTTGCTCTTGCCAAGCATTTAGTACAAGCGGGTTACCGAGTCACTGGCGCTAAACGCCACATGGAGGAGTTAGGGCCTCTCACTGAAGTCGGTATCCAGGGATTTCAATTACAACTCGGGGCAGAAGCCGAGGTATTAGCGGATCCACAATCACTACAAGGGTTGTTCCAGACAGATTTTCTTGTCGTCAATATTCCTCCGCGGTTAAAACATGGCAATACCGCCTATATTCAAGAATTACAGCAGTTAATTGCGCTAACCCAAGGCTGGCATTATCAAGGTATAGTGTTTATCAGTACCACAGGCGTTTATCCCTCCCTAGATAAGTCGATGACAGAAGCGGACGCACAGGCTGAATCGGCTTCATCACAGGTGTTATTGGATGCCGAAGCCTTATTTGCTCGCCAACCGAATAGTTGCATCGTACGTTTTGCTGGCTTGGTTGGACCCAAACGTCATCCTGGGCGCTTCTTTGCCGGTAAAACCGATGTGGCGGGTGGTAATGTTGTGGTTAATCTTGTGCATTTGCAGGACTGCGTCGCGGCGGTGAGCTTGATTATTGCTGCAAAGGCGAAAGGAGAGAAGGTCGCTGCTGTCTATAATCTTTGCGCGTCAGAGCATCCTTCGAGAAGCGAATTTTATGTAGCGGCTGCCGAGTCCTTGGGATTAGCGGCGCCGCAATTTAATGGGCAGCTACAACCCAGCAAAGTCATTCTAGGAGATGCGATAGTCCGCGAGCTTGGGTTTGAGTATCAGTTTGCGTCGCCCCTTGAAATGCTTGCGGCCTGTTAGTGGGTGATTTAGCACCTATTGTTAACAAATGTTTAAGAACCTTAGCCATATTTTGATGTATCTTAATGGTCTGTGCGTGTCGCAAACGACTTACGATTCAATGATGCAGTTACTAATAAGAAGAGAAAATATGAAAAGCCTAACTAATTTTGTTCGACCTTTGGCGGCGCTGGCCTGTGGATTGGTGTTAAGTGCGAGCTTTGCGCTGCAGGCGGCGAGTTTTGAAGAAGGGAAGGATTATGTCACTGTCGCTGGCATCAGCGAAGCACAAAAGCCTGTGCTGCGTGAGTTCTTCTCCTATAATTGCCCGCATTGTTACAAGCAGGAACCCTTTGTCGCTTCCACGGTAAAACTCTTAGGCAAGGATGTGGCTTTCGAGCGCACGCCTGTGGGCGCGGGGCGTCCTGCATGGGAGTTGAGTCAATTAGCCTATTTTGTTGCGCAAAAGCTGAACATGACTAAGCAAGTGCACGAAGCGATTTTTAAACAAATCCATGAAAAGGGTGAACAATTTACTCGTCCTGAACAGGTAAAAGCTTTCTTTGTGGCACAAGGCGCGAAGGCCGATGATGTTGATGCAGCGATGAACTCTGTCGATGCGAAGTTTACTATGATGAATTACGACTCACAGGCGGAATTATCGGGTATTAAGGGCGTGCCATCCTTATTAGTCAATGGCCGCTATTTAGTGACCTCTAAGGTGCATACACCTGAAGAGTTGGCCGAGCTAGTCAAATTCTTAGCCGCCAAGTAAAAGGCTGATAGCTGTGTTTATCACAGCGTAAATTTACTGTTTTCCAATAACCCAGCGATGCTGGGTTATTTTTTGCCATTTTGCTGTTATATCTTAGCTGCAGCAATTGAGTTTATGACAGCCGACTAACCCCAATGCAGTACGATATTTTGTTTATATCACAGCCAGTTAGTGTTACCTATCGTCGTATCTTACTGTCATCTAGCACGTCATTTTGTCGGTTTCTAGCCTTAGGATCTTCGACATTGGTCTAAGCCGCTTAAAAAATAACTTTTGCATCAAAATGTAAAATCATTGTTAACTTTATGATTTTAAATACTATTCGATTTTTTCTGATGTGAGGTGCTTCGCAAATTAGACTAAGGTCTTGATTGTGGTCACTCCAGCTGTTGCTAGATTTAACAAGACTTAAAAATAAAACAGCACAGGGGAGTCGCTATGGCATTTGAAAACAACGATAAAGCAAAAGGTTACTGGAATGAGAATTTACGTCTCGTTTTAGGCCTATTGGCTATTTGGGCCGCAGTCTCATTTGGATGTGGCATTCTATTGGTTGATGTACTCAATGAAATCCATTTCATGGGCTTCAAGTTAGGTTTCTGGTTTGCCCAACAGGGATCTATGTATGTCTTTGTTGCGCTTATTTTTGTCTACGCGGCAAAAGCCAACGCCTTAGATAAAAAATATAACGTACAAGAAGACTAAGGAGAACGGAAATGGGTGTACAAGGATTAACTTATCTGATTGTGGGGCTGTCGTTCGCGCTCTACATTGGGATCGCGATTTGGTCCCGCGCGGGTTCGACTAAAGAGTTCTATGTTGCGGGTGGCGGTGTTCACCCTGTAGTGAATGGTATGGCAACGGCTGCCGACTGGATGTCAGCGGCATCCTTTATTTCGTTAGCGGGTATTGTTTCTTTCGTCGGTTACGACGGCAGTGTGTACCTGATGGGCTGGACGGGCGGTTATGTATTATTAGCCCTGTGTATGGCGCCGTACTTACGTAAATTTGGTAAGTTCACTGTGCCTGATTTCGTGGGGGAGCGTTACTACTCCCAAGCGGCGCGTACGGTCGCGGTTATTTGCGCTATCTTCATCTGCTTTACTTACATCGCCGGCCAAATGCGCGGTGTAGGCGTGGTATTTTCGCGCTTCCTCGAAGTGGATGTGGATACTGGCGTGTATATTGGTATGGCCGTGGTGTTCTTCTACGCGGTGCTCGGTGGTATGAAGGGGATTACCTATACTCAGGTTGCCCAATACTGCGTGCTGATCTTCGCCTTTATGGTGCCTGCTATCTTCCTCTCTGTGATGATGACGGGTCATATCATTCCTCAAATCGGTTTCGGTGCTCAGTTGCTTGATGCTGCAGGCAATAATTCTGGCGTCTATCTGTTAGAGAAACTGAATAATCTGTCTGTCGATTTAGGCTTTGCTCCTTATACCGATGGCTCTAAGAGCATGATTGACGTGTTCTGTATTACTGGTGCTTTGATGGTGGGTACAGCGGGCTTACCTCACGTTATCGTGCGTTTCTTCACTGTACCGAAAGTGAAAGATGCACGTGTGTCAGCTGGTTGGGCGCTGGTGTTTATCGCCATCATGTACACCACTGTTCCAGCATTAGCGGCCTTCTCTCGCGTTAATATGATTGAGACCATTAACGGTCCTGATCAAAAGGGTGTTGCCTATGAAACTGCGCCAGATTGGATCAAAAACTGGGAAAAAACCGGTCTGATCAAATGGGATGACAAAAACGGCGACGGCAAAATCTACTATGCCAAAGGCAAAATGGAAGATGCTGCTAGCCCTAACGAAATGAAGATCGACAACGATATCATCGTATTAGCAACGCCAGAAATCGCGAATCTGCCAGCTTGGGTTATCGCACTGGTCGCTGCGGGTGGTTTAGCGGCGGCGTTATCTACTTCTGCGGGTCTGTTGTTAGTTATCTCGACTTCAGTATCACACGACTTATTGAAGAAGAACCTGATGCCCAATATCTCTGACAAGAAAGAGCTGATGTACGCTCGACTGGCTGCCGGTATCGGCATCGTGATTGCGGGTTACTTCGGGGTTAACCCACCAGGATTCGTGGCAGCGGTAGTAGCGTTCGCCTTCGGTCTGGCGGCATCCTCTCTGTTCCCAGCCATCATCATGGGTATCTTCTCTAAGACAATGAACAAAGAAGGTGCAATCGCAGGTATGGTGATTGGTCTACTGTTCACTGCGGGTTACATCATCTACTTCAAGTTTGTTGACCCAACGGCTAACGTAGCGGCTAACTGGTTCCTCGGTATTTCGCCAGAAGGTATCGGTATGGTCGGTATGGTGGTGAACTTCGCGGTAGCGGCTATCGTCTGTAAATTGACCGCAGCGGCACCTGCCCATGTACAAGATATGGTTGAATCAATCCGTTTCCCTAAAGGAGCGGGAGAAGCGAGCAGCCATTAATCTATGCGAGATTAAGCTAAATTAACACAAAAGGACGCCTATGCGTCCTTTTGTGTTTTTGGTGTCAGTGCGCAAAAATGGCTGACTTTAGTCGTATATGGCCCAACAATTGGGCGCGTTATAGTGGGATAAAATTCACCTAAAATAAGGTGTTGCTATGAACGCCAGCGAACTACAACCAGTTGTGCAGTTTTTATCTTCTACCGCGCCCTTTGATACTTTGCCTGAGGAAACCATAGTCCGCTGTGCGAAATCTGTAACGGTTGGATATTACAGTAAAGCCTCGGGATTCGTTAAATTTGATGCCGATGCGCCGAAGTTGTATCTGGTCCGCAGCGGCGCTTTTGAGGTGCGGGATCCTGAGGGGGTGCTAGTCGACAGGGTGGCAGAAGGGGAGTTTTTTGGTTTTTCGACGCTGTTATCTGGGGAGAAGGTGGTTAATCGGGTCGCGATTCTCGAAGACAGTTTAGTGTATCACCTACCGCAGGCATTGTTTGATCAACTGCGAAGTGAGAGTAGGCATTTCGATAAATTTTTTACCCGTGCTTTTGCCAAGCGGTTACGTCACGAGGCGCGGTTTAAGGCAAAGGATCTGACGACCACCAGTCGTATCAGTACCTTAATGTCCTCTTCGCCAATTATGATTGATGCTCATGCTAGCGTCACGCAAGCCGCGCTCTTGATGCGTAACTCGCGGGTTTCATCTTTATTAGTCACAGATAATCGTAAGCTAGTGGGGATTTTAACCGATAAGGATCTACGTAATCGGGTGCTCGCCGCGGGGCTGGATGGTCGAATCGCCGTACACCAAGCCATGACCACATCGCCGATTTCGATCTCATCCAATGCGCTAATTTTCGAGGCGATGTTATTGATGAGTGAACATAATATTCATCACTTGCCAATCATCGATGAGCAAAATAGTGAGGAAGTGAAAGCCATTGGCATGGTAACCAGTACTGACATTTTGCGCGGCCAAGGTTCGCAGCCATTACTCCTCATTGGTGAAATTGAGCGGCAGCGAGATCTCGCCAGCCTTATCAGTGTCAGTAAGCAAATTCCCTTGTTATTACAAAACTTAATCAGTGCCGATGCCAGGGCCGAGGAGATTGGTCGAGTGTTAACCTCGGTGACTGATGCATTAACTCGGCGTTTGATCGTGCTCAATCAGCAAATTCTCGGAGAGGCGCCGATGGCGTTTTGCTGGTTAGCCTTTGGCTCGCAAGGGCGACAAGACCAAGCGGCTTGTTCGGACCAAGATAACGGCTTACTGGTGGCCGAAGAAATGGACGACTACGCCAAAGGCTACTTCGATGCCTTGACCCATGCGGTTTGTGCGGGGCTTGACCAATGCGGTTATGCTTTTTGTCCCGGTAATATCATGGCGCAAAACCCGCAGTGGCGAATGTCACTCAAAGCATGGCAACAGGTCTTTGAAAAGTGGGTGGTCACGCCAGAACCTAAGGCATTGATGCGAGCGAGTATTTTCTTCGACATGCGCTCCGTGTTTGGCCCACAATCCCTGTTTGATGCCCTGCAGGATAAAGTGCTAGCACAAACCAAAGACAATGATATTTTCCTCGCGGGGATGACGGGTAATTCCTTAATAGAGTCGCCGCCTTTAGGCTTCTTTCGAAAATTTGTATTAGAGCGTGATGGCAGTGAGGTAAAAGGCATTGATTTAAAACATAAAGGTAACGCTTTAATCAATGATATCGCCCGCGTATACGCGCTGTCGGCGGGAATTAAAGAAGTAAATACTGCCAAACGGATTCGGGCGCTGATGGACGCCAATATTCTTAATCGCAAGGATGCGCTTAACTTGGCCGATGCCCATGAATTTATTGCCCATATGCGTTTATCGAATCAAGGCTACCAACATACACAGGGGCTGAAGATCAGTAATTATTTGTTACCCGGCCATTTATCCTCTCTCGTTCGTCATCAACTACGTGATGCATTTAAAGTTGTCCATGATGCCCAATCGGGGATGAAGATGAAATTTATGCGGAGCTTTTAATGGAGGCTTGGTTAATTAACGCTACATTAAAGTGGCGGACATTAAAGTGTAACCACTCGTTATTTAAGGATTATTATCAGTCTTTAATCCCGCTTATGAGGCTGCCGGTCACTCAAGCACCTTTGATGGCGATGGATTTGGAGATGACAGGACTGGATCCTTTAAAGGACCAAATCCTAAGTATTGGTTTAGTGCCTATTGTGAATGGTGTTATTCCCCTTGATGGCGCCCAACAAAAATTGGTGCAAATACGGGGCAGTGTTGGTCAGAGCGCGACGATTCATGGGATCCTCGATAATCATTTAGCGGAGGCGGTCACCATTGAGGAGGCGATGGCATGGTTTGTTGCGCAAACCCGTGGTCATGTTTTAGTGGCGCATCACTCGCCCCTCGATTGTCGTTTTTTACAGCAAGATATTTTGTCCATTTACCGACAAGCTATTGTTTTACCCGCGATTGATACCTTAGTGCTAGAGAAAAATCGCTTGTTACGTGAGCATTCGGTGCTTAAAGAGGGCAGCTTGAGGTTAGGGGCGTGTCGTGAGCGTTATGGTTTACCGATTTATGGCGCCCACAGTGCATTAACCGATGCATTAGCCTGTGCCGAATTATTGTTAGCTCAAGTGGCGGCCATGGGGGGAGGTGCAGATATTTCTGTCGCAGATTTACTTAGCTGATAGCTAAGAAGTTTTAAATGCCTCTGGGGTATTTTCGAAGAAGGCATATTTCATTTTAGATTAACGACTTTGGGACTAAACTGAGTTTAACTAAGCGATTAACCGTTGTGTATCCCATCGCGTTTATCTGCAAGCGACAACTGGATCTTCGTTAGTGCGGCAAATAGGTTATCTCAAACTGTTATTGGCGCGGTTTAAACCGCTAAATAGGAGAAGTGCATGGCATTACCGTTACTTTGGCTAGGCAGCGCGGCAATGGGCGCGTTATTGCTTGCCGATGAGCGTGAAAAGCGCCAGCAGCTTGAGCGTGACCGCTTATTAGGTAAGGCGCCACGACAAACGACGGGCAGCCAAGCTATGGTGGTAGCACCGAGTCAGTGGCAAAAGGGCTTTAAACAAGTTTCGCCGCAGCCTGGCAGCATTGTCTGCTGCTATGTGTTTGGGGTCATTGAACATACGGGTATTTGGTTGGCGGATGATTGCCTCGTCGAGCTACATGGCTCAGGGCTGATAAGGGCGGTATCGGTAAAACGCTTTTTAGCGGGGCGCACTGGTAGCCAAATCTATATTGCCTGTAATCATCAACATCAACCACTGATTGCCTGTGATATGGTGAGTCGCGCCGAGCGGGCCATTTATCAGTACCGCGAATACGATTTGTTCGACAACAACTGCCATCGATTCGTCTGGTCATGCTTGTGTGGTGAAGAGGTTGCCATAAAAAGTTTTAACGAATTAAATCAAAAACTCGCAGGCTATTTTAAACAAGGGATTTACTGGGATGAAATGCGTCTCACGCCAGAGATTACAGATAGATAAAAGGCCATCCGAGGATGGCCTTCATATGCACAAACTTACTTACAGAAATAATCCACAGCACGTTTAACCAGCTCAATGCCAGTCAACTCACAAGGTGGTAGCTGGGCATCGCTCACTTGAACTGGCGTTACGCGCTCGCCCCATTGCAATAGCAGCGCTGCTGAGGTTAACCCCGCACCGAAGGCGCAGGACAAAATAGTTTGATTTGGCTTAATTAAACCTTTTTCCAATGCATCGCAGATGGCAATGGGAATAGTGGCCGCAGAGGTATTACCATAGTTAGCAATGTTCACGAAGGCTTTTTCTTTAGGGATCTTCATGCGGCTAACGAGGGTATCGATAATGCGCTCGTTTGCTTGGTGTGGGATCACTAAGTCGATCTCATCTTTATCGACACCACATTTTTCCAACACTTGAGTGCTTAACTTATTCATACCGTTAATGGCACGTTTAAAGATTTCTTGGCCATCGAATTGAATATAAAAGTCTAAGGATTCTGCAGAGAATCTATCCATCGCAGTACCAAAACTGGCTTTTAGGATATCGCGACCGTCAGGGTCGTTATTCAGCTCATAACCTAAAACACCGCCCGGAACATCGGTCGCTTCCACGACAACCGCACCAGCGCCATCACCAAATAGTACTGCGGTTTCACGGCGTGACCAATCGAGGTAGAAAGATAAACGTTCGGCACCGACGACTAGTACTTTTTTGCACTGACCACTCTTGATCTGTGAGCTGGCTAAGCCTAAGCCATACAAAAAGCCACTGCAGGCTGCGTTGATATCGAAAGCTGCGCAACTTGCACCAATATTCGCCTGGACTGTGGAGGCAATATTCGGGATCAAGGTATCTGGGCTGGCGCTGGCTAAAATGATCATATCAATTTCGCTGCCGTCAATGCCCGCCGCAGCAAGGGCGCGTTTAGCGGCAACCGATGCTAACTCAGAGGTATTCACATGGCTGATATGACGCTGGCTGATCCCGGTACGGCTTTTAATCCATTCATCGGAAGTTTCGATAAAAGTGGCAAGATCATCGTTGGTCAAAGTGGCGGGAGGTACACATTTTCCCCAGCCAGTGATAGTGGCGTACTGCATGGTGTTTTCTCTCAAATAAAAAAGGCAGAACCTGAAGTGCTGCCTCAAATCGACAACAAAGCTTATCGGTATAACGAATGACAGTCCGTGATCTAGACCACCTGTTTGGCGACGAGATCCCGAATTGTCATTGCGGCATGCAAAATATGATGTCGCAGCAACGCCGTGGCTTTCTCTGTTTCTCTTTGTTTGCAATAGTTGAGCAGTTCGCGGTGCTCGTGCTCTGCTGCGGGAATACCTCCTGCGAGCAGCAATTGCAAACGGATATATCTATCGCAGTTAGTATTGAGGCCGTGGACAACCTCTAGTGTATGTGGACGATTGGCGGCTTGATATAAACAGGTATGAAACTGTGTATTTAGCTCGCTCCAACTGGCGACGGCATCTTCATGTTTAAAGGCCGATTCCAATTGCTCCAATACGCGTTCTGCTTTGATTAAATCGTCTTCTTGAAGTCGTGGTATGGCTTTGGCGAGCAGATCGGTCTCGATCATGGCGCGTAATTCAAACAGCTCAGTCACTTGTTCAACGGATAATTCGGTCGCGGTCGCCCCTTTATGGGGTTCGAACTTCACCAGCCCCTCTGCTTCCAATTGCAGTAAGGCTTCTCTCACGGGAATGCGGCTTACATGTAAGGCTTCGGCTAAGGCGCTTTGTCTGAGTGGTTCCCCTGCGGCTATCTCACCCGAAAGAATTTTCTCTCTGAGCACTTCGACTACTAATTGGGTGCGGGTTTTATGGACTATAGGCGTAGTTCGACTCATTATGACCGTCTATTTTTAGGTGTTTTATTGTTATCCGTGCAAGATTACCGTTAAAAACAGCACAAATAAAGGGAAAAGCTTGATTGAATACCGCCCCCCTTAAGCCTAAAAAAGCATTATCGGCCGATTTTATCGGCGAAATGCATCGGGATAAGTACGATTTAATACAGTTTGCGGCCGCTTGGGGTGAGATAAGCCGGAACTTGTTCAAACTCCGTCATGTCGCTGACAACTTCGCGGTGCAATTTCTTGCAATGGATGGAATAATAGGGAAATTACGCATTAAGCGCCGTTTTTAGTGAGTGGAGTAGTACTGTGGGTACAGTCAATCGAGCCGTATTTTTAGACCGTGATGGTGTGATCAACAAAGATCATGGTTATGTGCATCAGGTGGATGACTTTGAATATATAGAAGGTGTGTTTGAAGCCTGCCTTGCATTAAAGCAAATGGGATACAAATTGGTGGTGGTCACCAATCAGTCGGGGATTGCCCGTGGCATGTATACCGAAGATCAATTCCACAGTCTCACCGAATGGATGGATTGGAATTTTGCCGATAAAGGTGTCGACCTCGATGGTATCTATTATTGCCCGCACCATAATGAAAAAGGTCTCGGTGAATATAAAGTCGATTGCGATTGCCGCAAGCCAAAACCTGGCATGCTACTCGATGCGGCAAAATTCCTAAAAATTGACTTGTCGCAGTCGGTGATGGTGGGCGATAAAGCAGACGATATGCTTGCGGCCAAAGCGGCAGGGGTGCCGACACGTATCCTCGTCCGTACTGGTAAAGCCATTGCGGATGATAGCGAGGCGTCTGTGGTGCTCGATAGCATTGCCGATGTACCGGTTTTTTTAAAGAAGTAGCCTATTCTTGCAACTTAAAGCGTGCATCAATCTATTTGAGCCGTGAGATTGAACTTGAAGGGCGAGCTTAACAACAAAAAAGTGCGGTATTGGCTTTATCGTTTTGCTTAGTGACCGATGCTAACGGCGTTATCAGGCGATAAAGATAGCCAAAGTGATGGAAATTACAGCGAAATAGGCGCTAAAACCTAGGTTTGGTTTAAAAAATGCGCATTCACATCGCTTTTTCTAATTATTTTGCCTAAAGGGGTTGCGGTAAAATCTGACATCCCTATAATGCGCATCCACTGGCCCAGCGGGGTCAACGGTGAAAGCCAAAAGCGCTAAATACTTAAGGTAAATAACCACGCTCTTTAACAATTTATCAAGCAAATCTGTGTGGACACTCACAGGTGTTGAGTTAATCGAAATTACTCTGCCGTTTGTCGAGTAATCAAAATTTACATCAATGAATGAGTGTTCATAGCAATATGTACATACAGTAATGTATGAATTGAAACGCGATGCTTCTTAGTGAGCAAAGCGAATCAAAACAGTAGAATTCATTGAGTCGTTTAACGCGAGTTAAACAAAAAACTTTTAATTGAAGAGTTTGATCATGGCTCAGATTGAACGCTGGCGGCAGGCCTAACACATGCAAGTCGAGCGGCAGCACAAGTGAGTTTACTCATGAGGTGGCGAGCGGCGGACGGGTGAGTAATGCCTAGGGATCTGCCCAGTCGAGGGGGATAACAGTTGGAAACGACTGCTAATACCGCATACGCCCTACGGGGGAAAGGAGGGGACCTTTTGGCCTTCCGCGATTGGATGAACCTAGGTGGGATTAGCTAGTTGGTGAGGTAATGGCTCACCAAGGCGACGATCCCTAGCTGTTCTGAGAGGATGATCAGCCACACTGGGACTGAGACACGGCCCAGACTCCTACGGGAGGCAGCAGTGGGGAATATTGCACAATGGGGGAAACCCTGATGCAGCCATGCCGCGTGTGTGAAGAAGGCCTTCGGGTTGTAAAGCACTTTCAGTAGGGAGGAAAGGTTGTAAGTTAATACCTTGCAGCTGTGACGTTACCTACAGAAGAAGGACCGGCTAACTCCGTGCCAGCAGCCGCGGTAATACGGAGGGTCCAAGCGTTAATCGGAATTACTGGGCGTAAAGCGTGCGCAGGCGGTTTGTTAAGCGAGATGTGAAAGCCCCGGGCTCAACCTGGGAATTGCATTTCGAACTGGCAAACTAGAGTCTTGTAGAGGGGGGTAGAATTCCAGGTGTAGCGGTGAAATGCGTAGAGATCTGGAGGAATACCGGTGGCGAAGGCGGCCCCCTGGACAAAGACTGACGCTCAGGCACGAAAGCGTGGGGAGCAAACAGGATTAGATACCCTGGTAGTCCACGCCGTAAACGATGTCTACTCGGAGTTTGGTGTCTTGAACACTGGGCTCTCAAGCTAACGCATTAAGTAGACCGCCTGGGGAGTACGGCCGCAAGGTTAAAACTCAAATGAATTGACGGGGGCCCGCACAAGCGGTGGAGCATGTGGTTTAATTCGATGCAACGCGAAGAACCTTACCTACTCTTGACATCCAGAGAACTTTCCAGAGATGGATTGGTGCCTTCGGGAACTCTGAGACAGGTGCTGCATGGCTGTCGTCAGCTCGTGTTGTGAAATGTTGGGTTAAGTCCCGCAACGAGCGCAACCCCTATCCTTATTTGCCAGCGCGTAATGGCGGGAACTCTAGGGAGACTGCCGGTGATAAACCGGAGGAAGGTGGGGACGACGTCAAGTCATCATGGCCCTTACGAGTAGGGCTACACACGTGCTACAATGGCGAGTACAGAGGGTTGCAAAGCCGCGAGGTGGAGCTAATCTCACAAAGCTCGTCGTAGTCCGGATTGGAGTCTGCAACTCGACTCCATGAAGTCGGAATCGCTAGTAATCGTGAATCAGAATGTCACGGTGAATACGTTCCCGGGCCTTGTACACACCGCCCGTCACACCATGGGAGTGGGCTGCAAAAGAAGTGGGTAGCTTAACCTTCGGGAGGGCGCTCACCACTTTGTGGTTCATGACTGGGGTGAAGTCGTAACAAGGTAGCCCTAGGGGAACCTGGGGCTGGATCACCTCCTTACCTATACGACTAACTCGATAGTTGCTGAGTGTTCACACAGATGGCTTGTTGAACTTCCTGTAAGGGAAGGGAGAGCGATATGCACCGCGAGCCGGTAAGCATAGTTCTTTAACAATTTGGAAAGCTGATAGTAATTAATACAATGATGTCTGTCGTTGTGTTAATACGAAAAAAATTGAGTTCTTAAAACACTTTTTAAGTGTCTTGAATATTCAAGTCTAAGGCGAGTCCATCTTCTTGGTCGAAGATGAGACAAGTAAAACCAGCTGGTCGCAACGACGCAAGTGATGTGAAACTCATTTGGGTTGTATGGTTAAGCGACTAAGCGTATACGGTGGATGCCTTGGCAGTCAGAGGCGATGAAGGACGTAGTAACTTGCGAAAAGCGTTGGCGAGCTAGTAACAAGCATTTGAGCTAACGATGTCCGAATGGGGGAACCCGGCCGCATAAGCGGTCATCGTAACGTGAATACATAGCGTTNCGAGGCAAACGAGGGGAACTGAAACATCTAAGTACCCTTAGGAAAAGAAATCAACCGAGATTCCCCTAGTAGCGGCGAGCGAACGGGGATTAGCCCTTAAGTCAGAGGGGTGTTAGTGGAATGGTCTGGAAAGTCCAGCGGCACAGGGTGATAGCCCCGTACACGAAAACTAACCTTTGATGAAAACGAGTAAGGCGGGACACGTGATATCCTGTTTGAATATGGGGGGACCATCCTCCAAGGCTAAATACTCCTGACTGACCGATAGTGAACCAGTACCGTGAGGGAAAGGCGAAAAGAACCCCTGTGAGGGGAGTGAAATAGAACCTGAAACCGTATACGTACAAGCAGTGGGAGCGGTACTTGAGACCGTGACTGCGTACCTTTTGTATAATGGGTCAGCGACTTACGTTTTGTAGCGAGGTTAAGCGAATAGCGGAGCCGTAGGGAAACCGAGTGTTAACTGCGCGTTTAGTTGCAAGGCGTAGACCCGAAACCCGGTGATCTAGCCATGGGCAGGTTGAAGGTTGAGTAACATCAACTGGAGGACCGAACCGACTAATGTTGAAAAATTAGCGGATGACTTGTGGCTGGGGGTGAAAGGCCAATCAAACCGGGAGATATCTGGTTCTCCTCGAAAGCTATTTAGGTAGCGCCTCGGACGAACACCTTTGGGGGTAGAGCACTGTTAAGGCTAGGGGGTCATCCCGACTTACCAACCCTTTGCAAACTCCGAATACCAAAGAGTGCTATCCGGGAGACAGACGGCGGGTGCTAACGTCCGTCGTCAAAAGGGAAACAACCCAGACCGTCAGCTAAGGTCCCAAAGTGTATGTTAAGTGGGAAACGATGTGGGAAGGCTTAGACAGCTAGGATGTTGGCTTAGAAGCAGCCATCATTTAAAGAAAGCGTAATAGCTCACTAGTCGAGTCGGCCTGCGCGGAAGATGTAACGGGGCTAAACATACCACCGAAGCTACGGGTGCAATTCATTAGAGTTGCGCGGTAGAGGAGCGTTCTGTAAGCCGTTGAAGGTGAAGGGGTAACCCACACTGGAGGTATCAGAAGTGCGAATGCTGACATGAGTAACGATAAAGGGGGTGAAAAACCCCCTCGCCGAAAGACCAAGGGTTCCTGTCCAACGTTAATCGGGGCAGGGTGAGTCGACCCCTAAGGCGAGGCCGAAAGGCGTAGTCGATGGGAAACAGATTAATATTTCTGTACTTCCGCTAACTGCGATGGAGAGACGGAGAAGGCTAGGCTAGCGCGGCGTTGGTAGTCCGCGTTTAAGGTGGTAGGTGGGTGACTTAGGCAAATCCGGGTCACTATACACTGAGAGCTGATGACGAGTCCCCAAGGGGATGAAGTAGTTGATGCCATGCTTCCAGGAAAATCTTCTAAGCTTCAGGTTAGCGGGAATCGTACCCCAAACCGACACAGGTGGTCGGGTAGAGAATACCAAGGCGCTTGAGAGAACTCGGCTGAAGGAACTAGGCAAAATGGTACCGTAACTTCGGGAGAAGGTACGCTGCTGTTGGTGATGGGACTTGCTCCCTAAGCTGACGGCAGTCGCAGATACCAGGTGGCTGCAACTGTTTATCAAAAACACAGCACTGTGCAAACTCGCAAGAGGAAGTATACGGTGTGACGCCTGCCCGGTGCCGGAAGGTTAATTGATTGGGTTATCGCAAGAGAAGCTCATGATCGAAGCCCCGGTAAACGGCGGCCGTAACTATAACGGTCCTAAGGTAGCGAAATTCCTTGTCGGGTAAGTTCCGACCTGCACGAATGGCGTAATGATGGCCACGCTGTCTCCAGCCGAGACTCAGTGAAGTTGAAATTGCGGTGAAGATGCCGTATACCCGCGGCTAGACGGAAAGACCCCGTGAACCTTTACTATAGCTTGGCACTGAACATTGACCCTACATGTGTAGGATAGGTGGGAGACTTTGAAGCGGGAACGCTAGTTCTCGTGGAGTCGTCCTTGAAATACCACCCTTGTAGTGTTGATGTTCTAACTTGGGCCCCTAATCGGGGTTAAGGACAGTGCCTGGTGGGTAGTTTGACTGGGGCGGTCTCCTCCCAAAGAGTAACGGAGGAGCACGAAGGTTGGCTAAGTACGGTCGGACATCGTACGGTTAGTGCAATGGCATAAGCCAGCTTAACTGCGAGACAGACACGTCGAGCAGGTACGAAAGTAGGTCATAGTGATCCGGTGGTTCTGAATGGAAGGGCCATCGCTCAACGGATAAAAGGTACTCCGGGGATAACAGGCTGATACCGCCCAAGAGTTCATATCGACGGCGGTGTTTGGCACCTCGATGTCGGCTCATCACATCCTGGGGCTGAAGTCGGTCCCAAGGGTATGGCTGTTCGCCATTTAAAGTGGTACGCGAGCTGGGTTCAGAACGTCGTGAGACAGTTCGGTCCCTATCTGCCGTGGGCGTTGGATGATTGAGGGGAGTTGCTCCTAGTACGAGAGGACCGGAGTGAACGAACCGCTGGTGTTCGGGTTGTCATGCCAATGGCATTGCCCGGTAGCTATGTTCGGAATCGATAACCGCTGAAAGCATCTAAGCGGGAAGCGAGCCCCAAGATGAGTCATCCCTTGGACTTTAAGTCCACTAAAGAGCCGTTCGAGACTAGGACGTTGATAGGTCAGGTGTGTAAGCGTTGTGAGGCGTTGAGCTAACTGATACTAATGACTCGAGAGGCTTAACCATACAACCCAGATGGGTTTTACTGAAAATGTTCCAGACATTTTCCAGTACTTCCTCCTTCCCTGGAGGTCGTACAGTACTTAGCTTGAATACAAACACTTAAGAAGTGCAACTCAAACCAGCTTTCCGAATTTAATTTACTGCCTGCGACAATAAGACGGGTAGTGAATAACAAATTTGCTTGGTGACAATAGCATTGTGGTCCCACCTGATCCCATCCCGAACTCAGAAGTGAAACGCAATCGCGCCGATGGTAGTGTGGGGTCTCCCCATGTGAGAGTAGGTCATCGCCAAGCGCCTAATTAAACAATGAAGCCAGCTGAATAAGCTGGCTTTTTTGCATTCGGCGTTCTTAACTGCCACTTCCACTGTTATTTTTACTCTTGTTCAAGATCTTGCTTCATTTATTTGTCTGCTTTGACCGATCGACCTCAGTTTGCTGCAATTCTAGGGTGAAGCGTTTACAATGTCGCTTTTGTAGCAGCAGAACATCATCATGTCTTTTCCATATTCGCTAAAGCCGTTTAATACTTTTGGCGTGGAGCAATCCTGCTTATCATTGATTGAAGTCCATTCCAAGGCAGAGCTGCAATCGGCCTGCTTATCCTTATATCAGTCTAAGCGACCTATGCTTGTACTCGGTGGCGGCAGCAATATCGTATTCACCGATGATTTTAATGGCACTGTAGTGCGAGTTTTGTCTAAGGGTATTTCCTGCTCTGAAGATGACACTCACTTTTACCTTGCTGTTGAGGCAGGTGAGAACTGGCATGAGTTGGTTCAATTCAGCTTAAATCAGAATATGCCAGGACTTGAGAACTTAGCGCTGATCCCTGGCACCGTTGGTGCGGCTCCGATCCAAAATATCGGCGCCTATGGCGTTGAGCTGTGCGATATTTGTGATTGGGTCGAATATCTGGAACTTGAGTCTGGTAACTTGCGAAGGCTTACAGTCGATGAGTGTGAGTTTGCCTATCGGGAGTCGATATTTAAGAGCAGCTTACGCGACAAAGCTGTGATTACCGCCGTTGGTTTGCGTCTCCCTAAAGCTTGGCAACCAAAACTAGCCTATGGTCCGTTGCAATCATTTACCGCTGATACAGTGACCCCGAGAGAGATTTTTGATCGGGTCTGTGAGGTGAGGAGTGAAAAGCTACCTAACCCAGAAGAGCTCGGAAATGCAGGCAGTTTCTTTAAGAATCCTATCGTAAGTGCGGCGACTTATATACAGCTTGCTGCGCGTTTCCCGAGTATCGTCGGTTATGCTCAACCCAATGGAGAGGTTAAACTGGCTGCGGGTTGGTTAATCGAGCATGCTGGTCTTAAGGGTTTTGCTCTTGGGAATGCGGGAGTGCATGCGAAGCAAGCCCTTGTATTAGTAAACTTAGGCCATGCGACTGGCCAAGATATTTGTCGATTAGCATTGCATGTGATTGCGCGAGTTAATGAGGTTTTTGGTGTTAAGCTCGAAGCCGAGCCAAGAATTATGGGATTAACAGGGGAGACGAGTCTCGATGTCTGATAACTGGGTGAGAAAACGCGAAATACTGGGATTGTTGTCGAGCGAACATTTTGTCTCAGGTGAGGAATTGGCGATACAACTGGGTATTTCTCGTGCAGCGGTAAGTAAGCATGTGGATGCTTTGGAAGACTATGGCGTGGCGATTTACAGTGTTAAAGGCCGTGGTTATAAATTAGCGAATCCCATCTCCCTCATCGACTCAGCGCGGTTAATTCAGTCGATTGATAATCGCTGCTTTTATTTTGATGAGATCCCTAGTACTAACGGATTTATGTTAAGCCATACGGGTGAGCTTAAGAGTGGCGACCTGTGTGTCGCGGAATACCAGTCGTCAGGGCGAGGTCGTCGCGGCCGTACTTGGGTGTCCCCCTATGGGCATCATTTATATTTCTCGCAGTTTTGGTCATTCCCCCAGGGGATGGCGCAGGCGATGGGTTTAAGCCTAGTGGTGGCTTGTAGCTTAGTAGAGGTATTGAAATCCTTTGGTGTTGATAATATCGGCGTGAAATGGCCAAACGACATTTACCTGAATTATAAAAAGCTTGCTGGGATTTTAATTGAGATGTCAGGTCAGGCCGACAGCGAATGCCAATTGATCATTGGTATTGGCGTTAATATGGCCATGTCGGAAGACCAAGGAAAAGGTATCGACCAGCCTTGGAGCGATTTATCCGCCTTAGCTACTATGCCGAATAAAACGGACCTCGTGATTGCGCTGCAAAAGCAGCTGAAGAAAGACATTCAACTCTTTGAGCGAGAAGGACTTGCGGCATTCAAACTGCGTTGGCAAGCGGCTGATTTATTCTATGGCAAAGAGATCCGTTTGCTCATGGGTGAAAATCATGTTGAGGGTATTTGCCGGGGCGTCGACGAACAGGGCGCTGTGCTACTCGAAACCGCCGATGGCACACAGGCATACATCGGCGGTGAAATCAGTTTAAGGCCAAGATAGCTATTTGCGTAATAATACGTGGGACATCAAGTGATCCTGGCCTTTTTGCAGGATCAGATGTGCTCGCTCTCTTGTTGGTTGAATATTGAGTTGTAGATTGGGGCCGTTGATCGTGTCCCAAATCTTTGCCGCAATCGCATTCGCCTCATCATCCGTTAGGCTGGCATAGTGGTGGAAATACGACTTTTCATCACTAAAGGCACCTTTGCGGAACTGCAAAAAGCGCTCCTGATACCACTGCTTTAATAAGTGCTCTTCGGCATCGACGTAAATCGAGAAGTCGACAAAGTCGGAGACGAAGGGGCGCCGTATATCAACCGGTGAATCTAAACCTGTTTGCAGTACATTGAGTCCTTCTAGGATCAAAATATCGGGCTGAGAGACCGTTTGATGCTGGCCGCGAATACGATCGTAAGTCACGTGGGAATAGATAGGCGCATTCACATGGGCTTGCCCCGATTTTACCGCCGAAATAAATTCGACCAACATCTTCATGTCGTAGCTTTCGGGAAAGCCTTTACGCTGCAGTAAACCTTTGCGCTTTAAGTCAGCTAAAGGATACAGAAAACCATCGGTAGTGACTAAATCGACCTTAGGATGCTCAGGCCAGTGGCGCAGTAATGCCTGCAAAATACGCGCTGTGGTACTTTTGCCCACCGCAACGCTGCCAGCGATACTAATTATATAAGGGCTGCTTGAGGGTTTTTGGCCGAGAAACTCATCCAAGACTAAGCCACGTTGTTGCTTCGATTTTACGATAAGATTGAGTAATCTGCTGAGTGGCAAGTAAATATCGGTTACTTCAGAGAGGGAGACCTTCTCATTAATACCGCGCAAATTTTCCAAGTCTTGTTCACTCAGTGTCATTGGCACTGCGTCCCGTAAAACAGACCATTGCGCGCGCTCAAAGGCAAGATAGAGTGCTTTTTGAATTGGATTTTTTGACGTCATTGGCTTTCCTCGGCTTAGGGATCGCACAGTACACCATGACTTAAGTATCGACAATATAAAATCTATTCTCGATGCCCCGTTTGTTGGTCTCGCTTGCGTATTCGCAGAATAATTGCTCGACAGCTTGGGTTTGAGTGTAAAAAAGCATCATTTGATTGCTTTTTTTAAACAAATCGTCGATTTTTGCTTGCACTTGGGCACACATTTACCTAATATCCCGTTCCGAAATGATTTGCCGGCATAGCTCAGTTGGTAGAGCAACTGACTTGTAATCAGTAGGTCCCGAGTTCGACTCTTGGTGCCGGCACCATTTTACTGGAGGGGTTCCCGAGTGGCCAAAGGGATCAGACTGTAAATCTGACGGCTCCGCCTTCGAAGGTTCGAATCCTTCTCCCTCCACCATTTTCTAGGTAGTTAGGTAGCCTTAGTTAGGTTGCGCGGGCATCGTATAATGGTATTACTCCAGCCTTCCAAGCTGATAACGCGGGTTCGATTCCCGCTGCCCGCTCCAAATTTAGTTGCTGATATGGCTCAGTTGGTAGAGCACACCCTTGGTAAGGGTGAGGTCGGCAGTTCGAATCTGCCTATCAGCACCAGCCTTTCTAAATTAAGCTCCTATACCTAAATAATCGGTTCGATGTCATTTATATGCATCGGATTTTTTCTATATGTATGTTTTCATCACCAAGACTCTTGGATTGAGGCAATACCATGGCTAAAGCTAAATTTGAACGTTCTAAGCCCCATGTTAACGTGGGCACCATCGGTCACGTTGACCATGGTAAAACCACTCTGACTGCAGCTATCTCTCACGTACTGGCTAAGACCTACGGTGGTGAAGCTAAAGACTTCTCTCAAATCGATAACGCTCCAGAAGAGCGTGAGCGCGGTATTACCATCAATACCTCTCACATCGANTANGANACACCAACTCGCCACTACGCACACGTAGACTGCCCAGGCCACGCTGACTATGTTAAAAACATGATCACTGGTGCTGCACAGATGGACGGCGCGATCCTGGTAGTAGCTTCTACAGACGGTCCAATGCCACAAACTCGTGAGCACATCCTGCTGTCTCGCCAAGTAGGCGTACCATTCATCATCGTATTCATGAACAAATGTGACATGGTTGACGATGCTGAGCTGTTAGAACTCGTTGAAATGGAAGTACGTGAACTGTTATCAGAATACGACTTCCCAGGTGATGATTTACCAGTAATCCAAGGTTCAGCTCTGAAAGCGCTTGAAGGCGAGCCAGAGTGGGAAGCGAAGATCCTTGAGCTGGCAGCAGCTTTAGACTCTTACATTCCAGAACCAGAGCGTGATATCGATAAGCCATTCCTGATGCCAATCGAAGACGTATTCTCAATCTCTGGCCGTGGTACAGTAGTAACTGGTCGTGTTGAGCGTGGTATCGTACGTGTTGGTGACGAAGTAGAAATCGTAGGTATCCGTACNACTACTAAGACAACCTGTACTGGTGTTGAAATGTTCCGTAAGCTGCTTGACGAAGGTCGTGCAGGTGAGAACTGTGGTATCCTGTTACGTGGTACTAAGCGTGATGACGTAGAACGTGGTCAAGTATTATCTAAGCCAGGTTCAATCAACCCACACACTACTTTTGAATCAGAAGTTTACGTTCTGTCAAAAGAAGAAGGTGGTCGTCACACTCCATTCTTCAAAGGCTACCGTCCACAGTTCTACTTCCGTACAACTGACGTGACAGGCACTATCGAACTGCCAGAAGGCGTAGAGATGGTAATGCCAGGCGACAACATCAAGATGAAAGTGACTCTGATCTGCCCAATCGCGATGGACGAAGGTTTACGCTTCGCAATCCGTGAAGGTGGCCGTACAGTAGGTGCTGGTGTTGTAGCTAAGATTTTCGCTTAATCGCGAACGAGTTATAGTACTGAAAAAGGAAGCTTCGGCTTCCTTTTTTATTTTGGGCTGGTGTTATCCTGAAAATTGTGTAAAATGCTCGCCACTCTGAAGTTGAATAGTCTTTTTGATGACTATTTACACAGCGGGCTTGAAATCTAATTTTAGATAAGTATAATGGCCCCCTCGTTAACCTAGGTTAGCGAATTAAATGATAAGTAAATGAACTTGTCATTATCATAGCGGCTCCGATTGGGAGTCGAACGGTTAAATCATCTCGCTCTGCTTTTCCAGTTAGGAAGAAGCTAGAGGGTGATTTTTTATGTGTCCATTTTAGGAGCTCTGGTCAATGCAGAACCAAAGAATCCGTATCCGCTTAAAAGGATTTGATCATCGCTTAATTGATCAGTCTACAGCGGAAATCGTTGAAACTGCTAAGCGTACAGGCGCCCAGGTACGTGGTCCTATCCCACTGCCAACGCGCAAAGAGCGTTATACCGTTTTGATCTCTCCGCACGTTAATAAAGATGCTCGTGACCAGTACGAATTACGTACACACAAGCGCCTGGTTGACATCGTAGAGCCAACTGAAAAGACTGTAGACGCGCTAATGCGTTTAGATCTTGCGGCTGGTGTCGACGTACAGATTAGCTTGGGTTAATTGAGATCCTTAGAAGAGGTTTGAGAGATGGCTATCGGTCTTATTGGTCGTAAAGTTGGTATGACTCGCATCTTCACTGAAGATGGTGTTTCTATACCTGTTACAGTAATTGAAGTTGCTGGCAACCGTGTTACTCAAGTGAAAACTTTAGAAACTGACGGTTACCGTGCTCTTCAAGTTACTACTGGTACCAAAAAAGCCAATCGCATCACTAAACCAGAAGCAGGTCACTTTGCCAAGAGCGGTGTTGAAGCCGGTCGTGGACTGTGGGAATTGCGTCTGGCAGACGGTGAAGGCGAAGGCATTGAAGTTGGTGCTGAGCTAAATGTAGGTATCTTCGCTGATGTAGCGAAAGTTGACGTTACTGGTCAATCTAAAGGTAAAGGCTTCCAAGGCGGTGTTAAGCGTTGGAACTTCCGTACTCAAGATATGACTCACGGTAACTCTTTGTCGCACCGTTCGAACGGTTCTATCGGTCAGAACCAAACGCCTGGTCGCGTATTTAAAGGCAAGAAAATGTCAGGCCACATGGGTGCCGAGCGTGTTACTACTCAAAATCTAGACGTTGTACGTGTAGATGTTGAACGTAACCTGCTACTGGTTAAAGGTGCTGTTCCGGGCGCAACTAACGGCGACCTGATCATCAAGCCTGCAGTTAAAGCTTAAGGTCTGAGGAGATAGTAATGGAATTGGTATTGAAAGACGCGCAAAGCGCTCTTGAAGTTTCCGAAACTACCTTCGGCCGTGACTTTAACGAGGCACTGGTTCATCAGGTAGTTGTAGCATACGCTGCAAACGCACGTCAGGGCACTCGTGCTCAAAAGACTCGTGCGGAAGTAACTGGCTCTGGCAAAAAGCCATGGCGCCAAAAAGGCACTGGCCGCGCTCGTGCGGGTGGTGTTAAGGGCCCAATCTGGCGTGGCGGTGGCGTAACTTTCGCTGCTAAAACTCAAGATCACAGCCAAAAAGTTAACAAGAAGATGTACCGCGGCGCGCTGAAAAGCATTCTGTCTGAGCTGGTACGTCAAGACCGTCTGGTTGTTGTTGAATCATTCAGCGTTGAAGCTCCTAAAACTAAAGAGCTGAAAGCTAAATTGAAAGCAATGAACTTAGAAGACGTGTTAATTGTGACTTCAGAAGTTGACGAGAATTTATTCTTAGCAGCTCGCAACCTGTACAAGGTTGACGTTCGTGACGTTGCAGGTCTAGACCCAGTAAGTCTGATCGCGTTCAACACAGTGCTTGTGACTGCTGATGCAGTTAAGCAAATCGAGGAGATGCTAGCATGATGATCCGCGAAGAACGTTTGCTAAAAGTAATTCTTGCACCTCACATCTCTGAAAAGAGCACTGTGAATGCTGAGAAGCACAACACTGTTGTTTTCCGCGTAGCTATCGATGCAACTAAAGCTGAAATCAAAGCTGCTGTTGCTAAGCTATTTGAAGTTGAAGTCGAATCAGTTCGCACTTTAGTGAGCAAAGGCAAAACTAAACGTACTGGTGGCCGTGCTGGCCGTCGTAGCGATTGGAAAAAAGCCTACGTGACTTTAGCTGCTGGTGCTGACATCGATTTCGTCGGCGGCGCTGAGTAAGCAAAGGAGAATTATCATGGCAGTTATTAAGTGTAAGCCAACCTCTCCAGGTCGTCGCCACGTTGTTAAAGTGGTGAACTCTGACCTGCACAAGGGTAAACCTTTTGCTGGCCTGTTGGCGAAAAAATCTAAAAGTGGTGGCCGTAACAACACTGGCCGTATCACTGTTCGTCACGTTGGTGGCGGTCACAAGCAGCACTACCGTTTAATCGACTTCAAACGCGATAAAGACGGTATCCCTGCAAAAATTGAGCGTCTGGAATACGATCCAAACCGTACTGCGCACATCGCGTTAGTACTGTATGCGGATGGTGAGCGTCGTTACATCCTTGCTGCTAAAGGCATGCAAGCTGGCGACAAGATCCAGTCTGGTGTTGAAGCCGAAATCAAAACCGGTAACGCAATGCCACTGCGCAACATTCCAGTAGGTTCTGTTGTGCACGCTGTAGAAATGAAGCCTGGTAAAGGTGCTCAGATCGCGCGTTCAGCGGGTGCTTATGTACAAGTTGTTGCTCGTGATGGCGCATATGCCACTTTACGTCTTCGCTCTGGCGAAATGCGCAAAGTGCCAGTTGATTGCCGCGCAACATTTGGTGAAGTTGGTAATGCCGAACACATGCTACGCCAGTTAGGTAAAGCAGGTGCTAAGCGCTGGAGAGGCGTTCGCCCAACAGTTCGCGGTGTTGCAATGAACCCGGTAGACCATCCACACGGTGGTGGTGAAGGCCGTACTTCTGGTGGTCGTCACCCAGTGACTCCATGGGGTGTGCCAACTAAGGGTTATAAGACTCGTAGTAACAAGCGCACTGACAAGTACATCGTACGTCGTCGTAATAAATAGTAAGAGGATTCGCCATGCCACGTTCTCTCAAGAAAGGTCCCTTCATTGACCTGCACTTGCTGAAGAAGGTAGAGAAAGCGATGGAAGCAGGTGACAAGAAGCCTATTAAGACTTGGTCACGTCGCTCTATGATCATTCCAAATATGATTGGTTTGACCATCGCTGTCCATAATGGTCGTCAGCACGTTCCTGTGTTCGTAACTGACGAAATGATCGGCCACAAACTTGGTGAATTCTCACCAACTCGCACTTATCGCGGCCATGCTGCTGATAAGAAAGCGAAGAAGCGTTAATACGGGAGGAATAAGATGGAAGTTTTAGCTAAACATCGTTTTGCCCGTACGTCTGCGCAGAAGGCTCGTCTCGTTGCTGATCAAATTCGTGGTTTGCCTGTTGCTAAGGCCCTCGAAATTTTGACTTTCAGCCCAAAGAAAGCCGCCGTACTGGTTAAAAAAGTACTTGACTCAGCTATCGCAAACGCCGAACACAACGAAGGCGCTGACATTGATGAGCTAAAAGTAGGCGCCGTCTTCGTTGACGAGGGTCCAACTATGAAGCGTATCATGCCTCGTGCTAAAGGCCGCGCTGATCGTATCATGAAGCGTACCAGCCACATCACTGTGGTTGTATCAGATCGCTAGGAGAGAGCAATGGGACAGAAAGTACATCCTAATGGTATCCGTCTGGGTATCACCAAGCCTTGGATCTCTACCTGGTACGCAGATAAGTCAGATTATGCAAATAACCTGAACAGCGACTGGGAAGTGCGTAAGTATCTTGCAGACAAACTGCAAGCTGCATCAGTATCTAAGATTGTTATCGAACGCCCAGCGAAAAGCATCCGCGTTACTATTCACACTGCCCGTCCAGGTGTTGTGATCGGTAAGAAAGGTGAAGACGTTGAAGTATTGCGTGCTGCAGTTTCAAAACTGGCTGGCACTCCTGCTCAAATTAACATCGCTGAGATCCGTAAACCTGAGCTAGATGCCAAGTTAGTTGCTGACTCAATTGCACAGCAATTAGAGCGTCGTGTTATGTTCCGTCGCGCTATGAAGCGTGCAGTACAAAACGCAATGCGTATTGGTGCTCAAGGTATCAAAGTTGAAGTTAGTGGCCGTTTAGGCGGTGCTGAGATTGCGCGCTCTGAGTGGTACCGTGAAGGTCGTGTACCTTTGCATACACTGCGTGCTGATATCGACTATTCAACCTCTGAAAGTCACACTCAATACGGTGTGATTGGTATTAAAGTTTGGATCTTCAAAGGTGAAGTTCTGGACGGAATGCTGCCACAGATTGAAGAGCCGAAACAGCAGCAACCTAAGCGCAAGCCTCGTGGTAAATAGGAGAGCCGGCAATGCTGCAACCTAAACGTATGAAGTTTCGCAAGATGTTCAAAGGCCGCAACCGCGGTCTAGCGAACGGTACCGAAGTTAGCTTTGGTACTTTTGGTCTGAAAGCAGTCGGCCGTGGTCGTTTAACTGCTCGTCAGATCGAATCTGCACGTCGTGCCATGACACGTCACATTAAGCGTCAGGGACAAATTTGGATTCGAGTTTTCCCGGACAAACCAATTACCTCTAAGCCTCTTGAAGTGCGTATGGGTAAAGGTAAAGGTAACGTTGAATACTGGGTATGTCAGATTCAACCTGGTAAGGTTCTTTATGAGATGAATGGTGTTTCTGAAGTGATCGCTCGTGAAGCGTTTGCTTTAGCTGCTGCCAAGCTTCCAATTAAGACTACCTTCGTAACTAAGACGGTGATGTAATGAAAGCGAGCGAACTAAGAGAAAAGAGCGTTGAAGAATTGAACGCTGAACTACTTGGTCTGCTGCGTGAGCAGTTCAACCTGCGTATGCAACACGCCACTGGTCAGTTGACTCAGACTCATCAACTGAAATTAGTGCGCCGTAACATTGCGCGCGTTAAGACCATTATTACTTCTAAGGCGGGTGCATAATGTCTGATAAAATCCGTACTTTGCAAGGTCGTGTGACAAGCAACAAAATGGATAAAACCATTACTGTAGCTATCGAACGCCAAGTGAAACACCCAATCTATGGGAAGTACATTAAGCGTACGACTAAAATCCATGCACACGATGAAGCTAATCAGTGCAACGAAGGCGATGTAGTAGCGATCCGCGAATGTCGTCCTCTGTCTAAGACTAAATCTTGGACTCTGGTTGAAGTAGTATCAAAGGCCTAATTATATTAGGTATTTAGGTAAACGGCTCCAGTATTTGGGGCCGTTTGTTTTTTAATACTATACATTCCATATTTATGGTGTTATATTTGCGCGCCATTTTTGACTAAATTCAAAGCAAAAATGGTGTTTATAGTCCCAATTGTGGGAATTGTGTAGTAACGATAGCGGAGCACTTAAAATGATCCAAATGCAATCGACTCTTGACGTCGCATGTAACAGCGGCGCACGCAGAGTTCAGTGTATTAAGGTCTTGGGTGGCTCTCATCGTCGTTATGCCGGTATCGGCGACATCATCAAGGTTTCTGTTAAAGAAGCAATTCCTCGCGCTAAAGCGAAGAAAGGTGATGTGTATAACGCGGTGGTAGTCCGTACTAAGAAAGGCGTACGTCGTCCAGACGGTTCTGTCATTCGCTTCGATCGGAATGCAGCAGTTCTTCTGAACAACAACCTGCAGCCGATTGGCACTCGTATCTTTGGACCAGTGACACGTGAATTGCGCTCTGAGCAGTTCATGAAGATTGTCTCGCTGGCACCAGAAGTACTGTAAGGAGCTTCAAAATGGCAGCTAAAATCCGTCGTCAAGACGAAGTAATCGTATTAGCAGGTAAAGACAAGGGCAAACGCGCTAAAGTTGCTCAGGTATTACCTACTGGTAAGTTAATTGTTGAAGGCATCAATCTTGTCAAGAAACACCAAAAGCCAAACCCACAACTGGGTGTAGCCGGTGGTATTGTTGAGAAAGAAGCACCGATTCAAGCATCAAATGTTGCGATCTTTAACCCTGTCACTGGCAAGGCGGATCGTGTTGGTTTCCGATTTGAAGACGGCAAAAAAGTTCGTTTCTTTAAATCGAACAGTGAACTCGTTAAGTAACTGGAGTAAACGATGGCGAAACTGCATGATAAATATCAAGAGACTGTTGTCGCTGAACTGACTAAAAAGTTCGGTTATACCAGTGTCATGCAAGTCCCTCGGATTGAGAAAATCACCCTGAACATGGGTGTTGGCGAAGCCGTTGCAGACAAAAAAGTTATGGAACATGCTGTTCGTGACATGACTGCAATCGCTGGTCAAAAACCAGTAGTGACTGTTGCTCGTAAATCAGTTGCTGGTTTTAAAATCCGTGAAGGCTACCCTATTGGCTGTAAAGTGACCCTGCGCGGTGAGCGTATGTGGGAATTCTTAGAGCGTTTAGTTGACATCGCAATCCCACGTATTCGTGACTTCCGTGGTCTGAGCGCTAAAGCGTTCGACGGCCGTGGTAACTACGCAATGGGCGTGCGTGAGCAGATCATTTTCCCAGAAATCGATTACGATAAAATCGATAAAATTCGCGGTATGGATATTGTTATCACTACCTCTGCGAATACTGACGAAGAAGGTCGTGCTTTGTTAGACGCTTTTAACTTCCCATTCAAGAAATAAGGGTAGCGTAATGGCAAAAACATCAATGAAAGCACGTGAAGCAAAGCGTGCACAGCTCGTAGCTAAGTTCGCTGAAAAGCGCGCTGCTCTGAAAGCAATTATTGCAAGTCCAGCTTCTTCTGACGAAGACCGTTGGGACGCAGTATTAAAGCTGCAAGCTCTACCACGTGATTCCAGCGCATCGCGTCAACGCAATCGTTGTAATCAAACTGGTCGCCCACATGGTTTCCTGCGTAAGTTCGGTTTAAGCCGTATCAAGTTACGTGAAGCAACCATGCGTGGTGAAGTTCCTGGCCTGCGTAAGGCTAGCTGGTAAGCACTTGTCACGGAGTAAGCTAATATGAGCATGCAAGATCCTATTGCGGATATGTTAACCCGTATTCGTAACGGCCAAGCTGCTAACAAAGTATCTGTGAAGATGCCTTCTGCTAAGCTGAAAGTCGCTATCGCGAAACTGCTTAAAGAAGAAGGTTACATCGCTGATTACGCCGTAGCAGATGAAGCCAAGCCTGAACTGGAAATCACTTTAAAGTATTTCCAAGGCCAACCAGTCGTTGAGACTATCCAGCGCGTAAGCCGTCCTGGTCTTCGTATTTACAAAGGTAAAAACGAGTTACCAAAAGTGATGGGCGGACTGGGTGTCGCAATTGTGTCCACTTCTAAAGGCCTGATGACTGATCGTGCCGCCCGCCTTGCAGGCATGGGTGGCGAGGTTATCTGCTACGTAGCATAAGGAGCTAGGAATGTCTCGTGTAGCAAAAGCACCAGTATCTATTCCAGCTGGCGTAGAGGTGACCTTAAACGAACAGACCCTGACCGTCAAAGGCGCGAAAGGAAGTCTGACTCGAGTGATCAACAATGCGGTCAATGTTGTTATTGAAGATGGCGTGATCAAGTTCCTACCTGTGGAAGGCGCTGTTGGCGCTTGGGCACAGGCTGGTACCACACGTGCATTAGTAAACAACATGGTTGTTGGTGTATCTCAAGGTTTTGAGCGTAAGTTAAAGTTAGTTGGCGTTGGTTACCGTGCGAAGCTCGTCGGTTCTGACATTGACCTGACTTTAGGTTTCTCTCATCCGTTAGTACACAAACTGCCCGCAGGCGTTACTGCAGAGTGTCCAAGCCAAACTGACATCGTCCTACGTGGCGTTGATAAGCAGTTAATTGGCCAAGTCGCTGCTGAGATTCGCGGATACCGTCCACCAGAGCCATACAAAGGCAAGGGTGTTCGCTATGACGACGAAGAAGTACGCCGTAAAGAGGCTAAGAAGAAGTAGGTAACGCGATATGGATAAGAAAACATCTCGCTTACGTCGCGCTATTCGCGCTCGTAAGAAGATCCAAGAGCTGGGCGTGAACCGTCTGGTTGTACATCGTACACCGCGTCACATTTATGCTCAGGTGATCAATCCTGAAGCTCAGGTGGTGGCAGCTGCTTCAACCGTGGAAAAAGCGGTTAAAGAGCAACTGAAGAGTACCGGTAACGTAGACGCGGCTAAAGCAGTAGGTAAATTTATTGCTGAGCGCGCGATCGAGAAAGGCGTAACTTCTGTTGCGTTCGATCGTTCTGGTTTCAAGTATCACGGTCGTGTAGCTGCTCTGGCAGATGCTGCTCGTGAAGCTGGCCTCCAGTTCTAAGGGGTTATAAAAATGGCTAAATTAGAAGCTCAGCAAAAAGACGATCTGCAAGAGAAATTAATTGCAGTTAATCGTGTTTCTAAAGTAGTTAAGGGCGGTCGTATCTTTAGCTTCACTGCACTAACAGTAGTGGGTGATGGTAACGGTAAGGTCGGCTATGGCTATGGTAAAGCGCGCGAAGTTCCAGCAGCGATTCAAAAAGCTATGGAAAAAGCCCGTCGTAACATGGTGACCGTTGAGTTGAATGCAGGCACTCTGCATCATCCAGTTAAAGGTCGTCATACTGGTTCACGTGTATACATGCAACCAGCATCACAGGGTACCGGTATTATCGCCGGTGGCGCAATGCGTGCCGTATTGGAAGTAGCAGGCGTTCATAACGTTTTGTCAAAAGCATACGGTTCTACTAACCCGATCAACATCGTTCGCGCGACTGTAGATGCTCTGGTGCACATGAAGTCACCTTCGCAAATCGCAGCTAAGCGTGGCCTGAATGTTGACGAAATTCGGGGGTAATGCACCATGGCAACTAAAACTGTAAAAGTTACTCAGACTAAAAGTGCTATCGGTCGTTTACCAAAGCACCGTGCGACCTTAACTGGTCTTGGTCTGCGTCGCATTGGTCACACTGTTGAATTAGAAGATACTCCTTCAGTTCGCGGTATGATCAACAAGGTCTACTACATGGTAAAGGTGGAGGATTAATAGATGCGTTTAAATACTCTATCTCCAGCTGCAGGCGCTAAGCATGCACCAAAGCGTGTAGGCCGTGGTATGGGTTCAGGCTTAGGTAAAACTGCTGGTCGTGGTCACAAAGGCCAAAAATCTCGTAGCGGTGGCGGTGTACGCCCAGGCTTCGAGGGTGGTCAAATGCCACTTAAGATCCGTTTACCTAAATTTGGTTTTACCTCGCGTCGCGCTATGGTAACAGCTGAAGTTCGTGTACTCGAACTGGCTAAAGTTAACGGTGATGTTATCGACTTAAACGCTCTGAAAGATGCGAACGTAATTACTCGCAACATCCAGTTTGCGAAAATCGTTCTTTCAGGTACCATTGAGCGCCCAGTGACCGTAAAAGGTCTGAAGGTAACCAAAGGTGCACGTGCAGCGATTGAAGCTGCTGGCGGTAAGATCGAGGAATAATACGTCGATGGCAAAACCAGGACTTGATTTAAAAAGCGCGAAAGGTGGACTTTCTGAATTGAAAGCTCGCCTCCTGTTCGTGATTGGTGCGATTATCGTCTTTAGAGCCGGTTCGTTTGTGCCAATTCCTGGTATTGACGCAGCTGTATTAGCAGAGCTGTTTGCTCAGCAAAAAGGTACCATCCTTGGCATGTTTAACATGTTCTCGGGTGGTGCTCTTTCCCGTGCTTCTATCTTTGCATTAGGTATCATGCCGTATATTTCGGCATCGATTATCATGCAGTTATTGACTGTGGTGCATCCTGCACTCGCTGAATTGAAAAAAGAAGGCGAGTCTGGACGTAAAAAAATCAGTCAGTACACACGTTGGGGCACGTTGGTGCTGGGTACATTCCAGTCGATCGGTATTGCAACAGGGTTACCAAACTTAGTCCCAGGCCTTGTGGTCAACATTGGATTCGGTTTCTACTTTGTTGCGGTTGTGAGCTTAGTAACAGGAACCATGTTCCTGATGTGGCTTGGTGAGCAAATTACCGAACGAGGTATAGGTAATGGTATCTCGATTTTAATTTTCGCAGGTATTGTTGCTGGATTACCTTCCGCTATCGGCCAAACGGCTGAGCAGGCGCGTCAAGGTGACCTGAATGTGTTAGTATTGTTGTTGCTCGCGGTAATTATTTTTGCTGTGACTTATTTCGTGGTGTTTGTAGAACGTGGTCAACGTCGTATCGTTGTTAACTACGCTAAGCGCCAGCAAGGCCGTAAGGTATTCGCTGCGCAATCTACTCACTTGCCGCTGAAAATAAACATGGCGGGTGTAATTCCCCCAATTTTTGCGTCAAGCATCATTTTGTTCCCAGGCACACTGGCTCAGTGGTTTGGTCAAAATGAGTCTATGTCATGGTTAAGTGATTTTTCACTGGCCGTGTCACCAGGACAACCGCTTTACTCATTATTGTATGCAGCAGCGATTATCTTCTTCTGTTTCTTCTATACTGCGTTGGTATTTAACCCACGTGAAACAGCAGATAACCTGAAGAAGAGTGGTGCATTCATCCCTGGGATCCGTCCTGGAGAACAGACTTCGCGTTACATTGATAAAGTAATGACTCGCCTGACATTAGCTGGCGCGTTATACATTACCTTTATCTGTTTAATTCCGGAGTTCATGTTAATTGCGTGGAAAGTACAGTTCTATTTTGGCGGTACTTCACTACTAATTATGGTAGTCGTAATCATGGACTTCATGGCTCAGGTTCAGACCCATATGATGTCACATCAGTATGAGTCTGTGATGAAGAAAGCTAACCTAGTAAACAAAGCGAACTTAGATCGCTTTGGTCGCTAAGTAGCTTTACGGAGTGATGAAATGAAAGTTCGAGCTTCCGTGAAGAAGATCTGCCGTAACTGCAAGATCGTCAAGCGTAGTGGCGTTGTACGCGTTATCTGTGTTGAACCAAAACACAAACAGCGTCAAGGCTAATTGAAAGATTGTTCAGCCCAATGTTGGGCTGAACAAAATATTGTTTGCAAATCTGTCAACTGTCGAGTATCCTTTCGGGCTTTTCGCAGTTGGCCTTTAACTTAAGGAGTGCATAGTGGCCCGTATCGCTGGCATTAACATTCCTGATCAAAAGCATACAGTCATCGCATTGACTGCAATTTTCGGCATCGGCCGTACTCGCGCTAGAGCAATCTGCGCAGCTACGTCAATTGCTGAAACTGCTAAGATCAAGGAATTGAGCGAAGCTCAAATCGACACCCTACGCGAAGAAGTTGCCAAATACTTAGTAGAAGGTGACTTACGTCGTGAGATTTCCATGAACATCAAGCGTCTGATGGACCTTGGTTGCTATCGTGGTCTCCGCCATCGTCGTAGCCTGCCTCTTCGTGGGCAACGTACTAAGACCAATGCGCGTACGCGTAAAGGTCCACGTAAACCAATTAAGAAGTAACGGGAAGGTAGACAATGGCTAAAGTTCCGTCACGTTCTCCGCGTAAGCGCGTACGTAAACAGGTTGCAGATGGCATGGCTCATATCCATGCTTCTTTCAACAACACAATTGTCACCATTACAGATCGTCAAGGTAATGCGTTGTCATGGGCTACTTCAGGTGGTTCAGGTTTCCGTGGTTCACGTAAATCTACTCCATTTGCTGCTCAAGTAGCTGCTGAGCGTGCAGGTGCTGCTGCTCAAGACTACGGTTTAAAAAACCTTGAAGTGTTTGTGAAGGGTCCAGGTCCAGGTCGTGAATCAGCCATTCGTGCGCTGAACGCTGTTGGTTACAAAATTACCAACATTACCGATGTGACGCCGATCCCTCATAATGGTTGTCGTCCTCCTAAAAAACGTCGTGTATAACGCGTTTCATTAGGATAGTTGGAGAAAGATCATGGCAAGATACTTGGGTCCCAAGCTCAAGCTCAGCCGCCGAGAAGGTACTGACCTTTTCTTAAAAAGCGGTGTGAGAGCAATCGATTCAAAGTGTAAACTGGAATCTGCACCAGGACAGCATGGCGCTCGTAAGCCACGTCTGTCAGAGTACGGTTTACAGTTACGCGAAAAACAAAAAGTTCGTCGTATTTACGGTGTGTTAGAAAAACAATTCCGTAACTACTACAAAGAGGCTGCACGTCTGAAAGGCAACACCGGTGAGAACCTGTTGCAACTTTTAGAAACTCGTTTAGATAACGTTGTTTATCGTATGGGTTTCGGTGCGACTCGTGCAGAATCACGTCAGCTAGTAAGCCATAAATCTGTTATGGTTAACGGTCGTGTTGTTAACATTCCGTCATTCAAAGTGTCTGCGAATGATGTTGTAAGCATCCGTGAAAAGTCACGCACTCAAGCTCGTATCAAAGCGGCTTTAGAAGTGGCTGCTCAACGCGAGAAGCCTACATGGGTTGAAGTCGACAGCGCGAAAATGGAAGGTGCTTTCAAGCGTATTCCAGAACGTAGCGATTTGTCTGCGGAAATTAACGAACAGCTGATCGTCGAGCTTTACTCTAAGTAAAGCTAACAAACAAGAGAGGACACAATGCAGGGTTCTGTTACAGAATTTCTTAAACCGCGTCTCGTTGATATCGAGCAGGTTAACTCAACACGTGCCAAGGTTACTTTGGAACCGCTTGAGCGTGGTTTCGGCCACACTTTAGGTAACGCGTTGCGTCGCATCCTATTGTCGTCTATGCCCGGCTGCGCGGTTACCGAAGTCGAGATTGACGGCGTGCTGCACGAATACAGCAGTAAGGAAGGCGTACAAGAAGATATCCTTGAAATCTTGCTGAACCTGAAAGGGTTAGCAGTGACTATCGAGGGTAAAGACGAGGCTATGCTTACATTAAGCAAGTCCGGCGCAGGCCCTGTCATCGCAGCAGATATCACGCATGATGGTGATGTCACTATCGTGAATCCTGATCATGTTATCTGTCATTTAACAGGTAACAATGATATCAGCATGCGTATTCGCGTTGAGCGTGGTCGTGGTTATGTGCCAGCATCTGCTCGTGCACAGACTGAAGACGATGATCGCCCAATCGGTCGTTTGCTGGTTGATGCTTCTTTCTCGCCAGTTGCACGTATTGCCTACAATGTAGAAGCAGCTCGTGTTGAACAGCGTACTGACTTAGATAAACTCGTTATTGATATGACCACTAACGGTACTATCGATCCTGAGGAAGCTATCCGTCGTTCTGCAACCATCTTAGCTGAACAGCTGGATGCGTTCGTTGAACTGCGCGATGTGACTGAGCCAGAAATGAAAGAAGAGAAGCCGGAGTTCGATCCGATTCTGTTGCGTCCTGTCGACGATTTAGAGCTAACTGTACGTTCGGCTAACTGTTTGAAAGCCGAAGCGATTCATTACATCGGAGATCTGGTACAGCGTACTGAAGTTGAGCTGCTCAAGACCCCTAACTTAGGTAAGAAATCTCTTACTGAAATTAAGGACGTTTTAGCTTCTCGCGGACTGTCGTTAGGTATGCGTCTTGAAAACTGGCCTCCAGCTAGTTTAGCAGACGACCTATAAGTCTCAGGTTTGTACAGATTTAGGTTATAAGGATTAGGTCATGCGCCATCGTAAGAGTGGTCGTCAACTTAACCGCAACAGCAGCCACCGCCAAGCTATGTTCCGTAACATGGCAAGCTCACTGGTTCGTCATGAGATCATCAAGACAACCGTAGCTAAAGCGAAAGAACTGCGTCGCGTAGTTGAGCCTCTGATAACACTTGCTAAGAGTGACAGCGTTGCAAACCGTCGTTTAGCGTTTGCACGTACTCGCGACGCTGAAGTCGTAGGTAAGTTATTCACTGAATTGGGTCCACGTTACCAGGAACGTCCTGGTGGCTACACCCGTATCCTTAAGTGCGGTTTACGTGCTGGTGATAAAGCCCCAATGGCTTACATCGAGCTAGTAGGTCGTCCAGAAGCTGCTCAAGCTGTTGAAGTTGAAGCTGCTGAGTAATTAAGGTTACAAAGATTGAAAAAACCGGGCTCTAGGCCCGGTTTTTTGTTTTGAATGACTACGCCAGCTTAGCAAGTCCTTCTACTCATTCATCATGTAATTTGCCTATCCACTGTTTTAGAAAGTGATATATGCATTTAATAGTGTGTTATCACTCAACCCAGGACGTTTGTTTCTCGATTTCTGTCGGAAGGTTTAAGTGCCATTTCTTCAATCCTTTGCGGCTAAACATAAATTGGCCGACGTCATCGGTCACTGGGAAGATATCTTCGGGTTTCTCACCCTCCAAGATCCTCAAAGCCATTTTGGCTGCAATCTTTCCGTGTTGGTAACCATCTAGAACATAACCACCTACATTACCTTCATTGTAAATACTGAATCCCCAAAAACCGAAATTAGGAACAGGTGTGTTAGTTGAAATCCATTTTAATAAATCTTCTGCATTGACTGACTGATCTTGGTCATCCCTAACAGCATGGTAAAGGGCGATAACGATTGCGCTAAAACCATTATCTTTTGCCTGTAACACTTGCTTTCGCCATTCATCGAGTTGTTTTAGCTGCAAGATTTCAACTTCAACATCGCTAAGCATACTTAGTTGTTGCTTGCTTATATACTCAGCTGCAAGCTTTGAGGTATCGCTTTGGTCAAATAGTACTAATATTTTTCTATGCTTTGTTGGGGGTAATATTCGTTGTAATAGCAGCAGAGATCGCCTCAGTAAAGGTCTTTCAAGCACACCCGTAAAATTTTTATATTCATTCAAATGGTATTCTCTAGGATTCATATTGATCCCAAGGTATACCACTGGTATTTGTGAAGCATTTAAGCGCCGGTGAAGGTAATTAACAGCGTTATCATCAGCTAGGATAACAAGCTCTGGCTGCTGTTGTTGAATAAATTGCCACGCTAGATCTGCACGCTTGGGATGCTGATTTTTAGGCAATCGCTTTGTGTCCATTTCAAAGTGAGTTACTTCATTTTCTGGTGCTAACGTATCTAGAATGGCTTGGTAATATTGCTTATCCCACATATAGCCTTGATGATAGCTTTCAATAACAACAACTTTTGCCGCGTAAACTGCCGGTTGAAATCCTATAAGAGTTAGGCTGAAAACCTGACGCCATCTTTTAATTAATGACTTAATTAAACCCATGGTTAGTTTCCTAGTGGAGCCCAGCTTTGAGTATAGTTCAGCCTTGGGTCTACAGTAGGCAATAAAAAGGCCTCCGAATGGAGGCCTATAACTATTAATATGCTTTGCCGAACTCTTGATTATTGAGCAGCTGATTTTTGCTGGCTGTAATCTAACTTCTCATGCTTTTGCCCCATGGCTTCGGCAACTTCTGGTGGCATGTAGTTTTCATCATGCTTAGCCAGTACTTCGGTTGCAGCCAATTTACCGTCCTCACCTAATACGCCTTGTGCTACGATACCTTGGCCTTCACGGAACAGATCCGGCAGCAGATCGTCATAGGTAACGAGAATTTCGCCACCTAATGAGTCATGCACGGCAAACTGTACGTGCAGGCTGTTTGGATCGCGCACCATAGAACCAACTGTTACCATGCCGCCTACGCGAATTCGTTGGCCCGCTTCGGGTTTAACGCCAGTATCGGCTTTGCCGTGCACAATTTCAGACGGTGTATAGAATAAGTTTAAGTTGGAGTTCAGCGCATACAACAGAAGCGAAGCAATCGCGGCTACACCACCGATTAATGCTACTGCTAACGTCAGTCTCTTTTTACGTCTTGGGTTCACGATTTGGTACTCCTAGTCTCTTTAAGGCGTTCTTCGCGGTCCATTTTCTTCGCAATTTCAATAAGCACTTTACGCTTTTGGCGCGCGCTTGTGATGATTAGCGTCGACAAACAGAAGAAGGTCACGCCATAGGCAAGCCATACATAAAAGGCATAGCCACCCATGTTGAAAAAATCACTGATAGAATCGAATTGCATTATTTGACCTCCTCAGCTTTAGCAAGTTCACGTACCCAAGGGCGCATGCCATTTCTTGCTAAGATTTCTGCTCTAAATCTCACAATAGTGATAGCCCCTATCATAAGGCCGAAACCTAAAATATTGATTAAAAGTGGGTATAACATTTCACTCGACATAGTCGATTTAGAGGTAATTTTAATGGTTGATGGTTGATGCAGAGAGCTCCACCATTCAACGGAGTATTTGATGATCGGAATGTTGATCACGCCGACGATCGCTAAGATCCCCGCTGCACGTGCTGCCAGCACTTTGTCTTCAAAGGAGGCATAGAGCGAGATCACACCTAAATAAAGGAAGAGTAGTACTAATTCAGACGTTAGACGCGCATCCCATACCCACCAGGTTCCCCACATTGGCTTGCCCCAAGCCGCACCAGTAAAGAGGGCAATAAAGGTAATCACGGCGCCAATAGGTGCAATGGATGCCGCAGCCCAATCTGCCAGTTTAATTTGCCATACTAGGCCAATAAATGCGGCTGTCGCCATGCCCATGTAGGCAGCCATTGACATCGAGGCTGCAGGCACATGGATAAAGATAATTCGGTAGCTATCACCCTGTTGGTAATCTGTTGGGGCAAATAATAATCCCCATACTGTGCCGACGGTAATGAAAAGACAGGCCAAGGTGGCAAACCATGGAAATAATGTTCCTGATAACTTGTAAGCGCGTTCAGGATCCGCGTAAGGGTGTAACCATTTCCACATTTTAGTTAGTACTCACTCGCAGAGATGCACCAATTGCAAAGGGTGCTAAGGTTAACGAACCGATCAACATGGCGCCAATTATAGCGAGCTGACCATCATAGGGTAAATTCATTCCTGCAGCATCAATGGCGCTGGTCGCGAAAATCAGCACAGGAATATAAAGTGGTAAAATAAGCAGACTCAGCAACACGCCGCCTTTACGCAGACCCACAGTTAGGGCCACACCAATTGCGCCCAAGAGAGATAAAACTGGTGTGCCTAGTGTAAGTGTTGCAATCAGTGCACCATAACTGTTGGTGTCTAAATTGAGCAGCACCGCCAGCAGTGGCGCGATAATAATGAGTGGCACGCCAGTCAGTAGCCAGTGGGCTAATACTTTGGCTAACACTAAAACCGATAGTGGCTGTGGGCTGAGTAGCATTTGCTCTAAGCTGCCATCGCTAAAGTCGGCTTTAAATAGGCGCTCGAGTGAAAGCATAGATGCGAGTAATGCCGCAACCCAAATAATCCCTGGGGCAATACGGGCTAGCATTTGTGGTTCAGGGCCGATACCGAGTGGGAATAAGGTGACGACCATGATGAAGAATAACAAGGGATTAAAGATATCGCCGCGGTGACGAATAGCGATTTTTAGATCCCGTTGCAGTAAGGTGAAAAACGCTGTAGTAAAGCTGATGCCTCTTTTCATTATGCCAAACCTTATACGAAGCGATAATCTAGACGAATTTTACGAAGCCTATCATCTTTGATAATGCCCATATCTTGGTGAGTGGTGAGGATCACACAGCCACCATTATCCGCATGTTGAATGAATAACTGTTCAAGCTCTTCGACACCTCTTTTATCGATTGCGGTAAAAGGCTCATCGAGGATCCACACTTTACAGTCATTGTGCCAGAGTCTGGCTAATGCTGTACGGCGGTGTTGACCAGCGGATAAATGCCCTGCGAGTGCTTCCTCAAACCCCGTTAAATTCACTTTAGCGAGAATGGCGGAAGTATCGAAATCATCATAGCCACTGATTCTTAAATTGAAGTTAAGGTTTTCTTCAGCGGTTAATTCGGATTTCACCCCGGCAAGATGGCCTAAATACAATAGATCTTCGTTATATTCGTCGCGGCAACGGTTAATATCTTCATTGAGATAAAAAGTTTGTCCAGCGTAAGGACGAGATAAGCCTGCCAATATACGTAATAAACTGGTTTTGCCGGCGCCATTTGGGCCTTCGATCTGGACGATATCGCCAGCATTAATATCAAAACTTAATTCATCAAATAGGATGCGTTCTTCGCGGATACATGTCAGCTTGCTCGCCGATACCAGTGTGTTTACTGAAGTTATATTTGTCACTGAACCCTCTATCTCAAGCCGGAAGGAAACACAAGTGATTCTAACACAAACGATATTGCGGGGTTTACACTTGCTTAATACTAGATGTCAGCAATTTGATGTGGTTCCAATAACCGCAATATTTCTCGAACTAATCGAACTTTTTTAATACTTGCTAATATATTAACGAATTTGTCACGCTTGTCGCCTTATATCATTTGTGCTGAGATTCTAATCACAAAAAGATGAGATTTATTGAAGTTTGTAGTAATCTTAGTCCGCTATAATGAGTCTGCCTCAAAGGGCAGCGAGAGCTTTGTACGTATTTGCATTAGGAACATTGAACATGAAAAAACTGTTAGCAATGACTGCAGTCGCTGCTTTGACTATGTCAGTCAACGTTTCAGCTCAAGATGCTGAAGCTATTTTCAACAAGGCATGTACCGTATGCCACAGCATGGGTGTTGCTGGTGCTCCAAAGGCGCACAACGCTGCTGAGTGGGAACCACGCTTAGCAAAAGGTATGGACACTCTGTTACACAGTGTAAAAACTGGCTTAAACGCAATGCCACCAGGTGGTATGTGTACTGATTGTACTGACGAAGATTACAAAGCAGCTATCGAGTTTATGTCTAAAGCTCAGTAATTTTTGCAGTGTTAAAAAAACCGGCATCAGCCGGTTTTTTTATGTCTGCGCTAAGCCGAAACTTAGCGCTAGGTGCGGACAACTTATTGCACTTGGGTATCTAACACTAAGCTTGCAGTGTCACCCACATTCACTTTGCTGACCTTGCCTTGAATATCTCCTGCTTGAGGTTTGATATTGCCATGCTTAGACAACACCGCAATCACTTCAACACTCGCAGTTTGGCTCAGTTTCACATCGCCGCCCATACCCGTGCTGTCATCGAGAGTTACTGTTACAGGTAAAGATTTTGCGCTCACCTTAGTTGCCGCTAATGGCACTTTAGGACCTTCAGTCGCGCGGGCGAAGACGAAGATAGTGTCATCTGGGCCAGCTTGTGCGGCCAGTTCGGGTGAAATTGAAATCGCAATGCTCACAGACTTAGTCGCAACTTTTGCCTGCTTGTGGACATCATCGTTTGGCATGCCAGCGGTTTCGCCTTGCATACGCAGGTTTGCCGTTTCAATGGCATTCATCAGCGCGGCACGGTCTACATCGGTGCGGTCGCTATTGAGAATGGTTTGCCATGAATCAATGGCTTTTTGATAGTTAGCGGTGAAGAAAGCATCCATACCTACGAGCAGTAAGGTCGATGGATCCTGTGGATCTAGTGCTAAGGATTCATCGATCAGGGCTTGAATTTGCGGTGTCATTTGTTGACCCGCTTTATAGTACAAGGCTGTTGCTTTTGGACCAATTAATTCAGCGTGCTTACCGACTAATTCCATCACTTTATCGAAGGCGGCAACGGCTTTATCGAACTGATTAGCAGAGATATAAGCGTGACCTAGGCTGAACCAAGCTTGGCTGTTTTCAGGTTCGGCTTGTACTTGTGCTTCCATCATCTGTACGCGCTGCGCCATGATTTGCGCCGCGTCCATACCTGCATGTGGGTTAGCAGGTTGCGCGTTGTCAATATTTTCGAAGGCGCCTAAGTGTTGATAGAGATAACCTGAAATGGCGAGCAAGCAGACCGACATGACCGATGGCCATAAAATGCTTTTTGGTTTGATCTGGTTGACGAGTGATTCATCGCTCGCTTGTTTGATGTCTTGGAGCAGGCTGATTTCTAGCTCTTTCTTCAGTGCATCAAACTCGGCTTGGTCTAGCAGTTCTTCATTGAGTTCTTTTTCGAGAGTCGCAAGACGTTGATTGAACAGTTCAAGGTTCGTTTGTTTACGAACGCCAGCCTCTTCAGTGCGTAATAACTTTTGCTGTCTGAAATGCGGGATCCAGATCAGCATTAAGCTGACCAACACAACAAGCGCAATAAAAATCCAAAATGTCGTCATTGTTTCTATATTCACTTTAGTTTGCATAAAAGCGGTTGTGACCGCCGGCTTGGAAGCAAGATTATACGTAAAGATTATTCATTGAACAGTAATATAAGACCTTCACTGCAGTGAAAACTGATAGTTGGGCACTGGTTCACAAATTGATCCATAGAGTGAATTTTGTATGAAACTTAAGGCTCATTTATCTGTCACATGCAAAACTGTAGGCCTGTGATGGCTCCATTTCGACAAAAATCGAGAATGAGACAAGTCACCCAGTTTTGTATGAAAGAGGCAGACAGGAACAATAGCAAATACTAAAATGAACCAAATTTCGTGCATTTGTGTGAACAGCATGTTGTGCGTTGGTCTAGAGTCTTTCTAAATCAACATATTATTAGAGACTGAGGAAAACCCATGATCCCAGAACTTGGACACTTTTCGTTGATTATAGGAGTGGCATTCGCCTTCCTATTAGTCTTCGTTCCCCTTATAGGTGTTGCCCGTAAAGACCAATATCTAGTGAGGTATGCTTGGCCGTTAACCTACGGAATGTTCTTTTTTATCGCTTTATCCGTAGTATCTCTTGGTTACAGCTTCGCCGTTGATGACTTCTCCGTTGCCTATGTAGCACATCACTCTAATTCTCAGTTACCTATCTTCTTTAAGATTGCGGCCGTATGGGGCGGTCATGAAGGGTCACTGTTGTTCTGGGTGTTTGCGCTATCGACGTGGGCTGCTGCGGTTGCCTTATTCAGTAAAGGCTTGGAAGAAGTCTTTACTGCTCGAGTTCTCGCTGTGTTGGCATTGATCCTGATTGGTTTCAGTTTATTTATGCTGCTGACATCCAGCCCATTTGAGCGTTTATTTCCTATGCCTGCCGAGGGACGAGACTTAAACCCAATGCTGCAGGATGTGGGCTTAATCTTCCATCCACCTATGCTGTATTTAGGTTATGTGGGTTTCTCGGTGAGCTTTGCGTTTGCGATTGCCGCTCTCATGAGTGGTCACCTTGACTCAGCATGGGCACGTTGGTCACGCCCTTGGACTTTAGCTGCATGGATTTTCCTCACTGGCGGTATTGCATTAGGTTCTTGGTGGGCATACTACGAATTAGGCTGGGGTGGCTGGTGGTTCTGGGATCCTGTCGAAAACGCTTCCTTTATGCCTTGGTTAGTGGGTACAGCTCTGATGCACTCATTGATCGTGACTGAGAAACGCGGTGCTTTCCGGAACTGGACGGTATTGCTGTCTATCTTCGCTTTCTCATTAAGCTTGCTTGGTACCTTTATCGTACGTTCGGGTGTTCTGACCTCAGTGCACTCCTTCGCAGCCGATCCAAGCCGCGGTATGTTTATTCTGTTGCTGCTTGGTTTAGCTATCGGCGGCTCGCTCACGCTGTTTGCCTTCCGCGCCAGTGAAATGAGCAGCCCAGCACGTTTCGAGCTGAAATCAAAAGAAACTATGCTGTTAGTCTGTAACGTGTTACTCACGGTTGCAGCGGGTACTGTGTTGTTAGGAACTCTATACCCACTGCTGATCGATGCTCTCGGCATGGGTAAGATTTCTGTTGGACCTCCATACTTCAACGCTGTGTTTGTACCAATTGTCCTCGTACTGTTTGGCTTTATGGGTATAGGTCCAATCATCCGTTGGAAGAAATCCAAAGCTGGTGAACTCAAGCGCCAATTACTGGTGCCAGCATTAGTCTCTGCTGCGATTGGTATCGTGACACCGTTTATTGTTGATGGTGCGTTCAACGCTTGGGTTGCCTGTGGTATCGCCGCCGCGTCTTGGATTGTATTAGCGACGGCAAGAGCCGCGTATAATATCGTTAAGCCAAAAGAAGGCGAAGTGAGCGTGGCACGTATGGGCCGCAGTGAACTAGGGATGATCTTAGCCCACTTAGGTATTGCCGTGTCGGTGATTGGTGCCACTATGGTATCGAACTACTCGGTTGAGAAGAGTGTGCGTATGGGCCCAGGCGTGAGCCAAGAGCTTGCGGGTTATACCTTTAAGTATCTCGAGACTAAGAACGTTGTCGGTCCTAACTACACCGCGCAGCAAGGTCAAATTGAGATCTACAAAGGCGATAAACTGCTGACGTTACTTAAGCCTGATCGTCGCCAATACAATGTGCGTACTATGGACATGACCGAAGCGGGTATCGATTGGGGTCTGTTCCGTGACTTATATGTCACCATGGGCGACCCAATCAGCAGCACCGAGTTTGCTGTGCGTTTGAACTACAAGCCATTTGTTCGTTGGTTATGGTTTGGAGCAATATTCATGATGGTCGGTGGTTTCTTCGCCGCATCGGATAAACGCTATCGCTCAAAAGTGGCGGCTACGGTTAAGCCACAAGCTGAAAAAGCGAAATTAGCTACCGCGCAATAGTTGGGGAATATATGAAGAAGTTGGTTCTGTTTATCCCATTAGTCATCTTTCTTGGCATGGGGGTATTTTTATACAAAGGATTGTTTTTAAATCCACAGAAACTGGATTCAGCTCTGGAAGGAAAGCCTATTCCGGCTTTCCAACTGGAACGTCTCGAAACACCAAGCGAGATGATTACCAATGAGCAACTGAAAGGCAAAGTCTCGCTACTCAATGTCTGGGCTACTTGGTGTCCATCCTGTAAGTATGAGCATCCTTATCTAGTGATGCTGAAACGCCAGAATATTCTGCCGATCTATGGGATTAACTATCGCGATGAGCGTATTCCCGCACTGGAAGAATTAAAGCGTCAGGGTGACCCTTATAATATCAATATCTTTGATAAGGATGGTCGTTTAGGCTTAGACCTAGGGGTTTATGGTGCACCAGAAAGCTTTATTGTCGATCATAAAGGCATTATTCGTTACCGTTACGCGGGTCCAATCGACCAGCGCGTATGGAGCGAAACTTTGTACCCGATGATCCAACAATTACAAGCTGAAGCGGCGAAGGATGGTGCAGCGTGAAAACTCTGACAAAAATCATCGGTGGTTTAGTGTTGTTGCTGAGTATGGCAACAACGGCCATGGCGACACCCGTCGACACCTACGAGTTTAAATCGCCAGAAAACCAAAAACGTGGTTTATCGCTGGCCCATGAACTGCGTTGCCCGCAATGTCAAAACCAAAACCTGATCGACTCTAACTCTCCCGTTGCCCGAGATCTGCGTCTCGAAGTCTACAAGATGGTTGATGAAGGCAAGGGCGATGATGAGATCATCGAGTTTATGACGAGCCGCTATGGTGAGTTCGTTCTCTACAAACCTAAAATGGAAACCAAGACCTATATTCTTTGGTTAGGCCCAGTGGGTTTGCTGCTGCTCGGTCTTATCATTGGTTTCATCTTTATCCGCAAACAACGCATCGGTGGCGCGACCGAGCCTGAGATCAGTGCCGAAGATCAAAAAGCGCTCGATGCTTTATTAAAGCGTGATAATAAATGAAGTCATTTGCCTTAGCTGCAATCCTTGCGAGTCTGTCTGTTGCCTTTGCTGGTGGTGCCCAAGCGTACCCCGGCATGCAGCAGGCAAATAAGCCGATAGAGTCGACAGTCGATCTGATTAACGTTCTACCCAAGACTTATCCCATCGAGCCCGTTGCCTTTAGTGATGTCGATGGCAAGGCGCTCGATTTCAGCCAATACAAAGGCAAAGTCGTGATGGTAAACATGTGGGCGACTTGGTGTCCTCCCTGTGTCAGAGAGTTACCTGCGATTGAACGCTTGGCGACAAAGTTTAAAGCGGAAGAGTTTGCACTGTTACCTATCTCTATCGATGCGGATGGCAAACAGCAGGTTCAGCCATTTTTAACCTCATTAGGAATGGCGAACTTTAATTCCTACTACGATCCAGAACAAAACCTCGGGCAGGTGTTTCCATTAGATACTATCCCCGCGACCTTTATTCTCGATCAAAACGGCCAATTGATCGCGTTTGTGCGATCATTTGTCGATTGGGATGATGCAAAAGCCGTATCGTTGATCCAAGGTTTTATCGATAAAGGCGCGAAAAAGCTGAATTAAGCAGCAGATTGCGCGTAAATAGAACGCCATTGTAGAAAAGATCGCCATGCGATCTTTTTTCTTTTAAAAAGCCCTTGCACAAAAAGTTCTGCTGCCTATAATGCGCATCCACTGACACGGCAGACAGCAAAAGCGAATGCGGTATCAGTGAGAATCGAATGCAAAATGTGCACTTGATTCGAAAGCAGCAAGAAGTTTGCAA
>NZ_CP037898.1:4276279-4391768 GCF_004354305.1 Shewanella decolorationis | reverse complement strand
CGAGGAAATAATCCGTAGATACGTTAGGCATCAAGAGAAAGTAGAGCGGCAAGAGCAGGGTCAACTTGCTCTTGAATAAAGGCCCCCTTTTAGGGGGTTAAAACAAAGCCACCTTCTTCAGAAGGTGGATTCTTTACTATCAGTAACAAACTGTAAGTAAAACATATCCCCGCTTAGCGGGGATATTGATGTTAACACTCTATGTATAACTCAAAGCGCTTAGGCATTGCCCTTCACTTTCATATTCAGTGTCTTAGCGAAGTCGAGCATACGGGTCAGCGGAATTAACGCTTTTACTCGCAAGTCTTCATCGACAAAGATTTCATGGGTCGTTTTGTCACTATCACTTAATGACGCTTCAATCGCTTTTAAGCCGTTCATGGCCATCCAAGGACAGTGTGCACAGCTCTTACAGGTGGCACCGTTACCACCAGTAGGCGCTTCTATCAATGTTTTACCCGGCGCCGCTTGTTGCATTTTGTAGAAAATCCCGCGATCGGTCGCCACAATAAAACGCTCGTTAGCCATGGTTTGCGCAGCTTTAATCAACTGGCTGGTAGAGCCCACGGCATCGGCCATCGCCACCACACTCGCGGGTGACTCTGGGTGCACTAGAATAGCGGCATCGGGATAAACACGCTTTAAATCACGCAGCGCATTGGCCTTAAACTCATCGTGAACAATACAATCGCCCTGCCACATCAACATCTCGGCGCCCGTTTGTTTGGCAATATAACTGCCTAAATGGCGGTCTGGGCCCCAAATGATTTTTTTACCTTCGCTGTCTAAGTGCTCAACGATTTCAAGGGCAATACTCGAGGTCACCACCCAATCGGCTCGGGCTTTTACCGCCGCGGAGGTGTTGGCATAAACAACCACTGTATGATCAGGATGTGCATCGCAGAAAGCGCTGAATTTATCGATGGGGCAACCTAAGTCCAATGAGCAGGTCGCCTCCAAGGTTGGCATCAGAATGGTTTTTTCTGGGCTTAAAATTTTGGCGGTTTCACCCATAAACTTCACCCCTGCGACGATTAACGTCTTGGCGGGATGATCGCGACCAAAGCGCGCCATTTCAAGTGAGTCGGAAACGCAACCGCCGGTTTCTTCGGCCAGCGCTTGAATTTCAGGGTCGGTATAATAATGGGCAACTAATACCGCATCTTTTTCAATCAACAGCTGCTTGATACGTGCCTTGTAGTCCGCCTTTTCAGCATCGGACAGAGGAATTGGCTTAGGCGGAAACGGATAATCAATAGTTTCGATTGTTGGGGCAAATGGGCTGGGGCTCATAACAAATCCATCAGGATAACAACGTTTGCGAATTATACGTAATTGGGATCAAAAGATTAACCCATTTATGGCCTGCGAATAAAAAAGGGCACTAAATTGTGTAATGCCATCAGTTAAGCATTAAATAATCAATGGACCGTTTTTCCAGACTGCCAAAATCCAAGTGTATAATAGCATTAGGATTTTTATGTTTCTAATACCAAACGTATTAAATATCTGTTCATTCAGCGGGAGTTAAACGGGCTTTAGATAAGGCGAAGGCTTAAGGCATAGTGGCGCTCTGTCGAAAGCCTTAAACGCAGTATAAAGCCCATTCAACCCCGCCCTTAGGGAGCCTCACAGGCTTATCAGACCTCCTTTGTCCAGACTTATTGAACCATGTCTGGCCGATAAGGGGCTACCATCAAAAACCGACGACTCCCGATGGGATTAATGGTCTGGAGTATCGTCAGTTAGCTTAATAGAAGTGTTACCACATCAGTGGACTTTTATGGCTACAAGCCTATCGTTACTTAACCCAAGGGCTCAGTACGGTCGGTTCTTGGCTAAATTGCAACGATGTCAAACTGTTAAGTTGTTCAGTACTCAACTTAAAGCTGCGGTTCACCTGTTGCTCATGTCCATCAAGCGTCACTGTAACTGCTTGGTCTTGAGCAAACTCAAAGTTTAATCCTGCGATTGGCTCCTTAAAGTAGCGCATCGGGAAGCCCTGCATGGCACCGAGTAAAGCATCCATTTCGCTGGCGATTTGGGTTAGTCGCGCCTTTTCATATGTCACTAAAGTCTGCTTGGCTCTGACTTGCATCGCAATACCACAGCCGTCAGCCTTGCCCTCAAACTCCAAATTTACTAACGCGCGTTGATCTTTAAGCGCGTCATCAAAGGGAATAAACAAACGCTGCGCCTTAGTATATGTCAGTGGCGTTGAATTTAATTCACTCGAAATAGTGCCACTCTGGATCAGGCAATTAGGCAGCATAGGCACACTAAAGGCAATTTCGACTAACTGATAATTGCCCTTATTGACTTGCTTTAATCTGTCATAAAAGCCTTTATATTCTAAGGAAATCGTTTCTGCATGCAGGTTTGTTGCACATAAACAAAGCCCCACTAACCACCATTTTTTATACATCCGCCTTCACCAAATACTTTTCATTATGACGTAACATATCGAGTAATTCGTCGATATAAGCTTCTTGCCTTTCAGAATAATTCACTAATCCATAAATCAGCTGATCGGCACTTAACTCGGCTTCCTGAGCACGTAAATCGGCCCGTATTGAGCGAAACAGCGTATATGCCGTATTCGAGTTCAAATTGCGCATGTAGGAAGACACTGAAGCGTCTACCGACGGAAACACTTTCACTTCATGGGTTTTGCCTGAACCACGAGAGGATGGCACTATGCCGCAGCCATTGCTAAAACACCATTCGCCGAAAAAGTTAAAGCCTTCACGGGCAAAACGCGAACTGCCCCAACCCGATTCATTGGCCGCCTGAATTAGCACCATAGATTCGGGAATGATATCGACCCGTTTAAGTAAACTGTTGAGTGATTTTGCATCCACATTACGGGCAGCATATTGATATTTATCAAATAACTGATTGAGCTGCGCTAGCTGTGTATCCGACAGAGTGCTGTCGTTCTCCACTAAGGCCAGCATCTCGGTGATAAACTCACGCTCGGTGGTAATGATAGCGTTTTGTTGTTGAATAATCGGCCTAAGAAAATCAAAAAAGGCACGCTTTTTTTCTCCCACATCACTGATGGCAGAAAAGTCAGGCACTTGTGTAACGGGTTCAACGGAGTTTTCAAGTTGGTTAACGATAGATTCAGGCTCATCGATAGTAGGAATGAGCCAGACTCTCAGCGAAAAAATCGCTAAAATAACCAGAGCTAACGCGAGTGTAAACGAACCAATTCTACCTATTTTCAATAAGTCACCTTTGATATTGAGTCACGAGTGGCAAAATAAGCGCCAGATTATATGTCATATCTTGAAATTCACGAAATGTGGCAGCAAAACTGCCCATACCAAGCGCTGGTATGAGTTTGTTACGCCAAAATGCGATCCTGCGCTTAACTCATACACTTTGGTACATTTGCAGCGTGAATATTTAGTGCATGCTTTTGACTGAGCTTTTATACTAAGGTTCCGTTAACGCAGGTGTTGGCAAACGAGCCAAAACATGACTGAGTAGCACCGCTTAACAACAGGACAGGATTTTATGGGTATTCAGGAAGGAACCCTCATGCAACATCAAATCTTAAATCAATACAGAGACGTGGTCGCCATTGGCGGTGGTCACGGCTTAGGTCGCGTGCTCTCATCGCTGGATTTTCTAGGCAATCGCCTCACCGGCATTGTTGCAACCACGGATAATGGTGGCTCTACTGGCAGATTACGGGCCGAGCAGGATTGTATTGCGTGGGGCGATCTGCGTAATTGCCTGTCTCAACTTGCCCATCGCCCATCGGTGAGCTCGCAATTATTTGAGTATCGCTTTCAGGGCGAAACTGAACTTCGCGGACACAATCTGGGTAATTTGATGTTGCTTGCCCTCGATAAGCTTTGCGTTAGACCCCTTGAAGCCGTCAATCTTATTCGGCATATGCTTAAGATTGAAACCAATATCATCCCTATGTCAGAGCAACCAACCCATTTAGTGGCATTGCAAGCCTCTGGCTGTAAGGTCTTTGGTGAGGTTAATGTCGATAAGATGAATGAGGCGCCCATTGCCTTATGCCTTGAGCCACAGGTTGATGCGACCGCCGAAGCCTGTGATGCCATCAGCCGCGCGGATCTAATCATTCTCGGTCCAGGGAGTTTCCTGACGAGTATTATGCCCCCGCTGTTACTGCCCTGCTTTGCCAAAGCCTTAGCGATGACCACTGCGCCCGTGGTTTTTATCGACAATTTGAATGAAGAAACTTCGCCAGCAGGCCAGTTTAGTATCGAACAACGGATTGCTTGGTGCCATCAAGTGATTGGTAAGCCTGTGATCACTAAGGTGCTACGCCACTCTGAACAAGTGCGCCTTGGGACTTTGATGAATTACTTTCCGTTAAGGAATCGCCACAATCCGCAATTACACGATCAGGCAGGTCTGCGTGATGCGCTAAGCGCAGTGTTGAGAATAAAGTCGGATTTACCGCTAGAAACCTTGGCGTCATAACGACGGGATTAATCGCATCCATTCAGCGCATCCCAGAGATTCAAAATGTACAAAATACAAAAAGGACAGCTAAGCTGTCCTTTTTCGTAAGCCCTCTTCTTATATTAGAGGACTAATTTAAAGGGCTAAATTAAAGAACTTGAGCAATCGCTTTACAGATCACAGGCATATTGGTTTTGGTCATACCCGCCACACTAATGCGGCCCGAACCAACGATATAAATACCAAACTTGTCTTTCAAGCGTGCAACCTGCGCTTTATTTAAGCCAGAAAAGCTAAACATACCGTTTTGGCGAGAAATAAAGCTGAAGTCTTGAGTCACTCCTTCATCCTTTAAGCTTTGGACGAACAGAGTACGCATCTCGGCGATACGTTCACGCATTTCGGTCAACTCTTGTACCCAAAGTGCTTTTAATGTCGCATCGCTTAAAATGGTGCTAACGATTAACGCACCGTGTGCGGGTGGGTTTGAGTAATTGGCGCGAATGGTACGCTTCACTTGGCTAAAGGCACGTACCGCTTCATCGGCATTTTGTGCAACCACAGTCACAGCGCCGATACGCTCGTTATAAAGACCAAAGTTTTTAGAAAATGAGTTAGCCACTAACAACTCAGGTACTTTTGCAGCCACTAAACGCAGGCCTGCGGCATCTTCTTCAATACCTGCGCCAAAACCTTGGTAAGCAAAGTCAAACAATGGCACTAACTGCTTGTCTGCACAAAGATTAGCCACCAATTCCCATTGGGCTAAGGTCAAATCAATGCCCGTTGGGTTATGGCAGCAACCGTGCAGTAGAACAATGTCACCCGCCTGTGCGTTGGCGAGATCTGTCATCATGCCATCGAAATCGATATCGTGAGCATTAGCATTGTAGTAACCGTATTCTTTAACCGTTAAACCCGCAGTTTCGAAAATATTCTGATGGTTCGCCCAAGTAGGGTTACTTACCCACACAGTACGCGATGGCGTGTTGCGCAGTAAAAACTCGGCGGCAATACGCAGTGCACCAGTACCACCTGGCGCCTGAGCGGTCGCTGCGCGGCCTGACGTCACAAGCGTACTGCCCTCACCAAATAATAGCTCTTGCACTACGCGGTTATAGGTTTGAACCCCTTCAATACCTAAATAGTTCTTGGTTTTCTCTTGCTCAAGCAATAGGGCTTCTGCTTTCTTCACTGACTGTAATACTGGAGTCTGCCCTGCTTCATCCTTATAAATGCCAACACCGAGGTTCACTTTATCTTGGCGTGGATCGGCCTTGAAGGTATCGGTTAAACCAAGGATGGGATCAGCGGGTGCGAGTACTACCTGAGAGAAAATCATGACTACTTATCCTAAATGTTCACGTGTAGGGGAAATTCGGCTTATTTATACCACTGTCTTAAGAGGGGGAATAGCGCCTATTGCCGCATCTTAAGGAAATAGTTTGCGTATTATGGATTGATTAAAATAAATAACAACTAAATGAGAGATCAATTGTCTTGAAGCTGAAATTTTTGATAATTGTGATTTTTAAGAGGCAGATCACTATTCGTTTTAGGATTAATTTGTAGGGGGTTGAACTGGATTTGCGGTAATAAAAAAAGGCCTAACAGATGTTAGGCCTTTTTATGTTATGGTACCCGAGGCCAGACTTGAACTGGCACGCTGTTACCAGCGAGGGATTTTAAATCCCTTGTGTCTACCGATTCCACCACTCGGGCAAACTCTTTGTATTAACGACGAGAATCGTGTCATTAATACCTTAATCTATGGAGGCGCGACCCGGAGTCGAACCGAGATCGACGGATTTGCAATCCGCAGCATAGCCATTCTGCCATCGCGCCATTTTTTCCAAACTCGTTAAGAGTTGGAGCGACATATCGGGTTCGAACCGATGACCTATACCTTGGCAAGGTATCGCTCTACCAACTGAGCTAATGTCGCATCGATGTCATAGCTTAATGATTTATTAAGCTTAGGGGTTACGTTGCTACGCTTTCCCCTGACTGCGGATTGGCATTCTACCGATTTAACCTTCAGAGTCAATCAACAAATTTGAAATATTGCGCTTAGGGGCACTGTTTGCCCAATATTCAGCCACAGAGATAAAATGTGCCGATAGAATATACAATTTGCCAATTTTCTTTGCAAAGGTTCAGGCTACCCATCCATTGATTGCTCTCACAATAAAATAACTTGTCTATAGCTAAAAGTTGTCTAGTGAAATAGTGGCAATTCAAGTTTGAAAAGTATCAACGCTATTTAAAGCGAGTCACTGCTAACAAAATGCCTTGGCAGAGCGAGTAAACAGAATATTGAAGCAAGAGTTTTTAACACATATGCCCGCAGGCACGACAGATAGTGACAGAAGCGCTCGCCATCTATAATCAACGAGGGGCCAATTTGGCCTTAAAAAACAAAACGCCCGATGAGGTTCATCGGGCGTTTTAGGTAGAAATAAGCGTCAACTTATTCCAGAACTAGATAAATTCTATTTAACATTAGAACTTAACGGTTACACCACCGTAAATCGTACGACCAATAGTGTCGTAAACCTCTGGTACTGTACCAGCATCACTGCCGTTAGTTACGTAAAGAGGTTTCTCATCAGTAAAGTTCTTCACACCTAAACTAACGGTTGTGCTGTCATTTACATGATAAGTACCAGAAATGTTGTGATACAGAATTGAATCTACACCTCTTACTGCAACGAATGGGTTGTCATTGGCATCATAATCAGTGTAAACGTCTGTCATCGATCTAATATAACGGTTGAAGTACATTACGCTCCAATCATCTTGACCTGCAGAGATGCTGAAGTTGTTACGTACGCGAGCATAAGCTCCCATATTACCATCGATTGTACCAGTATAGTTTTCACCATCCTGTTCGAACTTAATCAAGTAAGTAGTATCGTTACTTACTTTCCAATCTAAACCAAGTAGTTCAAAGTTATAAGCTAAGTTGAAGTCTACACCGCTAGTGTCTTGTGTACCTACGTTAGTCAGTGCACTTGTTAAGTTAAATAAGTCACCATCCGCAGTAATATTGAATGTGCTACAAGCTTCTGCATCACCACCATGACACGCGTCTAAACCAACTTGCACGTCTGCACGAGCAATTGCATCAGTGACTTTGAAACGCCAGTAGTCAAGGGTGATTGACATGCCATCAATATAGCTTGGCGAATACACCAGGCCAGCAGTATAAGACTCTGATTCTTCAGGTTTCAAATCAGGATCAGATGTACGATTCACTAAAATCTGACCAGTTTGCTCACTCAGAGGTAACCAAGGATTCGTTAAATAATCAAATGAACCTGAGTTACCGCCATATAGCTCTGCAACGCTAGGAGCACGGAAACCGGTCGCTGCTACAGTACGAACCATCAGCTCATCAGTAGCAGTGTAAGTTAAACCAATTTTCCAAGTGGTTGCTTTACCGAAAGTTGAGTAATCGTCTAAACGCAGTGCAAATTCACCCGTCAGTTTTTCAGTAAATGGTACGCTCACTTCTTGGAAGATAGAAATAACGTTGTAATTGCCACTTGTAGGATCTTGTTGAGCGGCAGTACTGTCACCTGCAACCACAATTGGATCTGGATTGTAGAAACCACTTTCACGACGGTATTCAGCACCGATAGCGAAACCTACGGCTCCGGCACTAAGATCAAACAATTCACCGTTAAGACCTGCAGACAGCGTTTGTTGCTCGTTACCACCCGACTCTTGCTGGTCATAAGAAACATCCTTCATAGCATCAGTCAGAGGGGTACCTTCAAACCAAGCATATGGGTCAGCATAGATTGAATTAGCCATTAATGTTGCGTTAATAGAGTTAGCAACACCTGTTTTAGCCTCGTTTTTACCAAATGTGTAATCCACATTCCAGTTCATACCAGTATGCACGTCTAACGAACCCGCTAAACCTGCTGATAAACGCCAAGTATCAGTATCTTGACTGTAAACACGAGGACCGACATCGTTCATACGTCTGTTGTATTGCACTTGCCCACGAGCATCAGCCTTGATCCCCGCATCAATCATACCTTGGTCAAGGGTCAGACATCCTGCAGTTGGATCTGTTACTCTTGGATCGCCACACACATTCAATTTAATTTGGGCAGGCTGCGCGGCTAATTGTTGGTTAGAACGACGGTTGGTATAGATAGCATCGGCAGTCAGTACAACATCATTGCCTAACTCTTGTGCCATATTGGCAAATAAGCTACGACGCTCACTTGGTGTTTGGAAATAAACGTCATCAGAGTAGTTATAACCTGTTGTTCGATTAACCCAATTACCATTGGCATCGATAACTTTTTGGTTCAATGCACCTGTTGGAATAATTGAACTGGTATTATCCAATGGATCATACCAATCACGGTCACCTTGAATCACACCACGACGATCTGAATAAGCCGCACCAAAAGTGTAGTTACCACCATCGGTGTTGAAGCCATACAGTGCGCTCACATCACCATTTTCACCGTCACCTTTGTCGGTACCACTACCATTGAAGTCTAATTGGAAACCTTCAAAATCTTTTTTGGTGATGATGTTTACTACACCGGCAATCGCATCAGAACCGTATACCGCTGAAGCGCCATCTTTCAGGATTTCAACTCGAGCAATCATAGCAACTGGGATAGAGTTTAAATCCACAGAACTGTCAGCGCCCGAACCTGAGTTCACCATGCGGCGGCCGTTTAATAGTACGAGAGTACGTTGCGAGCCCATACCACGTAGGTCAACTTGAGCAACACCGTCCGCACCGTTGTTAGTGGTTGAACCAACTGCAGCACCCGCCATTGAGGTTTGAACTTGTAACATTTGGTCTACAGAGGTAAAGCCTTCGGCTTTGATTGCAGCAGCATCAATAACGGTAACAGGAGAAGCTGTTTCCATATCTTGGCGTTGAATACGTGAACCCGTGACTTCAATACGTTCAACTTTTGCGGTCTCTTCAGCTGCAAATGCGCTTGACGCAACAAAGGTGCCAGCCGCAATTGAACTAACGACAGCTAAATTAATAGCTGACGCAATTTTGGTTCTTTTGATCATGAATGAATGCTCCCTAGATCTTGCTATTATTTTTATGCTTACAGCTTGTACAACAATTTGCTGTACGACTGTTGCGCTTGATACTGAGGATTCACTTTCATTCAGTCAATCTTCATTTTTTTAACCTTGAAAACTTTTTTGTTTATTATTTTGACTCCAATTGTAAATTAATTGTTTTACCTCAACCTTGAATGCTAACCAACTCCTATTTACAGGATTAAAAACCGTATATTTCGATAATAAGCAGTGATTAAACCTGTTAAAAAAATAACATTTAACAAACATACAGCAAGCTCAAAAATGTGACATGAATCACACTTTATCGGGGGAAAACTATCTGTCGCACAGAATAATGTATCGATTAATTATGAAGAAATATGCATATCGGTAATCATTGCAACATAAAGAACCCTGTAAATATCAGGGATTTTACTTTGCGCACCGATACAAAATGAATAAGTTGTAATTTTTATGCACTGCAAGTGTGCAACAAACACAAATGCAACAATTCATCGCCAATTTAGAACAAGCATAAATATGGGATGATTTAGGATGAGGTAAGGGCTAAAAAGGAGAAATACACAGCATCAATGGAATAAGAAAACGTTGAGCAACATCACTGTAAATGCTGTTTTATAGACAACACAAACGCATTCTAGGCTTATTTATAATCAACATATAAATACATTTGTTTTATTGTTGTTAATTTATTAAATTAAATATTATTTACAAACAAAAATAAGATTATTATTTAGCCGAACAAACTTAAATAAAAACAGTATTCCAGTGACGAACCTGCTCCACAGTCCATTTAATTAAGCTGTTATTCATTAAATAATATTCATCTAACGATATAGATGTGGATAACCCTAGCGGCAAGTCATCTGGTGACAAAAAGTAGCAATAACAAAGTCGGTAAAAACAGAAAAGCGGCCAAGGCCGCTTTTTTGGTAACAAGGTCATCCTTCTTGGATGTTACTCTGGTTTTATCATGCCGAAATGCAAATAGGCTCTGGTTGTGGCAATACGACCACGTGGAGTACGTTGGATAAAGCCTTGTTGGATAAGGAATGGCTCCAATACATCTTCGATGGTTTCACGCTCCTCACCAATAGCCGCGGCAAGGTTATCAAGCCCCACAGGGCCACCCATAAACTTATCGATAATGGCAAGCAGCAGTTTTCTGTCCATATAATCGAAACCTTCACCATCGACATCGAGCAAATCGAGTGCCTGCTCCGCAACTTTTTGCGTCACAGCGCCGTCGTGTTTCACTTCCGCATAGTCACGCACTCGGCGCAGTAAACGGTTGGCGATCCTCGGTGTTCCCCGCGAACGTTTGGCAATTTCGGTGGCTCCTTCAGCATCAATTGCCAATCCCATCACCTGCGCCGAGCGGGTCACAATAGTACTTAAATCTTTGACATTATAAAACTCTAGCCGCAGTGGAATGCCAAAACGCGCCCTTAGCGGAGAGGTTAACGCCCCTGCCCGCGTGGTCGCGCCCACTAAGGTGAACGGTGGTAGGTCCAACTTTATTGAGCGTGCAGCAGGCCCTTCACCGATCATAATATCCAGCTGATAGTCTTCCATCGCAGGATACAGAATTTCTTCGACGACAGGACTTAAGCGGTGGATTTCATCGATAAAAAGCACGTCCCCCGCCTCAAGATTGGTGAGTAGTGCCGCCAAATCCCCAGCTTTCTCAAGCACAGGCCCCGACGTCGATTTAATATTTACGCCCATTTCATTAGCCACGATCATGGCTAAGGTGGTTTTACCTAACCCTGGCGGGCCGTAGATCAACATATGATCTAAAGCCTCTTCACGATTCTTTGCCGCTTGAATAAACACTTTTAATTGGGCACGTGTATCATCCTGCCCAGTATATTCATCGAGCAATTTAGGGCGCATGGCCCTGTCGATAACATCATCTTGACCTTGCAGCTGCGGCTGGATCAGTCTATCTGCTTCAATCATTTACCTATTCCTGTTACCGCATCGGCATACGGCACTTGCAATTTGAGCACTGTTGCAACCTAACTGGTTGCAAAAATCGCGTACCGCAATATAACACTCGCCTCAATAAAAACCATGCCATTAGAGCATCGATTTTAACGCAGCCTTAATCAAGGTCTCACTGTCCATGCCTTCTTTATAGGCGGCAGATACAGCTTTACTCGCCTGTGGAGGTTTATAGCCGAGGGAGATCAAGGCTGAAATCGCATCCTCTTCGGCACTGTTTACCGTCGGTGCAGGTGAGTAGTTGGATTGCAACACAAACTCACGCTCAGAGCCCACGGATGCCTCCATCAAGCTTTTCAGTTTATCGCGCATCTCAACCAATAAACGTTCGGCGGTCTTTTTACCGACACCGGGTAATTTCACCAACGTCACTATATCATCACGCTCGACGCAGCCGACAAACTCGCTGGCGGTCATGCCTGAAAGAATGGTTAACGCCAGTTTAGGACCCACGCCGTTAGCCTTGATAAGTAAACGAAACAGTGAGCGCTCTTGCTTAGTGATAAAGCCGTAAAGCAGCTGGGCATCTTCACGCACCACAAAATGGGTATACACTGTGGTCGGTTGGTTGACCTCGGGGAGTTCATAAAAGCTGGTGAGGGGCATCTGTAACTCGTACCCCACGCCATTGACATCAATCAACACCTCTGGCGCTTGTTTTTCAATTAACACGCCACGTAAACGACCTATCATCTGTACCGTCCATATGTTCTTGTTGTCGCTCGGCCGCTTAAGGCGACCAAACTTTGATTGGTGTGATAATGACATACCGCAACGCCGAGCGCATCCGCAGCGTCGGCCTGTGGCGCCGCGGGCAGCTTAAGCAATTGCTGGATCATATGTTGAACCTGTTCTTTCTTGGCGCGCCCTGTCCCGACCACCGCATTCTTAATTTGGGTGGCACTGTATTCGGCAACGGGTAAGTTGGCCACTGTCGCGGCCACGATGGCTGCGCCACGGGCTTGGCCCAATTTCAAGGCCGAGTCGGCATTTTTGGCGAGAAACACCCGCTCAATCGCAAATTCATCGGGTTGGTATTGGCGAATAATTTCACTTATCCCATCAAAGATTTGCTTGAGTCTTAATGGTAAATCCTCACCCGAGGTGCGAATGCAGCCGCTGCCCAAATAAAGTTGCTGCCGCCCTAGGCATTGAATAACGCCATAACCTGTGATCCGAGAACCTGGGTCAACCCCTAAAATAATCGCCATGCTATCCCTAATGCCTGTTCCCGACTTAAGACAACCCATTCAACGGATAACTTAAGCACTAGCAACAGTGCAAAAAATCATAAATCTCACTAAGGTGGCCTAAAGCAAAACGCAGACGCTAAGTTCAATCACTGTCTCAAGCTCTGGAGCGAAGTTTGTCAGCTGACTTTAGGCCACCTAACTCAGGTTAATGCTAAGACCTAACCTAAGCTTTCCATAAGCTCATCGGAGATTTCGGCATTATGATACACCTCTTGCACATCATCGTGCTCTTCTAGGGTATCGATAAGACGCATAAACTTCTCCGCCGTCTCGGCATCTAACTCGGCTTTGGTCGAGGCGATCATAGCAATTTCAGCGTTATCACTGACAAATCCTGCGGCATCGAGGGCATCTTTCACCCCGTAAAACTCGGTCGGTTCAGTAAATACGTCAATTGCACCATCATCGTAACTCACCACATCTTCGGCGCCCGCTTCCAGGGCCGCGTCCATCAGGGCGTCTTCATCTGTGCCAGGTGCATAGGACAACACACCGCGCTTAGTGAACAAATAAGCAACCGAGCCATCGGTCCCTAAGTTACCGCCGGATTTACTAAAGGCATTACGTACGCCACTCACGGTGCGGTTACGGTTATCTGTCATGGTTTCAACCATCACAGCGGTACCGCCCGGGCCGTAACCTTCGTAAATAATGGTCTCGAGTTGTTGCCCTTCAAGTTCACCGGCGCCACGTTTGATTGCGCGCTCAATGGTGTCGCGGGTCATGTTGCCGCCAAGTGCTTTATCGATGGCGATACGCAGACGCGGGTTTGAATCGGGATCCGAGCCACCTTCACGGGCAGAAACCGTTAACTCACGGATAAATTTAGTAAAGAGTTTACCGCGTTTGGCATCTTGCGCTGCTTTGCGGTGTTTAATGTTGGCCCACTTACTATGACCTGCCATGGGAGTTCTCCTCTACACATAGCCATTGCACATCTTATCAATAGCCTAAGGTAACCTTGACGGCGCCTCTTATGAGGTTCCTATAGCCAATGTTCCTTGACCAAAAGATTGACGGCAAATTCAGTGACGTCGATAACGCAGATATTGATAAGAAATGAAATGACGGGGTAAAAATAGACCGAGGCTTGCGCCTCGGTACTCGATAATCACTAAAGATTAGTCTTCAGTCTTCGCGGCTTTCACCACGGAAATGCCTAATTCTGCTAATTGTTGTGGGTTAGCAAAACCTGGCGCATTGGTTAACGGACACGCCGCTGTGGTGGTTTTCGGGAAAGCCATCACATCACGGATGGAGCTTGCGCCCGTCATCAGCATGATAATACGGTCTAAACCGAATGCCAGCCCCGCATGTGGTGGCGTACCGTAGCGCAGCGCTTCGAGTAGGAAGCCGAATTTCTCTTTCGCTTCTTCATCAGTAATGCCGAGAATACGGAATACCGCAGACTGCATCTCTTGGTTGTGGATACGCACCGAACCACCACCTAATTCACAGCCGTTTAATACCATGTCGTAGGCATCAGACACACGGTTAGCCGGATTGGCTTCCAGCTCTTGTGGTGTCACGCCGCGTGGCGCAGTAAACGGATGGTGAACCGCGTGGAAGCTGCCGTTTACCTTCTCAAACATTGGGAAGTCAACCACCCACAGTGGACGCCATTGACCTTCGAGCAAGTTAAAGTCTTCACCAGCTTTAAGACGCAGTGCGCCCATAGATTCGGCAACCACAGTTACGTTATCAGCCCCAAACAGGATGATATCGCCCGTTTGTGCGCCAGTGCGGCTGATGATTTCGTTCACAATGCCTTCGTTTAAGAACTTCAGCACAGGTGATTGAATGCCATCTAACCCTTGAGTCAGGTCGTTTAGCTTCATCCACGCTAAACCTTTAGCACCATAGATACCGACAAACTTAGTGTAATCATCGATTTGCTTACGGGATAAGCTTGCGCCACCTGGAATACGCAGCGCCGCAACACGGCCTTCTTCATCATTAGCAGGGCCTGAGAATACCGCAAACTCCACTTCTTTGAGTAAGTCAGCCACGTCAACCAGTTCTAATGGGTTACGTAAATCTGGCTTATCTGAACCGAAACGACGCATGGCTTCGTTATAGGTCATACGTGGGAATTCGCCTAAATCGACGTTCAGCATCTCAAGGAACAGACCACGCATCATCTCTTCAGTCTTTGCCATCACTTGCTCAGACGTCATAAATGAGGTTTCAATATCGATTTGAGTAAATTCTGGCTGACGGTCAGCACGTAAGTCTTCGTCACGGAAGCATTTTACGATTTGATAGTAACGATCAAAGCCTGACATCATCAGTAACTGTTTAAACAGCTGTGGTGATTGTGGCAGCGCGAAGAATTGACCTTTGTAAGTGCGGCTTGGCACTAAATAGTCACGGGCACCTTCTGGCGTCGCCTTGGTCAGAATAGGCGTCTCGATATCTAAGAAGCCATTTGAGTCGAGGAAACGACGCACAGCACTGGTCACTTTCGCACGGAACATTAAGCGCTGCGCCATTTCTGGGCGACGTAAATCTAAATAACGGTATTTTAGACGCTGCTCTTCACTGTTGTTTTGATAGTTATCTAAGCTCAGCGGCAGCGGCTCAGAACTGTTGATAATGGTCAGTTCTTTACCTAATACTTCAATTTCGCCGGTCTTCATTTGCGCGTTAACTTGGCTATCAGGACGGGCACGAACCACGCCTTTTACCTGCACACAAAACTCGGCGCGCAGCGTACTGGCCACATTGAACACCTCAGGTAAATCTGGATCGTAAACCACTTGGACCAGACCTTCTCTGTCTCTTAAATCTAAAAAGACTACGCCACCCAAATCACGGCTACGATTAACCCAACCTACCAAGGTAACTTCTTGTCCAACGTGAGACTTATTGACGTCTCCACAATAATGACTGCGCATCTAACTCTATCCTTTATCCGGAAACCGGTGCTTTGGAAATAATCAAAACGAGATAAAAGCGGCATTATAGTCAAATAATGCCGATTACCAAAGTACTTCACTTTTAGGCGGTGAAGTATCAAACAGTTTTACGCCCTTGACTAGAGGCGAACGCACTATCTGCGTATAAGCGTTCAAAAAATCATCAAGCCACGCGGTAGCAACGGCCACCCGCCGTTTTGGCTTGATACATCAGTTGGTCGGCTTGCTTCATTAACTCAATGGCCGTATCGCCATCGCGGGGATAAATGACCACACCAATGCTGACTGCAACCTCTACCATCACCCCTTCTATACTGAAGGGCGATGCAAGCGAGTGCAGAATATTATCAGCAACTAGGGTCGCAGCGTCGAGATCTTGCACACGATTTAGCAGGATCACAAATTCATCGCCGCCGAATCTTGCCACTGTATCAGAATCGCGAATGGCTTTGCTCAACAATCCCGCCACTTTTAACAGCAAGGCATCCCCCACAGGATGACCATATTGATCGTTAATTTGTTTAAATCCATCTAAATCAATAAACAACAAGGCAAAATGGCTATGATCCCGCCGATGGGCAAGTAGGGCCTGCGACAGCCTATCATCCAACAGTGCTCTATTGGGCAACTGAGTTAAGGCATCATGACTGGCAACATGTTGCAAACGTTTTTCGGCGGCGATTCGGCGAGTGATCTCCACGTTTAAGCGACGATTGACCACTAACACCGCCACCATTACGACAGATAAGGCTAATGCGCCGCTTAATAAATAGCGGATCCATTGCAGATACTGACTGTTATCTGCATCAAGGGAAAAACTGACCCAATGGGAATAGATTTGCTGCTGGGTATGTTGATCAATTTGTGCCAACACGCGATTGATTAACGGGACTAACTGAGCATACTGCGGATTAAGCCCAAAGTGGCTGTGCTGATCGGCTAAATCACTGAGTAGCGACATTTTCAATAATGGATATTGGCCTGTTTTTAACTCAGAGGCCAGCGTCACCACCTTATCGATAAACACATCGGCATGACCATCGTTAACTGCTGCAAGCCCCGAATGGGTGTCGGGCACTAACACCAGTTTGAGCGAGGGCTGCAGTGCCATCAGTTGTGCCACCAGATGATAGCCTTCCACCACAGCGACCCTCTGTCCCGTCAATTGCGCCAGATTAAACACCGACACCTGCTCAAGTTGCGACACCATTCCCCAGGGTGATGGCCAGTAGGGATCACTAAAGGTTAAAAATTGCTGGCGCTCGGCAGTTTGGGCTACGCTGCCAGCAAGAGCAATGTCGCCAGAACGCAATGCACCTATCAGTGATTGCCAATCATCAAAGCCAACAGGTTCTATCTTGATCCGTAATTGCTCTGCCAAAATGTGGGCAATGTCGCTGTTGATCCCCGCAAACTGACCTTGCTCATCGCTAAACTCCATCGGCGGCCACTGTTTTAAGTAGCCGAGTTTAACTTCACCGAGTTGTGAGAGGTAATCTTGCTCATTGTTTGAAAGTTGAATGCCGTGTAATCCCTTCTGGTTAAAAATGCGATCCTTAGGGTTAAGCATCCATTTTTGCTCAACATCGGCAAATTCCTGCATGCTAATGCTGCGAAAACCATTGGCGATGCGCTGGGTTAATCCAGGATCATCACTGCGGGTGAGCACATAAATATCGGTGGGAAACTCAAGCTCAGGATATTGATAAAATTCGGACCAAGCCTTGTTTTGCAGTAAATAGTGGGAAGTCCATGCTCCTGCGGCAACAAAGCCTGCAATCTCACCCGATCGCGCACCTGCCACCATGCTGTCCATATTTTCGTAATAGCGCAGCGTAACATCGGGCAGCGCTTTACGCAGCGCCACTAAATAAGGCGCGGTCGGCACAACGCCGATGCGTTTGCCCTTTAGACTTTGCAAATTGGTCAGTTGCTGTTGATATAAAAACAGTCGACTCTTCACCGTATAGAGTTGCCAAGCGCGGGTTAAACCTGTTTTTAGATCATTACTTTCAGGGTAACCAATATGCGCATCGGCTAAACCTTGGCGCACATCGTTAACACTGGCATTCATGTCGCCCGAGATAAAATCCACATTGATGCCCGTCTTGGCCGACCACAATTGCCAGAGATCCACATAAAATCCATGGGGTAAGCCATCGACGCCTAAATCGACAAAGGGCTCAACACCTAACTGCATCGCCACCACAAGCCCCGCCTTTTGCCCGTGATAGCCTAACCAACGCCGTTCAGTTTGTTGCACAAAACGAGCATCGAGTGAATGAAACCCCTTATTAATCTTCTCAATTAAAGCCTGATTACCTTTCATCACGGCGGGTACAAACTGCATAGCCTTAATTGGAATACGCGCACTGATGGGAAAACTGCTCGCAATTGCTTGGCTGGACGCGGGATCGCGCAGATAGCCATCGAGCCCGGCAAATACAACTGTCTCGCCCGCCGCAACCCCCGCCAGCAGTTTTTCACGACTTTCATAATATTTGAAGACTAAATTCGGCTCGATGCCGCGAAGCACCGCCTCATGGGACGAGCCACCGACGATCCCGATTTGGTAAGGAATAAGTTCCTTAATGGATTTTTTGCCCTGCAGGGATTTATGCAGGTAAAGGTAGGTACTCACATCAGCGATAGGCTCTGCGAAATCAAATAGCTGTTCACGCTCAGGCGTCTGCCCCATGCCAATATGCACTTGGGCTTTGCCCTGCCGTAATTGCTGCAGCGACTCATTCCAGTGCCGCGCCACAAACACTAATGGCGTATTAGTGCGCTTGCCCCATTCCTTCCAGAGATCGACTAATAAACCCGTGGCTTCGCCGTCGTTATCGACAAACTGATACGGGAAACTGTCTTCCCCCATCACCACAATAAGCGATTCAGTCTGTCCTTGACTGGCGTTTACTGCGTTACTCAAGATGCTGCAACACAGGATCACGATAAGCTGGAGCACTAACTTCAACTGGGGTCCCTAGTACTTGATGTACAATGTAAATACTTTGTTATTGATGCATATTAGACAGAAATTTCGGGCAAATTACTAGCCGAGACTTGCTGCTAGTCAACCGGATTCGTTAAAATGCACAGCTGAATTTTCGAGATATTCCCAGATGAACGCTTCCCAAGATACTATCTACGCTCAAGCGAGCGAACACATTAGCGATTTCCAGTTTGATAACCGTGTCGCGGGTGTCTTCAGTGACATGATCCGCCGCTCGGTGCCTGGCTATACGCAAATTATCAATACTATTGGCGATTTTGCGGATCGTTTCGTCAAGCCTAATACCCAAGTATATGATTTAGGTTGCTCTTTAGGCGCCGCCACCTTAAGCATTCGCCGTCAAATCCAAGGCCGCGATTGCCGCATCATCGCCGTGGACAATAGCGAATCCATGGTGACCCGCTGCCAAGAAAACCTCAATGCCTATGTGAGTGATACTGAGGTTGAGCTGATATGCGGCGATATTCGCGATATTCACATCGAAAACGCCTCTTTAGTCGTGCTTAACTTTACCCTGCAATTTTTACCGCCAGAGGACAGAGAAGCGCTGATCGCAAAGATTTATCAGGGGTTAAATCCCGGCGGTCTTTTAGTGCTATCGGAAAAAATTCGCTTCGATGATGCGCCGATTCAAAGTGTGCTCGAAGAGCTGCACTTAGACTTTAAACGCGCCAATGGCTATAGCGAGCTTGAAATCAGTCAAAAGCGCAGCGCGCTTGAAAACGTGATGAAGCCCGATACCTTAACTCTCCACCAGCAACGTTTGACTCGCCAAGGGTTTAGCCACTTTAGCTTGTGGTTCCAATGTTTTAACTTCTCTTCCATGGTGGCCATCAAGTGATCAGTTTCAGCTCGTTTTACCAGCAAATTGCCGATTCCAATTTGCAGCATTGGCTCGAAACTTTGCCAGCCATTCTCGGTAAATGGCAGAGAGAACATAAACACGGCAACTTACCCAAGTGGGAAAAAGTGCTCAATAAGCTGCACTATCCCGCCCCAGACCAAGTGGACTTTGTCAGCAGCGTTACTGTCGGCACAGGCGAACAACTCACGCCCGGGGAAAAGGAAAAACTTGAGAACCTACTGCGCCTGTTTATGCCTTGGCGCAAAGGCCCTTTCCATATCCACGGCATTCATATCGATACCGAATGGCGCAGCGATTGGAAGTGGGACCGCGTGAGCCCACATATTTCTCCTTTGCAAAACCGCACTGTGCTCGACGTCGGCTGTGGCAGCGGCTATCACATGTGGCGTATGCTTGGCGCGGGCGCCAAACGCGTAGTGGGCATCGACCCTTCACCATTGTTTTTATGCCAATTTGAAGCGGTTAAGCGCCTAAGCGGTGAAAATCACCCCGTGCACTTATTGCCGCTAGGCATTGAAGAGCTACCACCGCTGGATGCATTCGATACGGTTTTCTCCATGGGCGTCTTGTATCACAGACGTTCGCCTATTGATCACTTGTTACAATTACGTGATCAGCTACGTATGGGTGGGGAATTAGTGTTAGAGACTTTGGTGATAGATGGTGATGAAAACGCCGTACTCGTCCCTCAAGATAGATATGGGAAAATGAATAATGTATGGTTTATTCCATCCGTCGCGGCCCTGATGCTCTGGCTAAAGAAGTGTGATTTCACAGACATACGTTGTGTCGACACCGATGTCACCGCATTAGCCGAACAGCGCCGAACTGATTGGATGCCGAATGAGTCACTGGTTGAATATCTTGACCCTAACGATATCACTAAGACTATCGAGGGTTACCCCGCGCCGAAACGCGCAACGATTATTGCGGTGAAAAATCAACCCAATCAAGATTTGACCTAACGAGTTAACTCCAGTGGCCTAATACGCTTATGCCTAGGTAAACCTAGGCATAAAACCCGTTTTAACGCCAATAGGAAGTACTATGCTAAAGCAGTTGATCGCTATCGCCGTTGCCAGCAGCTTAATGGGATGCGCAGCGACAGAACCGACCGCCCACGCCCCCAAACCACTCGATACTGATACCTTTAATACCCGTCTTAATCAGCAGCAAGATCAATTAGTCGCTGCGATTAATCAGCAATGCCAGCCTGTGGATTTAACCTCGCTTGCGACCCTGAGCAGCCAAGTCGAGCAGTTAAGTCAGCAAATCAATCAGTTAAATCAAACGGCGAAAAACCTCAGCGCACAAAAGCAAGCCGCGGTGGTGACGCCTGCGCCGAGCCAATGCCCCAAATCCGCTCTTGGGGATAAGTTTTTACTCGGTGAAATCGAAAATGTGTTTATCGATGAACTCAATGCCAGTTTTGCCACTCGCATTGATACCGGCGCAGAATCTTCCTCCATCGATGCCCGTAATATCACCCTGTTTGAGCGCGATGGCGCCCAATGGGTACGCTTCGATGTGTTTACTCAAGGGGAAAAACAGCCTGCGACAAATTTCGAATCTAAGGTCGTGCGTTTTGTACGCATCAAGCAGGACGCCAATGAGAAGGACGATCGCCGTCCCGTGATCCACGCGCACCTTAAGATTGGCCAATATTCCGCAGAGACAGATCTTAACCTCACCGACCGTAGTCACCTCGACTATCCCTTATTGCTCGGCCGTAAATTTATCAAAGATATCGCCGTTGTCGATGTCGGCCAGCGCTATGTGCACGGTAAAGCCAAACCGCCCAAACCTAAGCAACCCAATCCTGAGCAACCAAAAACAGAGTCTGCCATCGTCTCCAGCGGCAAAAAATAACCGCTTGATCCAAAGCTGTTTACAAGCTTAAGCATAGGAGCCGCTTGCGCTCATTGGTTTGTCAGCTTGTGACATCGCCGCTTAATCTGACGCAGCCTGACATAGCTAATATCCGCCACGCGACAATCTAACGCGTGACGCCGAGTTCGAACCGCCAATGCCCTGGGGTAATCCCACGCTTTTCGGCCATTGGCGCAACATGGGAAACACGTATGCATTCACGTAAACCTTTTTACATTTTGGTGGCATTACTTTTTATTGTCGGTCTAAGCGCCAGCATCTACCGCGGCGTTAAGCATCAGGTGCCTTTTCTCCCCGGTGAGCAAGTTCAAAGCTGGGCGGTAGACGCCAAAATCAGTTTCGATGGCACTGGCGATGCGGCCGAAGTGTCCTTCTCCTTACCACAGGATCCCGCCTATGAAGTCTTGGTCGAGAACGCCAGCTCCCCGGGGTTTGGGTTATCGATGAGTGATGATAAGGATGCGCGCCGTGCAATTTGGTCGATTCGTGAGGCCTATGGCAGCCAAGATCTCTATTATAAAGTGACCCTAGTGCCGACGGGCGTGACCCAAATCCACAGCGACGATATTCCCAGTCAACCAGAGCCTTACCTCTGGCCCGCGACCGAGAAGAGCGCCGCAGAGCAAGTGATTAACGAAACCTGGGCGCGCAGCGCATCGAACTTATCCTTCGCCCAGCAATTGATGAATGCGATTACCGCAACTAAGCGCAGCCAGAATATGGAGCTGTTGTTATCAAGCCAAACCGCGACGCAAGTGTTTTTGCATATGCTGCAAACTAAGGGCATTCCAGCCCGTGAAGTCAGCGGGCTCTACCTTGAAGACCAACGCCGCCGTCAATCCCTGTCACCCTTTGTGGAAGTGTTCCATAACGGCGAGTGGGTCTTATTCGATTTGGTTAAGGGCAAGCAAGGTCGTCCAGAGAACTTACTGCTGTGGGAACGCTCGGGCCATTCCGTGCTCGATGTGATGGGCGGAGTGAACTCGCAGGTGCATTTCTCTATGTTGCAGGATACCCGCTCGGCATTGGCGACCTCCATCGATATGATGATGAATAACAATGCCTTGGATTTCTCACTCTACCAATTACCGATAGAGGAGCAGAGTCTATTCAAGGGCATTTTATTGATCCCTATCGGGGTACTGATGGTTGTGTTTTTACGGGTGATCATTGGGGTCAAGACCTCGGGCACCTTTATGCCAGTCCTTATCGCCCTCGCCTTTATTCAGACCAGTTTAGTCACGGGCTTAGTTGGCTTCTTGTTAATCGTGGCCTGCGGCCTAATGATCCGCTCCTATTTATCCCAATTAAATCTGTTACTAATTTCGCGAATATCGGCGGTGATCATCGTCGTGATCGGCATTATTGGCGTCTTTACCTTGCTGTCTTATAAATTCGGTTTAAGCGAAGGACTGACAATTACCTTCTTCCCGATGATTATTTTGGCCTGGACCATCGAACGTATGTCTATCCTGTGGGAGGAAGAAGGCCCGAAAGAAGTGATAGTGCAAGGCGGTGGTAGCCTAATGGTCGCTACCCTCGCCTACTTAGCCATGAGCGCCAGTTGGGTACAACACTGGGTATTTAACTTCCTTGGGATCCACTTAGTGATCTTGGCCTTAGTGCTATTAATGGGCCAATACACAGGTTATCGCCTACTGGAACTCAAACGCTTTAAACCACTTGCGGGAGATGCCTAATGAATATTGCTTGGCCATGGGAGCTGCGCGCGCGCGGCGTGCTCAATATGAATAAGCGTAATATCGATTACATAGGTCGCTATAATCCGCGTAAATTTTATAAGCGAGTGGACGATAAGCTGCTGACGAAACAGTTAGCACTGGCCAATGATATTGCCGTGCCCGATTTAATCGCCGTTGTGCGCGAGCAGCACGAAATCGTGCACATTCCCGAGCGCGTGAAAGGCCGTACGGGGTTTGTGATTAAACCCGCCAAGGGCTCTGGTGGTAAAGGCATTTTAGTAATCACCCATATTGAACAGGGCCGTTACTATAAACCCAGCGGACACGAAGTCAGCCCATCGGAATTGGATAGACACGTGTCCAATATTCTCAGCGGTTTATTCTCCCTTGGCGGCAAACCCGATGTGGCGATTGTCGAGGGATTGATTGAGTTCGATCCCGTGTTTGACGGTTACAGCCATGAAGGCGTGCCCGATATCCGCTTGATTGTCTTTAAAGGATTTCCAGTGATGGGGATGCTCAGGCTCTCCACCGCCGCCTCCGATGGCAAGGCCAATTTGCACCAAGGCGCCGTGGGTGTGGGCGTTGACATTGCCACAGGAAAAGGGTTACATGCTGTGCAATTTGATGCTCCAATTGAGTTTCATCCAGACACAGGCAAAAAGCTCACCGATATCGTCGTACCCCACTGGGACAGCTTGCTGCATACCGCATCGAGCGCCTTTGAAATGTGTGAGATGGGTTATTTAGGCACGGATATGGTGCTTGATCAGACTAAAGGCCCGCTGTTATTGGAACTCAATGCACGCCCGGGACTGGCGATCCAGATTGCAAATGGAAAAGGCATTTTGCCTAGACTTAAGCATGTCGAAGCCATGTCATCCCATTCAATGACAGTTGCAGAACGTGTAGCCTATGCAAAAATCCATTTTAACGGCTAGCCTGTTTGGCTGGTGTTTATCCACTCTCGGTGCAGCCTATGCTGTGCCAAGCCCCGTGCCGCTGCTGGTAGAGCAGTGTCTGCGCCAACCTAATATCGATTTGGCTGGTGCCTTCGACAGTTACGCCAGCACCCGCCAGCTATCTGCCTTAACACTGGCGGATAAGGCCCTAGTGTTAGAGCAGCAAACCATTGGACTGAATAATGTCAACGACAGACTCACCTACTACCGAGGTTTGCCGCTGTCGGGGGATGAGCGCCAAGGTATACTGCAGTGTCAGTTGCGCTTAGCCGACACCCTGAGCGACTTACTAAACCAAGCAGAATTTAGCCAATTGGCGTTTGAGCTGATGCAAACAGCTTCAGAAAATGATGATGCAGCAAATCATGATGCAGCAAGTCAGGAACAGACCTTACTCGGTGAGCAATTAACGGCTTTGTTGCGCCAGCATTTATCCATTATGGATAAAGCTAAGCTGCACACGGCGCAGGCCAGCATTCGCCAAGGCTTAGGCAACCAACAATTTCAACTGGATATTCAAGCAGATAAATGCCAGCTTACAGATGAAGTAGCCGAAGTGAATACTGCCAATAACGAGGAAGAAACGGCAAATTCAGGCACTTTCTCAGGGACTATTGCCAGTTATCTGTTAAAGCAACCCGATGCCGAATGTCGACAAACCCTGTGGCAAGCCTATCAAGGTCGAGCCAGGGAACATAATCAAGTCGCTTTACACCGCATTGCCGAGCTGCGTCAACGCATTGCCAATGACGCAGGCTTTAGCGATTACGCCAGTTACAGCCTCAAGGATCAGCTACTCAATACCCCTGAGTTAGTTAAAGCGTTTCTCGACAGCCAAACCGAAACGATTCAAGTTGCCCCTTGGGATCTTGGCCGTACCTTATCGCAATTACCCAGTGCACAAACCACCGCCCTCAATACCCGTGAACTACTCGACAAGGCCCTAACGACCTTAGGCGAGTTTGGTTTACGTTTTGAGGTGATTAGCGAGCATCTCGATTCGACAGCCACTCAAACGACACTTTCTCAAACGGCATTTTCTCAAACAACACTCGCACAAGCACAGCAACAGATCCTCCGTGTTTACCATATGGATAGATTACTGGGAGAAGTGTATCTGGCCATTGGTGCTCAAGATAAAGTGAATAAACCTGGGAATGCCAGTCAACACACCCTCAGACAAAGTGTGATTGGACAGCAATTTGGTCAACAGGCGCTTGAGCTGCCCGTAACACTTAATGATTTCAAAGATATTGAACGCTTTACCCAAGCCCTCGCCGATGCGATGACCTCGCTGGCACGCGGCAGTCATTTTTACCTAAACAACACCTTAGGCCCGACGCTCGATACCAATCAATTACCGAGTCTTTGGCTCGCTAAGGTGTTACGCCAAGCGCTATTTCCCCAATTTGATACCCAATATATTCAACCGAGGGAAATGCTCGCAAGCGCCTATGCGACGCAGCTTAAAGTCTTTCGCGCTAAGGTGGCACTTAACTTTTACCAGTCCCTAAACCAGCAAAGCTATTCGGATTTACCTGCTGAATTTAGCAAAAGCTTTGGTGCGAACTGGGCACAAGCGATTGATTACCCATATAGTTTCAATGCTATCGCCAACGAAGGCCCCCGCTATTATCAATTCCTGTGGCAAGCCAAACTCGCAACGCTTGTCCATCAATCTACCCAAGACTGCCAAGATAAACTTGGGCTTTTTAATCTCCTCGTGGTCAATGAGACCGCACTCACCTTGAGCGAGCAACTGCGCGCCATACTTGGCGACCCCGTGGATGCCGCTGCGCTTATCCAAAGGATTATCCATGTCTCAGGATCTGAAAATCACCCACACACCACAACCGAAACACAAACTCTCGCTGCCCATTGCGCTTTTTAGCGGTTTAGTCTTATTTACCGCACAGAGTGCTTTCGCCAATTCGCAAAGCACGCTCCTAAGTCACACCGGGCTTGCGAACTCACAAAACATTCTCAAGTCAAACACCACGGATAAAACCGAATTAAGCCAAAGCGGCGTTGCGCAGCTTATTCAACACAACCTTGAAACCCATCTCTATACACTCCCGCCTCGGGTGCAGGGGCATTATGGGATCCGCCTCTATCGCCTGACAGGCGATGAGCAATACGCCAACGCCGCGTTAGTCGATCTTTATGCGGTAACCGAAGCTCAAGCGTTTTATGCCTGCCAAATGGATAACCCTGAATTTGTACGTCAAGCCTCAGAGAACGCCATCGCAGAACTGGGCAATGGTCCCAGAGCCAAGGCCCGTAAAAAAGCCCTCGCGCCCTTTCCTGAGTTTTTATTTTACTCCGATGTACTACTGCGATTCGCTAGTCGAATCGATGAGTTAGGCTTTACAGGTCCTTGCCATAGTCAAATGATCCAAGCCCTCAAAAAAGCCGACCTACGCCAAGGTTTGACCGATCCCGCGATGATAAAAGCCTGGGCAGCGCAGCTAATTAACTATGTGTATTGGGCCAAACAATTAGGTGTAGGAGATTATCGAGAGGACTATAAAACAGCGTTTACTCGGGTTTACCCCGACGCGCAGGATGCCACACTCAGCAAAGCACAGTTTCGCAATAAGCTTTACGGCATGACGCATTTTATCTTTGCCGCGAGTGAATATTATCAACATCAGGTAGATGCCACTGAGTTTGCATGGATTTTGGATTACTTTGACGCCAACATAGAGCGGATTTTACAGGATGCGACCGACGATATTATTGCCGAAGTCGGCATTAGTTTTCTGCTAGCAGTCAAGACAGACCACCCTATCGTGGCTCAAACTCGGGCTTATATTGCCAACTCGTTTGATACCAACAGTCAAATTATCCCCTCACCCAAGGGCAATCCTGACTTAGCCCTTGGCGAGCATCGCAATGTACTTGCGATAATGTTGCTTAATTGGCCAGAAACCCTCTATCCAGGGCCTTATCTTAACGAACTTAACGCGACGAAAAAATATTTACCTATGGGCGTGGCACCTAAGGTTATCGATTAACCCATTATCCATAAAGCTAACTGATCAGAGGTTGTCACGCCGCTGCATTGCAGCGCGATAACCTCTTTTTCAATTAACACGATAATAGTATTGAAAAAAAGATCATAGCTCGCCACTATAAGCCTCAATCTATCGCTTTTTTAGAAACCTGTCGTTTTCGACATGAGGACAACCATGACTCGCGCGAAATCCACCCTTGAACAATGGCGTATTTTACAGGCTGTCGTCGACTATGGCGGCTACGCGCAAGCGGCGGAAAAGCTCAATAAGAGTCAATCATCACTCAATCATGCGGTGGCAAAGTTGCAACACCAGCTTGGCATAGAGCTACTCGAAGTTCGAGGCCGCAAAGCTTACCTGACACCACAGGGCGAAGTATTATTGCGTCGTTCGCGCCATGTGACTCAAGCAGTTAATGAATTAGAGCAATTGGCCAGTAACCTCGAGCAAGGTTGGGAGCCCACACTCACCATTGCCCGCGAAATCGTCTATCCGATGGAAAGTCTGGTGTGCGCGCTAAGCGACTTTTTGCCCCACAGCCGTGGCACTCGGATCATTATGTTGGACTCAGTCATCACAGGTACTCAAGAATTAATCCTTCAAAATAAGGTCGATATTGCGATTTGCGCCGGCATTCCGCCGAAGGGCTATTTATCCGAGCCCCTGTGTGAGCAGGAGCTGCATCTGGTTTGCCACCCGAGCCACCCCTTGGCTGAAATGGGCACCTTAGACGATGACAAGCTACTGGCGCAGCACCTGCAACTGGTGATCAAAGATACTGGCGTGCAGTCAAATATCGATATTGGTTGGCTAAAGGCCGAACAGCGCTGGACGGTATCGAACTTCCATGAGGCGAAAGTCATTTTAAACCAAGGAATTGGTTTCTGTTGGATCCCATCATTCCTAATCCAAGAGGAATTAGCCGCGGGCAAACTGGTGCGTTTACATCTTCAAGGCAGCCAAAAACGGCGCATTATGCTAAGCCTTGTGATCCCAAATCGTGACCAACAGGGCCCCGCCTCTAAACTGTTAGCCTCTTATATCCTTAAACACCATGGTGTGAGTACAAGCGAGTAACCACGCTCACTTTCTTCCCGCCAGCGCAAACCAGCGACTTTGTCATAGGGAATCTTTGTGGGTTTTAATCAGTAATGGCCGCGTTCCTAACCATACAGAACAAGCTTAAATGTTTACCTTAATAGCCAAATGCTAGGTAGTTAAGATTTGCAGGCATACTGCAATATTGAGGCTAGACATTCACATCTAAGAAATGCGAACGATGCAGTGCTAAGGTTTGAGGGTTGAACAGGCCGCGTGTGTCTTGGCGGTTTGATGACTCGAGTGTTAATCCATTGGAAATAATACTCTCACCCTCATAGCTAGGCGAATGAGTGGTTAGTGCCGAATCATCTATCCGCTCGAGTGAAGCATCATCCGAATCTGATTGATTAAGTTCAGTATTTCCCTTACTCGCCAGCGTTGCCACGGCGACCGAGCCATAGAAGCGCACCGCATTACTGCCGTTTAATGTGTGACTCGATACAGCATTACTGTCACGCGACGCGAGCCGCTGCATAGCAATCTCTGGCACGTCATCCTTATTTGATACGGCACCAATCGCTAAGGTCGCCGTTGGCGGCTCAATGGTCTCTGTCGTATCAACTTCAGTGGTACTTACTGCATCTGAGGTATTATTCGATGCAATCTGCGCCGCAATGGCTTGCTTAATCTTATCAATCACTTCTGTCACAGGTGCCGATGGCTCATCTTGGGGCGCAGTGATATTGCCATTAGCATCAATCTTGCCAATGACTTGAATTTGGCGCTCCTTAAGCGGTGGTAAACCTTCAATCTGTGCCTCGGCGCCAATTAGGGTTTCCGTGGTCGGTTGATCAATAATCTGTTGCTGACGTTCCTCAGCAAGTTTAGCCTTGGCCTCATTCATTTTCTGCAGCGCTTGCGCCGCAACACGAATATCGGCAGAAGATGGGTCAACTGGCGCCATCGCCGCCGCATAGACCTGCTTCATCTTATTAATGGTCGCCAGTGGATCGCCAGGTACAATTGACACATCGATTTGCACCTCACCATCGGTAGCATAGCGCTGACCATCGGCACCTTTTTCATACTTGAAACTAGGGCTTTGAGCATATTGACCGCCCACACTGGCGTGGGCATGCTCATGGGCTTTGACTTCTGTATCCCTCGCTTTTAATGCGTCTATTTGGGCTTTTTGCTGTTCTATCGCCTTTTCTTCAGCCTGCTTGACTTGCTCCTTCGCTAAGTCTTGCTGGCGAGTTTGTTCGTCCTGTGTCTGCTGAGCTTGTTGACTGTTATCTGCTTTAGCGAAAGCTTCAGCTAACGCTTGCTGTTTTTGCTCCAGCTCTTGCACAGCTTTTTCCCTTGCTTGCTTAGCTTGCTCATCACGAATTTGTTCAGCTTGATTTTGCTGAATTTGAGAAGGTTCACCTGCTGCCGATTCAGTCCCAACTTGCTCCTTGGTCCCGGCAGGTTGGCCAAAGAGATAACTAAACTGCTCACCCAAGCTGTTTGCCTGAGGCGAGGTTGCATCATCCATGTTGGTCACCACCGAATCGTGGGTCCCCGACGAAGTACCAACGACATCACCCCCTGCAAACTCAGGCGCAGAGGGGCTAATTACTGTACTACGGGCCTGTTCTTGTCCCAATGGTGCGACATTTATTGTTATGGCATCTGAAGACGAGAAGATATTGGCGAAATCCGAATTCGACGAAGTAATACTGCCGATATCGCTTTTAGATGAGTAAGCGGTTGTGCTTGGCGCCAAAGAAACCAGAGGATTAACGGCACCATTCAAGGCTGAAAGCCCCACATCCGGAGCACTCAATACTGACACGGCTGTCTGAGAAGCGGCAATTTGCCCATCTCTCATTCCACCTATGGAACGAGGCCCTGTCAGTAAACTAAAACTTTTTTGAGTTGAAAACTGCGAAGTCGAATCTATCCGCACAGATGGGGTTGAATGTAACTGAGCAGGAGCGTTTACGTCTAAATCTACGATAGCTTTCTGAATTGCACTCGCATCCACATGAGCGCTAGAAGAAAGGCTAGCATAACTCGATTTAACACTTGCCAATAACTCAGGCTGAGTTCCTGCAAAAGGCAAAGTTTGGCTGGACGCCGCACTAAGGCTGCTTAAAGACGGTTCAAGTGCCCCACTCACTTCGGATTTTGGTGCATTAAAGCTAGCCATTGAGGCGCTAAGGTTAGCAACCGTCTGACTATTGTCACCTTGATAAACCAGTCCACTATTAGGTCTTGCTCCTTTTAGCGGCTCAATCGGCTTATCAGCACCCAAAAACGAATTGGATGGCGCGCCAACCTGGGATGACAGCGCCATGACCGACATAATTACACCTTGATATTAATAATCGAACCTATGGTTTCAGATTCTCTCTCGAGTACCTCTGTCGACGCCTCACCTTGTCGCAATGATGCGTTAGCTGCAACTAATGCTGAGGTTTTATCAGGTTCATCTACAGCCCTAGCGGTTTCTGTAGGTGCAGCGCTTTGCGCTGGGCTAGGTTTAGCCACATCAATCGTAGCCTGTGTTAACCCTGATTGAGCCGATTGCAAGCCTTGCAGACCGGAAGTATAAGCAGATTGGATTTGCATAAAAGGATTCCCGCATCTGGTGAACACTAGGTTAATTATTGACCAAGCCAATATCAATGTACAGATTTACCCCTCCTATTTGATGGTTTTTTTGCTGATTTTTGGCTCTTTTTAACTGGCCATCCAAGCCGATTCCCAATCCTTAAAAACCGGATTAAATCCCTTGAGCCGCATCTGAGTCATGACTTGCTCAACGGTACGTTCATCGCTTATTTCGAACTGATCTAATTGGCTCTCTGGCGCCTGATAACCCCCAGGTTGCGTTGAACTCCCCGCACTCATCTGTGTTATCCCAAGTGGCAGTAAATTGTCCCGAAGCGATGGCGCCTCGCGTGTCGATAAACTGATATCAAGTTGCTGATTAAAAAGCCTGAAGGCACAGATCATTTGCACCAGTCCAAGATCGGTTAAATGCACTTTTAGTGTTATGCCACCAGTACAAGGCCTTAAACGTGGTAACGAAATACTAAAACGAGTACGCCAGTAATGCCGTTCTAAATAGTTCAGATGATGGCCCATCAGTAAAGCATCGAGCCGCCAGTCATCTAAACCCAGTAACACACCTAGGCCTACCTTATCGACACCCGCACTAGCTACGCGATCGGGCGTTGCCAGCCTATATGCAAAGTCCTGTTTATTGCCTCGGGTATGATGCTTGGCATAGGTCGCCGCTTGATAGGTTTCTTGATACACCATCACAGCATCCAGCCCTAGTTCGACAAGTTGACGATAATCAATCTCCTCAAGCGGCTGAACCTCCATGGCCAAATAACTAAACTGCTGTTTTACAATGGGTAACACGCGCTTAAAGTAATCCATCCCCACTTTAGTTTCATGCTCTCCCGACACCAGCAAGATGGAGTCGAAGCCACGGGATTTGATAATCGCTATTTCGGCCGCAAGTTCCTGCTCATTGAGCACTTTGCGCTTTAATTTATTGCTCATGCTAAAGCCGCAATAGTCACACTCGTTAGCACACAGGTTCGACAGGTATAAGGGCAGATAGAGTCCGATATTAGCCCCAAAGCGTTGCCGAGTCAGTGCCGCCGAGCGTTGAGCCATCTCTTCGATATAGGGCTCTGCTGCAGGAGACAACAGGGCAAGTAAACTCTCTAGATTACCCTCGGGCTGCATCAGAGCGCGCTCAACCTCTACTGCCGTGCAGGAATATAACGCCAGCAATAACTTATCCCGTTCAATATGGGCAAATTGGTCGACAAAACTCATTGCTGCAAGAATCCCGTTAGTGGACTGGTATGTACAGCCTGAGTCTGCACTCGGCCAAGTCCGGCTTCAAAGGCGCGTCGTCCGCAATCCACCGCATCCTTAAAGCACTGCGCCATTTCAATGGGCGAAGCACTACTCGCGATGGCGGTATTAACCAGTACGGCATCAGCTCCCAGCTCCATCGCGTGGGTCGCATGGGATGGCGCGCCAATTCCCGCATCAATCACAACGGGCACTTTTGCCTGCTCAATAATCATCTTGATAAAAGACTCAGTCACCAGCCCCTGATTCGTCCCAATTGGGCTTGCCAATGGCATCACGGCAGCGCAGCCAACCTCTTCTAAACGGCGACACAGCACAGGATCGGCATGCACGTAGGGCATCACGATAAACCCGCGTTCACACAGGGTTTTGGCCGCTGCTAATGTTTCGACTGCATCGGGCATTAGGTATTTGGGATCGGGATGAATTTCAAGTTTAACCCATTGTGTTCCCAGCATTTCCCGCGCCAGTTCAGCGGCGAATATCGCTTCCTTCGCATTACGCGCCCCCGAGGTATTAGGCAAGAGTCGCACGCCCGCTTGCCTTAGTGGCGTAAGCAAATCATCGGCCCCGGTTTTTAAATCAATTCTTTTCATCGCAACTGTCACCAATTGCGACTTAGACGCCTTAATGGACTCCAGCATCAGCTGACTTGAGCTGAACTTACCCGTGCCAGTAAATAATCGTGACTCAAATTCCACACCCGCAATCGTTAACATCTTAACCTCCGGCGACAACGGCAAATACATCAATTTTATCCTCATGGTGACAGAGGATAGATGACCATCTATGTTTGGGTACAACGGCTTCGTTAAGCACTAAGGCAACCGAGTGTTGGCAAATATTTTGTGCTTCTAACAGGGCTTGTAAACTCAGCGGTTGTTGAAGTGTCTGGGGCACATTATTGAGATGAATTAAAATCATAACAAACCTCGATTAGGGACAGATTTGAATGAAACGGCTGTAGTTGATTGCATTAATGCACTCGGCTTTAATCCGCACACCTCGCACTCTGGATCACGGGTTAAGGCAGCCGAATGCCATTGAAGTGACTTGGCATCGAAACGCCAAAATCGCCCAAGTAACGCTCTAGTGGAGGCTATTGGTTGGCTTGTCTCTTCGAAAGATTGATTACCTGTTTGTTCTGTTGCAGAGGTTGGCGGCGTGGCTAAGAGCAACAATTGCATCACTAGCAGCGCCTGCATCGATGCCATCACGCCGACACTGGGGCCGAGCACTCCTTGGCTGCTACAGTTTTGTGGCGCGCGAGTATTCGAGGGGAAAATACAGTGATAACAGCCGCCCGTAGGGAAACGCTGCTGATCAACGGCAAACAATTGGCCGTTGAAAGCGGCAATGGAGGCGCTCACCAGAGGTAAGGCATGCTCAATACACAGCTGATTGATACAATGGCGTGCCGCAAGATTATCAGTACAATCAAGTACTAACCGAGTTTCTTCGTCATGGGCTAACAGACGAGCGAATACATCGTTCGCAGACTCAAGAGTCAGATGCTCAGCAACGGCATCAATCTCACAACCTTGCGCCAACACGGCTAATTTCTGTTTAGCTATGAGGGCTTTGTGATGGCCAATATCGTCGTCACTAAAGAGCAATTGTCGCGGTAGATTGGATAATTCCACCCTATCGCCGTCGACAAGTGTTAAGCGCCCAACACCAGCGCAGGCTAAATATTGCGCCGCCAGTTGTCCAAGGCCGCCTAGGCCGACAATAAGCACATGAGCATGTTTCAGCTGCAACTGGCCAGCCTCGCCGACCTCGGGTAAAAATATTTGCCGCGAATAACGAATAAAGTCTTTATCGGCAAGGGATTGGGCCTGCTCTTGTGTCGTGCTCATAGGCTTAACTCCCAAGCCTGTGTCAATTCGGCAAAGGCCATTACTGGATCATTCGCCTCGGTAATCGCCCGCACCACGGCAATATTTCTCACCCCAGTCGCTTTGACTTGGTCAAGATTAGAAGGCCCGATTCCGCCAATTGCCACTAAGGGATAGTGCGCTTTAAACAGTTCAACATAATGCGCTAACTTGAATAACCCCTGCGGCGCCGATGGCATTTGCTTGGTGGTCGTAGGAAAGATATGCCCGAGGGCGATGTAAGATGGCGCATATTGATGGGCACGCAGCAACTCGAAATAACCGTGGCTCGAGATGCCAAGAGCCAATCCCGCGGCATGAATGGCATTAAGATCCGTCACCGCCAGATCTTCTTGGCCAAGATGCACCCCAAATGCGCCATGTTTTATCGCTAACTGCCAATGATCATTGATAAAAAGCTGAGCATCATAATGCTTGCCTAAGGCAATCGCGGTTTGGATTTGTGCCTCAAGTTCGTCCGACGCCAGCACATTAGACTTTAGCGCATTAGACTTTATCCTGAGCTGTACCGTCTTCACGCCCGCCGCTAATAACTGCTCTAGTAACTGTAGGTTATCGACAACGGGATAGATTCCTAAGTCAGGATTAAGGCGCTTAAACGCGCCGCATTGCAAATCACTGGATTCACTCAAGCTATTTTGAGAATAAGCCGTGACGTGAGGAAACGCCGTTAAGCTATGCGGCCAAGCGGTACGCGCGAGTGGCCCAGGACCTTTGCCAATACCCTGTGCTTGAGTTAAACCTTGATTAACATAGGCTTTTGCTACCACAACGGCATCCTGCAATACAAAGCCGAAGGCTAATACCGAGGCGATGGCTGAAGACAGAGTACAACCACTGCCGTGGTTATGGCGCGTGTTTATCCGCGCACTGCTGAGCCAAAAGCCGCCATTAGCGTCAAGAGGTGAGCAGCCCGTAACCTGATGACAAATCAGCAGATCTTCCGCCATACGCTGATTATCTTTGGCACTGCGATGACTTGTGATATCGCTTTGTTGCTCGCTTAAGCTATCCCTTGTATTAATGCCAGCACTTGCCTGAGCTACAAAATCAATATCGCCGCCCTTGGCTAATACGCTGCAGTCTAATTGTTCAGAGAGTTGAATTGTCGCAGCGGCGAATTCAGCTTTTGTGTGTATTGCTGACGCTTGTTTGTCTTTGGCGACAGTAAGCCTTGCCAGCTCCTGCACATTCGGCGTTATCAGGCTAATCAAGCCCTTAAAGGGAGTAAAATCCAGAGGTTTGCTCGCCGTGCTCTTATCCCCAAGTTCATCCCCACAGCTTGCAACCATCACAGGGTCGAGAATAACGGGGACGAGTGGAAATTGGGTTTTAAAACCAGCCAACCAATCGGCAACTAAATGCAGTTGCTGCTGATTCGCGAGTAAGCCAATTTTAATCGCATGAGGCGGTAGATCGGCTAACAGGGTCGAGAGCTGTGTGAGTAGCATTACCTCACTCACAGGCTCAACTAAATCCACCGCCACCGAACTTTGAGCCGTTAACGTGGTGATCACGCTGCATCCATGGCCGCCCAAATCTTTGATGGTGGCTAAGTCGGCTTGGATCCCCGCGCCGCCACCGCTGTCGGAACCCGCAATGGTCCAGACGATAGGTTTAGGCGCCACTTGGCTAATATGTTTAGCAGGGGTCATTATCAAACCTCCGCAACCTGTACTATGGATTGGAGTTCTGTCCCATCCTGATGCTTGGCCGATTCATTGGCAGTATTTGCATCGCCTAGCGGTAGATACAGCTTGGCGCCCGAAGCCGCAAACTCGGCCGATTTTTGCGCCATGGCCGCCGCTAATTCATCTTGGGTTTTGACTTTGATCTGCTGGATTGCTTCTTTGCTAGCTTGCCCTTGTGGAGCAGAGTTTATCGATGCAAGCGCTTCAGCGCTCTCAACATTTTGGCTTGACGAAGCCCCTGCTAACGCACCCGCCGCTAAACTTGCCGCATAGTCACGTACATCTTGGGTGATCTTCATCGAACAGAACTTAGGGCCACACATAGAGCAAAAGTGCGCAACCTTGGCCGACTCCTGTGGCAAGGATTCATCGTGATAGGCACGCGCGGTATCAGGGTCAAGCCCTAAGTTATATTGGTCTTCCCAACGGAATTCAAAGCGCGCCTTAGACAACGCATTGTCGCGGATCTGCGCGCCCGGGTGGCCTTTAGCAATATCGGCCGCATGGGCAGCAATCTTGTAGGCAATCAGCCCTTGTTTGACATCCTGCTTATTGGGTAAACCTAAGTGCTCCTTCGGCGTCACATAGCAAAGCATGGCGCAGCCATACCATGCGATCATCGCAGCCCCAATTCCGGAGGTGAAATGATCGTAACCCGGCGCAATATCGGTAATTTGCGGCCCTAGGGTATAAAACGGCGCCTCGACGCAGTGGATAAGCTGCTTATCCATATTCTCTTTGATAAGTTGCATCGGGATATGTCCAGGCCCTTCGATAATGGTCTGCACATCGTATTCCCAGGCGATTTTGACCAGCTCGCCTAAGGTCTCAAGCTCGGCAAACTGCGCCTCATCATTGGCATCGGCAATCGAGCCTGGACGCATACCATCGCCTAATGACAGCGACACATCGTAGGCAACGCACAGCTCGCAAATCTCGCGGAAATGGGTATAGAGGAAGTTTTCTTGATGATGGCTCAAGCACCATTTGGCCATAATCGAGCCGCCGCGGGACACAATCCCAGTCACCCGTTTGGCGGTCATGGGCACATAGCGCAATAACACGCCCGCATGGATGGTAAAGTAATCGACGCCCTGCTCCGCTTGCTCAATCAAGGTATCGCGAAACACTTCCCAGGTCAGGTGCTCAGCCACGCCGTTTACTTTTTCCAATGCTTGATAAATCGGCACTGTGCCAATCGGCACTGGCGAGTTACGGATAATCCATTCGCGGGTTTCATGGATATACCGCCCAGTGGACAAGTCCATCACAGTGTCCGCGCCCCAACGGGTTGACCAGACTAACTTTTCGACTTCCTCCTCGATGGAGGACGTAACCGCCGAGTTGCCGATATTGGCATTCACTTTCACCAAAAAATTACGGCCAATAATCATAGGCTCGGCTTCAGGGTGATTGATATTTAACGGAATAATGGCGCGCCCACGGGCAATTTCGTCGCGGACAAATTCTGGGGTAATCGATTTACCGATTACGGCGCCAAAGGATTCACCTTGGCCGCGGCGGTTTAAGATTTCATCCTGCACCTCGGCGAGCGCCATATTTTCCCGAATCGCCACATACTCCATTTCGGGGGTAATGATCCCTTGGCGGGCATAGTGTAATTGGCTCACGCGCTTACCCGGTAAGGCACGGCGAGGACGAACAATCGCACTTGAGCCGGCCTCGAAGCGCAGATGATCGAGCCCATCATCCTTCAGGCGTTGCTGGGTGAAATCTGAGGTCGCACAATCGAGCACTTCGGTATCTTGGCGCTCGATAATCCAAGGTAATCTGAGTTTGGCTAGTCCTTGGCGCACGTTAATTTGCGCAGCCGGATCGGAATAAGGCCCTGCGCAGTCGTACACCGGAATGGGAGGATTTTTCTCAACTATGGGCGCAGTCGCAGTGCCGCCAATCCGCGTATCGGTTTGCAGAATTTGCCGCATCCCTACACGGAGATCCTCACGGCTCCCCTGCAAATAGAGCTTTTGCGAATTAGGATGTTGTAATGGTTTAAGGGTATCGATAAAGGCTTGGGCCTGGGCGCGCGCTGCACGGCGGCTCGTTTGCCCTTGGGTGTTCACGGCAATAGATTCTGAGGACAATTCTAAACTGGACATAAGCAATCTCACTTTAACAAATAAAAATGGGGTTGCTTGTCTGGAGACTTGAGTGTTTAAGCTGAGCGCTGCAAACCCTAAGCGGATTTGCGGACTCAATAACGACTAAATCGATGGGTTAATGCAGGGCAAAAGGTGGCCGCTGTCACGATTTAATGGATGTTATTATGCTTGTTTCCTTCGCAGGTTTTAACCTGATCAGGTTCAACGGATCCCGAATAAACGGTCTCAGCCAAGAGGCACTCCGACAAGATGGGCAAAAGTATAGGCAGAAGCGCAGCGAACAAACAAGCCTAATTTTAGGATAAAAACCAAATTATCAATCAAAATTAAAGAACGCATAACGCAATGTATTTAAACGACTTTAACCTAAATTGGTTTTAGAGATCATAGTTAAAACAATTTTTAGTGAAAATTTATCACAACTACTTTTTAACCTTTTGGCCGCTTTACCATCATTTTATCCAGCTGCGCCTTAATGGCATCGTCAATTTCTTGATTCATTTTCTTGCCACTGCAATTGAAGGGGAACCCTAAATTCTCAGCATAGGGATTAATTTGGGTGCCGACTTTAACGACCCGATAGCAGGTATCCCCTTTACGGACAATTCGATTAGGATCCAGTTCTAAATCTAAACTGGTGGGGCCGCTAAAATCGTCGGCATTGGGAACAATCAACACCTCCATCTCGGGGCTCATTTCAGACATAGTCGACCGTTTGCCGTAATGATTTGCCTGCTCTAACACTAAATCATCTAAGGCTTGCTCACGCTGACGTTCAAAATAACGCTGGGTAAATAACCCCACGCTACCAGCCGCACCGCTGCTTTGCTCACCAGTATCTGACTGCTGAGTACTTGCCACTTGAGCCGAGCTTGATTGGACTTCTGCCTTTTGAGGCTTAATAGCTTCTTTTGCACTCTGCTGGGTTTGGCCCTGTGTTGGAGTCTTTGAAACTGCTCTATTTGACGCTTGGGCGCTGACTTCAGGAGGTTTTGCAATCTGCTCTGTAGTTTTTGGCGCAAGCTTTTCCGCGGGTTTTGGTATCACTTTCGCTGCCGGTTCAACATTCACTGTCAGCTGCGTAGTGTTAGGCGGCGAAGTGATCGGCTCACTAGAAACTGTAGGTTCTTCCACAGAGGAATTTTTAGGAGGATCCGCTGGATCGGTTTGCGTTGGCGGCGCATAAATAAAATATGCCTTTAACGCCTTGGTTGCAGTTCGTGCATTCGCAGATGATTCGGTAAACGACAGCCCTAAGTGTTCCGACTGGGTTCGCCATAGGAAAATCAATAACAACAGCAGTAAGCCATGACCCAAGATAACCCAAAGCAATGGCTTAAGATTGAAATACTGCGACCACTCTCCCCCGCTTAGTTTTGAAGATGTTTGAAATGTGCTATCGATGTCTTTTTGGTTAGCCTCATGCAAATTAAGGCTTATATCGCTCCTCAAAGGCTCAGCATGAGCGCTAAAAGGCTTAGCATTCAAATCTGTAGCACTGAAAGACGTTGCACAAAAAGGCATAGCGGAAAATGGTACGGTCTCTTCGTTTGTCACGCGGCCGTACGCATCAAAACTAAGATCATCTTCTAGGGTAATATTCGAACGAACAGGCAAAATCCATCCCTTAGTACTTAATGGACAAAGTACTTAACAAATCCATGACATCTACGGGAGATTAGAGAAAGTGCAACGCACAAAGTTCCAAGGCGTTGACATTAATCAGTCGTAAACAGTCACCATAATGTTGTACAACTAGATAAGAGCTCGCCTCAGTCTCAGTTGATGATGTAAATCTCAAAATAAATTAGCTTACACGTGTAAGCTAATTATGGCTTTCCAATTTATCAACTGATAGACTCAGTCATTATCGCCATCGAGTGGATCAACAGCATGCCAAGCCAGAGTTTGATAGAGCCGCAAATGAGTCATGAAAAACCATTGAATATCAGTGGCTATAGCCTTAGTGAAGAGATTGCCAATAGCATCAGCCATGGCCTAGGGGTGATCGCGGGTGTGGTCGGCTTAGTGTTTATGATCCTCAAGGGCGCAGACCACCTCACAAATATTCAGCTCACAGGTGTTATTATTTATGGTGCAAGCCTTATCCTGTTGTTTTTAAGTTCTACCCTGTATCACAGCGTAACGCATGTAGGCTGGAAACATAAACTTAAGATTGCCGATCATTGTGCTATCTACTGCTTAATTGCAGGCACCTATACCCCGCTGATGTTAATCAGCCTGCAAGGACAACTATCCACCATTATCCTGACGGCGATTTGGTCCTTGGCTATTGGTGGGATTTTATTTAAGACTTTGTTTATTCATCGCTTTAAAAAAATGAGCCTAGTGCTCTATTTAGTAATGGGTTGGCTGTGTGTGACTGTGATGGGCGATTTAACGGCGGCGATGTCACCGCTAGGATTTAAGCTTCTACTATTGGGCGGGTTGTTTTACACCTTAGGGGTGATCTTCTATGTCGGTAAACGCATCCCATACAATCACGCGATTTGGCATTTATTTGTATTGGCGGGCGCAATGAGCCATTTCTTTTGTATTTATTTAACCGTGATCTAACGGTTAAGGCAGCCTTCACAGAAATCCTCATAAGCCATCCTCAGGATGGCTTTTTTTATGGCGGCGCTTTAAACCACAGTGCATTAACCCCATCAAGCTGACTTTATCTACAGCAACTCTTCAACGATTCGTTTGAGCAGAAAGGTTTCCCTGTCGATGGATTGCCCTTTATTGGCGAACGTTCGTTGGATCTCTTCATTATGGGCAATCGCTTGATGGATATTGATCCACTCAGGGCGCATCCCATTTTTTATCTCGTGGGCTTCGAGTCTTGGCTCACCTAGGCCGCGCTCGCCAAGGTTCATATCGATTTCGCACAGGTAACAGTAAGAGTCCATGTGTACAACATTTGCGCCCTCACGAAACCAAGAACGATATTCCTCATAACGACCAAAGGGCGCTAACACTTTGGCGGCAATGGCGCCGGTTTCTTCCTGCAACTCGCGGATAAGTCCGACTTCAAGGCTCTCGCCCTTATCCACCCCACCGCCAGGCAAACCGTAATCCCGATATTTTTGGGTGTAGAGCAGCAAAATATCTTCCCCTGACAGCACAATGGCACGGGCGGCTTGGCGATAAAAAATCTTCGCCTGTTTAAGATTGAGATTGGCAGCTTGGGTGGACTTCAATAAACGCATAATAAAACTCAAGATTAACGGCCTAATAGCATAAATCAACTCGATGGATTTACAGAGTAAAACCGTTTCAACGCCACGGCTAAGCGCTCAATGGCCGCATGTTGACCTATGAGGTTAACAATTCAGTTGCTGCAAAATGTACTGATAGGCCGCCACAATTTGCGACTTGTTGGGCATGCGATGCTCAGGAATACGCTGATAGTGGCCTATGGTTTGGTCAAGATACCGCTTGGCTTGGTTGGTTTTATCCGCATCTAACCCTTGCCACATGATTGAGCCCGCCGCACTTAAGGGCACTGCTTCAGTTGTTTTTGAACTGGTATTCGTTTTTGAGCAGGCATTGGCCTGAGTTAAATGCAGGATCTCGTAGAAACGTTGGTTTTCTTCGAGTAAATATTCATCTTTAAGTTTTAAGCCCAATTCCGCCAACGCGCTGCGCACATGGTAATTATGATGCACGGGACACAAAATAAATTCGAGCTGGCAAGTGTCTTGACTAAGGTCATGGTTGCCCGAATCAGTTCCACTCCGGGCATCACTTTGTCTTTGCTGATTCGCCACAATACTGCGAACCAATTCAACCAATAACTCACCGCCCACACCCGCAATAATTACTAAGTGTTTGGCTTGCTTTCCGTATTGCGCCAGTGGCAAGGCCGCTACATCCATACAATGCACTTGCCATTCACTCTGGGGATTGGCGGTTTGCTCAATTGCGTTTTGAGGGTTTGAGATAGGCTGCAGAGGGAAAAACCTTGCTAACTCAAGGCTGAGTTGCTGCATCAAGGGCGCGACACAATCGACAAAATGCACCTTAGGTGCAGCATTTCTTTGCAGTAACAGCATGCCGAGTAAACCATGATCGCAGCAGCAGTCCCAAATATGATCGTAACTAGGGCCCACCATTCGATTGATCTGCTGTAATCGCTGACTGATTTTCACCGCTGACGCCTCAAAAATCGCGCCCATACATGCTTGAGCGCCATAAAGCCGCGCATTCTACCCGAGTCAGCGGTTAAAACCCATCTCTTTACACTTTGCGTTCGGCCTGCCGCCTAACCGCTCACTATGGTGAATACGTATGCAAAGCATTGCGAGCAAAAAGTCATCGCCACTAGTATGCATTGACCCATATTCACTATAAAAACAAGGATCAGGGAATGTTCAGCAATCCTCTTACCCACGCACGCCACATCAACTCGCCAAAACGACATCACCGCCATTGGGCCGCCAGCCTATTTACGCCCAGCTTGCTAGCACTCAGCATTGGCAGCCTGCTCTGCAACAGTGCCACAGCGCAGACCCTCAAACTAAGCTCACCCGACAAGCAAATCGTCTTGAGTCTGAGTGATGATACGGGCCGCCCAGAATACCAAATCCATTTTCATGGCAAATCGATTATCGAACCGAGCCGCTTAGGGTTAGTCTTTGCCTCACTGGGCGAATTAGGCCAAGGTCTACGAATCAAATCGAGCCACACCGCCAGCGCCGATGGCAAATGGCAGCAACCTTGGGGTGAGCAAGAGTGGATAAGGGATCAACACAATCAACTGAGCGTGGTATTAACCGACGGTAAAATCGACTTAAACCTCGAGTTTAAAGCCTTTGACGATGGCATTGGCTTTCGTTATCACTTAGCCGCCCAAAACGCCCTGCCAGCGAATACACCGCTTGCCATCACCGATGAACTCACCGAATTTAATATTGGTCAGAGTGATAAGGCCACCGCCTGGTGGATCCCTTCTCGGGGATGGAACCGCTACGAATATCTGTATCGCACCAGCCCACTCAATCAGGTCGACCGAGCCCACACCCCTTTTACCTTTAAACTGGTCGATGGCACCCATTTGAGCATTCACGAGGCGGCGTTAGTTGATTTTGCCTCGATGACCCTCGATCAACAGCGCGATGGCAAGCTCAAGGCCGATCTCACCCCTTGGTCAGATGGTACTCGTGTTAAAACCCAAGCGGGCTTTTATACCCCATGGCGCACCATTCAAATCGCCGACAAGGCCACGGGACTGCTTAATTCGCACCTTATCCTCAACCTGAACGAACCCAATAAACTGGGAGATGTCTCTTGGGTTAAACCGGGCAAATATGTCGGCATTTGGTGGGGGATGCACCTCAATGAAAACACTTGGGGCTCGGGTCCAACACACGGCGCAACCACTAGCGAAACTGAGCGCTATATGGATTTTGCCGCCAAGTACCAATTTGATGGCGTTTTGGTCGAGGGCTGGAACCAAGGTTGGGATGGCGATTGGTTCCATAATGGCGATCAATTCAGTTTTACCAAGGCCTACGATGATTTCGATTTACCCGCCATTACCGCCTACGGCGCCAAAAAAGGCGTGCGCCTGATTGGTCACCATGAGACCGCAGGCTCAGTGACCCATTACCGTAATCAAATGGATGATGCCTTCGCCCTGTATGAAAAACATGGCGTGACCCAAGTCAAAACCGGTTATGTGGCTGACGGTGGACAAATCAAACGCATCGATGAAAACGGCATCACCCGTCACGAATGGCACGACGGTCAGTTTATGGTGGGCGAATATCTTCACAGCGTTACCGAAGCAGCCAAGCACCATATCAGCATTAATACCCACGAGCCGATTAAAGATACTGGGCTGCGCCGCACTTATCCTAACTGGCTCGCCCGCGAAGGTGCCCGCGGCCAAGAGTACAATGCCTGGGGCAGCCCACCAAATAGCCCAGAACACACTGCCATGTTGCCTTTTACCCGTATGCTGGCAGGGCCAATGGACTTTACCCCAGGGATTTTTGACTTAGCTCCCAAGGGCTTAGATGCTGAAAACCGCGTGCAAACCACCTTGATGAAGCAGCTCGCCCTGTATGTGGTGCTCTATAGCCCAATCCAAATGGCTGCCGACTTACCGCGTAATTATCAGAAACATTTGGATGCTTTCCAATTTATCCGCGATGTGCCAACAGACTGGTATCAAAGTATCGCACTGGCTGGCGAAGTGGGTGATTATGTGGTGTTTGCCCGTCAGGCCAAGGATCAACAGGATTGGTACTTAGGCGCGCTGACCGATGAAAATGCCCGTCAGGTTAAAGTCAAACTGGATTTCCTCGACCCAAATAAACGCTATCAAGCACAGATCTACCGTGATGGCGCTAAAGCCGATTGGAAAACCAATCCCTATGATTATGTGATTGAAACTAAAGAGGTTAGCGCCAAGGATAGCCTGACATTACAACTTGCCAGCAGTGGCGGCACTGCGATCCGCTTTAAAGCGCTGTAACGACAAGCGCTAAATCGACGCTAAAAGCCCCGAGCAACATTCACTATTGCGACAGTGACTATTGCCACAGCAATCGTAGCGACAGTGGCCATTACAATAGTCACCAAGAAGCCCTTCTTGGTGACTATTTTTTATTATTGAGTTGCTTAGTTTTAGTTACAGCGTTTGGCAACCGTTGGCGGATTTCATTTGAGCAGTACCACTGCCCTCCACGACTGAGTCACACTCGACACGGATGCAAATTGTATTAAGTTAGCTTAAGCTAAACTCCCCAATTCTTAATGGTGACGACCTTGCGATACACGGCTGATGAACTCGAAATGCGCAGTTTTAAGCGTTTCGAGACCCTATTTGCCCACTTAGGCTTTAATCATTTTCAAGCCATTGCCCCACTGCGCCCTTGGGTGCAGCGCTATTTTCATTTGCGTATCGCGGCGGATTTACTCGAGCCAATCGACCAAACCTTCTATCCCGATGGTGGCACAAGCCTGCATTTTTATTTGCCATCGCCCGGCATTGGCGACGCGCCTTCGGTGTATTTTTACTCGGGCCAGCAGCGCCATAGCCATAGCTTCGCACCGGGTACCGAGCAAATTACGGTGCGTTTTCAGCCCGGTGGCGCCTTCCATTTACTAGGGGTTGAGCTTGCCGCCATGCAGGCCGATACGACAGCAAGCGTTATCGATGTGACCCAGTGGCCCATCGTTGGTTTAACAACGCTCTTATACCAACTCGTTGATACGCCCAAGCCAAGCCAGCGTATCGCCCTCGTGGAACACTGGCTATTGCAACGAGCGCAGCAATTAGACTTAAGCTTATCGACGCGCATGAGCCTAGTGCCGGCAACCTTGCCTCGACTCATCCAAACCCAAGCCAATTTGGAGACCTTTTACGGGCAACTCCCCATGAGTCGAAGGCAATTTGAACGCAAATTTAAACAGGAAACGGGTTTATCGCCCGCGCAGTTATTGCAGCTGAATCGAGTAAAAATTGCCCGCAACCTATTGAGTCAATCGCCGTCGCTTAGTCTCGCGCAGGTCGCCTTCGATTGTGGATTTTACGATCAAGCCCATCTACATCAGCACTTTTTACGGGTGATGCTGCAAACACCGGGGCAATATAAAAAACGCAAGATGTCGCAAATCTCCAATATAACGGCCGATTAATACCTTAGATTCAAGCCTCAACTTACAGGAGGCTTTATGTCAGAACGAATTCCACGCCAACAGATTTACCAACTCCAACCCGAGCTCGCCAACGCACTCATTAGCCTAGATAAAGCGGCCGCTGACTCGGCGTTTTCGCCATTATTGGTGCATTTAGTCAAACTTAGGGCATCACAGCTCAATGGCTGCGCGTTTTGTCAGCGAATGCACGCCGAAGAAGCGCGCCACGACGGAGAAAACCAGCGCCGTTTAGATTTACTGGCTGCTTGGCACGAAGTCGATGGACTCTTTGATGCACGGGAGCAAGCAGCGCTGCGCTGGACGGAAACCTTAACCCGCGTCGCCCTATCGCCAGTGCACGACAGTGAATATGCCGCGCTCGCCGAGCATTATTCAGAGAAGGAGATTGTCGATCTGACCAGCCTAATTATCGCCATAAATGGCTGGAACCGCATCGCGATCGCCTTCCATTTACAACCCATCTAGCGGCACTAAAATTATCGCAAGCCTGTTCTTCAAAACCAGCAAGGGCACCTACTCTGGTGCCCTCAAGACCTGTACTCGCATCAGTCATGTTTTGGCGAGTATCCAATATCTAACAGCATTGATTGGCTGACTCAGTAAAGAGGGATAGCAGTTTGGTCAGGGAAATGTTGATAGCTACACAGGCTAGATAAGGGATTTTTGTAGCCTAGTGGCACTGTTCGGTCTTTAACCAAACCATGGCCTCAAATTGGAGCGTTGAGGATTGTGTCGTGATAAAAAACTTCTCGATATCCACGGAAGTGATACTTTCGCAGCGCCCACTAAAATCACTATTCATCTGCTTAACAAAACCTGAGGCGAGAGTGGCTTCCTTAAATCCCTCCCGTAGGGCCACCACCTTTGGGTTATGTATATTGCCCGCCGAAGCCAAGGCATCGGCTAACATCTGCGGATAATGTTGCTGCAGATAAGTGTGCAACTCGTGCTGAAGACCATCGAACTGTGCAAGGGGTGACACTTGTACCGAGCGAATCCACACCGACTTGGGAACTGCGGCTATCGCATCTTTCAAGCTATTTACACCCGTGCTTGAGGCAAAAATTACCGCTTCATGATCAGCAAAATTTGTCTGCCACTTAAGTGGCTCAGCAACTGTGACTTCTGAAAACAGTGCGACTTGAGAGAACAGTGCAAATAAGACTGCCGTGAAATAACGTTTCATTCGAGAGCCTTTCGATTTGTCATTACGTCTATAATCGTCAGCACGGTTTATAATTCCAGCGCTAATCGAAGCATATCCTTATGTTGTAATCCCTGTTCAAACAGAGGTTCGTCGTAATGGGTTAAGAAGTGATCTTTTATCACAGCCTCGACTCTAAACCCTAGTCGCTGATAATAAGTAAGTTGATACCCAAAGCTACCCGTACCCAATTCCACACGAACCACCGACTTTCTCGCCAATTCAGTTAAAACAAATGACAGTAACACAGAACCAATTCCCTGCCGCTGATAGTCAGGCCACACCGCCATATTGAAGATTTCCGCAACCTTATCGCGAATTAGCTTAGCCACACACACGGCCACAATCTCATCCTTATACTTGGCGGCAAAACACCAAGCATTATCCAAATACGCTTCGATACTGGCAGTGGAAGGATCGGCCTCTAACAGCAAGGCCATAGGGACTTGTTGCGCAGGCACCCATTCAAGATCCACAGGCTGCATTAAATCTTGGGTATATTCCATTATGTTTTTAGCTCGTATCCCTCCCCTTTAAATCTGCTCAACTAAAGCTTCTAAACCTGCTGCGGCCCGAGTAGGTACAAACTCCACCACCTCAAATTCGGCCACCTCTTCGATATAGAAGGGGTCGAGTTTGACAATAGCTTCAAGCTCGGCGCGATTATCCGCTTTGGCAAGGATCACTCCGCCAGTGCGGGGCACCTTACGGCCAGAGGCGATAAAGGTACCCTTGGCATAATATTCATCGAGATAGGCAATATGGGCCGCCAAATGCTGTTCTACATCGGCCAGCGGTTTTTTGTAGGTTAAGGTGATAACAAACATAGGGTTCCTTAAGGGCGTAATAACAAGCCAGAATGAATACTCAATTGCTCTTGCCAAACATCAATGGCGGCAAGTCGCTAACTGTCAGTAAAGTCTGGCGACATAGTGATGCATTATGCTTTCGCTATCAATAGCCTATAAAAATGAGTCTGTTGATTAAATTGAAAATGATCCATGTACTTACCCACCAATTAGCAGATATCAACACATTTCCCCTTATCGCAGCGCGAGTGACCCCATTCTAAGACGCTGAACTTATCCCCACCGATGTGATAACTGGGTATATCTAGGGTTTAAACCCATCCACGCCTCACGTAAAATCCACACACCATTAGTTACAGAGCTGTTTCAACAGGGTTATCAAGGAATGATGAATACGTATGTAAGCGGTTGTGCGTCAATCGGCGCTGCGGCTACTATAAATTCGCTAGTTTCACCCTCTGCTTGTGGGGTTGAACAATGTGAGGTCGTTTCTGGTAGTTGCCTATGAGGATAGCTGTCAGACTTAGGTTCTTTTCTACTCATTAGCTTTTACATCAGCTTCTAGCTTAACAGTATGAAATGAATTTATTGGCGAATATGCTTCTGAGGGAGAGGTGTATTCGCCATTTTTTCAGCCTCGCAGGACGTCTGTTTCTCGACCGCAGGGAACTAGCACAATAACGCGTAAAACTGAGCAAAGGCCATTGAATAGGCCACACATTATAACGATAAATGACTCAAGGCAGCCCCGCTGCCCGCTACTGAAGGGAAGTTGCATGTCCGCGGATCAACAAACGGTTACCCCATTAGAAAGTTTCTCGCCCAAGGTGGCGCAGCGCACCGTGCATAAGGTGCAACCCGAGCTGAATTTCTGGCAAATCTTCAATATGTGCTTTGGCTTTTTGGGGATCCAATTCGGCTTTGCACTGCAAAATGCCAACGTCAGCCGCATTTTCCAAACCCTTGGCGCCTCTATCGATGATATTCCGATCCTGTGGATTGCCGCGCCGTTAACGGGACTGCTGGTTCAACCTATTATTGGTTATCTGAGCGATAACACTTGGGGGCGTTTAGGTCGCCGCCGGCCATATTTTTTAATCGGCGCCATTTGTACGACGCTCGCGATTTTTGTGATGCCGCATTCCCCGACGTTATGGATTGCCGCAGGCATGCTGTGGATTATGGATGCCTCAATCAATATCGCCATGGAACCCTTCCGTGCCTTTGTGGGGGATAATTTGCCTCCCAAGCAGCGCACTCAAGGCTATGCTATGCAAAGCTTTTTTATCGGCATCGGCGCGGTGGTGGCCTCGGCTCTGCCCTATGTTCTCAGCAACTACTTTGATGTCGCCAATACCGCGCCCGCGGGTGAAATAGCCGATTCTGTGCGTTATGCTTTCTATTTTGGTGGCGCCGTACTGTTTCTCAGTGTGGCTTGGACTGTTATCTCCACCAAAGAATATTCCCCCGATGAACTCGCCGCCTTCCATGGCAATGCTGACGCAGGCGCAGATGAGCAACAACATCGCACTCGTACCCATAAGAATTACCAATTTGCCGCTATCGTTTGGATGGCGGTAGGCGCACTGCTGACGCTTGCGGTGTGGGCACAGGATTTAGATAAGCAGCTGTATATTTTAACCTTAGGGATTTTTGCCTTTGGCCCATTGCAACTTTACTGCGCCCTGCGCTTAGGTAAATCAACGCCCTCACAACGTTCGCAACTGGGCATTGTCTTTAATGTGGTCGATGATTTATTCCATATGCCTAAGGCCATGCATCAATTAGCCATAGTGCAGTTTTTCTCTTGGTTCGCGCTTTTTGCGATGTGGATATACACCACCTCGGCGGTGACGTCCTACCATTTTGGCAGCAGCGATGTGTTGTCTAAAGCCTATAACGATGGCGCCGATTGGGTGGGTGTACTCTTTGCCTCCTACAATGGATTTTCGGCCATTGCGGCCCTGTTTATCCCGCTACTGGCTAAACGTATCGGCATCAAACTGACCCACACCTTTAATATGTTCTGCGGCGGTTTTGGCTTGATCAGTTTCTACTTTATCAAAGATCCCAGTCTATTATGGCTGCCGATGATTGGCGTGGGTATCGCCTGGGCTTCGATTCTCTCCGTGCCCTACGCCATGTTATCCGGTGCCTTGCCGCCGAAAAAGATGGGCGTGTACATGGGGATCTTTAACTTCTTTATTGTGATCCCACAGCTGCTCGCGGCCAGTGTTTTAGGCTTAATTCTTAATGGATTATTTGATGGTCAACCCATCTATGCCCTGATCACCGGCGGCGTTCTGATGCTCTGCGCCGGAATTGCCGTGCTCTTTGTTGAGCAACCGAATACTCAGCACACTCAAGTGTAAATCCTACAACTCGGCAAACTTAGCGTTTAGGCGTTTGGGCAACTAAACGCCAAGACGCATAGCCACATAGCTTACAACAAGAATAAATCGCAATTAGCACCATCTATTGATTGGGGAGATTTTGATGAATATGGCATCGACAACAGTACCTTCGCAGCAAGCTCGCAGCTTTTCAGACCGCCGCAACTTAAGCCGTAAGCCGATTGCGCTTGCAATCGCCGCAAGTCTTATCGGCGTTGCCAGTTTAACGGGCTGTTCACCCTCGGCCCCCAATGCTGACTCATCAACACCGACCGTCGCCAACCCCACAGACGCAAATGCACAAATAGCCCCCGGAGCCCCCGGCAAAGCGCCTACTTGGGCGTTCTCCGGCAAAACCGGGATTGGCACCTCCTATGAGCCTTATACTCAAGGGCAATATCAAGATAGTGCTCAAAATCCCATTAGCCGCGTGTGGTTCTCCGTCGCGCAGGGGATTTTAACCGAGACCATGTACGGCCTTATTCACAATGCTCAGCTCAAAGAGTTGCAATTTGTGTTCACTGGCAATGGCTTTGTCGATACCGAGAAAGACAACACTATCAGCAGCATTGAATACTTAGATACCGACGCCAATGGCCGCCCACAATCCTTGGCTTATAAGATTATCAACCGCGACGTTGAAGGTAAGTATCAGATAGAAAAACATATCTTTACCGACCCAGACCGCGATACGCTGATGATGCGCGTGACGTTTACCGCCTTTGAAGCGGGCATCACACCGCATTTATACGTTAACCCCCATATCGATAATGCGGGCGCGAATGATATTGGCAGAATCGATCATCAAGCCCTTATCGCTCGCACCGCTGACCCACACAGCAGCGTGATGACGGTTAAATCGGATATCGATTTTGCGCAGGCGACCACCGGTTTTGTCGGTGTATCCGACGGTCTGGCCGATTTAGCCGATAATGGCAAGCTTGATACCTTGTATCAGGCCACCAGCAGCGCCGAAAATCCGACTCAAGGCAACATTGCCTTTACCGCCAGTTATCCCGTACTCCAAGCGAATCAACCTCTTAATGTGAATTTGGCCATCGGTTTTGGCCATGATGAAACCAGCAGTTTAGCCAATGCCAACGCCAGCTTAACGGCGGGGTATGATGCGGTGCTGAGCCAATACAACGCCGGTTGGCACAGTTATTTACAATCGCTGCCCGCGATGCTTGCTATGGCGCAAAGCACCACAGATAATGGCAAGCTGCTGTATACCAGTGCCATGGTACTCAAGGCGCAGGAAGATAAAACCTACGCGGGCGCCCTTATCGCATCGCTTTCTAATCCTTGGGGCGATACCGTCCCTGCTGTCACACCCAGCACGGGTTACAAGGCCGTTTGGCCCCGTGACTTTTACCAGTGCGCCATGGCATTTCTCGCCATGGGTGATACCCAAACGCCTAAAGTCGCCTTTGAGTACCTTAAAAAGGTGCAAGTGAGTGATAAAACCCCAGGCTTTAGCGGCACGCCCGGTTGGTTTTTACAAAAGACCCATGTGGACGGCCAAATTGAATGGGTGGGCGTACAGCTCGACCAAACGGCGATGCCGATCATGCTCGGCTGGAAACTTTGGCAAGCAGGCGTGCTGAGTCAAGCTGAACTGAGCCACTGGTATCAAGAGATGTTAAAAGCTGCGGCGGACTTTTTAGTTAGCGGCGGTGAGGTCAATCTCGACTGGAATCACACCCAAATTACACCGCCAAAAACTCAGCAAGAACGTTGGGAAGAACAAGCAGGTTATTCGCCTTCCACCACCGCCGCCGTGATCGCAGGCTTAGCGGCTGCGAGTGATATTGCCAAGGCAGTAAACGACAGCGATGCAGCTCAACGTTATTTAGCGACCGCCAAAACGCTTAATCAACAACTTGAAAAACACTTAGTGACGACCCAAGGTTTGCTTACAGATAGCCAAGGCATTAAGGCGCCTTATTATCTGCGCTTAAGCCCGAATGGTGAGCCAAACACCGCAGAGACACTCGCCGCCAATAATGGTCGAGTGGGATTAGATCAACGCCAGATCCTCGATGGCGGCTTTTTAGAGCTGGTGCGCTATGGCGTACGTGGCGCAACCGATAAGCTGATTAATCAAAGTCTTGCGCTGGTGGATAACACCGAGCTTGAGGACAATTTACGCCTCAAATACAGCTTTACTGCAAAAGATGGCAGTAGTGTGCCGGGCTTTAGACGTTACGGTAACGACGGCTACGGTGAAGATACCCTCACTGGCGCAAACTACGCCGAATCGGGCAGTAATAGCGACAACCAACGCGGCCGCGTATGGCCCTTCTTCACCGGTGAACGTGGGCATTTTGAGCTGGCCCTCGCCAGCGCCAAGGGAGAGCTAAGCGGTGCAAACGCACAGCAAACCAAACAGCAACTTATCAATACCTATGTACAAGGAATGGAAACCTTCGCCAACGCGGGGCTAATGCTCCCCGAGCAAGCATGGGACGGTGTGGGTAACGCCACTCGTTACCAATATCAACTCGGCCAAGGCACTAACTCCGCCACCCCGCTCGCCTGGACCCACGCTGAATATATCAAGCTGGTTCGTTCAATGAGCGACGGTCGAGTATGGGATAACTACCCTATCGTCCCAGAGGCGTTGAAATAAATCCTACTCGATAAAATCTAAATGCATCCCTTAGCTGCTGGTTAGCGCTAAGGGATTCTGTTTAAGAACGCTCTTAAGGGATTATTTCTAAGGTCTATCTCTACGATCTAACCTTAAGAGCAATCTAAAGGAACTATCTTAAAGAACTAGCTTTCAGCAATCCAAAGCGGCTTTCTTTGTAGCTATTTGATTTACTACCGCGTGGCTTGCACGCTTTTCTGGGCGTATTCCTGAGGCGTGCAACCAAATAAGACTTTAAATGCTGCGCTAAAGCTACTGACACTTAAATACCCCAGACTATGGGCCACACCCGTCGTGCTCTCTCCTTGGGTTAACCGCTCAAGGGAGTTGAGTAATCGATATCTTTGGCGCCATTGTCTATAGGTCTGCCCGGTTTCGGCTTTAAAGAGTCGTTCTATGGTTCGAATACTCGCCCCTGCGCTTTGGGCTAATTCGGCCAAGCTACACTCCGCCTGCGGTTTGTTGATCAACAGTTGGATCACTCGGCCAAGACGCGGATCCGAGCCCGCATTCAAGTAGGTATTCACACTGTCGAGTGCATCTAATTCGTCTATGGCACTTAAGCCCAAGCGAAAATACTTAGCAGACGCCATCAAGGTGTCTTGGCATAGTTTCAGCACCATTTCACGCATTAGCGGTGTCATGGTGACCATCACTATCTGCGTATCCTGCTCTCTAACGCGATAACTGGGGTCGATATACAAGTTGCGAAGATGGGCATGGGTTTCACAGTTAATTTGATGACGACAATCACTTGGGATCCATACAGCATGGGTCGAAGGTACCACCCAAACCGCATTGTCGCTCTGTACCCGTAAAATCCCTTTTGCCGCCCAAAGTAACTGCCCCCGAGGGTGAGAATGGGGTTCGACGCCCATTTCGGCCTCGAGATTGCGCGCATTACTCAAGACGGGACGATTAGCGTCTAACGTGAACGCAAATTGGCTTGGCGCCAACATTGCCGCTTTAGAAATAACATCTGGCATATTACCACCTTAAAACGCCATATCAACTGGGCTATCTTAGGTCGCAATATCAATACCTGCAATATAAAGGTGATCCCCTATGGGTAAGTTAAGTATTAAAAAATGGCTAGTCTTTAGCGCCATGCTCGTCGCAGGCTTGTTGGCCATGTTTCCACTACAGCAACACCCTGCAGATTTTTCCTATAGCGCATCGGTCGTTCTGATTACTTTGCTATTTTGGAGCACAGGCTTTATTCCGCCCTTTATGGCGGGACTGATCTTTTTTGCCCTAGCGACTATCTTTAAACTGATCGACCCCAGTGCGTTGTTTTCGGGATTTAGTTCGGCGGCGGTGTGGTTAATTATTTCTGGCTTTGTGATTGGTAGCGCCATTTCAGAGTCGGGACTGAGTCGCCGCCTTGCCGCCCTTATCGCTCCAGTGTTAACCATGAGTTATCCGCGCTTGGTAGCGGGACTCGTCATCAGCGCGATGTTACTGGGATTTGTAATGCCATCCTCGGTTGGACGCGCGGTAGTGATGCTCCCCATCGGCATGGCTTTGGCCGAGCAGATCGGGTTTAGCCGTGGCAGTAATGGCCGGATAGGCATAGCAACCGCCCTAGCACTGGCCTGTAATATGCCAAGCTTTGCGGTGCTGCCAGCTAATATTCCCAACATGATTTTGTCCGGTGCGAGTGAAAATCTGTTTAACGTTCATTTTGGCTATGCTGAATATCTGTTTATGCACTTTCCGATTTTAGGTCTACTCAAATCAGCCATCATAGTAGCGCTCGTGGTGTATTTGTTTCCGGCCAAGATTGATAAAAGCCAGATTAAAGCAGCGACGGATATCGAAGCGTATGATGTGGCCAAGCAGGTTAAACTCAGCGTGTTACTCATCATCACCCTGTTATTTTGGGTAACAGACTCATGGCATGGGATTAATCCGGCTTGGGTAGGACTAACGACTGCCATTATCCTCTTGCTGCCCAAATGGGGCATTATTGAGCCGAAGCGTTTTAATCAATCGGTTGATTTCTCAACGGTTATCTTTGTTGCCGCTGCACTCGGACTAGGCGCCTTAGTCAATCAATCAGGGCTAGGAAACGCACTTGGCCAAATGTTCAGCCAATACTTGCCTTTGTCACAAGGCAGTTCTTTCCTCAACTTTATGTCCTTATCGCTGATATCGACCTTAACCGGATTAGTTGCTACCGTGATCTGTAGCGCGATAATTGCGGCGATTTTTCACGATAATTCAATTTCTGACTGTTCCACATATAGCCAATCAAAACTCTCAATTTGAAACTAATATCAATGATGGAAGGCTATAAAAAGGAAGGGATAACGCGATAATCATCCCCCCTTGATCTAAATGACCAATTTACCCACGAATAGAAGTCCACGTATCTCCACGCATATTAATATCATCAACCACGGCGGCTTTGGTCATTCTCACTAACATGGGTAACACTTCTTGCAACGAATTGGCTTGAGCCTCGTTTTGCACAACTATAGTGTTACTTTGTTGTACCATCACACTTCGGCCATTACCACCTCCATTCGCTGTCGCCTGCATAGCATTCATCAAGGTTTGTTGCTGTTTGCGGGTGTATATGGTTTCTCCACCATCAAGTAAATAGGTGCCTTCACGTGGGATCGTACCTCCGCCATGAAACTTGCCGATGATGCTTGGCAATAATGCCAATGCAGCCGTCATGGCAGCCATACCAACAACTGCACTACTACCCCATGATGCCATTGCGGATGTCGCTGCGGCAGGTGCCATTGATGTTGCTATCGATGTCCCTGTTGTTGAGGCTGTCGTTTTAGCTGTTGCGGCAGACGTTGCCATAAGCCCTTTATCTAAAGCAGCCATCGCAACCTTTTTTACGCCAATCTCTACTAGGCCCGCTACGACTTGCTTAATGGCTCCTTTAGTGAGCTGCTGTAATCCTTCACTAAAATCCTTTGATTCAAATAAAGCATCGGCAGTAGCCGTGCCCATTCCTGCGGCAAATCGATCAAAAGTTTCTGACCACATAGCATCAAACTGTGATGTCATCCCGCCATTAATACTCATCATGGCCTCAGCATGTCGCCGCTGTTCGGCTTCTATCAGGGCATTAATCTGTGCACGCTTGGCCACCTCTGATTCAGGGGTATTGTTCAACTCGGTATTGAGCACATCTAGGTTATTGCTATGTGTCTGTTGCTCGGCATATTTAGGATTAAGTTGATTTTGTAACTGACTATATGGCGTAGCCGCTTCATACTGGTTCTTAAGTTGGGCCAGCAAGCGAGTACGTTCGGCAATTGGCATGTTAGTCAATTCAAAATGATATTTTAATAAGGCTTCGTGCTTTGCATATTCCTTGGCCGCAGCGGTAACGGGGTCAATCGCGCCTAGTAAGGTTTTAAGTTGATCTTCGCGCTGCTTCTCAGCGTCTTTATTTTTCTTGGTTTGTTCTTCTGAAGCCTTGGCTGCATCCAAATCAGCTGCAACTTTTGAAAGCTTGTCGGCCATTAGTGGATCAAGCCCTTTAAGCGCCCCCATTTCCAGTTCATAACGCAGCTTAGCTGCTTCCGAGGTTTGACCATAAAGCGTTAACTGCTTTTGCAAATTGATCAGCATTTCAGCCGCTGTCTTAGTGAGATTGGGGTCAATAATTGGACCAGGTGATGCATTGATCTCGGGCATACCTACAGTAAATAAGGCTTGCTGCTTTTTACTGGCAAGATCTAGCTGTTTATTTAATTCTTCTGCCCGAGCTTTTAGCCGTTCTATTTGGTCATAATTTCCCGTCATTCCTCCCCATGCATCAAATGCTGGTTCTCGATTGAGCCTATCGATCTCTGCGGAGGTTGCAATCAGCTCATCCCGCAATGACTTCATTTCAGTACCAAGTACACGCACTTTGGATTGACGCTCAAGCTCTGATAATTGCTGATACTTCCCGACCAATGTTTCCATTGAGTCGCTCAGCTCATTGGTTGAGTTAATTGCATCGCGTGCGCCGCTAGCCCAATAAAGAAGCCCTAATCCCGCCATCGCGGCGATACCAACGGGACCACCAAATAATGCCATCGTCGCGTTGTATGTTCTGGCAGCTAAGGTCGCTGAAGTAGTTGCAGCAGTCACTGCTTGACGGGCTGCGGTAAGCCTTGCCTCCGCAACAACGGCTTGACCTGCTGAGATAGACGACGCTCTCAGTGCTAAGGGCGAGTTTCTTCTGCCTTAGCCGCGGCCAACGTCATGGCGCGATTTTTTGCGCTTGCCACCTCATTGGCAATCAAACTATAAGTATGGGTGCCTAGTGCGGCTGTTCCGCGCCCTAAAGCAACGGCCGCCCCTGTCCCAACTACATCTAATAAGGTGCCAAAGTTTTCACTTAAGCTCACAATACCGCTCGCAAGGTGGGCTGTAACACCATAGGTTTCGTTGCTTTTACCAATCCAATCGCTATAGACATTATTCAGGGCCGTCAGCGCATCTCGCACCGCTGTAGGCATATCTTCTACGGCTTTAAGGTTTTGTTGGTGCGATTGCAACAATGCATTGGTCAGGTCGGTAATCGACAACTTACCCGAGGTACCCAATAAACGGATCTCCGCGCCAGTTTTACCTGTGGCGGCGGTAAGGTTATTGAGGATACTCGGCATTACCCCAAAGATAGATTGCCAGGCATCGGCCTCAACCTTGCCTTTCTGAATCGACTGGGACAGGGCATCCTGTGCCTGCTGTGCTTTATCCGCGCTGGCGGCGTTAGTCACTAGCAAGGCGCTGTAGCTGTCCACAATATCAATGGACTGGTTTAGGTTATAACCAAGGTCGCGCAAAATCGGCGACATACGAGTAAAGTTTTCACGGGTTTCNGTCAGGCTGCGATAGGTTTGGTTGGCGCTGGCCACCATGCGCGATTGAGCATATTCATACTCTGCCGCACTGGTGGTGGCCATCTTCATCCGTGACGCCATTTGCCCCCACTCATCGGCGCGATCAATAAGATCCATGGCGGTTAATCCACCTGCAAGCGCAAGGGCGGATTGATATAAACCACCAAAGCTTTGCCGTGCATCATCCGCCGAGGTGGCCGTTTTATCCAATCCTACCGCAGCCGTTTTACCCGCTGTGCCCGTGGCCTGTAACTCACCCGTTAAGCCGATGAGTTCTTTTTTCGCACCACCCACCACGGTCACCAGCTGGCGGCCGTCGGCGGTTAATGTCAGTGCAAGTTTTAAATCATTCATCTAATTGCTCATTAAAAATGTGAGTTACTGTGGTGGCGATAAGGCGCAGTTTTAGATAATCATCCTTGCTGTACTGGCGCTCGGCCATCTCGGCATCGGCTTTCACTGCCACAATATCAAGCCCTTCACACACGCGGCCTTGCCAGCGCATTAACTCCGCGACTTGACACCACCATACCAGGGCGCTTTGGTGCTCATCCCAAAAGAGTACTTCTGGGTCGTCATCCTCGATGTCAGCCTCAATCCCAAGGGCTTTTAAATCATCATCGAGTTCGCGCTGTTCTTTATCGGTTAATGGGTTACGGGCATATAACGCCCGTAACCCATCGGTTAGTTTTTTCTTGCGGCTTCGCCCGTTGAGGCTCTAAGGTAAGCATTGGTGACGGCCAAACTAAATGGCTGCCATTGATAAAGCGCGGCGCGATTGTCCAAGGTGGCTTCCATAGGTTCACCATTCGCATCACTAATGCCATTCCACCCGAGTAGCACGCGATCAAATGCGGCTTTAGGGCTTTGACGAAACAGCGCAATCCATTCATCTTCAGGGATAAGCTCTAGATCGACAGTAATCTCGTGCTCAGTCACTTGGCCTTTATCGCCCGATACCTTGAGGGTGGCGGGCCATTCTTTAACAATCCGCTTTTTGGTAAAGACAAACATAAGTTCTCCTGGTGCTATTTAGTGGTTAATTGATCGATGGTTGAAATGGGTTTAAACGGGATTTCATAGGTCAGTGTGCCATCCTGATCGCCATACTCTGGACGGCCTAACGAAATCCGTGAGCTGCTCCAAACCACTTGGTTAAGGGCGCTACCGTGGCTAAACTCCATCGCCACTTCGGTGTTGTTGGCGGCTAAGGTAAAGGGGTCAAACTCGGCCAGACTAGCCGCTTCGATAATGATCTTACCGCTGGGTTTAAAGTCGGTGATCAGCACTTCTTCAAAGCCCACATATTCGGTATAAGCAACCGTGTTGGCTTGGTCATACTCAAAGCTAATCAGTTTGGCCGCAGCTCCCGCTAGCGAAAATGCGCTGTGTTTAACGCCCACTGGCTGTGGTTTTTTCCATGCGGCAAAGTTGGTGGCGGGCATAGCAGCGGCCGTTACGGGCACAAATAACCCCGTAAAGGTAAACATAATGCTCGGCAGTTCTTTGGCTTTCGCTGAGATTTTAAAGGTGCCACGGGCACCTAATAGCGCATGCAGTACGCCGTGGTAGTTCATGTACATTGTCAGCGAGGCGGTGCTGTCTTCATTAATGGCCATCACCACACTGGATGCACCAGGGGTAATATCCCGTGAGCAGGCTTGCACCAGTGGTGCCCATGCTGGGGCTAAGTTCGCGGTGCCGCTTCCGGCCAAGTCCACGCTAAATTCAACCGTGGCATAGACCTCGGTTGCCAGTTCTGGGCTATTGCCGAGTTTGCCGTCGTCATACTTCAGCTCGGTATTGTCCCCAGCCATAGGGACGATTTTGACATCTCGCCCGAGCACAGCCACGGGGACGCCTGCGGCTATCGCATCCACGCCATAGCTGGCTTCAAGGGCAAACAGTAATGCTTTTTTACGTGTTTTACGTGCCATAGTGTTAAACGCCGATGGCGTCCTCCGTGTATTCAGTCGTAAATTTATCGAGCCAAGCAACTGTGCCTGGGCGCGATGGTTGTAACTGGCCACCGCTTAAGTACAGCGGCGTGTAATCTTCATGGGGTTCCCAGCCATAGAGCAGCTGGCGGATCTGGTTTCGCTCTGCAATCACATCAGGCTGGGCATTATTGCGGGCAGGCACGACCAGCAGCACACCAATTGTTGTGGCGATGTTTTGGCGATAAAGCCCCATGCCTTCAACTAACGGGCCTACACGCTCTTGTAAATCGAGCACAAACAGTTTTTGCCGTGGTACGTTTTTATCCTGCAAGTCACTGAGCGCGATTAAGCCTTCAACATCAACGAACTGAGTCTTAAGGCGGGCGATGATCAAATCAGGTATAGAGATCATACAAACCCCTTGCTTGACTGGCGTGACCAAACAGAGCCTGCCGATTGCACCTCGGAGGTATTGCTACCTTCTGGCGTGTCTGTCACAGGTAAGCCCAAGGTCACTGAGCCATTGCTGATTTTATCTAGCAGTTTAAGTGCATCATCGTGGCGCTTGGTGACTTGCTCCGTTGCTCGCTCGTCGTATAGGTAGTAACGGGCTAAGTCGCAACTCACCCGATTTAATACATCGGGCACAGTTGCAAGGGGCAATGGATAACGTGCGGCTAAATAGCCATCGATCGTGGCTTTCGCATCATTAAGCGCGGCATCAATCACCGCGCTATCCATCACACCAGCGCCACTACGATCACTTAAATCAATAAGCTCAGCCTCGCTAAAGCGGTTTTGCATATCGGCTAGGGTCGCATAGGGCGTGGCGTAGCTCATCGTTATGCACCTTGCTCAGTGGTCAGTGCTGTGGCCGCATCGCTAGTGGCATCATTCTGGGCATCGGCAGGCACTTGCACCTGAACTGTCGCAATGGCAGCAACTAAATCAGGTTTGTTCATGCTCTTAAAACCGACAACGTCTAATGACTCAGCCAGCTTTTTCAGCTCAGGAACTGTCATATCAGCCAAGCTCTTTTGCTCGCCATCCTGGGTTACGACGCCGCCAATCGTGCCAGTTAACTCAGTGGTGGTTACACCATCTGCACTATTTGCAGTGCCCACACTCCCTTGCGTTTGTGCCACACCAACCGTGCTGGTGTCACCCGCGCTAGGTAAGCTTGCAGGTGCAGCTTCTTCGATGCTAAGCACCAAACGGGGGTCAGCGTTAATGGCTTGTAACTGAGCATCGGTAAATGCCGTTGCTTCAAATTCATTTTTGCCTTTAGCAAATCCGACACCCGCACGGCGATAGCCATCATGGGCACGGCAAGTAACAACAATCGTTTTCTGAGACATAACATGGGTTCTCCTAAGAAATACGAGGGCCTAGACACTAGGCCCTTGAAGGAATGACGTGACGCTCTAATCGCAGAGCGTCCTTATTCCTACATATAATCAGCCACTAACACTTCGAGCTGACCTGCCAAGGTGTTGGTGTCGCCATTAATGGTTTGCTTCATGGCTTCGAGTGCGGCCTGTTGCTGAGTACCGCGTACCACCAGCATATTGGGCTTGATACCCAATGGCTTGCCGCCATCGGCTTTAAACCCGCGCATTTCTTGGATTGCGGCCCAAATATTGGCGGCGGTTAATGGCTTGGTGGAGCAATAGGCCATTTGCCAGAAGCCGTAACCGCCGTTAGCACGGCAATCTACGCCATAGCGGAACTGTTTAGAGGTAAATACCGCTTCATCATCCAGCTTGGTCATGGCAGTAAACTGCATTGCCTTACGGTCTTGATAAATCAGCGGCTTTAAAGCGCGGGTGGTATCGAGTAAGTACCACTTGGTTTGCGGTGCACCACCGTTGTTATCGTAGTTACTGACGCTGGTCACAGCGCCTGTACCATCGTGATTGGCGTACACTGGGTGGTCGGTATCAAAGAAGTTTTGCCCGTCGTAACACAAGCTACTGGTGCCCGCATCGAGCATCGGGAACAGCAGTTCGTCAGGGAAGACTTCAGAGGAACGGCCCATTTCCTCAAACATTGGCGCATACACACCAATTTCATCATCTTCAATATCGTCACGATCAACACCAATCGAAGATTCAAAGGGCTTGTTAATTACCGCGTAAGAGCTAGCGGTCATATCGTTAATCACACGATCGCCAATCCATTCGCGGAACTTAGGCCACTTACCTAACCAACCGTAAGTATTGGACTTACTGGTCGATTTGATCACTGTAGCAATTTTGCTGTATTGGCTTGCGGCTTGGCTCTTGCCCTTTTCAAATGACTGATTAAAGCCTGTCATCAGGGCGGTGAGGGTTGCTGGTGTAATAATCATTGGTCAATTACCCCTGTTTAGAAGCGGCAAAGTCTTTGTGACTAATGCCAAGTAAGTCGGCGACCTCTTTGTCTTCCGCTGTTAAGGCGGCTAACCCCTTGTCTTTATCAAGGTCTGTGGTCGTAGTGGTGGTTTGGGTGGTGGTGAGTGCCGCAATGGCCACGCGATCGTTAAGCATGGCTTTAAGGGCTGCCACGCCTTTTTCTTTACCCACGGTTTCTAACCACTCACGGTCAGATTTGCCGTAGATCTTGGCCTTTTCTTTGTCCAGCAACTCGGCCACAGCATCGCTGCCCGCTTGCTTACTGAGTGCGGCCACCTGCACTTGCAACTCATTAAAGGCCGCAACAGGCACAAACTGAGATGGATCGATACCAGTTGGTTTGGCCTTGAGCGCTGCAATTTCTGTTGCTGCGGCCGTGGCCGAATCGGTGTTTGCCTTAATGGCGGCAATGGCCTTATCAATCAGCGCTTTTAGGGCGGCAGCATCTTCGAGGTTTACCCCCTCGACGCTGATCCCGAGCGCTGCGAGTAGGCGCAGTAGCTCTTCATTCATGGTGTTGTCTCCATTAGTGGGGTTGTAAGGTGTAGAACTTTTAAGTGCGGCGATGGCACGCATACCATCGAGCGCGGGTTGATTGGTGAGGGCCACGTGCAGCAGCTCTAGCACTTGGCCTGTTGTCTTGCTGTAGGAAAATACCGCACTGATATAGCGGTATTCTTTGGCTGCAATGTGGGCGCTGGCTTTAGGTGTCCATTCCACCGGATTAGCAAACAAACCTTCCCCAGGCACATAACGCAATGCGCTGCCTTTAAACCAGCCCGCAGCGGGGGCGGGTTGGCCGTTTTTCTCAGCGTTGAGGGTTTGGTGTTCATAGTCAAAGTGAAAGTCGTTCACTTGAGCCATGGCTGCGGCTTGGATAGATTGCCAAGCGGCATCATTCATTAGCCATTGGCCAGTGGGTACATCGAATGGGCGGCCATCCGTGGCCTTAAACAGTCCATCTGGGAGCAACTGCACACTGGTATCGCCAGGCTCTAGCGCTAGCGAGCACGCCACTGTGCCCACAGTCTCTGACGCAGAGGCTTTCACTGAAAGTGCAGCAACAGCAATGGCAATCTCGTTTAATCTAGGCATAAAAAATGGGTACTCAGTTAACGTGAGTACCCATTCTGTGGTGAGCGGTAAAACTATCGGATTGGAAAGGTTTCGGGATTAATTAATTTGGATTTGATATTGGCTTAAACAACCTTTAAACGCTTCCACTTCACCAGTGGTATTAATGAGCGCCGCAGCACTACTCTCATACAATGCAACCTTGCCATCATTCATTACATCGGCGCTCATAATCAGGTAGTTCATCGTTCCTGTATAGGTTTCAACTCTAAACCCTGTAGCGCGGGTTGATTGACGAACCTCAATGTTTACCCCGCCCCAATGGGCTTTATTAAAACCATCCGTTAAACAGTCAACAAAGTGGGCCACGTTATTAGGCATAATGTTGCCGGATGAAATAACCGTAAATTCTTCGGTGTCGGTTCTGGTTGGCGAAGCGCAAGCGGTAAGCGAAGCAACAAGTAAAATGAGTAAAGCCTTTTTCACATGCATATCCTTATAGATAGTTAACTTGTTTCAATATGGGTCGGCAGCATAACCCAGTTTAAAACCCGTTTAAATCCTCCTGAAATCGTTTAAGTGGTTTTTAGATAAGCCGTTATACCAAGTTGTGTATTGCGTCGCTTAAATCGCGTTTTAGGCGCTCAAGCAGTAAATAAGCCCTAAGTCATTAAATAGTCGCCAATGGTGGCAATAATCTCGGCCTCATCGGTTTCGCTAACCCCCAAATAAGGACGCTCTGGGATCGCTTTATTGGGGATCATGCTATTGGGCGCGGTAGTGCCACCAAATTGATGCATCGCGGCATAAACCATAGTGCTACCCAGTTGCATTTGGTCTTCGGTGGTTTGGTAAACCAAGTTATACAGGTAACCCCGCTCAATCAAAATCTTGTCTTGGTTACGGCTTTTGACACTAAGGGTATAATCGCTCAGCGCCGCAAATGGGGTTCCGTCAGGGGATTCTCCTGCGGTAATGCGGTCTTGGGTGCTTCCTCTGAGATACTCTGCAATTGCATTTAAAGCAGGTTGTAAATTCTGACCTCGATCAATCAACTGTTGAAATGCAGTAACCGCACCATCAAAACCCTGTTCAGTAATAGTGATCTGTGTACCAGCCATGTGCTATGCTCTTAAGTGTTCAAGTGGTGAAGGTGAGGCTCGGCTCAATACCGTAAACCGCTGTCTGCATAGCCGAGACTATGCAAGATCCTAAATCATTCCTTTGCGCTGTAAATCAACATCCCTTGTCGCTGTCCATTTATATAGTTCAGTTGCTTTACTGGGATAAATGTCCATGCTTCCAACACGCCCTTAGCCACTTGCGCTACGACTAATTGCCCCTTGTACTTACCCGCATTAACCATCCGAATAATCCGCCAACGTAACTCAATCTTGCCCGTGCCTTTGTGGCGCTCAAACGATGCCCATACTTCATCAGGTTGGGTTAACACTTCGGGTAATAGCGGCAGCAAAGGAGCGCGGGCGATATCGATATGTTTGGCTAAACTTGCGGCATTTACGTACACAGGGTAAGGGCCACTTTGCCACACGGTATCAGCCCCACCGAGTACCTGAGTGGCTAAGGCTTGTAATTCGGCTTGCGTGCTTACCTTGTCGGCCAAGGCCACAGTATTAGGGTGTAAGGGTAATAACTCAGGTCGGCCTGCGGTTCGCCAGTTCCCAGCGGTGAGAGGTTCCCAGGCTTCGCTTTTAATCGCACGCCATTGCGCCATAGCGTTGTCGGTAAGCTGCTGACCTAAATGGGTTTGCCCTGGTGAATAATCAAAGCCAGGGTCAATCCCTTTAGGCACCTTAAGTACTTCACCCGTTTTAGGGTTTACCCATTCATAGCTTTCATCGGCGGGCAATTGACTAACACTTAAACCTTGGCGTTTGAGTTGGCCCTCAGTCATCCCGCGTACCGAGCAAGTGCAGCCCCAACCGTTCTGTGGGAAATGCGTTGTCCACCACGGGCTACTCGCTGGCAACACCATATCGTGCCAACGTAAATGATCTTGCCTTGGGGTGGCGCTATGGCCGTGTTTATATTGCCAGTAGGGGAATTGTTGCAGTTGATCCCAGCGCCCCGCGTTGTAGCTTTGGCGCATATTGGTATCGTAAATAATCTGCGCTCGCCAGTCGGCATTACCCGTATGATCCCAACCGTGCTTGGCCACTATGGTTTTAAACTGCTTTTTAAACTCGTTTAAACTCATGCCCTCGCTTATGGCCTTATCCACCGATTGTCGTAAGTCGGTAAGCAATTCGGCCTTTTGTGCCCCTGCCACCACAAAAGCACGGCTGTGCATTCCACCCCACAAGTCATCCCACGCCTGCGTTGGCATATTCAACTTTTGCCGAAAAAAGTCGATAGCCTGTTGAAATTGTACGCCGCCGTATTGGGCTGTGGGCGGTGATTTTAAGGGCACGGATTTTGACGGCACTGATTTTGGAGACATTAGTTACCAAGCTCCACATCATAGCGACCAGCCAACGCAGCAGTAGACATGGCTTGCTGCATAATCGCCGCCAGCTTTGCCGCTCCTTGGTTGCTGTAGGCATTTATTAGCACTTGCTCGATTTGATCCCAGCTTTCAGCCTTTTCAACTAACGCGGCAATACCTGTGATCTCCGCATCCAGCTGTGCCCCTGCGGCATTAGCAAGGGACTGAGTAAGCGGGGTCAGCTCCATGGTTTTACTGGGCATTTGCTTAAGTGATGCGATAGGGGTAGGCATTCCCCCTAGCATTTCATCAATTAAGGATTCAGGAATAGCAGGGAACCCCGCTTTAATCAGCGCTCTAGCACTGTTTTTATCAATCTGTTCAGCATTAAGTTGCGTGATAATTTCACTAAGTGACTTAATTTGAGCACCGTTCAGTGCGGTTTGCTGGATTGAGTCTGCACCAGTTGTGGCCTGTCCGTTTTGTTCCATAGGCAAGTTACCACTCGAACCCAATACCGCTTCACCTTCTTTGGGCATAGGAATGCGCAGCTTTTCATTTACCCAGGCGCTCGGGATTTTTGCACCTACGTTCACCAGTGAGGGTATTGCTTGGCTAAACTGCACTAAATCTTCGGCTTGCTGAGTATCAAACACTAAGCGGGCACGGCGGCGAGGATGGCCAAAGGTGGTGCCATTCATCATCACCAAGGGCCACACAAGATCGCGAGTTAAGGTGGAGGCAATTTGGCGCAAATCTGAGAGCAGCAATTCTTCGCGCACTTCGTTATGCACATTACCAAGGGCATTGGTTGAACTCTTACCATCCGCTTGGCTGGTGAGTGTGCCACCTAAAATGGCCTTAGATTGGCTGCGTTCTGCCCAATCTAGCATGGCCATATAGGGGTCGCTCGCACCACGGGCTGCATCCTTAAACTCAATTTCCATCCCCTTGGGGATAATTCCGCCCGCGTTATGGCCAATGCTCATAATAGCTTGCAGCAAGGTGGCCTTTTCTTCCTTACTGGCACCATTAGGGTATTTACCTAGACGTAGTGGTAGGCCATAGATTTCTAAAAACTCGGCAAGATCCCTAACCGAATAGTTCTTAAACAGGAAGGGCCACGCCAATACACGCACTAGGCCTGCCCGCGCCACATAGCCCGACTTGGCTTTATGGGTATGTTGTACCCAGCCCAGTGGCCAAAGTTCCTCCTTACCGCCACCATCAAGGCGCAGTAAGACTTTATTGCGGTTGTTATCATCCACGGTAAACCGCCGTGCGGGGATAGACTCAAACTTATTTGGATACCAAATGCTGCCATCTTGCTCCCAATGGATTTGGCTATTAGCGACACAGCGTAAAATGCCGTCGCCCATATCGAGGATCAAATCTTCAAAATCGGGGATGCCGTTAATCACATCGGTGACCATATCCGCATCACGCTGTTCGTCCTTGCTAGCGTTTGGGGGAGGCACAATTTGCCATGCCTTACCCAGCAGCGCATTCTTGCGCTTTTGCAGTTCGGCCATGATATGGGCGTCTTTTTCTTCAATATCATCGGCCAGATCAAACTGGGCAGTGAGATTGTTATATTCCGCATCCTGCATAATCGCTGCTAATCGCGCAGGGGTTAGCCCACTGGTAGGGTGCTCAGCCCACTCTTTACGAATAAAGCCCACTTGGGCACGGTCGGTTTGTTGATTATTTAAGGCGGGGTTTGCACGCCCCAGCCGTTGTTTAATTTGCTCTGGCGTGGCCATTACCAGCCTCCTTTAGTCGACACGCTATAATCACTATCTTCATCAGCGTGGTGGTTATAATCGCGGCTATTGCCATTACCGTCCCAGCGGCTAGCGGATTTAGGTAAGGCGGTAAATTCGATGGCGCCGCCCTCCATATATGACGCCCTAACGGCCATACACAGGGCAACGGCAAAGTCACCATGGCGCTTGCCTTTGCTATTGTTTGACTCTAAGTCAGCCTTACGACCTTTATCGATCGAGGGGATACCATTAACTAACTTGATATGCTGTAAGTCATCGAGCACGCTTTGGTGACGGGGGATCTCAAGGTTAAATGCCTCAAACTCCCCCTTCATTTTTGGCATCCACTCGTGATACCAGCTCTGTGACAGGTTCACTTGGTCAACCATTTCAGTGCCGTATCTCAGCGCGGCTTGCTCGGCTAAATAGCCGCCGTTACCTGTGGCATCAAACGCCAAACCCACAAGCCTTGGTAAGCGATCGCAGATGTAAAACATCACCTGTCTTTGCTGCTCGTAGGTGGTGTCCCTCAGATCCACCACAAAAGGAGCGCGCTTTCTTAAATCGGGTTTAATGGCCAAAGGCACAAACACGGTTAAGTCGCCACGGCGAGCAAAGTCTTCACCAAATGAGTGGTTATGATCGGGATTGAGTCTGGCCAGTTCTGGTTTTAAATGCTGCTCGCACCAATCGTGCACTTCGGCTTCGCGCATTTCTGGCGTCCAGCTCATGAAGTTTTCAGGCGCTTCAAAACGGTAGATAGGGATAGAACGATCGGCCACCATCGCCGTTTCAATCAGCACCCGACTTAAATAGGTACCACCAGACTTTTTCGGCACACAGCCATATTCTTCATCGGCGCTTTCTTTATTGGGGGCGTTTTTATATAGCCCATCGCGCCAGGCAATTTCACCTTCGGGAGTCCATGTTTGGCCTGTGACATAGCAGATACGCTTATATAAGCCATCAGCAATGGCATCATCTAAGGTAATACGGTGAATGCTATAGTCTTTGCGGCCCTCTCTGGCATCATTAATCAGGCTATTAAAGAGGTTATCCACGCCATTGTGGGTACTGATTAATCTAACCTTGTTGCCCCACATAGTTAACGCTAGCGCGGCCTTTAGCAGTTCTTCTAAAGACTCGTGGAAGGCGGCCTCATCGATAACCACATCGCCTTGTAAACCACGTAGGTTAGAGGGGCGCGAACTGAGCGCCTGAATTTTCCGCCCCGTCTTGGGGAAGCGGATCATATAGGTGAGAATTTCTTCTTTTTTCTCACTATCCCAAAAGGTTTGTTCGTAAACATCTGCCTCAGCGAGTTGGTTAAACGCACGGGCAAACAGCGCACAGGCGGCGATATATTCCAGCGCCATCTCTTTTTTGCTGCCAACGTAAAAGGTATTACAACCTCCACGGCGGCGCGGTTTGGCGGCTTTGATAACGTTACGTCCAGCCTCGGCCCAAGTTAAGCCGGTGCGGCGGCTTTTCTCGGCAATCATGATCTGCGCTTCATCTTCAAACCAGCGTTGCTGATAAGGCAAAAACACGGGTTCGTTGGCGGGCTGCGCCTCAACAATCTCTTGCGGTACATCGACACCCGCCAGCGCCATTTCTTCGGCTAGATCAATTTTGCGTGGACTGGTGATAGGTGTTAGATGCAAGCCTGATTTCGCCATTATGCTTTCCCTAATAGAATTTGGCGGATTTTGCTTTCGAGCTGCTCACTCATCCCATCTTCACCGCGTAGTTCTTCCGTCACGGCATTGGCGGCCTCGGCGGCAAAAGCTTGGCGGATCTCTTTCTCGCGCTTATGGCTAGCCATGGCGGCAGACTCCAAACGCTGCACCGCTAACATGGCATCTTTAATCATGCCAACGTCGGCACCTTCGCCCGTTTCAGACTCGTTTAACAGGGCTTTAAATAGCTGTGAACGCGCCATTTCAAGGATCAGCTTAGTGACTTCACCCGTGGGTTTATCGCCCAATTCAGCCGTCCACACTTGGGTGATCTCACGCATTTCCCTTAAGGATTTACCCACGGCCTCCATCTTGGTGGCATAGCGATTAATACCCGCGCGGGAAAGCAACTGTTCTTCTGGTAAGCCTGCGGCTTTAATCAGGGCATTGATTTCATTAAGCAGATCAATTTGCTGAATCGAGCCATCACGCAGCCCTGCATCGAGGCGCTTACGGATATTGGCAGGCAGCAAATCCACTTTAGAGCGGCGGCCTCGGGTTTCATTTGCCATTGTCAGCTCCTTTAGAAAGCTTCAATGAATCAGCAATATCGGTATTGGCTTGAGCCATGGCCTTTTGCAGTGCTCTCTCGGCCTGTGCGCATTGGGGCATTTTGGCTAAGTACTTTTTACGAAAGTCACCTTCGATATACTGCTTGCCCTCTTTTTCCAACATGGGCTTGAGCACTTCTCTTTCTAGGTTGGCGGCAACCAAACTCAGGGCTAAGTGATAAAGCACTTTCTTTTGGCCAGCGGTTAACGGTTTAACGGCCATGGCTATTCTCCCGCCCGTGGACGCTTAACGCCTGGCACTGTTGCGCGGCCTGTGGCTACATCTTGGCCGCGACCTGTTAGGGTGGCGGTGGTCACTTTGCCCACTTGCTCAGTTTTAATCAGCCCTTGCTCGGCCAGCCACGCGAGCTGCACCTTTAACGTGTCACGGCTAATATCGAGGCCATAGGCAATCAAGCCATCTTGTAAGATGGACTCATTGAGTGCGAAGGCTCCCGCCTCGGTCAGTAATCGAAGCACCACTAGGCGTTGGTGCTCATTGATAATTTGCTGCATCGCCATTAATGGCCTCCTTTCAGTTCGTTTTCGAGAAGCATGTCGGTCTTTTTTTCGAGTCGGTTAATGCCCTGTTCCATTGAGCCAAGCCGTTCAACTAAGCCCGCTAGGTTTTTATCGAGATCATGGAACTCTGGACGGGTCGGTATGTACTCCAATACCATTTCGGTTTCGCTTAGGCGCTTGTCGATTTCGGCCACCGCTTGGACGACCTTGTCGTGCTCGATGCGTGGGGTAAAGCGAGTGCTAAACCACGCCATTAACAGGGCGCAGAACACGCTAATCACGCTGCCAATAAAGCCCCAGTACTTGCCGAAAAATTCAAATAACGATTCGATCATAAACGCGTCCCATAGCGCTGCTTTTGGCGCTTATCTTCATCCTGTTGGCAACTAATACAGCGCTGGGCTGTGCGTCGTTCTGGCTCCACCGCCTCATGGCAATCAATGCAAATGCCATTGCCCTGAGGCTGTTGTTTATGGCGGGCGGCATCAATGCAAGCATCTCGCTCGCGGGTTTCCATCGTGCTCGCCCAATCAGGTTTATCCATGGGGTTCCTTATTTTGTTTGGTCTGCTTGGTGCCGTTGCCGCCAATCGTGTATGGCTTGCCAGTAAAGGTTGCATTGCCCCAAGTCAGCGATCAGAGACAGCATCAGCTCGGCCATTGCGGGATTGGCTAGGCACACTATTTGCTGCGTCAGTAGGCACTGGAGCACGGGGTGTGGCACTTGGGTCACTTGGCACTCGCGCATCAGTACTACGGGCGGCAACACATAGGCTGTCGTGTAAACGGGCACGTTGCGCACAATCGGCTGCGTGGCTGAGCAAGCGCACAACATCATTAGGCACATGAGCATCGCGCCATGCTTTAGCATCTTCATTGGTAGTGTCCTGCAACAGTTGATTGAGTTGATTTTTAAGGGCGTGATGGCGACCTATTAGCTCTGCCTTTTGCAGCGAGACTTGCTGTAATTGCAGGGCAAGCTGCTCTGATTCAGCCGCTAATGCGGCCCTATCGGCATTGGATTTACGCAAGCTTTCCGCCAAGTTATCCGCATCGGTTTGCAACGTTGATTTATCCGCTAGCGCTTGGGTAAGTTGGTTTCTTGTTGTCGCTAATTGGTATTGAGCTAAGCAAAGCACTGCCACAAAAAGCGACACGATTAGCCATTGAATGGCGGTACTAATTTGGGCGGGCGTCATTGCGTTATCCCTCCGGCTGTGAGTTCGGATAAGCAAATGGCTTGCTCTTCGGCTCGGCGTTTAATCAGTCCATTTAGGCGCACTTTGACACCTAGGCGGGTGCCATACGTCCAACCATTGCAAACGCGCTCACCCGTTTGTGGGTTGGTAGAACAGGCTTGGGTTAGTTCCATGCAGGCACCTACACGATCCCCTGCAAGTAACTTTTTACGTAGGGTTGAGCTGGCAAAGTTGCCGTATCCCGCCCAATGCAAAAACGATAAATAAGCGGCGTGCTCGCTGTGGGTGAGCTTTACAGGTGCGGTGAGGCTGAGCAGTTGCTTATCTTCCTTGGCGATATCCTTGGCAAAAATCTCCATGCATTGCTGCTCGGTAAAGGTTTGCCCAAGCTTCAAGTCTTTACTTGTATGGCCACGGCAGGCGGTAAGTACGCCCACGGCATCGACATAAACCGTTAGGCTATTGCCTTCCCATTTATCGGTAAGCTGTGCGCCAGTAATCGCAGCCGAACTTAAGCCTGCGGCCATTAAAAATGCCTTGAGTTTACTGTTCATTCGGCACCTCTATAGCTTGTGCTTTGCGTTCTTCGCGGGCTTTTTCCTTTGCTTTCAATACGTGCAGATAGGTGACGCTATGCCAGCCCTGGGAGTAATAACTCTGGCGGGTGGCGCTGTGGCTATAAAGGGGAGGAACGGCAGGCACATTACCTGCTAGCTCGGCTTTGATACGTGCATTAAAGCCGTCTAAAGCGCACTGCCGATAGACTCGATTTGAGATGCGCTTAGGTCGCGCGTTCGCAATCGGCATGCTGTTAACGCCGCTGCGATAGTTGTTGTGGGTAACAAAGGCCATAAAAAAACCGAGACAGTGAACATGGGTTCATTGTCTCGGCTTAAGGGTTTGGAGCGGATTGGAAAGGTTTCGGGATTGTCTAGCTAGTTATTAACATTGAGTTGATCACCCAATGGAGCCTCAGTGTAGGTGTAATTTGTGACGGTATCTTTTTCCACTAAAACCTCTAACTGTTTCTTAACCCCTGTTGTATTTACCTTCATTGCAAATACGTAGCTTTGGGCTTTTGAAGTAACATCTGTATAGAGATAAACCCATTTTTCACTATTGGCATCAATAATACTTTTATTGAATGGCTGGCCCAATAGTGACACTAATTGCTCAGTAGTGGTTTCACCTTTTTTAATATGAGTAATTTGTTTTTCATCAAAATTAACCCCTGTGGTCATTCTTGAACTTGCACATGCGGTAAGTCCTATCACAACTAATACAGCAAGTGCTAACTTTATGTTTTTAAATATCATTTCAAACTCCCTTAAAATACACTTACTAAACCCGCACAACTTAACACGTTAAGTCATAAGATTAAAACAACCGTCTTTGCTTTCTAGCCACATAGGCGGCACGCTGTTCGGCCACAATCTCGCTGATCCTACGCTCTGTTAAACCATAGTCGCGGCTTAATTGTTCCAAATTATTACCCTTAAATTCGTTCCAAATCTTGATATCCCGTAGCGCTTTTTTAAGGCTTTCGCCATTGGGGATATACATATCACGGCCGCCAAAATAGAGACTTAAGCCTGTGGCTAAATCCTCACTGATACGATCAGCATTACTTACCCCATGCTTTTTTAATGTCACTTGCATTAATGCGCTCAGGCTTTGCAACGTAGAGGGCCAACGGTGAATAAAGTCGCTACGTTCATCGTCTTTAAGCTCACTTAAGGCAGCCAATGCTTGTTCCAGTTCGGCGGCATTGGTCGCGAGCAAATCGAGCTGGTTATCCTGTTGGTTATCGAAGTTAGGCTTCATCGTTACCTCCGCGATCCATGGGCTTGGACTTTTTAGCATTTGCTTTAAATCTTGCCATTTGCTCGTCAAATTTCGCCTTAGTTTCAGCAAGGCTTTCTGGGCGGCCATAGCTGGTGATCTCAATGCTTGGCTTGGCATTAGCGACATGCACAGCGACGGGTGCTATTGCGTGTAGGCTAATGCTTTCGAGTACTTTTTTTAGATAGTTATGGTTTGTCAGCTGGCGGTGCTGCCCCTCAATCCTTGCGGCGCGCAGCTTGGTTACGGTTTCTTCTAGCGCAGCTCGTAACCAGTCACGATTAGTGGTGAGTGCTAAGGTGTCGTTAACTAATACCAAGGCACGGCTAAAGCTCAGATCGCTTTTGGCTGGACGAAACAGGGCGATATAGTTCATCAATACGCGGCCTGTTGCGCCATCAATGGGGGCAAGAATCCCCAGCAGCTCGCGCGCGGCCTCGTCATTTACCATGGCATCAAGATGAATAGTGGTGTGGCACACAGGGCAACGGCACAACTTCATGAATGAGAACCTCCATTACGCATCCCAATCCTAAATTCCAACTTACTGATTTCTCTTGCTAGTTCATCCCGTAAATTCTCTGTCTCGGATTCCTTATCCATCAATTTAACGAGATCTTTTTTCATAATATTCACAAGATTTTTTTCACGTTTTGCTAACTCCTCCAGCTGCTCAAGCCCTTTCTGCGTGAAGTTTCCCTTACTTAAAACAACGTTCGCTTGTTGACGTAACTTGATTAATTCAGAGGGGGCACTAATTATTTCTTGGCAAGCCGCTTTAGCTTTTTCAGTTGCCGAACACTGGCGACGAAACTCTTTTTTTAGTATTTCGAGTACTAACTCATCACCGTATTTCATTTACTGACCTCAAGATCCGTGGGTAGTGCGCTGCGGCCATGGCCTTCATATTGGGCGACGATTTCATCGTAGCTGGCTGGGCGGGTGCCGCGCTCATTCATTTTTAAGCGTTCACCACGGGCAATAATGCGCTCGATTAACACTCGCTTATGCCAGTTTTTAAGGCTTTCTAATACCTTGTAGGCTTGATCCTCAGTTAACCAGGCGGTTGCATCTACGCCCTTGTTTTGACTGCGAAGCGTCATACGGCGCACATAGGCATCGAGCGCCGACTCACTGTTATCCTGGATCACTAAGTGGTGGCCCATGGTGATCCAAATAGCGCGAATTTTATCGATTGAGGCCACTTTACTGCTGCCAGCTGCTGGGCTTAAACGGCGCTTTTTATGGATGTTTAACGTGGGTTTAAAGCCCTTTTGTTTAAACACTTCGAGCGCCTGCTCTAGCTCGGGTAAGGTCATGGCACGCAGCGAGTCTTTGCCTGTGGCATCTTTTAACATGGCGCGGTAGATAGCCTCATCGAGCTGCAATGATCCCTTGGCCACATTGATTAAGGTAATTAGACGCTTCTTACGTTGAGCGACTGGCGCAGGGGTTTGTTGATTAGTGTCGAGCATTATTCGTCATCCTCATCGGTTGTCGTTACGATTACGCGAACAGCTTTGGGCTGGCCTTTACGCTGCGGCCAACTAAGACCTAATGCCCCGTTAAGAAAATTGATCGCCCATTGTTCTTTTTCTGCCTCCAACTCTTCTTCAGTTTTGCCTTTACGAACGAGCCGTAATGAACAATTTGCAATGGCATATTTGAGTAAGCGTTTCGCGTAGGGGGTCATTCATCTTTACTCTTTTTATTAGCTGCTCATCAGTACCCAGCCACTACGCTGGATAGACCGCGCCCCATCACTGAGGCGGGTTTCGCTTACGGTTAACTCAGATTCATCGTCAGGGCTAAGCAATCAGCTTTAGTCACTTCCAAACCTTTTAACTTTTTAAACTGGCGGCAGAGCACCGAAGCTTTAGAGTAATAAGGTGAAAGCCAAACCAATTTGTCATGTAAGTTGGGATATTCTTTTTTCGCTTTACGCTTGCCGAGGATCTTCTCTATCTCTGCAATATCCTTTGGCTTGTATCGCGATATGGTTCTATGGCACCAAACCTCTGGTAAAATTTTGGGCGCATCTTCAGTTAAATTTTCAACCTGTGTAAACCATTGCTCATCAATAGAACTATCAATAAAAACGGCTAAAACGGTTTTAGATTCACCGTCGCGACAACGCCTGATAGTTAATTCATGTCCTTGATAACTGAAACTAATATTTACCATTAATCCCGCCATTTCCGTTTCAAGCTGTTGCCATTGCTCTTTTGTGATCGCCATAATTACACCCCCGCGTCCTGTTCAAATGGGACAATCGCAAAATCTTCAATCCCTGTCTTAATGGTGATCCCCGCCACGCCTGCGGCGGCTTTCGGCTCGGCTAAAATGGCGTCTTTATTGATTTCTTCTTTAGTCCGGATAAAACGGTCAAGCTTGAGAGACTTGAGGTTTTCCAACACAGTATCGATACCGCGAATAGATACCGATGGCGGTCTCATACGCCATGACACTTCACCCGTGATAAGATTTGCAGTCTTGGTTTTTCCGCCCTTAGTCAGTTCATCACGATTCGACTCACACCAGCTTTGGACTCCCGCAGTTAATACCCCAAGATCTTTCTTTATTGCTTCTAGTTGTGGGGAATACGCCTCTGCAACCGCTGCAATTTGGTCATTCATTTGTGTTTCTAAGCGCAGTGCTTCGCGTTGTAAGTCGCCAATTTTGCGGATATCACAGGTCACATCTTGTTTGCTCTGTGGCACATATAGCGCCGCAGCTGCTTTAATTCTTTTAGGTTTTGTAGCCATATTTAACTCCTTAATTAATGTGCTTTTCTTTGGGCTGCTGCCAGCATTTCTGAAAGAGTTTGGTCTTTCTTTAATTCCGTATTCATCACCTTGCGGCCAGTTAGCTCGACCATATCTTTTGTTATTTCAGGCAGGATGTACTCCATGCTCTTGGCAAGGCTCGCAACAACGGCATCCGACAATGTTCGCTGGCCTTTTTTAGAAACTTCTAACTTCATTTCCACTTGAATGCCTGTAGTGTTTCCCACTTCACCATCGTTAATTTCAATAATTAGCTTGGCCATGGATTACTCCTCCCAGCGCACGGTAACGCCGTGAAATTGCACCGCCATACAACGGCGACGAATGCCTTTTATGTTCTCGATAATGTCCACAGCCATGCGGCGAAAATCGGCACTCGGCTTGTCGATTTGCACAACTTTCACGCCTGAGTGAACTACCTTCATACCGCGTAAATGCAGCGCACTAATCACATCGAATTTAGGGTTTTGGTGTCTCATGTTTTGCTCCTTGCTTATGCTGAAACGGGTTAGGTAATGGTGTTATTCCACGCCTTCAAGGTCTTTAAAGGCGGCACGTAAATGGCTAACGCCAATGGCGCTATTGCTGCCGCTGGCCATCATGGCGGCTAGGCGTAGGGTTTGGTTAAGTAGGCGCAGCGCACCTGGGCGTTCGGATATTTGCGTCATCAATGCGCGTTCGCTGTCGCCGTGAATGCCCCAAGCAGTGGCGATGGCGGTTACATCGTTTTTCTTGGCTTTGTGAATGCCGACTTTTTTGGCAATACGGCTAAACAAGCGGGCAAAATCTTCATTGCGGCGGCCGCCAGTCAGTTGGGCATAAACGCGGTTATTACCAACCAGCACCATGCCTACTTGGGTTTGCTCCTGCAAAATGCGCAGTTCTTCGAGCGTGGCGTAATCCAAATGATCCGCCTCATCGATGATCACCAGTCCACCTGTGCCCGTTAAACGGCGTTTAATCGAGCGAGCCAGCGGGCCTTTGCGACGTGGTGCATCATCCATACCCAGTTCTAATGCCAGTTCATACAGGCATTCACTAAGACTGGATGCGCTTGGTGAAGCAGTGATCATCCATACGTTGGGGTTATCGTTAGCGTAGTGTTTCGCTGCGGTGGTTTTACCCACGCCAGAGGCTCCAAATACCACGCTGATACACTCGGCAGCATGGGCATAGGCCAAGGCAGTATGGATTTGATTGGCGGTTTGGGTTTGCACAAACTTCGGTGCAACAGGGTTTGTGGCACGGTGGTTTTGCAGTGCTAACCAGGCGCTAAGCTTTTCGGTTACTCCTGCCGCATCGCCACCTTGCTCATCATATTTACCGTTGAGATATTGACTGATCACGCTAGTGCTCACGTCGATCTCTTTAGCCAATTTAGCTTGGGTGACTTTTTTGCCGTCGATCATCGCTTTTACTGCGTCGATAACCTGCTGCTGTTGGTCTGGCTGCTGTTGTGAGCGTTGGATTTCTGATTGAGAAATACTGACAACCTTGTTCATCATTTTTTTCCTTTTGGTCGTAATTAACTTGGGTTTAAACGGGTGTTAAAGTCGGTTTTTATTTTTCTCGGCAAACAGTGCCGATACGCCTAGTGCAAAGGCTTCTTCAAAGTTTTCACTTTCTGTTTGGGCTAAAGGCTGGGCGGCGACAGTGCGCACGGTATTGCCGTGGCGGATATGCACCATCTCGGTGGCTGCTGGTGTTAATGGCGGCTCGGACTCAACCCCGCGCATTAGCTCGGCGGCCTCAAGGTTGCTCATGCGTTTATGCGCTTTGGCGGCGAGTTTGTTGGCTTTAACAAATTGGGTACGCTGGCGAGTATGTTCACGGGCGGCATCGGTATCACCAAAGCCAACGGCTTCAATACAAGTCGCCTCACAGATCAGTAAGCCTGACAGCGTGTAACACACTACATTTTTATGCAGGTTATCGGGGTCAAAACGGGCGACGATCTTTTGGCCGATATAGTTGTATAAGGCTTCATGGTGATAACGGTTTTTGCGACTGGCAACGGCACCACCTGCGTTTAACACTATGGTGGCTTGACTGCTGACGCGTACCGCTTCGGCACTCAGTAGCAGCATGCGTTTTTGTTCGCTAGTGGCTTTGCGAACCGTGGCATTTTGATAGCTAGCAGCAAAGGCTTCATCAAACGACATAATGCCGCGACATACTTCGGTTTCACGGTTTGGCCGTTGGTTATAGGTTTGAACACCTTCTGCTAAGCGTTGGATAAACTCCTCATAAGAGATCACTTTACTGCCGTAGTTATCGGGTTTAGCGCTGGTATTTGGCCCTGTATAGGCACCAGCAAAAGCGATATGCTTATCGACAAACTCACCTAAACCGCCGATACCAAAGGCGCGTTCTATCGGTTTGGCTTGACCATGGCCTTTACCAAAAATCACACTTGACCAATGCAATTGAATACCAAGCATGGGGATCAATCCCATCGGATCATCGGGCTTAACTTTAAAGCGATAACGGTTTGGCACACCGCCTGTGATCCACTTGTTTGCGGCGGCACGGGTGTTATCTATGGTGATATGTTTGGGGATGCCATATTTTTCGATCACATCCATTAAGGATAGGCGTATGGTATCGGTGTTTTCGGATACACCAGTGCGCCAACCAAGGATCTTACGAGTGCGAATATCAGCCCAAAACCATGTTTTAGGACGGATAATTTCGCCGCTAGGCCATGCAACAAAGTCATTGTGTTGATAGCCATCACCGTTGATCCACTCCATTGCCTCAATATCCAGCACGGTACGTTGTTGCGCGGGATAGAGCGTCATTAACGCATGCTGACCTTTACGCAGTAATACTTGATGTTCGTGCGGCACTTCTTTATCTAAACGGCGTTTAAGGCTATCTGCCGATGGCACTTGCCATTCGCGCTTTGCTGCCATTTCAATTAAGCGGTAATAGCTAGTAGCAAAGTTAGGCTGTTCTTCCCGTAGGTAATCAGTTTTAAACCAAGCCCATGCCTCATCACTCACGGGCGCTAAACGGTTTAAGGCATTATTCATGGCTGATATTTTGTTTTTGGTCAGCAGTTGCGGTGCCCAATCGGCTTTATCAAAGCCTTCTACCTTTTTGCAGTCGCGGCGCAAGGTTGGTACAGCGACACCAAACTCAGCGGCGATATGCTCATAAGCCGCCATTTTGTTGGTACCTGTTTCCACTAACGCATAAAAGGCACTGACATAGGCCAGTTTACTTTTAGCGACAGATTGCGCATGTTCACCCGCACGTTCCCACAATTGCCACAGGCTAGCGGCATCGTAACGTTCCCGCGCGGCTTTAGGTTTTGGGGCATTCAGCACAGTACCGTTAAGCTCAATTTTGCCTTGCTGTGCAAGCAACTTGGCTTTAGCGGCGGGAGGTAGCAAGCTAAGGTGGTATTCAGTCGCTTTAGTGCCTATCCTTTTACGATATTTCTCAGGTGATCCTTCAGCGAGTCTATCTAGTGCTTTTCTACAGCCACGTTCTGTGTTTGGAAATTCAGGAAGTCCTTCGGCTTCCTTAGCTGTAATCCATAAATCCATCATTCTTCATCCCCTCCAAACAGCGATAGTTCTGGGGCTTCTGTTTTACGAACGTTTTCGCTATGCCACGCAATACCGCCCATAACATTATTTAGCGAATTAATAGTGTCAGAAGCGGCACTTTGTCCTTGGTAGAAACGGATCAGTAAACCCATAGCTTCACTAAATGAGCCTTGTAGTTCGTTGACTTCGGCATTGGTCGCCTTACGGCCGCTGGGAATATCGATAACAAGTCGGTTGCTAGAGGTTGCGATATACAAGGTCATATAATCCGCACCACAGGCATGCTCAAAAGGGCGGATCAATACGGCAGGAATGCGACCATTCTCAAGCCACTTATAGAGTGTCCATTTACTAGGTAACCCCATCAGATCGGCAACGCGGTCTACTGAAAGGTTTTGTTTTTCGCGAGCAAACTCTAAGCACAGCTCCATTGCATGGCGCAGGCTATTGGCTCGTACCTTTTTCCAGTTGCGTCTACTCATTGGGTTATGCCTTTAAAGAGGTGTTCCAAACAAAGCCAGATCTTGCTGCTATGAAAGAAGCGATCGCCTGACTACCATTGATCGGGTGCTGATATGAAAGCGGAGTGAACATAAATGAATTCATGCGACCTCCCTTTGTGCGTTTACACAATCATTTGTGCTAACATTACTTTTGATAGACTTGTTAGGATGTGGATAACGACTTGGCCAGATATCTTCTGGTGCTACGCCAATCACATTGGCAATAATGCGTTCACCTTTAGGCCAAGAAACGCGAAGAGCATTTTGTAAGGTATTTGATGCAAGGCTATGTTCACGAGCAACCGCTGCTAATGTGGTGCCTTGTTTACGAATGGCGGCAATAATATCTGCCCTATGCCAGTCTGTTTTTATGCGTGGTGAGTCTTTTTGCTGACGCATATTTTTTTGCCTCTAAAGTTAGTCGTTCCGTTTATGCGTTTAGTTTAATCTGACAGCTAAACAATAACGCATATATGAGAGACTATCAACTCATATATGGCAGTTCCGATTGTCTTATGTGAACAATTTAGGGGAGTTATACACTAAGCCATTGCTTACAAAAGAATAATCACTATTTACGGTATCTAATAATGGAAAAGGAACTTGGTTCCGTTTCGAGTTCTACTATAGGGACTCGCATATCAGAAGTTGCAGATATGGTTGGCGGCAAAAAAAGACTCGCAAATATGGCGGGGATTTCTGAATCGCAGCTGCATCGTTACATTGCAGATACAAGCCAGCCCACGATTGAGCCGATTGTTTCCATTGCTAAAGTTGGCAAGGTTAATCTTTTATGGTTAGCGACAGGAGATGGACCGAAGTATCTCAATGAGATTGAGCAACCCTATCAGCATCAAGTCACTGAAGGGGTTTGCGGTGGCTATGTAGCTAATAGAGACTTTCTATCTGAGTTTGCCTTGATACCTGGCTATAGCATACAAGTATCCGCTGGCTGGGGAAGTGAAGGTTCGGATGACATTGAGCCTAGTCGTCATCTAGCTTTTAGAAAGCGTTGGCTTAAATGGCGCGGTTTTGCCGAAAAGGACTTAGTTATAGTATGGGCCAAGGGCGATAGCATGGAACCCATCATAAGCAATAACAACACTTTGCTTATCAACACGCAGCGCACCGAGCTGACCGATGGCAATATCTATGTGATACGCAGTGATAACCAGCTATGGGTAAAACGTGTCCAGGTTAAACCAAACGCTTGGCTTTTATTGAGTGATAACCCTTTATACCCGCCAATCGAAGTGCCTAAGACGGAGCAACACAACTTCCATGTAGTTGGTCAGGTAGTGCACATCTCAAAGGATATTGGGGATTAAGATTTAAACCTCTTTTAAACGTCACATGGGTTTAAATCACTGTGATCACTTTTTTAGCGTCATTTGGCTAAATTGGATCGCCATTGATCAAAATTGAGATCGCACACACTAGGATCAAAAAAGGCGCGGTAGCCAGGACAAATCCACCAGCAAACCCGCGCCATTCCTCAATCGATCTCATTTATTCAGGCCAAATTTTATCTAATCTCGATTTAATTGGTTTCTGATCATTATTTAAGAGTCTATACAGTGATAAAACTACCCTTGTAAAGCAACCTTCAGATTGATCCCAACTACCCATATCATCGTAATCCTCAATTGCAAATACCATCCACCAGAGTCCACCTAATGCAATTACGGCAGCAATCACAGCACTTCCATACGGTCAGGCTAATTTTAGGCGATCAGCTTAATGCCCAACATACTTGGTATCAGCAAGCCGATCCTAAGGTACTGTATTTAATTGCAGAATTGCATCAAGAAAACACCTATGTGACTCACCATGTGCAAAAAATTTGCGCGTTTTTCAGCGCTATGGCGCAGTTTGCCAGCGAGCTTGGTGCGGCGGGGCATCAAGTGCGTTACCTCACCCTTGACGATACCCAAGACTTTGCCGATCTCAACGCACTGCTACAGTATTTTGTCGCCGAAACTGGCGCGATTAAGTTTGAATATCAACGGCCTGACGAATATCGACTCTTCGTGCAATTAAGCCAGCTTAAGTTTGCCAATGCCATGGTGAATTGCGTCGATACCGAGCACTTTTTATTGCCCTTTGCCGAGATTGATCGGGAATTCCCCCAAGGGCAACACAGGTTGATGGAGCATTTTTATCGGCGCATGCGCAAAAGATTCAATATCTTAATGACGGATGGCAAGCCCGTTGGCGGGCAGTGGAATTTTGATGCGAGCAACAGGCAAAAGCTTAAATCCCAAGATATCAAATCTTTACCTACACCCTTGATGTTTGGCCATAATGTGCAAAATATTCTCGAGCGCCTTACGCGCCATGGGATTAATACTATGGGCAAGGCGGATACGCATTTACTCTGGCCGATAAACCGTGCACAAAGCCTCGAATTACTAAAACATTTTTGTGAGTATTGCCTGCCCGCCTTTGGCCGCTTTCAAGATGCGATGACCCAGCAACATCCGGCGCAGTGGAGCCTGTACCATAGTCGGCTGTCCTTTAGCTTAAACGCCAAACTTATCAGCCCATTAGAAGTGATCAATGCGGTAATTGAGCACTATCATGCCAATCCTTTTATTGAGATAGCCCAGGTCGAAGGCTTTGTTCGGCAAATCCTCGGCTGGCGTGAATATGTGCGCGGCATCTATTGGGCCAATATGCCCAACTACGCCAGCATTAATGCCCTCGAGGCCACGCGCAAGCTGCCCGACTACTTTTGGCATGGCAAGACTCGAATGAACTGCCTGCGCCATGCCTTATCTCAGTCACTGGATTTTGCCTATGCCCATCATATTCAACGCTTAATGGTGATTGGCAACTTTTGTTTATTGACCGAAATCGCCCCTGATGAGGTGGATAAATGGTACTTAGGCGTGTATGTGGATGCGATTGAGTGGGTCGAAATGCCCAACACTCGCGGCATGGCGCTATTCGCCGATGGCGGCATCGTCGGCACTAAACCCTATGCCGCAAGCGGCAGTTATATCAATAAAATGAGTGATTACTGCGGCAGTTGTCATTACAAGATAAAAGAACGTAGCGGCAAATCAGCCTGCCCGTTAAACAGCCTGTATTGGCGCTTTATGGATAAACACCGCGCGCAGCTCACCCATAATCCACGCATCGCCATGCTGTACCGCACTTGGGATAACACTGAGGAGTCGGTTAAACAGGCGATTTTGGCTACTGCCGAACAGCATATCGCGCAACTGGAACAGCTATAACGACTGAGTATTGAGGAGAAAAGCCATGCATATTCTAGTACTGGGCGGCAGCGGTGGTATAGGTCAAGCCATGGTCAATAAGCTTCGCGAAACCTATCCCGAGGCCACAATTTATGCGACCTATAAACAGCATAGGCCCGATACTGGGCGAGACGATGGAGTGATTTGGCATCAGCTGGATATCACCCATGAGGAGGAGATTAAGCAACTGAGCCAAAGCATTCCCCAGTTAGATTGGCTGATTAACTGTATTGGCATGCTACACACCGAGGATAAGGGGCCAGAAAAAAGCTTACAGACCCTCGATGGGGATTTTTTCATGGATAATATCAAGCTAAACACCCTTCCCAGCATGGTGCTGGCAAAACACTTCTGCCATGCCTTAAAACAAAGTAACTCAGCAAGATTTGCCGTGGTATCGGCCAAAGTCGGCAGCATTAGCGATAACCGCTTGGGTGGCTGGTATAGCTATCGCGCCTCGAAAGCGGCGCTGAATATGTTCCTTAAAACGCTATCGATTGAATGGCAAAGAACGATGAAACACTGCGTGGTGCTAGCACAGCATCCCGGCACTACGGATACGCGATTATCCAAACCTTTTCAGCAGAACGTGCCCAAACAAAAGCTGTTTACACCAGAGTACGTCGCCCAATGTTTGGTGAGTATTATTGCCAATGCCACACCAGCACAAACGGGCACCTTTTTGGCCTACGATGGTACTGAGCTGCCTTGGTAGCGATACAAACATTTAGCGCTAATGCAGATAAACCTTGGCAGCTTTCAGTACTGACAGCGCTTAGCCCAGACAATTCTTAACCTTCACAAAAGTAGGCATAATTGATTCGGCAGCCTTGCCCCCATACAGCCGTCCAAGTATTCACATCGCTCATATAACCAAAGTGGATTGACTGCGATGTATCGCATGCTTCTTGAAACGGCGCCTTGTTGTCATTAATAAATTGTACTGAAGCCGCCAAAATATCACAGCATTCCTCATCGTCGGCAACTAACCAGATAAAGTCTTCGCGACAATCTTCCCTAGCTATCATCTCTTCGGGGGAATATAAGTCCAGCTTTTGCTTGAGTGTTAACCACTGCTCGGGCGAAACATTGCAGGAGATTGCCAGCTTATCAAGCACCCCAGCACCGCCAGCCCAAAAGGATAAATCAAAGTCTAACTGCTGCAGTTCGGGGGCAAAGCCCAATAGGTTTTCAATCACTTGCAAGCTTTTGGCTAAATCGGTATCGGGCCTGCGATAACGTACCTCAATACCATCATACTCACGCATGCGACGACTCCTTTCTTAAGTGCATTGCCCTTATTTGAGCGGCCCGGTTTCACTCACGGGTTTCTTTAATAACTTACGCTGCAAGGTACGGCGGTGCATACCCAGTTGGCGGGCGGTAGCCGACACATTGCCCTGATTGGCATTGAGCACTTGCTGAATGTGCTCCCATTCCAGCCGTTTAGGGCTGAGCGGCGAGTCATCGATTTCATCCTCAGGCAGCGCACTCGCCTGACTGTTCACCTCAAAGGCGGCCAACAAGGTTTGGGTATCGACGGGTTTTGCAAGATAGTTGTCGGCGCCGAGGCGAATCGCCTCTACCGCGGTAGCAATGCTGGCGTAGCCCGTTAGCAGCACCATAATGACCTTAGGCAACAGATTACGCAGAGGCACAATCAAACTCAGGCCATTGGCCTCGGCCAGTTTCATATCCAGCAGGATATGGGTAGGGCAAAATTCCCGCGCCACCAGCAGCGCATTACTGGCATCGTGACTTAAGCGGCATTCGAAACCATGGCGAGTCAACCGCCGCGCAAGCACGCCTGCAAGCGCCTGATCGTCTTCAATAATCAATAGCCGTTTCATAGCGCCTCCGTCGTCGTGGCCGATGCATTAGGCTGCAAGAGGGTAAAACGAATTTGCGCCACAGTGCCCCCTTGAGGATGATTGGCGAGGATCAACTCTGCGCCCAAACGCTCGAGGCTAGCGTGGCTCAGCAGCAAGGCCACGCCTAAGCCTTTGGGGCTCTCGATTAATAAGGTCCCCAATTGTGGCAATAATGAGGGAGCGATACCCGCGCCATAATCACGGATCTGCAAATAGATCTGTCCTTCGCTCGGCGCGCTATCGAGACTGATATCCACTTGGGCGACGCCTAAGGTTTCGGCGCTGGCGCGGGCGGCATTTTCAATCAAGGCCATAATGGCGGGGGTTAAGCTCATATCGGTTAAGATCTGTTGTTCTTCCAACTGCTTAGGCGCACAGGTGATCAACCAATTGAGTTCGGTCTGCGGCATCAGCAACTGGGTTTTCTGCTTTAATCCGGCCACCAGCTCAGTGATCTTTTGTGGCCGCTGACGACGGTCGCGAATCGACTCAGTCGCCAAGCGCAGCTCTGCCAAAGTATGTTCACAGCGCCCCAGCGCAGTTTCCATTTCAACTACGGTTATTGAAGGTTCAGGGGTTTCTTCCCTTAATTCGTCGAGCAATAACCTCAGTGTCGAGAGTGGCGTTGCCAGTTGATGGGCCATTTGTGCTGACACAGTACCGAGCGCCAATAACTGTTCTTGTCTCAACTGACCTTCACGCATATAGGCAAGCTGCGCATCCTGACGCCGCATGCGCTTGGCAATTAACGCCACACTGGTGGTCAATACCAGCGCCGAAATCACAAAGTTAAACCACATGCCGAGATAGTGGGAACTCATATCCATACCGTGGTGATGCATTTGCGATTCTGGCACGGTAAAAATCATCAGGCTGTAGGCAAGCGTAGAGATCGCCGTTAGGCTCCAAGGTGCCCAAATCGGCAGCGTCACGGCGGCGAGCGCAATCGGTAATAGCAGTAAGGAGATAAACGCATTGGTCGCCCCGCCCGAAAAATACAGCCAAGAGATCCAAAATAAGGTATCGAGACTCAGGGCGATAAACAGGCCACGCTCTTTCGCAAACAAAGGCTTACGCAATGCCAAGGTGAGCGACAAATACAACACCTCCAGCACAAACACATGCACCAGCGGCTCCATTTGTAAACTCAGGCCAAAGGTGTCGGCGGCAAATAACGTCAAACCGATTTGCAGCAATAAGCCTAAGGTTCGCAGCAGCGCCACTTGGTCAGCAGCTTGCAGATTAGTACCTAAAATCTTAACCATGGTGATTCCTTAAACGACAGCCTACCGCTGCCAGTGCCGCACTGGATTGAGCGAGCGCCTGACTAAGCCCTGTCTTAAACGCTAACTCAGATTGAATCCCCAGCGCCGCTAAACGCCCACAACTTAAGGTGCAATCTTGCGGCCTTTTGGCGCTATCCATAGGCGTTGGCTCAGGAAGTAAATGCGCAGTATCTATCCCCAGCAGTTCACCTAAGCTGAGCAGCATCTGATACTTAGTCATGGTTTGCGTGGCACTAAAATGGTAAATTCCCGACACATCGGCGCGGTCAGCCTGCCGCTGGATGAGCTTAGCGATAGCATTGGCAATATCCGCCGTCGATGTTGGCGAGCGAATAGCCCAATGGTCGACCCGCTGCGGTCTGCTATCCAGCAATTGGTTGATTAGTACCAATACCGCAGATTCGCTCAGTTGAGTCACTTCGCCGTAGAGGATAGGTAAACGTAACACCGCAAAACCGCTGTCGATGTTGAGCACACAGGTTTCGCCCTGCAATTTAGACTCGCCATAAAAATTGACCGGATTGGGCGCTGCATCTTCGGCATAGGGAGGCGTTGTGCCATCAAACACATAGTCGGTAGAAATATAGAGCAGCCAAGCGTGATGGGTCTTGGCGACCTCGGCTAAGGTTTGGCTGGCGCTGAGATTCAGTGCTAAGGCATGTTCTGGCGAGCGCTCGGACACATCGGGACGACGCTCGGCGGCGCAGTGCACTATCACCTCGGGCTGCTCACGGGCAATAAAAGCTTCGACCTCGGCGGCTTGGGTTAAATCGAGCCGATAAATCCCCTCCTCGGCGCGACTAAAACCTGTGGCAATCACCCTATGACCCACGGCGGTTAACTGTTTGACGACCTCCCTGCCGAGTAATCCGGTTGCGCCCGTTACCATAATGTTTGCCATATTGCCCCGCGATCCTTAGCCATTCATTAGGCTCATAATTCTAAAAGCTTTTCATATTCAACGCACTTGTTTACTCTTATTTACCTGTGCTTAACCGCATCGAATTTGTACCACTTAACCCAATTAACGACCAAAAGGCTGAATTTGACTCAAGCACTTCCCCCTATTCTTGCAGGCCCCATGCTGCGCCACTGCGACGCCTCACACTTTACTCTCTGGTTTGTGAGCCGCGAGCCGTTAAGCGAATTACAGCTTACCTTAGGGGAGCAAAGTTACCCGTTAACAGAGGAAGAAGTGCACTGTGTGCCGCTCGGTCAGCATGCCTTTCAGTATTTACTTCGCCTGGCGCGCCCCGAACTACTTACGCCCCAAACGGTTATCCAATATCGAGTGTCCGCCAAGGGGATTGATGACCTATTCAATAACGTCAAAGAGTTGAGCTATGGCGATGCTGACTCGCCCCATCTTTACTTTAGCCAAACACTGACACAGGTATGGCATGGCTCATGCCGCAATCCCCATCACCACAGTGAGGATGCCTTAGTCGCCGCCGATACCAAACTCGCCCGGCTTATCGATAAAGGTGCTAACGAACGCCCAGCGCTACTGATGCTCAGCGGCGATCAGGTCTATGTGGATGATGTGGCGGGCCCCATGCTATCCGCCATAGGTCAAGTGATCGAAAAACTAGGTTTGCACCATGAAGCCTTTCACGGCGCCAATATTGCGGGAAGCGAAGCCATAAGTTATCGGCCCGAGCATTTATATTTACGCCACAAGAATCTGCTGCCACGCACCGAATATCCCGCTAAAACCGCGCTCTGGCGCTGGTATATCAATCATCCGATTTTTACCTCATCGATTGCCGAAAACCATTTAGTCAGTCTCAATGAGATGATTGCCCTGTATCTGCTGACTTGGTCACCCGAATTATGGGAGCTTATCGACTTACCCAAGGAGGTTGAGGGACTCTCGGCAGCGAATCAGCTACGTTGGCAGCGCGAATGGCAAAATCTATTGGCCTTTAAGGCGGGGCTCAAACAGGTTAGGCGCCTGATGGCGCATATTCCCGTGTATATGATGTTCGATGACCATGACATCACCGACGATTGGAACCTCACCGCTAAGTGGGAACAGGCTGCCTACGGCCATGCCTTTTCAAAACGCATTATTGGTAATGCCTTGATTGCCTATACCTTATTCCAAGGTTTAGGCAACGCACCGAGCCAGTTTGATGCCGAGGTTCGACCGTTGTTAGATGGTTTTTTCGCCCGCCCAGCGCCAGAAACCCAAGATGACTTAATCGATCTATTACTCAAATTCGAGCAATGGCATTACACCTTAGACACTTCGCCTAAGCTGGTTGTGTTAGATACCCGCACCCGCCGCTGGCGCAGTGAATCTAATCTCGCCAAACCCTCAGGCCTAATGGATTGGGAAGCCTTAATGGACTTACAACAGGCGCTACTCGGCCAATCTAAGGTGATTATTGTTTCACCCGCGCCGATGTTTGGGGTCAAGGTGATTGAAGCCGTGCAACGTATGGCGACATTTATAGGCGCTTCACTGCTAGTTGATGCCGAAAACTGGATGGCGCATCCAGGCGCCGCCAATACCCTGCTGAGTATTTTTATGCACCGCAAGACTCCGGAGCAATTTGTGATCCTCTCGGGGGATGTGCACTACTCCTTCGCCTATGACATCAGCATTCGCTTTCGTCGTAGCAGCCCTAATATTTACCAAATTACCTGTAGCGGGATTAAAAACCAGTTCCCCGAGAAACTACTGCCGTTTTTCGATAAGCTCAACGGCTGGCTTTACGGCCACTTCTCGCCGTTAAACCTCTTCACTAAGCGTAAGCGAATGTCGCTGCGTGGTCGGCGCCCTAATGGCGAGCGCAGCAAGCGTTTAGTCAACCGCAGTGGGATAGGAATTTTGGCGTTAGCTGAAGATGGTGAACCGACAAAAATCGCTGTTTTACATGGGGATATGACCGAGACTCGGTTCGAACCACCGAGGCAGGAATAGCCTAAACTGGGTTGTGTTTTGCCGCTTCAGAACTGGTCACGCCCTTGACCGAATCCACAGGTTTAGCGGTGGCTTCTTGATTTGGCAAACGCTGCTGAAATAGCTGAGACTCGGGGCGTTTAGGCGGCGTTGCATCATCACGCATCTGATCCCAAACGCCCTTGAGCTGTAACGACACATCAGTTTGATTGTCAGCATCCTGCATCGCCTCGGCACTCGGTTTCTTCGGCTCGATCACCGCGCTGGCTTTACGGATTTCCGTCGTCAGCTCTTGTACATAGGGATGCTTAGTCCAGCTGCCAAAATACATGGCGCCCAGCAACACCGCGGCACAGAGTAAAATTGAAACGATTGCAGATTTGGTCATTCTATTGAGTTCCTCAAACAATCAGCGTCAGACTCCTTACAACTCATGAGCATAACAGAGTCTGTATTCTTACCATTGCAGAGAAGCTCACACAATCATCTTGCAGTACCCCACTTTTTACACTGTGGCAATAATGCTTTCCGCTGACTAAAACGTTAATCCATCACATTCAATATCGTGCGAGCGACCACTGATTGGATCGACAAAACGTAATCGCTGCGCCAAGAGTTGTAGCGGCTTGCTAAAATCATCCGGTCCTTTAGGGTATAAGGTCGGATAAAAGCGGTCATTTAACAGTGGCATACCAAGGCTTTGCATATGGACTCGTAGCTGGTGTGTCTTGCCCGTAATAGGGCTTAACTCGAATAAACCAAACTCCCCATGAATCGCCACTAAGCTGATTTCAGAGTGGGTATTTGCCTCTCCTTCGACTATTTTCATGGTAAAACTCGGCTCGCTTCGTTGCATGCGATTTTTTACCGTCCAATGCAATGGCAGGGTTAATTCGCCACTGGCATATTGCGCCATTATCTCTGGGGTGAGTTTGGCAATCGCTTGATAATCTTTACGAATCGCATCATCGATAAATAATTGGTGATAAATATGCCGCGTCTCGGGGCGAGTCGTCATCAGGATCACGCCCGCGGTTTCCCGATCTAACCTGTGTGCTGGAGCGATAGTGTCTATCCCAGTGCTTAAGCGTAATCTGTGTACTAGGCACTCATTGACATAATCGCCACTGGGGGTGACGGGTAAAAAATGCGGTTTGTAGGCCAAGATTAGATTGTCATCTTGAAACAAAATCGGCGATTCGAAGGGAACTTGTGCCTCGACGGAGACTTCACGGTAGTAATAGGCCCTCGCCGTCGGGCGATAGGCAGTCTCCAACCCAATTAAGCTGCCATCTTGCCAATGTACTTTACCGTCGAGGATCCGCTGGCGCCAAACCCCTTCGCCAATATGGGCATAATGGTCGATCAAAAAAGAAAATACCGTTGGTTTATCAACCACTTCTAAAGGAAGAACCACAAAGGAAGGTTGGGCGGCACGGGCGGTTTGAGTCATAGAAACAACTAGCGGCTACAATGAGCCGCTATTTTAGCCTCGGTGTGGTTTTTCAGTCCACATGGGACTTGATGAGTTGCAGGACAAAATCCATAGTTTTATGGCAGTCGGGTTGATTTACTAGCACCAGCTTATCGCGGTTATACATGGGCAACACTTCTAACCAACGCTGACTCACCCAAGCCGCATCCTCTAAATGCACTTGGGAATACAGCTCCAACAAGTCAGGGTTCACCTCATAGAATTGCTCCAGCGCGGCACTGATCAGCTCGAACTCCCCTTCAATCGGCTCTTCTTGCCAATTTTGACAGGGCAAAGTGCGGGACATCCACAGCTTATCTTTTGCTTCTGCCGCCGAAAGAATGCTAACTCTTTGTCGCCCCTCTAACACTATGCTGAGGGACTCATCTTCCAGTTGGTTGAAATCGATGATGTCGCACTGAGTGGCTGTGGGATAACAGGGAGGAGTACCACTGGGTTTCATCGCCGCAAAGGCTAAATGATATTTGCCTTTCAAGACATCCGCGACCATACGTAATTGACCCGGCTCGACCACGCGGACTTCAATCCTTCCCTGTGGCAGCAACAAGGCATCGCGCATAATTAACGCCATTTCTCGTGTTTGCATAGCAACCTCCTGCCCACTGACATCGGAGCGAACAAAAATTAGCCACTCCTTATTAATTTAGAGTGTAGCAGGAGAAATAATTTCCTTCCTAAAGTCGCTGACAGCAAAAAAGAATTTAGGCTTGCTTGCCGCTCTTTCCTTACAGCGGTGCTAAGTGTTCGGCAATATTTCCTTTTTCGTACACCTCGGCAAATTCATCGGCTAGGCGTTCGCTAAAGGCAACAGAGCGGCGCCAATACTGCATCCGCTGCGCCGTATCCAATTGCTTAAAGTCTTCACGGTCGGGCACCTTACTAAAAGGTAACGAAGCCACAAACTCCGCCGAAGGCGCCAATATCAAAGCGTTATCGTAATTGGTGCGTGCACGGCGCCAGGTTAAGGATTTATCAAACCATCCGGGACTCATATGGGGATAAAAATGCGGATACAAGGTTAAACCTGTGGCATGGGATAAAGGCAAATCGAAGTGATAGTCGGTGATGCCACCATCATAGTATTGCCCTGAGGCAACACCCTCAATTTGAGATACGGGTGCAAGCACCAGGGGAATCGATCCCGTCGCTAACATCACTGAGTTCATATTGGTCTCGGTGAGCTGCGCCTGCTGACTGGGTAAATCCGCAAGTTGTCTAAAGGGTGATGCTGCCACTTGCTGACTAAAAACCACCCGCTCGAAATGCCAACCCAAGGTTTTACGGCTAATAAGGTTGGTCGCGGCCGTCATCGCTAGCCCTGCTGCCAAGGGCAATTTATGGCTAAGGCGATTGATATGTTTAGCCCGGCAGGCAATCAAGTGACTGTGAATGAAGGGATGATTCACTATCTCGCGCCCGCCCGTCTCGCCGAGAATACCTTGAACTATACCCTTCACCTGCTCGCTTACTTCCTGCGGTGTCGGTATGGTTTCATACCGCTGGCCAATATAGTAATCCTCTAAACGTCCGTAGGCTTGTAGTGGATCCTGCTGCGCCAAACAGGCTAAACGCCACGCTCCCGACGACGCCCCTAAGGTATAAAGCGGTGTCTTACGCTGCTTAAAGAATTCCGTGAAGAGATACTTATCAAGACCCGCAATCCCTAACCATTTTGGTCCACCGGATGCAGCCAATAGTTGTGTAAAAGCATCGGGATGCAGACCTTGTTCCCTAATAATGTTAAAGGCCGTAGGACCTGCAAGAAAGCGTAATGCGGGCAAAACTTAACTCCTTAAAGTGCCTCAAACCTGAGGTTTCGTGCCATTAAAACACAGCCGCCAAGCGCGATAAACCTTCAACCCACCTAATGGATCTAGATGATTTTATTCACTTAGCCCATCACTTCTCCTATGGCGACATATTCGACTGGCTTTCAAGAATTATCTAGAACAGTAAGCTCTGAGTTAGTTCTTTTCTGTCTAGATGTAACAATTGTTACAGTGATAACCTTCGCCCTATCGAATTGTTACTTTCGTTGGTTCAATGTTTTCGTTCCAGCCTAAAGGTTACTCCACATTGAGAGGTTTTATGCGTCCAGCCGTTATCGCATTAGCAGTATCTTCAACTTTGGTTTTTCCTGTCGTACACGCAGAAGAACAAGCCAGCAGCTTTGAGAAAATTGAAGTCGTCGGCTCGCGGATCGCCCTACGCACCGCAACCGACAGCGTTGCCCCCGTCGATATCATTACCGCGGAGCAACTCGAATCAACCGGTATGACCGAAACCGCTAAGGCGCTGCAATTTGCTGCGCCAAGTTACAGCTTCCCCTTCTCATCGGTCACCGATGGCTCAGACGCGGTGCGCCCTGCTAGCTTACGCGGTCTGTCGCCTGATCACACGCTAGTACTGGTAAACGGTAAACGCCGCCATGGTTCGGCGCTGGTGCATTTAAGCGGCACTGTCGGCAAGGGCTCATCTAACGTCGATTTGAACGCTATTCCGATGACATCGATTAAACGCATTGAAATCCTGCGTGATGGCGCCTCGGCGCAATACGGCTCAGATGCGATTGCCGGTGTTATCAACGTAGTCTTAAAAGATAACGACCAAGGCGGTAGTGTATCGGCTCAAGCCGGACAGACCTATCTGGGTGACGGTGAACAATGGCGCGTTGGCGTGAACCACGGGATCAGTTTAAACAACGATGGTTTTGTGAATATTGGCGTCGAAGCTCACCATAAAGACAGCACCAACCGCGCTGGCTTAGATCCACGCCAACAATATCCTAAGCAGCCAGACGGTTCGGCTGATCCGCGCGAAGCGACTTTCAACCGTAAGAGCCACCAAGTGGGCGACGCCGAATACGATAACTTAGGCTTATTTATCAACGCGGCGCAGCCTTTCTCAAACGACAGCAAACTCTATGCCTTTGGTGGCATTAGCCAGCGTGAAACCAAATCCGGTGCATTTTATCGCCGTGCGCTCGATGCCCGTAACTTGCTCGAACTGTATCCCGACGGCTTTTTACCGCAGATAAATCCTAAGATCATCGACTCATCATTAGTCCTAGGCTATGAGTTCACCCTCGGTGAATGGAATATCGATACCTCAGCGGGCTATGGCGGAAACTCGTTCGAATACAACATTGTCAACACCCTAAATGCATCACTCGGCCCAGATAGCCCGACCGAATTCGATGCTGGAACCCTGTCCACCAGCGAAGCAAACCTGAACATCGATGCCTCGCGTTACTATAACTTCGCCAATGACTCAGAGATCTTAGTGGCGACGGGTGTCTCTTGGCGCCAAAACGGTTATCAGATTGAGGCGGGCGAACCGGGTTCTTATATCAATGGCGGTTATGATAACCGTGCCGCGGGCAGCCAAGGCTTCACTGGCTTTACGCCTGAATCAGAAGTCGATGAGACTCGCGACAATACCGGTGTTTATGTCGAACTTGAAAACCAATTAACCACAGAGTTTTATTGGGCGGCGGCGCTTCGTTACGAAAACTATTCTGACTTTGGTGGCAACACCAGCTGGAAGCTCGCAGGCCGTTACGACTTCACCGACCATTTAGCCCTGCGCGGCACAGTGAACACCGGCTTTAGAGCGCCGAGCGTACAACAGTTGTACTTCAGCAATATCTCGACCCTGTTTAATCCTGATCCGACTACCGGCCAGTTAGTGCCAACAGAATCAGGCACTTTCAACACTTTATCGCCAGTGACTAAGGCCCTAGGCATTAACGAGCTCGACCCAGAGCTGTCGCAATCCTTCAGCTTAGGCTTGGTCTACACCAATGATACGGGTCTAGCCCTGACCTTGGATGCCTATCAGATTTCAATCGATGACAGGATTATCCTCTCAAGCTCAGTGACGCCAAACGACTCGCCCGCAGTTGCAGCGGCGCTGGCCAATACCAATGCTGAATCGGCACGCTTCTTTATTAACGCCGTTGATACCCGAACTCGCGGCGTCGATCTAGTGGTGAGCCAAGATTTTGATCTCGGCAACTGGGGCGATTTACGCGCCAACTTGGCGTACGCCTATAACAAAACTGAAATCCAAGATATTCATTTCCCTGAAATTTTGGACGGACTCGGCCCTAAACTCTTCGATAATATCGAACAAACCCGCATGACCTCGGCCACGCCGCACAATACGGGTAACCTAGGTCTGACCCATGAATTAGGTAACTTTAAGACTAATATTCGCCTCAGCTATTTCGGCGATTACACTGTGGGTTACTCAACGGGTGATGTGAATTACAGCGACCAATGGGTGATGGATTTATCCGTGCGCTACGCCGCAACCGATGCCTTAAGCTTCACCGCTGGCGTACAAAACTTGTTTGATGTGTATCCTGAAAAACGCCCAGATGACAATAACTTCAATGGTATTTTCGTCTATCCGTTAACCAATACACCGTTTGGATTTAATGGGGGCTACTACTTCCTCGAGGCCAAGTACACTTACTAAGCCGCAAACAATCAAAACAGGCCATTTATGGCCTGTTTTTTTATGTCTATCGCTTATGTTCTAACGGCGGTGAACTGATTATAATCTTTACAATTCACTCATTTACTTACGCCATATCGAGTACCCCATGATTGTCGATACCTTAGCTAATCGCCATATTTATCAATCACTCAGCCCACGCATTGCCACGGCATTAGCGCATCTTGCCAGCACTGACTTTAGCCAACTGCCCGTTGGCAATTATCCCCTCGATGGCGAGGATATTTTCGTGATAGTCAACGACTACCACACCAAACCACAATCGACCGAACCCTTTGAAGTACATCAAAAATACATCGATGTGCAGTATGTGGTCAGTGGCGAAGAAGAGTTTGGCTATCTACCATTGGCCGACCAAACCCCATCAAAACCTTATTTCGAAAAACACGATTACGCCGAGTTCGATTACGAGTCGAATAAAGCCAACGCCTCCTACATTCAACTAAAGGCGGGTATGTTTGCATTATTTTTCCCCGGCGATATGCATATGCCCGGTACGAGTGATACACCGACAGCAGTACGTAAAGTCGTGATTAAAGTGAAGATCTAAAATCTGAGTCAACAATGCCTAAGTTTTGACAGAAATAGCCGCTTAAGGCGCAGTGATATGCGCTTTGGCTATTTCCGAATCGGGCGAAATATTGTTAAAATTGCCACAAATTTAAAGGAGAGTCCCTGAAATGCCTATGTACGTTGTCGGTCACAAAATCCCCGATTCTGATTCAATCTGCGGTGCTATCGCGTTAGCTTATTTAAAAAACCAAATCGGTGAAGAAGCCGTTGCCGCACGTTTAGGTGAATTATCACCCGAAACCGCTTTCATTCTGGAGCGTTTTGGCTTTGAAGCGCCAGAATACAAAACCAGCTATGCTGGCGAGCAGGTCTACATTGTTGACCACTCAGAACTGACTCAAGCACCGGACGATATCGCTCAAGCGACCATCGTAGGTATTGTGGATCACCACAAATTAGGCGATCTGACCACTGATACGCCTTTAGAGTGCTGGATCCGCCCTGTTGGTTGCAGCAACACAGTTATTAAGATGATGTACGACTTCCACCAAGTTGCCATCCCTAAAAATATCGCTGGCATCATGATGTGCGCCATCCTGAGCGACACTGTGATCTTCAAATCACCTACCTGCACCACTGCCGACATTCGTTGCGTTGAGGCCTTAGCCGAAATCGCTGGTATCGAAGACTTTAAAGCACTGGGCATGGAAATGTTCAAGGTAAAATCAGCCGTTGAAGGCACGCCAGCACGCGATCTCGTGATGCGCGACTTTAAAGACTTCAATATGAACGGTAACTTAGTCGGTATCGGCCAGCTAGAAGTAATTGATCTGTCAGTATTTGATGACATCAAAGCCGAGCTTGAAGCCGATATCAAAGCACTGAAGGTTGAAGGTAACCGTCACAGCGTACTGTTACTGCTGACCGACATTATGAAAGAAGGCTCAGAGCTGTTAGTGGTTTCTGACGATGCCGATCTGGTTAACCGTGCCTACGGCAAAACCCCTGTCGATGGCAAAGTGTGGTTAGACGGCGTATTAAGCCGTAAGAAACAAGTTGTGCCACAACTGCAGGCTGCTTTCGCTTAAGCAACCATTAAGTTGTCATACAAAAAAGCCGAACTCAGTTCGGCTTTTTTGTGCCTTGAATATGCGCCATTCCATAAAATCGGCATGAAACTTTGCTCATAAAGCTATCCGAAACTTAACAGTGCCGAGTAAGATGGGATGATTCATTCTCGCACTCTGTTTTCATCATGCCAGAAGCTTTACAACACCTTATCACCGAAATGACACCTTGGTTGCAGCAATACGGTTATCTGCTGCTGTTTTTGGCCATTGCCGTTGAGGGATTTGGGATTCCTGCACCGGGACAATCCTTACTGATTGTTGCCAGTTTATTGGCCGCGACTGGGCAAATGTCGCTGCCATTAGTCCTCATCGTTGCCTGCGCCGCCGCCCTGAGTGGCAACAGTTTGGGCTACTTTATCGGTCGCCGCTTCGGTGAGGTATTACTGCGAAAAGGTTGGATAAAGCCGCAGCTTGAGGACAAGATCCACAGTGTGATTGGCCAGTATGGCATTGCAGCTTTAGTACTCAGCCGCTTTGTCGAAGGGCTTAAGCAGTTTATGTTTATTGGCTGTGGACTAGCCAAAATGCCTTTTAAAACATTCGTGATGGGCAACCTACTCGCCACCAGCATTTGGGTAACGCTTTTTGGCTTAGGCCCAGTATTAATCCGCGATGAAATCGCCCCAATACTCACGTTTTATCATCAACATAAATACCCTACATGGGCGATCGTTAGTCTGCTTTTAGTCCTTTTACTTCATTTTAGCTGGCGTAAATGGCAGGTTAAAAATCAGTAAGGCTAGCACGATCCTTTACTCAGTCTTGACCTTAGGTTGAGGCTGAGTTGGTTCATTCGACGGAATCTCGTTAGCAGTATTTTTCTGAGGTTGAAGTTCGGCATTGATTATTGATTGCTTGTCCGTGGACTCAGTTATCTCTTGTTTGGTCTTATCACCAACTTCACTCGGTTTACCCTCCGTCGATTGCGACTGTGTTTGTTTATCGGCTTGTGGTAGCGCAACTGGAGGACTCACCTCACTCGGCGCTTGAGTCTCTTGTGGCTTAGGTTTTTCGCCTTCAGGTAGCGGCTCGACTAACACCACGGGTTCGGCTGGGGTACTGGTTTGTGTATCGTTGGTATTTGTTGCCTCAGAGTCAGGCACCAACGTCGCTAAATCTTCATTCGCAGGGCTTTCAACCGCATGTTTAGGCAGTTGATTTCGATACAAATCAATCATGCCCATCACCTCGGATAGCGCCTTGGCGTGGGCAGGCGTTAAAATACCATTATGCCCAGAGACAATTTCATCGGACACGGCCAGCACCCATACTGCCTGCATATTGGCGTCGGGACAGGTTTGCACACTGCGCCGCGCCTGCAGGCGAGCACGGATTTTCCACCCCGAATGCGGCAAGGTCATCATACAACCGGGAATTTCGTCATGGGCCATTAATGCCGAAGGCATCTTCATCGGGGTCGAACAATTACCGCCAGAACATTTATCGATATCGTGGGTAATAGCCCAAGAGTTCCCCAGTGCCCGTTCGCCGTCCTTGATGTAATTAAAGGCCTCTTTTACCGCAAAATCGCCCTTAGATTGCAGCACCACCATACTCGGTTTTTGCCTATCTAGACTCATCAGAGTATCGAGTGGCTTAAAATCCTGCGCTGGTGCGGCGGGGTTTAGCAGTAAGAAAAGATTTGGATTATCCTGCTCATTATCGATGGCCGCCTTGATTCTGTCTTTACTGGCGTGCAACACCACTAAGCCGCCAAGGCTGTGACCAATCACGGTATAACGCAGTAATTGATGCTCAGCGACTAGCACATCCAGCTTATCCAGCAACTGTGATAGCCCAGTTTGCCCTATACGCTTGGCCACGGCTTTACGCTGTAAAATGGTCGGGAAATCCAGCGGCTCAATCCAACTGGTGGCATCTTCTGAGCCATCGAGCCAGAAGGGATCCAGCTTGTCGCCTCGCCAACCTATGTATAAACCCAGTAGGTTACGCTGGGAGTCGGATGCCGCCATCTGCTGATAAAACTGCTCGAACGCGACAAAGTTCTCGTCCGTCGGATTTGCACTGTGGTGCCAGCCGTGGACAAAAATCAGTAGCTCGGGAGCAGTGCCATTATTGGGTTGTAAAATCCGCGCCTTGAGCCCTTGCCATTGTCCATCGTTGTGTGGCTGACCTTGATCATTAAATTCAATCACATGCAGATTTTGCGTAGCAATATCAGGGCCGGGGATGTGATAGGCTTGGTCAGGAATAAAAGGAAGTAAAATACCGAGGGACAACAACATTAAAAACAGTAACTTGTACTGAGTAAACTTCTTAAGGCTCATTTATGACAACTAAATTGTGGCCAGACTAGGCCAATATAGACACGCTGCTGGGGCTAACAGCAAAATTGGCCAAATTATACGCTAACCCCAAATTTCCAGCTAGAGCCGACGACGCCTTTTATCATCAAGCTTAGCTCGAGTTAGCGCCAGGTGTCGGGCAGCCTCACTTGACTCCAAAGGTCATCGCACAATGGCGCAGTATGTTGCCACTGACCGCTGCAAATCCATTTCACTAAGGCATCGCCCACCTGTGGATAGGCAATTGGATTTGGCGATGCCGCCTTGAGCCAACGTTTAACCACGCCCGTATCCAGACTCATCATACTGTCACCCGCGCCCAATAATTGGAGCGCTGCCACGTTCGACAACTGTTCAAATTGACCAATCAGCGGCTTGACCAACAACTTTTTCCCTAAGGTCAGTGCCTCGCTCGCCAGCTCAAATCCGGCATTACCAATCACACCGCCGCAAGTCGCTAAGTGCTGTTTAAATCCGTCACGGTTAAAACCATGCCATAGAATATGGTCGGCAAGCGGTGCAGTCGGCTGCTTAGCGTGGTACACCAAGAATTGATAATCCGTAAATGGCTTAAAAAATGCGGCGATCGCATCCGCCTCTTCGAAGGGTAAATACACCAAAATTTGATGGGTATGCTCAATGGGACTGGCATCGACTTCGACAAAAGGAGGTAAGATCGGAAAACCAAAATGATGCCAATGACACCCCAGTGCCACATCCACCGGCGCAAAATAATTGAGTAGTAATTCATTAAACCAAGTGCTCCCCAATTTAGGCACAGGGTGCGTTAAGGCCGCTTGATGACTTATCCCAATGGAGGGGACGCCTTGACGCCTCGCCGCCCATGCGGATACGGGTTCAAAATCATTCAGTACAAGGTCGTAGCAACTCAAATCTAGTGCTTGAATATCCTTAAGCAACGATAAGGAGCAATTTTGTCTTACCGTTTGCGGCACATTCACCCGCCCAGAGTGGGTTGCAAAGGTCATTCCCGCCTGTACGCGATACTCCCCAAAACACTCCATATCGAAAAAATGCTCAGGCTTACGCCCTGAAAACAAAAAGTCGACTTGAATATTGTGCTCAATTAAGGCTTTTGCCATCACTCGAGCACGACTTAGGTGGCCATTCCCTGTGCCTTGAACTCCGTAGAGTATTCGCATTACTTATCCTTTAACTGTGAATGAAATATTTGTGAATCAAGGAGATATCCAACGAATAAGCGCCTGATTTGGGTTAAATCACGGGATGCACGAGCAGTACAGCACCCGTGCCTAACAGGGCGCCGGCAACAATATCTGAAGGGTAATGCACCCCAAGTGCGATACGTGAAGCACCAATACAGAGCGCCCACAGGTAGGCAATAGGCGCAACCACGGGATACACCTGCGCCACACTCGTGGCCATGACAAAGGCGGCCGCCGTATGGCCAGAAGGTAGACTGAATCGGTCTGAAGGTTCGAATCCATTCTCAAACCCAACCAAGGCGTGGCAGGGCCGAGTGCGGCGAATGCTATTTTTGAGTAATAAGTACAGTGGCAATTCAATCAAAAAACTCGCTAACAGCAGATTGAATAGGTTCTGTCCTTGGGCGTGTGTCAGCATCAACCCGACGGCAAGATACAAATACACATGCCCATCTCCAGTTGCCGATATCCGCTTCGCCCAGTCATAAACACCGTGACGTTGGCTCAAACCTACAATGCGATAAAACATGCGCTTATCTAAGTCTGTAATGTAACTCAACATAAAACAGGCTCCTTGCTGGCATGCCAGCGAGTATCATGGCGATGTTAATGAGTGCATTCTTTCGACAACCGTTAGCGTCTGCATGTTTCAACTCACTGTCAGACGACTATTTCACGATAGAACCCCACGCTAAACCCTATGGTGACTTAAACAGATATTGCTTAAGTACTCAGTGTTAATATTGAGACTAAGAACTGCCGATGACGGCAAAGTGACATCCGGCCTAAAGTTTTATGACACTAGCGCAGAGGAAATGAATCGCGAGGGATGAAGTAATGACAGCAAAGATTAGGGAAAACGTGCGGGGAGATACAGTGCTGCCCAGTTGCTATAAACGGACAACACTGCCAGAAAACCTTCAAGCGATGGCTTGTTCCAACGCTTTGGCGCGGTAAATTTTCGTCAAATGATAGATATTAATACAGGCTACGAAAGCGTTCATACCTGCAACTGGCCAGGCTGAAATAAATACGCCGTAGATAACAAACAGGGTACATCCGACAAAGTTTAACCATCTTAACCAGATGATGTTCTTCATCATAAGTGAAATTGCCACCATCACTGAGGCAAAATAACCAATAATTTCAATTGTGTTTACAGCTTCCATAGGCACCTCTCGAAGGCCCTCTACCGTCCATAAGCGTACCGGGGGGTCCTTGCCCCTAAAGCAAATTAAGTTAAGTAAGTTAATTTAAACTTGGGATATAATACCAAAACACGCAACAGAGTTGTAATAAAAAACCGTTATTTAATGACCGATATCAAATTTTGAGGACAAACACCTGTTAAGTGACGAAAGTTTACAACAGAAGTGTTAACCTCCAAGTGCAACAATACCGTGATTGATAACACTTTTCTTTTCAGTAATCCCTTTTATACTGGCGTAAACTCGCTAAACTGTACGCAACGCGGATCAATAGGAGTGTAAATATGGAATACAACACCTCAGAACTATGTGACATGTACTTAGATGTCGTAGATGTAGTCGAGCCCATGTTCAGTAACTACGGTGGTTGTAGCTCTTTTGGCGGTTCTATCAGCACAATTAAGTGCTTTGAAGACAACGGCCTAATCACCGAGGTCTTACAAGAAGATGGCCAAGGTAAAGTCTTACTGGTTGACGGTGGTGGCTCATTACGCCGCGCCCTGATCGATGCGTCTATCGCTGAAATCGCAGTCAACAACAACTGGGAAGGCATTATCGTTTACGGTTCAGTACGCGATGTGGATGCTCTGGAAGAATTAGACATCGGCATTCAAGCCCTTGCCTCAATTCCAGTGGGTGCCGATGGCAATTCAGTGGGCGAAGTGGAAATTCCGGTCAACTTTGGCGGCGTGACCTTCCTCCCAGGCGATCATATCTATGCCGATAACACCGGTATTATCCTGTCGCCAGAACCACTCGACATTGAGTAATGACAAATCACCTAACAAGAAAGCCAGCTAAGCTGGCTTTTTTATTGGCTGTTTTTCGCTAAGTCCCATTGAATATTCGTCCTTGGGTACGCCACAATATCCCAGTCCCTATCGATAAGAATACGAATCCATGTCTGAATTTATTCCATTTACTCAAGCCGATATGGCCAGTCTAGTGAGCCCAAGAGCGGGTGAAACCAAAATTGGTCAATGCGTACATTTGGCCAATCACGAACATCCGCTCGAGGCGATACTTGCCACCGCCAAAGCCCACGGTGCGCAATTTGCCATTCTGGGTGTAGGGGAAGATATCGGCCCTCGAGCTAACCTAGGCAGAGGCGGTGCCACCGATGCCTTTACCACCAGCATGCGCCAATGGTTGAATTTACAGTCGAATCGTTTTCTTTCGGGCGCCGAATGCCTGATTTTAGGGCAAGTTCACACGGCGGATCTGCAATTACAGGCGCAGGACGGCGAAGGCGCGAGCCTAAACCATCTTCGCCAAGCGGTTGAACAACTCGATGAACGGGTCATTAGCATCGTTAGCGCCATACAAGCAGCAGGACTTGAACCCATACTGATTGGCGGTGGCCACAACAATGCCTATGGTCTGTTAATGGCGACTTCGGCCCATTATCAACGCCAAGTTGCCGCGGTGAATTTAGATCCCCACAGTGATTTTCGCCTACTCGAAGGGCGCCACAGCGGTAACGGCTTTAGTTATGCCGCCGATCGCGGCGCGCTGGGTTATTACCATGTGCTCGGTTTGCACGAGCTCAAAAACAGCGAGGCTAATTTACAACAGCTATCTGACTTTGGTGGCACTTGGCATAGCCTGCAACAGATCTGGATTCGCCGTGAGGTGAGCCTCGCTGAGGCGCTGCAGGAGATTACCGGCAAACTCAATCATACCGCCCTGCCCGTTGGATTAGAGCTCGATGTCGATGCTATTGCAAAAATGCCCAGCAGCGCCTCAACGGCGGCGGGCATTCCACTGCTGGATGCAGCGCACTATATCAGTTACATCGCCAGCCATTGCCCCTGTGCTTATTTGCACTTGGCCGAAGCCGCGCCGAGTTGCCATGAGGCGGGTATTGAAGCCGGATTTAGGGATGTCGGCCAGAGTATCAGCGAGCTAATCTATGCCTATGTGCAGGCAAGGCGTCATTTTTTAGCCCAATAGCATGTTAAGCTTGCGCCCTTGTGGGCGCTAAGCTATTCACCAAATCCTGATATTGTGGTCTAATGCCAATCCATTTTATCGGGTCGGCGCACTCAACATTGGCCAATGCCAAACGCCTCAAGCCTACGCCTTGAGGAGAGTTTACTAACTCGATCACAGAGTGATAGATCAAAGATTCAGCAAATGCAGGCGATGGCTTACACTCGCCACTAATACTTTGCAAAACAATAGGAATACATTGATGTCTGAGGGTGAATCTAAAAGTACCCACTTTGGTTATAAAACCGTAGAGGCGGATAAAAAGGCCGATCTCGTAGCTGGCGTGTTTCATTCGGTTGCCGCTAAATACGATATCATGAATGACGTTATGTCCTTCGGTATTCACCGTTTTTGGAAGCGTTACACCATTGAAGTCTCTGGTGCTCGCCCTGGCATGAAAGTGCTTGATCTTGCAGGTGGTACTGGCGATTTAACCGCTAAGTTCTCCCATCTGGTGGGTGATAAAGGCGAAGTGGTATTAGCGGATATCAACGATTCTATGCTGAAAGTGGGCCGCACTAAACTGCGTGACCGCGGCATCGTTGGCAATGTGAGCTATGTGCAAGCCAACGCCGAAGCACTGCCCTTCCCCGATAACCACTTCGATATCATCACTATCGCCTTTGGTCTGCGTAACGTGACCGATAAAGACGCGGCGCTGCGTTCAATGAATCGCGTGCTTAAGCCAGGCGGTAAGTTATTAGTGTTGGAGTTTTCTAAGCCGCAACACGAGCTGATGCGCAAAGTCTATGACTTATACAGCTTTAAAGTGCTGCCGAAAATGGGTGAAATCATTACGAAAGACGCCGACAGCTATGAGTATCTAGCCGAGTCGATTCGCATGCACCCAGACCAAGAGACCCTCAAGCAAATGATGGTCGATGCGGGCTTTGAACAGGTCGATTACACCAACATGACCGACGGTATTGTTGCCCTGCACCGCGGTTATAAATTCTAATGATGCCGCAAGAAGTGGTGTTACTTGCCTGCGCCGCCATTGAGACGGGTCTGAAGCAACTTCAGACCCTAGCTGGCGACGCCTATGCACGCCAGCGTGAGTTACATGGCAAAGTCTTTCGCATTCAATTATCACAACTCAGTTGGCCAATTTACTTGGTCTTCGCCAAAGAAATCCAAGTGCTGAGTCGCTATGAAGGCGATGTGGATGTCAGTCTACACGCCGATGCTACAACGCTCTATCGCGTAACTGAAGGTGCAAATCTCACCGAACTTATCAAACAGGATAAGCTCAGCCTCGAAGGTGACCTCAATCTATTACAAAGCTTCAGCCATTATCTGCGTAGCATAGAGTTTGATTTTGCCGAGCCACTGTCGCGTTACTTAGGTGATGGGCCAACCCATAAGCTGCTGAGCACGGGACTGCAGGCCAAAACCTTAGCACTTGAAGTGATGCGTAAGACCCGCTCGCATTTGGGGCAACTCGCTATCGAAGAATATCGCCTTGCACCACACCGGATTGAACTCATTCATTTTCGCGATCAAATGGATGACTTAGTTGACGATACTCGTGCGCTCGAACAACGGATTGCCAAATTAAGAGATCAAATTAAGCCATGACCCTTGCCAGTATCCGCCGCGGTTATCATGTCATTAAAACCCTACTGCAATATGGGTTAGATGAGGTATTACCGCCAAAGATGACCCCTTGGTACTTTAAACTCGCCCGCAATAGCCTGTTTTGGATCCGCAACAAGCACAAAGGTAAATCTGGCGGCGAGCGTTTAAAGCTAGCGATGCAAGAGCTTGGCCCTGTGTATATTAAGCTCGGGCAAATGCTGTCAACCCGCCGAGACTTACTCAGCGATGAATGGGCCAATGAACTTGCCATGTTGCAGGATAAAGTTCCGCCCTTCGATAGCGCCTTGGCGCGTCAAGCGATTGAAGCCGAACTTAAAGCCCCCATCGAGAGCTACTTCGACGACTTTGACGAAACACCTTTAGCCTCAGCCTCGATTTCACAAGTGCATACCGCCACGCTCAAATCCAACGGTAAGGCCGTGGTCTTAAAAGTGCTGCGCCCGAATGTGGAAGCTAAAATTCAAGCCGATCTATTGTTGATGTCGCAAACGGCTAAGGTCATCGATTATCTCCTCGGTGAAGGGAATCGTCTGCGCCCATCAGAGGTGATTGAAGATTACTGCGTGACAATTTTAGGTGAGCTCAATCTTAAGCTTGAGGCCCTCAATGCCATTAAGCTGCGCAATAACTTCCTCGACTCAGACGCGCTCTATATTCCGTATGTTTACGAAGAGTTTTGCTATCCACGTTTAATGGTGATGGAGCGCATTTACGGTATTCCGGTTTCGGATATCGCTGCGCTGAAGGCACAGGGAACTAACTTTAAACTCTTGGCCGAGCGTGGCGTAGAGCTGTTTTTCACCCAAGTGTTCCGCGATAACTTTTTCCATGCCGATATGCATCCAGGGAATATTTTTATCTCCCGCGACCATCCTGAAAATCCTTATTATATCGGCCTAGATTGCGGCATTATGGGCACACTCAGCGAAGTCGATAAGCGCTATTTAGCGGAAAACTTCCTCGCGTTTTTCAACCGTGATTACCACCGTATCGCGCAGCTGTATATCGAGTCGGGTTGGGTATCGGAAAAAACCGATCTACAAGCTTTTGAACAAGCCATCAAGGTCGTTTGCGAACCCATGTTTAACAAGCCCTTGGATGAAATCTCCTTCGGCCATGTTTTATTGGAACTTTTCCGCACCGCACGCCATTTCGATATCGTTGTGCAGCCTCAGCTCGTGCTACTCGAGAAGACATTGCTCTATATCGAAGGCTTAGGACGCCAGCTTTACCCGCAGCTGGATCTCTGGCAAACGGCGAAACCCTTTTTAGAGCAATGGATGGCCGAGCAAGTGGGTCCTAAGGCCATGTTTAAAAAGGTATCCACAAAACTGCCATATTGGTCTGATAAGCTTCCAGAATTCCCTGAGCTAATCTACGACAACCTTAAATTAGGCAGGAAATTGCTGAGTTCTCAGCAACAAATGCTAGATAAGTATCTGAAATATCAGCAGCAAGCACATAAGAGTAATTACTTACTCATCACTTCTGCAATTTTATTGATCTGCGGCACGTTATTGTTCAATCAAGACGCTACACTGTTGAGTCCTTATTTGTGCCTGATTTCAGGCGCAGTATTGTGGATTATCGGATGGCGATCTAGGCCAAAGAATCGTAAATTTTAGCTAGCACTAATTAATCAGAGGTTCATAATAGAACCGTTTTCAATTAAGAGGATACCTTCATGGGTGGCATTAGTATTTGGCAACTTCTTATCATCGCGTTAATCGTTGTCTTATTGTTTGGAACAAAGAAATTACGCTCTTTGGGTGGTGATTTAGGTGGTGCTGTTAAGGGCTTTAAAAACGCTATGTCTTCAGACGAAGATAAAAAAGCGTTAGAAGATGCTGAAGCAGCAAAATCAGTGCAAACTGCGCAAACAGTGCAAAATGCGCAACCAACTCAACAGGCGACTGAAAAGAAACCTGAGTCTAACAAAGAACAGGCGTAACTCTTTATGTTTGACGGTATCGGCTTTATGGAGCTGCTGCTGATCGGTGTTTTGGGGCTTGTGGTACTTGGCCCCGAACGTCTACCGGTTGCAGTACGTTCAGTAACCAGTTGGATCCGCGCGATGAAGCGCATGGCCAACTCAGTCAAAGAAGAACTTGAGCAAGAGCTAAAGATCGAGCAGTTGCACGCCGACCTCAAAAAAGCAGAGAGTAAAGGTCTATCGAACCTCTCACCCGAACTGCAAGAGTCGATCGAGCAGTTGAAGCAAGCTGCGCAGTCTGTGAATCGTCCTTACCAAGTGCAAGATATTCCCACACAGGACAACCAGATACACAATCCTGCGAGCCAAACTGTTTCTACAGAGGCAAGTCCTTCGGCTTCCTCCGCCCCTACTAGCGAATCTCATCAGGGCGAGGATACCCGTTCTAACCCGAAAGCTAACGGATAATTCATGTCGCAACAGCAGCCACTTATCAGCCATTTGCTTGAACTCAGGTCCAAGCTGCTTAAATCCATTGCCAGTGTGTTAATTGTGTTCATTTGTAGCGTGTATTGGGCAAATGATATTTACCACTACATGGCAATCCCTTTAATGCAGTCTTTGCCCTTAGGTGGCAGCATGATTGCGACCGATGTCGCCGCGCCTTTCTTCGCCCCTTTCAAACTGACGTTAGTCCTGTCATTTTTTGTGGCAGTTCCCTATGTGCTCTATCAAATTTGGTCTTTTGTTGCACCTGGTTTGTATAAGCATGAAAAACGCTTAGTTATGCCGCTACTTTTTAGCAGCACTGTATTGTTTTATTTAGGGATTGCCTTTGCGTATTACATTGTATTCCCAGTGGTGTTTGGCTTCTTTGCCAATACAGCTCCCGAGGGCGTGCAGGTAGCAACCGATATCAGCAGTTACCTTGATTTTGTACTGAAATTATTTTTTGCATTCGGCTTATCCTTTGAGATCCCTATTGCCGTAGTCCTGCTGTGCTGGGCGGGCGTAACTACTCCAGAAGATCTTAAGCAAAAACGCCCTTATATCATTGTCGGCGCATTCGTGGTCGGTATGCTGTTAACACCACCGGATGTTATCTCCCAGACTATGCTTGCCGTACCAATGCTGTTATTGTTCGAAGGCGGATTATTTGCGGCTCGTTTTTACAGTAAACCTGATGACGAGTCCGACGAAGAAGAATCAACGAACGACTAATGCCTTAATCGGCATTAGAGGAAAATAATAATAAGGGAAGGACAAGTTTATGCGTTTAAGTTTTCTAGCTATGGCTCTGATACTGGTATCGGCACAAACCTATGCGAGTACTGAACAACAATTAACAGAGTGTTCAGTGATACCTGATAAATTAGACCGCTTGATCTGTTACGATAATTTAGCAGCAAGCATTCAAGGAGCCAATGCTGAGACATCAGTTAAAGCAATAGCACCAGTGGCTGTCGCAGTTCCAACCTCTGCAGCAGTATCCACCACAGTAGCCTCAACAGCTAAAGTCGAAAATGATTTTGGAATTGCACCGAAACCTGTGCAAGAAGATGTTGTTGACAAAATTTATCTCAATGTGGAGTCAATAGCAGAAGATGCCTACGGCGCTTTAAAAGTTACCTTTACCAATGGCCAAGTTTGGAAACAAACCGAAAACCGTAAATTCAACTTAAAAGTCGGTGAAAAGGTATTTATTGAAAAAGCCGCGCTTGGCTCTTTCTTAATGGGCACAGAAAGTCGTAATGCTAAGGTGAGGGTAAAGCGCCTAAAATAATGTCATCTTATATAGATATCGCTGTCAACTTGCTTGGCAGCGCACTCGAACCAGACATAGCGCAAATCGTACAAGCAGCGGCGGACCAAGGGGTTTCGCCGTTAATTGTTATTGGCAGCGATTTAACTGAAAGCGCTGCCGCCATTCAATTATGCCAACAGTATCCTAACCAGCTTTATTGCACCGCAGGCGTACATCCCCACCATGCTAGTGAATGGCAAGCAGGCTCCAAACAGATACAAACTAAGCTTTGCCAAGCGCCACAAGTGGTTGCTGTCGGCGAATGTGGACTAGACTACAACCGGGACTTCTCCCCTCGCCCGGCCCAGCGCCAAGCGTTTATCGACCAACTCGAGCTCGCAATTGAACTCAAAAAACCGGTACTCATGCATGAGCGAGATGCCCACGTTGATTTTTTGAGTATTGTTACAGAATACCGCCCCCATCTCAGCGGCGCATTATTGCACTGCTTTACTGGCACACGTGCTCAGATGGAAGCCTATATCGAGCTCGATCTACATTTAGGCATTACAGGATGGGTATGTGATGAAAGACGCGGCCAGGAACTTGCCGAGCTCGTTCCATTTATTCCGAAAGAGCGTTTATTGATTGAGACGGACAGCCCTTACCTGCTGCCACGCAGTATGCGGCCCAAACCTAAGTCCAGTAAAAATAAACCCGAGTACTTGCCCTATATTGCGCAATATATTGCTAATTTGCGGGGTGAAAATGCGGCTGAATTTGCCAAACAGTGCTATCAAAATAGCCTAGCCTTTTTTAATTTGAGTCAAGCGAATGGCTAAGCTCGTCAGTTTATTGGTATTGTTACTCGGAATGCTCATATCATTTGGCAGCTTTGCCAATACGATGAGCATTGATGAGCACACGCCTACACCACTTAACCTAACCCCGTGGTTGATGGTGACGCACTCCAATCCCAATAGTCAGCTAGACGATATTCAAGCCCTACCCAAGACTCAATGGCACAAGTTTACCAGTGGTGATATTCAACGCCTTAGCCAACATGATTTTTGGCTTCGCGTAAATCTGACGAGTAGAGATGAGAGTCTTGCGCGCATTCTCGCCCTCGATAATCCCTTGCTCGATAAAATCACTCTTTATCATGTTGTGGATAATCAACTCAATAACACCACATTTATGGGAGATACGTTCCCGTACAAGCAACGTCCACTACTGAGTAATATTTTTCTATACCCTTTTAAAATAAATGCTAATGAGCAGCATACCTTTTATCTGCATATAGAGACTGAAGGTAATGCCGCCATCCCCCTCAATCTATGGTCCGCTAATGATTTAGCTCAAATTGCCGAATCGACTGCCGTTGAACATGGCTTTCAGCTCGGCGTGCTCGCCGCGATAGGGATTTTCAGTCTATTTATCGCCTTGGCCTCAGGTTCATTCAGCTATAGCTATTACTCAGGTTATGTCCTGTGCATGACGCTATTAGTGGCCACGATCAATGGCTATGCATTCCGTTTTCTCTGGCCAAATTGGCCTGCATTACAGCAACTGATGGTTCCCGTGCTGTTACCTCTGGTGATGGCCTTTGCCTTAATGTTCACCGAGAAAATCCTGCAACTGAAATACTATAACCGTCGTATGTTATTGATATGTCGTTATAGTGCTGTTTACATACTTTTGGTCGGCTTATTCGTGCCTTTTATCCGCTATGGTACAGCACTTTATATCGAGATTATTTCTGTAGCGATACTCAGTATTATTTTGATGGTACTTGCGGTTGTCCAAGCGTTTAACGGTCAAAAACTGGCAAAGCTCTATACCATAGGCTGGGTGAGTATGCTTACCGGCGCCTGCATCAGCAGCCTCCTCTATTTGAGTGTTATCGAGTTCAATATCAAGCCGCAAACACCGGTGATGCTTGGGCTCACCTTCGAAATCATTTTTATGTCGCTGGTACTCGCCATCCGCTATAACGATGAGCGTAAATCTAAGCTCCGCATTCAACAGGAGGCCCTCAAGCAAGCACAAAAGATCCGTAGTGCCCGTGAGGAAGCCTTAAAAGTGGAAGCGGAAACCAATGAAAGACTCGAACAGATGGTGCAGGAGCGCACATTAGAACTTGAGATCACCCTGCGCGAATTGCATGAAGTTAACCAAAAACTTACCGAACAGAGCACTATCGATAGCTTAACCGGTGTGAAAAACCGCAGCGCCTTCGATAAACGACTGCTAGCCGAAAGTAGAATCAGCCGTCGCCAAGAGACCCCCATCGCCTTACTGATGCTTGATATCGACCGCTTTAAATCGATTAACGATCAATTCGGCCACCTAGCTGGGGATCAGGCCTTAAAAGTGATAGCGACAACCTTGCAGCAACATTTAAAACGACCAACCGATCTAGTATCACGTTTTGGTGGTGAAGAATTTGCTATTATTCTCCCCAATACGACTGCGGACGGCGCCATTCAAGTCGCTGAAAGCATAAGAGATGCAGTGACTAGCATCGGCCTAGAATGGGAAGGAAAGCCCATTCCCTTGACCGTGAGTATCGGTGTCAGTGCCGACGTGATCAGTAACGACCAACACAGTACCGAATTATTAGAGCAAGCCGACAAGGCGCTCTATCAGGCAAAAAATAGCGGACGCAATCAAGTCAAATTGTATGCGCCAGCACAAACAGAACCTACTTAGGAGTCTAATGTGAACATCATTACCAGTGCCTTCCCTCAGCGCAGAATGCGCCGCATGCGTAAACATGACTTTAGCCGTCGTCTGATGGCTGAAAACCATCTAACAGTCAATGATTTGATCTATCCCATGTTTGTGCTTGAAGGCACCAATCGCAGTGAAAAAGTTGCCTCTATGCCAGGGGTTGAGCGCTACTCTATCGACTTACTGTTAAAAGAAGCCGAAGAGCTAGTCGAACTCGGTATTCCGTTAATTGCCCTGTTCCCTGTTACGCCAGCAGAGAAGAAATCGCTGATGGCAGAAGAAGCCTACAATGCCGAAGCTTTAGTGCAACACGCCGTACGTGAACTGAAAAAGGCCTTCCCACAGCTGGGTATCATGACTGACGTAGCCTTAGATCCTTTCACCACCCACGGCCAAGACGGCATTATCGATGAAACAGGCTACATCCTGAATGACATCACCACAGAGATCTTAGTGAAACAAGCCCTATCCCACGCCGAAGCGGGCGCAGATATTGTTGCCCCATCGGACATGATGGATGGTCGTATTGGTGCGATTCGCCAAGCGCTGGAAGCCGCAGGCCATGTAAACACTCAAATCATGGCCTATTCAGCCAAATACTCCTCAAGCTACTACGGCCCATTCCGCGATGCCGTCGGCTCAGCAGGCAACCTAAAAGGTGGCAATAAGCATAGCTATCAAATGGATCCGGCCAATAGCGATGAAGCTCTGCATGAAGTTGCGCTAGATATCCAAGAAGGCGCAGATATGGTAATGGTGAAACCCGGTATGCCTTACCTAGATATCGTTCACCGCGTAAAAACCGAATTAGCAGTGCCCACTTTCGCATACCAAGTGAGTGGCGAATATGCCATGCATATGGCGGCCATTCAAAATGGTTGGTTAGCGGAAAAGGCCATCGTCATGGAATCGCTACTATGCTTCAAACGCGCTGGCGCCGATGGCATCCTAACCTACTTTGCCAAACGTGCAGCACAGTGGCTAAAAGAAGCTAAATAATCGGGCTTAGAAACCAATTCTAAGCATAAAGGGCAGCCATACGCTGCCCTTTTTATTGGCTCGAATAAAGCTCTTGAAACTACTGCTTTATCGTTCAAAACGATAAGCAGACAATGAATATGGTCATCGCAGAGGCGAATAAAAGGAAGGAATAGAACGTTGAAATGGCAAACGCCAAAAGCAAAAAAGCCAGCTTATTCAGCTGGCTTCATTGTTTAATTAGGCGCTTGGCGATGACCTACTCTCACATGGGGAGACCCCACACTACCATCGGCGCGATTGCGTTTCACTTCTGAGTTCGGGATGGGTTCAGGTGGGACCACAATGCTATTGTCACCAAGCAAAAAATTGTCTGGAACAATTTTTAACGCGCTTTAGCGCGGCCCGTTAGGGTCAACTACAGGGAGGTAGTTGATAAATTCTTATTCCAGTAAATTNGGAAAGCTGGTTTGAGTTGCACTTCTTAAGTGTTCATATTCAAGCTAAGTACTGTACGACCTCCAGGGAAGGAGGAAGTACTGGAAAATGTCTGGAACATTTTCAGTAAAACCCATCTGGGTTGTATGGTTAAGCCTCTCGAGTCATTAGTATCAGTTAGCTCAACGCCTCACAACGCTTACACACCTGACCTATCAACGTCCTAGTCTCGAACGGCTCTTTAGTGGACTTAAAGTCCAAGGGATGACTCATCTTGGGGCTCGCTTCCCGCTTAGATGCTTTCAGCGGTTATCGATTCCGAACATAGCTACCGGGCAATGCCATTGGCATGACAACCCGAACACCAGCGGTTCGTTCACTCCGGTCCTCTCGTACTAGGAGCAACTCCCCTCAATCATCCAACGCCCACGGCAGATAGGGACCGAACTGTCTCACGACGTTCTGAACCCAGCTCGCGTACCACTTTAAATGGCGAACAGCCATACCCTTGGGACCGACTTCAGCCCCAGGATGTGATGAGCCGACATCGAGGTGCCAAACACCGCCGTCGATATGAACTCTTGGGCGGTATCAGCCTGTTATCCCCGGAGTACCTTTTATCCGTTGAGCGATGGCCCTTCCATTCAGAACCACCGGATCACTATGACCTACTTTCGTACCTGCTCGACGTGTCTGTCTCGCAGTTAAGCTGGCTTATGCCATTGCACTAACCGTACGATGTCCGACCGTACTTAGCCAACCTTCGTGCTCCTCCGTTACTCTTTGGGAGGAGACCGCCCCAGTCAAACTACCCACCAGGCACTGTCCTTAACCCCGATTAGGGGCCCAAGTTAGAACATCAACACTACAAGGGTGGTATTTCAAGGACGACTCCACGAGAACTAGCGTTCCCGCTTCAAAGTCTCCCACCTATCCTACACATGTAGGGTCAATGTTCAGTGCCAAGCTATAGTAAAGGTTCACGGGGTCTTTCCGTCTAGCCGCGGGTATACGGCATCTTCACCGCAATTTCAACTTCACTGAGTCTCGGCTGGAGACAGCGTGGCCATCATTACGCCATTCGTGCAGGTCGGAACTTACCCGACAAGGAATTTCGCTACCTTAGGACCGTTATAGTTACGGCCGCCGTTTACCGGGGCTTCGATCATGAGCTTCTCTTGCGATAACCCAATCAATTAACCTTCCGGCACCGGGCAGGCGTCACACCGTATACTTCCTCTTGCGAGTTTGCACAGTGCTGTGTTTTTGATAAACAGTTGCAGCCACCTGGTATCTGCGACTGCCGTCAGCTTAGGGAGCAAGTCCCATCACCAACAGCAGCGTACCTTCTCCCGAAGTTACGGTACCATTTTGCCTAGTTCCTTCAGCCGAGTTCTCTCAAGCGCCTTGGTATTCTCTACCCGACCACCTGTGTCGGTTTGGGGTACGATTCCCGCTAACCTGAAGCTTAGAAGATTTTCCTGGAAGCATGGCATCAACTACTTCATCCCCTTGGGGACTCGTCATCAGCTCTCAGTGTATAGTGACCCGGATTTGCCTAAGTCACCCACCTACCACCTTAAACGCGGACTACCAACGCCGCGCTAGCCTAGCCTTCTCCGTCTCTCCATCGCAGTTAGCGGAAGTACAGAAATATTAATCTGTTTCCCATCGACTACGCCTTTCGGCCTCGCCTTAGGGGTCGACTCACCCTGCCCCGATTAACGTTGGACAGGAACCCTTGGTCTTTCGGCGAGGGGGTTTTTCACCCCCTTTATCGTTACTCATGTCAGCATTCGCACTTCTGATACCTCCAGTGTGGGTTACCCCTTCACCTTCAACGGCTTACAGAACGCTCCTCTACCGCGCAACTCTAATGAATTGCACCCGTAGCTTCGGTGGTATGTTTAGCCCCGTTACATCTTCCGCGCAGGCCGACTCGACTAGTGAGCTATTACGCTTTCTTTAAATGATGGCTGCTTCTAAGCCAACATCCTAGCTGTCTAAGCCTTCCCACATCGTTTCCCACTTAACATACACTTTGGGACCTTAGCTGACGGTCTGGGTTGTTTCCCTTTTGACGACGGACGTTAGCACCCGCCGTCTGTCTCCCGGATAGCACTCTTTGGTATTCGGAGTTTGCAAAGGGTTGGTAAGTCGGGATGACCCCCTAGCCTTAACAGTGCTCTACCCCCAAAGGTGTTCGTCCGAGGCGCTACCTAAATAGCTTTCGAGGAGAACCAGATATCTCCCGGTTTGATTGGCCTTTCACCCCCAGCCACAAGTCATCCGCTAATTTTTCAACATTAGTCGGTTCGGTCCTCCAGTTGATGTTACTCAACCTTCAACCTGCCCATGGCTAGATCACCGGGTTTCGGGTCTACGCCTTGCAACTAAACGCGCAGTTAACACTCGGTTTCCCTACGGCTCCGCTATTCGCTTAACCTCGCTACAAAACGTAAGTCGCTGACCCATTATACAAAAGGTACGCAGTCACGGTCTCAAGTACCGCTCCCACTGCTTGTACGTATACGGTTTCAGGTTCTATTTCACTCCCCTCACAGGGGTTCTTTTCGCCTTTCCCTCACGGTACTGGTTCACTATCGGTCAGTCAGGAGTATTTAGCCTTGGAGGATGGTCCCCCCATATTCAAACAGGATATCACGTGT
>NZ_CP037898.1:4118857-4276179 GCF_004354305.1 Shewanella decolorationis | reverse complement strand
ATGAGTCATCCCTTGGACTTTAAGTCCACTAAAGAGCCGTTCGAGACTAGGACGTTGATAGGTCAGGTGTGTAAGCGTTGTGAGGCGTTGAGCTAACTGATACTAATGACTCGAGAGGCTTAACCATACAACCCAGATGGGTTTTACAAGCACTTAGCTTGAATACAAACACTTAAGAAGTGCAACTCAAAGAAGCTTTCCGAATTTACTGGAATAAGAATTTATCAACTACCTCCCTGTAGTTGACCCTAACGGGCCGCGCTAAAGCGCGTTAAAAATTGTTCCAGACAATTTTTTGCTTGGTGACAATAGCATTGTGGTCCCACCTGATCCCATCCCGAACTCAGAAGTGAAACGCAATCGCGCCGATGGTAGTGTGGGGTCTCCCCATGTGAGAGTAGGTCATCGCCAAGCGCCTAAATAAACACAAAAGCCCTAGCCTAAACCGCTAGGGCTTTTGTGTTTATACGCTCCGCGAAAAGCTACCTCGATGTCGGTCAATAAATGTTCCTCCAATATTGACACTTCCACCATCCATGCTGGTCGCCCCACCAGCTACGAAGACAAGCTTCTTCGTGTTCAATTATGGCTAAATACTGCGTATTTACAGCGCAATGAGGCCAATAAAAAGAGCAACCTAGGCTGCTCTATCTGTGTTGGTTTACTATTTCGCTATTTCGCTATTTCGCTATTTCGCTATTTCGCTATATCGTAAAACGCTTATTGCCCGTTAATTTTGGCCCTGAATTTTGCTTTGGTGGTGTCATCGGCGAGGTGATACCAATAATCCAGCATATGACTGATTTCGGCTTGAGTCGGCGAGTTTGGAGTTGCGTCTTGTGTTACTGCAGCTGTTGATGCGGCAGCACTGGCGGTTACGGCTGTTGATGGCGCTGCACTGGAGGCTGGCAGAGTTGGTGCTCTCGTTGTCGCTGATATTTGAGGCTGGCTTTGCACTGCGGCAAGCGTTATCGAAGCGGGATGTTGGCCTTGATTGTATTGAAAGATTTCCTGCTCGAAGTTTCTGCCTATCTGAAGCCCGTTTTTCACTAATCTGTCTTGCTCAAAGCTAATCGCTTGATTGTGCTTATCTAAAAGCGTAAGTGAGGGGGACTCATCGAACTGCTTTGCGGCTTTAGCCGAGTCGATATTAGGTAATTTGAGCTGTAATGCTTGGTCGGTTTCATTAAAGCGGATGATTAGTACGTCCGATTGATAGCGTACCGAATTAGCCTGTTTGCGATACTGGGCATTGTAGCGAAACGCGATTTGGTTCAAGCCATCACTCAGCGTGACTGGCGAGGTGCTTAATGGCTTTTGTCCATTCACGGTTAACAGCTCGACATCACTTGGCAACTGCAGGAGAACTTCGGCACAAACGGGTTGCAGACTGGCAATCAGTATGGCGGATGCGCACAGGATAGCAGGGGATTTCATAGGCTTTCTCTTGGTTGATATCACGCACTAATGATAAGTGAGATGGACGTTAACACAAAGTGGAGAGCTAAGTTGATCATCAAAAGGCGCGCCCAAAGCACGATATATATCATCGATATTTGGCTGCGATATAGAATAAAGAAAAGGCTCACTGGGAGCCTTTTCTTGCTTAAGTACGAGACAACGTTATGCCTGACCTTGGCTTAACCTAAGCGCAATAAAGCAAATTACTTCGCTTTATCTTGGCTTAGGTTGATGCGGTACACGGCGAAACCGAGTTCATCTTTACTAATCTTGGTCATTTCGCGTTGTTTATTTGCTTCGATAAAGGTAGCGGCTTTATCGCTATCTTGGGTCTGGAAGCGAATATCTAACGCAACATTTGTGCTGATGGTTTTGAAATCCCAGTTGTAGTCAGCACTTGGGTTGACCATGCCATCATACTTGCCTGTGGTTTCGTTGAACTGAGATTGCGCCGTGATATAGGCCGCTAAGGCTTCACGGTTAGTATCTGGCAGTTCGAGTACCACATGATCACTGCCGGTACCGGCGAACTTGCCACCAAAGGCGCGATAGTTATTTGAGGCTACGATAAATTCTTTGGCCGCAAACTCATCGCCAGTAAAGACTTTACCGCTGGCATCTGTGTAGCTTAAATCGACGATACGGTTAGCATTGGCATTGACAACGGCGCAGTCGCGGTCGAACTTGCTTGGTTGAGTCACATCTATCTTGTAGGTCAAGCCATCGAGCACGTCGAAGTTATAGGTTGGGTGACCATCCCAGTTGATTAACTCCTGCGGCGTGGTCTTGCTAGGATCGATTTGATTGAATTGGTTAGCCGAACACTCCAGCCAATCTTTCAGTTCAGCCCCCGTCGCTTTGACCGCCACCATAGTGTTGGGGTAGAGGTAAAGATCGGCGGCGTTTTTAAAGGTCAATGCGCCTTTATCCACTTGTACGTATTGGTCTGCATCACTGGTTGTACCGTGGCGACCACCGGCTTTGAATGGCGCAGAAGCCGATAAGACGGGCAGATCTTTTAATGCCTCGGGGAGTTTGGCTTTGACGTTGGCAATTTGCGCGTCAGAAACGATTTGTACGGTTGGATCGTCCTGCACTAAGGTCAAGAAGCTATACATATCGGCGGCAGCAACCCCAATTGGCTCATCCACGAAGGCGAGTGTCCCTTGGTGCTCGGCGGCGACAGCATCATGGATGGCGGCGTCAGCTACGACTAATGGTGTTTTGGTTGCGCCATCATAGATAGGACGTGCCTTAGTGGTGGCACTGAGTACTGACCACTTACCGTCTTTACGCTCTAGTTTAAAGTCGACCACACCTAAGTTGTCACCCCAGCGGCCAGGCATAACGGCTGGTACACCATTTAACAGACCCTTAGTCACGTCTGTGTTAGGTAAGTCGGCGTATTTAGCATCGGGGAAAATGGAGTGGCTGTGACCAAAGAGAATGGCATTAATACCGTCGACATAGGTCAATGCATAGGTTGCGTTCTCTGCCATAGGATCGCCAGGATTTTCGGTCGAACCAATACCAGAATGGGGGATTGCGATAATCAAATCAGCGCCTTTCGCTTTCATTTCAGGCACATATTTCTTGGCAGTCGCAACAATATCTTCAACCGTTACTTTGCCTGTAAGATTTTGTTTATCCCACAATAAGATTTGTGGTGGCACAAAACCAATATAACCAATCTTAATGGTTTGGTTATTTCCTTCGCTATCTACGATTTGTTTTTCTTTAATGATATATGGGGTGAATAAATGTTCACCTTTTTTCACATCATTCCAGCAGCCATTATCGTCTGCGCAATAGACGTTGGCGTTAATATAAGGGAATTCTGCACCATGAAGTGATTTATTTAAAAAATCTAAACCATAGTTAAATTCGTGGTTACCGATGTTACCTACTTCGTAATCTAATAGATTCATCGCTTTATAGGCGGGGTGAACATCGCCCATTTGTAGGCCGACTTTAGCCATATAGTCACCCATAGGGCTACCTTGAAGCAGGTCGCCGTTATCTACGAGTACACTGTTTTTGGCCTCTTTACGGGCGGCATGGATCAGGCTTGCGGTACGTGCCAGACCGATAGTTGGGTCTTCTTTACCGCTGTAGTAGTTGAAATCCATGATATTGGTGTGCAGATCCGTGGTTTCTAACACACGTAAATCCGCTTGAACGATTGGCTCATCATCCGAGCCGCAGGCGCTCACGCCTAGGGCGGCAGTGATCATCACCGCGAGTAGTTTTTTATTTAACATCGTTTTCTCTATTTATATTTATTTGACCCCAATACATGTTCTTTTAAGAACATGCCCATCATCCTGTTAATTGATGACGATAGAACGGTTAAGTTTCTGCGCCACTTAGTTAACAGAGGGGAATTATAAAGACATTTGATGATCTGAATGTGACATTAATTGGATAAAGCTTGCTTAAAATTGTGACAATTAGCTTGATTGATTAATTTGTGAACCAATTTCGTGCTGAAGCTTCCCCTATTTAAGGTTAATTTATTGTTAACCGCTTTCTGTTAATAAAAATTAATATTTGTTGAATTTATGACTTATGCTTTGCATCTAATTAGAAGGATATCAGGCGACATTTAACACTTTAGGTTAGGTGTTTTTTTCTAAGCTTTTATTTTAATTTAGATTATTTTTATAAGATATTTTATTGTTCGCTGTGCTGGGAGTTTGCTCCAATCGAAAAAAAGCCTGCAAAGCTTGTTCGCTAGCGTAATTTGACTTCTATCACACATAAAGAGATACAAATTCCCCTCAAATCTTGGCTTTGAAAACTTGGCCGAAGCTCGCTTAACTTGCTAAGGTTGTGCGTCGACGACTGTGCCTCGAAGAAGCATTAGTTGGAAGAGAAGCCAAAATCCGTTACTTGCACCTTTCACTTAAAACTATAAAGACAGGGCAGTAACACTCTAGGGAGTACCTATGCGTAAGTCTGTTATTACTACTGCCGTGGCCGCGGCATTGTTATTGGGCGCTTGCTCAGAAAAACCGGCAGCAAATACCGAGGCCGCCAATGCGGTTGCGACACAAGCCGCTGTATCGACTCAAGCTGATGCGACCAATGTGTTATTAAGTAAGAGTCCACTGCAAGATCAAGCTCCGCAGTTTAATCTGATCAAGAGTTCGGATTATGCCCCCGCGTTTGCGCAGGGTATAAAAGAACATGAGGCTGAAATTGCCGCCATTATTGCTAATAAACAGGCGCCAACCTTCGAGAATACGATTTTAGCCATGGAAACCTCGGGTGAGTTGTTAACTCGAGTGTCACGCACCTTCTTCAATCTGGCGGGGTTAATCTCCGACGATGATTTTCAAAAAAACGAGGCGGATTTAGCGCCTAAGCTATCGGCTCACCGCGATAACATTTACTTAGACCCAAGTTTATTTGCCCGTGTCGAAACCGTATATCAGCAACGTGCTGGGTTAAATGCCGAAGATAAGCACTTGGTCGAGTTTTATTACGAGCAGTTTGTACGTGCAGGGGCTAAATTATCCGATGCAGATAAAGCCAAAATGCGCGACTTTAACGCTGAGTTAGCGACCCTTGCGACTGAGTTTTCCCAAAACAGCTTAAAGTCATTTAAAGACGATGTGATTGTTGTGACCGATAAGGCACAACTGGACGGTCTATCTGACAGCGAAATCGCCACCTTAGCGGCCGCAGCACAGGCGGCGGGTAAAACGGGTTACCTGATCACCTTAGTGAACACGACGCGTCAGCCTATTTTAGCCAGTTTAAATAACCGCGAACTGCGCCAAAAAGTCTGGGAAACCTCGGCTCACCGCGCCGTTGCCAGCAATGGCCCTTTAATAGTTAAGATGGCGCAGCTGCGTGCCAAGAAAGCCAATTTACTCGGTTTTGATACTTGGGCTGCCTATGCGGTGGCGGATCAAATGGCTAAAACGCCAACTGCCGTGTATGAAATTTTAGATGATTTGGCGCCTAAGGCGTTGGCTCACGCTAAAGCCGATGCGGCGGATATCCAAGCTGAAATCAAAAAAGCTGGCGGTAATTTTGAATTACAACCTTGGGATTGGGCTTATTACGCCGAGAAAGTGCGTCAACAAAAGTACGCCCTGGATGAGAGCAGCATCAAACCTTATTTTGAATTCAATTCTGTGCTGAAGGATGGCTTGTTCTTCGCGATGCACAAACTCTATGGCATCAGCGTTAAACCGCGCACCGATTTACCAGTATGGCATAGCGATGTGCTCGCCTTTGAGGTTTTCGATAAAGACAACAGCTCAATTGGCCTGTTCTACCTTGATCCTTATGCCCGTGAAGGTAAGGGCGGCGGCGCGTGGATGGATGAGTTTGTCACTCAGAGCGGCCTACTCGGTACTAAACCGGTCGTGTATAACGCCCTGAATATCCCAAAACCTGCTGACGGTCCAACCTTGATGACCTTCGATGAAGTGACCACTATGTTCCACGAATTTGGTCATGCGGTGCATGGTTTATTCTCCAAGGTGAAATACCCAAGTGTGGCGGGCACCTCTACTGCGCGCGACTTTGTGGAGTTTCCGTCTCAAGTTAACGAAGATTGGAACATTGACCCCGTAGTCATTGCCAATTACGCCAAGCACTATCAAACCGGTGAGCCTATTCCTAAAGCCCTACTCGATAAAATCTTAGCCTCGAATAAATTTGGTCAAGGTTTTGATACTGTTGAGTATTTAGCGGCTGCATTACTGGATATGGAATGGCACTCGATTGGTGCCGACACCCAAATCAAGGACGTGGAACAGTTTGAGCATCAAGTGTTAGCCAAACACGGCCTCGATTTCGCGCCAATTCCACCGCGTTATAAGTCGAGCTATTTTAGCCATGCCTTCTCCGGTGGTTATTCTGCCGGTTATTACGCTTACCTATGGACGGAAGTGTTTGCCGCCGATGCCTTTGCCTATATGGGCCAACATGGTGGTTTAAAAGCCGAAAACGGCGATAAGTTCCGCGATGCGGTATTGTCTAAAGGCAACAGCGAAGATCTGATGCAGGATTACATCCACTTTACCGGTCAAAAACCCACGACCGATGCCTTATTAAAGCGCCGTGGTTTAGTCGATTAAACGATTCATTGTAAAAAGGCCAAAGGCTTGGTAGGGCAACCTATCAAGCCTTTTTTACGCTATTGTTTTTCGATAATCTTTACTCTAAAATCGCGCCAAATTTGACTGTGGGATAACTTCTTTATCCCGTATCGACGCCCCTCGAAAATCAGGCTCAGTTTCCCCCTCCTTTGAGCCCTTGAGTACAGCTAAAGCGTAGCCTCTTATTATTGGATGTAGCATTAATGGTTTCGCAATTAAGTGAAGCAGTGCTGGATGTGATCGCTGACGCCTTGGTAGACAAAGGCTATATCTTTTTACCCGAGTTAATTCCTCACCCCATTAGCCAAGTATTATTGGAAAAAATCCAAGCAACAGAAATACATGAGCTCAAAGCGGCCTCGATTGGACGTGGTGCAGAGCAGCAACTCAACCCCGATATTCGCCGTGATAGGATCCAGTGGCTTGAGGAGCTGAGCGAGCCAGATAGCCTATATTTAGACTTGATGACGCAGTTAAAGGATGGCCTAAATCGTCGATTATTTATGGGATTATTCGACTACGAAAGCCATTATGCTGTGTATCAACCCGGCGCTTTTTATAAGAAGCATGTGGACGCGCTAAAAGGCAGTCAAAACCGTATCTTAACCACAGTGTTTTTCTTAAATCCCGATTGGACACCAGCAGATTGCGGCGAGCTGATTATTTACGATGAAGCCGATAATGAGATTGAACGCATCGCGCCTAAAATGGGCCACTTTGTGATTTTCTTAAGCGAGCGCTTCCCCCATGAGGTGAGTAAAACCTTAGCCCAGCGCAACAGTATTGCTGGCTGGTTTAGGGTGAGTAATAGTATGCATGGCTTTTAAAAGGGCTAAAAAAACCACCTTAGTTAAGGTGGTTTTTTTGTATACAGTGATGCAATCCTAGGTATTAGGCTAATGTCGCCTCCGTATCTTTGGCATTAAACTGTTCTACATCAAGTTCATTTTCAGATTTGCCAATTACTACGGCGGTCATCATATCGCCTGTTACGTTGGTCGCGGTGCGGATCATATCGATAATACGGTCGATTGCGGCAATAAAGGCGATACCTTCTAGGGGCAAACCAATCACGCCTAAGGTCACTGTTAACATCACCATGGCGCTGCCTGGCACGCCAGCGGTACCGACGGAGGCCACTGTGGCTGTAACGGCAATCATCACATAATCTAAGGTGTCGAGTGGAATAGCGTAAATTTGAGCGATAAAAATCGCAGCAATCGCAGGGTAAATACCACCACAGCCATCCATGTTCATAGTGGCGCCGAGTGGCATAACGAAGGCGCTATAACGCTTTGAAACACCCATGGTTTCAACCGCTCTAGTGCTGGCGGGCAGAGTGCCGAAGCTAGAAGAGGTACTAAAAGCCACTAACTGAGCGGGCATCGCTTTACGGAAAAATTGTATTGGGCTTAATCCTGCTAATTTTACAAAGCCACCATACACAAAAATCATATGGATAAGAGCGGCAATATAGATAGCGGCGATAAACTTACCTAGAGGTAATAGGGTAGATAAACCATATTCACCGACTACCCAAGCCATTAAACCAAACACGCCGATAGGGGTTAGTTTAAGCACCATGCGTGTCAGTTGAAACATGACTTCTGCACCCGCTTCGATGGTGCGTTTTAGTGGTTCGGCTTTCTCGCCAACTTTGTTGATGGCGATCCCGACTAATGCGGCAAATACAATGATCTGAAGCACTTTTCCATCCGCCAGTGAGGCAAAGGGATTCACTGGGATCATATCGAGCAGCACCTGTGCAAACCCTGGAATATTGCGCTCACGCACTTCTGTGGTGGCCAGTTGCATTGTGCCGCCCATATCGATAAGCGAGCCAACAGCCAAACCTATCAGAGAGGCGATAGTGCCTGTCAGCATGAACATGCCTAAGGTCTTAAGACTCAAGCGTTTGAGACTCGTTTGAGAGCCGAGCGAGGTGATACTGACCACAATCGCACAAAAGACCAGTGGCGCAACCAGCATCTTAATGGCGCTGATAAACAAATCACCAAGGGGTTTAAGCACGGTAGCGGTTTCGCCTAACAGTACGCCAACGAGCGCACCTAAAATAAAGCCAGCGAGGACTTTTTGCCAAAAAGGAATGCGGCTAATGGTTTGAGGGATCATGCGTTTTCCAAAAATATATCATTACAAGCCCATGGACCTGAGATGCTAGTATGAGTATCCACTTGAAGTGAATGAACTTATACCAAGCGACGAGTCAGGTACAGGACATTTTTTGCCATTAAAGGCATTGTATCGGCTGAGATAGGGTTATAACAAACCGATTTTCTTATAACTTATTGTGATAAATGAGTTTGTTGTGAAATGGTTAGTCGCTACATCCTTTTAACGCTGTGGTAGTTCTCTGTTTGTGAGCGTGAAAGAGCTGTAATTTCATAGAGTAAGCTTTTATGTCTGAATTAAGTATGATGTTTTCTGGGGCTTTTTTAGCCGCCACCTTGTTACCGGGAGGATCAGAAGTTTTACTGATTGCGTTGCTGAATAAAGCGCCGCAAGCTTGGGTCGCATTAGTGGTGGTGGCCAGTGTGGGTAATACCTTAGGGGCGATGACGAGTTTTTATCTAGGGCGCATCGGCCGGTTTGCAAAGTCCCCCGAGGCGCTAAGTGAGGGAAAGCATGCCAAAGCCTTAGCCCTTATTGAGCGTTACGGTGTTTGGTCGTTATTGTTGTCGTGGGCGCCAGTGATTGGCGATCTATTATGTTTATTGGCGGGGTGGTTAAAGCTTAGGGCGTTCCCCGCATTAGTGATGATTTTGATCGGCAAAACCCTGCGTTACCTTATCGTGGCGGCCGCGACATTGCATTGGTTTAGCTAGTTTTTAAATGTGTTGTTCGGTTAAAGGATGATAAGGCTACAAAGGAAGTCCTTGTATTACTTGGAACTTTGTAGGGATTAAAGAGTCAGAACTCATTATTGATACCGAGCATTCTACAGGGGCTAATTTTTTAGCCTATTGATGTATAAGGGGAATACCTTGAAAAAATGGATATTAGCGATCGCGATCTCCGCCGCACTCGCAGGTTGTGCCACCCAAACCTCAACTCAATTACCCGCGGGCATAAAGTTAATTGAAAATGTGCAACTGAAGGACTCTGAAGTCGGTATTCCCTTTAAAAAATATCAGCTTGCCAATGGTCTAACGGTTATTTTGCATCAAGATCATTCCGATCCCTTAGTGCATGTCGATGTGACTTATCACGTCGGCTCAGCCCGTGAACTCGCTGGTCGCTCTGGGTTCGCCCATTTATTCGAACATATGATGTTCCAAGGTTCAGAGCACGTTGCCGACGAGCAACATTTTGAGGTGGTGACCGAGGCGGGAGGCACGCTGAACGGTTCTACCAATACCGACAGAACCAACTACTTTGAGACAGTCCCTAGCAACCAGCTCGAAAAAATGTTGTGGCTCGAGTCTGACCGTATGGGCTTTTTGTTGCCGGCGCTGACCAGCGAGAAGTTTGAAGTGCAGCGCGAGACAGTGAAAAACGAGCGTGCTCAACGCATTGATAATCAACCCTATGGCCGCATGAGCGAGCGCTTTAATCAGGCGATGTTCCCGGTCGGTCATCCCTATTCTTGGCCTGTGATCGGCTGGCCAGAGGATCTTAACCGCGCCACAGTGGATGATGTGAAACACTTTTTCCAGCGCTGGTACGGCCCGAATAACGCCACGTTAACGATTGGCGGCGATTTTGATGAGCTGCAAGCCTTAGCCTGGGTAAACAAATACTTTGGCGAAATCCCCCGTGGCCCCGAGGTTCAACCTGAGCCTAAGACCTTAGTTACGCTCGATAAGACGCGCTATATCTCGATGGAAGATAACGTGCATCTGCCGCTGATCCGTATAGGCTTTCCGACTGTGTATGCCAGCCATCCCGATGAAGCTGCGCTGGACTTATTAGCTAATATTCTCGGTGGCGGTAAGACCTCACTCGTTTACAAAAACCTTGTGAAGGACGGTTATGCCGTGCAGGCAAGCGTGAGCCAACCCTGCCAAGAGTTAGCCTGTCAGATGTCGATTTATGCCTTAGCCAATCCGCAAAAGGGCGCAACCTTAGCCGAGCTTGAGCAGCGTATTCTCGACTCGATTAATGAGTTTGAGCAGCGCGGCGTCACCGACGATGACCTGCAAAAAGTGAAAGTACAGTTTGAGGCCGATACCATTTTTGGCCTGCAGAGTGTAAAAGGCAAAGTATCTATGCTTGCCTTGAATCAAACCATGTTTGGTGAGCCGAATAAGATTGCTTCCGACCTTGCTCGTTACGCTAACGTCACTAAAGATGATGTGATGCGGGTATTTAAAAAGTACATCAAAGACAAGCCCATGGTGGTGATGAGTGTGGTGCCACAGGGAATGACGGCGTTAGTCGCTCATCCGGATAACTTTACCCCTCAAACCTTGCCTGTGGCAGATACGGCTGTAGAGGGCGATTTACCCACTGCTAAGTTGGTGTCAAGTTTCGACCGCTCAAAAATGCCAGCTTCTGGCGCGGCGCCCGTGCTTAAAGTCCCGACGATTTGGACCACTAAGTTAGCTAATGGCATCGAAGTGATGGGCACTCAAAGCAGCGAAACCCCGACGGTGGAATTAGTGATTTATCTTAACGGCGGACACAGATTAGTGCCCGTTGAAAAGGCGGGTCTAGCAAGCTTGACTGCCGAGATGCTGAATGAGTCGACGCAAAAGCGCTCAACCGAGCAGTTGTCGCAGGCGCTTGAGATGCTCGGCAGTACGGTGGACTTTAGTGCCTCCGAAACCCAAAGCACAATTAAGGTATCGGCGCTTACCGAGCACTTGGATGAAACCTTAGCCATATTGGAAGAAAAGCTGTTCCAGCCTGCGTTTAACGAGGCCGACTTTGCGCGGGTGAAGCAGCAACAATTGCAGCAAATTCAGCATATGCAGTCAGACCCTGGCTATGTCGCCAACTCTGCGCTGTATAGCTTGCTCTATGGTAAGAATAACGCTCAAGGCGTGAGTGATGCGGGAACCTTAGATTCCGTTGCTGCGCTGACTCTTGCGGATGTGAAGGCGTTTTACGCCGAGCAGTACCGTGGGGCAAACGCTAAAATCATTACGGTAGCGAATCTGCCTGAAAGTGCATTACTACCTAAGCTCGCGGGATTGAGTCAATGGCAAGGGGAGGCGAGTACATTGCCGCCACTCAAGTCATTCCCTGCTCTGAAGGGCGGGACTATCTATCTGATCGATAAACCGGGCGCTGCTCAGTCGGTGATTAACATTGCGAAACGTGCCTTACCCTATGATGCAACAGGTAATTATTTTAAATCTTACCTAATGAACTATCCGCTTGGTGGCGCCTTTAATAGCCGAATTAATCTTAACCTACGTGAGGATAAGGGCTATACCTATGGGGCTCGCAGCTCATTTACCGGTGGCGTGGAAGTCGGTGACTTTGTGGCCTCAAGTGATGTGCGTACCGATGTGACGGCCAAGGCTGTAAATGAATTTATCAAAGAAATCAAAGCCTATCAGCAGAATGGGATGACAGATACTGAGCTAGGCTTTATGCGCAGCTCGGTTTCCCAAGGGCAAGCATTGGATTATGAGACGCCTTATCAGAAGGCTGGCTTTATGCGGATGATCCAGCGTTACCAGCTGAGCCAAGATTTTACTACCGAGCAGGACAAAATTATAAATACTGTAACAAAAGATGAACTCAATGCCCTCGCGGCTTCCGAGCTAGATATCTCGAAAATGATCATCTTAATCGTCGGAGATAAGGCTAAAATTGAAGCAGATTTAGCAACTTTAGGCTATCCAATTGAAACTTTAGTATTGTAAATTAGCTTTTCGACCCAATATAAATTGCAGACAAGCTAATTGCGCAGCACAACCTCGCTGCAGTCTAAAGTGTTAACGAGCAAGGCGGTGACAGCATTAGCTGTCACCGTCTGCGTTTTATCGCAGAAGAATGTAATTAGGCTTGTCCAATGGACAGGTTTAGATTTATTTTGAGGCGTATTTTGAAAGATAAGCCTCAAAATAAAGGTCTGACTGTTAACCTTGTCGCGATAGCGAATCACCAATCAGAGAAGCGCAAATTGAAGCCATTCAATGAATTAGTACAACATTTCTCGGACGCTCAAGGGCGTGCCGCACTCCTTGGCATGTTACGTGGAATTGAGCGTGAAGCGCTGCGTATCGACGAGTCAGGTTACCTTGCGTTAGATGGTCATCCAGTAGAGCTTGGCTCGGCATTAACGCATTCGCGCATTACGACAGATTATAGTGAGGCACTGCTTGAATTTATCACTCCGGTGAATAATCAGGTTGAGCCGCTATTGCAAGGCTTGACCGAGACCCATGCCTTTAGCGTGCGTCATTTGCATGGTCAGCGCTTGTGGCCCGTGAGTATGCCTTGTTACGTGAAGGATGAACACAATATCCCGATCGCCCGTTATGGCACTTCGAACACGGGTAAGATGAAAACCTTGTATCGCAAAGGTTTAACTTACCGTTACGGCGCCCTGATGCAGATTATCTCTGGGGTGCATTTTAACTTTTCGGTTTCGCAGGAGCTGTGGCAAAGCCTCTATGAGTTGAGTGATAAAAGCGTGAGCTTCGAGGATTTTATCTCCGAATCTTACTTTGGCCTTATTCGCAATTACCGCCGTTTAGTATGGGTATTACCTTATCTGTTTGGGGCATCGCCTGCGCTGTGCAGCTCCTTTATCAAAGGGCAGAAGACCGATTTACGCTTTGAAAAATCGGGTCGCGGCACCCTGTATCTACCCTATGCGACTTCGCTGCGGATGAGCGATCTGGGTTACACCAATAAAGAGCAGGAAGATCTTAACATTAGCTATAACTCCCTGCCCGAGTATCTGGCTGGGGTGAGAGCCGCGATTAAGATGCCATCGGCCAACTTTGCCAATATCGGCGTGAAGGTGGATGGTGAATATCGCCAGCTCAATGCCAATGTGCTGCAAATTGAAAACGAATTTTACTCGCCTATCCGCGCTAAGCGCGTCACCAAAAGTGGTGAGAAGCCCTCCGAAGCCCTTGCACGTGCAGGGGTTGAGTATATTGAGGTGCGTGCATTAGATGTGAACCCCTTCAGCCCGATTGGGATTGAAGAGAACCAAGTGCGTTTCCTCGACTTGTTCTTACTCTATTGCTTATTAACTGATTCTCCTAAATCAGATGCCGCAGAGGAAGCACGTTTAAGTGCTAACTTAAAGTCTGTTGTGCTTGAAGGCCGTAAGCCAGGACTTGAGTTATTAACCGAGACCGGTACACGCTCACTGCAAACGTGGCTTTTGGATCTGTTTGAGCATTTGGATTCATTGGCCAAGTTACTCGATGGCGATAAGCAGGACTACCAAGCGGCCTTAGCCCATTGGCGTGAAGCAGTAAATGACCCACAAAAAACCTTGTCGGGCCAAGTGCTTCAGCAATTGGTAACCAAGGGGCAAGATCATGGGCAGTGGGTGATGTCATTGGCTCAGCAATATCACCAATACTTTATGGATTATCCTTTATCCTCTGAGGTTGTCAGCGATTATCAAGCCGAGGCGCAAGCATCGCTTAACAAGCAAGCGGACATCGAAGCGGCGCAAAGTGCGGTATCCTTTGATGATTATCTGACGGACTATTTCGGGACATCATCCTAATGAGTCACTATTTTACAGGGCGCAGACTCACACTTATCGCCAGCCTTGTCGGGGTTGCTGCACTGCTACCTGGCTGTGCATCTTCGCCTGAGGATAACTTAAGTTGCGGCACTGTGTCTGGGTATTTACAGCCCGATGCCAGCACCCATTGGTATCGCGTAGTGGTGACCCATCTTAATGGTAAGCCTGTGGTGTCGAAACCTAACTATCAATTGGCGCCGGGGGAATATGAGTTCACGGTCGCCGAGCTGATTGATGATCCTTCCCTTGGGGTTTCCCTTAGTGCGCGTACTCCTAAAACCTTCAAGTTAATGGTGGAAGGGCATCAGCGTTACCATATTGGCGCTTTATTCCACACGGATAAGCGCTATATGGGCAAGGATAGCAACTATTGGGAGCCTGGTGTGTGGCAGCAAGAAAACCATGAATGCCAGTTTGATCTCAGCCCTGAAACAAAATAGTCCGATTTAACAATGGATTGTGATTTCTGTTAATGAGTTTGGTCTGAGAATAGGCGCTAAGGTGATCTTAGCGCCAAAAACAGGATTGGCGCTTTGCCTCACACTATGACTGTGCGATGATGGGCCGGTTTTATTTATTGGGAGAACAAGCGCTGAATGAAATGGCTTTCGACAACTCTGCTATGTGCATCCATTGGGTTACTCTCTGGTTGCGCCACTTCTCCACCTAAATCTCCCGATAACCTTTGCGATATTTTTCAAGAGCATCGTTCATGGTATGAAGCCGCTAAGGACACCCGTGATAAATGGGGCGTGCCTGTGCATGTGCCGCTGGCGATGATGTATCAAGAAAGCTCCTTCAAGCATAATGCAGCGCCGCCCATGGAGTATTTCTTAGGGTTTATTCCCATCGGGCGAGCCAGTGATGCCTATGGCTATGCGCAGGCCAAAACCATGACCTGGGATGATTATGTTCGCGAGACGGGAAACAGTTGGTCTTCGCGGAGTAATTTTGATGATGCCATGGATTTTATGGGCTGGTTTATTTACAAGACTAATAAGATCAATGGCGTTTCCAAGTGGGATGCGAGGGCGCAATACCTCAACTATCACGAAGGGTGGGGAGGCTATCGCCGTGGGACATATAAGTCTAAGGCGTGGCTAATTAAAGTTGCGGCTAAGGTGGATGACAGGGCTAAGCGCTATGCGGCTCAATATAAAACCTGTCAGGAGGATTTAGATTCTTCTTGGCTATGGCGCTTATTCTTCGGCTAGTAACATTCATGCGTTTAGGAGCTTATGGTTGATAAGCTCCTGATGCCACTACTGCGCCAATTGGTTATTGGCCGCAATCGCTTCGAGTGCTTTTATCGCTTTCTTCTTACTGCGTTTTTGCTCATACATGGCTTGGTCTGCTAGTTTAAATGACTGAGCCCAATTATTGTTGTATGCGGCTATGCCCACGCTGAAGTTAAGATTTAAGGATGACTCTTGGTGTAACTTGACGCGCATAGCATCCAAATCACTTTCAAGCAGCTCTAATGGACCATGGCAGAGGGCGACAAACTCATCCCCTCCGAAGCGCGAGATAATGCCTTTATTCTGCCAAAAGCCGAGAATAGTCTTGGCTACTTGTTTGATGGCTAAATCACCGACTTGGTGCCCTTGTTGGTCATTAATGGTCTTGAGATTATCCATATCGATAATCACCAAAAAGCTGCCTAGGTGCGCTTTAGGCTGCCAATGTTGCAGGGCATCTTCGAAGTTTTTACGGTTATAGAGTCCGGTTAAGTTATCGAAGTTGGCGAGTTTAGTGATTTGCAATGACTTCTGGTACAGGGCAATTGCATTGCTGGCCTCATGGGTGAGAATAGAGACGAGATTGCGGTCGTAATCACTAAAGGCGCCAACACTGCTGCTGTCGAGATTAAGCATGCCATAGAGTTTGCCATCGATGCGTATTGGGCTTGAGAGCGTAGAGCGTATTGGTTGTTTGGCCGCGTTGAGCAAGATGTGCTGCTCTTCGCCGGTGAGCGTGCTGCCCGAATTGATATTCTTCATATCATCCACTACCACCACACGGTCGCATTTGCCCTTAGTGAGTCGATACTCGAAGGATTGCTCGAGGGAAAAATTCAATTGCTTGAGCATGTTAAGGTCGAGCCCAACTACGGATTCGAAGTGCAGTTTATGGGTCTCTTCGTTGACTTTGATGATGCTACCCATTTCGGCTCCGTTAATGATGCAAACGGCTTTATTCAGCAGCGCATCGAGAAACGCATGTTCATTTTTATACTGGCTCGATAGATGGGCAAGTTCGTAAATGGCGTCGTTAATGCTCACGACTTGCTCTAAGTGTTGCCATAGACGGGTTAAGCGACCCTGGTGAAGATAATAAATAAGGCTGTAGGCAATCACATAGATAAGACAGACAAACAGCAGCGGCAGGATAGTCCAGCCTTCGGTGGGAGCATTAAACACAAACAGTAAGACGAATAAGACTATTGGCACTATCAGCAGCAATAGATGATAGCGATAGTCCAAGCGGTCTATGGTTTTACGTTTAAAATTATCCCTTAATTTCACTCGGCAGTTCCTTTATTCGTGCTCCGGTTAGTCATCTTTAATCACTACATCACTAACTCATTCACGCTGAGTATGGATAAGTATATAACGAAGATAAAAAAATGACTGATAAGGGAACAAATTTGCTCCCTTATCAGTGGTCTGCGGCTCGGTTAGGCTTTAGCGAACTCAGCTAAAATCCACGCGAGTGGCGCTTGGTATTGGCTTGGCATCCAAGTTTGCAGCGCGCTAATGCTGTCTTTTAACACGGCAGTATTAGGCACCGAAAGGTTTAAATGCCCGACTTTACGGCCAGGACGAACCTCTTTGTTGTACCAGTACAGTTCGGCATTAGGCAGGGTTAGCCAGCGGGGATCGTTTTCAATACCAATCAAATTGACCATCACGCATTGAAAGTTCACCTGTGGCTGCGGAATCGCAATACTGCACAGGGCTCTTAAATGCAGTTGGAATTGATCCATATGGGTGCCTGCTTGGGTCCAATGGCCTGAGTTGTGCACCCGCGGGGCTAACTCATTAACCAGCAGCTTATCGCCAACACGGAAGCATTCCATCGCCATCACGCCGACATATTCCAGCTCATGCATAATGGCGCTGAGCATGCCTTCCGCTTGGGCTTGCAGGTGATTCAGGCGAGTCAGTGGCGAAATTGAGGCCATCAAAATGCCGTCTTGGTGCAGGTTGAGTGTTAATGGGTAAAACACGCATTGACCTTCACGGGTACGTACGCCGACTAAGGATACTTCTTCATCGAAGTTGATTGCTTGTTCGGCAATGGCCAAGTTACGCCAATCTTGGGGTATCTCTCCCGCTTCGGCTTGTTTTAGCCAATGTTGACCCTTACCGTCGTAACCACCTGTGCGGCGCTTCATTAGCACTCGCGGGCCAAAATCTTGATATAGATTTTCGACGTCGGTTTTATCATCGACAAGTGTCCAAGGTGCGGTTGGGACTTGGATCTGATCGAGTAAGCTTTTTTGGCTGTAACGATCGGCCAAACGGCTAAAGACTGGGCCGTTAACAAAATGCGGATGGGTGCTGAGTTGTAAGCTTAAGGCGGATTCGGGCCACTGCTCGCGTTCGGCGGTGATGATATCCTGAGGCGCTAGCGGCAGGACTTCATCGGTTGGCGTCATGATATCAACGGCGCGAACATCAATAGCTAGTGGCTCGCCTGCGTGGGTCAGCATGGCGCCAAGTTGGCCATTACCTAATACCCAAACCTTAGGTTTTGCGCTTACTTGAGTCATTAGGCTTCCCTCGGATCGGGATTGTCCAGCACTGCGCGCGTTTGTTCTTCCCTAAAGGCTTCTAAACGTGCGGCAAGTTCGGCATCGTTATTGGCTAAGATTTGGCAGGCGAGTAGACCGGCGTTAAAGGCACCTGCGGTTCCGATGGCCAGAGTGCCTACGGCAATGCCTTTTGGCATCTGTACGATAGACAGTAAGCTATCCATACCCGACAGCGCTTTACTTTGTACTGGTACACCTAATACGGGTAAGCGAGTTTTTGAGGCAATCATACCGGGTAAGTGAGCAGCACCGCCCGCACCACCGATAATAATTTTAAAACCACGGTCAGCGGCTCCGGCTGCAAACTCCATCAGTTTATCTGGCGTTCTATGGGCAGATACGACTTCAACATGGTAAGGCACTTGCAGTTTATCCATGATCTCAGCGGCGGCTTCCATTGTGGGCCAATCACTCTTAGAACCCATAACAACAGCAACAAGGGCTTGCATGATAACTCCTTAACTCACTAATTTTAATTATATTTTGACCTTGTATCAGGTCTGGGTACAGTCGATGTCCGCAACCCCTATCAGAGCCGGGAGCATCATGGCGCAGAATAATAGCATGTAAAGCCTGATTTCTGACGTTTTTTGCGCGTAAAAATAGCGCTTTTAGCGTGGATAAAGTGTTCGCCGAATGGGCTTAAATCCCCTGAGACCGTTAAAGGTTTCAGGGGACAGGTATAAGAAGGGTTAACTTGAGGCTTTATAAGTGGCAGTCGTACTTGATTCGACAATCTGTTCATGCACAGGCGCTTCAGCCAAGGCTTCACGCAGGGTGGGATAAAACTTCAGTACGCCTTCAATCGGCTGCACTTTAGCTCTCGCTAGGGTGCGAATGGGCTGGAACTGCAAATCGGCAATGATCAGCTTAGTGTGGTTTAGTTTACATTTATCGATGAGTTTATTGAGCGCCGCAAGACCACCCGCATCGAGGATGGATACCCCATCTAAATAAAGGACGATGACTTGTTTGTCTTGAGTAAGGCTCGCTATCTCGGCAAAAATTCGATCGGCCGCGGCAAAAAACAATGGGCCGTTAATTTTTATCACCGCCCAGTCAGCGGGTAGGGGTTGATCGACATAGCGCTTATTGGTGCTGATATCATAGAGCTTGGTCATCTCAGCAATTTCTTTCATAAACAGTAGCGCGGCTAAGATAATCCCCACGCTGATGGCGATCACCATGTCGAAAATGACTGTGAGAGAAAAACAGGTTAGAAACACCAAAATATCGCTGGTGGGCGCCGTTTTCAGTAAATGCACCGCTTTGGGGGCTTCACTCATATTCCATGCCACTACCAGTAGTAATGCTGCCATGGCCGACATGGGTAAATAGGCTAATACTCCCGCGAGCGCGACTAACCCAACCAAGACCACTATGGCGTGGGTCATCGATGCTATCGGACTCTGGGCACCCGCCTTAACGTTTGCCGCGCTGCGGGCGATGGCCGCCGTTGCTGGGATACCGCCAAAAAATGGGGTAATGATGTTACCTATACCTTGGCCGAGAAGCTCACTGTTTGCGCTGTGGCGTTTTCCTGTCATGCCATCAAGCACTACGGCACACAGCAGCGATTCAATCGCACCTAACATGGCAATCGCAAAGGCTGCGGGCAGTAAGGCTTGAAAAGTGGCCAGATTAAATTCAAAGGCTTGACCGTTTGCGCCTGTTTGTAACCAAGGCCATTCAAAGTGTGGGAGGACAGCTGGAATACCTGTGCCGACACTGCCATCACTTAATTGATAATGAAAGCGTGTCCCTATGGTTTCAATATCGGCGCCCATGGCATTTAACACTAGGGCAAGAATACTGCCTAAGGCGATTGCGGGCAGATGGGCAGGTACTGGGATCTTCAATTTAGGCCAGAGTAGCATAGTGGCTAAGGTGGCCGCGGCGACTAACAAGCTCGGCAAGTGAAGGCTGGGTAATGCCTGGCCTAAAGCCATGATTTTGGCAAAATATTGCTCCGGCATGTGCTCTATATGCAGGCCAAAGAAGTCTTTTAGCTGCAAGGTTGCAATCACAACCCCAATCCCTGCAGTAAAGCCTAAGGTGACGGATTCTGGAATGTAGAGGATCAATCGACCCAGTCTTAACATCGCCATGGCGACTAACATCATGCCTGACATCACAGTCGCAATGAGCAGCCCCGCCAAACCAAATTGCTGGGCGATGGGATAGAGCAATACGACGAAGGCGGCCGTTGGTCCTGACACGCTATAACGGGAGCCGCCCGTCATCGCAATGATAAAACCACCGACAATGGCGGTGTATAGGCCATATTGTGGAGCGACACCGCTGGCAATGGCCAGTGCCATTGCGAGCGGAATGGCAATAATCCCGACGGTCAGTCCCGCCAGCAGATCTTGTCCAAAACGTTTAACCGAATACTTATCTTTTACGCACGCCTCGCTAAGGGCATGGGCAATTCTTAATGAAAACAAATGAGCAGAGTGTGACACGTGTGGGTCCATAAACGCGGCTTGTTACAAGGCTCTATTTTAGAGTCCAGAAAAATGTCCTTGTGTGATCATAGCTGCAAAAGACAGTTAAATGTCTTTGTTTTTAATAAATACTGTGCTTGGTAAAGCGGATGTGACAATTTCTCTCTCCAAATAACCCTTTTGTGCCGGGGCTGCGTTTATAGGGATATCCACCATTGAGAACACTTTGATTAGGTCATTATTATGCGATATCCATTTTTAGTTTTTCGCCACAAAACGCATTTTAGCTTTGTTGTTTCGGGATTAACACTCGCCGTATTACTTGGATTGAGTGCTTGTAGTGATAAAACTGCAGAACAGCAAAACCCTGCTGAATTAGCCGCTCAAGCAAAACTTGCCGCCGAGCAACAGGCGGCGCTTAAACAAAGTGCAGAGCTTGATGAAAGGGCGGAGCGTCAGGCCAATAGACAAAGAGATGCCGCAATCGTCATGCATGGACAAGCCTCGTCAGCAAAACTGCGGACAATGAGTGCTGAGAGTCGAGCCTATATTGCGCAACCTGCTGCGACTATCAGTGCGGCACCCGCGTTAAACCGCGATTGGCCGGGGGCTGTGCCACCCGATCGAAATCGCTTCGAGAAGCAAGTGCAAAACGGCATCATGGTTGCGGGGGAAATCCCAGTTTCCACCTTTGCTATCGATGTCGATACCGGTAGTTACACGACCTTAAGACGAATGTTGAAGGAGGGGCGATTACCAGCGAAGGACACGCTGCGGGTTGAGGAAATGCTGAATTATTTTTCCTATGACGATCCACTGCCAGGAAAAAATGATGCGCCCTTTAGTGTCACGACTGAGCTTGCGCCATCACCCTATAACGATGACATGATGTTACTTCGCATCGGTTTGAAGGGATATGAGCAGAGTAAGGCTGAACTGGGTGCCAGTAACTTAGTGTTTCTGCTGGATGTGTCAGGGTCGATGGCATCGCCCGATAAATTACCTTTGCTGCAAACTGCTTTGAAAATGCTGACTCAGCAATTGGATGCTCAGGATAAGGTATCGATTGTCGTCTACGCCGGCGCCGCTGGCGTAGTGTTAGATGGCGCAGCAGGTAACGATACCCAAACCCTTAACTATGCGTTAGAGCAACTCAGTGCGGGTGGTTCAACCAATGGGGCGCAGGGGATTCAGCTCGCCTATCAGCTGGCGAAAAAGCACTTTGTTGAAGGCGGCATCAATCGAGTCATTCTCGCGACCGACGGTGACTTTAATGTCGGCACGACCAACCTCGATGAGTTAATCGATTTAGTTAGCATGCAGAAACAACAGGGCATAGGGCTCACGACACTCGGCTTTGGCATGGGCGACTACAATGACCATTTGATGGAGCAATTAGCCGATAAGGGCAATGGGCAATACGCCTATATCGATTCTATCAATGAGGCGAGAAAAGTGCTGGTGGAACAGTTAAGTGCAACCTTACTCACCATAGCGAAAGAAGTGAAAGTGCAGGTCGAGTTTAATCCCGCTCTTGTGGCCGAGTATCGTTTGATTGGCTATGAGAACCGCGCCCTCGCGCGGGAGGATTTTAATAACGATAAGGTGGATGCGGGCGAAATTGGCGCTGGGCATACAGTCACGGCGCTTTACGAGTTGCGTTATGTGGATGCGGGCAATTTGGCCAATGATAAACTTCGCTATGGCTATAATCCCAAAACGGGTAATGAAAAATATAGCCGCGACGAAATCGCCTATCTTAAATTACGTTATCAGCTACCGGATGAGGCTCAAAGCCAGTTACTGAGTTATCCGATTCGAGCAGACCAAAGGGTAAAATCATTAGCGCAGGCGAGTGATGATTTTCGTTTTGCCGCTGCGGTGGCAGGATTAGGACAGTTGCTGAATCAAAGCCACTATTTGCATCAATTTGATTATAATAAGCTTAGTGCGCTCACACGTTCTGCGCTGGGGGAAGATACCAGCGGCTATCGACATGAATTTATGCAACTTGTCGATACAGCTGCGGCACTCGCACAAACACAGCGAGCGCCAATCAAAAAATCCTTTGATGCCGGAGATAAACCTTTCCCGCCCGAGGATAAACCGCATCAGCAATGAGTTAAATTATTATGTTTCAGTTAGTTAACCATTAGGGAGCTGCCATGGCCCTGGCGATACCGCAAATGCATGCCCATGAGCATACCGATGAACAGTTAATGCTGCGCTATGCCAAGGGCGATGGCAAAGCGTTTGAGCAGCTTTATCTTAAACACAAAGGCGCTTTGTACCGTTACTTTGTACGCCAACTCGGTGACAAACAGTTAGCCGAAGATTTATATCAAGAAACCTGGGGACGGGTGATCCGTGCCGCCGCAAACTATGAGCCGAGCGCTAAGTTTAATACTTGGCTCTATCGGATTGCCCATAATCTGTTGATTGACCATGTCAGGGCGGTTAAGCCCGTCGACTTAGTCAGCCATGATAACGAGGAAGGGCTAGATACTTTTGTGGGGGCGGAGCATGAGCAGCCCGATGTGCATTGGCAGGAAACGCAAAAGAGCCTGTTGCTGAAAACCTGTATTGCCCTGTTACCCCAAGTGCAGAAAGAAGCCTTTATTCTCAATATCGAAATGGGCTTTACAGCCGCTGTGATCAGCGATATTGCTGGGGTGACACTCGAGGCGACCAAGAGCCGCATTCGCTATGCGTATCAAAGCTTAAAAGATTGTGTCAATGCTAAATGGCAGGAGGTTGGCCATGAGTAATTCCACTCTGTCATCGGAAGAAGAGGCACTACGTCAGGAAGTCTCGGCTTGGTATCACAAACAAGCACTGGAAATGCCGCCAGAGAGGCTCGACCAAGATATATTGCGCCTATCACAAGCCCATTTGGCTGAAATGAATGTAAGCCAGTTAAAGCCTGCTGCAACGCCTATTTGGCGCCGTTTCCCATGGGCATTATCGAGTGCCGCCTCCTTAGTGCTCGTCGTTGGTTTAGTGATCCTTAACCGAGGCCATTTTGAGGAGGAGTTAGTCGCGCCTGCCGCTTTGACTATGAGTGCGCCCATGCCAGCTCAAGCACAGTTAGATAATGCTGCGCAGCAAGCCGAAATGGCGCGTCAAGCCAAAGTTGAGGATGAATCAACACAAAATAGCCAAAGGGAGGCGATAAGGGCTGAAGCTAAGATGTTAGCGCAGGAAAAACTGCAAGCCGAGTCTCGAGCATTACGGCAAATAGCACGGGCATTGCCTCAGAATGAGGTAGCCGTAGCGGCTGCACCACATGATAAAGGTGTGCTGATGGCGTCGTTAACACGTTTGCAGGCCTTGATTGACTCGAAACAAATACAGGAAGCCTTAGCACTTGAGCAGCGCTTAGTGGAGCAATTTCCTGAGTTGTCGAAAAGTAAGACTGAAATCGCTTCTGAAGATCTTGGTGCAGTAGAAAAATTTAAAGCGTTACAGCAGCGCCTTCATCAATAGTTCAACTCCATCTTAATTAGCGGGGCATAGTTGCGTTATGCCCCGCTGACGAGCGTCTTTTATTCGTTAAGTAGTGGTATTTATCGAACCTTTTTACAGACCGTAATGTTAATTACTTGATCATGGTCATAAAGCGAACAGGAATTCGCCTGCTATATTGGAGATCGATAAACGACTTGACTAGTATCAATAGTCAAAGCCCAAGTTCAGGAGGCGATATGCTTAAAAGACTCATGCATGATCATAAACATATAGCAGTGCTATTGAATGTCTTGAAAAACAAACAGATGAAATTAGCTGAAGGCGAAGCCATTAATTTTATCGTGGTTCGGGACATAGTTGAGTATATGCAAGGATATGCTGAGCGAAGCCATCATCCTGTAGAAGACATTATTTATACATACTATTTGGCGCATAAAGCTAATGATGAAATTGATAAGTTAAGCGCAGAGCATCAAGTGGTTACCGCGGCTTCTTCGGCGCTCATGGGCACGTTAAATCTTATCTTGAGCGATATAGTTGTTGCTAGGGATAAATTGATTGCCGATTTTGCAGAATATGTTGATCTGCAAGAGAAGCATATGCAAATGGAAGAGCGGGAGATTTTCCCTTTACTTGCAAAAACCTTAACTGAGCAAGACTGGAAAGTGATTGAGCAGCAATGCCAAGCATCTTTAATCGACGATCCTTTGTTTCTTGACCGTGAACAGCAGGCATTTGATGAACTACGTTCTTATCTCAAAACATCCGAGTAGATTAGCGCGTAAAAATAGAAAAAGCGCCAATGGCGCTTTTTCACTATAGGCTGTATATAAACAACGGGTTACAACTGGATAGCGTCTATATCGTAATCAAAGTTGTTATCAATCTCTTGAAGTTCCTTGAGTAAACGATGTTTGTCCTTTAACGCTTCAATTTCTCGCCACTTACGCTTTTTATTGGAGCCTCGCGAGCGATCGGGTCTTTCTACGACTTCATCTAGCGCACAACCATAATCTAAACGATCCATGGTAACCTCCTGTTGTTGTATGTTTTGTCAGCGATTAAATAACATATTTTCAAAACAGGGTGCAAGAATTATGTTTCATTTGTGTTAACTTGAAATGAAGTTTGAGTGATATGTCATTGATCTTCGCGAGAGTGTTAAAGGAAGTTGTTAGCGAATATTTTAGGTTTATTAATAAGATAAAATAAAAAAGCCAGCGATTGCTGGCTTTTTGTTCGATCAGATTTTGCCCTGTCGATACAGGTTAATTAACCCATTGCTCGAGGCATCTAAGGCGGTGGCGTCTTGCTCGGCGCCGATGCGGGCGAGGACGTCATTGCCTAGGGTTTTACCGAGTTCAACACCCCATTGATCGAAGGAGTTGATGTCCCAAATGGCGCCTTGGACAAAGGTTCTATGCTCATAGAGCGCAATTAGCGCGCCTAGAGTTTCAGGAGTCAGCTTATCCATTAACAGCGTGTTGCTTGGCTTATTGCCTGGCATGACTTTGTGTTTGGCGATAAGTAACTTTTCTTCATCACTTAAGCTGCTCTTGCTCAATTCGGCTAGCGCTTCATCTAAAGTGCGGCCTTGCATGAGAGCCTGAGTCTGTCCGAAGCAGTTAGAAGCTAACTGATCATGGTGCTCTCCGATAGGATTATGGCTTTGCAGCGGCATAATGAAATCGGCCGGAATTAATGCAGTACCTTGATGCAGCAGCTGGTGGTAAGCGTGCTGACCATTTGTGCCTTCGCCACCCCAAATTACAGGACCCGTGCTGTAATCCACATGAGTTCCATTAAGCGTGACCGATTTACCATTACTTTCCATATCCAGTTGTTGGAAGTAAGCGGGAAGTCCGCGTAGGTAATGATCGTAGGTCAAGACCACATGGCTCTGGGCATTAAAGAAATTGCCATACCACAGAGAAAGTAATCCCATGATCACTGGCATGTTTTCCGCTAGATGCGCATTGGCAAAATGGGTATCCATTTGGTGCGCGCCCTTTAATAGGGAGCGGAAGTTATCCATGCCGATGAGTAAAGCGATGGGTAAACCAATGGCTGACCAAAGTGAATAACGACCACCAACCCAGTCCCACATTGGGAAAATATTGTCAGCATCGATACCAAAATCGGTCGCTTTTGCCACGTTAGAGGTCACGGCAACAAAGTGTTTCGCCACATCTGACTGTGAACCACCTTTGGCTAAGAACCATGCCTTCGCCGTTAGGGTATTGGTCAGCGTCTCTTGTGTACCAAAAGACTTGGACGACATGATAAACAGAGTGGTTTCTGGATCGAGCAGCTTAAGTTTTTCACTGATCGAGGTGCCATCGACGTTGGCAACGAAATGGCAATTGAGGCCTGTAATCCAATATGGGCGTAATGCTTGGGAAACAATTTTAGGGCCAAGGAATGAGCCACCGATACCGATACTGACAATATCGGTAATGGCTTTGCCTGTGTAGCCTTTCCACTGTCCTGAGGTGACTGAAGTGACAAACTGCTGCATTTTGTTTAGCGTTTGCTGTACTTCAGGAACGATATCTTGACCTTCGGCAATAATGGATTGCTGCGCAGTACTGCGCAGTGCGGTATGTAAGACGGCACGTTTTTCGGTGGTGTTAATAATATCACCGGCAAACATCGCCTTGATTTTAGCGTCAAGCTTTGCCTCTTGCGCCAGTGTCAGCAGCAAGTTGAGTGTCTCTGGTGTCGCTCTATTTTTTGAATAATCTAAAAATAAGCCACAGGTAGAAAGTGACATATTGCTAAAGCGTGCAGGATCGTCTGCAAAGAGTTCCCGCATATGTGGGATCTGCTGGCTATGGGCTGCTAACGCTTGCCAAGTTGTGCTTTGGGTCAAGATAGTCATCTAATCGTCTCCGAAGATACTTAGTTTGCCAGTTTTGCCTTTAGCATGACTTCGAGTTTGCCTTGGTCGATGGCGAAGTTACGGATACCTTCTGCTAGCTTGTCTACGGCCATAGGATCTTGGTTGAAGTCCCAGCGGAATTGCGCTTCGGTTAAAGGCTCACCCGCTGCAACCGTGGTGCTGGCAGGAAGCAGTTTAGGTTGAATAGCAACTTGAGAGTTTGCCAGCTCTTCGAGTAATGAAGGGCCAATAGTCAGGCGGTCACAACCCGCTAATTCGATGATTTCACCGATATTACGGAAACTTGCGCCCATGACTACTGTGTTATAGCCATGCTGTTTGTAGTAGTTGTAAATTTCAGTCACAGAAACGACACCAGGATCATTTACGGCATCATAGTCTTTCCCTGTGTCTTTTTTGTACCAGTCGAGGATGCGGCCTACGAATGGAGAAATTAAATACACGCCAGCTTCAGCACAGGCACGCGCTTGAGCGAAGCTAAATAGTAGAGTTAAGTTACAGTTGATGCCTTCTTGCTCTAACTCTTTGGCAGCACAAATGCCTTCCCAAGTTGAGGCTAATTTGATCAGAATACGAGACTTATCCACGCCAGCCTCTTGGTAGAGACGTACTAGTTTATGCGCTTTCGCAATGGATTTTTCTTTATCGAAGGATAAGCGGGCATCGACTTCAGTTGAAATTCGGCCTGGAACCAGTTTCAGAATTTCCACGCCAATGTTTACGGCAAGTTTGTCGCTGGCATCATCAATCTGTTGCTCAATATCAGCACTTTGTAATTTAGCCCATGCGATTGCATTGTCGATTAAAGCGCTATACTCGGGAATTTGAGCCGCTTTTAAGATGAGCGATGGGTTGGTCGTTGCGTCTTCTGGCTGATAGCGTTTAATCGCTTCAATATCGCCTGTATCGGCCACAATCATAGTGTATGACTTGAGTTGCTCTAATGTATTTGCCATGAAAAACATCCTTCTCAGATAGCGGTCTTAACTCAGAAATGAACTGATGACTATTAGAAGCGATTTTGCCAACTTTTCCAACCATCAATGTAAAAAAATTACAAAAATGGTAAAACGATATCGTATTGGCATGAAAGCTGTGATTGTATTGCAACGACATGTAAGCATCATCAGATTGCATAGTGTAGATGTTATAAAAACAAAAAGTCGCTGCAAGCAGCGACTTTTTTATTCTTAAGAGTGCAATTACTTCAGAACAGGTTGTTTTTCAGTAGTTGTCACGATAGCTTCGATGCGGCGGTTTGCAGCATGAGCTTCTTTAGAGTCACCAGCCACTAATGGCTTAGTGATACCGTAACCGTTAGAAGTTACACGGCTTTGGCTGATGCCATATTTTTCAACAAGGATCTTAGCAACAGCGTCAGCACGCTTGTCAGACAGAACCATGTTATATTCTGGTTTACCTACGTTAGAAGCGTGACCCGCAATTTCAACTGTGAATTCTGGGTTCTTGTTCAGGTAGTTAGCCAGTCTTTCGATGTCTTTGTAGTACTCTTTCTTCACTACTGCAGAATCGTTAGCAAACTGGATAGAACCAACATCTTCTTGCTTCTTAACGTTTTCATAGATAGTACAGCCAACAGAGTCAACTTTGTGAGTTGCTGGAGTAGCTGGACACTGATCTTTATCGTCGTAAACACCATCGTTGTCTGAGTCAACTGGTGCTGCTGCAACTACAGCGGCAGCTACAGGAGCCGCGACTGCTGGAGTACCAAAACGGTAGCTTAATTCTAAGCCCCAGTAGTTGCTGTCAGCTTCAATCGTGTTGAAGTCAGTATCGTCTAAGTTTTCATAGCGACGGTATTTAGCTTGTAACTTCAGGTTATCAGTGAAGTTATAGCCAACACCAGCACCAAAGTAAGGTGCAAAATCATTAGAGCTGTAAGAGCTAGACGATGTAGCAGTACGTTGGCTGTTTTCTAGGGTGTAGTACATTGCACCTGCTTCAGCAGATAGGCTCCAACGGTTACCTAGCGGCCATACACCAACTAAGCCAAGAGTTGCACCTTTTACGTCTGCATCGTTGCTGATGCCACCAGTGGTCCAATCAGCACTACCTAGATCACGAAAGCCGATTTCTGCACCAAAGTAGTCATTAAACATATAGCCAGCGAAGATGTCCCATGCATATGGATTATCGTCACCGTTGTCAGTTGCGATGTGTTCATAGTTATTAACGCCTAAACCTGCGCCAACATACCAAGGTGTAAGTTCCTGAGATGCGCTGGCAGCAAGTGGAAGCATTGATGTAAGCAAAACTACTTTTAATGTATTCTTCATCATTTTCTCTAAGTCCATTGTTTATGATTCTCCACCAAAAATATGCTTTGCGGGTTTTATGCAAAACATTGCTAGCACTTAGTGTGGGGATCCTTTGGTATTGTAGCCAGCGATTAATTATCACCGCATTTGTTAAAACTTTCCAGTGTTCAGTCTGAAGTTTTTTTATCGAATAGCATTTTGTTTCTTATTTTGGATGTTAAAAAGGCATCCCTGAGGATGCCTTTTTTGTATTGTGTTTGTTAATTTAATTGAGTGTTAGCGTGTCCAAACCCAATTCTCAATTTCAACAGGGTCAACACCATGTGCTTTAATATAGTTACGGTGGTCAACGAGTCGTTGCAGCATATCTGTAGTGATTGAAACATGCTTAGTTTCGTCAATAACGCCCTGTTGGAATAGTTTGTAAGCCATATCAATAACAAGGTGATAGCGAGAAGTACCATTACGCACACCCATATCAAATGGTGTTGTTGTTGAACCTTCTTCTTCGTAGCCTTTAATTCTGAAACGGCGGCTTCCTTTGTAATCAAAAATTAACTTTTTGATCGTATTTGGATAACCATGATAGTTAAATACAACCCCTTTATCTTGGGTAAATATTTCATCCATCATCCATGGTTTTTCTTTAAATTTACGGCTGCCTAAGCCATCACTGCTTAATTCGGTTACGCTGACAAAGCGAATTCTGACTCTTGGTAAGAGTTCACGAATAATCACTAAAGAGGCCATACATTCTTGAGTGACATAATCACCACAACCCGCAAGCACGATATCTGGATTTTCATCTGAAGCAAAATCCCACACCATCACACCGTCTTTAGCTTGTTTGCGTGCTTCTTCTAAACTCAGCCACTGTGGTAGCTCTTTTTTACCAGCAACTAGGATGTTTAGTTTGTCACGATCCGCAAAGGCACGTTCGGTATAAACTAAGGTGCTGTTTGCATCAGCAGGTAAATAAGCAGAGATAATCTTTGGATGCTTTTCTAACATCGCACCGAGGAACGATGGGTTTTGATGCGAGTAACCGTTGTGATCCTGACGCTCTAATAATGAAGAAAGTACTACGTTACACGCTGGTAAAGGTTTGCGGAAATGCACCCCTTGGCTGGCATAAACATATTTACAGTATTGGTCGGCCATTGAAGATACAACCTGTGAGAAAGACTCATAGGTTGGGAACATGCCGTGGCGACCTGTTACTGTGTAGCCATGTAACATACCAAATAGTAAGTTCTCAGAGAGTAACTCGAGTACGCGGCCATCACGAGACATATCTTCGTCCCAGCTTTCAATTGGCCATTGCCATGCGCGGTCAGTTTCTTCAAATACCGCTTGCAGTTGGTTTGAATAGGTTTCGTCTGGGCTAAAGATACGTAAGTTACGTTGGTCACGGTTTAGTTTGAATGCGTCACGCATCCATTGACCCATTTTCAGCATGGAGTAACCGCGGTGTCCGCGTGGCACTTCTGGGCCATAGCTGAGTTTTTCTAGATCTGGATTAGATAACGCTCTAACAACTTCCCCGCCGTAAGTGAGATGTTGGCGACCACAGGCTAAATGTTTTGGTGGGATCAGCGAGCCAATATCCGCATCAAAAATCAGTTCACCTTGAGCATTGATTTGATAAAGCTCTTGGAACTGGTAGCTGGCTAACCAGTTATCCAATGCAGTTAAGTGGCCTTTATCGGTCGCACATTTGTTGACGATAACTTGGTGCGATTCGCAGTTACCTTCTAATTTTGTACCATTATATTCGCTTACACCTGTCCAGCCTTTGGCGGTGCGCATTAGGATCACTGGCCAGCGAGGTTTGACAATATCTTCACCCTTACGTGCGCGGGTTTGGATATCGTTAATCATGCTATAAGCAGTATCCATGGCTGCAGCCATTTGGACGTAGATATCTTCTTCCGCTTCGCTGTCAACAATAATAGGGTGATAGCCAAGACCGCGGAATTCAAGATCTAACTCTTCATGGCTCATGCGTCCCATACGGGTTGGGCCTGAAATCTTATAGCCGTTGATATGTACGATTGGTAACACTGCGCCGTTGGTGGCGGGGGAGACTAAACGGTTCGCATACCAAGAGGCTGCTAGAGGACCGGTTTCTGATTCACCGTCACCTACTAATACGGTTGCGATAAGATCAGGATTGTCTAATACAGCTCCCCAACCTACAGCTAACGAGTAACCTAATTCGCCCCCTTCAAGAATTTGACCGGGTGCTTCAGGGTTAGCGTGAGAAGGGTAGCCATAGGCTGCCGAAAACTTCTTACAGATATCTTCAATACCAGTTTCATTATAAGGAATGGTTTCTGGATAAAAGTGGCTGAGTGAGCCTTCGATGAATAGGTTAGCTTGTACTGCGGGGAAACCATGGCCTGGGCCGACTAAGTAAATGAAAGGACGATTATGTTTTACAATGAGTCGGTTGACGTTGGCATAAACGAAGTTGATCCCTGGACAAGTCCCCCAGTGGCCGAGCAGGCGAGGTTTAATGTCCGAATGCGCAAGTGGGCGCTTATGTAATACGTTTTGCTTTAGGTAAATCTGAGAGGTGGCGAGGAAGTTAGTGGCTCTTACATACTTTTTAAGAGCATTTATCTCATGTGTTGTCGTCATATTAAGCCTCACTAGAGCAGACGGAATTGAACTGTGTTGTGTTGGGGTTACTATATTTGTAATTTTCTTACAAAAATGTGTCCTGCATCCAAATTTTAAAACTTGTGTTTGTCGTTAACGCATGTTGACTAAGTTTGTTAAATTGTTAATTTAATATTAACAGTGACTTATCTAAGCTTTACGAGTGTGAGATTGTCGCTATTTAACGATACAAACCTAGGCTTGATCACATGAGTAATTTCGAATACTGTGCTATTTTGCTGCGTTGAATTCGGTAGCCGTGATGTTGTAAATTCACGGAAGGATAATTTGAAAGAATAAATCTACCGATATTCTTACCTTTATTTGGAAGGATTCATTCACCACAAATGTTGCACCTCGCTAAGTATAGGTGGAGGCGGGCATTTGCTACGGGAAGAAGTAAAATAATATGTTAGAAACGATTGTAAACTTTTTGAACGCACTGCTCTGGGGCAAATTGCTCGTTTATGGACTGGTGGGTGCGGGGCTTTATTTCACCTTACGGCTTGTATTTATTCAACTTACTCACTTCAAGCACTCTCTAAAAGTCATGACCATGAGCCGCCAAGGCTGTGAAAGTGGACTGTCTTCATTCCAAGTATTCTGTACGAGTATGGCCGCTCGGGTTGGCGCCGGAAACATGGCCGGTGTTGCAGTAGCGATTGGCGCTGCTGGACCTGGCGCTGTGTTTTGGATGTGGCTTATTGCCATGTTGGGCATGGCAACCGCCATGGTGGAGTCGACGCTTGCACAAGTATATAAGGTACGAGATACCAACGGTCAGTTTCGCGGCGGTCCTTCCTATTATATGGAGAAGGGACTTGGACAGAGATGGATGGGGGTGTTGTTTGCTTTCTTCCTGATCATCGCCTTTGGTTTAGTGTTTAATGCGGTACAAGCCAATACCATTACGGGGGCAATGGAGCGGGTGTTTGGCTTCGACCCGACCTATGTCGGGATCGGCTTAGTGTTAGCTAGTGGTTTTGTGATAGTCGGTGGCTTACGTAAAGTTGCTCGAGTGTCAGAATTTATCGTGCCTATCATGGCACTGGCTTATATTCTGATTGCCTTTATTATTGTGTTGTTCAATTTAGATCAATTGCCCGCTGTCATCAGCTTGATTGTAAAGAGTGCGTTCGGTTGGCAAGAGGCCGCAGCAGGTGGAGTTGCTTATACGGTCGCTCAGGCCATGCAAGCGGGTATTGCCCGTGGTTTGTTTTCAAACGAGGCGGGGATGGGCAGTGCGGCAAACGTGGCTGCGAGTGCCTCGCCTAATCCTAATCATCCAGCATCCCAAGGTTTTGTGCAGATGATGGGAGTGTTTGTCGATACCATCGTTATCTGTACTGCAACTGCGGCAATTATTTTGCTTTCAGGCGATATTGGTTCTAGCGATGACGGCATTCGTCTCACCATCAATGCGATGTCAAACCACGTTGGAGATTGGGGCGGCGCCTTTATTGCGATAGCCATTTTCCTATTCTGCTTTACCTCTATCATTGCTAACTATTCCTACGCCGAAACCAATGTGATGTTTTTAACGGGTAATAGCACTAAGGCATTACCGCTATTTCGTCTGTGTGTATTAGCTATGGTGATGTTTGGTGCAGTGGCCAAAATCAGCTTAGTGTGGAACTTAGCAGACGTGTCTATGGGGCTAATGGCCACGGTCAATATTATTGCTTTGCTGCTGTTATCTGGCTTAGCAATACGGGTTATCAACGATTACTGTGAGCAATTGAAGAGTGGCAAAATGCCTGAGTTCGATCGCAGTAAGTTCCCCGAATTGATGGAACAACTCGATGATGGTATTTGGCAGGATAATAGTGCTAACGAGCAGGCGAAAACGCGTACAGAATCTGCGCTTAGTCGATAAACTCAAGTTCACTGATTAACGCTATCGGAAAAACCACGTCATCCGTACGTGGTTTTTTTATGCTTGTTCAGTATCATAGTGGCGTATTTTATTTGTTGGAGCGTGTTAATGTTGATTTTGGTTTCACCGGCGAAAACCCTAGATTTTGAGCAACCTCCCTTGACTCAAACCCACACTCGGCCCGATTTTTTAGCTTATAGCCAAGAGCTTATTCAAGTCTGCCAACGGTTAACCCCCAGTGACATAGCAACATTAATGAAGGTGAGCGATAACATCGCAGGTTTAAATGCCGCGCGTTTTGGGGAGTGGACACCCGATTACAGCATTGATAATGCTAAGCAGGCAATTTTTGCTTTTAGAGGCGATGTTTACACGGGGTTTGATGCTGATACGCTGACACCCGAACAGCTTGAACGGACTCAGTCACAGCTGCGCATTTTATCTGGGCTCTATGGTTTACTGCGGCCATTGGATTTAATTTTACCTTATCGCTTAGAAATGGGGACGGCGCTTGCCAATCCTAAAGGTAAGAATCTCTACGATTTTTGGGGCAACACTCTCACCGTAGCGGTCAATAATGCGGTCGCTGCGCAGGGGGATGACATCATTATCAATCTTGCGTCCAGTGAGTATTTCAAGGCGATAAAACCAAAACAATTAGCAGGTCAATTAATCACTCCTGTCTTTAAAGATTTTAAAAATGGCCAATATAAAGTCATTAGTTTCTTTGCGAAAAAAGCGCGGGGAATGATGGCAAGATATATTATTGATCAGCAAGTGAGTTCGATTGATGAATTAAAAGCATTTGATGTGGCAGGTTATTACTACAGTGAAGAATTGAGTAAACCGAATGAGCCAACATTTTTACGTGAAGCGCAATAACGTATTACTGCTTAAATAAAAAGAGCTGCTTAGGCTTAATGCCAGTCAGTTAAGCTGACTGGCATTTTTCTTTTTATGGGTGAATGATTTACTTATGAGGCTTATTTCGATTCAGTGCTAATGGGCGTTAACACTAAATTTGAGTTTGCCATGATATAAGCAAATTGAGCATATGCCGCCACATTTTGTGCCAAAGCCTTAGGATCGATTTTATCTAAGGTATCGTTAGGTGTGTGGTGATAATCGAAGTAATCGTGGCCATCCTGTCTTAACGATGCAACAGGTACGCCTAATGCGGGTAGCATAGAGACATCAGGTCCGCCAGAGGCCTGATTATTACCAAGGGCGACACCGTTGTATGTCATTGGTTTAATGCTCTCTTGAACTTGGGCGAAAACGTTGTCACTTACCTTAGTGTCGATTTGATAAATTGGACCCGCGCCGAAATCTGATTCTGCAGCAATATAATGTAGAGGTAACTCGGCTTTGTGTGCTTCAGCATAAGCCTTACCCCCCACTAAGCCAATTTCTTCGGCTGCATATAGTACTACTCGCACCGTACGAGCGGGCTTTTGTGGAAGATCTTGAATATGTTTTGCTGCCGCTGTCACAATCGCAACACCAGCGCCATCATCAATTGCACCTGTACCTTCATCCCATGAATCTAAATGGGCACCAATCAGCACGATTTCGTTAGGTTTACTACTGCCAGTGACTTCTGCAATAACGTTGTAAGAGGTATTCGTACCTAAATCCTTCGGTGACATATGCAGCTCGAGCACCGCATTCGGATCGCGTTTTAACATGGCATCGACTAAGTCTGCATCGGGATTAGACATCGCCGCAGCAGGGATTTTAGTCACACCATCTTGATAACGCATCACGCCAGTGTGTGCCATGCGGTCATGGTCGGTGCCTATTGAGCGAATGACGATTGCTACGGCTCCCTTTTGTGCTGCTGCGACAGCGCCCTTCGAGCGGCCGCCGACACTTTTTCCGTAACCTTCACCAGTTATATGACGCTCCGTTTTTTGATCGATAAAGGCAATTTTACCTTTTACATCATCAGGGTTGGCTTGTTGTAATGCTTCTAGGCTATCAAAGCGAGCTATTCTAGCCCTAATGCCCGTTACTGGCGTTGCAATGCTGCCACCCAATGCAGTAATCACCAAAGGTTGCTCTACCGGAGAGATAATCTTGGCTTTGGCTTCTCCACGTTCCCAAATAGGAACCTGTACTGGCTCTTTATAAACCTTATCAAACCCGAGGCTGGTTAACTTATTCATTGCCCAGTTCACGGCAATAATGTCTTTTGGACTACCAGCAAGGCGCGGTCCTACTTCTACCGTAAGAGATTCGACAATGTCATATCCAATCGAAGAGGCTAAAGCGGTTTGTTGTAATTGAGAAGGGATATCTGTTTTGACTGGTGTTTCGATATGAGTTTGGCAAGCGCTCAAACCACTAATAAAAAGGCCTGTTATCAACGTTGTTTGGTAGGGTTTCATAGGTTTCCTTTGTTTTTATTAAGCATGTCCCACTTTTGAAAACAATCTAGCAAAAAGTGTGCTTTATGTCCCGACTATATCTGTAAGGCAACGCTATATTAGCGCAGGGGTTAGTTTTAGGAGAAAATGTGCGTAATGAATATTGAATTAATGCAGGAGCGAGCCGATCATGCCGTAGTGCTATTAAAAGCACTCGCGAACGAACGCCGTTTATTTATCCTTTGTTATTTATTGAGCGAAGGTGAAATGTGCGTTGGCGAAATGAATAAAAAATTAGGCTTAAGTCAATCGGCACTATCACAACACCTTGCTTGGTTACGCAAAGATAATTTAGTAACCACACGCAAAGAAGCGCAAACCGTATTTTATTCGCTAAAGAGTGATGAAGTGCGGGAGATGATCCATTTACTGAACAATATTTATTGTCATTAATGATAATCATCAGATATAAAAAAACCGGCAATTGCCGGTTTTTTTTATTCACTAAGAAAATTAAGCAGCCAGTGCTTTGATCTTAGCGTTCAAACGAGCCTTATGACGGGCAGCTTTATTCTTGTGAATAAGGCCTTTAGTCGCCATACGGTCAACGATTGGTTGTGCAGCAGCGAAAGCTTCAGTTGCTGTTTTGTGATCGCCAGCTTTGATAGCAGCGATTACTTTTTTAACGTATGTACGTAACATTGAGCGACGGCTGGCGTTGTGCTGACGACGCTTTTCAGATTGAAGCGCGCGCTTCTTTGCAGACTTGCTATTAGCCAAGGTGCAACTCCTAAAAACTGGATTTGATACTTTTAAAGGCCGAGGAATATGCCTGCATTTAGTCACTTTGTCAATGACTATGATTGAATAATCATCATAAAGATAAATTAATTCAACCCGCCTTGGCTATCTTCAACCCAACTCGTGTAATATGTGGCGCAATTCTAACAGCTATTGCCGCAGTGTGACAGAGCCTGAGTCGATTTTTTGAGATGAATCACCTAATCCATTCGATGTAGGTCTGGGGGACGTTTGAGTAAAAAATTATTGAAATCTGGCATGATTGTTAGTGCTATGACGTTGATTTCTCGTGTTTTAGGTTTGGTTCGAGATGTAGTTGTTGCCAATTTAATGGGGGCAGGGACAAGCGCCGACGTTTTTTTCTTCGCGAATAAAATTCCTAACTTTTTACGCCGATTATTTGCTGAGGGGGCTTTTGCTCAGGCATTTGTTCCCGTACTGACCGAGTATCAAGAAAAACACACTTCGGACGAGACTCGAGAGTTACTCAGTAAAGTGGCGGGAACCTTAGGGCTGTTGGTGACCATTGTGACGCTTGTCGGTGTCATCGCATCCCCCGTATTGTCAGCCTTATTTGGTGGCGGCTGGTTTGTGGCTTGGCTTAACAATGAGCCCGATGGCGCTAAGTTTGAGCTGGCAACCGTTGTGCTTAAAATCACCTTCCCGTATCTGTGGTTTATCACCTTTACCGCGTTAGCGGGGTCCATCCTCAATACCCGTGGGCGTTTTGCGGTATCGGCCTTTACCCCAGTATTCTTAAACGTCGCTATTATTGCGGCGGCAATGTTTTTTGCGCCTACGTCTACTCAGCCTGAAATTACCCTTGCTTGGGGGGTGTTTTGTGGCGGTTTAATTCAGTTTTTATTCCAAATTCCCTTCTTACTCAGGGAAAAGGCCTTAGTTAAACCTTCATGGGGTTGGAAGCATCCTGGTGTGGTGAAGATCAGAACCTTGATGATCCCTGCGCTGTTTGGGGTGTCAGTTTCACAAATCAATCTATTATTCGATACATTCATTGCCAGCTTCCTCATGACGGGCTCCATCAGCTGGTTGTACTATTCAGACCGCTTATTAGAATTTCCACTCGGTTTATTCGGTATCGCCATTGGTACTGTAATTTTACCTGCTTTATCTCGCAATCATGTGAATGCCGAAGGGGATGGCTTTGGTAAAACAATGGATTGGGGCATTAAGGCAATTCTTTTATTAGGATTACCCGCTATGATGGGGTTGATTGTGCTCGCCCAGCCCATGCTGATGGTGTTGTTTATGCGCGGCGCCTTCTCCATTCAAGATGTGGAAATGGCATCCTACAGCTTGATGGCTTATGGCAGTGGTTTACTCAGCTTTATGCTTATCAAAGTGTTAGCGCCTGGATATTACTCACGCCAAGACACAAAGACTCCTGTGCGTTACGGCATTATCGCCATGATCACTAACATGGGCTTTAACCTGATCTTTGCGATTCCCTTTGGTTATGTTGGCTTAGCGATTGCGACATCGATGTCGGCTTTACTGAATGCGACCCTTTTATATCGCGGCCTACACAAAGCGGGTGTTTACCGAATTTCTAAGCCAACAATGGTGTTTTTCCTTAAAGCCGTGGTTTCAACGGCCTTGATGGTGTTAGTCTTGTACTATTTCTTACCCACGCAATCCCAATGGTTGGAATGGCAGTTAGTTGGGCGTGCTAAGGCTTTGATTGGCTTGATTGCTGTTGGTGCTATGACGTATTTACTTGGCTTATTGGCGTTAGGAATTCGTCCTTGGTCAATGAAACGGGGAGTTTGATTGCTGATTCTTATCGTTAGCTGTTATATAATCAGCCGATTTGCGCTTGGCAGTTGTCTAAAGTTATGGAATTAATCCGCGGTATACATAACATTTTGTCATCTCACCATGGCTGTGTGCTGACGATAGGTAATTTTGATGGTGTGCATCGCGGCCATGCACAGGTGATTGCTAATCTGGTGCAAAATGCCAAACAGCTCTCGCTACCGCCGACTGTGATGACATTTGAACCTCAACCACAGGAGTTATTCCGTGGTGAGAATGCGCCCGCGCGTCTGAGCCTATTGCGGGACAAAATCATCCTGCTCGATGAGTTAGGCGTTGAACGGTTAGTGTGTGTTAACTTCAATCGCGCCTTTGCGGACCAACCAGCGGAGCATTTCATCGAAGAACTGCTGGTGCGTAAACTCGGAGTGAAGTACCTCGTCGTTGGCGATGACTTTTGCTTCGGTCAAGGCCGAAAAGGCAATTTTGAAATGCTGATGCAGGCGGGAGCTCGTTATGGCTTTACCGTGGTCAGCACCCAGAGTTTCATGGTGGGGTCGCAACGCGTGAGTTCGACCGCAGTAAGAGAACAATTGGCTAAAGGGAACCTAGAGCAGGCGAGACGCCTACTCGGTCATCCCTTTACTTTAAGCGGCCGCGTGGCCCATGGCCAAAAAATTGGCCGAACCATAGGTTTCCCCACCGCCAATATCGCACTCAAGCGCAATGTAGTGCCGGTGCGCGGGGTGTTTGCGGTGAAACTCTATTGGGAAGATAGCGATATTTATGAAGGGGTAGCCAACATTGGCTTCCGCCCGACCGTAAATGGTCAAGTTTGTCAGCTTGAGGTGCATCTTTTTGATTTTGAAGGTGACATTTATGGCAAGCATGTTGAGGTTGAGTTAGTGGCAAAACTTCGCGATGAACAACCCTTTGATTCATTGGATGCACTAAAACAACAGATTTTGAATGATGCAAATGAGGCCAGAGCTTTATTTGGTAACGATGCAGGCTGATATTTATCAGTTTAATTAACGGTATAGGATCAATGAGCGACTATAAATTTACTTTGAATTTGCCGGAAACTGAGTTTCCGATGCGTGGTAATTTGGCAAATCGCGAGCCAGAGATGTTAGAGCGCTGGACGAAAGACGGTCTGTATCAGCAGATCCGTGATAGCCGAATTGGCCGCACACCTTTTATTCTGCATGACGGCCCACCGTATGCGAACGGCAGCATTCATATTGGTCACTCAGTAAACAAAATTCTTAAGGACATTATTGTTAAGTCAAAAACCATGTCTGGTTTTGACGCGCCTTATGTGCCTGGTTGGGATTGCCACGGTCTGCCAATTGAACTGAAAGTTGAGCAAAAAGTCGGTAAGCCTGGTCAAAAAATTTCTGCGGCCGAATTCCGCGAAGAATGTCGTAAATATGCGGCTGAGCAAGTCGATGGTCAACGTGCTGACTTTATTCGTTTAGGCGTGCTGGGCGATTGGCAAAAGCCTTATTTAACGATGGACTTTGCTACCGAAGCCAATATCGTACGCTCTCTATCAAAAGTGATTGAAAACGGTCACTTACATAAAGGTGTAAAACCCGTTCATTGGTGTACAGACTGTGGTTCTGCCCTTGCCGAAGCCGAAGTAGAATACGAGGATAAAACCTCTCCCGCTATCGATGTGGCCTTTACAGCGACTGATAGCAAAGCTTTAGCCGCTCAGTTTGTTGTAAGCGATTACTCACATCCTATCGCTATGGTGATTTGGACTACTACACCTTGGACACTGCCTGCTAACCGCGCGTTATCTATCAGCCCTGAGCTGGATTACAGCTTGGTTGAATTTGTGAAAGAGGGCGCGACTCACGCGGTTATTCTGGCCGACGTGTTAGTTGAAGCTTGTATGACGCGTTACGGCGCCGAGAGCCACAGCGTGTTAGGTAAAGTTAAAGGCGCAGCGCTTGAGCTGGTTCGCTTTAAGCATCCATTCTTAGCCTTTGACGTGCCTGCGATTTTAGGCGACCACGTGACGACTGACGCGGGTACGGGAGTGGTTCACACGGCACCTGGCCATGGTCAAGACGACTTCGTGGTAGGTCAAAAATACGGTTTAGAAGTGGCAAACCCTGTTGGCGATAACGGTGTTTACAAACCAGACACTGAGTTTTTTGCTGGTCAACATGTATTTAAAGCAAACGACAATGTGGTTGCACTGCTGAAAGAAAAAGGCGCGCTATTACACCATGTTGCGTACCGTCACAGCTATCCACACTGCTGGCGCCATAAAACGCCCATTATCTTCCGTGCTACGCCGCAATGGTTTATCTCAATGGATAACCACAACCTGCGCAAGCAAGCATTAGGTGAAATTGAGCAGACTCAATGGATCCCTGATTGGGGCCAAAGCCGTATCGAGAAGATGGTTGAGAATCGCCCTGATTGGTGTATCTCCCGTCAACGTACTTGGGGTGTACCAATTACATTATTCGTACACCGCGAAACCGAAGAGTTGCACCCTGACAGCGTCTCGTTAATGGCACGTGTAGCCAACCGCATTGAGCAGGAAGGCATTCAAGCTTGGTGGGATCTCGATGCTGCCGAATTACTGGGCGAAGAAGCCGAACAATACCGCAAAGTGACCGATACCTTGGACGTATGGTACGACTCAGGTTCAACCTTTGCTTCTGTGGTTGGGGCGCGTCCAGAGTTTCATGGTCATGGCGTCGATTTATACCTCGAAGGTAGCGACCAACACCGTGGCTGGTTTATGTCATCATTGATGATTTCTACTGCGATGACTGGCAAAGCTCCTTACAAGCAAGTGCTGACCCACGGCTTTACAGTTGATGGTAAAGGTCGCAAGATGTCGAAATCTATCGGTAACGTCATTGCGCCGCAGCAAGTCACCAACAAGTTAGGTGCGGACATTCTGCGTCTTTGGGTTGCTGCAACCGACTATAGCGGTGAAATGACGGTATCGGATGAAATCTTAAACCGTAGCGCCGATGCTTATCGCCGTATTCGTAACACCGCTCGTTTCTTACTAGCGAACCTTAATGGCTTCGATCCTGCTAAGGATTTAGTGGCAGTAGAAGATATGGTGGCGTTAGATCGTTGGGCGGTGCGCCGCGCGGCAGCGCTGCAGCAAGAAATTATCGAAGCTTACGAGCAATATAACTTCCATATTGTGACGCAAAAGCTGATGCAGTTCTGCTCGGTTGAGCTAGGCAGCTTCTACTTAGATATCATCAAAGATCGTCAGTACACCGCTAAGCAAGAGGGCCATGCCCGCCGTAGCTGTCAATCGGCACTGTTTCACATTGCTGAGGCCATGGTGCGTTGGATTGCCCCAATCCTAAGTTTTACTGCCGATGAAGTGTGGCAATTACTGCCAGGTCAACGTGATGCTTACGTGTTTACCCAAGAATGGTATCAAGGTCTGCAATCTATCACTTTAGATACAGATCTCAGCGATGCGTACTGGGAAAATCTGCTGACTGTGCGTAACGAAGTCAACAAGGTCATCGAGCAAGCACGCCGTGATAAACGTATTGGTGGCTCCTTAGAAGCCGAAGTCACACTGTTTGCTGATGCGGCATTAACTGAACAGTTAACGCACATTGGTGATGAGCTTCGTTTCGTCCTGTTGACCTCTGAAGCCAAAGTATTGCCATTGGCGGATGCGACAAGCGATGCCGTTGAAACCGAACTTGTGTCATTGAAGTTAGTGGTAAATGCGACAACAGCAGAGAAATGCGAACGTTGTTGGCACCATAGGGAAGAAGTGGGCACGATTGAGGCTCACCCAACGCTGTGCCATCGCTGCGTAACCAATATTGAAGGTGACGGCGAAGTTCGTCTGTTTGCGTAAAGGATCTGTATGCCATTAACTTGGAAAGACAGTGGCTTACGTTGGTATTGGGTAGTTGTATTGGTGTTTTTGGCCGATCAACTATCCAAGCAATGGGTCTTAGCCAATTTTGATTTGTTCGAATCGGTGAAGTTATTACCTTTTTTTAATTTCACCTATGTACGTAACTATGGCGCCGCATTTAGCTTCTTAAGTGAAGCGGGCGGTTGGCAACGTTGGTTATTTACCCTAGTGGCCGTTGGTTTCAGTACCTTGTTGACTGTGTGGCTGCGCAAGCAATCGGCATCCCTATGGAAGTTAAATTTGGCTTACACCTTAGTGATTGGTGGCGCCCTAGGTAACTTAATCGATCGATTGATGCATGGTTTTGTGGTGGATTTTATCGATTTTTATTGGGGTAAGAGCCATTATCCGGCCTTTAATATCGCAGATTCCGCGATTTTTATCGGCGCAGTGCTAATCATTTGGGATTCGTTTTTTAACAGCAAATCAGAACAAGATAAAACCGAAGAGGTGAAGTAGTGACTGTGACACGTTCGTTATTGTGCCATATGAATATTGTGCTTGAAGATGGTTCAACCGCCGACAGCACTAAAGCCTCGGGTAAGCCAGCACGTTTAAATATCGGTGATGGTACTTTAAGCCCTGCATTCGAAGCGCAGCTTGCTTCCTTAAATGAAGGCGACAAGCACAGCTTTACGCTTGAAGCCGTCGATGCGTTTGGTGAGTCAAATCCCGATGCGATTCATTATATGGATAGAACCCGCTTTCCAGCCGATATGGAGCTTGAAGTTGGCGTTATCGTGAGTTTTGCTGGTCCTGGCGGCAGTGAGATCCCCGGCATTGTGCGTGAGGTTGCGGGCGATTCGATTACGGTCGACCTCAATCACCCTCTAGCGGGACACAAAGTGACATTTGAACTCGACGTGGTGAAGGTACTGTAAGATGAAATTTGATCCTACCAGCCCAAGTTTAAATATTATGCTGGCTAATCCTCGCGGCTTTTGTGCTGGTGTGGATCGCGCCATTAGCATTGTTGAGCGTGCGCTCGAGTTATTTTCGCCGCCGATTTATGTTCGCCATGAAGTCGTGCATAACCGCTATGTGGTGCAAAATCTGAAGGATCGCGGTGCCGTATTTGTAGAAGAGTTAGACCAAGTACCGGATAACAATATTGTTATCTTCAGTGCGCATGGGGTTTCTCAGGCGGTACGCGCCGAGGCTAAGGCGCGTGGGTTGCGAGTATTCGATGCGACTTGTCCGTTAGTCACCAAAGTGCATTTGCAGGTCACCCGTGCGAGTCGCAAGGGGATTGAATGTATTTTGATTGGCCATGCGGGGCATCCTGAAGTTGAAGGCACCATGGGACAATACGATAACCCCAATGGTGGTGTTTATCTGATTGAGTCCCCGGCAGATGTCGAGACTTTACAAGTTCGCGATCCTAATAACCTCTGCTTCGTGACTCAAACAACGCTCTCGGTCGATGATACACTCGATATCATCAGCGCCTTATTGAAACGCTTCCCATCCATCGAAGGCCCACGTAAGGATGATATTTGTTACGCGACGCAAAACCGTCAGGATGCGGTGCGTAACTTATCGGCCGATGTGGATCTGTTAATTGTGGTCGGTTCGAAAAACAGCTCTAACTCTAACCGCTTGCGTGAATTGGCATTGAAAACCGGAACTCAATCTTATCTGGTTGATACCGCAGATGATATAGATTCATCTTGGTTTGAAGATGTGACAAAAGTTGCAGTGACCGCTGGCGCATCGGCACCAGAAGTGCTGGTTCAGCAGGTGGTTCAAGCGATTGCAAAATTAGCACCGAGTGTCGTTACTGAAGTTGAAGGGCGCAAAGAAGATACCGTCTTTGCCGTACCTGCTGAACTACGTTAATTGATGTAGAAAATAGTCGTAAATTGAAAGAGGCCAATGGCCTCTTTTTTATTGTCTAAGTATGACTAAATTCAAACAAAGCATAATGAGATTGCAGCTTATATGCTATTGTTACTGGCCACTTACATTTTACTCATCTATTATTAACTGCTAATAATATTTTTATCGTAAGATTAAGATTTATAAAGGGTAAAAGACTGAAAAGTTTGTCAAAAATATGACTAAATTCGAACGATTGACACAGCGGAAATATCGACTGGGCTTCTCATTAATTGAAGTTCTAGTTGCATTGGTGATTCTCGTGATTGGTTTAATTGGTATTTTTAATTTACATGTCGTTGCTAAACGTGGCAGTTTTGAGTCTTTCCAACAAACTCAAGCTTCATACTATGCAAATGACATTATTAATAGAATGAAACTGAATCGAACTCAATTAGCTAATTATAGTGGCGAATATACTGGAACACTGGCTAAGCCGAGTAAAGCATGTGATGTTGTTGTTGGGGCGGTCAGTTTGTGTACGCCTGCTGAAACTGAAGCTTGGGATCTTTATCAATGGGAACAGAGTTTCATGGGCGCTGCAGAAATCGTTGATGGCCAAAATGTCGGTGGATTAGATACTCCAACAGCTTGTATAGCCATTGATGGAACGACGGTGACTGTTGCCGTGGCATGGAGAGGCATTCGTGAGGGCGCAGGCACAACATACACTGGTAATGAATGTGGTGAAGATCTTGGCACTCGTCGACGTCTTTTTGTCGTATCAACAGTGATTATTTAGGCGAGCAGACAAAATGACGAATTTTCAAAAGGGAATGTCGTTAGTGGAGTTAATGGTTTCGATGCTTATCGGGCTATTTCTTACGCTAGGGCTTTTCGCCATGTTTAGTATGTCTTCTTCAAATGTGGTAACGACTAGTCAATTCAACCAACTACAAGAGAATGGCCGGATTGCCTTGGCGTTGATGGAAAGAGATATTACCCAACTTGGTTTTATGGGGGATATTACGGGAACGGACTTTATTCTTGGAACGAATATGGCGCTAAGAGACGGCATTACCAATGATTGTATTGGTGCTGGTGTTAACAACGGTACATTGCCTAACGCCGAGCCTGCACACTTTAGACGTCTTTGGGGATATGAAGCTGGCAAAAGTGCAGAGAGTTTGACTTGCTTAAATGGTGTTAATCCGAATACGGATGTTATTCAAATTAAAAGGCTTATTGGGCCGCCAGTTACTAACCCTAATGGTGAACGTTATTATATGGCAGTCAATTCAAGTGAAGCAGTGTTATTTAAAGGGGGAAACCCTCCTAATCCTGCACTTGAAAATGCCCGCTTCTGGGAGTATCAGCATCATATATACTTCATAAAAAATGACGGCTCTGTGCCAGTATTAAGACGTAAAACACTCACTAAAAATAATGGCATGAATAACGAAGAACAATTAGTTGAGGGGATAGAGAATATGCGTATTCTCTATGGTTTTGATAATGATGGCGATGATACTGCTGATAGTTTTATGCCCGCCGAAAACGTGACTACGTTAATGTGGGATAATGAATTATTTCAGCGTTTAGTTGCGGTTAGGGTTTTCTTATTAGTTAGAGCAATCGATGAAGATAAAAGCTATACAAATGATACGACTTACACTTTAGGCGATAAGGAAATAAAAGGATTAAATGACCATTATCGGCGAAAAGTTGTTTCAACAACGATGGTGCTTGCCAATCCGGTGTTAATTAGAAATTAGAGGGTAAAGGGATGAGAAAGCAAAAAGGAATAGTACTGTTTTTCGCACTCATAGTCCTACTATTAATGACCATCATAGGTGTCGCTTTAGCGGTAAATTCTACGCAATCTATGCGAATGTCAGGTGCGGGGTCTGAGCGAATAGAAGCTAAAGCCATCGCCGATGGCGGCTTAGAAGCGGCTATAGAAGCGAATAAAGGTACGAGTTTAGCAACGTTATCAAATGTCTCTACTGGCACTGAGTTTGGTGCTCAACAGACCTTAACACCTATTCCATTTGAGGTTGATGCTGGTGGAAATGTGATTATTGGCGCCAAAGATGTTGGATGCCAACGAAGTACAAAAGCGAATAGTGGAAACATCATCAGTTGCCGACGGGTTGAAATTAGCAGTACAGCTAATTTTGGCCGTGATAATTTAGGTCAGCTCACCGTTGTTGCGGGAGTCGAGCAAGAAGTTTTGACAGGGAGTTAAGATATGCTAACTAAAAAACTCACTTTGTGTACATTGCTTGCATTGGCTGTCACGTCAATATCAACCTTTGGCGATGACACTGAATTATATGTTAAAGAGTCGACAACTCGCACGGGTGCTAGACCTAAAGTCTTGGTTATTTTTGATAACTCGGGAAGTATGTCTACCGAAGAAATTACTCAGGTGATTGATTATGATCCCGATTATGACTATCCCCCTATTAGTGGTTCAGGGTACAGTGGCGATCGAATCTATTACACCGTGGGAGGCGGAGCATTACCAAAGCCGGATACCAGTTCAGATAGACGATATTTTGATGCTACGATAAACGGTTGTAATCAAAGTAAAGCTGCATTGGATCAATATGGCCGTTTTACAGGCTATATTCGCGAGTTCACTTCAAGTGGGACTACGGGGGTATGGAAAGAGTTTCCCGAGACAGATGGTCGCAATATTCAGGTAGTTGATTGTTGGGAAGATATTTCTCAAGTTGATCCTCGGAACTCATCTTCTTATTCAAATGGTTTTCCCGCTAACGGTTTAACTACTGGTTCAGGTAGACGAAAAAAGGCATTTCCCTACTATACATCTGCTTCTCCTAGTAATACCTGGGCTGATGCCTTAGCCGCAGCGAAAAATACAGATTTTGGTGTTGGTCAGCCTGTCACTTTTTATACAGATAACTATTTAAGGTGGTATTGGTTGTCTAAAGAAGGACGGTTGCCAACCGTAAAAGTTTCAAGGTTAGAGATTGCGAAGAAGGCGATTTCTAACATTATTAATTCTACCCCAACCGTCGATTTTGGGTTGGCTGTATTTAATTACAATTATCCTAATGAGGGGAATAGGGATGGTGGCCGGATAGTTTCGGGTATCACTCAAATGACAGATACCTCACGAGCAAGTTTACTCAATACTATTGACGGTTTGCCTGCTAAAACAAATACACCTTTGTGTGAAACTATGTACGAAGCCTATCGTTATTTTGCTGGTAAAAGTGTTGTTTTTGGACACGCGGATACCGATTATGGCTCTTATGTAGGCAATCGCCCTCCTTATGATACTTCTGTAGAAAAAAACGGTACTTACAGCAGCCCATTTAAAGTTTGTACTGATATTGCCTATGTGATTTATGTTACTGATGGCTCACCAACCGTTGATGGAAGTGCTAATAACGATGTTAAAAGTTTAACTGCTACAGCAAGTAAAAGCGGTGATTATTCATCATTTTCTCAGGGTTTAAGTTCGCCTAGTTATTTACCTGCATTAGCAAGTTATATGTTCAATAATGATCTAATCAATAAACTTGATAGCTCTAACACGGAGCAAATGCAAAATGTGCGCACTTACACTATTGGTTTTAGTAAAGGCGCAGAGGATGCGGCCCCCTTATTAGCGGAAACAGCTAAACGTGGTGGTGGCTTATATTTTGCAGCTCAGAATAGTTTAGAATTACAAAATGCCCTTAATGATGCGTTATCAAATATTCTTAATATAGACTCGAGTTTTACTTCTCCAAGTATTGCGAGTAATAACTTTGATAGAACACAAACTTTTGATGCTGCTTACTATGCGATGTTTTTACCAGGTAAAGGTCCTCGCTGGAGTGGTAATTTAAAGAAACTTAAAGTAACAGCTGATGGCACCTTAGTTGATAGTCAAGGAAATGCGGCTATTGCTGATAACGGAAATATTAAAGATACCGCTTGTACGATTTGGTCCGATTGCGCCAGCCAAAAAGATGGTAATAAGGTAGAGGTAGGTGGTGCTGCTGCTCAAATTAAGAGTCAAGCGAGTCGAACCATTTTAAGTAATTTAGGAGGAGCAAATAGTTTGTCTCCTCTTACGTTATCTAATGCACAAAGTGCTGCTGGTGGCGATCAAGCTCTAGCTACCTTTATGAGAACCAGTATTGATGAAGTCGCAAATACTCTAGATTGGTTAAAAGGTATTGATGTTGATGATGACAATAAAAACGGTAGTACAACTGATAAACGCAGTGATGTTATGGGCGACCCTTTACATTCAAAACCACTGGCATTGAATTTTGGTAGTGAAACGGCAACTGATATCAGAATCATTCTTGGTACTAACCAAGGTGTATTACATATGTTTAAGGATGGTGGAGAATCTGTGTCCGAAACATGGGGATTTATTCCTTTTGAACTTCTCCCTAATTTATATGAACTTCGAACCAATGACCCATCTGGTGTACACACAGTATATGGAATGGATTCATCTCCCGTAGCTTATACCGAAACGGATTCTACCGGTAAAGTAAACAAGGCTTGGGTTTTTGTGGGTATGCGGCGTGGAGGATCATCTTATTATGCTCTAGATGTATCTAATCCAGACAGCCCATCTCTTATGTGGACAATTAATCCTTCTTCCGATGGTTTTGCTGATCTAGGTCAGACCTGGTCGGAACCTATTGTGACTAAAATCGTTGGTTACGATAAACCGGTATTAATTTTTGGTGGAGGTTATGATGTGAGCTTTGATGCTACACCGACGACTTCGCCATTAGGTAGTGTTGTATATATTGTTGATGCACAAAAGGGAACGCTGATCCATTCTTTTGGTGGATCGGCGAGTGGGGCAACTGTGTTGCCTGGTATCCAAGGCAGTATTCCTAATTCAGTTGCAGTGCTTGATAGCAACAACGATGGTTATACAGACCGTATATATGCATCGGATGTTACTGGTAACATTTGGCGTATGGATTTACCGAGTGCAAGCATCGATACTTGGACTGCGTTCAAATTTGCCTCATTGGGTGGTACAAATAGTGATAATCGACGGTTCTTCGCTGAGCCTGTTGTTGCTCAAACAATGTTTACAAATTTATCGGAAGTATCCGTGACAACAGGGAGTGAAACTGTCACAACGAAAACATATCAAAATGTGCCTTATGATGCTGTTGCTGTGGGTAGTGGGATGAGGCCTAGTCCTTCAAGTACAAACGTTAATGATATGTTTTTTATGCTTCAAGATCGTAACGTCGTCACTAAGAGTTTTACTGGGAGTGATGTGCCTTCTACCATTACTATCAATAACTTGTATGATGTTACATCAAGTGCACCCACTTCAGAATCCGATAATATTAGCTTTAGTACTAAGTTAGGTTGGTTTTATGACTTTTCGGGGTTAGGTGAGAAGAGCTTAACCGCGGCGCTTATTGTTCAGGGGAAGGTGTACTTCACATCATATTCTCCACCAGCTGACTCTGTTGCGGATAACGTATGCCTTGTTTCTGGTGCTGGTAAACTCTATGCGTTTGATTTACATAAAGGAACTAGGTCATTTTCTCAGTTATACTATGAACTTGGAGAACGTGTACCCGATACTCCTCAAATCGTGATCCCTGCACCTGAGACTGGTAAAGATCCTTATATTTATATTATTGGTGTTGGTAAAGGCGATAAAAATGAAAATGGTGAATACAGTGGCACGATAAATGTCGCTTCTGGTTTAGGCGTGAATAAAATTTACTATCATATTAATGAGTAAATATTTTTATATGAATATCAAATACAAAGGTTTTACCTTAATCGAAGTGATGATAGTTGTTGTCATTATCGGGATTTTGGCTGCAATTGCATATCCTTCTTATACTCGCTATGTGGCTCAAAGCACGAGAGCTGAGGGATTGTCTGCGTTGATGAGATTAGCCAATTTGCAAGAGCAGTATTACTTAGATAATCGTAAGTATACGACTGACTTATCTGAGCTTATAGGTGCAGACCCTTATATAACTGAACATGGAAATTACTCTGTCACATCAAGTGGTACGTCATCATTTACACTAAAAGCGGTCGCGCAAGGAATACAGGCTAGTCGAGATTCATCATGTTCCCCTTTGACCATTACTGATACAGGGGCTAAAGGTCCCAGTGCGGAGTGTTGGAAATGAAAAAATTATTGATCACAACTATTTTGGTGCTAACGTCTAGTCATCTTTGGGCTGCAGTTGCGAGTGGTCAAACAGAACAAGACTTTAAATGCTATATAACATCAAAAAAGGATGCTGAAATTGCATTTTATCGCTGGAAAACCAGTGAAATGAGTTTACGTATGGCGAGTCTTGTTGGGTCACTTCGTCAGTCGAATGATGGGCAAAAATTCTATATAAACACTGTTGAAGAATGTGTTGAGCTTAGTGCAAAATTTAGTAGTAGCAAGGCTCAAGAGCTGGACCGGTTAACCCCAAGATAAATATATCTTTAAAAAAGTTTGAAAGTGTCAAAGCTATTTATGACGGGGTAAACATGATAAAAAAGCCTAAAAAATTTTAGGCTTTTTTATCCGTAGTTATTTTCACTATCAAACTGTTATTAATGTTTAATTAGTTGTCTATCAATAATGAACCATACATAGGTTATGAACAACTTTTGTGCTCGTCATCTTCTTTTATAAGACCAGACGTGCTTATTTTAATGCTTTTTGAAGCATCACTTTTACCACTTGGGCAATAGATGATTGATGTTTCTGTTGATACCAAACCATCGGATGTAAAATTCACGGTTTTATCTGTTGGGCCTGTTAATGAAATAGTATCTTTTGAGTTAAATCCATCTATTATCTTTAGTACCTTCTTGGCGCCATTACGTTCGACATAAACACTAAACCCTTTACTCCAATCATTACCACAGGGATTGGATGCGTAGGGGCAAACTGTTACTGTCGTACCATAATTCACTGCTTGATTTCGGGCAAAGGCAAAGAGGTCATTAATCTTTTGTATCTCATTGGCTCCGCGGGTCGCTTCATATATCGCAGTAAATGATGGTACTCCAATGGATAGCAACAAAGCAGCAACCGCAATGGTGACCATTAACTCAACTAAGGTAAATCCCTTGGATATAGTAAACATGCAGTAATCCTCGCTTAAACTTAATTAAGTATATGCGAGAGTGACTTGTTGGTCAGTAACTATCTGTTTAAGATAAATTTATATAACCAATTGTTTTATTATTCTATTTCTTTATAATTTTTAGGTTTTTTAGGTTTTTTAGGTTTTTTAGGTTTTTTAGGTTTTTTAGGTTTTTTAGGTTTTTTAGGTTTTTTAGGTTTTTTAGGTTTTTTAGGTTTTTTAGGTTTTTTAGGTTTTTTAGGTTTTTTAGTGTTTTAGCGACAATCAATATTTTTGGCAGTTGATATACGAACTCGTCCAGCTTGATTTACGACCACTGCTTTGGAGTTTTTACTATCAACAGTTCTTGGACAATATTTAAATGTACCATTTGCCCCCGATGCAAGTCCATCTGGCTGAAACTTAACAGAACTACGGTTATATTTTATAAAATCTTGGCTATCAAACTCATCTAGAGTCATTATCACTTTGTCATTTAAATCGAGTGTTTCTGCAGTACCTGAGTCCGTAAAAACTGAAATGCCTTTTTGCCAGTCTTCATGACATTGACCGTCAATTAAGGGGCAAACCGTTACTCTATATCCGTAGTTGATAGCGGTATTACGTGCAAATACAAGTGTTTGCTGGATTGTCTTAATATTTGAATCCGCTCTAATACTGTCTTTAATATCAGTAAATGTCGGAACACCAATGCTAAGGAGTAGTGTGGAGATGGATAGTGTTGTGACAAGTTCAATCAAGCTAAAACCAAGTTGTTGTGCTTTCATAACAGTTCCTTTGTTTTAGGGGTCGCATCCTGCGAACGTGTGGAGCCTTTTGTAGTGGTCAACTAAATTTGGCCACAGCTTTAGAATCTTCCCAAAATCTTCGCTCTGATTCATTTGGGCTCAATCCTGCATTGTTACTAAAGTCTAAGTATAGGAAGGCGGCAATGAGGTCGTAGTGTTTTTTATAGATTTTTACGTACTAAGAATCGTTTTATAGAAACTGTGTTTTATGAGGAAAGCACCGCCTATACTTCAATAATCACTTAACCCCGTGTAAGCTAATGGCATTCTATTGATTCTCTGTAAGCAAGTGCTAAGGAATGTTTGATGAAAAAAGTTGAAGCGATTATTAAGCCTTTTAAATTGGATGATGTACGCGAGTCACTTGCTGAGATAGGTATCACAGGGATGACAGTGCTTGAGGTAAAAGGTTTTGGCCGTCAAAAAGGGCATACCGAGCTTTATCGCGGTGCTGAGTATATGGTCGACTTTTTGCCAAAAGTTAAAATTGAACTCGTCATTCAGGATGATTTAGTCGACCAAGCCATTGATGTTATTGTTGAAACGGCACGCACAGGTAAGATCGGCGATGGCAAAATTTTTGTGACTGATGTGGAACGTGTTATCCGCATTCGAACTGGTGAAGAAAACGAAGAAGCAGTGTGATTTATCCGTTTCCAGAGGGGGCCATTAGGCCCCTTTTTGTTGCTTAAAATTTATGATTGATGGGACTAAGCCTTTCTGTTTCTGAAATATCTTTAATGCAAAATTCTCTGTTTAGTTAGACTAAAGTAGTTATCTCTTATCTGTTCCATGATATAACTTAGCCACTTAAATAGGCTTGTTGAGGTTGTTATTTTGGCTACTAAACGGATCGTGATAGTGGGTGGAGGTGCCGCGGGTTTAGCGCTAGCCTCAAAATTAGGCCGTAAGTTGGGTGGCAGTGATGTAGTCGATGTTTGCTTAATTGATAAAAGCCCAATCCATATTTGGAAGCCAAAATTACACGAAGTAGCTGTTGGGGTTATTGACCAGTCAATAGAGGGATTATTGTATCGAGATCATGGCCTTAAGAATGGTTACCGATACATTCGTGGCGAAATTGAGCAGTGTGAACCCGATGCCAAAACAATCCAACTTGCCGCAGTTTATAGTGACTCGGGTGAATTGCTGCTTGAGCCCAGACAGATTGAATATGATTACTTAGTGCTAGCCTTAGGTGGGGTCTCTAATAGCTTTAATACCCTTGGTGCTGAGCAACATTGTATTTTCCTTGATAGCTTAGATAACGCTAACTTATTCCATCAAAAGTTATTAGATGCATTACTACGACTCAATGAAACACAAGAGAAAGTCAGTATAGGTATTGTCGGCGCTGGCGCTACAGGTGTTGAGTTAGCCGCAGAGCTTCACCATGTCATTGAATCGGTGAAAGAGTATGGCTACCTCAATATCTCTAAGCATCATCTTGATGTACATCTTATTGAAGCCTCACCAAAAATTCTCCCACAGTTACCCGAACGTGTGAGCGCAAGAGCTCAAGCGGTATTGGATAAAATTGGCATCCGTTTGCATATTGGGGTGCAGGTTAAGGAAGTCACCCGCGATGGCTTTATTACTCAAGATGGTGATGTAATCGAAGCAGGGCTTAAAGTGTGGGCGGCTGGTGTGAAAGGGCCCAAAGCATTTCAAAATTTTTCTAAGTTACCCATTACGCCGCGCAATCAAGTGGAAGTTGATGCTTGTATGCGAGTAAAAGGTCATCAAGATATTTATGCGCTTGGAGATTGCGCTCTATTAATTCTAGAGTCCGGCCAACCTGTGCCACCGCGCGCTCAAGCGGCAGCACAAATGGCGGATACCTTATATGAGAATATTGTGAATCGTTTACAAGGGAAGGCGGAAAAGCCTTTTGTGTATAAGGATTATGGTTCTCTGGTGTCTTTAAGCCGTTTTTCTGCAGTAGGCAATCTAATGGGGAATTTGCGTTCAGGGACTTTCTTCGTGGAAGGACATATCGCCAGGATCATGTATATCTCGTTATACCAAAGACACTTAGCGAGCCTTTATGGCTGGTTCTCCGCAATTATTTATCGCATTGCGCAAAAGCTACTGAAATGGCAAAGGCCAAAGCTGAAATTGCATTAACTCATTAATTGAAAACAAAACAGAGAGCCTTGGCTCTCTGTTTTGTTTTATGCCTAGCCGGGCTGAAAACTAATTTTTGGGAGAGGCAGAAGAGTCTCGGATCACGGGCTCTGGCGTAAATGTTTTGGCGAATTTAGCATCTTGCTCACGGCGTTTCGCGATTAACAACTCTGTCGCCACTTGGGCGATTTCAGCGTTAGGTTGATGTACAGTTGTCAGTTTTGGCCAAGTTTGGCGTGAGAATGGGCTGTCTTCGAAGCCGACAATGGATAGATCGCCAGGGATATCTAGCCCTGCTAAACGAGCAGCAAAAAGTGCCCCTGCTGCAATTTCGTCGTTACAGGCAACAATCGCTGTTGGGCGGTTCTTTAATTTGATCAGTGTATTCGCTCCTTCCACGCCTGACTCAAAAGAATACTTTCCTTCAATTATGTAATCTTCATTCAGAAGCAGGCGATTTTTTGTTAATGCTTGTTTATAACCAAGTAACCGCTCTTTGGTGGACTCGTGGTGTAGATCGCCACTTAAAAAGGCAATTTCTTTATGGCCTAAGTCGATCAAATGCTGAGTAATTTCCACCGCACCAAATTTGTCATTGACTAAAATCGTCAGCCCATCTTGTTCTTTACCACCTTCGCCGGCAATTATTCGCACATAGTTGGCGTCAATGTCGCTTAAGGCTTTAAGGACTTTAGGATCTTCAGAAAGAGGTGGTGTTAATACTAAACCTGCCAGTCGCGAATGTTTCACTAGTTGAGTCAGTTCATCGCAAATGCTGTCAGATTTTGCGTTACAAGGATGAATAACCAGCTCATAGCCTTTATCTTTACAGGCCGACAAAATCCCGTTTTGCATATCGATAATGTAATAAGCGTTGGGATTATCATAAATAAAACCAATGGCATAGGATTTTGTGCCAGCAAGGTTTCTGGCGGCGAGATTGGGCTGGTAGTTTAATGCCTTGATGGCCTCGTTCACTTTATCAACCGTGGCTTGTTTTACCGAGGGTTCGTTATTGGTTACGCGGGAAACCGTCTTGATTGACACTCCGGCATATTTAGCGACGTCGTTGATAGTGACTTTCATTGATCTACAAACTCTTTATTCAAATGTGCGAAGGGCTAGCTAATAGATGAACCTAAATCCTTCAGGTGCAATTTACAAGCAGACTGCGTTGTCAGCTCACTTTTTATTATGCTTCTTATAGTGCGAGCATTTACCGCGTATAGCAATGCCGAATTGTTACAAACTGAGGCATTTTTCAACTGTTAACACTCGGTTATAAGTTGTAATTTTACGTCAGAATGCTTAAGTGTCTATTTTTGCTTGAATATATTAGATTTACCCTTCTCAACGCCTCACTTTATGACATTTTTTTTCGTCCAGAGTTATTTTGTTGTGGCAAGGCTGTTAATTATTGTGTAATGTTTGCACTAGACATGACAGCGTTGTCATTCCATCGGAATGGTTATGAATACTAAAACGATAATAAAGTTATGGAAGGGAAACGAGATGCGACCATCATCCTTTAAGAAAAGTGTACTAGCTACAAACATTGCTATCCTCCTCGGCAGCGCTGTTTCAATCAGTGCTATTGCGGCAGAGGCTGAAGCAGCCGCTGCGGCAGCAGTGCCTGAAAATATTGAGAAAATTGAAGTGCGTGGTATTCGTGCTTCAAACAAAGCCAATATCAACGAAAAACGATTTTCAAATGCGGTTGTTGATGCAGTAACGGCTGAAGATATCGGTAAATTCCCTGATTCTGACGTAGGTCAAGCTTTAGGCCGCGTTCCTGGTGTGACTGTTGGCCGCACATTTGGTCAAGGTAGCTCAGTTTCTATTCGTGGTACCGATCCGTTAATGACGTTGACTACGCTGAATGGTCAAAACGTTGCCTCAACAGGTTGGTATGATCAAATGAACGTCGACCGTTCATTTAACTACTCTATGCTGCCATCAGAACTGATTGGTGGTATGGAAGTGTATAAGTCTACTCAAGCTAACCTCGTTGAGGGTGGTATCGGCGGTACTGTCATTGTTAAGACTCGCAAACCGTTAGATATGGACGCTAACTCTGTATTTGCCTCTGTTAAAGGTGAATATGGTTCAGTGAACGAAGATGTTGCACCTGAGTTATCTGGCTTATATAGCTGGAAAAACGACGATGAAACCTTCGGTGTCTTACTTGCTGGATCATACATTGACCGTGAATATCTGCGTACTGGTACTGAAGCGGATCTCGACTGGGGTGGCCGTTCTTCAGTTCAACCATCAAGCTTCCTGCAAGAACAAGAGCGTACTGCGCTCGATGCAACTGTGCAATTCCGTCCAACAGACAATTTAGAGTTTGGTGCTCACGTACTGTCACTCAAGCTTGGTGCTGATAGTATTGGTGCCAACATGTATATCGAAACCGACACAAACTGGGGTGAAGGTGCTTCTCACTGTAAACAGTTTAACGCTGCGGGTGTGTGTACTCTGAGCGTCACTCCTGAAAGTGACCCATCTAACGTGTTCTTCCAAAACTGGGCACGTAAAGGTGAAATGACGTCTGATACCTTTGAGTTAAATGCGGACTATAGAGGTGACGGTTTTGCTATCTCTGGTGTAGCGGGTAAAACCAAGGCTGAAGGTGGTACTCAGATGAGTGCTAACTTTGGTTATGGTTGGTGGGGTGACAAGTTTGGTCAGGTGAAATGGGCGGGTACCGTTGATGCAACGGGCAAGCAAATTGATATCAATGGCCGCGACATGGGATTCACCCAAGATCAGCTAGACACTACAGTGGGCACTTCAACTTGGACTGGTATAAAAGGTCCTAACTCTGACGAAGAAACTTATCTGCAGTTAGATGTTGATTTTGATTTAGATTTTGGTGTTATCAATAAGTTTGAAACCGGCGTGCGTTACACTCAACATGAATTTGAAAAGAGTGAATACCGTGCAATTTACGATCCTGCTAAGAAGAATGAGTTCAAGACTTCAGATCTTTACAGCGGCACCATGAAATTAGGTTACGACGGTTGGACTATTCCTAAAGCCGATCTGGATGCAATGATCAACGCGACTGAATCTCTGGTTGACCAATTTGCTTATAGCCGTTCAGCTTACGGCCTCATCGAAGAAGATAACTTCTCGATGTACGGTATGTTCTCATTCGATGGTGAAGGTTTCCGTGGTAACTTCGGTTTACGCTATATCCAAACTGACGTGACTTCTAGCGGTCATATCATCGATAACTCGCCTGCAGACATTTTAGGTGTGAACCAAGGTTGGAGTGAAGAGATCCATAGTATCAGCGATAGCTACAGCGATGTATTGCCAAGCTTTAACATCTCTTTCGATCTTGCGCCTGATTTGATCCTACGTATGTCAGCAGGACAAGCAATTACTCGCCCTAACTACGATAACTTGTTCTTATCAACATCAACTGGTTATCCAGATGATAGACGTGGTAACGAAGAGATCACCTACGGTAATCCTGGCTTAAAGCCAATGAAGTCTTCACAAGCTGACTTAAGCCTTGAATACTATTATGGCGATGGCAACTTAGTTTCTGCGACATACTTTATCAAAGATATCAGTAACTTCATTGTGGCAACTACCCAATATAATCAACAGATTGGCGTCGTGAACAATGACTTAGAAACCCCTGCCGATAATTGGACTGTAAACAATTATGAAAACGCGGGTGGTGGTGAGATCGATGGTATCGAGTTACAGTTAAACCACGCTTTCGAAAATGGTTTCGGTGTTAACGCCAACTATACCTACGCTGATGGTACCGCTCCTGCTGAAGTGTACACTGATAACATTGGTATGTTTACTGAGTCCTCTAAGCACAGTGCTAACTTAGTGGGTTACTGGGAAAATGATGATTTCTCAGCTCGTGCAGCTTATAACTGGCGTTCTGAGTACATGGTTCGTGAATACGGTAAATACTATGGTAACCGCATGCACGATGCCTTTGGTACTCTGGATGTGACTTTAGGCTGGAACGTGACAGAAGCCATTGCTTTACGTCTTGAAATTGTTAACTTAACCGCTGAAGACGATGTGCAATATGGTGCAGCGGGTGTAGGTACGGAAGTTAAACCTGCACTACAAGACGATTTCCCAACATGGTCATTTAAAGGCGAAACGACCTATAAGTTAGGTGCAAGTTTCGTATTCTAATACCTAGTTAAGTCTAAAAGCCCAGTTTCGACTGGGCTTTTTTATAGATGAGCCAAAGTCGATGAAAATCAAACGCATAGCAATAATTGGTGGCGGTACAGCGGGTTGGTTAGCCGCAAACCATTTGGGCGCAGAGTTATCTCACGACCCTGAAATCGAGATCACCCTGATAGAATCTTTAGACGTGCCGACCATTGGCGTGGGCGAAGGAAGTGTGCCTTATCTTGCCAAAGGGTTAAAGTGTTTTGGTATTTCAGAGGCTGAGATGCTACTTACTTGCGATGCAACTTTTAAGCAAGGGATTAAATTTGTTAATTGGTTAGATCCTAAACAACATGGAGAAAATCATTACTATCATAGTTTTGATACACCCTACCCGGCGGGTGTCGATGTGTCGAACTATTGGCTGGCAAATGCTGCCGCTCGGCCGTTTGATGATGTAGGGATCCAAGCTCGGATCTGTGAATTAGGATTATCGCCTAAACGTAAAGGTTCTGGCGATTATGAAGGCGCACTGTCCTATGCCTATCACTTCAACGCCTTGAAATTTGCAGGGCTTCTCGCTAACAACGCTAAGTCGAGATTTAACGTAAAGCACCAATTTGCCACGATTAAAGGTGCCGAAGTTTGTCAATCCGGCCGAATTACCCATTTAGTGACTGCGGATGATACTTCACTTGCATTTGATTTTTATGTGGATTGCAGTGGATTTGCTTCAATTTTAATCGATAAAACCCTCAAAGTGCCTTTTGTGAGCAAAGCCAATGAGTTACTAACTGATACCGTACTTGTTCAGCAGGTTGCACTGGGCGCCGATGAGGAGATTAACCCCTATACCACTGCGACGGCCCATAAAGCGGGGTGGATTTGGGATATCCCGCTCACGACTCGGCGTGGTACTGGTTTTGTGTATTCTAGTCGCCACATGAGTGATGATGAAGCGTTAGGCTTATACGCCGACTATCTAAATGTCGATAGAGCTCAATTTAATCCGCGTAAGATTCCAATGAAGGTTGGCTACAGAGAAACATTTTGGCACCACAATTGTGTTGCATTAGGTTTAGCACAAGGCTTTGTGGAACCGCTAGAAGCAACATCGATATTGGTATCGGACTTTTCTGCTGAATTACTTGCACGTAATTTCCCTCGACATTTGGAAGATATCGATGTGCTCACGCCGCACTATAATCAGGTCACGACCTATGTGTGGGAAAGAGTCGTGGACTTTATCAAATTGCACTATTGCATTTCTGATAGAACAGATTCGGATTTCTGGCTCGATAATAAAAACAGTGAGACTATATCTCAGGAGCTACATCAGCGACTTGCACGTTTTGCTTTAAGGCCTCCCCATGCATCTGATTTTTTTGGGCGTTTTGAGTTGTTCGATCATAAAAATTTCCTCTATGTGCTGTATGGCATGAAATTCAACACGGAAGCCACTGTCTTATCTGCGCAAGAAGTTAAGCATTGTGAAGCATTAATGACAGGGAATGACCAGCTAGTCGTTAAAGCTGCCTCAATGCTGTTAAAACATCGAGATTGGCTTGAAGGCTTAAAGCAGGCCTTTGAGCAGGCTCGTTCTACAAAGGTTTAATTTCAATCTGGATGGCTATGATGTTAGTGCCAATATTTGATAACGCAATCTGTGTCTATGATTTTGAGCAGTATGATAGTTTTGAGGGTAAAAACGATACTTACCAGATAATTGATGCCTTGTTTGCGTTACCAGAAGTGCTAAATGAGGCCAACGTACCCGATGCTAATGGGGGACGAGCCTTGTCTACGGTTCACTTGTATCAAACCCATCCTATTCCTCATTTGTTAAATTTTAAGTCCAATCCTCTCGGGCGTTGGATATTGATGTGTATTTTTGATGCGGCGATACAGCTAGGATTTGATAAAACGAGAAATATTCGAAAGTTAAAGTATCACCGTTCCTGGGCTAATCGTATGGAGTATGGTTGTGATGCCGTGGCTCATAGGCATGCGAATGATGATTGGTCTATACCGCATTTAGTTGCCATTTATTACACAGATGTGCCTGAAAATAGCGCTGATTTAGTGTTTATTCAGGATGATAATCGGCAGGTTATGCGTGGTAAGTCATGCAGTGAGTATCCATTGGCGCAGCAATATAGAGTCCGTTCACAAGCGGGGAGGTTGGTTTGCCATGATGCCCGTTTCTTACATGGCACAACGGTCCATAAAAACACCTTGCCTCGGACTTGTTTAGTGATAGAGGTCGGCTTCCCTCCGCTGGATTGAGTAACATTTTCAGTTCTAATTTCCGTCTGTCAGAAGGTCAAATCATTACAAACCCAGTCAAGATTATCCAACTTGAGAAAAACAGCTTTAAGGTTTTGACTGGGAGAAATAGCGCCAGTTTTCGCGCTAACAAGCCGCCGATAATTGCACCAGGGCCTGCAAACAGTACTAGCTCGAATAGGGCATGACTGCTACTTGAAAACACATATATTGGGCTTGCTGACCAGACGGTAATCGCCGATACCACCACTCCGATGGCAACGGCCATCTTGGCACACACTCCCCGTAACATCAGATAGATCACTAAGAGTTCCCCCACGCCAACCGATAACCAGGCGGTGATGATCCCGCCCAAGTAGCCAATTATTGCTAGCCAGCAATAGTCTAGGGCGATGAGGCGATGGCTTTGAAGAGTATGGCGCTGGCTGCTGATAATGATCGCTATCCCTAATACGATAGAAAAAAGGCTAAAGCTAGTATGCAGCGAGGAAGGAGAGTTCAACTGCCATAATTGACTGCTCCAAAGGCCAAGTACTGAGCAGGTCGCCGCTAATAAAATACTTGGAATAAAGCCTGACCATGTTTTGTCTTGATGATGGTGTCGTCGATAGTAGCCTGACCATGAAATCGCCCCTGCCGTCATACCAAAACACTGGATCATAAATGAGGTAGAGACACTCTGAGCTTCACTGAAATTTAAGCTGGAAAACACTGGAATAAAGATCACTCCACCTCCGGCTCCCGTGGCATTTGCAAAGATGGCTCCCGTTATCCCCAAAAACAGAAACTGACCGTATTGTTTTATTAACTCAACGGGTTGATGAAATTGGACAAACCAACATAGCCATGCACTCAATAGCACAAGGACGATTGTCATCGCTCGATAATATTGGCCGAGGTTAATCTTTCTGCTTTTGAAGATAAGGTCATATGGCAGCATTTTGAGTGATCGCGAGGGATGGGTGAATTGTTGCATGCATGTTATCAGCCGAAGACAGCGTTGTCACACTGGTGTTGAAATAAAAAGTTAAAACATAATTCATTGATATTTAATGGTTAAAAGTGTTTCGACTAAAAAAATACCGATAAATGTCAAAAAAATGTAGAAAACCTGTTCTTTCTTGTGTAATTTAACTAATGACAACGCTGTCATCTGCTTGTGTGATTCGTTGTTTAGTAAGGTCTGCATGAAGAGGATGAGGTCTCCTTATTCATGTACTTGGCAGAAGTATTGCTGGTCGGGCGGCGATACGTTTGTCTTTAATATTTTGATAGTCTCTCCCCAGAAACTAGCGTTGGCTGGGTACTGTAAGCAGTGCCCAGCCATTTTTTTAGGTAGAGCGACCTTGCTTAGGATAAGCAGACAAGTTAGCGGCATTAAAAAATAAAACTCGCTGGATATTCCAGTCATAAAAAAGAGGCTGCGATTCATGGTTATTCATATTGCTACACTGCTTGGCAGCGTAGTAACGACTCTCGCTAAACGTTTATTGATGCCCATCCTTGAACTTTGGGCGAGCATCATGCTTTGCGCTTTTAGTTTCACCGCGATAGCCGCCATGGAGTCGGCGTCGTTTACGCTTTCAAATGCCGCTGCTGCAGGCGCTTCTACGGCGAACAGTGCCGCTCCCATCAAGATTGTGACCACAATCCAACAGCAGTGGCAGTTTAATCTCCTCAAAGAAGCGCTGCGCCGTTCAGGTCAGTCCTATCAGGTCGAACAAATGTCGACGCAGATGAACCAAAAACGTAAGGTCGAAGAAGCGCTTGCTGGTACCGTCGATGTTTTTTGGAGCATGACTTCTAAGGAGCTTGAGGAAACCGTGCTCCCGGTTCGTATCCCTTTGTTTAAGGGATTACTCGGTAACCGCCTGTTAATTATCCGTAAAACGGATGAGGCTAGATTTGCCAATGTAAAAACGCTGGCGGATTTTAAGCGATTAAAAGCAGGGCAAAACCGCTATTGGCCCGATGCCAGCATCCTGGAAGCCAATGGTTTGCCTGTCGTAACTAGCTATCAATACACCAATCTGTATCCGATGTTAGAGGGTGGCCGATTCGACTACCTCGCCCTCGGCGCGCAGGAAATTGGCGATGAACTTGCAAGCCACCCCGATCCCGCGCTGAAAATTGATACTCACATCCTGCTGCAATACCGCTCGCCGGCATATTTTTTTGTGTCCCCCAAACGTCCTGAGTTAGCGGCGGCAATCTTAGCAGGGCTCGAAAATATGATAAGCGACGGCAGCTTCGATGAGATGTTTAATCGCGAGCTTAAAATAGACAAGCTCTACCGTGATGCCCAGTTCGAGCAGCGCGTCATTATTCGTCTTGATACGCCAGATTTAAGTCCCTTAACCCCCATTGAACGCCAAGAGTTGTGGTTAGATCTATTTAGTATGCAAGGTGCAAAATAATGAAAACATTAGCCTTAAAAGTACAAATTGGGTTAGCAGCAGCGATATTTATGATAGTCAGTGTGCTATTTGGGGTGTCCTATTGGTTGGCGAGCGATAGCTTAGCCAGCAACGAAATGGCCTTTGAAGACAATACCGTTGCTAATCTTCAAGTCACCATGGCGCAGCCGATTTTTACCTATGACTACGAGCAGATCCGTGCCGTGTTGTCTGTCATGTTAAAGTCTGAGCAAATCTATCAAATCACCGTTGTGGATCATCGGGGTAAGTTGCTCGCCGAAGACAAACAAGCCGAGACCGTTGCCGCAAGCGACCTACAAACAAGAGAGTTACAGTTCAGCGACCAAGGGAATCCGACTGGGCGTTTAACCATTGCCTTCTCTACCTTGCCAGTTAAGGCGCAATTATCCGACTTACTGCTGGGGTACTTTTTACAGGCACTACTGATTCTAGCGGGCAGTCTGTTAGTGATTTTCATCATTCTTAAACGCTTGGTAATTAGTCCTCTGGATAAGGTCGTCGCTGCGTTAGAAGAAATCGCCAATGGTGATGGTGATTTAAGCCACAGATTACCCGTGGAGAGTGAAGATGAAATCGGCAAACTTGCTAATGCTTTCAACGGTTTTGTCGAGCAAATTCATGGCACTATTACCAGGGTGCATGAAACCTCGGGCCTACTATTGGGCGATGCTAAGGCGCTGGGCACGCTGTCGCAAAGCAACAACCAAAGGGTGCAGGCTCAGCTTAAAGAAACCGAAGCCGCGGTCACGGCCGTGACTCAGTTGAGTGCCAGTGCCAACGAAGTGGCCATCAATGCTAAACGTACCGCCGATGCGGCAACCCAAGCCGATAGAGCTGTTGACGATGGCCAGCGTCAGTTTGACTCGGGTTTAGCCATTACCCGTCAATTGGCGCGTGAATTAGCGCGTTCTGCTCAATCGGTATCGCAGCTACAACAGGAAACCCAACGCATCGATGAAGTTGTGGTGGTGATCAGCAGCATTGCCGAACAGACTAATTTACTTGCCCTTAATGCCGCCATTGAAGCCGCCAGAGCGGGTGAGCAAGGGCGTGGTTTTGCCGTCGTTGCCGATGAAGTGCGCTCTTTAGCGAGCCGCACCCAACAGGCGACGGGAGAAATCCAAAAAATGATCCAACAGGTGCAGAGCCGAGTTGCCGAAACCGTGAATGTGATGCAATCGAGCCAGACCCTTTCCAATCAAGGGGTCAACCGTTCGGAAGAAATTAAGCTAGTGCTGTCTAAAGTGACTGATTTAGTTTCCAATATCAGTAATATGAATATCGAAGTTTCCCATGCGGCGCAGGAGCAAACCTGTGTCACCGAAGCGATTTCTCGTACGTTAAATGATCTTGCCAATGTCTCAGGTTCAGCCTCCCTCGATAGTGAGCACTTAGCACAATCGAGTGAGCGACTGTTTCACCAAGGGGAAAGACTGCGGACGTTAGTAACTTCCTTCAGATTGTAGCCATTTCTGAAGCTAGAAAAGGAATATCATGAATAAAACGATTGCCGCCACCGCGATTTTATTGGCTCTGGGTTTAACGGCCTGTAGCGACGCGCCTAAAACTGAGGTTGTGCCTAGCTCAAGCTCCGTTGAGCAAGCTAAGCTCAGTCAATTAACCCAAGCGCAATTGCAGCAGTTTGGGGATACCTTGGGCGTGAGTTATCGCGTGCTCACCAACAGGCCTGACGATAATTGTGACAAAGCCGCCGCCGAAGGTCGTTGTTTTGTTGCTGAAATCGATTTTGTCCCAGAGGTTGAGCTTAAGAGCCGAGATTGGGCAATTTATTTTAGCCAGATGCGCCCGGTTCAATCTGTTGAAAGCAAAGAGTTTAGTATTACGCATATCAAGGGCGATCTCTATCGCATCGAGCCCACCGAGGCATTTAGCGGTTTTAGCAAGGGCGAGAAAAAGACCTTAAAATTCCGCGGTGAGCTATGGCAGCTATCAGAAACCGATGCCATGCCCAACTATTACATAGTTGCTGGCGACTTATCGCCCGTGGTGATCGCCAGCACGCAAGTGAAGCAAGATCCAGAAACGGGAATGGAAGTGCGCCCCTATGTTGAGGCGTACACCGATATGGTGAAGCAGTATCGCCGTACCGATGCGGATAAATTAGCGCCTGCGACACCTGCGCAGCTATTCAGCAATAATCAACAGGTCAGTGAAGATGCCAGCTTAGCGGTCAATACCATTATCCCTACACCGCAAAAAGTCGCTATCCACAGCCAAGATAAAGCCGTGTCACTGACCTCTGGTATTAAACTGGATTTCGGCTCGGTCACCAACGCATCTGCGGCGCAACAAGCTTTGGATCCTGAACAATTGGCGGCGGCACTTTCCCGTTTAGCACGTTTAGGTGTTAATGAGTCTGAACAAGGTTTGGTGGTAAAGCTGAACTGGCGCCAAGGCGCTGAGGGCAGCTATCTGCTGGATATTAAAGCGGATGCGATTGAGATTGCCGCTGCCGATGCTGCAGGGTTTTCCTATGCGTTATCGTCACTTGCTAGTTTGATTGATGTGCAGGATCTGCGCGTAAATACCATGACGATTGAGGACAGCCCAAGGTATCCCTTCCGTGGCATGCACATCGATGTAGCCCGTAACTTCCATCGCAAGGCGTTGATCTTTGAGCTGCTGGATCAAATGGCGGCGTACAAGCTCAACAAATTGCATTTACATATGGCCGACGATGAAGGTTGGCGCTTAGAGATCGATGGCCTGCCTGAACTGACTGACATCGGCAGTAAGCGTTGCCACGATCTTGAGGAAAATACCTGTCTGTTACCGCAGCTTGGTAGTGGTCCTTTTGCCGAGTCGAGCGTTAATGGTTTCTATAGTAAACAAGACTATATCGATATTCTCAAATACGCAGATGCGCGCCAAATTCAAGTGATCCCTTCGATGGATATGCCTGGCCATAGCCGCGCGGCGATAAAATCCATGGAGGCGCGTTATCGTCGATTACTGGCGGAAAACGTAGAGCTTCAAAACACTGGCAAAGTACAGGTTGTCCCTGTGCAGGAAGCGGCAAACCAAGTTAACACAGCGGTAAAAGCGTTAGATGCGGGCGCTCGTCAATTGCAAGCTGAAGGGAAAACCACGGCAGCCGAGCAATATTTGTTATCCGATGCAAACGACAAAACGGTTTATTCTTCGGTGCAGTATTACAACGATAACACCCTGAACGTCTGTATGGAGTCGACCTATCAATTTGTCAATAAAGTCATTGATGAAATTGCCAAGTTACACCAAGCCGCGGGCCAGCCATTAACCCGCTACCATATCGGTGCCGACGAAACGGCAGGGGCGTGGAAACAATCACCCGCCTGTTTGGAGTTTGTGGCTAATAACGATAAAGGCGTTAAGTCGATAGATGACTTAGGCGCTTATTTTATCGAACGAATTTCGACTATGTTAGCGGCAAAAGGCATTGAAGCGGCTGGTTGGAGCGATGGTATGAGCCATGTGCGCCCAAGCAATATGCCTGCAAAAGTCCAATCCAATATTTGGGATGTGATTGCCTATAAGGGCTATGAGCATGCCAATCAGCAAGTCAACAACGGTTGGGATGTGGTGCTCTCAAACCCTGAGGTGCTGTACTTCGACTTCCCTTACGAAGCGGATCCTAAAGAGCATGGCTATTACTGGGCAAGCCGTGCGACCAACGCACACAAAGTGTTTAGCTTTATGCCGGACAACTTAGTGGCAAACGCGGAGCAGTGGACCGACATTCAAAATCTGCCTTTTGAGGCCGACGATAGGGCCCGAACTGATGAGAAGGGCAAACAATCTGGCCCAAGGGAACAAGGTAAAGCCTTTGCCGGATTACAGGGCCAACTCTGGAGTGAAACCATCCGCAGCGATAACACAGTGGAATATATGATTTTCCCACGTTTACTAATGCTGGCTGAGCGTGCTTGGCATCAAGCCGCGTGGGAAGTGCCATATCAATATCAAGGCGCTTTGTATAATCAAACTACTGGGCATTTCACCGAAGCGATGCGTGAGGCTCAGGCACAATCTTGGCAGCAAATGGCCAACACCTTAGGGCATAAGGAGTTTATCAAACTCGATAAAGCAGGTATCGATTACCGAGTGCCGACCGTCGGCGCCGAGATCCGTGACGGTAAACTGTTTGCCAACGTGGCTTATCCAGGACTTAAGATTGAATGGCGACAAGCGAGTGGGCAATGGCAATCCTATCAAGCTGGGCAGGCGGTAACGGGCCCCGTTGAGATCCGAGCGATCGCGGCCGATGGGAAACGTAAAGGCCGCAGCTTAGTCGTTAATTAATGAAGTAGTTATATCTGGCTGTATTTTAAAATAAAAATACAGCCTTTTTCTTTTTCACTTTCAGCCATTTCTTCCGTCTGACATTTGATTAGAAATTGCTTCAAAAAGTAAATGACAACGCTGTCATTTTTGCTGTAACATTGAGTTAACTAAAGTTGAGTGTCGTATTAACGGCATAAGTATAAGCAACGGTAGCGCTGCATTAAGAGATGAAGAGGGGTGTCATGGGGTTAGTCCAGACAAAAGATCAACAACTGTTTATCGGTGTTGATGGGGGCGGCAGTAAGTGCCGAGCCACTATCTATACTGCGGACGGTACCGTTTTAGGGACAGGTGTTGCTGGGCGCGCTAATCCGCTGCATGGTCTTGCACAAACATTTGCATCGATTGAAGCATCGACTCGCCAAGCTCTGCTGGATGCGGGCATGAATGAAACCGATAGCCATTTACTCGTCGCTGGCTTAGGGCTGGCGGGAGTCAATGTGCCGCGCCTGTACCAGGATGTGATCAGCTGGCAGCATCCGTTTGCAGCCATGTTTGTCACAACGGATCTTCATACCGCTTGTATCGGTGCACACCGCGGCGCGGATGGTGCGGTGATCATTACGGGCACAGGCTCCTGTGGTTATGCCCATGTGGGTGATGACAGCTTAAGCATCGGTGGCCACGGTTTTGCGCTGGGCGATAAGGGCAGCGGTGCTTGGCTTGGCTTAAAAGCTGCCGAGCATGTGTTACTCGCCCTCGATGGCTTTGCCGCACCGACCGCCTTAACTGAGATGTTGTTAAAGCATTTTGGGGTAAGTGATGCCTTGGGCATCGTCGAGCATCTCGCCGGTAAGTCTTCGAGTTGCTATGCCGAATTAGCCAGAAGCGTACTCGATTGCGCCAACGCCGGTGATGAGGTCGCTCGCGGGATTGTGCAGGAAGGGGCCGATTACATCAGTGAAATGGCACGCAAGCTGTTTAGTCTTAATCCGGTGCGCTTCTCGATGATCGGTGGCCTTGCCGAACCGCTACAGGCATGGCTTGGCAGCGATGTGGTGGCCAAGATTTCTGAAACTTTAGCGCCGCCAGAATTAGGTGCCATGTACTTCGCTCAGCAGCAATTTAACTCAGTCAACATTAATGAATAAGCCGTTTTAGCGCATCAGTGCTAAAGCAATACCCGTATTGATTTGTAAGGTAAATAACATGACAAACACTATTATGGAGCAAGAAGCTCGCACCGCGCCGCAGAAGATTGCGGGTCAGTTAGCCGCTAACGCCGATTTAATGCAGCAGTTAGGTGAGAAACTGCGTGCTTTCGATCCCCGTTTTGTGATGATTGTGGGCCGTGGTTCATCGGACCATGCGGGTGTATTTGCTAAATATCTTTTTGAAATCGAAGCGGGTGTACCCACCTTTGCCGCCGCGCCATCAGTGGCTAGCGTTTACGGTAAGAGCTTGAAGTTAGAAGGCGGATTAGTGATTGTGATTTCGCAATCTGGCCGCAGCCCTGATATTTTAGCCCAGGCGCGTATGGCGAAAAACGCCGGCGCGTTTTGTGTGGCGTTAGTGAACGATGAAACCGCGCCAATCAAGGACATCGTCGATGTGGTGGTACCATTACGTGCAGGCGAAGAAAAAGCCGTAGCTGCAACCAAGAGTTATCTCGCGACGTTGTCAGCGATTTTGCAATTAGCCTCGGCGTGGACGCAGAGCGAATCCCTCGCCGCCGCAGTTAACTCCTTACCTCAAGCACTGCAAACTGCGGTGGATACGGAACCACAATTGACTCCAGCATCGGTTGAAAACGTGAAAAACTTAGTCGTACTAGGCCGTGGTTTAGGTTATGCCGTGTCTAAAGAAATCGCACTTAAGTTAAAAGAAGTGTGCTCTATCCATGCCGAAGCCTTTAGTAGCGCTGAGTTCCTCCATGGTCCTGTGACCTTAGTGGAGAAAAAACTCACGATTGTGGATGTCTGCATTGGCGATGAGTCGTACGCTAGCCATATCGAACAGATTGAAAATGTGAGTCAACGTGGCGCCGATTTAGTGCATTTAAATCAAACATCGACGGATATTCACCCACGTGTTGCGCCGTTAGCCTTACTACAACGTTTTTATATCGACGTGGCTTCAGTCGCGATTGCCCGTGGTATTGACCCTGACCAACCCGCTGGGCTGAAAAAAGTCACTCAAACGCTGTAATGAATGGCCGTTGTCGCCGCGTTAATTTGAAAAGAGGTTTGGGATGAAATTCACCTTAATTGCCGAGCAACTGTTTGATGGTGAAGCCTTCCATCGGGATGTGCCTGTCACCATTGAAGATGGCCTGATTGCAAGCTTAGACACCGCATCGGGTGCTAAGGAAATTCGCTACCCAGGCACCCTAGTGCCAGGTTTTATCGATGTGCAAGTTAACGGCGGTGGCGGCGCGTTATTCAATAGCAGCCCAACGGTCGCTTGCATTGAAACCATAGGTAAGGCACATGCTCGCTTTGGTACCACTGGCTTTTTACCTACGCTTATCACCGATGATGTGCAGGTGATGGCCAAGGCTGCCGATGCGGTTGCCAGTGCGGTCGCGCAAAAGAGCGCTGGCGTTTTAGGCGTACATTTTGAAGGCCCGCATCTTTCGGTACCTAAAAAAGGCGTGCATCCACAAGGTTTTATCCGTGAGATCACCGAGGCTGAACTGGCGATTTTTTGCCGTCAGGATTTAGGGATCCGAGTGGTGACCTTAGCGCCTGAAAATGTCTCCCCCGAGGTGATCCGCCCGTTGGTGGAGTCTGGCGTTAAAGTGTGTTTAGGCCACTCTAATGCGGACTACGATACCGTTGTCGCAGCATTAGCGGCGGGGGCGACAGGCTTCACTCACCTCTACAATGCCATGTCACCCTTAGGTTCCCGTGAGCCTGGCGTGGTGGGTGCGGCGATTGAGAGTGAAACTGCTTGGTGTGGTTTGATTGTCGATGGCCACCATGTGCATCCAGCGGCCGCAAGAGTTGCCCTGCGCGCTAAACCCCGTGGCAAAGTGATGTTGGTAACTGATGCCATGCCGCCAGTAGGCATGGATGATGAAACCAGCTTTGAGCTGTTTGGTACTCAGGTACTGCGTGTCGGCGATAGATTAAATGCGGTGACGGGTGAACTGGCGGGCTGTGTGTTAGACATGGCGACCGCGGTTGAGAACAGTGTGAAGATGCTCGGTTTACCACTCGGTGAGGCCTTGAGAATGGCGTCTTTGTATCCAGCCGAGTTCCTTGGCATTGCCGAGAGCGTCGGTCGATTAGCCGTAGGGCAGCGTGCCGATTTAGTGCTGCTAGATAATCAACACAAAGTGCTGGCCAACTATATTGCTGGAAATGCGGTTTATGTTCGCCCTTAGTCTGGGGTGAGTCAGTAAAGCGTTAACCTTGGCCCTTGTCGTATTTTGATGACAGGGGCTAAGTTTTTTTATTGTACAGTCTGCATTTTGCTCAAAAGTTATAAAATAATTTAAATAACAATAATAAAGGATAATGGTATGAGTACGACTGCGCCGGGATCTATCACCAATACGGGCGTGAATGCTCAGGAGGCTGCCGCGAAAAAGAGTCAGTCAAAACCGCGGTTGATGTCCCTTGATGCCCTGCGTGGCTTTGATATGTTTTGGATTTTAGGTGGCGAAGCCCTATTTGGCGCCTTGCTTATGTTGACGGGCTGGGGGGGCTGGCAATGGGGTGATACCCAAATGCACCATAGTGAGTGGCATGGGTTTCGCTTCTATGATTTGATTTTTCCGCTGTTTATTTTCCTCTCTGGTGTTGCCCTAGGATTATCGCCAAAACGCTTAGATAAACTGCCAATGCATGAGCGTATGCCTGTGTATCGCCACGGGATTAAGCGGCTGTTTCTTCTTTTATTGCTTGGGATTCTTTATAACCATGGCTGGGGAACAGGGGCGCCTGCCGATCCTGAAAAAGTCCGTTATGCCAGCGTATTAGGTCGAATTGCCTTTGCGTGGTTCTTCGCCGCCTTGCTGGTGTGGCATACCAGTTTACGGACCCAAGTGCTGGTGGCCTTGGGCATATTGGTGGCCTATGGCGCGGTGCAACTCTGGTTGCCGTTTCCTGGTGGGCAGGCTGGTGTGTTATCACCGACTGACTCTATCAATGCTTATGTGGATAGCCTTTTATTGCCGGGTGTGAGCTATCAAGGACGAACGCCCGATCCTGAAGGCGTGTTATCGACGCTGCCTGCCGTAGTCAACGCCTTAGCGGGTGTGTTTGTCGGTCATTTTATTGTGAAATCCCATCCTAAAGGGGAGTGGGCTAAGGTTGGCCTATTGAGCGTTGCCGGTGGTGTTTGTTTGGCCCTAGGCTGGTTGCTGGATGGGGTTATTCCCGTCAATAAAGAGCTGTGGACCAGCTCTTTTGTGCTGGTCACAACTGGTTGGAGCATGCTGCTGTTAGCGCTGTTTTATGCCCTAGTGGATGTGCTGAAATGGCAAAAACTCGCATTTATTTTTGTGGTGATAGGCACTAACGCCATCATTATTTATCTGGCCTCCAGCCTAGTAGATTGGAAGTATATCGCCCAGAGTGTGTTCGGTGGCGTTATCGCGGCATTGCCGGAAAATGCTCAGCCCTTAGGAGCCGTGATTGGTTTGCTCAGCGTTCAATGGTTAGTACTGTACTGGATGTATCGTCGCAATATTTTTGTGCGGATCTAACGTTGGAATCTGATTTATCTTCAAGCCACAGACTCACCTCTGTGGCTTTTTTATTTCTATTAAAGAGAGGGCTCATAGCATTTATGGCCGTAAATCAGATATTAACTGAGTGTTTGTGGCTCATTTGGGGGCAAATAAGGCCATTTTGCGGGCTAAATCGCAAATGACAGCGTTGTCTTTTTGTGTTGTTTGTTTTAACATCACTGAAACAATGGTGCGTTTGGATGATAACATTAGCCATTGCAGATGAGTTGCGATACGGATGTGCGGAATACTCAGCGGTTTTTAGTCCCGCCATCACCTTAAAAAATTAATTACTATAAGAAGCAGGTTTATGGAAATGACACTCGATAAAAGCCAGCAGAAAAGCAGTTTTCTCCCCATGGCGATAGTGGCAGCACTCTTTTTCATCCTCGGATTCGCAACGTGGTTGAATGGATCCTTGATGCCCTATTTAAAACAAATTTTGCAACTCAATCCCTTCCAAGCCTCATTAATCCTGTTTTCTTTCTACATTGCAGTGACTTTTACCGCGCTGCCTTCGGCGTGGGTTATCCGTAAAGTCGGCTATAAAAATGGTATGGCATTAGGTATGGGTATCATGATGCTCGCAGGCCTATTGTTTATTCCTGCGGCTAAGACCCAAATCTTCGCCCTGTTTTTATTTGCCCAACTAGTGATGGGCGCGGGGCAGACGTTACTGCAAACAGCGGTCAATCCCTACGTGGTTCGTCTAGGGCCTGAAGAATCTGCTGCGGCGCGCGTGAGCGTGATGGGGATTTTGAACAAAGGTGCGGGGGTGATTGCACCATTAGTATTCTCAGCATTGATTTTAGATAGCTTTAAGGACCGCATTGGTACTACGTTAACCCAAGTGCAAATTGATGAAATGGCAAACAGCTTGGTCTTTCCTTACCTCGGCATGGCGATATTTATTGGGGTGCTGGCGCTTGCTGTTAAAAAATCGCCTCTGCCAGAATTATCTAATGAAGATGAAGTGGCCGAGCACACTGATAAGGGCCAAATCAAAGCTGCATTGTCTCATCCTAACCTCGCATTTGGTGTATTGGCACTATTTGTGTACGTTGCCGTTGAAGTCATTGCTGGAGACACTATCGGAACTTTCGCTTTATCACTGGGCGTTGAACATTACGGTGTAATGACCTCATACACTATGGTGTGTATGGTACTGGGTTATACCCTAGGTATTCTGCTGATACCTCGAGTTATTTCTCAACCTACTGCTTTAATGATTTCCGCGATTCTGGGGATATTGCTCACCTTAGGTATTCTGTTTGGGGATAATAATTCCTACGCTATTGCTAACACTTTGTTGGTGCCTTTTGGTGGAGTGGCCTTACCTGATACCTTGCTGTTAATTGCTTTCCTAGGCCTAGCAAATGCTATTGTGTGGCCTGCCGTATGGCCTTTAGCCCTATCAGGTATGGGTAAATTAACGAGCACGGGTTCTGCGCTCCTTATCATGGGGATTGCTGGCGGTGCGTTTGGTCCTGTGTCTTGGGGGTTAATGAGTTCGGCAACGGATATGGGGCAGCAGGGCGGTTATATGGTGATGTTACCTTGCTATCTGTTTATTCTCTTCTATGCCGTGAAAGGCCATAAGATGCGTCACTGGTAATCGGTTATCACGCGATGTAAAAAAGCCCTCAACAGAGGGCTTTTTGCTATTTGCAGGGTATGAATTAGAAGGCGTAACTGACGCGTGCTAGCATAGTATCATCGTTTTGGAATACGCCATCTGAGACTTTTTGCTCACCACTTAAATCAGTGCCGAGCCAAGCGAGTGAAAGGCCAAATCCCATAAACTCCGTCGAGACGCCAACTGAATAATCTGAATAACTATCAAAGCCTTCACCATCATCTAAGGCATCACCTACGTTGTAGCCGTAATGTAAATCGAGACTCCAGTTTTCAACAAACTCGTAGGAGTAATTGATTTCGCCGTAGTGATAATCTAAATCGCTGCCACCGTAGTCATTGGTAAACCAATAGGCTACGCGAAATCCACTAAACTCGACGCCAGCAGTCACTTCAAAATAGCCTAAGTCACTCTCACCTGAATAGTTATAACGATAGAGTGTGACGTCATAGCTGAGGTTATCGTTAATTTCACCGCCGTAGGCTGCATAGAAATCATACTCAATATCTGGACCGTTATAATCGGGCTCATCAAAGTCCAAATTACTGGCCCAAGCGCCGACGGAAAACCCTGACTCAAAACTCCAATCGATGCCTCCTTGCACGGCAAAGTCGCCAGCCGTTTGTGAGACACCGCGGAAGCGGTAATCGTTAGTTAAGCCAATTTCTCCAGATACTTCAGCGGCAGCTATGCTGGAAAATAAGCTGGTGGTCAACGCCAGTCCAGCCAGTTTTGCCAGCCGTTTTTTCTGTAGGTTGTTATTCACGGTATTTCTCCCATTTTCTTGATTGACACGGATGTACAATGTTCTTTTATGTTTTAAAACAAATTCATACATCCGATTGTTTGCCAAACAACAGCCAAGGAAACTCCGTTGCTGTGACCTCATGGCGGTAAAGCTACATCACTTTAGCTTTGTTCATCGAAGTTAAACGCACCTCTATTTATGTGAGTTTTGTTCGAAGATGACGTACACCTTGCGGCAGGGGGTGACGACTTGCCACACACCTTGAAATCCCGCCGGAATGATAAAACGGTCACCGACGCTGAAGGTTTGAGACTGTCCTTCAAGATCGGTAAGCACACTGGTTCCTTCGAGAATTTCACAATACTCATATTCAGTGTAGTTGATTTTCCAAGCGCCTGATTCGCTTTGCCAAATTCCGCTATGGAATTGATTGCAAGGGCTGGAATAATGATTTTGTAATTGCTGCTTCGGGTTGCCAGAGATTAATTTTTCCGCAGCTAACTGGTAACTTTCCACGGGGGATTGTGCGCTGCCAAAGCGAATGATCGACCTGATGCTTATTGTCATATTGGCTCCCACCGATGTTATTTCATGGTTGGCATAACAAACTCGGCCTGAGTTTGCTTGCCTACAGGCCAGCGAGCTGTAATGGCTTTGCGTTTGGTATAAAAACGAACCCCATCAGGGCCATGCATATGCAGAGGACCAAAGAGCGAACGCTTCCAACCACCAAATGAATGGAAGGCCATAGGCACAGGAATAGGAACGTTAACGCCGACCATACCCACCTGCACATGGTGGCAAAAATGACGGGCAGCCTCACCGCTTTGGGTGAAAATGGCAGTGCCATTGCCAAATTCGTGTTGGTTGATAAGCGCGAGTGCAGTGGGATAATCTTTAACGCGCACAATGGATAGTACTGGGCCAAAGATTTCTTCGCGATAGATCCGCATCTCCGGGGTGACGTTATCGAATAAGCAAGCTCCCAAGAAATAGCCCTGCTGATGGTCGGCAACGGTTAATTGTCGGCCATCGACTAATAAGGTTGCTCCTTCCCGAACTCCGGTTTCAACATAGTCAGTGACTTTGGCTAAGTGTTGTTTGGAAATAAGGGGGCCCATTTCCATCTCGGGGGTAAGGCCGTTGCCCACTTTTAAGTTTTGGATCTGTGGCAATAGTTTTTCCACTAACGCATCACCCACATCGCCCACCGCCAACACGACCGATATTGCCATACAACGCTCGCCCGCACTGCCGTAGGCTGCGCCCATCAGTGCACTTACCGCTTGATCTAAATCCGCATCCGGCATCAGTAACATATGGTTTTTTGCGCCGCCTAAGGCTTGTACTCGTTTACCGTGTTTGGATGCTGTGCTGTAGATATACTCGGCGATTGGCGTTGAACCGACAAAGCTAACGGCTTGCACATCTGGATGAGTGAGCAGGGTATCGACGGCCTCTTTATCGCCGTTGATGACGTTAAACACCCCATCGGGCAAGCCAGCTTGTTTAAGCAGCTCGGCAATTCGCATCACTGAACTTGGGTCTTTTTCTGAGGGTTTCATGATAAAGGTGTTACCGCAGGCAATCGCGATTGGGAACATCCACATGGGAACCATCACGGGGAAGTTAAAGGGCGCTATGCCTGCGACAACACCTAAAGCTTGATTAACGGACCAGGAGTCCACACCACCACCAACCTGCTGGGTATGTTCTCCTTTTAGCAAGTGTGGAATACCGCAGGCAAATTCGACGACTTCAAGGCCGCGGATAAGCTCACCCTTGGCATCATCGAGCACTTTGCCATGTTCTCGGGTGATGAGTTGTGCCAGCTCATCCATATGCTGCTCGACTAACGCTTTGAATTTAAAAAGTACACGAGCACGATTAAGGGGCGTTACCTGTGACCAAGTCTCAAAGGCAGATTTGGCGATGGCAATAGCGGCAGCGACTTCATCGCTACTGGCGAGGGAGACTTGACCTCGGCATTCGCCAGTGGCCGGTTCAAAAATTTCTTGGCTTCTTGTACTGGCTGGAGTGTGTTGGCCATTTACATAGTGTGTAATCTTAAACATAGCTAACCTATATTCCCCTGATTTATCTGCGTGTAATTTAAAAAAGAGTGAATCACCCAACGGCCTGTATCGCATCGCTAAGGCTGTTAACCATCTGGTCAATATGATGTTTTTCAACAATGAGTGGTGGAGACATGGCGATAATATCGCCCGTTGCACGCACGAGTGTGCCTTGATGGAAACAACGCTCGAACACCCGATAACCGCGTTTGCCAATGCCTTCGCTATTGGGCGCAAGTTGGAAACCCGCGACCAATCCTGTGTTGCGAATATCAATCACATTGGGCAAACCTTTTAGGCTATGAACAGCCGCTTCAAAATGACGCTCAAGCTCGAAACTACGTTCAAACAACTGCTCATTTTCATAGATGGAGAGTGTGGCGAGTGCTGCTGCAGCGGCGACTGGGTGGCCTGAGTAAGTATAACCGTGGAAAAATTCAATCAGTTCTGTCGGCCCTTGCATACAGGTATCGTGAATAAAATCCTGCACAAACACTGCGCCCATTGGGATTGCGCCATTATTGATAGCCTTGGCCGTGGTGATCATGTCGGGGATAACGCCCCAGCGCTGACTAGCGAATGCGGCACCGACTCGGCCAAATGCGGTAATCACCTCATCAAAAATCAACAGGATGCCGTATTTTTGGGTAATTTCGCGTAGGCGTTTTAAGTAGCCTTGAGGTGGTAAAATTACCCCTGCCGAACCCGACATAGGTTCAACAATAACGGCAGCAATATTTTCGGCGCCATGGAGTGTGACTAATTGCTCTAACACTTCGGCTTTTTCTGCCCCAAGGCTAGGTAATCCGCGGCTAAAGGCTGAATTTTGAATATCTAAAGTGTGAGGTAGGTGATCTACGCCTTGCAACAGTTGGCCGCTAAAGGCTTTACGGTTATTACTCAAGCCGCCCACGGAGATCCCACCAAATCCTACGCCATGGTAACCCATTTCTCGGCCAATAAATCGGGTGCGTGACGCTTGGCCATTAGCTCTGTGGTAACAAAGTGCCATTTTTAGCGCGGTATCAACGGACTCTGAGCCTGAGTTGGTAAAGAAGACCTTATTAAGTCCTTCTGGACTGAGTTCGGTTAAACGCTCCGCCAATTCAAAAGCAATAGGATGACCCATTTGGAAGGATGGTGCGTAATCCATCTCGCGGATTTGTTTGCTGACAGCTTCACTGATCTCACGGCGTCCATGGCCTGCATTACAGCACCACAAGCCTGCAGTTGAGTCTAATACCTTGTTACCATTGATATCCGTGTAATACATGCCTTCTGCTTGGGCGAGCAAGCGAGGGCTGGCTTTAAATTGACGATTGGCGGTAAAAGGCATCCAGTAATGTTCAAGAGATGGATGCTCATGCGTTGTGTTGTTGGGTGAGTCGGCCATAAATGGTTACCTTGTCCTTTTCCTTGTTAAATGAGGTCAGGTCTTCGTTAAGGGTGGCTAATATTTGCTATGCTATGTTAGAAATAATGAACATGGAAGAGGTGTGTGCAGTTATTTGTGGCAAAAATGCTATTTTTGTAAAAAATATTGAATTTTGATGTCCTAAAAGCGTAATCTAGGCTGCAGTTACAGCCTTAGGTCATCTTTGGCAGTTGTTAGTCGAGATAGCCCTTATCCCAATAAAGCTAAAATAAACGAATACAAACGATTAAGAGGTCATCATGAGTACACCTAAAACACGGAGCGATTGGGAAAACCTCGCTGCAAGCCTAGCAATCAATGGCAAGGCTTTTATTAACGGCGAGTATAGGGATGCGGCATCGGGCAATACCTTTGATTGCGTCAGTCCAATCGATGGTCGTTTATTAGCACAAGTTGCCAGTTGCGATTTGATGGACGCCAATATCGCTGTGGCCAATGCCCGTGAGGTGTTTGAGTCTGGAGTATGGTCAAAGGCCTCTCCTGTTAAACGTAAGCAAGTGATGATCCGTTTTGCCGAGTTATTGGAAGAAAACGCCAATGAACTCGCTCTGCTAGAAACCTTAGACATGGGGAAGCCAATCCGTTTTTCAAAGGCGGTAGATATTGCGGGCGCCGCCCGTGCAATTCGTTGGTCGGGTGAGGCCGTTGACAAACTCTACGACGAGCTGGCGCCTACGGCACATAATGAAATCGGCATGATCACCCGTGAACCCGTAGGCGTGGTGGCAGCAATTGTGCCTTGGAACTTCCCGTTATTGATGGCCTGTTGGAAGCTGGGACCAGCACTAGCAACGGGCAACAGTGTTATCCTTAAACCTTCGGAGAAATCTCCCTTAACCGCGATTCGGATTGCTGAACTTGCGGTACAAGCAGGGATCCCTAAGGGCGTGTTAAACGTACTGCCGGGTTATGGGCATACGGTCGGCAAGGCGCTGGCACTGCATATGGATGTGGATACCTTAGTCTTTACGGGCTCAACAAAAATCGCTAAACAATTAATGATTTATGCGGGCGAATCGAATATGAAGCGGGTGTGGCTTGAGGCTGGCGGTAAGAGCCCGAACATTGTATTTAATGATGCGCCCGATCTTAAAGCCGCAGCGGTGGCGGCGGCCGAAGCCATTGCCTTTAACCAAGGTGAAGTTTGTACCGCAGGCTCGCGTTTGCTAGTGGAGTCTGGGGTTAAAGATCAACTTATTGCGCTGATCGCTGAAGAACTTGCCTCGTGGCAGCCCGGGCATCCGCTAGATCCCGCTACTGTTAGCGGCGCAGTGGTCGATAAGCAGCAATTAGATACCATCTTAAGCTATATCAAAGCTGGCCAAGACGAAGGCGCCAGTTTAGTGCATGGTGGACAACAAGTGCTGGCCGAAACGGGCGGTGTTTATGTGCAGCCCACTATCTTTAGCCAAGTGCACAACAAGATGAAAATCGCCAGCGAGGAAATCTTTGGCCCTGTGCTATCTGTCATTGAATTTAATGGTATGGAGGAGGCTATTGCGATCGCCAACGACACCATTTATGGCTTAGCGGCAGGGGTGTGGACAGCGGATATTAGCAAGGCACACAAAACGGCTAAGGCACTACGAACAGGAATGGTGTGGATTAACCATTATGATGGTGGCGATATGACGGCACCTTTTGGTGGTTATAAGCAATCGGGTAATGGCCGAGATAAATCTCTGCATTCCTTCGACAAATACACCGAAATCAAGGCAACTTGGATAGCGCTTTAGCGCATACTTGGCCTCTTTCAATGTTATTGGAAGGGGCTTTTAGTGCTTTTTTACTTCGATGTTTTGGATTTTTTATTGGTTTGCCTGTGCAAAATAACTGACATTTCTCGCGATTTGCTTAAAACCTCAAACCCTAGACATGCAGGTTAAGCCCTTACACCTACTTCCGAATCTGACTTTATAAACTGTGATCTTAGCTTGTGACTTTTCATTTCAATATCATTAGAATAATCTGATTGAAAAAAAACTAATGGAGTTCATCATGGCTGAAAAAGTAGTAGAAGTCACCACACATATGGGAAGCGGTTGGAAGGTTACGGCGCAGGTACGGGAGCATTTGCTGGTTATTGATCAACCCAGTGCCACTAATGAAGGCGCTAACCCGTTAGAAACGTTCTTATTTTCACTTGGTGGTTGTATTTCGGCGATTGCCAAGATGGTTGCGCGTGAACGTAATATCACGATTCGCCAGTTTGATGTACATGTGAGGGCCGTGATGAATTCGGCGGGATTATTAGGTCAGCCCTCGGACGATCCTGTAGGCTTTAAAGAAATCGCCATCAACGCCAGCATAGACGCCGACTTAACCGACGCAGAAAAGAACGAGTTTTTAGATACAGTGTGTAACCGTTGCCCCGTCCACGATAATCTGCTGCGTCCAAGTTTAGTCACCCACCAAGTTCAGCATTAATCTCGATTCTCATCTGGATTTAGGGCGGCTTAAAAGCATAAACCCCAGCTTTCACTGGGGTTTATGTTAATAGTCATATGCTAATTGTGCTATCACGGATTATTTTTCGGAAAGTTAGCTAATACTAGCTCGGCGACTTTGCGAAGCTCTTCCGGACAAATGCCATTGGTGGCTTGCACAGCCATGCCTTGCAGCACTGTGCCAATATATCGAGACAGTAGCAGCGGATCGGCATCCGCGGGAAGATCGCCTTCATCCTTTGCTCGTTGTAGACGTTCGCATAAAGCCTGCTCACCATCACGACGGCGGGTGATAAGCGTTTCTTTAATCGCTTGCCCTGCTTCGCTACAGGCGAGGGCACCTTGTACTATCAAGCAGCCTTGGGGGTGACTCTCATCCACTAAGGAAGATGCAGCGCCATAGAGCATAGACTCAACGACTTGATAGGCAGTTTCTTTTTCAAGAGAAGGATAGAAAAACGCACAGGGGCGCTGCTCATATAATTCTATCGCTTTCAGAAACAGCTGCTCTTTGTTACCAAAGGCGGCATAAAGGCTGGGTTTGTTGATGCCCATTGCCTGAGTTAGATCGGTTAACGATGTACCTTCAAAACCTTTTTGCCAGAAGACTTCCAAGGCTTTGGCCAATGCATCGTCGGCGTCGAAGGCTCGTGGACGACCTACGCAGGGCGTCTGGGTGACGGTTGACATCATTAGGCTCCTCAATTCTCAATTGCCCCTAGGATAGACATGGGTTTAGTTCATGTCCAGCCACTCTTGCCTGCTGTCTGCGGGTTAGGTGAGTAACTCACCAAAATATATCGTCCATTCAAGCCCACATAGCACGTTTGCTGTGGCTAGGGCGTATTGACGTTTCAGGGTTATTTTTGCAGCAATTTAGCTGGCTTTTATGCAAGGCAACGTCCGTGCAGTGTAGTTATTCTACATAAACGGACGATAACGCAGCAGAAACGCCAGCCAAATGCTGCCCGAAGGGTTCGTCTGGCAAGCCCTTGCTCTGACTTTCTGTCATAAGAGCCGCTCGTCATTTGAGTAGAATAACGACACATCATTCCTCGTTTCGCGAGCACGTGCTTGCCAGAACGAACAAAATCTAATCTCGAAACGTCAACACGCCCTAATTACCTCAAAGGCTTAACTACATAGTTTCACGCTGTCACAAAAAATTAAATACTCATCGGTACAAAATTTGTTGACAGGATCATTTTACACTATATATTACCGCCCAGTACATAATATTTTTTACCAGTCGGTATTTATTGGTTTTGACCGAGTGCCTATCACTGATGTCTGTCTTAAACGAGATAAATGCCTGCCACATGAGGATTGTAAGATGAAAAGTAACCAACCTTTACGGATATTGATGTTGACTGCCGTGGCGGCTTTTGTCCTTTCGGCCTGTGGTGAACCCGAAGCCCAGCAGGGGCAAGCACCGGGTGCACCTAAGGTCGATGTTGCGCAGGTATTGCATGAGCGCGTTACCGAGTGGGATGAATTTACCGGCCGTTTGCAGGCGCCAGAGAGTGTGACCTTAGTGCCACGCGTGTCAGGCTATATCGCGTCGGTAAACTTTAAAGAAGGCGCCTTAGTGAAAAAAGGCGATGTGCTATTTCGTATCGATGCGAGTGTGTTTGAAGCGGAAGTGGCCCGGTTAAAAGCAGATCTTGCTAGCGCGCTCTCTGCTGAGCAACTGGCCACTAACGACTTAGAACGTGCCCGCAAACTCTTTGCCCAAAAGGCAGTATCGGCAGAATTACTCGATACCCGCGAGTCTAACAAACGCCAAACCACGGCGGCCGTGGCCTCTGTAAAAGCGGCACTGCTACGCGCCGAGCTGGACTTAGATTATACCCAAGTGCGCGCACCGATTGATGGCCGAGCCTCCTACGCCAATGTCACCGCCGGTAACTATGTGTCTGCGGGGCAGAGTGTATTAACTAGCTTAGTGTCGACCGCCAGCATGTATGCCTACTTCGATGTGGATGAGCAAACCTATCTGAAATACGTCAAGTTAACCGCCGAGAAAAAGCGTAAAGACCCTCGTGCTGGCGACAATCCCGTGTATATGGCGCTTGCCAACGAGCGCGAATATCAACACATAGGCCTAGTGGATTTTGTCGATAACTCGATGGACAGACAGACGGGCACTATTCGAGTACGTGCCACGTTTAGCAATGAAGACAACAGCTTACTCCCAGGTCTGTTCGCCAGATTACGCACCGCAGGTAGCGGCGCCTACGACGGCATCTTAATCGATGATAAAGCCGTGGGCACGGATCTGAACAACAAGTTCGTCTTAGTGGTGGCAAACGATGGCACTGTGGAGTACCGCGGCGTCACTTTAGGTGAAAAAGTTCAAGGTTTACGCATTATTAAGCAAGGTTTAGCGGCAAACGACAAGATCGTCGTCAATGGTATGCAAAGGGTTCGTCCTAAGATGCAAATTGAGCCACACCTGGTTGATATGGCCGATAGCGAGCAGCTAGATGCGCTTCGTCAAGCTCAATTACTACTTGATAAACATCAAGAAAATATCACTACCCCAGACGTTGAAGTAGCGAGCCGCGGTTAAGGAATCCAACAGAATGTTGTCGCAGTTTTTTATTAAAAGACCGATATTTGCAGCCGTTCTCTCGCTGCTATTTTTTATCACAGGGGCTATTGCTGTCTGGCAATTACCTATTACCGAATACCCTGAAGTGGTACCACCGACAGTCGTGGTGACCGCCAATTATCCTGGCGCTAACCCTAAAGTCATTGCCGAAACGGTTGCCTCGCCCTTAGAACAGGAAATCAACGGCGTCGAAGACATGCTGTATATGTCATCGCAGGCGACATCCGATGGACGCATGACCTTGACCATCACCTTTGCCATTGGCACCGATGTGGACAGGGCGCAAACTCAAGTGCAGAGCCGCGTTGACCGTGCTATGCCACGTTTGCCGCAGGAGGTTCAACGCCTTGGGATTGTGACCGAAAAGTCCTCGCCCGACTTAACCATGGTGGTGCATTTACTGTCGCCGGATAACCGTTATGACATGCTGTATTTGTCTAACTACGCGGCGCTCAACGTAAAAGATGAGTTAGCACGTATCAAAGGCGTGGGCGCGGTGCGTTTATTTGGTGCGGGCGAATATAGTCTGCGGATCTGGCTTGACCCGAATAAAGTCTCGGCGCTTGGCATGTCGCCAGCTGAAATTATCGCCGCCGTACGTGAGCAAAATCAGCAAGCGGCAGCGGGTAGTTTAGGGGCGCAGCCTAGTGGTAATGCCGACTTCCAACTCTTGATTAACGTTAAGGGTCGTCTGACTGAACTGTCAGAATTCGAAGACATTATTATCAAGGTCGGTCAAAACGGTGAGGTGATCCGTCTTAAGGATGTGGCGCGTGTCGAACTCGGTGCAACTAGCTATGCGCTGCGTTCATTGCTGGATAACAAGGATGCAGTCGCGATTCCTGTATTCCAAGCATCAGGCTCGAATGCGATTCAAATCTCCGACGATGTGCGAGCCGAAATGGCAAGACTGGCGAAGTCTTTCCCCGAAGGGCTGCAATACGAAATTGTGTACGATCCGACCGTGTTTGTGCGTGGCTCGATTGAAGCTGTGATTAAAACTTTACTTGAAGCCGTGCTCTTAGTGGTACTCGTGGTGGTGCTGTTCCTGCAAACTTGGCGCGCCTCGATTATTCCGCTGGTGGCCGTGCCTGTGTCTTTGGTGGGGACCTTCGCCTTTATGCACTTGATGGGCTTCTCGCTTAATGCTTTGTCGCTGTTTGGTCTGGTGCTGGCCATCGGGATTGTGGTCGACGATGCCATCGTGGTGGTAGAAAACGTCGAGCGAAATATCGCTTCGGGTTTAAGCCCAATTGCCGCAACACAAAGAGCCATGAAGGAAGTGACTGGGCCGATTGTGGCAACCACTTTAGTGTTGGCCGCGGTGTTTATTCCTACCGCCTTTATGAGCGGATTAACGGGGCAGTTTTATAAACAGTTTGCGCTGACTATCACGATTTCGACCTTTATTTCGGCCATTAACTCGCTCACCTTGAGCCCTGCGTTATCGGCGTTGTTACTCAAGGGCCATGATGCACCTAAAGATGCGCTCACTCGGTTAATGGATAAGCTGTTTGGTGGCTGGTTATTTACGCCATTCAATCGCTTATTCAACCGTGCCTCAGAAGGTTATGGCTATTTAGTACGTAAGGTTATCCGTTTTGGCGGCATTATCGGACTGGTGTATTTGGGCATGGTTGCGCTTACGGGCGTGCAATTTGTGAATACTCCAACGGGCTATGTGCCAGGACAGGATAAGCAGTATTTAGTGGCATTTGCCCAATTACCGGATGCGGCCTCACTCGAGCGTACCGATGCGGTGATCAAGAAAATGTCCGATATCGCCTTGAATCACCCCGGTGTGGCGCACTCTATTGCCTTCCCCGGTCTGAGTATCAACGGTTTTACCAATAGCCCTAACTCGGGCGTAGTGTTTGTTGCTCTAGATGATTTTGAGTTACGTAAGAGTCCTGAACTGTCGGCGAATGCGATTGCCGGCCAATTAAATCAGCAATTTGCTGGTATTCAGGATGCATTTATTGCCATCTTCCCGCCGCCACCTGTGCAAGGCCTCGGCACTATTGGAGGGTTCCGTCTGCAAATTCAAGACAGAGCCAACCTTGGTTATGAGGCCTTGTATCAGGTGACCCAACAAGTAATGTACAAGGCGTGGGCCGATCCACAATTAGCGGGGATTTTCTCCAGCTATCAAGTGAACGTGCCACAACTTGAACTGGATATCGATCGAACTAAAGCGAAACAGCAGGCAGTGTCGCTCGATCAAATTTTCCAGACATTACAAACCTATATGGGCTCGACCTATGTCAACGACTTCAATCGTTTCGGTCGAACCTATCAGGTGAATATGCAGGCCGACGAAGCATTCCGTCAAAGCCCGCAGCAGATCAGTCAGCTAAAAGTGCCTAATGTGAATGGCGATATGATCCCACTCGGCTCCTTTATCAATGTGAGCCAGAGTGCGGGGCCCGATCGCGTGATGCACTATAACGGTTTCACTACGGCTGAGATTAACGGTGGCCCTGCACCCGGTGTGAGTTCGGGCCAAGCGCAGGCGGCGATTGAGAAAATCCTTGCCGAGACTTTGCCCATAGGCATGACCTACGAGTGGACTGAACTGACCTATCAGCAGATCCTCGCCGGTAACACAGGCTTGTTAGTGTTCCCTCTGGTGATCCTGCTGGTATTTATGGTGCTGGCGGCGCAGTACGAGAGTTTGAGTTTGCCATTGGCGATTATCTTAATCATTCCAATGACCTTACTCTCAGCGCTCAGTGGTGTGCTTATTTATGGCGGTGATAATAATATTTTCACCCAGATTGGTCTTATCGTCCTCGTGGGCTTAGCGACCAAGAACGCGATTCTGATTGTCGAATTTGCCAAAGAAAAACAAGACCATGGTATGGAAGTCATGGAGTCGATTCTCGAGGCGGCGCGCTTACGTTTACGCCCCATCTTGATGACCTCTATCGCCTTTATCATGGGGGTGGTACCCATGGTGTTTTCAACAGGCGCGGGCGCCGAGATGCGTCAAGCCATGGGCGTCGCGGTATTTGCCGGTATGATAGGGGTGACGTTGTTTGGTTTGATCCTGACGCCATTGTTCTACTATGCGTTAGCTAAAGGTGGTCGTCGTAAAACCGTGACGACTGTTTAAGTTAAGCTTTGTTTTACGATGTTTTAGCTAAGTTATCGAATAAACCGCAGAGATAATTTTAACTTGAGCCGTTGCTATTCATGATTTGCGTTATGTATCAGGTATAGCAACGGCCTACTAAGAGCTTAGGTTTTAAAGACACTGACATTTTCCTTTAACTGGATAGCGAGTTCTTTCATATCATTCGAGTACATTTGAACGTTTTCAATTTTGCTCATACTGTTCTGTCCAGATGAAACGACTTCATTAATATTTTTACTAATATCTTCTGCAACCATACTTTGCTCTGTAATTGCCGCAGAAATATGACTCGACATCTGAGTTATGGCCGTAATAGCGTCGGCGATCCGATGAATAGATGCACTAGCCGAATTAGCTGCTTGCATACTCTCATGGCTTTTGTCTTTACTGATCGACATGACTTTGACTGCAGATTGAGAACCTTGCTGAAGCTGAGTAATAGTTGCATGAATTTGAGCGGTACTTGCTTGTGTTCTACTAGCAAGTGAACGAACTTCATCAGCAACTACCGCAAAACCTCTACCTTGTTCGCCAGCGCGAGCAGCTTCAATAGCCGCATTTAGGGCGAGTAAGTTAGTTTGCTCTGCGATGGATTGAATGACATCCAAGAGTGATGCAATTCCTTGAACACTTTCTTCTAGTGAGCCGATAACACCTGAGGCTTCATCGAGCTGTTCAACTAAATCTTCGATAGCTGAAATGGAGTTATCGAAAGCTTGCTGAACTTTATGGGAATCAAGTTTTGCAGTTTCTGCCGATTCTAAGGAGCGTTTAGCATTGTTTTCAATTTCAACCGCCGATGATGCCATTTCGGTAATAGCAATGGCTATTTGATCGGTTTCAGCTTGCTGATTGGTTAAATAGTTAAAGCCTTCACTACTGAGGTTAGAAATATTTTGCGCCACATTATAGGAGTCATCAATTGAGAGTTTTACCGCTTTAATCAATTCGGCAATTTTATGCTCGAATTGATTAAATGAGGCCGCAAGTTGGCCAATCTCATCGTTGCGTCTAACAACTAACTCTTGAGTAAGATCCCCTTCACCGTGAGCAATTGTGGCCATTTTATCTGCAACCTCAAACAAAGGTTTTGCAACTAAATTATTGAATATTAGTGTTAAAACGGTCCCGAGAATTAAAACTAGAAGCAGTACCTTAAGTGCAGATGCAAGTGCTAAGTCTAATAAGGCTTGGTCGATGTGGCTTTCATCTATATAGAGTTTTAAACTGCCAACTTTGGTTGGGCTGCCGTTATCATCAAAAAATAATTCCCCTTCGATTGTGTTTGCCGTAGCGGGGCCCTGAGTTTCGACAAATGTTTTACCATTAGTATCTTGAATCACTAACTTAGCAATGTTTTCCGAGGTCACTTCGGCATTGACGAGTTTTTGCGCCAGTTTATCTTGGAAATTCCACATCGCATTGGGCAGGGATAGTCCTATTCGCTCTTTCGCTAGTGATATTTCAGCGTTTAGCTTGTCTTTTAGCTGACGGCTTTGAGTTGAATAGTCATAAACCCCGAAGCATAATAGCACTAATACCATCGCGCCTAATGCGGTGCATACTAACCTAAACAAGATGGAGTGGATCAAGGGGAACTCCTACTTCAAGTAGTTTGACATGATGTTGTTAACGTCAATTTTCGTTAGTCCTTGATTATAAATTTTCTGCCATTTTTGGCCTTCGGCATCATTACGAAACGCAATATAGAGATTTTTATCTTCTAAGATCACATTGTTCATTTCTACAGTATTTTTAAATTCGCTGAGAGATGGATCTGTATTGAGTAAATATTTCAATACGTTGGCGTCAATTACTGCTGCATCGAGGCGTCCAGAGCCTACTTTTTTGACATTGAGATCGTCTGAGGGGACTGCATCCCCCTTAATGGCACCAGATGCAATCATGTCATCTAATTCTTTGGTATTTACATAATCTTGGACGACTCCAATCCGTTTACCAGCTAAATCTGCGACAGCAGTAAAACTAATCGGCTTGTTTTTATTTTGTACCAAACCTAAAGGGCCTTTACCCATGGGATCGGAAAACACAAATTCCGAGGTTTCATATTTGTATTCTGGGAAATAACCTAAGTATTTAGAGTTTGGTTCCGACGCCATTTTTACCGCTCGAGTCCAAGGGAAAAAATCGACAACTAACTCATGTCCCTCAGCCTTAAAGGCCGCTTTAGCCACTGCGACAGAGGCTCCTTGCTCACTTAAAGATTTATCTGAATAAGGTGGCCAAGATAAAGACGTTAAATAGACTGTTTCTGCAACGGCAGTGTTGATAAATAGTACTAAAATCAGGGATACCAAAGTTTTCATATTGGCCTCTTTAGAAATTAAAAGTGCGTGCAACAGTTACAAGAAAAGTTCCTTCACCGTAGGTCTCAAGGTCTGTATCTTCATAACCTGCGGTAAAGTCCCAGCCAGACCAAGAATAGTTTGCGGTAACGCGCCAGTGGATATAGGCGTCATCGTCAGTCTCCCATTCCCACTTATCACTATCTAAGCTTTTAGAGTAGTCCGCGCTAATATCAAAGGACAAATCGTCATTAATAGGGAATGATTGTACGACCATAACTATGGCATGCCCTGCACCTGTGCCAAAGTAGTCCCAGGAGTACCAAAAATTCAAATTAGTATTGGCATAATTGAACTTGGCGTAACTTTCTGCATAGTTGTAATCGGAGCTAAACCCTTCGCCATGGTAGGTGTATTGGGCTATGCCAATGTCGAGATTGATGGCATCTGTTAGGGCAAAGTAGTAACCGACGTAGGCATCAGCTTCTAAATCGGTACCTTCACCAAAGTCGACATTTGAACCCCAAATTCCTGCATATAAACCAGAATCTCCAGCCCAATCAAAACTGGCTTGTAAGGCTGGGTCTTCTTGAGTTTGGCTAACGCCATTAAACAAGTAATCGGAGGCGACTTTGACTGTGACTGAGGTTGCAGCAGAACAAGGTAGTGTGGCTAACAACATTAAAGCGGAGAGCGAATATTTCATATCATCCTACTAATACTTAATTAGGGTTAAAGTAAGCTTAGATTGGATTTTTAGATTCGCAAATTGTGGTTAACCATCTGAATACGCTATAGCCCTAATGACTATTAATATTGCACTTCCTTTATTTGTGTCGGCTGTGTTGATATTCAGGAGGGCATCAGTTTACGGTGAGATATGGAATGGAATAGACGTAGTTAATGTAAGATTGAACCTCTTGTTTAATACTAAGACTACTAAGGCGTGCTGACGTTTCGAGATTAGATTTTGTTCGTTCAGGCAAGCACGTGCTCGCGAAACGAGGAATGATGTGTCGTTATTCTACTCAAATGACGAGCGGCTCTTATGACAGAAAGTAAGAGCAAGGGCTTGCCAGACGAACCCTTCGGGCTGCATTTGGCTGGCTTTCTGCCGCGTTATCGTCCGTTTATGTAGCATAACTACACTGCACGGACTTTGCCTTGCATAAAAGCCAGCCAAATTGCTGTAAAAAAACTGAAACGTCAACACGCCCTAATTAAAAGTTTTAATAATCAATTGGTAAGGTTAGAACTTGCGATTCTATGATAGGTGGACTAACTGGCACTTAAAAGGTTCTTCTCTTAGCTATGATTTATAGGAGTTATTGGATTTATCTGGGATAAAAATCAAGGTATTGACTATATTTTACAGAGGTTGATTCGATCAATTAGGGAAATGCGATGAATACCATTCAGCCCTCAAGTGTAAAAATCAAAGTGGATGTTAGGCATGCCTTGATAGCCGTGGCGACAGTATTGGACTTTGTTGGTGTGGACGATCTCCATCATGGACATCGAGTGGCTTACATTGCGTATGAATGTGCGTGTGTTTTGGGTTGGCCTGATGATAAAAAGCAATTTGCTTATTTTGCAGGGCTTATTCATGACTGCGGTGTGTCCTCATCGGAAGAGCATTTGCGTTTACTGAAGCTGATGCAACCGGAAGATGCCCAGTGCCATAGTCAACGCGGTTATGAAGCATTACTTAAATGCCCTATCCTAGACGTATTTGCGGCTATTGTCCTTTATCATCACACACCTTGGTTGGAGTTGCTTTCCCATGATCTTTCCACTTTTGAGCGTGATGTTGCGGCGTTGATTTTCTTAGCCGATCGTACCGATTTTTTAAGAGCGAGATACACCCATGGTTGCCATGAGGAGTTAATTACTTTGCATGAAAGTATGGTGGCTGAAAATTTAATGGCCCACAGCGGAACCTTATTTGAGCCAGAAATGGTCAAGGCGATGTGCCAGTTAGTTAAAAAAGATGGCTTTTGGTACAACATGGATGCCAGCCACATAGCGTTATTAGGTTTAGAATTTGAGGCGAATAATTTTTACGACAAAGAGTTGGATTTAGAAGGGGTAAAGCAATTGGCGCGATTTCTTGCTCGGATTGTCGATGCAAAGAGTCCTTTTACATTCCACCATTCTGACAAAGTAGCTTTACTCGCTAAATTACTGGCGAAGGATTGTGGCCTCAGCGAAGAGGATGTCGAACTCTTGTATGTTGCAGGACTACTACACGATGTTGGTAAGCTAAAAACCCCAGATTTGTTACTTCATAAGGAAGGTAAGCTGACGAAGGAGGAATATTCAATTGTTAAGCGCCACACCGTGGACACTGAACATACCTTACATAGTTTTTTTCCAAAATCAGTGATTGGCGAATGGGCTTCAAACCATCATGAACGTCTCGATGGTTCCGGTTATCCCTTTAGTAAGCGGCAAGAACAGCTAGATCTACCTTCACGTATTTTGGCTGTCGTTGATGTGTTTCAGGCGTTAACGCAAAAACGGCCATATAGAGGCTCTTTAGCCCTATCAGATATTTTTGAAATTATGCAGCCAATGGTCGATAAGGGTCAGTTAGATGCCGATGTTTATCGCGTGTTGTTGGCCGATATTGATAACTTTTATCGGCTTTCGACTCACGAGTTTCAAGCCTAAGCGCCCTAAAGCAGCAAAGTATCATTGATTGGATTAAACCGTGTTGCCGCATCTATTAGGGATTTTGCCGTAAGTTGAGGTACGCCATATACTTCGGCGCTGATGTCATATTTTTGCCTTATCTTATCGAGCAATAATGCAAAATCACCATCACCAGAAAGTAATATCACAGTATCTACCTTAGGCGCGGTTTCGAGCACATCTATGGTGATACCCACATCCCAATCGCCCTTCGCTGAGCCATCAGTGCGCTGTATAAAAGGTTTTAGTTTTAGCTCAAAGCCGATATGTCTTAAGGCATCTTGAAACTTCAATTGACCTTCATCGCCACGGTTAATTGCGTAGGCTGTTGCGCCGACAATCTCACCTTGTGCACTTAACTGTTGCCAAAGTTTACGATAGTTAAATTGGCGCTGATAGGCCTCACGGCAGGTGTAATAGATGTTTTGTACGTCAACAAAGAGGGCGATTTTATTCAAGATGATAGTTGGATGAGTGAATGTCATCGTCACTATAGCATGGACTGTTAATGATAAAACTGCATCTCATGAGGCCAAAGGCATAGAACTCGTCACTGGTTGTGACCATTGTGCGAGTTATAGCTATACATTTTGGAAACTTTATATTGATAAACATTAAGTTAATGTAGTGATACTTGAGTTATGACTTTATTGTTTTACTGATTTATGTCGCTATTCGATTCGGAACTATATACATAAAATCATCGTGTGGTTTTATTTCGTACGTAAAACCCTAAAAGTAACGGTTAAAAAATAAGCTGTTGAATTGTGTTAATTAATATAGATTCAAACAAGTCATATGTTGTGATGAGTAGTTAAACGCTTGTCTTATAAAATATTTATTTTTAATTAATTTTATTATTCATTTTTTACATTTAAAGGGTTTCGATATTTTCTCAATAAGTCTTATTTGTTGTCTTGTCCTTACAAATCTTATGTGCTTTTATCAGTAAATGTTATCTGTATGTTGTAATTTTGGAGGGTACGGATGCGACGATTATTTACTGAAGAGAGTGAGGCGTTATTATTTAAGACATTGAATTATATCCCTATTCCTATTTTGTTATCTGAGGGGTTAGAAGTTGAGGGACGACGCCCAAGCACGCATCGAGTACATCATTTTATGAATCACGCTTTTATCGAGCAATTGGGCTATAACATAAACGATATTCCTGATATTGCGGCATGGTTCGATACTGTTTATCCCGATCCTATTATAAGAAATAAAGCGATGCTTGAATGGGATAACGTTGTTTATGCTAGTGAAAAACAAGGACTTAGCACTGCAGGGTTTAAAACATATATTCGCTGCGGTAATGGTGAGTTCCGCTGGTTTTTAATTACAGCTCAATTAACGACAGAAAACCAATCCAATTTAAATATTGTGACTATGAGAGATGTTCATCAATTACAGCTTTTGATTGAGGAAAATGAGCGGCAATCGAATACGGATTTACTGACTGGTCTTGCTAATCGTCGGCGGGTTGAGGAAGTGTTAGCCATAGCAATGAAGCAAAGTAACCTTGCTCACTCTTCCCTATGTTTAGTGATGTGTGATATCGATTTCTTTAAGGATATCAATGATAACTTTGGTCATCTCTGTGGTGATGATGTACTCAAAATTGTCGCTGTACAATTGCAAGAATCTGCTAAATCAGCAGCCAGTATTGCGCGTTGGGGCGGAGAGGAATTTTTAATTGTTTTGGATAATACCGAACCTGAGTCCGCAGCATTGCTTTGCGAGCACTTAAGAGAGCAGATTGAGCAGACTGATTATCGGTCCTATGGTCAGTTAATGCATTTCACGATGAGTTTTGGTTGTGTTAAATATCAACCAGATGAAAGCCTACACAGCCTGCTCTCTCGAGTTGATAAGGCCCTATATAAAGCAAAAAACAATGGCCGCAATAATGTTGTAATGGCTTGAATATGTGGCTACGACTAAGGTTCGAGTAGACCGATATGATTTGAATGGGGAAGGATATGGTTAAGCGAAATACACCTCAAACAGAGGAAATACTCTTTCAAAGCTTAGATTTTATCCCTATCCCCATCCTGCTTTCCGAATCTCACATCAATCAATCTTCCGGAAAAATACAACGAATACATCGCTTTATGAATAGAGCTTTTATCGAGCAGATTGGTTATACCATAACTGATATTCCCGATATTGATGCTTGGTTTAATACTGTTTATCCAGATGCTGTTGTCAGACAGGCGATGATTGACGGATGGGAGGCTGAAGTTAAGCGTAGTTTAGCTGCGGGTATCAAGACGGCAGAAATGCAGGCGAGGATCCGTTGCGGTAATGGTGAATTCCGTTGGTTTGTTATTACGGCGCAAATTAGTACTGATAACCTATCGGATTTGCATGTGGTGACCATGCGGGATATCCATGATTTGCAAACACTAATAGAGGAAAATGCTCGGCTTTCTTACACTGATATGCTCACAGGACTTGCCAATCGCCGTGAGGCGGAAAAAGTGTTGACGCAGCTAATCATCCCTGCACATCAGACCGACGCTAAAGTGAGCTTATTGATGTGTGATGCGGACTTTTTCAAAACGATCAACGATACCTATGGTCATTTATGTGGTGATGAAGTGTTGGTACAAATCGCAACAACGTTGGAAAAATTTACCCACCAAGCCAGTTGTATTGCTCGTTGGGGCGGGGAGGAGTTTTTAATTATATTGCGGCATAGTTCCTTAGACATAGCCTACCAGTTAGCAGAAGATATTCGCTGTGAGATAGCGAGTACGAGTTTTCACTATCAAGAGCATCAGTTGAATCTTACCGTGAGTTTAGGTTGTGTTTCAGTTCAGCATAATGAGAGTGTCCGAAGTGCGCTTTATCGAGTAGATAAAGCACTTTATCGCGCTAAGCTTGAGGGGCGGAATCGAGTCATGATTGGCTAGACTGGATGTTTGGCCTAGTTTGAGCTAAAAATCTTAAACTATCTTTTTGATTCCTAAACTTTTCTCAACGAGAAAGCTCAAGCTTTTCACTTTAGCTAATGGGTTTATCCAGTTAATCAAGGTTACAGTTCGAAACATTTATACGCGCAAAATCAAATATTGGGTTTATTTAAAATATTGCGCCGGTGTCGTTCCTGTATATTGTTTAAAAAAGCTGATAAAGGCGCTGTCACTGGAAAACTGTAAGTTGAATCCTACCTGCGCCACCGAGGCGCCCGCAGCTAACTGCTCAATGGCCGACAGTAAACGCCATTGCTGCCGCCACGCCTGATAAGCCATGCCTGTTTCGTTGCTAAAGATACGGCTGATGGTGCGTTCGCTGGCGCCGATTTCAATAGCCATATCCTGCAAGCTGGCGGGAATTTTTTGCTGTTGCTGCAATTGCTTAAGCCAAGTTTGCAGCCGTTTGTCTTTGGGCAGGGGTAAGCTTAAATTCTCTGCATCCGCATTGAGTAACTCTTCAATCAGCAGGGCAAAGGCATTATGCTGGCTGTGTCTGGGCTTGTCCCAAGGCCAAAAGGACATAGTGTCGATTAACGCTTTGAGTAACGGATTTACATGGAAAATCGTGACGTTATCCGGCAAAGACGCCACGGTTTCAGGCTCAAAGTAGAGTGAGCGATAGGCCACAACATTGCGCATTGTGACTTGATGTACCACGCCTGCGGGCAGCCAAGCCGCACGGGTTGGCGGCAATACGACTTGAGTATCGGCTAAGTTAAACCGCATACATCCCGCCGATGAGTAGAGCAGCTGAGCCTTGCGATGCTGATGTACGCCTGAGTCATGCTCGCCCATTTCGGCGGCAATGCCGATCACTAGGTTGTTTAAGGCATCGGGATTAAATTGCTGCTCCGGTTGAATAAAGGCCATGTTGTCTTATTTTTGATGTTTTTTGTCTAAGTATCGTTAATTGTCAATTAGGGATCCTATCTATACTGCGCCCTCTTTGACAAGTATGGAGCGCCGTTTTGGTTTATCGGTTAACCCTGAGAACTAAAACTTAGATAAAAATCATGAAAATAAAACCACCACTCTGGTTGTGTGTGCTGTTGATGATGTTTCCGCAAATTATGGAAACCATCTATAGCCCTGCGTTGCCTAATATTGCAGAAAACTTTGCGGTGTCTGTTGCCAGCGCCTCGCAAACCTTATCTGTGTACTTTATCGCGTTTGCTGTAGGCGTATTTTGCTGGGGTCGTTTAGCCGACATTATTGGTCGGCGCAGCGCGATGCTTGCGGGCTTAGTCTGTTATGCCATTGGTTCCGCCTTCGCGTTGATGATTAGCGACTTTACCCTGTTGTTGCTCGCTCGGGTATTATCGGCCTTTGGTGCGGCGGTTGGCTCTGTCATTACTCAAACCATGATGCGTGACAGTTACAACGGGGAGGAACTCGCGAAAGTCTTTTCGGTGATGGGCATGTCTCTTGGGATCAGCCCGATTATCGGATTGCTATTGGGGAGCATCCTCAGTGCTTATTGGGGATATCAAGGGGTGTTTGTCGCCCTGATGGTTTCTGCCATTGTGTTGTTGTTTTTGTCGGTAAAATCTTTGCCCGAAACCAAGCCTGAACTCACCCAAAAAATCGCGCTCGTTGAGTTAGCTGTCAAGATGCTTACCGACAGCGGGATAATGAAAAACACTTTGCTGGTGGCTTCATTTAACTTGATGTGGTTTAGCTACTTTTCACTGGCGCCATTTATGTTTGAGTCGCAAGGATTGTCGACGCTTGCCTTCGGTGCCAGTGGGTTGTTATTAGGCTTTGGCGCATTTCTTGGCAGTTATTTTAATAAACTATTACTGGGTAGAGGCTATTCCAGTGCACGATTGGTGCGGTTAGCAAGCCTTATGGCGCTATTCGGTGGACTCGGTATTTGGCTGTTCCAATCGACTGATATTGGTTTGAATAGTGTTTACTTTTTACTACCCATGCTGTTGATTGTGATTGCTTATGGGATTGCGATTCCTAATATCCTGAGCTCGGCGCTGGCAAACTACCGCGCTTATGCAGGTTCCGCGGGTGCTCTGTTTGGACTGTTTTATTACATTCTGTTGGGGCTAGGTTTAGGCGCTGCAGGCATGGTAAGCCATCTTGGTGGCGTGATTAGCTTCGCGGCGCTGCTATGCGTTGGGCTTGGATATGCGGGTTTGGCAGGCAGGATAGTGCTAAGAGGGAAGTCGTCTCGAGCGTAAATAAAAAGCCAAGGGGGATTCCCTTGGCTTTATGGTTCTAACAAACACCTTATGCCGTTTCGCTTTACTGTATCTCGCTAGGCTTTGGCAGTGTGTTCCTGTTGTTTGGCCGCCTCTTGCGCTGCTAATTCTTGAGCGGCTAATTCTTGAGCCTTAATGGCCGCCTCAAGTTTCGCCTCAACATAACCCGGTGAATGGGTTGCGGCCGAGATCAAGCGGTACATAGCTGGGATCACAAACAGGGTCACAAAGGTGGCGAAGGCCATACCGAAGAACACTACAGTACCTACGGCAATCCGGCTCTCAGAGCCTGCGCCCGATGAGAAGATCAGCGGCACTGCGCCCACTAAGGTGGTGAAGGCTGTCATCAAAATGGGGCGTAAGCGACGAGTCGACGCGTCGATAATGGCTTTGTCTAAGGCCAAACCTCGGTCACGCAATTGGTTGGCAAACTCGACGATTAAGATACCGTTCTTAGTCACCATACCAATCAACATGATCATCCCAATCTGGCTATAGATGTTAATGCCTTGACTGGTGACTAACAGGCCGAGGAAACCACCGAATACCCCCATAGGCACGGTAAACATCACCACTAAGGGGTTGATAAAGCTTTCAAATTGCGCCGCCAGTACCAGATAAGCCACTAGGAGCGCTAAACCGAACACAATTAAGATGCTGCTCTGGTTTTCTTTAAAGTCCTTAGATTCGCCGGTATAACCGATAGAAATATCCTTAGGTAATAACTCAATGGCCTTATTATCCAAAAACTTCAAGGCCTCGCCCAAAGTGTAGCCTTTACTAATGTTGGCCTTGAGGGTGATGGATTTTTGCTTATTGGTGTGGCTAAGTTTTTGTGCCGAAGCGACTTCTTCGATATGGGTGACAGTATCGAGCGTGACTAATTCGCCCTTAGCCGAACGCATATAGATTTGGCTTAAATCGCCGACGTTATTAAAGCTATTCTCATCACCGCGAACATAAACGTCATACTCTTCACCTCGGTCGACATAGGTAGTTTCTTTACGACCGCCGAGCATCACTTCTAAGGTTTGCGAGACTTCATCGACACTGATCCCAAGCTCTGCAGCACGTTCTTTATCGACGGTGACGATTAGCTCTGGCGTAGTTTCGGCATAGTCTAAATCCGCGCCTTCCATCATAGGGCTAGCATTAGCTTCTTCTTTTAATACCTGTGCCCATTTAAACAACTCGGCATAATCTGAGCCGCCGAGCACAAATTGTACGGGCTCACTCGATTGGCCCCTAAAGCCTGGCATCATAGGGCGAACCATCACGTCGGGAATGTCTTTTAAGGCTTTGCTGACAATCCCAAGTGCTTGTTGAGCCGTGACATGACGATGTTCCCAGTCTTCTAATTGCATGATCACAAAGCCGGTTTGGTCACCTGCACGACCACCAAAGGCAGGGGCTTGCACACTGAAAGACCTTAATACCCCTTGGCCAAGGAGTGGCATCAATCTGTCTTCGACGATATCCATGTTCGCCGTCATACGGTTATAGCTGGTACCCTCGGCGCCTTTGACAAAAGCATAAAGTACACCACGGTCTTCCTGGGGGGCCAACTGTGAGGGGACTTGCTGCATTAACCATACACTACCGCCCACACAGGCGAGGATAACCAAGGGCGCCAGTAATCTAAAACGGATTGCATGGGTTACGCCAACACGGTAAACCTTTTCCATGCGGGCAAAACCACTGTCGACGAAACGATTGAAACGGTTCGGTTTGACATTGGCCTTGAGCAGTTTGCTACTCAGTACTGGCGTCAGTGTCAGGGCGATAAGTGAAGAAAACAGCACGGATACCGCCAGCATCACGGAAAACTCGGTAAAGAGTAAACCGACCATGCCCTCCATAAAGGAAATCGGCAGGAACACCATGACTAACACGGCGGTGGTGGCCACAACCGCAAAGCCTACTTCTCGCGTGCCTTTGTAAGCGGCGAGTAGCGGCTCTTCGCCGCGCTCAATATGGTGGAAGATGTTCTCTACCACGACGATGGCATCGTCGACGACAAGACCGATGGCGAGAATTAATGCCATCAGGGTCAAGAGGTTAATCGAATAGCCAAACATGTTGGCGGCAATAAAGGCCGAGATCAGCGACACAGGTACTGTCACCGCTGGGATAAGGGTCGCTCTGGCTTGGCCGATAAAGATATACAGCACTAATACCACAAGGGCGCCAGTCACATAGAGAGTGTTGTATACCTCGTTAATTGAGCGGTCGATAAAGACGGTCGAGTCAAAGTCCACCACTAGGCTTGTGCCTTCGGGGAGAAAGTCTTGAATTCTATCGACTTCTTTGTGTACTTGCTGGGCTACCACCAAAGGGTTGGCATCGGATTGAGTGATAACACCTAAGCTTAGGTTAACGATACCATCGCTCTTAAAGGTGGAGTTTTCGTTCTGGGCGCCAACGGCCACATCTGCCACATCCTTCAGATAGATAGGCGTACCATCGCTGGCGGTGCGAACCACTAAATAGTCAAAATCCTTTGGGGTGTAATAGAGTCTCTTGGTGCGCACCGACATCACAGTGGTATCGTTACGTACTTGACCGCCCGGGGTTTCGACGTTTTCTTTACGCAGTGCGTTAATAATGTCGGTGACTGTGACATTGCGTCCCGCCATTTGCTCAGGTCTGAGCTTGACGTACATCACCTTGTATAGACCACCCGAGATGCTAATGGAGCTCACGCCACTAATCAGGCTAAATCTGTCTTCTAATACCCGCTGGGCGTAATCGGTCAATTGAGTTCTGTCCATCACGCTAGAGCTTAAGTTGACATAGACAGAGGGTTCGCCTGAACCATTGTCCTTAGAGACCACAGGATCGTTGGCATCTTCGGGCAGGCGGCGCTGGGCGCGGGCCACGGCGTCACGCACATCACTTACGCCTTCGGTTAAGTTCCAACCGAGTAGGAATTTCACAGTGATCCGTGAGCTGCCATTACGAGTGGTTGAGGTGATTTCATCGATGCCACTGATCCCAGTGAGTTCATCTTCGAGGGTCTTAGTGATTTGGCTCTCCATAATCGCGGCCGAAGCGCCGGAGTAGCTGGTACTGACGGTCACTACTGGGCTTTCGACATCGGGCATTTCCCGCACCGACAGTTTAGTAAAGGACACTAAGCCAAACACGCACAGCAATAAGCTTAATACGATAGCGACAACGGGTCGCTTAACGGATACATCGGACAGCCACATTATTTCGTCTCCGCAGTGTTGACGTCAGACTTGGCTGTCGGGCGATTAGTTTTGCCATTGGCTTCGAGCGCGACTTCATTGATCTTTAAGCCATCACGCATATTCACTAGCCCTTGCACTACCACTTTGTCGCCAATCTTTAGGCCAGAATCGATAAGCACTTGGTCCCCCACGCGGGCGCCTAAAATGACTTCGGTGCGATGGGCGATATGGTCCTCACCCACCACATACACGTAGCGCTTAGTGCCTGAATATTCTAAGGCTTGCACTGGCACAATCGGGGCGGAAATCGGTGGGAAGGTGATGGTTGATGACATCATCATGCCGGGCTTTAAGCGATTTTTCGCGTTTTCAAATTGCACGCGGATCTTCAGGTTTAAGGTTTCTTCATTGACGCGGGGATCGATGGCGACCACTTTGCCGATAAAGGTTTCCCCCGGCCAGGCGCGGCTGGTCGCCGAGACGGGCATGCCAATGCTGAGCTGTGATAGAAAATGTTCGGGCACCTGTAGGTCGAGTCGCATGCTGGATAAATCATCCAAGGTCATCAACTCAGTGCCAATACTGACCATTTTTCCTTCGCTGAAGTTAATCAGACCGGTTTTGCCGGCAAAGGGGGCGATTAGCGAATGGTAATGTAAATCCGCCTGCGCCGAAGCGAGTCTGGCTCTAGCGATATCGACACTAGCCTTTTGCGCATCGATTTCGGTTTGGGTGATGGCATTACGGCTGATGAGTTTTTCAAATTCCCTGAGTTTACGGGTTTCATCATTTAAAAAGGCATTGGCTTCGGCTACCGCGGCCTGGGCTTTCATATCGTCAAGCTCGATAAGCAGTTGGCCCTTCTTGACCGCTTGGTTAGATGTCACGGCGATTTGTTTAATTTTGCCTGTGACTTGCGGCGCGATAACCACGGCGCGATCGGCGGCGAGTTTACCTATGAGTGAAATTGATTGTGCCAGTGGATGTTCAACCACTTCTCCTGTGACTACAGGTACTGTACGCATTAAATGGGGCGCACTTTCGGGTTTGGCCGCCTGCAATACATCACTAAAACTCACAGCGGTAGCAACCGCAGCAATTAAGGCAATGGCTATTATGGTTTTTTTCATTGGAATAATTATCTCGCACAAAAACAGTTAACAGGCGTTCGTACTAATGGCGCTATTCTAGTGAATAACCGTCATCAGGTGGGTAAAAGTTTGTAAAGTTAAGCACTCGAAAGTGAAAGAAATTGTGTTTTTTGTTGAGGGCGTCAACGTTAAGTTTTCTAGGCTATTTTTACCCAAAGTAAAATAGCCTAGTTATGCGCCTAAGGATGTGCTTGTGTTCGTATTTTTTCTATCGGATCGACGGCGGGCGGCAGTTGCGGAAACTGGCTTAAAATCTCGGCTAAACGGCCATCTTTCTCCATTGATTCAAGCCCTTTGTTAAACTCAGACACTAAGGTTGTTTGATCGCTAACGGCTAATGAAACCCCTAAATGAAATACTTCAGTCGCGATAGGATCGCCAACTTGTTCGAAGGCATCGGTAAATTCACTTTCATGTTGCTTGATCAAATACTGAGCAAGATTGTGGCCTATTAAGACTAAGTCGATACGTTTTAGAAATAATTTCTTAAGATTCATCTCATCTGAACTGCCTTCTTCTGTTGTCAATCCCGCGGCGGCTATCTCAGGTGGATTGGCATAGCCTCGACCAATGCCTATGGTGAAGGGCTTTAGCTCTGTTAATTGGCTAAAACTTAACGGATTATCCTTGCGTTTATAAAACACAATTTGAACTGCCTGGATGGGATCGGAATAGTGTGCCCATTGCTCACGTTCTTTACGGTACCAAAGGCCAATAATGCCATCGGCTTGGCCGGTTTTAACGAGCAATGCTGCCCGCGCGAAGGGATAGAATTTGACACTGGCATTGTAACCCTGATGTTTAAAGGCTTCTTTGACCACAAGCGCGACGCCACCTTGATCGGGTAACTCACTGCTATAAAAGGGAGGATAGTTAGTCGCCACCAACGTTAAATCTCGCCCTGCCACACAGGGGGCGGATAATCCTAAGAGTGATAACACAAGGCTAATGTTGATTAGCGACTTGAGGTTCATACTCATCCCTTAAAATAAACAGTCACTTTGCTGAGTATAGGGGTTGTTTGAATCTTGAGTGGGAATTTTGTGTGGTTGTCATTATGGTGAGAGCGATGACAACGGCTGTGGCGATAGCTATGAGAATAACTGTGGCAATAAGTATGGCAATAACTATCCATAACTACAGCGAAAAATGGATATCGAGTCGAATCATAATCTCGAAAAATAGGGCTTATGGGGGAATGCCGTAAACCCTTAATCCTTTAATGTTGTGCTCATGGCTTAAAGTTGTACTTGCTCACCCTGATAGAGGCCGCGGGTAAGTTTATCTTTGTCTATCAGCAATAGCTCGCCAGATTGACCATTCTTAATGCTGCTATCTATAGCAATGATTTTATTATGGTAAAGCCCAAGAACACGATCCTGCGAGGTGTGTCCGACTATGATATGGTCAACCTTAAAGTAGTTAAGGATTTGGTCAATTTCTTGCTCGCTAAGCGCGTCTTTAAAGTAGCCACGGTACCAAGTTGGTCCGTTAGTGAAAAACAGAAAGTTCAGCAGATCGTTTTGTTTTAAATCTTCTTTTTTATCGTCTAAATGTTGGCGAAATAACTGGTTGGCATCGCTAATGTTGAGTTTACGCTCGACCCACTCAGGGCTTATTCCACCGTGCATAAATAGCAGATTGTTGATCTTCACTAGCGTGTTTTTACTACGAAGCCAACGGCCGATTTCGGTGTCTTTGTTGTAGAGCGCATCATAGCTGCGATTGAGTAATTCGGCCGAGGTTTGATAGCGCTCATTCACATAACGTAAGTCGCCGCGAAACACCATTTGCTCGTGGTTGCCCATAAGTAAATGTAAACGACCGCCAGCGGCTTGCGCTTCCTTGTCTAACTCATATAAAAACCACAGGACTTCGTTGACTTGGTGACCGCGGTCGAACATATCGCCCGTCATCACCATATGACCATCGCCAAAGGCCCAATGATTATTTTCATCAATAATCTTGTGGGCTTTGAGCAAGTTAATCATCACATCAAATTGGCCATGCACATCGCTTAAGGCCACAATTTTACCCGCATGGGTGTAAGTATCGGCTTCAATCTGAGGGGCTTCGTCATGGCGTAAAGGTTGTGGCAAGTTGCCGCAATCATTGGGGCGAGCTAATTGGTTGTTTGCGATAGGGGTTTGCTTTAATTCACTTTGGCAAATCCAGTAGGCGGTATTTTCTTGTCCTTGGTTGAGAAACACATAGGGGCCATCGGTAATCGAGGCGTTTGTGGCAGTTGGTTCTGCACTATGAGTGGCTATAGAAAATAAACTGAGCAGTGAAACTAAAGCGCCTTGAGTAGCGATAGCATAACGTTTTTTGGTTGAGACGTTCGTGAACACCTCCTGCGATGGGCTTTGGGTATCAGCTAGGCCAAATTCGGAGAGTATGTTCATTCGATGATCCTTATTATCGTTTTTGCCACCTATTCAGGGGTGGTTAGCATAATGTTAATAATGGAATGCAGCAAGGGAGCATTTGATAGATTATTTTATGGGCAAGCGATTAAAAACCATGCTTTGCATACTGCCCTAAGGTTTGTCTGGCAAGCCCTTGCTCTTACTTTCTGTCATAAGAGCCGCTCGTCATTTGAGTAGAATAACTGCACATCATTCTTCGTTTCGTGAGCACGTGCTTGCCATAACGAACAAAATCTAATCTCGAAACGTCACACGCCCTAATTATTTTTAGCTTTATTTAGCCATTTATTATATAGGGTTTTATACGGTTACTTGAAAGTTTGTTTATATCAGATTGTTCAAATAAATAGATGGGTGATATTGCTATCGATACATCTTTTATTGATATTTTCGTTTTAGTTTAAATAGTTTTTATATTTATTGCCAAATAAGTGTTGGTAATGATAAAAAGCAACATTAGATACCTAATGTTATGATTTTACTGGATTCAATTCGGTAACTTTGCTTCGCCGTTATTTGTGATAGTGTGATTTAAAGTGTTAAGCCTTAGGTTGATGTGTGTTTGTCTAAATAACCTATATGCGTACTTTATGAACCCGTATTTTTTAAAATACCAACCCAGTAATTGGTTGGTATTCTCTCTTGTTCGTTTGTTCTCGTTAATTATCAGGATAATTCGTAAACAAAACGTTTGCCATACGCTAACGTCGGTTGTTTCTTTTATTCTTTCGAGTGTCATTGTGTGTGCTGCGAGTTTATTTATAGCGCCGAGTCATGCCGATGACACTGAACTTTATGTCTTTGAAGCTTCTGCGCGCAATGGTTCGCGTCCTCAAGTGCTGATTATTTTTGATAACTCGGGCAGCATGAGTAGTCTTGCATATGATGTTGAAGCGCCTTACGAAAATAAGCGCAAAATAAATTACGCCCAATCGGGGAATTTATTTTATAGCCGAGGTTCGTCGGAAAATACTACTGCGCCTAACCCTAGTTCGCGGCAGGAAAAGCGTAAGTTCAGAGGTTCGCTCAATGGCTGCGAGAGCTCATGGGAATATCTTAACCGTTACGGCACTTTTACTGGATTCTTTAGGGAATATGGTTTTTCGGGCGGTTCAGGTTCTTGGAGAGAGTTTTCTGAGTTAAATGGTGGCTCGATCCTCGCTGTCGATTGTTTTGAAGATATCCAAGAGGAGAAATTCGGTAACGCAGCATCTGAAGCCCAAGGGTTACCCGTGGACAGTTTAGGAACACCAAATAAACCTGTACGTTACACCGCGGTCAATGCTAACTCATCAGATAGTGCCAAGGCCGCCGCTAAGGCAAAAGCAGAAAATACCGGTTTTGGTACTGGCAAAGTGGTTACTGTCTATACCGAAGATTATCTAAACTGGCTGCATGGCCCTAAAACCAAGGTCAATAAAACGCGCTTAGCATTGGCCAAGGATGCGATTGAAAGCGTGATCTTAACTACGCCGGGAGTGGATTTTGGACTGGCGATTTTTAACATGAATGGTCCAGATGAAGGAAAGCGTGACGGTGGACGGATAATCTCAGGGATTAAACCTATGTCTGCCCAAGCTAAAATTGATTTGCTCAGTGGAGTTAATGATATTAACTATGCTCAAAATACCCCTTTATGCGAAACCCTCTATGAGGCATATCGTTATTTTGGTGGCCAGAGTCAGTATTTTGGTGACGACGACAGCGATTACCATTATTACGATCAGTGGGGGCGATATCAGGGGACTTACCAAGCGAATAGAAACCCCTTTACCGATCCGGAAGCCTTGGTAAAAGGGACCAATAACTATAACTCGCCCTTTAAACGTTGCCAAAATGAAGCTTATATCATCTATATCACCGACGGTGAGCCAACGCTGGATAATGCGGCCAATAATTTGGTTGAACAGTTAACCAAAGGCGTTGGAAAACATACTTCCAGGCCTGTTAGTTACTTAAGTGCGCTTTCTGGCTGGATGAGAAATGAAGACGTTAATCCTAATTCCTCAGGCAAACAAACCGTTAGGACCTTTACCATTGGCTTTAGTGAAGGTGCAGCCAGTGCCGAACATCTACTTAAACAAACCGCTGAAAATGGTGGTGGCAAGTATTACGATGCGACCGATGCCAGCAAATTACGTTCTTCATTACAAACGGCCTTAAACAATATCCTCGAAAAAAATGCCAGCTTTACCTCGCCCTCAGTGGCAAGTAATAACTTTAATCGAACGCAAACCTTTGATTCTGCCTATTACTCTATGTTCTTGCCGAACAAAGGCCCGAGATGGTTAGGCAATATCAAGAAATTTAAGGTGACCAGTAGTGGCGATGTCGTCGATAGTAAAGGCAATAATGCAATAGGTGAGGATGGCAATATCAAAGCTGATGCTTGTTCCTATTGGACCCCGGCCGATGAATGTGCTGCTGGTGGTGATGGTAACGATGTGAAGCGGGGCGGGGTACTAGCCTCAATGCAGCAGGCCAACAGCCGTACCCTATACAGTAATTTAGGTACAGGCTTGAGCCCTTTCACTCTGTCTAACGCTTCTCGAAAAGCGGGTGGTAATGCACGTTTAGCCTTCTATATGGGGGTCGATGAAACTGAGTTGACCAACTTATTTGATTGGACCAAGGGCATCGATGTTGATAATGATAAGAATCAGGATTTAGGTGCTGTCAGTGGCGCAACCCCTAATTGGCGCACCGATATAATGGGGGATGCTTTACATTCCAAACCCTTAGCACTCAACTTTGGATCTGAAGATAAGCCCGATATCCGAATTCTTGTCGGGACTAACCATGGGTTCCTGCATATGTTTAAGGATGAAGGTAATGCAGTGTCAGAGACTTGGGGATTCATCCCCTATGAGTTGCTGCCAAATCTTCGCGATTTGAAGGCCAATGCGCCAACGGGCGTTCACTCTGTTTACGGTATTGATGGCTCGCCAGTGGCCTATACCAAAATGCAGGGTAAACGGGTTGAAAAAGCATGGGTTTTTGTGGGGATGCGTCGTGGTGGAAATGCCTATTATGCCCTCGACATCTCTTCCCCCAATAACCCTACTTTTATGTGGAAGATTGATGCCAGTTCGCCAGGGATGGGGGAGTTGGGTCAATCTTGGTCTACGCCTGTAGTTACCACGATTCCAAGCGCTTCAGGGGATAAACCCGTGCTTATCTTTGGTGCGGGATATTCCCCTGCGACCAAGGATGGCGCTGAGATTGGTAGTGACGACAGCCGTGGTCGAGGGGTGTTTATTGTCGATGCGCAAACGGGGGCGCTAATCCATCAATTTGGCGGCAGCGGCGCAAACACAGTGCTGCCCGGTATTGCAAATAGTATTCCGAGTAGTGTTGCCGTGTTAGACGGTAATGGCGATGGTCGAACAGATAGACTCTATGCTACTGACACTCAAGGAAATGTGTGGCGGATGGACATGCCTTCGGCGGATTCGGCGACTTGGTCAGGATTTAAATTTGCCGCATTAGGGGATAAGAGTGCGGTGGCAAGTGACAGACGTTTCTTCTCCGGCCCCACGGTTGCACAAACCATTATGACTAATACCTTCGAGTTAACTCAGGTGGTGAATGGAAAATCCACTAAGACAGTGACGACGCAAAATATTCCCTACGATGCCGTGGTTGTTGGCAGCGGTCACAGGGCAAAGCCGAGTGATGTATCTCGCTCGGATATGTTTTTTGTGTTGCAAGATAGGAACATAGTCACTCAATCTTTCCAAGGTAAGTCTAATCAAAAGCCGATACCAAGTGCCTTACAGTTAAGCGATTTATATGATGTCAGTTCGGCTGCGCCAAACGATCAAGCTAGCGAGATTGCCTTTAGCCAAAAACGAGGCTGGTACTATAACTTTTCCCGGAAAGGTGAAAAGAGCCTTTCGTCCGCGACTATAGTCGGGGGGGAAGTGTATTTCACCAGTTTTGTGCCCGGCAGCGATGCTTCAGTCAATCAATGCTTAAGTTCGGGTAAGGGTTATCTCTATAAGATGAATTTACATAGAGGCACTCGTGGTTACAAAACGGATTATTTATATGCTGGCGAACTAGTATTGGATACGCCGCAGTTGGTGATACCTCCCGCCGAGCAGCCTAAGGATCCGAATGCCAAAGTACCTACGCCAGATATGTTTTTGATTGGTATTGGTAATGCGGTACCTGATGAGGCGACATGTGAAAGTGGTAACCCTAAGTGTATTGGTGGTGGGCCAACAACGAACAAAATTTATTATTACATTAGTCAATAATACATAGAGTTAACGAGTTGAGATGAGTGATAACCTTATGATGAAATACGGTGCTTTGGGTTTGTTGCTGCTATCGGGACTCCAATGGCCTGCGATGGCGGCAGAAACCGAGAAACGACAGGATTACAAATGCTATTTGGAAACAAACCAAGGGCTTAAGTTAATACGCTTCTCGTGGTTTGAATCTAAGGTCAATCAGTATCTGCTTTCTTTACCTGGGACCGAATTACCCCGTTTACCGCGGGATAAACCTATTCCACTCTACGCTAAAGCGGTACTTGAGTGTGTGAAAAACTCCGAGAGTTTTACTCTTGAAGAGGCTAAGCAGGCTGAGCTTGCACCAGAAAACCAAGGCTAATAGATTGGCTAAGCCTTTAAAAAAGACTTAGCTAATCGTTTTATGCTCGGGACGAAGGTATTACGCCTTAGCTAGTCAACTCCCTAAGGCGCATACTTTTAATCACTAACTTGATAAGAAAGCTGCCGATTAAGATAGCTGCTTATTCAGATATTCAAGCCAAGTCGAAGGTTGGCCATAAAAGCGGCTGTGGTTGAGCAGTTTTAAATTGCCTTCGCTGGTTTCTAGCGCTACCGTCGGAAACCCTTGGGCGCCGAGCTGATTCATTAACGCCCGAGTTTCCAATATATGTTGATAGAATGCGTCTTCATTTTTAGCGTATTCTTGGGCAAAGTCGGCACCGTTTAGCGCTAATTCTTCTGCTAAAAGATGCAAATTGCCTTCATCACTCGCACATTTGCCATCGCGATAATGGGCGAGCTGCACCGCATGTAAGTAGGCTAAATCATCGCCTCCTAAGGCGGCCACAGCGAGTAACGCCCTGATCGGCGGCGCCGAATCCAATACGATACTCGTGTCACGCAATAGGCCTTCGTAGTAGTTTTCACCAAAGGCTTGTCCCGTTAGCGCGGCAATCCGTTGGTCATGGGGCATGACGTAATCGCGCCATTGGTTATCAATCTGTTTGCGCCTTGGCCCTGTGAGCATGCCACCCGCATGGAGTTTGATGGTAAATCCGGCAGCGGCTGCAGCATCAAACAGCGGTGCGGCCGCGTAACACCAACCGCACAGAGGATCGATAATGGCATGTAAAACGGCCTTGGGATTGTCTGTGGTATTCATTTATGTGCTTCCTACAAAACTATTTTGTGCTCTGACTCGTGAGTTAATGCATAACCTTTGAATGAGTGGGGCAGGATTAGCCATGCCCCAATTTGGTTACATTGGCCAGCGCATTTCACCCATAATCACTTTGGCACTGATCTCAAGCCCTGCATCTAAAGGAATTTGTGGGTAGAGCGTGAGCATCTTGGCGATTAAGTCCGCAGAATCTTTTGCTGTTTGGGCTGCCTTTTCAAAGGCATTAATATAATCGCGAGTAAAGGCGATGGCGCGCTTATCAAATCTGGCATCACCGAGATAATGTCCAGGGATAACCTCTTTGGGGGATAAGGCTTCCATCTTTTCTAAATGGGTTAACCAAGCTTTACGCGACTCTACACTTTGAGTATCTGCCATCCAAACGTGTGTGTTATCAAACACTTCAACGCCGCCAGTGATGGTTTTAGCCGACGGTACCCACAGGAAGGTATGCTTAGGGTGAGCATCCTCTAGCCCTTCAATCAGCACTTGTTCACCGTCGATACTAAAGTGATTGGTGGTGACCACCTTAGGCAGCACTAATTGGCTCGGGGCATTGTCCTTTAAAATCGGTCCCCAGTAGGCCAGTTTGCCCTCCATCGAGGCTTTAATATCATCGACCGTAGTTTGAGTGGCGACAATTTCGACCTCGGGGAAGTTTTGTTTAATCACATCCAATCCAAAGTAGAAATCCGGATCGCTATGGCTGATATACACCAAGGTAAGCTTTTTACCGCTGGCCTTAATGGTATCCACTAAGGTTTGGGCATCATTTTTTTGAAACTGAGCATCGACCAACATCATTTCATGCTCGCCACTGATAAAGCTTGAAGACACCGCAAAAATACTGTTTTCGCCCGGATTAAAATGGCTCACTTGCAAAGGTGCTGCCTGAGCAGTAGCCATTCCCGCCATCAGCATGGTTGCGGCTAACTGGGGTTTCAAAGAGGTTAATTTTAGAGCATTCAATAGTGTCATTTCTGTTCTCACTTATTCATTCAAATAGGATTCGGTGATTTGCACTGCTGCAAAAGTGAGCTTAGTTTAGGTTGCAAAAAAACTTAGATAAACACGACAAATTGCGCTTATTTGTTGCATAATTCGGATGAATACACGTTTAAAACCGATTATTTAGTGCAAGGTAATCAACATAAAGGCGGATAAACCATGGATAGACTCGAAGCGGCAAAGGTGTTTGTGACTATCGTCGATCGGGGGAGCATGATTGGCGCCGCCGAGGCGTTAGATATGTCGCGCTCTATGGTAACTCGTTATTTGGCCGAGATAGAGGAATGGTCGGGCGCACGTTTGTTGCACCGCTCGACAAGACGTTTGAGCTTGACCAGTGCGGGCGAGCAAGTGCTCGATTACTGCCAGCGTTTGCTTGAATTAGCACAGGAAGTCCCCACCGTCAGTCATGCCCAAAGCGCCCAACCCAGAGGATTATTGCGGATTAGCTGTTCGCAATTTATGGCGCATTTGCTCCTTCCCACGGTCGTTCGTCCCTACTTATCCCAATATCCTCAGGCGAGTGTGAACTTTCATGTAACGAGTCAAACCGTTGATTTAGTCGCTGAGCGCATCGATCTTGCTATTCGAATCACCAACGAACTCGATCCTTCACTTATCGCAAGGCGCTTAGGGGAATGTGAGTCTGTGGTCTGCGCCTCGCCACGTTACCTTGCCACCCATTCGGCTGTCACACATCCTGAGGATTTAACCCGGCATAATTGCCTGACCTATTCCTACTTTGGCGATGTGATGTGGCGTTTTACTCAAATTAATCATCCTGATGGTATCGAGGCGGGACAGCTTTTTAATATTCCCGTAAGAGGTAATTTAAGTGCCAATGATTCTATGGTGGTGTTAAACGCTACTTTAGCGGGGGAGGGGATTGCCATGCAGCCCCTGTGGGCGGCGAAGCCCTATCTCGACACTGGCGAATTAGTGCCATTGTTGCTGGAGTTTCAACCTCAAACCTTGGGCGTATACGGCGTATATCAATCCCGTAAACATATGCAGCCTGCATTAAGAGTGATGATGGATATGTTGGTCGCTTATTTTGCTAGTTTGAAATAGCGCCAAAGTCAGTTCTGCCTAATCAATTACCATAAAAAAGGAGCTTAACTCTTTCGAGTTAAGCTCCTTAAATAAGGTTAGGTTCTAAATCTATTTCGTCATACGCTTGTATTTTAAGCGGTGTGGTTCAATCACATCGGCACCATAGGTGTTCTTCAACCATGCCGAGTATTCGGTGTAGTTACCTTCGTAGAAGTTTACTTGGCCTTCGTCGCGGTAGTCCAGAATGTGGGTCGCGATACGGTCTAAGAACCAACGGTCGTGCGAGATCACCATAGCGCAACCTGGGAATTCGAGGATCGCTTCTTCCAGTGCGCGCAGGGTTTCAACGTCTAAGTCGTTGGTTGGTTCGTCGAGGAGCAGTACGTTACCGCCAGCCTGCAACAGTTTGGCTAAGTGAACACGGTTGCGCTCACCGCCCGATAGAGTACCGATAATCTTTTGCTGATCCGCACCACGGAAGTTAAAGCGGCCAACATAGGCGCGACTTGGAATTTCCATGTTGTTGATGCGCATGATGTCTTGACCACCAGAGATTTCTTGCCAAATGGTGTTCTTGTCATTCATCGAATCGCGGAACTGCTCAACCGACGCCAGTTGTACTGTTTCACCTATCTCAATGGTGCCGCTATCAGGTTGCTCGCTGCCAGACAGCATGCGGAACAGGGTCGATTTACCTGCACCGTTGGCACCGATAATACCGACGATCGCGCCCTTAGGAATCGAGAACGACAGGTTATCGATTAGCACGCGATCACCATAGGACTTGGTTAAGTTCTTCACTTCGATGACTTTATCACCTAAACGTGGTCCAGGCGGAATAAACAGCTCGTTGGTTTCGTTACGTTTTTGGTAATCTGTGGTGTTCAGCTCTTCGAAGCGCGCCATACGGGCTTTGCCCTTAGACTGACGGCCTTTCGCACCTTGGCGAACCCATTCTAATTCTTTTGCAATGGTCTTTTGACGCGCGCTTTCAGCGGCCGATTCCTGCTTCAAGCGAGCATCTTTTTGCTCAAGCCATGAAGAGTAGTTGCCTTCCCATGGGATACCCTCACCACGGTCAAGTTCTAAAATCCAACCAGCAGCATTGTCGAGGAAGTAACGGTCGTGGGTAATCGCCACCACGGTGCCCGAGTATTCCTGCAGGAAGTGTTCGAGCCAAGCGACTGATTCGGCGTCCAAATGGTTGGTCGGTTCGTCGAGTAGCAGCATCTCTGGCTTTTCCAGCAGCAGACGGCAAATCGCCACACGGCGGCGCTCACCACCCGATAAGACTTCAATCTTTTCATCCCAATCTGGCAGACGAAGGGCGTTCGCCGCACGCTCGAGGATGTTGTCCAGATTGTGGGCGTCCTGCGCCTGAATGATCGCTTCGAGTTCACCTTGCTCTTTGGCAAGGGCGTCGAAGTCTGCATCGGGATCCGCGTAAGCGGCATAGACTTCGTCTAAGCGTTTGAGGGCATTTTTGGCTTCAGAAACCGCTTCTTCAATCGCCTCACGTACGGTTTGCGTTGGGTCGAGTTTCGGTTCCTGTGGCAGGTAACCAATCTTCAGGCCCGGCATTGGACGCGCTTCACCCTCAATTTCGGTATCGATACCGGCCATGATGCGCAGTAGGGTGGATTTACCAGAACCGTTAAGACCTAACACACCGATCTTTGCGCCGGGGAAAAAGCTTAAGGAAATGTCTTTAAGGATCTGCTTCTTAGGAGGAACAACCTTGCCCACCCGCAGCATGCTGTAAACAAACTGAGCCATTTTTCTGCATCTATAAGTGACTAATGATGCGGCTAATTCTACTCGATTGTGCGCCGAACTCAACTCGGCATTGAGGCGAGTTCAAGGTAAAACTGTAGGATTTTCATGTTTCAGAGACTGGGATTGTCGGCTCGTTACGAGTAGAATACCGCGCAACCCTACCTACAAGAATTGGCAGCTGGAGTAAGCAATGCTGAAAAAAGATATGAATATCGCAGATTATGATCCGGAACTGTTCAACGCAATTCAGAACGAAACTCTGCGTCAAGAAGAGCATATTGAGCTGATTGCTTCTGAAAACTACACCAGTCCACGCGTGATGCAAGCGCAAGGTTCACAATTAACCAACAAGTACGCCGAAGGTTACCCAGGCAAGCGTTACTACGGTGGTTGTGAGTATGTGGACGTAGTTGAAACCTTAGCGATTGAGCGTGCAAAACAACTGTTTGGTGCGACTTACGCAAACGTACAACCTCACTCAGGTTCTCAAGCAAACAGCGCCGTTTACATGGCATTGTTAAAACCAGGCGATACCGTTTTAGGTATGAACCTCGCTCATGGTGGCCACTTGACCCACGGTTCACCTGTAAACTTCTCCGGTAGACTGTACAACATCATTCCTTACGGCATCGATGAATCAGGCAAAATCGACTACGACGAAATGGAACGTCTGGCGGTTGAACATAAGCCTAAGATGATGATCGGTGGTTTCTCTGCTTACTCAGGCATCGTTGACTGGGCAAGAATGCGCGAAATTGCAGACAAAATCGGTGCTTACCTGTTTGTCGACATGGCGCACGTTGCGGGTCTTATCGCCGCTGGTGTGTATCCAAACCCAGTGCCACACGCTCACGTTGTGACCTCAACCACTCACAAGACCTTAGCCGGTCCTCGTGGTGGTATCATTCTGTCTGCTGCCGATGATGAAGAGCTATACAAAAAGCTGAACTCAGCGGTATTCCCAGGCGGTCAAGGCGGTCCTTTGATGCACGTTATCGCGGGTAAAGCGGTCGCCTTCAAAGAAGCTTTAGAGCCAGAGTTCAAAGCTTACCAACAACAAGTGGTTAAGAACGCTAAAGCCATGGTTGAAGTGTTCTTAGAGCGCGGTTACAAGATCGTTTCTGGCGGTACTGACAACCACTTAATGCTGGTGGACTTAATTGGTCGCGACCTGACGGGTAAAGAAGCCGATGCCGCTTTAGGTAGCGCAAACATCACAGTAAACAAAAACTCTGTGCCAAACGATCCACGTTCTCCATTCGTGACCTCTGGTGTGCGTATTGGTACGCCTGCGATCACTCGCCGTGGCTTTAAAGAAGCTGAAGCGAAAGAGTTAACCGGTTGGATCTGTGACATCCTCGACGATGCCCACAACCCGGCGGTTATCGAGCGCGTAAAAGGCCAAGTATTGGCACTGTGCGCCCGTTTCCCTGTTTACGGTTAATTCGTTAATTTATCTGAATATGGCGGCTGAGTTCACAACTGCTTAGGGTGTCACTCTTAGGTGGTTAACCTCAGCCGATAAATAGGATAAAATCCCATGGCCGCATTAAGCGGCCATTTTTATTGCTAAAATCTTAGACTTAAACCTGCTCGGTTTAAGCAAGATAGGCTTTATTCCATTCACGGCAGGAGGCTCAATGCATTGTCCATTTTGCAGCGCGACAGATACAAAAGTGATCGATTCCCGATTAGTGGCGGAAGGCCATCAAGTGCGTCGTCGCCGAGAATGCACCGAATGCCACGAAAGATTTACCACCTTCGAAGGCGCCGAATTAGTCATGCCACGGGTGATTAAACGCGATGGTACGCGCCAACCCTTCGATGAAGAAAAGCTGCAAGCAGGCATGTTACGCGCGGTCGAAAAGCGCCCCGTGTCTATGGATGAAATCGAGCAGGCCTTAAGTAAAATCAAGTCAACGCTGCGGGCGACTGGCGAGCGTGAAGTGCCATCCGAGATGATAGGTAACTTGATGATGGAACAGTTAATGAGCCTAGACAAGGTTGCCTATATTCGTTTTGCCTCGGTTTATCGCGCCTTTGAAGACGTCTCCGAATTTGGTGAGGCGATTGCGAAACTGCAAAAGTAACATGGGTTATCTTAGGTTAGCGCTTAGGTTAGCGCCTCGTTATGCGCCGCATTCGGGCACGCTTCCTCAAGATTTCATAGGGTTTATATGAATTGGTCAGAACTCGATAACCAGATGATGAGCCGAGCCATACAACTGGCTCGCAAAGGATTTTATACCACTCGCCCCAATCCCAGTGTGGGCTGCGTTATCGTAAAAGATAATCAGATTGTCGGTGAAGGTCATCATCAAAAAGCCGGCGAGCCCCACGCCGAGGTGCATGCACTGCGCATGGCTGGCGAGCTTGCCCGTGGCGCGACCGCCTATGTCACCTTAGAGCCTTGCAGCCATTATGGTCGTACGCCGCCCTGCGCCTTGGCGTTGATCAACATAGGTGTAAAACGTGTGGTGGTGGCGGTTGAAGATCCCAATCCGCAGGTCGGTGGTCGCGGTATTCAAATGCTGCGCGATGCGGGCATTCAAGTGGATGTCGGTTTACATCGCGACCAAGCTTACGCTTTAAATCTTGGTTTTATGAAGCGCATGGAGTCGGGTCTACCTTGGGTGACGGTAAAGCTTGCCGCGAGTCTCGATGGTAAAACCGCATTATCCAACGGTGTCTCTAAGTGGATTACAGGCCCCGAAGCTCGCCGCGATGTGCAGCGCTTACGTTTGCGCGCCTGCGCACTGGTCACTGGGATTGAAACCGTACTGGCCGATGACCCTTCGCTCAATGTGCGCTACTCAGAGCTTGGCAGTCTTAGCTCGCAATTGAGTGAGGCGCAAATTTTACAGCCGCTGCGGGTGATTTTAGATAGTCGTTGCCGCTTGCCGATTACGGCAGCCTTGCTTGCGATTGAATCGCCGATTTTATTAGTCTCAACTGAGCCTTACTCACCAGCCTTTGTGGCGCAGTTGCCGGCCCATGTGACTTGTCTTCAATTACCGGCGATTGATGGTCGAATCTCGCTACCCGAACTCTTAAGCTATTTAGGCAAAAGCTGTAATCAGGTGCTTATCGAAGCGGGTGCGACCTTAGCGGGTGCTTTTATCGACGTGGGATTAGCCGATGAGTTAGTACTGTATCAAGCGATGAAAATCCTTGGAGCACAAGGACGTAATCTACTCGAATTACCCGATTATCAAATGATGGCCGATATTCCGACCCTCAAACTGGTCGATGAGCGTAAAGTGGGCGCGGATATGCGTTTTACCTTGAGGCTCGAGTCCAATCCATCTCTAGCAAATAAGTGAGTTAGCCATGTTTACTGGGATTATTGAGGCCGTTGGCACGCTGCGAAAGCTTGAACGTAAGGGCGATGATATTCGTTTAACGGTCGCCAGTGGCAAACTGGATTTAAGCGATGTGCGTTTAGGCGACAGTATCGCCACCAACGGTGTATGTTTGACTGTGGTGCAACAATTAGCCGATGGCTATGTGGCGGATGTGTCGGCTGAAACTGTCAGTCTCACAGGTTTTGCAAACTATAAAGTGGGTACTAAGGTCAATCTTGAAAAAGCCGTTACCCCGACAACTCGCCTTGGCGGGCATATGGTGAGCGGCCATGTGGATGGCATTGCCACCGTAGAGCAGCGTCTTGCTCGTGGTCAAGCGATTGAGTTTTGGTTAGCGGCGCCAACTGAGCTGGCGCGCTATATCGCCCATAAAGGTTCTATCACCATCGATGGCGTGAGCCTGACGGTAAACGAGGTCGATGGACACCGTTTTCGTTTAACCATAGTGCCTCATACGGCGGGTGAAACCACACTGGTAGATTTGAAAGCCGGCGATAAGGTGAATATTGAAGTGGATTTAATCGCCCGCTATTTAGAGCGTTTAATGCGCTTTGATACTAAAGAAACCCAAGGCGGTGGGGTGACCATGGAAATGTTAGCCCGTGCTGGCTTTGTGCGTTAGGGCACTGGCACTTAGCTCACTTAGGTATAGAATTTCATAACAACAGTAAAATCATAAAGGTCCTACAATGGCGCTGCACAGTATAGAAGAGATCATCGAGGATATTCGTCAAGGCAAAATGGTTATTTTGATGGATGACGAAGACAGAGAAAACGAAGGCGACCTGATTATGGCGGCCGAGTTGGTGACGCCTGAAGCGATTAACTTTATGGCGAAATACGGCCGTGGGCTCATCTGCCAAACCATGACTAAAGCCCGTTGCCAGCAGTTAAACCTGCCCTTGATGGTGACTAACAATAATGCGCAGTTCTCGACTAACTTTACGGTATCGATTGAAGCGGCAGAAGGCGTAACCACCGGGATTTCGGCCCACGATCGCGCGGTGACGGTGAAAGCAGCCGTGGCTAAAGATGCCAAGGCATCGGATTTAGTTCAGCCTGGTCATATCTTCCCATTAATGGCGCAGGACGGCGGCGTGTTAACCCGCGCTGGTCACACTGAAGCAGGCTGTGATTTAGCCCGTTTAGCGGGGCTTGAACCATCAGGGGTGATTGTTGAGATCCTCAATGAAGACGGTACTATGGCTCGCCGCCCTGATTTAGAGATTTTCTCTGAAAAACATGGCATTAAAATCGGCACTATTGCGGCCCTGATTGAATACCGTAACACCAAAGAAACGACCGTTGTGCGTGAAGCCAAATGCAAACTGCCAACCCGTTTTGGTGAGTTCGATATGGTGACCTTTAGGGATACTATCGACAATCAATTACACTTTGCTTTAGTGAAAGGCGAGGTGAAGCCTGACTGTTTAGTGCGGGTACATTTACAGAATACGTTTAACGATCTACTTCACTCTGAGCGCGATCAGCAGCGTAGCTGGCCGCTTGAAAAAGCCATGGCGCGGATTTCTGCCGAAGGTGGAGTGTTGGTGCTGCTGGGCAATCAAGAGCATACCTGTGAAATTCTCGCTAAAGTCAAAGCCTTTGAAGCGGAAGATCAAGGTCAGGCTCCCGCTCCTGCAAAATGGCAAGGCACTTCACGCCGCGTGGGTGTGGGCTCGCAAATCCTTGCCAGCCTTGGAGTAACTAAAATGCGACTCTTAAGTTCGCCTAAGCGTTACCATTCACTCTCAGGCTTTGGTCTTGAAGTGACCGAATACGTGGCGGAGTAACAGGCTAAGCTTAATTAGATGTTGCACTAAGGTAAAATTAACCATTTCTATCATTTGCATAAGGCTGTAGGCGTTTGACTGTGGTATCATGTCGCCACTTTTCGCCCAAGCTGGGTGCTTTAGCTAAATTAGGTAAGAAAATGAACGTAGTTCAAGGTAATATCGAAGCGAAGAATGCCAAAGTTGCGATTGTAATTTCGCGTTTTAACAGCTTTTTAGTTGAGAGCCTGCTTGAAGGTGCACTTGACACGCTGAAACGTTTTGGCCAAGTCAGTGATGAAAACATCACTGTTGTCCGTGTACCTGGTGCGGTTGAGTTACCGCTGGCTGCACGTCGTGTTGCTGCAAGTGGTAAGTTTGACGGTATCATCGCACTTGGTGCTGTGATCCGTGGTGGTACACCTCATTTTGATTTTGTTGCAGGTGAATGTAACAAAGGTCTAGCTCAAATCGCATTAGAGTTCGATCTGCCCGTTGCCTTCGGTGTATTGACGACAGATACCATTGAACAAGCCATTGAGCGTTCAGGTACTAAAGTGGGTAACAAGGGCGGCGAAGCTGCACTAAGCCTGCTTGAAATGGTCAATGTTCTGCAACAGCTTGAACAACAGTTGTAATAGTAGGAAACATAATGAAGCCTTCTGAGCGCCGCAAGGCCCGCCGTTTAGCCGTACAAGCCATTTATTCATGGCAACTAAGCGGGAATAATATTGCCGATGTCGAGCACGAGTTTTTAACTGAACAGAGCCTCGACGGTGTTGATGTAGCTTATTTTCGTGAGCTATTTGCAGGCGTAGCAACTAAGAAAACCCAACTGGATGAGTTGTTCATTCCACACTTAGACCGCCCCATTGATGAGGTGTCGCCAGTGGAGAAGGCCATAGTTCGCTTAGCGGCATATGAGCTGACTTTCCGTAAAGATGTGCCGTTCAAAGTCGCGATTAACGAGGCGATTGAACTGGCTAAAGCTTTCGGTGCGGATGAAAGCCATAAGTTTGTTAATGGATTACTCGACAAACTGGTTGCACGTAAGTAATAAGGACAAACGGTATCTTAGGATACCGTTTTTCATTGCTAACAAAGGTGGCCGATGTGAGTCGCGCCAAACTGTACAGTGAAAGAATTCCAACTTATTGAATGTTATTTCAATCACCGCGGCCCAACGCGCCGTGATGTCAAATTGAGTATTGGTGACGATTGCGCCCTAGTGCAGCCCGCCGAAAACAAGTCGATCGCCATCTCCTGCGATACCTTAGTCGAAAACGTTCACTTCTTCCCCGATATCCCCCCTCAAGCTTTAGGTTACAAAGCCTTAGCCGTGAATCTTTCTGATTTAGCGGCCATGGGTGCTGAGCCTGCTTGGATGACGCTTGCGCTTACTTTGCCAGAGGTTAACGAAGCCTGGCTGAGTGGTTTTAGTGAGGGACTTTTCGAAGCGGCTGAGTATTACGGCATTGCCCTTATTGGCGGCGATACTACTCGCGGCCCTAGAGCCATTAATATTACCGTGCATGGCCAAGTGCCGCAGGGTAAGGCATTGACTCGTCACGGTGCAAAAGCGGGTGACTGGATTTATGTGACCGGTACGCTAGGCGATTCAGCATTAGGGCTGGATTTGATCCGCGGTGTGCAACATGCACGTGCGGAGCATAAAGAGTTCTTAATTAATCGCCATTATCGTCCGACGCCTCGAGTGTTAGCGGGTCAGTCATTACGATCTTTAGCATCCAGTGCTATCGACTTATCCGACGGTTTTATCTCCGACATTGGCCATATCCTCAAAGCATCGCAGGTAGGCGCGGTTGTGGATGTGGGCACGATTCCGTTGTCCCGCGCGATGCAAGATACCGTGAGCGAAGAGCATGCCTTAGGTTATGCGCTAACGGGGGGCGAGGATTATGAACTGCTCTTTACCGTGCCAGAGGCACAAAAAGGTGCGTTAGAAACAGCACTGAGTCACGCAGGAACTAAGTTTGTGCGGGTTGGGCAAATCTGTGCGGGCAGTAAACTTAAGTTGCAACTCAATGGTGAGCCGTTTACGCCGCCATATCATGGCTTTGAGCACTTTTAATGAAGTTGTTATCCCAAGATCAGGCGCTGTCGCGCCTGTCTCTTAAAAATCCGATCCATTTTTTAGCATTAGGCTTTGGCAGCGGTTTAGCGGCTAAGGCGCCCGGCACCTTTGGTACCTTGGCGGCCGTCCCGCTCTATTTGTTGTTGGCGCAATTGCCCTTGAGTTGGTATTTAGCCGTGACCTTAGTGTGCGTACTCGCGGGGATTTATATCTGTGATAAGGCTGCGAAGGACATGGGCGTACATGACCATGGTGCAATTGTTTGGGATGAAGTCGCAGGTCTATTAATCACTATGATTGCGGCGCCAGCCGGAGTGCTCTGGTTAATTGCTGGTTTTGTGCTTTTTCGTCTCTTTGACATCATCAAGCCGTGGCCAATCCGTTGGCTCGATGCCAAGGTCGAAGGCGGTTTTGGCATTATGATCGACGATGTACTGGCAGGGATTTTCGCTCTCGTTTGTTTGCAAGTGATTGTCCTTATTAGCCAATAATCTCTTTTTGGTTATTCATCTAGGGCTTGTTGACGTTTCGAGATTAGATTTTCTTCGTTCTGGCAAGCACTTGCTCACGAAACGAGGAATGATGTGTCGTGATTCTACTCAAATGATGAGCGGCTCTTATGACAGAAAGTAAGAGCAAGGGCTGCCAGACGAATCCTTCGGGCAGCATTTGGCTGGCGTTTCTGCCGCGTTATCGTCCGTTTATGTAGAATAACTACACAGTACGGACGTTGCCTTGCATAAACGCCAGCCAAATTGCTGCAAAAAACTGAAACGTCAACACGCCCTAGTTAACTCAAACTAAAGTTCGTTACCCTATAAATGCCAATGCCTTATCTGATGTAGATAAGGCATTGGTTATGACGTGGAATATTTGGCTTAGTGTATTCTTACTGTAATAATTCTCGTGCATTAGCGAGAGTGTTAGCAGTAATTGTATCGCCACCAAGAAGTCTGGCTAATTCTTGGATACGTTGCTCCCTATCCAAAGGCATCATAGTGGTTTCTGTACTTCCCGCCTTGTTGAATTTGTTCACAAACATATGCTGGTGACCATTACCTGCAACTTGCGGCAAATGGGTCACACACAATACTTGGGTCGATTCGCCAAGGCTGCGTAGCATACGTCCAACTACAGCAGCAGTAGGGCCCGATATACCCACATCGACTTCGTCGAAAATGAGTGTCGGTGTGGCAACCTTTTTCGCGGTAATCACTTGAATACCAAGGCCTATACGTGACAATTCGCCGCCTGAGGCAACCCTAGATATAGGTTGTAACGGCTGACCTGGGTTGGTGGTAACCATAAACTCAATATTATCGCTGCCGTTCATCGACATGATCTCTGGGTTGAAATTCACTTCAATGGTGAACTTACCCTTAGGCATATTGAGTTCGTGGATGGATTGAGTCACTAACTTATCCAGCTCTTTTGCATAACGGGCGCGGCTCTGACTCAGCTTTTGTGCGTTAGCGAGGTAGGCCACTTTACTGGCCTCCACTTGGCGTTGAATATCTTCTAGCTTATTTTCATCATCATCGAGTGTGGTGAGTTCGGCCCTGAGGGCGAGATGATGCTCGGCTAATTTTTCTGGGCTGACATGGTGCTTACGGGCCAGTTGCATGGCTTTAGAGAGCCTTTCCTCTAAATAAGCAAAATGCGCGGGGTCGAGTTCAAGTTTACTTAGGTAGTGCTGCAATTCGCCAGCGCTCTCTTGCACTTGAATAAGCGCTTCGTTCAGCATAGTGCTGACATTGGTTAATGCGGGGTCATAGCTTTGCAAATTCTCTGCAAGGCTGACGGCTTTATTCAGCAGTGACTCGATATTGCTCTCTTCACCATCTGTGAGTAAAAACAGGCTGGCTTGGCAGCTATCGACCAATTCGGTACCGTTTGCGAGACGTTTGTGCTCCTGTTCAATCTCTTCAAACTCTCCCACCTTAAGATCAAACTCATCTAACTCTTCAACTTGATATTGCACCAGTTGTTTACGGGCGATACGTTCCTGCTGGGAGGCTTCTAATTGCTTGAGTTCGGCTTCGATTTGTTTACAGCGCTGATAGCTTGCCGCCACTGCGTCTATCAGTAGTCTGTGATTGGCGTAGCTATCGAGTAAGGTGAGCTGGTGTTCACTCTTTAACATGGCATGATGGGCGTGTTGGCCATGGATCCCTACAAGTAATTGCCCCAGTAATTTTAACTGAGTCAAAGGAACGGGATTGCCATTGATATAGGCGCGTGAGCGGCCGTCACTGCCAATGGTTCGACGCAGAATACACTCATCATCGAGTTCGAGATCGTTATCCTCGAGCCAGCGTTTTGCCAGAGGCACATCCTCGAGTGAAAATCGGGCACTGACTTCGGTTTTGCTCGCGCCAGGGCGAACACTGCTGGCATCGGCACGGTTACCTAGGCACAAGCCAAGGGCGTCGATGGCAATAGATTTACCCGCGCCAGTCTCACCGGTAATGCTGGTCATACCGGGGCGAAAGTCCAGTTCAAGGAAACGTACGATAGCGAAATTGTTGATGCTGAGTTGGCAAAGCATAGTGAGTTCCTGTCGAAAAACTTACCAAATCACTGTATTGATAAACAGTATATACTGAATTTATATACAGTAAAGTAACTTTGGGTGAATATTCGACATGTCGCTTTGTTATAAAATCTAATTAGTTGTTTATGAATAGATTTTAACAAGTTGTTCCAGAATGGGTAGGCTGAAAAAGGTCACTATAGTGCCAAAGAGTATCCCTTGGGCACTGCTGGAGGCCTGGGTGTTATAGCGTTGGGCCAAAAGATAGACGCTTGCCGCCGTGGGCAAGGCGCTAAGTATGACACCCATAACGAGGTAGTCACCGGTGACACCCAAGCCTTTTAACATGAAGTAAACCAAGGCGGGTTGCAGAATAAGTTTAAACAGGTTGATAAGGCTGAGTTCGATAAAGTTTGTCAGGCTAAAGACCTTGCTATCTTTTTGGTAGCGCATGGCTTTCGCCAATACCATGCCGACGGCAAAGAGGGCACAGGGACTGGACGTATTGCCTATCTGCTGGATCATCATTGCCAAACCGGAGGGGAGAGTTATCCCTAATGCCGAAATAGCCACACCAATAAAGCAACCGATTACAATTGGGTTTTTCACCACGGCTAGCAGCATGATCACCGCGGCGTGATGTTGTCGCTGTTTATTGGTGGCGAGTTCTAGCGAGACCAAGGCCACGGCAAACATGAGCACGGACAATAAACTGGCAATCGCAGCGGCAACTAAGGCGCTTTGTTGCTGGGGAAATAAGATGATAAGGAGTGGAATACCGATAAATGCGGTATTACCAAAAGTCGCATTTAAGGCGCGCACGGCGGCAATTGCATGTTGTTTAGGATTAACCAGTAGGGAGATGCTAATACAAATGAGGTAAATCACCAGCATGGCGGCACTGTATCCGGCAATAAATCTCCATTGCAGAATGTCTTCAATCGGCTGCTGTGCCAGTGCTATCAATAGGATGGCAGGAAACGCAATATAGTAAACATATTGATTGAGTACTTGGTCTGTTTCTACTGGGAGAAAGCGCAGTTTTTGCACAAGTGTGCCCAGTAGCATGATCCCGAAGACGGCAAACAGAGGGGTTAAAATGGTCATGACCCTCACTCATCCTTTTGTGTTGCTTATCCCACGAGATAGCCTTAGTGATGCTTGATTTCATTCAAGCCGTCAAGGCGAAGTCGGCTGGGATGTTATTTCAGCGAATTAATGATAATCGGCGCTAGCGCAGTAAATTTGTTAGCAAAATAGCATAGCATTCTCCCTAAGAGCTATTGCGCTATGGTCGTAGAAATGAATAATTCTACGTTTAAAACACAATGAGTTAGTGCGCGTTATGGATGCTGGCACTGACATAAATGATAGGGATTGAAAATGGCTGATGATGTAGGCGGCGAGCTACAGTTAATTTATCTGTTTGTGCATTTAGTGAATGCGGGGAGTTTTTCCCAAGCGGCTAAAGAGCTCGACATGCCCATCGCCACAGTGAGTCGCAAGCTGGCCAAGCTTGAGGAAAAGCTAGATAAGCAATTGTTTATGCGTAGCACCCGTAAGCTGCGATTAACCGAAGAAGGTCTAGCATTATTCCAACGTTATCAGAGTGTCATTGCCCAATTTGATGAACTCAGCGGTGTCGGAAGTGATAAACCCGAAGGGACATTGCGGATTGCGGCGCCGATTTCGATTATTTCCATCATTTTTATCCGTGCACTGAACGAGTTTGGGCGTTTATATCCCGATATTCGCCTACATATTTCCCAAAGCAATGAGTTGGTGGATTTAATTGATAAAGGGATTGATGTGGCGATAGTGGGCGGTGCCCAGCCCGATTCCTCTTGGGTGTCGAGTACCTTAGGCGAGCTTGATTATTGTTTGTTTGCGACGCCAGAATATTTAGCCTCGGCGCCTAAGTTAACCCATCCCGATGATCTTGAAGCGCATCAGTTAATTAAGGTGTGGCCACTGTTTAACTGGCACTTAAAGCACCCGAATGGCGAGTCGTTTTATTTTAATGGCCCGACAAAGCTTACGCTCACTGATTTGCACGGGGCGATTCAGGCGACACTCGATCACGGCGGTATACTCTATGGCCCTGAATTATTTGTAAAACAGCAGATTAAAGAGGGAAAGTTAAAAGTGCTTTTGCCCGAATGGATAGGTGAACAGCGCAGAATATCGATTCTGTATCATCAGCGAAGTCAGCAGCCGCTAAAGGTAAAAGTGTTTATCGAGTTTATGCAGTCTAAGGCGCCCGAGCTGTTTTCGATGGCGTAAGCTCGTTAGCGTTTGCGTGGTTTTAGCGGATTTTTACTCATGGAGTTTTGGGTCTGTTTCGCCTCTTGAAGGCTAGCGCGGGTGGCGGGCACAATCCCCAGTTCAAGGTAGTAACTGACTAAACGGCGCAGTTCAAACAAAGAGCCAATACGGCTCTGCTCACCTATGGTGAGTTTCCAGGTATCGGTGCGGCCTTCGCTATTGGTTAAGATAAATCCTTGGTAAACGAGTTTTCTCATATTGAATGGATGCCTAGCTAAGTCCTATCCCCTCGTGCAGTATTCCCCAGTATAAGATGCTACCTAAAAGCCAAGTCTCTTAGGTAGCCTGTTCCTATTTAGGCCACGCTAATGCCGATATTCGATACACCGGCTTCGATAATCTCTTTGCGTAAACCTTTCACCAACTCGGCGGTGATCTTAGGATTTTCTTCGATGATTTCCAGCAGCGTATTTTGCAGTTCGCGCTCTTCTTCCATCACTTCATGGGCGAAGACGTAGTCATCTAAGGCATCATCGGTTAAATCCACATCGCTGATAGTCTCGATATAGTTCGCCACAGTGCTTGAGGATAACTTGCTAATATTGGTGATATCTTCTTCAAGGTTGGTCTGAATCGCACCAAGTAATGTCGAGAGCGCAACTACGGCGTCCATCGCTGGGTATACGCCATAGCTATCAAAATCGGCAGGTTCTGGGGTGTTATCTTCTAAGCGTTGCAGATGCACATCGATGTTGAATTTTAGCTTGTTGTCGTACTGGGATTGCCAAAGAAGATCGAGCACAGTGCTTAATACCGCAGGATCGCCAAACTCACAAACCTCTGAAAACAATTGGTAATTTGGTAACATTCGTTGGCAAAGAGCAATGGCAAAGAGTTTTTTCTGTGGTAGTTCTAGCGCTTTTAAACGCTTAAAGAAGCCCGTTTTTTTGGTCATCTGTTATTTCCGCTGATAGCTGTGATAGCACTTGTTTTGCCGCCGATTCTACCTTAGTTAGCTCATCAAGTAACTCTAGTATTTCCGGTTCGAGATCTTCGACGCGGGCATCACGTTTCAATGCCGATTCAATCTCTTGGCATAATCGCTGTGTGGTTGGCACACCGCAATAGCAACTGGCACCGTGAAGTTTGTGAACGGTTGTCAGCATACTCGCTTGATCGTTCTGACTCAGCGCCGTCTCAATAGCCGAGACAGTTTGAGGCAAGGAATCCAATAGCATGCGCAGCATATCTAAAGCTAAATCCGACTTATGGTTAGCTTGGGTTAAGCAAAGATCCCAGTTGAGGGTATGTAAATCGAAATGGGTGAACTTGGGCCGAGTGATCCAGCGGTTTATCTCCGCTTTGAGGGCGGCTTCATCGATAGGCTTAGGCAAATAACCATCCATACCGCTACCTAATATCAGCTCACGTTCCTCTGCTATCGCGTGGGCGGTCACGGCAATAATGGGTGTATTGCGGTTCATCGACCCTTGGCGAATTTGCTTAGTCGCGCTGATGCCGTCGGTGCCCGGCATTTGGATATCCATAAAGATAAGGTCAAAGGTGCGATTCTTGGCTTGTTTGACTGCTTCTTCACCGCTGTTAACGGCGATAACGGTTGTGACTAGTTCATTGAGCAAGGTTTCAATCAGTTTTAGATTGGCAAAGTTATCATCCACCGCCAATACGGTGAGGGATTGGCGTGCAGCAGGTACAGCAATCGCCACGGGAGGTAAAATGTCATATTCCATCGGTGGATACAGCATATTGCGCGCCAGTTGGTGTTCGCTTACGGGCAGTGACAATACTACATCGGCATTGGGGCGAATAAACTGGCTGAGCATATCTTGTTCTTGGCAATCGAACAGTACGATTAAACAATCCGTCTTACCCTTAGCTTGGTTTAAGGTACCGAGCAATTGGTTAGAATTGCTAAATCCATGGCAGCTCAATAACACATAATCGAACTGATGCTCAGTGGTCGAGAGCGTCGTTAACAAGCTTGGAATGTGTTGATGGTGGGTTACTTTTGTATCCCACTGTTTTAGCTGACGACTAATTACTGAATGGGTGAGGACTCTGGGCTCATAAAACAGCACTGTCTTGTCTTTGAGTTTTTCAAGGGGGAGCGAATCGCCAATCTGGAATTGACCTAGGCCTAATGGTAGGGTGAACCAGAAGTTCGAGCCCTTATCCACCGAAGAAGTAAAGCCAATTTGGCCGCCCATTTGATTGACGAGGCGCTTAGTGATGACTAGCCCTAGCCCTGTTCCGCCAAAGCGGCGAGAAATCGAGGAGTCTGCTTGGCCAAAGGCTTGGAACAGGAAATCCTGTTGGTTTTCATCAATTCCAATGCCGGTATCAATCACATCACAGCGTAGCACCACTTGATCATCGGTCTGGTTTTGTAACTCTAACTTGACTAATACGCTGCCCGAATCGGTAAACTTGATGGCATTGCCCACTAAATTATTGATAATCTGACAAACACGCATCGCATCGCCGTTAACATTGTCGGGGACATTGGGCGCAATATCGACGACCAATTCCAGCCCTTTGGCCTGTGCGCTACCTGATATTAGGGTGATGGTTTCACCTAGGGTTTCCCTAAGGCCGAATGGCATGTTTTCTAACACCATTTTGCCTGCTTCGAGTTTCGAGAAGTCGAGAATATCGTTGATAATTGCCAGCAGGTTAGTGGCGCTACGTTCGATGGTATTAATGTAATCGACTTGGCTTGAGTGCAGCGGGGTTTTAACGAGTTGACGGGCAAAGCCTATCACGCCGTTTAATGGTGTGCGCAGCTCGTGGGACATGTTCGCCAAGAACTCCGACTTAATCCGACTGGCCTCCAGCGCGCGTTTTTTCGCTAAGTCGAGCTCGACGTTTTGGATCTCAATCTGCTCTAAGGTTTCCCGTAGATCCGAAGTTGCCTGATCGATATTTTGCTGCATTTCATCGTGATATTCCGATAGTGAGCCCGCCATGGCGTTAATACCGCGTTTAAGCAAATCCAGCTCACCGATAAGATTGCCCTCAAGCCTAGCATCGAGTTTACCCTCACGGATTTTGGCGACCACCCGCACCATTTCTGTAATCGGCTGGGTAACGTTTTTAACCAGACGAAAGGTAAACAACAGGTTTAATTGCACCCCAATCAAGACGATAATAAAGGCGGCCACGGCGGCCCTGTGTTGTTCGAGCAGCGCGCGTTCTTTATTGATAATCACCGAAATATAGCCAAGCAATTCGCCATTATCGGTTTGGATATCAAAATTCACGGGCGCCCCCGCCGCAGTTGGCGCGGTGGCAAAAATCGGTGTGCGTAGGATAAGGCTGTCGCCCACATGTTCGATTTCGGTTTTGTGCAGATTGGTCAGCGCCTCTTTATAGCGCATGATTTCGAAATCTTTGTGGTAATGCGATGTGACAAACAGTTGATTTTGAATGTCAAAAATAGCGATAGATTTAACGAGCGTGGATTTATTCAGTTGGGCTGCGGCAAGGAGCCGTTTGGTCGCTTCCCTGTCATTGCTCACAAGTCCCACTTCACTGGCAATTGCCAGTGGCTCGATAATATTGCTGCCCTGTTCAATCAGCGTATCTTCGAGTTCATAGAAGCGATTTATGGTAAAGTAGCTGCCCAGCAGAATACCGACTAAGATCGTCGGCGCAAGCGCAAGCACCAGAACCCAGGAACGTAAGCTGTATTTGGTCATGTTGTTGACAGGGTTCATAGCCGCAGCGCAGTTTCCTAAATTCTAGGGACGATATAATTTTATAAGACTGCCAGAAAAAGGGCGGTCTTTACCAGTTTTTTATTGATTTAGAGGCCGAAATGGCACAATTTTTTAAAGCAAAACCAAATAGTTCCAAGCAATTGTCTGCGAAGCAATCCTTTAGCGTGCACCAGCTCGATCATCTAGGGGCTGGTATAGCACAACATCAGGGAAAAGTCGTATTTATCCCTGGCGCCTTGCCTAGTGAAACCGTGCAAGCGCAGCTAACCGAACAAAAGAAAAATTACGCCCGTGCCAAGCTGATTAAAGTCGAGACGCCAAGCACTGAGCGGGTTTCGCCCTTATGTCCCCATTACCAAAGCTGTGGTGGCTGTGATTTACAGCATATGTCATTAGCAGGCCAGCGTGAGCATAAGTCGGCGGCTCTGGTGGATATTATGGCAAAATTTGCTGGCGCCGAAGGCAAATCAGTGCCCGCATTAACGGGCGAAGGTTGGCACTATCGTCGCCGCGCCCGCCTTGCGACCCTATTTGATAAAAATACCAAGCAGTTGAGCCTAGGGTTTCGTGCCTCAAGCAGCAATCAAGTCGTGTCTATTGATACCTGTTTAGTCTTGGCGAAACCCTTAGCGGATTTAATCGCGCCATTTGCTAAGTTGCTTAATCAACTGGCGGCGAAATCGAGCCTTGGGCATGTAGAATTGATTGATGCCGACAATGGTCATTTTGCGGTAATTAGGATCACTAAATCCTTAAACGATAAGGATATGGGCAAGCTTGCGCAGTTTGCCGAGCAGCACCAAATCCATATTTGTTTGCAGGATAACAACGGTGAGTTCCATGGCGTCAATGGCACGCTGTTATTGCCTGTTTACCAGTTGCTCGATGATAAAGCCGATGCAACCCCTGTGAGCTTAACCTTTACCCCAGGCAACTTTGTGCAAGTCAACGCGCAAATTAACAAGGCCATGGTGGCGCAGGCGTTAGACTGGTTAGCACCGCAGCCGGGTGAGCGCATTCTCGATCTCTTCTGTGGTATGGGGAACTTCAGTTTGCCTTTAGCTAAACTGGGTGCCGAAGTGATTGGGGTTGAAGGGGTGCCAGAAATGGTCAGTCAAGCCCGTGAAAACGCGGCGGCGAATGGCTTGAGCAATTTAACCTTTTACCATGGCGACTTAAGTGCCGATTTATCCTGTGAGCCTTGGATGGGCAAGATTGATAAATTGCTACTCGACCCTGCGCGCGCGGGGGCGTTTGAGAGTTTGCAATGGCTTAAGAAGATGAAACCCCGCCAAGTGGTGTATGTCTCTTGTAATCCGGCGAGCTTGGCCCGCGACAGTGCGGTGTTACTCGAACGTGGTTACAAGTTACAAAAGTTAGGCTTAATCGATATGTTCCCGCAGACACATCATATCGAAGCCATGGCGTTTTTTGAGCTTGCAAAATAAGTCTTGCAGGCTGGGCAAGGTTGCTTCACTTGCCCGCGTTATTCGAGTGTAAAGTAAGCAAAGCGTTTGAATAACGTAAAAAATGTGAAGTTTCGTCTCGTTGGGTTTGACAAGTCCGTGCCAATGCTGAAGATAGGAGTGCCGAGGTGGTGCCACTTTTCTCTGAGCACGAATAAGGAAACAAATTAAGATGGTCTCTGTTCGCGAAGCGCACTTTAATGATCCCGATTTTCATCTTGAAGAGTGGGTGGCTCGCTATGTTAGTCATGTCGATGAGGCGCAAACCTTGCTCGCCCTGATTGAGCAGGTCGATGCTTTACCCGCTAAGAGTCCTGCCGCGAAAAGAGAACTGCTCGAACGTGCCCGAGAGATGATTGAAATCCTCGCGCCGCTGAATATGGATATCGAGACACTACAAGCGGCCATCCTGTTTGTGGTGTTTGATGCGGGCTTATTAAACGAAGAAGCGATCAAAGAAAAGTTTGGTGAGCCGCTGGCGCGGTTAGTCGCCAGCGTGGTGACCATGAATGCCATTGGCGCGTTAAAAATCAATCCTAATAGCCGCTCAACCGAGCCGCAAATCGACAATATCCGCCGCATGTTGCTGGCGATGGTCGAAGACGTGCGCGCGGTGGTGATAAAACTGGCCGAGCGTGTTTGTTTGCTGCGCGCCGTGAAAAATGCCGACGAAGAAACCCGCGTCTTGCTGGCTCGCGAAATTGCCGATATCTATGCGCCGCTCGCTAACCGTTTGGGTATTGGTCAGTTAAAGTGGGAGTTAGAAGATATTTCCTTCCGTTATCTGCATCCAGATACCTACAAGGACATTGCCAAACAGCTTGATGGTAAGCGGTTAGACCGCGAAGTCTATATCGAAAAATTTGTCGAGCAGTTGCAACAACGCCTCGATGAGGATCATATCCGCGCTAAGGTGTATGGTCGTCCAAAACATATCTACAGCATCTGGCGCAAGATGAAGGGCAAACACCTCAAGTTTGATGAGTTGTTTGACGTGCGTGCCGTGCGGATTGTCACCGAGCGTTTGCAGGACTGTTATGGCGCCTTAGGGGTGGTGCACACGCTATGGCACCATATCCCGCGCGAGTTCGACGACTACGTGGCCAACCCTAAACCTAACGGTTATCAATCGATTCATACCGTAGTGGTAGGGCCTGAAGGTAAAACCGTTGAAATTCAAATTCGTACCCAAGATATGCATGAAGATGCAGAGCTGGGGGTTGCCGCGCACTGGAAATACAAAGAGGGTAATCACTCCGGCAAACAGAGCGGCTACGAAGAAAAAATCAATTGGCTGCGTAAAATTCTGCAATGGCAGGAGGACGTGGTCGAAAGCGGCAATTTGGTTGAAGAAGTCCGCAGCCAAGTGTTTGAAGATAGAGTCTATGTCTTTACCCCAAGCGGTGAAGTGGTCGACTTGCCGCTCGGTTCAACCGTGCTCGACTTTGCCTACTATATTCACTCGCAGGTTGGCCATAAGTGTATCGGCGCCAAGGTCGATGGCCGCATTGTGCCGTTTACCTATCAGGTTGAAACGGGCGAGCGCATTGAGATCATCACTTCGAAGCACCCCAATCCTAAGCGCGATTGGCTCAATCCAAACTTAGGTTATATCCGCACATCGCGGGCGCGCTCGAAAATTCAGCATTGGTTTAAGCAGCAAGACCGCGATAAAAATATTATCGCCGGTAAAGAAATGCTCGAAGCTGAGCTGGCGCGAGTCAGCCTTAAAATCAAAGATGCCGCCATCGCCGTTGAGCGTTTTAATATGGCGAGTATGGACGATTTGCTTGCGGCAATCGGCGGCGGTGATGTGCGTTTACATCAGGTTGTTAACCATATCCAAAGTAAGTTGCGCCTCGATGAGGCGAGCGAAGAAGATGCGGTTGAAGAATTAGTTAAGAAGAGCCAATCTAAATCTGGCACCAATAGCCGAGGACAGGTGGAAGTGAATGGCGTGGGTAACTTACTCAGCCATATCGCCCGTTGCTGCCAGCCCGTACCTGGGGATGAGATTTTAGGCTTTATCACCAAAGGGCGCGGTATTTCTGTGCATCGCTCCGACTGTGAGCAGGTGAAAGAGTTGATGCGCGTTCACCCAGAACGTGGCGTCGATGTGGTTTGGGGCGAGAACTATTCAGGTGGTTATCGCATGCGCCTGCGTGTCTTAGCCCATGATCGCAGCGGATTATTGCGGGATCTCACCTCAGTACTCGCCGCCGAAAAGTCCAATGTGCTCGCCATGAGCTCGTCATCGGATATTAAGAATCAGACGGCAGCCATTGAGCTGGAATTAGAGCTATACAACCTCGATGGATTATCGCGGGTGTTATCTAAGCTCTCCCAGGTCGATAGCGTGATAGAAGCAAGACGGCTTTAAGGTTAGCAATCTCTTTCGAAGCGATTAGCCTCGAAATTAGCAATATAGGATACTTTGATAAGAGATATATTGGAGGGCAGGGAGGCTGTTCATCATTCTGAGCAATGGCATTTGCTCTCCGACGCGCAGCGAGTCCGTCCTTTGATGCTCGACCGCACCGTGTGATGTGAATGGATTCACGAATGCCACGGTGGCATGGATGCCAAAGAGGGGCGGACGGTCGTCTCGCTAATCACCATTGCTCAGCTTCCTAGCATCGTTGTTGGCTGTAGGTTTCAAAGAGACACATAGCATGCTTTGGGACAAAAGCGTGCTATGTTTTGCGCGAAATTATCTTCATTTCGGATAAAAAAAATAATCCTAAACGCTGAGTCGTGAGCAACTTAAGGATGTAACGCTTGGCTTGATGCTTTTCCTTTACACCATTTGCCGCTGTTATGCTGTTTTTTAAACGCGCACATGCTATCCCATCGACCACTTATGCCACTGTATTGACGTCGAAACTCTTTGGCTGATGTGAGCCACGCATCGGGCGGAATGCCTAATTCATTGAGTAATTTCGGTCGCTGGTTATCGATATAGCCTTTCTTATCAAGACGGATGGCGCGGCCTGTCCAATCAATCAGTTCGAGATAATCGGCAAAATGAAATGGAATGCCCACTTGCTGATTCAGGTGAGCTGCGCCATCGAATTGGACCAACGATTTGCGGAGAATATGAGCTTGATTGGTTGCGGAGTCAGTTTGAGGCACTGGGATGGTTGATGGATGATTTGAGGTGTTTAGCGAGTCAATTCGCTCCTGAATCGATGTAAAATCAGAGGATTGCAAAGAATCGGCAATGCCTGCTCTGATTGGATTTAAATCGACATACATCATGCACGCGAGCAAGGCTTGTTCATCCAACAGTGCTTGCGATTTAAAACGACCTTCCCAAAAGGCGCCTTTACACTCATCTTCTCGATTGGCTTTACGGGCAATTTCTTCATTTAAACAACGCATAAACCAAGAAATACTGCTTAATCGTTCATGCCACTCGGTAATTAAGCCATCGAGTAACATGCGTTCACCTTCGATTAAAGCATCACCATTCATATACTTAGTAGCAATTGCATGGCCTTTAGTGATTTGGCACCAACGGCTGATAATGTCTTTTTGCGTTAACGATTTGGCCTTATCGACATCTATTTTAAGCACTAAGTGGTAATGGTTACTCATCACCGCGTAGGCGCAAATATCGATACAAAATATCGCAGATAATGCCTTAATTTTATCTACAATCCAGCCACGTCGATGCTCGTAACTGCGCCCTGAAAACTTATCCTCACCGCACAAAAAAGCCCTGCGAACACAGCGATTTATCACGTGATAAAAGGGCGTTGCATTAGCATCAATTAGCTGTCTTCTGGCCGAAGTCATAGCAAACTCCACACAGACAAAATCAGGATAATTTAAAGCCTAGTAGAAGGGGCTGAAAAACACAAAAGATATGGCTGTCCTTGCTATTTTTCACTGTGTGAATTGCCTATGGAAAAACGCATGACTATCCCTGTGTTTTATAACGCCAAGCTAAGCGGCGCCGGTTACGGCGTCCTTGCTTGAGCGCCTTGTTAAGTGCGTTTTGATTGATAAGACCAACCAAATGATAAGTAAAATAGGCCATCCCAAAAACACAACTATTAAGGAGCCATTTCTTAGATATTCCCAAGCCTTTGTACTACCTTCCCAGCTACTCGACGCAAGATTGATATAGTGCTCATTTACAAGCCAAGCCGGAAATTCTCCGTTCGCAAGCCTGCGAGCGTAGCTACCTTCTTCTCCGCCTCCTAAGAATAAATCTAATGTCGGGTAAGGTTTTAACAGTAAATAATATTCTAAGCTTCCTCCTGGCTTATGTACTGCAGTCCAGAACAATAAGATTGTAATAACTATTAGTAGGATGGTAATTTTCTTCATAAAAGCACTTAACATTTTATTAGTGCGCATGCGCGTTTACCTCGTTGGACCAGTGAAAACGCGCATCACTAACTGTTTGTATTGCAAAGAACTTATCAGCTTTCTGCCAAATAAACCATCTGGAAAAACGCGCATGCGCGTTTTCCAAACCTATTAACTAAAACTCAGCCTCTATAGTCAATTGATTTTATAGCGTTTTATTTATTGCGCATGGAATTAGTGCGCACTGTTCTTGTCTTAAAATCATACAAAAATACCTAAATTTAAATACGACTGTATACCCATACATTCTTAGCCGATTTCTGGTAAGGCCAAACATAGGCAAATAGATAAGAATTTGTTTGCCAGCAGTAGTGGGAATTTTCGGTTGAGTTAACGAGCCGAAACACACTTTTGAGCATCTTCTTCACTAAAACCTAATATCAGACTCAAAATAGCACTTTGAGCTTGGCTACTTTATCATTAGCGCTTTATTACGGCCTTAGTTGCGACTCAGCTTGAGTGTATTCCTGTTTACGCATCCTGTACTTGTGTCGACTCTCTTGAAAGGATATCAGCATGACTTCCCATACCACGCCTTCTATTACTGAGCTTTCAGCAACAGCACTTTCAGCAACCGATGTTGCGCCGCTACTGAAGATTATGGAGAAGCTGCGCGATCCGCAAACGGGTTGTCCTTGGGATAAGGCGCAGACCTTTCAAACCATAGTGCCTTTTACCCTCGAAGAGGCCTATGAGGTGGCTGACACGATTGAGCGTTTAGCCCTAGACGAATTGCCCGATGAGCTGGGGGATTTATTATTCCAAGTAGTGTTTTATTGCCAGCTTGGCAAAGAGCAGGGCAGGTTCGATTTCAGCACAGTCGTTAATAAAATCACCGACAAACTCACCCGCCGTCATCCCCATGTGTTTGGTGAAGCCACGTTTGAGGCGTTTGAGGCCGATGCCAGTAGTCAGCAGATGAAAGCGAATTGGGAAGCAATCAAAGCCAGCGAGCGTGAACAAAAGGCTCTGGCGGCTGGGGTGACTTCATCAAGCGAGGTTTCTGTGCTTGATGATATTCCGCGCGCGCAGCCGGCGTTATCCCGTTCAATCAAAATTCAGCAGCGGGTTGCACGTGTCGGGTTCGATTGGCCTGAGCTTGAGCCCGTTGTCGCAAAAATCCATGAAGAAATTGATGAAGTGCTGGCGGAGGTGAATCAGCCAAGGCTTGACCAAGCCAAAGTGCAGGCCGAAATGGGCGACTTATTATTTGCGGTGGTGAATTTGGCGCGTCATTTAAAGGTGGACCCAGAACAAGCGCTGCGCCAAGCCAATGTTAAATTTGAACGCCGTTTTAAAGGTGTAGAGGCATTTGCGAGACAAAATAATAAAGCATTAGAAGAACATAGCTTAGAAGAGTTAGATGCCTACTGGGATAAGGTTAAACAGGGCGAACCAAGATAAAGGGCAAATTATCCGGATTGGTGTTTGTCGAATGGCAACACCTTTGGTATACTACTGCCCCGTCCTAGTGCTTTCTTACAAGCACGTATTTTCAAACTCATTTTCTCAGGTTCAGCATGACTACAAGGTATATCTTCGTTACTGGTGGTGTGGTTTCATCACTAGGTAAAGGCATTGCAGCCGCTTCATTAGCCGCAATTTTAGAGGCCCGTGGTCTCAATGTAACCATCATGAAACTGGACCCATACATTAACGTTGATCCAGGTACCATGAGCCCAACGCAACATGGTGAAGTGTTTGTGACTGAGGACGGCGCAGAAACAGACCTTGACCTAGGCCACTATGAGCGTTTCATCCGCACTAAGATGAACCGTCGCAACAACTTCACCACAGGTCGTATTTACGAGGAAGTGTTGCGTAAAGAGCGTCGCGGTGACTATTTAGGCGCGACGATTCAGGTGATCCCACACATCACTAACGCGATCAAAGAAAAAGTGATTGCTGGTGGTGAAGGTCACGATGTGGCTATCGTTGAAATCGGCGGTACTGTTGGTGATATCGAATCACTGCCATTCCTTGAGTCTATCCGCCAATTAGGCGTTGAACTGGGCCGCGATCGTACCCTGTTTATGCATTTAACCTTAGTGCCATTCCTTGGCGCTGCAGGTGAAGTGAAAACGAAACCGACTCAACATTCAGTCAAAGAATTGCGTTCTATCGGTATTGCACCCGATGTGCTGATCTGCCGTGGTGACCGCGCGATTCCTGCCAACGAGCGTGCGAAGATTTCGTTATTCTGTAACGTTGAAGAGCGTGCGGTTATTTCATTAAAAGACGTCGACAGCATCTACAAGATCCCAGCGCTGCTGCGCTCACAAGGTCTAGATGACCTAGTCGTTAAACGTTTTGGCTTAGAATGCCGTGAAGCCGACTTGTCTGAGTGGGAAAACGTGATTTACCAAGAAGCTAATCCAAACGGCGAAGTCGTGATTGGTATGGTGGGTAAATACATCGAACTGCCAGACGCCTATAAGTCAGTCAACGAAGCATTAAAACACGCTGGCCTTAAAAATCGCGTATCAGTAACCATCAAGTACATTGACTCTCAAACCGTTGAAGCCAAAGGCGATGAAGTGCTGCAAGGTTTAGACGGTATCTTAGTTCCTGGTGGCTTCGGTGAGCGCGGTGTGGAAGGTAAGATCCTGGCGGCTAAATATGCCCGTGAAAACGAGCTGCCGTACTTTGGTATCTGTTTAGGTATGCAAGTGGCGCTGATTGAATTTGCTCGCAACGTTGCAGGCATGGCCGATGCACACTCAACCGAGTTCAATAAAGCAACGCCATTCCCTGTGGTTGGCTTAATCACTGAATGGGTTGATGAAGAAGGTAACGTTGAACAACGCCATGAAGCCTCTGATTTAGGTGGCACTATGCGTTTAGGTGCGCAGTTATGTCACCTACTTGAAGGTTCAAAAGCGGCGCAAGCGTACAAAGGTAACACTTGTGTTGAGCGTCACCGTCACCGTTACGAAGTGAACAACAAGTACAGAGAACGTTTAGAACAAGCGGGTCTGGTATTTAGTGGTTTATCTTCGGACCGTAAACTGGTCGAGATGATTGAGCTTAAAGATCATCCTTGGTTTGTAGCGGGTCAATTCCACCCAGAATTCACTTCGACCCCACGCGATGGTCATCCATTGTTCGAAGGTTTCGTTGCTGCCGCAAGTGCACATCAAAAACGTGATCTGAAGAAATAAATTTTAAGGCCGGACCCGCGACAGTGGGCCCGGCCTTTTGTTACACTCAGGCCGCGTAATCATGAGTCAAAACTCATACCCATGTGTATAAACGACATGCGTATAGACGGAAATAGTAAACGGAATTTAAAGATTTTGGTCGTACTCTACATCTGTTAATTCCCATTGGTATTGGTTTTTTCTTTTCTCTTTTAAACTTAAATCGAGGGTAATATGGCTAAGATTATTAACGTGATTGGTCGCGAGATTATGGATTCTCGTGGTAACCCAACAGTTGAAGCCGAAGTGCATTTAGAAGGTGGTTTTATCGGTATGGCGGCTGCGCCATCTGGTGCTTCTACCGGTAGCCGCGAAGCGCTGGAACTGCGTGATGGCGACAAGAGCCGTTACTTAGGTAAAGGTGTATTGACTGCTGTGGCTAACGTAAACGGCCCTATCCGTGCGGCGTTAATCGGTAAAGATGCGACTGCACAGGCTGAGCTTGATCAAATTATGATCGACTTAGACGGCACTGAAAACAAAGACAAGTTAGGCGCTAACGCGATTCTGGCTGTGTCTTTAGCGGCGGCTAAAGCGGCTGCAGCATTCAAAGGCATGCCTTTATACGCTCACATTGCGGAATTAAACGGCACACCTGGCCAATACGCTATGCCAGTGCCTATGATGAACATTCTTAACGGGGGCGAGCACGCTGATAACAACGTTGATATCCAAGAATTCATGGTTCAACCTGTTGGTGCGAAAAACTTCCGCGAAGCTTTACGTATGGGTGCTGAGATTTTCCACACCCTGAAAAAAGTACTGCACGGTAAAGGTTTAAGCACTTCTGTAGGTGACGAAGGTGGTTTCGCACCTAACCTGTCTTCTAACGCTGATGCATTAGCGGTAATCAAAGAAGCCGTTGAATTAGCAGGTTATAAGCTGGGTACCGACGTGACTCTGGCATTAGACTGCGCCGCTTCTGAGTTCTACAAAGACGGTAAATATGACCTGTCTGGCGAAGGCAAAGTATTCGATTCAAACGGTTTCTCTGACTTCCTGAAATCATTGACTGAACAATATCCAATCGTCTCTATCGAAGACGGTCTGGACGAGTCAGATTGGGATGGTTGGGCATACCAAACTAAGATCATGGGCGACAAGATCCAATTAGTGGGCGACGATTTATTTGTAACTAACACTAAGATCTTAACCCGTGGTATCGAGAACGGCATCGCTAACTCAATCCTGATCAAGTTCAACCAAATCGGTTCATTAACTGAAACCTTAGCGGCTATCCGTATGGCAAAAGCAGCGGGTTACACTGCGGTGATTTCACACCGTAGCGGTGAAACTGAAGACGCTACTATCGCTGATTTAGCGGTAGGTACTGCGGCTGGTCAAATCAAGACCGGTTCACTATGCCGTTCTGACCGTGTTGCTAAATACAACCAATTGCTGCGTATCGAAGAGCAATTAGGTGAAAAAGCGCCATACCGTGGTTTGAAAGAAATCAAAGGTCAGGCGTAATTTAGTCGTCTGATGTAAAAAGGCCACCACTTGGTGGCCTTTTTTGTTGTACTATCTGCAGTATATTTTTTTAATTCAAGATACTGACGCTAATTCCTCCATGAAATTCTTTGTCATTGCACTCATAGTGCTTCTCGGTTTGCTGCAATATCGGCTGTGGTCGGGCGATAACAGCCTGCCTGAATACTTTGTTCTGCAAAAACAGATCGCGGCTCAGCAAGAAGGTAATGCAAAACTCAATGAGCGTAATCAAGTGCTTAAAGAGGAAATTATCGACCTTAAGAGTGGCACCGAAGCGATTGAAGAGCGGGCGCGTAACGAGCTAGGCATGGTGAAAGAAGGCGAAACCTTCTATCGCGTGGTGGGCGGTGACCGTTCAGTATCGAGTCCCTCGCAGTAACGGAGCGCCTATGGATACCGTATTAGAGGCCGCGCCGCAGGTCGAAACCCAAGTTGCAGTTCAAATTGATCCTTTCTCGCACCATGTGGTGGCGATTGTGCCCGCCGCGGGGATTGGCAGCCGCATGGGCGCGGGCAAACCCAAGCAATATTTAACCTTGCTAGGGCAAAGCATTCTGGCCCATACCTTAGACAAGTTATTGTCCCATCCGCAAATTAACCAAGTGATTGTGGCGCTGCATCCTGAGGATACCGAGTTTGCTGCGTTGCCTCAGTCCAAGCATCCCAAGCTGGTAACTGTCATTGGTGGCTCTGAGCGCGCCGACTCGGTGCTGGCGGCACTCGATAAGGCGCCTGATAATGGTTGGGCTTTAGTTCACGATGCGGCCAGACCCTGCCTGACTGCGCAAGACATAGATAAATTGTTGGCATCGCGGGTGCACTTTCCCCAAGGGGCGATTTTGGCTATGCCTGTGCGGGATACCATGAAGCGCGCCAATTGCTTAGGTGAAATTAGCTCGACTGTTTGCCGCGATAATCTCTGGCATGCGTTGACGCCGCAGTTATTCCCAACCTCCTTGTTGCGATTACATTTAAAAGCCGCGCTTGCCGCGGGGGCCGTCGTGACCGATGAAGCTTCGGCGATGGAGTGGGCGGGTATTTCCCCAGGTTTGGTCGCGGGGCGGGCGGATAACATTAAAGTCACTCATCCCGATGATTTGGAGTTGGCAGAGCTTTTTTTACTGCGCGCGAATGCTTGAAGCCAAGCAGAGTGAATTGCGCAATCTATTAAATACGTTAGGAAATAAGTAATGAAAATCCGAATCGGCCATGGTTTTGATGTCCATAAATTTGGTGAAGCGCGCCCGTTAATTTTATGTGGGGTCGAAGTCCCTTACGAAACTGGGCTGGTGGCTCATTCCGACGGTGATGTGGTGTTGCATGCCATCTCCGATGCCATTCTAGGGGCGATGGCCCTTGGGGATATTGGTAAACATTTCCCCGATACCGATGCCGCCTATAAGGGCGCCGATAGTCGCGTCTTGTTGCGCCACTGCTATGCGTTAGCGCGGGCGAAGGGATTTGAGCTGGGTAATCTGGATGTCACTATCATTGCCCAGGCGCCTAAGATGGCGCCGTATATCGAGGATATGCGCCAAGTGTTGGCGGCCGATCTTAATGCTGACATTGCCGATATCAACGTTAAGGCCACCACCACCGAAAAACTCGGCTTTACCGGCCGTAAAGAAGGCATTGCGGTTGAAGCCGTTGTATTACTCAGCCGCCAATAGCCTGAAACTTTAAGAGATAAGAAAGACCCATGAGCGAACTACATTACCTGTACGGCAAACCGACGGCCACTGCCGATTTAAGAACCGTTAACAGCGACTTTATCGTGAAAGAGATTTTGCCTTTTAGCCCGTCGGGCGAGGGCGAGCATCATTTAGTCCACATTCGTAAGGATGGGCTAAACACGGTGCAAGTGGCTGAAATGCTGGCGAAGTTCGCTAAGGTTCATCCGAAAGAAGTGACCTATGCCGGACAAAAAGATAAAAATGCCATCACAGAACAGTGGTTTGGCATTCGTATCCCAGGTAAAGAAACCCCCGCGTGGAGCGAGCTAAACAGCGAGCGCTTAACCATATTATCCAGTAGTCGCCACAGTAAAAAACTGCGTATTGGCGCGCTCTTGGGCAACCGTTTTATTCTAACCCTGCGTAATGTCACAAACGTGGAAGACATTATCAGTCGCATCGAAAAAGTCAGCCAAATCGGTGTACCGAATTATTTTGGTGAGCAGCGTTTCGGTCACGATGGCAAAAACTTGGTGCTTGGTCGGCAAATGCTGGCGGGTAAAAAGGTGAAAGACCGTAATAAGCGCAGCATGTATCTGTCTGCGGTACGCTCCAATCTGTTCAATACTGTCGTCTCCTATCGTTTGGCCAATCATGGCACTAAACCCTTAGCGGGGGATTGCGTGATGCTAGCGGGCAGTAAGAGCTTTTTCGTCACGCCTGAATGGGACTTAGTAGTATTAAAACGCTTAATTGAGAAAGATATTCAGCTTTCTGCGCCACTCTGGGGACGCGGAAAAATGCTGCCGCAGGGTGAAGCTGCTGAGGTTGAAACCCTCGCTATGGCAGAGCTAAGCGAAGATTGCTACGGCCTTGAGCACGCGGGGCTTGAGCAGGAGCGTCGCCCATTGCTACTCGAGCCTCAAGGCCTTAAATACGAGCAAACTGTGGATGGATTAGTGCTCGAATTTATCTTACCTGCGGGCAGCTTTGCGACATCGCTGTTAAGAGAACTGGTGGATTATAAAGATGTGAAAGAGCTGCAATGGCAAGCGACAGTCACGCCTGATGCGAATGCTCCTGAGGCTAATGTCGCCACTGAAAATGATGTTGCAGAGGTCAATGTTATAAAGAATGGCGAGCCCGCTTTATGATCCGCATCCTAGTCAGTAATGATGATGGGGTGAATGCATCGGGGATCAAAGCCTTAACCGAGGCGCTCACCGAAATCGCCACTGTGATGACGGTCGCGCCCGATCGTAATTGTTCCGGCGCAAGTAACTCTTTAACCTTGACTAACCCATTAAGAATTAATAGGTTAGATAATGGTTATATTTCGGTTCACGGTACACCCACTGATTGTGTTCACTTAGCCATACGCGAGCTTTGTGATGGTGAGCCGGATATGGTGGTATCGGGCATTAATGCTGGCGCGAATATGGGGGATGATACTTTATATTCGGGCACGGTTGCGGCGGCGATGGAGGGGCGTTTTTTAGGTTTCCCCGCCGTTGCGATTTCGCTTAATGGTAAGGCATTAAAGCATTATCACACCGCAGCAGTGTATGCACGGCGAATTGTACAGGGGCTGTTAGCCCATCCGATTGCGAGCGATCAGATCCTCAATATCAATGTGCCCGATTTACCGCTCAATGAGATTAAAGGGATCAGGGTGACGCGCCTAGGGGCACGGCATAAGGCCGAAGGCATAGTGCGAACACAAGATCCAGCGGGACGAGAGATTTTCTGGCTTGGCCCACCGGGTGTTGAACAAGATGCGAGTGAAGGAACGGATTTCCATGCGGTAGCCCATGGTTATGTGTCGATCACTCCCTTAACCGTGGACTTGACCGCATATAGACAATTATCGGTATTGCAAGATTGGGTAGATAAAATATGACTCGAGTTGCCTTAACATCGGCGGTGAATTTAGCTAAAAAGCTTCAGGAGGCGGGGATCCGCCATCCAGCCGTTCTTAAGGCAATATCCCATACCCCGCGTGAGTTGTTTCTTGATAATGCGCTGGCCCATAAAGCCTACGAAAATACCGCCTTGCCCATAGGTCAAGGACAAACCATTTCTCAGCCTTATATCGTTGCTCGTATGACAGAGTTACTGCTGCAACATCAGCCGCAAAAGGTGCTTGAGGTAGGAACGGGCTCTGGCTACCAAGCGGCGATACTCGCGCAATTAGTGCCAGAACTGTGCACCATTGAGCGTATCAAAGGGCTACAGATCCAAGCGAGGCAAAGATTAAAACGACTCGATCTTCATAATGTCTCATTTAAATATGGCGATGGTTGGCAGGGTTGGTCGAATCGCAGCCCCTTCGACGGCATTATGGTCACGGCGGCAGCGGCCAAGGTTCCTGAAGCCTTATTATCCCAGCTAGCCGAAGGCGGCGTATTACTTATCCCTGTTGGTGAAGAGACGCAGCAACTGATGCGCTTTACCCGCCGCACAGACCGTTTTAGTTCTGAAGTGATCGAAACCGTCAAATTTGTGCCCTTGGTCAATGGTGAGCTCGCTTAAGTTTTTTACTTAAGTTTTTAGCTTTAGGTCACTTCGTTAAACACTTGACCTTAATGATTTGGTAAAACAGTAAGATAGCCCTAAAGAGGAGTTTTTATTGTTGAATGTGGGTTTACTCTTAAACCTCAGTTTAGTGTTGTTGCTTGCGGGCTGTAGCTTTCAGGCGAGTCGCCCCGCACCTGTCGAAAGTCTTTCCCACAGTTATTCCAAACATAACAAAGGCCACATTAAATCTAATTCATATAAAGTTAAGAAAGGTGACACCCTTTACTCGATCTCTTGGGCAGCGGGTAAAGATTTCGCCGAAATTGCTAAAATTAATCAATTAGATAAATCGTACACCATCTACCCTGGACAGATTTTATATTTAACGAATGATCGTGGGCAACATGGCAAAGGCTCTACTACTTTAGGTGGAAGTAATTCTGCGTCTAAAGGGCAAAATAAAGCAAATTCTGTTGATAAACAATCAGCTAGTAACAATTCTTCCACTAAAAACTTGTCAAGTGAACAGCAGAAAAAAACACTTGATCAGAAAGCCAAGCCTGCGTATTCTGCAACAAGTGCTCAACAAAATATTAACTCTTCGCTCGTTGCACCGACATCAACACTGCCAGACAGTGTGAGTCAGTGGCAATGGCCAGTAAGAGGTAAATTGATTGGGACATACTCTGCCAATGAGCAGGGAAATAAAGGAATTAAGATCGCAGGAAAACGCGGAGATATCATCAAAGCCGCTGCAGATGGGCGGGTGGTATACGCAGGTAGTGCTCTTAGGGGTTATGGTAATTTAGTGATTATTAAACATAGTGACGATTACCTTAGTGCCTATGCTCATGCAGATCAGATCTTAGTCGAAGAAAAGCAACATGTCCTTGCTGGACAGACAGTTGCAAAAATGGGCAGTACAGGTACCAATCAGGTAATGCTTCGCTTCGAGATCCGTTACCACGGCCAGTCTGTTAACCCACTTAACTATTTACCTAAACAATGATTGTTTAGGGCCTTGTTGGCATGGAGGGTAAAAAATTGCAGTAATTCAAGCAGTTTACATTAGGTTTGGGAGATTTGATCATGAGCCGCATAAATAGCACTGCCGCAGAAGAACTAGTAGATTTTTCCGTCGATACCGCAGAGTTTGATCTCGATAAAGAGGATATTGCCGCTGATTTAGTTCAAGAACTAGGACTCGAACAACAGGTTCAAGATGACCTGCAAAAAAATCTTGATGCCACCCAACTCTATTTAGGTGAAATAGGGTTTTCCCCACTGCTTAGCGCAGAAGAAGAAGTTTACTTTTCCCGTAAGGCCTTAAAAGGCTGCGAAAAATCCCGTAATCGCATGATTGAGAGTAACCTGCGACTCGTGGTTAAAATTGCCCGTCGTTACAATAATCGTGGCCTAGCGCTGCTGGATTTAATCGAAGAGGGTAATCTTGGCTTGATCCGTGCGGTGGAAAAATTCGACCCTGAAAGAGGCTTCCGTTTTTCAACCTATGCGACCTGGTGGATCAGACAAACCATAGAACGTGCCATCATGAATCAAACCCGCACGATTCGCTTGCCAATCCATGTTGTAAAAGAACTCAACGTGTATTTACGTACGGCTCGGGAATTAGCGCAAAAACTTGACCACGAACCTACTGCAGAAGAAATTGCCGAAAAACTGCAAGTATCCAGTGTTGATGTCAGCCGTATGCTGAAGCTTAACGAGAAGATCACCTCTGTCGATATCCCCTTAGGTGGCGATAACGACAAGGCCTTACTCGATGTGCTTGCCGATGACGACAACGTAGGCCCAGACTACAAAGTACAAGATGAAGACATTTCTAACTCAGTGGTCAAATGGCTCAACGAACTTAATACCAAACAAAGAGAAGTGTTAGCACGCCGCTTTGGTTTGTTAGGTTATGAACCCTCAACCCTTGAAGACGTGGGCGCAGAAATTGGCCTCACCCGTGAACGTGTTCGCCAAATTCAAGTGGAAGCCCTTAAACGCTTACGTGATTTGTTAGGCGCTCAAGGTCTCTCTGTCGAGGCACTATTTAGAAACTAAGGTTTAGAGACTAAAGTTTAGAAACTAGGCTTAGAAATTAAGGTTCAGAGACTAAAGTTAAGAGGTTAAAGTTAGAAGACAAAGGATTTGAATTTAGCCTTAAACCAGTTCAATAAGTCATAAAAAAACGCCCAATTTTCAGGGCGTTTTTTTATGCTTTCACGTTTATGCTATCGCGAGTTTTCACTCTATGTGTTAGCTCAAGCGTTTTAGCTCGTAGAGTAAATCTAGCGCCTGTTTTGGGGTCAGGTTATCGGGATTGATGGCTTTTAATTTGCTGACGGCTGGGTTCTCCACCGGCTCAGGCAGGGCTAACAGGGTTTGGATTGGTGCCCTAGTGCCGTTAACATTAGCACCTTCCATTTGATTATCGCGGCTCTCAAGCTGATGTAACTTGTGTTTTGCCGCCTTAATCACCCGAGCTGGCACCCCGGCAAGGGCCGCAACCTGTAAGCCATAACTCTTACTGGCCGCACCTTCTTGCACCGCGTGCATAAAGGCGATGGTGTCTTCGTGCTCAATCGCATCGAGGTGCACGTTATAGACGCCAGCCATGAGTTCCGGTAATTGTGTTAACTCGAAATAATGGGTCGCAAACAGCGTCATTGCGCCGACTTGTTGCGCTAAATATTCCGCTGCAGACCAAGCTAATGACAGACCATCGTAGGTTGAGGTGCCACGGCCAATTTCATCCATCAAGACTAAACTCTGTGCGGTCGCATTATGGAGAATATTTGCCGTTTCTGTCATTTCCACCATAAAGGTTGAACGGCCAGAGGCGAGATCGTCTGAGGCGCCAATCCGAGTAAAAATCCTATCGATAGGGCCTATGATGGCGCGATTTGCTGGCACAAAGCAGCCAATATGGGCCATTAGGGTGATAAGCGCCACTTGGCGCATGTAGGTCGATTTACCGCCCATGTTTGGACCGGTAACAATCAACATCCGGCGTTGATTGTGCAGGGTGACAGGATTGGCGATAAAAGGCGTTTGACTCACACGCTCAACCACAGGGTGGCGACCCGCTTCGATTTTTACCCCGATTTCGCTGCTCAGTTCTGGGCAGGTATAGCCTAAGGTTTCGGCACGTTCGGCAAAGTTACTCAGCACATCGAGTTCGGCTGCCGCTCTGGCAAAGGCTTGTAGTTCATGCAACTTGGGGAGGATTAAATCAAATAATTCGTCCCAAAGTTGTTTTTCAAGGGCAAGCGCCTTACCTTGGCTCGACAGCACTTTTTCTTCGTATTCCTTAAGTTCAGGCGTGATGTAACGCTCCATATTCTTAAGGGTTTGACGGCGCTGGTAATTTAATGGCACTTGCTGCGATTGCAGGCGACTGACTTCGATGTAGTAGCCATGCACTCGGTTGTAGCCAACCTTCAACGTGGCAATGCCGGTACGCTCTTTTTCCCGCGCCTCGAGCTGAACAAGATAATCAGTAGCCCCTTCACTTAAGCCTCGCCATTCATCTAACTCGGCATTGTAGCCTTCGCGGATCACGCCGCCATCACGGATAAGCATGGGCGGGTTATCGACAATGGCGCGCTCAAGCAGCTGTTGCTCTTCGGGAAATTCACCTAAGAGTTGGCCTAGTTTCACCATATGGGGCGCACTTAGCTGCGCGAGTGACTGCTGCAACTGAGGCAATAGGTTTAATGCTTGGCGTAGGCGGGCAAAATCCCTTGGACGAGCGGTACGCAGTGCCAGCCTTGCCATGATACGTTCGATATCGCCTAGGGCTTTAAGCTGCTCATGCAATGACTCATGGGCCGTAGTCTTGAGTAATTCATTCACGGCCGTTTGACGAGCAAAAATCTGGGCATGGTCCCTCAACGGCTGATGGATCCAGCGTTGCAACATCCGGCTGCCCATCGCTGTTGCGGTATTGTCAAGCACGGCTGCTAGGGTGTTATCTCGACCACCACTCAGATTTTGTGTCAGCTCGAGGTTACGGCGCGTTGCCGCATCCAAGACAATCGTATCGGTTTGATTGAAGCGGGTAATGGCATTGATATGGGGTAGGGCGGTGCGCTGGGTGTCTTTCACATATTGCATTAAGCAGCCAGCCGCTTGCAGCGACAGCCGCGCATCGGTAATCCCAAAGCCGTGCAAATCCTTAGTGCCAAATTGAGCCAGCAGCAGTTTAATGCTGGTATCGTAATCAAACTCCCATTCAGGGCGACGACGCTTGCCTTTGAAATGGTTCAATAATTCCATAGCGCCAAAATCTTCGCTATAGAGAATTTCGACTGGATTAGTACGTTGTAGTTCGGCTTCGAGGGATTCCTTCGTTTCTAATTCAGCAATCACGAAGCGGCCGGAAGACACATCGAGGGTCGCGTAGCCAAAACCAACTTTACCTTGGTAAACCGCGGCTAACAGATTGTCTTGTCTCTCCTGCAACAGGGCTTCGTCGGTCAAGGTACCTGGGGTGACAATACGCACCACTTTTCGCTCAACTGGGCCCTTTGAGGTAGCAGGGTCACCAATCTGCTCACAGATCGCGACCGATTGACCTATTTGAACCAGTTTGGCCAGATAGCCTTCAACCGCATGGTAAGGAATACCTGCCATCGGGATCGGATCGCCGCCACTTTTGCCGCGGGCCGTAAGGGAAATGCCCAATAATTCAGAGGCGCGTTTTGCGTCATCATAGAAGAGTTCATAGAAGTCACCCATACGATAAAACAGCAGCATATCGTGATGCTCTGCTTTCATAGTCAAATATTGACGCATCATAGGGGTATGTTTTTCTAAATCATCGGTATCTATAGGATTCATTAAATCGTTTTCGTCCGTTATGCCGGCCCAAAGCGGGGAAATAAGTCGTACAGTAATGGGATAAAATCAGTGAATGTGCACTGTTACTGTCTAAAATAAATTGACGCCAATCTTAGCAATAATTTTCTGAAAATTGACCCTTAAACCATGGATATTCACTGATATCCTGACAAATCTGCAGCACGAGTCGGTAAAAGCTTGTCTCAACGGGAAAATTTTCTGACTGAAAAATAAATCATTCACAGGTCTTGATACTGTATGATTGTACAGTATACTAGTCAGCAGATTATGACAAAGAGCTTCGCTTTTTGATCACCCGCTTTATTAAATTGAATATCACTTTTGACAGTACTGATACTGTCTAGATGAGGGAACAGGAATGAAGGTCGATCCAAACAAAGAGAAAGCACTTGCTGCGGTATTGAGCCAAATTGAAAAGCAATTTGGTAAAGGCTCCATTATGAAGCTGGGCGAAGACCGCTCTATGGATGTTGAGACTATTTCTACTGGTTCACTTTCCCTTGACGTCGCCTTAGGGGCTGGCGGTTTACCAATGGGACGTATCGTTGAGATTTATGGTCCTGAATCATCAGGTAAAACGACGCTGACATTAGAAGTGATTGCCGCCGCTCAGCGCGAAGGTAAAACCTGTGCCTTTATCGACGCCGAGCACGCGCTAGACCCTATCTATGCTAAAAAGTTAGGCGTAGATATCGATAACTTACTGTGTTCACAACCCGATACTGGTGAACAAGCCCTTGAGATCTGTGATGCGTTAACCCGTTCTGGTGCGGTAGATGTGATCATCGTTGACTCGGTTGCGGCATTAACACCCAAAGCGGAAATTGAAGGTGAAATTGGTGATTCACACATGGGCCTAGCGGCGCGTATGATGAGCCAAGCGATGCGTAAGCTCGCGGGTAACCTCAAGCAATCGAATACTCTGTTAATCTTCATCAACCAAATTCGTATGAAGATTGGCGTAATGTTTGGTAACCCAGAAACCACAACGGGTGGTAACGCGCTGAAATTCTATGCTTCTGTTCGTCTCGATATTCGCCGTACCGGAGCTATCAAAGAAGGCGATGAAGTGGTAGGTAACGAGACGCGTGTTAAAGTGGTTAAAAACAAGGTTGCCGCGCCATTTAAACAAGCTGAGTTCCAAATTCTTTACGGTCAAGGTATCAACCGTACTGGTGAGTTAGTCGATTTAGGTGTGGCTCATAAACTGATCGAAAAAGCCGGTGCATGGTACAGCTATAAGGGTGACAAGATTGGTCAGGGCCGTGCAAATGCCGGTAAATATCTGACTGAAAACCCAGAAATTGCTGCTGAAATCGATAAAACACTGCGTGAATTACTGTTGAGTAACCCAAGTGCATTGTCTTCATCTTCTTCTGATGATGAGAGTAACGAAGGTAATGTTGATTTCGAAACAGGCGAAGTATTCTGAGCCAGTCAGCCCGTCAAATCGCGGTCGCGCTGTTAGCGCGCCGCGACTATTCCCGCCAAGAAATCCGCTCTAAACTGCTCGAAAAAGGCTTTGAAGTCGTTGATATCGAGCCTGTGCTTGATGATTGTGAAGCATCTGGCTTTATCAATGATAAGCGTTATGCCGAGCTTCTTGTTCGCAGTCACATTACCCGTGGTCATGGGCCTATCCGTATTCGTCAAGCCATTGCCCAAAAGGGGCTTTCAAAGGATTGTATCGAAGCCGCGTTATCGGCAAATGATCATGATTGGTTTGAGCTAGCAAAAGCCAAAGCCATCAAAAAATATGTCACCCCTAAAGTCACCGAGGTTAAAGGCTCACAATCCCGTGAGCTAGTAGCGAAAGAAAAAGCCAAACGGGTGCGGTTTTTACTGAGCCAAGGCTTTAACTACGAACAAGTCTCCTATGCCTTAGATTATGACCCTTTGGCAGATAATGATGACTAATTTCATGGCATAAACTTGCCGCCCTAGGCTTGTCTGTTCATTGTCTTGTACGTTCGGCCGCGGGTGCTGGTTCGGCTCATCTTTAGCGCTTGGCTTTTGTGATAAGCCATGTCTTAGCAGCAAACTCACCGAAAATATGAGATTCCTAAGCCTATATCGCTATTCAAGGCTGGTCGTCTTTCCTTAGTCTGCTTATAATGCTGGGCAAATAGAAATACGGCTACCTTATGGTGTAGCTGGTCATGCTTACCCAATTCAGGACGATTTCATGTATCAAACGACAGCAGCGCTTAGAAGTGCTTTCCTCGAATTTTTCCGCAGCAATGGTCACCAAGTTGTGGACAGTAGCTCTCTTGTACCAGGCAACGATCCCACACTGTTATTCACCAACGCCGGTATGAACCAGTTCAAGGACGTGTTTCTTGGCATGGACAAACGTAGCTATACACGTGCGACCACTGCCCAACGCTGCGTCCGTGCGGGTGGTAAACACAACGATTTAGATAACGTTGGTTACACCGCTCGTCACCATACTTTCTTCGAAATGCTGGGTAACTTCAGCTTTGGTGATTATTTCAAAGAAGATGCGATTCGTTTTGGTTGGACCTTCCTGACCGAAGTATTAAAGCTACCGAAGGAACGTCTGTGTGTAACTGTTTACCAAACGGACGATGAAGCCTTTGAAATTTGGAATAAAAAAATTGGTGTTGCCGCTGAAAACATCATTCGCATCGGCGACAACAAGGGCGCGCCATTCGCTTCAGATAACTTCTGGCAAATGGGTGATACAGGTCCTTGTGGCCCTTGTACCGAAATTTTCTACGATCACGGCGATCATATTTGGGGCGGACGTCCTGGTAGCCCAGAAGAAGATGGCGACCGTTTCATCGAAATCTGGAACATCGTATTCATGCAATACAATCGCCAAGCCTCTGGTGAAATGTTACCGCTGCCAAAACCCTCTGTCGATACTGGTATGGGTATCGAGCGTATCGCTGCGATTATGCAAGGCGTGCATTCAAACTACGAAATCGATATTTTCCGCGCCTTGATTGCTAAAGCGGCCGAAATCATCGGTGTGACTGACTTATCTAATAAGTCGCTGCGCGTTATTGCCGACCATATCCGTTCATGCGCCTTCTTAGTTGCCGATGGTGTGATGCCATCAAACGAAGGTCGTGGCTATGTACTGCGTCGTATTATTCGCCGCGCCGTGCGTCATGGTAACAAGTTAGGCGCCACCGAAGCTTTCTTCTACAAGTTAGTTCCGACGTTAATTGAAGTGATGGGCGATGCTGCTAAAGGTCTTGCCGATACCCAAGTGATTGTTGAAAAAGCCCTTAAAGCGGAAGAAGAGCAGTTCGCCCGTACGCTTGAGCGTGGTTTAGGTATTCTGGATAGCGCATTAAACGAATTGCAGGGCGACACCTTGGACGGTGAAACTGTCTTCAAACTGTACGATACCTATGGCTTCCCAGTGGATTTAACCGCTGACGTATGCCGTGAGCGCAACATTATCGTCGACGAAGCGGGTTTCGAAGTGGCGATGGCAGAACAACGTAGCCGTGCTCAAGCCGCGGGTAATTTCGGCGCCGATTACAACGCAGCACTGAAAATTGATGCTGAAACCGCATTCTGTGGTTACTCAGAACTCACTGGCAATGCCAAAGTCACTGCACTTTACCTAAACGGTGAATCAGTTCCTGCAATCAATGCGGGTGATGATGCTGTAGTCGTGCTTGATGTGACGCCATTCTACGCCGAATCGGGCGGACAAGTCGGTGACAAGGGCGTATTAGTGGCTCAAGGTATTGAGTTTGCTGTTAGCGATACACAAAAGTTTGGTCAAGCCTCTGGCCACAAAGGGACGTTAACGGCTGGCAGCCTAAGCGTTGGTCAAGTACTCGAAGCGAAAGTAGATAAGAAACTGCGCCACCGTACTCAGTTAAACCACTCTGTGACTCACTTATTACATGCTGCACTGCGTCAAGTATTAGGCACTCACGTTACTCAAAAAGGTTCGTTAGTTGACCCTGAGCGTTTACGTTTCGACTTCTCTCATTTCGAAGCGGTCAAGCCTGCTGAATTGAAACAGGTTGAAGAGTTAGTCAACACCCAAATTCGCCGTAACCATGAGCTGAAAGTCGCTGAAATGGCGATTGATGAAGCGAAAGAAAAAGGCGCGATGGCACTCTTTGGTGAGAAATATGATGCCGAGGTGCGAGTTGTCACTATGGGCGATTTCTCAATCGAACTTTGTGGTGGTACGCATGTGGGCCGAACTGGTGACATCGGTCTATTCAAAATTACCTCTGAAGGCGGTATTGCTGCGGGCGTTCGCCGTATCGAAGCGGTAACCGGCGCTGCGGCGATGGCCTATGTGGCACAGCAACAAGCGCAACTTGAAGAAGCAGCAGCACTGCTGAAAGGCGATACTCAATCTGTTGTGGCTAAGCTGAAAGCGCAACTGGATAAAATGAAGCAACTTGAAAAAGATATGCAGCAACTAAAAGATAAGTTAGCGGCAGCAGCGAGTGCTGATTTAGCTGGTGATGCGGTTGTGGTTAATGGCGTAAATGTGCTGATTAAGAAGCTTGAAGGCGTTGAAGCAGGTGCACTGCGTGGCCTGCAAGATGAGTTAAAGCAAAAGCTGAAATCCACCGTTATCCTGCTTGGTGTGGCTCAAGAAGGCAAAGTGAACCTAATTGCTGGTGTAAGCAACGACTTAGTCGGTAAAGTGAAGGCCGGTGAACTGGTTGCTATGGTTGCTGCACAGGTGGGTGGTAAAGGCGGTGGTCGCCCTGATATGGCCCAAGCGGGTGGTAGCCAACCAGAAAATCTGGATGCGGCACTGTCTCAAGTATTACCTTGGATTACTGAGCGTTTAGCTTAAGAGGTTGCTGTGCTCGAAAAACGAAAGCTTAGTGGTAGCAAGCTTTTTGTGAAGAAGTTTGGTGGCACTTCGGTGGGGTCGATTGAACGCATCGAAGTGGTTGCCGAGCAAATTGCAAAGTCCGCTCACAATGGTGAGCTGCAAGTCTTGGTGCTTTCTGCGATGGCAGGGGAGACCAATAGACTATTTGCGTTAGCGGCGCAGATCGATCCCCGCGCGAGTGCGCGGGAACTCGATATGCTGGTCTCGACGGGAGAGCAAATCAGTATTGCGTTAATGGCGATGGCGTTACAACGTCGCGGCATTAATGCAAGATCCCTGACTGGCGATCAAGTGCAAATTCATACAAACAGTCAGTTTGGTCGAGCGAGTATTGAGCATGTCGATACGACATACTTAACCTCCTTACTAAACGACGGCATTGTGCCGATAGTGGCTGGCTTTCAAGGTATCGATCCCAATGGTGATGTAACAACCTTAGGACGCGGTGGTTCAGATACTACGGCGGTGGCACTCGCTGCGGCGTTAAAAGCCGATGAATGCCAAATCTTTACCGATGTACCCGGTGTATTTACTACCGATCCGAATATCGACAGCAGTGCTAGACGCCTCGATGTGATTGGTTTTGATGTGATGCTAGAAATGGCAAAACTCGGCGCTAAGGTGTTGCATCCCGATTCGGTTGAATACGCACAACGTTTTAAAGTGCCACTGCGTGTATTGTCGAGCTTTGAGGCGGGCCATGGGACATTAATCCAATTTGGTGATGAGTCCGAGCTGGCGATGGCAGCATCTGTGCAAGGTATTGCGATTAATAAGGCGCTCGCGACCTTAACCATAAAAGGGTTATTTACCAGCAGTGAGCATTATCAAGCACTGTTAGCTTGCTTGGCACGGCTTGAGATTGATGTTGAGTTTATTACCCCGCTCAAACTCAATGAGACTTCGGCAGCCGAATGTGTCAGTTTTATGCTGGCCGAAGCCAAGGTGGATATTTTATTGCATGAGCTAGAGCTTTTAAGTGAAAGTCTTGATCTAGGCCAATTGATTGTTGAGCGCCAACGTGCAAAAGTGTCTTTAGTTGGCAAAGGTTTACAGGCAAAAGTTGGATTATTGACTAAGATGTTAGATGTATTGGGTAATGAAACAATCCATGCTAAGTTACTTTCGACATCGGAGAGTAAATTGTCAACTGTGATCGATGAAAGGGACTTACACAAGGCGGTTCGGGCGCTACATCACGCTTTCGAGCTAAATAAGGTGTAATTAAATAACCGTTTGAGTATTGAATACTATTAATTTGTACTCAGCTGACCCTATAATAAGCCCATCTACCGGATGAGTGCCGTGTGTAAGCTGAATTAAGACATAAAGGAGCTATCGAATGCTGATTTTGACTCGTCGTGTTGGCGAAACACTGATGATTGGTGATGAAGTCACTGTTACAGTGCTAGGGGTAAAAGGCAATCAAGTGCGTATTGGTGTGAATGCACCGAAAGAGGTTTCTGTCCACCGTGAAGAGATCTACCAACGCATTCAATCTGAAAAATCAGGTACACCTTCAGAAGGTGGTAACTTTTAATACGGCGTTTAGGCGAGTATTAACGACATAGAAGAGTCAGTTTTTTAACTGGCTTTTTTATTTTTTGAACCGAAAGATTGGCGCAAATCAACACATTGGATTGATATAACAGCAATGTGATTAAAAACGCTTCAAACAGAAGTTGTTTCAGAAAAAGGGTTTGACTTATTTTCGTCAAACAGTAATATGTGCGCCAAGAAAACGGAGAGGTGGCCGAGTGGCCGAAGGCGCTCCCCTGCTAAGGGAGTATGGGCTTTATCTCCCATCGAGGGTTCGAATCCCTCCTTCTCCGCCATTTCTTACCGATAAAAGTGCGCGTGTAGCTCAGCTGGATAGAGTACCTGGCTACGAACCAGGCGGTCGGAGGTTCGAATCCTTCCACGCGCACCATTTTATTGAAGCAAGATAGATACAAGTCGCGCATGTAGCTCAGCTGGATAGAGTACCTGGCTACGAACCAGGCGGTCGGAGGTTCGACTCCTTCCATGCGCACCATCTCTGCATTAGTTATGTTTAACTCATCAGGTTTGAATTTCAGACGAAATTTTGTAGTTAGTGCTTCAAGTAAGTGTTTTTAAGCGCGTGTAGCTCAGCTGGATAGAGTACCTGGCTACGAACCAGGCGGTCGGAGGTTCGAATCCTTCCACGCGCACCATATTCAATCTTAATGCGAATGTGTTGAGATAACAGTTAAAAATGCGCATGTAGCTCAGCTGGATAGAGTACCTGGCTACGAACCAGGCGGTCGGAGGTTCGACTCCTTCCACGCGCACCATATTCAATCTTAATGCGAATGTGTTGAGATAACAGTTAAAAATGCGCATGTAGCTCAGCTGGATAGAGTACCTGGCTACGAACCAGGCGGTCGGAGGTTCGACTCCTTCCATGCGCACCAATTCGCAGGCAAAGCATTTGCTTTGTTAGCAAAACGCAAAAATCGCGCGTGTAGCTCAGCTGGATAGAGTACCTGGCTACGAACCAGGCGGTCGGAGGTTCGAATCCTTCCACGCGCACCATTTTAGTAAGCATTAGCTTACAAATGCAGATTTTGCGGAGAGGTGGCCGAGTGGCCGAAGGCGCTCCCCTGCTAAGGGAGTATGGGCTTTATCTCCCATCGAGGGTTCGAATCCCTCCTTCTCCGCCATTCTATTCCTAGTGAATAGATTTAATTTGCGAGACTTAAGTGCTTCTTCTAAACTCTAGTCTGTAGGTAAGTTAGCAACTTACCCCGTATTTAAGCGCGTGTAGCTCAGCTGGATAGAGTACCTGGCTACGAACCAGGCGGTCGGAGGTTCGAATCCTTCCACGCGCACCATATATTTAGTTAGATTTAGATAAGCCCTGCAAGCAATTGCAGGGCTTTTTTAATGGAATTTTTCCGCATAATCTCGCTTCAATCCTTATCTCTTCCTATGCTTTAGCGCCTTGATAATCCGCCTCTTACGCCACGTTATGGTTAATCCTGTACCTATGCCTTAAGCGGTAATGTTTATCGCGCTGGCTTGCTGTTTGGCGACAGTTAAAGAGATAATACCAATTCCATTAACTAACTGGTCAAAATTGTCCACTGTCTAGTACACAATTCTATCATTCTTGCTTTCTTCTCTATGAAGGTATTCCATGCAATATAGCACTGTTCGACAATATCGTCGTAACCACTAAAACAACGATTAGCCAACACATTTTGACGCAACCATTACCATACCTGCTCTATCGGATTTAACTCCGGTGAATAAGGCGGCAACTTGAGAAGCGTCAGATTAGCAAAGCCATCAGCCAAATCCTGTTGATGCCAGCCCGCACCCTCCATGATGACCAGCGTATGACGTCAAAATGCGGTGGCAGTTGAAATCAGTTTTAAATGCTCGTGCATATATTCGCTATTGGCATGCGGGGCTATAATCGCTTGTGTCGCCCCCGTTGCCGGACACACGGCGCCATATCAATACGCAGATTCAAATTGTTGTTGCTTGACGACTCGTGGACGAGTCCCTTTCTCAGCCCCAATATGGCTGGTAGTATTAGCGGGCTTCATCTTGAAACCAAACGTCAATGCGAGCGAGTGCAATGTGCCCAGGTGTGTTAAGGAGCGTTGCCATCCGGAAGTTTTTTAAAAGCCTCTTGTATAGCCTCAGATTGTTTCGGGTAGCGAGAGCGAGTGGTAATCCATGAGAAGCCAAGTTGATGTAACAAGCGGTAGATATTCGCTTGCTTGAACGTCACGCCAAATTCAGACTGAATATACAGGCCGACATCCTTGGCCATCAACCTGCCACCTTGTTCAGATAGACTTCTGTGCTGTACGAACGCGTTAAGCTTAGCGAGCTGAGGGTTGGAGAGTGTCGCAGGACGGCCCGGATTGGGCGCATCGCAAGGCCAGTCAGCCCATGGGTTAAATAGGCGGTGACCCAGCGATTGAAACTGGTTCTACTGACCTTGAGCATGCTTGCGATGGCTGTACGAGAATGACCTTCAGTGAAATGGAGTAAGGCAAGATAGCGCATACGTTTGCGTGCGCTTTTCTCCGATTTTACTCAGGCTGCGATGTGGGGATGATTCATATTTTGTATGATTAAAAACTGATGACCAATTAGATCACATAATTAACCTGAGATCGGTTTAACAAGCCATAACTGCAATAGCATTAAACTCCGCGTGAGTGATGTTCAGTTGTGGCTTATTGTCTTTCAATTGATAGGCGATAAGTCCCGCAATCATATTGAGCATAAAACCATGCACGCTACGGTGTCTAGAGTGCTCTATTTGAGAGATATTTTTTAACTGGTCGTTGATGGTTTCTATNATGAAACGTCTCGACAGCATCGCTCTATCCCACAACGACATTGCCTTCGCTTTCATATTCTTACGCACGTTTGTCACCAGTGTGA
>NZ_CP037898.1:3960550-4118757 GCF_004354305.1 Shewanella decolorationis | reverse complement strand
TTGTACATATTGCTATGAACACTCATTCATTGATTTAATTCTTTGATTACTCGCCAAACGGCAGAGTAATTTCGATTAACTCAACACCTGTGAGTGTCCACACAGATTTGCTTGATAAATTGTTAAAGAGCGTTGACCATCGCCTTATCGCAAGTGATTTCAGCGGGTCAGGGCTGCGTATTCTACGCATTCCCGTTTTTGCGTCAAGTAGTTTTTGCAACTTTCTTTTCGCTCATCGAGGAGTTAATCACTCGATGAACCGACACTTGAAACTGCGTATTGCTGTCTGCCGTGTCAGTGGATGCGCATTATAGGCAGCAGAACTTTTTACGCAAGGGCTTTTTTCGACTAACCGAATCGTACGCCGATATTTTAAACATCATGTCTATTTTTTATCTCTTTCTGCTTTGTTATTCGATTTTAAAGCGAATTTTTATCTGAGAAATGATAATTCACGCTCAATTTTTCGGCAGCGGTCTAGTGTAAAAGTAAATAATTCATTACCATATGACTTGCTGTTAACAGTTATTTATCATTTTCTATTTCATTCAGAGAGCATTTATATGCAAAAGTCATTTCTTATTGTTTTGGTTATTGCCATTCTCGGCGCAATTGCGCTATCTCAATTTGCAACTACATTACCTGCGTACATCGCTTTTGTTGCTGGCGTTATCATTACTACTCTCGTTTTTAAATTTGTCCCTGAGACAAATCAAGCTCAAGGTGCAGATGAGCAATATGTTGGCCCAACCATGACACTCTATGTAGGCAACTTGCCTTATCGCGTCCACGAGGGTGAAGTGAAGGTTCTGTTTGGTGAGTTTGGCCCCGTCAACTCAGTACGTTTAGTGCGTGATCGTAAAACGGGTCGTCGTAAAGGGTTCGGCTTTGTGGAAATGTCCGAGGCGGGAGCTCAAAAGGCGATGGTCAAGTTGAACGACTTTAACTTCCAAGAAAGAACCTTAAAGGTTAGAGAAGCGAAGACTCAAGATTCGGAAGCTGCCGACCGTACAGGTACCGATGAGTAACCCGCGTTAATTTATCCGTTTGAGTTGATTGTGGTGATTCGCTCTAAAGTTGAAAAGCCACAATCGACTAACGTAGTCGCTAATCCCTCACTGATTTCCGCTTTAGTATAAAACGCCTGCATATGTGCATCGCAGTGCGCGTCTTCCTGAATGTGCAGCTCACTGTTAGCCTCAGCCAATAATGTTTTGACTCGCTTGGCAATTGCCTCACCGGAATCGAGCAAGGTGACACCTTGGCCTAATACCTGTTGCAGTTCATCACGCAGCATGGGGAAATGAGTGCATCCAAGCACCAATACATCTAAATCCGCTTCGACGATGGGTGATAGAACCTGTGTTAACCGCGCCATGTCCAATTGGCCGGTGGCAATCTTCTGCTCTGCCATCAGCACTAATTCGGAAGATCCAAACAGCTCAACGTGGCAATCATCGGCAAATTGACTGATGAGTTCATAGGTATAGTGGCGCTTGACCGTTCCTGGGGTGGCGAGCAAACCAATACGCTTACTCTTAGATAACTGCGCCGCGGGTTTAATAGCGGGGACCACACCCACAACAGGAATTGATAAGGTTGCACGCAGCGCTGGCAGCACAACAGTACTGGCGGTATTGCAGGCAACGACAACAATCGCGGCATGGGTACGCTCGACGACTTGGTCGATAAGCGCGACACAACCAGAGACAAGTTCCTGCTCTTCCAACTCGCCATAGGGCAATCTGGCATTATCGAACAAATAGCAGTAATCGTGATGTGGGAGCAATTTGCGAATTTCGGCCAATACGGATAGACCGCCGATGCCAGAATCGAATACTAATATTGGTTGCGACAAGCCCGTCTCCAGTTAATTCGTTGTCCCATTCGCGAGCGGATTCTCCCATAGCTTAACTCAAACCGCAAAACCAAGATGCTGGACATTCGTGTCACCTAGTATAAAATTTGCGCCCCAATTTACAGCCACGGTGAATCGACAATGAACTTAGCAGCAATGGATCCCACGACCTATGATGCGCAACTAACTGCAAAGCGTATCAAGCTAGAGCAGGCCTTTGCCCAATTTGAGACACCGAGTGTTGAAGTGTTTGCCTCAGAACCTGCCCATTATCGGATGCGCGCCGAGTTTCGCGTATGGCATGAGGGCGACGATTTATACTATTACATGTTCGATAAAGTATTGAACGACAAAGTTCGTTGCGATCAATACTTACCGGCGAGTGCCTTAATCAATCAGATGATGGCGGCGCTGATCGCCGAGTTAAAACCGAATCACAGCCTTCGCCACAAACTCTTCCAGGTTGATTTTTTATCAACGCTAAGTGGTGAGATTCTAGTGTCACTGCTGTATCACAGACAGCTTGATGACCAATGGCGCAGCGAAGCCGCCGCACTTAAAGCCAGATTGAGCAGCCAATTTAAGGTCAACATCATAGGCCGTGCGCGCAAACAGAAAATCGATTTAGATAAAGACTTTGTGGTTGAGTCACTGCAAGTGAATGACAAAGTTTTCCATTACAAACAAATCGAAAACAGCTTTACCCAGCCAAATGCCAAGGTGGCAATCAAGATGCTGGAATGGGCTATCGACGTGACTCAACGCAGCCAAGGCGATTTACTGGAGCTTTACTGTGGTAATGGCAACTTCTCCATCGCGCTGGCACAAAACTTTAATCGCGTGCTCGCAACCGAGTTAGCTAAACCTTCGGTGGATGCAGCCCAGTACAATATCGAAGTCAACAATATCGATAATCTGCAGATTATCCGTATGTCGGCGGAAGAATTTAGCGATGCGATGGCGAAAAAACGCAGCTTTAGACGCTTAGAAGGCATAGATCTGGACAGCTATGTCTGCAACACCATTTTTGTCGACCCACCACGAGCAGGTATCGACCCTGCGACGTTGGAGTTAGTGCAAGGTTATGAGCGGATCCTGTATATCTCTTGTAATCCCGACACCTTGAAAGACAATTTGCAGCAATTAAATCAGACCCATAAAGTCACCCGTTTTGCCCTGTTTGATCAGTTCCCTTACACCGACCATATGGAAACAGGTGTACTGCTAGAGCGTCGTTAAGCGACTCTATGTACCTAAAAATAAAGGAGCCATTGGCTCCTTTATTTTTGGACTAAATCACAATCTTACTTAACGATGCTCGACCTTATGTTGTAAGGCTTCGGCACCCTTTGCCACCATACGTAATTGCATCACCAGTTGATCGGCAAGCACTTTACGATCGGCGCGCTTCATATCCAGTGCCGACGCTCCGGCGTTAAACACTAAGGTCACTAACGCTTCTGCCTGTGCTCTGGCCAGCATAGGCGTACGGCCCGCGGTCGCTTCGGTGTAATGGGCCAGTTCAGAGATAAAATGTTCAATCTCACGGGCTACGGCCGCGCGGAATGCCGCAGAGGTACCAGAGCGCTCATGCAGTAAAATTCTGAAAACGTTTGGATTAGAATCAAGTACTTCCATAAAGGTATCCACAGAAATGCGGATCACACTACCCCCGGCTTCGGCACGTTGCCGCCCCTTTCGCATCATCTGTCTTAGGGTGAGCCCGCCCTCGTCGACCATGGTCAACCCGAGTTCATTCATATCCTTAAAATGGCGATAAAAGGATGTGGGCGCAATGTTGGCTTCCCTCGCCACCTCTCGCAAGCTTAAGCTAGAGAAACTGCGCTCAGCACTGAGCTGGTTAAACGCCGCATCGACCAATGCCCGCCGAGTTTTCTCTTTTTGCTGTGCACGAATACCCATTCTTCAATCCGCTAACTGAATGTAATGACGCGATAATACCGCTTTTGCGTCTGAAACACAGCCCCATCCACCTTGACCAAACAAGATTGCTAGGCTAAATTAGCTTACAGTTGTACGCTCAAATGCGGATATTGGAAACTATAATGAATAAACCCCCTATCATCTGGCTAAATGTCATCCTCTTTAGCCTCACCTTCCTCAGTGCAGTTATCCTCGTTCCTTGGTATGGTCTAACCCAGGGTTATGGCGCCAGCGAATGGATTGCTTTTGTAGTGTTAGCCTTTGCAAGTGGTCTGTCGATCACCGCGGGTTACCATAGACTCTGGTCACACAAGGCCTATAAAGCTCACCCTGCGGTACGTTTCCTCTACGCGCTTGGCGGTGCATTAGCATTACAAAACAGTGCATTACATTGGGCATCCGATCATCGTGTGCACCATAAGCATGTCGATGACAATGATAAAGACCCCTACTCGGCTAACATGGGTTTCTGGTACAGCCATATAGGTTGGATGCTGCGCGAATACCAAGCCCAGCGTTACCATGACTACCAAAACGTGCGTGATTTGCAGAACGACCGTATCGTGATGTGGCAACACAAGCACTATCTCGCCCTCGTCATTCTGATGAACATTGGTTTGCCCGCGCTACTCGGCTGGTTCACTGGCAATATCGCCAGCATGTTGCTGATGGCGGGATTACTGCGCTTAGTCGTTGTGCATCATTGCACCTTCTTCATCAACTCCCTCGCCCATGTGTGGGGTAGCCAACCTTATACCGATAAAAACACCGCCCGTGACAACGGTTTTCTGGCGATGTTGACGTACGGTGAGGGTTACCATAATTTTCACCATATCTTCGAAAACGATTACCGTAACGGCATTAAGTGGTGGCATTACGATCCGACTAAGTGGTTGATTAAGGCGTTATCTTGGGTTGGCTTAGCCAAAGACCTACGAACCAGTCCACAGGAGCGGATAGAGAGCGCACGCCTGCAGATGCAACTGCTACACGCCAGAAACAAAGTGCTAAACTTGCCAAATGCTGATGAAATTATTGAAAAAATTCAGCAAGAGTATGAGTTGATGAAACAACATTTACTCGAATATTACCAAGCCCAAAAGACACTGTTAGAAGCCAAACGCAAGCAACTGGTCGATCAACAGTTGTTGCAGCAAGTCGAAGAGTTGAAGATACGATTCCTGACTCAGCAAAAAAGCTGGAAGAGCCTAACGGCAAGTTATAGCTAGAGCACAATTCTCGGTAAAAATCATACGGCCGCCTTGCATGGTGGCCGTATCCTATTATGATGATGCCTCAATCACTTTTTACAGGATGTAGGGCTCATGTCGAATTCCACTGTATCTTCCGCCGATAGCATTAAACTCACAGAATATAGCCATGGTGCTGGCTGCGGCTGTAAAATTTCCCCTAAAGTACTGACCACCATTCTTGCCTCGCAGCTGCCTGTATTCACCGATCCTAACCTGTTGGTCGGCAATCAAAGCCGTGATGATGCAGCCGTTTACAAGCTCAATGATGAAATCGGCATTATCAGTACCACCGACTTTTTTATGCCAATCGTAGATGACCCTTTTACCTTTGGCCGCATCGCCGCCACCAATGCCATTAGCGATATCTATGCCATGGGCGGCACGCCCATGATGGCGATTGCGATTCTAGGCTGGCCAGTGAACAAGCTTCCCGCCGAGATCGCGCAACAAGTGGTCGATGGTGGCCGTCAAGCCTGTATGGAAGCCGGGATAATGCTGGCCGGAGGTCACAGTATCGATGCGCCTGAGCCAATCTTTGGCCTTGCGGTCACTGGGCAAATCGCCCTGACGGATTTAAAACAAAACGATACCGCAAAAGCGGGCGATCGCTTGTATCTCACTAAACCTATCGGAATTGGCATTCTCACTACGGCACAAAAGCAGAAGAAGCTCAAAGATGAAGATAGCCAAATTGCAGTCAATGCTATGTGCCAGCTCAATAGCATAGGCGCCAAAATTGCTAAGATTAAAGGCGTGAACGCCCTCACCGATGTCACAGGTTTTGGGCTGGCGGGCCATCTACTTGAAGTATGTCAAGGTGCTAAACTCACCGCTAAACTTAACCTCGATGCAGTGCCACTCTTACCCCGCGCCCTCGACTATCTAGCACAAGGCTGTATTCCCGGTGGCACCCATCGTAACTACGACAGTTATGGCGAACACTTGCCCACACTTACCGATCATCAAAAAGCCATTTTGTGTGACCCACAAACCAGTGGCGGCTTGTTAGTGGCAGTGTCGAGTGATGCCGAAGCTGAACTGGTGGCACTGCTTAATGCACATCAGATAGAGCCTATCTGTATTGGCTCATTAGAAACGCCCACCTCCACCGCTAATGTAGTGCTGTGTTAATGTCAGCGATGATCATTCCCGCCCAGCAATATCACGATATCTTTGTTGCTGGGCAGCCATTAATCGACTTAAGGGCGCCGATTGAATTTAATCGCGGCGCCTTTCCCTCCTCGATAAATCTACCGTTAATGGTTGATAAGGAAAGGGAAAAAGTCGGCACTTGTTATAAAGAGCAAGGTCAGCAAGCTGCAATAGCCTTGGGCCACTCCCTCGTACATGGCGTGGTAAAACAGCAGCGTATTGATGCTTGGTTAAACTTTTTATCGACTCACCCCGAAGCTTACCTTTGCTGCTTTCGTGGCGGGCTGCGCTCACAATTAACTCAGCAGTGGCTGCAAGAGGCTGGTGTTTCCGTACCTTATGTGCAAGGCGGCTACAAAGGTATGCGCCAATATTTAATGGGTGTAATTGAGGCGGCGCCAAGTCTGCAACCTTTGCTAAGCCTGAGCGGTATGACGGGAAGCGGCAAAACCGATTTCTTAAGACTACGTAAAGAAGCGATTGATCTCGAAGGCATAGCCAATCACAGAGGCTCGAGCTTTGGTAAAAACATCGACCCACAACCGACACAAATTAACTTTGAAAATCAGCTCGCCATTGCCCTGTTACACCATCAATTAGGCAATCACGCCTGTTTGTTGCTCGAGGATGAAAGCTTTTTGATTGGCCGCTCAGCGTTGCCGCAACGCTTTTATAGCGCAATGCAAACGGCCGATATTCTGGTACTCGAAGAAGACGATGACATCAGGCTCACTCGCTTACTCGATGAATACGTTCACAAAATGCACCGAGGATTTTGCGAGCGTCTCGGCTTAGAGGCAGGTTTCGAAGCCTTTAGCCACTACCTATTACAGAGTCTTAGCAGTATTCGCAAACGTCTTGGTGGTAAGCAATATCAAGAGTTGCAAGACATGATACAACAAGCACTGTCGCAGCAACTTAATCAAAACCAAACCTCACAACATTTGGCCTGGATAAGCCTGCTGCTGCACAAATATTACGACCCCATGTACGAATACCAGTTACAAAAGAAAGCCAGCAATATTCTGTTTAGGGGAGGTCACCAAGCCATGCATGAGTGGCTGGATAACTATCAGCGGGATAGCTATCAGCGAAATAACGATCCGTTGGATAGCCACCACTTAAAAGGCTGAAAACAAGAAAACCGTGTGCTAACTGCCACGGTTTTCTTTATCTATCCCGTTAAGTTAGGGCTTATTGAGTAGATTCGCGACACTATCCCTGAGCGAGTGCCGATCAGCATTTTGCCCATCCACCACATCCGTTAAGCTCACCGATACCTTTGACCAAAAGCGTTTCGGCATAGTAGTCAATGCATGGCCGTCCTTATGACTAAAGTAAGAACCCCACAGTCCATTGAGCGCCATAGGGATCACCGGCACGGGATCGCGGGCCAAGATTTTATCAATACCGGGGCGAAACTCGCCGAGCTCACCATCGGGGGTTAAACGACCTTCGGGGAAGATACATACCAACTCGCCATTCGCTAACGCCTCATGAATTGATTCAAAGGCTTGATTGTAAGTGGCCTCACTCTGGCGCGGCGAACAAATCGGGATCACTCCAGCATGGCGGAACAGGTATTTCAGTACCGGAATTTCACTGATCGATTTATCCATCACGAAACGAATCGGCCGGGTCGACGCCCCCATAATGATCAACGCATCCACATAGCTCACATGGTTACAGACTATGATACCTGCGCCTTCTTTGGGGATCTTTTCTCGCCCAGTCACAGTCACCCGATACATCACATGACTGAGTAAATAACTGATAAATCGTTGAGTAAACTCAGGCACTTGCGAATACACGTAAAGCGCAACCACAAAGTTCATCACCGCCAGCAGCAGGAACAACTGTGGAATACTCCAGCCAGCCACCCCGAGTAGCAGCATAGACAACAACGCCGACGCCACCATAAAGAGCGAGTTCATAATGTTATTCGCAGCAATCGCTTGCGCACATTCTCCCTTAGCGGAGCGCGCCTGAATAAAGGCATACAGAGGCACGATAAACAAACCACCGCTGACCCCAATCATAAAGAAGTCCAACATCACTCGATAATGCTTCTGCTCGGCAATAAAGCTTTGTAAGCCATACACAAACTGCGCATCCGCAGGTGCGGGCGGAATCGCCCACAGCAAGTCCACACCAAACACAGTTAAGCCGAGCACCCCAAAGGGCAGCAAACCTAACTCCACATGGCCAAAGGAAAAACGCTCACACACAAAGGAGCCAACCGCAATCCCGATAGAGAACATCCCCAGTAGAAGCGACACCACGGTCGCGCCAGAGTGCAAATGCAACTTGGCAAAGTTAGGGAATTGGGTCAGATATGTGGCACCCAAAAACCAGAACCAGCTAATGGCGAGGATGGCCATCCAAATCGAAGGCGTTTGACGCGCCTTCTTTATGGTGCGCCAAGTGCCTGATAATGGGCGAAATTGGATTTTCTGAACTGTACCCTGTGGCGGTAAAGCAGGGATCGCACGGCTAGATAAATACCCCGCCAAGGCAAGGGCTGCGACCGTGATGGCCGACCAAAAAGTGGCATTGTTATCAGACACCAAAATCCCGGCACTCAAGGTACCAATCAAGATAGACAGAAACGTCCCCATCTCAACCCAGGCATTGCCCGTGACTAACTCATCCTCTTTTAAGGCTTGAGGTAATAGGGAATATTTGACCGGCCCAAAATAGGCCGACTGACTACCGGTTAAAAACAGCAGTAATAACATCATCATGTAATTTTCGCTCACGATGGCCGCGGCGGCGCTGAACATAATGATGACTTCGAGTAGTTTTAAGCGACGGATAAGTTTGGCTTTATCCATATTGTCGGCCACTACGCCTGCATGGGCCGAAAACAGGAAAAACGGCAGGATAAAGACCCCTGCAGCCAAATTGACAAACATGTCGACACTAATAGGCAAATCGTTGACTTGGCTGAAGGTTACCAGCAACAACAACACATTTTTATAGATATTGTCGTTAAGTGCCCCAAGACATTGGGTCGCAAAGTACGGTAAAAAACGTTTTGTTAGCAGCATGACGCTTCCCTCTGATAACCCATTCCCTGTAAATACCCTGTCACATGACTCTCTAACAAAGCGGGTAAAGATGCCGTATCGGCAAACAATTTATTATCCAGTGATAAGGCGGTGAGACCATGGATGCCGCCCCAGAGTACTCGGCTCATTTGGAGTTGCTGCTCAGCAGTTTTATGGGGGAACAACAGGACTAACTCGCGCTCGATTAAACTGAATAAACCCGCGATAAGTTGGCCTTGGGATTCAGGCAAAGGCTCAGAGTCGAGTAGCTGCAGTTCAAATACCAACTTAAAACATTGGCGCTGTGCGTGGGCAAACTCCGCGTATTTTTGCGCCATGCTAATGATTTGATTGCGACGATTATCAGCACTTACCTCGGAGAGCTGACGCATCAACGCCTGCAGCGTTGCCTCAGAAACGGCTAACAGTAGGTAGTTATAACTACCAAAGATATTGATTAAGGTACTAGGCACATAGCCAATCTGGCTAGCAATCTTGCGTAAACTCAGTTCTTGTGTCCCTTGCTGTTGCAGCAATACCATTGCCGCTTCTACTGCCATAGCACGAATCTCATCATGACTATGTTCTTTGCGTCTCGCCATAGGTCTCACTCCCTGTTGAATGCTGTGAGATTAACAGTCTAAAAAATAAAAAACAACGTTCAAAATAAGTTTATTTTGCGTACAGCATGAAGTAAAAGGCATAAAAATGAGGGAAGAAGGGCTAACTTCGAGGCAAGCGCTCGATGGAAACCTTGGAAGGAACTTAACTTTTAACGCATAAAAAAATGGCGCCCTCAATCGAGGGCGCCATTTCGAGGTTGAACTTTTACCTAGCGGCAGTGATAACTCATCACGACTCTATCTGCCCCTGCGCCAAAATAGTCCGCTTCGAAGGCAGTATCGACAAACCCTAAACGCTGATACAAACCATGGGCTGGGTTGTGGGGATCGACGGTTAAATCCACCCGCTTAACCTGAGGCGGTAGCTGAGTTAAACATTGTTGGATTAATTGTTTGCCAATGCCTCGCCCGCGGGATTGCTCACTCACCGCCACGGAGAGAATCCACATACAAGCAGGGTCACCACTTTGAGCGCAGAGCAAATAGCCTAACAGCTTACCGCCATCACCTACGGCAACCAGAAAATGCTCTGGCCAACAATCAAATCCTTGGCGAAAGAAAAAATCGGGATAACAATGATCGCCAAAGATAGCCTGTTCGAGTTGAAAAACATCGGCTAACTCTGACTTTAATACTGGACGGATAGACTGCATGTAAAACTATTCACCAATTAAAATTTTATCCCACTCTAAATTGGGCGCACCAACAACAATAAAGTTGGGATTTTCAAGCGTCTCACGCTCATTGTAGGTTAAAGGTTGCAGCTCAGTATCCATGAGCTGGCCACCCGCTTCCTCAATAATGATCTGCGCGGCACCGGTATCCCACTCCCCCGTCGGCCCGACTCGCACATAGCAATCAGCGCGTCCTTCGGCAACCAGACAACTCTTTAAGGCCGCACCGCCCATGACCACCAGCTCACAGTGCTTAGGCTGATTGAACAGGGTCAACACGGATTGGGGATCCTGACGACGACTCACAGCTAACCTAAGGGAAACTTGCTCACGGTGCTGAATTTGCCGACTGCTGATGCGCACTTCCTGCTTATCGGTACGTTTATAGGCGCCTAAGCCCGCAATGGCGTAGTAACACACCTGCGTCATAGGCACATAAACCACGCCCATTACAGGGCGATTGTGCTCCACCAGCGCAATGATCACCGAAAAGTCACCACTGCCCGCAATAAACTCCCCCGTACCATCGAGGGGATCGACTAACCAATAACGTTTCCAGCCTTCGCGCACGCTTAGGGGAATATCGGCAGCCTCTTCAGACAGGATAGGAATATCGGGCGTCAATGCGGCTAAGCGTTCACAGATCAGCTTATTCGCCGCTAAGTCCGCCGAGGTGACGGGGGTATTATCAGACTTGGTTTCTCGTTCAAAATTACCCTTGAGGTAAATCTCACGAATAGTGCGACCCGCATCCGTTGCTATCGCAATCACCTCGTCGATTAACTCTTCTGGCTTCATAACCACTCCAATCGCAAACTTCGCGAATGATTTACAAGCACTCAGTTGCTGAACGCTTTAACGAAAAAGATTATTTAAGTTGTAGGTGTTTCTGCGCTAAAAACAATGCGCTCACACTACGAGATTCGGAAAAATCGCTATTATCGAGTAACGCTTCCCACTCGGCCAATGCCCAAGGCACTACATCTATGGGTTCTGGCTCATCGCCTTCGAGGCGGCTTTCATATAAATCTTCTGCTATGAAAATTTGCATCTTGCTAGAGAAATAACCCGGTGCAAGACTAAGTTCTTTCAACAGTGTCAGCTTACGCGCCCCAAAACCGATTTCTTCCTGTAATTCTCGATTGGCCGCCTCGATAGCTTGCTCACCTGGGTCAATTAATCCCTTAGGAAAACCTAGCTCGTAATTGTCGGTGCCAGCGGCATATTCACGGGCTAACAACATGTTGCCTTGATGAATGGGCACCACCATCACAGCGCCACGGCTTCCGCCCTTCATCCGCTCATACTGGCGCTCGACACCGTTGGAGAATTTAAGATGGACCTGTTCAATTTGAAACAAACGGCTCTTAGCGACAACTTCAGTATGCAAGATTTCCGGCTTATGGTGCCGCTGCGACATAACTGCCCCTGGATAAAAATAGCAACAAACTAACTAGGATAAGTGACAATCTTACTATCCTGTCTTTAATCTACAACCTGAATTTAGTGCGGCTATTCCAAAGACCACCATCCAAGCCATGGGATTTAAATCACATACTCAGCAAGGACAAAGGAGAAACGGTTAAAACTTTTCGCTTTTTACCGCGAAAAATCACCAACAAAAAAGGGGCTAAGCCCCTTTTGATGTCAACATCATCTAAAACTGATAGCGCAGATTGAGCTGATAACTCAATAGATCATTCGGCTCGATATCTATGTATTGATAACCTAACCCCACGGACCAAGCATCACTGAATTGGTAACTAAAACGCACTCCCGCATACCAATCAGTGCCATCTAAATCGGTCTTGATCGTTGTATTGCCCATGGTACTGCTGATATCTGCTTGCCAATGGAACAAGCCAACGGGTACTTCAAAACGCCACCCCTCATGTTCAAGCAAGGTAAGTCTCAGGCCAAGCATCACCCCATCGGCAAGGACTGGAGTGACGGTTTTCACCAACTCATGGTATTGCTCCGGTGTTAAGGTTGCGCCCTTAATTCTCGCGCTTCCTTCACCAAAGTCGGCATAACCCAGTTCCAACGCTACGGTCGGCGTCCACTGATAACCCAGACTCACCCCAAATGCGGTATCCGAGTCATCGACGTTGAGAAGTTGCCCCTCTCCGACTTGGACGTTCAACTCAGGCAGGGTTTTATCGGCCTTCGCTTGGCCAATGAACCCCTCAACATACCAGTCTGTTGCCTGTGCCTGTTGCGTCACACTGAGAAATAACAGGCAGCCTAAGGCCAATCGCTGTAGCTCTCGGCGGCGCAACATGGCGCACGCTAAGATAAATGCCAACGCCCATAAGGTCATACTGCCTCCTCCTGACTTATTATCGATAATGACCTCTTGATAGGCTTTAACAGTGATAAGCACTTGCCCCGTTGCTTCACCACCTTGACCATCGCTAATCCTATAGGTCACGGTATCCACACCATCAAACCCTGTTTTAGGGATATAACGCAGTTTATTCGCCTCGATAGTCACACTGCCTTGTTGAGCTGTCGCACTTAACAGGGTCAACGTATTACCATCCAGATCGGTGTCATTACTCAGCACGTCGATAAGCAAGCTGGTGCGATCATCGGTGGCGGCGCTGTCATCAACAGTCACAGGGGCTGTGTTGCCATTCACCTCAATCGTCAGCTCACTACTTGCCGTACCACCTTTACCATCGGTAATGCTATACACCAACACATCGGTGCCGATAAAGTCTGCCGCTGGCGTGTAACTGATCCGTTGATCCGCTAACACTGTGGCAGTGCCAAACTCACTGATCACTTGAGTAACACTCAAACTATCCCCATCGCTATCCGTATCGTTGGCAAGCACGTTCACATCGATACTCTGGTTCCAGGCAATTGCTGCCGAGTCAGGATTGGCGACAGGCAAGTGGTTACCATTGAGCATCACAGCCACGCCACTTGGGTCGACAATAGTACGGTTAGCCACACCATCATCATCGTTAGGGCCACCGTCTTCGATGGTTAACTGCACACACCAATGGCCTTCGGTTAATCCCGGCGTCCAACTGCTATCCCCCGGTGGAGGGCAGAAACCACGCTCACCTTCGGTACTGGCAACAGTGTTGTTTGCATCAATCACAAAGTCACGCCAGCCCGCTTGAGCATTGAACTTGCGATAGACGGCATTCGCAGGAACGGGCGAACGTTGTGGCAATACCAAGCTATAGCTTTGACCCTGTTGTGGTAGGCCCGTGGCGATAAAGTCGAAAATACCACCCACATTGGCTGCTAAAGCATCTTCAGCCACGGCTTCAGGCTGTAGCTGCACGCCGCTCTGTCCACGGCTTAGGGCAATATTCCCCAAACGTAAACAGACACCCGCCTGCCCTTCGGCCAAGAAGTAGACTGGCTGTAATTCCCCTTCAGGCATCACATTACAGTCGTTATTGGCATCTAAATAATCCGGAATACCATCGCTATCGCTATCGCTATAGCCTTCTTGAACATCAGGGATTAAATCGCCATCCGTATCGGCACTCGTCAATGCGGCTAAACTTGGACGCACAACGATATACACAGTTTCGGTACTCGACAGTACAGGCGAACCATCATCGGTCACCGTTAGGCTCACAGGATAAATCCCCGGAGTCACCGCGGCTGGAGAGAATGTCATCCCCGTCGCATCCGCTTGCAAGCTTAACCCGCCGCTTGTCCACGTCAGCGTCAATGTATCCTGCTCATTGGCGTCCGAGGCGGTGGCACGGATATGCACATCACCAGCATTTTGCGCGACAATGACTTGCTGCTGGCCAGCTTGAGTCACCGCTAAACTGACCTGTGGTGCAATATTGGCTTCGGTAATCACCACTTGGGTCTGCTGCTTACTACCAAGATTCAGGCTTGGGTCAAGGCTGATTAATACCTCTTCATTCCCTTCGCTCACACCATCGTTCAGGGTAGTAAAGTGGATTTCTGCCATTTGTCCTGCGGCTATCTCCACTACGCCATCAACCAAATCATGGTCGCTACTGTCTGCCGTTCCTGACACTGTGTAAGGAATACTCAGCGGATAACTCGGTGCCTCACCATTGAGATGAACACTCACAGTCACTTGATTTCCTTCAGCAACAACTTGATCTTTGCTCAGTGAAATCAATGGATTGACTTTAATCTTCTGCGCTTTAATCGCCTTATTGCCCTCGCTGTCTACTGCCTGCCAATAGGCTAAGTAGTTGCCAGGGGCGAAGAACAAGCTCTTATTCACCAGCGACACAGGCAATGGATGGCCATTACGGTCAACCGCCTTGGCAAAACCGAGTTTCACCCGCGTAAACAGGCCAGTCGCATTCACCTCAACATCATCAGGGAGGGTGATCACGGGTTGATTCGCTGAATCAGCGCCTTCAATCAGCACATTCACTTTAGCGGTTGCTCGGCCTTTGTTGCCATCGCTAATGGTATAACGCAGTGCAACTGGCCCCACATAAGCCTCGGGCGCGGTAAAGCTGAGTCCATCGGCAGTGATTTGTACACTGCCAATATCCGCAGCGGCACCATCAATGCTTAAGGCGTCGCCATCGACATCCACATCGTTTGCCAGCACCGCCAGCGAATAGGTGTCATTGGGGGTACTGGTTAAGGTATAGCTATCATCGACAGCTTGAGGATCATCGTTCACTGGCGTAACCGTAATGGTGACTGTGGCGGGCTCAGAGCTTAACTCTGCATCCTTGGCAATAAAGCCAATAGAATCAGTACCATTAAAATCCTTCTCAGGCATGTAGAGCCAGACACTACCATGCTGCTCTAAGGTACCAGAGGCAGGTTGCGCGGTGATCTCATAGGTCAGAGGATCATTATCGGCATCCTCAGCAGCAAGCGTAATCATCAGCGAACTGTCTTCCTCTAATGTCACAGACTGATTGGAAGCGACAGGTGCATCATTGACGTTTGCCACCACAATGGTAAAGCTCTGCTCTGCGGTTAAGCCATCGACATCGGTGGCGCGAAGCACCACGGCATGGCTGCCGACGTTATCGTTACTTGGCGTACCACTTAACACGCCCGTNCCNGCATTAAAGCTCAGCCAGCTTGGCAGTGTNACNGCNCTNANGGTNANACTGTCNCCCACATCGCTGTCGCTTGCGACCAAGGTATAGCTATAGGCCGCATCNTGAGTGGCACTGGTTAACGCAGTTGAACTGATGGTCGGTGCATCATTGATGTTTGCCACCACAATGGTAAAGCTCTGCTCTGCCGTCAGGCCATCTGTGTCTGTTGCCCGTAGTACTACCGCATGGCTACCCACGTTAGCATTGCTTGGGGTACCACTCAGCACGCCCGTCGCCGNATTGAAGCTCANCCAGCTTGGCAGTGTGACGGCACTTAANGTGACACTGTCGCCNACATCGCTGTCGCTTGCGACCAAGGTGTAGCTATAGGCCGCATCTTGAGTGGCACTGGTNANCGCNGTTGAACTGATGGTCGGCGCATCGTTGACGTTTGCCACCACAATGGTAAAGCTCTGCTCTGCCGTCAGGCCATCTGTGTCTGTTGCCCGTAGTACTACCGCATGGCTGCCCACGTTAGCGTTAGTTGGCGTACCACTCAGGACACCTGTCGCCGCATTGAAGCTCAGCCAGCTTGGCAGTGTAACGGCNCTTAANGTNACACTGTCGCCCACATCGCTGTCNNTNGCNACNAAGGTNTAGCTATAGGCCGCATCCTGAGTGGCACTGGTNANCGCNGTTGAACTGATAACAGGGGCGCCATTAGGCTTCACTGCGTTACTCGCCGTGGAGGCACTACCGGTTCCGGCTGAGTTTATAGCTGCTACAGTAAATGAATAGGAAGTCCCATTGGTTAATCCAGTTATGGTTATAGGTGAAGCAGTACCCGATGCCGTAATACCGCCAGGAGTAGACACTAAGGAGTAGCCCGTAATGACCGCACCGCCAGTGAATGCCGGGGCACTAAAACTCACCGTTGCTTGAGCATTCCCCGCAGTAGCAGCGCCGATTGTTGGCGCGCTTGGCACAACGGCATTGACACTGAATGAACGACTAACTTGAACAGCAGCCAAATAACTCGCATTGCCTGCTTGATCTGCGTTGATGGTACAAGTACCCACAGTGACAAAGGTCAATACGCCACCACTGGTAATAGTACACACTCCGGGGGTAGATGAGGTAAATGTCGGAATCAAACCTGAATTGGACGTAGCGACCAGTGTCGGCGATGTACCAAAGTTTTGCGCTCCCGGATTGGTGAAAGTAATGGATTGGCTTGCTGCGGGTGTCACGCTATTCGATGCAGCTGATGCAGCACCTGCGCCAGCAGAGTTATTTGCCGTTACCGTAAAGGTATAGGCCTGTCCATTAGTCAAACCTGTCACTAGAATCGGCGAACTGGCACCATTAACTGGGGCAACATCCGGCGGGCTGACGCTCACGGTATAACCCATAATCGAAGTCCCACCTGTATTAGCAGGAGCAACAAAGGCAACACTGGCCTGAGTATCTCCAGCAGTTGCTGTGCCAATTGTTGGCGCACTCGGTACAACAGCATTTACTGTAAATGTTCGGCTGACCGTGGCGGCGGCCAGATAGGACGAATTACCAGCCTGCTCAGCGTTGATGGTACAAGTACCTGCAGTAACAAAAGTCAGGGTTGAACCGCTAACCGTACATACCCCTGTGGTCGATGAGCTAAAGCTGACGGTTAAACCTGATGTTGAGCTGGCAGACAAGTTGGGCGACGTTCCAAAATTCTGCGCCCCAGGGTTAGCAAAAGTAATGGTTTGAGGCGATGCGGGTGTAACTGAATTAGAAGCCGCAGACGCAGCACCAGTCCCTGCGGAGTTAGTCGCTGTAACGGTAAAAGTATAGGACACTCCGTTAGTGAGCCCTGTGACTGTGATCGGCGAACCAGATCCAGTACCCGTTGCACCACCGGGGCTAGCAGTGACAGTGTAGCCTCCGGCAAGGATCGGTGCACCACCAGTGCTGGCGGGAGCTGAAAAGCTAACCGATGCTTGAGTGTCGCCCGCGGTTGCGGAGCCAATAGTTGGGGCACTAGGCGCGACGGCATTAACGCTAAAGGTTTGGCTTACCGTCGTTGCAGCATTGGTAGCAGCATTCCCGGCTTGGTCCGCATCGATAGTACATGAGCCAGAGTTAACAAAGGTCAGCGCACCTCCAGAGGTGATGGTACAGATCCCCGTCGTCGAAGATGAGAAGCTGACCGTCAAGCCCGAGCTAGAGGTCGCACTTAGGGTCGGACTGGTACCAAAATTCTGTGCGCCGGGATTATTGAAAGTAATTGTTTGATTAACTTTGGGCACCACTGAATTGGAAGCAGCGGAGGCAGAGCTTGTTCCAATGGCATTAGTTGCGGTCACCGTAAAAGTATAAGCCGTACCATTCGTAAGGCCAGTCACCGTTATCGGAGACGTTGTGAATCCATTGCCACCTGCAGTAATACCGCCGGGGCTGGATGTCACGGTGTAACCGGTAATCGCCGAGCCACCGTTATTGGCCGGTGCAGTAAAGGCGACGGAAACCTGTCCATCACCTGCTGTTGCAACCCCTATGGTGGGTGCATCCGGTGCCGTTGGAATGGCGACCGTATGGGTCGTGCCACTGGTATAAGCAGCGGGGCCAGCATTGCCAGCCGCATCAGAAATATTGGTGGAACCGTTTAGGTTGAGCTTTATCGTACCATTGCCAGTAATGCTACTCACCGTCACTGTCACGCTGGAGCCCGAACTCGCAGATACACTAGCAATCGTGCCTGTTGCACTACCCGTAGTTCCCAAAGCGAAATCGTCAGTGGAAATATTGCTGACAGACTCACTGAAATTCACGGTGAAATCCACGCTGGTGTCCGTCGATACTGCGCCACCAACAGGAGCTGTGTTAGTTACAGAAGGTGTAACGCCATCCACAACCAGCGCTTTATTGGCGCCCAATGAGTTGGCCGCTCCGGGCGATGCCAGTGTAAGCGTCGCATTATTCGTAGCCGCATCGCGAATAGTGCCGCCATTTAACGACAATGAATTGGTGGCGACATAATCCAAATCGTTTGAGCTATCACCGGACTGAATGGTGTAGCTAAATGTAAGGGTGCTTGTACCTGAGCCGCTGGTGTAATTAATCGTGCGATCTGTTGTGCCTGTTTCAAGGGTTAATTGCGGCGTACCAGTGACATTCACCACTTCACTAAAGTTAACTTGAATACTGATGTTATCGCCCACTTTATAAGTGCCATTGGCTGTACTGGCAGTCACAGAAGATATAGTGGGTGCTATGCCATCAATAGCAATATTCTTATTTGCGCCCAAAGAATTGGCAGTCCCAGGGCTTGGCAAGGTTAGAATGGCATTGTTGCTGGCTGCATCGCGGATAGTGCCACTGTTTAGTGCTAAAGAATTGGTCGCCACATAATCCAAATCGGCCGAGGTATCACCAGATTGAACAGTGTAGTTGAACGTCAAGCTACTGGAATTACTGCCGCTGGTGTAGTCAATAGTGCGATCAGTAGTGCCTGTTTCAAGTGTGAGTTGAGGTGTGCCAGTGACCAACACAGTTTCATCAAAGTTGACCTGAATACTGATGACATCGCCTACTTTGTAGGTACCGTTTGCGGTACTGGCGGAAATAGAACTTACCGTCGGAGCAAGAGTATCGGTAGAAAAAGCGCCCACAGGATTAAAGCCAATGCCGCTGCTGGTACCAGTGAGCGAGCTGCTATTGGTTTGACTGTCATTTACGGTAGTACCACTGGTTTCATTTAACTTCCAGTAACCCAATAAACCGGTTTCATTCCCCACCAACTCCATACTACGATTGTTTTGAATTTGCGTTTGGGTGCGTGCACTACTCCATAAACGTATGTCATCAATGCTACCTACAAAATCATCGACAGATGGGTGGTTTTGCATACCAAACAGCAGGTTGGTCACCGACAATCCAGCATAATCAGGGACAACATTGATAGCCCCTTGATCAAGAACATTGATACCCTGTGCTACTCCATCGACATAAAAATCCCAAGTCCCGTTATCAAATACTACTGCAATGTGATACCAGGTCCCTGTGCTTAAGGACAGTGCATTACTTTCCGTCAAGCAACCAAAATCACAGGCCAAATCGACAGTCAGTTTGCCTGCGTTCAATATGAGGCCACCGGCATCAGCACCGCCAGTGAAATCAACTAAATTAATGAGCCCACTGACGTTAGTAAATTTGGCCCAGAACTCCAGTGTAAATGTCGTCCGGTTCGATAGCGCAGAAGCCGCATTAGTCAGTGTAACGGTATCATTAGCTGTAAAATCATAGGATCGGTTTTGTGCATTAGCACCAAGGGAAGTCATCGCAAACAAACTGCCTACAATAAGTATTGTCCAATAAGAATGCCAGAATCTAACAATAAGATTCTTAACGGCATGTATCGCTTTACAAGCAGGTTGATGCATGATAATTCCCCATAAATAACTTGCCCTAAATACAAATAGTGCGTACTCCTTACGCACTATTTCTCTTACAGATTCCCCTATCTAGTTCGTGTAAATTTAATTACGCGAAGGGAAAATACCTTCAAGTGCGATAATGAAATTCACTGTCAAATAAGGCTGCAATAGTCTTACAGGCAAACTATTTCCAGTATTTGTAGTTGCACCTGTAAGATGTACGCTTGTGGTGGTATTGACTGGTAGCAAATTAGTATTAGGAGCTGCGGAGCTAAAAGCGTTTAGAGCATTAAGGCCGCTAGCGACCTTTGCAGGAACAGTAGTTGGGCTTGGGGTAGACGTATTGCCATTCGCGGTCGAAGCGCCAAGTGCCACGCTAACATTACCTGTTCCAGTTAAATCTACGGCGTGGTTATGTATAGGCATCTGACTAGAGGTGAGAGTAACGGTTTCTTGTCCAGCCATTTCACCTAGAACGTACTGTGATGTACCTGGGCTTTGTCCCTGATGGACGGGCACACGCCCTTGCATGTTCGGTAATGCAAAAGTAGTTTGGCCATTCCCACCATAAGTGGTACCAATTATTGAAAAAAGCGCGGTATATTGCGCTATCGACAACAACTGTCCATTACAAAACGCCCAACCACGTGGAGCAAAGTTGCCGGCGAACATAGAGATTTGACCGATAAATGGCTCTGACATTGTATTTCTCCTTAAATAACGATTTTGTCTATGTAACGTTTTTCAACGATTTCATTACTCACGACATTTAATCGACAGCGAGTTCCTTTTGCTGATGACAACATCATTTGCATCACACATTAATGAGACTGTTATGCAACACAATTAAAACAGCTTGGTTACAACTAAACATATCTGAAAAATCGGCAAACACAATTAAGCAGAAATAATTTTGTGTAAATTATCTGCCTAGGTTTAAGGCCATCGCATTGACTCATAGGTATCTGAACGGCTTTGAAACTGAAATCCATGCCGTAAATAAAGTGATTTAGCCTGAGTATTTTCACTCTCTACTGATAAATGAACAGGCAACTGACGTTGCCTCGCCTCAAGCTTGACCGCCTCTAATACCGCAGAGCCTAAACCGCGACCTCGCATACTTGGCGCAATAATAAAATCAACAAGATGAACCCTATGCTCATTGGTATCGAGCATCAGTTTGCCGACCGCTTGTTGCTGATAACACAAGATATAGATGATGGCATTTGGATATTGATCCCGATAAGAGACTTGCTGCAGCCGATATTGTTGCTCCAGCATGCTTTGCGCGACATCAAGGGGTAAACCAAGCTCATAGAAGAAGGTTTTAGTTGAATAAAAAAGCTCTGCCATAAATAGGTTATCGTTTGCTTTGGCAGGCTTAATACTCAAGCCAGTTAATGGATTTAATTCAGCTAGCATCATGGTTTTTTTCTCGAGCTAAAGGTTGCAACAGTTCCTCATAAGCATTCAATAACAGCTGCCATGAGAGAGTTTGTGATTCATTTACTGGGGTAGATTGCGTGGGTGCAATGGGCACAAACAATTGCCCTTGTCGCTTTACATCAAAGCGCCAGTGGCCTTGCCAGTGCTCAATATCTTCTGCGGCTAACGGCCAGTCTAAAATGGCCGAAAGTGCGCTGGGTTTAAGCGCATTTAATTGTTGATAATCCATTAAGATGCAACGACTTGATTGATAAAGTGCAGCAGTTTGCTGGGCAAAACCATGCAACACATCCATTCGAAATACGTCTAAACTAAGCTCACCATGCGTGTTTTCACTAGACTCACCATGTGTATTTTCACTAAGCGGTAATGAATAGAGAAATAAAGCCTTCACCCGCCCCGCCATATGCATCCCTGCCTCTCGTTGATGCGAAGCCAAAATATCTCTGGGATGGCGCATCAGACATAGCACTCGACTATTAGGATAGAGTTCTAGCAACATGGGCCAACAAGCTAAATCCCACGCATTCCACTTGATCACTAGCTCACACTCATCAGGCCGCAACCGCCCTTGTAGCCTTAAACATAAATCCACCAACTGTGGTTTTAGCACCAAAGGCCAATCGCCATCATGCATAACATCGCTACAGAGCATTGATTCGGACAGCACTCGACAGGTATTGAGTAGGGAAAAACTACTAGAAACCAGTGTTGACCCACAACGGGACCAATGGAAAATCATCAAGTTAGGATTGATAGCGGGCAAACTTTCGCGCTGGGATAATAAGGGTTCGAGCAAGGTTTGAGGTTGGATAAAACTGGCCAGTAAACCACGGCGAGCATCGCAGATATCATCCTCCAAGAAAGGTTTTGATAACCGCTGAAAGACAGGAACCCAACTTATTGTTTTGGTTTGAGCATGATAACGAGAAGGAAACCAAACTTGGCTGAAGCGTGCTAAATCCGGAATGAAACCTTGTTGCTGTAAGGCAATAAATGCCAGCATCTGCTCTAAATTTAGCTCAGGCCAATTGAGGAAGTCTGCCATCAAGGCAACAAAATGCTCAACATCCTGCGCTTGATACAGTAAATACAATGATTCAGGCTGATGCAGCAATTGCCAATAGCATTGCTGTTGTTCATTAAAATTAATCATTAGCTGGCCATTGGATAGAAATTAATGTACTGCACCATGCGGGGTAACAGGCCCCGATTTGGCGTCGGTCCATGGGGCAAGGCATGGTGCCAAATGATTAAATCCCCTGCGCTCGCGGCGATAGGTTTAATCGGCCACTCCTCCCAATGCTGTTGCTGCAACTCCATATCAGTCTTGTTTTGTTTCTTTAGCCAAGTTTCTATTTTGAGGTGAAAGCAGGGAACACAGCAAAATGCCCCCTGCTCGGCAGGGGTATCCGTAAGATAAATTAATCCTTGTGTTCCAAATGGCACAGGTAGTTGCAGTGGCATGTCCCAATGCATATTGGGGCCAGGAAACTGCCAAGTGGGCGTTTCAGGGGGATTAAAACTCACTCTATCAGTCGTCATCACCAAATCGGTACGCTGCCATAATTGTTCAAAGGCTTGGCGGATTAGAGGTGTTTGCCGATTGGCATCGAGGACGGGATGACGAAATAACTGCAGCATGATTTTCTGCATCAACTCATGGGACTGGTACCAAGTTGATGGATCATTTTCATTCGCGCCAAGCTGCTGCCAAATCACGGCTCGACTCGCCGCGCATTGGGCTTTTGACAACACTTGCGGGATGACTAAATAACCTTCCCGTTGCCAAAAGGCGAGTTGGGCGTCGGTAAGCACTTGAGGTAAAGCATCGCTATAAGCTAGCTCTGTATTGCCGTTTTCTGGCTCAGCTTGGGATAAGGCGCGCAATCGCTGATTGATGCCAACAATATCCGCTGTAGTCAGCTTAGTTTGCCTTTGAACGAAGGCGATAAAATCAGCCTGTTTATCATATTGATAGAGCGCCTTCATCCCAGGCTCTAATCCAATACCGCAAAGATCCAGCAGCGCTTTATCTAGGTTCCATTCACTCTCAGTAACCTCATTGGTTTGTCCAAGCTTTTGCAACTGAATTTTTTGCCATAGCCGCTGCAAGTGATAAATCCCCAAACAACTCAAATCCTCACTGCCAACAAGCGGCAATTTCTGCTGCTGATATTTGAAGATAAAATCGGGATAGGTTCCCAACTCGTAGCTAAAGTCCACTCTACTCAGAGGTTTAAGCCACAGGGATTTTTTATATTGGGATAGGGTTAATTGTGATTGATTTTCAAGTAATTGATGTTCGCCATAAACCCTGATTTGCGTCGTCAATTTTAGGTTTATGGGTTGAGGATCATAATCGGGTAACAATAAGCTCCCCGCCAACCCACTCCTGTCGCCTTGAGCGAGCAAGCGGGCATGGGCTAAATCGAGACAGAATAAAGGGCCCAAATATATTGGCGGCTGCTCTTTTAGCTCGAGCCACGCATCCAACTCAATCGACTCGGGGATCAAACATCCATCCTCTGCTAAAAAATGCTGTAGCTGGCTAAAAATCTGTACCTGCGGTTCCTGTTGCAGCAGGTGTTTCATGGTTTCAGAAATAATCAGATCAAAGGTTTGTGTTGATGCTGGCCGCCAAAGCGTAGCGTCAGCACAAATAAGCGCATCGACACGATCCGCTACGCCGAAATATGCCAGCAGCTTTTCAACACTCTCCAATGACGCTCGATGAATGTCGAGTAAGGTTACTCGCACTTGCTTCGCCGTAAATAGCGGTAATAAGGCTAAAATTAACCAAGCAAAAGGCCCTGTTCCGGCATAGAGTATGTGCACAGGATGGTTCGAATTGGCTTTAAGTTTGTCCTGTATCGCTTGATAAATTCCCTGAATAAACACTCTGCTACGCTCGGGATCTTCTGCACATTGCGCCGCAGTTGTTGGTGATACCGCTTTGCCAAAAGCCGTAATACTCGCCTCTGTATCGAGAAACAACGCCGGGTGCAGCTCCAACCCTGTCAATTGGCATAACTGCGCCAGCATAGGATCGATAAGCCGCTTTGCCTCCCCCGCTGAATGGGATTGCAACAGCGCCTGAGCAAACTGCTTTAATCTCAAAAGCGCCTCGCGCTGCCCTGCATTAGGCTTTGATCTTGGCATCATGGATAAGCTCCTTTAACCACGAGTTAACTTCACAATCGATCACCAAATTGATTCTGGCCTCCACACCTTTGTTCGCGACCCAATGGGTTTGGTCGGCATTGATATACCACAGCTCCCCCGCCTTCATCGGCACCCGCTTATCATCCACATAAAAATGCAGTTGGGCGTGGGTTTGAATGGGAAGATGCAACCTTGCTTCGCCTTGCTCTAGGGATAAGCCTTGATCCCTATGGGGTTTGATTTCGGCGCCAGCATGTAAACGCATTAAGCGTACCGATTTAACCGGGCAAGCAAGGGATTGAATAAACTGCTGTAGCGCGGGGCTCGATTCCAGTGAGGGCAAATTATCCCAATCTGTTGCAGCACTAATGGAAAAGGCTTGCAAAATAGGGTGCGCGACTCGGTATTCCTCGGCGCAGCGCAAGGCCAGCACATCCCAACCGCCCTGCGAGCCCGCGTGATAATCCCGCTGGTTAATGTGTGGCAACCACTCATGCTGCAACAAAGTTGTGAGTTCTTGCTGTAAACTAGTGATATTCGGAGCTTGGGTAAGTAAGGCGAATGAGCAGATATCCATATCCAAGTGTCTCATTTTTAGACAAAAACGAATTAATCAAGCCTAGCACAAAGTGTCATGCTGACAAGATAGGCTAATGTAAACCTCATTCTGAGCCGAGTGAATCACACAGGACAGCCCATGTTTGACTGGAAGAAGATTGATACTGTACTGCTCGATATGGATGGCACCCTGCTCGACCTGCACTTTGATAACCATTTTTGGTTGAGTCTAGTGCCACAGGAGCTGAGCAAGCAGCGGGGATTAAGCCAAAGCCAGGCGCAACAACTGGTGGAACAAGCCTACGGCAGAGTCGCGGGCACGTTAGACTGGTATTGCCTCGATTATTGGCAATCCGAGTTACAGCTCGACATTATGGGGCTTCACCGTAACTTAGTTGATCGTATTCAGCTGCGCCAAGACAGCATGCCGTTTCTCGATGCCCTCGCCGCTGCGGGCAAAAAACGTATCTTAGTCACCAATGCCCATCCTAAGAGTCTTGCGCTTAAGCTGGAGCACACTGAACTGGCAAGCGGCTTAGATGCGATGATTTCGAGTCATGAAACGGGTTATCCCAAGGAACACCCACAATTTTGGCAAACGCTGTTTGAAAAATTCGCCCTAGTGCCTGAGCGTTGCCTGTTTATCGATGATAGCGAGCCTATTTTGAATGCGGCGCGCTTAGCGGGCGTGGGCCATCAGCTCGGGATCAGCAATCCCGATAGCCAGAAACCGACCAAAACCTTCAATGATTTTCCGGCCATTAGCGACTATCGCCTGCTGTTTGCCGATCTGGCGGGTTAATCCCTTAAAATACAAAAGGCACCTAAGGTGCCTCTATCGAATCATGCACAAACTTACTGAAGATTAAAGCCCAGGAATACGGCCTTGATAAACCACAGGGAAGTAACCATCGCTGCCACGCTTGCCGAGCATCCCGAGGGATTTACGCATATCTTCTGGCTGTTCGTTGGTTTCTTTAATCTTAGCGGCAACCTTAACCATATTGCCTTCATCTAGCTGTAGCGTGCCGATAATCCCCAACTGGTTTTTGCTCTCATCGGTGGCGAGCTGCGCTTTACCCTCAACACAACTCAACCCCAACTCGATATTACCCAGTGGATAATTGCCGAATTGGTTCTTCACATTGGTTTGATTTAAAAACAACTTGCCCGATAACTGCTCGCACCAAGGTTTACCTTGCTCTAGAGTTTCCACCAGTAGGCTGACTTCACCATTAATTTCGGTTCTAAAGGGCAGTTTTGCATTGCCAATCAAGAAACTATCGGGCGCTTCAAAGCGTAATCCTTGGGCGCTGACACCACCCATCGACCAAGTGATTAACCCTTTGGCACTCACTGGGGTTGCACGGCTACCTACTTGAAAATCCAGCTTCACTTTGCCTAAAAACAAGGCCCAAGGGCTCAACTCCCAGCGAACTTGTTCCAATTGGCGTTGCTGCAGATTTAAGGTTTCGATGCTGCCAGACCAAATACTGCCGCTCACCCCAGAAATCCCCACATTTGCAGGCAGTGGTGCGAGGCGCACAGCAACACTGGCGGGAAATAACGCCAGTAAAAACACTAAATAAACCAGTACACCTATAATGATTTTTTTTATCAAACTCACAGCTACACCTTAACCTATTGCGCTAGTTGGATACGTCTTACTTTGACATAGCCAGCCGCGTCGGCCTCTGCCAAATCAACACTCTCAAGTGATAGGCCTTTTTTCTGCACTAAGTCACTCAAATAATTGAGTAAGGCATCGAATGGCACATCATCCATCCACACTTGGATTTTATCGCCCTGGGGCTGCATGCGAGTGATCACTAATCCGTAAGTGCCCGCCGTTTGGTTAACGACCGAGCTTAAGCTGCCTGACATTGTCGGCTTAGCGCCGCTTTGTTTTAAACCAGCGATTTTATTCGCCGTTTGCTTTACATAGGTCAGGGTCTGCTGCTGCGCCGTTAAGTTGCGCAGTGCATTGGCTTCGGCATTGGCAATGGGTGTCCAGATGCCCCAGTAAAACACGCCTATCACTAAGAAAACGGCGCCGAATCCGACGATTTGCTGCTCGCGCGATGCAAGCCCTTGCCACCAAGTCCGCAAATTATCCATCTTATTTGCTCCTCAAGGTTAAGGTACTGGTGACCTGATCTTCACCGCTGTTCATCGTACCGCCGTCCATTTGGAAACGACGGCCGACGATCTCTTTAAACTTCTCAATTTGCGCGTAATTCTTGGCCGTGACTTGCATACGGATTTCATTACGGGCGCTCTCAAATCTTAGGGTATTCGGTTTCAGCTCGGGCACTTGTTTAAAGGCGTCCTGTAAACCGTCGAGCATAGCAAAAAACTCAGCACCACTTCCTTGCCCTTGGAGTGCGCGCAGTTGGCTTTCCATCTGCGAACGTAAATTCACGATGCGTGAATTCCCCGGCACCACTTGTTGATAAATAGCCTCACTCTGCGCCTTCAAATCGGCAATCTGGCCATTCACCTGGTGAATGGTTAAGCCCTTATTCACTAAGGACAAGACAATGGCAACACCTAACACGATTGCGGCATTTTTCCATTGCAACAGATGCTTACTGTATTCACGCTTCGGCGTATACACACCCGTGAGTAAGTTGATGGGCGCATGTAAGATGCCACGCGCCAGTACCAACATAGGCAAATCGAGCGGCTGTGGCTTAAGTTCAACGCCGTCCAGTTCCATCTCTGTGTAACTGGCGACCGACACTTCGTCGGCCTGCGCCGTCAGTTGCTTCATCGCGACTGGCAGCCAAGGTAAAGGCAGACTGTGGCCAGTCCCTAATCCTGTACGCAGTAATAACTCGTTACCGAAACGCATGGCCGCCCATTGGCATTCCTGCAATGGCAAGGCGAGGCAATCGGGTACGATACGCTTCACTTTTAAACCCGCTTCGGCCAAACAGCTGAGCCAAGTTTGCATTTGCTCATGGGCAACGGCCACCACACTGAGGGCATCGCCATTGCGTGGGCCAACGGTAAAGTGCATCGCATCCACATCATCGGCGATGGTTTCTTCCAGCATAAAAGGCAGGGCTTTTAAGGCTTGGCGTTGACCTTTTTCGGGCAGATTCACGCTGGTGAGCGTCATGGCGGAGGCTGGCACCAATACATCGATAGGCCGATTTCCCGCGCGCTCGGTTAAGGTTGATAAACCTTGGGCGTTGGCAAGTTCACCAGAGGCGATAATTTCTTGTTCTTGTTCGGACCAAACCAGCCAAGAGCATGCCTGCTCTGCGGTTCTGCCTAAGCGAATAAATAGCCGTTCACTCACAGTTTTTCTCCACCAGCTTCCATCTTAAAAGATTGAGCTTGTTTGCTATTATTTTTGTCCACCAAACTGACGGGTGAGCACATCCATTTTGTTACCGCTGCCCTTTTTGAGCACGCTCTCCATCCTAAAAATGGCGTTATCGACCTTAGCGCACGAGGCAAGGAGGAAGTACTGACTGTCCACCACAAAACTGGACTTCATCGCATCTTCCCACTTAATCGACCCCATTGAGGAGGATTCGTAAAAATCATCAATCTTGGCAAAACCATCACCGGGGCGTTGGTTGATAATACTTTCGGCCTCACCAACCGATATCTGATTATCCAGCATGGCCGCCAGCAGCGCCGCTTGCTCGACCTCTATGGTGTTCACGTTTAACAGTTGTCTGTCATTCCCTGGAATGACACAAATATAAGGCAATAATTTCAGATAAATATCTTGGGTGTAACCTATCACCGCTCGCAGCTCACTCCTGTGATTCATCAGGGTATTCGCGGCGCGATATGGCACATTTCGCGCCTCGTACTCGGCGTCTTCAGCGCCATATGGGCTAGCGACTGTGTCCTCGTCGATATAATCCTTTAGGGTTTGAGTTAAATGATCTGCGGTAAAATCATCCATCCCTAAACTCACTAATAACGCTTTGTATTGCTTTGCCGCCAACGGCAATTTAGGTTGACCATTTTCCACATCTTTTGTGGTGACGGACAAAGCATTTAAGTTAAAACACGAACGCATATCGGTGATCTTGCCTGCAATCTCACCATATTCCGCCGGAAACACCACGTCACTCATGGCCCAATATTGTTGTTTGTGTACGCGACCTTCCGAATCGTCCAAGTCCTGCTTGAGGATCTTCTTCGCCAGCTCTTCGGCAGAAATCGCGTACCAATAGGCCTGATCGTACTGGGCTAAGTTTAAGGTGCGGCGCATCGACAACTGATTTCGACTGGTAATATTGGTGGCGATAATCACCACCATGGCCACAATCAGCAACACCACAATCAGCGCGACGCCACGTTGTTTAGCAGGATTTCGCCTTATCATGCGCCATCCTCATTTTCAGGGTCACCTTTGCCGGGATCTTCTTCGCCGTTACCCGAGCCATCGCCGTTATTATCTTGGTCGCCGTTGTCGTCTTTATTGTCATCGGCGTTGTCGTTCTTGTTGTCCTCATCATTGGATTTCTCCGGCGCCGCCGCGCCCAAGGGCAACATAAACTTACGTTGAATTTTGCCTAAGCCTTCAATCTCAATTTCCATTGCGATGGCTTTGGGTAACTTGGTCGCCTCGACCTTGCGTTCCCATTTGTCCTCCATAAAGAAGGAATACTCGACCGAGAGCACCTTATCGATAATCACAGTCTTCATTGGCTCGGCGCCAAATTCGGGCTCGGGATAGGGAAAGTACCAACGCTCTAATTTTCCTTCTCGTACCACATAGGCAACCGACTGTATGCTGCCACGGGGCAATAAGCCGTCGGGATTAAGCCAGCCTAAGCGGTAGAACACTAAGGCCTCTGATTCCGAATCTAAAATATCGTTACCCGTTTGGAACACTGTGGTACCACGGCCGCCTTCGAGTAATCTGGGGGTACGCGCCACCATCTGCCCAAGGTCGCGCTCAATAGCGCCAAAGCCCTGCTGCAATGCCTTTAAACGCACCGAGAAGTTACGGGTCACTTCATCATTAGTCAGCACAGTGCTGAGCACCGCATTGGCGGCTAAACCTAACATGGCAAAAATCGCAATCGCGATCAGCATTTCCAGCAGGGTAAATCCCTTATGAGCCTTAGTTTGTTTTAAGGACATAACTGCTCACTTGTGCTGCAATACGCTGATAACGCTCATCTTCACTGACACTAATGCGGATCATGCGAAAGTTATCATCCGTGGTTTTCACCACTTCTTTACGCCAGTACCAATCCTTACCCGCGAGTTCAACCTGCCCTTCTTTTTTGCCTAATTCGGGAAATTGCGGATCGAGTCTGGCATCCACCATTTGATTATCCGCCACCCATTGGGCAAGGGTGCGCGACTCCAGAATCGGCATGTTCGCCATCTGTTCACCCAAGCTTTTGGTGATAGAGACGGCGGCGATGGCAAATACCGCCAAGGCCACAATGACTTCGAGTAGGGTCATCCCCTTAGCGTATTTCATCGGGTCGCCCTAGGGTTAAACGGCCAAGGGCATCGCCCACCACTAACACATCGAGTGGCCCATTGTCGGTCTTGGTAATAAAGCTCAGCTCAAAAGCGCTCATTTCACCACTCGGCAACAGCAAAATCTGCGGCTCTGGATGCTTTTTCTTATCTTCCGCAGAAGGCTCGATTAAGGGTTCGTCGAACCACGACTCGTCCTTCTCATCCTCCTGCACTAAGGGTAAACCGTCGAGCACTAGGTTCAACACGACGCCGGGCTCCATTTGTTTTTCAGACAGAATCCTGTCCTTCTCCAATGGATTCCATTTACCATCTTTATAATAAACAAACTGATAGCTGGTTTTTTCCACCACGATACCGATAAATTGACCGCTTAATACGGTTTCATCCAGCACTAGTTCTGTGGCGGCGATAAATTGCTGCGCGCTTTTTTCCAGTGCCTGTTGTGGGCCTGAATTGCCAATAGACATAGTCACCGCCGCGGCGGTGAGTCCCATTAACAAAATCACCAGCATCACCTCCATCAAGGTGAAGCCGGCGTGGCGCAGCGTTACCATCTTATTGGAAGTTCTGTAAGTTCCAGTTACCGATATCGTCTTCGGTACCTGGCTGACCATCTGGGCCTGCACTAAAGATATCTAACTTGCTGTTTTCGCCAGGGCTTAACAGTAAGTAGTTATTACGCCATGGATCCTGTGGTAAACGCTTCACATAGCCTTCTTCACGGTAGTTACGTGGCTCGGGTGAAATCGTTGGTTTTTGCACTAAGGCTTCTAAACCTTGTTCGGTCGTTGGATAAACACCGTTATCTAACTTGTACATATCTAAGGCGTTTTCGAGCGCTACTATGTCAGATACCGCTTTCTGTTGGTCGGCTTTATCTTTGTTACCCATCAGGTTTGGCACCACCATAGACGCCAAAATACCGAGGATAACGATTACCACCATCACTTCGAGTAAGGTAAAACCCTTATGTTTTTTGTTCATTTGCATCGACTACATCTCCTAAAAAACCTGTGCCATTCTCAGTTTGATAACTGCAAGGCAATAATCCATAAATTTAAAAACTAGCCACTAATCAAATTGTTCAGTGCCAAGATTGGCTGCAGAATAGCCATCACGATAAAAAGAACAACCCCCGCCATACTTACCACTAACATGGGTTCGAAAATCCCGAGGGCAAGTGTAACATTACTCTCGAACTCCCTATCCTGGTTATCCGCAGCACGCTCGAGCATGTCTTCGAGCTGACCACTCTTCTCCCCCGAGGCGATCATATATAACATCATCGCCGGGAATAGCTTAGTGTTAGTCAACGCTGTACTTAGGCTAGTTCCTTCCCGTACGCGCGCCGTTGCATCATCTACCGCAGCCCGTACCCGCACATTTTGCAATACTTCGCTGGCAATACGCATCCCATCTAACAAAGGCACCGAACTGGCAGATAAAATACTTAAGGTACGGGCAAAACGTGCGGTATTGAGTCCTTTACTCACTCGACCAATCACCGGCATTTTCAGCAAAAACGTATGGTATTTCATCTTGAAAATCGGTGACTTGAGTAGACGCTGGAAAACTACCAGCAGAATACCGATCGCCAAGATAACAAACAGGCCATAGTGTTGGACAAAGTCTGAGGCGGCAATTAAGAAGCGGGTCGTCGCGGGTAACTCAGCGCCCATATGCTCAAATTGGCCAACCACTTTTGGCACCACGGCAGCCAATAACACTGATACCACCCCAATGGCCACTATCGTTAGCATAATGGGATAAATCATCGCCTGTTGCAGTTTGGACTTCAGCTGCTGACGACGTTCGGTGTAGTCGGCTAAGCGGTTTAGTACTACTTCCAAGTGACCCGATTTTTCACCCGAAGCCACCATAGCGCGGTACAAGTCATCGAAAATATGCGGAAATTCGGCAAGAGAGTCGGCCAGACTATAGCCTTCCACCACGCGGGAGCGCACTGCCATGATCATGCTGGCGAGACGCGCCTTCTCACATTGCTGGCCCACCGCCTTGAGACATTCCTCAATCGGTAAACCCGCCGCGACCAGTGTGGCGATTTGACGGGTGATCAGCGCTAATTCCGCCACCGAAATCCCGCGTTTAAAGGGCGAGAATCCCGCACCTTTCGCCTTAGCCTCCTTTTCGGTGACCGGCAGAATGTCCAGCGGCATCAAGCGTTGGTCACGCAGCTGACTACGGGCATGTCTGGCGGTATCCGCCTCAATCACCCCTTTAAGCTGTTTTCCCTTGGCGTCCAGCGCCTTATATTCAAATGCTGGCATAGCTTACTCCTCGCGGGTCACCCTTAGGACTTCTTCCAGAGTGGTGATACCTGAGAGCACCTTGCTCATGCCATCGTGGCGGATGCTTGGCACCGACTGGCGGATATATTTCTCAATCGCCAGTTCGCCACGTCCACCATGAATAAGCTCGCGCACATTATCATCGACCAGCAACAACTCATGGATACCCGTACGACCACGGTAGCCGCTGTTACCGCAGGCCTTACAGCCATTGGCGCGGTAAATATGGCGCTGATCATCTGCAGTAATACCAAGCAGCTCGCGCTCACGCTCATCGGGCACATGCTCTGTTTTACATTTTGGACAAAGTGTACGGATTAAGCGCTGGGCTAATACCCCGAGCAAACTCGATGAGACTAAGAAAGGCTCTACGCCCATGTCCTGCAAACGGGTAATCGCGCCCGAGGCCGTGTTGGTATGCAGGGTTGAAATCACTAAGTGACCAGTCAAAGATGCCTGTACCGCAATTTGGGCGGTTTCTAGATCACGGATTTCCCCAATCATTACCACATCCGGGTCTTGACGCAGAATCGCACGCAGACCACGGGCGAAGGTCATGTCCGCCTTAGTGTTTACTTGGGTTTGACCTATACCTTCTAATTCGTATTCGATAGGATCTTCAACGGTTAAGATATTGGTATCTTTAGAGTTAATTTCGGTAAGACCCGCGTACAGCGTGGTACTCTTACCCGAACCTGTAGGGCCTGTCACCAGAATAATGCCGTGTGGACGACGGATAAGCTCATCGAACTGGGCACGGATACTGTCGGTCATCCCCAGTTGTTTTAAGTCCAAATTGCCAGCATTTTTATCTAACAGACGCAGCACCACCCGCTCGCCATGGCTTGATGGCATGGTCGATACCCGCACGTCCACCGCACGACCCGCAATCCGCAGCGAAATACGGCCGTCCTGCGGTACACGTTTCTCGGCGATATCGAGGCGCGCCATTACCTTAATCCGCGACACCAACAAAGATGACAGCTTACGATTCGGTTTAAGCACTTCCTTCAGCACACCGTCGATACGGAAACGCACGACCAATTGTTTCTCGTAGGTTTCGATATGGATATCCGAGGCTTCTTCTTTAATCGCTTCAGATAACAAGGCGTTAATCAGCTTGATAATAGGCGCATCATCATCGCCTTCGAGCAGATCTTCGGTTTGTGGCAACTCTTCAGCGAGGGTAAATAAATCCATCTCGTTGCCAATATCTTCCATCAGCTGCTGCGCTTCAGAGGAGTTGGCTTGATAAGCCTGAGTTAATTTCGCCTCAAACTTGCTTGGCTCGAGCAACACTAAAGGCAAATCCACCCCTGAGTAGCGGCGCGCTTCGAGCATGGCCGCTAATGGGGTTTTGGCGGTATAAAACAGGTTCAAGGCGCCATCATCGCCATAGGCTAAAATCACCTCATGGCGGTGGGCAAAGGCAAAGGGTAAACGCTCTTTGCTGCTAGAGCGAAATACCTCATCACCTTCGGCTTCAAGACCTAGTTCGTTAGAAACTAGGCTTAAATCCTCGACTTGGGTTACTTGTATTTCACTCATTGTGTTTTGTCTTTGTTCTTGTTTTCATCCAGCGACTTGAGGGTCGAGTCCGTTTTACGCATCTGAGTTTCTAACCCTTTGCCTTCTTTGTAACGATCCAAAATATCGTTTACTTCCGGTGGCACGTACTCAGACTGATTCCATTCTTCCAAGATTGGCACTTGAGTATTTGGCATCAAGTTCACACCACGCTCTTGCTGCTCAAGTTGTAATGCTCTGAAATAATTGTATTTACGGCCTGCAATACCTTCCATAGTCACACCATCACGAATAATAGTGGGCTTGATAAAGATCATCAGGTTCTTTTTGGTCTTCTTACTAGAAGACGACTTGAATAGATGGCCAAGTACCGGAATATCACCGAGGAATGGCACTTTCTGCACGCTTTCTTGGACTTCTTCGTTAATCAAACCACCGAGCACCACGATTTGTCCTGAGTCGGCCATTACAGTGGTGGTTAAACGGCGAGTCGCGAAGGAGATATCTACACCCGTGTTACCGTTTACGCCCGAGACTTCTTGCTCAATCGCAAGCTTAACCGCGTTGCCTTCGTTGATTTGAGGCACCACTTTTAACTTCACCCCAACCTCTTTACGTTCAACGGTTTGGAACGGGTTACTGTTGTTTGAGCTGGCGGTAGAACCCGTCAGAATCGGCACTTCGTCACCGACGATAAACGAGGCTTCTTGGTTATCCAACGTCGTAATCGAAGGTGTTGCCAGTACGTTTGAGTTGGTATCGGCCGACACAGCTTGTACTAGGGCGCCAAAGTCGCCCATGGCCACGCCCCACGCCATACCATTCACTTTCCCTAAGGCTTGGGCAAGTAAAGTAACATCGCCTTTAGTTGAAGGGTTTTGACCAATCACTTGACCAGTGCTCGGGTTGGTAATGTAGGTACCTTCTTTATCTTGTGCCTGCCAAATACCAGCGCCAATTTCACCAATCGTTGGGCCTAAGTTATTAAACTGAGTACCACCGCCCGCTTTAGCGGCCCATTGCACGCCAAAGCCAACGTTATCGCCTTCGGCGACTTCCACGATAATGGCTTCTACTAATACTTGGGCGCGGCGAATATCGAGTTGGTTAATCACACTCTCGATAGTGCGCATTTGGTCTGGCTCAGCGCTGATCACTAAGGCGTTGGTATCAGTGTGGGCCATGATGTTGATTTCATTACGGCGTTTGCCACCACCTCCGGCTTGAGCACTCGGATCTTTTTCGCCCTCAAGCTTTTGCGCAAATCCGGTCAGCACTTCAACTAAGTCTTCGGCCTTGGCGTAGCGTAAATAACGTACCTTAGTATTGCCCGTGCTGGCTTGCTCCGCATCGAGGCGGTGGATAAGCTCAACCACGCGTTGGCGGCTCTTTTCATCACCACTGACCACCACGGCGTTAATACGCTCGTCGGCAACCACCTTGGGCGCTTGCCCAGGGAGCTGTGCTTGGTTAGCGGTCGCGCGGTAAAGGGTATCGATAATTCGCACCATTTCTCCCGCAGATGCGTATTCGAGTGGCACCACTTGTACCGAGGTATCACCCTGCTTATCTACACGGCGAACAATTTCAACTAACTTGTTAACTACAGCGGCGCGGCCAGATAGCATCAACACGTTTGAAGGATCGTAGTTCACTACGTTACCGCCACCAGCGTTATCGTTTAGCTGACGTAATAACGGCGCTAGCTGCTTGGCTTCGGTGTTATACAACGCCACGATGCGGGTAACCATTTCATCGCCTAAACCTGGGTCGTTGTCGTTGGCAACACGAATAGCCGCGGTTTTCGCGTCTTTGTCTTTGATAACCTTGATGACGTTGTTTTCCATCTCGACGATGGCATAACCGTATACTTGCAGCACGTTGAGGAAGAATTGGTAATACTGCTCATCGTTGAGCAGATCGTAACTGCGCACGTTGATCTTGCCGCGAATGGTCGGGTCAACAATGATGGTTTTATTCAGATTTTTACCAACAATGTTGATAAATTCTTGGATATCAGTGCCTTTAAAGTTGGCCGCATATTGTTCAGACCAAACAAATTGCGAGGTCAGCATAGTGGCGCCAGCCACAACTCCAGCAATCAGTTTGCGTCGAATCCGTTTGTTATTCATTATTTTACTTTCCTCTAACGCGTGTTATTGCGGCAAACTAAACATGATTTCAACCAATTGTCCTTCCCGCTCAACCATAACAGAAACTTCAGTTAATTCAGGCAATTGACTCATCATTTCTAACGCCTGACTCATCACAGTCAGGTCGTAACCATTAATCGATTTAGCAAGGTCATTGGGTTTAAAGCCCGCTTGCTTAAAAAGGTTCACATCTTTACCTGGGTTTAGACGATAGCCCACGACGCTTTCGCCCTGTCTGACAGGAGAAATCGCGATGTAATCGGTAATTTTGCTGGGGTCGGCTAAGAGTTCACTGCGGGATTCGGCCAGCTCTTGGGATATTTCAGCATTTTTGCGCTGATCCACGCGGCTAACCACCTCGGCTTTTTCACTCTTAGCCTTTTGTAATTGTTGATTCGCAGGGCTTTGGCTGGTGTAAACCAGACCATCAAGCATCAGAGTCTCGTAACGGCCCGCGTTGGTGATGATAATACGGTCGGCATAAACTTCTTTTAACGAAGCGGATGTGCCCTTAATTTTATCGCCTAGGCTATAGGTTTCTTGGCTGCCATTGGATTCGATAATCGCGAGGCCTTTTTGATCAGCGGTCGAAGCCACTACACCCGTTAATTGAATAGATAATGATGTCTTAGGCGCATCGGTCACAGTCTCAACCACTTCCACTTTAGGTTTATCCGCTTTGGCATCGACTTTACCGAAAAGCGCAAGCTGCTGTAATCCAGCAAGATCGACTTGTCCGGCCCCCTTACCCGTCGTTGTGACAGCCGTAGGAGACCAAACAGTTGGAGAAGATGAACTAGGTACCAGTTTCCATGTAATTTGCGCGGCTAAGAGTAAACTCAGAATAAAACCACACCAGAAAACAATCTGACTCAATGGCTTATGCGGAATACCTGCAGCTTTTGCGATAACTTTATCTAATAAATCCATATTTATGTGGACCCTCAATACAGGTCTCTGTTCTGATTATAAAAATTATTATGTTCGCCACATGCTAACCTAGGCCGCATTTGGCAACAACCCCATAACAGTATTGCAATTGGCGAAAATTGGCCATTTATGCTAACTTTGCCCGCCTAAAAAGGGTGTGAAGCGCACCACCCTTTAACATCATCGCAATGCGACTTAGGCAATTTATTACTCAGCATGTGAACTCATCGATCTTTTATCTTGGAGACACTATGACACAAAGTTCAAGCGACAGTGGCAGCGTTCGACTCGATAAGTGGTTATGGGCCGCACGTTTTTATAAAACTCGAGCCATTGCCAAAGAAATGATCAACGGCGGCAAAGTACATTACAACGGTGCGCGCACCAAATCTAGTAAGAATGCCGAGATAGGTGCCGTCCTTAAGATACGACAGGGATATGACGATAAAGAGATCGTTATAAAAAAATTATCTGAAGTGCGCCAAAGTGCATCAATTGCCCAGGAATTATACGAAGAAACCGCAGCCAGTGCGGCTAAACGGGCGGTAAACGCCGAAGCAAGACGATTGAATATTCTCAATAATCCTGCGCCCGAGCATAAACCGGATAAAAAGCAACGACGAGCGCTTATCCGTTTTAAAGAATACTAAGAATTACGTAAAAGTTACCTAACAGTGAGACACAAGATGACCCAAGATATTTTAAACCGTTACTTGTTCGACAATGCCGATGTGCGTGGTGAACTCGTACAATTACAAGACAGCTATCAACAGGTGATTGGCTCACACGCCTACCCACCCGTGCTGCAAATTCTGCTCGGTGAATTACTGGCGGCAACCTCTTTATTAACTGCCACCTTAAAATTCAGTGGCGATATCAGCGTGCAACTACAAGGTAACGGCCCAGTATCGCTGGCGGTAATCAATGGTAATAACCAACAGCAATTACGCGGTATTGCCCGCTGGGAAGGCGACTTAGCTGACGATGCCAGCCTTGCCGATCTCTTTGGCCAAGGTTATATGGTTATTACCCTAACACCCGATGAAGGCGAGCGTTACCAAGGCGTGGTCGCCCTCGACAAGCCTACCTTAGCCGCCTGTGTTGAAGACTACTTTAACCAGTCAGAGCAATTACCTACCGCACTCTGGTTATTTGCCGACGGTAAACAAGCTGCAGGCATGTTCTTGCAAATTTTACCTAGCCAAGAAGATCACAATGCCGACTTTGAGCATTTATGTCAGCTGACCGCGACCATCAAGGCGGAAGAGTTATTCACCTTAGATGCACAGGACGTATTGCACCGCTTATATCACCAAGAAGAAGTGCGTTTGTTCGATCCTATCGGAGTCAGCTTTAAATGCACTTGCTCACGTGAGCGCAGCGCAGCCGCGATCAAAACCATTGATCAAGCCGAAGTCGAAGCCATTCTGGCCGAAGACGGTAAGGTCGAAATGGGTTGTGAATACTGCAATGCCAAGTACGTATTCGATGGTATTGATATCGCATCAATTTATGCCAATGGCACAGCTTCAAATACCCAGCAGTAAGTCAAAATTGACTGTTAGAAGGGCACCTCTGGTGCCCTTTTTTGTACCGCCTCAATGATCCAGCTCACACTTTACCCACGGATAGGATACAATCGGCACACTTTGTCCCCTAGCACGCCTCGGGCGATAAATAAAAGCAAAATCGGCAGACGATCGATAAAAAAATAACCTTACAAATACAAGTCAATGGAGACCTCACTATGGCGGATGGATTAAACCGCGTTCATTACAACCCCTCAACAGCACAACTGGTCGAATTTGCCCTGCTACGCGGCGAAGGTGAATTAACCGCCAATGGTGCACTGGTTGCCAAAACCGGTACCCGTACAGGTCGCTCTCCTGGCGATCGTTTTATTGTTAAAGAACCCAGTTCAGCGGCTGACATCGAATGGGGCCCCGTCAACCAAGCATTTGAACCCGGTGCTTTTGAAGGATTATGGGCGCGTGTAGAAGCATTCCTCGCCGATAAAGAGTTGTTTGTATCTGACCTCGAAGTCGGTGCAGACCCTGAACATTACCAGCCAGTGCGCGTGACGACTCAATACGCTTGGCACCAACTGTTCGCCCGCAACCTTTTTATCATCCCAGAAGAATTTAACCGTCAAGACAAGCCTGTATGGCAAATCATCAACGCGCCAGACTTCGTCTGTGTACCTGAGCGTGATGGCACCAATTCAGATGCGGCGGTGATCTTAAACTTTGCCGAGCGCAAAGTGTTGCTAGCGGGCTTGAAATACGCTGGCGAAATGAAGAAGTCGATGTTCTCTGTACAAAACTTCCTGCTGCCAGCCCAAGGCGTATTGCCAATGCACTGCTCGGCTAACGTAGGTAAAGACGGCGACACGACGCTATTTTTCGGTCTGTCAGGCACGGGTAAAACCACCCTGTCTGCGGATCCCAAACGCTTCCTGATCGGTGACGATGAGCACGGTTGGGCACCGGGCGGCGTGTTCAACATCGAAGGCGGCTGCTACGCCAAATGTATCGACCTAAGCCAAAAGAACGAGCCAGTGATTTGGGATGCGATTCGCTTCGGTACTGTGCTGGAAAACGTGGTAATGGACGAGCACCGCGTGCCTAACTACAAAGACAGCAGCCTGACGGAAAACACCCGTGCGGCTTACCCACTCGAGCATATCGCTCAGCGTAAAGAAGACAACCGTGGCGCCGAGCCGCACGCTGTTGTGTTCTTAACCTGCGACGTGTCTGGCGTGTTGCCACCGGTTTCTATCCTGAGCAAAGAACAAGCGGCTTACCACTTCCTCTCTGGTTACACCGCTAAAGTCGGTTCGACTGAAATCGGTTCAACGTCTGCGATTCAGTCAACCTTCTCTACCTGCTTCGGCGCACCTTTCTTCCCACGTCCTGCAGGCGTGTATGCAGAGCTGTTGATGAAGCGTATCGAGTCATTCGGTAGCCAAGTGTACTTAGTGAACACTGGCTGGACTGGCGGCCCACACGGTATTGGTAAACGTTTCGACATCCCAACAACTCGCGCGATTGTCGATGCGATTGTTAGCGGTGAACTGAAAAACGTAGAAACCGTACACTTAGACACGCTAAACCTAGACGTTCCAGTGGCGGTACCGGGTGTAGACACTAACCTACTCAACCCAGTGAACACTTGGAGTGATAAGGCTCTGTATGCCGAATACGCTCAAAAACTGGCTGAAGCCTTCACTAAGAACTTCGCTAAGTACCAAGTGTCTGATGCCATCCGTAACGCTGGCCCAAAGGCATAAGTGCATAGCGGATTCATTCAGATAATGTAACCAAACACATTGTTGAGTAAAAAAGCGCGGATTCAGTAATGAATCCGCGCTTTTTATTTGCCTGTTGATTTGATGGCTAAGAGCCTGCCGCACTAAGGTCACTGCGTAGATTTTTATGTGTTTTATTTCTTATCGATTAGTTAAACCAAGCTTAAATTAATGCTGCGTTTTTATAATCATCGATAACAATCATCATTTTTTAGGAAGCTGCACCCAAATGGAAAACCATAAACCTGTCACTGGATTCCAGCGATTTCTCAATGGTGTCGAAGTCGTCGGTAATAAACTGCCCGATCCGGCGGTGTTATTTGCGATGTTTCTGGGCTTAGTCTGGCTGATCTCCTGGGGATTATCGGGTGTCAGTTTTGATGAAATCGACCCTCGTACTGGCAACCCCATTCAAGTCGTCAATATGCTCGAAGGCGGGGCACTGACAGCCTTTACCTCGACAATAGTCTCCACCTTTGTGACTTTTCCGCCGCTGGGTGTCGTGCTGGTTGCTATGTTGGGGCTTGGAGTGGCAGAACATACTGGTTTTATCAATGCTGGGCTGCGCTCGATTTTATCTGTTACCCCCAAGATGTTACTCACCCCAGTATTGATCGCCGTGGGTATCCTGAGCCATGTCGCGGTTGATGCGGGTTATGTACTGGTTATCCCGCTCGGCGCGGTGATCTTCTATGCCGCGGGTCGCCATCCCCTAGCCGGTATTGCCGCCGCTTTCGCGGGCGTATCCGGCGGTTTTTCTGCGACCGTGGGTGTGCCATCGAGCCTTGACCCTATGTTAGCGGGCTTAACACAGGCAGCGGCAAGATTATCGGCCGACCCAGCGGCGGCCACATTAACGATTAACCCACTGAATAATATCTTCTTTACGTCGGCCTCAGCCGTGTTAATTATCTTAGTTGGTTGGTTCTTAACGGATAAAGTGATTGAGCCACGCCTAAAAAACACCGCGGTGAATGGCGATCCTAGCACGCTGCCAACGCTTGATGAGCTAGCACCCCATGAGCGCCGTGGGCTTAAATTCGCCATGGGCGCCATGTTGTTATGTGCCATAGGGCTGGTGTTTACCGCCTATGGTGACAACTCTGCCTGGCGTGGTACCGATGGCGCGCTAACCAGTTCCTCGGCTCCCTTAATGCGCTCCATTGTGGCGATTATTTTTGTGTTCTTCCTCGTGCCAGGCATAGTCTATGGCTATGTTGCGGGCACGGCGAATAACCACAGAGCCATTATTCAAGGCATGAGTAAGTCCATGAGTGGTATGGGTTATTACATCGTTATGGCCTTTTTCTGTGCTCAGTTTATTTATGCGTTTGGTCAATCCAATTTAGGCGCATTAATGGCGATTAAAGGCGCGTTGGCGTTGAAAGAATTGGCACTTCCTATGGGCGTGACTTTGGTGGGAATTGTGTTTCTCACGGCGTTCGTCAATCTATTAGTCGGCTCGGCGTCGGCCAAATGGGCTTTGATTGGTGCCATTATGGTGCCTATGTTAATGGAGCTGGGCGTATCACCCGATTTGACTCAAGCCGCTTACCGCGTGGGCGACTCGTCGACCAATATCATTACCCCACTGATGCCTTACTTTCCCTTGATTGTGGTGTTTTGCCAAAAATACGTTAAGGAATCAGGCATTGGCACTCTAGTGGCATTGATGTTGCCGTTTTCAATCAGTTTTCTCCTGCTTTGGAGCGCTTTCTTATTGGCATATTGGGCAATAGGCCTGCCATTGGGTATCGGTAGCTCATTCACTTTCCCAGCAATGCCTTAATGTGTAAGAGGTATGCAGAGTGCTTGCGAAATTGAACGCATAAAAACAAGCACTCGATACCTCAACTGCAAAGCTTATCACCTCGCCTTAAACGTCGATGCCGACATCAACCGTCGGCATTTTATCTGATTAAAAATATATAAATACAAATAGTTAAATATCGATAAACGCATCTCGCTCATAGTAAAAGATGATCGCTTCAAGCAGTTCCTCTTCACTGGGTTGAGTTTTTTGCTGCTTAAGATTATCGATAACATCCTCGATTTGATCCGTGTTTAGCAGATAACCATAGTCACTGTGGCCTAAGCCATCCTCAAAGGCATCGATTTCGGCATCCGATAGGTCTCTCATATCAGCCACTATCGGGAATAATAATGTGGTCAGCTGTAGGGATTCACCTTGTTCAAGATCTTGATAAACCAGCCAATAGCTTAATCCGGGTTGTTCGATGCACTTTCTTATCCAGCGCTGTAACGACTCGGGCTGACCGAAAAATGAGGTGATATTCATAATGTCCTCGAATGGCGTTGTCATAGTAAAACCGAGTGAGTCACTAAGCTGCATGGTCATAGAGCCTATTCACCACTCCCAAGATGCATACAAGTAAGAGATGGGAGTTCTCGCAACTCAACCCGCCCCAAGAATACGAGAGGATATCTGCGTCCATCAAAGCCAAAATCACAATTCATCAATTCGATGGACAAAACCCAAGCCGCAATTGAATAAACATCATTTTACGGCATGCATTTTTAAACATTACCCATTTATACATGGTGTTATTTAGGTTTTGGTTATTTTCAAACCAAGGTTGGTGATGTTTCACAAAACCCGTTACGCCAACTGTGATACCTTAGGCGCCCAAAAAACGTGTCAGGGCTGAGCTTTTACGCCAAAAGCGAGGGCAGGCCTGTAAATAGATAACTAGTCTTAAGACACAAAATGCCGCGATAACTGGGGAGTTTCGCAAGAATGAAGAGCAAGAGTTTATTAGGCAACATTGGTGTGCAAGTGGTTATTGCCATGATTATTGGCGCACTGGTTGGTTTTATGATGGGTGAAAGTGCGAGCATCTTCGCACCACTGGGCACCATCTTTATCCATTTAATCAAAATGCTAGTGATACCACTGGTACTGGTGTCTATCATCAGCGGCGCCGCCAGCTTAGGCGATAGCCCCTCGGCGGGTAAGATTGGTGTCGGCACTTTCGGTTTCTTTATTGTCACTTCGGGAATTGCCGTTATCTTAGCGTTGGTCATGGGTAATATGTTTACCCCTGGCGCGGGCGTCGACTTTACCGCCCATAGCAGTAGCGGCCTGATGGAAGTGACCGCTGAGCATGGCGCTCTGCCTGGGGTAATGGACACCTTTATTGGCATGATCCCAACCAATGTGTTCGAATCGCTGACTGGCGGGAATATCCTCCAAATTCTGGTATTTAGTATATTTTTCGGGATCGCGCTGACCAAGGTCAAAGGCGATGGCGCTAAGCCCATCATGGCGGCGTTAAATACCGTCGTCGACGCGTTTGTGTGGATGATCAACTGTGTGATGGTGATTGCCCCCATTGGGGTGTTTGGCTTGATGGCCGATTCCGTCGGCACCTTCGGTTTCGATGCCTTAGAAGTGGTGTTTAAGCTGTTTGCCGTGTTTGTGGCCGCGATTCTGATCTACGGTTTTGTGTTCTTCCCCTTAGTGGTGCAGCTGTTTTCTAAGGTATCGGCACGCCAATTTATTTCGGCAATGAAAAAACCTCAGGTGATGGCACTGTCAACGGCTTCATCCATGGCCACGCTGCCGGTGAATATGGAAACCTGCGAAGAAGATCTTAAGGTTTCTAAGGCAACCACCGCCTTTGTGCTGCCTTTAGGCGCCACCATCAATATGAGCGGCAACGCGATTTACTATGGTTTAGTCGCCATGTTCTTCGCGCAAATGTACAACATTGACCTCTCAATGACCGCCTATGCCGCGATTATCTTCACCTCAACCTTAGGCGCCATTGGCCAAGCGGGTGTGCCCGGTCCATCATTTTTAGTGGTCGCAGTGCTACTGGCCGCGGGTATTCCCATTGACGGCTTACCATTGTTATTCGCCCTCGACCGGGTGTTTGACATGATCCGCACCGCGCTCAACATCACAGGTGATGCCGCCTGCGCCGTGATTATGGATAAGTACACCGCAGAGCCAAGCTCGAACTAACTGTGCGAATACATTGATATACCAAGGCTTGAATAGGCTTGCTTATTCAAGCTTTTTTTATGGCTTAAACTTCGAGATACCGCACTTTATCCCACTGATTTCTTATCACTTAATGCAGATTAATGTGATCTTGGCGACGCCTTGGGCTAAGCTCAAACAGCGCGGCCTCGCAATTCGAATTTCTTTATCCGCCGAGCCACACGAGCACAATGCCTTTCTGCGATAATGGCTTGGCTACCATCAGTCCAAAGGAGTGTTGCATTATGTCCGTTTTTGCCCCTGCAAGCCCTTTTGCCGACTTTATCTATCGTCATTTCCGTGCCATTCATGCCCTTAAACTCGGCCTAGCCCTGCTGATTGCGGTCATTATCAATGCCATTTGGTCACCACCGCATTTTATTTGGAGCATGGTGACGATTGTGATCATTATGATGAGTCTGCCGCAAGTGGGCGGCGCGATTGAAAAATCCCTGCAACGGGCAGTAGGCACTTGTTTAGGTTCGGCTTATGGCGTGATGTTAGTGGCCACTATCGACAGTTATTGGCTGATTATGGGGCTGCTGATCTTAGGGGTTACGCTGATCTGTTTTATCTCGGCGGGACGCTACAGCTATGCCTATCTGGTGGCGGGATTCACTATTATTATCGTTGTTGGCGATGCGAACCACGACACCTCTGAGGCGCTCTGGCGCACGGCGAATATTCTGCTCGGCTGTGTTATCGCGATTCTGGTGTCGCTATTTATCTTCCCGATTAAGGCCAAACAGGACTGGCGTAGTCAGCTCGCTAATGCCATCAATAGTATGGCCAAGGTACTGACCCAACACTTACAGGCTCCCGCCAACCATGATTTAGATTTTCGCGCCGATCTCGAAGCGGCCATGAAAGCCGTATTAACCCAGAAGAAGCTGTTTTTCTCCCTCGAATGGGAAAGCCAAACCCTGAAAAAGCATAAAGTACTGCTGTCGGAATTAGTCAATAAACAGGTGCGGCTGATCACCCTACTCGAGTTATTACCTTTGAGTCGCTGGCAGGAGGCCGACAAAGAGGCATACCACCAAATCAACCGTGTCGCCGCCGAGCTTACTGCGTATCTTCACAGGCTGAGTGAATTTATTACAGGTAAAACAGCCACATTGCCCACACTACCAAATGCATTAGAGCAAGAGTTGCAGCACAGATTACAACTTACCTTGGCAACACCCGCGCCAGACCACACCTCAATCTCTGTAGCAAACGAGGTAGCGCAGGGATTTGCCCTCACGGGATACGGCTGGCTTATCTATCAACTCGCCATTGCCGTCGAAGCCCTCTACGCCGATATCGAGATTATCGAAATCGCCTATAGCGGACAAACCGTGTTACATAAAACCGCCAATCCTTTATAGGCTGTTGCCACGGGGAGTGGCAGCGTAAATCACTCAGTCAGATCAAGATAAACCCTTGGTAGCCCTTGCACTCGCAGGGGCTTAATGAAAAGATACCGCCCTAATAAAAATTCGATGTGTGGACTGTTTTCATGCGCTTGTTTTCCCCTTCCGTTATCGCCATTGCCTGCTTATCGGCGGGTTCACTATTCACAGCCCAGTTAGCCGTTGCCGCAAATGCCGAAGTCGCGCTACCCGAAGTGACGACTGGAGCTGCCAACGCTGAGGCCGTTAAAACCGACGCGGTTGACACCAGTGCCGACAGCAGCGTTTCGCCCGCAACAGAAGCGGCTCCCGAAGCCGCAGTAACAGCAACACCGACTCGCGCCAATACCTTTGTGAATGATGCCATTCTACCGCCGAGCATCACTTGGCATGGAGCTAGCGAAGCCTTGTTACTCAGCGCCGATAACGAATGGGCGACGCCTTTCGAGCAAAGCAACGGCACCGAAAGCCCAAGCTATGACGACACAATTACTTGGCTCGACCGATTGGCGGCCGAAACCACCAAATTGCAGAAAGTCAGCCTAGGCAAGAGCCCTCAAGGGCGCGACATTTGGATGTATGTCGCCAGCAGTGAAGGCATTAACGAATCGGCGCGCCTTAAGCAAAACACTAAGCCGACGATTCTGGTGCAGGCGGGGATCCACGCGGGCGAAATCGACGGTAAAGACGCCGGCATGATGCTGCTGCGGGATATAGTCAAAGGTGATAAAAGCGACCTGCTCGAAAAGGCTAACTTGCTGTTTGTGCCTATGTTTAGCGTCGATGCCCATGAGCGCAGCGGCGAATTTAATCGTGTTAATCAACGTGGCCCAGTCAATATGGGTTGGCGCACCAATGCCAATAACCTCAACCTTAACCGCGACTACGCCAAGGCCGACACCTTAGAAATGCAGCATATGCTGCGGGCGATTAATGTGTGGCAACCGGATCTGTATATCGATGTGCATGTCACCGACGGTATCGATTACCAGTACGACATCACCTTCGGCTACAACCTCGCACAAGGCTTGAGTCCCGCCAGTTTCCGTTGGCTCGAAAATAGCTACCGTCCCGCGGTCGAAGCAGCCTTAACCGCCCAAGGCCATGTCCCTGGTCCGCTGATTTTCGCCGTCGACAATACCGATATCACTAAAGGCATGTCACTGTGGAACCCTAGCCCACGCTTCTCTAATGGCTATGGTGATGCTCGCCATCTGCCTACCATTTTGATTGAGAACCACAGCTTAAAACCCTTTAAGCAGCGCGTACTTGGTACTTATGTGATGCTAGAGCAAACCCTGAAAACCGTCGGTGACCAAGCGACCAAGTTAAAGAGTGCGATTCAAGAGGATAAATACCGCGCCTCGCCACTGATCACATTAACGTGGAAATCGGCACCACTGGCTAAAGGCTGGGATTTTAAAGGCATAGATTACAAGCTTGAGCAAAGCCCGATTAGCGGCACCGAAGTAGTACGTTGGACGGGCGAGCCTAAGTTGTATCCGAATTTACCTGTGATTGCCGAAACTGTGCCCGATATTAAAGTCACTCGCCCGAGTGCTTACTATATTCCCGCCCAGTGGACACAAGTGATTGACCGCTTAAATCTACACGGCATTCGGATGACGCGTTTAAGCAAGCCAACAGAGCTTAAATTGCAGCAATATAGCTTGAGCAATCCGGTGTTTAATACCAAGGCGTTCGAGGGTCGACTCACTGTGAAGGCCGACTCGACACTGGCGAAACTAACCACCACCTTGCCCGCGGGCACAGTGAAAATCAGCACAGACCAACCCTTGGGCGATCTGGCGATTTTACTGCTCGAGCCACAATCACCGGACTCGTTACTGCAATGGGGCTTCTTTAACCCTATCTTTACCCGTACCGAATACATTGAGGACTACGCCGTAGAGCCGCTGGCCGCCAAGATGCTGAAGGAAGATCCCAAGTTACAGGCGGAATTTAACAAAGCGCTAGAAAACCCAGAGTTTGCCGCCGATCCCGAGGCACGCTTACGCTGGTTCTATGAGCGCAGCCCTTACTACGATAATCAATATCTTAAGTATCCAGTCTACCGTAGCCGCTAATCCCCGCGTTTAAAAACAGCAAGGATTAAGCAGACTTACGCGCGCTGATGCTATACACCAAGGGCACATGCTGCCCTTGGTGTGTGAGCACATAACGGCCATCGGCTTGCGCCTCTAGCCCTGCGAAACAGTTATAGGGGCTAAACGCAAATTCGTGGAAGAACTCCAACACTAAGCCCGCCTGCAACAAGGCATTGATCACCTCAGACAGGCTATGCGACCAGCACATTAAGGTCTGCTGCTCATCACCAGCATTCTCGGTATAGGTTCCTTCCTTCTCAATGTCTGGCTCACCGCGATTAAAATAGCTATACCCATCGAATAGCTGCTGCGCCGGATGAAACTCGGCCATATAAAACTGTCCACCGGGCTTTAAACATGCCGCAATGGTCTGCGCCCAGAGCGTTAAGTCCGGCAGCCATACAATGGCGCCATAGGAGGTAAAAACAATATCTTGCGGCTCAACCTTGCCCGTCACACTGTACACATCGCTACAGATAAACTCGGCGGACAATTGCGTCTGCAACGCCAGCTTGCGCGCCTCAGCAATCGCCACCTCGGATAAATCGACCCCAGTCACCTTTGCGCCCATTCGCGCCCACGACAGGGTATCTAAACCAAAATGACATTGCAGATGCAGTAGACTTTTGCCCGCCACAACAAGTTCATTTAATTCGATTTCCGTTAGAGATGTGTTGCCACTCAAAAAGCCTTCAACATCATAAAAATCAGAGGTTAAGTGCACCCGAGTGCGGGCATCCCAAGCGATTTTATTGGTCGTTAAATAATCCATATGAATCCTTTCTAGTTAAGCTTCTAGCCATGTGGGCTGAATGGACACACGCTAACTGAATAAGTGAGTAATTTCACCACTCTTTGGGAAAAATCACTTATTCAGCGGACATGTCCGCCTGCGCCCAAGCGGACACATTTAATTTATCTGCATGATTATTAATACGTTTTAAAATTGGCATAGGATGTGCAATCACGAGAGATATCAAGCTTATCGCTAATAGCTCAGCACTCAGTCGCTCGTCGAGTGTCGATAACAAGGAAGAAGAAAATGTCACTACGCCCTTTTATATTCACCCTCGGATTTATCGCCGTCTTTACGGTTGGCGTGTCACTCACTGGCTGCATTATCAATGTGAACGCCGCGGGCATGCCGGATTTAGACCACCAGCAACGTGAACTCAGCCTCGATGCTCAAGACTTGCAAGAGCTCGTCGCCGAAACGGGTGCGGGCAGCCTTGAAATTATCGGTGTCGAAGGCCTAACCCAAATTAAGTTAGTGGCTGATATCTATAGCAATGACGATAGCAAAATGATTCTCACCCTTGAGAAAAAGGCTAACAAAGCCCAGCTTAAGGCTGACTTTGAATCCCATAGCAGCTTTAACAATTACTCGCCCTATATCGACCTTAAGTTACAAGTCCCCGCCGGATTAGCGCTGGATATTGACGATGGTTCGGGTGCTGTGTTTATCAACAAGATGACTGCGGATATTAAGGTCAAGGATGGCTCGGGCGAACTGGTTATCCATGGCGGCAATAATGTCAGCATCGACGATGGTTCTGGCGCGATTGAAGTCAGCCAAGTCAACGGCAACCTAGCGATTGTCGATGGTTCTGGCGGCATCCAAGTCAATGATATTAAAGGCAGCATCACCATTGATGATGGTTCAGGTGAAATCAACGTCGCCAATGTGCAAAACACAGTCACCATCAACGATGGCTCAGGCGATATCAACGTGGTGAACACTAAGGGCTTAACCATTCTCTCAGCAGGTTCAGGGGGTGTGAGCTTCGATAAAATCGATGGCCCAGTAAGCAAACACTAAGCCCGTTAGACCAATAGCATTACAGTTCAACCAACTTCCCGGCGTAGAGACTGATGTTGCAGTACCCAACCAAATGTCAGTCTTCTACCCACCCCTTTTGCGTTACTGTTCCATGGACATTCTTATGCACTTTATGCCACTAACCCCTTGTAGTGGCATCTTTTTTTGTGTCTGAGACTTTCTCAGACTCAATTAAGGTAAGCCTTTGGTAACGTTTTACCTATTTGTTTTTCTGAGCAAAATTTAGCAATGAGTATATAAATAAGGCTTTATTTTGTTTGTTGATATGTTTAAAAAAGTCAAAGTCGTGGGGCTTCACCCCACACCCGACCAAGAAGGACTGCTCGTCCTATCCTCCTTGGATTCTCCAAGACGCCCCTAGCGAAGTTACATGCATTAATTACTGGCTTCGTGCTTATTCGAAAATAGCTAACGCTTCCGATGGTACATCCTGTACCCCGAAAGCTACGCAGACATCCTGTCTGTGTCACGCTCTATCCTTTTAATAAAGAGTCTTCAACACCCTTCCGCAACTTCGCAAAGGAGATGAACTTCTGAACCTCCGATGCAGGCTGTTAATCCCACAAGAGTTTTGCCAGCCCTATCATTCCTGTAAGAAAATTTAACAGTGGGTGTCTCGATAAACTTTAATAAAAGTGAGATTATTGAACAAAAACGAAGGCCAAAAAGTCTTCGATGAGCGAGTATTACCTTGACTCATCGGGAGCGTCCATATATGTCTCGTTTAAACTCAAAGTCACCTAAACAAGCTCTTTAAATAAAATTTAAATTGGATGATTTTTGGTGGAATATAAATAGTGGATAAGCACTTAATACATAGATACTGTTGTCTTTTTCGATTGACTTAATTTGATATTCTGCAATATCAAGTTGTTCTGGGATAGTTTTAGCATTATTTTTCTCGCCAGACACGATAAAGTTACTTTTTGTCACATTCAGCTTTATTAATTCCATCCAGTCTGATAGTTCATTGTGTCTAGGGTCTATAAATGTTTTAAGTCCGTTCGTTGAAGAATTTTTGTATATTTTCCCTGTACAATCACTCAAATTAACTTTATGTGAAATGTACTCTTCATGAGAGGGAATGTCTCTAATAGCTTCAACCATTGGATAGCTAATGAATATCTTCCCACTTTCAGTCTCTTCATTAAATACCTTAATGATAGAAAGAAGTTCTTCCTTATCAAATTTTTGATCGTGACATTCAGCGTCAAAAAAGAGAAAGACCTGACTAAACTGCTCTCGATCATACTCTTTTAATATCTTAGAGTTGTCTTTACCTTTTATTGAATCTCGTAGCACCTCGACAATATCTAGATCTGGATCGTCCCTCATTTCCTTAAATAATTCGTATATATCATTCCCATAACAGCATGTGACAATACTATGTTCACTAAAAAATAAATTTTTTATCGTTTTGAAATATAAGCCTTCACGTCGTTCACCTTCAAATATACATAAAATGTTACTCTTTGGGATCATATTGTAATCCTTTGTATATCTTTTCTAAATTATGAGCTTTACGTAAATCCTTATCTACCATTTCATAGAGTGGGTATTGCCTATCTTCCAATATAAAGTAGCAATCTGGACGTAATAAATCATTCGAAATTATACTAGAATTGTGAGTTGTTAAAACTTTCTGACATTTTACATCAATGAGTTTTTTTACCACCAGCCTTGAGAGGATATGATGATAATAAGCATCGAACTCATCAATGTAAGCGAAAGTAACTTTTCCACTTTCTAGCTTTAACCACCAATAATAAAAAATTCCTAACGACATAGTGCCTGTAGAAGCCGCTATAACGAAGTCTAGATTGGATTTCTCATATTTAAATACAATTTTCTCTTCAGTCTCTTGTCCAGAAATTCCCAGCTTACACTCTACACCTGCATCATTTAAGAATTTCTCAAAGTCAAGCAGCTTTCCTGAGTCAATGATTGCCTTTGATAATCTATTTCCATCCAGTCGTTGTCCATAATAATCAGCGCTCTGAGTTAGTGTTCTGAAAAACAACATGCCAGAAACAAAGTCGATAAACTTCTTAAATGCTAATGCATTCTTGTCAGAAAGATCTAGTACTGTATTTGACTTGATATATTTGACGGCAGAGATATTAGAGTCAGATAGATTTTTATTAAGTGTTTCCGCACCTTTTAAATCGACAAAAATCTGATCACTGATTCTTCTGTCAAGCGATATGACTGCAATATCATTTATTAGCAACTGCTCATACACTGTACTGGTGACTGATTCCTTACCATATCTATATTCAATAATGTCATCATCAAACTTGAAAACATATTTAAACTCAGCAAGGTCTTTTCTCTCCAAATGTCCACTTAAGTAGTTGATATTTAGAGATAACATTACAGGGATATCATTGATATGACAGGTAACATCTAATAACGCAACGCCTAAATTCGATTTACCACATCCATTTTTCCCATATACAATGGAATTTATTATTATGTTGTCATTGATATTTTCACAGTTGAACTCGTAGTTTTTTTTTGTTTTAAAACTAAAGCTATACCAGTCTTTAAAATTTCTAAAACCTTTTACAGAGAAGTCTTGTAACATATTTACTTCCTCTTAGCTTAAAGTATGCAATCAAGTTCTTTTTTTTATCTTAACATATAAAATGCAATATGCCGTAAAAAAATTACGGCTACAAGGGGTTAAAAATAGTTTAAATGCATGACTAGCAAGATAGGACCGCCTAACACTTCTTCATTTGCGTCTTGAGCCATCATTGCTCCTTTCTAAGCCACTCTGGATGTGGGCCTCGTAAAACGGTTGAACCGAGGCCGCAGTAGAGTTTATCTAGACACTCACTGTTAAATGTTGGAAAAGAAAACAGAAAGATGTGACATATCTTTTTCAGCAAACCGCAGACAACACCAAAGCGACAGGAGTTCACCTTCCCCTCGGAGTTGCCGCAGGGCATTTGCGTTCGTTGCGTGAGCGAGGCATGGATGCCGAGATAGCGTCAGTCGAATCAGGGACGAGCGTCTGACGCGGTAGCATAAGAACGCTTAATGCCCAAGGGGTTTTCAACTCCGTCAGGGGCGTCTTGGAGAATCCAAGGAGGATAGGACGAGCAGTCCTCCTTGGTCGGGTGTGGGGTGAAGCCCCACGACGTTGATTTAGCTTTTGCCTGAAAAAATAAGAGCTGAATGATGCCAGAGTGCAGTGTTATCTGAGTACAGATTCAATCAACGCCAACTTCTGAGCGCGGCTTAACTTTTTAACTGCGATTTCTCGCCTTAGCGCATCGCTGCGAGTGCCGACTTGTTCTTGATACATTAGGGTTAGTGGCCCTTTGCCGCGCAGGAACTTTGCTGCCTTGGGGCTGCTTGATTGATGTTCGTTAAAGCGGCGTGCGACATCTGTGGTGATGCCTGTGTATAAGTGACCATTGGCGCAGCGGATAAGGTACAGATACCACGTCGAGACTTGTTCTATCTCTGATGTTGCGCCTTGCTCCGAAGTCACAGCTTGCTCAGCACCTAGCGCTTCTGACTTGCTAGAAAACTGAGCTTTGTTAACAGCTTGAGTTTGGCTAGCCCCTTTTTTGGGGCTAGCCGAGGGAGTTGAATTAGCGGCTTCAATCACTAAATCGGTCACCCGTTGGCGCCTACTTAGTCATGCCGAGCAGGCTTAAGAAGAAGGCATATTCCTGCGCTGTATCTTGGTACTGGCGGTAACGACCACTCTTACCACCGTGTCCTGCATCCATATCGACATGGAATAACAACACCTTATCGTCCAGTTTGTACCATTTATTTTGCACTTCGCGCAGTTTTGCTACCCATTTCGCAGGCTCGAAATACTGCACCTGTGAATCATGCAAACCTGTGGTCACCAACAGATGGGGATACTCATGGTCGGCAACATTGTCGTAGGGCGAGTAGCTGAGCATATAGTCGAAATAGGTCTTGTCGTTTGGATTACCCCATTCATCGTACTCGTTGGTGGTGAGCGGAATTGACTCATCGAGCATGGTCGTCACCACATCCACAAAGGGCACATGTGCCGCAATGGCAAAGTACTTTTCAGGCGCCATATTGGCAATCGCGCCCATTAATAGCCCGCCAGCACTGCCGCCCGAGGCCACCACTTTATTTTTATCGCCATAACCTTGCTCGGTTAAGGCGGTGGTGACATCGATAAAGTCATTAAAGGTATTCTTTTTATTCAGTAACTTGCCCGCATCGTACCAAGGGCGACCTAACATTTCGCTGCCGCGCACATGGGCAATAGCATATACAAAGCCACGGTCGAGCAGACTAATAACCGACGACGAAAAATCAGGCTCAACAGTGTAACCATATGAACCATAACCATATTGATACAGTGGATTGGTGCCGTCTTTCTTGAACTTATCCTTGCGATACACCAAGGACACCGGCACTTTGGCGCCATCGCGGGCGGTGACAAATAAACGTTCGGCGCGGTACTGGCTGGCATCGAAGCCGCCGAGCACTTGTTCCTGCTTAAGCAGATCGCGTCTATCGGGATTGCTTAAGTGGTACTCATAAATCGCCTCGGGCGTGGTCAGGCTCGAGTAGAAAATTCGTAACTTATCGCTATCTTGCTGGGCGTTCACATCTAAACCCAGCACATAAGCAGGTTCATCAAAACTCAGCTCAAAGGGCTTTTGACCATTGAATGGCATCACTTTAATGCGCGTTAGGCCATTTTCACGGGTTTGAATCACCAAATAATCCTTCAGCACCAGCTCATCTTCGATGCGCGCATTAGGATTATGGGCAACCACCTCCTGCCATTTGGATTTATCGGCGGCATCCTTAATCGCCACTTTCATCAAACGGAAGTTAGTCGCCTGCCAGTTGGTGAGAATGTAATAGCTATCACCCAGCTTTGAGACGCTATATTCATGGCCCTCTTCCCGCGCGAGCACAGGTTTGAACAGGCTTAGAGGATCGTTAGCATCCAGCACTGACACTTCGCTGGTTGTGGTACTCTCGTGGAACAGCACAATTTGCGACTCGTCTAAACTCTTGCCGAGGGAGATGTAGTAAGCATCATCTTGCTCCTCATACACCAACACATCACTCGATTGTGGCGTGCCGAGTTGGTGGCGATACACACGGTAACCCAGCAGGGTTTGCAGATCCTTAGCGATATAAAACACATGGCGATTATCATTGCCCCAAACGATGCGTCCCTCTGTGTTTTCAAGCACATCGGTGATCATCGCGCCGGACTCAATATCTTTAAAGTAGATGTTGTACACGCGGCGACTTAGCACATCTTCACCGAAGGCCAGCATGGTTTCATCAGGGCTGACGCTGACACCACCTAAACCATAAAACTCATGGCCCTTGGCGCGCTCATTTACATCGAGCATCATTTGCTCAACCCCGTCACTGCCTTTGCGGGCGATCAGCGGATATTCGCCGCCCTCTTGGTAGCGGCGGTAATAACTGTGCTGGTGCCATTGGTACGGCACGCTCGACTCATCGGCAACGAGACGCCCAGTCAGTTCGTTAAACAGCCCATCCTGCAATGACTTAAGCGGTTTAAAGTAGGCTTGTGTGTAACGGTTTTCGGCATTCAGATGCGCCAACACCTTAGGATCTTGGCGTTTATCGTCGCGCATCCAGTAGTAATCGTCGGTACGTGTGACCCCGTGCAAGGTCATCACATGGGGGATTTTTTCCGCAACGGGCGCAGAGACTTGCCCTTTTGGAGTGGAGCAACCGGGTAATAGCATAGCGAGACCTAAAGTAAGCAGCAGAGTGCGCATGTATACGTCCTTGTGACGTTCAAACACCATCGTGGGGCACGACGGCAAGCCAATAAGTTGATGTGCCGGATATGATATACCCAAGCTAGCGCTTGTTGCGAGTTTCCTAAAGATTGCGCTTGCTTTAGGTTCTCAAGGCATTGTGCGCTTGCGCAAACATTGCCCAATTTGTGGCACGATTTTATTGCCATTCCAACGAAATAGGCGCAACATAACCGCGTTTTTAGGCCAAGGCCTAACAACAATTCTCAGGGCGGGGTGAAACTCCCCACCGGCGGTAAATAGTGTAGTGAGCCGTTTTCACTCCCACTAAAGCCCGCGAGCGCCCGAATGCAATTTCGGGGTCAGCAGATCTGGTGACTTAGCTTGTCTCGTTATGGTTAACGCCTATCGAGCGCTACTATTCCAGAGCCGACGGTAATGGACTGTTTGCAAACATGGCAACGGTTCTGAGTCCGGATGGAAGAGAATGTAAGACAACATTAGGATGCAAGCGCTTCGTTTCAGCCAATGAGCGAAAGCTACCGCCATCTAAATGTTAGCCTCATATTTTGCAATCACGTTTTTAAGCCTGCGCTTAAAGAGGTCGATTGCTACAGCACAATCCCCTTTGGGGTAATGGCTGTATTTCTGCACGCCCTGATTCTGGATATTCCCATGTCGTATTTTTGAAGGATATTAACCATGAATCAGTCTTTACTTGCTCCTTTTGGTACTGCTATCGAACGCGTTGAAGCGGGTCTTGAAGCCCTGCGCCAAGGCCAAGGTGTGTTGGTCGTCGATGACGAAGATAGAGAAAACGAAGGCGACTTAATTTTTGCCGCCGAGTCACTGACTAATGCGCAAATGGCCATGCTGATCCGCGAATGCAGCGGTATCGTGTGCTTGTGTTTACCGGACGAAAAAGTCAAAGCACTTGAGCTGCCACCTATGGTCGAAAACAACTCGAGCCAATATGGCACTGCGTTTACCGTGAGTATCGAAGCTAAAGTGGGTGTCACCACTGGGGTTTCGGCTGCGGATCGTGTCACCACCATTAAAACCGCTATCGCCGACAATGCTAAGCCGAGTGATTTAGCGCGCCCAGGCCATGTGTACCCACTGCGCGCCCAACCCGGCGGCGTATTAACTCGCCGTGGCCATACCGAAGGCACTATCGATTTAATGCAACTGGCCGGACTCAAGCCTGCGGGCGTGTTGTGTGAGGTCACTAACCCCGATGGCACTATGGCGCGTCTGCCAGAAATTATCGCCTTTGGTGCCGCACATAATATGCCCGTACTAACGATTGAAGATATCGTGGTTTACCGTAAGTCGTTATTAGCCAACGTTGGCTAAATTTGGCCCCATAAACGGGATACGACTTAAAGGACGCGCGCTTAGCCCGCGTCCTTTTTTATCTTCGGCACAAAAACATTGCCTTTGTATCAAATCCCATCGGATATCACAGACAGATAAATAATTTTCTTGCTAGGCGTAAAATTGATCAATAAAAATATAATGTTAGATGTATATAATAAATAACTTAATTTCGTGAGCTAGATTAGATATCCGTTAACTAGTGGTCGCGACTCAATAGCTTCTATGTTAAATATTCGCACCCAGTGCCTGAGCTTTTGTCTTGTTTAACAACAAGCAAAATTCCTCTATTTTTTAAGATATTATCAGGCAAGCGGAGTTAGGAGTCCCTTTACATGCCGTCAACGCTACAGCATCTCAGCTTGAAGCAGAAGCTTATTCTGTTTTCGCTGCTACCTTTGCTGATGATGAGTATTTTTGTGCTGTCGCGAATGTATGTACTAGTGACTGAGTACCGTTCTGCAACGAATAACCATTTGGCCATTCGGGCTACGGCGCAAACGACCGAATTACTCTTCCAACTCCATAATGAGTATGGCATTAGTACCCAACTGCTCCCAAACGCTACACCGCAGGATGAAACTCGTTTACTACAACAGCAACAAATTACCTCAGATGCACTCGATATACTCCTCAAGAGCCCTGCGTTAACGGCCTTAAATGCTGCATTAAGCGAGCAACAAGCAGGACAATTACAGGATAAGTTGACCAATCTAACTGTACTGAGCCATAGATTGGCATCGAGCCGCCAAGAAGCATTAGATCAAAAACCATCCTCATTTATAGATTTATATCAACAACTTAATGATTCTTTATTGCAGTTAATTCAACAACTGCAATTACTCACGAATGACATTAGTCAATCGAGAGCCTATGCAGATTTACTCAATTTGCTCATGGTACAAGAGCTCGCCGTAAAAGAACGTAGTGCGATTAATCGTATGTTGTTATCAGAAAGCCTAAGTATTAACGACTACAGAGCCATAAGTACGATTATGTACGAGTATGGACAGGCAATTTTACACGCCAGTAACGCCTCCATATCCGATAGGCATACCCTGATCCGTCAGATCCAGTCCTCCCAAGAAAGTCTACGAATACTCAAAATAAGCCAACAAATTGAGCAGCAAATCCACGTCAGTACCCTAGTTCAAAGTATTAATACACACTTAGGTTACGGGGGATTAATTGATAGTTTTCAAGATTACTTGCTGACAGGTAGTGACGCATCACTGCAAAGGTTTAACAAGTCCTTAGCGGTTATTCAGCTCAAACTCGATGAACTTAACCGTGAAATTGTTAATCTACCTACACTAATCCCAGCGGTGAAAACCATAGAAGAGAGTGTTGACCAGTATCAATTTTGCATGACCAAAATCGTGCAATTAAGGGAGCAGAAACTGTCCCTCAGCGACATTTCCACCTTAGCCAATATCAATAACGAAGAGCTCAGTGCTGCAATTGATAAGTTATTGATACCACCGCATCCCGTGAGTAGTAAACATTGGTGGACCTTAACGACCGACAGAATCAATAAACTCAATGCACTCAGCAATGAGATCACTCGAACCATGGCTCGTTACAGTGATGTACAGCAGAATAAGGCGTTAACGCTATTAGGTATGTATCTGCTATCGGCCCTATTTACCGCGACTATTACCCTATGGCTTGGGCGAAAAATTATTCGCAGTTTTATGGATAAAATCACCCGAATCGCCAACGATATGCAGCAAATGGCCGCCGACCCGCAGCTCAATATTCATATTGATGTTTCAGGCTCTGATGAACTGGCTCGCATGTCTCGGGCGATGAACCGCATGCTGAGCGAGCGCCAAAAAGCCAATCAGGCATTAAGTCGCGCTGCTGCCGTATTTAACTACTCAGCCGAAGGCATTATGGTGACGGATGCCGATAATCATATTGAGCTAGTTAACCCCGCATTTAGTCAAATTACAGGTTATAACCTAGAGGAAGTTAAAGGCCGTAGCCCTTCACTGTTAAGCTCGAAACGCCATCCAAGCCATTTCTATACCGCGATGTGGGAAGCATTAGAAAAAGATGGAAAATGGGAAGGCGAAATCTGGAATAAACGTAAAGATGGCCAAGTGTATCCCGAGTATCTTGCCATTACCGTAGTACGTAATGAACAGGGCGAAATAATCCAACATATTGGTTTATTTATGGATATCAGTAAGCGTAAGCAATATGAGCAGGATCTCTGGTATCAAGCACATTTCGACACACTCACGGGATTACCTAACCGCAAATTGTTTAATGAGCGACTACAGCATGAAATCCAACTCGCCCAACATGACTCCCGCAAGCTAGCCATTCTGTTGATCGACTTAGACCAGTTCAAATATATCAATGATGTACAAGGCCATGCCACAGGCGATCTCTTACTGCAAGATGTGGCCAAACGACTCGAAAATATTGTGGGTAAGAACGATTTTATTGCCCGTATTGGCGGTGACGAATTTGTGCTCATTCTCCCTCGAGTAACGAATGAGTTCGCTATCGAGCATATGGCAAGCCGAATTATCGAAACCCTATCAACGCCTTTCAACTTGAATGAACGGGAAATTCAAATATCCGCCAGCTTTGGGATTGGGGTTTACCCTGAAGACGGGCTAGATGTGAGTTCGCTGACCCGTAATACTGAAATGGCCATGTATCAGGCCAAGGATGCTGGCCGCAATAACTTTAAATACTTTACTTCGGGAATGAACCAAGCCATGTTTGCCCGCATGGAGCTGGAACAACGCCTACGCCGCGCCGTGGCTCAGGATGAGTTTACCCTTCACTATCAACCGATTGTGGATATGAAGACGGGTAAAGTGTGCAGCCTTGAAGCATTGATCCGTTGGCAAGACCCGGACTTAGGCTTAATTCCGCCAGATCACTTTATTCGTATTGCTGAAGAAACGGGGCTTATCGAACCTATGGGTGAATGGGTTCTCAACCAAGCCATGCATGACCTAAGACAATGGCAACATATGGGGCTCAAACTCAACATCGCCATTAATGTTTCGAGCCGTCAATGTGTTAATGCGAGGGGAATGGGCTTTGATCAAGTGCTACAGGAATGCTTTAACCGTCACCATATCAATCCACGGAATGTGCATATCGAGATCACCGAAAGCATGCTGATGGGCGATGCCAGCCACTGTTTAAGCACCTTAGAATCGATCCGCCATTTAGGCTCGCAGATTTATATCGATGACTTTGGCACAGGCTATTCTTCATTGAGTTATTTGAAGAAATTCCCGATTTCGGTGATCAAGATTGACCGCAGCTTTGTAGAAAATGCCCTAAGTAACAGCTCGAATACTAATCTTGTCAAAGCGATTGTGATGATGGGACAAAGCCTTGAAATGGAACTGGTGGCCGAAGGAATCGAAACCGAAGCCCAATGGAATCTGCTACGTGACTTAGGCTGTCACTATGCCCAAGGTTACTTAATCTCAAAACCTCTGCCATTCGAAGACGTCACCCCACTGCTAAGCCAAAACCTGCCAACCGTATTACAGCTAGAACAACGCGAAAAATGCGTAAACTCTTAAGGGATTGCCAGCTTAACACTTAGGTTTATAGACATTAAAAAAGCAGCCTTAGCTGCTTTTTTAATGTCGCGATTCATCGCACTTACACTTAAGCCTGCGGCTGGCTTTGAGCGTTCATAATGCTCTCTCCGCCCTTTGATGCCAACTTAGCCAAATCTTTATCGATAAAGAACAGAGCCTTACCATCTTCGCCCACTAAACGGATCTTATCGACAATCGACTTAAACAGCTTTTCTTCTTCGTGCTGCTCGGCCACATACCATTGCAGGAAGTTGAAGGTCGAATAATCTTGGTTTGAAAAGGCTGCATGGGCCAAGGCATTGATCTTACTGGTGATCAGCTGCTCATGCTCATAGGTCAGCTCGAATAACGCCAGCAGCGAATCAAAGTGCGACTGTGGTGCCTCAATTGCCCCCAGCAAAGGTAAGCCACCCGTTTCGCTCACATAGGTGAACAAACGGCGCATATGGCCCATCTCTTCGTCCGCATGTTCGCGCATAAATTTCGCTGCGCCTTCAAAGCCTTGATCTTCACACCATGCACTCATTTGCAGATATAAATTAGAGGAGAAGAACTCCATATTAATTTGTTCATTCAACTTTTCGATCATGGTTGCAGATAGCATAGTAAATCCTCTTGGGCACTCGAACTGAAATCTTGGCACACATTGTCATGAAGGGCGTCGCCAAAAGCAACAAAATTTACCTTTGTTGACTTCGCTAAGTTAATGATTCATTGATAAAAATGATTTTCATTTGTTCATAGACTCGTATTTAGCAGCATATCCAAGTCGTCGCAAAATGACGTCTTGCTAGCGTTTTCTTTAGGCAAGACTTAAGCAAAACTGTCTGACAAATCACATAAACCCCTATACAGATCATAGCCAAGCAAGCACAGCGTGGCATAATAGCCCCCATATTTGCCCAACCCTTTGCCCATAAGGAAGACCCGATGTCCGTGAAAGCCGATCCTTGTTCGCAACCTAGCTTAATGCATCCAGATCAAGCCATTCCCCTTCTGCTTGAGCAGGTTAGCCCAGTGTCAGACACAGAAGTCGTTACCCTTCCCCATGCGCTTGGTCGCGTATTGGCCGAGGATTTGGCCTCTTGCATCGATTTGCCGCCCTTCGATAACTCCTCGATGGACGGCTACGCCTTTCGCTTTGCCGACTTAAACAGTCAGACCAATCAAACTACATTAACCCTGATTGGTAGCTCCTTTGCAGGCCATGGTTATGAAGGTGAAATCACCCCTCACTCCTGCGTGCGCATTATGACGGGCGCGCCAGTGCCAGCGGGTTATGACACAGTGCAAATGCAGGAAGAGACCAACGCGCAGGGCAATCAAATCCAAATCAATCACCCTAAGGCTAAGGGTGCCAATGTGCGTTGCCGCGGTGAAGAGCTGCTGCAAGGCACTAAAGTGTTGAAAGCGGGCATCGAAATTAAAGCCGCAGAACTGGGCGTATTAGCCACCATTGGCGTGAGTCAGGTGCGGGTTTACCGCCAACTCAAAGTCGCGTTTTTCTCCACTGGTGATGAACTACGCCCCGTGGGCAGCGACTTAGCACCGGGACAAATTTACGATTCAAACCGTTATTCCATCCAAGGTTTACTCAGCCGCGCCAATGTGGAATGGCTGGATTTAGGCGTGATAGCCGACGACCCAGAGGCCATTCGCCACGCATTTCGCCATGCCGCGAGCCAAGCGGATATGGTATTAACCTCAGGCGGCGTCTCGGTCGGTGAAGCAGATTTTACTAAGCAAATTCTTGATGAAGAAGGCAAAATCACCTTCTGGAAACTCGCCATTAAACCGGGTAAACCCTTTGCGATGGGACGCATCGGCAAGGCGGTATTCTGCGGCTTACCGGGCAATCCAGTCTCTTCCATGGTGACCTTCTACAAGTTGGTGTGGCCCATTCTGAATAAGATGCAGGGCTTGACCCCGAAGGCACCACTGATGCTTTCCGCCACTCTGACAACTCCCGTGCGTAAACAGCCCGGCCGTGTCGAGTATCAGCGCGGCATTTTATCCCGCAATGCACAGGGCGAGTTGGAAGTCGCCATCACGGGCAGCCAAGGTTCGGGCATGTTGACCTCTATGAGTCTGGCGAATTGTTTCGTGCTGCTGGAGCAATTCCAAGGTGACACGGCTGTGGGCACGCAAGTGACCGTTGAACCTTTTAATTCAGTGCTCTGCTAAGGTACGCCTCGATGAATGAACAACTAGAGATCCTCAGCGACGGCGAACTCACCCGCTACAGCCGCCAAATCTCCATCAAGGCGATGGATATCGACGGCCAAGAGCGCTTAAAACTCGCCAAAGTCTTGATGATTGGCGCCGGCGGTTTAGGCTGCGCGGCGGGGCAATATCTCACAGTTGCGGGCATTGGCGAGTTGACTCTAGTGGATTTCGATACGGTCGAACTCTCTAATTTGCAGCGCCAAGTGCTGCATCAAGACGCCACTATCGGCCAACCTAAGGTCGAGTCGGCCAAGCAGAGCCTTAATCGGCTCAATCCTCACGTTAAAATCAATACTATCAATGCGGTATTGGATGACCATGAGATCGACGCCTTAGTCGCCAGCCACAGTATAGTGGTGGATTGCACCGATAATGTCAGTGTGCGTGAGCAGTTAAATCAAAGCTGTTTTAAGCACAAAATACCACTGGTCTCAGCCGCCGCGATTCGTATGGAAGGCATGGTTACTGTCTTCGACTATCAAGCACAAACACCTTGTTATCATTGCTTTAGTTCACTCTTTGGCGAGCAGCAACTCAGCTGCGTCGAATCTGGCATTCTCGCCCCAGTAGTTGGCATGGTCGGCTGCTTGCAAGCGGTTGAAGCCATTAAAGTGATTACTGGGATGGGCAAGACACTCGCAGGACGAATCTTGATGATCGATGCCATGACCATGGAATTTCGCGAAATGAAACTCCCTAAACAACCCCACTGCAAAATTTGCAGTCAGTAACTAGCTTACTTTCAACAACTAAGGATATAAAAATCAATGGATTCTGAAAACAGCGTATTCGACCGCCGCACTACCGATGACACTCTCATTGGCGCGGGTCTTTATAATTTAGTGATTGGCTTAACCCTACTTTGGGGTTTTGCCGTGAACTATATAATGGTCAGCCATATCGACCCCGAAGCAATTGCCAGCGTTAACCCGTGGATTTTCTTTATCGGTTACTTCGCTTCGTGTTTCTTTGGGATTTACTTATTTCAAACATCGAGTAACCCCCTCGTCAGCTTTATTGGTTACAACTTTGTGGTCGTGCCCTTCGGCTTGATCATTAATATGGTCGTTAGCCAGTACGACCCAGAGCTAGTGACCGAAGCGATTCGAATCACGGGCTTAGTCACTATCGCCATGATGTGTTTAGGAACTATGTTCCCTGCCTTCTTCCAGAAAATCGCTGGGGTGCTGACTATCGCATTGTTATTAGTAATAGTCGTTGAACTGATTGAAATATTTATCTTTAAAACCCACCACGGCATTTTGGATTGGATAGTTGTGCTCATTTTCTGCGGCTATATTGGCTACGATTGGGGCCGCGCAAATCAAATCCCAAAAACCGTCGATAATGCCGTCGACAGTGCCGCCGCTTTGTATATGGATATCATCAACCTATTTCTGCGTATTTTGCGGATTTTAGGACGTAAATAAGTCACTCAACGACAAGGAAAACAGCATGAAGTTAACATCACCACTGTTAATCGGCCTGATCATGTGCGGTAGCTTAGTCGGCTGCGGCGAGAAGACTGAACCTGCAACTCAGGCGCCCGCCGCAGTAACAACCGAAGCCAAAGCAGGCGCTAAGGTGCAAATCGCCAACCCAGCGGCCGAATATTGCATCTCACTAGGTGGCACCTCGGAAATCCAAAAGACGGCTGAAGGCGAACAGGGTGTCTGTACTTTGCCAAGCGGTGAAAAAATTGATGAGTGGGCGCTATTTCGCCGCGACCATCCACAGGAAAAAGCCCAGTAATTGAGGCTGAGTAAAACAACAGGCGCACTCGGCGCCTGTTTTTTATTCCCCGCTGATGACCTGATTACGCCACTGCAAACGTTTAGCCTGCGAATGGAAACTCCATGCGAGCACCCGAGTGACCTTATTGCCCTGCTGCATCTCAATGGTTTTTACTGTATCGACACCCAACTTTTCCAAAGCCTGATAACAAGGCTTTAGATTCTCCTGCTTCGACACTAAGCTGGTAAACCACAAACACTGCTCGGCAAACGCTTGGCTCTCGCGGATCATAGTGGCTAAAAATTGCTTTTCTCCCCCTTGGCACCATAACTCCGCCGCCTGACCACCAAAGTTTAAGGTCGCGCTGGTCGCTTTAGGCTGCTCACCACGATTGAGTTGCAGATTACGCACCTTGCGCAGCGAGCCTTCACTCGCTTCCTTTAACGAGCCATGAAAGGGAGGATTGCACAGAGTTAACTCGAAGCGATCTGAGGCTTGAATAATTCCCTTAAAGACCGCCTTTTCATCCTGCTGCCGCCTTAAGGATAAGTGCCCCTGTAAACTCGGGTTATTGTCGATAATCCGCTGCACATTGGTGAGCGACTGAGGATTAATATCCGAGGCGACAAACTGCCAGTCATACACTTGATGACCTAGGATGGCGTAAACACCATTCGCCCCCGTGCCTATATCTAAGGCACGGATCGCCGCAGTGTACTTAACTTTGCCGCCCTCAAATAACAGATCGGCCAAGTAATGTAGATAGTCGACCCGCCCAGGGATTGGCGGGCACAGCGCGCCCTTGGGAATATCCCAAAATGCCAGCCCATAATGATGTTTCAAGAGCGCCGCATTCAGGTTTTTTACCGCTAAGGGATCGGCAAAATCGATAGATAAGGCGCCATAGGGCGTGGGCCGAACAAAGGTTTTTAGCTTAGGAAAACTCACCATCAGGGCCGGAAAGTCATAGCCATTAATATGCAAATTACGCGGATGTAAGCTTTTCTTCTCGCCGCGCTTTGCCTTAGGCTTACTCACCGTTTTCGGCTTAGCAACTTGGGGTTTGACCACTGACTTAGGCGCGCTTGGCTTGCCCCGTTTACCCGCGGCTGAGGTCGCGGGTTTAGCGGCAGTTTTATTGACGGGTTTAGGCATAATGACTTATCAACAAGGGCGGGCTAATCAAAGGATCAGCCCTTAGCATATTGGCGAGATTAATCGTAAAGATAGGAGGTAAACAACAGGTTGACCACTAAGGGTTTACCCGCTTCTTTGGTCAGCAGATTATTCACCATATCAAAGCATTCACGGCGGATTTCTTCACGGCCAGTGAGGGACTTAATCTTTTCTTCGGCCTGATTACCCAGCACCTCAATAATCGCGGCGCGTAGTAGCGGATCGTGGCGCTCGACGATGACGAGATCATCAGGACTTTTTACCATCAGCTCGACACTGATCTTCACAAACCCCAGTTTTTTGCGGTTTGAAATATAGTTAGTCACGATTTCGGGTTCAAAACCGTAGTAGGCGTAATCTCCCGCGGGAGCCGCTTCTTTCTCGTCGGCCGCATATGCACTCAATACAACACTGAATAAGATCAGGCAGGCTGATAATAATTTTTTCATCGCGGTTTACAGCTCCCTAAAAACAATAATGGTCAATGGAAGAAACTTCCCAATCTATCTGGTAGACTGCCGACGTTTGCTTATATTGTAACGAGTATTTAATGAATGTGACCAGCTTAAGCTTTCCCTATGGCGAATCTATTCAATGGTTTTGTGCCGATAACGCCAAAAATCTTCCCTCTTCTCCCCTTAAAGAATGGTTGCTGGCACCGGGAAGCCTGACACAAAAGCTCAAGGGCTGTTGCGATAAATTCGAAGTCAAAATCCTCGGTGAAGGCCAATGTGCGCCGCTCGAAGGGGAATATCCCAAGCAAAATGCCGTTTGGGTGCGGGAAGTGTTACTCTGCCTCGATTCTGTGCCTTGGGTCTTTGCTAGAACCTTGATCCCACAATCTTTATTATCGACCCGCCAAGCCGATTTTTTAGGCCTAGGTACACGCCCACTGGGTGAATTATTGTTTAGCCAAGACAGTTTTGTGCCCGGTCGCATCGAAATAGCCCGCTTTACCCCCGACAGTCGCCTCGCTCAGCTCGCTCAGAGTTTAGCGCAAAACGTCGAACACGAGCTCTGGGGTCGACGCCGATATTTTCACCATAACGAGGAGGAAATGTTTGTCAGCGAAATGTTCCTCCCGGCCGCAGTACAAGCGATGGCTAGGCTACAACCCTAACCGCTAAGCTAAAACAAAAATGCCTCTATATCAGAGGCATTTTTTCGTTAACACATAAGCTTATTGGCGCTGGCGGCGCCACGCAAAGCCACCGAGCAACACTAGGCTCAGCCAGCTTAAGCTACCACCACCGCCACTACTTGGGGTTTCGACTGGCGTAGTTGGTGCTGTCACGGTAACGCTTGAACTGCTACTCGCGGTAGCGTTTTGAGTATCTTTCACCGTCAACGTGACAGTGTAAGTGCCCGCGCGAGTGTAAGTGTGGGTTGGCGATGCCGAAGTGCTAGAAGTGCCATCGCCAAAGTTCCATGTATAGCTTAGGCTGCCAACGCCACCTGCCGAGGTGTTGCTAAAGTTAACCGTAAGTTGGTTAGCACTGACACTAAAGCCAGCCGTTAAAGGCAAGCTCACCACAAGCGTTTTCGTCACCGTAACACTGGTACCTTTAGCATCTGTTACCGTTAGGGTCAGCGTATAAGTTCCTGCATTCGCGTAGGTATAAGTCGCCGACGCTGAAGTACTGGTTGCTCCCGCAATACCAAAATCCCAAGCATAAGTATAAGCACCCTCACCACCCTCGACCGCGGCAGTAACAGAGGCTGTTAAGCCATTTTGACTTAGATTGATCGCTGCCGTTAAGGGCGTTAATGCAGGATCGGCATTCGCATTGGCTAAACGGATAACCGCGGTGCTATTGTCACTGGCTTGAGAGACCACTTGCATAGTCAAGCCGAGTTTTTGCAACACCATACCCGATTGAGGTTGTAGCAGCGCACTGTAATCTAAACTATCGTCAAACAAGCTGACAGGCTCGAGGTTAGTATCACCGCTGTAAGCGGTTTGCCTTACAGTACTAAAGGCTGCATCGCGGATTTGGGTGTCGGTTGATCTATTCCCTATCATGTTCTGGTCAGCATCAATCACCCCAATCAAACTATGGCCAGGATGATCTGACACGTTGTTATCATGGTAACTAAAATCCTCTAACCACAGGAGAACACCGGGATCAAAACCTTCGTTCTTTAAGCCTGCATCAACGCCATTGTGGCTACGCAATTGGATTAAGTAGCGTGAAGCCGCACCTGGACGTGTGTTGGTGATCCGGCTATAACCTGCCAGAGTCGCTTTACCCGCAGCTTCAGCATTATCGGCATACAGCTCAGTTGCACCTTGCTTGATGCTGATGTTGTCGATAGTGATACCCGACTCAATAGCAGCCTCATCGGTCACATAAGTAAATTCAATCGTTACATTTTTGCCAGCGTAAGCTGACAAATCATATTCCAACCCCACCCAAGCATCACTGCCGCCTGCGGTCGAAATACTCGATGATTTACCCGTAATAATATGTCGAGCGCTGTTAATTGCGTTGACGGACTTAGTGTAATTACCCGCAATCGCCACACCATTCACTTTGACCTGCATATAGTCATAATCGGCCTCAATCTCCCAACTTGCCTGCATCGCAAGGGTAAGTTTTTCACTCGTCGCCGGTAAATTTGCCGTAAAGTTCATACTATGGTTCAGCATATCGCCTTGGCCAGAGTAATACTGATAACTCCCTTGATAGGGTGCTTTAAAGGCGATCGGCGCAGCAGGCAGCGGAATGGATATCTGATTTACCGCATCTTGGTTTGTCGCCTGATTAAGGGTGATCTCCATACCAGATTTAGGAATGCTGTCTAAGCTGATCTCACGCTCATTCAGCCATTTACCTTTATATTTTTCCTGTAAATATGAACGTGCATAAGGGCTAAAACCGCTAGGTTTAGTTCCTGGAATAGCACCCGTCCAGCTGCCACCGGACATCAAAGACCATGCGCCTACGGGAGAGCCATCCTTATTGGTGTTATCCGTAGTGTCATATTCATCGGGTAAGCCAAGATCATGGCCAAACTCGTGGGTACATACCCCAGTCGCCGCATCGATTGGTTGTATGGTGTAACCAAAGAGTTTTTTGGACGACCCAGGTAGGCTATAACCTTGCGTGCTCTGGTCAACGTAATAACGGTGCGACCAAATCGCATTATCCCCTAATTTGCCGCCCCCAGTTTCTTCCCCAATACTCGAGTGGAAAATCATCACATGGTCAATAATGCCATCTGGCTCATCTAAATTGCCGTTATTATTTAAATCATATGGGTCTTCAACATCATAGGTTGCAAGCTCTGTGGTTGACATATTGGCAACCGCTTGGGTTACCGCTTCTTTCACTAGCTCAGTCACATTGGCATCACTACCCGTATCGGCATCATTCGCACCATAGTAATCGGCATTTTGGCTAGCGGTGTACCAACCTTTCACATCGCCCGTAAAGAAGAAGGTCTTGCCCGAAACAGCTTGGTAATATTGATAGGCCGAATCTAAGGTCTGCCCTTGAGGACCATTAAAACCTGTGGTGGAGAAGAGTAAATTTTTATAGTGAGAAGCGGGGTAACTAGAGTAATACATGTCGGTATCACTCGCAGTTAAACCATTGTTGTTATACTTTAAATCAGGAAAATCAATTAGAACGGTTAATACCTTCACCGTTTTAGTCACGTCGGCATCCGCTAATACTCGCTGTGCGGGTGCGCGCATCATCGCCGTCGCTTTGGCTTTTTGTAGGCGCTCTTGCTCTGCCTCAATCACCATTCTCGGCTCTTTAGGCTGAGCTAGGCTGGCACGGGCAATATAGGCTTCAACGGCCGCTTGCTTAACGCTATCGCTGGCATCAGCAGAGACTTCACCCCGCTTAATCAACCAATAGAGGATCCTTTCTTTATTAATGACCCCTGCATCCGCTGGCGTATGATTGGGCGCGGCAATACTTACGCCACTCAGCAAGGCCAACATCAAACCTAACGCTGTGATACTTTTTGAACTTCGCATTACCTTCTTCCTTCCGTCACAATGTGCGCTGTAGCCGAGCTATTTTCTAAGGCTAGTGCCTATTTGCTCTATGGCAAGTTTGTTTTTGGCAGCTCGTATTTTGAATACCTATCCCGAATTTTGCGGGACGTAAAAACATATCAGGACCACATTTATGTAACAACTTGATACAGACTGCAAAGTCATTCTTTTTTACTTTAGTCAGCATTTGTTCAGCAAATCACAACCGACATTAGGGCACAAAAAAACCGCATTAACGACATTAATGCGGTTCTTACAATATTTCGCAAAGTTTAGCTGGCGGTTTTCATATAGTTTGAAACCCCATCGAGGAACATTTGCACCGAAATCATCACCAGTACCATCCCCATTAAGCGCTCAACGGCCGTTAAGCCTTTTTCACCCAACATGCGGGTAAAGAGCTTATAGAACATTAAGATAACCGCACTCGCTCCCCACGCAGATACTAGTGCTATCGTCCAGTCACCCATACGAGAACTGTCGGTGTGTGCAAGTAAAATCAGCGCAGCCAGAATCGATGGTCCCGCCATCAACGGAATCGCCATAGGCACAATAAAGGGTTCTTCCCCCGCCGCAAGGCCAACCACACCGCCAGGTTGAGGGAAAATCATTCGAATGGCGATCAGGAATAGGATAATCCCGCCAGCGATGCTGACAGACTCAGAGCGCAAATTTAAGAAACTGAGGATGGCTTCGCCGGCATACAGGAAGGCCAACATGATCACTAATGCAAAAATCAGTTCGCGGATCAAAACCCTGCGACGTTTTTTCGGGTCGATATGCCTTAAAATCGACGCGAAAATCGGTAAGTTACCGAGGGGATCCATAATCAAAAACAACATTACCGCAGCAGAAAATATATCCATTTAACTTTATCAACGCCCAAGCCAACATGAACCCATATTGTATAACTTTTTCGCGTTACAGATGTGAAAAATTATCTATAAAATTCCTAATGATGGCTCTAAGCCAGCATACCTTTATCAATTTACCCCCCAACCAATGCCAAGCCGCACTGAGTTTACGCCCTTGAGCGTTAAAGGGATTTCTGCGCCTGCAATAATAGGTCATAGTCGCGTGAGTAAATTGCCTGTAAGTCACTGCTCATTTTAATTTCAACTGGTATACTATGGCGTTTTTTCAGCAAAATTCGTGGAATCCATGCTCTATCTTCTCGCTAGCTGTATCGCACTATTAATCGGACCACTGTTTTATCGCTACTTTTCATCGGGCAGCGGCTTACAGAAGGGACTCGATGGCTTTATCTTCGTCTCTTTAGGCGGGCTAGTGCTGATCCATATTTTGCCTGAATTACTCGAGCATGGCGGCCTATTGGCCATCGTCTTTGTGGTGCTAGGCCTCTGGGGACCGACCGCCAGCGAACGCTTATTCCACCGCTACTCAGAGATCACCCATAATCTCACCCTGTCACTCGGGATTGGCGGCCTTTTACTGCACACCATTACAGATGGCGGCGCTATGGTGCTGGCGCAGCAGGACGGCAATTCCAGCCTATTGGCGCTCGGGGTGATATTGCATCGCCTGCCCGTTGGCCTCGCCATTTGGTGGTTACTCAAGCCTCAAGTAGGAACCCGTTGGGCAAGTCTCGTATTAGTCGCCATGATGCTGCTCACTGGCGTGGGTTATTTCGCGGGCGAGCAATTATTATCCCAGCTCAGTTTAGATAATACCGTTTATTTACAAGCCTTTGTGACGGGTTCAATCCTGCACGTTGTACTGCATCAACCCCATGGTCAACACGATACCGATAAGCAAGGCCAGTATGAATATCAGGCCGGTATCGGCAGTTTACTGGGGATTGGACTGTTGATAGTGCTGTTACTGATGGATTCCGGCGGCCATGACCATGCCCACCACGATCACAGCACCGAACAGCTAACCACTTGGTTAATGACCATAGCGCCAGTACTTTTACTCAGCTATGCCGCAGCTGCGCTGCGATTCCAGCTTGGCTTAACTCCGCAGGATAACAGCCTGGCTCGCCGTTGGTTCCAACGCTTAGCGGGCCCAGAGGCACTCGTGCTCAGCGCGCTACTGCTTGGCCCTTGGTTAGCGCTATTCCAGCTACTCGTGGTGTTTATTATGAGTGCATATCTCGCCCATGCTCGGGTCGAGATTACCGATCCCCACAGCAAGTTGCCCCACAATGCGCTGCGCTTTGGCTTTGCCCATCTGGTTGATCGCAGTGCCCCTTGGGTGCTTCTCAGCCTAGTGCTCGTCAATCTGATCGGCCATCCTTCGGTACCGTTAAGCAATCCAATGTTGCAGATTGCCGTACTCTTGTTGGTCTTTTTACCTATGCGTTTCTGTAATTTAGGTGCAGCAGTACTGTCGATAGCCCTCGCCTACAGCGGCTGGAGCCCAATTGCCATCATACTGCCTCTAATTGCTGCGCCCGTGCTGAACATCGCCCAACTTAAACTTATGAGTTGGCCGCAGCGTGGTGTTTTGCTGACGATTATTGCCGTATCACTGGTAGCAGCCCTTAAGTTACCTATGTGGTTCTCCTTGGTCACCTTGCCTGAGGCAATTAATTTGGCCGCCTTGCTGGTTCTATCCGGTTTATTTGCTGCGAGCTTACTGCGCCTAGGGCCACGTAAGTTCTTACGCCGCCTGATGATGTTAAAACCGGCTACTCATGGTCATAAGCACGGCCATGCTCACGCGCATGCCTCGGCTACAGAAACCGCCCATAGTCACGGGCATGGCCATACACACTCTCATCAGAGTGGCGGCCACAGCCATAGCGATGTAAATAAGCACCATCACTAGCACTGTTCATTTGATCACAGACAGGCTAAGTTAACCTTATCCTTGGATAACCTTAGCCTGTTATGTGCATACTCTTCGTCGCCCTTAAAGCTCATCCTCAATATCCGCTGATCATATGCGCGAATCGGGATGAGTTTCACCATAGGCCCACAGCACCGGCACAATTTTGGCAACCGGAGCAGAATATGCTCGCGGGCAAGGATTTGCAGGCGGGTGGCACTTGGTTTGGGGTGAATAAGCAGGGGCAAATTGCGGGCGTCACTAACCTGAGGGTGGCGCAAAAGTCCCAAGAGCCGATGCGCAGCCGCGGCGAACTGATCATTAAAGCCCTAAGCTCGGGTTCGCTTATCTGCCCTAACTGGCTTGAGGAACACGCCGAAGATTATCAGCCATTTAATCTCGTGTTTGGCCAAGGCACTAATCTCTATTGCTTTAATAGTCTTAAGCAAGAAACGGTAAAACTTACGGCAGGATTCCATGCAATAAGCAACGGCGCACTCGATGATGTCTGGCCGAAAATGGCTAAAGGCCAACGCTCACTCGAGGCCCTTATCCAACAATCGGGGCCACTCGAGCTAGAGTCGCTGATTAAGTTGATGCAGGATGATTCGCGGCCAGAGGATAACGAGCTACCCGACACTGGCGTCGGGCTAGAGTGGGAACGCCGACTCTCGGCAATTTATATTCGTCACCCCGACTATGGCACCCGCTCCACCAGCATTTTGCTGCAAAATACCCAAGGGGAAGTCCAGTTTACCGAGGTAAGATATGACGGTAAGGGTCGACGACTGGGACAGCAGGACTTCCACTTCACCCTGCCGTCGCAATTACCTAAGGAGCCAGACTGTCTCGCCGACTTTTAGCGGTCAGTCTGAACTGTGGTCCATAGTGATCACCCAGCGGTCATCAATTTTTTCCACCAGCAGGGTAAATACCCCCGTGGGCGCATCCTTTTGCCGCTTTAAATCCCAACGCCCAACTACCATAGCGGCGTAGTTACTGAGCATTTTGATTTCTTTGATGGTGAACTTTAGCTCACCCAGCGCCTCTTTATTCGGATAGTTTTTCTTGTAGGCGGCAAGGGTTTCATCCCAGCCGTAACGAAACTTTCCATTAGAGACAAATCTAAGCTGTTCGTTCTTCCAATAACCCTGCATGTAAGCGTCAAGATCGCCGCGGTTCCACGCATCTTCCTGACCTTTTAGCATTTGGGCAATGTCATCCGTCGGCACCGCACTCACCTGCCCAACAAACAGCAACATCAGTACCGCGAAGCACCGTAAAATATGTTTTTTCATCAATCCCTGTCGCAACATAGTATCGCTCCCCAACTATCAGGTTAGACTGTACTATAACCAAATTGGCGCAGACTATCTTGTCAAAGCCGATTTATAATTAAAAAAAGCTGATGATATTATTCATTTTTCGACTCTGAGCACCAAACTATGTTTACACATTTATGCCGCTGGCTACTCAAAATTTCAGGCTGGCAAATCCAAGGGCAATTACCCTCTCAAGCCAAATACATTGTGATTGTTGCGCCACACACCAGTAACTGGGACTTTATCATCGGCGTGCTCGCTCGCGGCGCCTTAAACACCCGCATACACTTCCTCGGTAAGCATCAATTGTTTATTCCGCCTTGGGGTTGGTTCTTCCGCGCTATCGGTGGCAGCCCAGTGGACAGGCGTAAAAACAATAACTTAGTCGATGCTGCGGTGCAGTTATTTGCCACCCAACCCGACTATAAACTCGCGCTCGCCCCCGAAGGTACTCGCAGCCCTGTAACCCGCTGGAAATGCGGCTTCTACCATATCGCTTCCAAGGCGCAGGTGCCAATCGTGCCAGTCGGCTTAGACTTTGCCCGTAAGGCCGTGGTGATCCAACCGCCACTGCAACCAAGGGAAATCGAGCAAGATATGGCGGAAATCCTCAGTTTTTACCGCAGCATTAAAGGACGTCATCCCAAAACGATCCCCGACTATACGCCAGACAACAGACGTTAATGCCTGAGGAATAACGGAGCAAAGCATGCAGACCGAAACCTGGTTACTCTACCTTTTTGCGATTGTGTTGATTGGGATTTCCCCCGGGCCTATCGCCATGTTGTCTATGTCCCACGGTATTCATTTCGGCAAAACACGCAGCATAGCCACGGGGCTTGGCAGTGTCAGCGCCGCACTGGTGTTGATGGCGGCTTCGGCGGCAGGATTAGGCGCGATAATCAGCGCCTCGGAATACGGCTTTAGCTTACTCAAATGGTGCGGCGCCGCCTATCTGGTGTTTTTGGGCATAAAACTCGTGCTCACCAAGTCACAGGGGCAAAAGCTGGAAGTCGCGAAAACCGAAGGAAAAGGGACAGCTAAGCAACTCTATAAGCAGGCATTTTTAGTAGGGATCAGCAATCCTAAAGACCTGCTGTTTTTTGCGGCGTTATTTCCACAATTTATCGATTTAACCGCACCACAAATGCCACAACTGACGATTCTTGCCCTCACCTGGGCGCTGGTCGATTTTAGCTTTGTGATGCTGTACGCCTCGATGGCGAATGTGCTGGCCCCGAGCCTAAAGGCCAGCAACAAACTGCATTGGTTTGACCGTACTAGCGGCGGCGTGTTTCTCACCCTCGCCGCCATCTTAGTCAGTCGAGATTAGCCTTCAACTTTCACCGATTTTAGACTGCGGATATCGTTGCCCGTCGGCGCTTGGAAGGCCTGTAAACCAAACTCGGGCAATACGGCAAAGATATGATCGAAGATATCCGCTTGTATCGCCTCATAAAAAGCCCAACGAGTGTCATTGGTAAAGATATAAATCTCTATCGGTAAACCTTCAGTCGTCGGCGCGAGTTGGCGCACCATCAGAGTCATATCTTTATGCACTTTATCGTGGCGCTGTAGGTACTCCTGCAAATAGGCGCGGAAGGTGCCCACGTTGGTTAAATGACGCCCATTAACCATCATATCCAGATCCGACACTTTAGCATTCGACTCTTGGATCTCGCTGATCTTCGCGGGGAAATACTCTTTTAAACAATTGATTTTACTGAGGCGATTTCGTTCTTCCTCAGTTAAAAATTTAATGCTGTTGATGTCGATATTGACAGCACGCTTGATACGACGACCACCGGATTCCGACATACCACGCCAGTTACGAAACGCATCCGACACTAAGGCATAGGCGGGGATCATTGTGATGGTCTTGTCCCAGTTACGAACTTTGACCGTGGTTAACGACACTTCCTCCACCGCACCGTCGGCGCCGTACTTGTCCATTTGGATCCAGTCGCCCTTGCTCACCATGCGGTTGGCTGCCAGCTGAATCCCCGCCACAAAGCCTAAAATGGTGTCGCGGAACACTAACATCACAAAACCCGTTGCCACACCTAAACCGCTGAGGAAGTACACCGGGGACTGATCTGCCAGTACGGAAATCGACACGATCAGACCGACGAAGAACAGGAAGAGTTTAATCAGCTGCACAAAGCTTTTTACCGGCAAACGGCGGCTGACCAGATTGATGTCGGAGATCTCATTAACCGCATCCAGCCCAGCGTAAATGGCACGGATCATCAACACTACCAGCCAAATACTCAGGAGACGGTCGACTAAACTGCTGAGTAAAGGGTGCTCGGTTAACGTAATTGGCACTAACAGGTTTAGCACGATAGCGGGCACTAACATCGCCAGCTTTTCGAGCACTTTATAACGCATAAACACATCGTCCCACGTCACTTTTGAACGCAGGATGACCATGTTCACCGCGCGGATAACTCCTCGGCGCATAATAAAATAGGCAATGGCCGCTACTAACACGCAAGCAAGCAGCATAATGCTGGTCGATATCCCGTCTGACGGCTGGCTATCGATCCCAATACTTGATAACCAACCCGAGATTTCAAGGCGAATTTCCTGATCCACGATTCACTCCAATTTAGGTACTAGCGCAACAAAATCATACAAAGGAAACAACCGAGTTACCCTTGGTTAAACGCCCCATTTTAAACGCTCACGCAAGAAACAATTATTTCACAAATCATTCTTTTAAAAGAGATTTTAGCATTTTGAATTGACCGCACACAAAAGGAAATGAACAATATTCAACCTATTATTAAGGAAGCCATCCCATGTATCGCCATTTCCCCAAATTCACCTATCTTAGCATGGGACTACTGAGCCTATGCCAACCTCTACAAGCAGCAGAATATAACACTGCAAGTCATCTGATTATGCCAGATAAATCAGATGAAAAGACCCATACCCCCTATATAGCGTTAATGCTCGATTACGTTCCGGCAACAGATAATCTGTATGGAATCACCATTGCACCTTACCATTTTGATGATAATTACCAGCGATGGGGTTATTACCTTGGTTATGCCCGCAGTCGTGAAACCGATATTGTTGTGCCTGAACCTGCATTATCCCATCGGCAAGAAAGCCTATGGCGCTTAGGTTTAAGCTACAGTTTAACGACCGACTTAAGCTTTTATGCGGGAGGCAGTGCCTATACCAGCACCACAGCTTACACCAACAATATTTCACCCCGAATTGCTGGCGGTAAACCTAGGTGGGAAGAAGATAAAACCACTCAATGGGGTGCTGAAGCAGGCCTTAGATACCGTATCACAGAGCATATTATTCTCAGTGCTGGCTATAACTCCAGCACTGAATCAACGATTTTGAGCATTGGATACGCGGGTTAACCCGAAAGAGTCCGAACTTATTGCGAGAGTTCAGCTCTCGCCTCAGCAAGCTCTGATTCGACCTCTGCAATCTTTTGACGTTTTTTATTAATTTTATCCATAGGCTTACCATCAGCAATCGCTTCGGTAAGCTCATGTTGGCGCTCGGCTAATTTAGCTTCTAAGGCCTCAATTTTAGCTAAACGCTCCGCAGTTAAGCTGTCATCATCGCAATGGGTAGCAATCTCATCATAGACCTTTTCAAGTCCAGCGACTTTATGTTGATTGCCAGCAGCCTTAGCCTCGGTGAGTTCAGCGCCAATGGCCGCTAATTTTGCAGCGCAGCCCATAGTAGCGGGTTCATCAGCCCATGCTAGACCACTAAAAACCAAGCCAAAAACCAATATATAAGTATGATATTTGATGAGCATTTTACCCTCCTCAAGTGTACTAACGCATACACGCACCGACAGTTTTGATTATATCGCGAGGCTTAATCGTACAATCTCCACTCGAAAGCACACAACTCACTATGGAACAGAAGAGCGTTAAATATTGGAAGACGAATATCATTGCTTGGTTATTGAATGCGGATCATATTTAAGGGCGAACCATGGTATTTGCTCGGCGACACGGTGAATAGAAATCTAGGATTTCTTAGCTTATGAACGAGGGCTATGGATGGCAAACTGGCCGTTAAACAGGGATGTTGTTCAAGTCCATCCGTGGATGCAGGGCCGCCCTGTCTGATGTGAATGGATTCACGAATGCCGCGATGGCATGGATGCCAAAGAGCGGCCATGGGGCGGACGGTCGCCTCGCTAATCACCATGGTTCACCCGTTTAACATCGGTTTAGCCTGTTTGTTCTAAAAGAAGATTTGAAACTCGTTTTGGGACATTAAAGCATGTCAGGACGTCAACTGTATCAGGTGAATTTCGGATAAAAATTGCTATGGATTAACGCCCGCGTAGTGTGCTGGTTTGAAGCACTAGCGGAAAATCAGCACATTACGCGTTTTTTATGTTTTTACTTCGCCACATAAGCATCAAGCATTTCATAAAAGTTTTCCGAATACTCGTAAAACTCTGAATCTAGATCTCCGAGCTTACCCATCTTTGAGTCTTCATCAATTTTTAAATGGTTTTGTCTTTCAAGGCGAGATTCGGGTAACTTACCATTGAAAGCCACATCTATAGCCCGTTGGAGCAATGAGGCAGTTTTAGTGGCACCTATATTATTGAGTGATTTCAGAGCAAACGCAGCATGATCCCCAGAAGAGTTCCAGAAATATTGATGGAACCCACCATTGTTTACCTCTGCTTCAAACCACCAAATCGTATATATTGCCTTTTCTTTTTCAGACAGATTGGAAAAGCCAACAGCCTCATACTTTTCAGAAACTGCATCATAAGATGCTGGGTATTCTTTTGCCATTACCAATCCCGATATTGCAGTAAGAATAATTAGAAGTCTTCGCATATTCCCTCCGAAAACATAACGCCTCAAACACCGGCTTGGTGAAGTTGGCGGCTTTTGGGCGCACGCAAAACAGGTGACAGCTTAACCAAGTCCATGGCTTTGACTTGTTAATCCCAGTTTTTGGCAAACACCCATGCCGCATTAAACTCACGGGTACTTGCATTAAATGTAAACTCACAACCTTCATCAGTAAGGTCATTTAGACCCCCTTTTATTACAGGACCGGACTGGTCGGTAAAGCTAATGCCGTCAGCAGATACTCTTTCACCTGACCATTCTAAGCGAGGCCCATTGAATAAGGCTAAACAAAGACCATCTGTTGCAACTAGAAACCCAGTTGCTTTGTTGTAGATAATATTGCCAATACCGTCCCATTCAGTTGTTGAAACTATTTCTCTTTTGTTTGGATCAAAAATTAAATTTAGCTACCCATTTTAAATCAATAACATAATGCACTTTATGTTTGCCTACAACTTGTCCGAGTTAAAATGGTTTAAATAGGGACCATCAACAATCGCGGGAGAGCATCTAAGGCAATAAATTGCGCGAATTCCTTCAAAAATGGGGTATTTCAGACGAGGAAAATTGTCCCATAGCGCTTGGGAAGTGTTCTGGATGGGGCTTTTGAAATGATATAAGTAGTTTTCAGTTGCTGTAAAAGTGCTGGCAGCTTGCGACTTTTAAATCTAGCCACCCATTTTAAATCAATAACATAATGCACTTTCGGTTTGCCTACAACTTGTGTGAGCTAAAATAACTTTAGTGGGAGTCATCAAAAGTCGCAGGGAGAGCATCTAAGGCAAAAAATTACGCTAATTCCTTCAAAAATGGGGTATTTCAGACGAGGTAAATTGGCCCATAGCGCTTGGGAAGTGTTCTGGATGGGGCTTTTGAAGTGATATAAGCCGTTATCAGTTGCTGTTAAAGTGCTGGCAGCTTGACGCAAAATGCCGTCGTCGCTTTTCTAAGTGTTCGCAGTAATCGGTTAGTGCTCGCAATGTGCCCACTGGACCATGAAATAACTTGCCAAATTCGGTGGTCAGTTTGAGCCAATTATCATGGGGGATATTTAATCTGTTCAGTATCTTGGCGCTACTTTCACTGATGTATCCACGTTTATCATTTCGAATAATTCGGCCTGTATCATCCACCAACTGAAGGTAATCTTTTAATGAAAACGCAATGCCATTGGGTTGGTCGTCGCACTCGTTACCAATAAACGGCAGGAGATTGCTTGGCTGCTCACCTTTTAATGCGGCCCGAATACGCAGTTGAATACTGGTATGGTCGGATTGTTCTGGTGTATCAGCAAGTTGCGCTCGAATCGGATTTAAATCAACGTAAGTCATACAGGCTAATACCGCAGCTTCATCGAGTAGAGCTTGCGATTTAAATCGCCCCTCCCAGAAGCGACCTGTACAGTTATCCTCTTGATTTGCTTGTCTTGCAATTGGTTCGTTGAGGCAGCGCATAAACCATGAGATATCACACAAACGACTGCGATAAAGGGCGATTGAATGCTTTAATCGATTGACCTGATACGCCTCAACCAACTCACCTTTGGCGAATTTTTGCGTTAATTCATCGCCTTTAAACAACTTATGCCATTGCTCAAGCACTTCGCGGTCAGTCCAACGATTTGCCGTCTCGATATCGACTCGCAGCACCACATGCAGATGATTAGACATCACCGCATAAGCAGCTACATCAATAGCAAAAACAGCAGCAAGTTCAAACAGTAGCGATTCTACCCAACCTCGGCGATGGTCATAATTTTTACCCGAGTAACTGTCATCACCACATAAAAATGCCCGACGCACCACGCGGCTACAGCAATGGTAATAAGGTGTGTCTTCAAGGCTTATCTGAGTTCTGCGGGGGCGCGGCATACAAACCTCCTTGTTTAATGCTTAACCAAAGCATAGTCGGAGGTTAACTACCACGCTATTAAGGTTGGGTGTCCAAGTTTAGTTCAAGTTTAGTTAAGTTAAATCCAGACTAAATCCACTTTATTCACCAAAACACGACTTAGACAGTGACGACTATGCTGCAAATTGTTTATGTTAGGGCAAATTATTGACTCGACTGATATCGGAGCCAGAAACCATGCCCAATTCATTTCGCCTCAGCGCGCTCAGCTCATTATTGCTGCTCTCTTCATCTGTGATGGCCGCCGATGTGGCAACTATCACCCTAGAGAATGGCGCTCAGGTCAGACTCAAGGATGACTTTACTTGGGAATATATCATCACAGAGACCAAAGTCGCGGCAGCGCCAGCGATTGCCACTGTTACAGCCCCTACTACCGAGGTGACATCAACCCCAGCGGCAACAGCCGTAGCCAGCAATACGCCCGCGGTTGCAACTGCTGCGCCAGTCACCACGCTAACTGCCAATGCCATTGCGCGCCCAGAACTCTTGGGATCAACCGCCAAAGATGGCATTAAGGTCACCTTCAGCGAGAGCCAATGGAAAAAGGATAAACTCGGCCTAACTTTCGAGCTTGCTAGTACCAGCGGTGAGCATGTGACCTTAGTAGAGGTAGAAGCTAGCTTCTTTGCCGACGATGGCACCTTGCTCAAAACCGAAAAACTCGAAGTCTGGGAAGCCATTTTCCGTATGCCGGAAACCTACCTACGTAAAGGCGAGCAACGTAAGAGCCCTGTGATTTGGGTTGAAGGTGTCGATAAAAACCGTTGGCAGAAACAACTGATTAATCTCAAAATCACCGAAATCAATTCTCGTTGATCACTTACTTAAGAGAAGAAATTGGGCGGTAATGCCCAATTTCTGTTGTCGCTATTTATTGATCTTGCCTTACTGACCGCTATATAAGCTAGAATGCCCAAATCTTCGACACTGTTTATTTTAGAGCCAGTCATCAATGCCTAATCGCCACTCACTGTTATCTATGGCCACGTTTATGGCAATCATAAGCTGGCCAAGTGTTGCAGATACCGTCTTATTAAAAAATGGCGATAAAATTACTGGTGAAATTAAAAAATTCGACGAAGAGCATTTAGTCATTAAGCCCAGCTATTCTCCCAAAATATCCATAGAGCGAAGCGCGATTAAAAGCTTTGAAACCGATCAAAAGCAGCATTGGAGCATTAATCGCACGCTGAAGGATGTGAGCATACAGTCTTCCGAACTTGATGGTTTTGTGTTGGTTAACAATCAACAAACACCTATTAGCGAGTTGGTTTTTTCAGACCGAAAAAGTGACTCAGAGTGGCGCTATAGTGGCAGTGTTGAAGCTGCAATTGATGTCACCAGCAACACTAAAAATACCCAAAAACTCCATGCTAAAAGTGATATTACCGCCGAAACCTTACAATGGCGTCATAACCTTAAAAGTGAAGTGCGCTACGAAACTGAAGAGAAAACCACTAAACGCAATACGCTTGAGGCTCACTACAGCCTTGACTACCTTATCAGTGAGCATTGGTTATTGCGTCAAGAGGATTATTTTCAAGAAGATAGGCGCGATTTTCCGATAAGTAATTATTACGCCGCACTCGGTCCAGGTTATCGATTTTGGGGAATAGGGAGAGATAAACTGGATTTTGTTGTTACGTACAACCATTTTTGGTTGGAGACCCAAATTTTTACTTATCAACTCAACGCTTGGGCAGCCACACTTAACTACAAGCAATATTGGTTCGATGGCGTATTGGAGACCTATGCCGATCTCCAAATTGCCTTTCCTGATACGCCAACCATTGATTATATTTCTGACGCAACGCTAGGGCTTAAGTATCTGCTAACACAACAGATTTATCTCTCATTTAAATATGATATCAATCAGACTAAATCTGCTGCGCAGCATTCTCGGGATATTTCCTACAACCTAGGCTTAGGCGTTAACTTCTAAATTTACTGAGGTTTTACCACGCAGGTCATTTCTGGCGCTTCGTATCCCCAAACAATTTTAACTTCGCCATGGTGTTCCCATAGGCTTTCGTTGCGCCCCTGATACTTAGCGCCGCTGCCACTTGGCTGAACAAACATCAAGGAAGTTTGATCGCCACGTTCGGCTATCAGAGTAGCTGGCTCAGTCTTAAAGTAACTCACCACGACTTCATTCGCAGGATTGCCATCGCAGGCATAAAATACCGGCCCAGTCATTTCCACCAAACGATATTGCGCCTGTAGCTCGGCAATCCGCGTCTGGTAACTCGACTCGATACAGGCACGTTTATCTTCACTCTTCCAACATTCATTGCGACCTTTGACCCAACCCCGCTGCATGGCTTTTAATACTGGAGGTTGTTCATTTTTAGCTTTATCAGTGGCCTTGGCATACACCTCAGCCAATTTTTGGTCGAGCTTAGTTAAGCCTTCATCCTGACACACCATCTCTTCGATACTGCCCGCTTCAACCTTGCCACAGTCAAAGGAAGGCTTTTCTGCGGCCATAGCAGACATACTCAAGGCCATGATGGCTAACAGCCCTACTATTCCTGCGTTTTGCGTATTGATGATCTTAGTTAACGTCATACTTTTATTCCCTTATATCAACGACCAATCACTATTCATTGCCATAGCTAACGCCATACCAGCTTAACCGAAGCTGACTTAAGCAAAATACGCTTACCGAACAGGCAAAAATCAGCACTAATGCACAAATACCACTCAATGCCTGCTCTACATGCTAACGGCTTTTCACAAACACGAATAAGTGTAGTGCAGCCTTGTGGGTTATCCCAAGAGTGCCCACTGAATCGGACACTTTTAAACTGAACACGCGGACACATTCAGGCCGACTAGGCGGACACCATTTTTATCGCAATGATAAATAAGGAATATTTTATTGGCACGGACTCTGCTTATACCGGAGTGTTAATCACAAACTCTCATTCATACAAGGAAGCATTATGAACACTCGCACTAAAGTATTCGGCGGTTTATTGATCCTCGCACTTATCCCCTGTGGAATTTGGGCTGCACAGCAGGTAAGCACTCGGTCATCTAGCGAAACCAATATTTCAATCAATAGCAGCAACTATCCTGACTTTTCGTGGATTTATGTGCGCCAAGATGGCGAGCTCACGATAGGCGCAGGTGAGAGCCAAGATTGGAATAAACTCAAACGCCAAGGCAATGCTTATCCAACCGACTATCTGTGGGTCAAAACCGCCGGAAAAAGCTATGTGATTACCGATCCAGCCCTTGTAAATCAAGTGAAAGAGGCTGTGCGCCCAATGCAACTGCAAGGCGAAAAGATGCAGCGCCTGGGTGAACAAATGCAGGTTAAAGGCGATGCCATCAGCGCCGAAACCAGTAAACTCTTAATCAATCTCACCTCAAATGAAAAAGATACTGAGGTTAACGCGCAAATCGAAAGTCTAGGCGCGTCGATGGAAGTGATGGGTAAAGAGATGGAACAACTCGGTGAAGAACACCAAGCATTAGTCGATGTGGCCGAGAAGCAGGTTTACGAGCTTGCGCAAAACGCGATAAAAAATGGCACCGCAGTACTAGCACCTTAGGCCATTTTTAGCACTTAAGGGTAAATTATCGGTTATTCCAGTTATAGAGATTGAATTTCCTAGTGAAATTGACTATTTTCACGCCGCTTTGTTATTTCACTAGGAAAAGGATCAACATGGAACAAGCGATTAGCACAGGGAACGACAACCCCATTCAAATGGCCGATACCGTCTATTCGAAAGAAAAGTCACTGTTTGCAATTTTAGCGATTATTTCAGGGCTAATTTGGGCCGTGCTGATCTTAGCCACCAAAGGTCTCGCCCTGATTTATGTGCTGATGTTTTTCATCATTTACCTCTTTACCCACTCGGCGTTTATCAGCTACTTAAGGGGCACGGCGGTTGAAATCAGCCCTGAGCAGTTCCCCGATTTACACAAACAATACCTCGCCTGCTGCGAGCGTTTAGAGATTAAAGAACCGCCCCGCGCCTACCTGTTAGCCGCCGATGGCATGCTAAATGCCCTCGCCACCCGCTTTTTACGCCGTAACTACATAGTGCTGTTCTCATCGATTGTGGATGCACTCGAGTCCGATAAAGATGCCCTTAACTTCTATATCGGCCATGAGCTGGGCCATATTCGCCGTAACCATATTGGTAAAGAGCCGCTGTTAGTGTTCGCCACTTGGTTGCCGTTAGTAGGCGCCGCCTATGCTCGCGCCTGTGAATACACCTGCGACTTACACGGCTTGCGTTGCTGTAATAGCCTACGCTCGGCCACCAATGCGGTTGCTGTTTTAGCCGCTGGGGTTGAGCAGTGGAAACGGATGAATGTGGATCAATATATTCGCCAAACCCAAGAGTCGAGCGGATTTTGGATGTCCTTCCATGAGCTCAATAGCAGCTATCCATGGCTGACTAAACGTATGGCAAGAGTACAAGCAACCGCACAGGGCAAAATGTATGCAGCGCCTTCTCGCAGCGTATTCGCCTACCTCTTTAGCCTGTTTATGCCACGTATGGGCACCGCGGGCGGCGGGATTATCATCCTTGCGGCCATTATCGGTGTGGCCGCTGCGGTCGCGATTCCCGCATATAAGGAATACCAAGAGAAAGCGGGCGCAGCCAGCATTAACTATGATGATGCCAACTACGCTACCAGTACTCCGCAAATGGAGACTGAGCCCGCTAACGTGCCCGATGCCGCACTGGCAATCGAGCATATCGACCAGTTACATCAATCATTAGCGCCTATTACCGAGGTGCTGACTCAGTACTACCAAAGCCATAAAGCTTGGCCGACTGAGTTAGAGCCGCTAGGTTTTAGCGATGAGCAGTTAACCACCTTTAACCTTTATTCCGAGGGGATTGTTGGTTTTGTAGCCGGCGAAGCCTTAGGTGATTATCAAGGTTATGAGGTGTATCTGTCGCCCCAAGTTGACGAGCAAGACAATGTCACTTGGGTATGTAGCAGTAACGGTATTCCCGACGAATATTTACCTGCCGATTGCCAAGGCTAAGATCAAAAAGCGCTGCCAATGCAGCGCTTTTTACTTTAGGACAAATTAACCTTTTTGAATCGTCATTGTCCAAGCAGCATCACCCTTTTGCGCAAAGTGAATTACTTCGTGCCCAGCCTCTGCGGCCCAGCGCGGAATATTTTCAGTTGCTTGGCCACAATCGTAATCCAACACCACTTTATCACCCGTCTCAAGACTGGTGATTAAACGTTGCAACTCAATTAAAGGAAAAGGGCATAACTTACCCGTTGTGTCGAGATAGTGTTCCATATACAGCTCCTTTATCGAAATTAAATCTGCGCAAGGCGCATCGGCCTCAGTAGCGCAAAATAGTTAAAGCACCAACTACCCAATAAAATAGCAGGAATAAATAGCCAGCCTTGCCACGACAAATAGGCTGTACCAACCAGTGCGTTACCCAGCATACAGCCACCAGCAAGCCCACTGCCTACTCCCATAAACAAACCACCTACAAACCCAAACAATACGACTTTATGTCCAGGATAGCGCCAGCGCTGCTCAGCACTACCTCGGGCGGCAATGAAGGCACCGGCAAATAGCCCTAAGAGGAAATATCCAGGCCAACTAAAAAACTTAGTGTTGCCTGTGGTGATAAGATCCCATAATTGCGCACTTGGGCCACTGATCCCCACGCTGCCAACCCGACCGCTCTCAAGGCTGGCTGGCCAAGCCAGCAGCGCTAGCAAACCAATCATTAGAGCTGTTACAAAAGGATGCCAACGCGCCTCAAACAACCAATGAGCTATCCCCGTTTTACGAGGCGCCATTAGCGCTACCGGACGTTTGCGGCGCTTGAGATAACTCAATGCCAACCATAATGTGAGTGCGACGAGAGCAAACACGATCACCCAAGGGGAAACGCCTAAAGTTTGATAGAGGGTTTGATCCTCAAGTTGATGCTGTTTCAAAGGCTTAAGAAGCCCTTTCATCTCATCAAGGCGCACAAATTTACTGGCAACAATAAAACCAAGCACCGCCATCACACTGGCTGCCAATCCTTCGGCTGCACGGTAATAGGCACCAGTAGAGCAACTTCCCGCTGCAGCCATCCCTACACCAAACAATATTCCACCCACTAAGGTGGCCAACCAGGGAAAATGCCCTTCGGGCAATTTAACCCAGCCCCACTCATAGAACAGAAACAGCCCTAAACTTTGGATGCTGATGGCGATCAAAATCGCGATCACCATGGTAAAGTCACGTTGCAGATAGGTATCGCGGATCCCTCCCGCCATACAGAATCTGCCCCTTTGCATCACAAAGCCCATAGCCAAACCAATCCCTAAGCCACTGATGATAGTTAGCATAGCCCTATCCTCAGCGCTGGATCAGGTAACGAATCGTTGGCCCGTTTTGCTCAATTTCTAGCACTTTATAGCCATGATTCTTGGCATCGAGTGGAATATTATTGATTGACTGTGGGCAGTCACTGATCACTTCTAATATTTCCCCTGGCTTCAGTGTCGGCATAGCCTCAAGGGTCGCCACTGCAGGATAAGGGCAAGGCTCGCCCACCATATCGAGTTGATAATCTGGAATATATTGACTCATTACGCCGCCTCCGCGATCAGTTGTTCATCCCGCTTTGCCTTACGGGCAAAAAAACGTTTTTCCCACAGCAACATGGCCGCAAACGACAGCGCCAGCAGCAGATAAGTCAGCAATAAACCGCCCTTATCACCAAAGCTTGAAAGCAAGTTAACCTTGTCCCAACTTGTGGCTAATGGCTGGGCTAAATCATCCCAGTAATAGGCCAGCAGGGTTGAACCCAACACGTTGCCTAAACCAACCCACCAGAAATGTACTTGACCTTCAACGGCGCGGTACATCCAACCTGTCTCACAACCACCCGCCAGTACAATGCCAAAGCCAAATAGCAGACCACCAATCACCGCATTCGGGCCAGCCCACATAATTTTGGGCGGCACACCTAATTGCACATAGCTATAAATCCCGATGGCACTCACCGCCATACCGAGAATAATCGCCTTAGCCATATGGGTGCGTCCGGTGATCCACATATCGCGAAATGCCGAGGTAAAGCAGATTTGCGCCCGCTCAATCAACAGACCAAAACCCACACCGCAGAGCATAGCGATACCTAGCTTAGGCGCATTGAACATCGTCAGTAATCCCCAGCCGATAATGGCCGCGAACACTAACATGCCAATACGAAAACGTCGTCTGGCTTGGTTTTCATCCTGTTTAACCGAAGTCGCCTTATCGACTTTCTTCAATTTCACCGGAATGCGGAACATAGGCAGCAGGGTAAAACGCGCACCAAAGTAAGAGCCCGCCGCCGTCGCCAAAGCAAAAAACCACGCATGTAAGGAAAACTGCGGAATCCCAGTGAAGAAGGCCGCTAAGTTACAACCCATCGCTAAACGCGCACCAAAGCCAGCAATAATGCCGCCAATTAACGCCTGAGCGATGCGGATACGGCTCTGTGGCATACGCAGTTTGACGTTATTGGCCCACAGCGCCGCCGCAATACAACCACCAAACATGCCGATGATCATCATGCCGTCGATACGGTCTAAGGGAGAACCCTGTAAACCAATCACCTTGAAATAACCCCAAGTTTCAGGGTTCGCGCCTATAAGTTGCAATAAGTGCCCACCCCAGCGAGTAAATTCCCCCGTGACAGCCCAAAAAGTGCCAGTTAAACCAAAATAGTAAGTAGAAAGGATACCGGCGGCGATAACCGCAGGCATAGGAGCCCAAAAACGGACTAAATATTGTTGTTTAAATTGTTGCCATGTCATGTCATTACCCTAATGAACGAGACTATAAAAAATAAGCGCGGAGCTTATACCTGTTGCCACACAAGCAAGGCACAATTCCTTAAAAAATAAGGCGCTAAAGAATCTTAATTGTGTGGCGACACGCTTTAGATAGCTTTTGCTAAACAGGCACGATTCTGCCCCAATAGCCGATAGCCGTGGGTGTAGAGCGTAGCTCTGCCATTACGACAAAAACCGATAAGCGTGATGTTGCTTTTCTCTGCTAATTCCAACGCCAGTGAGGTCACGGCGGACATAGCAAACAGAATTTGGATATTGGCACTGGCGGCCTTTTGCACCATTTCGAAACTGGCGCGACTGGTGAGCAACACGGCGACAGGTCGCTCTGCCTTACGCATTGAAAATCCACCGATTAATTTATCCAGTGCGATGTGCCGACCTATGTCCTCAAAGGCGGCGATGATTTGTCCTTCCGCATCTAAGCCCATGGCAGCGTGGGTCGCCCCAGTAAGCTTAAAGTGATGCTGATTTTCCTTAAGTTGCCCAAGCGCGACTTGAAGATGATCGATATTAAATCTGGCGTCCGAGTCTACGCGGATAACGGGCTTAACCGCCTCTTCTAGCTGCGCAACACCACAGAGTCCGCAACCCGTGCGCCCTGCCATATTACGCCGCTGCTGCTTGAGTTCCATAAAGCATCTTTGGGTGATCTCTACCTGAATGAGCACGCCTTCGGGAGTAAACTCCAGATCCACACCTTTGATTTCATTCACATGGGAAACAATTCGCTCCGACAAGGTAAAGCCAATCGCGAACTCTTCGAGATTTTCTGGGCTGGCGAGCATCACAGTGTGGGCGATGCCGTTATACACCAGTGCCACTCGCACCTCGTTAGCCACATAATCGGTTAACTCGGAAGCCTGTCCCTGTTCTAAAAGGGTCACCTTTCTTTCAGTAACCACGGCGTGTGAATGATATTCCATAGCGACCCTCTAAAATCATAAATTCAAATAAAAACAATTGGTTTGCCAATAAAGTTCGACTCAAGTCACAAAGTGGCTAACTAAATACGAATGCACTTGATTCAGGTTTATGCATTTTCTACTATCGGTTTGTCTTCTATTGGAAGAACGTCGTCTCCGGTGAGGCGTCCGGACTTCAAATCCGGGTAGGGCTGCCAGCAGTCCTGGGTAGGTTCGACTCCTATGTTCTTCCGCCAATTCTCATGGGAATAAAACAGTTCCCCATCCCGGATCTCCCGACTGTTACTGCGATACTTCCTACGGGTAAAACCACTGCGGTCAAAAAACTCCAACAGCTGAATACTGACCTTGCGGCCTAGGCCAATCAGATCCTTAAACTCTGCGGTTTCGAGCTTGCCGTGGGTTTCCACATGCTCACGCACCAGATTGGCGTAGTGGCACAACTGCTCGCTCAGCAGATATCTGTCCTTCACTACGGCGGTAATAAAGCCCTGTTGCACCAGTTGAAAACACAGCAATCTGAGTTTGGCGGGCTCGAGTTCCAGATATTCACCCATCTCAGTCACCCACACGGGCGAGGTTTGCAGCGCCAACCAAGGGGCCAAGCGTTGCCAGCATTGCTGCGCCTCACTATCGAGGACAATCCTGTGATCCGCCAACTGTAGTAAGGCGCCGCGCAGCACCATCTGTCCGTCTTGGCAGAGGCTATCGAGCACCTTATTGGCAAGCTCGCTAGGCAATACGCTGTGGCTCATGCGTTGTAGGCGATTACGCCCCAGCCCTAATTGGTCGGGGTGCTGTTGGTGATATTCACGTAGCAGATCGATAAATTGCTGTTTTTCTTGCTCAAGTAACTGGGTCGATAGCCCATAGGCTCCGAGGCGAGTCAGCCCCGCCTGCGCCAGCATGGCAGCCAGCCCTTCATCGGTTAGCTGCCAGCGCCAACGGATTTCATCGATACTGAGCGCCTCACTCTGACCAAGTAACGCCAGCACATTTACCGGATTGGAGAGCTGAGCCAGCTGTTGCAACTTACTGACACGCTCCGGCGTGCGCTTCTTACGATTAGGAACTTTTAATGCCAGCACCCGCCCCGCGCCCAGCGTTTGCTTGCCGCCAATATGCCTAAGCACTATCGGGTCGTCTTGGCATAACAGCAGTGGCTTATCGAGCACAATTTCGGCCAGATAACGCCCCTGCTCATCGGCCTCATCCAGAAGCGATACTCGCCCTAAGGTGTGGTCGGCTCCGTGGTGACAATGCACATTTTGCCAATGGGTTAAGGGTTCGAAACTGCGAATTTGCACTACGGGTCTGGCGCACAACTCAGCTTGAGGCAGACTGCTTAACCAGTCGCCGCGGGCGGGCGACCTATGGTTATCAACACCAGTAAGATTTAAGGCGACCCGAGTGCCACTCAAGGCCCTGTGGACTTCCATCCCTTGGCAGTGAATGCCGCGCACCCGTAATTTCGCTTTTTGCCCAGAGCTGTAGAGGCTATCGCCAATACACACACTGCCGCTAATCACTGTGCCAGTGACCACACAGCCGGCACCTTTAACGCTAAAGGCGCGATCGAGCGTCATCCTAAAGCTACTGGCATCTTCCGCTTGGGTCGATTGCTGCTCGGCAATATCCAAAATATGTTGTTTAAGGGTTTCTACTCCTGCATCGCCTGCATCATTCGCGCAAACCTCAAATACGCCACTGGCCTCGATACCGTATTCGGCAAGCAGCGCCATCCCCTCTTGAGTCAACTTGGCGGTGGTTTGGTCATCGACTAAATCCCGCTTGGTCAGCACTAAGGTCAAACTGTTTAGCGGTAAAAGCGCGAGGATTTGCAGATGTTCGCGGGTTTGCGGCATCACCCCGTCGTCACAGGCCAACACCAGCAGCGCGTGGCGCACATGGCTCACGCCCACCAGCATGTTATTGATAAATTTTTCATGGCCGGGCACGTCGATAAAGGCTAAGCGACTGCCATCTCGCAGTGGCATAAAGGCGTAGCCGAGGTCGATAGTCATGCCACGGCGTTTTTCTTCGGGGAGCCTGTCGGTGTTCATTCCCGTTAAGGCACGGATCAACGTGCTCTTGCCGTGGTCGACATGGCCCGCCGTGACCATAATCATAGCTGCACACCTAAGGTACTGAGTTCGGCTAACAATTCGGCCTCATCATCGATACCGCGCAAGTCGAGACGAAGTTGATCTTGGGTCATTCTGCCAATCACAGGCCGCTGCGCCTGCTTAAAATGCTGCTCGAGCAGCATTAAACTGCCGCCCTCTTGCGCGTTAAAGCACAGGGCGATTGAAGGTAAAAAGGTGTCTGGCTGCGAGCCGCTACCGACTTGGGTTTGGCACTCCACTAATTCGATGCCATAGCTCGGGGCAAACAGCGGTGCTAAGGCGCGCTGCAGGCGCTCACCGATTTGACGCAACTCAGCTTGGCTGCGGGCAAATTTAGCCATAATCGGCAGCTCCCGATCTAAGGTTTCGGGGTTGAGATAGTGGATCAGAGTAGCCTCTAGCGCCGCGAGAATCAGCTTGTCGCAGCGCAATGCACGCTTGAGCGGATGACTTTGAAGCTTATTAATCAACGCCTGTTTACCGACAATCAAACCCGATTGCGGGCCGCCGAGGAGTTTATCGCCGGAGAAGCTAACCAGATCGACGCCATCCGCCAACATGGCTTGGGGCGTCGGCTCCTGTTTCAGGCCAAAACGGCGTAAGTCGGTGAGTGAACCACTGCCAAGATCCGAGAGCAACGCGACACCTCGCTCGCGGCAGAGTTGGCCTAATCTGGCCTCATCCACCGAGGCAGTAAAACCACTGATATGGTAGTTACTGGTATGCACCTTCATGATGGCGGCGGTATTTTCGGTTATCGCCTGCTCATAGTCCTTGAGGTGAGTACGGTTAGTGCTGCCGACCTCCACTAAGGTGCAGCCCGCTTGGCGCATAATGTCTGGAATGCGAAAGGCGCCGCCGATTTCCACCAGCTCGCCGCGGGAGACAATCACTTCTTTGCCCGCCGCGACCGCCGACAACATCAGCAGCACAGCGGCGGCGTTGTTATTCACCACACAGCAGGCTTCTGCCCCTGTTAGGCGCTGGATTAATCCACTAATGGCATTATCCCGATGGCCGCGCTCACCGGCGGCTAATTCAAACTCCAGCGGCGTGGGATAACGCATCACAGAAGTCACCGCCCGAATGGCCGCCTCTGACTGTTGGGCGCGACCAAGATTGGTATGCAGTATGGTTCCCGTGAGGTTCCACACGGGCTTAAGACTATGGCTATAGTCCTTAGACAATTGATCAACCAAATATCCGCTCAGTAACGCCGGATTAGCACACCAAGCGGGCAAGCGCCGCTCTTGGGCAATCAGCTCACGTGCCGTGCGTAACTGACTGTCCAGCGCCGCTTTTACCGCCGCTTTACCATAGCGTTGCAGCAGGGGCGCCAATATCGCCTCGGCGAGCAGACTGTCCATCGACGGCAGCGCGCGGTACAGGGCTTGGGGTGTATCGGGTACTTGGGTCATCATTTGTATCATCTTGATAAATATAAGGGGAAGAGCTCAGTGAGCCCTTCCCAACTTTGGTTATTGCTCAGTTTCGTGGGCCAGCAGCAATGGATTGACCGTGGTCGCCCCAAAGCCTTTGGCATTTAGCTCACTGTCGAGCATCAGGGTCGCTAAGTCGTCGGCCGCCACATCCATCAGCGGTGACTTTTCAACGAACAGCATCTTGGTGTAACCATGGCATTCGTCGCAGCTCTCGATGCGCACCTGCGCCTTAGCATCATCGAATGACCAGAGCGTCGTCCCTTTATCCTGACCACAGCTAGTGCAGTGGGCGCGTATGTAATGCCATTCGCTCTCGCACAAACTGCAATGCAGATAACGCAAACCCGCTCTCGGCTGGTCGACGATTACGCTCGCCACAGGATGACAGCCGCAAATCGGGCATAGGTTCTGCTGCACGACTTTGCGTTGATCGATCCGTTTAATCACCATAGGTGCCCAATGGGACCAGTAGACCCCCATCGCCGCCCAGATAAACAAACTGAAGCGCGCGGGCACTTCGCTCATATGGCCCTGACGCAATGCACTGCCCCAGGAGGTGAGTTGTTCTGGGGATTGCTGCATCAACAAACGCAGCACTCGCGCCATATCCTCATCCACCTGCGGCAACAGATCGCTTAACAGTTGTTGTAGCAGTCCTTGCCAATAGCTATCTGCCTCTAAGCCCAAGTGGGAAAGCGGAATCGCTTCATCTTTCCCCCAAGCGAGAAGCTGACCGAAGTCAGCCTCCGCCGCCAATCTGGCCTGAATCGCAACCACACGGCGGCATAGCTCAAAGTAGTCGGCCAGCGGCGAGTCCTTAGCCAACGACAGCAAACGCTGCGCCCGTCTGTAATACACAGTTTTAGGGTCCACCGCCTTTAAGGGTTTAAGCTCCAGCGGCGATTCGCTGCCGGGGACCATAGGTATCTCGGCTGTATGACTCATTAATGTTTCTCCACGTCCGAATGTTCATCCAACATCAGCGGATGGTGTTTACGGCACCAAGCCTTAGAGACCTTGCCGTAAAGCATGCCTGTGATAGAACCTTCCACCCAGGTCGCCATCCAAAAGTGCACCATCACAAACATCAGCATGATCAAGGCACTAATGGCATGTAGCACGATCGCCCAGCCCACCACAGTGGCCGAGAAGTAAGGTGCAAAGTAGGGTTGCCACATGATGAATCCCGTCACGGTTAAGGTGATAGACGTCAGCACGAAGGCACGGAACAGCACTTTTTGACCAGGGTTGTAATGGCCGATAGGCGGGATTTTTTCCTCGTTCTCGAACATCACGTCCTTGATGGCAAGCATCCAAGCCAGATCGTGTTTTTCCCATTTGTTGTGGTGGTAATAACGCACCAACATCAACATCAGCGGTAAACACATCATCAGGCCGGCAATTGGGTGAATAAACTTCGCCAATTGCGGCGTGCCCGCTATCGCGCCCAACCATTGGAAGGAGGGATAGAAGAAGGAAAAGCCCGTCAGAAACGTGACTAGCCCCACGGCCACAATGAACCAATGACAGATGCGGTCGAACAGTTTGTGACGCACTACCATTTCTTGCTTGTTATGCTTGCTCATTTCTTGGCCTCCTCTTCCGCTTGCGCCTTGTCCTCTGGCGGCTGATAGCCGGGTTGGTCCTCTTCCACTATGTTGCGACCGACGGTGATCTTATGCAGGCAGGCCACAGCCGCCGTGGCAAGAAGTCCGACAGTACCTAGTGGTTTCACCCAGTCCTGCCACAGGGTGACAGATAATGGGATTTGCGGATCCTTTGGCATTTCGTAGGTTTCAGGCTGAGTGACATCGTGCAATATCATCAGCATGCCTGTACCACCCACGCCCTCAGGGTTGTAGAGTCCCGCCTTGGCAAAACCACGCTCTTTCAGCTCGTTAACACGCTTTTCTGCGGAGAACAGCATGTCTTCGCGCGTGCCAAAACGCAGCGCACCTGTGGTACAGGACTTAACGCAGGAAGGCTCAAGCCCAACAGCCAAGCGGTCAGAGCACATAGTGCACTTGTAGGCTTTGTTGTCGACGGCGCTGATCTTCGGGATATCGAATGGACAGGCACTGGCACAATAACCACAGCCAATACATTTGTCCGAATCGAAATCCACAGTGCCATTGGCATGTTGAACAATCGCGCCAGAGGTAGAACAGGCCTTTAAGCAGGCGGGATCCGCACAGTGCATACAAGCACTGTGGGTAAACTGCCAACGTAATTTGCCTTGGTCTTCGATCTCGTTGTACTTCATCAGGGTCCAGCACTCTGGGGACAGAGATGCTGGGTTTTGATAAGTCCCTTGGAACGAACCCACCTCTTCACGCAGGTCATTCCATTCGGAACAAGCGACCTGACAGGCTTTACAACCATTACACTTAGTCGCGTCAAACAGCTTCGCAATTTGCTTCACGCCACCGACTCTCGCCTGTGCAGGAGGAGTCGCTTGCGAAGTGCCGGAACGTTGAATGATATCTTGAGTCGCCATTATCAGACCTCCGCCTTTTCAACATTCACGAGGAACGCTTTGTACTCAGGCACACCCGTGTTGGCATCACCCATCTCAGTGGTAAGGACGTTACAGCTATAGGCCTTACGTGTGAGCGCGTTATGGCTGCCGTGACGTGGAATACCGAGTGTGTGTACCGTTTGACCATTGACCTGCAATGGGCGCATACGCTTAGTCACTAAGGCTTTGGTGAGAATGTGGCCACGTTTCGAGCTCACTTTCACCCAATCGCCATTCTTAATGCCTTTTTCTGCCGCCAATTGCTCATTCATTTCCACAAAGGTCTCTGGCATGGCAATCGCCGCTAAACGGCAGTGTGTCGTCCAGAAGTTAAAGTGTTCTGTGAGTGAGTAAGTGGTACAGGCGTATGGGTATTCCTCTTTAGTACCGATAGTGTCTTTCACCCCTTCGAACCAACGCAGCACAGGGCTGTGCACCACATTAGGATGCAGTGGGTTAGTGCCGATGGGCGACTCGACTGGCTCGTAATGCTCTGGGAACGGCCCTTCTTTCAGCAGTTTGAGCGCGAAGAAACGACCCACGCCTTCAGCCTGCATAATGAAAGGATGCGCACTTTCCTGTGGATTCAACTTGGCATTGAAGTCGGGCACGTCTATCCCTTCCCACTTGCCGTCTTTCCACTCGACAATTTTACGGTGCTCATCCCAAGGTTTACCGTTCACATCGCAAGAGGCACGGTTGTAGAGGACGCGGCGGTTAAGCGGCCATGCGAAGGCCCATCCCGGTGTAATGCCTTTACCCGATGGGTCATGATTATCGCGGCGAGCCATTTGGTTACCGGCTTCGGTCCAAGAACCCGCGTAAATCCAACAGGCACTCGCGGTACTACCATCGGCCTTCAGCTCAGCAAAGCTGCTGATTTGACGCTTGGTCGCGACATCATAACCATTCAACTCTTTCGTCAATTCGATAGAGCTTGGGTTGTGCGGATCGGTATAGTTCCAGTTAATCGCTTCAATCGGCTCAGGAAGTTTGCCGCCCTCTTCACGATATAACCTTCTCAACTCCAACAGCAGACCAGAAACAATCTCTGAGTCCGACATTGCTTCGCCTGGAGGATTAGCGCCTTTATAGTGCCATTGCATCCAGCGGCCAGAGTTCACGATCGAACCTTCTTCCTCTGCGAACACGGTCGCAGGTAGGCGGAAGACCTCGGTTTGAATACTGGCGGTATCGACCTCGTTGAAACCGGGTTCGTTTTGCCAGAAGGTGGCGGTTTCCGATGACAAGTTATCAAGCACTACTAGGTACTTAAGGTTACTCAGTGCCTTGATGTTCTTGTTACGGTTAGGCATGGAGTTAATGGCGTTAACCCCTTGCACTATGCAACCATTCACTTTGCCACGGTACATCATGTCCAGATGCTTACCGAAGTCATACATCTGATCCCACTTAGGTAACCACTGATAACCGAACTCGTTTTCAGGCGTAGCATGCTCACCCCAGAAGGCTTTGAGCAGGGACACATAAAACTTCGGATAGTTTTGCCAGTAGTTGGTTTGACCCGGGCGCAATGGCTTAGGCGTATTCGCCGCCAAGTGAGCCGCTAAGGTAGGTTCTTTATCGTTTGGCAGTTTTAGGTAACCGGGTAAACTTTGGGCCAATAGCCCCATGTCGGTTGAGCCTTGAACGTTGGCGTGACCACGCAATGCGTTAACACCACCGCCTAACTGACCAATGTTGCCCAGTAATAACTGGATCATCGCCATAGAACGGATGTTCTGCGCACCTTTACTATGGTGAGTCCAGCCCAGCGCATACATAAAGGTCGCCACACGATCTTTAGTATGAGTGCTCGCAATAGCATCACATACCACTTGGTAGTCAGCGATTGGCGTACCAGTGATATTAGTTACCGTTGCAAAATCATAACGTTCTACGTGTTGTTTGAGTAAGTTCCACACACAACGCGGGTGCTCAAGTGTTTCATCCACTTTGGCATAGCCGTCTTCGTCGAGTTGGTAGAACCAGGATTCTTTGTTGTACTCGCCTTTTGCTTCATCAAAGCCTGAGAATAGGCCGTCATGGAAGTCAAAATCATCCCGCACCAGATAACTGGCGTTGGTATAGGCTTTCACATAATCGAAGTTAACTTGATTGGTCGAAATCAAATAGCGAATCACACCCAGAAGGAATGCTATGTCAGTTCCTGAGCGGATTGGGGCATAGTGATCTGCCAATGACGCACTGCGGTTGAAACGTGGGTCAACCACAATCAACTTAGCATTGTTATGCTGCATAGCTTCTGTAACCCAGCCGAATCCGACAGGGTGAGCTTCTGCGGCATTACCGCCCATAATAATCACTACGTTAGAATTTTTAATATCGATCCAGTGGTTGGTCATGGCACCACGCCCAAATGTTGGAGCAAGACTTGCTACCGTTGGGGAGTGTCAGTTACGTGCAATAGTATCGATAGCTACAAGGCCTAAAGCGCGAGCAAACTTTTGTGTCGCTAAGCCACTTTCATTAGCCATACCGGATGAGGTCATCATCCCTGTGGTTAACCAACGGTTAACCGTTACGCCATCGGCGTTTTTCTCAATTAGGTTCGCATCACGGTCATCTTTCATTAAACGAGCAATACGTTTAAAGGCATCATGCCAGCTGATCCGTTCCCATTTGTTGCTGCCGGGGGCGCGATATTCTGGATACTGTAAACGGTGTGGACTGTTAACATAATCCACAAGGCCAGCACCCTTAGAGCACAATGCACCTCTGTTTACTGGATGATCGGCATCACCCTCGATATGGAAAATAGCATGTTCAGAGTTTTTACCCCCGCTGCCTTGGCTGTACATCAGCAGGCCACAACCGACCGAGCAATACGGACAGTTGTTACGGGTTTCTTTGGCTCCAATCAGCTTAAACTCTCGCACTGCTGCATAGGCCTTTTCGGACATCAATCCCAGCGCTGAAATCGCTGAGGTTGCCGCTCCGGCCGCACACAGTTTAAAAAACTGGCGTCTGTTCATAGCGTTCTCTCACACTTTTGTCGTTATGAGTTGGGTAATTGCAGTGGTAAAGCTGCAATCGTTTGAGTGAGTCAATAAAGACCTCACTTAATTTAAGATTATCCTTAAAGTGAAAATAGATAACAAATAATGACATGAGATCAAGATCTCAAATAGAAAACCACAGAACCTTAAACCAGAATACAATATTAAAAATATAAAAATCAGAGTTTAAATAAAAATATATCGCATTTAATAGCTTAAAAAACCAAAAATAACCAAAAGACATTTTGTCCACACACAAAGACCCATTTTGTCTCACAATCACCGACTTTGGTTATATAAGGAAAATTTACAGACAAAAAAGGAATAACAATGTTCTAAAACAGCTCCAATTCCGCTGTTTTAGACGGATAGACAGCCATAAAAACTGACAATGTAAAGATTGGATAAAAAAGCACTCATCCTGCGGTGTTAAACACACCTAAAGTGCAAAGCGCTAAAGCAGCCAATTAGTGGCTTAACTTAATAGAAAGGCATAGCAAATCGCTATGCCTTTCGCGTTATCGATAACTTTCAGCCCATAAAACCCACAACTGAGGTAGTTAGCGCCGAATGCTATCCGTTACAAGCTAGGCAACACACCTAGGGGCAAGTAAGCATTGAAGCTGGCGGTATAAAGCAGATCCGTAGCCGCATCGATATCCGGCGCAAAGTATCTGTCTTTATCATAGTAGGCAACCACTTCGCGCAGCTCGGCCTTCGCCTGTGCCACAGCTTTACTTGGCATTAACGGCGCGCGGAAGTCCAAACCTTGGGCGGCCGCCAATAACTCAACCGCTAACACGCCACGGGTGTTTTCGCTCATATCCCGTAAACGGCGCGCCGCAAAGGTCGCCATAGACACATGGTCTTCTTGGTTGGCCGAGGTAGGTAAACTGTCGACCGATGCTGGATGGGCATAGGTTTTGTTTTCAGAGGCCAATGCCGCCGCCGTCACTTGGGCGATCATAAAGCCCGAGTTCACCCCACCGTTTTTCACTAGGAAAGGAGGCAGTTTAGACAGACTAGAATCGATAAGCAGCGCGATACGACGCTCTGCAATCGCGCCTAATTCAGCAATCGCAATCGCCAAGTTATCGGCGGCCATAGCAACGGGCTCAGCGTGGAAGTTACCGCCGGAGATAATGTCGCCAGTATCTTGGAATACCAGCGGGTTATCGGTCACGCCATTGGCTTCAGTGCCTAACACTTCGGCCGCTTGACGGATTTGAGTTAAGCACGCACCTAATACCTGTGGTTGGCAGCGCAGTGAGTAAGGGTCTTGCACCTTCTCGCAGTTGAGGTGGCTTAAGCTGATTTCAGACTCTTCGCCCAGCAGATGACGGAACACCATGGCCGCGTCGATTTGTCCTTTCTGACCACGGGCTGCATGAATGCGTGGGTCAAATGGGCTGCGGCTACCCATGGCCGCCTCGACGCTCATGGCGCCAATCACTGAGCTGGCAGCAAATAAGTCTTCAGCGTGGAACAAGCCTTCCAGCGCCAGTGCCGTAGAAGCCTGAGTACCGTTGAGCAGGGCTAAGCCTTCCTTCGCGGCTAAATCGATCGGCTTGAGGCCCGCGATTTCTAAGCCTTCGGCGGCCGAAATAATCTGTCCTTGATAGCTCATCTCGCCTTCACCCAACAGCGGCAAACACATATGGGCTAACGGCGCTAAGTCGCCAGAGGCACCCACAGAGCCTTTTTCAGGCACGCAAGGATAAACCTCGGCATTCACTAGGCTGATAAGGAAGTTGATGACTTCTAAACGGATACCCGAGAAGCCACGGCTTAAGGAGTTGATCTTTAACACCATCATCAGGCGCACTGTGGCGTCCTGCATATATTGGCCCGTGCCCGCCGCGTGGGATAACACGATAGAGCGTTGCAGTAATTGCAGATCTTCCGGGGCAATCTTAGTGTTGGCCAGCAGACCAAAACCCGTGTTGATGCCGTAAACGGTGCGACCTTCATCCAGCACCTTTTGCACGATTTGCGCGCTGGTGTTGATCTCGGTAATCGCCTCTGGTGCCAGTTCGAGTGTCAGCTTATGGCGGCTGATTTCACGCAGTTGCGCCAGACTTAAACTGCCAGGCGTTAATACTAAATGATTGACTGATTTCATTTTTACATCCGTATTCTTGTCGTTGTTTTTCACGGTTTGTTGAATAGTTAGTCTTTAAGCATGGGCAGATCTAAGCCCTGCTCTTTTGCACAGTTTTTCGCGATCTCATAACCCGCATCCGCATGGCGCATCACGCCTGTCGCAGGGTCGTTCCACAGCACGCGGCCAACACGTTTGGCGGCGGCCTCAGTACCGTCACACACGATCACCACACCCGAGTGTTGGCTAAAGCCCATGCCGACACCACCGCCGTGGTGCAGCGACACCCAAGTCGCGCCGCTAGCAGTGTTCAGCAGAGCGTTCAGTAATGGCCAGTCAGAGACTGCGTCTGAACCGTCCATCATAGATTCGGTTTCACGGTTAGGGCTGGCGACTGAGCCTGAGTCTAAGTGGTCACGACCAATGACGATTGGCGCCGACAGCTCGCCGTTTTTCACCATCTCGTTAAAAGCTTGGGCTAAACGTGCACGGTCCTTTAAGCCCACCCAGCAGATACGCGCAGGTAGACCTTGGAAGGCGATGCGCTCACGAGCCATATCTAACCAGTTGTGCAGATGAGGATTGTCGGGGATCAGCTCCTTCACTTTGGCGTCGGTCTTGTAGATATCCTCAGGATCGCCAGACAGAGCCACCCAACGGAACGGGCCAATACCTTCGCAGAAGAGTGGGCGAATATAAGCAGGCACAAAACCGGGGAAATCAAACGCGTTTTTAACGCCGGTTTCGAAGGCCATTTGGCGAATGTTGTTACCATAATCGAGGGTCGCCGCGCCCGCCGCTTGCAGATCCAGCATGGCTTGCACCTGTACCGCCATCGAGGCTTTAGCCGCTTTTACGACGGCGGCTTCGTCTGTTTTACGCATATCAGCCGCTTGCGCCATGGTCCAGCCCTGTGGCAAATAGCCGTTCAGCGGATCGTGGGCAGAGGTTTGGTCGGTAACAACGTCAGGAGTAATGCCACGCTTCACTAATTCTGCAAAGATATCGGCGGCGTTAGCCAGCAGGCCCACAGATACGGGTTTGCCCGCGGCATTGGCGTCGTTGATCATAGCCAAGGCTTCATCTAATGAAGTCGCCTTTTTATCCACATAACGGGTACGCAGACGAAAATCGATGCGGGTTTCATCCACCTCACAGGCAAGCACAGACAAGCCAGCCATAGTACCAGCCAGCGTTTGCGCGCCGCCCATACCACCTAAACCACCGGTGAGGATCCACTTACCGGCAGCCACGCCGCCAAAGTGTTGTTTTGCCACGGCAACGAAGGTTTCGTAGGTGCCTTGGACAATGCCTTGAGTACCGATATAAATCCACGAACCTGCGGTCATCTGGCCATACATCGCCAGACCTTGCTTATCTAACTCGTTGAAGTGTTCCCAGTTTGCCCAATGTGGTACTAGGTTAGAGTTAGCAATCAGCACGCGCGGAGCATCTGCATGGGTGCGGAATACGCCCACAGGTTTGCCCGATTGCACCATTAAGGTTTCGTCGTCTTCGAGGCGTTTTAGCACTTCGATAATCTTGTCGTAGCAGTCCCAGTCACGGGCCGCGCGGCCGATACCGCCGTAAACCACTAAATCCTCTGGGCGCTCGGCCACATCGGGATGTAAGTTGTTCATTAACATGCGCATTGGCGCTTCGGTTAACCAGCTTTTGCAGCTTAATTGGCTACCATGGGGTGCAATAATACGGCGGCTTGGATCGTGTCGCTTGTTCATTGAGATGTCCTCTTTCAACCTGTTGAACTCACTCGCCATTCGGCTAAGTGCTATTGTTTTTATTGTGTTTTTGTCGCTAAACATCGGATGAATGCCGTAAGCCTTCACCTCTGTTTGCATGACGTTATTTATTAAATGTCAGGTGCCCGCCGAGCTTAAAGCGGCTACCCGGGTGTACTAATTTGGCAAAACTCACTACCCCTTGGCGTGACCAAGTGCGGCGTGAAATCTGTAAACAGGGTTCAGTCGCCGGAATGGCTAACCTCTGCTGTAATTCGCTACTGGCAATAATGGCTTCGATGGTGTGGTGCGCCTCGGTCAGCGGAGCCACCTGTGACAGGTATTCATGGGGAGTTTGCTCGCTAAAGTCCTGCTTTAAGTAATCAGGCGCAAAGGCGGGATTCACATAACGCTCCTCAACTTGCAGCGGTACGCCCTGCTCGCAATGCACTAACACCGAATGAAATACCGGACTCCCGAGCTCCAGCGCCAGTGCGATGGCAATAGGCGCGGTGGCATTCACTTGCTCAAGTGCCAACTGCTGCACACTGTAACCATGACCACGGTCTTTGATTTCATCGGCAATGTTACGGATCGCCAACATGGAGGATTGCGACTTTCGCCCCGCCACAAAGGTGCCCAGCCCCTGTGAACGCTCAAGCACGCCGTTGTCCGTCAGCTCGGTCAAGGCGCGACGCGCCGTCATCCGGCTACAGACAAACAGTTCAGCCAGCTGGTTTTCCGAGGGCACGCGGGCATTTTCTTCCCACTCACCAGACTCGATACAGCCAATGATGTATTGCTTTATTTCTGCAAACTTAGGCGTAGCCAAAACACTTCCTCAAGATAAAATCTGCCTAGATTTGGCGTGGTAGATACTCACACACCAAAACACTGAGCCACTTTCAAACGTTCAAAATTGCGGCTACAATCCTAGCTTGTATATACAAGTAAATACAAGCTAGCTCACATAACTTTCGATAATAAAGAGTTTGCGGGGCCCCAAAGCCAACGCAGCGAGGGATAACAATGTCTTGGGATCAGGTTTGGATAGACGTTAACGTAGCAACAATGAACCCTTCCATATCAGCACCTTACGGCGCAATTACCAATGCGGCTATCGCAGTTAAAGACGGTAAAATTGCCTGGTTAGGCCCACGCAGCGAGCTGCCCGCCTTCGATGTGTTGTCCATTCCTGTTTACAGGGGCAAGGGCGGTTGGATCACTCCAGGGCTGATTGATGCCCATACCCATTTGGTCTTTGCTGGTAATCGTGCCAACGAATTCGAGCTACGCCTAAAGGGCGCCACTTACGAGGAAATCGCCCGTGCTGGCGGCGGAATTATTTCGACGGTTAACGCCTGCCGCGAGGCCGACGAAGCCGAGCTATTTGACCTCGGGCGCCAGCGTTTAAATGCCTTGGCGAAGGAAGGCGTTACCACGGTTGAGATTAAATCAGGCTACGGCTTAGATACCGAAACCGAACTCAAAATCCTACGTGTGGCCCGCGAACTCGGCCAACATCACCATGTGGATGTGAAGACCACCTTCCTCGGTGCCCATGCGGTGCCACCCGAGTTTAAAGACAATAGCGACGGTTATGTCGACTTAATTATTAATAAGATGCTGCCTGCGGTGATCGCCGAAAATCTTGCAGATGCAGTGGATGTGTTCTGTGAAAATATCGCCTTTAACCTAGAGCAAACCGAGCGCGTCCTAAGCGCCGCCAAGGCGGCTGGCCTGCAAGTTAAACTGCACGCCGAGCAATTATCCAATATGGGCGGCTCTGAATTAGCCGCACGTTTAGGGGCTAAGTCGGTTGATCATATTGAGTATTTGGATGAGGCTGGCGTTAAAGCCCTAAGTGAAAGTGGCACCTGCGCCGTGCTGTTACCGGGCGCATTTTACTTTTTGCGAGAAACCCAAAAACCGCCTATCGATTTATTACGTCAATACGGTGTGCCTATGGTGCTCGCCAGCGACTTTAACCCCGGCTCATCGCCCATCTGCTCGACCCTGCTGATGTTGAACATGGGTTGCACCCTATTCCGCTTAACCCCAGAGGAAGCGCTCGCAGGTTTAACATTGAATGCCGCCAAGGCACTAGGGATTGAAGACAATGTCGGCAGCTTAGTGGTCGGCAAACAGGCGGATTTCTGTCTGTGGGATATCGCCACCCCAGCACAACTCGCCTATAGCTACGGCGTGAATCCCTGCAAGGATGTAGTGAAAAACGGTAAGTTAGTGCATCAATAACTATCGGTTCAGCTAAACAAGGTCGCCATGGATACTGGCGGCCTTGTTTGGTCATCATATCTGCGGTTATTGAGCGCCATTTTCTAACTGCTCATCTTGTTGTTTTACCAGCTTATGCTCGCCTTCATTACAGCCGATTTTCCAGTAACTTGATGTATAAAAATGGCTTTTCGGTAAGTCGTATGTTTGCTTTAGCAGCTTTCTTAGGGCGCGCATACTGCTAAATTCGCAGGCGAGCCATACGGCGCCTTGCCCCTCAAGTTTTGGCAACTGGGCAATGCGTTCGGCTAAGGGCTTACCTTCTGGGTCGGCCTCTGGATTAATCACCCAATGCAATTGCACATGGCTAGGATGCTCTAAGGGCTGAATATCGGCTTCACTTAGCACCTCAATCACAGCGTAACCCACTGCATTGCTTGGCAATTGCGCCAAGTTCACGCTGATGGCGGGCAAGGCCGTCATATCCCCTGCCAGTAAAAACCATTCGGCATCTAAGTTGATCAGTTTTTTCAGTCCGGGGCCACCGATTTGGATGGTATCCCCAATCTCGGTCGACTTTGCCCAACAGGATGCGGGGCCATCGGTATCGTGCAGCACAAAGTCCACATCGATTTCGTTCATCCGCTGCTGACGAATGGTATAAGTGCGCATTAATGGCCGCTCATCCCCCGGCTGCGGAAATAGTAATTTGATATAGGCGCTTTCTTGATCGGCGGGAAAACCGGCAAAGCCAGCGCCGCCTAAGGTGATACGTAGCATATGTGGCGTGACTTGGGTTTTACCTATCACGGTCAATTCGCGCGGAGCGGGTCTGTTCATACTTAAACTCCAAAAAGATAAATAGCACTCAATTTTTAGCTTTCCGCCACGCTATCGCTGATCTGGTTGGCAATACGGATGAACACCGCAATTTCATCCTGATCGAGTGCTTGGGTCATATGGGCAACGGTGGCTTTTTCGGCGGCAATAATTTGCGTCATCAACTGCTCGCCCTGCGCCGTCGGCCTCAGCAACTGACTACGGCCATCCTTAGGATTATCGACCTTGAGGATATAACCACCCTGCTGTAGCTCATTGAGCACCCGCGTAATTTGGGCTTTATCCCGCTGCATACGCAAAGCAATAGACTGCGCCGTGGCCTCGGGATGGCGGCAAATCCCCTTGAGCGCACGAATATGGGTGACAGGCAATTCAATCTGCTGCGCGGCAATATCCGCACGCAGCTGTTTTTTGTAGGCATGCACTAATCTGTGCAAGGTTTCACCGAGGGAAATAGCAGACATAATGGCATCTCGATATAGTTGACAATATCAACAATATCGAGATTAATTGACAATGTCAACCATTTGAAATTAGAAACCGTATTTTTGACTTACATCAGCTAGCAATGCCTGCCATTTAGGATAGTTTGATAACTCTCCATTCCATGGCGCCATTGTCTTTTCTATTTCTGGTTTTTGGCCTTGCTTTAACTGATATAAATAGGCAAACGCTGAAGCTCGATAATTAGCAAGGCAATGAACTAACACATTTTTCCCCTTATGCTGATCCATTGCTGTAAAGAAGGCTTCAACATCTTCTACTTTAGGGTTTTGCCAATCCACGGGAATATACACGTACTCCATTTCAGCCTGAGTCACGAGTTTTCTTTCATCTGGATGGGCTTCTTTATTACTATCGGGCATAAGATTGATCACCACATCCACGCCTGCCTGTTTAAGCTGCGCAAACTGTTGCTCACTCGGTAAGCCCGAGCTTAATAACTGCGGCGCTTGCTGTTGTAATGCCCTCACTTGCTTTATCTTTTCAACCGATTCAGATTCAATAGTGGCATTCGCCAGCGGAGCCCCTAAAAGCAGGGCAAAAACAAGGCTCGAAAGTGCGGTTTTCCTCATCTACAACTCCTTGGTTAACATAAAATCAGAGGCTTGCTTAATGCTCTGATAATCCCTTATCCGCTAAGTTCAGTAAAATCACTCTGGATGTAAAAACCTTTGAGCAAACACTCATTTTTAATATTCGGGCGCCTTAACTGAGGGGATTTTCAATAGAGACATTGGAACAACTAAACTGGCTTTAGGGATGTCATTGAATTCACAGAGGAGAATCCTGTAAGTTAGTGCAAACAAACTAACAGGCGCGAAATGGAGTTGTCATGTTAAGGATACTGAGTTTGCTGCTACTGATTTTTTCCAGCCAAAGCCTAGCTAGCTCATGGCCTGTACCTAAGTCGATTGTGATGGTCAGCCCTGATGGAGGAGTCATTGCGCGACTCCACTCTGGCTCATTTCCCTTAGACAAACCTGAGTCAGCGCAAATGAGTATTTTTACCTGGGATGAAAAGTCTGGATATGTGCTTTCCGAGCACTACCAACTACCTTATCGTTTTGCTCCTGCTAGATTTGCAGTAAACGATAATGGCTTTGTGATTACTGTGGGTAAATATGTTGCGGAAGAAACTGGCCCAGATATAGGCATTTTTAATCCTCAAGGACAGCAAATACAGTCCTATAACTTGGAGCAGCTTTTCCCTGATGCAACGCAAAGACAGCAATTAATCGCTCAATCACCAAAATTAACCACTGAATGGCAGCAGCCTCAGCGAGATGAACCCCAATGGTATTGCCTATCTGCCCCAGAGGCCATGATGAATAATGCTTTCTCTATTAGATATGAATTAGGTGCTTTATTGTTTTATGTCGATGGGAATCCATTTGAAAGCTACTTATTTGAGAGTGGTTGCCCTCGCCTCTGAAATAAACTGGTTAATGCGGCCTGCGCATTCTTTCGCTTCATGGTCCCTCATAAAACTACAGATATCGACTTTTAAACCATCAGGCATTTGTAAGGTGACAAAAGGTTGGTCGTAGTCAGGATTTTGCGCAGGTAATCCAACCTTTGTGATTTCAATTCGGTCGAGTGAATATACGGTTACTTGCTGGCTTATCAGGTTGCGCCGCGTTAGCACAACTTCATTCGTCACTGCATTAATCCGCAACTCTATCGACATGGCTAAACCAGCAAACCAGAGGGAGAATATAATAATCGCGATAGGTAACAGGCACAAAAACAAGGTATGAATACCGAGAAACAACAGAGCAGGAGGATTTGACCAATCTATTTGCAGCCAATGAGATAGAAAATACCCGAGCGGAAGCAGAGGAGTTAACCCCCCAACCAAACCTACTAATAACCTGAGCCAGCCCGGAATAGGATTATGATAAAAGATCGCCCGCTCTTGATAGAGCAGGCAATCATCTCTTTTTCGCAGTGAGTTAAGCCATGCCATTAATGCCATCCTAACGACATGCGGATAAGTAAAATATCTCAGAAGAGAAGCTTAGTTTAAAACCCTTTGCTCATCATCAACTTGATGATAAAACTTAACTTCTTTAATCTTTTGCTCTGACTCTTCTTCCGTTAGCACTTCTTGCTTAACTAGCCATTTGAATTTGTTGATCTCATTATTCAACTCATTCTCAGGGTTGATATCAGCATACCAATGGGCCAACTGTGCTTTGCGGCGCGCCATTAACTCTTCAATCAAGGCATCATGATGCTTGTCTTTGATAATAAAGATATTGGCACCCTCAGCTTTAAACACAGTGTAAGTTACCTTGGTCATTAGTGCCCATGTTAAGCAGGCAGCCCCAATAAATATCCACATGGGGTCAAAGTAAAAGGCGCCTCGCGTAAAACTGCCATAGCCACTTTGAAACAGGCCAAGCAAGATCCACAATACACCTACGTTTCTAAGCCAATCATTTTGCTCAGTTTGCTCTGAACGTTTAAGGGGTAAATCACCGTAATAAACTTCAACATCCCCTTTAGCGGATCCATCTTCATAGGCGTATTCAAACTGCTCTTGCCCTAAGCGAAAAGTATGTTTGTTTTTTCCCTTCTTTTGTATAACTTCCATTTTTTGTCCTTTTATTGCTCGCTCATCCAAAACAATGAGATTTAAGCAACTTATACATTAAGCCGTCAACAAATTAGCAACAAATTACGATTTAAAGCAGTAATAAAATGAAAGTCGTGGCTTACAGCGCTGGCTTTAATCCACTCAAAACGAGTAACAAAAGTTATACGGTTTGAGTGCAATAAACTGTTAGGATAACCGTTCAAATTTGAGCTTGATCACACTAATCACGGTTTAACGCTTGCGGCACAAGTCCAACAATGGATTTGCCACAATGTTTTTTGTATGAGTAACCTGATGAAAAGAATAGTAAATGCTTTAATTCTGGCCATGTTAGCAACGGGCTGTAGCGATCCAAACCCAACACAGACTAATCAAACCGCTGAGCAGGCCAAGGCCGAAAAGGCCGTCCCAGTATTGAGCCTTAAGCAGCAACTCGCGCCAATCACCCAGCGTTATTTTGCTCTTAGACCCGAAATCGCCACCTATTATGGCGTGGCCGAGGATGAGGCAGGCAAGGATATACTCTCTAAACTGACCGATTACAGCCCGTCGGGTGAAAATCATCGCCGTAAAGCGCTTAAGGCCATATTAACCGAACTCAATGCTATCGATGCCAGCCAGCTTAGCGCCTCGGAGCAAGTGAGTTTAGGGTCAATTAAATCCGAAATCGCTGGCGCCCTGCTGCCTGCCGAAACCGTGGCCTATGGCACTATGCTTGGCGAATACGGTGTTTGGTTTTTACCTTATGTCGTCAATCACTTATCCGGGCTGCATGTTGAGTTTCCGAGCTATATGGAAGATAAGTTTGCAGTCAGCACCCCAGAGCAAGCTAAGGCCTATCTCAACCGTTTAAGCATGTACCCTGCCGCCATGGGTACAGTTATCGATAAGCTGGATCAAGATGTGCAGATGGGGGTAATCCCACCCGATTTTATTATCGATAAGACCATAGCTGGCTTACAGCAACAGTTAGTCCACCATGCTAGTGAACATCCCTTAGTTAGCAGTTTTAAAGCCAAACTAACCGCCGCCCAAGTACCAGACAGTGAGGCGTTGGCGAACTCTGCCGCCGAACTGGTGGAGACTAAATATTACCCTGCGACGCGTCAGTTGATTTCCGCACTGCAAGCTGTGCGCATCAAGGCCACCCATTTAGCGGGACTTGGGCACCAACCTCAGGGCGCGAAACTCTACAAGGCGATGATTAAGCACCTCGCCAATTCGGATAAGACCCCAGATGAGATCCACCAACTGGGATTAGACGAAGTTGCCCGCATTACCGCCGAGATGGATGTGTTACTCAAACAAGTGGGTTACCGCAAAGGTACAGTTGGCGAGCGCATGCAGCGATTGCTCAAGGATCCTAAATATATCTACCCTAATACCACCGAGGGCAAACAGCAGTTAATGTCGGACATTCACGGCTATCTGGCGAAAGTGAATGCCAAATTACCACTGTGGTTTGGGCAGTTACCGAATCAAGAAGTTGCAGTTGAAGCCGTGCCCGATAGTCGTGCCGCCGCAACCAGCGGTGCATTTTACGATGCGCCTTCTCAAGATGGTTTGCGTAAGGGCACTTTCTGGATAAGCCTATACGATATGGCGGCGCTGCCCTCCTATTCGCTGCAAACCTTAACCTATCACGAGACCAATCCCGGCCATCACCTACAGACGCTCATCGGTCTGTCGGATACCTTGCCGCTGCTGAGTACCATTTTTTACTCTAATGCCGCGGGAGAAGGCTGGGCGCTGTATGCCGAGCGGTTAGCCGCCGAGATGGGCATGTATAAGGATAATCCGATTAACGACCTTGGCCGCTTGCAGTCTGAGCTACACCGCGCGGTGCGCTTAGTGGTCGACACTGGGATGCATGCCAAGGATTGGAGCCGCGAGCAAGCCATTGATTATGCAGTGGCAACTGAGGGAATACACCGCTCAGAAGCTATGTCCGAAATCGAGCGCTATGTGGTTTGGCCTGGGCAAGCCTTAGGTTACAAGCTGGGTGAGCTGAAAATTATCGAACTGCGAGCTAAGGCCAAACAAGCCTTGGGCGATAAGTTGGATATCAAAGTCTTCCACGACAAATTGCTCGAAAATGGCGCCTTGCCCTTAGATTTATTGGAGCAAAAGATGGATCAGTGGCTCGAATCCGCTAAGGCAGCCAATGCCGCCGAGACTAAGGTTTAATTCGGGTAAAACCGCTCAAATCATCTCAATATAGGGGCAGCTTATGCGGCCCCTGTTCTTTTTACGGCTCCCTATGCTTTTACGTTTCAGATTAATCCGCAAATCGACGTTGATACTTGCCGCTTAAATAGCGGATCACCACAAAACCCACAACACCTGGCAGTGTCCACGACAGCAGACGCAAATTGCCATGGTCGATAAACAAACGGCTGCCGCCAAAGGCAAAAAAGGCGGTGTAGCAGGCGATACCCGAGCCAATCATGGCGCCTAAATGCTCTATCCACCACTCTAATTTGGTCAAAGTCGCCTTAAAGCTATAACGCAGGAATCCCGCCCCAACCGTAGTGCCTAACAGGCCGAAAATCACTGCGAGGATCAGCTTTTCTTGGTATCCCCATAGCGCCATCACGGGGCCAAGTAGCGTTAAGCTCAGCATTAACGACAGATGCATAGGCGATTTTAATTGCTGACGCTGCGCCTTATAACGCAAAACTAATACGCCATGCCTCACGGTCACTAGGGTTAATAAGCTGATATAGATGAGAAATATCCAAGCATTTTTACGATCCGCAATCTGCGCCGCTAAGGCGTCGGCACTGGCCGCAGGCTGTTTAATCACGGCGAGTGGATCAATGAGGCCCGTCGTTGCCATCGCCACGCCCGTCGCCGCCACAGTGTACATGGCATAGACATAGTAACGGCCAAAACGACTATGGTTCGCGCTGCCCTTTTTCAGCATGGCAGGCATCCAAAATAACACTAATGCCAGTGCGCCCGCGGTGATATGCACAAATTGCGACAGGGTGAAAATCGTGTTCATCATCTAGCTCCATCAAAGTTTGAAGCTTGATAGTAACGAGCACGGGGAGCCACCCATAAGTGCCAAAAGTCATGTTTTAAGCTGTAGCATAAAGCAGCCACTTAATGTGGCTGCAATTGAGTTGACTGTTGCTATAACCCAGTATGTTTATCCAGCCTTAAGGTATCAATGATCGAGAAGGTATAACCTAACTCGGTAAACATCTGCTCGATATTGAGCTTAAAATCGATGGGGCGATCTAAATCGAGTTGATTGATAAAGAAATGGTGTTTGGTCGGGATCTTAATCAGTAATTGTTTTTGATAGAAACAGGCTTCAACCTCGGCATTTAGCTCGCGACCTAGGGCCAAGAGATTTTCCATCATCAAGGGATTGAGTAAGTAGCGCGCCTCGACTTGGTCGCTGCTATACACCTCAAAACAACGCTCGAAACGTACATCCTCAAGCTTGACCCTCGACAGCTTTGTCTTAAACCCCTCAATACGATTTTTTAAACTGCCCTTATCCGTGACTAACAAGGTCGTGCCGTTGAATCGCTTAGGAATATTGCACACCAGTAGCACACCATTGAAGATGGTCTCTCGCTCAACCGAGCCATTATTGTTCGATTTAGTGTTGTAAGCATCGACCTCATAAAACTGGAACGGCACCTTGTTATAGGTTCCCTTAAGGCAATTTTGCGCATACTGCTTATCGGTTTTAGGCAGCAGCCCCAACTCCAGAAAGGTTGAGAAATCCACCTTAGGCTCCCTCGTTAACGCATAATCATTGCCGAAGTACTTGAGACTAATGGGATAGAGTTTTTCAAAAGCGGCATTATAGAGTTCATTGCTTTCCTTTCCCGAGGCAATCGCCACTAACGCTATCACGGGAGTCGGCAGAAACGCGCCAATCATCAAAGGCACAAAATAATCCATAGGCACCAGCATAAACTGGACCCCGAGCAACCCGGCGAAGGCGCCCAAAATCACCGTGATGCATAGGTAGTAGATTGGGGTGGTGAACTTGGCATTTTCACGCCGCCTCTGGTTCACGCCTTCACGTTTTGCTTCAAACGGTGCGCATTTAGGGGCGATTCTTTGTTTGTAATACTTCTGAAAGGGAATACGGTGATCTTCGGGAATATCAAATTCAATCGAACTCATTGGCTCCTACTCTTACGACTCAAATCCATTTAGGCCAATGATTTTACGGATTTTATTCCAGCAAGGCCAGTTTAAGGCCAACCAATGACCGATTAAGCCCGAGCCAGCCTACGACCACGGCGCTGCAATAAGCCAAAAATAATCAGCACTCCAAAGGTGGCACTAAAGAGGGTTAAGGCTCTGGCTACGCCGTAAAAATCCGTGAGATTAAAGGAAACCCCATCCGCCCACAGCACTAAGGAACCTAAGGGTAATTGCATCGCCACCGCTGCGTACCAATCGAATGGCAATCGAGGGAAAAGCCGCTGATAGCTAAATAACATCAGTCCCGAGAGCAGCAATAATAAACCCGCATCATGGGCACCTAACCCCAGATAAACCGGGCTAGTGTGGCTGAGGTTATCGACGCTTCCGAGCAAAGCGTACATATAGCCCGCCGTTGCAACCAGTGCAAAACTCACAAAGCTCAATACCGCCAACAGAATACCTAAGCCAAATGCGGGTAAATATTTCATAAACAGTCTCATCAGTGCGGGGCGCGCTCGACCTCATCCCTAAAACCCTAAAGGTGAACAAATTCAGTCGAAAGATAGTAAAGCTACAATAACAGCCAAAATTTCCCTTAGCTATTAAGACCATAGTCTTATGCCGACAACAAACTGTGGGATCATAAACAGCCTAATTCTCCCCACTAAATCCAGTATTTCATCCATATCCACTAGATAAGCCTATAAAATTCCTCATTTAATTAAGTTTCAGTCGAATAGCTGAGTGATATGGTGCACAATCTCCCACGGTCTAAGGGCGAAATCCACTAGCCAATTACCCCAATAACGCTTAGGATCGGGGTTGCATTTTTTAGCCAACATATTGTGGAGTATCAAAACATTATGGGTATCAGAGCCATAGTCGTAGACACAGCGGGCACCACGACAGACCTAACCTTTATCCAAGATGTACTATTCCCCTATTCTGTCAAAGCCTTACCAGACTTTTTAGCGCAGAACCAACACAATGTTTTGGTGGAAAACTGCATCTGCGACACCCGAGATATCGCCCTCGAACCCGATGCCGATTTAGCCCGCGTGACTGAAATTTTGCAGCAATGGGTACGTGAAGATCGTAAAGTGACCCCACTCAAAACCCTACAGGGGTTGATTTGGAAGCAAGGTTACGCCCATGGCGAATTTACAGGCCATATCTTCCCCGACTTTATCGAGGCGGTTAGCCGTTTTAGCGCGCAAAAACTGCGTATTTACAGCTTCTCTTCGGGTTCGGTTGAAGCCCAAAAACTGCTGTTCAGCCACAGTGATGGCGGCGATTTAACCGAGATGTTTAGCGGCCATTTTGATACCCGTACCGGCAACAAATTAGATAAACAAGCCTACGCCAATATACTCAACACCATCAGCTTAAGTCCTAAGCAAGTGCTGTTTGTGTCTGACGTGGTTGAAGAGCTTAAAGCCGCCGAAGCCGCAGGCATGATGACCTGCCAAATGGTGCGCGACAGCAAGCAACGCACCGGCGATTTTCGCACTATCAAGAGTTTCGATGAACTAGTGATCGAGTAACACCGACACTGCACATAAAAAGCGACCCAAGGGTCGCTTTTTATTTATCTGGCAACCAAACCTACCTATCCGCAGGGTGATTCACCCCATCGCAAACGGGCACATCGCCTAATTCGTAGGGATTAACGCCTTCGAGGCAACCAAGGTTATAGCCATATTCATTGGGATTAGAGCGCCTTTGATGATGGGTATAAATGCCGCACACAGAGCAGAAATAATGCTTGGCGGTTTTGGTATTAAACTCGTAGCACTTCAATGCATTCTCGCCTTTGACAATCTTCAATCCCGCCAGCGGCACAGAGCCAACAATTGCGCCCTTGCGCCGACAGATTGAACAATCGCATCGGCGTGGATTTTCAATGCCATTAGGCAATAACAACTCCAACACCACAGCGCCACAATGGCAAGACGCAAGATGTGTAGCCTGAATAACCGTATCCCCAATCTGTTTTATCACTGCCAACTCCTTGCTTCACTTAATGTTGTCACTATTGCCTAAGGCTTGTCGCAGCTATCTTATACTGCTAGTCTGGCTTCTTAAACGAGCGTTTTAACTAGAGCTTTTGACTATGAGTAATACAATGGAAAGTCCAACACTAAGTCCAATAGAAAAGTTTCTCGCACAGCATCCCATAGTGACCGAAATCCCCGTAGCTTGGGGCGAAATGGATGCGCTGCAACACGTCAACAATGTGGTCTATTTCCGTTATTTTGAAACCGCACGTATCGACTTTTTCAACCGCCTCTTTCCACTCGATGCCCTGTATAAATCCGGTGTTGGTCCTGTGATTAGCGAGAATCAGGCCCGCTATAAACGCCCAGTAACCTTTCCCGATACTCTATTGGTCAGCGTGAGTATCAGCGATATTCAAAGTGATAGATTTACCATGCATTATCAGGTGTTTAGTAAACAGCAGCAGGCGGTAACGACCCTAGGCACTTCGGTGGCTGTGATGTTTAACTTTAAAACCGGCCAAAAAGCCGAGCTTCCCGCGGAATTACTCGCCATTCTTAAACAACACGAGCAAGCTTAAGCTACCGAGTCGCAGGCTTAATTGCCAGCACACCTTAAGCCAAATTCAGTAGGAGTATGTATGCCAGAAAAAGAGCAAATCGAAACCATCGTTGAACATCAACATGATAAACAACGCTTTGTGATCCCCGTTGATGGGCATGAGGCGGTACTGGAATATCGACTCGATGGTCAGCACATCGATTTTAGTCGTACCTTTGTGCCCGACGAACTGCGTGGCAAAGGTCTTGCCGAACGTTTAGTTCGCCGCGGCTTGAAGTGGGCAAAGGCCCAAGATTACGAGATAGGAGCCAGCTGTTGGTATGTGCAAAAGTTTTTGAAATAACAGCCTTCGCAACAGGTAAGCTAAATCCAATACACTGGATAGTGGCGTTTGGGATCGGTGGAGAGGTTATTCACGACCAGCGCCACCAGCAATAACAGTAGTGAGCCGAGAAAGACTGGCATCACCGCATAGAGAAACCCGAGTTGATGCACGTTTTCGCCGCCTATCACAGCAATTAATGCCGTAGCGCCGCCGGGAGGGTGCAGCGTGCGGGTTAAATACATCAATGCGATAGCAAGTGATACCGCTAACGCACTCGCGAGCACCATATAATCGGCAAATACCTGATAAACAGCCACACCAATCAGTGCCGATAGCACACTGCCACCAATCAAGTTACGTGGCTGAGAAAACTCAGCCAGCGGCGCGCCATAGACTAATACCGCCGACGCCCCAAATGAGCCAATCACAAACATGGTGCCAAGCAGATTATCGCCCATATAAGTGGCGAGACTGGCGACTAAGTAAATACCACAAAAGGCCACTACCCATGACCAAACGATCTTTTTCAGGGGTTGTCGTGGCGGACAGATGTCCTTAGAACGCATTCGGGTGAAGTAAAATCTCATGCTAAATCCGGCCGGGAGGAATAAGTGATCCGCATCACATTTGCGGCCGCCACGTTAACGTGTTCACCGTACAATTGCAATTGTGCGGTGAAAGCGAAGATCAGACTTAAGCAGTTTCGCCGTTCAGGCTAGCTAAGATTTCACGAATATCTTCGGGGATAGGGCGACTCTTCTCGCTGCTGTAGTCGTAGTGCACTAAGGTGGTTTTCACTTCGGCGGTTTTATTGCCAGCCTGCCAACAGCTTTGAGTCAGCTCGAAGCTGCTATTGCCGATACGGCTGACATAGGTTTTCACCGTCACGCTCTTGCCGTAATAAGTCGGCGCGATAAAGGCCACGGTAAAGCCTGCCACTATGAGGTTCCACTGATGCAAATCCAACTCGGGATTAAAAATCTCGAAGATTGGCGTGCGCGCCGCCTCGCACCACACGGGGATCACTGTGTTGTTGATATGGCCTAAGCCATCGGTTTCGGTAAATCTTGGGTGAATTTCGAGGCTGTATTCGGTGACTGACATGCAAACTTCCCTTTTGTTGTTCTTATACTTTTATGCTGTGAATGGGATAAACGAGGTGATTGCCCCGTTTATCCCTACCAAGCCTAACAGAAATAAGAAGCGCGATGCTAGAACTGGCAGCTCGCGGTATCTGGGGTTTGCTTGCCATTGGCATCGTACTTTTTCATACAGCCAGCCTTACCCATATCATAGATTTTTTCGTATTTGAGCTTGCCACTGCTGTCGTAGGACTTAAACACGCCATGGCTTTTTGGGTTTTCTAAGTGATAGATTTTGCGTCCCTTAGTCACATGGGAAAAATCCGAGAATCCAGGTTCTTCCTGATAGATCACTCCGTTGATATAGCGCTTATGCACCACATGTTGCTCATCAATCCGCAGCATTTCGCTGGCTAACTTACCATTCTGGTCATAACAGACTTTATCCACGGCATAATTGCTGTCGAGATCCTCGATACAGCTCACGGCACCGTTATCAAAATACTCTCGCTGGATACCGCAGCGCGCAATGGCGTTATCCCAGAAATAAGGTTCACCGTTCCAGGTTTCGCCTTCTTGCTGGCAATAGTTCCACAAACTCTTTAACTGACCGTTCGGATAAAAAGTGTAATGGGGGCCAGAAAGACGGTTATTGATAAGATGACCATATTGTACGAGCGAATAGCCGCCGTCGGTGGAATATCGAATGCTTGGGCCATATTCCTTACCCGCTTTATAGGTCTGCAAGGACATTAAGCGACCATTAGAATCGAATCGATATTCTTTATCGACTGACCCATTGGTGTAATAGCTTAATTCGGATAGGCGACCGCCGCGATATACACGCTGCTCACCATCCTTAATTGAAGTGGTTTCAGCATTTTTTGAACTTAACACCCCCTCACAATCGCCTGCGTAGGGCTCTTTTCGCATCATGCATTCATCCTGCGAAGGCTTAAGTTTTACGGCGTCATTAAACTTATACTGACTCAACTCATTCAGATCGCCGTTAGGCTCGAGCCACATTTGTGGGCCATCTAACTCGCCTTGACGATAGTTAGCAACATTGCTGACGATATTTGGCGCTGAGTACCATAAACTTTCTCCGTGGAGACGGCCCTTATCGTAATGCTTAAGGGCGAACATAAAATTATCTTTATTGAATAACTTTGCTTCACCTTGGCGTAGACCATTCTCATAGTTGACTTCGGTCTTATAGAGATAAGTCACTGATTGTCTTGTTGTAAAGGCATCATTCGTATCAGGCGTTCGAATATAGACCCAAGTGCCTGAACGTTTACCGTCGAGATAACTGCCTTCACCGGTTTGAAAGCGATAATCCCCTTGGGTGACCTTTTCCACCCAAGCGCCTTGTTTCAGCCCCTTTTGGTATTGGCCTTTGCTGCCATCGGACTCAAGCCACTCGCCATCTTTTACGCCATTGAGATAAATGCCCTTTTCGGACAACTTCTTCGCGCCTTCGGTGCTGGAATCGTAATCTGGGGTATAGATTTCACTCGGGCCATCGGGCACGCCCTTGTTGTAGTGAATAAAGCCGTAGTTATCGGCGTCATCCATAATGGACTGCAACACCCATTTGCCCTGTTTCTTACCGTCGAGATACTCGCCTTCCCAGTAGGTTTCACGGCTGTCGGCTTCAATCCACTTACCCACTTGTTTACCCAGCTTATAATCACCGGCATACATCACACTGCCATTGCGGGCATCGTAGGCGGCAAAGCGACCATCCAGCTCACCCTGCACATAATGGGCTTCACTGGCAACGCCAGCCCAAGTACTGCCCATACTCATGAATTCGTAAAAAGGCCCTGTTCGCGGGATTTTTTCGCTGCCATTTTTAAGCCAATCGATGTCGTCGGCCTCGTAGCCAATGGCCACCAGCATAAAGCTACCATCTTCTTCAACGTAGGCGCTGCGATCAAAGGTTGCCACCAGACTGTATTTTCGTTCACGCCCCTCGGCATCTTTATCGGTGCGAGTCAGGGGATAGCGCAGCTTGTATTCCACTGCGTTTTTGACATCCGTTGCCGTGCCTTCAGAATTGCGATAGCCAATTAAGGTCGGTTTGAGTTTTGAGGTACCATCAAGAATCGCCTTAAGGTCAGGATCTTGGACGCCCTCAGCCTCATAGGTCATGCTGTACTGCTGCGGGGGCAACTGGCTTAATACTTTGCGAACGCCGCCAACGGTAAAGGTGCTAATGGTGGGTGCGACTTCATCGAGCACTGCTTGCAGGCGCGGCAGTTTAGTCAACTCCTCGCCCTCAAAACCATAACCCCGTAGATGCTGGCCATCGGCATCCTTGAGCATGACGATCACTTCTTTGGTGCCGCCTTTGTCGAAGTCATAGTAAAACACCGCCACGATTTCGGCGCGGCCGTAATCGTCAATGCGAACACCTGGCGCATCGCCGTAGAGCATTTCGCCCCACACCTGTTGATCTTTTTGATAAAAATTGAGCCATTGGCCATTGGGAAGATCCACGGGACCGTGAACCATTTTGTCATATTCCGCCGCAAGTGCAGCAGGAATAACCGCAAACGAAGAAAGCAACACCGCACCAGCCGCGGCGCATAAACGACGAATCGAAAGTTCCATTTAACTATCCTTTACACCGACACCTTGCGCCTCGTGCGCACCAGTAAGCGGGGCGAATTTTAAGCGAAGTCCGCTGCTTCAGGAAGTGGCAAACACAAAAAAGGCCGCAAAGCGGCCTTTTAAGATCAAATGTTTAACAATCAATTATTGTACATAGCATTAATTTCATGGGCGTACTTGTGGTAAATCATTTTGCGGCGCAATTTCAGCGTCGGCGTGATTAACCCCGCCTCCATCGAAAAAGCTTCGGGCAGCAGAGTAAACTTTTTGATTTGCTCAAACCCCGCCAACTCTTGCTGCAAATGCTTTAAACGCTGCTCGAAATGCTCAACCACATGGTTATGACGCAGCAGCTCGATAGGTGACTCGTATTTCAACCCTTTATCCTTGGCCCAAGCTTCGAGCGCTTCAAAGGCAGGCACAATCAGCGCCGTCACATAGTTACGGGCATCGGCAATCACCGCCACTTGCTCGATAAAGGGGCAACGGCCCACGGTACCCTCAACCCGCTGCGGCGCAATATATTTACCGTTAGAGGTTTTCATTAACTCTTTGATGCGGTCAGTAATAAATAAATTACCATTGGCATCAAGTCGTCCCGCATCGCCGGTCTTTAACCAGCCATCTTCAAAGGCGGCAGCAGTGTCTTCAGGGCGATTGTAATAACCGCGCATCACAGTATCACCACGGACTAAGATTTCATCGTCCTTACCCAGCTTAATTTGGATTTCGGGTAAGACTTTACCGTTTGATCCTGCAACTCGGTTATCTAGGGTATTACAGGTCACAGTAGCGTTGGTTTCCGTCATGCCGTAACCGCAAAGCACTGGAATACCAATGGCATGGAAGAAAGACGCTACATTTAAATCGAGTGCAGCACCACCGCAGGGCATAAACTTTAACCGTCCACCGAGTACAGCCTGCAACTTGCTGTAAACCAGTTTGTTCGCCAAACGCCATTGCAAGGATAACCACAAACCGCCCTTAGCGCGGCCTTGGCCCACTTCAAACTGACGCTCACCAACACCCATAGCCCAGGCGAACAATTTTTTACGGCCTTCGGCGGATTTAGCGACCTTATCCTGCACTGCGCTGTATACCTTCTCGAGGAAACGCGGCACCACGCACAGGGTATGCGGACGCACGGCGCTGATGGCCTCTTTCACTCTTTGAGTATTTTGCAGATACACATTGTGGCCGCCACGGCACAGCACGTAGAAGCTCCAACCACGCTCAAACACATGGCTGAGCGGTAGGAAAGCCAAAGACACATCGCCGGTTTTGAAAGGCAAAATCAGATCGTGCTGACGCACAGTCGAGGCCATATTGCGGTAATCCAGCATCACGCCCTTAGGGTCGCCGGTGGTGCCGGAGGTATAAATCAGAGTTAACAAATCATCGAGATTAGCGTCTTTTAAGCGCTGCTCAAGTTCAGCACTCTGGTCATATTCTTTGGCTAACAAGCTGTCTAAATGCTGATGTTGGGCAATGTCTTTCGCCAGATCAACACTCGCGTCGAACACAATCACATGCTCTAGGGTCGGACACTGTTTTTGCAACTCACAGGCCAGCGCATATTGCTTGGCGTCGTCGACAAAAATCACCTTGGCCGCCGCATCATTAATGATAAAGCTGGCTTGCTCTAAGGTGCTGGTTGGGTAGATAGGTACTACAATGGCACGGCTTTTCAGAATGCCGATATCAGCACAGGTCCATTGAGGACAGTTTTGCGACAGGATCACACAACGGTCTTGCACTTGTACGCCAAGTTCAATCAACACCTGTGCAATTTTATGGCTGATTTGATCGAATGCCTGCCAACTGACTTGATGCCAAGGTGCAGCCATTTCAAAACCTTCCAGCGCAATAGCCTCCTTTAATGACTGGCTTTGCTGCTGTAATAGTCGAATTACGTGATATTGTTCCAGCGACATGAATGACTCACCTTTTAGCTTACAAGTGTACCGCTTTTGCGGCATTCTACCTGAAGGCAAGCCAAAAACTAAGAGTTTTTGCTCTAATCTTGTGCAAATGTCGCCCAAATCACGCCATTTCAGCGCAATTAGAGCCCGGTAATGTCGCCCTGCCAGAGCTTTTTACTGCCCCAAAACAGTGCCATTTGTCCAAGGATCAGCAGTAACAAGTCACCCAACAACCAATAAAATAGACTGCCATCATGTTGCAGCGCAGCAAGGCTAATAGACACCCATAGCGAATGCCCCAGTACCACCAGCATGGTCAGGCTCACCTGTAATACTCGGCGGCATAGGCAGCCTAAACCTAACACTAAAGCGCAGGCCCAATAAGTGCTCATGACTAAGTGTGCCAGCAGAGGCAAGCTCAAATCACCATCGAGCCAAGTAATAAACAGACTACAGCACAAAATGCCTATGCCGATGAAAAACAGTAATCGTTGCTGCCCACGGGCAAAGGCTTTAACTAATCCTGCACGGCCATCGAACCCCGGCATTAATAAGAGCAATTCTGTCGCCCGAGAGCGCTGTACTCGGCTCCAGTGTACTAGCGAGCAACTAATTACACTAAACTGCGCCAACAGCAGTAATACTGGAAAATCCCAATGCAGCTCGTGGGAGGCGATCCCAAGCCCGATGGTTAACACGGGGAGCAACAGCAGTAATACGGTCAGCATAGGACCGATAAAGAAGTTCACCGGATGCAGGTAGCGCTCTAATCGGCTCAAGATCCGCATCGATTGCAGACTCGGCAACCAAAACCAGCCCATCTCGAGTCCATTGAGGTACACGCTGCGCGCCTCCACCCGCCAAGGTAACACTAGGCATCGGCGCCAAATTAGTACTACAAACACAAACAGCACTATGATGCTCAGCCACAATGGAACTTGCTCGGCCAAGGTGCTAGAAAACGGCACTAAGATAAACAGTAAAAATGAGCTGTAAAACCACTGGGTTTGCAACAGACACAGCAGAATAAAGCCTAGACTTATCCCCTGCGCAAACACCAGTAACGACAGGCTCGAGGTAAAGTCATACAACACACAAAGTAGCACGGCTAAGCTAAACACACCGATAAGCATCACTTCGCATTGAATAAACACATTTTGTCGATAACGGGGAATCAATATCGAGCACTCATTGGCCATCAAACGAATAAGCTGCCAAGCCACGGCCGCCGAAGTCGAGACGATAGCCATGGCAATGAAGATGTCGAAACTCTCTTTCTGCCCCGCCCATCCCGCTAAGATACTCAGCACCAAGCCAAATATACCTGTGCCGAGAAAACTCACACTGCCAACATCAAACAACCACAGACGCAGCATGCCGTTAAAGGGATTAATCGAATGGTGCGTCCCCAGTTTTTCAGGTACTTGAACTAAGGGTTTAGCTGAACTCATTTGTGCAGCTCCACAAAGAGTTGCTCCAAATTCAGCGCCTCACTGCGCAGCACACCAGGGAGATTAAGCTCAATATTACCCCTGTCCACCAGCATAGAATCACCATCGCGGCTGAGGATACGCACCTGTTCCGGCAGCTCGGCGCCGTCCGCGAGCTTAACGAGTCGCACCTCTTCCCGCAGGGCATCTATCTCCTTAAACAACACTAGCTCGCCCTGTTTAATCAGGGCGACATGGCTTGCGACCCGTTCTAAATCAGAGGTGATATGGGATGAAAACAACACGGCCGAGCCGGATTCGAGGGCCAGGTCGAACAAATCGACCATAAACTTGCGTCTGACTATTGGGTCGAGGCTGGCCACGGGCTCATCGAGGATCAGCAACTCAGGGCGATAGGCCATGGCCATGATCAAGGCTAAGGATTGGCGCTGACCAACGGACAGGCGTTGCACCTGTTGAGTCACATCTAATTCGAAGCGGGCGAGCCAATCCTGCTCTAACTGCATGTCCCAGTGGGGATAAAAACTGCGGTGCAAATCGAGGGCGCGCTCAACAGTAAAACCTTCATAACCAAAGGGTTGCTGCGGCACATAGCCTAGGCGTTCCTTCGCCGCTGAGGAGAGCTGCTCCGGCGTTTCACCTAAGGTGCGGATTTCACCCGAATCCGGCGAGAGGATCCCCAGAGCACAGCGCATTAGGGTCGATTTGCCCGCACCGTTTTGTCCCAATAACCCCACAACCATACCGGCAGATAAACGTAAGGTCAGATCCTTGAGTGCACGTTTTTCACTGGCACCTTTGCCACGAAAGACTTTGTTTACATTAGAAAACTCAAGTATTGGGGAAAACTCTTGATCCATCGAATTGCATCCTTTTTATTCTCGTTTTAGCTAGGCTTGCCAACGTTCATTAATCAATTGCAGTAACTCGGGCAGACTCACGCCCAATTGTTTTGCCTGAGTCAGCAAGGCATCTAATTGCGGCTCAAGCAGACTCACGCCCGACTCCATCGCCTCACTACGGGCGGCAACCCGAGTCGCCTGACCACGGCGGCGCTCTAACCAGCCTTGGTCAACAAGTTGCTGAATCGCGCGGGAGACCGTCATGGGGTTAACCGCGAGAAATTCCGCAATTTGACGCACTGAGGGCAATACGTCTTCCTCTTGCAGTTGGCCGCCCACAATCAAGCGCACGATTTGCTCGTGTAATTGCTTGTAAATTGGCTCACCACTGCTGGGGTTGACATTTAAAAGTTCTAACATTAGTCTTTACACACTGTATTAATACATTGATACACAGATACACTGTATTTAAAGTATCACACTCATCCTGAAATGCAAAAAGGAAAGCGCTCATGAGATATAGCATGACCCACAGGAAGTCCCATAATGCCAGCGCTCGCTTTGCGATTAAGCGCTCAGAAAACCGTTGGCTCAAGGGCACACAAGGACACAAGCTCTTAGGCCTGAGTGCACTAATGCTCGCCATCTGCAGTTCTGTTACTTGGGCAAGCGACAATGCTGTTAACCCTATTCCCCCTACAAATACCTGTTATGTAGAAGGTGTATCGGACCGTTTAAACTGCGGCTTTGTGACTGTCCCCGAAAACCCTAACAAGCCGGATGGCAAACAGATCCAAGTGCATTATGTGGTCCTGCCCGCGGTAAAAAACGTCAATCATGAAGAAGCATTGCTGGCGATAGCAGGCGGCCCAGGTCAATCGGCCATCGATAACGCGGCAAGCTTTGATAGCATGCTGAATAAAGTACGTCAGCAGCGGGATATTTTGCTGATTGATCAACGCGGTACTGGCCGCTCAAACCTATTGAATTGCGATGCAGGTGAACAATCTTTACTCGCCTTTAACGATGACAATGTCGATAGCTTAGTAGAAGCGCAAAAATGCCGCGATCAATTCCCCGATACTGATGTCACCCAATACGGCAGCCTTAATGCCGTCAAAGACTTCGAGGCCGTACGCGCCCACTTAGGCTACAAAAAGCTGCACCTCTACGGTATCTCCTACGGCACGCGTATGGCGCAGCTCTATATGCGCTTATATCCAGAGCATTTAGCCACTGTCACCTTAGACGGCATAGTGCCAATGCAGCAGAGCGTATTAGAAATCGGCTCGGCAATTGAGCGCGGCTTTGACTTACTGTTTAAAGATTGCCAAGAAACCGCAGCCTGCCATGCCGAGTTTCCAGAGCTCAAAGCCGAGTTTGACCAAGTGGTTGCAAGACTGACCGAAGGGCCAGTAATGGAGCAAGTACACGACCCCGTCACGGGTGAAAAGACCTTACTCACGCTCACCCGTGCGAAGTTTTACGGCGCGATCAGAATGGCGTTATATCAAACCAATGTGCGCGCCTTAGTGCCCCATGCAATTCATCAGGCCGCCAAAGAAAACTATCAACCGCTACTCGGATTGTATGCCTTAACTACCGATGGTGCAGGTATGGCAATGGGCATGCACGCCTCCGTGGTTTGTGGTGAAGACATCCATCGCATCACCCCTGCGATGCGCGAACAGGCCAAAACCTCCTATGTAAGCAAAACCATGCTCGAAAGCTTAGAGGCATCGTGTTCTGTGTGGAAGGTGCCGCCCGTCGATGCCAGCTTTAGCGAACCTATCAAGAGCGATATCCCAACCCTGTTGCTATCGGGCGAAATTGATCCTGCCACACCACCGAGTTGGGGTGAGCTTGCGATGGAAAAACTCACCAACGCTAAACACTTGGTCGCGCCATACGCCACCCATGGCGTGGCCTATCAGTCCTGCGCCAATAACCTAGTCGCCGAGTTAGTGCGTACTGGTTCGGTCAAAGATCTCGATGGTGAATGTTTGAAGAAGGATGTGCGCCGTAGCTTCTATTTAAATGCCAGCTCGGTTGAGCCACTCGCGACCGAAGATGCAACCCACTCTTCCCAAGATAAGCCCAAGGATAAGCCCAGCACTGGAGCCAAGGAGTAAGTCATGATCAAAGTATCCCATCTTTCTAAGCGCATCGGCGAAGTGCAGGCCTTAAACGATTTGAGCTTCGTGGCCGAAAACGGCCAGATCACCGGCCTACTCGGCCCTAATGGCGCCGGTAAAACCACCTGTTTACGCACGATTTTCGGTCTGTTAAAACCCGATACTGGCACGGCTGAAATTGAAGGTATCGACGTTGCCATCGACCCGATTGGCGCTAAGCAGCAGTTAGGCTTATTCCCCGACCCGTTCGGTCTATATGAGCGCTTAACGCCGCGGGAATATATCCGTTACTTTGCCGAACTCAGCGGTTTATCCGCAAGCGATGCCAAGGCGGCCACCGACAATGTCATCGCTAAACTGCGCCTCGAAGATATCAGCGATCGCCGCTGTAAAGGCTTCTCCCAAGGGCAACGAATGAAAACCGCCCTCGCCCAAGCCATAGTCCACAGCCCGAGCAATATTATCCTCGACGAGCCGACCCGTGGACTCGATGTGATGAGCACTCGCTTGCTGCGCGATATTCTTATCGACCTTAAGAATCAAGGGCATTGCGTGCTGTTTTCCAGCCATGTGATGCAGGAAGTCGCGGCCTTGTGCGACCAAGTGATCGTGATGGCGCAGGGTCGAGTGGTCGCCATCGGCAGCCCAGAGCAACTCTGCGCGCAAACGGGTAAGGCCTCACTCGAAGATGCCTTTATCCAGCTGATCGGTACCGATGAGGGCATTGCCGCATGATGACTCACAGCATTAACGCTCACACAAATTGCGATAACACCTGCTTCGACCTAATGGCGAACAGACAAACTTGGGATAAGGAATAATCATGAACAAAATCATCGCAATGGTTCGCAAGGAACTGATAGACGCCGCCCGCGATAAACGCTCTGTGATGGCGGGACTCTACTACGCCATTGGTACGCCGCTGATCATGTGTGGTCTGTTTATGGTGCTTATCGGCCAACTGACTAGCCCAGACGATCTCAAAATCAGTATCACTAACCCCGACAAGGCGCCGGACTTAGTGAGATTTTTATCCAACAAGGGGATTACTCAGGGCGAAGCAGGCGCTAAGGATCTGAAAGCCATAGAGCTGATTATCAGCCCCGACTATGCCAAGCAGATGAACCAAGGCAAAGGCGCCGAGATCACTATCGTGGCCGATAACTCAGAGGAAAAACTGCAAAACTCGATTCGTCGCTTAGAGAAACAGTTACAGGCCTATAGCGCCGAAATGGGCAGCCTGCGCCTAATCGCCCGTGGCATTGACCCCAGAGTAGTTCAGCCGCTGAAAGTGAATGTGCATGACCAAGCCACGACCGACTCTAAGGGCGGGATGATCTTAGGTATCGCCATTTTCACTATGATTTACTCAGTGTTTATCTCGGGGATGAATTTGGCCATCGACACCAGCGCCGGTGAACGTGAGCGTAACTCCTTGGCATTGTTGCTCAGCCATCCGCTGACCACGCGCCAATTAGTGCTCTCTAAAATCATCGCCGTCGGCCTATTTGCCCTACTTGGTTTAGTGTTGATTCTACTGGTATCTAAGGTCGCCTATACCTTCGTGCCTTGGCAGGAGCTCGGTTTTAGCGTCAGCATCACCAATGAATTTATGGCGCTAATGCTGCTGGTCGGTATTCCCGTCGCCCTGATGGCCGCCTGTCTGCAATTGTTTGTGTCCTTTATGGCCAAAACCTTTAAGGAAGCTCAGTCCTATCTAACCATGGTGCTGTTTGTGCCTTTGGCGCTGTCGATGGCGGCCAGCTACAACATAGCACCGGACATACTGCAGTGGTTGCCCGTTTCGGGTCAGCAACAGGCGCTGATGGACTTTATCAAAGGTAAGGACATGAACATGCTGCAATTGCTGGTATCGACACTGGGCACCCTAGCCATCGCCCTGGTGTTGGCATTCGGCATGGAAAAGTCCTTAAAGAGTGAAAAGGTAGTCTTCGGTTTATAACGCTATCGACCCGCAGAGGGCGCGCCGCGCCCTAACATTGAGTTAAGGAGCCAATCATGGAAAAAGAATTTATTATCATGGTCATTATGGTGACCTTTATTATCGGTGTAAGCGCCACAGAGATGTTCAAGCATTACCTAAAAATGCGCCAACTGGGTGGCGGTAACAATCCCCAACTTGAGGATAAACTCACCCAGTTGAGCTTACAGAATCAGGTGCTTATCGAGCGTGTGCAAGTGCTGGAGCGCATAGTGACAGATGCAGAGGACAACGCCGCTAAGACCACACTGGCACAGCAAATTGAGGCATTAAAATAGTCGTTAATGCACCGCAGTTAAACTCGTATTACTGGGGTCTATAGGCGCTAAGTCAAGCTGCGTACTTCCGACTTAGCGCGACCACAACAGCCCATAACGGATGCCAATAAAAAACCCAAGCTAGGCTTGGGTTTATGCAATCTTGCAGCGAGGATTATTTTGCCTTAGGTCTAAAAGGCTTAATCACGGCTTCGTTACACTCGAGGTAAGGCCCTTCCATCAGGTCGATGCAGTAAGGGATGGCGGGGAATACGGCATCTAAACATTCGCGAATAGATTTTGGCTTGCCCGGCAGGTTCACAATTAATGAATCACCGCGTAAGCCCGCAGTTTGGCGCGAGAGAATCGCCGTCGGTACAAACTTTAACGACTCAGCGCGCATCAGCTCGCCAAAGCCCGGCATCATGCGATCGCATACGGCCTCGGTTGCCTCAGGGGTGACATCACGTTTTGCAGGGCCAGTACCACCCGTAGTCACAATCAAGCAGCAATCCTGCTCATCGGCCATCTTGATCAGGGTCGCTTCAATCACATCCTGCTCGTCGGGGATCACTTGATAAATCGGTTCCCACTCGCTGGTGAGGTAGTCATTGAGAGTATCGATAATCGCCTTGCCCGAGATATCCTCATAAATCCCCGCGCTGGCACGATCGCTCACCGTAACAATCCCGATTTTTGCTTTGCTCATTGGAAATCCCCAATCATGTTGAAATAAAACCATATCGACCGTAAGCAGAGGAGAAACCTATGCTCCTTCGACTATAAGCCGCAGCTAAAATAGCATAAATGCTCGGCCAATGGGGCAAGTAAAACGTGATGAAGTTCGCGCAATATGCTCGAAAAAAGCTAAGGCAAGCCATAGCTCACCTTAGCTTGATAGTTTGGAGTGAAGGGTTAACTCACCTGCAACAACGTGGGTAAAGCAGGAAAAGCGCCTTTCTGGCAACAGGTTACAGCGCCACAACGCACCGCAAACTCAACCGCCTTGCGCAACTGTGCCTGACACGCAAGTCGATGTTTTAAGGTTAAATGCTCGAGATCAAACTCCAACTCAGAACCCAGTGCAAACAAAAATCCCGCCATAAAGCTGTCACCCGCCGCCGTGGTATCTACGGCTTTAATTTGGGGGACTGGTACGCTAAATCGCTCATCTACTGTTATGCATTGCACTGGATTGGCGCCGTCAGTAATCAAAATCACTTCAACGCCTTGCGCCAAACAAAACTGCAAATAATCTTCGAAACTCTTATTCCGCGTTAAGGCTAAATAGTCGGCTTCTTCACGGCTCATTTTCAGCACTTGTGTGTAACGAAAACACTGCTCTACTCGCTCTGCAAGCAATGCGGTATCGGGCCAGAGTGATAAGCGCAAGTTAACATCAAAACTCACTATCTTATTGAATGAATTAGCACAACGGGCGCCATAGAGACTCGCGTTAAAAATGTTCGCTTCGGTAAAGGTATTAGAACAGAGATGGAAGATATCCATTTGTTGCCATGGAATGGCATCGAAATGGCGCGGGCTATAGCACAGATCGGCCGTAGCCTGACGGTTAAACTCGAAGGTTCGTTCACCATTTTCATCCAAATTTACGACCACTGTCGCCGTTGGCGCACCTGGCACTTCGGTCAAGTAATCCGTTACAACCCCTTCATTCGCTAGGGCTTGTTTTAACATTGCGCCATAATCATCGCAGCTAATGCCGCCAGCAAAATAACTCTTACCGCCCAGTTTGGCATAACCTACAGCCACGTTTGCAGGCGCGCCGCCTGCAATGGCTTGATGGGATTTGTCGCTAGCCTCCGTGGGTAATAAATCCACTAACACCTCACCAAAACTGAGTAACACCGTCATATGGATCCCTTTATATTTCTATTAGTTAAGCAAAAAGCCCATGCTGGATGGGCCTTTTAAATTGTCGGTTTTAAACCCCAACCCCGCCGGAGTTAAAACTCGTATTTCAAGGTTGCACTCGTGGTTCTGCCATTAATAGTGCGAGCGCGAATAATATTGTTATCAGGAATCGAACCTTCCTCTGCTTCGGTGATACCCGTAGCGTCAAACAGGTTGTTGACGTTTAAGGAGACACTTAAGGCCTGAGTTAAGTTGTAGGTTGCAAAGGCATTGACCTGATTGTAACCATCAAACTTGAGGTCATTATTATCCTGTGCATAGGAGTCAGTAGTGCCAATCAGGTTGATGCCCACTGAACCTTGGTCAAAGTTATAACGTCCCATCAGCGAGTAGATAAAGTCGGCCTGTCTTCTTGGAGTATTCCCGACAACGTCGGGTGTTAGAGCGTCCTTAGCAATTTCAGCGTCGGTCCAAGTGACATTGCCCCTAAAATCGAAGTCACCGATAAAATAGGCCGATTCAATTTCAATTCCTTTAGCTTTGTACTTACGGTCGAAGAAACGCTGACTCGTCGCCTCAAAGTTTTGCTCCTCGGTCTCTGAATAGAAGGCGGTCGCGAACACCGATAAGTCCTCGTAACGGTACTTAACGCCTAACTCATATTGGTCCACATTATCAACAGCATCTTCTTTTGCCACTGAACCATCGGCACGAACCTTACCAAACAATAGGCGATCCGCATTGGCGCGGCCACCATGACTCAAGCGACCAAATGCAGCTAAATCACTGGAAAACTGATAGTTTGCACCGAGAGAATAGGAGGTGTAACTCCAGTCATAATTCACGGGTTGTGGATTAGCATTATCGATAGAAGAGACACTTTGCTCAGGAATAGAGATTACACCATCCAAGTTCATATCGACTTGCGATTGCACATTGCCGGCGTAGTAACCACTGGCATCACCGCTGTCGTAACGCACACTGGCATCCAGCGATAAATCCCCAAAGCTCGACGCGACCGCAAGATAAGGCGCCTTAATGTTGTATTCGGTATCGTAATTACGTTGGCAACAGTTGCCCCAATAAGGCACGCCATAGCCGTACAGTCCAGCATCCGAATAGGCGGTACCATCGGCGGCCACAACATCAAGCAATGCGGCGTTATCCCCTTTGACTTCCATCAAATAGGAGTTCCACATCCAGGTCATATTGATATTTTGGGTGGCATTGTAATAACCCAGAGTAACGCTGGTATCGTCAAAGGTTTTCGTTAATTTTAAGTCGTTTACGATTGAGCCAAAGTCATTCATCTTAACGTCGAAGGTATGGATCCGCATGGCGAGTCCATCCATAGGATTGCCCGCATCAGGGCCATTGGCATAAATCAACTTGGCGCCAGTGCCCGCAATACTGGCCGCAATGTCGGTGCCATTAGCCACTTCGGCTGGGAATGGTGCCATAAAATTGCCGCTCACATCCGAGAAACGGAAGCGGTTTTCGACCTGCCAATCATTGCCTAAATCAAAAGACGCCTCTAAACCCACAGAGTTAACCTCAGGGTTCATACCATCGCGCATATCACCACGACGACGCTCACCATCGGCGCCCAAACTCAGGGTCGAGAGGAAATATGCTGACTGAATGGCATCGGATTTCGCATTAAAACCTGGGACAGAGCTACCGTCCGAATACATTGGCATGGGTAAGTAGCCAATACTTTTATCATCTAAGTGTTTGAAATAAAGACGAACATAGCCACTATCGAACTCTTTGGTTATGTTAGCTTTTACCTGACCGCCCTTGTTGGCGTCATAACCTGCTTGGCGAGGGCCTTCACCAGTACGCACAAAACCACCCACATGGAAACGCAGGCTGTCATTGATGCTGGTGCCATATTCAAAGTCGGTACGGAAGGTATCGTAGTCCAAGCCAAAGGTGGTCGACACGCTGCCAGCATCTGAACTTCCGGTTTTACTGATCACGTTAATAATGCCACCGGGAGCATTACTCGCCGCAGTGGATGCCGAACCACCACGAATAGATTCAATGGTTTGTACTGTAGAGTCTAAACGTAAAAAGATATCCGCATTACCAAAGGCAATATCGCCAAACTGTAGAATTGGTAAACCATCTTCTTGAATTTGAAGAAACTTAGCACCACCCGATGCCACAGGTAAGCCACGGACAGCAATGTTAGCATTACCTTCGCCGCCAGTTGATTCCACCTTCATCCCTGGAATGATCCGAAATGCTTCGGCGGATGAACGTGGAGTACTAACCTCCAACTCGGCGAGTGATACGCTGCTGACTGACACGCTCGAGTCCATGACGCGGGTGCCGCGGGCAACGCCCGTAACAGTAATGCGCTCAAGGCCTAACGCATCTTTCTTGGTTTCTTCCTGTGCAGGTGCATCGGCAGCCCAAAGCTGAGAACTCACCAAGACGGCGATTGTGCTTAACAAGAATTGTTGTGATGTGCGATTTATCATTTTTATGTCCCCACCCATATTTGAGAAGCCGCCCCTCTCCCCACGGCGACTTCTACTGAAATTGTTGTTAATCGATTAGCCTGTTATTTCACTTTACTAAAAAACATCTTAATCGATTAAGTTAACAAGTTAGCAACTAAATAACAAAAAGCAAGTGTGTTTTTTGTACAGACCCACAAACTTAAAGTGAGAAAAATAGATAGTTAATTGATTAATCGGAGAAATGTGACAGAAAAAATTTTTCTTTCACATTCCAATTTAAGCGGTTTCACGGCCCAACAATGATTGGGTAGGATCTTTAATCAGGTTAACGCCCGCTAACAGGCACAGTAAAACCGCAAACCCAGTAGCGAGGTAAAAGCCATACTTCACATGGCCGAAAATATCTCCAACTAACCCCATACAAAGGGGAGCCAGCGCCGCAGAAACCGCGGTAAAAAACAGGATTACCCCTGCCACAGAACCGTGCTGCGCCACGGGGAAACAACTGATCCCCTTGGAGTTTAAGGTGGGATATATCATTGACATAAACAGCCCAGAGAGAGGCAAGAGAATCACAGCGGCCTCAACCCCATAGAGCATAGAACCGAGATAGCAAAGGCTAATCGCTAAGCTAAACCAAAACATAACCTGTTGCCACGAAAAGTGATTTAGTATCCATCCGCCCAAAAACCGCCCACCTGCTCGCAGGGTAAAAAAGAGGGTCAAGGCATAAGCCGCCAGTACAGTGTAATCACCCTGATACTCTTGCAGCAGGCTAGGCATCCATACATAAATCGCCACTTCGGTGGCCACATACAAACCAATCGCAAGGGAAAACCCTAATGCATAAGGGTTTTTCATCATGCGGAAGGTGTTCGCCAGATTAATTGTCTCCGTAGAGGATTGCTTAACCTGCGGATAATCAGCCTTAAACGCTAACCAACAAAGTAGTAGACAAAAAATCCCCGCCCCAAAATACAAATACTTCCATGACACACCACTGATAAGCAGATAGCTGACGATGGCAGGGCCCACCATAGCGCCGACCCCAAAAAATCCTTCGACCGTATTCATGGTGCTGGAATGTTGTTTTGGCGACTGAGAAATATCGCCAATCAGGGCTAAGGCTCCGGTTTTAAATACCCCAATCGCCAAGCCCACCAAGGCTAATAGCAGCAGGAAATAATAAAACGACTCCCCAAGCGCAAATAAAAAACAGGCAATGGCGAACAACAACAGCCCTAATAAAATGGTTAGTTTACGCCCTATTTTATCTGCCAAGAAACCCAGAAACAGACCACTTATTGCGATAAAAATCATCGGCATATAATGGAAGGCACTCGCCTGAGACAAAGAGAGGCCAAATTCAGATATCAGCTGCGGGATAATCACACCCACGGCATCGGAGGTCATAGCAAACATAAAAAACATTAAATACGTCAGCACTCTAATACGAGTGTGATGGCGATTTTCTACAGAATTTGAATCACTTACCATACTGTTTCACCTTATTGTTATCGCGCCTAACTCCCTCTGAAGCTAGCTAAGCTCCAAACAGCTTTAGGCATTATTTATGTACAGCAGTGAGCTAATCCCCCCAAAACCTAAGACTAACTCAAAAATCAAACAAACCACTTGAATAATGTTTCACATTGGTTAAATATACAACTTAATCGATTAAGTTTGTTTGCGCAATTTATAAATAAACGCGGGCAAACTTTACTCTGGGAAGGCAACTCAAACGTGGGCAAAGTATGAAAAATCAAGTGCAATTGATCACCTATGTCGATCGGATAACCGGTGCCGGACTCAAAGAACTCAAAGCCTTACTCAATAACGAATTGCAGGGGTTATTTGGGGGCGTTCACTTATTGCCCTTTTACTATCCCATCGATGGCAGCGATGCGGGTTTTGATCCCATAGACCATGTGCAGGTGGATTCACGCTTAGGTGATTGGGACGATGTCAAAAGCATAGGTGAAGAGTTCGACATCATGGCCGACTTGATCGTTAACCATATGTCCGCAGAGTCTCCCGAGTTTAAAGATGTGCTCAAGCATGGCAAACAGTCCGCTTACTGGGATTTATTCCTAACCAAGGACAAGGTATTCCCCGAGGGATTAAGCGAGCAGGATCAAAATGCAATCTACCGCCCTCGCCCAGGGAGCTGTTTTAGCACTTACACCTTAGCGGATGGTTCAACGGAAGAGTTTTGGACCACCTTTACCCGCAACCAGATCGATATCGACGTTAATTCCGCAGCAGGTAAGGATTACTTAAACCGCGTATTGGCGCGATTTAACCACAGCAAAGTCAATTTAATCCGCTTAGATGCCGCAGGTTATGCAATCAAAAAGCCCGGCACTAGCTGCTTTATGATTGAGGAGTCCTTCGAGTTCGTGGATAAATTAGCAAAGCAAGCCAATCAGTTAGGCATGACAACCCTAGCCGAAATCCACTCACATCATATGACGCAAATCGATATCGCCAAACGGGTCGATATGGTTTACGACTTTGCATTACCGCCGCTGATTTTACACACGCTCTTCAGCCAAGATTGTCGCGCCCTGAGCCACTGGCTTGAAATCGCGCCTCGCAACTGCATTACCGTACTAGATACCCACGATGGTATTGGCATTATCGATGTCGGCCCAATGGATGGCTTGCGCGGATTATTGGACGAAAAACAAATCGATAATCTAGTTGAAACCATACACAGCAACAGTCAAGGCGAGAGTTTACAAGCCACAGGGGCGGCCGCTAGCAATGTCGATTTGTATCAAATCAACTGCACCTACTACGATGCCCTAGGGCAAAATGACCTAGATTACTTGATGGCGCGAGCAATTCAGTTTTTCGCACCGGGTATTCCACAGGTCTACTACACAGGCCTGCTTGCCATACCAAACGACATGACGTTACTGAATCAAACCCACGTCGGCCGAGACATTAATCGCCCCTATTTAAACCGAGAAAAGGTGCAACAAGCCCTGCAAAAACCTGTCGTTAACGCTTTAATTAAATTGATAAAACTGCGCAATAGTAGCGCAGCATTCAATGGTGGCTTTTCGATGGCAGCCAGTGGAAAATCACTAACACTCACATGGTCTGCACAAAATGCATCGGCCAGTCTTAGTCTCGACTTTGCCCATAAACAAGGGCTGATCACCCTGCTTGATGAGCAAGGCATCGAAACCCAAATTGCCTTGGCCGACTTGCTTATCCCTGCGCAGGTATAAATACCAAACATAAAACAAAAGGCGCTTTAACAGCGCCTTTTGCATTTAAAAATCAATACATTAGCAGCTTTTACCTAACCGTAATTCATACCCTAATACCTGAGCATGCACGGCATCGTCGATAAACATCTGCGCCGCCATTTGGCCTTTTTGCTCTGAGTATTGATAAACCGTGGTCAGCGGTGGAGTTGAGCGAGTTGCCTCATCAATACCATCAAATCCCACAACACGAATATCCTCTGGAATTGCTAATCCCATGGCCTGCGCCTCCCCCATCACACTGAGAGCAATTAAGTCGCTCATACATAAAAATACATTGGGTCTTGGGGTCGAATTCAGTGCCTCCTTAGCCGCTATCCGTGCATATTCCGCATTACTTTCTGGAATATTCCAAATCCGATCATTACCAAGGGTGACACCAGTTTCCTCAATCGCCTGTAAGTATCCCTGCAATCTCTGGTGTGCAATCGACATATCGATTTCGAGCAAATTCAAATCGTAAACTCGGCAGGTTAAATGGGTATCGAGCAACCTTAACCCTAATACAGCCACCTGATCGGTGGGAGATTTTAACGCTAATTTGGCCACCTCATAGGCGGCTAACTTATTGTCGATGCTGACAGAAGCGTTGCGGTGGATATCAAAATCCACAGTAACCACCTTCTTCTTAACTTGTTTTAGTTGCTCGGCAAGCAAGGCATTGCGCGGGCGACCATAACAAATAAACCCATCCACAAAATCGGCCACCGCATTCACACTGTCGGAGCTGCCAGAAAACAGCAATAAGTTAAGTTTTTCCCGCTCCAATACCGAAGCTACCCCCTTCATAAACTTACTGGCGACAGGATCGGACACCATATATTCAACACTATCGGACAATACCAGCGCGACGGTATCAAATTTGCCCCTACGTAAGGATTGAGCCGCCTTGTTTGGGCCAAAGTAACCCAATTTGGAGCAGGCGGCCAAAATCTCGTTGCGGCGCTTTTCCGAAAGCTGATCGGGACGATTAAAAGCATTAGAAACAGTGGCGTTAGAGACACCTAGCTCGTTTGCTATGCTCTTTAAGGTCCAGTTTTTAGTTGTCATGCAGAATTCCTGGCAAAGAATGGGGTCACAGCGGAAGCTAACCTATCGCAAATACTACACAGCTTAAATCCGCCGTGCACCTACAAATCTTATTCGTGATTGGCAGCATCGCTCTCGTGATCCTTAAGCAAGGTTGCGGGCGAGAGATAGCCGACAATCGCGCAGCTAAGCGCCACTAAGGCAGCCGCAATAAAACCCCATTGGAAGGCGTGATGTACAACCTCAACGGGTAATTGCTTTATCGCCGCAATCCCCACCTGCGCACCTTCTAGCGGTAACAAGCCATATAACAACAGACTGAATAGGGCCGTGCCAATTGCCGCGCCCATGGAACGACTCAAGGACACCATAGCAGTGATTTGGCTTAAACGCGCCTTGCCCGACACACTCTGCACCACCAGCTGTACGCTGGGCATCACAGTCCCTAAACCAATACCCACCAGCACACCTAAGGCGCCAATAAGATCCGCATTCGGCGGCACTAAACCGATTATGAGCAAACCGATAAAGGCCAGCAACATTCCGAAGGTCGGCAACCATTTAGGTGCAACGTCCCGACTCAACAGCCTGCCCGCAATGGTCGACCCCATCACTATGCCAAAGGTCATTGGCATCAACAGCAAGCCCGTTTTGGCCGGATTAGTGTGTAAGCCAACCTGTAAGTAAATGGGTAAAAAGAAGATCATCGCAAACAGGCAGGCGGCAAACAGTGCGGCCGTGAAGAGCGGCATATAAATGGCTTTATTGGCGAGTAAATCAAGCGGCAGGAAAGGACTGTCACGCTGACGCTCCCACCACAGTAGCACAACGGCGCCCACACAGATAAATCCCATAAAGCCTAAGCTTGTGGCCGATAGCCAAGCAAAATCTTGCCCTGCCACAGATAACCAATACAACAGCGCCGTAATGATAGCGGGAAATAACAGCACGCCGAGCAAGTCGAACCGGCCTTGCCGTACGGGCTTAACACTCTGTTTATGCAAGCGATTGAGCCTCCAAACCGCCAGCATAGCCAAGGGAATATTCGCCCAAAATAACCAATGCCAAGAATAGGCATGCACCACAAAGCCGCCAATCACTGGGCCACCCACACTGGCGAGAGTAAACATAGCAGCAAAATAGCCCTGAAAACGCGCCCGTTGCCGTATCGGTACCAGTTCACCCACAAGGGATTGGGACAGACTCATCAGCCCGCCACCGCCGAGACCTTGGAGGATCCGCCCGGCAATCATATGGTTCATCGTCCAAGCACTGGCGGATACAACCGAGCCCAGCGCAAACACCACTAAGGCGATCATCAGAATTTTAGCGCGGCCAAAGTTATCCCCCAGCCAGCCGTAAATAGGTACGCTAGCAGCCATTGCCAGCATATAGCCGATAGTGATCCACGAGGCTTGCCTGAGGCCGCCCAAATCTTCAACGATGGCAGGAGTTGCGGTGGCGAGTAGGGTTTGATCGACCGCCGCCAGAAACATGGGTAAGAAAACGGCGGAGAAAATCGCCAGAAAAACCGAGGTGGGCAGAGGCTCATGCGGGGACGAAGCAGGCGCTGGGGTCATAGAGTCTCCACCTGTGATTAAGGCTTAAATTCGCCTTGCATTCCAATACTTTGATGCCCAATAACTATTAAGCAGGCTCGAAATTTTTACCCCTTGGCTCGTCGAGACATGGAGAAAATTATTCCCGCCCACATAAATGCCAACATGGTGCGTGCTCCAACCCGTTTTGAAAAATACCAAGTCACCTTTACGCAGTTGATCCCGCGCCACGGGTTTGCCGAGAGCTTGCTGCGCTTGAACGGTGCGCGGCAAAGTCATGCCCAGCATTTTTTGATAGGCGACCGACACAAAGGCCGAGCAATCAATGCCTTTCTTGGTCGCGCCCCCTAAACGATAGGGCACGCCGCGCCATTCGGAATGCAATTCGGCGATATTGCTATCGTTCCATACCGAGACGGGTTCAACTTGCTTTACCACAGGCTTAGGTTCTGGCGCGCTCGCACAGGCGCCAAGACCTAAGGCCAAGATAACTATCAGTAATCGTTTCATTAGCGTAAAACTCATCGCGGGTAATTCTTGCGTAATATCGGGTGCTATCAAAGCGATAACTAACATACCGTGAAAAAAACGATGGTAACAGCTTAAGCTAATCCCAAGCTTAAAACTATAAAGCCGTCCACAGTAAACGAATACCCACCAGCACCATTAAAATCAAGATGATACGTTTAAACAGCCTATCGCTGATTTTATCTTGGATCGACAGCCCCAGTTTTACGCCTAACCAAGCCAAAGGCGCAAGCAACAAGGAGATCAGAATGTTACCTTGGTTAATTTGCCCGAGCAGACTGTAGGGCACCAACTTAACCAGATTCACCACCGCAAAAAACACCACGGCCGTGGCTAAAAACTCTGGTTTAGCCAAGCGTAACGGCAGCAAATAGGCATTGAGTGGCGGCCCGCCCGCATGGGCCACAAAGCTGGTAAAGCCTGCGGTTAAGCCGCAGAGCCGCCCCACGAGTGGCGAAGGCGTTGCTTGGGTTTTATCCCCTAAAACCAAGCCATAAAGACCAAACCCTAAGGATACACAGCCTAAAATAGCCCGTAAGTAATCTTCGTTTAATCGGTCGAACAGCCAATAGGCTATGCCTATGCCCACAATCGCCGCGGGTAAAAGGATCCATAATTGGCGTGGATTATGTTGGCCCCACCACGAACGAACACTTAAAAAATCCATATAAATCAGCAAAGGTAACATGATTGCCGCCGCGGTTGCCGGGCTTATGGCCAGCGCTAGCAGGGGCACAGTCAAACCACCGACGCCGCCAGCAAAACCCGATTTAGAGATCCCAGTGATCAACACCGCAGGAATCGCCACCAGCCAAAAAAGAGGGTCTGTTAACATCCCTGATTCCCAATATTACGTTAAAGTCATTAAGGTCGAGCATCGAGTAACAGACCTTGAGGGCGAAACATCGCCTCGCTGCACCAGCATAAATGTTAAGTCTACCCGTGTCTAAATGAAGATAAGGAGTCGAGATGAGTCAAATGCAAACGTCGCCATTTTTCGGCGGCCCAAGGGAATGCCCCGTCGAAGATGGGCGGATCCAAATCCAGCAGATTGCCCCCAAAATCAGTGATGTGGGCGGGATACCCGTAGCGCGGGCGATTCCGCAAAAACTGCGTCGACTCATAGGCCCTTGGTGTTTTCTGGATCATATTGGCCCTGTCACCGACGGCCCCTTAATGAATGTGGGCGAGCATCCCCATATCGGCCTTCAAACCTTCACTTGGATGCTGGAGGGGGAAATCATGCACAGGGACAGCCTAGGTAGCGCCCAAGTGATCCGCCCGAGGCAAGTAAACCTGATGACCGCGGGCCATGGCATAGCCCACACCGAAGAGTCCGTCGAAGGTCATCGTATTATGCATGCGGTGCAGCTATGGATTGCGCTGCCGCTGGAACACAAAGACACAGCCCCGAGGTTCGACCATTATCCCCAGCTGCCGACTTGGCAGGAGGCGGGCGCCGAATTCACCCTATTGATTGGCTCGTGGAAGGATAAACAGGCGCCCACACTGCACTTTTCGCCAATCGTCGCGCTCGATATCTTCGCAGCAGAGGCCACTCAACTGACACTCAGGCTTGATCCGCGCTTTGAATATGGCCTAATGCCGCTCGAGGGCCGATTCGATATCGACGATGAATCCTTTGATAACAATAATCTCGCTTACCTTGGCATGCTGCGCGAGAGCGTAACGCTCGACCTTCACCCTGGTGCACGTATACTGCTGATTGGCGGGGCCCCCCTCGCCGACACCGTCAGTATTTGGTGGAATTTTGTCGGCCACAGCAAGGAAGATATCGCCAGCGCCCAAGCTGATTGGGAGGCCAAGTCCCCGCGTTTTGCTACAGTGCTGGGTTATAACGGCAAACGCTTAATGCCGCCGCCCATCCCTTGGTAATCCCAAATCGTTAATACGTTAACGCGAGGCAATCGAGCTAGATAGCCTCGCTTAATGGCGGTATTGCAGCCCTTATCTGATGCAAGGCGGCGAGCAAAACCGCCAACCTGACGCTAAAGCCAGACCACACCCACACGCCAAACCCCAGAAAATTTTACGGATTTTTTACGCGCTATCCCCACAGGCCTTTGCTAAAGTACCCTTAATTTCCGCAACGCCTTAGCCGTTATGACTTTTGCAAACACAGTATCCATCAACCAATTCTGGCGCTCGCATCCCGCGTTATTTACCGCCATATTGTTAGTGATCGTACTGATAACTAGCTATTTTATTGATGTATTTTCAGGCTCAGCCATTGCTGTACTGCTTATCCTGCAATTAGCTGTGGTCGCCGTGGCCCTGCAATGCAGTGCTAACTACGCCTACTTTGTGGCCGTGTTTGGCGCTGTAAGCTTTAATTTTTTGTTTACTGCGCCACGCTATTCGTTGCAGATGTTTAATATCGAAGACATAGTCAATCTAAGCGTGTTTTTGCTGGTCGCCCTGACTAGCAGCAAATTGGCCGAACATTACCGCCTCCAGCAGCACGCACTCGAACAGGCACAGCTCAGAAACAGCATTTTGCTCTCGGTCTCCCACGATTTACGCACGCCCCTTGCGACCATTATCGGCACCTTAACCACACTGAAGGAATACCAAGCCAAGCTCAACCCAGAGCAAACCGAGGAGCTTATCGACTCGGCCGCCGCCGAGAGTCATCGCCTGCACCAATATATCGAAAATCTTTTGCAAGCCACTAAGTTACAACATGGTGCGCTCAAATTTAGCCTAGATGAAGCCAATCTACGCGAAGTGCTACAGCGCACTATCGCTCGCTTTCAAACTGAGCAACCCAGAATCAAAATTCATACTGAGCCAGAGCTACCACCATTAATGATTTGCAGCTCTTTGATTGAACAGGCGATTTTTAATGTGCTCGATAATGCCCTGCATTATTCCCCCACCAACCAGCCTGTGATCGTAAGCCTCTATCGCCACCAAGATATGCTGCGTATCGATATTCAAGACTTAGGACAAGGCATAGCCCCATCTCAAAAGGAGGCGATTTTCGAACTGTTTTACCGCCAACATCCCTCTACCGATGGCGGAGCTGGATTGGGTCTGCCTGTCGCCAAAGGGATTATTACTGCCCATAACGGGCGTATCAGTGCCGAAAATGTTGCTCAAGGCAGCCTGATCCGCATCGCGTTACCGATAACGAAGGAAAGTGCATAAATGGCTTACAAGGTGTTAGTGGTCGATGACGAGTCACAAATTCATACCTTTATGCGGATCTCACTCGAGGCGGAAGGCTTTGAATACGTAAGCGCCACTAGCATAGCCACGGCGCTCAAACAGTACCGCAACCATCAGCCACACCTTATCGTGCTCGACCTCGGCCTGCCCGATGGCGATGGCATCGAATTACTCCATGCGCTGCGCCAGCAGGATAAAACCCCTGTGCTGGTTTTAACCGCCCGCGATCAGGAGGAAGAAAAAATCCGCCTACTCGAGGCAGGCGCTAACGACTATCTAAGTAAACCCTTTGGCATCAGGGAATTAATCGTACGTATTAAGGTGTTGGTTCGTGATCTTGTGGACACCTCAAGCACCATCGATATTTTGCAATTTGGCCCGCTCACTCTACAAAAGAGCAGCCATCAATGCTGGCTCAACCAACAGGAAATCGCCCTCACCAAAAAAGAGTTTGCCCTACTGGTTCAGTTAATGTCCCACCCGGGGCAATTGCTGAAACAGAGCGAACTGCTGCGCAATATCTGGGGCGAAACTCACCAAGAAGATAGTCACTATCTGCGGATTTTAGTCCGCCAACTGCGTAAAAAGCTCAACGACAGCGACGAACAACAACTGATCAAAACCGAGCCCGGTTTAGGGTATCGACTCACCGACCTCGGCCCGCCCTAGGCCAGCTCGCCTCACTCTTTAGCTCAACCACAAAAGGATATGAAATGGCACATTTTATTGTCATCGGATTAGGCCGCTTCGGCGTTGCTGTAAGCAGAGAATTGATCCACTTAGGTCATACGGTTACGGGTGTCGACAATGACCACAAAGCTGTTGAAAAATATGTAGAAAGTCTTACTGAAGCGGTGATTTGTGACTGCGCCGATGAGGCGTCGCTGCGGGAACTCGATCTTACCAGTAGTGAAGTCGTGATTGTCGCTATCGGTTTTGATATGCAATCGAGCTTGCTCTGCACCCTAGCACTGAAAAATCTCGGCGTGCAAAATATTTGGGTTAAAGCCAGCAATAAAGCACACCACACCATATTGTCTAAACTCGATGTCGCGCGGATTATTCACCCCGAAGAAGATATGGGGATCCGCGTCGCCCAGTCGCTAAACTACCCTATGGTGAATAACTTTCTCGCCATAGGTGATGGGCTCTATATTGTTGAAATCCATATTAAAGCCCATTTACATCAAGTTACAGTTGGCCAACTGCTAGGTAGCCTACAAGAAAAAAACACCGATGAGCAAACCAACGTACAACGCAGCCCTAAAGGCAAAGTCACACCGCTGATGGTTAAGCGCGGGCAGAGCGTATTTAGCAAGATTGATAGCGACTTTAGCCTGCATACAGAGGATGCTCTATTCCTCTGCGGTAGCCGTGCCGAGTTAAAACAACTCGCACCAAGGTTGGTGTAACGTGGTTCAATGGCATCCTTCGCTCCCCCTAGAGTACACACCGAAAACCAGTAAAAAACTCTTTGGCGCGCCGCCCTTTATCTTAAGTGCAAGCTTTGCTCTGCTAATCTTGGTCGGCACTTGCTTGCTTAAACTGCCCATCGCCACCGAGTCGCCCATTACTTGGCTACAAAGCCTCTTTACCGTGACCTCGGCGGTGACAGTCACAGGGCTTGTGGTCGTCGATACTGGCAGTGTGTTCACGCCCTTTGGCCAAGTGATTATTGCGCTGCTCATTCAATGCGGCGGCCTAGGCTTGATGACCTTTGCCATCGTCACGCTAATAGCGCTGGGCGGTAAGATAGGTTTCTTGCAACAAACGGTGGCGAAAGAAGCGTTTAATCAAACCGATACCTCCACCCTAGTCTCGACCGCTAAGGCCGTGCTGGTGTTTTCACTATTGGTTGAAGCCGTGGGAATGCTGATTTTATCCGTCTATTGGAGCGGCGAGCTTGGCTGGCAAACCAGCCTGTTTCATGGCTTCTTTTATACCATTAGCGCCTTTAATAACGCGGGTTTTGCCCTAAGCCCAGATAGCTTAATCCCCTATGTGGCAGACCCAGTTATCAACCTCACCATCACCGGCTTATTTATTGTGGGTGGCCTTGGCTTTTCGGTTTGGATTGACCTTAAGCGCAATAAACGTTGGTCGAAACTCACCGTCTACAGCCGTATGATGATTACTGGCACCGTACTGATCAATGCCGTGGCCGTGATAGCCATTTACCTGATTGAGTACAACAACCCTAACACCCTCGCGCCCTTAAGCGAACTCGGCAAATGGTTGGCCTCTTGGTTTCAAGCCGTAACCCCGCGCACCGCAGGCTTTAACACCCTACCCATAGACCAACTCGAGGATGGTTCCACCCTATTGATTTTAGTGTTGATGTTTATCGGCGGCGGCTCCCTCAGTACCGCCAGCGGCATTAAAGTCGTGACCTTTATGGTGCTTATTCTCGCCACCTACGGCTATTTACGTCGCGATGAAGCCGTTTATGTGTTTAAGCGCGAAATCCCCAAAGACACCATTAGCAAGGCGCTCGCCCTGACGATGATCTCCATCGGCGTCACTTGGCTGGCAATATTCGCCCTCGTGCTCACCGAAAAAGCCCCGATAATGGATATCGCCTTCGAAGCCGTATCCGCCCTCGGCACCGTCGGGTTATCCCGCGGATTAACAGGTAATTTATCCAGTGCAGGCCAAGGGATTATCATCTTTATGATGTTTATGGGGCGCCTCGGCCCACTAATGTTGGCCTACTTCCTTGCCAACCCAAGGGTAAAAAAGCTGCGCTATGCAGAAACTAAATTAGCAATTGGCTAAGGATTGATTGGTGGCCCAACAAATTTACTGATAATCAGAGAGTTGTAACGCTGAGCCATTGCGATAATCGATTGATGTGAATCCGTCGTGGAAAGATGGGTTCACTAGTTCATTTGGGGGCCCAAAAGAGTGTAAAGCATGGATTTGGTAGGACTGATGAAGAGGGTCAAATTTGGAACTTAGCTCTTTAAACGCTGACTGATAGGCGAGCCATGGCATTTACTCGACAACGCGCAGCAAGTCCAGCACTAAAGATGCGATGAAGACTTGCTTTGTTATACATGTTCATATTTATAACCTATAAATGACTCGGAATCAGACCAAGCCAAATATTCATGTTCGAGTTTTGCAAACTCCAAGAACAGTTTACCAAGGCGATTTATTGCAGCTGGCTCTGCTTGAATGCAAAACTCAATGACCTCTCGGTAAGGTAAATCACGGTTATTACAAAATCTGATTTGAATTGCAGAGCGGCCACGCGAGTTTGTAGTAAACACTTGTAATCGAAAATAATACGCATACCTATCTTCTGGCTTCTCGGAGCCAATTTCATACAGAAATACATCACCACTTTGCCGGGGGAACGTTACTAATCTGTCGCCAATTTCTGTGAGGGCATCAGCATTGTCGTAATATTCAAAACAAGATTTAATGTTCCCATTTGAAACATCCCATACTAGCTGAACGTGATATGGCTCTTCATAAGGAATTCTCTCAATTCTCAGATAATTACTCATAGCTACCTTAATACATAACGCTATTACTAATGGGCGTAAAATGCTCGGCTAAAATTAGCAACGAAGAAGCGCAAGCCAAGCGTTTACGTCCATTTAAGTAACTTGTTAACATTCAACTTCCTCAATAACAAATCGCCCCGTTGATTCTACCCAACTTCCCTCAGGAACTTCTAATTGGTAATTACCTAATTCATTGTCTGATAAAATTGGCAGTAAAGAATTAACCTTAAACAATTTTTCGTTATCTTCGCCTAGCTCATAACTGTCGTACGTTCCAACAACAGTTCTTGCGATAGCTCGATTTCTTTTATCAGACAACTGCCAGTTTGCATGCCAAAATCTTAGATAGGCATATTTCAATTCATTAATAGGGAAGTGACCTTTAAACGAATCAACACTGCCAATAAAGTAGCAAACAATAGTCAGTTCAAAATCAGGGAAGTAAACCTCAGCTTCTCCTTCATTTTCACAACTACATGGTGCAATATTTTTTACTATTACCCGATATCTCATATTGAATATGAGTGCCAAGCTAAGCGCTACAGCACTGCTGCCTCCTTGCTTTAACGCCTTATCAGCCTTGCCAGCCTGAGCATATGCGTTCGATTAACAGTGTGTCGTTTATAACTCCGCGAATTGGATACTTCATTTGTTCGGAAGAAAGTTTGCCAATTCGCGTTTCATTTTCTCCATCCCAAAGCCACCAAGTTTCAACTATGCCAGACAGATTGGGGACACCTGCACGAAAAACGGGGAATGTTTTTAACTCATCTTTGATTGGTAGATTACCAGCAATTCTTACCACTTCTCTATTCACCGCAGCACCAAGTGGAAAGAACGTTGTGAATTGATGCAGTGAATTGGAAAGTTCAGAAATATCATCTACTTTTTCACAAACTTGAAAGACACGTAGCAATGCACCGTATTGTTTGTGCTTATGCGTATATTGAGCATAACCCATTCCATTATCAGGTAACGGAATCTCAACTATGTCACCAATTTTTAGACGTTTACTCATAGCTTCCTTGTATAACTGATGATCAAAGCATGCACCTGGTACGCATCGCTTTGCCATTGCTTGCTATGTGTTTTCTCAAATTATGCAATGTAATAATATTCCTATAGAAAATGCGATTAGAAACAGACCAAAGAGCGAAACTAAAGAATTCCCCCAAAGATAATTTTCAACTTCTTCATGCAATTCAAGCTCATACCTGGGATGTTTTCCGGCCGAGATAAGCCTTAGAGAGTAGTAACCCACAACGTAACATAACTTATAAAAAAACATTTCAACGAAAAGCCAAAAAATACCTCTGGCTATTAGTGAAATAAAGTCTTCCATAATTCACCAAAACACATAGCGCATTAAACTTACCACATATTGGGTCATCTTACTTGTTCATACTCAAAACTACACCGCTTGTCCAGCGGCCACGCCAGATGCCCAGGCCCATTGGAAGTTAAAGCCGCCTAACCAACCACTTACGTCCATCACTTCGCCGATAAAAAACAGGCCGGGGACTTTTATGGCTTCCATGGTTTTGGAGGAGAGTTCATGGGTATCCACGCCACCGAGAGTGACTTCGGCGGTGCGATAGCCTTCGGTTCCATTCATTAACACAGTCCAGCGGTGTAGATCGTCCACCAGCTTGGCGCGCTCTGCATGAACCAGCTGATTTAAGGCTTTGTTGAGTAAAGCCTCATCGAATAACACTTCCACCAGCCGCTTAGGTAACCACTGGCTTAAGGTATTGCGCAGACTCTGTTTAGGATGTGCGGCCAGTTGTTGCTCTAAGGCCTGTACGGCATCCATATTGGGTAATAGATTGATTTCTATGGTTTCACCCGCTTTCCAATAGTTGGAAATCTGCAAAATGGCGGGGCCAGATAAGCCTCTGTGGGTAAAGAGTAAGGCTTCACTAAAGGCAGTGCCATCTTTGGCGGTAATGCGGCTTGGTACGGCTATGCCCGATAGCGGTTCGAAGCGAATTTTATCTTCGCTGTGCCAAGTAAAAGGCACCAGACCCGCGTGAGTTGGCAACACCTTAAGCCCAAACTGCTCGGCCAATTGATAGCCGTAGGGCGTAGCGCCGAGTTTTGGCATAGATAAACCGCCAGTGGCGATCACTAAGGAGTCGCAACTTAACTCGCCATTTGAGGTATTTAGCTCAAAGCGGCCAGCCTCGGTTTTGCTCACCGCCAGAATATCGGTGCGAAGTTTGATACTCACGCCAGCCCACTCACATTCGGTCAGCAGCATAGTGACTATCTCTTTGGCCGAGTCATTGCAGAACAGCTGGCCATGGTCGCGCTCGTGGTATTCAATGCCGTGGCGCTCAACCAGTTCAATAAACAGCTGCGATGGATAACGTGCCAATGCGGATTTGACAAAGTGCGGGTTACCACAGATAAAGTTGGCGGGTTCAACTTTAAGGTTGGTAAAGTTACAACGGCCGCCACCGCTGATAAGGATTTTACGCCCAGCCTGCTTGGCATTATCGAGTACCAGTACATCACGACCTCGGTAACCCGCTGTTGCAGCACACATTAATCCTGCGGCGCCGGCTCCGATAATAATTACATCATGATGTTTCACACTTATACTCCAGTCGATAAATTGATTTGGCTATTGCCTATTCCCCATTTAGTTCAAAGGCTTAGCGCGGTGTAGGTCTTTGATATTGGGATAGATATTCCGCATTCAGCATCTAGCCTTAATGGATACAGTCAATGCAGACTGCTGCGAGTACATTAAGGCGATAGCAATCGGACATAAATCCCCTCTTTCACTATCTGACCTCCAGGGATGGAGGAAATGCCCTTGATGTAGGGAACATCATGGGCCATGGCGATCGGGGATACTTCTTGCACCAGAAGTCCACGTATAAAAAAGGGCGCTATTTTAGCACCCTTTATTTTATTCAGCATCATCACGGCTAGCGCTTTATTGCGCTGGCGTTTCTGATTTCTTTTCTCTGCTGAGCAGTTCTTTGGCGGCATCCAAGGGCGCTTTGCCTTGGTATAACACTTGGTAGATTTGCTCGGTGATCGGCATTTCGACGCCCATGCGTTTCGCCAGAGTAAACACTTCTTTAGTATTGCGATAACCTTCAACCACTTGGCCAATTTCGGCTTGGGCGGTATCCACATCGCAGCCTTTACCTAAGGCTAAACCAAAGCGGCGGTTACGGGATTGGTTGTCGGTACAAGTCAACACTAGGTCGCCTAACCCAGCCATACCCATAAAGGTGGCAGTGCTGGCGCCTAAGGCTTCGCCTAAACGGGTTAACTCGACTAAACCACGGGTGATTAACGCCGTTCTGGCGTTGGCACCAAAGCCAATACCGTCGGACATGCCCGCGCCAATGGCGATAACGTTCTTCACCGCGCCGCCTAATTGCAGGCCGATAAAGTCGTCGTTAGCGTAAACACGTAAGCGTTTAGGGCTGTGCAGCAATTCCACTAGCTCAGCGGTAAATTTCGGACAGGTGCCCGCAACCGAAATCGCCGTAGGTAACCCCATGGCTAATTCCTTCGCGAACGTCGGTCCTGACAATACCGCCAGCGGATATTGCTCGCCTAACACATCACGGGCCACATCTTGCAGCAAACGTCCGGTTTCAGGCTCAAGTCCTTTGGTCGCCCATACGATGCGAGCATCTTGGCGTAACAAAGGTTTTGCTTGGGCCAATACAGAGCCAAACACATGGCTAGGTACCACAACCAGCACATTATTGCTGGCCGCTAAGGCTTTGGCTAAGTCGGCTTCGATATGTAAACACTCGGGGAAGGCAATACCAGGCAGGAATGCTTGGTTGCATTTGTCCTGAGCGAGCGTTTGCATATGGGCAGGATCGTGCCCCCACAACAAGGTCTTATGACCATTGCTGGCTAAAGAGATGGCAAGGGCGGTGCCATAAGAGCCCGCCCCTAACACCGTGATATCGGCAGAGTTTTTCATGTAATTAAGCGTTAGCTTCTTCGGCTGCTGGTGCAGCTGCTGCGGCTTGACGTTGTTGCACGTATTGTGCGAACAGAGCGTCGAAGTTTACTGGTGCTAAGTTCAGTTGTGGGAAAGTACCACGACCCACTAAGCTACCTACAGCTTCACGCGCATATGGGAATAGGATGTTAGGGCAGTATGCACCTAATGAGTGAGCCAGTTGTGGCTCAGTCAGACCTGCGATTGAGAAGATACCCGCTTGTTGTACTTCACACAGGAATGCAGTTTCGCCAGCGTTTTGTGCTGTCACAGTCAAAGACAGAACTACTTCGTATACGTCGTCGGCTAATTTAGCGCTGCGAGTGTCTAAATCTAACTTAACTTCTGGATTCCATTCTTTTTGGAATACAGCTGGGCTGTTAGGTGTTTCGAAAGAAACATCTTTGGTGTAAACACGTTGGATGTTGAATTGTGGGGCTTGTTGTTCGTTGTTTGCTACTTCAGCCATAATTTCCTACCTATCCTATCAATGTTATGCCAACGCTTATCCGGCTGGCTTTTTGTCTATTTCGCTCGGGCTTGTGCTTTGATGCCTGTATGAGATCTCAGTACCATCCCAACGTTCCCTTAACGGGGTACTTTTGAAGTCAATCTAAATACTTAATTTAAGCCCTTAGTGACCACAGGATTAGTATGCCAAACAATGATGACGCTACGGCTGCATAAATCAATTAACTATGCAGCACTGCGCATAACTGCCGCCGACAACTTATCTTTTGCTTTTTGAAACAGGCATATTCGCTGCCTGCCATTCACCCATACCACCTTTCAAGTTATATAGGTTTTCAAAACCTTGTTTACTTAAAAGCTGAGCCGCTTGAGACGAGGTCATGCCAGCATTGCATACCAGTATAATGGGACTGCCTTTGAACTTTTCAAGGGCAGAAACCTGATTATTTTTGATATCCGCGAGCGTAACGTTAACTGCATCAACAATATGGCCTTTACGGAACTCGTCATTTGAACGCACATCCACAACTTTAGCGTCTTGTCGGTTCACCATAATAGTGAGTTCTTGATGAGTGACATTTTTGATTTTTGAAAAGCTCGATTTGATCACACTGACCACAAGCATTACAAACAAACCCACCCAAGCCAGACTTAGCAGAGTGTGAGCCTTAAAAAATTCGATATATTCTTGCATGGTTACAGCCCGTATAAATGGCGAAAAATTCGATAAGGGCACAGAGTATACCCATTGCCTTGGCAGATTGCAGCAGTTTAGTCACAGTTCTAGAACACAGCTCAGCCCTTGCGCCATCTCGCTTCTCTTGGCGCTCACAGAATCGGCTCAAATAGCGATTCGATAGCCTTAATCTAGGTAAAGCGCTTTTTCGTACCCCGCTTACGTAGTAATATTTAACCAATTTCAGATTTCTTTAGCTTCCTTAAACTTTAAAGGTATCACCATGACGACAACTAAACGTCCAATCGCGTTGTTGATCCTCGATGGCTGGGGTTACCGTGAAAACACGCATATGAATGCGGTTTACCACGCTAACACACCAGTGCTCGACCGTCTCAACGCCCAATATGCCCACAGTTTAATTTCAGGTTCAGGCTTAGATGTAGGCTTGCCCGATGGGCAGATGGGGAACTCTGAAGTAGGCCATATCAACTTAGGTTCTGGCCGAATCGTTTACCAAGAGCTGACCCGCATCAGCAAAGCAATTGCAGATCATGAGTTTGAACAAAACCCAGCCCTTTGTGATGCCGTCGATGCGGCCATCAAAGCCGGTGGTGCAGTGCACATTATGGGTCTGCTTTCTCCCGGTGGCGTACATAGCCATGAAGAACATATCGAAGCAATGTGTCGTATGGCAGTAGCGCGCGGTGCTACTAAAGTGTATTTACATGCCTTCTTAGACGGTCGCGATACCCCACCTCGCAGCGCCAAAGGCAGCCTAAGCCACTTTGATGATCTGTTTACTACATTGGGCCATGGCCGTATCGCCTCGATTATTGGTCGTTACTTTGCTATGGACCGCGATAACCGTTGGGACCGCGTGTCTCAGGCTTACGATCTTATCACTCAAGGCAAGGCGAAGTTCCAATACGATAACGCCGTGACCGCGTTAGAAGCCGCTTATGGCCGTGATGAAAACGATGAGTTTGTGTCGTCTTCTGCCATTACCGACAGTGAAGGAAAGGTTGCCAGCTTGAACGATGGCGACGCGCTGATTTTCATGAACTTCCGCGCCGACCGTGCTCGTCAAATCACCCGCAGCTTTATCAATGCCGATTTCGACGGTTTTGAACGTGCGGTGACGCCAAAGGTTAACTTTGTAACGCTGACCGAATACGCGGCCGATATCAAAGCGCCTATCGCTTATCCTTCTGAAAACCTAGTGAATACCTTAGGTGAAGTGCTACAAAACCGTGGCCGTACTCAGTTACGTATCTCCGAAACTGAAAAATACGCCCATGTGACCTTCTTCTTCAACGGCGGTAAGGAAGAGCCATTCAACGGTGAAGATCGCATCCTGATCAACTCACCTAAAGTGGCAACCTACGACTTACAACCCGAGATGAGCTCAACCGAGTTGACGGATAAGTTAGTCGCGGCGATTGAATCCGCCAAATACGATGTGATTATCTGTAACTACCCTAACGGTGATATGGTGGGTCATACTGGCAACTTCGATGCGGCGGTTAAAGCCTGCGAAGCTGTTGATGCCTGTATCGGCCGCGTAGTTGATGCACTGGCGAAAGTAGGCGGCGAATGTATTATTACCGCTGACCACGGCAACGCCGAGCAGATGACCGACGAGACCACTGGCCAAGCCCATACGGCGCATACCAGTGAACTTGTACCCTTTGTGTTTGTTGGCCGTGACGCCACCATAGATGAAGGCGGTAAACTGAGCGATGTCGCCCCAACGATTCTGCACCTGATGGGTGAAACCATTCCCGCAGAGATGACGGGTAAGCCCTTAATCCACGTAAAAGAGTAGTTGTTACCTAGTGAGCACTCGACTCCCCGTTAAAGCCAGCATTATTGCTGGCTTTATGATGTTATCTTTCTCGGTCTACGCTTCTGATTTGGAGAAGCGTCAGTCCGAGTTGAAATCCATCCAAGCGCAGATAAACCAACAACAAAGCGCGCTCAAAAACACCAGTAAACAGCGAGAAAAGTTACTCGCTCTGCTGCGTAGCGATGAAGAAGCGATTGCGGCGGCAGCCAAAAAGGTCAATAGCACCAAAAACAGTTTGGCGCAGATTGATACTAAGCTCGCCGAACTCAAACAACGCCAAGAAGAGTTAGAAACCCTCAAGGTCAGCCAGCAAAAAACGCTCTCAAAACAACTCTCGAGCGCCTATCTTGCCGGTAACCACGATTACACTAAGATGATGCTGAATCAGCAGAGTCCCGCCACGATTGAGCGGATGTTGGCCTATTACCAATATCTCAACACGGCACGCATGAACTCGATTAACGAGTTAAAGAAAACCATCACCGAACTAGATGAAATTAAAGTCTCGCAAACCAGCAAGCAAAAACAATTAACTAAGCTGATGGCCGAGCAACAAGTGCAATCTAAGCGCTTGAACCAAGAACAAGATCAACGCCAGCTCACCCTAAAAGAATTACAGCGCACCCTGAACACCAAAGGCGCCGAACTCGAACAACTGCAAATTGAAGAGGCCAGCTTAAAACGAGTGGTTGAGCAAGCGCTCAAGGCGATGCGTGATAACCCCTCAATGGAAGGCTTCGATAAACAAGGCGGCAAACTCAAGTGGCCGACTAAAGGTCGCGTCAGTGCCAGCTTTGGCAGCCCGAGATCCGGCCAAGTGGTGTGGAAAGGCACTATGCTCTCAGCACCCGAAGGGCAAAATATTCGCGCAGTTTCTGGCGGTAAGGTCATCTATGCCGACTGGCTTAAAGGCTTTGGTATGGTGATGGTGATAGACCATGGTAAAGGTTATATGAGCCTCTACGGCCATGCACAGGCCCTGTTAAAAAGCCCTGGGGACATGGTCAAAACCGGTGAAGCGATTGCTTTAGTCGGACGATCGGGTGGACAGACTGAGCCTGGCCTATACTTTGAAATAAGGTATAAGGGGCAAGCGGTCGATCCAGCCAAGTACTGCCGTTAATCAGTACTGTTGCTAAGGTGGCCGTCCCCATCATCACAGGGGACGGCTATGAAACAACTAATCCGCAATATCGTCTGCCTCGGACTCGGCCTCAGCCTAGGCCTGTCCATTAGCCTCTCCAGCCAAGAGAATGCCAAGTCATATCAGAGTGACTTCGACTACCCGCTATTGCAGGATGTATTAGAAACGGTCGAAACCTATTACGTTAAAACCGTTTCCAAAGATGAGCTAGTGCAAGCCGCCATTAAAGGGATTTTTGAGCATTTAGATCCCTATTCCAGCTTTTTAAATCACCAAGAGTTACTCGACTTAAAAGACTCCAATCGCGGCGAATACTTCGGCTTTGGTTTTGAAGTCGCCAGCGATAAAGACCATATCAGCATTATCGCGCCCTTCGCCAACTCCCCCGCCGAACAGGCTGGGATCCGGGCGGGCGATATCATTATCAAGCTGAATAACACGCCAACGACCGAAACCAATCTTGCGGATATCCTCAATCAAATCAAACAACATAGTCTGAGTAATCAGAGTATTCGTCTCACCCTGAAGCACCATAATGATGACGCTCTGTTCGAGGTATCACTCAAACCTAGCACTATCACCATTCAATCTGTCACTAGCAAATTGCTGGATGGCAATATCGGCTACATTAGGCTCAGTAGCTTCCAAGAGAACTCCACCGAGGATATGGTGCGCAGTTTAAGCCAGTGGCAAAACGCGCATCTCACAGGCTTAATATTAGACCTACGCAATAATCCCGGCGGCTTGCTGGATCAGGCAATAAAAATTGCTGACCTCTTTTTAGCGAAGGGCCGAATCGTCTCGACCTCTGGCCGTTTCTTCGATGCCAATTCCGACTATTACGCCTCACCGCAAACCATGTTGACCAATGTGCCTATTTTAGTGCTGATCAACAAAGGCTCGGCCTCCGCCTCCGAAGTCCTCGCCGCCGCCCTGCAGGAAAATGGCCGCGCCAAACTACTCGGCGAAACAAGCTTTGGCAAAGGCACAGTGCAAAGTCTTATCCCCATACTGAACGACGGCAATGCCATCAAGCTCACCATCGCCCAGTACAACACGCCCAGAGGGGAAAACATTCACAATATCGGCATAGTGCCCGACATTAAAGTTGCGACCGAAACTGGCTCCAATCAAAAGAATATGGCTATAATCGACGCCATCTCAGCACGAACCGATGTCAGCCAAGACAGCCTAGTCACCTCGGCAATCGCTTGGATGCAACATCATGACTAATAAGAAGAAATAGTGCGTTTATTTTACATATTGACCCTTTGGGCCCTGTGCATTGCGCCAAGCAATGCGGCTCAAATCGCCCTAATCATCGATGATATTGGCTACCGCCACACCGACGAAGCTGTGCTGTCACTTCCCAGCGCAGTCACCTTGTCGGTGCTGCCACACACACCGCTCAGCAGTAAATTAGCTAAAGCCGCGCATGCCAAAGGCCATGAGATTATGCTGCACTTACCCATGCAGGCACTCAATGGTAAAGCCTTAGGTGTTGGTGGTTTAACGAATAATATGAGTGAAGCACAGATCCGTAGCAGTGTACTTGCAGCCATCGCCAGTGTGCCCTTTGCTAAAGGCGCCAACAATCATATGGGAAGTCTGCTGACGCAGCTCGATGATCCTATGCTATGGGTGATGGAAACGCTAAAGCAGAAGCAGCTCTACTTTGTCGATAGTATGACAACCAAGTTCACTAAGGCAGGAGATAAGGCAGATTCGCTCGGCGTGCCACTGTTACGACGCCAACTCTTTCTCGATAATGACGTCAGTGCTGCAGCGCTGGAAAAACAGTTTAATTTGATGATAAGTCAGGCTCACTCGCAAGGCAGTCTAGTGGCTATCGCCCATCCTTACCCCGAAACCATTCACTTCTTAAAAACGAACTTAGCGCGCCTAAAGGCGCAAGGCATTGAGCTAGTGCCGACATCAAACTTGCTGCCCATCGAACTAGCCCATGAGAAAGGCGCTAATCCAGCTGTAAGACAGAAATAGTCATATCTGGCAGCAGTGCCAGCAGCTCATTTCGATTACTCACAATGTCCTGCAGGCTGTATTGATCGAGCACGTTTAAATACGCCTCAACGGCTTGGGCTAACACGCCCTTCAACTGACAGGCAGGAGTGAAACGACAGTAAGGTTTGCTGCAATCAATCGGAGCCAGTGAGTTCTCTAACGCACGAATAAGCTTTCCAAGATTAATTTCGCTCGCTGGTTTACCTAAACGAAATCCGCCCATTTTGCCGCGTATGGTTTCCAGATAACCCAACTTGCCTAAGTGGTGCACAATCTTCGAGACATGATTTGGCGACAAATCGAAGACCTCGGTAATCTCCGCGATCCTAAAAAGGGTTGTTCTATCGGGCTGAACCGCCAGATACATCAGCGTGCGAACACCAAAGTCGGTATAGCGTGTTAACTGCATAATTCACCTGTCAGCAATAAACTATTGAGATGTTTGAGATTCAAGGTTTGTGATCAACCAGAGCGCCTCTTCGTTTGAATCCCCACAGACATCTAAAGACGCTTCAAAATCACTACAAACCGCAGGACGATCAGGCGAGCCGAAAATCAAACATAAATTGTCATCACTGAGCTGCACACAGCGCTCTCCAGCCGCCTTACCATTTGGCATACCAGGGATCCCACTGCTGATTGAAGGTGCAATACAGCAAGCACCGCAACCTAGACGACAATTCATTTTATTACTCATAAAAGTTGGTAGACATTATAACGTTTAATTGATGTGAAGGCAGAAGCACAGTTCAATACTGCCAAGTGGCGCACAACCGCATTCCCACAAATGAAAAACTCACCAGTCTCACCATAAAAATGAGCAGTTTATCATAAACAAATCGCTAAGCTCTTTTAATCAAACCAAGCAGGTAACAACTCGCCAAAAGTAAGCCGTTATCCGTGGTATTTCAGCCAACGAATTCGTTGTAAGCGGAAATAGACAAAACGGCATAACGAAAAAAGCCTCTGCATTGCTGCAGAGGCTTATCTCTTAATGTTGGCGGAGCGGACGGGACTCGAACCCGCGACCCCCGGCGTGACAGGCCGGTATTCTAACCAACTGAACTACCGCTCCAACTCTGTCTGGTCATTGACCAAATTAGGCGCTTGGCGATGACCTACTCTCACATGGGGAGACCCCACACTACCATCGGCGCGATTGCGTTTCACTTCTGAGTTCGGGATGGGATCAGGTGGGACCACAATGCTATTGTCACCAAGCAAATTTGTTATTCACTACCCGTCTTATTGTCGCAGGCAGTAAATTAAATTCGGAAAGCTGGTTTGAGTTACACTTCTTAAGTGTTTGTATTCAAGCTAAGTACTGTACGACCTCCAGGGAAGGAGGAAGTACTGGAAAATGTCTGGAACATTTTCAGTAAAACCCATCTGGGTTGTATGGTTAAGCCTCTCGAGTCATTAGTATCAGTTAGCTCAACGCCTCACAACGCTTACACACCTGACCTATCAACGTCCTAGTCTCGAACGGCTCTTTAGTGGACTTAAAGTCCAAGGGATGACTCATCTTGGGGCTCGCTTCCCGCTTAGATGCTTTCAGCGGTTATCGATTCCGAACATAGCTACCGGGCAATGCCATTGGCATGACAACCCGAACACCAGCGGTTCGTTCACTCCGGTCCTCTCGTACTAGGAGCAACTCCCCTCAATCATCCAACGCCCACGGCAGATAGGGACCGAACTGTCTCACGACGTTCTGAACCCAGCTCGCGTACCACTTTAAATGGCGAACAGCCATACCCTTGGGACCGACTTCAGCCCCAGGATGTGATGAGCCGACATCGAGGTGCCAAACACCGCCGTCGATATGAACTCTTGGGCGGTATCAGCCTGTTATCCCCGGAGTACCTTTTATCCGTTGAGCGATGGCCCTTCCATTCAGAACCACCGGATCACTATGACCTACTTTCGTACCTGCTCGACGTGTCTGTCTCGCAGTTAAGCTGGCTTATGCCATTGCACTAACCGTACGATGTCCGACCGTACTTAGCCAACCTTCGTGCTCCTCCGTTACTCTTTGGGAGGAGACCGCCCCAGTCAAACTACCCACCAGGCACTGTCCTTAACCCCGATTAGGGGCCCAAGTTAGAACATCAACACTACAAGGGTGGTATTTCAAGGACGACTCCACGAGAACTAGCGTTCCCGCTTCAAAGTCTCCCACCTATCCTACACATGTAGGGTCAATGTTCAGTGCCAAGCTATAGTAAAGGTTCACGGGGTCTTTCCGTCTAGCCGCGGGTATACGGCATCTTCACCGCAATTTCAACTTCACTGAGTCTCGGCTGGAGACAGCGTGGCCATCATTACGCCATTCGTGCAGGTCGGAACTTACCCGACAAGGAATTTCGCTACCTTAGGAC
>NZ_CP037898.1:3694497-3960450 GCF_004354305.1 Shewanella decolorationis | reverse complement strand
ATTTACTGCCTGCGACAATAAGACGGGTAGTGAATANCAAATTTGCTTGGTGACAATAGCATTGTGGTCCCACCTGAACCCATCCCGAACTCAGAAGTGAAACGCAATCGCGCCGATGGTAGTGTGGGGTCTCCCCATGTGAGAGTAGGTCATCGCCAAGCGCCTAATTAAACAATGAAGCCAGCTGCATAAGCTGGCTTTTTTGTTTTTCTGTTTCATCAACTTATTTTCAATTCCTCACTTTATCGTCTCGTTAGCTAGCGGTTCTTTCAACCGATTAGCGTATTTAGTCTAAAATAACTCCACTTATGTTAAGTCTTTTTGCTTAGTAACGGGTTTCCCGTTAGCATACGAGGCGTCCATCTTTTTATTAAAGACATTTAGCTACCCATGCTTCGTAAACTCTCGCTCGCAGTATTGATACCTGTCTGCATGCTGGCACTTTATTTAGTGTTGGTTACGGCTGAGTATTTCTATGAGAGCGAGCTGGTACGTAATGAACTGGCCGATCGCCAGGTGAGCCAGATAAAGCAGCAACTTTTACGTATGCAAACGATAGTGCAGTCGGCGCAAGCGTTACAAGATGTTGAACGTATCGAGCAGGAAGTCTCTCTGGCAACTTTAGATATGAATGTCATGGTTTATATCTTGCTGGATGCGAATAGCCGCATTCGCTTTGCTAATCATACTGTTTGGCGTGATAGCAATGCCATTGAAGTGATTGATGGTTACGATGTGGTTCGGCATCATGCCGTGGTGCAATCTGGACAGGCGAGTATTTCAATAAATCCAAACCGATTATCGATTCAGGCCTATTATCCCGTCGATGCTCAATATCCTGGAGCGACCGAGCTTATCTATCTTGAGTCTGATCTCGCGCCGTTAGTGGCTAAAGCTTCAACCGAATTACAACAACGATTTATGCGCGTCTGGGGGCTCGGCGCGCTGCTATTAATCGGTTTTACCTTTGTTTTATATTACCTCTTGATCCGTCCTTTCAAAATGTTAAGCGAATCGGCAAAGCATGTGGGCACTCCCGAGTTTTCGACCCAAGTGCCTTGGAGTGCCTCCGAGGTCTTGTCTCTACAAACGACACTGCAGCGGGTTCATGAACATCTTGGGCGTGCAGTTAAGCAGCTCAATGATAGTGAACAGCGCTGGTTATTTGCGGTTGAAGGTTCGCGTAACGGTATTTGGGATTGGGATTTGCGTACTGACGAAGTGTTCCTTTCTGATCGTTGGAAGGAAATGATTGGCTATCAGCCCGATGAGCTTGAAGGTGCATTCCAAACATGGGAAACGCGTTTGCATCCCGATGATAAGCAAGCCGTGTTGGACTGTTTGCAAGAGTATGTCAGTGGCAAGACAAAAGAATTTGAGAGTGTGCATCGTTTACTGCATCGCGATGGCCATTATGTCTGGGTATTTGACCGTGGCATGTTGGTCGATTGGGACCAACTTGGCCGGCCGACTCGAATGATCGGCATTCATGTTGATGTCTCTGAGAGTGAGCGAAACCATGCTGCGATTGCCGAATTAGTGAAGCAATCTGTGGCAGGGCCGAAGATGCTCCCTGAAATCTTTATGGCGCAGTTATCCCAATACCTTAATCAACGAACCAGTGCGGGACAATGGGGGGCTTTGTTATTACTCAATGTCGAAACCCTTGGGGCGAACGACACTCTCACACCCCATGAGCTTGAGCGATTGTTGTCACAATTAAGTGCAAGGCTCTCGAGTTATTTTGCTGAAAATATTGTGATTGCTCATATCGAATTGGGCCGATTCGCCTTGTTAGCTAAGGAGTTGGCTGCTGATGCGAATATGGCTGGACGTCGAGCCTTGGCGTTGGCAACTGAGCTTAAACAAATCGCCACTCGTCCCTTCCATTATGGTGAACACGATTTTCGTTTAAATGTGAATATTGGGATTTGCTTATTAGATTCTGTGGATACGCTTGCGCCAGAACTCGCCGTGCGACGTGCAGAGCTCGCGATGCAGCATGCTAAGTCTAGTGAACACGCAAGTTGTGCTTTCTATCACCCAGATTTAGAACGCTCGCAGGATTCTGAATCCTCTTTATTGAACAGATTAGAGCGAGCGATAGCCGAAAATCAGTTGTCGTTAATGTTCCAGCCTGTGGTGGATATGCAAGGCAAGATAGTGTCGGCTGAGGTGTTATCCCGATGGTATTTAGCGGATGGGGAAGTTGTCCCGGTCGCTAAATTTATTGATTTAGCCGAGCGCCATGGTTTGATTGCATCGCTCGATTTAAATGTCGCTACGCGCGTTTGCCAGTTGATTAAGCAATTGAAACAGCAGGGTATTAACCTGCCACGTTTAACTCTGAATATTAGTACCTTATCTTTCTGCAAAGCTGAGTTTGTCGAGCAATTGGTGGCGTTAGTGAATGCCCATCAGCTCAGTGAACAACAATTGGGGATTGAGCTCAATGAGAGTGCATTATTAACGGCTGAAGCCTTTATTCAGCCGAGGATCAGTCTGCTCGCAGAAGCTGGGGTGGCAATAACTCTAGATAACTTTGGTGCAGGAAAGGGCGCCTTGAGTTGCTTGCGTCATTATCCTTTGAATGAGGTGAAGCTCGATTTACATTGTGCCGCTAATTTAATTAATGATGCGAGCTGGAGCCAAGCGCTGATTCAGTCGGTACAAGCCTTTAACTTGCCTATCGTTGCTAAAGGTGTCGAATCATCAGAGCAACAGCAGTTATTTAGCCGCTTAGGTTGTACCCATTTCCAAGGCTACAATATTGCCCGCGCTTTAAGCGTTAATGACTTTAAACAGCTTGTTTGTCCACGTCCCTTGTTGCGTAGCGTTTAAAAAAGTCGAGTGCGTAATTAAGCGCTTGATTACGGTAGCTATCTTTCTCCATAAAAATCTCATGGGCAGCCCCTGCAATCACTTTTAATTGGCAATTTGAGCTGACCGCCAGATTTTGTGCGGCATTGTCGACAATCTTATCCTCACTGGCTTGCAGGATCAGAATGGGCGTACGGATATGTGCCGTGGCCAAGACACAGGCATCGGCCGCATCTAAGGATTCAGTCAACCAGCGGTTAGTGGGTGAGCCTAACTGCAACTTTGGCGCCGCATCGTACAACTCTCGGTAGGCTTGATAACGACTCTGGCAATGGGTGAGATCATTTCCCTTAAAGGGAGCCGCCTTATAGTTTTGCCCGCTGAGGACGTAGTTAGGCTCTCCGCCGTTGAGACTGGTATCGAGCTTACTCGCAAGCCAACGGACAAATCCTTTGGGCATAGGTAACTTAATACCATACATGGGGGCTGAGAATGCCGCCGCGGTAAACACATCCGGATGTTGTTTGAGATACAAGGTACCGATGGCGCCGCCCATGGAATGTCCGAGCAAGAACAGTGGCGAAGTGGCATGTTTGAGTACAACGGTTTGCATAAATAGTGCAAAGTCGTCGATATAGTCATTAAACCGCCGCACGTGGCCTTGATGGGGGTTGGCCGTCATGCGGCTCGATAACCCTTGGCCGCGGTGATCGATGGCAAACACCGAATAGCCTTGCTGATACAGGTCAAATACCAATTCTTGATACTTTAAGTAGGATTCAACCCGGCCGCTGCTGATGACTATGCTGGCATGGGCCTTGGGATGCTTGACCATCATATAGGCCAAGGTTAATCCATCGGGCGTTTTGAGTGTGTCTTGGACAACGGTTTGCCAAAAGGCTTGCTGTTCAGAAGTATTTAAATCGTGTTCCGTTGAAAAAGCTACCTTGGAAAACTCTTCCCTTGGAAAGTTTAGGGGCGTTTGGCTCATACTCTGTCGCACATCTCGGGCAAAAAGGTTTGCTAGAGTGTATCAGAGAACTGGGGCGGGCAGGAAAGGGAGCAGGAAAATACCCGCTCCCTTGGATGAGCTTAAATCGCGGCTTTTTGCGTTTCGATAAAGTCGTTTATCTGCTGCTCCAGCACCGACATAGGCACAGAACCATTCTCTAATACGGCGTCGTGGAAGGCACGAATATCAAATTTATCGCCTAAGGCTTGCTCGGCTTTCGCGCGCAGGCGTTTAATGGTGAGCTCACCAATTTTGTAGGAGAGCGCTTGCCCTGGCCAAGTAATGTAACGATCAATCTCAGTAGTCACATTATGGAGCGACAACGCCGTGTTGCTCGCCATAAACTCGATGGCTTGCTCTCGACTCCAGCCTTGGGCGTGCATCCCCGTATCGACAACGAGGCGAGCTGCGCGCCACATCTCGTAAGTGAGACGTCCAAAGTTACTGTAAGGATCTTGATAGAATCCCGCTTCTAAGCCTAAGTATTCGCTATACAACCCCCAACCTTCACCAAAGGCCGAAATATAGCTGTAGCGACGAAAATCAGGCAATGAGCTCAGTTCGGAGTTAAGTGAAATCTGCAGATGATGCCCTGGCACCGCTTCGTGCAGCGTGAGTGCTTCGAGTTCATAGAGCGGGCGCTTATCTAAGGCGTAGGTATTAACCCAATAGTAACCCGGCTCGTCATCACGATTAGAGCCTGAATAACGGCCTGAGGTGTATTTGGGGGCGATTTCGGCCGGCACTGGAGCGATACCATAGGGTTTGCGTGGCAATTTACCAAAATATTTTGGCAACATGGCATCGGCTTTTTTGGCAATAAAGGCCGCTTCTTTCAGGAGCTGATCCGCACTGGTGGTGTAAAACTGGGGATCGGTTCTTAAGAAATGTAAAAAGTCGGCAAAGCTGCCTTTAAAGCCTACAGACTTAATGACTTGCTCCATTTCCTGGCGGATACGCTTTACTTCTTTTAAACCGAGTTCGTGCACTTCGGCCGAGGTCATATTTAAGGTCGTGTAGTAGCGAACGCGGTTCTCATAGAAGGCATCACCATCGGGTAAGCTGTTGGCGGCAATATTTTCCCGGGTGTTGGGCATATACTCCTGAGTCATAAAATCATAAAAAGCCTGATAGGTCGGGAGCACATTCTGTTCGACTGATGCTCGGCCTTCTTGGGTGAGCTGCGCTTTTTGTGCCTCGGTAAAGTGGCTGGGGTACTGAGTAAAAGGCTTGAAATAACTGCTTTTCTCTACCGGTAAGATATAAGCACTAATGCTGTTTTCAAATCCCTTGAGCGTTGCTCGAGGCGGTGTAATGCCTTCCTTTAAGCCTTGTTTTAACCAATGGGTTTGCTGGGCAAAATAGGTCGGTAGTGCCTTAAGCTTGCCTAGGTAGTTTTGGTAATCCTCTAGGGTGTTGAAGCGTCCTTGTGCAATCGAAGATATATAGGCGTGGAAGCCACTCTCTGCGGTGATTGGCAGGTAGTAGTCCTTGTATTTATACAGGTCTACCTCGTTTTGGATCTGATCTTCGAGGATTTGGGCGTTGATTTTATCCTCTTTACTCAGCTTGCTGCGATCCAGTGCTTTCAATTGGGTGAGAATGGCAATTTGCCCTTGATTGAGCTTGGCTAAGGCTTCTGGGGATAGGTCTTGCAGTTTACCCGCAGCACTCTTATCCCCCATTCCATAGGCCATCTCAGGGCTGGCACTGAGTTGGAGTTGCCAACTTTGATCCACAATCGCTTGCAGTGCGGGTGCCATAGTCTTGGCCGTGGACTGTGCAACAGCCACGGTTGTCTGTGTGGTTGGAGCTGACGGGGGCTGAGCCGCGCTACAGGCACTCAGGGCGCAAAGCAGTAAGCTTGGGGTAAAGAGTTTATGCATGATTTATCTCGGATATTTTCGTTGTTATTGAAGTCATTATGCCTGAGGTTTACCACAGATTCTTGTACGCATATTAAGCAGAATTGTGACTGAATGTGAATTTAAATCCCGCCCTTAGCTAAGTGCCACCCAAGAATGCGTGTTAAACTTAGTATCCGCCCTAGACCAAATAACAAAAGCATTGGCTGGGTAGTTCACATAGGGGTTAATTATGATCAATACATCCATTCCATTGGTGGATTTGCATCGTCACTTAGATGGTAACGTGCGAGTGAACACCATTTGGGAACTCGGACATCAACACGGCATTGCTTTGCCTGCCGATTCTTTAGAGACTCTCGCGCCATTTGTACAAATTCAGGGGAAAGAAACCAGCTTAGTCGCCTTCTTGAAGAAGCTTGACTGGATGGTGGCCGTTCTCGCTGATTTAGATGCGGTAAAACGTGTCGCCTATGAAAACGTGGCGGATGCGGCGTTATCTGGCCTTGATTATGCGGAGCTGCGTTTTAGTCCATATTACATGGCGATGAACCATAAGCTACCGATTGAAGGTGTGGTTGAAGCGGTTATCGATGGGGTAAAAGCCGGTCTGAAAGATTACCAAGTTAAAATCAATCTTATCGGGATTATGTCGCGCTCTTTTGGCCAAGCCGCTTGTACTCAGGAGCTTGAAGGCCTGCTCGCCCATAAACAACATTTAGTCGCGATGGATTTAGCCGGCGATGAGCTTGGCTTCCCTGGCGAATTGTTTAACGAGCACTTTAAGCGAGTGCGAGACGCGGGCTTAGCCATTACCGCCCATGCGGGGGAAGCGGCGGGTTCACAAAGTATGTGGCAAGCGATTCAGGAGCTGGGCGCGACACGTATCGGCCATGGTGTGAATGCGATTCACGATCCTAAGCTGATGGAATATCTCGCTAAACACCGTATCGGTATCGAATCTTGCCCAACCAGCAACCTGCACACATCGACTGTGTCTTCCTATGCTGAACATCCCTTCAGAACCTTTATGGATGCGGGTGTGTTGATAAGCCTTAACACCGATGATCCGGGGGTGAGTGCGATTGATATTAAGCATGAATACCGCATTGCCAAGTCTGAACTAGGTCTAAGCGATGCAGAGCTGGCTCAGGTGCAACGCAACGGGGTGGAAATGGCGTTTTTATCCGAGAGTGAGCGCAAGGCGCTGTATGCGGCGAAAGCTTAAGTAAGCTGCTTTATTTCCCAATAAAAAAATCCGACATTTGAGTCGGATTTTTTTATTGGAGATGCGCCAGTGTTAGATCACACGGGAGAACTGTTGTTGACGTGCTTTTTGACGGTAGTAAAGGTCGAAGCACATACAGATATTGCGGATCAACAGACGGCCTGTGGGACTGATGGTGATCTTTCTGTCGGTGACGTCGACTAATTTATCATCGATAAAGGTTTGCAGCAGTTTTAAGTCTTCGGCGAAGTATTCCTCAAACTTAATACCTAGTTTGTCATCCATTTTCGCCATATCTAAATCGAAGTGGCAGATGAGTTGTTTGATTACGACGCGGCGGATTTCGTCGTCACGGTTCAGGCTACAACCTTTCCACAGCGCATGGCCATCTTTATCGATTGCTTCGTAGTAAGGGCGAATGTCCTTCTGGTTTTGCGCATAACAATCGCCAATTTGACTGATTGAAGACACGCCAAGGCCAAGCAAGTCGCATTCTTCTTGGGTGGTATAACCCTGGAAGTTGCGGTGCAGTTTGCCTTCGCGTTGTAACTTAGCCAGCTCATCGTCAGGCTTCGCGAAGTGGTCCATACCAATGTATTGATAACCCGCGCCAGTTAAAGTCTCGATAGTTTGATGCAACATCTCAAGCTTTTGTTTTGGCGAAGGTAAATGTTCATCTTTAATCTTACGCTGCGCGGCAAAACGTGCGGGTAAGTGGGCATAGTTGAACACAGAGAGGCGATCGGGCGACAGGTCTAACACGCGCTGCATGGTGGTGGCGAATGTTTCGGGTGTCTGATGTGGCAGACCGTAAATTAAGTCGATATTGGTTGAGACAAATCCCATGGCCTTGGCTTTGGCCATTAAATCGAAAATAAATTGCTCGTCCTGCTCACGGTTAACCGCGACTTGTACTTCTTTATTGAAGTCCTGCACCCCGATAGAAATGCGGTTAAAGCCCGCTTCTTTTAAGGTATCGAGCATTGAAAGCTCAATTTCACGCGGGTCAACTTCGATAGAGAACTCACCTTCAGCGGCAAAGTTAAAGTTAGCCTTGATCAAGTCAGTTAACTTCAGAATTTGCTCAGGATTTAAGAAGGTTGGCGTGCCGCCGCCCCAGTGCATTTGGGTGACAGTGTAGTGCTTAAACAGCGGAGCGCGCTTAATAATTTCGTGGCTCAAATACTCGATATATTGATCGGCCTTGTGGGCGTGGCGAGTGATAACTTTATTACAGCCACAGTAGTAGCAAAGTTTGGCGCAGAAGGGGATGTGAATATACAGCGACAGTTTGTCACTCTTACTGTTTTCAATCGCCGTTAACAGGTTTTGTTCAGTGAATGAATCATCGAACTCCAGCGCCGTTGGGTAAGAGGTGTAACGGGGACCGCTGTAGTTATATTTTTCGATCATCGACTGATCCCAGCTTATCTGAGTGGGCTGCTTCAAGGCGTGTCCTCCGAGGGTAAATTAGCAACAAGCGAAGTATGCAAGGTTCTTAGTCAAATAACCTTGATCTAGGTTGTAAAAATGATGTCTGTCCTTTTAGAAGTTACGCAATATCTATGAAAAAGGAGCCAATGTCTGTTGTTTTTTGGAGGTTTTGTGCACAGGCTCACGGGAAGCCGTACTCTGTGTGGGAAAAGAAATGCGGGAGAGATTGGGCCTCAAAGCCTAGGTTTGACCTTGAGGCTAATGTGGTCAGCTTAATGCGGGGCTTTTAACTGATAACTGGAGAGCTTTTTGGCATCGGCGGTAATGCCTTCGGCCAGTTCTGCTTCAGATTTCATGCGGACAAAATCGAGCTTCATCCGCTCTTGCTTCGGCAGGGCTTGGCGAGCTTCCATAATCGGGTGATCTTTAATCAGCTCAAAGTGTTGGAAGAATGCTGGGAACTCAGGCGCAACCCGCTCGCTTAAGGATAAAATTTCAAATAAACGGCCAATTCTCACCACGCCTTCAGAGATTTCGCAGCGGTCGTCAATCATGGCGGTGGCGATATAACGAATATCTTCCAGTACTTGGGCGCGCTTCGCGTTTGCCGCCGCTTCACGTTCGGCAGTGAGCGCCTGTTGGCGTTGTTTCTGTTGCTTGAGTTTGAGGAGTAAGAAGGTGGCGTAGCTACTGAGGGTAACAATGATGATAAAACCAAGCAGGATAAGAGTGGTAGACACGTAAACTCCTTGTTTAGACAGCATAAAAACAAAGACATCGCGCTTTGTTTTTATGCACTCTCTAAGATTTAAAACTTATCTTGATAATCTTTTAGCAGTTCGGCACCAGATTCAAAGCGATCAAACAGGTCATCATCTGAATCGACTTTTGATTTTTTCGCAGGCGCTTCATCTTCTAGCTCATCGCTGATACCCAATTTAATCATCAGGGCTTCAATCTTATTCAGCTGCTGATCTAACCATTGTTGGTCGTCATTACTTAAGTTACGGCCTTCTTCCAGCATATCGAGCAACTGGTTCAGTCTTGGATCTTCTTCCAACTTCAGCAGCTTTTGCTCGTCGGTTAACTTGGGTTGCTTAACCTTTGGTGTGGCAGGCTTTTCTGTTGCAGTTGGTAAAGCCAATGCCACAGGCTTTTTGCTGCCATGGCGAGGATCTTTGCTCTGAGCTGCCTTTTTCTGTGGTGCTTGAGCATTGATAAGCGCTTCATTATGACGACTGCCAGACTTATTGCCCTTTTCGGCGCGCTTGCCTGTGACTTCTGCACGGTCCTGCTTTTTCACTCTTGGCTGTAATTTAGGGCTATTCTCGCCGCCCTTGCGTGTTTTCTTGCTACGAGACATGATTTTCTCAATTGTTTACAACGTGTGGCCTAGCCGATACGGGATCGACTCGGTACTAAATTCGGTCGGCTGTTATACCAGATTATGATGTTTTTTGCATCAAAACGAGGTCTTTCGCGGCAAATAATAGTTCAAAATCACTATTACTCGCCAGGTATTCAAAGGTTTGTCTTTGGTAAAAACTCACGTGAGTGAGATTGTTTTTATAATGCCATTTAGCAAAGCCTTCTAAATCAATTAATAAGGGTGTGCTAATCGCTAACCAGCCGCCCGATTTGAGTAAACGGGTCAGTAGACTCCATTCTCTGCTGGGATGCTGAAAATGCTCAAAAACTCGGTAGCAGCAAATAAAATCATACTCTTGCTTGAGTGTTTCGTGGTCTGGCGCGAAAAAAGGATCATACTGCTTGAAAGTGTGTCCCGCCGATTCAATGGTCGCCAAACTGGTTTGATCTAACACGCGTCCAAAATTTAACCCCGTAAGACTCCCTTTTTGCTGCAATTGTATTTGTTCTAGTAACGGCAAAATAAATTGCGATAGTTGGCGCTGTTTGGCGGCAATCCGTGAACGGCCATAACGTTGTTTTTCTGCCGCGGGAGGAAGATGGCTATTTGCGTCAGCAAAGGTGAGCCCGCATGTCTGGCAAACATAAAAACACCGTTTCTTGTCCTGAAGGAGCAACAGTGTTTGCGTGCTATGACAAAGGGGACATCTGCGCATTGAGTCAACTAGAAAAGTATTAAGGTCTTGATTGTAACAATTATATTGCGGAAGTGCACTTTCTGGTCGGAGGGTTTGTTAGTGGATCATCACAAAGAAAAACAAAGAAAAAAAGCGGCAGTTAGACTGCCGCCTTACAAACGGTGCATTTTGCACCCTATTCTGATTCCAAGTATCCTTACTTGCTATGCGACTTTCCCGGTCGGTATCCTTCTTTTTTTTACTGCTTTCCCTGCATCATTTTAGTTATCGGTCTTCCAGACACTTAATTAGTTTCTGTCGCCATCCAGACCACAGTTTCCGTAGATGGTCTCAAGACACATCTTTATTACAGCGTCATCAATGACGTAAAGTTAACCATCCATGTTGCTTAAAGTACCTTCCAGTGATAACAAGCTTCCAGCCAGTGCATCCAAAGCTATTAGCTTCCTTTGCTACAGTTTGATTCATTCAAACTGTGTCCTGATGGGGCAAGTTACCCTGAGTGTAAGGCGATTTGCTTATCGCAAATTGGCGTTATCGGCCATCCCTTACAAAAATGTACTGACCTGGATTTCAAAGCGAAATCACTGCTCTTGTTATTATTAGAGAGTGGTCTTAGTTATATTGTTGTTATTGAGAGTCTTTATTCTTATATCTTAAATGTTAATTATACCGAAATCTGCAAGTTATTATTAATTTATTTGTACAAACAGATGGGTTTATCTCGGTACGGGGCTTATTAAACCCAAATCTGTGATCTATGTCAAGCATGAATCTTTTTCAGTTTACGTTAACGTAAACTTTGTGACGTTAAAAAAGGGTGACTATGCACCCTTTTCATCGCGAAGTCTTACTTCAGACTCGCTAAATACTTAGATAATGCATCGATATCGCTGTCGCTTAACTTTTTCGCGACATCTTGCATCATGCCATTGAGGTCATTGTGACGACCTGCATCACGGAACTTAGTCAGTTGGATCTTGATATAGTTAGCGTGTTGACCAGCTAATGCGGGGAAACCTGCTGATTCAGCACCTTTACCATCTGGACCGTGACATGCCATACATGCAGTGATGCCGCGTGACACATCACCACCTTTGTAAAGTTTTGCACCTAGCTCAGGAACATCTTTCACCTCAGCAACTTGGATTGCTTGAGTAGAGAAATATGCAGTAATGTCGAGAATATCTTGATCACTAAGAGGCATTGCCATACCACTCATGATAGGATCCATACGACCATCTTTACCGCCAGATTGCGCCGCACTACGGAAATCATGTAGTTGCTTTTGGAGGTATGTGGCGTGTTGGCCCGCAAGCTTAGGGTACATATCGATCATACTGTTACCGTCCATGCCGTGACATGCAGAACAAACGATAACTTTAGTTTTTCCCGCTTCAGCATTACCTTCAGCAATCGCAGGTGAAGATATGGCGGCAACTACAACAGACAGCGCAAGAGCTAACTTTTTCATGGCGTTCCAACTTCTGGTTAAGATTATTATCCTGAGCTTACTAGGGTGACCCGCAAGCGTGGTAAAATATGTTTAATGTGATCGGGGTAATATTTTACACGAAAACGTGGAAAAGTAAGCAATTCTTCATAAATTATGGTATTGCGCAGTAAATATATTGGAGTAAATAGTGACTGAATCTCATATAGATTTTCGCAGGGCGAAGTTTTTAATCAGTGCACCTGACATTGCACATTTGGATCAATATCTGCCCGGCGACGTTGGTGTTGAGATTGCTTTTGCTGGTCGCTCCAATGCCGGAAAATCGAGTGCACTCAATGCATTAACTGAGCAGAAAAACTTAGCGCGTACCAGTAAAACGCCAGGTCGAACTCAGCTAATAAACGTATTTGAACTCGATGCACAGCGCCGATTAGTCGATTTACCGGGTTATGGTTTTGCCCAAGTGCCTTTGGCGATGAAATTAAAGTGGCAACAGTCCCTCGGCGAATATTTGCAGAAGCGTGCGTGCTTAAGTGGCGTTGTGGTATTGATGGATATTCGTCATCCGTTGAAAGATCTGGATATGCAGATGATTGAATGGGCGGTTGCGAGTGAAATTCCAGTACTCGCATTACTGACTAAGTCCGATAAATTGGCGCAAAGTGCGAAGATGAAAACCGTAAACGAAGTGCGTAAAGCGCTGGTTGAGTTTGGTGATTGGGTACAGGTTGAACCTTTTTCTGCGCTCAAGGGCACGGGCAAACCTAAAGTGCTGAGTATCTTAAATGAATGGTGTCATCCGCAATGGTTGGCCGATGAGTTAGAAGACCAAGACGACGCCGAGTAAGCCTTTTGCTTTATGGTCGGATGCCTTGAGTGCATTCGGCCATCTTCCCCTGCGATATCCCGTTATATTTCCTTATAAAACAATCGATTTCACCACGCAAATTTTGGGCAAAAAAATAGCCGATAACATTAGTCACCGGCCAAAATTTTAGCTCTTTTGGGGAGAAGCTAAATTCAACAAGACTCAAGCACCATCAAATTACCTTCAATGGTTCTCAATGAAGACAGCATACATCGAATTTACCTTTTATTAAAGTAAATACTCTAAAATTTACTCGCCTTTGTTGAAATCATCCCTAGGCCGAAAAAAGAGCAAAAAAAAAGCCCCAGCAAACAAGTTGCTGGGGCGCCAGAATTTGGCTCGTCACTATAAGTGAAATAAAGGTCTGAAAGATAGAACATCTTAACCTCTGTACCCTACGCAGAGAATAATACGCTATTTATCTCTAAATGGAAAACAGTTTTTTTGAAAAAGTGATAATTGTGTGCGGTAGATCTCAAGTTTTAGATGAAAAAACCAGCGTTGTTTGATCTTATTTTTTCACAAAAGGCATTTAAGCCACTGATTTAGCTAAATAGACCGTATTTTTACTACAGAATTGATCAGTTTTTCAGATTTAATGTTTTTACTCTATTTTGGTGATTGTTCTGGGTTGTATCCATCAGCGAACGATTGTTTAGGCTTATGTGGACTGTCACGCGGATAAAAGGTTTTGCTTATAGAGGCGTTGAAGCATCGAGAATTGAGGGGGAGGATTGCATTTGGTTACGGGGAGCATTGTATGGAGAGTCAAATGCTGTTTCCAGCTCTTGAGGCGGTTGAGCCATCAGGGGATTCGACTGCGTAAGCAACTTCTCGTTATGTTGTTCTTTGCAACGTCGAGTTTAGCGGTGCCTAAAAGTCGCACCAAATATAAAGGCCCATCCGATAATGGATAAGCCTTGTTTGGGTAAAACTCAATGTTAGAAGCTAAAGACTAGAGTTTGAATGCTAGTGGGCTTGATCCCAGTTATCACCAATACCGGCTTCCGCCAGAAGCTCCACGTCCAGATTGGCCGCTTTGGCCATGAGTTCACACACCTTGAGCTTGAGTGCTTCGGCTTTATCGGCATCGACTTCGAACACTAATTCGTCGTGGACTTGCATAATCATGGCGATTTCACCTTGGGTATCGGTTTTTATCCAATCGGCAATGCTGATCATGGCTTTTTTAATGATATCTGCGGCGGTGCCTTGCATTGGGGCGTTAATCGCGGCCCTTTCTGCCGCTTGACGGCGCATTGCATTACGATCGCGAATTTCGGGTAAATACAAACGGCGACCAAATAGCGTAGAGACATAGCCAAGTTCTGCTGCACTGGCTCGTGTTTCTTCCATATACCTTAATACGCCTGGATAGCGGGCGAAGTAAGTGTCGATATAGGTTTGTGCCTCGTTGCGGGGAATATCGAGCTGACGCGCCAATCCAAAGGCGGACATGCCATAGATAAGGCCAAAGTTAACGGCTTTGGCGCGGCGACGCTGCTCCGAGGTGACACTGTCAAAGTCGGTGCCAAATACTTCGGCGGCGGTGGCTCTGTGAATGTCTTTACCTTCGGCGAAGGCTTTGAGTAAGCCTGCATCTTGGGATAAATGCGCCATGATCCTTAGTTCAATCTGTGAATAGTCGGCGGCTAAAATCTTACGCCCTTGAGGCGCAATAAAGGCCTGGCGAATACGGCGGCCTTCCTCGGTGCGGATAGGAATATTTTGTAGATTAGGTTCGCTCGAGGATAAACGCCCCGTTGCGGCGTTGGCCTGATGGTAGCTTGTATGTACCCGACCCGTTTTCGCGTTCACCATTAAGGGGAGCTTGTCGGTGTAAGTACTCTTTAACTTGGTCAGGCTTCTATGTTCAAGGATCACTTTGGGCAGAGGGAAATCCAGTGCCAATTCAACCAGCACTTCTTCCGCAGTAGACGGTGCGCCCTTAGGAGTCTTTTTAATGACCGGATAACCCAGCTTTTCAAAAAACAGTACTTGCAGTTGCTTTGGTGAGCTTAAATTGAATTTTTCACCAGCAATATCATAAGCTTTTGTTTCTAACTCATCGATTTTACGCGCCAGTTCATCACTCTGTTGACCAAGCAACATGCTATCGATAAACACACCTTGGCGCTCAATATCGGACAGTATTTGGATCAGCGGCAGTTCAATATCGGTAAAGACCGAGGCTAATTCGGTTTCTTTTTCGAGCCTTGGCCACAAATGTTGATGAAGACGCAGGGTAATATCGGCATCTTCCGCCGCATAGGGCGCTGCTGTTTCGAGTGGAATTTGGTTGAAGGTCAGCTGTTTAGCGCCTTTACCCGCGATATCTTCAAAGGCGATATTTTTATGGCCTAGGTATTTAAGCGCCAGCCCATCCATATCATGGCGTGAGGCGACCGAGTTAAACACATAGGATTCGAGCATAGTGTCGAATACCACGCCTTGGAGTTTTATGCCGGCATTGGCCAATACGCTGATATCATATTTCAGGTTTTGACCGACTTTTTTGATCTTGGCGTCTTCGAGTATCGGGCGCAGCTTTTCGAGTGCAATCTGTTTATCTAATTGTTGAGGCGCGCCAACATAATCGTGTGTTAGAGGTAGATAAGCGGCTTTACCTGCTTCAACAGCAAAGGACAGGCCAACCAATTCCGCAACCATATAGTCGAGGCTGGTGGTCTCGGTATCCACGGCCATTAATGGCGCTTGCTTGAGTTTGGCAATCCACTCATCGAGTTGAGCTTCGGTCAGAATCGTATCATATTGGGTTTCAATCGTGACGCTGGGCGTTGATTCTTCTTGGATTTCTGCCGTTTCGACTTTTGCTGTGGCTGTCGTTGGTGCCTTATTATCTAAGACTTCGGCAAGCCAGCGTTTAAATTCCATCTCGCCGTAGCACTTGATCAGTTCGTCTCTATCTGCGGGTTTGGCGGTAAGTTCGTGCCAATCCTGTTCGAGCTCAACATCGGTTTTAATGGTGGCAAGCTCATAGGACAGTTTTAGCATGTCGGCATTGTCAATGATTTTCGCCGCCATGGTTTTTGCGCCCCTAAAGCCTAATTCGGTGACTTTTTCGGGCTCTGCAAGCAAATTGGCGACACTGCCTGCCCCTGTGAGCATGGCTAATGCGGTTTTTTCGCCTACACCGGGTAAACCGGGAATGTTATCTGCCTTATCGCCCATCAATGCCAAGAAATCGATAATTCTGTCTGGGCCAACACCATATTTAGCCGCAACCTCTTCAGGGCCCATAATGGTATCTGTCATGGTGTTGATCAGCGTGATATTTTCATCAACCAGCTGCGCCATGTCTTTATCGCCAGTGCTGATAAGTACGGCGCGGTTTTCGCGGCTCGCTTGGCGAGCGATAGTGCCGATAACATCGTCCGCCTCAACACCCGGAATGGAGATTAAGGGCAATCCCAAGGCGCGGATAATACGGTGCAGGGGTTCTATTTGTGAGCGCAGGTCATCCGGCATAGGTGGACGATGCGCTTTGTATTCTTCATATAAGTCATTACGGAAGGTTTTGCCCTTAGCATCAAACACCACTGCAATATGGCTAGGTTGATAACGGCTTAATAAGCTGCGGAGCATATTCACTACGCCATAAACAGCACCAGTAGCTTCGCCCTTTGAGTTTGTCAGGTGAGGAGGCGCATAATAGGCGCGGTATAAATAAGAAGATCCATCCACAAGGACAAGTGGGTTATTGGCTATGGTAGGCATAAGTAATTTTCGTTTATCGATGACTTAGATGGCGGTAAGCATGCCACAGATACGGTATTTCAGCCACGGCAAATTGACTCTCAGCCTGTGGATAACTCTGTGAGTGAAAAAGTCAACTGTGAATAATGGCGATGTGTACGGCTTGGTGCGATATTTTTAAGTTGTTGATTTTTATATTTTTAAAATATTTATGTGAGTTCAATACTGTTTCTTGAAAAATCTTCCTGATTTGTGGATTTCTTCTTGACTCCGTAAAATACCTAAAAGCTGGCTTAAATTTCACCGACCCTTAGATTCGACGAACTAAGTTAGCACGATTTTTAAGCAGATCAACCATTTTGTTTACAGTTTGTTAAAACCAAATGACATAAGAAGGATATTTATAATGAAAAAAATCGCAGTATTGCTCAGTGGGTGCGGTGTTTTCGATGGAACAGAGATCCATGAATCGGTTTTAACGTTATTATCTCTGTCGAAAGCGGGGGCTCAATATCAATGTTTTGCTCCTGATATCAATCAGATGCATGTTGTTAATCACTTCACTGGCGAAGTAGACAAGACAGCGACACGCAATGTGCTGGTTGAATCGGCACGTATCGCCCGTGGCGAAGTAAAAGCAACCACCGAACTTGATATTACCGATTTCGATGCACTGGTTATCCCTGGCGGGTTTGGGGCGGCGAAAAATCTGTGTAACTTCGCCACTAATGGCAGTGACTGTGAAGTGAACCCACTCGTGACTGATTTTATTAATGAATTTATTCTGGCGAAAAAGCCCGTCGGCTTTATTTGTATCGCGCCTATGTTGATCCCGCGCTTATACGGACACGGCGCTAAGGGCACTATCGGTAATGATGTGGATACGGTAGCAGCCTTTAATCTGATGGGCGGCCATCATCAGGCGGCGACTGTGCATGATATCGTGGTAGATGAGGCGAATAAGATTGTCAGCACGCCCGCTTATATGCTGGCGGGGAACATTGCCGAGGCGCACTCTGGAATCGAGAAACTGGTCGCTAAGGTACTAGAACTGGCCAAGTAACTGCACCTAAACGCGGCAGGGTAGGCCTTAAGGCTTACCCTGATTTTTAATCGAGCGTGGAAGCAATCGCGGTGGATTAGCGACTGGCTTTACTGCGACTATCGAACCAGCCCTGGGCGAGACCTATCAGTAATCCGCCAATATGGGCGCCATTCGCCACTGACACTCCTAAGAAATCTGTAAAGCCTAACACGAGCCAAATCAACATAAAACCCATGTAGGAGGGCGGTAAACCTATCCCTGCCGCGGGTTTGCGGATCCCCATGACCCAAGTGTAACCGGCGACTGCATACACTACGCCCGACAGACCACCAAAGTTGGGGCCGCTAACATAGTATTGGACGACATTGGGTAAAGTACCTGCGACCAGTAGCAGGATTAACAGCGGGGCTGTGCCTATGCGGGTCTCGATTTTGCCTCCCAAATACCACCACCAGAGTAAGTTGAAGATGATATGCATGGCCGAAAAGTGCATTAGGCTTGGGGTAAACACGCGCCAGAATTGACTAAAACCAGTGTCAGGCACTGCACCGAAAAAGGAGAGCGCATGGTAAACAGGGCTGGCGAAGCCTAAATTCATCGCGGCATAAATCAGTACACAGAGGCCGAAGATGATAAGAGTGACTGGGCCTGCACCTGTGATAAATTGCGCAAAAAGCTGTAAAGAAGGGGCGCCATAGTCGAGCTTAGTATGAGTATCGCCATGCTCCCACGAGGCTTGTAAGTATTTGTTATCGTAAGGGTGAGCGATAAAATGGGCGAACTCTTTTCGGGCTTGCTCGGCATCTTGATCGCGGATAACTAGAATAGCGACTCCCTGCGGCAATGGCTGAATTTGGCAGTCTATCTGTTCACCTTTGAGGTAATCGACAAAGGCCTGCGCGGCTCTGCTGTTGGGGAGTCTGCCAATCTCTATCATGCATTGGCCTCATGCCAAGCGCTAAAGCCTCCATCTAGGCTATAGACATCATCAAAGCCTTGTTCACACAGGTATTGCGCGGCATTTTGGCTGCTGATGCCATGGTAGCAAACCACCACTAAAGGACTGTCCATATCCGCTTGGCCAATAAAGTGCGCCAGATTCTCGTTATTCAAATTAAATGCGCCATCAATGTGGCCGTTGTTAAAGCTGTGACCATCGCGAATATCGACGATTTGCACTGACTTTGACTCGGTCATTTGCACTAATTGATTCACGCTGAGGTGTTTAAAGGAAGACATAATAAAACCTGAAATAACTAAAAAGGGATAAGCGATGGGATAAGTGTGCAACATGGGGCTGCATGTGTACAGCCCCGTGATTGGCATAGCTAAGAGAATTAATCCCAGCTGAGGATGACTTTACCGGATTGGCCCGAGCCCATAGCGTCGAAGCCTTTTTGGAAATCATCAATCTTGTAGTGGTGCGTGATGATAGGTGAAATGTCTAAGCCAGATTGGATCAAGCTTGCCATCTTGTACCAGGTTTCGAACATTTCACGGCCGTAAATGCCTTTGATGACCAGACCCTTGAAGATCACTTTGCTCCAATCAATCGCCATTTCGCCACCCGGGATACCGAGCATCGCGATTTTGCCACCGTGGTTCATGGTATCTAACATGGCGTGGAAGGCAGAAGGTACGCCTGACATTTCCAGACCCACATCAAACCCTTCGGTCATGCCGAGTTCTTTCATCACGTCTTTCAGACTTTCCTGAGCCACGTTAACGGCGCGAGTGGCGCCCATTTTACGAGCCAGCTCTAAACGGTATTCGTTAACGTCGGTGATAACTACATGGCGAGCACCAACGTGGCGGCATACGGCCGCAGCCATAATACCGATAGGGCCTGCGCCAGTGATTAACACGTCTTCGCCCACTAAGTCGAATGACAGAGCTGTGTGTACTGCGTTACCGAATGGGTCGAAGATAGATGCTAAATCATCGCTGATATCATCAGGAATTTTGAAGGCGTTAAAGGCTGGGATCACTAAGTATTCGGCAAATGAACCTTCACGGTTTACACCCACACCGGAGGTGTTACGGCATAAATGGGTGCGACCCGCGCGGCAGTTACGGCAATGGCCGCAGGTGATATGGCCTTCACCAGAAACGCGGTCACCAATTTTAAAGCCACGCACTTCTTGACCGATATCAACCACTTCACCCACGTACTCGTGACCTACCACCATAGGCACAGGAATGGTTTTTTGTGACCATTCGTCCCAGTTGTAGATGTGCATATCGGTGCCACAAATGGCGGTCTTTTTAATCTTGATCAGCAGATCGTTGTGGCCCATTTCAGGCTTAGGCGCATCGACTAACCAAATGCCTTTTTCGGCTTTTAACTTGCTTAGTGCTTTCATTTTGTAGGGTCCTAAATAATCGCCATTTCTTTAGCGATACGGGTAAAGGCTTCAATCGCTTTGTCGAGTTGCTCACGGGTGTGGGCCGCCGACATTTGAGTACGAATACGGGCTTGTCCCTTTGGCACCACAGGGAATGAGAAGCCGATAACGTAAATATGTTCTGCTAATAAACGGTTAGCGAAATCGCTCGCCAGTTTGGCATCGCCAATCATCACTGGGATAATCGCATGGTCGGCGCCGCCTAAGGTAAAGCCTGCCGCTGACATTTTTTCGCGGAAGTAACGGCTGTTTTCCCATACCGCTTCACGCAGTGCTTGGCCCGATTTGAGCATCTCTAATACATGGATAGAGGCAGTTACAATTGAAGGCGCCAATGAGTTAGAGAATAGGTAAGGGCGAGAGCGTTGACGTAACCAGTCGATGACTTCTTTTTTACCGGAAGTGAAACCGCCCGATGCGCCGCCTAAGGCCTTGCCTAAGGTGCCGGTGATAATATCGACACGGCCCATCACGCCGCAGTGTTCGTGCGAACCACGGCCGTTGAGGCCAACAAAGCCCACGGCATGTGAGTCATCAACCATCACTAATGCGCCGTATTTATCGGCTAAATCACACACGCCTTGTAGGTTGGCGATGACGCCGTCCATTGAGAATACGCCGTCGGTGGCGATCAGAATATTACGTGCGCCCGCTGCTTTTGCGGCGATCAATTGCGTCTCTAAATCCGCCATATCGTTGTTGGCGTAACGGAAACGCTTAGCCTTACATAAACGCACGCCATCGATGATAGAGGCATGGTTTAGGGCGTCGGAGATAATCGCATCTTCGGCATCTAACAGGGTTTCAAACAGACCTGCGTTGGCGTCGAAGCAAGAAGAATACAGAATCGTGTCTTCCATGCCGAGGAACTCACTCAGACTGGCTTCCAGTTGTTTGTGGATGTCTTGGGTTCCACAAATAAAACGGACCGACGCCATACCAAAGCCGTGGCTGTCTAAGCCTTGCTGTGCGGCTTTGATCAGTTCTGGGTGGTTAGCTAGGCCTAAGTAGTTGTTGGCGCAAAAGTTAACAACTTCTTGGTGATTAACTTGAATGGCAGTCTGTTGCGGTGAGGCAATAACACGCTCGCTTTTATATAAACCTTCGGCTTTAACATCGGCAAGCTGTTGATTAATCTGTGCGTAGAATGAGGTAGAGGCCACCTGATATCTCCTTAGTTAACTTTATTCTGATTCTGGGAGTTGCGGCATTCTAACGCTAAACCCTATCGGCCTACAGCCTTTTTTTCATGCAGGTTAGCTAGATAAATTAGTTTAGGGCTAAAGGGGTTGTTACATTATAAAAACTAATATGCAACATGGTCGGCCTGTCGGTAGCATCACCGCCGAGGGCATAAATTGAGCCCGCATTTAGCACCTTTAACCTGTTGAGTTTAGTGCTAAATGCGACGGCGCGGGACGGTTAGAGTGAATCTTGGGTCGCTAACTCGTGGTAGTGCTGCTCTAAACGGCTAAAGGTTGCTTGAGAGGTTGGTGTGGCGTAGGCCTTAAAGATCATCAATACCCTCAGCACACCTTCATATAAAATACCTTTAGTGATGGTTGAAGTGCTGGACTGGGTGAGTTGATAACCAATCCAGAAACTCACAATCATCTTAATGGTGTCGGCAAGTTGGGTGATTTTGTCGTTGTCGATATTTAAAAAACCATCCTGCTTGAGTTTATCCAGCACGTGGCTCGAGCGCGTTAATACTTGCTGCTGCGCCTGCAGATAACGGCTTTTTAATTCTTCATCGCGGGCGAGAATATCGGCCAGATTGGCGTACATAAAACGGAATTGCCACAGGGTATAAAACATCGCGTCGAAATAGCCGATCAATTGTTCCACATTGACTTGCTCGCCTTCATAGGGCTGGAATCCCGATTCGAGGTGCGCCTCGTAGAGACTGAAGATAGATCGAATAATGTCTTCCTTATTACGGAAGTGATAATAAAGATTCCCGGGACTCATATTCAGGTGAGCGGCAATATGATTGGTGGTGATATTTCGTTCGCCGTGCTCATTGAATAGCTCAAGGCTGGCATAGATGATTTTGTCGCGGGTTTTCATATGTTTTCCAAGTGGCTAGTGAACGCTACAAATTGATTAAAGAAGGCTAACCAACGACCGCTACACTGCTGGTAAATTATCCCTAATTTAAAATCGTATGGATTTATCCCAATGAACAAAATTCAATACGATTAATATCCCAAACAATCTCAAGAGGCTGAAACTCGTATCTTGAGGTCGCTTGGGGATATTATGCTAACATTGCCGCTATTCATCAGGCAAAAACTCATAAGCACGATTTTTATGAATCGATTTTTTTACAGTGTGCTGCTTTATCTATTATCCCCTCTGCTCATTGTCTATTTGGCGTTCCGTGCCATCAAAAGCCCTGATTACCGTGGCCGCTGGGGCGAACGTTTCGGACTAACGCGACTGGCGCATACGGATTTGCTGATCCACTCGGTTTCCATGGGCGAGACGCTGGCGGCGATTCCGTTAATCCGCCAGATCCAACAGACGCATCCACAGCTTAAGATTACGGTTACAACCTCAAGCCCGACGGGGTCTGCTGAGGTGCGTAAAGCCTTTGGTGATCAAGTACAGCATTGCTATTTGCCCTTCGATTTGCCTTGGTGCGTGAACCGCTTTCTGCGTCAGTTATCCCCCAAATGGTGCATCATTATGGAGACCGAGCTGTGGCCGAATCTCGTGGCGCTGGCGGCCAAGCGCGGCGTGCGCTTGATGCTCGCTAATGCCAGGTTGTCGGCCAAATCGGCGGCGCAATATGCCAAGCGTCCACACTTGAGTCGTCCCATGTTGCAACGTTTAGATGTGGTTGCGGTGCAGACCCAAGCCGAAGCGCAGCGGTTTATCGACCTTGGCGTGCCTGCTGATAAAGTCACAGTCTGCGGCAGTTTGAAGTTTGATTTAACTATCACCCCTGAACGATTAACCCTAGCGCGAGAGCTAAGGCAGACTTGGGGGAAAGAGACTGCGCCCGTGTGGGTAGCGGGGAGTGTTCACCCCGGGGAGTTTGATGCCATGCTGAGCGCCCATAAGCAGCTGCTCGCTAAATGGCCTGAGGCGTTATTGGTGATTGCACCGCGTCATCCCGAGCAGTTTGCGGCGGTGGCCGACGTCGTCGCCAACCAAGGTTTTGAATTTGTACGCCGCAGTGATGCTCAAGCGATAACCGCCACAACGCAGGTGCTGGTGGGCGATACCATGGGTGAGTTGTTAACCTTCTATGGCGCTGCCGATCAAGCCTTTGTGGGTGGTACCTTAATTGAAAACGGTGGCCATAATCCCTTAGAACCCGTGGCCATGGGCGTGCCTGTGATGGTTGGGCCAAACCATTGGGACTTTGCCCAAATTACTCAAATGTTGGCAGATGCGGGTGGCTTGCGAATTGTGAACTCAGGCCAAGCGCTGGGGGATAATTTAATTCAGTATTTTGAGCTGCCTGCATTACGCCAACAAGCCGCTGAGGCAGGCCTTGCCGTGGTCGAAGCGAATCGTGGTGCCTTGCAGCGTCAGTTTGCTCTCGCCGAATCGTTACTCGCGCGCCAAACAGCTTAACGCCGTTTAGGTTATTAGGCTTTGGGGATCACTGAGTGATAGCCCGCGAGCAGCGCCGCCCAGTCGGCGGGCGTAAAGGTAAGCGATGGCTGTTTACCTTGCTCTTTATTGAAGGAGCGTAGCAGCCTATCAAGGTTCGCCTTCTGCCATTGGGCATTGGGTGTTTTGATTTCACCCCTATCAAAATCAATCAGATAGAAACGTTCTTGTACGCCATCAGTTTGCTGTGGTTGCCATAAAATATTCTTCGCGTTTAAGTCGGCATGGTAAACACCGCGGCGATGAAATTGGGCAATGGTGGCGCCTAGTGCTTGCCACTGCTCAGGAGTCATGGCGCCTTTGGTTAACTTGGCGACCAAGTCTTCGGCGCCATCTACCCGCTCGATAATAATGTTGGCACGGTAAAACAAACCATCGCGCAGGATATTGGCGGCAATAGGTTTAGGCACCGCAAATTGCTCGCGGTAAAGTAGGTCGAGCAGCCTTAATTCCCCCATGGCACGGGTGTTTTCAAGCCCAGTATAGAAGTAGGCATCCTTACTGAATTTCTCCATCAGACCGCCGCGCCAGTAATGTCGCAATACCCAATGGCGCTCGTTAAAGGCCACAAACCAAGTGGTGTAACGTCCCTTGGATGATCCCACAACCGCGGCTTTTTCACGCCAGAAATCCACCGAAAACCAAGCCGGAGTAATGTCTTCAGGCGTATCTTGGCAAAGTGCCATATAGCCATCAGCGGTATTTATGATTTTGATTTGTGCGTTCATGGGAGATTTGTTGACTTAAGCGTGGCACCTGCGGCCATTCTACATTAAGATCCTTAGCTTGCGCCAAATAACCTTAAGAGCTATTCGCTTGAGTTTAAATCCCAACACCATGAATTCTCTCTGCCTGCTTAGGCTATCGGCTATCGGTGACGTCTGTCATGCCGTGGCTATGGTGCAGGCGATTCAACGCCAATATCCCCAGATCCAAATCACTTGGGTGATAGGCAAACTCGAATACCAACTATTAAAGCACTTGCCTGGTATTGAGTTTGTGATTTTCGATAAATCCCAGGGCTGGCGCAGTTATTTCAACTTGCATAAAGCCTTGAAAGGCCGCCGCTTCGATGTCTTGTTGCACATGCAAGTCGCGCTACGTGCGACCTTAGCCTCCCTCGCGATTTCGGCAAAGGTTCGGGTCGGATTCGACCGTGCCCGCGCCAAAGAAGGTCAATGGCTGGTCACCAATCATAGGGTTGAACCTTTAGCAGAGCCCCATGTGCTGGATGGCTTTATGGGATTCGCTAAGGCGATAGGCGTTAGCGATATCACCCCGAGTTGGAATATTCCAGTCCCTCAAGCGGATACTGAATTTGCCCAGCGGCAGATTGCCGATGGCGAGAAGGTATTAGTGATTTGTGCGGCCGCCAGTAAAGCCGAGCGTAATTGGTTGCCCGAGCGTTATGCCGCCGTGGCGCAACATGCGGTGAATAAGGGCTATAGAGTCATTCTCTGCGGTGGCCCAACGGCACTTGAAAAGACATTGGCCGAAGATATCGCCAATGCGGGCTCTGCCAAACTCGACAACTTAGTCGGTAAAACCAGTTTGACTCAATTGCTGGCTCTGCTGAAACGCGCCAGCCTAGTGTTAGCACCCGATACGGGCCCAGCACATATGGCGGTCACGCAAGGGACGCCAGTTATAGGTTTATATGCCCATTCCAACCCAGGTCGCACCGGGCCTTACCTATCGCAGCAATATGTGGTGAGCGCCTATCAAGAGGCCATCGCCTCACAGCAAAGCGGTGAGGTGAAATGGGGCACCCGTGCCAAGGGCGAGCACCTTATGGCGCTAATTAGTGTCGAAGCCGTGATAGAAAAATTTGAGTTGGTTGTGAGTGACACCCAAACCTCAGCATAACGGTATTTGGATATAGGTTAATTATGGCAGTGCAAAAGGCCCCTAAGTTATTGTTTATACCCGTCTCATCGGCCGAGGGTATCGGTGAGTATATGCGTTCGATGATTATTGCCGATGAGGTTAAGCGCAATTGGCCGCATGCTGATATTAAGTTTATTTTGAGTAAACATGCACCTTATGCTGCACAGTGTCCTTATAACGCAGTGTTACTTGATGATACGCCGACGAAACAAATCAAAGCAGTGAATCAAATCATCACTGAATATTTGCCAGATATAGTGATCTTTGATGCATCGGGTCGTAAATCGCAATTAGCTCATGCACATAAACTCGGCGCAAAAGTGGTGTTCATTAGTCAGCATAAGCGCAAACGTAGCCGCGGCATGAAAATCGGCCGCGCATTGGTTACAGACTGCCACTGGGTGGTGCAACCTGAGTTTGTTATTGGTCCGATAAGTGGATTAGAGCGCTTAAAGCTTAAGCTGATCAATAAACCCATTCCGTTGAATATTGGTCCTGTATTCACTCAGCCTGATGAAGTTTGCCAAGCCGGATTACTGGCACAATATCAACTGACAAAAAATGAGTTTGTATTATTTAATGCTGGCTCTGGTGGTCACAAAGTGAATGGTGAATTAGCCGCCGATATTTTTGCTTACGCTGCTTATGAAAGCTATAAAGCCTCAGGAATCGAGAGTGTCATGGTTTTTGGCCCGAATTACCCCAATCCTTTGCCTGAACTAGAGGGGGTTGTTGTGATCCCGCAATTGAATAATCAGCAATTTATCAATTTATTAGCCGCATCTAAGGCCGCCGTATTGAGCGGTGGTGATACTTTATTGCAAGCAATAGCGCTGCACAAGCCGACATTAGCGGTTCCAGTATCCAAGGATCAACCGCCAAGGATTGCAGCATGTGTGGCTCAAGAATTGGTATTGAGTTGTGAAACTGCATTGGAACCAATGAAAAATGCCCTTGTAACACTGTTGTCTGAAGAGCAAATGCTGCATCTGTGCACTAAATTGGCATTAAGCGAACAGTTAAATGGATTGGATATGGCGATCAAACAGTTAAGACTATGGCTCAAATAGCCGCTTAAAGAGTGGTAGTTTACTTATTGCATTCAAATATTTGGGGTAGTCATATGGTACAGGTTAGTGAAACAGCATCGAATTATGATGAGTTTAAAGTAGACATTACGACATTTGATGAGCCGAGAAAACCAGGCATCAGTGCGATTTTACGCATAAAGAATGGTGCCGAATTTTTGAGATCCAGTATTGAGACTCATATTCCTTATTATGATGAAATTATAGCCTGTTATAATGATTGCACAGATAATACGGCTGAAATATTACATGAATTAAAAGAGAAGTACCCTGAAAAAATAAAGGTTTTTGAATATTTACCTAAAGTGCATCCCATTTTTTCTGATGCTCACAATAGCTGCGCAACTGATAATGTCCATAGTTTAGCAAATTTTTATAATTATACTCTTTCAAAAACTAGTTACAGTATGGCTACAAAGTTAGATGATGATCATATTGCTATTGACCGAAATTTAATTCCGGTAATAACAGCGATTAGACGCGATATGTTATTAGGTATTAAGAAGATATATACATTTTCCGGAGTCAATTTAGCATTCGATACGAATGAGAAATTAGGGGTTTATAAAAGGGAACCTCTTGTTGGTACTGGGGACCATATGTACTTCCCTGTTTCTTCAAGAGTTTATTTCTCACAAGAAAAAGATGTTGAGGCATTTAGATTTGTTGGAAAAAAAATTGAGAAAAAATATATAGGTATTATGTATTTTCATCTAAAGTACTTGAAAAATGGTTATGGATTTTTAAATTTATCGCAAGAAAAACGTGATGAAGTTATTAGGCAGCATGTTTCAAATACAGATGTTGTTAGTTTAGATGACTTTATTAGCGAGGATTCTATAAAGAATCTACGAAAATATCATAACTTTATTGAGTATTGGTTACGAACACGAAAAACATTCAATGCTATCATTTACATATTATTCAAAAGGAATCCACCATTAAGAATTGCCCGCTTGCATCGACTTTATCAGGATTTAAATGGTATTGATTTGGATGAATGTATTATTAAGCGTTTGAGGAAATTCTAATTTATGGTTGTTTTTTGTGCGGAGATGTTATGAGTGACAACACTGTTTCACTGGTTATCACGAGTTGTAATCGTTTTGACTTACTACAAAGCCTATTATTCACTTCTGAATATATTTTTCAGTGTGATGAGGGCGATTGGGAGTGTTATCGTACAGAATTTTTTGATAATTCGCTTAAAGTATCAAATAATGCATAAAAATGACTTACTTCTCGGTGTGTATTGGCATCGTTTTTACTTTAAATCTAGGTTTAAGGCATTTAGCCGATTACCAGTTGATTGCACCAATTGCTCAATATTTGAGCGAAGGTGGTACAGGCAATAAATACTATGAATTAGGATTTAAAGCAGCAATTTTCCCTGACGGGAGTGTTAGGCATATAGGTTATCATCGAGGTATTCGTTATAATCCTAATATAGCTGAATGGCGTAAAGATTTTTATGTCGCATTTAGAAAATTTAAATCTAAAATACATAAAATAATAAAAGCTTAATTTGATAACCAGAGTAGTTTTTCTAGCTCTGGTTTTGTTGTTGATAAGTATTATTGTTTATTAATTAAATCTATCCAATCTTTCCTCCACTTTTCTTTGCTACATGGATGAGTGATAGAGTTTAAACCATTTTCTGCAAGCTTTTTGCAGAAATCAAAATCATTTAGTGCAGTATAAAGTGCCTGTTCCATTTCTTGTGAATTAGGCATAACTAACAGACCATTATATCCATTAATAATGAGATTAGATAGTCCGCCGATATTAGAACTGATCACCATACAACCTGCAGCCATAGCCTCAATCATTGAGAGAGATGTGCCTTCAGAACCTAAAGTCGGAATTATAGCTATGTGATGTTCTTTATGTATTTTGAAACTTTCAGATGGGCCATATTTAGCTATTTTAACATTAGAATGACTAGAAAATAATGATTCTAAGTATGGTTTTAGAGGGCCATCACCTGCAAAATTGACTTCTATTCTATGTTGATTTGATAGTTTGCTTATAATTGGAGCAATCAATGCTATCCCACGGTAGTCAACAAAGCGGCGAGCAATAATTATTTTAATTACACGGTCATCACTCCATTTTTTTTCAAAATCAGACAGATTAACTTTTTCGGCATAGAAATTATATATGACTTTTACATTCATGCTGCCAACATTAAACCAAGTACGATACCAATTTATAAAATTATGATCTACGCACACTAATGTTGAATTCATTTTTATATAAGATAGATATTTACATTGATTTAATAGCGAAGATAAAAATTGAATAACGGTATTTTTATTTTTTCTTGGTTTATCCCAAGAGATACCATGTTGAATAGCTATTTGTTTATAACCTTTCAAATTGACTGAATATGAGTCTGTTGCATAAATTATAATATCAGTATTCTTGCTTGCATTTTTTTTAACCCATTTTGCAAGAGCATACTTTTTTAAATTACCACGAAAGTATCCTGTATTTATACCATGAACATTCATATGTTCATTTTTTATAGAAAAAGATTCTTTTGCGGGTTGAACTAGATGGCAAATCCACCCATTTTGAGATAAAATTTCAGCTAAACTAATAATATAATTTTCTATACCGCCTATAGTTGTTAATGCCCCTTCAGAATTATACATAGAGCGATAAATTATATAAATATTTGACATTATTTTACCTGATAGTGAAGTTTGATAATATTAAGTATTCTTTGGCACGCTTGACCATCGCCATAAGGATTGACCGCATCACCAAAAGCTTTTTGGTTTTTTATCAAAATATTAACTTCAGACACTATTTTCTCAACATCAGTTCCTACAAGTCTAACCGTTCCAGCAGCAACAGCTTCAGGTCTTTCGGTTTTATCACGTAAAACAAGCACTGGTTTCTTTAAGGATGGCGCTTCTTCCTGTATTCCACCTGAATCAGTGAGAATAATATCAGCTCGATCCATTAATGTTACAAAAGATTGATAATCCAAAGGATCAATAAGATGGAAATTATCTAACCTTCCTAAGTGTTTGAAAACTGGTTCTTGAACTTTAGGGTTTAAATGTACTGGATAAACTAATTTCCAATCTTTGTTTTCTAGTGCTATTTTTTTTAGTGCGGTGCAAATATTTTCAAAACCAACACCAAAATTCTCTCTACGATGCCCTGTAATTAAAATTACTTTTTTTCCATCTAATATTTTTAGCAAGTTTTTTAATGTATGAGTATGCGGGAAATCGTCTTTTTTTGTTATAGAAAGTGTTTGAAATAACGCATCAATTACAGTGTTTCCTGTAACATGAATATTTTCAGGAAGATAACCTTCATTTCTAAGGTTTTCGGCAGAGGAAGTTGTGGGAGCAAAATGTAACGTCGATAATACAGCTGTCAATTTTCGATTTGCTTCTTCTGGCCAAGGCGATTTTATATCACCTGTACGTAAACCTGCTTCAACGTGTCCGACGTCCACTTTTTGATAAAATGCTGCCAAAGCAGCTGAAAATGAAGTTGTAGTGTCACCATGAACTAAAACCAGCTGAGGTTGAAATTCTTTGATCACCTTCCCGACGCCCTCAACAATTGCGCCTGTTAACCACTCTAGGGTTTGATTTGGTTTCATAAGATCCAAATCGTAATCTGGGGTCAATTTGAAGATGCTTAATACTTGGTCAAGCATATGACGATGCTGAGCGGTAACACAAGTCTTAACTTCTAGGCTAGCCTCTGCTGCTAAACGTTTCGCAAGAGGACACATTTTTATAGCTTCGGGTCTAGTACCAAATACAAGAAGAATTTTCACAAGAGCTTACCCTCTGACTGTTTTAAGGTCCGTAGTACTGTAAGTACTAAATATGAACAATGTGTGGCTTGAGTAGTTATATAGACAGAGAACTGTGACATGTAACTATAGTTCATTATATTATAAAGTTTGATAAAAATTTTTCTATATTGAATTGTAAATAATTGTCGAAAGCACTGCATTTTTAAGTTGCTTTCCAGTAAGGTTTGTTTGAAAAAATTTACACGGTGATGCATTAGTGTTACATTGTTGTGCCAGAGCGGACGGCATTGTGAATAATATAAACTTAAATTAATATGAATGAGCAATTTTAAATGAGATTAAGCAAGTTTAGAAGTTTATTTTTTCTTTATTTTAGTCTTTTTTTAGTATTGGTAATATATCAAATTTCTAATTATTTTAGTTATAAAGAATATTTCTATGGTAGCTATGATGCAAATGCTTTAATTATAGACTCATTGCGTTTTAATATATTGACTGTTAGTTATGTAATGTTCTTGCCTATATTGATTATATTTATTCCAGGTGTTGGAAAGGTAGTTTGTAAGCTTAAATCCTTTGGATTGTTGTTAGGATTGATTTTGTTATTTTTTTCTGTTGTCTCTCTTTGCGGGGATTATATCTATTTTGGTGTGGTTAATAGGCATGCTTTTAATGATATTCCATTGTTGATGAGTGAGAAATCATTTGTTTTTCCATTTCTATTTAATGAGCATTTTGATGTTTTGCTATTAGTTTTTCTAGTGTTTTTATTCATTGTTTTTTTGTATGTGAATAGAAAAAAGTTTTTTTATACAAAAAGAAATGCTAAATCTACTCTATCTCAGGTTTTAATTTATATTGTATTGATTCCTTCTCTATTATTATGTCTCCGAGGATTTAATATACATGGTAAGGCACTTGGAATAATTGATGCCTATAATAGTCAAAATGAGCGACATGCGAATTTGGTTTTAAATGGCCTGTATACGGGGGCAAAGGGCACATTACAAAGTGTTACTCGTTCAGATTATCACTATTTCTCTGATAAGGAAGTTGGAGAGCGTTTTAATCGTCCAGAAACTGATGTATATAATTATCCATTCTTGACTCGATTTCCTGAAAATACTAATAATGGTCGTAATTTGGTCATCATTTTGGTTGAAGCATTAAGCTATGAATATATTGATGGCTTGTCAGGCTCTAACTACAAAGTCACACCATTTCTCGATGAACTGTCAAAAAAATCAGAAGTTTATGATAATTTTTATGCAGTTGCTCAACGAAGTAATTTAGGCGTTCAGGCCAGTCTTTTTGGTATTCCTCCTTTGGAAAGCGTAGGTTATATAGGTGGTGGATTAGAGCTATCAAGATTAACAAAAATTGGAAGTATTGCTCAGTCTCATGGCTATCAAACTCATATGTTACAAAGTTCCAAACGAGATTCAATACGTTTAGATTCAATCGCAAACTATGCTGGTTTTCAGCAATATTTAGGGAAGAGCGATATACCTGTTATACGTAAAGATTATCCTAATCCTGAAGGTGCTCAGTTTGGTTGGGATTATGAGATGCTAATGAAAACACTTGAACTTGCGAATAAAAGTAATAAACCTTTTATCAGTTTTTCATTTACTGGTACGACTCATATGCCCTATGTAGAGACACCTAAACATCTGCAAGTTTATCCATATGGGCAGGATACATTTACCGATTTTCTTAATACGATCCGCTATACCGATGATGCACTTAAATCATTCTTTTCCGAGGCAGAAAAGCAACCATGGTTTAATAATACTACCTTTATGATTTTAGCTGACCATACATTATTTAATACTAAGAATCCAAGTTTAAAAAGTGCATTTCATATCCCTTTATGGATTTATCGTCCAGGGCAAAACATTACTCCGAAGCGACATACCATGTTGGCGAGTCAATTAGATATCTTACCAACTGCATTTGATTTGCTGGGATTTAATGATGAGTTTTCATCGGTTGGAAGATCGCTTTACCGGGAACGTAAACCTTATAGTATCGTGGTAAAGGGAGAGCTAGCTGGAGCGTTCACTAACGACGGTGGTTTTTTGATCATCGGTGATAAGCTCTTAGTGGATGGTGAAAATGAGAACTTCACCGAAAAGCAAGCCTCAAAATATGTTGACCAATTGAAACTCGAATTGCAGTTAGCGCAGCAGGCATTGCTTAACAATACCTGGGCTAAATAATGATTGGAGTAAATTGTATTGCCTATTCAATTCACTCAAGTGGCTAAAACGAGTAGACTGGCGGCAATGATTTTTGGGTATCTATCTGAGTCGAGTCAGCAAAGTGCATACAAGAGCTATTTATCCTGGGACTTTCGATCCCATTACCAATGGTCATGCCGATTTGATTGAGCGTGCGGCTAAGTTGTTTAAGCATGTGATTATTGGCATTGCGGCTAATCCATCTAAGCAGCCAAGATTTACTCTTGAGGAGCGCGTTGAGCTAGTAAACCGCGTCACGGCCCATTTGGATAATGTGGAAGTGGTTGGGTTTTCGGGCCTGCTGGTGGATTTTGCCAAGGAACAGCGTGCGAGCGTGCTAGTGCGTGGTTTGCGTGCGGTTTCCGACTTTGAGTATGAATTCCAATTGGCCAACATGAATCGCAGATTAAGCCCTGATCTCGAGAGCGTGTTTTTAACACCGGCCGAAGAAAACTCCTTTATTTCTTCCACCTTAGTGAAGGAAGTTGCGCTGCATGGCGGCGATGTGAGTCAATTTGTACACCCTGAGGTGGCAAGCGCGTTGACCGCTAAGCTTAACCTCGCAAAAGCCTGATAAGGCTGAGTATTTCCATAAAACCTTTGAGGCATCTGGCCTCGCGATGATAATGAAAAGGATGTTATGAAGGCTTTTTTGACCCCCACTATCCTCGCAGCTAGCGTTGCATCTGGTTTATTGTTTTCTGCTTCCGTTGCTGCCGCCCCTTGGGTGGATGCCTCGGATATTTATTTAAGGGCCGATATTCAAGCACTGGCCGATGCGGGCGTGATCCGTGTGCCAGTGAATACCTTTCCTTTGATGTGGTCTGGTATTGGTGTCGACTTAGCAAAAGTCGAACCCGAGCTATTGTCTCCCCGATTAGTGCAAGCCTTCGCTCGAGTTAACTTTTACTATCAAAATGCCGTCGATAATCGTGGTAATGCTAGGGTTAAACTCTCGGGCGCGACCGACCCTGCTCGCTTCCAGCATTATGGATCCGACTATCGTGAAAAGGGTGAGGCTAAAGCCTCCTACGAATACTTAGGCTCACGTGTGGCCTATAAAACCACAGTTGCCGAGACGTACGACCCGCAAGATAACAAAAACTTCCGTCTCGATGAGTCTTACTTCGCGGTGATCATGGGTAACTGGATTGCGACTCTAGGCACGGTTGAGCAATGGTGGGGGCCGGGATTTGACTCGGCATTGCATCGTTCTAACAACGCACGCCCTATGCAGTCACTGTCGCTCAGCCGCAATAATGCCGCTGCCTTTGAAACCCCATGGTTATCTTGGATTGGGCCTTGGACCTTCAAGACCGGTTTTAGCATGGCTGAAAAAGAGCGTGCCGTGCCTAAAACGGCGGAATGGGATATGCGCTTTACCGCCAAACCCCTTCAGCAGTTAGAAATAGGCTTGTCTTGGTCGACACTGTTTTGTGGCGAAGGTCAGAATTGCGACTTCAATTCTTGGTGGGATTCTGTCGCAGGCAACGCGGTATGCATCGACGGTTCGGATTCTTGCTTGGCCGATCAACGCCGTGACGCGGGCCATAGAACCCAGAGCATCGATTTACGTTATGCCGATACTTGGCAGGATATTCCTGTTGGTTTGTACCTTGAGCATAGCTGTGAAAACGGCAGCGATTGCGGCTCACTTTGGGGGATAGATACCCATTTCGGCACATCGGGTAAGCAGTTCAAGCTGTTTATGGAATACTCGGACACCTTTGTCGAGTGTGATGGCAAGCCTAACTGCTTCTATGAAGATCCTGTCTACCTGAGTGGGACGCGTTACTACGGCAGAGCCTTAGGCTCGACCTATGATAGCGATGCTCAAGTTTTTGTACTGGGTTTGGTTGGCCAGTTCCATAACAGCCGTGGTTTTACCTCGCTCCTGCGTTATGCCAAGTTGAATAAAGACGGCACCAACGTGGCGACCACATGGGCGCCACAGCCACCGAAGGAAGACTTGCTAATGCTAGAACTTTCCTATCGTATGCCTGTATGGAAGGGCATGTGGAGTCTGAGCGGTACAGTATCGAGATCGGAATTTGATGTACAAGAAAACGATACTAATGCGACTTTCTTCAGCAGTTTTGAATACCGTTTTTAATTATGATAATCAATTGAAATAAATAAAAATGCCTGCGATTGCAGGCATTTTTATCGGCGAGATTAACGCGTCTGGCAGATACCGCAAAATACAGTGGTGCGTTGACCAAGGCGGATTTCGCTGAGTAGATTGCCGCATTGAGTGCAGGTTTCGCCGCCGCGGCCGTAAACATGCAGCTTCTGCGCGAAATAGCCGGGTTTACCCTCGGCATTGGTGAAGTCCTTAAGCGTGGTGCCGCCCTGCTTAATGGCGTGTGCGAGGATTTGTTTGACCTCGGCAACCAGTACCGTTAAGCGTTCAATATCTATCTTGCCCGCTTCCGCCTCGGGGTGTATTCCGGCGGCAAACAGGGCTTCGTTGGCGTAAATATTTCCCACACCCACCACAATATGGTTATCCATCAGGCAGAGTTTGATGGCCTTCTTCTTGCCCGCCAGCGCGGCAGCTAACTGATTGACGTTAAAGGCATCGGTCAGAGGTTCTGGCCCGAGTTTTTCCAGTAGCGGATGGGCTTCCTCTGGCAATTGGCACCATAACCAAGCGCCGAAACGTCTTGGATCGTTAAAGCGCAGAATGCGGCCATTGGCGAGGACAAGATCGATATGGTCGTGCTTCTCCACTGGCGTGTCATGGGGCAGGATCCTTAGGCTGCCCGACATCCCCAAATGCACTATGCTGGTGCCGGCATCGGTATCGATTAACAGATATTTAGCGCGGCGGCGCACTTGGCGTATGGTTTGGCCGATGATCTGTTTGGCAAGTTCGGGAACGGGCCAACGCAGTGAGGCGTTACGGACTACGAGGTCAACCACGGTTTGTTCGACAAGATGTGGGGCTATGCCCTGACGGGTGACTTCAACTTCTGGTAATTCCGGCATGATTGAGTTCTTTTAGGTAATAAAATTAGCTGGTGGATTTGGCATCGAGGATCGGTTGTAAATCGGCTCTTAGGCTGGGGGGCACTAAGTACCAGTTGCCAGCGGGCGACTTGAGCACACCGTCCTCGGGGAAATAAATCCAACGTTGCGATTGGCGGATCTCGGCAATTTGGATCACCAGTTCCTGAGGTTTACCAGTGGGTTGTGGCGCGTCATTCAAGGGCGAGACCCTTAAACCTTGCCAAGCCTTTGCCCATTGCTCACAGTTGAGTACTTGTGGATCGCACTCCCAACCCGAGGCTTGCTTATGCAGCCACACTCCATCTAGCTGCAACTGCGCCAGCGGTGCATTGTCATCAAATAACAGTTGGGCATCACTCGGTACATTATGGGTTTTCTTGTCCATAAACGTCAGCACCGCAATGATAAAAATGCAGGCAAGAATAATGATGTTATTCCACTGTTTACGAGTAAGCGCCATGGTAAGAGTGACACAAAAAAGGGACTGATGCCTTGAGTGTATCACGGCAAAATAGAGATGCTAGCCCTATGACGAAGGGGTTAACCGCCAGTGCTGTTCATAAAGCGCAGGATTTGCACGCCGTTATTATCGAAAACATGCTGCTTAGGTTTGAGCTTAATGCCTTGGAGAATCGCGGTTTTAAGGCGTTTAATGTCTCCGGGGTATTCTCGTACAATGCTTTTTAAATCAATGGAGTGTTCATTACCTAGGCAGAGCAACAATTGCCCCTCTACGGTTACGCGCACTCTATTACATTCGTGGCAAAAGTTGTGGCTATGGGGTGAGATAAACCCGATATGAATCGGACTATCCGCCATGGTGTAGTAACGCGCGGGGCCGCCTGTGCGTTTATTGGAAAGTTGCAGGGGATAATGCTCGTTAATCATGGCCTTAACTTCATCACTGCTGCAATGGCGCGCGTCTTTACGCTCGTACATTTCACCCAGCGGCATTTCTTCAATAAAGGCGATATCTAACTTACGGGCACGGCAAAAATTAACCAGATCAATCACTTCATGATCGTTTTGCTGTTTAAGGATCACCGCATTGATTTTAATGCGCTCAAAACCTGCGGCGATGGCCGCATCAATCCCTTCGATCACTCGTGCTAATTTGCCGTTGCGTGTCAGTTGGGTAAAGAGCTCGGGGTTAAGGGTATCTAAGCTGATGTTTAAGCGCTTAAGTCCCGCATCAAACATAGGTTTGGCAAACTTACTGAGCCTAGAACCATTGGTGGTCATCGATAAATCTTTGAGCCCTGGGAGCTTGCCCAGTAAGTGCACCAGTTGATCGCAATCGCTACGCACTAGCGGCTCGCCGCCTGTGAGGCGGATCTTGGTCACCCCGAGTTCAGTAAAGGCTTGGGCAATCCAAGCCAACTCTTCGAGGTGCAGTACATGGTCCTTGGGCAAGAAGCAGGGATCTTCCGTCATGCAATAGACACAACGGAAGTCGCAGCGATCCGTCACTGAGAGTCGTAAATATTCGACCTGACGGCCAAAGGCATCCACAAGTTGGCTCATAGAGCTTACCTGAACTTATAAAAGATCGGCAAAAGGTTGAATAAACACAGTTTCACCTGCATTGACCGCCTCAGCATCATCTCCAATAATGATAAGGCAATTGCCTTTGACCATAGAGCTGAGCATGCCCGAACCTTGGTTGCCAGTGCTGGTCACGTGCAGCCTACCATCATTACCAAGGCGATAAATTCCGCGGATAAACTCCGTGCGGCCCGTGCGGCTACGCAGGGTTTCATCGGTAATCGCCGGGAATAACGGCGCCTGCCAGTTTGTTTCGCCAGCGAGCTTACGCAGCGCAGGTTGCACAAATTGCAGGAAGGACACCATCACAGCCACTGGATTGCCGGGCAAGCCGAAGAATAGGCTATCGCCGACCTTACCAAAGGCGAGTGGGCGACCTGGGCGCATATTGATCCGCCAGAAGTCGATATTGCCAAGGCGTGCCAGCACGGCCTTGATGTAGTCGGCATCGCCAACGGAAACGCCGCCAGAGCTAATCACCACATCGGCCTGTGCCGCGGCTTTGGTCAAGGTGGCTTCGAGAGCGCTTTCGGAATCTTCGATAATACCTAAGTCAATGACGTCACAACCTAAACGTTTTGCCATCGCCTTGATGGTGTAACGGTTCGAGTCATAGATACAGTTTGGATTCAGTGCTTCACCGGGTTGGCTGACTTCATCCCCGGTTGAGAACACGGCCACGGTCGGGCGGCGATAAACCGTCACACGGTCAAGGCCGAGGGAGGCTAATAAGCCCTGTTCGGCGGCGCTTAGGCGTGTGGCTTGGGTGAGGGCGACTTGGCCTTGGCCTATGTCTTCACCCGCAAGGCGAACGTGTTGGCCTGGCTGAATGCGACCATCGAAACTGACCTTGGCATTGGCCTCGTTAGCTAGCTCACGAGGTTGAACTGTATCTGCGCCAGCGGGTACGGGCGCGCCTGTCATAATGCGCACGGTTTCACCCGCTTTGAGTGTGCCCGAATATTGATGTCCGGCGAGGACTTCACCGACTAAGTCGAAGCTCGCTGGCAGCGGATCTTGATAGGCAAAGGCATAACCATCCATCGCCGAGTTGGTTTGTTGCGGCACATCCACGGGAGAAATGCTGTCGCGGGCGAGCACGCGGTTATCTAACGCATCTAAACCTACATCTTCCACCTCAGTGACGGGGGCGACATGGGATAAAATCTGTGCCAAGCCTTGGCTCACGCTGAGGTTTTTATCGCTGCCCAAGGTGCAGGCATCGACAGTCGCAATCGGTAATGCGGGGTTAGGGGCTTGCCAGCTATTGGCGTATTCCATCACAAAGTCAGCAATTTGTGCGACATTGTTAAGGTCGAGTCTTCTTAGCTCGCTCGGCAGCTCAGTGTCATCACAGCAAGCGATGGCGAGAATATTGTCGTCTTGGGTATAGATAAACGGCTTACCGTGGGCGGCGCGGTGCAGCTCAATTTTCGGTAATGTGAGTTTTTTAAAGCCTTCGACTAAGACGATATCGACTTTATCGGCTTCAATTTGCTTGAGTAGGTGGACTAACTCTGGGTCGCCATCGCGGGCATCTTCGGTCATTAGCGCCCAACGCACATGGGAGGCGACTAGCATTTGCCGCGCGCCGGCTTTGCGCATCTCGTAACTGTCTTTACCGGGAATATCGACATCGAAATTGTGGTGAGCATGTTTGATCACCGCCAGACGCAGGCCGCGCTGATTCAATTCGGGGATCAATTGCTTGAGTAAGGTGGTTTTCCCCGTGCCGCTATAGGCACAAAATCCGAGAACGGGAATAGATAGCGGATTGACGAAGGGAGTACTCATTTGCACCTCTAATCTAGGAAATTTGAAGCCTTAGCTTTGGTTTATCTCTGCAGCCAGTCGTTGTTTTTGTTCTGGCGTGTTCACATTGACGAAGGCATTGGGTTGATCGGCAAAGGCCGCCACAGCAAAGCGATGTTTGGCATACCAAAAATCAATTTTACGCTCACCCGCTTCGAGAAAGGCGGTCATCGACTCGCGCAGGCTCGGCTTTAACAACATCACCACCGGCTGCTCACGTTCCCCATCGCTGGCAACGGCAAGTTCAGCATCGTTTGCCTCAATGGCGGCCAATAAACGGGCGACTAAATCCCGCGGCAGCAGCGGACAATCGCAGGGCACCACGAGCAGATAGTCTGCTTGGGTGTGACCCATAGCGGTGATCATGCCCGCCAAGGGGCCGAGAAACCCAGTATGTTCATCGCTCAACACCGTAAAACCGAACTCAGCATAACGTGTTTGGTTACGATTTGCGTTGATCAGGATCTCCTTAACCTGAGGTTTTATCCGCTCGATAGTGTGTTCAATCATGGCCTTGCCGTTTAGCTCGACGAGGCCTTTATCGTCCCCGCCCATACGGCGCGCCATACCACCGGCAAGAATTACGGCATCAATTTGCAACGACATATAAAGATCCCTGTGTGGAGTTTGTGGGCGTTTGCTGACGGGAGGTTATCACCTGTTGGTCTTCAATGTGCCACTGCTGCTCGCAAATGGCGGTGAGCGCACAGTTTTGGTGGCTGCTTAATAGCATTCCCGTCCCTTGCTGTTTGAGCTGTTGGATCATTTGCAGCACTAAGGCCTGGGAGTCCTTATCCATATTGGAGGTCGGCTCATCGAGCATCAGTAACTTTGGCTGCAATATCCAAGCGCGGGCGATGGCGAGGCGTTGTCTTTCGCCGCCGGATAAATTGCTGGCTCTGGCTTGCAATAGCGAGCCCAGTTGTGCCATCTCAATTGCTTGACCTATCCTGTGTTTGGCTTCGGTTTTTGAGGCCGCAAAGGGTAAGCCGTAGGTCAGGTTGTAATTGACTGTACCATCGAATAGATAGGGATGCTGGTGGAGGTAAACGGCTTTGCCCTGCAAAGGATTGCGTGTCCACCATGCATCCTTTTTAAAGCCGCTGACTTCAATTTTGCCCTTAGATGGCGGCTGTAAACCCGCGAGGATCTTCATTAGGGTCGACTTGCCCGAGCCGTTGTCACCCTGCAAATAAATGACGTTCCCTTGGCACAACTCTAGGCTATGGGCTTTGAATAATAAGCGCGAGCCAAAGGACATTTCCAAGTCACGGGCGATCAGTTTGGCTTGGGTCATAAGTTAATGGCTCCTTGGCGTTTCTTTGCCGCGTAAACTACCTAAGGCAAAGTTGAGGATCAAGGCCAAGATTAGCAGCACTAATCCGAGGGCGATAGCTTGGGCGAAATCGCCTTTACTGGTTTCCAGTGCGATAGCCGTCGGGATATTACGTGTTACGTTTAAAATGTTGCCGCCGACCATCATAGAACAGCCGACTTCGGTGAGAATACGGCTAAAGGCCGCGACAATCGCCAACAATAACGGCATACGCAGTTCGCGGCATACGGTCCAGACCGCGCTAAACCAAGAGGCGCCTAAGGTGCGTGAGGTTTCCCATGCACGGCGATCGACACTGGTGAAGGCCGCTTGACTCATGGCTATCATCACGGGGGCGCAAATCATCATTTGGCCGAGGATCATCCCCTCTTGAGTGAACAACCACTTTAAATCCCCAAGCGGGCCGTTGCGGGTCAAGATGAGATACACCAGCAGGCCAATGACGACCGTAGGGATCGATTGCAAGGTTTGTACTAAGTTAGTGACAAACCACTTTCCGGGGAAATGGGCAAACGCCAACACAAAACCGAGCACCATAGAGGGGACTAAGGTGATGAGCAGCGCCGCGAAAGAAACCGAAAACGAGACAGAGATGATGGACCAAACGTCGGGGTCCAATGAAAACAGCAGGCTTAACGCCTGCTGTAACAGTGCTAGCCAGCCTTCGCTCATTCGCTATAGGTTGCCTTGAACAGTTGCTCGCCTTCAACTTTGAAGTTGTTGATCATGGCTTGACCTTCTTTGCTGATCAGCCAATCACTGAAGGCTTTGGCGCCTTTGTGGTTCAGATCTGGGTATTTAGCTGGGTTGATCAGAATCACTTGATATGGGTTCGCCAGCGTTTTACCGCCATCGAAGTCGACACCTAAGTCCAGCTTAGTTTTGTAAGCCACGAAAGTACCACGGTCAGACAGCGTATAACCTTGTAATTCGTTTGCCATCAGCAGGGTTTTACCCATGCCTTGACCTACTGAAGTGTAACCTTTGAAGTCAGGAGTCACGCCTGCGGCTTTCCATACTTCTAACTCTTTGATGTGGGTGCCAGAGTTGTCACCACGAGAGACGAAAGGTAAGCCAGATTTGGCGATTTTTGCGAAGGCTTCTTCGGCAGTTTTGCTTTCACGTAGTTTCGCTGGGTCGTTTTTAGGACCTAACACCACGAAATCGTTTTCCATAATGCCACGTGGCTCAACACCAAAACCGTCGGCAACAAATTTTGCTTCAGCACTTGGGGCGTGGGTCATCACTAAATCCACATCGCCTTGCTCGCCCAGTTTCAGGGCTTTACCCGTACCCGTTGCGATAACTTGTACTTTGTAGCCTGATTCACTTTCAAACTTAGGCAGTAATTCTTTTAACAGACCTGAGTTTTCAGTACTGGTGGTGGTGGCTAACTTGATCACTTCAGCCGATTGAGCGGGTAACACTGTGAGCATGCTGGCTGCAACAACCAGGCCCAGTAATGACTTCATATGGGATTTCACGTTTAGCATGGATACTCCTTGGCGAAAAATAGGGTTCCGACTCAATTGCCTACTGAGTGGGAGGTTCCGTAAATTGTAATGCGTTCGATTGAAAGCAAATAGGATGCCAAACCAACAATGACGCATTTACGTTCACAGCTTGATCTAAATTGTGACCCTGATCTCAGGCTCAACAAATAGTTTGCAGACAAATTGTCTCAGCGCATGCTTCTTATGGTTCATAGTGACCTATTTGTCTAGTTTCAATGCTAGAATTGGTCGCAATTGAGTCAAAATGTCCAGAAGTGAGCACTATGAGCCAGATAGATAATAACCTCAAGCCCCTTCCTTCCGCTGTGTCTGTCCTGATCGTCGATGACGAGCCGGGGATGCGTAGCTTTTTGAATAAGGCGCTCTCGAAAAAATTCGCCTTAGTCGAAACGGCGGGCAGTATTGAAGATGCTGAGCAGTTACGTAGTCGCTGCCACTTCGACCTATTGATTGTCGATATCCGTTTACCGGGTCGCTCGGGTATCGAGTGGCACGAAGCCTTGGATGAACAAGGCCGCCGCTCCGATGTGATTTTTATGACAGGCTATGCGGATTTAGAAGTCGCGATTAAAGCGCTGCGGGCTGGTGCCTCAGACTTTATTATGAAGCCCTTCCACCTCGAGCAGATGATGTCGGCGGTTGACCGTTGTATTGAACGCCGTTTGCTGCGCCGTGAAAACTTAATGCTGCGCCGTGAAGTCTCTATCGGCTATTCCTCCACCATTATCGGTAGCAGCGAGGCCATGAAGTCGGTCAAGCAAGTGATTGAGCGCGTGGCACCGACTAATGCCGTGGTGTTAATTCAAGGCGAATCGGGCACGGGTAAAGAGCTTGTCGCGCGCCAATTACACCTACTCAGCGGCCGCCAAGGGCCATTTGTGCCCGTTAACTGCGGCTCTATCGCCCCCGAACTACTGGAGAGTGAACTCTTTGGTCATACCGCGGGGGCATTTACCGGCGCTAAGGGAAATCGCGAAGGCTTATTCAGTTTTGCTTCCGGCGGCACCATTTTCCTCGATGAAATTGGTGAGATGCCCCTCAAAATGCAGACGGCACTGCTCAGGGTATTAGAGCAAAAGGCGATTCGCCCCGTCGGCAGTGAGAAGGAAGTCAATATCGATGTCCGGGTGATTGCGGCTACTAACCGCACGCTGGTGGATGAAGTCGAGGCGGGTAACTTCCGTCGTGATCTTTATTATCGATTGAATGTGCTGGATATTTTAATTCCTCCCCTGCGTGAGCGTCCGGAAGATGTGGTCGAATTGACCCATCACTTTACTCGCCAGTTAGCGGCCGAATTGGGTGTGCGTGAAGTCGTGTGGAGCCATGAGGATATGGTGAAGCTGCAACAGCACGAGTGGCCAGGCAATATCCGTGAACTGCGCAATATGATTGAACGCTGCATTCTGCTCGGCAAGCCGCCAGCGGAATACTGGAAACAACAGGTGAAGACAGAGTCTTCGGCCTCCCAAGGTTATCCCTTAGATTGGCCGTTGAAAGAAGTGGAAAAACACCATGTGACCAGTGTGGTGGATCTGCACTCTGGCAATAAATCGGCGGCGGCGAGGGACTTAGGCGTTTCCCGTAAGACCTTAGATCGCAAGTATAAAGAGTGGTTTGACGTTAGCGACGAGCAGGAGTTCTAAGTGTCGTTTTTTACTCACTTTTTTGGTGTCAGTTGGCAGCAAATGCAGGCCAAAGTGCGTTATCGCATTCTGATCCTCACCTTGCTGCCGATTTTGCTCACCTTGGTGAGTTTAGTGTTTATCACTATTTACTGGAATATCAGTTACACAGGCAAGCAACTGTTTATGAAGGTAAAAGCCGATCTGGCTGTCGCTGAAAATACCCTGCAACAGGTGCAAGTTCGTCAGGAGAAACAGCTCGAGAGAGTAATGACCTCATGGACTTTTCAAAATGATTTTCGGCCCATTCTCACTGGCGAGTTGGCCCACAGGGCGAGTATAGATGCCTTTCTAAATGAGCAAAAAAAGCAACTCGATCTGGATTTTCTAAGACTTGTCAGTGTGGCCGAGGCCGCGTCAGACCCGGATTTGCGACAAATTTTACCGAAAATGGGTGGTCTCTTGCCCTATTCGGGGCTGATGGTGTTATCGCCTGAACGTTTGGCGCGGGTTGATCCGGATTTAGCCCAAAGGGCGGCGATTCCCTTACTAGCGACACTGCGGGCGCAAAGCCCGAATAAACAAGTGGAAGACCGTGGGTTACTGAGCCGCAGTTTGCTGCCGATCCCCGATTTTGAGGGAAAAGTGGCTTGGTATCTCGATGGCGGCGTGCTGTTTAATCGGGATACGCGCATCGTCGACCATATCCGCGACCTCGTGTACGACAAGGGCACGTTGCCGGAGCGTTCCATCGGTACTGTGACCATTTTCCTCGACAATATTCGTGTCTCAACCAACGTGCCTTTGCATTTTTTCCCACAGTCGAATGAACCCCAAGGGCGGGCGCTCGGCAGTTTAGTGTCGGAGGAAGTGCGCGAAAAAGTGCTGAATCACGGCGAGTTATGGGTCGATCGCGCCTTTGTGTTTAACGATTGGTTTATTTCCGCCTACGCGCCCTTAGAAGATATCCGTGGGCAACGTGTTGGCATGATCTATACCGGATTCTCTGAGTCGCCCTTTATTCATAACTACCTGCTTAATATCATTGAGTTAGGCACCATTCTGATGCTGGTGCTGCTGATCTCCGGCTTATTGGTTTACCGCGGCGCTTACAGCTTGTTGCAACCGATTGAGCGCATTCACCATGTAGTGCAAGCGGTACAGTCAGGGCGCAACGTGCGGATTGGCGCCTTGGGGCTAGACAGGGATAACGAATTGTCGAATCTTGCCGAGCAGTTCGACCGAATGCTCGACTTATTGCAGCGGCGCAACGCACAAATCCAAGCCGCCGCCGAACAACTCGAGATGAAGGTTGAAGAGCGTACTCGTAGCCTGCAGGACAAGACCTTAGAGTTACAGCGCAACGTGGCGTTACTCAATGAGACTCGCCAGCAGTTAGTGACTAATGAAAAGCTAACCGCGCTGGGCGAGCTAACCGCAGGCATTGCCCATGAGATTAACAACCCAACGGCGGTGATCCTCGGGAATATGGAGTTGTTGCGATACGAGCTTGGGGATAATGCTGAAACTGTTAAAGAAGAAATTGATTTAGTTATTCAACAGGTTGGTCGTATCAGCACTATTATCCGCAGCCTGCTGCAATACAGCCGCCCAGGTGAGTTTAACGCTCCCTTAGAGATGCATCCCATCACGCCCATCATCGAGGAAATGCTGGTATTAGTGCGGCACTCGATTCAAAAACAAGAAGTGGTGCTGATAACTGAATTGAACGCCAGTTGCCCCGTGCAGGTTAACCGCCCGCAGTTGTTGCAAGTGCTGATTAACCTTGTAGTTAACGCCGCCCATGCGATGGATGGTAAGGGGCGGATTTGGGTGCGAACCTATGATTGGGTGCAGCAGGATATGCCTATTGGGGTGAAAATCGAGGTTGAGGATGAAGGTTCTGGGATTGCGCCTGAGCAGCTAGGGCGGATTTTTGATCCCTTCTACACCACACGTAAAGACGGTACTGGCCTTGGATTATCCCTCAGCTACGGCATTATCAAGCGCATCGGTGGCACCATTGAGGTCAGTTCTGTACTGGGGAAAGGTTCTATTTTCACCATTGGTTTGCACCACGAGGCTAAGGAAGATCAGCAAAATAATCCCTACGATGGCTTACATTTTTCTGGTAAAAGCACTGAAATGTCATCTTAGAAGCTACTTTGCACGAAATGCTATCGGATTGATTCACTGAATAAAACGCAAAAAAAAGCCGGATGATGAATCCGGCCACAAAAGAGTGTGTGTGAGCAATGTCGTGCTTGCAAACTCAGGAGCACTTTAACAACGTCAGATTACCAGTCATCCGTGTTAAAGATGAGTTTTGGAACGCAAGTTAACGATAATCATTCTCAATTAGGTTTGCAAGCTATTTCTCGCAAAAAATGCACATTTTTATGTAAATCGCCTTTAAGCCGTTGCTATCGACTTGCTTAAATGCAGTTTATGGTTAATCAGGCTTTGCGGATCAGCCTTCAGTTCAGTAATCAAATATTGATTTCTAATCAGCAGATTGAGCATGGCAGGGAAGCGATTCATGGTCTTAACCTGGATCAGCTTATAACCTTGGCGGCTCGCCCAGGTTTCTTGGTATTCCAATAGGCTCTGTGCCAGCCCTAAGCGTCTAAAGTCGGTCGCAACACCGCCTAACCAACTGTAAAACACGGCATCTGCCTGCTCGTATCCCAGTTTAAAACCTGCCAATTCACCTTCCACATAGGCTAAGAGAATCAAGCTAGTTTTGTCTGAGAGACGTTCCGCGAGGGTTTCGCTAGTTAGAGGACGGTCGAGTTCAGGGATTTGCTTGCTCAGTTCGATAAGCTGTGTGGTCAACTCAGGAGTCAGAGCTGTCAGTGCTTTGATTTCAATTGAATACATAATTTTCTCTCACAGAAAATCAGCCCCAAATGCGCATAAACACAGTGGGGCTGAACAAAAAACTGCTCAAATTATAACAGGTCTGGCCAGTTGAGTTAATCAGGAAAATGATTTTTGTGGACTGGTTTGCAAGATCTTGTCTTGTAGGATCTTCAGCAGGACGCCGTAGGCGGGCAGGAACAACCCTAAGCTCACGAGTAATTTAAAACTGTAATCCACTGCCGCGATTTCGGGCCAGTTGGCTGCCATAAAGCTGTCTGTCGAGGCATAAAAAGCGACACTGAAGAACACTAAAGTGTCGACTAAGTTACCGACAATGGTCGATGCCGCAGGCGCGACCCACCAAGAACGGCTTTGGCGTAGACGAGCGAAGACTGTGATATCCATCAGCTGACCAATCAAATACGCCGCGAAGCTGGCGAAGGCAATGCGAAACACAAAAGTGTTCCATTGGCTTAAGGAATCTATCCCTTGGAAGCTACCCTGATGGAATACCACACCCATGACATAGGAAATCATCAAGGCTGGCACCATGGCCTTGAGAATGATGCTACGGGCAGGTGTTTGTCCAAAGATGCGCACTGTGAGATCGGTCGCGAGATAGACAAAGGGAAAACTAAACGCGCCCCAAGTGGTGTGAAAACCAAACAATTGAAACGGTAGTTGGACCAAGTAGTTGCTTACGCAAATAATCAGTATATGAAATCCCACTAATAGTAGGAGTGCGCGGCGAAGCTGCGCAGGAGTTAACATTAACATATGTGGCCTTTTTAGTTGTGTAGGGCGGGGTGAGGGAACCCGCTAAATGATCTGTTGTTATTTTTGCCAATATCAGCGTGCTGAAATCGGGGCCGCCATTATAGTGACCAGGCTTGAAGATGCAAGCTTACTGTTTATATTCCAAGCAATTTAACTGCACTCTCTAAGCACGAGTGATCGATATGTTCTCTGCATTAGCATCGAAACTATCCTACACTATGAGTAAAAGGGAAGGAGATTCAGATGAGATCATTCCTTGCGGCCTTGTGTTTAAGTTTTTTGAGTTTGTGCGCTTTCGCTACGCCGAGTAAGCCTGTGATTATTCATTTGGTTACTGCCTCGTGGGAAGGTTTCGCTAATCCCGATCAGACGGGTTATTACTTCGATATTTTGCAACGTACTTTTCCTGCGCCTGAGTGGCAACTCGATGTGCAGTTTATGCCCTTTGCTCGAACCTTATACCTGATAGAGTCCAATAGAGTAGATATGATCCTCAGCGTCTATAAGGGGGATGTGAAAAAGAGTTTATTAAGTGAAGAGCCTGTTGAACTCGACTCTATTGATGCTGCCGTTACTCCTCAAATTGCCGCTTCTTGGTCGGGAATTGAGAGCTTGTCCCACAAGAAAGTCCAAGCCATGTTGGCTTATCGCTACAACATGCTCACTACCACTCCCATGTTTTACGAAGAAAGTAGCGATATGCTCAGTATGCTCAACAGTGTCAATGTCGGACGAATAGATGCATTGCTGGATTATAAAAAAAATTTAGAATCCTTAATCCCCCAACTGAAGGAGCCACAACAGTTTGTGATTATTCAAGGCGTATTAAATGCAGAGATATTTTTTGCGTTTGCCAATACGGAAAAAGGACAAATGTTAAAGCGACAGTTTGATATTGAGCATAAAAAACTTATTGAATCTGGCGAGCAAGAACGGCTTTATGCAGAGACAAAAGCAAAGGGATTTTAGGGTTTATCAGTAGCTTATAGCTCAATCAGAATCGACATAATTGTCGCTAACTTATTCTCTAGCTCTTGCCATTCTGCCTCAGGGTCAGAGCCAGCAATAATCCCCGCGCCAGCAAAAAGATTGATCTTGCCGGGTTCAATCAAGGCGCTGCGAATCGCCACCGAAAACTCACTCTCATACTTATTGAAATAACCACAGGCGCCAGCATACCAGCCACGCATATAGCCTTCACGCTCGCGAATAAAGTTCATTGCAGACTGTCTGGGAAGGCCACCCACCGCAGGTGTTGGGTGCAACGCCTGTAACAATTGGAAGTCATTCACGCCCTGCTTTAACTCGGCGCGAATGGCGCGGTGCAAGTGTTGAATATGGTTTAACTTAAAAATCGTCGCGGCTTCTTCGGCGCTCACATGTTGGCTCAAGGGGGAGAGCATACTGACGATATGGCGGCGAACCAGCTGGTTCTCTACGCTGTTTTTATTGTCCTCGAGCAGTGCGTTGGCTAGCGCCGTGTCTTCCTCTTGGTTTAAGCCACGTACTGTGGTGCCGGCAAGTGCCTCGGTAAACAGTTCCTGCTGGCGACGGCGAAATAACCGCTCTGGCGAGCAGGAGATATAAGTGCGATCTGGGCTAAATTGGAAGCCAAACTGAAAACTGTTGGGATTACGCCCTTGCCAGCAGGCTAACACCATCCAAGGGTCAACCTGCGCATTAACCTCAAGCTCAGTGTGGCGCGATAGCACCACCTTGGGCGTCTCTTGATTAAACTTAGGCTCAACCACTTGTTCGACTAAGGTTTTCCAGCGTGGAAAGTCGGGAGTATCGTTGCGGCTCAACAGGGTCAGTTTATTCGGTGGTGCCAAAGGCCTTGCTGGCATCACGGCTTCAATCGCGGCAATGGCGCGATTGATTTCCTCTTCTGGAGTGCTATCGGCAAAGTTAAGATTCACCCGTAAACTGAACTGATTGTTGCTGCGCCTAAATTCGATACGCGGCAACACAAAGCGACTGTTACCAAACTCGGGCCAAGATTCGATGCTGCGGTCAAACGCCACGCCGCCGTAGTAGCGGATCTCAGGATTGCTGGATAAGGCGCGCTGCTGTTCGTAGACGTTCGCTAATGTTTTATCATCGACACCGGTTTCAAACTTAAAGTCTTTACAGGCGCCAATTGCCGCGACTTCTTCAACCTTGTCACGTCCATGCCAGTAAATGCGTGGATATTGGTGTTGGGATGCCAGCCACGAAATCAAAGGGATAGAGACAGTTGTTAAGGATAACTGCACTATCGGCTCCGTCGGTGGAACCTGCTTCAATTGAATGAGTTTGTCGATGAGAGACTTAAGGTCTTCAGACAGGGCGTGAGCGGGCAAATAAAACTCCAAAGGTAACGAGATGAAGGTGGTGGCTGAAGTTCCGGCAGTCAGCGGTAAGTTAATCCATTCTTTTTAAAGTCATTTACACTAAGTGGCCGAGAACGTGTAAATAAGAATCTTTCGCTCAAATTAAAGGCCGAGGCCGCGAGTGTCAAGATGCAACCCACGAGTGTGTGACTTTTGCCATAGTCTCATTTTGAGGTGCAAAAAAATGTGACCTATATGGGTCTTTTTGTCGATACCGTAGCCTGTGTTGGACATTTTGTCTATTTGTGACAGAAGGCGTTTTCCATTTGTTGCAATTTATCGATCTGAGTTGGTTTTTGATTGTTTTTCAGTTGAGGCGGAAATTCCTCAGACCACAATAGGGGGCACATCCTAAACTTCCTGTATGACAACAATAATATGATTACCAGAAATACCGCCTTTAGAGTGTCGTCCTTAGCGCTTGCGATTGGGTTGAGTTTTAGCGCCAACGCCGATGAAATCGCCCGTGATCCCCTGCTGAATGTGAATGAAGTTATTGTCGTCCATGGCGAAGGTGCCGATGCCGAGCAATTGGCGACCACCCATTGGAGCATAGACGAAGCCGAGATCCGCGCTTTAGGTGCCCAGACCTTAGATCAAGTGTTGAAGAATGTGCCCGGGGTATATATCCGTGTGGGCGGTGATGGCACTCCAAGGGTCGATATTCGTGGTTTTAAGACACGCCATGTCACTTTACTGGTGAATGGTGTGCCCATGAGCAGTGCCGATGATGGCCAGTTCGACCCAAGCGTAATCCCAACCAGCCAAATTGCCTCGGTTGAAGTGTCGGTCGGACCGACCTCAGTGCTGTACGGCCCAAGCGGTGCCGGTGGGGTGATCAATATTATTACGAAGCAGGGCAGTACTGCGCCCGCTCTGTCTGGACGCTTGGAAGCGGGCAAAGACAATACCTTCAATGGTGATATCAGCGCCGCTGGCTCGGGTGATGATTGGCAGGGATTGGCGAGTGTTAGCCGTCAGCAGACCGATGGCTACCCTATGTCGAATGATTTCGAGCCGACTCAATATCAAGACGGTGAGCTGCGGGCTAACTCAGATAAAGAAGTCACCAACGTCTATGCCCAAGGCAGTTACTGGTTATCGGATAAGACCCAATTGATTGCCAACATGGCGCTGCGCAATGGTGAATGGGGCAAACCTGCCCGTGATGGTACTGGTAGCGGCAAACTTAAGTATGAACGTACCGACGATTACGATTCACATACCTTCCAACTTGGCTTGGCCCATCAGTTTGACGATACCTTCACCCTGCGCGGATTTGGTTATCACAATCAAAGCGATACCTTAGAAGCGGCCTATGCCGATGAAACCTATCAGGCATTGACGCAAACTCAAGATGGCCGCTCCGTGGTGCAAGGGGTCAATTTACAGCTGATCACCGATTTCCATAAGGCTGGGCTGTTAACCACCTCTGTGATTGCTGAAGAACAGAGTTGGAAGTCAGTCGTCGATACTTACTCAAGCGATACTGGCAGTGGCACGGGGAATAACTCGGGCACAGGCTCGGGTTCTGGCACAGGTTCAGGTTCTGGCAGCGGCTCAGGTAGCGGCAGTGGAACAGGTTCTGGCGGTGGAACAGGCTCTGGTGGTGGCACTGGTAGCGGCGGCGGAACAGGTTCTGGTGGTGGCACTGGTAGCGGTGGCGGAACAGGTTCTGGCGGTGGCAATGGTAGCGGTGGCGGTTCCGGCGGTGCTGAAAACCTAAACGATTCTGCATGGTTATATACCGCTGCGGCCGAATATCAGTATCAATCTGAGCACAACTATGGTTTTACCTTAGGTGGTGCCTTCCATTCGCTCGATACCTCCGATGGTACGGATGATAACTACTCGGCAATGGCCTCTAGCTATTGGCAGGTGGTACCCGATTCACGCTTGAGCCTGAGTGTGGCCCGTAAAGTGCGTTTCCCCTCTATGGTGAACCTGTACTCGCAATCATCGGGTAATAGTGAGCTAGAAGCGGAAGAATCTAAACATGTCGAGCTCGGTCTGGAGCAAAACTTACCGGCTAGCACCGACTTCTCGCTCTACGGTTATTACACGGATGCGAAGAACTATATCGCCAAAGATACCGATGGTTTCTACCAAAATATGGGGCGCTATGAGTTCAAAGGGATTGATTTCCAAATTAACAACCATGCGATTGAGCATTTAGATCTGAGCTTCTCCTACAGTTTCTTAGATTCGAAAGAAATGGAAGGCGACGATACCTTAGATGCGCTGCAATACCGTCCTCGTCACCAGCTGCGTTGGCAGATGAGTTACGAGTTCCCCTTCGAGACGCAAGTGCACCTGAATGTGGAGCGTATCCTCGATCAGGTTTATGCGACTCAGGTGAAAGTGAACGGGCAGAACCAGTATCAACAACAGTCGCTGGATAACTACACCTTAGTGGACATTAACTTAGTGCAGCCGCTGATCGCCGATAAGTTAGAAGTGTATCTGCGCGCCACTAACCTATTGGATGAGAACTACTACCAAAGTGAGGCCCTGCCTCAGGCTGGCCGTCAGTTCTTTGTGGGTGTGAACTGGCAAATTTAAGATGAAATTACTCGAGCTCGAAGGTGTCAGCTTTAACTATGGCAGCCAATTAACCCCTGTATTGCAGGAGGTCAGGCTAGGGATTAGCGCTGGTCAATGCCATTGTGTCAGCGGGCCAACGGGTTCGGGTAAATCGAGTCTATTAAACCTGCTTGCGGGCGTGCAGAATCGCCCGCATGAGGGCGATATTTGGCGTCATCCCGAGCTGGTTACTGGTTTAGTGATGCAGGATCCTCAAACTCAGCTACTAAGGCAAACCGTGGGCGCCGAAGTGGCCTTCGCCTTAGAGAATCTCGGCATTCCCGCCGAGAATATGTTGCCTAAGGTGCAGTTAGCGCTGCGACGCGTCGGGTTGTTTCTGCGGCTCGATACCCCAGTCAGCACCCTTTCCCTCGGCCAAAAATACCGTTTGATGATCGCCGCCCAGCTGGTGTGCGAGCCGCACTTATTGCTGCTCGATGAGCCATGGGCGCAGCTCGATGATCAGGGTGTGGCTGAGCTATTGGTAGTGCTGCGCAATCTTATTGCCGAAGGTATGGCGCTGGTGCTAGTGGAGCATAATGCGGCGGCGTTTGCCGAGATTATCCAGCATTATTGGCAATTGGAGGCTGGCCGTTTATCCACAGGTATCTATACAGTTAGCGATACTCAACCGATTGATACGCCAGTTAAACCTTGGGGTTCTGCTCATGTTGGTAAAGTGCTGGTCAGTGCTGAGGCATTCGATTTTTGTTTCGACGGTAGCCAGCCTTTGTTTAGCTGTCCGCAGGGGTTTCAGTTACATGCGGGTGAGATAGTGACTCTGGTCGGGGATAATGGCTCGGGTAAAACCAGTCTATTAAAGTCCTTAGCCGGAATGCTCAACCTAAAGCTGCGTTTGCCGCTCAAAGTCTTAGGTCGTAAACCTAAATTGGGCATCTATGGTGCCGAGTTAGGATTATTAATCCAAAGGCCGAGTCGACAACTGTTTGAAACCAGCGTGTTAGCCGAGATGCAGTTTAGCCTGAATCGTTTCGAACTCCCCAAAGAGCGTGCCGAGCAAATGCTACTCGATCTCGAGTTGATGGCGCTTGCCGAACAATCTCCCCATAAATTGTCCTACGGGCAGCAGCATTTGGTTGCCTTGGCATCCTTGGCCTGCCTGCAGCCTAAGGTACTGTTACTCGATGACCCGCTTGCTGGCATGGATAAGCACTATTACCGAAAAGTGTGGTTCCTGCTCAAGCGTCTTAGGGCGCAGGGCTGTGCGATTCTAATGAGCAGTCACAGAGTGGTGGAGCATAGTGCCGTGTCTAGGCAACTCAGTTTACACAATGGCTTGCTGACGGAAGATGCCATGGGGATGGAGGAGCGCTATGTGGGTTAGTTGCCGTCGCTGGCGACTACGAGCCCGCAGGCGTTGGAGTCGCGAACGCCAAGAAACTACGCTATGTGCGCTATCGCTATTGTTGGTCTGTGTGCTCTCAGCCTGCGCTTTTGTATTGCCCGCCGATCTATTGCTGCCGCTGGTGGCGATCAATGGCTTGCTCGTGCTCCATGGTTTAGCGCGCCGCGGCAGCATCATGGGGGTGGTTAAACTCGGTGCGATTCAACTGACGATTACCTTGAGTTTGTATCTGTTGCTCTATGGTGTTGGCCATTTGGCTCAAGGCGCCGTGCTGGTCGGGCGGATTATTCTAGCGACTATCCCCGGCTGGTGGTTGTGTATTACGGCGGCGCCCGAGCGTATCAGCGAAGTGTTAAGTGCCTTTTTGCCAACTAAATGGGCCTTTGTGGTGGCAGCTTCCTTGAGTTTGCTACCCTTTATGGCGGACGAAGTACGCGAGATTTACCAGATCCAATGTCTGCGCGGCGCACGCATTACCCCTAAGGCGCTGCGAAATCCTAAAAATTGGCCAGAGCTAGTGTATTGCGTGCTGTTTCCCGTATTAATCCAATTACTTAAATTATCTCGTCAGATGGCGATTGCGGCCCAGAGTCGTCACTTTGGCAAGAGTACGCGTGTCACCCATTGGCACTCACCGAGAGACAAAAAATGAAGAAAAAACTCCCTCTGAGTCTACAGGACTCGTTGTTTATTGGTTTTTGCGCCACCTTGCTGGTGGCCTTGACGGGAATGTTAAGGCTCAAGCTTGGGATCTCTGGTCACAGCATGTTTTTAATGAGCTTCTTCTACTTGATTTGCTACGGCGTGCTTGGGCGTTTCGGCAGCATGATTGCCTGTGGCGGGATAGCAGGTTTAGTCGCCATGGCGCTCGGTGTCGGCAAGGGCGGCCCGATGATTTTATTGAAGTTTATCTTACCGGCGATTGCGATGGATCTCGTGGCTTTACTGTTACCGCTCACATTAAGCCTGCATTGGCGCTGCGTGATCTTAGGCATTATTGGTTGTATGGCCTGGGCGGTAAAAGTGGCACTGACCAATGCGTTGGCGGGCATGGCCTTCGACGTCGTGCTTATCCAATGGGGCGCGAGCGTGCTTAAGGGCGGATTCTTTGCCACCTTAGGTGCCTTGCTGGTGCCGCCTGTGTTGCATAGGCTTAAGGCCCATGATCTCCTCCACCGTGACAAGTTTTAATTGCTAGGAATACCGATGAAAAATTGGCTTATTTGTATTGACGATACCGACGACATTGGCACTAAGGGAACAGGCGAGATAGCCGAGGAGATTGCACATTTGCTCGCGCAGCACTCTGGTGGCAAGGCTTCCTTTGTGACGCGGCATCAGTTGTTTGTGCATCCAGATATTCCTTACACCTCCCACAACAGCGCCATGTGTTTTGCGTTGCAGTCGCCATTATCGCAGGCGGAGATCCATCGTCTGGCGGTCGCGCATTTAGTCGCAGAGTCTGCGCCTAAGGCGGATCCTGGCATTGCAATTTTGGATGTCGATTCCGACTATGATGTGAATGCGCTGATGGACTTTGGGCTCAGAGCCAAGCGTGAAGTGATCACCAAAGCGGCCGCTTATCAGCTTGCTGAGCAGTTACAGATCCAACTCACCGAGCACGGTGGTACTGGCCAGGGCGTGATTGGTGCTTTGGCGGGATTAGGGCTGCGTTTAATGGGCAGTGATGGGCGCGTTAAGGGGCAAATTAAACTCGGTCAGCTTGAGGAAGTGTCCCTCGAATTAACTGTGGCAGACATTCTCGAGCAGACAGGCCTCGATGCGGTCATGAGCACAGATAAAACCCGTTTAGCGGCGGATGAAAAGGTTCAACTCAAAGGTAAAGTGAAGGCGGTTTATCTTGAGCATCAATTTGTATTGCTAGTTAGCCGTGACGGTGAGCAGTGGCGTAATGCGGGCAAACAAGCATTGCAGGACTATTGAGGTGAAGATGAATCAGGACCTTCTCAACCAGTTTGAATACGAGACCGAACGTTGGATTTTTCGAGCGGGTTTGCAGCAATATCCTGAAGCGAGGCGAGCGGCACAGCTGTGTTCTCGCTTTGCGCCCGACGATGAAGATGAGCAGGTCGATGATGAAATGCGCTCCTGCTATAACTGCCAATATCGCCGTTGGATGGTGACAAGCTTCGAATGTATGATGCTAAAAAATACCGTATTATTAACCAATTAGCCTTTAACTGAGCAATACCCCATCATTCTGCTCGGTTTTTATCTGGTTCTTTGATGCTCGTCATCAAAGAATATGGTGCTTTTCCCTCCCTCGGCTTAGAATGCAGGATAAACTGTCCTATACTACCAAGAGATAAGTCACAGCTAATATGCCCAATAGGGCGGCAAGCTGCGTAGTAAATAGCAGTCATTTTCTCTATGCCTTGGGGTTGCAGATATGAGTGAGTCGGCAGAATCGGTTGACCTAATCAAATTGCCTGTGTCGAAATTGACACTGGGAATGTTTGTCACGGCAATTGACAAAAAAGATCAAGGTCGGCTTGCTATCGCAAATGCTGGACAAATCAAGCACAAGGATGCGATTTCTAAGTTAACTAATAGTGGGATCAAATTCGTTTGGGTGGATACCGAGCGTTCAGCGGATCATTGTGGTTTTAAGCGCAAAGCCAATAATGATGGCTTATCTGATCCCAAGAAAACCTCTGTGACACGTGAGAAGCAGCAAGAGCAAGCTCAGATTATTTTGACTGAAGCTAAGGATCTTATCCGTAAAGTTCTCTCCGAAACCTTCGAAGGTAAAGCGATAGAAGTGGCTCCCTTTGAAGCTTTAGCCGATAGCATGATCGAATCAGTGCTCTTGGATGAGGACGCCCTCAAGTGCATGTCAGCACTGCGCACAAAAGATGCCTATTTGTTAGAGCACTCAGTGAATGTCGCCTTCCTGCTGGTGACTTTTGGTAAATACCTTAAACTCGACCGCGATATGCTGAGGGAAATGGCTGTAGGTGGCATTTTGCATGATATCGGCAAGATTAAGGTCGATAATAAAGTCCTGCATAAACCGGGCAAACTCACCCCCGAAGAGTTCGAGCATATGAAGTTGCATCAAGTGTATGCGCTTGAAATTATGAGTGAAACTAAAGGGTTGTCTCAAATAAGTCGTGATGTATGTTTGATGCATCATGAAAAATTGGACGGTCGGGGTTATCCAAGGGGATTAAAGGGTGATGAAATCCCGCTCCATGGTCGCATGAGTTGTATCGTCGATATCTTCGATGCCTTAACTGCGACTCGCTGCTATAAAGAGGCAATGAGTCCTGCCGCCGCGTTTAAGATTTTACTGAGCTTGACCCCGTTTCATTTAGACCAGCAGTTAGTCTACGAATTTATCCGTTGTATCGGTGTTTATCCTGTTGGATCTTTAGTAGAGCTGTCTGATGGACGTGTAGGTATCGTTTGGGTTTCAAAGGATAGAGATGCATTAAACCCGATAGTTAAATGTTTTTATTCTTTAAAAGCAAAACGTTATACAGAAGTGGTCATGGTAGATCTGCTCAAATCAGATTTATATATTGAGCGTGGTGTGTCCCCAAGCTCACTCGATATCGATCCGACTCCTTTCTATTAATCGCTTAGTGCACTTGATATCCGCCGAAATGTCAGGTGCCATTCATTTCCTTCACTGCGCTAAAAGCCGTACACTGGGACAAACTTCCTCTGGGCCTAGTTATGAACTGTTTACGCAACTCTCTGCTTCCCATTCTCGTTATTCTGCTGTCTTTGGCGCTGTTAATCCCCGGCGTAACTCAGCCCATTTTGAGCCTCAATGGCAGCATAGATAAGGCCAAACTCACCGAACAAGGGATTGAGCAGGTCGCACAAAGTTTCGATGAGGATTCGGGGCGCGACAGTGCCCGCGGCATGTTGAATATGGTCAGTGGCCTGTTGGGGCTGAATAATCTCAAGGGCGAGGTGGAGGTATTACAGCAAACCCGCAGTATTTGGAGCACAGTCACCGAACTATATAATACCGGCAATGGCTTAGTGGCTGGGCTGGTAATGCTGTTTAGCATCGTTATCCCTGCAGTGAAACTCAGCCTGATGTTGGTACAACAAACCGTGAGTTCGATTGCGCTGCAGTGGCGCATTCACCATATCGTCTCTGCGCTGGCGAAATGGTCGATGGCCGATGTGTTTGTGGTGGCCCTGATCATTACCTTTTTGGCGGGCAATGCCTCGGGGGGCATGGGCGAAATGTTAAAGACCAAGGCGCAGTTTGAGAGCGGATTCTACTTCTTTACCGCCTACTGCATTCTCTCCATCGCCAGTGGTTACTTAGTGCGTCGACCAACCCCGATTCTGTAGTCAGGCATACAGCAGGTTCTGTATGCCCTTTATCGTTAGGAAAGCGTGCCGTTTTGATAGATGGGCATAATCCAATAACGGCAAGGGTTGTGTTTACAGACCTTTGCTAGTGCCTCAAGCAAAGCGGTTTGCTGGCTTGCAGGGTGCATAATCTCAAACTTACAAAACTCTCGATAACCTTCCACTTGTTCCTTGATATTGAAATGGCTGTGCTCGCGGCTAAATCCGCAAATATTGCCTAGGCTAAAGCCGGATAAAAACTCCAACTCAATCAGGGTATCGACTATATCGTCCTTGATATCGTTTTGGGCGATCAGGACTAGCAGTTGTTCGGTGCTCATCGGCGTTTCTCCAGCCAAAAATACAACATGGGCAGTAAATACAGGGTCGTGATAGTGGAGGTGAGCAAGCCACCGATCACCACAATGGCCAAAGGTTTTTGGATTTCAGCACCGGGGCCAGAGGCGAATACTAATGGGATCAAACCAAACATGGCGGTGGTGGCCGTCATCAGAATGGGTCTGAGTCGCCGCGCGGCGCCCTGTTCGACCCGTTCCCTGAGGCTGCCAAATAAGTATTTGGTTTGTTCGTAATAGCTGACCATCACTACGCCGTTAAGCACGGCGACACCTAGCAGGGCGATAAAGCCTACCGAGGCGGGCACCGAGAGGTATTCCCCCGAGAGATACAAGCTGACGATACCGCCCATCATGGCAAACGGGACGTTGGCGAGGATTAACCCCGATTTTGCTAGCGAGCCGAAGGTGGTGAATAAAATCAAAGTGATCAGCGCGATAGCAATGGGGATCACCAGCAATAAATTGCTGGTGGCGCGCTGCTGGTTTTCAAACTCGCCACCGAAGCTAACGCTATAGCCACTGGGCAGTTTGATCTCCTTGGCGATTTTGCTGTTGAGCTCCTCCACAAAGCCCACAATATCCCGCCCTTGGACGTTGGTGGTGATCACCGAAAAGCGATTTCCCTGTTCCCGTTCGATCAGGATAGGGCCTTGTTTATAGCTCAATACCGCCACATCGCTTAGGCGTTTTAGGGAATGATCTGGCATTACCAATAACTGATTTTGCAGTTCGTTAATGTTGCTTATCTGCGCCTGATTATTAGCGATAAGCACAGGCGTGCGCTTCTTCCCTTGCAGCACTTCGGTGACGACCACGCCTTCGAGTTGGCTCTTGAGGTAGCGGGCAAACTCCATAGTGCTCATCCCAAACCCACGGGCCAGCTCATTATCTAAGGTGAGATTGATAAAGGGGCTGCCTTCAATCATCGCCATCTTAACGTCGACACTGCCCTGAGTGGCGGTGACCAGTTGTTCTATCTCTCCGGTGAGCTTGCCTAAGGTCTCGATATCATTACCGAATACTTTAATCGCGACATCGCCAATACTGCCGGTGAGCATTTCGGAGACGCGCATCTGTATCGGTTGCGTAAAGTTAAAGTTCACGCCGGGATATTTAAGCAACACAGTGCGGATGGCATCGATAAGTTGCTCTTTGGTGGCAAAACGCCATTCGCTGCGGGGCGCCAGCTCTAAAAACACATCGGTTTCGTTCAGCCCCATGGGATCTAAACCAATCTCATCGGCGCCAGTTCGCGCCACCATCTGCTTGATTTCAGGGATTTGGCTTAGCAGGGTTTGCTGGATCTGTTTATCGATAGCGATGGAGGCGTCGAGGGAAATCGAAGGGGATTTCTCTAACTGAAGAATGATGTCGCCCTCATCTAAGGTCGGCATAAAGGTTTTCCCCACCAGACTAAACAGACCCAGACTGACGATCAGTAAGCTAAAGGCGGTGAGCATAAAAGGTTTTTGCCAACCAAAGCAGGCCTTTAGGCTGCCAAGATAAAGATGCTTGAGCTTTTCGACGGCCTTAGGTTCTTTCGCGGCATTCTCATTGACTAGGTACGAGGCAATCACGGGGATCACTGTCAGCGATAGCACCAGCGCCGACAACATGGCAAACACTATGGTGATGGCGACTGGGGTAAAGAGTTTGCCCTCTAAACCACTGAGGGTAAGCAGTGGTGAGAACACTATGATCACGATAACCGTGCCCGAGACCACAGGAATGGCGACGTCTTTGGTGGCGCGAAAGATCAAGTGCAAACGCGGCAAACGCTGTTTAGTGGCGATTAAATTCACCATGTTTTCAACTACTACCACTGAGGAGTCCACCAACATGCCGATAGCGATAACGAGGCCACCGAGGCTCATCAGGTTCGCGGACAGATTGAAGTGATCCATCATCAAAAAGGTGAACAGTGCGGCTAGCGGCAACGATAGTGACACCACTAACGCGGCGCGCACATTTCCTAAAAACAGCGCCAGCAATACGATGACCAGCACAACGGCCTCGAATAGCGCATTGGAGATGGTCTCGATGGCAGTATTGATCAGGTTAGCGCGGTCGTAAAAGGTGTTTATCTGGCTGCCTTCGGGGAGCGTCAGGCTGATTTGCGCTAGTTTTTCCTTAATGTTGTTAACTACTTGTGCCGTATTAGCATCCTTTAGGGCAATGATTAAGGCTTCGGCGGTTTCGTTGCCATCCTTAGTGACGGCGCCGTAGCGCGCAAGGTGGCCTATCTGGATATCGGCGAGATCCTGCAAGCGATAGACCTTAGCATTATCGGCTTTGATCACTAGCTGTTTGAGCTCGTCGATATCATCGATGCGTCCCTCGGAGCGCACTATGATGGTGTCAGTACCTATGGTGAGCTTACCGGCACCTTCGTTGTGATTATTCTCCACAATTGCCTGTTGCAGCGCGGCAAAGCTTACGCCCGCTGCCGCCATCGCCGCAGGATTAGGGCTGATGCTGAAACTCTTGGCATAACCGCCAAGGATATTCACATCGGCAACACCCGGTACTGTGCGCAGCAGCGGCCGAATTTCCCACTCGAGTAATTGACGTCGCTCCAGCAGGGAAAGATTGGGGTTTTCGAGTGAAAACATAAAAATTTCACTGAGCGGCGTGCTCATGGGCGCCACGCCGCCACTCACGCCTTCGGGAAAACTGTCCCAGACCGCAGTGAGGCGCTCGCTCACCTGTTGGCGCGCCCAATAGATATCCGTGCCTTCTTCAAAATCGAGGGTGATATCGCTAATGGCGTACTTAGTGGTCGAGCGCAGAATCGATTGCCGCGGAATACCTAAAAGCTCGGTTTCAATCGGGACAGTAATCTGGGCTTCGATTTCCTCCGGCGTCATGCCGGGAGCCTTGAGGATAATCTTCACTTGGGTTGGGGAAATATCCGGAAAGGCATCCAAGGGAATGGCAAACCAAGCCCGTGCACCAGCCAACATGAGGATCAGCGCTACTATCAGCACAAACAGTCGCTGAGTGAGCGAAAAACGGATCACTGAGGTGAGCATCTTATTCGCCTCCTAAACCGAGCATGATGCCTTTCACCGCGGCAACTGACTGGGATAGGACTTGCAGCTGACTCAAGTCTTGATCGCTGGCGACAATATATTGCTCCGGGGTTGAGCCTAAGATATCGACCGTTAGCGCATTGAGCTGGCTATCGGACTTAGTGAACACTTGGCTGTCCTGCTCCCAACTAAACACACTGTTTTTGGGCAGTAAATACACGGCCTTTTGATACTCGGGAACCACAGTCATTTGCTGACCTAACAATAGGTTACATTCCTGCGGCACCGCCGATGACCAAGCCGTAACAAAGGCGCCTTCGGCAATCGCCGACAGTGACTCAATCGCGATATGGCATTGATTGATATTGATGGCCGACAGGGAATGGGACTGCCCCGTGGGCACATTCACTTTGACGCGGATGCTGTTATTGGGCACCAGTGAAAACAGTTGGTCCCCCGCCATATAAGGGCCGCTGATGGCATTGAGTTTAACGATACCGTCAACGGGCGCGGCGACCACTAAGGAGTCAGTTGCCGCATCCGTGCTGTGGACGCGCTCCATAAAGTGCTGCATATGCTCGTATTCGAGGTGAGTCGTGAAATAGTCCTGACTGATCTCACGCCATTTTTCGGCGCTAATGCTGCCATTGGCGAGCAAAGGTTTGTTGCGCTCATAGCGACTCTTGGCGAGTTGATACAGGCTAGCCGCGGCCTCGACTTGGGCGAGGTAGTGGAACACTTCTGGCCCTGTGAGTTTGACTATCGCTTGGCCTTTACTGACGCGCTGGCCTTGGCCGACGAGAAAGTGCACCTGCTGGATATTCTCGGGTGTGCTGATCCAATAATCATTGCCGGGAAGGATTTCAACCTGCGCCGGCAGTGGGCTGCCCTCATAACTGGCGACTCTTTGTGGTTGGGTGTAACTGAGGTCGAGATTACCTAAGGCGCTAATGGCTAAGCTTTCGGCCTGCGCCGAACCTACAACACTCGCGGATAAACAGAGAAGGCATGCGCCGTACTTGGCCATCATAATGAAATTCCTAAGGCTTGGAGTTGTTGAGAATGCAGTTGTTGCAAGCTGACGCGGTTGAGCGCCAAGCGGGACTCGGTGTCGAGCGCCTCCATGTAGCGGCGCAGCCAGACTTCATAACTCACCTGATCTTGATCTTTTACCTTGGCGAGTTCCTCGGTAATGGTGCGACTGAGGGCGAGTGCTTGGGTGAGTAAGCGCTGTTGCTCGACGAGGTTAGTTTGCTGGCGGACCAATTGATCCCACTGGTTTTTAAGCTCGAGTGCGCTGCGGTCAAGATTGAGGCTTTGTTCGGTATTTGCTTGTTGCCATTGGGATAAATCGCTCTGTGACAGCGCCGAGCCTAAGGTTAAGGGCACTGACACGGCTATGCCTAACTGCTGATCATCCACACCCGCATCGGCGGTATTTTTTGCCGTGAGTGAGACGGTCCAAGGATCGCGCTCACCCGCTTGTTGAGTTTGGATCAGCAGCAGGTGTTGCTGTTGTTGTAGTTTCAACAATTGCCACAGGGGATGTTGGGCTAAGGTCTCGGCACCCTTGCCAAGTGAGCGGTCAGTTTCCTCAATCGCGCTGGGCATTCGGTCTTGGCCCGTTAGCTGTTGATACAGGGCTAAAGATTGGGCTTGTTGTTGCAGAATGTCGGCGCGGCTTAAGGCGATATCGACACTTTCCCGCTCCAGCAGCAGGGTGTTGGCCAGTGGTAATTCCCCCGCATCGGTCAGTTGTTTTTGCTGGCGATGGAGTTTATCGAGCAACTGCTGTTTACGCTCAAGCTGCGACAGTTTGACTTCGCTCTGGCGGTATTCCCACAGGCTCTGCCTTAATAATCCCGAGAGATACAAGCCTTGCAGCGCCATTTGTTGCTGATGAATTTGCTCGGCGAGCTGTTTTATTTGCTTATCGCTGCTGTGTAGCGCGGGGGATTTAAATGGCAAATTGACTGAGAGTTCCTGCTCGTAGCTGTTACTATTATCCAAACTCCCGAGGTGACTTAAACTGATGCTCGGCAGGCCAGAGAGCCAGGTCGAGCTGGTTAAATTGGCAGCTTGAGTATTCGACGAAGTGATATGAGTCAACCTCGCTTGGCTGCTCGACAGCGCTTGGGAAAGTTCGGCTTCCGCCGCAAGACAAAGGAAACTACTGCCGACTAAGCTGGTCAACAGACATAACTTGATACAAGACGAACTGACAGACATGACATGATTCTGTGGTATTAAACAATGCTGTCAGTGTAGGGATTGACGGGTGAAAGTCGTCGGGGACCTGTATCATAAATCCGCCTATGGTACATATGTCCCATAAAATAATTGATTGATTTTGCTTTTATTTAGGAGTTTTAAATGAAGGATATTGTCATTATTGGTCTGCTGGCACTCATCATGTGCTTTAAGCTTTTTGACATTAGTTCCGACATTCAATTAGGCATTCCGCAATGGCATTTAGTGCAGGAAGCCATACTCTTAGTGCTCACCGCAGTCGGGGCCATCTACCTCAGTTACGATTTAATTCGCCGCTCACGCGAGGTTAAAGCCTTAGCAAAACGCCTCGAGTACGCCGATAAAAAAATCGACAATATGTCGACTCAAATGCGTTCCGCCAGACAGGAATACAGCCAAGCCGTTGCAAACCAGTTTGATACTTGGGGTTTTACCAAGAGCGAGCAGCAAGTCGCGTTTTTATTGCTTAAAGGGCTGAGTTTTAAAGAAATTGCCGAAGTGAGACAGACAAAAGAGAAAACCGTGCGCCAACAGGCGTCGACCATTTATGGCAAGGCCGCCGTGGATGGCCGCCACACCTTTTGTGCTTGGTTTATGGAGGATTTTATTCAAGAACATAACCAAGAACTGGCGGCAAACGAGTCCGATAGCGCCCATAAAGCCGCTTAGCCTAAACTCTCAGGCTTAGTTGTTATAGCTATTTGTTATTGAAAATCGATATTGGCTGGCTTTTTGGTTCTAAACAATAATGAGCATCCCCTAAGTTTGTCGGAGGATGCAATTGAAAAACTCGCTGCTAATTGTGTTTTGCCTTATTGCCTTGGTTGCATCCACGCAAACCACAGGATTACTCCGCTCGCTGATTGAATTTTCTGCCTTTTTAGGCGTACTGGGGTTGGCTTGGCGGATTAAACCCAACGCCGAATAAAGCTTCCTGCATTAGCACGTCAATCTGATCAGTTAGACTCAAATCCAATCTATTGAAAATACAGAATATAACCTAAAGACGTTACCCCAATCGCCGCCCACAGAACCACGCCCAGCAGCAAAGGCTTAGGGCCGCTCGCCCGCATTTTTTGCACCGTAATCCCCGCGCCAATCAAGAATAGACACAGAACCAAGGTACGTTTAGACACCATAAACAGCGTGTCGTAGAGCGGCTGAAACTGCGGCAGCCAATGGGCGATTGCGATGGCTAAACAGTAAAATCCAATAAAATACGGTAGGTTAAGCTTACGTTTATCGCCGCCAAAGATCAGTGCACTGACAAGGGCGATGGGGATAATCCAAAGTGCGCGCGCCAGTTTAATGGTGGTGGCGGTTTTAAGTGCTTCATCACCATAGGCAGAGGCCGCGCCGACCACTGAGGAGGTGTCATGAATCGCAATGGCACTCCACACGCCAAAATCGTACTGGCTCATATTGAGCAAATGCCCGAGGGCGGGGAATAAAAACAAAGCCACCGAGTTGAGTACAAATACACAGGCTAATGCGGTGGCGGTTTGGTCTGGTTTGGCATTAATGGCGGGCGATACGGCAGCAATGGCACTGCCGCCACATATGGCGGTGCCAGAGGCAATTAAGTGCCCTGTGATCGGGTCAAACTTCAGGGCGCGAGTCACCATAAAGCCTAAGATCAGCGTAAAAATAATCGAGCCGACAATTAGCCCTACATTGTGACTACTGGCCTCAATCGCGGCGTTGAAATTAATGCCAAAGCCTAAGCCGATAATCGAATAGGACAGTAATTTTTTGGTGAGGGCAGCGATATTCCAGCCGTTTGGCACCCAACCTAGGCTGGCCAAGGTAAAACCGAGCACAAGTGCCATAGGGGATGAGATAACAGGCGCGAGGCACAGCAGTGCGGCGCAGATAAACACAAGGCGATGGGGTTGCTTAAGTTGCGAGACTATCGATGAAAAATTCATAACGCCTTAGGTTTGCGACTGATTGTTTGGTTCTAACTACTGGAGCGTGGTTTTATATGGCAACGAGGTTAGAACAGAGACGCTGATAAAAGCGGGTATTATAGCGATGGAATTAATCTTCAATAAAATCAATTTAATTTATTTTGAGAGTCAGTTTTACTGATTGTTGGGTCGATGGAATGATCATCAAGGAAAGCTGAGGAGACTCACCTATGGCTTTATCTCCTCCAACTGTAGGATTAAATTAAAGATTAACAATACTTTGTAGGCTGTAGTCACCACCATCTTTAGCGGTAAATAACTTGTCTTGAATATCGTTGGCGCTTGGCATTCCCGCATGTAACAGGCTTAACCAGTGGCGCGATGTGGCGTTGCGAGTGTCCTTTGGCTCAGTCGCTTGCACCATTGGTGTTTCAATTTGCACATCTTCCAAATTTGCTAAATCCCTTGCGCCTATCATGCCAGTGCGGTCGAAGCATAACTCTACATGGCAGCCTTGGTCCTGTAACACTATGGCGCTTGGCGCATCTTTAGTGCCGTTAAAGGCAACAAACTGCTTGGTTTGGCGTAATCCGCTGTGGCTGCCGTCGGCAAAAAATGCCAGCAGGTGTTGGTAGTAAACCACATAGCTGATCACATCCTGGTGCGAACCCGTATCCAGCGGGAAATGACGGTCGAGGAACTGCTTCGCTTGGGCAAGTTTTTCATGTTCGGCCACGTTCACTTGGGCGACGGCAAGCACTTCTTCGGCGATGAAGCTGTTTAGATTCGGTTGGATCTGGTGGCTATTGATAATTGACATATTCATCGCTGTATCCTCTACACATTCAAATTAAAAATTAGGGCCTTGATTTCACTTCTAATGGTTCAACGTTTGTCTTCAATTTGGTTTGTCCGACAGAGTTAATGGTTAAGCAGTGTCAGGTGGATAACCTGCCTCGATTGCTTAATTTGTAGTCTAGTCTTTTTTTGACTACAATTTCACAATAAAAATTTTACAATGTGAATTTTACAAAATGCGCAATGACCAGAGCTTGATGAGAAAGTCACATTTCCTAGGGACAAAAATACGTAACCTACGGAAACGTAACAATTTAACCATGGAAGATTTATCTGCGCGTTGCATTCGCGTCGATGCGGGCAGTGCACCCTCTGTGTCATATTTGTCGATGATCGAACGTGGAAAACGCGTGCCCAGTGCCGAAATGTTGGCCGTGATTGCCACGGTTTTTCAAAAGGACGTTGACTGGTTTTTAGACGACGTGCCCGAGGAGAGCGCCATCACGCCGGACAAGGGCCGCCGTGGTGGGATCAGCGGCATGGCGCTCGAACCCAGCTTTTTGTTTTCAAATGATATTTTGCAAATTGCGATTCCTGAAATGCTATCCCAGACTGGGATCTCGGGTCGGCAATTCGCCCATTTGTTAATCCGCGCCCATCAGGAACACCATCAAAACCATTTCCCCGATCTTGAACGTGCCGCCGAAGAGGTTGGGTTAAAACGTATGCCCTTATCCCTCGAGGAGATGCTGGATATTGCCAAGGGTGTAGGCTTAAAAATCAAATGGATAGATAGTACGCCCCAGGAAGTGATCGACGAGCGCGGCGTAAGCTCCCATCAGTTAGTGACCTCTTTCTTCGAGCCGCCCAGCACAATTTACATCAATAAAGTCCTTAAAAATCGCCCCAGTCGGCTGAAGTACGATCTCGCCGCCCATATCGGTCATTGCGTATTGCACAACAAAGATGGGCTTAAGAGTGTGATGATCTCCGGCCGAAAACTGGAGATGGATGAAGAAGTGACAATGCAGTCTAATACCCTGAACGCGCAGGATATTTTGCATGCGTGGCGCGACTTCGAATCCAGCTTTTTTGCCGGAGCCCTGTTATGCCCTAAGGTGCCCTATCGACAATTACTCGACCGCCACGGTTACGAAATTGAGGTGCATAAACAGCTGCAAGTGTCGGCCTCGGTCGCCATGCGGCGGATGACTGTGGTATCGCCTTATCCCCATTGGCATTATTTTGATGCTTACGCGCCGGGCAAACTCAAAGCCGTTTACCGTGGTAATGGCATTCCCCTGCCTTGGGGCAATATGCGGCTGGTGGAAGACCCTTGCCAGCATTGGGCGGTGTTTAGAATGATCAGCGAACCTTCAGTTGGGACATCGGCGCAAATTTCGATTTTAAATGTGGGCAATGAACCACGGATTTACTGCTGCGAGTCGATTAAGGTCGAAGACTCGGCGGGCAACCCCCATGTGCTCTGTGCCGGTATCGATTTGAATCCAGCCATTGAAGCCCAAGGTAAAGATGCACTCTCTATCGCCCATGATTTAAAAGCCGCCTGTGTGTCTGGCGGTGGCTCAGTCGCGATTCCTCAGCATATTAAAAGCGATCTGGTCAGCGTGGCTAAGATATTGAATATCAACTGGATTGAACGCGGGATTAAAAATGATGCCCGGCTTATTTGCTCCCGCGGCGCCGTCTGCCCACGGCAACCCAGCTGTTATCAAGCGGGGAAATCGCAGTGTGATGGGGCAACGTAAATCACTATTTGATTTACGTTGAGTTTTGCGGCCTTACGGCCGAGGTGAATCAAGGTCGTGGGTCTTCACCCCACACCCGACCAAGAGGGGATCAACAGCAATTCCCTCTTGGATCTCCCTTGCCGCCCCCAACGGAGTTGAAAGCCCCTTGTGCTCATTGGCAAATTTGCTATCGCTTCCGAAGTCCTCGCTTTACATCCATGTAAAGCACTCCAGTTCGGCAATCCTTGCCTCTCGCTCATAAGCGTGAAAATCACCGATTTTCATTCGCCCCAGCACCTGCGAAAGCTAGTCGGTCATCCATGACCGCACTCACACAATTTGCCTATTCGCCCTGCGGCAACTCCGAGGGGAGTCGTATTCTGCGGCATCGGGCGGTAAATCTATGCTTAAAGCAATCTAGCGGTAATTCTTTCTTTTGAGGCAAGAATATTAAAGGAGTTAAATGTGAATAGGTTATGGATATTACTGTTAGTTTTTGTTCTGGGGCATCCAATATCCATTGCCAACGCCAAAAACTGTAAAAAGGGTCAACCGTGTGGCAACTCTTGCATTTCTTGGAGCAAAACTTGTCGTATCGGATCGGTAAATACAAGTGCTAGCGTCTTGGCATCACAAGAGACAAGCCATTTCAAATCGCCAAACGCGGATATGGCGAGTAATCCCGTTCTGGAGAATGGACAAGTATATGAAGTGACTATCGATAAGCTCAATATCCGTAATCAACCTAAGAAAAATGCGGAGTTACTGGGGGCACTTTCAAAAGGTGAGCGTATTAATGTGCTTGCTGCAAGCGGTGATTGGAAAGCCTTTCTATATCAAGACAAACTCGCTTGGGTATTTTCGAAACATTTGAAAGCCGTATAAGAAGTATGAAGCTCTATTTCAATGGCGAGCACTTAAATAAAGCCCCAAGGGAGAATATCTTGGGGCAGTTAATCACATCTTCTAGGTAATCGCTAAGCTCTAATCTGTCCTGTGCCTGAAACCAGATATTTTTCAGTGGTTAAGGCTTCGAGTCCCATGGGGCCGTAGGCATGTAGCTTAGTGGTGGCGATGCCGATTTCGGCGCCGAGGCCGAGTTCGCTTCCATCGGAAAAGCGTGATGAGGCATTCACCATAACGACCGAAGCATCCACTGCGCGTTGAAAGCGGGCGGCGGTGAGTTCATTGTCGGTGCAAATCACCTCGGTATGGTGGCTGCCAAACTTAGCTATATGTTGGGTGGCGACCTCAAAACTGTCGACTTGGCGAATGGCGATTTCTAAGTCCAAGTATTCTTGGCCAAAATCCTCTTCGGCCATATAAGTACAGGCGTCGAAATACGCGGCGGCCGGAGGACATGCATTGATTTTTACTTGATGCTCGGCCAGTGCTTTGGCGACGCGGGGCAAGAATCGCGGTGCGATATCCTTATGCACTAACAAGCCTTCGAGGGCGTTGCACACTCCTGTGCGTTGGGTTTTACCATTAAGCAGCAAATCTAAGGCGATATCTTGATTGGCATCCTTATCCACATATAAATGGCACACGCCCTTAAAGTGTTGAATAACCGGAATGCTACTGTTTTCAGTGACGTAGTTAATCAATCCTTCACCACCGCGAGGGATGATCACATCGATAAATTCCCGCTGCTGCATCAGTTCGAGCATCAGGGCGCGGTCAGGATTTGGGATCACGCTGATAAGTGCTTTAGGCAAACCATAGGCGGTCAGTACCGCCTGTAAAATGCTGGCGATCACTTGGCTGGTGTGCAGTGCTTCTTTACCGCCACGCAGGATCACCGCATTGCCGGATTTAAAGCACAGGGCGCCTGCATCGGCGGTGACATTAGGGCGCGCCTCATAAATCATACACACCACGCCGAGTGGCACACGCATCTTACTGATAGATAAGCCGTTAGGTCGTTTACCAATAAAACGCTCGCGCCCAACGGGATCGGGCAGGGCGGCGATGGTTTCGATTCCTTGCGCCATCGCCTCAATACGATGCTGGTTCAGCGTGATGCGATCGACCATGGCAGGGCTTAAGTTGTCCTGTGTTGCACGGTGCACATCAATCAGGTTGGCGCTTTGGATTTCATAGGTTTTTTCCCTTAATGAGCGCGCCATATCAAGTAATACGGTGTTTTTTAACGACTCATCGAGTTGGGCGAGTGTGCGGGCCGCATGGGCGGCATCGGCAGATATTTGTTTAATTAGGCTCATAGTTTCTCCACTCAAATGGATTTAAGAATGGCGATATTCTTATCGGAAATGATGGGGCCGGTTTTTTGCTGGAATTCACTGGCAAACGCCTGATCATCCTGCTCGGTAATAAAACTCAGTAGGCAACTGCTGTAGTTAGATTTGGCTTTTGCTAACTTAGTGCCATCGCCTTTACGCACCAGAATGGTGTCGCCCACTGAGAAATCCCCTTTGACTTCAACCACATCATCGCTGGTTAATTGCTCGCTGTGCTGATCGAGCGCGAGGTCAAAATCATCCTCGACGATCACTTCGCCCTGCGCTTGCGAGGTGTGGGTCATCCAATGCAAATGCTCCTGCATCGGTTTTTCGTAGGGGGTAAAGAGGGTGCCCGGATTTTGCCCCTTTAGCAGTTGGCTAAAGGAATCGGCATTAAAGCCATTGATAATAAAGGTCTCAATGCCGTGGGAAATGGCTTTTTCGGCGGCTTGGATCTTAGTGCGCATGCCTCCGGTGCCAACATCGCTGCTGGCGCCTCCCGCCATCGCATAGATATCGGCATTGATTTCAGTGACTTGCTTGATCAGCTTGGCATTGGGATATTCGTGGGGATTTTGATCGTAGAGTCCATCCACATCCGAGCAAATTACTAAGGTGTCGGCATCGGCCGCAGCCGCCACCATGGCCGAGAGATTATCGTTATCGCCAACCTTGAGTTTGTCGGCGGTCACGGCGTCATTCTCATTGATAATTGGCATTAAACCGTGTTCGAGCAGGCTAAAAATCGTGTCTCGAATACTGATATAACGCTCGCGATTACGTAAATCGCCATGGGTCAGCAGCAGTTGGGCTGTGGGAAAATCAAATAGCTTATTCCACGTCGCCATCATATCCGCCTGACCCGCAGCCGCCATGGCCTTTTTGACCGTGACACTCGGCTGAGCTTGGCCCTCAAAGTGATGCCACCCAGCGGCAACCGAGCCGGATGAAACCAGTACCACTTGGATACCTTGGACGCGGCAGTAAGTAATAAACTGCGCGATACCCAAGAGATAATGGCTGCTGCAACCTTGCTTGTGGGGCGCGATTAAGGCGCTCCCCACTTTGACGACGATACGTTTACGGGGAGAGTCTGTCATAACGCCTCCTTAGCTTTCCTCGGCCAATACACGACCGGCCTGATGGAACTGCTTCGTGGTTTTAGCGCACGGGTCGTTATCGAATTTGCTCACCAGATAAATCACTGTGCTGCTGACAATAAAGCCTGGAATCATCTCATACACTAAGCTACTCAATGCCTTACCATCGGCAAGCACGGGGGCGTAAATCCAAAAGAGTACCGTGAGCGCGCCCGAAATAATCCCCGCAATCGCCGCTTTATGGGTGAGATTGGCTTTATACAAACTAAACAGCACCAGCGGACCGAAGGCAGCACCAAAGCCTGCCCACGCATTACTCACGAGGGAGAGGATGCTGTTAGAGCGATCAAGCGCCAATAGCGTTGCGACAATGGCAACACCAGCAACCCCGTAACGGCCCATTTTTACCATCTCTTGCTCGCTCGCTTGTTTCTTCGACAGGGTGCGATAAATATCTTCGGTCAGCGAACTCGACGAGACTAATAACTGCGATGAAATCGTGCTCATAATGGCCGCGAGAATCGCTGCCAGCAGGAAGCCGCTGATTAAGGGGTGGAACAGTAACTCTGAAAACACGATAAAGATGGTTTCAGGGTCTGACAGTTTCATCCCAAATTTATTGGCGTAGGCGATACCGACCAAGCCTGTCGCTAAGGCGCCGATAATGGTCACTGTCATCCAACTGATGCCGATGCGGCGTGCGGTTTTAATGTCGGCGACCGAGCGGATCGCCATAAAACGCACAATAATATGCGGCTGTCCGAAATACCCGAGTCCCCACGAGAGGCTCGAGATTAAGCCAAGCAGGGTCACATTTTGCATCGCGTCAGTAAAATGCGGGATCGACTGATAGGCAAAGTTCATCATACGATCTGCGCTGGTAAATTCTTGATATGCCACGAAAGGCACTAAGACCAAGGCGACAAACATAATGCAGCCCTGCACAAAGTCGGTGAGGCTAACGGCTAAAAATCCCCCCAGCAGAGTGTACGACACCACGACGGCTAAGGTGACGACTAGGCCAATATCGTAGTTCAGCCCAAAGGCGGATTCGAACAACTTGCCGCCCGCGACTAATCCCGCCGAGGTATAGAGGGTGAAAAAGATCACTATGATGGCGGCGGCAATAATGCGAATGCTGTTATCGGCCTGACCAAAGCGTTTGGCGAAGAACTCTGGGATAGTCAACGCGTTATCGGCGACCTCGGTGTAGACCCGCAATTTAGGGGCAACAACCAGATAATTGATTAGAGCACCAATTAATAATCCGAGGGCGATATACAGGGTTTCAAACCCCACCAGAAACATAGCGCCGGGTAGGCCCATCAGCATCCAGCCACTCATATCCGAGGCGCCGGCCGAGAGAGCCGTGACGTGCGGGCTCACTTGGCGGCCACCCAAAATGTAGCCAGAGACATCATCGGTCGACTTACGATAGGCGAACAAACCAATAGCGAGCATGGCAATAAAGTAAATTGCCAATGAAACGTAAGAGAGGGAATTCATCGATTATTTTCCTCCTAACGCTTTGTTATTTTGAATGAAGCTCGGTTTCAAAATGACAAAGAGATAGGTACTTAGAATGGCGAACAGGCAGAAATATTGTAGTGTTCCATGAAGGCGTTCCCAGGTGGAACGGATGATCTGTGAGATGGGGTTTTCATCTGCAGCATGCTTAGCTGACATAATGCCTCCTTGATTTATTTAAAGCGAATAATAGTTAGTGCTATAACTATAATAAGATCTTTATTAGCAAAATATCAAGTTGAAATGCCCAGTTTGCATACTTTCGATTGGCATAAAGCAAGAGAAATTGATTTGAATACTGATAAATTTACCTGTGCTTTTAACCGATAATTGGGGCGAAAGAGTGGGATGTTGAGAGCGGATAAATAGGCTTGATGGCTTAGCGTTGAACATAAAAAAAGCGGCGCTGAGAATATCAGAACCGCTTCGATAAAATGCAACATTCACAGGCTATTGAGCCTGATTTAAAACTTGAGTCATGCGCTTAGCGCATGGTCACAAATTCCTCAGCACCAGTGGGGTGGATGGCGACAACGGCATCGAAATCAGCTTTGGTGGCGCCCATTTTCATGGCGACACCAAATCCTTGGAGGATCTCATCCATACCAAAACCAATGCCATGAATACCCACGACTTTCTCTTCTTTGCCCGCGCATACCAGCTTCATTTTACAGGCCTGACGGTGGCTAGTGACGGCGGTATACATTGAGGTAAAGCCTGAGGTGTAAACCTTGACATTATCATCACCATATTGCGCACGGGCTTCTGGCTCGGTTAAGCCCATAGTGCCAATCGGAGGATGGCTGAATACCACGGTTGGGATTTGGCTGTAATCCATTTTGGCATCGCTCATGCCGTTGAATAGGCGCTCGGAGAGTAAGCGACCGGCTTTAACCGCAACGGGAGTCAGCTCCACGCCGCCCGCCATAATATCGCCCACGCAATAAATGCCTTTGTGGGTGGTATTTTGCTGCGCGTCGGTAATCACATAGCCTTTGCTATCCAATTGCACATCGGTGTTTTCTAAACCGATATTGCCCGTCGCGGGTGAGCGGCCAATGGCCCAAATCAGGCAATCAACGGTCACGCTTTCGCCATTTTCGAGGTGCAGAGTCAGGCTGTTGTCGGCATTTTTGACCACAGATTGAGGAACACTGTTGGTGTGCAGGGTTGGGCCTTCGGTCTTCATGGCATCGACGAGAGCATCGATTAGCATAGGATCGAAGTTACGCAGCGGCGCATGTTTACGCACAAACAGGTGAGTCTCGCTGCCAAGCGCGTGTAACACGCCCGCGACTTCGACGGCGATATAGCCAGCGCCGACAACAGCGACACGTTTAGGTTGTTCGCGCAGGGCGAAGAAACCATCGGAATCAATCCCGTATTCCGCACCAGGAATGTTTGGAATAGTTGGTGCGCCGCCGGTGGCGATCAGGATATGGTCAGCCGTATAGTGCTCGCCATTCACTTCAATGGTGTTGCCATTAACGAAGCGGCCATAACCATTGAGCAGGGTGACTTTGTTATTGGTAAAACCGCGACCGTAGGCCTCGTGGATACGACCGATATAGGCTTCGCGGCTGTTCACTAAGGTGTTCCAGTCGAATTTGTTGACTGAAACATCAAATCCATAATCTTTGGCGTAGAGGTTCATGGCTTCGGCGATATGCGCGCCATACCACATGACTTTTTTAGGTACGCAGCCTACGTTTACGCAGGTGCCGCCAACATGTTTCGCTTCGATGAGTAGAACTTTAGCGCCACGCATGGCAGCTCGGTTAGCTGAGGCGATACCGCCGCTGCCTGCGCCTAGGCAGATATAGTCAAAATGTTGAGCCATGAGTTTCTCCGTCTAACTCTAAGAATGAGGTGCTTATTAGCAGAAGGTCATTGTAGGTTGGAATGGGTTTGCAGACCAGCCCATTAGGTTGCTTTGGTATAGACCTTGTTTTGCCGCAAAAAATCTCAGCAAAGCACCTACTTTATCTTTGGGCGGTTAGCTCAAGCTTAACGGCGATATTGGCAGCGATAGTGATCGTCTTGGTTTGGCCCTTCGGCGCCGCATTTGAGGCATTGCCACTCCAGCTGACGGGCGCTGAGTTCATCGGTCTGATAGCTTGCCGCTTTGTCGGGGCGGTTGCCAATCAGGGTCTCGAGTTGTGACATGCGGGCATTGAGCCAGCGACAACTAGGGTCGTTAGCGACCCTCTCTCGGCTGGCGAGTTGTTGCTTGCGGCTCTGCTTTTTCTTCTTCGATGACGTCGACTTTGCCTTATGGGTATTTGTTTTCGCAGGCATATTGTCAGTGTCTATCACGGGAGATTGGTAATCTAAGGCGCTTTGTTGAGCCGGGAGCGGAAGCGGTTTCCCTTCACTGTCGAGTAAGGTTCCTAAAGGTAGGGGCTCAGTTGTGGTCGGTTTGGATAATGCTTCTAATTCTGGCTCGGCCGCAAATGATAATAAGCCATAAAATATCAATAAGATAAATGCGTTAGACAGCCATTTTATATGATGCGTTAACATTCCCTGTTCCTCGCTTAATTTGAGTCGTTCCATCGACTTCTTGAGTGTAGTTAGAGCAGGGAGAGTTTGCCAAACGCAGAGGCGTGCTTAAAAACTTAGAAGTTGATATTGAAATGGATACCCGCATAGGTTTGATCCTGCGAGCTAAAATCGCCATTGGTGGCCGCTTCTTGCTCAATATCGTTCTGGGCAATGCTGTGGCTAATATGGCCACTGAGACTCATATTATCGGCCAGAACATAATTGGCCTCCAAACCAAATTGGAGGTGATTACGGCCATTGTGTTCTTCTGTTCGATATTTAAAATCAAGCCCTTGGGTTATATAAGGTGCGAGAGTAAAGCTTTCACTCAGTTGCCAATAACTGTGCAGACTCAGCTCGACAAAATAGCCGGCAGCCTCGGTGGAATACACATAATTTACCGAGGGGACTAACCAAGGGGCGGCGGTGTAGGCTAATTCTGCGAACAGTTCGTTATCCTGGCAGCGACTGCTGCTATAACCTTCAATCCGCTGATAACCCAGATTCGCCTCTAAGTGTTCGCTGAGGTTTAATGCGTATTCGAGACCAATATTCCACTCGGTATAAGCTTGGCTATCGCCGCGTCCGACTAGGGCGTAGGTGGTGAGATTACCGTATTGAACGCTAGCATTTAGCCAATAAATTCCGCCCTCGGCCAGATTGTTACGTCCTTGGGACACATATTTGCTATCCCAACCTAAGTCTAGATTCGCGGCCCAAGGTGCTGTGGTTGTTGCGGGTAATACGCCGCTTGATACACCTTCGGTTTGCACTAAGCTCTCGTTCGCCAAGCATGTGTGACTCAAGCAAATGACGCTAATCACACCGACGGCACTAAGGATGGGATGAAGTGAAGCTGCCATATTTAAGCCAATCTAATAAAAGATGCGGAATATGTGCAGATATTAACTCAAGCGAATATGATCGTTAATGAGAATGGATTCGATTTGCGATCAGCTCGTCAAGATTGAGTAAGTAAATTTGGTGTAAATCTTAATTGTGAACTTGTTCGCTTTTTTCTTTGTGGAATACGGCTAGGTGTATCTGCGAAGGGGGCAATCGGTTTTCTCGCCTTGATAAATAGCAGATAAGCCCTTATTTATTAGCTACACAGATTGTAGAGGAACCATTATGAGCAACCCTTTGCTTAACGGCGCAAAATTACCGCTTTTTTCCCAGATTAAACCTGAACACATTCAAGTTGCCGTTGAGCAGGCCATTGCTCAGTGTCGTGCCAAGATTGATGAAGTGCTGCAAAACCCTGGGCCTTTTACCTGGGATAACTTAGTCGCCCCGCTCGAGCAAGTGGATGACGAGTTAAGCCAGATTTGGTCGCCTGTCTCCCATATGAACTCAGTGGTGAGCACAGATGAATGGCGCGCCGCCCATGATGCTTGTTTGCCGCTGCTATCCGAATACGGCACTTACGTTGGCCAACACCAAGGGCTGTATCAGGCCTATAAATCCCTGCGTGCATCGGCAGACTTTGACCAATTGAGCCAAGCACAACAGATGGTGATTGAGCACAGCTTACGGGACTTCGAGCTTTCGGGTATCGGCTTAGACGATGGGCAAAAAGTGCGTTATGGCGAAATCGTTAAGCGTCTTTCTGAACTTACCAGCGGCTTTTCCAATCAATTACTGGATGCAACCCAAGCGTGGACTAAGTTAATTACCGATGAGGCCGAACTTGCTGGCTTGCCAGATTCTGCCAAAGCAGCAGCGAAAGCAATGGCCGAGGCGCGCGAACTAGAAGGTTGGTTATTTACCTTAGATTTCCCTTCCTATTTACCCGTGATGACCTACAGCGAAAACCGTAATCTGCGTGAAGAATGTTATCGTGCCTTTGTGACTCGCGCATCGGATCAAGGCCCGAATGCGGGTGAATTTGATAACGGTCCTTTGATGGATGAAATCCTCGCGCTGCGCCATGAACTGGCACAGTTGTTAGGCTTTGATAGCTTTGCCGAAAAATCACTCGCCACTAAAATGGCTGAAACGCCCGCGCAGGTGATGGCTTTCTTAAATGAATTGGCACTGCGTTCTAAGGATCAAGCTAAGGCCGAATTAGCCGAGTTAAAAGCCTTTGCGCAGGAACAATATGGCGTGACTGAAATGGCTTCTTGGGACTTAAGTTTTTATGCCGAGAAGTTACAGCAACATAAGTATGAGATTTCTCAAGAGTTGCTGCGCCCTTACTTCCCTGAAGATAAAGTGCTATCTGGCTTGTTTTACACTGTCTCACGTCTCTTTGGTTTGAAGATTGTTGAGCAAACCGAGTTCGACCGTTGGCATAAAGACGTGCGTTTCTTCGATATTTTTGACGAAACAGGCGAGCACAGAGGCAGCTTCTATTTAGACCTATACGCCCGCACAGGTAAACGCGGCGGCGCTTGGATGGATGATTGCCGAGTGCGTCGCCACACGCCTAATGGTCTGCAAAAGCCCGTGGCTTATCTCACCTGTAACTTTAATGGCCCAGTGGATGGCAAACCGGCACTCTTCACCCACGATGAAGTGACGACCCTGTTCCACGAATTTGGCCATGGCATTCACCATATGCTGACCAAAATCGACGTGGCAGGTGTGTCAGGTATCAACGGTGTGCCTTGGGATGCAGTCGAATTGCCTAGCCAGTTTATGGAAAACTGGTGCTGGCAAGAAGAAGCCTTAGCGGAGATCTCCGGTCACTACGAAACCGGTGAGCCTTTGCCAAAAGCCATGTTAGACAAGATGTTAGCGGCGAAAAACTTCCAATCAGGCATGATGATGTTACGCCAGCTGGAGTTTTCACTGTTCGATTTTAGACTGCACCACGAATTTGACCCAGCTAAAGGGGCGCGTATTCAAGAAACCTTGGATGAAGTCCGTCGTCAGGTAGCCGTGTTAATTCCGCCTTCATTTAACCGCTTCCAACATGGTTTTGCGCATATTTTTGCGGGCGGTTATGCCGCGGGTTACTACAGCTACAAGTGGGCAGAAGTGCTGTCGGCGGATGCGTTTTCTCGCTTCGAAGAGGAAGGTATCTTCAATCCTGACACGGGCCGTAGCTTCTTGCACAATATCCTCGAAATGGGCGGTTCAGCCGAGCCTATGGACTTGTTCAAACAGTTTATGGGCCGCGAGCCGAGTATCGATGCGCTGCTGCGCCACTCTGGGATTGCAGCTTAAGCCAGACTCAATAGGAATGCTTGAGCATAAAAAGGCGCTATTTGGCGCCTTTTTTGTGAGCTAGATCTCGCTTGCCCTCTGGTATGACCTCTGTTAGCCTGTGGCTCTTCTTTTTAGGGCGACTGCATATGAATCTGTATTTCCGTTTGTTTTGGTTGTTATTTTGGCGCACGCGTCACTGCCGTAAGATTGATTTTTTGGGCACAAGCCGCATTACTTACCGGGCATTACCTAGCGATTGCGATATCAACTTCCACCTGACCAACTCCCGCTATCCGGCGTTTATGGATCTGGCGCGTACCTATATGTTGGCCGAAATGGGGCTGTTAAAGCGTTTCCTCAAATTGAAGTGGATGCCAATTGTTAACGCCGCCGAATTTACCTATATCCGCGATATCAAGCCCCTGAAAAAGTTTGAGATTGAAACCAAGGTCGTGGGCTGGGATGAGAAATATTTTTATATTGAACAACGCTTTGTGAGCGAGCGCGGTTTGCACTGTATCGTGCATGTGCGTGGTGTGTTTGTTTGTAAAGGTAAGCAAGTCCCGCTGGATGTGTTGGTTAAAGAGGCGGGTTATACCGATCCGGCTCCTGAATTGCCGCCTGAAGTGGTTAAATGGAAAGCGTTTTTACAGTTGAAGAAAGAGCGCAACCTTTAGTTGTGTTTGCGTTAGGGAATACTCCTGATACCTGTGTATTCCTCCATTTCGGCGAGCAGTACTTCTTCCAGCACTAGCATCCAGGCGCCGCGTAGTTGCGCCTGCTGCCAGTAACGCACGAGTTCATCTAAATCCAGTAGGTTTAAGTGGGCAAAACTGTAGCTTAAACAGGGGATAAGTGCGCAATCGGCCAAGGTAAAACTATCACCACACACCCAGTGATTTTGGCTAAGGTGGGCATCCAAGCGCTGAAATTGGATAAACATCTGCTTTTCTATCTGCTTGATTTCAAATTCATTGCCTTCGGGCAAAATCTTCAACTTTTCTAATTGAAATAGTGGGTTATTGATATCGTTATCAATAATGCGATCAAATAAGCGTACTGCTAAGTTGCGTTCTGGCTCTGCGGGTAGCAGCTCTGTGCTGTTGCTAAAATGCCTATCTAAATATTCGATAATAATGCTGGATTCGGGGATGAGTTGGCCTTCTTGGGTCTTAAGCAGTGGCAATTTTGCGGGTGGATAAAACTGTTGGAATGTTTGGCGAGCAAATGGGTCGCGCAGATCGGTGATCCGCGGATAGAAGTTAGCTTGTTTCTCATAGAGAGCGATTAGCACCTTCTGTGAATATCGCGATAACGGATGATAGAAAAGCTCCATAGGTGCCGACCCCATAACCACTGCATTTTTTGACTCTACGCCTTAACTTTAGTCGGTATCAAGGCGCTTGCTGTGGGAATTTTCTTTAAAAGTAGCTGAAGTGGCGTAAAAGTGGTTTGCCATGCGGAATGATCTATTCCCGCTAAAATTCGGTACTATTAACGCTTCAAAAAATCAGTGAAATATAGACAATCAAAGGTAACAGTATGAGTCAGTTAGAAAGTTTCTCATCCATCTATGCCAGAGCGAGTGAGCGTAAGGGCGGCGCCAAGGGACTCGAAGCATTGTTGCCGGGCTGTCTTACCAGTGCTGAGATTCGCCAGTATGATGATGCTGAGCTGCTCTCTGCTATGAGTCGGCAGGTATTTCAGAGTGGCTTTGTCTGGCGTGTGGTCGATAATAAGTGGCCCGCCTATGAGCAGTCTTTCTTCAATTTTGTGCCTGAAAAGGTGTTGATGCTGTCGCCCGAACAGATCCAAGCCCGCGCCGCGGATGCGACCTTAATTCGCCATTTAAAGAAGACCCAAGCGATTTATGACAATGCGCTGATGATCCATGATATCGCCCGCAAACATGGTAGCTTGGCTAAGCTGATTGCCGACTGGCCAACCGAAGATATCGTCGGACTCTGGGCGTTATTGAAAAAACGCGGATCTCGTCTCGGCGGTAATACTGGGCCGTATTTCTTACGTGGAATCGGTAAGGACACCTTTTTGTTAACCGATGATGTGCAAGGCTATTTTAAGGCGCACAAGCTGGTGGATGCCGGTTTTAGCTCGCAAACGGCGCTAAAGCAGGTGCAGGCTGCCTTCAATCAATGGCAGCAAGAGTCGGGTCGTTGTCTTGCGGATATCAGCCGCGTCTTAGCCTGTAGCGTGGGTGATAATCGTATTTAGATAAAAAATGACCAGCCAAATTGGCTGGTCAAGGCTCGATATATCAAGCAATTGGAGTACTGCAGGGAAGCAGTGGGATGAACGGGTAAGTCACATAACGATTAAAAGCTTTTACTGATCCCAATGACGACTCTGTCATCGAAGATTTGAGTTTGAGTGCCATAGACCTTATGGTCACTGTCCACTGTGCTGCCGTGGTAGCGCAGGTCGAAGTTGAGGCCGTAGTATGCTTTACTTAAGCCGATGTTCCAGTGACCCCACCCTTCGGCGCCATCACCCGTGAGGTCTTGATAACCCACAGAGGCTGAGATTTTTACACCATTGTCAAAGCTATAGCTTGGGTGCAAGGCATAGTTAACGCCATGCCAGCCATCGACACCAAACCAATCATCCACTGTCGGGGTGACTTCGAGTTGCAGATTTGCACGGCCAAATTGTTTACCCACTTTTAACCATAACTCGGTGTAGTTGGAGTAGGATGCACCTGGGTAGAGGTATGAAAACAGCATCACATCATAGGTAAAACCTGAGTCGCCAAATTCCCCCGCTTTACCAATAAAAGGTGCAGTCACTATCTCTAAGTTAGGGTCGGCAAATTTGATGTTGGAGCTAAATACCCCTGCATACCAGCCTTGGTTGTGATTCCAACTCAGAGTGCCTTGTACCACAGGAATATCGCCGTCTAAGGTCTCTGATTCACCACGAAACACATAGTCAGATGCAAAGTTAAGGTTGCCGTTAATAGTGCCGCCAAAGAGTTGATTATCTTCGGCGCCGTGGGAGCTTGCCGCCAAAGAAAGCAATGCTCCTGTCAGCAAAAATTTAGTACGAGTCTTCATAATCATCATCTCAAAGTATTGGGAATTGTTAGCGCACCTTTATCGTAAAAATAAGTTGTGAATAGCGCTGCAGCATGGGATGAACCAATGACGAAAAGATATGAATGAATGTGAACAAGCGGCAAAATAACCGAGTTTGCTGATGATGTGGTGATTTAATTAATAAAAATACGTTTTTTGGGAAGCAGAGTTTCATTAAATGGGGTGTAAAAAGCCATTTCTGATTTGCCCCCAATTAAGCTTGGTCATAAAATGTCGCGTCCAAAGGTTTGAATGTCTCTCATTTTTTCTGATGCAAATCAGCATTTACACAAAACTTGAATTATTTCGGTACATCAAGCGTATTAATTGTTTTGGCTGTTTATGACACGCATTAACACCCGTATTGTTTCGCCTCAAATAGCGAATAGATGAATGTTACATGCGTAAAATCTGATAAATGAGAGACAACGCGGGATATTTATCCATTGAATGTTTACCTCCAGTAAGTTTATAGCTATTCGTGTTGCCAAACATATTTGCAACATTTTAGATATAGAGTAGGCTGAATAAGTGATTTGTACTGTATAACGCTAACAACCTTATCCACAGTTAACATACTTCTTAAATAGGATCACAATTCCACTAATAAGGTATTCGTAAAGGTGTGAATATTTTCATTAGTTTACACTTTTGTTTGTTTATCTTTGTTGTTGATCCTTATAGGGTATGCGATAAGTATCAGATTTGATTTTGGTTATAATTACGGCCGTGACTCACCTTCCGAGAGTGTGAAAAACGGTAGCGTTAATATTTAAAGGAGTTCTCATGCGGCAGACAATTAAACTTGCCTCAGTAATCAGCGTGGCGTTGTGGATGGCAGCTTGTAGCCCTCAAGAAGAGAAGGCCGCTCATGCAGGCGCTGGGCCGCAGAGCATGGAAGTTGGCGTGATCAAAGTCGTTGCAAAGCCACAGATGATTCAAGTCGAATTACCTGGCCGAAGCAAAGCATTCCTCGAGGCGGAAGTGCGCCCTCAAGTGAGTGGTATCATCACCAAACGTAGCTTTGTTGAAGGTGGAAACGTTAAGCAAGGCGAATCTCTTTATCAAATTGACTCAGCCACTTACAAAGCGGCTTTAGTCAGTGCAAATGCTGATTTAGCTCGAGCTAATGCCAGTCTTGCCTCTGCCAAGGCGAAAGCGGCTCGTTACCAGCAGCTAGTTAAAACTAATGCGATCAGTAAGCAAGATTTCGATGAAGCCGAAGCTGCTTACAAAGAAGCGCTGGCCAGTGTGACTGTGGCAGAAGCGGCGATTAATACAGCAAAAATCAATCTTCAATATACCGAAGTGTTAGCGCCAATTTCTGGCCGTATTGGTAAATCGAGTGTGACTGCGGGTGCGTTGGTAACCGCAAACCAAAGCCAGACGTTAGCAACTATTCAACAGCTTGATCCTATCAATGTGGATATCGCGCAATCGAGCGCTCAGCTGTTGCGCCTAAAAGCCAAGTTGAAGCAAGGAAAATTGCAGGCGGCAGATAACGCTGACGTACAGTTAGTACTTGAGGATGGGTCAATTTATGCCCATACAGGCAAACTACAATTTGCCGAAGTGAGCGTGGATCAAAACACTGGCTCAGTGATCTTACGTGCTGAATTCCCGAACCCTGAGGGGATTTTATTACCGGGTATGTATGTACGTGCAATGTTAAATGCTGGCACAGATCCTCAAGCGATTCTTGTTCCACAAAAGGCGATTACCCGTAACTCTAAGGGTGAGGCTGTGGCTATGGTCGTGAATGCACAGGGACAAGTAGAAGCTAAAATTGTGACAACAGCTGAGGTGATAGATCATCAGTGGCGCGTGACTTCAGGTCTTGCCGTAGGTGATCAGTTGATTGTGGAAGGATTACAAAAAATCCGTCCAGGTGCGCCAGTCACTCCCAAAGTTATTTCAGAAACCCAAGCACAATAGGGCATAGCTATGGCACGTTTTTTTATTGATCGCCCCATCTTTGCGTGGGTGATCGCCTTAATCATTATGTTGGCGGGGGTGCTTTCTATTCGCTCCTTGCCCGTTTCACAGTATCCCAGCATTGCACCGCCAACCGTGGTGATCAGTGCAAACTATCCTGGTGCATCGGCCAAAATTGTTGAAGACTCAGTGACTCAGGTGATTGAGCAACGTATGAAAGGCATTGACCACTTACGTTATATCGCCTCGACCAGTGATAGCTTTGGTAACGCGTCTATTACCTTAACTTTTAACGCTGAAGCCGATCCTGATATTGCTCAGGTTCAGGTTCAGAACAAGTTACAAGGTGCGATGACCCTGTTGCCGCAAGAAGTTCAGGCTCAAGGGGTTAACGTTAACAAGTCAAGTTCTGGCTTCTTAATGGTTTTGGGTTTCGTATCGACAGATGGTTCCTTAGATAAAGGCGACATTGCCGACTATGTGGGTGCTAACGTACAGGACCCAATGAGCCGTGTGCCAGGTGTTGGTGAAATTCAGCTGTTCGGTGCCCAATATGCGATGCGCATATGGTTAGATCCGCTGAAGTTGACCCAGTATAACTTGACCAGCTTAGATGTTATCTCGGCGATTCGTGCGCAAAACGCGCAGGTATCAGCGGGTCAACTGGGGGGAACACCTTCTATTCAAGGTCAAGAACTCAACGCGACTGTTTCTGCCCAAAGCCGTTTGCAGACGCCAGAGGAGTTCCGCAAAATCATTCTGAAGTCAGATACTTCGGGTGCGAATGTTTTCCTCGGTGATGTGGCGCGAGTTGAGTTAGGTTCCGAAAGTTATGCGGTTGTATCGTTATACAATGGTAAACCTGCAACGGGTTTAGCGATTAAATTAGCGACGGGTGCTAACGCTCTTGATACTGCAGAAGCGGTTCGAGCAAAAATTGATGAGATGAAGCCTTTCTTCCCACAAGGGTTAGATGTGGTTTATCCCTATGACACCACACCCTTCGTTGAAAAATCGATTGAAGGCGTGGTTCACACCCTGCTAGAAGCGATCGTACTGGTGTTCGTCATCATGTATCTCTTCCTGCAAAACTTCCGTGCAACCTTAATTCCAACGATTGCTGTACCTGTGGTATTGCTGGGTACCTTTGCGATTTTGTCGGCGACGGGCTTCTCCATCAACACCCTCACCATGTTCGCTATGGTGCTGGCCATTGGTCTGCTCGTGGACGACGCCATTGTGGTGGTCGAAAACGTTGAGCGGGTGATGTCTGAAGAGGGGTTAAGTCCGCTCGAAGCGACTCGTAAATCGATGGATCAAATCACTGGTGCCTTAGTCGGTATTGGTCTGACGCTGTCTGCGGTATTCGTACCTATGGCATTTATGTCTGGCTCAACAGGGGTTATTTATCGTCAGTTCTCTATCACTATCGTATCTGCGATGGCGCTGTCAGTACTGGTGGCTTTGATCTTAACGCCTGCGCTTTGTGCGACCATGCTAAAACCTGTCAAGAAAGGTCATGGCCATATTGAAACGGGCTTCTTTGGCTGGTTTAACCGTAACTTCGATCGTTTGACTAATCGTTATGAGTCAAGTGTGGCTGGCATAGTAAAGCGTGGCTTTAGGGTCATGATGATCTATGTGGCGTTAGTGGTTGCGGTTGGTTGGATCTTCATGCGTATGCCGACGGCATTCTTGCCCGATGAAGACCAAGGTATTTTGTTTACTCAGGCGATTTTGCCGACTAACTCGACACAGGAAAGCACGCTTAAAGTGCTGGAGAAAGTATCAGATCACTTTATGGCTGAAGAAGGCGTAAGGTCGGTATTTAGTGTTGCGGGCTTCAGCTTTGCGGGTCAAGGCCAAAACATGGGTATTGCCTTCGTTGGCTTGAAGGATTGGTCAGAGCGTGAAGCACCAGGTATGGATGTGCAATCTATTGCCGGTCGCGCCATGGGAGCCTTTAGTCAAATTAAAGATGCCTTTGTGTTCGCCTTTGTACCACCTGCGGTAATCGAACTGGGTACAGCAAACGGTTTTGACATGTACCTGCAAGATAAAAACGGTCAAGGCCACGATAAGCTGGTTGCCGCGCGTAACCAATTGCTTGGAATGGCGGGGCAGAATCCAAACCTAGTGGGCGTTCGTCCTAACGGTCAGGAAGATGCACCAATTTATCAACTGCATATAGATCATGCCAAACTGAGTGCCTTAGGTATTGAAATTGCTAACGTTAACAGCGTGTTAGCAACTGCGTGGGGTGGCTCGTATGTCAACGACTTTATCGACCGTGGTCGCGTGAAGAAAGTTTACGTACAGGGTGATGCGCAATACCGTATGCAACCTGAAGACTTAGACACTTGGTATGTACGAAATAACAAGGGTGACATGGTGCCATTCTCTGCCTTTGCGACAGGGTCTTGGGAATACGGCTCACCGCGTCTAGAGCGTTTTAACGGTTTACCTGCGGTGAACATTCAAGGTGCAACGGCTCCTGGGTTCAGTACTGGTGCGGCGATGAACATCATGGAGGACTTAGTTAAACAACTGCCTCCAGGCTTTGGTATCGAGTGGAACGGCTTATCCTATGAGGAACGTTTATCGGGTAACCAAGCGCCAGCGCTGTATGCGCTGTCGATTCTGGTAGTATTCCTCGTACTCGCAGCATTGTATGAGAGCTGGTCAGTACCGTTTGCGGTAATCCTAGTGGTTCCGCTAGGTATTATCGGTGCTCTGCTGGCGATGAATGGTCGTGGCTTACCAAACGACGTGTTCTTCCAGGTGGGCCTGTTAACGACGGTTGGTTTGGCGACGAAGAACGCCATCTTGATTGTGGAATTTGCCAAAGAATTCTATGAAAAAGGTGCAGGTCTTATCGAGGCGACCCTACATGCGGTACGTGTGCGTTTGCGTCCAATTTTGATGACGTCACTCGCCTTCGGTCTGGGTGTTGTACCGTTAGCGATTAGTACGGGTGTAGGTTCTGGTAGCCAGAACGCTATCGGTACTGGGGTACTCGGCGGTATGATGAGTTCGACCTTCTTAGGTATCTTCTTCGTGCCGTTGTTCTTCGTGATTGTGGAACGTATCTTCAGTAAGCGTGAGAAGAAAGGCAAAGAAGAAAAGCCGAGCTCGGCTGAGTAATCTAATCTAGCACTATTGAAGCCCTGCAGATGCAGGGCTTTTTGTTGGGTAAGAGAATCGTCACAAGGACGGATAGCCACCACTAGCCAATTCAGGCATATTGAAGGAATCATAATGAATGATGGGGAGCTGGGTATGTCGGCACAGGAACTGGCTGCATTGGATAAAGCCTTTGCCAAGGGAAAGTGGTTTTTTATCCTAGTGGTTGGCGTGTTGTCTTGGGGTTGTATGACTTCACTCGTGGTCGCAGCGATTCATTATTTGACCTCCGACACATCCTTTTGGGGCGAGTTAGCTCGGGCACTCTATATTTATCCTGCGACGGGTATTTTATTTGGTTGGTTTGCTTGGGTGCAGCTGCAACGTAAAAGAGATAGACTGCGCGCCGAACATTATCAGCCGCATAATCAATAACAGTGTGTTGGCTTGAGGAGCAAAATAGTGTCATCGGTTAGCCACCTTATCACTAAGCAACTTATTGTCGCCGTGGTTTGCTATTGTGTCGCTGTAGGCATAGCGGCCTACAGTATATTTGAGTTTTATCTTGAACAACTTGCCGTTCCCGAACTTACCCGTAGCTTGGCTGTGGTGGTTTTTTTTATTGGCATGGGGCTCGACCCTAATATGTTTTTTACTCCCCTCAACCAAGTGATGACTCAAGCTGAGGATAAATCGCCTAAGGCAAAGTTACAGACTGTGGTGTTTAATCTGGGGGTTTTCTTGCTGATCTGTAGTTTTTTAATGGAATGGCTGTATGACTGATGCAGTTCATCCCAGCTAGGATTGGGACATCAAAAGGGCGTCGAGCTTAGCTTCGACGCCCTTTCTGTTAGGGATGGAGTTAAACTCCGGCTTAAGGCGTGTAGTAAGTGGCTGCGCCCGGTCCCACTGGCAGACCAAAACCAAACACCCACAGGAAGAAGAACGCCGTCCAGCCAACGAAAAATACTAAGGTGTACGGCAGCATAGTGGCGATAAGCGTGCCTATGCCGAGGTTTTTCTGGTAACGGCAAGCTACGGCTAAAATTAATCCAAAATAACTCATCATAGGCGTGACTAGGTTAGTCACTGAGTCGCCAATACGGTAGGCCGCTTGAATGGTTTCAGGCGCATAGCCGACTAACATCAGCATAGGTACAAAAATCGGTGCGGTAATGGCCCACTGGGCCGAGGCGCTGCCCAGCATCAAGTTGATAAAGCCACAGAGCATAATAAAAAACAGGAACAGGATTGGCCCTGTTAAACCAATGGATTGTAGGGCATCGGCACCCAGCACGGCTAACACGGCGCCCAGATTACTCCAGTTAAAGAAGGCCACAAATTGCGCCGCAAAAAACACCAGTACGATATACAATCCCATAGTGCTCATGCTGTGCGACATGGCATTGATAACGTCTTTATCGTTTTTAATGCTGCCAACGACCTTGCCGTAGACAAAACCTGGGATCGCAAAACAGATAAAGATAAAGGCGACAATACCCTTTAGGAAGGGGGAACCCGAGACCAGACCGGTTTTAGGATCGCGCAGTGGCGCACCCTCTGGCACGACGGACAGCGCAAGGATTAACGCTAACACCAGCATAGATAATCCCGCCCACTTGAGGCCGCGTTTTTCCAACTCAGTGACATTACCCATGGATTGATGCACGGTTTCATCGGCATCATCGCCTTGATACTTACCTAATTTCGGTTCGACAATTTTCTCGGTTACAAAGGCGCCGAGGAAAGTGATCACAAAGGTCGAGACAAACATAAAGTACCAGTTAACCTCGGGGCCGACGTTGTACTCAGGATCGATCATCCGCGCCGCCGCCTCAGTAATACCCGATAACAATGGGTCAACAGTACCAAGCAATAGGTTAGCGCTGTAGCCCCCTGATACCCCTGCAAATGCCGCAGCAAGACCCGCAGGGGATGGCGACCTAAGGAGTGGAAGATCATCGCCGCCATGGGAATTAATACCACATACCCAAGCTCAGCTGCTGTGTTCGACATAATGCCAGCAAACACGATAGTCACAGTTACTAATCGCTTAGATGCACCCATAACGAGTGCTCGCATCGCCGCGGATAACAGCCCAGAACGTTCGGCGATACCCACACCCAGTAGGGCGACCAGCACAGTGCCTAGGGGCGTAAAGCCGGTGAAGTTAGTGACTAAGTTGGACACTATCATCCGCAAGCCTTCGGCATTCATCAGGCTGACGACATGGATAAGTCCATCGGCGCCACGGCCGTGGGCACCCTCTGGGCGCGGATCAGTCACCGTTAATCCAAAGTAACCCGCAATGCCAGACACCAAGATCACGGCGACACAGAACAGGGCGAACAAGGTAATAGGATGGGGGAGTAGGTTCCCTAAGCGTTCGACAATATTAAGAAAACGGACAAACCAGCCGCGAGAACTGATGTCGTTAGACTGTGATGGATTGACGGGAGTATCGTTGGATTTCGAGCTCATTCTCTTGCCTCTGTCGACCTTTGCTAGCGCATTCTTTACCCGGGAGCAGAATCGATGCGGCGTACTTGGTAGAGCTATGTCTGGCCCAAGTGGTTGGATTAACGCTAAGGTGAAAGTTAAAAAATTGGCCGAAAAGTATGATGGTTAAGCTTTAATTGAAACTTAAATGTTGCAACTGCGGATGAGCAGCGGATTTTGGGAGAATTAGGGATAAAAAAATGGACCCACTAGGAGTCCAGTATTCACGAGCAAAAAGGTTGCTCTTAACGTTGTGCAAATACAGTATAGTGCATTTTTTCTGTATCCAAGCTGAATAATCGCTATTCACGATTTTATTGTTTAATGCTCTGACCAGAGTCGGTAAAGCTAATATTTCATTGCGTTAGCTAACGCTTTAGATGAAATTCTTAGCCATTTATGGTTAGCTGTACCTGTTAAGAGTAAGAATAAACCCTAAGGATGGAAGATGGACAAACTGTTATTAGGATTAGCGCTGATTTTTATCGTCACCTATCTTTGGTACGTCAGTCTAGTCAAAAAGCGCAATACCGCCCTTGAAGCCCTGTCAGGAATCGATGTGCAGTTAGCCAAGCGTGCCGATCTTGTACCCAATATCCTCAAAATCGCTAAGCGATTTATGGATCATGAAAAGTCATTACTCACTGAAATCACCGAGCTGCGCACCCAATTAACCCGTAATTACAACAAGACCGATCCCAATGCGGTTAAAGAGCATATCGCGCAAGCCGAGAAGCTTAACGATAAAATGGGAGCCTTGATGGTAAGCGTTGAAAGCTACCCTGAGCTCAAGTCGGACAATACTATGCTCGAGGCGATGCAAACCTATAACGAGGTCGAAGCCCATATCTCTGCTGCCCGCCGTTTCTATAATTCGGCGGTATCTGAGTTAAATACCGCCGTTGAGATTTTCCCCGGGTCGATTATTGCATCGATGGCAAACATTAAGGTGATGCCATTCTACGAGGTGAATGAAGCCTCTAAAGCGCCGATAGACGCGGCGGATTATTTGTAATCCTTCAATATTTGTGGAGCCAAGATTGGCTCCACATACATATGAACTCAATGAATATATTCAGCTTTATCTTAGGCAGCCCCATCAAGGCTCAGCGGCAGGCGGTAACCTTGTTGGCTGAACCTTCGGATAAGGCGTCACTTCAGCATTATTACGATACACACCTTGCACCGCTCGCCGCTCGCTATGAAACCAAGCGCGTCAACAGCCTTAAGGCAACACGCAAACGCCTATCTCTGAGTTTGGTGATAGTCGCGGGTCTCGCGCTGTTAGCGCTATTGGGGCATAGCCGTGGGATCATGCTGTTTCCATTACCTTTAATTGGATTGTTGGTATTAGGTTTTTGGAGTTTTGAGCCGACTAGGCAGTTTACCCGTCAGGTGCAGCGAGATATTTATCCCATCATGTTTAAGTATTTTGGTGAGGATTTTATTTATAACCGCGAGATACGCCTCGATATGAATCGCCTCACCGCGGCTAAAGTGCTGCCAGATTACGATAAGGCGAGTTTTGGTGATTATATCCAAGGCCAATACAAGGGTGTTGATTTGGTTGTTAATGAGTTAACCCTGACCAAAGATGTGCGAGTTGATGAGTGGCACGGCAATAAACGCAGAACCGTGACCCGCACTGAGACCCCCTTTCGCGGTACTGTTGTTGAGCTAAGTAGTCATAAGCGTTTTGTTGGCCATACCGTGGTTTTAAAGGATCGCGGTGGGCTGGCAAACTTCTTATCCGATAGCCATTCAGGGTTGCAAAGGGTGAAGCTGGAAGATCCCTTGTTCGAAAAAGAATTCGATGTGTTTTCAACGGATCAAATTGAAGCTCGATATTTGCTCAATACCGCCTTTATGGAACGTTTGCAGCAACTGGCGAGGTATTTCGATGATGATATTCAATGCGCCTTCTTTCGCAACCGTTTGCTTTTGTTCTTGCCCAATCGTCGCAGTCGTTTCCAAAATCGCTCCATCTTCGACAGCGCTAATTTTTCAGCAGAGTTTAGTCAGTTAAACCGTGAGATGAAGCAACTCTTTGCTATTATTGAAGTACTTAAACTCAACGAACATACGGGACTTTGATGCCAGCAACGCACTCTTCACCACTTTGCCTTAAGTCGATAGCCATAGCTAGCCTTAGTTTGTGCTTGGCTTGGGGAAGTGTTGCGGCCGCGTTTGCCGAAGAAGCCAAGCCTAAGCCGCGCATTGTGGCCCGTTATTCTGAAAGCGGTATTGTGAGCAATGTAGGGCAAGAAAAAGTCAAAGTTTATCAATATCAACAGGCCAATGGCGTCACGGCTTTTACCGATAAAGCGCCGACCACCAATGAGTATCAAATCCTGCTCTATGACTGCTTTGCCTGTCGCCCCGATTCCAAAATTGACTGGAATGGCATTCAGTTGTTTACCCGCAATTACGATAGTTTGATCAGCCGTGCGGCCCATAAACATCAGTTAGACCCTGCACTTATCCGCGCCGTTATCCATGCCGAATCGGCCTTTAATGCCAGAGCCTTGTCGCGTACTGGCGCAATGGGGTTGATGCAATTAATGCCCGAAACCGCCAAAGAGATGGGCGTGACCAATGCCTTTTTACCGGAGGAGAATATTCTCGGCGGCAGTAAGTATTTGGCGCAAATGCTAAAACAGTTCAATGGTGATATTGCATTGGCCTGCGCGGCCTACAATGCTGGGCCAACCACTGTGACTCAATACAACGGTATTCCTCCCTATCCAGAAACCCAAGCCTATGTTGAGCGGGTGCAAATTCTGCTAAAGCGTTATCGAAGCGCCAAAGTCTAGCGGCACTGCCACTCTCTATTTAACCTGAACTCGGGGTAACGAGTGTCGAAAAGATGCCTATTCAGTGTCTCTACTTATCCCGAGCTTAGGTTATTTCATGCTGAAAAAACAAAAGCAGCGGACCTAGGAGGTGACGCTGCTCTGCTGCATACGTTGATGACGCAATAGGATTTGCTTATTCGCCGACTTCCCATTTAACGATGACATTGCCATCCGCTTGGCCTAAGTTTTTGCTGAGATAGTCGAGCATTTCGGTCGCGATTTCATCCAGTTGCCAAGGTGGGTTAATCACCCATAGTCCTGCGGCTGTCATGCCAAATTCATTGGAGTCAGGTTTGATTGCCTGCTCGATACGTAGCTGGCGCTTAATGCCGCTGCAAGCTAAGCGGGAAAGCATTTCTTCCGTCTGCGCGCGGTTGACAACAGGATACCAGAGCATAAATACGCCCGTGGCAAAGCGTTTGTGCGCCTTGATTAAGGTCTCTGCAACCGTTTGATAGTCGGTCTTAATCTCATAACTGGGGTCGACAAGTACCAGTGCGCGGCGCTCTAGTGGCGGTACCGCAGCAATTAATCCTTTTAGGCCATCGCCCTTGATGACTTTTACCTGCTTATCCTGCTCGAAATACTCATCCAGCAGCAGATGATCGGTACCGTGCAATTCGTGCAGCAGCATACGATCCTTCGGCCCCAGCTCCATATCGATAATGGCGGGGGAGCCTGGGTAGAAGTTGAGCTCTTCTGGACTATCTTCGTTAAAGTGGCGCACTGCATCCACATAATCCTGTAGGGATTTTGGCAGATCGGTTTTATCCCAGAGCTTGGCTACGCCTTCGAGGTATTCACCCGTTTTCTGAGCAAACTCATCCGTTAACGCATAACCACCCGCACCCGCATGGGTATCGATATAGACTAAAGGTTTGTCTTTCTTATGCATTAACTGCAAGGTTTGCAGCAAGATAGCGTGTTTCAGCACATCGGCATAATTGCCGGCGTGATAACCGTGGCGGTAACTTAACATGGGGGATCCTAGTTATTTGCAAACAAAGCAAAGGGAGGCAAATGCGTGTTGCTAATTATACCTAGGATGCCCTAATGCGTAAAACGAATGCCTTAGTTGGCACTTTTCTTATGGTTTAGCCAGTGGGAGGGCGTTTGCATCTGATAGGTTTTCAGCCACAGCGCTGCGGGCGCAGGCTTACCAAATAAGTAACCTTGAAACTGTTCACATCCAAGCGTTGTCAGCTGTAACAGCTGGGTTTCTGTTTCTATCCCTTCGGCAATCACATTGAGTTTTAAACTCTTCGCTAACAAAATCGCCGCGTTGACAATCTGCGTGTGGCGCTCGCTAATGCCGAGTTGGCTGACAAAATAGCGATCGATTTTAATCGTATCGGCACTGATATCGATCAGCTGGCTCAATGAGGCATGGCCAGTCCCAAAATCATCGATGGCAATCGAAACGCCCATTTTTGCGAGGGTATTTAAACGTTTACCCGTTTCTTTGTGTGTCGAAAAAACTGAGGTTTCGGTGATTTCAATTTCTAAGATTGGGATCAGTTCGGGATGGTTAATGTACGTCTGGATCAGCACTTTGAAGAAACGATCCGACAGAATATCTTGCCCCGACAGGTTAAAAGCGATTTTAGTCATAGGGACATTTTTTGGCCAAGCGCGGATCAATTGGAGTAATTGCCTAAACACTTTAATGGCGAAAATCGCCTGCAACTGCGATGACTCTATGATCGGAATAAAGGTGCTTGGCATAATCATGCTGCCGTCTTTATCGAACATTCTGGCGAGCGCTTCAAAGCTGACAATATGGCCATCGGCTAACACTTTTGGCTGTAGCCACATTTCGAGTCGGTTGTGTTTTAATGCATCGCGGATTTTGCTTTCTTGCGAGGAGGCTTCAAGTAAATTGTTAATCAAACCAACGTAATACACCATAACCGGGTTGGCTTGGGTGGTTTGTTTAATGGCAATCAAGCACTGCTCGGCGGCTTGCTGTGGCGCGGATTTATGGCCAGAACTGCAGCCAACGCGGCACTCTAAATGGTAGTCAATCTGTTGTTCTTGCTTAAGTTTTAAACTTGTTGGAATGCGAAGACGTAATTGCGGTGCGAGCGTCTCTGGCGAGATGAGTGGCAGTTCGGTAAATTCCAGGGCAAAGGATGCTCCTCTAAAGCGATATATTTTTGCTTGATGGCCGAAGCGCTCTTTAAGCTCTAAGGCAAAGGCTTTTAGGATAGCGTCCCCGACACTTATTCCAAAAGCAGCGTTGATTTGACTCAGATTATCAATCTTAACCAAAGCTACCGTCATTTCTTGGTGGGTAGCACTTGGTGTCGGGTTATACCAGTGGTTCTCGTTGGGTAAGCCCGTGACTAAATCATAAAAATGGGTACTGATATGGTGTTTTTTGAGCCGATTAACTTCGAGCTCATGGTTGGTTTGTGCCGTGATATCGTGGCAGTGAAATAGCAGAGTATCGTGGTGCTCTAATGACGCTTTTTGCAGGAGATATCGGCTGCTGTCATTATTTTTTAAGCGGGTCTGAAATGATGCTGCAAGTAAATTAACGCTAGTGTCTTCGCTCAGTTCAAAAATATCACAGAGACGGGTGCAGTTGAGTTGGACATTCGCGGCGATATCTTTGGCAGCATTGTTTAGATTGAGGATCGTGCCCTCTTCATTGCAGAAGAAAGACGCTGTGCCATTGTTGTCAAATATTTCAGCATATTGGTCTAGGGTGCGTTGCAGTGCTTTTTGATGCCTAATCATCTGCTGTGCATGGATTTTTTGAGTTTTTAACAACCGCATTGCCGATAAGGGGATGCAGATATTAAAAAACATAAACAGCAGCCCGTTGAGATAGGCGTGGGTCGCGGGCAGGCTAATATCTACATCGACAATGGGCGGAAGGTTTTGGTTACGCAGCAACAATAAAAAAGGCAACACATTGAAGCACATCATCCAGCAGGCGACTTTTCTGCCAAACAAAAAAAGTGCCATTAAAGGCAGCGTGTACAGAAAAGTAATACCCGCCTGCGACAAATTGAAATTTGGTACAAATAATAAGATAGACAAACAGGCTGCAACCACCATTACCAGCAAGCTGATAGAACTCGCCAGTAAATATTTGCGCGTAAACCATAAGGCAAGAAATAGCACAGTTAAAAAACTGACCGTAATGCCAATAATAAAACTGAGGTTTAGCTGATAGGCGATCAACGAACTATGCAGCACTATGCTGGTGGTAAGAACGGCACCACTCAGCAAAATAATCCGCAATAAACTGGTTTTTAATATGGTTCTATCGGGGTTTAAAAAATCTTGCTCCCTGATAAACAAAAAACCTTTCAGCCAGTTAAGCAAAGATTGTCCTTATTCCATACGGAAGTCGCTAAGGTTGACTGGGGATAAGACATATAACATAAATCGCTTAATTGTTACACAAATAGATTATAACCTCTATAAATCAGTAGATTACAATGTGATTCATGTTTGAGCTTATGTCGGATGAGTTAGACAAATTGACCAATAAGCAGAAACTCGCAAATAGGGGGATTTGCTTGCATGTTCATCAAGGCGGTTCTTTGGCATAATGGCCGCAATTTCTATCCGTTAAACAGTGATCCCTTTGCCTATTCCAGTCTTTTTTAATCAGCAATTTCCAACTCTTGTGGACATTTGTGCCCGCTGGCAACTGGTGTTTGATGCCGATGCGCCATTCGAATTGCGTTTTGAATCAGACACCTTGACGCTACATAAGCGTGATGAGCCTAAGCTCGATGGCATAGTAGTGGATTTTGTGACTGGCGCGGTTGCCCATAGGCGTAAGTTTGGTGGCGGTCGTGGTCAGTCGATAGCCAAGGCTGTCGGGTTAAAGCAGGGCGTTACGCCAAAAGTTGTCGATGGCACTGCGGGCCTCGGCCGCGATGCCTTTGTGCTGGCCAGCTTAGGTTGCACTGTGACTATGGTAGAGCGCCATCCTGTAGTAGCCGCATTATTAGAAGATGGCCTGCGCCGCGCCTATCAAGATGCCGAAATCGGCGACTGGATGCGTGAACGTATGCAGCTTTTCCATGGTTCCAGCCTCGAAGCACTCGCAAAATTGGAGCAAGAGGTCGATGTTGTCTACCTCGACCCTATGTATCCTCACCGCGACAAATCGGCCTTAGTTAAAAAGGAAATGCGGGTCTTCCAAACCTTAGTCGGTGCAGACCTCGACGCCGATGGATTGCTCGCCCCCGCCATGGCCCTAGCCAGTAAGCGTGTTGTGGTGAAGCGCCCCGATTATGCCGAAGATCTCGCCGGTGTTAAGCCCAGTATGGTTATAGAGACCAAGAAAAACCGCTTCGATGTCTATGTGAAATCGGCAATGAAGTAGGCTATAAGCTGAGTATTAAATCGATATAGCTGTCGCTGAACCCATAGATTGACAAATTTAAAGCATATTTTGACATAAAATAGGGTTCTGTAATTTACAAATAAAACACAACACCAATTAAATTAATGAGTTACATTGGTGCTGAAGTGTTGTCTGACAAATCCATAAAAATAGAAGCAGTAATGCTTCTATTCAATCTCTTACTTCCAAAGTCTCTAACAAAGAAATGCCCCAAACGATTTTAAATCTTTCATGTTTAGGTCGAGTAACTCGTCCCTGTTGACCAAACTTTAGTAATGATACAAAGTGCCTACAACATCGGTGGAGATTAATGTTAAGAGGCTGGAAATAGGTGCGACAATCGCAGATCATGGAAGATAAAGTTATATCAGCAGTGAGGGATTTTGCTAACTCGATAAATTCGGGAGGTAAAGTCAGCGTTGACATGACAGCACTTATTGATGTGACGTCTCAGTTAACTCTCACCAGTTTTGACCATTGGGAAAGCTTAATTCGGTCAGAATTTTCCTTAGCGGTAAGGGAGTCAACTCCACCTAAGTGGAAAATTTGGTCTAAACCTACTGAATTGTTAACTTGGCTAGATCTAATAAGTTGGGATGGCTACAAGCGTGAAAAGACGTTGCGTACACTGTCTGGTGCAGCGCCGAACATTTTCTTCTTTTCACTTATCGTTAGAAGGCTCAATGATTGGGTTCCTCAAGTTCGAAAAGCTGCAAGGGAAAAGCTTTTAGATATTGCAAAAGCGACAAACCCTAAAGTTGTTGTTGAAGCTCTTTGTATCGCACTTTCCAATTGGAATTCTTGGGGGAGGATTGAGGAACTAGACAAAAAGGTTCTTTTGCAGATCATATGCGAAGACCAGATAGCAGATTTACTTAGGTCTAAGTTAATGTTATCGACATCGGGGCCTATGCCATCTCTCTTTTCTCAGCTTGGACGTACACCGATTCTGGATGGAAAGATTAAAGAAATTGCTACCCTCTCCATCCAGCCCTCCGTTCGAGCCAAGGCTTTACGAAGCTTATTCGAAGGCCGAATAGTATGGATAGAAGGTCGTAAGTGGGAATGGACTGACATCCGATATTGCAAGGGAAGAATAAAGCCAATCATTTCAGAGCGAAAAGTAAATGTTCAAACTCCATTGATTGACTTGTTAAAAATGTCTGCTGATGACAGATCGGCTATCGTTCGGCGAGTTTCTGCAGAATTTCTAATTCGGGAGTTAGAAAATCTTGGAGTTGTTGCAAGGGAATTAGCTAACAAGTTTGCATCGGATAGGTCTGAAGCAGTAGCCGAACGTGGTCGTTTTGCATTGAAAAAACTGGAGGAAGTGGAGCATGTCAATGCGCTTTAAACAACACGACCTAGGATTGCAGGATTCGTAACTTGTTGTTCGCAGTTTAGGCGGGTGTTCCCCATATAAATTTTAATCCGAAATTTGCGTTTTTGAGTTATAGCTTTAACGCGGAAATGTCCCGAAGCGTGCTGAGTAAGGTTATTAAATCTACAGACAGGCTACGCTGATGCTAAACAGGTGAGCAAATACCATGGGTCACCTATAAATTGTTGATTACATTTAAGCTCTTTAGTAACTGGTCACTCAGTTGTTTTTCCTCTTTCATTTTTAACGCCCTTTTGTCCCTTAGTTATTGAGACTTGAGACAATAAAAAAGCGCTAACCTAGGTTAGCGCTTTTGTTTTTGAATAAAGGTTATGTTTATCGCACTAAGGTAAACAGTGGGGTTTGACTGACCGCTTGAAAATCCAGCGCCATGGTTACACTGAGTGCTGTGATGGTAATAATTGAAAAACCAAACACTTGTCTGGCCCAACGTGGCATATCCACATCTTGACGATAACCTTTGAGGGCCATTGTTAGCCACCAGAGGCTGGTGGCACAGGTCACGGCCATAAAGGCGGTGCCTGTGTAACCTGCGAGTGGCAGCATGGTGCTGACCAAGGCGAACACTGCGATATAGAGCACTATATGGTGCTTCGCCTTGGCCATCCCTTCGGCGACGGGCAGCACGGGGATCTTCGCGGCTGCATAGTCATTAAAGCGGAAAATCGCGATGGCGTAGGAGTGTGGCATCTGCCAGAGACTGAACATCAGCAATAAAATCACTGCGCCCATATCCATTTGCCCCGTCACGCTGCAATAGCCCACCACGGGCGGTACTGCGCCCGAAAAGCTGCCGACTAAGGTGCCGTAAACGGAGTTTCGCTTCATATAGAGGCTATAAATCCCGACATAAACGACATAACCAATCGCGGCAAACAGCAGGGCTAAGGCATTGGTGAACAAGGCTAAGATGCCAAATCCAAGCACGCCTAAGGCGATGCCAAACAGCAAGACATGGCTTAGGGGGATTTCGCCCGTGACGGTGACGCGTTTGCAGGTGCGCTGCATTTTGGCGTCAATGTCACGGTCAATACAGTTATTAATCGCACAGCCTGAGGCGACGACTAAGGATAATCCCACTAAGCTTGCCAGCATCAAGACCAGATCCACATCGCCCTTCGCGGCCAATAGGAAGCCGCCAGCAACGGAAATCAGATTCCCGAAAATGATGCCAGGCTTAGTCACCTGTACATACCCTTTGAAGCGTGCTTTCCATTGCGTCGATGTCAATCTAGCTTGTGTGTTCATTTGCTGTGTCTCATTACATCATCAAAGCGTTAGCTTCGAGAATGATCCATACCGACAAGCCAACCACCATCACGATGATCAGCGCGGTAAATAGGAAGGAGAAGGTGTTGATCTTGCCTTCCTTAGAGAAGTCCAAGTGCAGGAAGTACTTAAGGTGTACCAAAATCTGCACCAGTGCCGTGACAACGACGATGGCGAGCGTCGTCGATTGCTCGAAGTGATGGGTCATTACCGCCCAGAATGGGATGGCAGTTAACACCACTGACAGCACAAAACCGACTAAGTAGGACTTGATGCTGGCGGCCAGATCGTCTGTGCCATGGCTATGGTCATGTGATTGAGTATGTGTGCCCATTACAGTGCTCCCAATAAGTACACAACGGTGAATACGCAAATCCACACGATGTCGAGGAAATGCCAGAACAAACTTAAGCAGCTCAGGCGAGTGATGCTGCGGTTACCTAAGCCCGTTTTGGCGACTTCAATCATCATGATTGCCATCCAAATTAACCCAGCGGTCACGTGCAAGCCGTGCATGCCCACTAAGGTGAAGAAAGATGACAGGAAGGCGCTGCGTTGTGGGCCGTTGCCATGTTCGATCAGGTGATGGAACTCATAGACTTCCATGCCGATAAACACACAGCCCAGTGCAAAGGTAATGGCTAACCAAGTGAGGGTCGCCAACCTGTTGTGGCGCTTAGCGAAAATCAACGCAAAGCCATAGGTAATACTACTGAGCAGCAGGGCTGCGGTTTCGATCAGCACAAAGTCCAGTTCGAAAATGTCTTTACCCGATACACCGCCGTCGGTGTTCATATAGAGCACGGCGTAGGTGGCAAATACCGAAGCAAACAGGATGCAGTCGGTCATCAGGTAGAGCCAAAAACCAAACAGGGTGTTGCCACCCGTGTCATGGTGCTCGTGGTGCTCCTCGGCGTGAGCAACTTCTAAATCAGCTGGGATTGCAACACTCATATCAGCCCCTTACTACATTGTTTAAGTGAGCATTTTCAATGCGTGCCACTTCATCGGGTTGAACGTAATAGTCGACATCGTTGTTATAAGCACGGAATAAGAACACGATAAACGCGCCCACCATGCCCACAATCGCGAGCCACAGAATGTGCCAAATCGCAGCAAAACCAGCGGCAGTAATGCCCAGCGCCATTAAGATACCGCTCGGAGTATTTTTCGGCATATGGATTGGCTGATAGTGTTTGAGGCGTTGATACGCGGTGCCTTTTTCTTTGGCATCGGTAAAGGCATCGATATCAGACACTTGTGGCAACTTAGCAAAGTTGTAGAACTGTGGTGGTGAGGCGGTTGACCATTCCAGCGTGTGGCCATTCCATGGGTCGCCCGTGGTGTCACGGTTTTGGTCGCGGTCACGGATACTCACGTACAGTTGCACGAATTGCAGAATGATACCGACCATGATGATGCAAGCACCCACGGCAGCGATATAGATCCACATGTTCCATGCTGGGTTATCGATGTGGTTGATACGGCGAGTCATACCCATAAAACCGAGTACATACAGCGGCATAAAGGCCACATAGAAACCAATTTGCCAGCACCAGAATGAGGCTTTACCTAAACGCTCATTTAAGTGGAAACCCGTCGCTTTCGGGAACCAGTAAGCAAAACCGGCTAAGTAACCGAACACGGCACCACCGATAATGGTGTTATGGAAGTGAGCGATCAGGAACAAGCTGTTGTGCAGTACGTAGTCGGCGCCAGGTACGGCCAATAACACGCCCGTCATACCACCAATGGTGAAAGTCACCATAAAGCCTAAGGTCCACAGCACTGGCACAGTTAAGCGCAGGCGGCCGCGGTAAATAGTGAACAACCAGTTAAACAGTTTTACCCCAGTCGGGACCGCAATCACCATGGTCATCACGCCAAAGAAGGCGTTGACGTTGGCACTCGAGCCCATGGTAAAGAAGTGGTGTAACCACACGATAAAACCGAGGATCGAAATCGCGCCACTGGCCCATACCATGGAGGAATAGCCGAACAGTCGCTTAGAGGTAAAGGTTGAAATCACATCCGAGAAGATACCGAACGCAGGTAGAATCAGGATGTACACTTCAGGGTGACCCCAAGCCCAGAACAGGTTGATATACATCATGGCGTTACCACCACCATCATTGGTGAAGAAGTGGAAACCCATGTAACGATCGAGTGTTAAAAGCGCTAAAACCGCGGTCAGGATCGGGAACGAAGCCACGATCAGGATGTTGGCCCAAGTACAAGTCCAAGTGAAGATGGGCATTTGCATCAGCTTCATGCCTGGGGCGCGCATCTTAAGCACAGTCGCGATAAAGTTGACCCCGGTTAAGGTTGTCCCTATCCCCGAAATCTGCAGCGCCCAGATATAGTAATCGACCCCGACACCCGGACTGTAAGCCAGCTCAGACAAAGGCGGGTAAGCCACCCAACCAGTACGGGCGAATTCACCTAAACCTAATGAAATATTGATCAGCACGGCACCAGACGCGGTTAACCAGAAGCTGAGGTTGTTCAAGAAGGGGAAGGCAACGTCGCGGGCACCGATTTGCAGTGGCAGCACTAAGTTCATTAGACCGATCATAAATGGCATCGCCATAAAGATAATCATGATCACGCCGTGGGCAGTGAAGATTTGGTCGTAATGTTCTGGCGGCAGATAACCTGCGGCGCCATTGGTGGCCAGTGCCTGTTGGGTACGCATCATGATGGCGTCGGAGAAACCGCGGATCAACATGATGAATGCAAGCACTATGTACATGATACCGAGGCGTTTATGGTCAACCGAGGTTAACCAGTCGTGCCAAAGCACGCCCCATTTTTTGTGTTTAGTGATCAAGGCTGCGATGTACAGACCTATCACGGCAACAACCGCAAGGGTCACCATGATGATAGGCTCATGATACGGGATCGCATCTAAGCTTAATTTACCGAGAAAAGACATGATTACTCCGCCTCCACTTGGTGAGTGGATGAGTGTTCTGTTGATGAAGTGTCAGAATGGGTTGAGCCTTCCATGTCGGCCATCTTCTGGTCGCTCGCCATATGCGTCATATCGTGGTGCATGCCAGCCATATTGTGGTCGGCATTCATGTGTTCCATGCCTTCATGGCCTGCCATGTGCTCGCTTGAGTCCATGTGCATGTATTGCATAACGATTTGATCGAACATGCCGTGACTCACTGAGCCAAAGTATTCAACAGGATTGTTTTCACTCTTCTGTGCTAAGGCTTGGTAAGTCGCAGAGTCTAAGGTCTTAGTCGCCTGTTGTTTGGCCTTGGCTACCCAAGCATCGAAGTCGGCTGCCGTTGGCGTGGCAATGGCTTTAAACTTCATGCCTGCAAAGCCTGCACCGCTATAGTTAGCGGAAATACCGTCATAGGTACCGGGTTCGTTGGCAATCAGGTGCAACTTAGTCGTCATCCCAGCCATTGAGTAGATTTGGCTACCTAACTGCGGGATAAAGAAAGAGTTCATGGCGGTATCAGAGGTGATCTTAAAGTTCACTGGTACATTCGCTGGGAAAGCCAGTTCGTTTACCGATGCAACACCTTGTTCTGGATAGATAAACAACCATTTCCAGTCCATAGAAACCACTTCAACCGTAATTGGCTTGGCGTCGTGTTCGAGTGGTTTGTAAGGGTCGAGATCATGGGTTGAACCCCAAGTGATCACGCCCAAAATCAATACGATCACAATCGGCACAATCCAAACCACGGTTTCAATCGCGCTTGAATGGGACCATTTAGGGGCATAAACCTCATGATCTCGGCCATCGCGGTATTTCCATGCGAAGAACAAGGTCATGAAGATCACGGGGATAACCACAATCAGCATGAGTAGGGTAGCGATGATGATCAGATGCTTTTCATCGACACCGATCTGGCCCTTGGGATCCAATACGCCGCCATCACAGCCTGCGAGCATCAGGGCTATCGCCGCGAATGCTACTTTACTTAAATTTCGAATTAACAAAGGAAGATTCCTCTAACCCTAAGGTTTACAACTCTGCCCAGAGAGATAGGCAGTAGCATTGAGCGGCGTTATCCGAAGGCAAATCCGAAAGTGGCTCGAGCGCGGCACAAAAAATGCCTGCCACCCCAATACGAGATTGAGGATCGACTTTCAGCGCTTAATGCTAAATTTGAATTTTAAAACAGAGAGTTACAATGGTGGGGCGCGACAACCGTGCGCAAGGTGCTCGAGGGATTTTAGCCTTGGGGGTGCTAAAAACTGGCCAGCATTAGTGAGGTCTAAGCGGTTGAAAAATTTAAAGCCATCGTCGAACAGATTCCACAATTGCTTAATTATTTGGGGGTTGAGCAGCAAAATGCTCAGCAGCGTGGCGCCGAAGAACTCGATTAAAAAGCCATCACTTAGGGTGATTAATTCGCCAATATCGATGCAGCCGCCGACCATCACTGACACTAAGTCAGCAGTGGGCAGCACAAACAGTAACCCAAAAATCAGGGCTAAGTTTGTCATGCTGAAGTGGGAGAACCTCGCAACGAGATTCAATCCTTCAGCGCAAAATTGGCTGAGTGCGAATTTCAATTAACAGGTCCGGCGTTAAGCGAGAAGAATTGTTGGCTGAATAAAAATTCAAGCTGCAACTTTTTTGTGCGGGCGGGAGGATAACAAGAAGCGGGGATTGATTGAAAGTGGATCTAGGTCACAAAAGGGCTTTTGCATTAAAAAAACCTTAATCAAAACTGTGTTTATACATTTTTTATACAAATTTAACTTAAGATAAACCTATTAAGCTCACAAAATATATGGGATTTGTGAGCGTTGTTTGAAAAATATTGAGGTTATATTTAGCCTGTTTAAGGCTAGATTGGGGAGATTGTGCTCGAATCGGACTATGCATGTTTGCCGATTTAGCGGGCAACCTACAGTGAATGGCAGGTTTATTTCAACAAAAAATAAGCCTGTGACTAGGTCGTGTTGATGTTTCAGGGTTATTTTTGCAGCCAAATGCTGCCCGAAGGGTTCGCCTGGCAAGTCCTTGCTCTTACTTTCAGCCATAAGAGCCGTTCGTCATTGGAGTAGAATAACGACACATCATTCCTCGTTTCGCGAGCACGTGCTTGCCAGAAAGAACAAAATCTAATCTCGACACGTCAACACGCCCTAGGTGCTGAGTCTGAACTTTTAACAGATACAGCATGGTAAAAGGTGTCCAAATTCGGCGATAAGGCGACTATTATTCAATACTTGGTTCGCTAACTGCCCTTACTAGGCTTGAGATTGATTTATAGATTAAGGCATTATGGGGCCATTCTGCTCGTTAACAGAATAAAAAGGGATTATATATCAAAGCATTTGCTCACCATGTAAAGATCAATTTATTCATTGCCTTAGCCTACTTTATTGTCGGTAAAATTGGTCTGATGATCGCTTTGCCGCCCGGTTATTCGGCGGCAATCTGGCCTGCTGCTGGAATAGCGATTGCTTCGTGCGTGCTATGGAAAGCCTATACACCTTGGGTGGGTGTTTTTATCGGGTCACTGCTGATTAATATCAATATAGGTGGCCAACTGCACCTCGGCTGGTTGCCTGTGATAATCGCAGCGGGTACTTTGCTGCAAACGATTCTTTCTGCAAGAATTATTCACCATGTTGACCCCTTAGTAACTTTAGATAAACCCGATACAGTTATTAAAACCACTGTACTTCTCAGTGCAAGCTGCACTATTGCCTCACTTTTTGGGAATGCTACTTTAGCCTTTCGCGGTACGATCCCTAGCGCTGACATTTTTAATAGCGTAATTAATTGGTGGATGGGGGATTTTCTTGGCGCTGTGATTTTTATCCCGCTCACTATTTTAATCTTCGATCAACGTCCTATCTGGCGCTCAAGGCGAATTCAAACAGGTATCCCTTTGCTGGTGGGGTTTTTATTCTGCGTAGGGATTTATTACTACTCGGATATGAACGAACGCCAACAATTGCGAGATAAATTTCAGATCCAATCAAATGCCATTATCAGCAGTGTTGAGAGTTTTCAGGGGGCTAATTTACAGCAAGTTATCGCCTTAGCCAGCTTATTCGATAATAGCGAAGACGTTTCTGAGGATGAATTTATCCAGTTTGGTAAGCGCAACCAACTGCAGCTAGACGGCTTTAGGGCTTGGGCTTGGTCACCTTTAGTGGCTGCGAGCGATAAAGATAGTTTTGAATCTGCAACAAGTGCAGAACTTGGTAGGCCTTTCAATATTCGATATTTAGAAGGTGATAAACCGAATGCCGATGGGTGGTTAGTCCCTGTAAAGTATGTGCAACCTATGAATAGCCGTCGCGCGGTACTGGGGCTTGATCTGAACAGTGAGCCCGTGCGTGCCGCAGCCATTACAAAGGTGAGAGCAACACTTGCACCTGTCATGACGGGCAAGATCCAATTAGCGGAAGACCCTAATGGGCCTGGTGGTACACTCCTACTGGCGCCCGTATTTGATCGTTTAGGCAATATCACAGGATTTTGTTCTGCGGTGATTGATATCCAAGGCATCATTAATAAAGTCCAACAAGTCAAAGGATTGCATTGGCGACTTACGGATATTAGCGCCGATGGTGCATTGCTGTATGCTAGTAGTAAGAAAAAATTTCCGACTTTCTCGGGGAAAATGTATAGCGATAAAACGGGTCAATACTATCAAGCGAACTTAATGCTCGCGGATCGTCATTGGCACATCGTGATTTATGAATCCAATGCCTCATTGATGGGCGAGTCCTATAGCCTTTCGCTACTATTGTTATTCCTTGCCTTTATCACCTGTGCAGTTGTCGGCGGTATGACATTAATCTCTTCCGGTGAGCATTATCGGATTGCGGATAAAGTGGCCGAAAAAACCATGGCACTTTCGAAGGAGATTGCGCGTAATCAGGCGTTCCAAGCGACCTTAGTGGAAAGTGAAGAGAAGTACCGTAATCTATTTGATAAAGCGCCCGTTGGCCATGTGCTTAAACGCCTCGATGATGGCCAATTTGTTGCTATAAACCAAGCATTTGCAGATATTACTGGCTACACTCTAGCGGAGTTAAAAGCCCTGAATCCTTGGGAACTGACGCCGATTCGATACCGTGTTCCCGAAGCTGAGCAGCTCGAACAGCTAAAGCAAACGAGTCGCTATGGACCATATCAAAAGCATTATCGTCGTAAAGATGGGCAGCTAGTTGCGGTTAGGCTGAATGGCTCTTTAGTCACAGCCGTTAATGGTGAACAGCTCATCTTATTTATTGTGGAGGATATTACCGAGCAGGAACGCACCGTTGCCCGTGTGAATCTATTGGCGCAAGTATTCCAGCAAAGTGGTGAAGGCATCACCATCATGGACGCCAATGACATTATCGTGGATGTAAATAGCGCTTTTACCCAAATTACCGGCTACTCAAGGGACGAGATCATTGGTAAACATTGCCGTTTTCTAGAAGCGGATAGAACAGATAAAAGCATTGATGCGCAAATACGCGCCGCCCTTGAACAAACGGGGTTTTGGCAGGGCGAAGTCTGGGATCGCCATAAAGAGGGTTATGATTTTCCTAAGTGGTTGATGATGTCGGTGGTGCGCGACGAAACGGGGGCGATCAGCCATTATATTGGTAGCTTTACCGATATCAGTGAGCGAAAAATCAATGAGGAACGCATCCACTTTTTAGCTCACCATGACTCTCTTACCCTATTACCCAACAGGCTGAGCTTACAGTCACGGCTAGAAAGAGTGTTCCAAGAAGCGATAAGCACTAAAACGCAGATTGCAGTCATGTTTATCGATATGGATCACTTCAAAAATATCAATGACACTTTAGGTCATCATGTCGGGGATATGTTGTTACTTGAGGTCGCCCGACGTTTAAAAACCATTGTTAGCCAAGATGATATTGTGGCTCGGCTTGGTGGTGATGAGTTTGTTGTGGTGTTATCGGATACTGAACATGATAGTGTTGCTAAGGTTGCCGAAGCACTTCGCAGTGGTTTGAATCAAACCTATATTATTGATAATAAACCTTTACACTCCTCACCTAGCATTGGTATCAGCCTATTTCCAGCCGATGGCGACAGTGTTGAAGCATTAATGAAAAACGCCGATATGGCCATGTATCGCGCTAAGGCTGCAGGGCGTAATAATTACCAGTTTTTTACTGCGGCGATGAACACCTTGGTTACCGAACGCCAGCAAATTGAGACTGGCCTGAGACAAGCCATCTCCCGCAATGAATTAAGACTGCATTATCAACCTCAAATCGATATTAATACCGGACAGGTCGTTGGGGTTGAGGCGTTGATCCGTTGGCAACATCCTGAGTTGGGTTTGGTTGCTCCCGATCGTTTTATCCCTATTGCTGAAGAAATTGACATGATAATCCCCATAGGCCAATGGGTACTCGAAAATGCTCTCGCACAACTGGCCGAGTGGCGTAAAAAGGGCGCTAAAACGTTGCGAATGGCCGTTAATCTGTCGGCGCATCAGCTGCGTAAAGAGACCATAGTTGCTGATATTATCAATGTGTTAGCTCAATATGAGCTCGGCAGAGGCGCGTTAGAGCTTGAGATAACAGAAAGTGTGGCCATGCAGTACCCTGAGCAAAATGCCAAGTTGCTGGCCGAATTACGCCAGCAGGGGATTGAATTGGCGATTGATGATTTTGGGACGGGTTACTCATCACTTTCATACTTGAAATTGCTGCCCCTAGACAGACTCAAGCTGGATCGATCCTTTGTGAAGGATATTGAAAATGATCCAAACGATGCCGCCATCAGTGCAGCAACGATTTCCATGTCCCATGAACTAGGATTAACCGTGGTGGCCGAAGGGGTCGAGAACGAGGCCCAACTGGTATTACTCTCGAGTATGGGTTGCGATTTGGTGCAGGGATATTATTTCAGTAAACCCTTATCTGCAGATGATTGTTTCCGTTTTATTGAGCGCAATTTTTAGGCCGTTTTTTATCCATTTAGCACTATACTTGAGTCAGTCTGGCGATAGGAAATGGATACATTAAGGACAGCGCTATGCAAGTTATCTTCACTAAAGGTTCGACCCGTTACGCTCAATTACGTTGTGTTCGCATGGATGGTAGTGCCACACAAACGCAAATGCCCGAGCAGGGGATTGCTCCACACGATATGATTCACTACGTTGTAGAAAAGCGCTTGCGTATTCAGGGCGCTTTTTTCGCTCAAATACGTGCCGGTGCCGATATCAATTTCACCCTTGAGCATAACGAAGCTTCTCTAGCGGTTGCCGATAAAACCGAAATTTGGCAAACCGAATCGATTGTCGAAGCATTGCAATCATTGTTGTGGTCGGCCGATGCGCCTAGCTATGTGGGATTTATCTATTTACTTGAGCAGGCTTGCAGCAATCGAAAATTAGCCGTGCCTGAGATTTCAGAATCTGATTTTGAACATATTCTCAACGAGATAATGGATCTTACCATCGAGTGGCAAGGCATGGGTGAAGGCCAGTCCTTGACCTTAAAGTTTTAACGACTGAGTTATCAAAAAGAGCGCGAATCTTCGCGCTCATTTTCTATATTTGATCTGTGCTTATTCCCTGTGACGGCGTTCTTGGCTCTGCGCCGATCGGCCTTGGTTATGCTCAGGGCTGCGGGCCATTTGCATATTTTGGCGTGGCTCGCTCTGCCAAACTCTCGTCTCTTCCCGCTGTCTTGGTTGCACTTGGCGGGGTTGTTCAATACGCTGCGGTTCGGCGCGTCTCACCTCGGGGCGAGCTTCCTGTCTTTGCGGCTGAGTACGGGTCTCAACGCTGCGCGGCTGTTGCTCTCGAGTCTGATACTGCCTTGTTGAGTTGTCCCTAGTTTGTTCTCGCGATGCTTTGGCCTGCATTTGCCTTACCTGATTATCCTGGCGGGCATTGTCGTTACGCTCTCTTTTGTAACCTTCCTTACTCGCTTGCGCAGCGTTTGTCGGTGCCACGCGGCGCTCTTTTAACTCGGCCTGAGTGCTTTGGAAACTGGGCGTACGCTCGCGGCTGTAGTGATTATCGCGACTTAGGTTATTGCTTCTGTCCTTATCATGGCGCTTGTCATAGTTCTTGTTGTCGCGGTTATAACGTGTGTCTTGGTGCTCCCGCGATTTTGAGTACTGACTGGTAAAGTGTTGACCACTGCCAGTGGAGTGAGAATCGCGGCCACGGAACTTGCTGTCACCATAGTAGCGCTCTTTCACCACGGGATTATGGTACACCACGCCGCGTCTGTGCTCGGGTTTATGCTTCCAAGGTTGAGCACCATAGCTGACTGAGTACCTTTCCCTTGGGCGATAATGGTGGGAGTGACGGTGATCGACAACCACGACTCTGTGGCTGTGCCAATGGAACGAGCTAAAGAAGTAGTTAAAGGAAATATGGATCCCGGGTGACCAGTAAAAGTAACTATGACTTGGGCGGTAAGGGTAGCCAACATAGCCGCCAAACTCCCAATATACTGGGGGATAGGCCACACCCCAGCGCCAAGTGCCGTAAACCACGCGGGGATCATAGTAGGGCACATATACTACTTCGCGGCGTGCGGGCTCGATGATGATCTGATTGTTTGCACGGGTAATCGCCATATTGTCCATATTGGCCAAGCTGTTGGCTTTATCTGCCTGTTGTCTGAGCGATTGAATGCTGTCCATCACTTGGGCTTCATCGGCCAAAAAAGCTTCGCCCAGCCTTTGGGTCCAATCCAAATCTTCGCTCATTTTTTGCAAGACATTGGGGAAAGCCATCAGTGCCTTTACACTTGGATCCCAGTCCTTATCTTCGGTGCGCGACATCACTTGGTCGACTGATAACTTAGGATGATCCTCTAGCCAACGCTGTGCTTGTACCACTTCGAGGGGGTAGGTTGAGGCGATCAGAATATGGCTCAATAAACTATCGGGATAGAGGGCAATAGGCGCAAGCATCTGCTCGAGTTCGGCTTGGCTCAGTGAAGCACTTGAACCTTGGCTGACTGATACGCCTGCTGCTTGGGTTGGCGCGGTGAAGGGCAGAGCCACTAAAGCCGCCGATAACACTAGCCATTTCCATCGATATAATCTGTTCATGGTTCGCTCCAATAATCCTATTGAGGATGTTATTGGCATCATAGGCGCGTGAATATGAATATAAGCTGAAAGTATTTTGTAGGGTAAAGAGAGTCTTGCAGCGCCATTCTTAGCGTAAAAATTAACTATCTTTATGAAAGTAAAAGATTAAGCCGAGTGGGTGAAGTTAACGGTAAACTTGGCGCCGCCTAAGTTTTCTGAACGGGATACGGAAATACGGCCGTTATAGCTATCCACTAAATCGCGGACAATTGCTAGGCCAATGCCGTTGCCTTGGCGGTAAGAATCGGCGCGGATCCCACGCTCAAAGATTTGCGTTTGCAGGGCTTCGCTGATCCCTGGACCATCGTCCTCAATACAGAGCTGTAGCTGATAAGCATCACCAGTGGCGGTTAATTTGACCTTTGATTTGGCTGCCTTACAGGCATTGTCGAGTAAGTTACCTAAAATCTCGGTGAGATCGGCTTCATCGCCCTTAAATACCGCCTGTGGCGCCATTTCACCACTGAGCTCTATTTGTGGTTCTCGATAAATCTTGGCTAAGGTGCGCAGCAATTTGGCGCCAACCTCATCCACCTTAATCCCTAAGTGCCATGATGCCGATGCCGCCGTTTGGGCGCGTTTGAGCTGATGGCTGATGATACGACTGATATTCGACACTTGCTCGCTCGAGGCTTCGCTCAAATCCGCCTGACTCTTAATCACTGCAAGTGGTGTTTTTAAGCTATGGGCCAAATCCGCAAGAGCATTGCGATAGCGTTTACGCTGGGTTTGCTCGGTATTGAGCAAAATATTCAATTGCCGCGCGACTTCCTGCAACTCGCTCGGGTACTGGCTACTCAGTTGGGTCGATTTACCTTGTTCGACATCGTGCAGCTCTTGGGTAAAGCGCGCCAGCGGCCTAATAGTCCAAATCAACCAACTCAACTGAAACACTAGCATGACTAAGATTAAGATCAGTAACCAAGTCCAAAGCTGTTGATTAAATTGGGCAATTTGCTGTTGAAACTCCAGCTCATCCTTAATGATATGGATAGTCACCGGCACGTTTTGATTCAGGCTGGCAAAGCTCACGCTAAAGCTGTAGATAAGGTGCGGCGCGCCCGCGAGGTCGATTTGCTCAAACGCGCTCTTGCCCGTGGGAGGAATCGTAAAATGCTCGGGCGGCGTGATACCCATAAAGGATTGCGAATGCCAGACGATACTTTGTTTATGCTCGGCATCCTCTGTGGTGGCAATGGCATAGAGGCCTGATTGAATGAGGTTAAAACGATTTTCGAGTACCAGCTCGGGGATAAAAATCCGCTTATTTTCGACCTCAGTTACCGCCAATATCGAATACACATAGGCACTCAGTTCGTTCTTGGCCGCGCTTTTTACTTGTTCGGTAAAGGCATCATTGAGGGCGACGCCAATCAGTGGCAGTAACACCAAAATAAACAGCAGCGCGCTAAGGACGAGCCGAGTTTTTAGGGAGTTTAATAACTGCCAGGCAAGCGCGCGTTTACTCATCTGGGGAGATGACTCTTAAACGATAGCCTTGGCCGCGCAGCGTTTCGATCAGATTGTATTGGTTATCGGGGTCGAGCTTTTTGCGTAAACGGCGGATAAAGACTTCGATAACGTTGGAGTCGAGATCAAAATCCTGATCGTAGATATGTTCGGTGAGCGCGGTTTTTGACTTCACCTCGCCCTGATGCAGCATAAAAATTTCGAATAGCTTGTATTCAGAGCCGCTTAGGGTGACGAGTTCATCCCCTTTGCGCACCTCTAAGCTACTGGTATTTAAACTAAAGGGACCGTTAGTGATGATTGGACTTGCCTTACCCGCTGAACGTCGGATCAAGGCTTTGAGTCGAGCGACTAATTCTTCGGGATGAAACGGTTTCGTAAGATAATCATCGGCGCCGGCATCGAGGCCTTCGACTTTATCTTGCCAGCTGTCGCGCGCGGTTAAAATTAAGATCGGGAAAGCGCGCTCTTTTTGGCGAATGCAGCGGATAAGGCTAATGCCGTCGAGTTTAGGTAAACCGACATCGATAATCGCGGCATCATAATTATATTCAATGGCTTGGAACAAGCCTTCTTCACCGTCGCTGGCGACATCTATGCTGTAGTGAGCATCGAGCAAGTGCTGTTTTAAGTTAGCTTGAAGTGCTAAATCGTCTTCAACGAGTAAGAGTCGCATATTAATTCCTCGACACGCGCCCAGTGGCGGCATCCACCGAAACCGAGAAAACTTGGCCATCGTTATTGAGGATTTTGACTCTATAGCCTGAGCCACTCGACTGCACGCTGAGCACTTTTCCTCGATATTGACGCTGTGCCATAGCCACGGCTTGGTCTGGACTGTTCACTACTAGGCGCTGTTCATTTTTCACACCTTGGCTACGCGATTGATTGCGATCATCGTGTTTATCATTGCCTGCGATACTGCCGAAAGAGGCGCATAAGCAAGCGACTAGGGTCAGTGTTAAACCAAGTTTCATATCTGTTACCCGCGTATGTTCGGCGATCTTAAGTGAGTCGCGAGGTGGATAGCTTATCGAGTCGACTAAGAATACCTCATCACCATAACAAACACATAGAGATCAGCCAATTGGTAAACACAATTCCTTTAAATTTCACTGTGATTCAGGCAAGCGTTATTTACAAACAAGCACCTGAACCTATTCAGCACACACGAGTCATATCCAGTGTTCATGTGACATATGAGTAGTGTTAATCAGCCCAGATGAATTAGGGCTGAACGACATTTTTGCTCGCAAAAATGGCAGATTTTAATGTTCAGCTTATGTTCACCTTGAGTGCCCTCTAATGTCATCAATTTGAACGGACTATCCATGGGGTATTCAAGATGAACGTACTCAAGCAACAAGGTATGGCTTCCACCACAAACACCGCTTTCGTTAAGGCGATGGCATTGGCTGGCGCATTACTGACATCATTCATGGTGAACGCAGAATCCTCTGACGAGCCAAACCTAGCGCCTTTTACTGCGGCTAGTATCGGAATGGCGAAAAAAGCCGATGCCGAGCAAGCCGCCGCGCAAGAGCAACAAGCCTTAAACCTATTACAACAGGCTGCGCCCGCTCAAACAGTGGGGGAGGCCGCCGCGGACGCGGTCAAATCCTTAGCGCCGTCGTTATCGGCGAAAAGCCCGAGTGCACATCGCGTGCAATTGATGGGCGCGACCCCAATGACCCGCGAACAGGTAATTGCTAAGCACACGAGTCAGCCTATCCCAAGTTCGAGTGCGGCCAGTGAAGATCCCTATCGTGCGCCCGTGTATCACAGCTTTGCGATTTTTGATGCCAGCAGCCGTTTGTTTGAAGACTTTGATTACGATGGGTTTTATCAAACCTTCAGCGTGACCTTCGATGTGGATGTGTTTGGCGCATATCTTAATGAGCGCGCCGACCTGTTTGCCGAGTTGTACCTCAGTCGTAACGGTGGCCCTTGGGTGCATTACTACACCACGGACGTGTTTACCATTTACGGTGATTCGACGCAGGACGATTACGAAGTGCTAACGACCCTCTACACTGGCTATCCAACGGATCATTACGATGTATTAATCGATGTTTATGAAGTGGGTTATAGCGATATTGTCGCCACTATTAGCGCCGATGACACCGATGGCTTATATGCCCTGCCGCTAGAAAGTCGTGACCGCGATAGCTCTGGTGAGGTAATTATTGTAGATGAAGGCGGCGCAGTTTCTTTCTTCGCCTTGCTTGGCCTAGGACTGTTGGCGGTGCTGCGTAAACGTGAAAATGGGCTTAACGCTTTTAGAGCAAAATAAAATCTTATGTAAATCATCACGATTAATGCTTGAGTAATACCCTCTAGGGTAAAAAGTAGATCTCACACTAAAAAGGCAGCGTATCCATCGATACGCTGCTTTTTTATTTCGCAATACGTAAAGTAAAACTTGTAGAAATTATGCGCATGCTCACTTTCTACCCAGAATGATTTTTGTTATTGTGAAAATCAAATTTTAAATCAGTGAGTTGTGGATAATTTTGCCGAGTGAACTTAGGTGATATTAGGCGCATATACACAGTAGCAATATTAAAAGCCAACATGAATATCGAGCAAGCATTTGAACAGTCACTGATCGAACTTGAATCAAAAGAATTCGATGCGATTCGTGAGCATGAGCGTGTATTAGCAACAATATGGGCTGTGGAGGCCGAAGTTAATAACGGTGGTTTTGACCAGCTTTTTTATAACTCAGCTGGCGATATTTCCTTTTATGCAGCAAAAGCTTTCGACGCTATTGGTGCTCATAACATGGCAAGCATTGCCCAGAAAGCACAGGATCTATTTGGTCCTGAAGGCCCGCCTAAAAACCGTGATGAGAGAGTTGAGATATTGGAAAGTATTTCTGAAAAACATGAAGAGTACTTAAATAAACTTGACTATGAGTTCACAGAGTACCCAGACAATATTAAGGAATTGCTGCTTACGTATGTTCAATCAAATTTCTAGCCGACAACATTTTACAATGTAAGGCAGCATAGCGCCTGTGCGTTTGCTCTCCGTTAGACTCAGTTGCTTTTAATGTCTTTATTAATTAGAGGAAGTTAGTGGCTGCATTTACCCTTCACGGTCGTGATAACGATTCAAACATGTGTGGCTCTTGCGACAGCCTGCTTGAGGAGGTTCAAGATATCCCTATTTGCTCCGTATGTGGTTATAAGACGGAGCTTTATTTTATTAATTCACTCTTTCGAGTCAAAAAGAGGGAATACGACTTATCTGCAACCTATGACGGTTACAACATCGCCTCCCTTAAGTTCAAGGAGACATGTCAACGATTGCAACTGGGTGGGCTTGAATTTCTTGCCCTCCCATCTGATTCTGAATTCTTTGTGATAAAACCAACATCGATAACATCGTTTGACTCTGCATCAAGAAAAACAAAATTTGAATCCTTTTGTACTGCGTGTGGTTTCCATAAGGCTGTTGCTGGTGCAACACCCGCAATTCTTCTAAAGGAACCAGAATCTGATCTTTCTGGCACTGATGTTGTTTTCGGCTCTGGTAATAGCCGTGGCCGAATGATCATAGCGACGGAGCGTGCAAAGAAGTTACTTATTGCTGAGAAACTAGCAGGCCTTGAGTTCGAGGTAACCATAAATCTCGGTCAAGCCGACACAAAAATGCTGCGCCGCTAAGCTCAAACGTTGGGATCGAAAAATAGCAATCGTTTATTCAAAAAAAGTAAGTGGTGCATCCCAAAGTAAAAACTTGCTATTCCATTCTAGGTTTTCCCGTATCGTAATTTGCTTCACTGCACAAATCCCCTTTTTCTCTCTGTGTTTATCATTTCGGATTCGGGCTAGTATGGGCAAGTTACGTTAACTAAAGGAAGAGAGACATGATTGCTCAAGGTCAAACATTACCAGCGGCGACGCTAAGCCAACTGACTAAAGATGGCATGGTAAATCATCAAGTTACCGAGCTGTTCGCGGGTAAAAAAGTGGTGTTATTTGCAGTGCCTGGTGCTTTCACACCAACCTGTTCTGAAGCGCATTTGCCAGGTTATGTCGTACTGGCCGATCAGTTTAAAGCTAAAGGTGTGGATTTAATTGCCTGTGTATCGGTAAACGATGCCTTTGTAATGAAAGCCTGGGGCGAAGCGCAGAATGCGTCTGAACTACTGATGTTAGCCGATGGCGATGCCAGCTTTACTAAGGCGCTGGGACTCGAGATGGATACCGCTGGCTTTGGCGGTGTGCGTTCACAACGTTATGCGATGATCATCGATAACGGCGTGGTGACTTTACTGAATGTCGAAGCACCTAAGTCATTTGAAGTGAGCAAAGCCGAAGTGGTATTAGCGGCACTTTAATGCCTGATAAAAAACAAAATGGGAGCCTAGGCTCCCATTTTTATTGGTATCAAGCTTAAGCTGCTCGGGCTGGTACAGTGTTGGTGTCGGCAATACCTAAACTGGTTTCGATATCTACCACGCTTTGTTGTACTTCTTGGGCAATCACTTCACTCTGCTGCGAACTGGTTTGCGCTTGGTCTTTTAGGTTATCCATGCTGCGAACAAACTCATCGAGATAATCGACTTGTTCTTTGGCGTTAAGCGAACCCTGCTTGGCGGTATTGGCCATTTCACTCGCTTGATTTTGCACGGTTTGCGCCACATGCCATAGGCTCTGTGCCCGTTGTTTTTGGCTGTCGGTCGCTTGGGCGATGCCATCAACACTTTCGCCGAGTGCGAGGTTCGACTGGGTGAGTTGATGCAGGATTTTCACGATTTCATTTAACGACACCTGAGTACGTTGACTCAGGCTTCGCACCTCATCGGCGACCACGGCAAAGCCGCGGCCTTGCTCGCCCGCACGGGCAGCTTCGATGGCGGCATTCAGTGCCAATAGATTGGTTTGCTCGGCAATATTACCAATCACATCAATGATTTTGGCCACATCTGCTACCGAGTTATTCAGACTTTCGAGCGAGGCATGGCAAAGGCCGACGGCTGTTTGGGTTTGTTCTGTGGCACTCAGTACCGCTTCGGCTTCGGTCTGGCTCGACTGCATTTGGCGCATGGTTTCAGCCGCGCTTTGTTCAACAAGGGCAGAGGTATGGCTGACCTCATTGGCGAGGCTGCGGATATGCTCGGTTTGCGACTGAGTGTCGGCGACTATGGTCTGAGTGTGTTCGGTGTGCTGCGACAGTTGGGTAATGCGTGCGACCAACTGACTTAAGGATTGAGAAACCTTAGTCATTTGTTGGCGCTGGAGTTCGTCTTCTTGCTCGAATCTGTGTAGCAATTGGTTGAAATGGCCTGCAATTTGTCCGGTTTCGCAGCGGCGATTAATGTCCAAGCGTTCGCGACTGTTGGACTCGCTTAATTGCATAAAGGCTTGGTTGAGGCGTTTAAGGGGTTTAACCACGCGGTTCTGTTGTAGGATTAAATAGCCGATAGCAAACAGCGCCATAATAGAAACCATTGCATAAAGAATGACTTGTAACTCATATTTGAGTTGTTGGTTTTTGGCGGCCTGCGCCTCACCTAGGGCGATAAGCTGCTGTTCAACTCTGCTAATGGCTTGAATTAACTGCTCTTGCATCTCCTGATTGGCTTGCAGCAGTTGGTGGGTATTGGCGACTTCTTTATTGTATCGATTGGCTAGGCTTAACAGCTCGCTGCGATCATTTTCACCCACTTCAATCTGTTCAGGTTCACTTGCGCCAAGGGCAAATTCATCGGCTTCCTGCTGCTCGTACACGCCGATTAACGGCAGAGCGTTCAGTTGGTCACGCCACTGGTTTAGTTCTTTGCTGGTGCTGTCGAGAATATTTTTAAGTTGCTGATTTTTATCGATGAGATAGCCATCGGTCAGCTGCGATAACTGATAAACAATGTTGGGTAAGTCGCGGCTTAATTGCAGATATTGTTCGGCCACAGTGGCATTAACGGCTAAACCTTTGTCGGCGTAACTGCCGAGTCTGCGGTTATAGTCGAGCATTTCAGATTCGGCGTGGGCCAGTAGCTGTCTTGGATTACCCGCGAGTTTGCCGGCGGCGCGGTATTTGGTATCTAAGTCTTGAATGAATTGGCTCAGGCCAGTTTGCAATTCTTCATCGGCACTGTCCGCTGCGGCGAGGTTGAGTTCGCTGAGCTCAGTTTTAATCTTGCTCAGTTTAGCTTTGGCCTGTTCGAGCAGGGTTGCGTTTCCGTTGGCTAAATAGCCATCAAGATCGCGACGTACACCGATGAGGAAATCCTGCTGTATACCTTGGAGAGCTTGGGTTTGTTGCTCAATCTGTTGCCTTTGGTCGCTACTCCATAGCACTACGGCTGCTAATAATCCTGCAAGCAATAACAATAGCGCTGAAGCAGAGAGTGATAAGGTTGAAATCTTCATGATGCAATCTTCATTGGAAACTTAAGGTAAGTTAACTGCCTAGAGTTTATGAATTTTGCGTGACATAAATATGACAAAGCCAATCAAATGTCAGCGTTGTCATTATGATTTTTGAGTTATTCCAGAGGGAGCCAGACTTGGGCTTTTAAGCCGCCCTCAGTACGGTTAGATAAGGTCACTTGGCCTTGATGGCGGTCGATAATCCGTTTGATGATGGCGAGCCCAAGGCCCGAGCCAACACTACCGCGTGCAATATCACCTTGGGTAAATGGCTGAAACAGTTTGGGAATTTGCGATTCATCAATCCCGGGGCCATTATCCTCAACGCTAAAGCCTATGCGTTTACCATCAAATTGCGAGCTTATTCGCACCCAGCCCGAACCATAGCGGAAAGCATTTTCGACCAGATTGCTGAGCACTCGCTTAATCGCCAGCCCTTGGAACAGGGCCTCGGGGCAATCGCTCAGTACGACTTCAATTTCACCGTCGCGGTTGGCTTCGGCCTGCGCAATATCTTGGATCAGTTTATTAATTTGTCCGGGCTCGCGGCTCGCCTCCTGATCTTGGCGAATATAGGCAATAAACTGGCTGATAATGGCGTCCATATCTTCGATATCATTGACGATACCATCTTTAAGATATTGATCTTCTTCGACCATCATCTCGGAGGCGAGGCGAATACGCGTCAGTGGTGTGCGTAAATCGTGGGAAATTCCCGCCATCAACAGGGCTCTGTCCTGTTCGAGCTGTTTCATGCTGTGGGACATCTGGTTAAAGGCATTGGTCACCTCGACCAGTTCGCTGGAGCCTTTAAGCGGCAAAGGCTCGGGAAACTCACCGCGGGAGACGGCTATTGCGGCTTTTTGTAAGCGTCTGAGCGGCCTGTTTTGCTGGCGGGCAAACCACCATCCACCAGCGACACTGAGCGCACCGATCACCATTAAGTACAGTGTGAGTGGTGACAAGTCGGAAACGTTTTGCCCGATGAGTGGCACTTTAATCCACACCGAAGGCGCCTGCGGCGGGCGGATCCAAATTTGTAATACCGTGCCGTGGGTGACGCGAACTTCAGCATCGCCACCTAGGTATTCCGACATCTGTGATGACCAAAAACCGTAGTAGGTGGCCTGTTCGATTCCCGCCTCGCGGGCCTGTTGTTGGTTGTAGACCTTCATGCCATCGTCGCGGACTTTGGCATTGAGCGCATCGACTATGGTTAAGTGTTCGCGGCCGATATCGATACCATCGACAAATAACAGATTGATTTGGCGGGCAATTAACTGGTTGATTTGCTGATAACTGGGCTTTAACACATATACAGCCACAGTGACATAGGAAACCAGCTGATTGATTAACAGTAGACAACCAATCAGCATAACGGTTTGGCTAAAGGCGCTGCGGGGAAGAAAGCGCCACCAAAACTTAGGTTTCATCTTGATGCCAACGCACTGGCGACTTCAGGCAAGAATGGCTCATCGACGGGCTGCGCCGTCGGGGACAAACACATAGCCAAGACCCCAGACTGTTTGGATGTAGCGCGGATTAGCGGGATCTTTCTCAATCAATCGGCGCAGGCGAGAAACCTGCACGTCAATCGAGCGCTCCAGCGCCGAATAATCGCGGCCGCGGGCAAGGTTCATCAATTTATCCCGCGATAAAGGCTCGCGTGGATGAGTGACTAACACTTTTAATACCGCAAACTCGCCACTGGTGAGTGCGATGGCTTCATTGCCGTGGTACATCTCACGGGTCGCTAAGTCGAGGGAGAACTCGCCAAAGCTAATTTCGGCTTCCTGCTGCGCAGGGGCGCCGGGCACATCTTGGATTTGACGACGCATTACCGCTTTGATCCGTGCCAATAATTCCCTCGGGTTAAAGGGTTTCGGCAGGTAATCATCGGCACCGAGTTCTAGGCCGATAATGCGGTCGACCTCATCGCCCTTGGCGGTGAGCATCACTATCGGAATCGTGCTGCCCTGTTGGCGCAGGCGACGACAGATGGATAAGCCATCTTCTCCGGGCAACATCAGATCGAGCACTATCAGGTGGAAGTTTTCCCGCTCCAATAAACGGTCCATTTGCTCAGCATTGGCCGCACTGCGTACCTGATAGCCTTGCTCCATCAGGTAACGCTCGAGTAGTGCTCGTAGGCGCATATCATCATCGACGACGAGGATTTTCGAGGTTTCTTGTCCCATGGGATGTCCTTAAATTGCTCGGATTATTGCTTTTATTCTTTATGCCGTCATACAACAAAGATTAACTGGCTGAAATTGAAAACGAATCTGCCAAGAATGTGCTTAATATAGCCGGATTCAATCTGAGCGACTAGCTCATGATGTAAGCCTACAGCGTCGAATGCGACAGAATTGCCAACTCATGTTAATACTAAGCAAATGAAATTGCATGGGAATCGTTGAATATATTCACTATACATATGAAATTGTAACTAAATTGGCATTTATGGATGAGGCGATTTTTGTCAATCCTTAACTTTGGCGCTGACTCTGAGTATTATCAGTGTCATCAGTTTAAAATTTTGCTCGTTTTAACTACAGAGTCTTAGCATGAAAGCGCATTTGATCACCCGCCAAGGCTGGATGACCTTAGATAAAGAATTAAAATACCTGTGGAAGGAATATCGCCCGCAGATCACCCTTAAAGTGCAAGAGGCTGCCGCGCAGGGTGATCGAAGTGAAAACGCGGATTACACTTATAATAAAAGGCTTTTACGTCAAATAGATAGTCGGGTTAGATATCTGGTCAAACGCCTCGAAGAACTCAAAATCGTCGACTATTCTCCCCAGCAGGAAGGCAAAATTTACTTTGGCGCTTGGTTTGAGCTCGAAAACGAAGCGGGCGAGCGCGTGCGTTATCGTATCGTCGGCAAGGATGAGCTCGACACTAAACTGGGCTACATCACCATAGACTCTCCCATGGCGCGGGCACTGATCGGTAAACAGGTCGATGATGAAGTGGTCGTACAAACCCCCTCGGGTCCAAAGGAATGGTATATCAACGACATCCGCTATACCCCATTCGAGACGCCGCTCGAGGGCTAGCCAGAATAACCTTTAGTAGATCAAACTCTCGTCGATTTTCATGCTGAAATCGACAGCATCATATGAAATAACGACTGCGCCTGTGGTATCTTGGGCGCAATTAGGATCAATCAAACCCTTAGGCACGATACTTTATTTATGCAAACTATTGCCCAGATTATTGCTCAGGAACTGAATGTTCAGGAGCATCAAGTCACTGCCACCATAGATTTACTCGACAATGGTGCCACAGTTCCCTTCGTTGCCCGTTACCGTAAAGAGGCAACTGGTGGTTTAGATGACACCCAATTACGTTCATTACACACCCGTTTAGGTTACTTGCGTGAATTGAATGACAGACGTCAGGTCATTTTATCCAGCATTCAAACTCAGGGTAAGTTAACGCCTGAGCTGCAAAGAGAAATCGAAGGTGCCGACAGTAAGACCCGCCTCGAGGATCTGTATCTTCCCTTCAAGCCTAAGCGCCGCACTAAGGGCCAAATTGCGATTGAAGCGGGTTTAGAGCCGCTTGTTGAAGCTGTGCTTGCGGATCGCAATGCCGATATCGAGGCATTGGCTGCGGGTTATCTAAATCTCGAAGCGGGTTTTGCCGACACCAAAGCCGTGTTGGAAGGCGCCCGTTATATTCTGATGGAGCGTTACGCCGAAGATGCGGAATTACTGCGTAAAGTTCGCGAACACTTAAGCCAAAACAGTGTGTTAGAGAGCCGCGTTATCGCTGGAAAAGAGAAGGAAGGCGCGAAGTTCCGCGACTATTTTGAGCACAACGAACCTCTGGCGAAAGTGCCGTCCCACCGCGCCTTGGCGATGTTGCGTGGTCGTAATGAGGGCTTCCTGTCGTTATCGATGAATGCAGATCCTACAGCCGAAGCGGGTCAGGGCAGTTACTGCGAAGTCATTATTAGCGAGCACTTAGGCTTAAAGCTGGGCGATAGCAGTGTCGATCAATGGCTTAAGACCGTTGTGACTGCCACATGGCGGATTAAAATTGCCCTGCAAATGGAAACCGAGTTTATCTCGCAAATGCGCGAACGCGCCGAAGCGGAAGCGATTAAAGTGTTTGCCCGTAACTTAGGCGACTTGTTAATGGCCGCACCAGCGGGTGCCAAGGCAACCATGGGGCTAGACCCAGGTCTTCGTACGGGTGTTAAAGTCGCTGTGGTAGATAACACGGGTAAGCTGGTCGCACACACGACTATCTTCCCCCATGCGCCACAGAATTTATGGGACAAGTCGATTCGTACCCTCGCCAACCTAGTGCAAATGCATAAGGTGGAGTTAATCGCGATTGGTAACGGTACCGCCTCCCGCGAAACGGATAAATTAGCGGGTGAATTGATTGCCAGCCTTAAGGACAGCCAACCGCAATTGATCAAAGTGATGGTGAGTGAAGCGGGCGCTTCGGTGTATTCCGCCTCAGAACTGGCGGCGTTGGAATTCCCTGAGTTGGACGTTTCGATTCGCGGCGCGGTCTCAATTGCCCGCCGTTTACAGGATCCCTTAGCGGAATTGGTGAAGATTGAACCTAAGTCTATTGGCGTTGGCCAATATCAGCACGATGTGAGTCAAAGTCAGCTATCTAGCTCGCTCGAAGCCGTGGTCGAAGACTGCGTAAACGGTGTGGGTGTGGATTTAAACATGGCGTCTGTGCCTTTGCTGTCGCAAGTTGCTGGCTTAAACAAGACCTTAGCGAAAAACGTGGTCGACTACCGCGATGCCAACGGCGCCTTCAAAAACCGTAAAGATCTGCTGAAAGTGCCACGCTTAGGCCCTAAAGCCTTTGAACAAGCTGCGGGTTTTTTGCGGATCCGTGGTGGCGATAATCCCTTGGATATGTCGGCGGTTCACCCCGAAGCCTATGCGCTGGTCGAAACCATTGCCAAGACCAAGCAAGTGGACCTGGCGAGCCTTATCGGTAATTCCGAGCTGCTACGCAATATCAAGCCGCAGGAGTTTACGACCCCAGAGTTTGGTTTACCGACGGTGACCGACATCCTGAGCGAACTGGATAAACCGGGCCGCGACCCCCGTGGTGAGTTTAAAACCGCCAAATTTAAGGATGGGGTTGAGGAGCTTAAGGACCTGAAACCTGAGATGATCCTCGAGGGTGTTGTGACCAACGTGACTAACTTTGGTGCCTTTGTGGATATCGGCGTGCATCAAGATGGTTTAGTGCATATCTCGTCACTGACCGACAAGTTTATTACCGATCCCCATACCGTGGTGAAAGCGGGTGATGTAGTGAAAGTGAAGGTGATGGAAGTCGATGTCGAGCGTCGTCGTATCGGTTTGAGTATGCGTCTGGATGAGGCTATCGATCAGAGCAAGGCTCAAACTCGCGGCCCATCCCAAGGTAAGCCACAGGCTCATAAGGGCAATGCACAGCATAAGTCTGCGCGTCCTGCGCCAAAAGCGGCACCTGTCAACGCGGCCATGGGCAATGCCTTTGCCGATGCCTTCGCGAAGCTGAAAAAGTAAGCTAACACAATACGACTCGGGCGTTAGTCTGTGCCCGAGTCGACATTTTTTACCCTAAGATCACAAATCTGTTGCATGTTTGCTACTGCAGGTAATATAAAGTCGGCAATTTAATGCAACCTTAAGCCAAATGGGTTGTCATAAAGCCACTTCAGGTGATTTTTCAAATTAGCACTCCAAAGCTGAGTGTGTGTTTAATGTTTTGGGGTAAGACATGCTGTCAGGTTTATCTGCTCGTGGACAACAGCCCACCCATGGGCCGTTTCGCGTTATTCTTATTTTCAGTCTCTTGGTACTTGCCATTGCTACCGTTAGCCGCATTGGCTTAGGTTTGTGGCAGGGCGAGCGTGTAGCCGCCGTTGATGGCTGGTCGCATTTATTGTTGCAAGGGATACGTGTCGATATTGCAACCCTGTGTTGGTTATGGGGTGTGGCTGCCTTAGGTACGGCAATATTTTCGGGTGATCATTTGATTGGCCGAGCATGGCAATGGATTCTGCGCCTCTGGTTAACTTTAGGTCTGTGGACCATCTTTTTCCTCGAAGTATCAACGCCAGCCTTTATCGAGGAATATGGTATTCGCCCCAATCGTTTGTATGTGGAGTATTTGATTTATCCCAAAGAAGTACTCTCTATGCTGTGGGCGGGACGTAAGTTAGAACTGATTTTTTCGGTGCTGCTGACGGTCGCAACCCTGTGGGGTGGCTGGGTATTGAGTGGTAAGTTGTGTAAAAACCTCCGTTTTCCCCGTTGGTATTGGCGCCCAGTGCTCGCTTTAATGGTGATAGTGGTTACTCTGTTGGGGGCACGCTCAACCTTAGGTCATAGACCGATTAACCCCGCGATGGTAGCGTTTGCCGACGATCCATTAGTAAACTCACTCGTGATTAACTCTGCTTATTCTTTAGTGTTTGCAATCAAGCAAATGGGCAGTGAGGAAGACGCCTCTAAGGTGTATGGCTCATTAGATAAAGCTGAGATCATCAAGACCATTAGGCAGGAAAGCGGTCGCCCTGAGAGTGCGTTTACCTCCGATGAAATTCCCTCACTCAGCTTTAACCAAGCTAGTTACAGCGGTAAACCGAAAAACCTCGTGATCCTGTTACAGGAAAGCTTAGGTGCTCGTTTTGTGGGGAGTTTAGGCGGTCTGCCATTAACGCCAAACATTGATGCCCTCTCACAGGAAGGTTGGTATTTCGATAATCTTTATGCCACTGGCACACGCTCTGTGCGCGGAATCGAAGCGGTTACGACAGGTTTTACGCCAACACCGGCCCGCGCCGTGGTGAAATTGGGTAAGAGCCAGACGGGCTTCTTCAGTATCGCTGAATTGTTGAAACACCACGGTTACACCACCCAATTTATTTATGGTGGTGAGAGTCATTTCGATAATATGCGCAGCTTCTTCCTCGGTAATGGTTTTAGCGACATTATCGATCAGAAGGACTATAAATCTCCGGCCTTTGTTGGCTCGTGGGGCGCATCCGACGAAGATTTAATGCGTAAGGCAAATAGTGAGTTTGAGCGCCTGCACAGCGAAGGTAAGCCATTCTTTAGCTTGGTCTTTAGCTCGAGTAATCACGATCCATTCGAATTCCCCGATGGCCGTATTGAGCTTTATGAGCAACCTAAGCAAACCCGCAATAACGCGGCTAAATATGCCGATTATGCGATTGGCGAGTTTTTTAAGTTGGCGAAAAATGCCGACTACTGGAAGGACACTATCTTTATCGTGGTGGCCGACCACGACAGCCGCGTTGGTGGCGCTGATCTGGTGCCAGTATCGCGTTTCCGTATTCCGGGGTTAATCCTTGGGGATAATGTTGCGCCAAAACGCGACCACCGTATCGTGAGCCAAATCGATTTACCGCCAACCTTGTTGTCTTTGATTGGTATTTCAGACTCTTACCCTATGCTAGGTCGTGACTTAACTCAGGTTAGTGACGATTGGCCGGGGCGCGCGCTGATGCAATACGATAAAAACTTTGCCCTGATGGAAGGTAAAGATGTGGTTATCCTGCAGCCGGAGAAGGCAGCGCAGGGCTTCCAGTATGATGAAAAGACCGAGCACTTAACGCCTTATGCCCCAGCGGCGCAGGCGCTGGAGAAAAAGGCCCTAAGTTGGGCTCTGTGGGGCAGCCTAGCCTACCAGCAAGAGCTGTATCGCTCGGGTAAGTAACCGAATAAAAAATGCCGCTGATTAGCGGCATTTTTTATCTTTCAAATCAGCATTTTTTAAATCCAAGCCGACATAGATGGTTCGGTCTCAGGCTGAGTTTGCTGCGCATAATATTGTCCAATACGCTGGCCAACCTGCTGATAAAACTGAGGTGATTCGCCCTGAATAGGTTGACGAGCCGTTGTTGTATCCATTTTGGCATTGGTATTGGCTGGTCTCGGATTATGTTGGCCGACTTTGAGGCGAATATCCTTACGTTGCAGCGCGGCTGGGCCGCGTACAGGCACTTTTAATGTCTTGGGAAGCGCGCGATCAGCGGCAACAATAGGAGCTTGCTTTTCCTGCTGTTGCTGGCTCTGTTGCTGTGAAGACTGCTGCTGTTGCTGCTTGTCTTGAACTTGTTGCTGATTTTGCTCGAGTAAGCGAGCCTGTTGCTGAGCTTGGTCGGCAGTACGTTCATTTTGCGGGTTAAAGGCGCGTTCTTCATGGCCCTTAGTAGCAGCCTGTGGTGGGATAACCACGGGTTTGAGCTGATTGTCGACCCGAGCCGAGTCCGTCGCGACATTGGTGGTCGCTAGCGGAACTTGGGGGTAATTACTGACAAGCAGCATGAAAAATTCCTTGTAGCCTTAATGGTTAAATACTAGCCATTTATTGCTCAAAGATAAAGCGCTAGTCCTTGAATTGCGCCAGCCAAGGTGTGATTGCTTGCAAGAATTCTTTCCTGTGGGACACAAACGGTGCGTGGGATGCCTTGGCGAGCATCACATCTGTGATATGGCTTGCGGTGGGCATTTGAGGTTGCACGCGTTTGGGCACGAGTCCATCGAGCCTGCCCCAGATCCGCAGCCAAGGTTGCTGTATCGCCGATAACTGCGGTCTAAGATCGATTTGGTTCAACATATCAAGACCTTGCGTTAAGGCTGCTGCATCGGGTAGCGGGCGCGCCAAGACTAAATCCCGCAGCTGCTTGATATCGTCTTTGGCGGTTTCGCTACCCATGGCCTGAATCGCTAAAAAGCGCTCAATCGTTTTTGGTAAATTTTGCCCAAGTTGTTCGCCAAACATGCTGAGCACCTGCGGCGGAATGCCGGGCCATGCTTCTGCTTCCCTCGCCATAAAGCAGGGCGAGGACGCGATAGTTATTAATCCTCTGACATGGGAGGGATAGCTTATGGCGGCTTGAGTGGCGACTAATCCGCCTAGTGACCAGCCAGCCCAAATTGCATTGGCGGGCAAGGCATGGATTAGGGTATCCACCCAAGTCGATAAATCGCCTACGATTGGTTGACTTAAGCCAAAGCCAGGCAGATCGACATAGTGCACCCTATACTCAGACAGTTGCTCATGGAGCGGCGTAAATACGGCGCTATTAACCCCCCAACCGTGGATCATCACCAGATCTGGCCCTTGGCCAATGGTTTGGATATGCAGTGGATGATGAGCAGACGTTGTAGCGTTCACTAAAATACCTCTAATAGGATGTTGTATGTCAGGCGATAGCAAATGGATTTGGTCGCAGCAAGGGGCGAAGTTTTTACGCTTAGTTTCGCATTGGGGGCAGCGTTACTTGGCAGGCAGTTTACCTAACCGTTGCTTACTGTGCCACCAATCACTAAATTCAACGGAAGCCGGATTTTGCCAGATATGCCTGCAAACGGGTTTGTATCACAGCCCAATTTGCTTAGGTTGTGGCAAATCCATGCCGCTTGAACTCGAGTATTGCGGTGAATGCCAACGTCATCAACCGCGAAAAGTCATCGCACCCTGTAGTTATCATCAAGGCTTTGGCCCTTGGATAGCGGCTATTAAATATCAGGGGCAACTCGCTGCCTTACCCATTCTGTGCCAAGCCTTAGTGGCGCGCATTGGTCAGCTTGAACAGCAAGGATTAATCACGCTACCGCAGGCCATAGTGCCAGTCCCTTTACACCCTAATCGGCTGCGCCAACGTGGATTTAATCAAGCATGGTTAATCGCCCATGAGTTATCGCAACGCTTACAGTTGCCCTTAGTTGACCAAGGATTAACACGGCGGCAGGATACCCGCCCACAGGCTGGACTCAATGGTGCGCAGCGGCGAAGAAATCTACAGGATGCCTTTGAGTTAAATGCTGATTTTGCCTATCAACGCATTGCATTAGTGGATGATGTGGTGACGACAGGCACGACGGTTGCGGAAATCGCCAGTTTATTCGAAGCGCGATATGTGCATGTTCAAATATGGTGCCTTGCACGAGCCGAAGCGCCAGGCTTGTTGGAGATAACGAACTTATAGTTAACAAAGATCGTTGCAGTGTAGCGTTACGAACGTCAAAACTATGTCAAAAATATGGGATATAAAAAATAACTTTTAATTTTGCGATCAAATGTAAGTATATGTATCTATAGATTTTGTTTGTTACTTGTATTGAGATACCTTCTAATCATATTTTGTTTGGGGGTATTTATGGACGCTAAACGGGCGCTATCAAATGCCAATATGGCATCGACATTACAAGACGTTATTCAGGCGATAAGTGCTGCTTTGAAACCGCACGGTTTTAGTGGATTCTGGTTTCAAGGGGTCGCACATTGTGCGTATGAAAACTATCACTTCCCAAAAGAAACAAATTTGTTCTCGCAAGCCTCGCTGCGTAAACCCACTGCCGGTATAGCTTCATCCCCTAAAGTTGCCCAATTGCAGCGTTTTTATTTAAGTCAGATTGCCGCTAGTGATTTTAATTTTGGTTTTTCGTTAGATACATCAAAATCTTATATGTATCGCTTGTCGTGTGAGAAAAGTGACAAGACTCGCCGACTTTTTAATAAGCACCATATTCAAACCATATTAAGTTGGCCCGTTGCATGCCATAGCAATCGACATTGGGCGGGTCGCTTTATTCTACTGAGTCATTTGGATGATTCGGACATCCAATTAACGGATTTGAGCGCGACCTTAAAGGATGCCCAAAACAAGCTATTTGAATGTAATAAGTCATTGTTTAATCCGTTTCTTCAAAGTTCTCTACTGAAAGATAATGCGAGAGATATCTTAGTTATGGTCGCAAACGGCCTGCAGAATGACGAAATTTCAACCCAGCTCCCGATAAGCATTAGGGGAGTTGAATACCATATGGAATCAATGCGTAGGAAGTTTGGGGCGACGAATCGAGCAAACTTAATTCATCTCGCCCATCAATATGAGTTGATCTAAATATGTTGGTATTACTGGTTGAAGACAACCGGCTGCTCTCTAACAACATCATTCAATATCTTGAATTGAGTGGCATAGAGTGCGATTACGCGTTCAACCTAGCGCAAGCAGATATGCTCATTATCCAGCAGCAATTTGACGCTATTATTCTCGATCTAAATTTGCCGGATGGGGATGGCATTGAAGCGTGTGAACGCTGGAAAGCACAGTGCATTACCTCACCAGTAATCATGTTAACTGCACGTAGTAGTCTGAATGATCGCTTGAGTGGTTTTGCTGTTGGCGCAGACGATTATTTAGTCAAACCCTTTGCGATGGAGGAGCTGGTCGCGCGGCTGAAGGTGGTAGCCCAGCGTCGTCCCGCACCCCAAAGGTTGATTATTGGTGACCTAGAAATCGATTTTGCAAACCACATGGTGTATCGGCAAGGGCAACTGCTGGCTTTGTCTAAAACCGGATGGCAGATCCTAGCTTTATTGGCGCGTCGTAGTCCAGAAACTGTGACTAGAGAAGAGATTGAGCGAATGCTTTGGCCCGACTGTGCACCAGATAGTGACAGCTTACGCAGCCATATTCATCTTTTACGCCGAGTGATAGATCGCCCGTTTGAGCGGCAAATATTACATACAATTCGTGGCGTTGGCTTAAGCCTTAGGGATGAAATCAATGCAAGCGCCTAAATTTAGCCTTAAGCGTAGCTATCAAGTGTGGGGAGTTATTTTTCTTTTAATAACCTTAGGCGTGAATAGTTTTATCCCGCTTTGCATGATGTGTGCAGGTATGATTTCTATGCATGAAGTCACAATGCACAATGCAGGGCAAGCTGCCGAAGCATTACTGAAGGCGGCACAGCCAACTCAGCAACCATTACAGCAGCCGATTCTAAAAACCGATAACTTAACTGTCTATACTGATTGGCAAGATATTCCGCTGCAAATTCGTAAGTTAAATAACAATGAAGTCTTAACAGATGCGAGCACAATTCGCTATGAGCATGCAGAAGGTCCCATTGTTAACGCGCTAAGTGTGTACTCCCCCCAAACTGGCCAGCCGCTTTACGTTTGGCTGCAGTTTAGTGTTACCCATGATTTGCATTTTGCCCCTAAGAATATGACGGCCATTTTGCTGCTTGTCTTGATCACCTTTTGTGCCAGCGCAAGCTTAGCGTTTTATATGCAAAGTAAAGTGATTACGCCTGTGCATCAAATTAGCCATGCGATTAAGCAGCATGATTGGGAAGCCGGAGGCAAACTGAGTTTACCGCAACAAGAATACGCTGAACTTAAAGCCATTGTTGATGCTTTAGATAACTCGATTTTACAGCTTCAAGAGGCCCAGCAACGCGAACTAAATTTTTTACGCTTTGCTAGCCATGAGCTAAGAACGCCAGTCGCCATATGCCAATCTTCATTCGAAATCCTCACATTACAACAAGGTGAGCTTACAGGACCAACGCTGTATGCTTCCCAAGCAACCAATCAAATGAAGTCACTCATTGAAACCTTACTGTGGTTGACCAATAAAGAGTGTTCCAGCTTAGAAAAGGAAAAACTAGCGTTATCGCCTTTGCTTGCCAGTATTATCGAGGAGCAGCAACGGGTTCATGGTCATGAGCAAAAAATTCAATTATTTTCTGACGATACTTGTTTGCCCGTTCAGCTTCATCCACTAAAAATAATATTAAGCAATTTATTAAGGAATAGTATTGAGCATGGGGGGCGGGATATTCGCATTACTCAAGATGCTTGTTGTATAGAAATAACTAATTTCTACAATAGTAATGGCCGGCATGGATTTGGTTTAGGACTTTTACTGGTGAAACGTCTCGCAAATCAATTGGGTTGGATTTTTACTAGCTCATCTGCAAATAATTTATTTTCCGCCAGGTTGGAAATATCTAACGGCTAAATAATGTAAACGATAAATTTACTGCATGAAACCACACACTTTTAAAATGCAAAAGCGCCGTTGGGCTTAGATCACATAGTCATCATGATATTCATAGTAACGTTATTATATAAGGTTTACTGGTTGGTAGGTATTTGAAAATACATCCTAGAATACATGGTTGAGAGGGGATCTATGTGTAAAAAAAGTGTGGCATCTATTTTAGTTAGTGCAATAGTATTTAGTGGTTCAGTATATGCTGACGTGAATAAAACGAGTGTGGATTTAGGTTATAAGTTTTATACCGGTGACACAAAAAATGATAACCCAGGTGTTTTTAATCAACCTTTTGTTAAGTTGAATCATTTGGGAATTGCTGACTGGGGGACTTACTTTGCTAATCTTAAGCTCGAAAACCCGGCTGAAATTGCAGAAAACCAGAAACATCTTGATGGTAAAACTACCATTAAGTCATTATTAATACTTGAAAATAAGCTCGGAGAATCGCAGTTCAACTTTTGGACTCAGAACTTTATCTCTGCGAGTGAAACGCTGGTTGAAGATAATCTTTATTTAGGTGTTACCCACAATGTAAAAATTCAAAAGTTATCACTAAACTATGGGGTCGGTTTAAACTATACCATTGGTAGCTTTTCCCCTGCCTCAGAAAAGTTTAACGACCTATCAGGTTATGCTGTAGTTTTAAATGCAAAGTATCCATTTGAGTTACTAGGGTTTAAACATAGTTTAAGTTTGAATTATGAGGCGCAAATTGATAGGGATAAAGCGCATCAAGCATTATTTTCATACGACAGCTATGGTCATCAGATAATCACAACATTACAAACAAACCTTGCTGATTCAATTTTTTCAAAAATATATGTCACTCATTATGATGGCTGGGGATCACAATATAATGATGGGATTGAATACGGTTTATCTATTGGTTATCAGTTTTAACGGTTTGTCAAATAGGTTGAATTTTTAATAAGTAGAATACCATTTCATTTGGTGTTGTTCTATTTTTTATCAAAAATAATAAGGGAATTATAATGCATTATAAAAAATCCATTATTGGTATTGCTGTCACTGCAACAGCAATTATTGCCGGCTGTCAAGTGACCCATCAAATAGTAAAAAGCCAAGGCACTGCTCAAGGTAAGCATGGCGAAGTGCAGGTCGAAACCACATTCAAAGACGGACATATTGTAGCGATTGATGTACTCAAGCAGAAGGAAAATAAAGTCCTTGCTGGTGCCGTATTTAAAGATGTTAAACAGGCAATTATTGATAATAACTCTATCGAGGTTGACGGTATTGCTGGCGCCACAGTAACGTCTAAAGCGCTCAAAGAAGCCGTGGGTAAAAGTATTGAAGCCGCGGGAGTCACTCTTGTTGCAACGGCTTCTGCTAAGAAAAGTGAGGCGTTAACCCCAGCAGAATATACCTATGATGTGGTGATTATTGGCTCGGGTGGAGCAGGTTTTAGCGCTGGTTTAGAGGCGAAAGCTGCGGGTCGCTCCGCTGTTATTATTGAAAAAATGCCAATTATTGGTGGTAACTCATTGATCTCTGGCGCTGAGATGAATGTGGCCGGTAGTTGGGTGCAAAAAAATATGGGAATTACCGATAGCAAAGAGCTGTTTATCAGCGACACGCTGAAAGGTGGTGATTTCAAAGGTGATCCTGAAATGGTTAAAACCATGGTCGATAATGCCGTCGGCGCAGCTGAATGGCTAAGGGATTACGTCAAAGTAGAATTCTACCCAGATCAATTATTTCAGTTTGGTGGACACAGCGTTAAACGGGCATTAATCCCTAAAGGTCATACTGGGGCAGAGGTCATTAGTAAGTTTTCGATTAAAGCGGATGAAGTCGGTTTACCGATCCATACCAATACTAAGGCTGAAAAGTTAATCCAAGATCAAACGGGTCGCATTGTGGGTGTAGAAGCGACACATAATGGCAAAACTATCACTTACCATGCTAAACGCGGTGTTGTGATTGCAACGGGTGGTTTTTCCTCGAATATGGAGATGCGCAAGAAATACAATCCAGAACTCGACGAGCGCTATGGTAGTACAGGCCATGCGGGCGGCACCGGTGATGGCATTGTGATGGCAGAGAAAATTCATGCAGCGGCCAAAAATATGGGCTATATCCAGTCATATCCTATTTGTAGCCCAACCTCGGGTGCGATTGCCTTGATTGCAGACTCTCGTTTTTTTGGTGCGGTATTAATCAACCAGAAGGGTGAGCGTTTTGTTGAGGAATTGGAGCGCCGAGATGTGATTTCACAGGCTATTCTAGCCCAGCCTGGCCGCTATACTTATGTGCTCTGGAATCAAGGCATTGAAAACGTTGCCCATACAGTTGAAATGCATCAAGGCGAACTGAAGGAGTTCACAAAAGACGGGCTAATGTATAAGGTCGATACCCTAGAAGAAGCCGCTAAAGTCTTTAATATTCCTGAAGATAAGTTGTTATCAACGATTAAAGACGTTAATCGCTATGCAGCTACAGGAAAGGATGAGGCCTTTAATCATCGCTCAGGATTAGTCGATTTAAGTAAAGGACCTTATTGGATTTTAAAAGCGACACCTTCCGTGCACCATACGATGGGCGGCCTTGTGGTGGATACACGTACTCGTGTACTAGATGAACAAGGAAAGGTGATTCCAGGCTTGTTTGCTGCGGGTGAAGTGACTGGTTTAACCCATGGAACCAATCGCCTCGGTGGCAATGCTTATACAGATATCATTGTTTTTGGCCGTATCGCAGGACAAGAAGCTGCAAAATAATTTGTCTTTTATCGGATCTTTTTAGCGACTCAATTGAGTCGCTTTTCTTTTTATTAATGATTGTTTACTCATGCATAATGCTGATGTTTAAGTGTTATTTATAAATTGCTTAATAAGGTATGAATCGTGATCACTATGGCAAAAATCCATAAACTTGCGCCCAAGGGGACTACAAAGCGTGAGTGAGTAGGAGTATCATACGGCTAATTCTTACTAAAACACTCAGGTATCCCCTGACGGAGCTGGTTTCCATGATTACGATTTCCGATGCGGCTCAAGCCCATTTTGTAAAGTTGTTAGCCGATCAACCTGAAGGCACTCATATTCGCGTATTTGTGATTAGTCCTGGTACCGCACAAGCCGAGTGTGGCGTGTCTTACTGCCCACCTGACGCCGTTGAAAGCGATGATATTGAATTAGAATTCAATGGTTTTAGCGCTATGGTAGACGAAAAGAGTGCGCCATTCTTAGAAGAAGCCTCAATCGACTTTGTGACCGATCAATTAGGTTCGCAATTAACCCTGAAAGCACCTAACGCGAAAATGCGTAAAGTCGCTTCCGATGCGCCATTAGCTGAGCGTGTTGAGTACGTGATCCAATCAGAAATCAACCCACAACTAGCAAGCCATGGCGGTAACATTATGTTGGTTGAGATCACTAGCGAAGGCGTTGCGGTATTGCAGTTCGGCGGCGGTTGTAACGGTTGTTCGCAAGTGGATATCACTTTAAAAGATGGTATCGAGAAGCAACTATTGGATATGTTCCCAGGCGAGTTGTCTGGTGTACGTGACGTAACCGATCACCAACATGGTGAGCACTCTTACGCTTAAGTTTGTGTTGAGCTGAATTAAAAAACGCGACCTTGAGTCGCGTTTTTTATATTTGGCTTTGATGCTACAACTGGGTTTTCAGATTGTCGGCTAAAAACTTATCCAGTGCTTTGAACGTGGTTAACCTGTGGTCATTGTTACTTAAATAATGGTCACCATTTTCAAGCTCAATATATTCGACGTTTTTCTTACGTGATTTCAGTTCGTCGAACATTTCGCGGCTATGTTGCACCTTGACCACTCGGTCCTTGTCGCCATGCAATAGTAATACTGGGATAGTGATTTTATCGGCCTTACTGACGGGTGAGCGTTCATAGAGGGCGCTAAAGTCATCGCCAATTTGTTCTTTAACGACTTCATAATTGGTAAAACGGCGACTGGATTTTACTAGGTAAGCCACGTCTGTTACGCCAGCCACACTGACCGCACAGCGGTATAGGTCGGGGGTCATCGCCGCGCCCATTAGTGCTGCATAACCACCATAACTCGCGCCGACAATACAGATACGTTGTGGATCGCTAATCCCTTGATTAATTAGGTAACGCGTGCCATCTTCCACATCGTTTTGCATTTCGAGTCCCCAGCTTTTTAGGCCGGCTTTCATAAACTCATAGCCGTAGCCGGCTGAGCCCCTAAAGTTCATTCGAAATACTGCGTAGCCTCGGTTAGCAAAAAACTGTGCCCAGTAATCAAAGTCATTACTGTCGTAACTAATGGGGCCGCCGTGGGGGAAGATGATGGTTGGTAAGTTTTTCGCCTCAAGGCCTTTAGGCACAGTAAGGTAAGCATCGATTTTGAGTTTATCCCGCGCTTCGTAGCTCAGATATTGAGTGTCGGCGAGTTGTTCGCTGCTGAGCTGGCTATATCTCTCGGCTATTGGAAACAGTGCCTTTTCATCCCGATCACCAAAGTAATAGGTGCCTGGCTGAGTTGAGCTGGTGGAGTAGACAATATAGCGGCGTTCATTGGCGCTAAATTGGGTGATGAAGTTGTGCGCATTGGGTAATACCGCTTTCAGCCCATTTTGTAGGCCCGCATATTCAGGATCCCAGAAGGTATACTCTTCGCCATCGCCCTCACTGATCCCAATGACTTTTTTCTTTAATTCTGAATAGATGAGGTCGCCTTCGACATCGGTATTTTCGTTGGCGTACACTAACTCTTTGGTGAGCTTAGGATCAGTCAAATTCACCTTAAAAATGGCTTCAAATCCTTGGTGATAGGCGCGTACGTACAGAATATTTGGGTCTGCATCAAACCCCAGTGGCCAGATACTGTCTTCGGAGAAGGCTTTAAAGGTCCAAAGTAAGCGAGACTCGGTTTTTTGTTCGGGCTGTTCGTAGATTCGGTACTCAGTGTCATCGTTATAGATGGAAATTCGGACCTTGTGCTGCCTGTCGGCAATCCAACCGATGACTTTACGCTTAGCGTTTTGAATAAAGGCGGATTTTCCCTGAGAGAGATTGACTCTAAGCACGCTGTCTTCTCCCACTGCTTCGCCCATACCATCGAGGGAGAGCAAGATATGATCGGGATCATCCGGCATCATATCGATAATCTGTCCCTGATGTTGGGGAATCCAACTAAGTCGCTCCACAACACTGCGCGCAAGAACACTCGTCGTTTTTTGTGTGGTTAAATCGTACTTCACCAAGCGAGTTTCGGTCGTTGGTGTGCCGTAGCGGTTTGCCGGAAACTTAGCGCTAATCAGCAAAGTAGTGTCATTTGCCCACTGTAATGACAGCAGGACAAACTTCTGATTATCGGTATGAACTGCAACGTCTTTTGCACCTGTTTCTAAATCGAGGATGCTGACAACGGTACCCTTAAGTTTGGGCTGGTCTACCCGAACGATAGAGGCAATTTTTTTACCATCGGGAGACAGTTGGACTGAGCTGACATCGGGAATACTGGCAAAGGCCTCGACGGGAAGCTGAGGAACTGTTTGAGCAAGCAGTGGCAGGCTTAGCCACAGGAGTAACAAAGGTAAAATCCTTTTCATAGCGCATCACAATTTCATTACAATAATGGCGCGTATCTTAATGGGATAACCTTAAGTAAGCTACTGTCTTTACAGAACTAATTAAGAATAAATGCCTTGCTAAAGCGGTAATGTGTCGCTAGGGTGAGGCTGCGCGTTAGCATAAAGGCCGTCATGGCCGCCCACAGAGCATGGTTAGCCTGCTCGGAAGGCAACAGCGATTGCAGCAAATACCATGTTGGGAAGAAGGCGCCAAATGTGGCGATAATCATACTGTTACGCATCACTTTGCCCTTAGCGGCGCCAATATAAACCCCATCGAAAAGGTAAGAGCTAAAAGACCAAAGCGGCAGTAATATCAGCCAAGGCAGATAAATTTGCGCTGTAGTTTTTACCTCATCAATATTGGTGAGCAGCCCGATGATACGGTCGCCAAAAAGATAAAATATCAGACTGAAACCCAATGCAGAGATGGCGGACCAACACCAAGCTAGGAGTACTGCTTCGCGCAGTGGTTGTGTGCGTTTTTGTCCGTAAGCTTTGCCCACTTCCGCCTCGGCATAATAGGCAATGCCATCGAGGGCGTAGGCGATTAATAACAGTAAATTCAATAACACCGCATTGGCTGCGACCGTATTATCCCCAAGGCCCGCACCGTGAAAGGTCATAAAGGCGAAGGCGGCTTGCAGGCACAGGCTGCGGATAAAAATATCGGTATTGAGCCTAAGCAGTTTGCTATAACCAGCAAAAGTTAGATGGACACGCAAGTGGTCAAATGTAAATTGAGACGACAGCTTAAGCTGTTGTAATACCATGTAGAGCGCAACGCTAAAGGCGGTGATATCCGCACATACTGAGGCGAGTGCGGCTCCTTTAACGTCCCAGCCAAATCCTATTACAAACAGTACATCGAGGATAATATTGGCTACGTTGGCGAAGATAAGCTGCCACATGGCCGCCTTGGGTTGTTGTCTGCCAAGGAGCCAGCCCAACATGACTAAATTGAGCAGGGCGAATGGCGTCGACCAAACGCGGACTTGAAAATATTCTCGGCAATAACGCTCCACCTCGACACTCGCCTCGGAGAGGCTAAGCGCTAAATTCAGTATCGGGATCTGCAATAGGATCACCGCGATACCCAGTCCTGTCGCCAACATGGCGCCTTGAACCAGCAATTTTAATTGGGCGTTAAGATCATTTGCGCCATAGGCCTGTGCGACCAATCCCGTGGTCGCCATCCGTAAAAAGCCTAATAACCAAATGATTAATGTGATAATCGTTGACCCGAGTGCAACGCCCCCTAAATAATAGGCGTCACTTAAATGCCCGATGACAGCCGTATCGACTAATCCCAACAGCGGAACCGTGATATTGGAGAGGATCATCGGCAGGGCAAGCGCGAGCAGCTGGCGATTCTTGGTGCCATTCAACAGGAGCGCGAGTGCGGTGAATTTTGCGGTAGTCATTGATTCAGAGGTATTCACATTATGGTTAAACGTGCGTTATTGGCACTCTTAGGGCTGATGACTTTCTCGGCCCATGCTGTGGTCATTTTACAGTATCACCATGTGTCAGAAAGCACACCGGCGGCGACGAGCGTCACGCCTGCACAATTTCGTGAGCAAATGCAGTTTCTGGCGGACGATGGATTTAAGGTTATCCCCTTATCCCAAGTGGTTGAGGCGATCAAAAACAAGCAAGATTTACCCGCCAAAACGGTGGCGATCACCTTCGATGATGGTTATCGCAGCATTGCGACCACAGCGCACCCTATCCTAAAGGAATTTGGCTTTCCCTACACCCTATTTGTGGCAATTGAGCCGATTAAACAAAAGTTTACCGAGATGATGACTTGGGAGGAGCTGATTAAACTCTCCAAGGAAGGGGCTGACATCGCTAACCACAGCTGGGCCCATGAGCATCTGATCCGCAAACTCGACAATGAATCCCAAAGCCAATGGCTAGCGCGAATTAAAGCCAATATTCAGGACACCGAAAACGCGATTCGTGAGGCGACGGGGCAGAACTTTAAAATGCTGGCCTATCCCTATGGCGAATACAATCAGGCGATTCAGGATATGTTGAGCGACAATGGCTTTGTCGCCTTTGGCCAGCAGTCTGGTGCGGCGGGGCCCTATTCGCCACTCACTGCGCTGCCGCGTTTCCCTGTAGCGGGGCAATATGCAGATCTAAAAAGCTTAAAAGCCAAGTTATACAGCCTCAATATGCCAGTGCTTGAGCAAACGCCTAGCGATCCTGAGCTTAAGGGCGGACATTGGCGCCCTGAACTTAAGGTTAAGCTCGATATGAGCGACATTTCCGCCAAGCAAGTCATGTGTTATATCCAAGGGCAAGGCGCTAAAACGCCGACTTGGAGCAGTGACAATGAATTTAGTATTCAAGCCGATTTAGCCTTACCCGCTGGTCGCTCACGCTACAATTGCACGGCGCCAAGCAAGACGCGCAATGGTTATTACTGGTTTTCGCAGGCATGGGTGAGACCCAAAGACGACGGCACTTGGGTTAAAGAGTAACACGTCAGCGGCGGCTATTTAGGTTTGTAGCTTTTGACGATTTTATCGAAGTCGCTGATCAAGGCGTCGTTAAGTACTTGAGGGGCTTTACCTAAGGCTGCGGTGGGTTTAAACACCGCAACCCGCGTGCCTTGGGGAGAAACCAGTACATAGCCAGCGCTATGATCGACTTGATAATTATCCCCTTCGCCGACCATGGCGTAGATCAGTCCTAGGCTGCGGGTGAGTGGGAAGATTTGGGCTTGCTCACCCGTCACCGCCTTAAACTCAGGATTAAAGAAATTCACATAGGTGAGGAGTTTATCTGGCGTGTCCCGTTTGGGATCAACGGATAAAAACACGATTTGAATGGGCGCAATTTTTTTCAGCTCAGGATAGGCTGCGGCGAGTTTGTTTAAGGTGGTCGGACAGACATCGGGGCAATAGGTAAAGCCGATAAAGAATAGACTCCATTGGTCCTTCAAATTCGCATTGGTAAAGGGTTTCTGCTGTTGATCGACAAGCTCAAAGGGCGCTAGCTCGAACGCCTCGGGAAACAAAAAACCGCTCTCTAACTCAACGGGCTTAGGTGGATTGAACTTCACTGCAAATAGTCCGCCCAATCCTATCAATAGAATTGCTATCACTAAGATCTTGTTGGAGATTCTTGTTTGCATATTTTGTCCTTTGACCATGCTCGCCCATCGCTCGTTGCACATTAAGCCCAAAGATAGTGGTCGAGCAGTAATGCCATGAATAACAACATTAAATGATAAATCGAAAAACGAAACACCTGCATCGCCAGCCCTTCGCTGTCCTGATACTTTAACTGCCACGCTTTATAAATAAATCCCGTGCTGAGTAAGCTTGAGCATACAAAGTAGAGTGGTCCACTCATCCCGACTAACACGGGCAATAGACAAGCAATCGCCAGCAAAATCGTATAGAGCAAGATACAGGTCTTAGTAAATTCTACCCCATGGGTCACGGGTAGCATGGGAATATCCACTTTGGCATATTCTGCGCGTCTGTGAATCGCCAGCGCCCAAAAATGCGGCGGCGTCCACAGGAATATGATGATGACGAGCAATAGCGCATGACCATGGAATTGATTTGTCACCGCCGTCCAACCCAAGAGCGGCGGCATCGCACCCGCTAAACCGCCAATGACAATGTTTTGTGGCGTGGCCCGTTTTAAATAGGCGGTATAAATCAAGGCGTAACCAATCAAGCTGGCAAAGGTGAGCCAAGCGGTGAGTGGATTAGTAAAAACATAGAGGATTACAAAACCTAGGCTGCCTAAGAGTGCCGCAAACAACAGCGCCCTCGTCGCAGAAACTCGGCCCTTGGGCAGTGGTCGGTTATAGGTGCGTGCCATCATGCCGTCGATTCGCCTATCAATCAGATGGTTCAAGGCGGCGGCCGATCCCGCCATCATAGCGATGCCGAGCAAGCCTGCCACTAAAGGTTTAACGGGCAGTATGGTGGGCATGGCTAAACACATGCCGACTAAGACGGTGAGCAGCATTAAGGCCACCACCTTAGGTTTGGTCATCTCGAAATAGGCACGCCAAGCCAAATGCACACTGGGGTGACTGCTGATAGAGAGTGGTTTTGCCATGATAAATCCCCCGATGATTAAGGTGCCCTGCGCCAAAGGAAATAGTTAATCGCGACTAATGTGAGTAATAACAAGGCCGCGCCGCCGTTGTGGGAAACGGCAATCCCCAGTGGTAAATGCATTACCACGTTTGAAATCCCTAAACTGACCTGCAGTATCACTAAGGCGACCAGCAACAGACTGAGTGCCTTGAGTTGCGTGCTGACAAATAATCGATAGGCAAGCAGCATTAACAGGCTGGCGGTAATAATGGCACCGATACGATGGGCAATATGGATAGTCATGCGCGCATGGTAATCCAGTACCCCAAATTCAAAGCTTGGGTGTTGCCCTTGGAAAGGGGAAAACGCATCGGCAATGGCGAGGTTATCCATCCAATTACCTTCACAAATCGGCAAAGCCGTGCAGGCGAGTGCCGCATAGTTGGAGGAGGTCCAGCCCCCTAGCATGATTTGACCTATCAGCACCAACAGACTCAGCAACGCCAGTTTCGGTAAGTGTTTACTCTGGCCGAGAAATTTAAGGCTTGAGCCTATCCGCGAACCATGGGCGCCATTAAATCCTGTGCTCGCAACACGCTGATTGTGAATATCAGCGGTTTCGAAAATCCGTCTCGGACGTGTTCGCAGATACAGCAATAGCAGGAGCGAGAGCAAGCTAAAGCCGCCAATTAAATGGGACATCACGACAATCGGCATTAATTTCATCGTCACAGTCCACATACCCAACGCTGCCTGAAAGATGATGAGTAACACTATGGTAAAGGGTAGCTTTTTTGGAGCTTGGGATGTTTTTAGGCAGAGGATAAAAACCAGTAACACTAGGATGCCCAAGGCGCCCGCGATATACCTGTGGATCATCTCGAGCCAGGCTTTTTCGGGATGGATATCGTGGTCGGGAAACAGGGTTTGGGCATGGGAGATCTCATGGTCGTGGGTGGGTACTTTGATATGGCCGTAACAACCGGGCCAATCTGGGCAGCCAAGTCCTGCGTCCGAGAGCCGAGTGTAAGCCCCCATTAAAATTACTAACAGGGTAAAGACTATGGTGATGCGTAGGAGCCAAGTCAGTTGCATTAGTCTACCCTCGATAGTTTTAATAGCTTACGCAGATCCGCGACCAAGGCTTTACCCTGAGCTAAATGTGCCGCCTTGCCTTGCACTTGGGGGTAACGCAGCACGAGTGCGCCGAGTGGATCGACAATAATCAGTTGCTGTTGGTCAAGCCAATGGCTTAGGCTTTGGCTGGCGGGCTGAGTGTTGAAGTTAAAGCTGCTTAATGCGCTTAAGTCACTGTCTGGGTTTACAAGAATAAGCGGTTCGACACGAGCCTGATCTGGCCCTAAGGCGGTATGGCTCTGACGCAGGATATACAAGCGCTCGCGGCAAGCTTCATCGCACTTTGCGGGCAATAAATACAGCAGTTGCCATTCTCTTGGCTGAGGATTGTTAAGGCCAAGACTGGTATAACTGGTTTCTGGGCTGATGAGCTCACCATGGTTGGTGGAGCCGCCTTGATACCAATGCATGCTTAGCACTAACTTAGCGATGACCACAGGCGCGATAAAGGCCAGTAGCAATAACCCCAATGCGCGGTATTTGGCTGTTTGTTGGGAGTCCATATTTGCTCCTCTTAATTGTCCCTAATGCTTTGTTTTATTGTTTTTTATTAAAATCTTGCTGGTATCTGTTACTCGGTCTTAGTCGCTTCCTTATCGGTTTGATGCCGTTGTCGTGATGTTTTGAGGTATTTCGCTCCTTGCCAACCCATCAGCCCAGCAAACACAGTTGCCATGGCAAACCATTGCAATGCATAACCCCAATGCTTTTGTGCCGAGAGGGGGAATGGTTGCCAAGGGTGGGGCAAGGCCTGCGCAGGTTGTAATTGGGGTAAGGCATCGGGTTGTAATACCGCGGGCAGGATGGGATGTCCTAACATTTGTGCCATCTCGGGTAGATTGAGATTTTGAAACCGAATCCGTTCACCTTGTTCCGTGGTGAAGGGTTCTGCTAATAAGTGATGGCTCAAGGGATTAATCTGTTTTTGGTAGAGGCGGCCTATAAGAGCCTGTTCACCGATCATGGGGCTGACTTCGGGCAAGGCATCTCGGTGGGATTTAGCTGCGATAAAGCCGAGTTCGAGTAACAGCCAAGGTTGCTCGCGATTATTTGCCAGATTTGCTGACGTTATTTGCAGTAATTGAAAGGCGAGATAGCCCACTTGCCCTTGATAGACCTGATTGTCGAGTAACCAGATTTGTGGATTAACGGGGCTGGCTTGAACCTCAAGGCGATAGCCAGTAACGCCGCCTTTAGCCAATTCAGCTATGAGCTGTTCAGGATTGAGTGCGGCAGCGGATTGTCTGGCCTCCATTTGTGCGAGCAGTTCGGTTTTTTCAGCGGCCCTGTCCATTTGCCACAAACCCAGCTTGACCAAAATAGTAAATACCACCACAGTCAATATCAGCAGTAACAACATTCCCCTATGCCGCCAAATATATCTTGGCAACCCAATTAATTTGGTCAGCAAAACATAAGGATAGCGTATGAACATCCCGTTCATTTTTAAGTGTGTTTTAGTACTGCTGTTACTGTTTATCATTTTTAACCTAGGCAGAGCCTTAATCATTATGGTTAAAGGTGACGATCAAACCGCTGATCACCCTGTGCCTATGAGTCGCTATTTGGGCCGTAGGGTGATGTTTTCTGTACTGGTTATCCTGCTTTTGCTGGTGGCTTTGGGAACTGGAATGCTTGGTCTCAATCCCACGCCTTAAGCTTTCAATTTATTGTTTCAATAAATCTTTAAAGCACATAAACAAAGATAAACAGGCAGAGCCAGACTACGTCGACAAAGTGCCAGTACCAACTGCCCGCTTGGAAGGCAAAATGCTTATCCGCACTAAAGTGGCCTTTTAACACTCTGAAAAACAAGACTAATAGGAATATAGTCCCCAAAGTGACATGCATGCCGTGGAAACCCGTCAGCAGGAAAAAGGTGTTGCCATACACGCCCGAGGTGAGCGTTAGCCCCATCTCATGGTAGGCATGGCTGTATTCCTCTGCCTGCAAAGCAAGGAAGCTAATTCCGAGCAAAATCGTGAGTCCCAACCAGAGGGTGATGGCCGAACGCTTACCCTTTTCTAAGCTGGTATGGGCGAAATGCAGCGTGACAGAGGAGGTTAGCAGCACAATGGTGTTGACTAGCGGTAGTCCATTCCATGGCATGGCTTCGGTTTTGGTGCCATCCGGCGTGGTGAGGAGTGGCCAAACAGCCTCGAAGTGTGGCCACAGGACTTCGTGGGTCATGGCATTGTTGGATGCGCCGCCGAGCCAAGGTACTGCGACCATGCGGGCGTAAAATAAGGCGCCGAAGAAGGCGGCAAAGAACATCACCTCGGAGAAGATAAACCAGCTCATGCCTTGGCGAAACGATCTGTCCATTTGATGGGAGTAAAGGCCCGTCATCGATTCCTGAATAACGGTTCTAAACCAGCCTACAAGCATAAATAAGATCACGGCTATGCCTGCTAGTAGAATATAGCCGCCACCGGAAGCGCCAGATTTGAGTTGATGAACAAAATGTCCTGCACCAAAGGCAATTAAAAACAAGCCGATAGCACCAACAATCGGCCAAGCACTCTGGGCGGGGACGTAGTAAGTCTCATGTTTAGTGGTCATTTTGCAGCTCCTTGCTCTATGGCAGACGCTAACTGCTTGTCGGTAATGTCGTAGAGGGTGTAAGAGAGGGTTAAGGTGTGGATCGACTCGGGCAATTGAGGGTCCACGAAGAAAATCAACGGCAGCTCAGCGCGACTCGCAGCCGCTAAGTGTTGTTGGTTAAAGCAAAAACATTCGGTTTTATTGAAATAAGCCGCACCTTGTCCGGGCGAAATAGAGGGAATCGCCTGGCCCACAGTCGCTCTATTCGAGACGTTTTGCGCCAGAAATGCCGTGTGAATGAGTTCGCCCGGATGCACTTCGAGCCGCTTAGTTTGAGGCTCAAATTTCCACGGCATCCCCGTCTGCACCTGCGAGATAAACTCGACCGTTACCACGCGGTTCTTATCTACAGTGATTGCCTGATAACTGCTGGCAGTATTAGAGGTTTTGCCATTAATACCCAGTTCTTCGCACAGCACATCGTAGAGCGGTACTAAGGCGAACCCAAAGCCAAACATCGCAAGGCAGCCCAACACTAGTAGGCTGATAAGCTTACGGTTTGACTTGATGTTGGGCTGATGGGGTTGGCCTTGCATGTTATTTCACCTCGGGTGGCGTGGTGAAAGAGTGGTAGGGTGCGGGGCTTGGTAGAGTCCACTCTAAGCCTTCACTGCCTTCCCAAGGTTTGGCGGGCGCCTTTTCACCACCCCGAATGCACTTAATCACCAGCACAAGGAAGATCAGCTGAGATAGCCCAAAAGCAAAACCCCCAATCGATACGATTTGGTTTACATCGGCAAATTGAATCGAGTAATCGGGAATGCGCCTTGGCATACCCGCAAGACCCAAGAAGTGCATCGGGAAAAACAACACGTTGACCGAAATCACCGAACACCAAAAATGCCACTGGCCGAGCTTTTCGCTGTACATATGTCCGGTCCATTTAGGCAGCCAGTAATAGGCCGCCGCCATGATGGAGAAAATCGCACCCGTGACCAACACATAGTGGAAGTGAGCCACCACAAAGTAAGTATCGTGGTATTGGAAGTCGGCTGGCGTGATGGCGAGCATCAAACCCGAGAAGCCGCCAATAGTGAACAGGATAATAAAGGCTACGGCGAACAACATTGGGGTTTCAAAACTTAGTGAGCCGCGCCACATGGTCGCTACCCAGTTAAACACTTTTACCCCTGTCGGCACGGCAATCAGCATAGTGCAGTACATAAAAAACAACTCGGCAAACACGGGCATACCGGTGGTGAACATATGGTGCGCCCACACGAGGAAGGACAGAATCGCAATACTCGCCGTGGCATACACCATGGATGAATAGCCGAACAATTTCTTGCGACTAAAGGCCGGAACTATGGCGGAGATAATGCCGAAGGACGGCAAAATCATGATGTAGACCTCGGGGTGACCGAAGAACCAGAAGATATGCTGGAACATCACAGGGTCGCCGCCGCCTGCTGCCTCGAAGAAGCTAGTACCGAAAAACTTATCGGTTAACACCATAGTGACGGCGCCCGCGAGTACGGGCATCACGGCGATCAGCAAGAAGGCGGTAATCAGCCAGGTCCAGACAAACAGCGGTAACTTCATCCATGTCATACCGGGGGCACGTAGGTTGACTATGGTTACGATCACGTTGATGGCACCCATGATCGAACTTATCCCCATGATATGAATAGAGAATACAAATAATGCTGTGCTATCAGGACTATAAGTGGTCGAGAGTGGTGCGTAGAAGGTCCAACCGAAGTTAGGGCCGCCGCCTTCCATAAACAGTGAGCTCAACAATATGGCAAAGGCGAAGGGGAGGATCCAAAAACTCCAGTTATTCATCCGTGGAAGCGCCATATCGGGCGCGCCAATCATCATCGGAATCAACCAGTTCGCTAAGCCTGTAAAGGCCGGCATCACGGCACCGAATACCATAATCAGCCCATGAACCGTGGTCATCTGATTAAAAAAGTTAGGTTCAACGAGTTGTAATCCTGGCTGGAAGAGTTCGGCGCGGATCACCATGGCCATAGCGCCACCAGTTAAAAACATAATAAAGCTAAACCATAAATACAGGGTGCCAATGTCCTTGTGGTTAGTGGTGAGTAACCAGCGCATGATGCCTTTAGGTGCACCGTGATGGTGTTCATCATGGGCGGCAATTTGATCTTGAGTCAGTGTGCTCATCTTAATCCCCTACTGTCCATGGCGAGCAATATCAGCGGGTTGCACTGTATCGCCAGTATTGTTGCCCCATGCATTGCGCTCATAGGTAATGATGGCGGCAAGCTGTTGTGGCGTGAGTTGTGTGCCAAATGCCTGCATCGCCGTGCCCGGTTTACCGTGCATCACAATGTCGATGTGATTGGCGACCGGCCCCGTTGCAATTGCGCTGCCAGCAAGGGCGGGAAAGGCGGGAGGCATACCTGCACCTGTTAGCTGGTGGCAGGCGGCGCAAATCGTGGCATAGGTTTTTTCCCCTTCGGCCATCAGTTCATCATGGCTAAGCGTGGGGAGACTCGCGGGGGCGACACTGGCGGCGGGTTCTGTCGCAGCCTCGGGCGCATCGGTGGTTGCAGGGGGCGGAGTCGTGGCTACTGGTTCGCTATTGGTGCCTCCGGATTTATGGGCGTCAACGTCTTTGGCTTGTACCGCATCCCCCGTGTTATTGCCCCACGCATTACGCTCATAGGTAATCACGGCGGCTATTTCTTGGGTCGTTAATTGTTTGCCAAAGGCTTGCATGGCCGTACCCGCTTTACCATTGAGCACGATTTCAAGATGGCCGCTCAGAGGCCCTGTCGCAATGGGGCTGCCTTTGAGGTGTGGGAATACCCCCTGTAAACCTTCACCGTTAGGTTGGTGACAGGCCGCGCAGTGACCAAGGTAAACTTGCTCACCCTGAGCCATTAGCTCTTCTTTCGTCAGTGTTTGCGATAAGGCGGCTTGTGCGGCTTGCGCTGCGGCATTGGCGGCTTGTTTTTGTTCTTCAACCCAAGCATCGAACTCGGCTTCGGGCAATGCTTGCACCACTATCGGCATAAAACCATGGTCTTTACCGCAAAGCTCGGCACATTGGCCACGGTAAATGCCGGGTTTGTCGATACGGGTCCACGCCTCGTTGATAAAACCTGGATTAGCGTCTTTTTTAACGGCAAAGGCGGGCATCCACCATGAGTGGATAACATCCTCTGAGGTCATCAAGAAACGGATTTTACGATTGATCGGCAGGACAAGGGGCTTATCTACTTCGAGTAAGTAATGTTCTCCTTTGGCCTCCGCGCCTTCGATTTGAGGCCTTGGGGTTGCGAGAATGCTGTAAAACTCAATATCTTGATCGAAGTAGCTATAATGCCATTTCCATTGGGAGCCAGTCACTTTGACTGTAAGATCGGCATTGCTGGGATCTTCCATAGCAATCAGAGTTTTTGTGGCGGGAATCGCCATTAAGATCAGAATGACAAAAGGAATGATCGTCCACGCGATTTCGACTTTTGTACTTTCATGGAAGTGAGACGCGACCGCGCCTTTGGATTTTCTGTGGTTGATCATGGCATAAATCATAATGCCGAACACCACTAAGCCTATGGCGCAGCAGATATACAGAATCGTCATGTGCAGGTGATATACCTTGCCACTGATTTCTGTTACGCCGGGGGTCATGTTGAACCGCATGTCCGATGCGGCCAACGGTGGGGCGAATAGCACCACGAGTAAACAATACAACCATTGCTTCACAAGACTTCTCCTCTGCCAATTGCGAATAGCAACTACAAAGAAGAGCAACACAGTAAGTCTCAACTCTATGCAAACTCTTCAGTTCCCAAAAAAGCTTTTTTGACTTCAACGTGCGTTGGCGGCTTACTTTTGATTAAGTATTGTTACTGCTGGTATTAGCCACACTGGCACATACTGCTGAATTAACTCATTTTCTCGACTTGTGTGGGCAAGAGATATTCGATAATTTGCCGATATTTCTGCCTAAACGGGCGATATATTATGCTCGCCTAAATCAACCATACTTGCTGTTTAAAAATTGATCAAGATCACTTCTTTTTCTAATTGTCTGAAAAATTGCCAAAAAAAGCCCCACATTCACAGGTGAGGCGGCTTTCAAGGCTAAATACGCAGTGCAAAAATTTTAATGAACAGAGCTAAAAAAACTACCTTGGGCAAAGTGAGCGGGCTGCTTGAGTGTCGCGTCCGCAGTCGAGTGATTTACGACACCTTCGAGCACTATTCCCATGGCGCGGGCGCTCTTGGCCACAATTTGCAAACGACGATTGTCACGGGCATCGAGTGAGTGGATCCAAGTAATTACTGCGCTTGAAGTGCCACTGGTTAATGCTTTTTCCATAGCCCACAGGGTTTCGACTTCATCTTTCGCATGGACTAAAAGTACGCGGTCCATACGCACGCCAGCGCTGGCCAGTAACTGCTTGTAGCCAATACTAGGTGGGTTGATGAGTACGACCCAGCGGCCTTGTTGGCTCAGTTGTGCTAACTGCTTGCTAAGTTGCATTAGCTCTTGGCGCCCTTTGCTCTCGGTAGGCATAGTGATGATAGGCGTATGCTGCCAGTCTGTATTGGTTTCGCGTACCGCATCGAGCCATAAACCGGGGTGACGCGGGGCATTACCTAGTAGTTTGTTCATAGCCAATCTCCATTGCGGATCACCCCTACGGCGAGCCCTTCTATTGTTAGACTTTGGAAACTTAAATCGACTTTAATTGGGGAGTAATCTTCATTCTCTGCATGTAGATAAACGAGATTCCCTTTCTTTTCAAAGCGTTTAACTGTTACATCATCGTCAACGCGAGCAACCACAACTTGGCCATTGCGCGCTTGCTGTACTTTATGAACGGCGAGCAGATCCCCTTCGAGGATACCGATGTTCTTCATACTGTCGCCTCTGACACGCAGTAAGAAATCGGCGGCAGGGTGGAACATGCTGGGGTCGACTTGGTAATACTGTTCGACATGCTCTTGAGCGAGGATAGGTTCGCCTGCCGCCACTTGGCCAATCAGTGGCAAGCCTGATTCGCTGTTATCTTCTTCCTCAACTGGGAGGCGGATCCCGCGGGAAGTGCCAGGCATGATCTCGATGCAGCCTTTTTTCGCCAATGCCTTAAGGTGTTCTTCGGCGGCATTTGCACTTTTAAAACCCAAACGTGTGGCGATTTCGGCCCGGGTGGGTGGCATGCCAGTCTCGGCAATATTACGTTTAATCAGCTCTAAAATTTCGGCTTGGCGTGGCGTCAACGGTCTCATGTTCTTTCCTGTTTTTCTATACAGTTACTGTTAGTATATACAGTATTATTCGTAGTGCAAGTATTAACCACTTTTTAACGCGATTGGAGAGTATTAGCGAATGTTCCCTAGAATCTGGTATTCTATGGGGCTAATGAACGTACTTACATTGCATAAGAATAATGCCTAAACAAGACTCTCTTTGGTTGAAATCATTACGCTGGATCCAAAAACACTTAGTGCACACTATTGTTGTGCCGCAGGATCCCTTTGCCGATCTGAATCTGGACGCCTCCAGACCGCTTGCTTATGTAATGAAAACAGAATCCTTGAGTGATATTGCTGCGTTAAGCGAGATCACTACTAAGCTGGGTTTGCCAAGCCCCTACGAGCCGCTCGTGGTCAATGGCGTTGTTGCGCCCCGCGTCGTTTGTCTCGAAGGGCGTAAGCCTTTGTTTGGCGAGCGTGCCAGCAATGAGCCATTCCTCGAATGTTTTATGCGTTTGTTGGCCGTCCATAAAGAAAAGCCTGAGTTAGATATTCAGCTGGTGCCTGTCAGCCTTTATTGGGGCCGTACTCCGGGTAAAGAAGACGACACCATGAAGGCGGCTGTGCTTGAGCGCGAGAACCCCACTTGGTTACGTAAGTGCTTGATGATCCTATTTTTAGGCCGCCACAACTTTGTTCAGTTTTCTAATGCGGTATCGCTGCGTTATATGGCCGACGAGCACGGCACCGACATGGGGATTGCCCACAAATTGGCGCGGGTAGCGAGAGTGCATTTCCGCCGTCAGCGCAAGGTGATGACGGGACCTGTGCTGCCTAATCGTCAGGCGTTATTCCACTCTCTGCTGAAATCAGAATCCTTACGCAAGGCGATTCAGGAAGAAGCGGCGAGTAAGAAGATTTCAGAAACCCAAGCTCGTGAAACAGCAATTGAATATCTTGATGAAATTGCAGCGAATTATTCCGACAGTCTAGTGCGTATTGCCGAGCGTTTCTTAACTTGGTTATGGAACAAGCTCTACAGCGGTATCAATATCAAAGGTGCCGAGCAAATCCGCCAGCTTCACCATGATGGTCACGAGATTGTGTATGTACCTTGCCATCGCAGCCATATGGATTACCTGCTGTTATCCTACATTCTGTATTACCAAGGCATGGTGCCACCGCATATTGCGGCGGGGATTAACCTAAACTTCTGGCCAGCAGGGCCGCTGTTCCGCCGTGGAGGGGCTTTCTTTATTCGCCGTAGTTTTAACGGCAATAAACTTTATACGGCCGTGTTCCGTGAATATCTCGATCAGCTGTTTGCTAAGGGATATTCGGTGGAGTATTTCTCTGAGGGGGGACGTTCTCGTACCGGTCGTCTATTGGCGCCTAAAACGGGCATGATCGCCATGACGATCAACAGTGTGCTGCGCGGCATCGAACGCCCAGTCACCTTAGTACCTGTGTACTTAGGTTACGATCACGTGATGGAAGTGGCGACCTATCACAAGGAGCTGAGTGGTAAGAAAAAACAGAAAGAATCTGTATGGCAAGTCTTTGGTGCTATTCGCAAATTAGGTAATTTTGGCCAAGGTTATGTCAACTTTGGTGAGCCGATTACACTGCAAAACTTCTTGAATGAAACGGCGCCTAACTGGCGCATTGAAGTGGCCGACGATCCTGAGCAAAAACCCACTTGGTTAACCCCAGCGGTGAACGTGTTAGCGAATCGTGTGATGACCCGCATTAACGATGCTGCTGCCGCCAGTTCAATTACCTTAACCAGCTTAGTGTTGCTGGCGTCGGAGCAAAATGCCCTTGAGCGTTGTTTACTCGAGCGTCAGTTAGATTTGTACCTAACTTTGCTTAAGCGTGTGCCTTACACTTCGTTTACTTCAGTGGCCGAAGGTGATGGCAAGCACTTAGTGCAGCAAGGATTAGAGCTGAATAAGTTCTCCATCAATGCCGATCCTCTGGGTGAGATAGTGTCGATTGATGAGAAACAAGCGATCTCAATGACTTACTATCGTAACAATATCATCCACTTGTTTATCATTCCGTCGTTAATTGCCAGCTGTTTAACCAACAATAAGCAGATTTCAAGAGCTCAGATTTTGGGAATTGTGAGTGACTTCTACCCGCTACTGAAGGCGGAGTTATTCATGGGTATCAAGGATCTGCCAAGCTATGTGAATCAAGTGCTGGATCTGTTTATTGAGCAGGGCTTAGTGCAGGAAAGCGATACGCTGTCGGTGGTGACTGAGCACACTAGCCAAATGTTGTTGCTGGCCGGAAGCGTTAGCGAGACTTTGCAACGCTATGCGATTATTTTCAATCTGCTGGCCCACAGACCTAAGATGGAGCGTTCGGATCTGGAGTCTGAAAGCCATCTGCTTGCCCAACGTTTAGGGGCACTGCATGGAATTACTGCACCAGAATTCTACGACAAGAAACTCTATAACACCTTGAGTGTTAAGCTTAAAGAGTTAGGCTATTTTTCCGAGAAGGAAGATAAATCCGACGTTGAGCGCATTCGCGATCAAGCCAATAGCTTACTTCGAGCCTCAGTGAGACAAACCATAGTGGCGAGTGTGACCGCGGAGCATATCGTTTAATGGCTAACCATATGAATGCGGCGAAGAATAAGCCGGTGGGTAAGTCTTTGCTCGGTGGTGCCATGATTATTGCCGGCACCACAGTCGGGGCGGGGATGTTTTCTTTGCCCGTTGTGGGCGCTGGCATGTGGTTTGGCTACTCGGTACTGATGTTACTCGGTATTTGGTTCTGTATGTTGATGTCGGGACTGTTACTGCTCGAAACCAATCTACATTTCGAGCCGGGGGCGAGTTTCGATACCTTGACCAAGGAAACCCTAGGTCAGTTTTGGCGGATCGTAAATGGGGTATCGATTGCCTTCGTGCTCTACATCTTAACCTACGCCTATATCAGTGGCGGCGGCTCGATTGTTAACCATAGCCTGCAGGGCATGGGGATTGAGTTACCCCAGAGTGTTGCCGGATTTGTGTTTGCGGTCGTATTGGCTTGTATCGTGTTGATCAGCACCAAGGCGGTGGATCGTATAACGACTATAATGCTCGGCGGGATGATCATCACTTTCTTCCTCGCGATTGGTAACTTACTGATCGAGATCGATGTGACTAAGTTGCTCGAACCGGATGGCAATCAAAGCTTTATGCCTTATCTGTGGGCGGCATTGCCCTTTGGTCTGGCAAGTTTTGGTTATCATGGCAACGTGCCGAGTCTGGTGAAGTACTATGGCAAAGATTCATCGACCATCATCAAAGCGATTTTCGTCGGCACTTTCATCGCGCTGATCATTTATGCCTGCTGGTTAGTCGCCACTATGGGCAACATTCCCCGCAGCCAGTTTAGTGAGATTATTGCCCAAGGCGGCAATATGGGCGTGTTAGTCGGCGCCTTGTCGAAAGTGATGGAAAGCAGCTGGTTAAACAGCATGTTAACCCTGTTTGCTAACTTAGCTGTGGCATCTTCTTTCCTCGGTGTGACCTTAGGTTTATTCGATTATTTGGCCGATTTATTTGGTTTTGATGATTCGCGTTCAGGCCGGATGAAAACCGCAATTGTTACCTTTGTGCCACCCACCATTTTAGGTTTGTTATTCCCCGATGGCTTTTTGATTGCCATAGGTTTTGCTGCTTTAGCGGCAACCGTGTGGGCCGTCATCGTGCCTGCACTGATGGCCTATAAATCGAGACAGCAGTTCCCTAACCAGCAAGGTTTTAGAGTCTTTGGTGGCACGCCATTAATTATCCTTGTGGTGTTATATGGTGTGGTGACAGGGGCTTGTCATCTACTCGCGATGGCGAATTTATTGCCGCAGTTCTCCTAAGTATTTCTCGTACGAATCAAGCCCTCAAATTGAGGGCTTTTTCTTTATATTCATCTTTTTATCGCCAAAACTGGACAGTTGCTCAAACTCCAGCTTAACTCGAACACATTATCTGTTTGATTGGAGTCTGCAATGAGGATTACTCAGTACGCACAGGGACAGGCCTGTTGGGTCGAACTGGCGAGCCATGACTGGCAGGGTGCACAGGCGTTTTACCACGCGCTGTTTGGGTGGAATGCGGTGGAAATGGCGATTCCTAATGGCCATTTTTCGCTGTTCAACCTCGACGGTGATGACTTAGGTGCCATGTATCAAATCCCTGAGTCGGAACCACAGATCCCTAGCCATTGGCGGATCTATTTTGCGGTTAAGGATATCGAAGCCACAGTTGCCGCCATCCTTGCAGCAGGCGGGCAATTACATATGGGACCCCATGTGGTGGGTGATGCGGGCGTGATGGCGCAGGTGAGTGATCCCGAAGGCGCGCGCTTCGCCCTGTGGCAGGCTAAAAACCACCCAGGCTCACGTCGCCAAGGGGAAGAAAATACCCTGTGTTGGGTTGAGCTGGCTTGTCGTGAACCTAGCGCCGAAGCCAGTTTTTACACTCAAGTGTTTCCTTGGACCGCGCTCCCCAGTCATGTACCCGGCATCGATTATACCGAGTGGCAAATCGACGGTCAGTCTATGGGGGGCATGATGAAAATGATGCCGGAATGGGGCGAGATCCCCGCCCATTGGATGCCCTATTTTATGGTGGCAGATTGTGATGCCTTTGCCGCTAAGGCGCAGGGGCTAGGCGCACAACTATGCGTGCCACCCAGCGATATCCCAGATGTGGGACGTTTTGCGGTGATTGCCGATGCGCAAGGGGCGACTTTTGCAATAATTCACTTAAAGTGAAGTGAAAGTTAGTGAGCATTATCAGAGTGAGTTAGTTTGGCATATCAATTAATAACGGATCAGGACAATTGGTCTTTTTTGCCTTCGGTGCTTTGGCAAGCAGGCTTGGGATTGAGTCTGACAGCTTGATATTTTGAGGAAGATTAATCCGTATTTCGTTTAATAACCCCTTGGCACAATGGACTGTGACCTTAGTGTGTGCACTTTGGCCAAAGCTGGCATCAAAGCTTTGATTTAGCTCCTTTTGAGTCACTTTTTTACCAATTCTTTCATGGATAAATTGTTGTACCCATGCCGAGGCATTCACTTCCTGCGTCAGCTGAGTCGCCAGTAAAAAGTAATCATTAGGGTCTTGGTTGCGACAGGTGCCATGTTTCCACCATTCATGGCGCTCTAAACAGCTGCCGTAACGGGCGCTTGGCATCACTTCCTCGAGATTTTTTTGAACGGAGGCATTGAGCGGCACCTCGGGATAATCACAAAAATCACTCGGTTGTTGTTTTACGCTGCTGCAAAAGCCGTAACGGGTGTCACATTGCTGGCGATTCGGCCAGAGGCCATGCAGGCTAAAGTGTTGCCACTGAGGCGCATCACTCGTTTGGCTTAAGGCGCGGCACTCGGGTTTACGGCTGCCATAGAGTTCGCAAAAGGTGCTCTGCCAACTTAGGGCGAGCACATTGGAATCGTAGTTATCCTCAATTTGGCACACATTACCTTGGTGTTTTTCTGGCGTGCTCCGCTCCTGCTGGCTTTCACTCTTAACCGCAGCGCTCTCGTTAATGATGCTTGTTTGCGCTGGCTCTACGTTAGTGGTGGGCTGAGCGGTTGCAATTGGCTCGGCAGGCGCTGTACCTGTGGCACTATATTGCCCGCAATCACCTTTTATCCAACGCAGTGGCGAGCTGTTGGCATTGGTGCGCACCCTGAGCCAATCTGGATTACTGCTATTACCTAAAATTTCGGAGACGGGATAACGCTCGCCAATATTGCTCTGCCAATCATCGGGATTGGTTTGTTTATTTTTGGACTGAAACAGTTCGCAGCGCTTGTTGGCGACAAACTCTCCCGAGGCGGGGGCCGCCTGAAGGGTGATGGGCGTTAAACCTATCAACAACAGCCCCATCAAGCCAAAGCTATGGCGATAAATACCTGTGCTGTTGTGGAGGGAAAATAAAACTGTCATTCGCTGGCGTCCTTTCTGCTATGGCAGTGGCACAAACATATGGAGTTGCAAGCTGCTATTGTGCAGTGAAATGGCCGAATACGCGAATAGGATATTGACTGAAAAGCTAATTCGAATTCAAGAAACATAACCCCTAACGTTAATTGTGCTAGGGGTTATGTTTAGTTAAAACAGTGAGTTATTCTGCTTTATTGATTTGGCGAGCGTAGATCAACAGATACAGTGCTGGCAGTACAAACAGTGACAGTATAGGTGCTGTGACCATACCGCCGACCATAGGTGCGGCGATTTTTTGCATTACATCGTTACCCGAACCTGCGCCCCACATGATGGGTAGCAGGCCGAAGAAGATGGTTGCGACTGTCATCGCTTTAGGGCGAATACGCATGACCGCACCTTCAATCAAGGCTTCTTTTAAGTCCTCGACTGTGTGGTAAGTGTTTTTCTCCTGCCGATGTTTAATGGCGTTATTGAGGTACACCAACATTACCACCCCGAACTCGGCGGCGACCCCGGCAAGGGCGATCATCCCCACGGCGACGGCGACTGAGATGTTGTAGTCGAGTAGATACAACAACCAAGTGCTACCCACGAGGGCGAAGGGGAGGCTGAGCATAATAATGCTGGCCTGCATGGTCGAGCCAAAGGTCATCATCAGTAGAATAAAGATCACCCCGAGTGCCATAGGGATCACTTGCTTAAGTTTGGCATCGACTCGCTGCATATACTCGTACTGACCCGCAAAGCTATAGCTGTAACGGGGCGGCACAACGAGTTCTTCATCTAAAGCGGTTTTTGCCGCGGCGATATATTCACCAATCGAAGTGCCTTCGATATCGATAAATACCCACGAAATTAATCGGCCGTTCTCACTCTTAAGCATTGGCGCGCCATCGTTAATTTCGATATCGGCCAAGTTACGCAGCGGCAAATAATGCCCTGATTTAGTGATCACTGGCAGCTCGCGCAGTTTCTCGATATTGTCACGCAGTTCACGGGGGTAGCGCAGGTTGATGGGGTAACGCTCCGCGCCTTGAACCGACTCTCCAATGTCCATACCGCCAATCGCGTAACGTACTACATCTTGGATATCCTGAAGCGTCATGCCGTAGCGGGCGGCCACATCGAGTTTGGGGCTGATATCGATATAGCGACCGCCACCACTGCGTTCGGCGTAGGCCGATTTAGTGTGTGGCACTTTACTCAAGATGGCCTCAATCTTAGCGCCTAGGGTTTGTAGCTCATTGACATCGGCGCCAGTGATCTTAATCCCCACGGGGGTTTTAATCCCCGTCGACAGCATATCGATACGAGTTTTAATCGGTTGTACCCAAGCGTTGGTTAGGCCGGGCACTTTTACCGTTTGTTGCAGCTGATTGATGATGCCGTCTAAGGTCATGCCCTCACGCCACTCTTCATGGGGTTTAAGCATAATCGTGGTTTCGAGCATGGTCAGTGGCGCGGGATCGGTGGCGGTTTCGGCGCGGCCGACTTTACCAAATACGCGGGCTACCTCAGGGACGGTTTTAATCAAACGGTCGGTCTGTTGCAGCACTTCGGCGGCTTTACTGGCGCTGATCCCAGGCAGTGCCGTTGGCATATAGAGTAAATCCCCCTCTTCTAGGGCGGGCATAAACTCACTGCCCATGCGCGTCATAGGATACCAAGCGCTCGCCAATGCGACTAAGGCAAGCACAATGGTGACTTTAGGGAACTTAAGCACCAGTTTTAATGCTGGTTGATACAGGGCAATCAACACGCGGCTGATGGGGTTGCTGCGCTCACTTGGGATTTTCCCACGGATAAAGTAACCCATGAGAATGGGTACTAAGGTAATAGATAAAAACGCGGCCGCCGCCATGGCAAAGGTTTTGGTATAGGCGAGCGGTGCGAATAAGCGTCCTTCCTGCGCCTCTAGCGCGAAGACCGGTACAAAGCTTAAGGTGATGATAATCAGCGAGAAAAATAGTGCTGGGCCGACTTCAATCGAGGCTTCAGTTACAATGCGCCAATGCTCTTTTACCGAAGGCTCTCGGTCGTGCTCGGCTTTAAAATGCTCCAAATGTTTGTGCAGGTTTTCGATCATAACTATGGCGCCGTCAACCACAGCACCGATAGCTATGGCGATACCGCCAAGGCTCATGATGTTGGCATTCACGCCCATTTTGTTCATCACGATAAAGGCGATAAGAATCGACAGCGGCAAGGTGATAACGGCCACTAAGGTTGAGCGGGCATGCAGCAAAAACAGCAGACACACTAAGCCCACGACCAGCATTTCTTCGACCACTTTGCTGAACAGGTTATCGACGGACTTTTGGATCAGCTGCGAACGGTCATAGGTTGGAATGATTTCCACGCCGTCAGGCAGACCGGTTTTTAACTCTTCGAGTTTGGCTTTAACCGCATCGATCGTCGCGAGGGCGTTTTCACCGTAACGCATGACCACAATGCCGCCCACGACTTCGCCTTCGCCATCTAGCTCGGCAATACCACGGCGAGAAGCCGGGCCTTTACGGACGGTGGCAACATCCTTAAGCAACAAACCTGTGCCCGATGGGCTAGTGATCCCTAACGGAATTTCGCGAAAATCCTCTAAGGTTTGGCGATAACCCTTAGCGCGCACCATGTACTCGGCTTCGGCCATTTCGACTACAGAGCCGCCCGCCTCGCTGTTGGCTTTATCGATCGCTTGCTTAACGGCGGCGATATCGAGCTTGTAAATTGCCATTTTGTCCGGCTCAAGCACGATTTGATAGGTTTGTTCCATGCCGCCAACGGTCGCAACTTCGGAGACTCCGGCAACGCTTTGTAGCTCGAGTTTGAGATACCAATCTTGCAAGCTTTTCAGTTGCGACAGGTCTAAGTTGCCGGAGCGATCGACCAGTGCGTACTCAAATACCCAGCCCACACCTGAGGCATCGGGGCCGAGAGAGGGTTGCACCCCTTGGGGCAAGCGACTGCTGATCTGGCTTAAATACTCCAACACCCGTGAGCGTGCCCAATAGATGTCGGTGCCATCTTCAAAGATGACATAGACATAGGAGTCACCAAACATCGAATAACCCCGCACGGTTTTTGCACCGGGCACGGCTAACATGGCGGTTGAGAGTGGGTAAGTCACTTGTTCTTCAACCAATTTTGGCGCTTGACCCGGATAAGGGGTCTTAATGATCACCTGCACGTCGGATAAATCCGGCAGGGCATCGAGCGGCGTTTTACGCAGCTCCTGTATCCCCCAGACAGTGATCATCATGGCGATAATCAACACCATGAGCCTTTGCCTGATCGAGGACTCGATAATATATTTCAACATAATCCGCTCCTAGTGCTGATGGCCGCTGCTTAAACGCATTAAGCTGCCCTTGAGGCTGGCCTCGGAGTCGAGTAGGAATTGTCCCGATGTCACCACGCGCTCACCTTCGTTCAGGCCCGAGACTATTTCGGCCTTACCTTGGCTCATCATGCCGACCGTCACGGCCTTAGCGGTGAAGCTGTCGTCGGCCTGTTTAACTATCACGCGGTTTTCTTTACCCGTTTGGATCAGGGCTTCCTGCGGGATCACTAACACATCTTTATTCGGGCCGCCGAAGAGCGAGACCTTGGCGAGTGTCTTAGGTCTTAGGGAAATGTCGGTATTATTCAGCACCACGCGCACTCTTAAGCTGCGGGTGACGGGGTCCAGCTCGGGATAGATATAGTCAATCGTGCCTTCGATACCGCTGATATTCATCGCGGGGACTGAGACTTCGGCCTTTTGACCCAGGGCAATCCAGCTTTGCTCATTTTCAAACACGTCGGCAATCACCCACACTTTAGAGAGGTCGACAACCGACATCACCTCGGTTGACGGTTGGATATACATGCCATCACGCACATCGAGTGCTTTGACTATGCCATCTTGCTGGGCATAAAAAGGCACCCGGTATTGGGTTTTGCGTGAGTCTGCAAGCTGTTGGATTTGTTTTTCATTCATACCAAGCAGCGATAAACGCAGCCCGGCTTTGCGGACTAGATCCTGATAACGGCTACTGTTACCCGCAGATTTGGCGGTATCGAGTGCTAACAGATAATCATCCTGGGCGTTAATCAGATCGGGTGAATAGATCTCGTATAGTAACTGGCCTTTTTTAACTGAGTCGCCCACCGATTTGATCATCAGCTTCTCAATCCAGCCAGTCACACGGGCATGCACATGGTTGATCTGACTCTCGTCGTAGTCAATTTGGCCGACGGTTTCGACAAACTTCCACAGGGTATCGCGTTTTGCCTCTGCCACTTTCAGTGCAAGCGCCTGTTGCATGCTGCCAGAGACATTAATATTGATTTCCTGAGTATTGCCGCCGGTTTCAACCTTTTCTAAATTCATGCCGCAGATAGGGCAAGTGCCGGGCACATCACTAATAATGTGGGCGTGCATGGGGCAGACATATTTAATGGTTGCACCCGAGCTTTGCCTTTTAACTAAGCTATTCGCTTTGGGGGTTGGTGTATCAAAGACTTGCGCCGCATTTTGGCTTGCTGCTTGATGCTCTGCATGTTGTGCGGCAGTACTGGCTTCTTCCTCTTCTTCTTTTTCAACGAGGAACATATTGCACTTAGGGCAACGACCGGGTTCGTGGCTTTCGACCTCGGGGTGCATAGGGCAAGTGTAGGTTTTGACTTGATTTGCACTATGAGTATCGTGCGCATGCTCTTGGCCTGTCTCTGCTTGAGTGGCAGGATTAACGAGCTGGGCCTGGGTTAACCAAGGCGTACCCATAAGTAAACTACTGAGTATCAATACTGCCTTAGGGCCTGGCTTTTTTACTTTATGAAATTGGTTCATATGCCTCATCTCCAGCCTAGCTTAGTGGTGCGCGTGATCTTTGTGCATTGCACCGTCAGCCATTTTTTCTGTCGTCGCTTTTGGCTCTAAGTTCATGCCACATTTAGGGCAAGTATCGCCTTTGTTGCCTGTCACTTCGGGGTGCATAGGGCAAACATAGGCTTGGGCTTGTTCCTGTGGCGCTGCATTGTTGTGGTGATGCTCATGGGGTGTTGCCGTAGCAAACACACTGGTGCTGGTCATTAAAAATGCAACTAAGGCAAGATTAGTTAAGGTTTTCATATTGTTCACTCCATCGGGTTTTACAGCCGAATATGAGTGCATAAAACGTGACTGCGAGATTCCGGCGCTTTAAGGCGCGAGAAAGGGTCGACACAGTGGCCTGTGTGCTCAGTACAACGCTTTTGCTTTACTCTGGGTGCTAAGATGTTGGCGCACCACAATAAACGGCGAAATAAATTGTTTTTTAGCTTGGTTTGCCCTGAAAAAAGGGCGCAATGAGGCTAGGCTATCGGCGGTTTGAAGGCCGAAGACAAAGAGATAGAGTGGAAATGAGGCATAGGAGTGGCCACTGGGGTATCGCTCAGACTCACACTCGGCCAGAGGTGTGGGCTGAAAAGAGTGCCAGCAACTGAAATCGTTAAACAATGTCCACAGTCGTTGAGACAGGATGTGGTGCCATCACAGCAGTGCTTTGCGCCGGGAAGCATTTGATCGTTACAGCAATCTGTATTGGCCATTGTACTTGAGTCAGAGTGGTTCTCTGTGTTCATTTGCATCATAGCTGCATGATCCATTCCTTGGCTGGAAGGATGATGAACCATAGCGCCCATCTCCATAGAGCGCATCACCATGGCGTGACCATTAGACACGACACTTTGCCCGACGAGTGCGAGTAAAGTGAATATGACTAATAGATAACGACTAAGTGCCTGATGCATATATATTCCAAATAATGAACGGCTCGATTCTAGCATAGGGGCATTAAGCTGCAATGCGTTAACTCACATTTCAGTTAATGCCCCAGCTTGCAAACTCCTAAGGTTTATTATTTAGAAGGGTGACTTACCAGCATATCCGCCATTAATTGGCTGTGGTTTTGCAGGGGGAGTTGACGCGGTTCGGCGCCATCTTCGCTTAACTGAATGCTAGGGTTTTTGATAAAACGCCTTGCATCGGCTTCGCTGACTAATTTAGTTGGGGTGTTGATTTGGTAATTAGACTGCGGTGCGACATCTAAAGTGAAGAATAAAGGCTCTGATTTGACCCAAGTGCCGCTATCATCGGCGCGATAGCTAAACAGATCCTGATATTTAACTTCAACCAGCACTTTACCCTCTGGCAATTGCACAGGTTTAAAGGCTTTAGTGGCTTGGCCATTAATACTGACCACATTAAGGGTATCAGTACCTTTTAGGGTTGCCGCAGTTGCGGTTACGCTAATCGCCATAGTGCTCATGATTAACGTCGCGCCAACGAAAGCTTTATTTAATAAAGTGGTTTTCATAATAAACTCCAAAAATTTGCTATACCGCGAGGGTGTGCAATCGTAGTGACACAGTCGCAGAATATTGAATCGATTTAGTCGTTAAAAAAGATCGGTTACAGCAGATTGGAGTTGGGAGGTGGCGTGGCTAACCCGAGATCAACGGTTTGAATCGCCCAACTTTGCACCGTAATACGCTTACTTGCATGACCCATCGAGGCGAGTTGCGGTTGTGAAGCTGTTAGATACAGTTGTGCAAGGCAATGGGTTTTACAGTGATTAGTGAGAGAGTCTTGGCAATGCAGCATGCATTCGTCTGAAGCACAATAGGGCATAGTACACTTCATCTTGCCATCGACCATTTGCATGCTGGTGGCATCGTGGAAATCATTTATTGCTGAAGTTGGCATAGCATTCACCATCGCTGATTGGGCGATAAGTGAAAATAACAGCGCTACGATGATCCAAAACTTGGCCATAAATAACCCTTACGAATATGCACACCTTAAAAGACCTCTAAAGTGAATAAAAAGTTTCACCCCATGTTTGCTTTTTATCTGCTGCGTTTACATATCAAAAATTAAATGTAGCCTCGATCACATTTTTGTATTCTAAAAATGATTTCATTGGCTTAGCTTCTTAAGGTGGTACTTAATCATTTACCGCTTAGCATAATGATTAATGTATTAGTGATAGTTGAAGTACCTTGAAGCCCTGCTAAGCTGGATTGTGCGGGTTGTCGTATTCAGAGTTAGACCTAAGTCTCATTTTGCGCTTTAAAGTTTAAATTAATCGGCATTTTTAGGCTTAAAATCAAATTTCTAATAAATGAAAAAACATAAAATAGTCTTATAAAAACTAATTTTGACAATATTTTTGGAGATAGAGTGATGAACTGGCGTGCACTATTTAAACCAAGCGCAAAATATTCCATCCTGGCGCTGATCGTCGTCGGTATTGTTATCGGTGTTGTCGGCTATTTTGCAACCCAACAAACCTTACATGCGACAAGCGAAGACGCATTCTGTATGAGCTGCCATAGCAACCACTCATTGAAAGATGAAGTGTTAGCTTCTGCCCATGGCGGTGGCCGTGCTGGTGTGACTGTACAATGTCAAGACTGCCACTTACCACATGCTCCAGTGGATTACTTGATCAAGAAAATCATCGTATCTAAAGACTTATATGGTTTCTTAACTATCGATGGCTTTAACACTCAAGCTTGGTTAGACGAAAACCGTAAAGAGCAAGCTGACAAAGCATTAGCTTACTTCCGTGGTAACGACTCTGCTAACTGTCAACATTGCCATACTCGTATTTATGAAAATCAACCTGAAACTATGAAGCCAATGGCTGTGAGAATGCACACCAACAACTTCAAGAAAGATCCTGAAGCAAGAAAGACCTGTGTGGACTGCCACAAAGGTGTTGCTCACCCCTATCCAAAAGGATAAGGTTTAGCGCTTCAATTGATTGATATTAAAATAAAAAGCCCTCTTACGAGGGCTTTTTGCTTCCTAACCTTATAAGTCTTGGCTATTGATTAATGCCACTCTGCGGGACAAGGCGCTTAACGCAATGTGATGCACCATTTGCGTGGGAGCTGTGCAGGCATCGGCAATCACTTGTACTGAATAGGCTTGTGCAGCGGGTGATAGCGCCGTATGGGTCACGCAGTTTTGCGTCATGATGCCGCATAAAAGTAAATGCTTGATCTGCATATCTTGGAGTAAGCGGGCCAGTTCTGTGCCATCGAAACTGTCGGCAAATTGTTTTACCACAAAAGGGGCATTGGGGAGCTCTGCTAAAAGCGCTGGATGGATTTCGACTCCTTGGGTGTTTGGGTTAAAAAAGGGCGCCTCACCCTGAGTCGTATCGGCAATATGCTGCACGAGAATAATAGGTATCGCCTGTTGCTGGGCACGCTGCACTGAGTGCAAGGTGCGCGCTAATGCTTCATCGACTTGCCATTGTGGGTAAGCACCATGGCTAAAGTAGTCATTCTGCACATCAATAATCACTAAGGCGCTGTTCGCTGGGATTTTGCTTAAGCTTGGCATAATTTTCTCCTGTTCGTCTTCTCTTGCAAAAGATGTCTTCGAAGGAGAGTTTGCGGTAGATTCATGCCTATTAAGAGTGGCAGAAATGACATCTATGGTGCTTAAATTGACAAATTTTGCCGAGCCATCCCCATTAAAAGTGGCGATATTAGCCATACCCGGTTGCTTAACTTCTGCCGTGTTTGGTCTAGAAGAGATGTTGCTGGTGGCTAACAAGCTGATGTTAGCTGACGAAAATAATTCGCTAAGCTCAAGTAGTTTTGCAGTGACTCGGTTATCCCTAGAGGAAATGAGTCTCGAAGAGTGTTATCAGTTAGTGATTATCCCGCCAAGCATCGAGACAGAGCTTTATTTCAATGCGGCGCCTTCATTGCGATTATGGCTACAGCAGCAACATGCTCAAGGCGCTATCCTCTGCTCCGCCTGTGCGGGAGCATTTGTGCTGGCCGCCGCGGGGTTACTCGATGGCCGCAAAGCGACAACCCATTGGGGATTAGTGGAAACGTTTGAGACCCAATATCCACAGGTGAAACTCGAGATCGAAAAAATCATGGTCAACGAGGGCGATATCATCACGGCTGCTGGCATGATGTCCTGGCTCGACTTGGGGTTGGAGTTAGTGGCGCAGTTTTGCCATGTGAAAGTCATGCGCCAACTGGGCAAGTACCTTGTTATCGACACTGGCGGGCGTGAACAACGTTATTACCAACAGTTTTTACCTAAGCGAGATCATGGGGATACTGTTATCTTGAATCTGCAAAATCGCCTACAAACCGACTATGGTCAGCCGATGAGTGTTGCGGTTTTGGCACAGCAGTGCTGCATGGGCGAGCGAACTTTTTTGCGACGTTTTGTGAAAGCAACGGGGCATAAGCCTAATGAATACCTGCAAAAACTCAGGATCCAAAAGGCCTGTGACTTACTCGAAAATAGTTCTCTGAGTTTCGAGACCATAGCGCACCAAGTGGGCTATGAGGATGTGAGTGCCTGTCGCAAAGCGTTTACTCGTATTACCGGTTTAACACCGAGTGCATTTCGACAAAGGTTTAGTGCGCTTACGCCTGCGCCAACACCTGTCGACGATAGCTCAATAAACTAAATACGCCGAAGATAAACACTTGAAGATAATCTTGTTTGCGTAGCGTCAGCAGGGTTTTAAACAGCATATGGAAGATGGCGACTTGGAAGCAATGCATCAAACAAGTAATGCCAAGTAAGATATTGAGAATAATGCCGATATTACCTGCAAAAGGCATAACAAGGTTATAAGCCATCATCAACCACGCGATTAGGGTGATGGCTTTACCCATATTGATCAGAAACGACATGCTATTCCTCGGTGTTAGCCGAAGTGTCTTCGGCTTGGTATTGATATAAACGATAGCTAACTTGTCCTGCGGTCTTGTCTTTGAGCGGTTGCCAAGTCGCAGGGACTGCCATTTGAGTTAATTCTGACTCAATCTCCACATAAATTAGCGCACCATCATTAAGCCAAGCTTTGCTATCCAATAGCTGAATGGTTTTTTCTGCCAAGCCTTTACGGAAAGGTGGATCGATAAATACCACATCAAACCCTTGGTCGCAGCCATTTTGCAGCACGACTAAAGTATCGGCGTTGAGTACCTCGGCATTGTCGCACTTGAGGGTATTGAGATTCGCTTTAAGTTGCATGGCGGCAGGACGTTGCAACTCGATAATCTTGGCGTAACTGGCGTAGCGCGAGAGAGACTCAAGCGCCAAGGCGCCGCTGCCTCCGAAGCAGTCGAGCACCCTTGCGTGGGCAATATCATTGGCGAGCCAGTTAAATAGGGTTTCACGGACTCTATCTGTGGTCGGCCGCAGGCCGTCTAAATCGTGGATAGGCAGTTTGCGTGAACGCCATTGCCCGGCAATGATCCGCACTTGGCCACTACCGGCTTTCTTGTTGGCCGTTGGACTCTTGGTCACTTGCTTGTTGTTTGCACGATTATTAGCCAAAGTGCCCCCGTGATTTTGCCTGAAGAAAGAAAGTGGTAGACTATGCCACCTTAATAAAGGCCACTATTTTATATCAAACTCCTAGTAAAAGGTGAGAAGGCTGATAGAGCAGAACTAATTGCCGACTTTTTGGGCGTAATTGCCGCGGTAATCTGGTATAACGGCAGGGTCTTATTTTAAATTCAACACTGAAGTAGAGCGCTGGAATTACACATGGCAAAGAAAGGTTTTTTCTCCTGGTTTCGTAAAGATAAATCACAAGATGAGGTTGTCGAGCAAACCCCAGTCTCTACTCCATCGCAAACCGAGCAAGCCGAAGCATTAGCAAAGCAGCAAGCTGAAGAAGCCCGTTTTGCGGCTGAAAAAGCCGCAGCCGAACAGGCGTTAGCCGACAAATTAGCGACCGAGCAAGCGCAGGCTGAGCAGCTAGCCGCAGAAAAAGCCGAAGCAGAAAGAGTTGCAGCAGAACAAGCCGCAAAAGCTCAAGCAGAAGCAGAAGCGCAGCGTATTGCTGAAGAGCAAGCTGCACGTTTAGCTGAACAACAGGCTGCAGAAGCCGCGCGTTTAGCGGCAGAGCAAGCTCAGTCGGAGCAGTTAGCCGCTGAAAAAGCACAAGCAGAAAAAGCCGAAGCAGAAAGAGTTGCCGCGGAACAAGCCGCAAAAGCTCAAGCGGAAGCCCAGCGTATTGCCGAAGAACAAGCTGCACGTTTAGCCGAACAACAGGTTGCCGAAGCCGCGCGTTTGGCGGCGGAGCAAGCACAGGAAGAACAGTTAGCCGCAGAAAAAGCCGAAGAGGAAAGAGTTGCTGCAGAACAGGCAGCAGCCCAAGCAGAAGCAGAGCGCATTGCCGCTGCGCAGATCCAAGCTGAACAGCCCCTTGAGCAACAACCCGAACCCCAGGCAAAACCCGCCAAAGAAAGCTTCTTCGCGCGCCTAAAACGCGGCCTGATGCGAACCAGCGAAAATATTGGTAGCGGTTTCATCGGGTTATTCCGTGGTAAAAAAATCGATGATGACCTGTTTGAAGAGCTGGAAGAGCAGCTATTAATCGCCGACGTAGGGGTTGAAACCACTTCACGCCTTATCCAGAGCCTGACTGAACATGCGTCCCGCAAGCAATTAAAGGATGCTGAAGCACTCTACGATCTGCTACGTGATGAAATGCAGAAGACGCTCGATCCTGTCGCTATCCCTTTAGTGCCTGAAAATGCTAACGGCCCCTATGTGATTCTTATGGTTGGCGTTAATGGCGTGGGTAAAACTACCACTATCGGTAAACTGGCGAAGCAATACCAGCGCCAAGGTAAGTCTGTGATGTTAGCGGCGGGCGATACCTTCCGCGCAGCAGCCGTCGAGCAATTACAGGTTTGGGGTCAACGCAATAACATTCCCGTGGTGGCTCAGCATACGGGGGCCGACAGTGCTTCGGTACTCTTCGATGCGTTGCAAGCGGCTAAGGCCCGTAAGATTGATATTTTGATTGCCGATACTGCCGGTCGTCTGCAAAACAAATCGCACCTGATGGAAGAGTTAAAGAAAGTGGTGCGGGTGATGAAGAAACTCGACCCAGAGGCACCGCACGAAGTGATGCTGACCTTAGATGCGAGCACGGGCCAAAATGCCATTAGCCAAGCGCAGCTATTCCAAGAGGCTGTGGGCGTTACCGGCATGACCATCAGCAAGCTCGACGGTACCGCTAAGGGCGGCGTGGTGTTTGCGATTGCCGACAAATTTAAAATCCCGCTGCGCTATATTGGCGTAGGTGAGCAAATTGATGATTTGCGTACCTTTAATTCTAAAGAATTTATTGATGCCTTGTTCACTCAAGAGAAAGCGGATAGCTAATTTATGATTGATTTTCAGCAGGTCAGTAAGATTTATCCTGGTGGCCAAATGGCACTGGAAGAGGTGAATTTTCATCTACAAAAAGGTGAAATGGCATTCTTAACCGGCCATTCGGGCGCGGGTAAGAGTACCCTGTTGAAATTAATCACAGTGATCGAGCGCGCAACCACCGGCCGCGTGGCGATTAATGGCCATGATATTGCCAAAATCAGCCCTAAACACGTGCCCTATTTGCGCCGCAATATTGGGATGATTTTCCAAAACCATCATCTATTGATGGACAGAAGTGTATTCGACAACGTCGCCTTACCGTTAGTGATTGAAGGTTTCTCCCACGGCGAGATCCGCAAACGTGTCGCTGGCGCGCTGGATATGGTGGGTTTATATGGCAAAGAGCGCCATAACCCCATCATGTTATCCGGTGGTGAGCAGCAACGTGTCGGTATTGCCCGCGCCATTGTGAATAAACCGCCACTATTGCTGGCCGACGAGCCAACGGGCAACTTAGATCCTAAGTTGTCGATGGATATCTTGCGCTTATTCGAAACCTTTAACGATGCGGGTACTAGTGTGCTTATCGCTACCCACGATTTAGGACTGATCGCGCGGATGAAGTATCGCACTTTCACCCTGAAACAAGGGCGCATGCTCGGCGCACAGGAATTACACCATGGACACGCGACCGCTCGAGGTGATGGGCTATGAGTGATAACGCCAAACTAACGCGCAGCAAGTTACCCATCTCGGGGCGTATTGTGATGTTTTTTATTCGTCATGTGCAGCAAGCCATGGCGAGTATGGGCGAGCTGTGGCGCAGCCCAGTTTCTTCGCTGATGACTATGGCGGTTCTTGGGGTGAGTTTAAGCTTACCTGCGGCGCTGCAAGTGTTAGTTAAAAATGCCGAGACCATTACCAGCTCTTGGAACAGCGCGGCGGAGATTTCACTGTTTATCGATGAAAATCGCAGCGAGCAGACGATCCAAAGCTTGCTGACCCGCATCCGAGCCTATGCCGAAGTGGAAAAGGTGCAGTATATCGACCGCAATCAAGCACTCGAAGAGTTTCAGCGCCTGTCGGGGTTTGGTGAGGCGTTAGCCTATCTCGATAAAAACCCGCTGCCAGCGGTCATTACCGTAACGCCGACCCAGCGTTATTCCACCCCCGTGGGTGCCCGTGAGTTGTTATCTAAGCTGGAGCGCGAGCCTGAAATCAGTTTTGGCCGCTTAGATATCGAATGGCTAGAGCGTCTGCAAGCAGTGGTGCGCTTGCTCGAACGTACCGTGATGGCGATTGCGGCCTTACTGGTGCTCGCCGTGGTGTTGGTAATAGGTAACACCATTCGCTTGGCGATTATGAACCGTCGCACCGAAATTGAAGTGATGAAACTTGTCGGCGCTACAGAGTCCTTTATTCAGCGCCCCTTCCTTTATACCGGCATTTGGTACGGAGTGATTGGCGGCATATTGGCTTGGCTTATCATTAACATATTGGTTTGGTATTTGGATTCTGCCCTAGCCGAACTGCTCGGTTTGTACGGCAGTCAGTTAGAGATGAAGTCTTTGACCTTTACCGAACTGCTACAATTAGTGGGCTTAGCCTCCTTCTTAGGTTGGCTGGGCTCTTACCTTTCGGTACGACAACATTTAAGAGCGATTGAACCCTCTTAATGATCAATCGCTTATCGTTTAAAAATGCGGCTAGATAAGGCAAGCGATGAACTTTTGTTCACTTGCAATGTCTATTCAACGGGGTTAAAAGTAACATCCCAGACGAGCGAAGGTTGACATACTCTGTCAATTAGCCGATAGTTCGTCAGCTCATCCTTAAGGTGTTTTGAGTTAAGCCGCAGGATGAAATCGACTTATATTTGATAAGTAGCAAGAAAGTAGGAGCGCGAATGACCTTTCAAACGCAATCAATGGCACTAACAGTCCCTCAGGGCAGCAGTAGTTTAGAAGCTTATATCCATTCAGTGACTAGCATGACAATGTTAGACGCTGAGACTGAGTATGAGTTAGCCAAGCGTTTGCAGGAAACGGGTGATCTGCAAGCGGCTAAGCAACTGATTATGTCGCACTTACGTTTTGTGGTGCACGTTGCCAAGGGCTATTCAGGTTACGGTCTGCCACAGGCGGATTTGATCCAAGAAGGCAACATCGGTCTGATGAAAGCGGTTAAGCGCTTCGATCCCGATGTGGGTGTCCGTCTAGTGTCTTTTGCTGTGCACTGGATTAAAGCTGAAATTCATGAGTATGTGCTGAAGAACTGGCGCATTGTTAAAGTCGCAACCACCAAAGCACAACGTAAGTTGTTCTTTAATATCCGTAAAGCGAAAACTCGCCTTGGTTGGTTTAGCGATGATGAAGTCGCAATGGTGGCAGAAAACTTAGGTGTATCTAAGGCCGATGTGACTGAGATGGAATCACGTATGGCGGCGCAGGATCCTGCGTTTGACCTGAGCAGTGATAACGATGATGAGCAGGATTTTGCCCCTGTGCATTATCTTGAAGATCATTCGTCGGATTTAGCCGAAAATATCGAAAACGATAACTGGGAATCCAATGCCCAAGGTCGTTTATTATCGGCCATCAAAACCTTAGACGAGCGTAGCCAGCACATTCTGCGTGCCCGTTGGTTAGATGATGATAAAACCACACTGCAGGAATTAGCAGAAACCTATCAAGTCTCGGCTGAGCGCATTCGCCAGTTAGAGAAAAACGCCATGAACAAGCTTAAGGCTTGTATGGAAGCCTAATTAGGCTACGTTTTCTTTCAAGACAAGATATCAAAAACCTGCTTCGGCAGGTTTTTTGTTGTCTAGATTTTACTAATGATGGTGAAAATTAGTTTGTTTATAGCATATTTAACTCTTTCTAAGGTTTTTCGTCGTTATTAACGGAATTGTCCTACAGCATTCTCTAGTGAATCCTTCTTAAAATATGTTTACTTTTGAGCCTCATTCAAAAGTGATTATCGAAGCTTGATATCGATAGTGTTGCTCTCCGCATTATGGGTTTGGCTTTGTCATTTGGTAAGGATGCTTTAGGGAGTTAGATTGAGTCGTTATGGATAAAATCAACAGGGAATTCAAATCTAACATGGCAAAGTTTAATACCCATTTTGCGGTTTTTTCATCAATATGTAGGTCAGATAATTATGGTCACTATGGTTTCCAAATTAGCCCTATCTTCAGAGCCTGGTTGGGGAGTTGCTTTCAGAAATGGGGCCTCGATTGAGGCGTATCAGCAGAGCCTATTTTGGCTATTAAGCAAGGGTATGCCCTGTGATATGAGAGATATTACCCTAAGCGACTTTTTAGGATCGATCGTTGTTGTTTGCCAATTTTCATTGCAAAAGTTGGTTGAATTTCTTGATTTTAATGAAATTCCATACTTCTTAGAGGATGATAGAGTTCGTTGGCTATTGCCGAGTAATATATCAAATATCTATTATATTCAGTGGAAAAAACACACGATAGAATTAAATAATTCAGAGCTTTATGGAGGAAGTATACTAAATTAAAGTTTAAAATTTCATATTTATATTAAATTTTAGTGTGTCATCTCAAAATTTAATCAGTTATTCATAGTAAATAATTTGTTGTTAATTTTGAAAAATTAGCTTCAGACATCTCTATTCTGGCCGATACTTATCATGTGTCCTTAACGCCGGAAGAGGTGCTTTATGAGAAAATTAACATTTTGGGGCAAGCTCTGTAGTGCTGCACTACTCATTGTGGGTTTGAATTCAGTGGTAGCTGCAACAGAGTTTAGTACCCTTACATTTCGAGGTGAGGTGGCAGAACCTAGTTGCTACTCTGATTTATCTTCCATCAGTTGTTATAATCAATCTACACATCAATTCGACACTCAACTAATATCCTTTAATTTTTCCGAAGTATCTTCTCTTGATGGCATTGCCAAAAATATTCCTACTAATTTTAGCCAAATAAACTCACTGGTCTTTAATCAGTTGGATAGAAATGAAGTGATGATTTCATTTTATTATAACTAATAGTAACTTCGTTTAATTATAGGCAGCCATAATATTTAAGGCTGCCTATATAATTGATATTAGTTGATCAGACATTTCCTACAGCAGTGCAAGGTTAGTCCTATGGGGACTGCTGGATATTATTGCTATTGTATACGCAGGTTTAATAAGTAAACCCATTGTATCATTAACAATTTTATGGGATCGAATTTCTGATGAAAAAATTAACTCTTTCTGCACTAGTTTTAACTGCTTTATTTGGCGCTAATGCTCACGCAAATAATACTATTACTTTCTTAGGTGAAGTTTCTGATCAAACTTGCGAAGTTGCTATCAATGGTGCAACTGCTAATCCAACGGTATTATTACCAACAGTTTCAACTGCTGATTTAGCTGCCGCTGGCTCTGTTGCTGGTGAAACACCATTCACTCTGTCTGTAAGTGGTTGTACTATCAATGCTACTCAAGCTCTTCCAATTAAAACTGTTTTCGTTGGTAACAGCGTTACTGCAGCTGGTAACTTAGGTAACACAGGTACTGCAACAAACGTATCGCTACAAATTTTAGATGCTGTTGGTGGTAATGCTGTTGATTTGACTGGTGTTGCAACAGTTGATGGCTTGAATGTAGCCGCTGGTGATAGCACTGCATCACATGACTTTGCTGTTCAATATTATGCTGAAGGTGCAGCAACAGCAGGTACCGTAGTTAGTTCTGTTCAATACGCGATTTCTTACCTGTAATTAAAGCCAAATTCTGCTCTTGCTCACTCAGCTCTCTGAGTGAGCACTCCGGTTTTGTGGAAATAATATGTCAATTCTTCCTTTATCTGTGCGCTTATCAGTTCTAATTTCATTGCTAATTATTGTTTTCCCATCGAGTGCAAGTGTTGTGATGACCAATACTCGAGTAATTTATCCCAGTGATGCTAAAGAGCGTAGTGTTCAGTTAAAAAATAATGATAGTTTTCCAAACGTAGTTCAGGTTTGGACAGATATTAATAATTCTGAGTCTACTCCTGAAAATGCAGATGGTCCATTTTTAGCTTTGCCAGCGATCTTCAGAATAGAGCCTAATCGAGGACAGTTGTTCCGCTTAATATATAGTGGTGGAGAACTGCCTAAAGATAGAGAGAGCTTGTTTTATCTTAACTTTCTACAAATTCCCCCATTATCTAAAGATAATGCCGGTGAAAACCAGATGTTAGTTATGCTGAAAAACAGAGTTAAGATTTTTTATAGGCCAGTCGAGATTAAATCTAATCCTGAAAATGTTGGAAGAGAAATTAGCTTTAACGTAAATAAAATAAATGGTGGTATTGAGGTTGATGTTATTAATAAATCACCTTTTTACGCTTCATTTGTTGACGTGAAACTTATCTCTGGTAATCAAGAGCTTAAAGTTCCTGTTGATATGGTTGAGCCAAAAGGGAATAAGCTTATTAAGGTGTATAATCAACAGTTTGTTTCTATTCATCCAATGAAAGTTAAATTCACTATCGTCAATGATTTTGGTGGGTTTATAAAGTATGAATATGAAATAAAATAATAAAATTAAGTGAAATTTCTATTATGAGAAAGTGTATTGCATTGGCCACAAAGTTATCCTTATTGGGCTTGTTTTATTGCAATTTTGGTGTTGCGCCTTTATTGATTGCCGACGAGCTTAAAGAGGATGATTTTCAGGAGTTTACTTTCGATGATAGCTTGCTTTTGGGTGGTGGCTACGGAGAGAGCTACCTCGCCCGTTTTAATACGGTAGGACAGGCTACACCAGGGAAATATCAGGTTGATATTTATATTAATGGCACACGTGTAAGTCGGCAAATTGTTGATTTTGTGAAGGAAGGTGAAAATGAAATCTATCCATGTCTTGATGCCAATTTTTGGAAAATATCACCAGTCATTTCTACCTATATCAATCAAGAATTACTAGATAAACAATGTCAAACACCTGAGCTGACTGTGAATGGTGCAACAGCTAAATTCGACGTTGAAAGATTGAAGTTAGACATAACAATTCCCCAAGCTTATATGCAAAAATCCCCTAGAGGATATGTGCATCCTGAATTATGGAACATGGGAGAAACTGCAGGATATATTAGCTATAACACCAACCTTTATCAGACAAATAGCTCGGGTAATGGCGGTGATATGCGTGCATTTTATACTGGGTTTAATTCTGGAGTAAATATTGGTTTATGGCGTCTGAGAAATCAATCTAGCTATAATTACAATGATTATGATAGCAGTTCTAAAGATAATTTTAATTCAATAAGAACTTATGCTATGCGCGCGCTACCTAATATAGAAAGTGAATTACTACTTGGTGATTCATATACCCGAGGTAATGTCTTAGGGAGTTTACCTTTTACTGGGTTTCAGTTACAGACGGATAATCGAATGCTACCCGACTCGCAGAGAGGTTATGCGCCTGTTGTACGAGGGTTAGCTAATTCTACTGCAAAAGTTGTTATTAAACAGAATGGTATTGCAATATACCAAACGACTGTCGCCGCAGGGCCATTTGTGATCAATGACTTATATCCGACGAGTTATGAAGGTGATTTAATTGTAGAAGTCACAGAGGCAGATGGGAAAATTTCTGACTTTACTGTTCCGTTTAGTGCGGTTCCCGGTTCAATTCGGGAAGGTCACTCACAATATGGTTTATCTGCTGGTGAAGTGAATTATTTAGGGTCTGGTAATTACTTTATCGATTTGAATTATGAGTACGGCATTAACAATATGCTGACCCTAAATTCGGGTGGACGTGTTGGTGAAGATTATTATGCACTCAGCCTTGGAACAGTTTTAGGGACTGAGTGGGGAGCCGTTGGTATTACAGCTGTCCACTCTTTTTCTCGGCTCTCGAAGGAAGCTGGCCTTGATGATTGGGAGAATGGTTGGCGTTTAGGCGTTAACTATAGTCGTTCTTTTGAGACGGGGACCTCTGTAGCACTTGCTGGATATCATTATTCAACTGAGTCGTTCCGCGAATTGAATGATGTTTTAGGCGTACGAAAAGTGCTTGAAAGATCGGATATTTTCACGTCTGAGACCTATAAGCAACGAAGCGAGATGAGCTTGAGTATTAACCAAAGCCTTGATGACTACGGCTTTCTGTATGTCAGCGGCTCTAAACGACAATATAGGGATGGTCGAGATGATGATGACCAGCTACAACTCGGGTACTCAGTCAATCTAGGTCAATGGAGTTTAGGGCTGACATTCTCTCGTCAATATTCGAGCCAAGTACCAGTGCAGTATGCTTATAACGATGATTATCTTAACCAGTTAACAGATTTTAACGCTCCACGAACCAAGGAAGATCTGCTGAGTTTGACGATTTCTATCCCCTTGGGGACTAGGCAATCAAACATGTTAAATATGGGAGCCAGCCATTCATCGCGTGGAATGAATAGTTACAACATGGGCGTATCTGGAACTGTGTTGGAAGACCAATCTTGGACGTATGGCGTTAATGCTTCATTACAGAGTGATGATGGTACAAGTAAGAGCCTTGGAGTGAATACACAGAAGCGATTTAGCCAAGCTACGCTTTCAGGCAGTTACTCAATAGCAGATTCTTACCAACAAATGAGTGCAGGAATAAGTGGTGCTGTTGTTGCTCATGCTGGCGGTTTGACATTAAGCCAAAATTTAAGTGACACCTTCGCTATTGTTGAAGCCAAGGGTGCAAATGGGGCAAAAGTGATTAACAGCTGGGGAACTGAAGTTAATTCAGCCGGTTATGCCGTTATACCAACATTGACACCCTATAGAATGAATCGTGTGACGTTGGATTCTGGGAACATGCTTGGTCAATCGGAATTACTCGAGACCCAGCAGCAGATTGCGCCCTATGCCGGTGCGATTGTGAAGTTGAAGTTTGAAACTCGTGAAGGCTATGCCGTGTTGTTTATGACTCAAAAGACTAACGGCGGTGTTATTCCTATTGGTGCTGAAGTGGTCGATGAAAATGGCCAAGTACTGGGTATGGTTGGCCAAGCTGGGATGGCTTATATCCGTGCTCCTGCATCTAATGGGCATTTGAAAGTGACCTGGGGTGAGTTGAGTGAACAAGCTTGTAGTTTCGATTATGCCTTATCAGAAGCAGAGTTATCGTCCGAACTGGTGCGTATGCCTGTAAATTGTCAGTCAAGCATCTAGGAGTGAATAGGATATGTCTAATAGTGTAACTTACGAAAGTCGTTATAAGTTTGCCGTCACCTTTTTGTTGGCTTCAGGACTATTAATAGCCAGTGATGCGAATGCAAAATGTCAACGTATCTCTACCACTACCACTAGTCCAACCAATGGCTCCTATGTTGATCCACTGTATGGTAAAACCGCAATTTGGGATGGTGCACATGACCCCAATCGTGGTGACCTCAATTTACCCATAGTGAATATTTCTGATACCGCATTTCAACCAAATGGGACAATGCTAGCGTCATCCATAGTGCCTTTTATTACCTATGGTCAAAGAGGGGGTTATGATCCTGAACAAGTGCTCTATCGCTGTGATGCGGCGGACGAGAATGAAATTTTTGAATACTATTCAGTAAACGCGGACAACGCATATAGCGGTATGTATGAAGATGGTGTCGCTGATGGTGTGAATAGAGGGTACGCAACGTACATAAAAAATGTTGTTGCAAGGCTTAAGAATAATCAGAGTGGTGAATATTTTTCGCGAATCTGGCAAAAGCGCGCAATGACAGGGTTAGACCGAGATGCCGAAGGTCGTATTTTAGTGAAAGCGAAAAACTTCACTGATATTTCGGTGGAGTTATTTAGGATCAGAGATGTCAGAGGTTTCAATGGTAGCAGCGCTGTCAATCGGCCTTATGAGAGTGGTTATAGCTATAATCAACCTGCTGGTTATATCGCGTTTGGTGGGCCGGGGATAACTCACCCCACGGAGGGGATTGACCATATATCCCATTATCCAGGTTGGTACGCGCAATGGCCCGGTAATATTAGTTTTTACCAACAAATGCTAGTAAGACGTACTCCAGGAACTTGCTCCGTAAGTAGCGTTGCTCCCTATGTTCTTTTTCCTGCTACAACAATTAATGAACTAGCACAAGGCCACTCTGTAAACGTCAATATGTCATTGAGCTATAGGTGCCAGGGGGATTTTATTTCGGGTACCCAAGCTGGAAATTTTGCAGTTGGCTTTAAGATTGATACGAATAGTTTTAATAGGGCTAAAGCTATGGGACTAACAGATCAAGCCGCCGTGAGTCATCTGTTGAGCCAGAATTATGGGAGCCCAGGTTATGCACAAGGAGTTGGGGTGATATTGGAACGTGAAGATGGTCTTACACAACCATTTGTGATTAAAACTTACCCAGATCTTGGAACGGGAATATATGACTCCAGTAAGGATGGTTGGCGCAAATTCATTGGTACAAATATTGACTATGATCCGATTAATAAAGTTACTATTTTGCACGAAACCTATACGGCAAAATTAACCAAAATACCGGGTGCGACCGTTACGGCAGGTAAATATTATGCACAGGCTCAAGTGCTTATTCGTGTTCAGTAAAATAGCCATCTTAGGCTTCATCTTGGCTAGTACAAACTGTATTGCAGGCGTAGTCATGGATAAAACCAGAGTCGTTATGTATGACAATGAGCAAGCACAGCAGTTAACATTGGCCAATACGAATGACTTTCCTGTAATCACTCAATTATGGGTTGATGATGGTGATATAGATACTACGCCAGAAAATACAAGAGCACCGATAATGGTTGTGCCTGGGATGTTAAAGTTCAGCCCAGGAGAACATAAAAGTATTCGATTGGTCAATTTGAATCACACTGAAAAGCGTGATCAGGAAGAAATGTATTGGCTGAACATCTATGAAATCCCTCCAGAGCCAAGTAACTATGAAGCTGGCTCTGGTGATCAATTGATGATTTTAACCATAAGAACACAAATTAAAGTGTTTTTAAGGCCAATTAATTTAAAAACGGAGCAAGATACTAGATTTGATAAACAATATTTCGTGCTAAATAACGATAGGTTGACGATAAAAAATGATTCACCATTTTTTATTGTGTATAGTCAGGTTTTACTATCAGATGGTTTGAATGAGGTTAAAATTTATCCGGAAATCTTATCACCATTTTCGAGTAAATCTATTAATATTACTAGCTCAGAAAAAACACTTAAAAATAAAAATGTAACAATTAAGTTTGACTATATTGATGATGACGGTGTTGTAAACTCTAAAAATGCCAAATTAACGTATTAGCCCAAAGAACACATCAGTGGCCTCTGGGCTAAATTCACGGAATAAATTTATTCTTCTGAACTATTCTTTTCGATATAATCTGCTATTTCACAGTCCAATCTTTCTAATTCATTAATTAACAATGTGAAATAATTATCAAGTGAATTATGGTTTGATTGCTCAAGATATTCACAGCATGCAACAAGTTTTTTTGCATCAATAATTCTTGCTGCGCCTTTAATCTTATGGGCAACATCCTTAAGCATTTGGTAGTCACTGTTATTTTTTGCTTGAAGTAAAGATTCTCGGTCTGTTTTATTACTCTTTGTAAGTTCGATAAGTAGCTTAACAATCAGTTCTTCATTGTTACCCGTTAAGTTATTCACAACTTCAGGTGAAAAACTGAGTCCTGAAGTGTCACTGCTATAAGTTTGGCTATGTGCTATCAGAACATAATTTAACTCTTGTAAACTTATTGGTTTAAATAAGCAGTCATTCATACCGGCTTCTATACATGCCTCTTTAACCTCTTTTTGGGCATTTGCTGTATAGCCTATAATCACGGGGGCTACATTACAGTAGTCCTTTTCGATGTTTCTAATTATTTTGCATAATTCATATCCATTCATTTCCGGCATGTTGCAATCTGTAATGAGATATTGAATTTCATTTTCTTTAAATAAATCAATTGCCGATTTTCCATTATCAGCTTCAATAACATTGTGGCCTAAAAATTTTAATTGCTGACAAAGTAGTAATCTATTTGCTGGATGGTCGTCTACTATAAGTATGCTATAGGACTGATCTAATTTATATAGATCCGTTACCTGAGATTCTACAAATTTAGGGATATCATCGAGTAACGTTAAGCTCAACTCCATTCTAATTTCTGTTCCTGAACCTAGCTGGCTCTTTAGTTCTAATCTTCCACCCATCATTTCGCATAGCGATCGACTAATCATTAATCCCAATCCGGTACCACCATATTTAATATGGGATTCATGCCCTTGAGAGAATGGTGTAAAGAGTCTTTGCTGATCCTCTGGTGATATTCCGATACCTGAATCAATGACAGTGAAGATAAATGAACATTGGCCTTGACTCAGGTTAGCGCAACTCACAGAAATTTTTACGCTGCCAACATCGGTAAATTTAATCGCATTACCAATTAAATTAGACAGTATTTGTTTGATCCTCATAGGATCGACTAACACGTCATTATTAACACGAGTATCAAAGTTAAGTTCTAGTGATAATCCTTTTTGATGTGCCAGTCCCTCAAAAACTCTCACAACTGAAGCGACAACCGATTTCAAATTAGTTCTTACAGGAGATAATGTCAGTTGTCCTGCTTCAATACGTGCTATATCAAGAATATCACCAATAAGTTCAAGTAAGCCATTTGCTGAGTCGTAAGCTACTTTAATTGTATTTAGTTCTGAAACAGGTAAATTTGGGCTTTTAAGCGCTAATTCCAACATTCCGATAATCGCATTCATTGGAGTTCTTATTTCATGGCTCATAGTTGCCAAAAATGTGCTTTTAGCTTGACTTGCAGTATCTGCTACATCTTTAGCATTTTTTAATTCCTTGATTAACTTAGCGCGGTCACTAACATCTATCCATCCCCCAATAATTCCTTCTATATTTCCCGTATCATCACCATATGATTTAAACCAGTGATAAATATTATACTTGATACCATCTATATGTAGTTCTCTGTCTTTAAAAATAGGGATGCCATCCTCTAAGGCTTGTATGTATTCCTTGTCAACAATGGGAGCCTCTATAGAACGGCTAACGCCTTCAATAGTCGTTTTATGTAATAAGTCCTCACGTGAAGAATTGAAAGCTTTCAAATAACTTTCATTACACATAGTAAGTTCACGCTGTTTATTTCTCACATAGATAGGGTGAGGAATAGCATCAACGATCTGTTGCATGAATAATAGTTGACCATCAAGAGCGCGAGTGGCTTTTAAACGCTGCCTGTAGTGTTGTCTGGTATAAAGTGTCCAACCAATTGATACTAAGATCAATATTAATGATGCAATTAGCGTTGTGTAAATTGTATAACGATAATCTTTCCAGGTTTGTTTAGCTGGTAGAGAATTACTTCTCCAGTAATTTTCTAGCGTTTGTAATTCATTTGGAGGTATCGCAAGTAGTGTTTTGTTAATAATGTCAACCAATATGTGTTCATTCTTTCTGACAGCAAAGTTAGCTGCTGCATTTGGAATGTTGTCCGCTATTTCTTTTATTTCAAGAGAGTCATCAAAATAACCATGGTTATAATAGTCTGCAATGTTTAGTGGTAATAGTGTATAATCGGCTTCATTATTTTTTACTGAATCTAAAGCTTCAATAAAATTAGAGGTTAGGTTTATATCTTTAAATTTAAGATGTTGCCTTGTATATGCTTCGATAGCATGCCCCTTGGGAACAGCTATGACAGGGTCGTTAATCTTTTCACTATTTTTCCTTTGAGCAATTATATAAGGTGAGCTCGAGAATTCCGACGAAAATTCAAATTTTTTAGATCTGGTATTATTTGGTGTTAATATAGTTATATACGGGATTTTACTTTTTAAAACTAGCTCTTGTTGTTCATTAAAGTCTTTTGATGCGGTATAGTCTATATCTAACCCTGAATATAGTCGCAACAATTCTAATATTTCAATCGCATACCCGGCAGGATGTCCGGAGCTATTAAGGTAAGAAAGAGGTGCCATATACTCATTAAAAACAACATTTATTTTGCCATTTGTTTTGATCCAATCTTTTTCTTCTTCACTATATACAGGTAATTCGCTTTTTTCAGGAATAATATACCCACCACCACTCCATCGTTTACGAATCAGTCGGCTTTCGTCTTTAGAGATTGTTTTTATTGCCTTGTTAAAAATTTCCAGCAGTGTTTTATTTGTATCTTTAGCTGCAAATGCAATACCTTTAGAGTCGATATGTACATATTCGTCTAACTGAAGTCTCTTGTAAAATGTATTATTTATCATGTAATTTGCTGAGGATAAATCCATGATAACGGCATCTGTTTTTCCAAAAGCGGCTGCTGCAACTGCAGCCTGTTTTGTCGGGTAATTAATAATCGTTTTATTTGGGAAATATTCTTTAACATCTCTATCCGCTAAATAATCATAAGCCATTGAGATCGTTTTTACTTCAGTATTTAATATCACATTTTTAAATAATGCAGGTCGATCTGAAATATAAGGTATGGATAGCTTTAACCCATTATATTCTTCGTAGTTATTGGCCGTGGTAAGTAAGTCAACATCTCCATTTTTTACAGCATTGATTGCATCCTCTCTGACTTTAAAACGGACTATTTTAACCTGCGTATGGAGTGACTCTTTTATTAACTGTAAAAAGTCTGCGCTAATACCTTGATAATAATGACTTTCTTCGTCAACGATATCATAAGGGTGGAAATTGGGTTCTGTAATCGCAATTTTGATGATTTGAAGATTACGGAGGTATTCTTCTTCTACTTGAGTTAATACTGTTCTCTCTGCTTCCAGATTAGGATGTCCTTTAAGTAAAAAAGTATCACTATCCAGATTATGTGCAGTTAATTTGTGAATTGGTAATATAATGATAGCTAATATAATAATGGATTTTAGTATAGTAGCAAATTTCATGATAAGTTATGTCTCTTCGCGATTTCTATTATATCTACTAGCGTTTTAGCATTAAGTTTTTCTAAAAGTCTGGTTTTATAAGTGCTGATTGTTTTGTTACTAAGCAGCATTCTATCTGCAATTTCTTTATTCGATAAACCTGTTGCTAGTTGTTGCAATACAACCATTTCTCTAGTTGAAAGCTTTTTAATTAATTCTGCCTCATCCTGAGTTGACTTAGAAATTACATTGCTATTTGCTAATATAGGAAAGTAGGAATGTCCCGATAGTATTGCTTTTAATGCACCAATGACCTCAGTTAAGTCTTTCTGTTTAGAGACAAAACCAGATGCTCCCGTTTGAATGCAACGAGAAACAAAGTGCTCAGATGGCTGTGCGGTTAACACCAATATGGGTGGATTATTAGTTAATTTTCGTGATCTCTCGATTACTTCTAATCCATCCAGTTGTGGTATCCCAATGTCTAGAATGACCGCATCTGGTGATAGTTCTTTCATCAATCTCAGTGCATCAACACCATTATTGGTTTCAGCAGTAATTTCAAAATTATTTTGCTCAAGAATGATTTTCAACGCCAAGACTACAACCGGATGATCATCTACTATTAATATTTTTTTCTTCATTAATAAAACTCCATAACTATTATGTACAGATTTTATCCTTTGTAAGTCCTTGTAGGAAACGCTAGAACGCGGTTCAGATATTTCCTACGCGGTGATCGGTCATTTCTTTTTTCAATTTATCGTAGCATAGACAAAATGAGGCGCCTTTATTCACGATTCTGATCATTTAGGTAAAGTGCTTCACATATGTTGTAATTTGTATCACTTGGCGGAGCAACTTGCATCTTATTATAGCAATTTATCTGCAACTGGGAGTTGTAGTTCATTTTGAAAGGATACTATGACATTTTAATTAGTTAGGTTTGAAGGACATTTGATGAGTAAGGTTCGAGTAATAGTCTTAGAAGATCATCCCTTTCAGCGTGCAGTGCTTGAATACAACTTAGCTTCGTTTACTGATGTTGAGGTATTCGCATTCGGTAGTGCTCAGGATGCTTTAACTTGGCTCGATGTTCATAAAAGTGCCGATATTGTCATTTGTGATTTGATGATGGCTGGAATCGATGGCTTATCATTTTTACGTAAGGCCAAAGCTAAATACAGTATTAGCGCAGTAGCTTTATTTAGTTGTATTGATATGGAATTAAGACGAGCTGTATCTCAAATGATAAAAATGCTTAATTTTGAGTATCTTGGCGATTTGAGTAAAAGCCCTTCAGTTGATAATTTGCAAAGTATGTTGGATAAATTTGTTTATTCTCGTACTCAAAAACGCAAAGTCATAACCCCTTCTAGAGTTGAAATAAGGCCGAAAGATTTTTCATTCGCTGATTTTCAGTTGGCACTTGAACAGCATCAGTTTGTAGGGTTTTATCAGCCAAAATTCGATGTGGCTGATTTTAGTCTCGCGGGTGTTGAAGTGTTAGCGAGGTGGATCCATCCCGAGCTCGGCACACTTAGTCCTGTCGTGTTTATTGAGCCATTGATTGGTCATGGACTACTTGATGAGTTGTTTTTGCAGTTATTCGAGCAAGGATGCCAATTACAGCAAGAGTTGTTAAACCAAAACCACCAGATATCGCTTGCTTATAATCTCGACATCTCTCAGCTCAATTCAACCAAATTAGTTTATCGTATTGTAGATATTGTGAAGCGGTTTAATATTCCCCCACGCTGTATCACGCTAGAGATTACTGAGACTGGTTTGCTCTCTGCCCCAGCGGTGAATATGGAAAATCTGATCAGGTTACGTATGCAAGGTTTTGAGCTGGCGATAGATGATTTTGGTGCGGCTCATTCCTCTCTCGCGAGATTATGCGAATTACCATTCTCGCAAATTAAGCTAGATAGTTGTTTTGTTAGGGAATTAGGTGTCGAACCTCGATGTCAGGCGGCGATTTCAAGTGTCATTGCATTATCTCAGGCACTTAACATGGAGTTAGTAATCGAGGGAATCGAAACAAACTCTCAGTTGGTCTTATTGCAGCAATTGGGTTGTACTGTTGGTCAGGGCTTTTGTTTCTCTCGCCCCATAGATGAGCATACCTTTATACAACGTTTTTTCCCTTTCGATAGAGAAATGGAAGACTGCATTAGGCTAAGTACCTAGTTCTAGTAGCCTTTAAGTGTCACACCTCTACTTTGGTTCACACTTTCCATGCCAGTTTTACGCTTTGCTCTAGGTTACGATGTAGCGAGTTTAGCTATTAGCGATCGATTGACTTTCAAGCTTGTTTGTTCAAGGTTTTCTGGCCAAGGGTAATAGCGGCGCGGCCTTTTAAAGCGAGCGATTTTATCGGCGAGAAAGACTTCGAGCTCGGCTTCTATTGCACTCATCTCTGGGCTTGTGCTGCCGAGAAAAATGTCACCACGAATAATGGCGGCGGGGAGTTGGCCGAAGGTAACGTCAGGCAGAGGGAAGACGATTGCCTCATCAATTAGCGGATGCAGTTTGAGCGCCGCTTCAATTTCCTCTGGCTGAATGTTCTCGCCGCCACTGATAAACATATTATCAACGCGGCCCAAGATCTTAAGATTGCCGTTAGCATCCCATTCGCCCCTGTCTTTGGTATAAAACCAACCCTCGGCATCGAGTGGTTTTTCAATGCCCTTATCCGTGAGATAACCCATAAATAAGCAATCTCCCCGTACCCAAATCACCCCATCGACAATTTTGAGTTCACGCCCTGGGAGTAATTTGCCACTGGTGCCATCGCTTAGCGCTGGGCCTGTGGTGATTTGCGAGCCCATTTCCGTCATGCCGTAACTGGTAAAGCTGGCAATATGCCGCTGTTCGAGCTGTTTAAGCAAATCGACAGAAATTGCGCCGCCGCCGAGTAGCAGGGCTTTAATGCTCTTGAGTGAAACCTGTTTGTCGGCGAGTAGATTGAGTAACTGTGTCGGTACGAGGGAAGCATGGGTTAAGCCGTCACGCTCGATTTGTGCCTGCAGCGGGAGAGTCGGATCCGGCAGCACTACCGTCGCCGCCACTAAGGCGCAGCGGTTGAGAATGGCGAGGCCGCCAATATGAAACAGGGGTAACGACAATAACCAAGCATCACCTGTGACCAGTGGGATCAGTCTGCGAGCGCCCTCGGCATTGGCTATATGATTCGCAAGATGGTGCACGGCCGCCTTAGGAAAGCCGCTGGAGCCAGAGGTTAAAATCACATTGCTTGGGCGATAAAGATCAAAAGCTATCGCTGCTTGCTCATTGTTTGGACTCACATCGAGGCTAAAATCCAGCGTGAGTTGATGACTGCCTGACAAGGCCAACTCCGCTTCGCTCCAATAGAAAGGGATTTGGTGGCTATCGATAAGCCCTTGAACTTGCGCCAGCGGAAAACGCGGCGAGATAGGAAAGAAAATTGCGCCAATATCCACACAGGCCCAATACAGGCAAATCATCTCTAAATTATTGCGGCTGATGCATGCCAATGGTTGCCCTTGGCCAACACCAATGCGCATGAGCTGTTCTCCCAAGCCCTGCACCATATGGCTTAAGCGGGCGTAGCTGATGTCATGCCCATTGAACTTAACCGCCGTTTGTGTGGGCGAGTTGAGCGCGGCGCTATGTAATGGCGAAATACCTTGCTGTGAAACGGATTGGGATGGAGCCAATGCTTGAGATTCGGACATCGGCAATTAATCCGGCTGTGTACTGGCGACAAGCTTAAGTTGATGAGGCTTCAAGCATTGTGGCTTGTTGCTTGGCACGATTAAGTCTTGGCTAAAGGCGCTCAAAGTATCGAGCCCTGGAATTTCATCGGGCGTCAGTATGGCGGCTAAATGGGCCAAGTCATTGATGCCTAAGCTGGCCTCAAGGCTTGAGCTTAAGATGCAGCGCACGCCATGGCTATGGGCCTCATCGATAAGGCGCTGAAGTTTTTCAATACTGCCCAGTAGCATGGGTTTGATGATGAGCGCCGTGAGCCCCTCATGCATCACAAATTGATAATCCGGATCATTGAGGGATTCATCTAAGGCGAAGGGCAGAGGAATAGCGCGATACAGGGTTTGATTATCCTGCGGATGCTGACAAGGTTCCTCAATATATTCAATGCTCTCTAGCGGTAAACAGGCTGCAAAGTCGAGGGCCTGCTCTAAGCTAAAGCCACGGTTGGCATCTAAGCGCAGCTTAAGATCGGGTCTCTGGCCTAAGATGGCATAAATCAGGCCCAACTCATCTTCCATTGAGGTTTGTGCGACTTTCACTTTGACTGAGTGTACGCCGCTATCGAGACTCGCAATTCTTGCTATTAATTCGGATTTTGGCGCATCCGCTGGCTGATAGATGAGCGGCACTGTGGTGGTAACTGGGCGCACCGCATCGAGTTTTCCACTAAGTTTGGCGTGCAATAGACTCAAGCCAAAGGCAATGGATGGAAAGGGACTCGCTTCGGCCTGCTCGAGCAAGCAATCGATAGACTGGTTTTGCAGGCTGGGCAATAGCGCCACTAAGGCTTGCTGTACTTCATCTAGGCTCTCGCGGCTAAAACCGGACAACGGCTGTTGGTCGATATCAATCCCTGAGAGCGGCGCGATTTCAACCAGTTGCTCGCTTTCTTCACCCTCTGCTCGTGCTTTTGCCTGCAACACTAAGCCCGTTCTATGGTCGATACGCTGTTTCCCCACGGGTAAAAAGCGGTCTAAGGGCAGGCGATATAAGGACAAGCTGAGCGAAGTTAAGATCATATTTTCCCTAAATTTATTTGTTTCAAGTCATCGATTTTTTAAGCTTGAGTGCGCTTAAGCAGGCGACTAATGCCGCGGGATTGGCCTGATGTATGTTATGCCCAGCCAGTTCAATCTGATGCATGATGATGGGCTGTTGTGCTTGCCAATCCTTTGCTATTGCAGTGAATTTCGCATCTTGGCTGCCAGTAAAAAAATGGCATTCACAGCCAAGGCTTTCAGGTAAATCCCAGAGAGAGGCTTGGCGAGCCAGCGATGTGGCCAAAAAAATCTGTTTTAGTGTCTGCTTGGGATGTTGGTCGAGCAGCGCCGCACGCTTGGCAATCAAGGCATGCCGAGCCTTGTCGGACATATCGGCAAACACCGCCTGTTGATACCAAAGCTGTAAAAAATCCCGACTGCTTAAGCTGAGTAAGCGTTTGGCCCACAGGTTGTCGTTTTTACTGCGTGCGGCTTGCTCTGCGGTATCGGTTAGCCCGGGATGACAGGACTCTAGCCATAAGCTCAAAATGCGTTGTGGATAGGCCTTGGCAAGATGCAGCGCGATGCGGCCGCCGAGGGAATAACCGTAGAGATAAAAGGATTCAATACCAAGGCGGTCGAGGCGACTGATAACGTCTTGAACACAATGCTCAAAACCATTGGCGAGCGTTGATGGTGGCTCTTGCTGATTGTCGCCGTGTCCGGGTAAATCGAGGCAGATACAGTGAAAATGCTGGCTCAGTTCGGGGATAAGCGGCAGCCAATCGGTTTTAGTCCCTAAAAAGCCGTGAAGCAGGACTAAGTTTGGCTGCGAGACTTCCCCGTAACGGGCTACGGTTGGCATTAGCTTTGTTTCACCCATAAATTAAGCGCGGCGATCTGCTCGCTGGCTTGATGTTGGCTCACACTGACTTCGATCACCGAGGCGCCCTGATAATCCAGCGCTTCGTGATAACAACTTTGGAAGTCGGCTAAATTATCCACTTGATTATAGGGCAGATTGAACATGGCCGCGGCATAACCAAACTCTAGACCATGGCTTAAGCGGTAGTAATCACTGCGCAGCTCTTCGTTGGGAACGGGCAAGAGATTAAAGATATTGCCGCCATCGTTATTGAGAATAATGATCACCAGCGGACTGGTTAAGCTGCGGGCAATGGCAAAAGAGTTGAGATCATGCAGCTGGGATAAATCCCCAATAATCAAGCTTGTGGGTTTACCTTGGTGTGCGGCAATGCCGCAGGCTGTCGCCAGTAAGCCATCGATCCCCGAGGCGCCGCGATTAGTGTAAGTGGTGGCAGTGCAGCAGCTCACTGGCGCGTACATATCGTACAAACGTACCGGCAGGCTATTGCCGATAAACAATTGCTGCTCCAGCGGCCGTGTATTGGCAATTGCACGGATAACCTGCGCCTCACCAAACTCACCTTGATCGATATTACGCACAAATAAGTGATGCAATTCATCATTATAGGTGATTAGGGTGTTAGCCCAATTCGCCGACGAAGAGCGATACCAATTGAGTTGAGCAAATTGGGCGGCATTGGCATGCCAGATGTGTTTAGCATTATGGCTTGGGTCGAGCCTGTCCTGCTGTGGCAGCACTTGCCAGTAACTGTGCCAGTTTTGCTCGGCAAGGTAAGCAATCAAACGCTTAGACAATAAGCGTCCACCAAACACCAGCACTCGGTCAGCCTCTTGCAACAGATTGCGCGCCTTGGGATGTTGCAGTAGTTGGTCAATATTGCCTATCGCCGCCGGATGTTGCCGCAATTGCGACTGTGCATCGGTCAGCAAGGGCCAACCAATTTTTTGTGAGAGGGCGATAAGCTGCTGTGGATCTTGCTCCGGCGTGAGCGTACCCGCGATGATGACGCCCTTGCCGTGGACGAAACGCATAATGGCGTCATCGCTCGGGCTGCTGAGTTGTTCACTCTTACCGTATTGAGTGTAGGGTCTGGCGTGTTGTAACCAAGTTTGCAATGGCCTCAGATAAGGCGATTCGCTATCGAGAATGGCGCCGTTCATCTCACTCGGATAGAGGGGTTCACGGTACATGCAGTTGATATGCACTGGGCGTGTTTGGTTTGCCACCGCCTCATCGAGGGTTGTGAGCAACATCTGCGGTGCAATGTGTGCATCCGGCGTGGGCAGGTTTACCTGCTGGGCATAATTGGCAAAAATTGCCGGTTGCACTATGGCTTGGTTGGCGCCACAACCGAGTAACTCTGGCGGTCTGTCACCGCTTAAGACAATCAAAGGCACATGGGTCAACCAAGCTTCGACTATCGCAGGATAAAGGTTGGCGACGGCCGTGCCTGAGGTGGTGATAATTGCCACCGGGGCGCAACTGGCTTTGGCTAATCCGAGGGCCATAAAACCTAAGCCGCGCTCATCGAAATGCAAGTGACGTTTCAGCTTAGTTTGCTGAGCCGCGGCTAAGGTTAACGGTGTCGAGCGTGAGCCCGGCGCCATGCAGACATGCTGCACACCAAGACGTGCTAATTCTTCCAGAATCAGTGCGCCCCACATTAGGTTCAGTGTGGCTGTGTTTTCGGTTCGCATAGCAAGATCAATCAGGATAAAGATGGGCTTAGTGTAACGTGTTTGGCGGCTAAGATGTATGTCTGGCTTAACAAAACTTAGGGTTGTACGCAGGAGGGTGAGGTGGAGCCTAAGCTAAGGCACAGGATGCCTATCACCTCGAATAACAAGATGGCGAATGTTTATAAATCAGCGATCAGATAATGTTGTCGACGATTTTTTTAATTTGTCCGCTTAACCAGAGTAACTCCTCATTAGCTTTGTTGGGTTGATTTTTTTGCACAAGGAAAATTGTCGGCGCCTCGGTATTTGCATATAAACGCTCGGCCTCCAGTTGCGATAACTGACAAGTATGTAGCTCAGGTATTTCGGCCACCATTTCGTAAACTACTCGATATGGCAGTAAGGAAATCGTCTGGCTCTCGCCGAGGTATTCAAACAGGCTTGAAATACTGGTAATGGTAATTTCAGTATTGAGTTTTATGCCGTTTTTTATACAAAATTCTTGATACGGGCTGAGCCGAGTGCTGGGGTTGCCAAGATCTGTGTTGACATAAGGATACTCGGCGATGCTCTCAAGCGTGATGTCGCGTTTAAAAATGGGATGATTGCGGCTAGCGATCAGGTAAACCTTGTCCATGCGTTGTAGTGTTGTGGTTTGTAATTTGTCGCCATAGGCGGCGACATCAGCGGTGCTCTTATTACAGCAAATACCTAAAGTGGTGTCCCCATTGATGATGTCCTGCGTGGTATGGATTGACCAAGGGGTAATATTAATATGGATAGATTTCTGTTCTTCCTTAATGGCTTGCATTAGGGCTTTAGGAAACGCATAGGCGATGAGCCCCGGTGCTGCGATTTCAATATGGGTTTTAACATGGTTAGCATTGGCGGCACGTACCTTTTGAAACTTATCAGTACATTCAATGGTTTGTTTAGCTATAGGATATAAGTGAGTGACAAATTCATTAGGGAATAAGCCATATTTCTTACGAATAAAAAGCTCATCACCGAACACTTCCCGCAGATTTTTTAGGCTGCGACTTATTTTGGGTGCGGGAATATCCAATGCCTTTGATACATAAGTTGCAGACTTGTTCTCATATAATGAAACAAGTATTTTTAAACTCAAAATATCGAGGCCGTCCATGTTACTAATATGCATTTTTTATATTCCTTAATATTGAGTAAATACTTTAAAGAACACCTAATTATGGTGTTATTTATTTAATTTAATGTGAATCCCGTCTCAAGTTTTACACCTTGAATTTATCTATGTGTAACAAAGGGTTTAGAATTTGTTTTTTTATATTTCAAAAAACATAATTAAACTAATTTGAAATTTTAATTTTTGACATTCAGTTCGGCAAATTTCAGTTTCTTAATTAACTATTATCAATATGTGCATTTTAGATTTACGCGATATGGTAATGTGTTCTGTATCCTAACTTGTTGTTTATGTTTAATTTTGAATTTGGATATGTGATCTGCATCAAAAAAATAAATCCTGTCTGCAATAATACTGAAGGTGCTTTAAAGGAGATAACAAAAATATAATTGTGTTATTGGAGGCGTATATGAATACTTCAGTCATTCTCAGCTATGCATTTATGTACTTCGTACTATTCGTAGCAGTGCCATTTGTGTTTGTAATGTTCGTCATGACTTGCATTAAGTTTTTTAGGGCTGATCCCGAGGAAGCTGCACATCATGAAATGAAACTTAAACCAGTGTTATTTGACGAGGATAGTTTCAACTTTTTTAAATCACTCAAAACTGTCGTTGAAGGTAAATACGACGTCTGTTGCAATGTGCCATTGGACACCGTATTTGATATGGACCAGCACGATGCTGATTTAAACCATGAATGCCGTCTCGACTATGTGTTGATTGACCATGACTCATCAGAAGTCAAAATGGTGATCAGTGACGCGGGTAAACAAATCAATTCACCCATGAAAAAGCTATTCAGTAAATTCAATATTGGTTTTATTGAAATGAATCAGCATAAGCACTGGGATCCAACAAGTCTTAAGCAAGCGCTAGCTGTTTGACCTCGCTCGTCGGGTTCGGAGCTCTCCGAACCTGACTTCCTCTTTGTTTCCCAATGAATTGATATGAGGACTCGCTATGTCTACACGACAATGGCTGTGGTCATTACGCTTGGGTGCAATGGCATTACTGCTCAGTTTTTCCGCAACGAGTGCTGAACCCGCCAAGCAAATTAACAGTGATGCTTGCATGAAGTGTCATAAGCGTAATGGTCAAATGTTAGGGCATCACGGCCAAGATGCCATGAAAATGACCTGTTCAAGCTGTCATGGTGAAAAGGGTGATCACCCTAAAAAACCAAATGATTTAGTGGTTTTTGGATTAAATGAGGCATCCGAAACCTCAGTGCAATTGCAGGTCTGCCATAAGTGCCATATGCCCGCCAAACTTAGCTCTCAAGAATGGACGCATAATGTGCATGCGCAAAAAGTGGCCTGTGCCGCTTGCCATAAATTACATAGCCCCACCGATCCTATGGCGGAGATGACGCCTAAGGTTCGCAGTGAGCTGTGCCGTAACTGTCATACAGGCCAGCAGGAGTAAGGTTATGGAAAATTCAAAAAGAAGATTTCTGAAAGGAACATGCGCCCTGTTGGCTGGCGCTTCGGGGGCGACTCTACTCGCGACTGTTAGTGCTTCGAATGAGGCCAAGGCCGACCCCAGTGTTAAGTATGCGCTGATCCACGATGAGACTAAGTGCATAGGTTGCAAAGCCTGTGAGGTTGCATGCCGTGAAACCAACCATGTGCCTGAGGGAGTGGCGCGGTTGAAGATAGAACAAACTGGGCCCTACGGAGAATATCCTAACCAGTTTTATCACTTCAGTCGTAAGTCTTGCCAGCACTGTGAAGATGCGCCCTGTGTCAATGTTTGCCCCACAGGTGCCGCTTTTATCGATAAAGAGACGGGAATCGTGTCTGTGGATGCTTGGAAGTGTGTCGGCTGCCAGTATTGTATCGCGGCCTGCCCTTACAAAATTCGCTTTATCAATCCCGTTACCCATGCTGCGGACAAATGTGATTTTTGCCGTGAGACCAATCTTGCCCAGGGTAAACAACCCGCCTGCGTTGCGGCTTGTCCGACTAAGGCTTTAGTGTTTGGCAACTTAAAGGATCCCACTTCACAGGTGGTACAAGTGCTGAAGGCAAACCCAACCCAAAGGGCTAAGGTCGACCTAGGAACGCGGCCAAAACTATTCCGCATTGTGGCTAAATCAGGGGAGGTAGCAATATGAGCGCCCTACATTTTGATACGCTAGTGTGGCATTGGCCGATCGCGATTTACCTGTTTTTAGCAGGTGCTTCGGCGGGTGCTATGTTCTTTGCGGTGTTGCTCAAACATTTTGTGTTAAAGCATAATGCCTACCAGTCTGGCTTTGTGCAGGCGGCCTGTATTGTGGCGCCCGTGGCGGTGATGGCGGGTTTGGGCATCTTGGTATTGGACCTAACTAAGCCCTTCGATTTTTGGAAGATCTTAGTCTTCTATAATCCCAAGTCTGTGATGTCGATGGGGGTGCTGATCCTACTGATTTACCAAGTCTTTATGTTTATGTGGATTGGCTTATTATTCCGTAAACCTATCGATGCTTGGTGTGAGAGTCGCTTCCCCATAGTGCTGAAGTTTACCGCTTGGTTGAGCCGCTTCGAGGCGACAATTACCGGTTTGTTGGTGATCTTTTCCCTCGCGCTTGGTGCCTATACCGGCTTTTTGCTGTCGGCCTTACCCGGCTATCCGATGTTGAAAAACCCAGTGTTGCCACTGCTGTTTTTGGCTTCGGGACTGTCATCGGGCGCTGCATCTTCTCTACTGGGTGGCGTGTTGCTAAACGCTAACCCTAATGCCAAGGAAGTGCACTTTATCCACAAGGTTGAGATCCCACTGATTTTGGTGGAGATAGTGCTAATTTTCACCTTCTTTATGGGGCTGGTCTTGTCCGGAGGTCAGAGCAAGTTTGCCGCCTTCAATGCGATAGGTTACGGCTTCTGGGGATGGATCTTCTGGATTGGTATTGTCGGATTGGGGTTGTCTGGCCCATTGGCGATGAACCTGTTTATGACGGCCACTTCAAAACGTAAGTGGGCTTATGTTGCAGGCACTGCATGCTTAAGTCTCATTGGTGTGCTTCTGCTGCGTAACTTTATTCTCTACACGGGGCAAATGACGGTCGTTTAATTGGGCAGGGTTCGCCCAAGGTTATAGATAAGAAGGAATTACGGTGAATGGCGAAGCGGTGTCTAAGGAAGCACCGTGAGCTAACTCCCTTTAATCACGCTGGCTGAAGTAATTAAAGGTGTGTTGTCTTGTCGCGATTTGCTGTCACAGGGAGGTTATTGGGAAGGGAAGCCATATTTGATATTTAGGTATTGTTTGCCCTGCCTCCACAAGGGCCTCGCCACCTTTATTCCTTAGGGGTGGCGTTTCTTGTTTGGGGGCAAAACATGTTTATTCACCCGCGTTATTTATCCACTCGCTCATCACCACATGGGTTTTGATTTTAATGATGTCAGTGTGGGTATCGATATATTCACGGATCTCGTGCAAGCGGCGCATCGAAGGGGCGTGGACATACACCAGTAAATCCATATCGCCAGAGATACCGCGGCAGGTAATTACTTCGGGGATGGCATGGAATACATGCACCACATCGGCGCAACGCGGGCATTTATGCTGGATTTCGAAATAGGCCGACACGCCTTCCTTTTGCGATTCGCTCAGTAAAACCTGATAGCCGCGGATCACCCCAGTTTGCTCGAGTTTTTTGATCCGCTCGGCAACGGCGCTACGGGAAAGGTTCACCTGCTCGGCAATACTGGAGACGCTCTGGCGAGCATCTTGGCGCAGGCTGTTAATGATGGCGGTATCAAACTTATCCAACTTGGACTCCGATAAAAACGAGTGGTAAAAGCAAGAAGCATATCGCCAAGGCAGACTAATATCAGTTAAGCACCCAGTGCTGGGGCTGCGCCGTCATTTTGCCGGAAATATGTATTTTTGCCGTCATTTTGCTGGTGTTTGCCACTAAGAACACTGAGATTAACGGCAGATTGCGGCGTAGAATCTCACTATACTGACGGCTTCAAAACCACTGAATTTTAACAGATGAACTCACATAGCGGAACTATAGGACGTTGGCAAGGCGCAGGCTTAATGGCCACCACTTTGCTGGGCACAGGGGTGTTTATTCTCCCACAAATGACAATCGACAAAGCCCATGCTGGCGCGCTTATCGCGTGGTCACTCCTGACCTTAGCCATTATTCCAGTAGCATTGATTTTTGGTCGACTGGCGAGCGTCTTTCCCCATGCTGCGGGTCCCGCATATTTTGTCGAAAAGGCCTTTAGTCGAACCGCTGGCCGTACTATTGGGCTGATTTTTTTGCTGGTAGTGCCCATGGGGGCGCCGGCCGCGATTTTGATGACCTTCCAATTTGTTAACGCACTCATCCCCTTGGATGGCTGGTACAAGGTGGGCGCTGAGGTATTAGTGATTTTCGGCTTATTCCTGCTTAATCTGCGTGGCATTCAAGTCTCGGCCAAACTGCAATTTGGCTTAACCCTTTGTATTGTGGCGATTGTGGTGCTGTTATTCGGGGCGAGCAGTGTGCAACCTGGGCACTTAACTTCATTAGCAAGCTATGGCACGCCAGAAATCCCCACCATTATGATTGCCGCAGGTATCGCCTTTTGGAGCTTCTTGGGGATTGAGGCCATGACTCACCTCGCCGATGATTTCCGCCGTCCACAGCAGGATATGATCCCAGCGATGATGATGGGCACTGTGCTGGTGGGCATTATTTATGTGGCCTGTACCTTGATTTTACTGTTAGTGCCGACCGATAAAAGCGTGGCCATGATCGGTGTGTTCGATACGCTCTTGGGCGGCTATGGCGCTCAAGTGATTGGTGTGCTGGGGATTGCCAGCGGTCTTGCCACGGTTAACGTGTATGCCGCCAGTGCTGCGCGTCTTATCTGGAGCTTTAGTAACGAAGGGATTTTGCCGCGCTGCTTTGCGGTAAAGAATGGCTACGGTGTGCCAATTCGCGCTTTGGCGGCGTTACTTAGCGTTATGGCGAGTGTGATAGTGCTAACTCACATCACTGGTCAAGAGCTGGAGCATCTTATTGCTTGGAGTAATGGGGTATTTGTGGTGATTTACTTAATGGCGATGTTAGCCGCAGCTAAATTATTGCCCCGCAGCAACTTACCCTTAGTGGTATTAGGTTGTGGCTTCTGTTTGGCCTTAGGTATCGCGCTTGGGGCTAGCATGACCTACGTACTGGTATTGATTTTGTTCGTTGCGCCGTTCCTGTGGTGGCAGAAGACGCATATCAGTCGCAAACAGAGCTTAGCGGTAAATAAAGTGTCTTAGTGGCCGAGGTTTTGAACGATTAATCACTGAATGTAACACCAGAACGCCAACCAGCGCGCGTTCTGGTCTCTTGCGCTTATATTTTCTGATCCAGTTTAAAGTCGAGCTGCACCTGTTGATTCAGCTGTGGCACGGCCTTGCCCGAATCAAACTTAGGTTTGTATTTCCAGTTTTGCACCGCTGACAGCGCGGCCTTGTCAAACACCCGCTTGGGGTTGGCATCGAGCACACGCACGTTGCTGACAGTACCATCCGCGGTAATATCAAAGCCTACGACTACATAACCTTCCTTACCATTTTGTGCCGCATCAATGGGATAGCGAGGGGACACTTGCACCACGGGTAAGGCCTCTGCCGTCATTGCCGATGGGTTAAATAACGCTGTTTGCGTTGGCATTTCGGGGGTAAAAGTCTTAGGACTAAAGTCAACCACTTCAGTACTTTCGCCCGGAGTCGCCACCCGCTCCCTCGCTGGAATGGGTTTTGGTGGTTCGGGTTTGCGACTTTCCTTCGGTGGAATTGGCGTTCGCTCGCTCATCAAAATATTGATTTGCGGCGCATCTGACGCTTGTCCGCTCAATGGCTGCGGATTATGGATAAGTTGCGCCATAAACACGAACAAACCTAAGGTGATCAGAGCGCTAACAATAATAATCCCAGTGCGATTAACGAGTGCATTTTGGCCCATAGTGCTTCCTTACAATTGATGAACAAGATTTAATCTATATCACCCATTACTTAATTTTAGAAATATTTATTTACAAATAAGACTGTTTATTGAGTGATTTTGTTGCTGTTCCTCATCAATCAAAGAGTGAATTTATCAGGTTCATTAGGCATTGCAGGGTATTTTGATATTGAGTCAGAGTATTTTTGGCCAAGATAATGATTGCTGAATGCTGGCGTAAAAGCTTTACACCCTATTGATAAGTCATCATATCTTTCAGAGCGAGGCGAGATTTTGTGTTCTATATTTTGATCATTCGTTTAGAAGGAGAATAAATATGGATTCCGCCGCGCTACTGAGTCGAGTCGATGAGTTACCCCGTTTACCTAAAGCGATTAGCGAGCTACTTGATGTCGTAAATGATGACAATGCAACGGTAAAAACCATTGCGACTAAGGTGTCCCACGATCCCTTAATCAGTGCCAAGGTTCTTAGGTTGGCTAACTGTGCATATTATGGACATAGCAGAGAGGTCGGTAGTATTGATGAGGCCGTAGTACGTCTAGGGATGCAGACGCTACGAACTTTAGTCTTAGCCTCCGCTGTTATGGGGTCTATGCCTAAATGTAATGGTGTGGATCTGGCTCAATTTTGGGGGCAAACCTTTGAAATTGCACTTTATAGCCAAGAAATGGCTAGACGGTGCGGAGTACAGCCGGAAGAGGCCTTTACTTGCGGGATTCTCCATCGGATTGGTGATTTATTAATTGCGGCGATTTCTCCTGAAGACGCTGAAAAAATTAACGAAGCTGTCGCACAGGGTAAAGATAAGCATGCATTTGAGCGCGAACTCCTTGGTTATGATTCCCCCGATATTGGTGCATTGTTAGCTCAAAACTGGAAATTTACTCCCGCGCTGGTGCAGGGCATTCTGTTTCAAGATCACCCTAAGGATTCTAATCCCTTCTCAAAGCTCGCGGCGTTATTGTGTTTATCTCACAAAGTGTTAGCTGATTGGGATAGTATTGAAGATGACGATAAAACCAGTTGGTTATCGCAATTGGCGACTAAGAAAGGCTTAAAAATGGAAATGGGTGGATTGCGAGCCAAATTAACTGAGCTGAGAGGTGCAGGCTTCGAGATTGGTAAGGCACTTGCCTAAGACTGTTTGAGCCGTAAACTTAAAACGTTAACTAAAAGCATGAATAGCGTTACTGCGATTCATGCTTTTTTGTTGTTTGATCTTAGTTTAGTGCGTCGATAGCCTGATTACGCATCTGGATCAGTTCGCTGTGCTTAAGGTATAGCAAATCAGCGGTGCGGCGAATGATTTGATCTTCATATTGGGAGAGTTGTCCATCCGCATAGGCAAGTTGCCACATGGCTAATAGCAATTGCTGTTTTTGCTCCACGCTAAACTCGGCATTGATGGTATTGGTAAACTCAAATAACGATGTTGCATTACCTTGGGCTTTTTTAGCCTCTTCAATCAGTTCCTTGGCTTCCTCCTCCTGCATAGACAGTGTTTCCGTCAGCAATGTCGGCAGTAACGCCATTTCTTCCGCCGCGAGGGTTTCATCGGCAAATACCACTTCGAGCAACATGCTCGCTGCCGCTAACTTTAACTGGTGGGCTTTCTCCTCGGGAGAGATAGCTTGAGTGTGGGATTGAATAAATCGTTTCAGCTTAGCAATCATAAAAGGGCACTGCTCTGGCAAGAAGAGATAATTTAATAGAGCGATTTACGGCGCTAAAGTTCACCCTAAGCTTATGGGCTTAGGGTGATGGGCAAGATTACAGTAGGGCGTTTAGGCCTTTCATCAGCAGATCTGAGCTGCCTTCAGCACCATTTGTCTCAAGGTAAGACTTGGCGATATTGATCATAGGCATGGCTAACTCTTTAGAAATACCTAATTTTTCAAAGGCATCTAACACCATTGCGCTACCCTGTAGAGAAGAGCCAATATTACCCGCCTTAGAGAGCAAACCTGACACCCCTGAATTGCCATCGAGTTTAGGGACTGCAGCTAATAGGCTGTCTGCATTCGGAATGCTGGCGGCTAATTTGGTGTAATCATTCGTACCTAAGCTTGATTGTGCAAGGCCTAACAGGCTGCCTAAACCACCTTCGGCTTGGGCTTGGCTTAAGCCGAGTTGCGACATCACGCTGCCAACTAACTCGTTGGATTGGGTTACAGTAGCTGTGGTCGCTTTCTCCGTTTTTGCTTGTGTACCGGCAAGGTTATCTAACCAACCTGCACTGGCGGGAGTAGCGAGAAGACAGGCGCTAATCAGAATAGAGAGAGTGAAAGTGTGTTTCATAGAGTGGCATCCTTTGACGGTTTGCGCGCAATAAAGTGGACAGTGTAACGACTTTGCGACTTTTGTTGCAGCCCTTTTCTGTGATTTACGGTTCACTCAGACGATTTGTGTTGTGCATTGGAGCAGGATTTTGGGTATCCTTAGCGGCAATTCACGGTGTTAATTTACTTCAATTATTTTTGGAAAGGCGCATGTCACTATCCGCAATTTTGACCGAAGCTTATAACTTTTTCCGTAATCATCTCACTCAGCTTGCCATGCTGACGGTACCATTGCTGTTAGTGCAAGTGGGGATACAGCTGTGGCTAGGCACAGAGATGAGCAAAGTCGATCTGGAAAACCCGCAGTTTGGCGCGCCGCATATGATTGCCATGATGCTATTGCTGTTGATTTTTTCGGTGCTGATTGCCGCGTTAACACTGTTTTTAGAGTTGAGATCCCAAGGGCACAATCCCTCGGCGGGTATGGTATTAAAAGCCAGCTTACCCTTTGTACCGCCCTTACTGCTGGCGGGTGTATTTTCAGGTCTCGCAATTCTAGCGCCTGTGATGTTATTCGCCGCGTTTGGGCCAATGTGGTTGGTTGGGCTTGTGATCAGTTTTTACCTGTTTGCCCGCCTAGCCTATGTGAACTTTATGGTGGTGGTTGAGCGTCTAACGCCGCTGGAAGCTATTAAGGCAAGCTTTAGCTTCAGTGGTCCAATTGTACTGAAAACCATCGCCTTATTGATGCTTTACCTGCCGCTTTCTGTCGTGGGCGCTCAGCTCTCTGGCGCTGCTTCTCTGGGTGGCCTGCCAGTGCAAATGTTGGCGGATACCTTGATGGCATTTATCGGTCTATTCGTGAACTTAGCGCTGTTCCGCCTGTATATGGTGACGAAAAAGCCCAGCGCAGAATAACATTCACTGAGTATATTCGAGTTGAGGTAAGAACGTATGGGGACAGGGGCTGAGTTACTGGATAGCGAATTTATCCAAGGCTTTTCGGCCGCGCTCCTCGATGATTACCTCAACGCCAAAAACTATGTGCAGGATGTACCCACTCAGTCACTGCTGCATATCCGCAGTTTTACCCACAGGCTGACCGAACTGCTTGGTCAGGATAAAGCTGTTTCCTTCACCAGTCCTAATCTCTATGACCGTATCGAGCTGTTAAACCAAAGGCGGCTGATCGATGTGAAGACGACACGAGCCTTACATCGTCTGCGTGGAGATGGTAATCGTGGCGCCCATCCTGAAAAATACCATTTAACCCAAGAACAATTGCTCGCCTTGGCCCAAAAGGCCATCAAAGATGTGTTGGCCTTAATTGAGCACTTGTATCCTAAGGTGCTCGGGCGTGCTGCTCCCGCTTATCGTTACCAAGCCAGTGACGCCGTCACCATCAAAGATCTCTGTTACCGCGCTGTGATGGAAGACGACCCTAAGGCACAATACCTTGTGGGGATCTCTTTTAAAACCAAAGCATTAATGCTTAAAGAGCAAGAGCTTGCCTTGGTTGATCAATCCTATGGTAATGAAGATGAAAATGGCCCAGCAGTGAAGGAAGTGGCGCAAAAAGCCCGTGATACCTTTGCCAAAGCCGCCTATTGGTTTGCCCTTGCGGCGCCAAAACATTCCGATGCCCTCTATGAACATGGGGTGGGGCTTATTCATGGTTACCAAGGACAGGCCGATGCCATTCAGGGCGAAGCTGCGATTGCTAAGGCTGCTGAGGCGGGTGTCGTCAATGCGATGGCGTTACTCGGGTATTTTTATCTGGTGGGCAGCGAGTCATTTAAGCCGGATTTAGCGCAGGCGAAGCATTATTTACAACTGGCGGCCGAGGGTGAGCAGACTGAAGCCATGGCGAATTTAGGCGTGCTTTACTATCAGACCAAAGATCTGACCCAAGCCTATCATTTTATTAATAAAGCGGCGCAAGCGGGTTATCCCCATGCCCAGTATCATTTAGCCTTAATGCTCGCCAACGGCGATGGTTGTCAGCGCGATCCTATCGTTAGTGAGTATTGGATGGCCGAAGCGGCCGAGCAAGGTCAGCTGGATGCCATGCTTACCCGCGCGCAGCACATGCTAAACGACGAAAGTGGTTTGGGTGGCGATGTCAGTCAGGCGGAGCATTACCTGCGTGAAGTAATTAAATACGGTCACAGTGTGCCAGCCATGATTGAACTGAGCATGGCACTCGCAGACGGTATTTTAGGGCGTATCGATGTGGTGGGCTCTGCGGCGCTGCTCAACCTGGCGCGCCGTCATGCCAATAGCAAAGAGGCTGAGATTATCGAGCCCCTATGGCAATCACTCGCATTGCAGGTTGATACTGTGTTGGAAATGACCCAAGATCCCGGCGAGATTCAAACCCTTAAGCGCGCAAAGACCTTACTCAGCGCCTAGTATTATTTCTCATCCTGTTGATGTTCAAAGGTGCGACCAGTGTAGTGCTTTGCATGGGTTTCGCGCACCACATTGGTGGAACGATAAAACTCAGTCTCTTGGCTCGCCGCTTCCCTTGCTTGTGCTTGGGCACGATTAAACTTACTCATTTGGCGCGCCACGTAAATGCGGCTAAATAGCACTAAGCAGCCGAGCGCAATAGCGCCAAATAAAAGCACAAAAGGCAATAAAAACAGTGATAAACAGATTAGGCTGACACTAACGGCCATGGCTAACCAAGCCCGTGCTCCTGAAATGCGTGGCTGAAATGGGCTCTGTTGAAATTGTTGATAGATCATAAGAACTCCTAATCAAAATGGGGCGAGGCGTAAGGTAAATCATCTAAGGATTTGCCAACTTGGCGTTATCGAGAGGCCTCTTTCCCAATGCTATGGAGAGTCAGTGTGCAATAAATAAACGGATTGGGTCACGTTAATTTGGGTTAATTTACGTTGTTTTACGTCTGAAAGCTTACATTGTTGTGTAATCCAAGGTATCTGTGATCTTTTGGTTATCATTAGGTTTTTAATGACTTGATTAAAGTTATCATTATGTTTTAGCTTAATTATTTATTAATTTGATGATAAGTGATTCTTTGTTTGTTGTGCGAGATGTGCGAAAATTTAACCGATATTTTGATTGGTCATGGCTAAATCTGTAAATTTATTACAGTGAGTGATGACCATTCGTCCAATACCTTCCTTCAGTGCTGTGTAAATCGTAGATACCAAAATGAACTCATATTCACTTAAACAAAAGATCCTGATTTCGGTCGTGATCGCCTTGTCCCTCGTGATCAGCTTGCTGTCTTGGCAAAGCTACTCCAGTCAAAAATCATTGTTATTGCAAAATAGCCTAGAGCAGGTGCAGCGCTTAGGTGAACAACAGGCCGAGCGCATTCAAGAATGGCTGGCTGGACGCCAAGATATCGTAGGCGCATTGGCATCTAAGGTGGAAGGTAACAGTTTAAGTGCATTGCAACAGGCACAGGCCTCAGGGCGATTCCAGCTGACTTATTATGGTACCGAGACAGGACAAATGTTGGACTCAGATCCAAGCATCGACCGTACGGGTTACGATCCGAGAACGCGTCCTTGGTATAAACAGGCGGTGAATGAGCGCGGCCTCATCCTGACTAAACCCTATGTCGACGTGGCCTATAACGTGTTAGTGGTCACTATGGCGCAGCCGACTTCTCAAGGTGTAGTGGGAGGCGATCTCTCGATTGCGAGCTTAGTCGAGAGCGTAAATCGCATGACGCTCCCCGCCAATGGCTATGCGATCATGATGCACAAAGACGGCACTGTGATTGCTTACAAAGATGCCTCTAAGGCGATGAAGCCCGTCGGCCAAATCGACAATGATTTGAATCATGATTTACCGCAGCAGAGCCGCCAAGCGGGAGCCTTGCTGCCCATGTATTTTGAGAATGAGGGCCGTGATAAGTTAGTTTGGGGTGTCGATATTCCCAATACCGATTGGGAGCTGGTGATAGTGCTGGATAAGGAGACTCTTGAGGCGCCGTTAACCGATCTTCTGTTAACGCAATTTGGACTCGCTGCCGTAGTGTTACTCCTGAGCGTGTTGGCGATTTCCTGGTTGGTAAATCTACTGCTAGGCCCACTTGGACGCGTGTCTCAGGCGCTGGCACGTATTGCCGACGGCAATGGCGATTTAACTCAACGCATAGAGGTCGACACACAGGATGAAGTAGGCGTATTGGCCGATAGCTTTAACCGTTTTGTCGGCAGCCAGCATCAACTTATCAGCCATATTCGTCAGTTAGCCAGCGAGCTAGATGCGGATGCAGAGCGCAGCCTTAAAACCAATCATATTGCCGTGGCAGAGTTGCAACGTCAGCAGCAGGAAGTGGCTATGGTGGCAACGGCGGTGACCGAAATGGCGAGCGCGACCAATGAAATTGCCGCTAATGCGGAAAACACTGCAACTGCGGCGCAGCAGTCGGCCGCGAGTAGTTTTCAAGGCAAAGAGCTGGTTAATAAAACCCGCAGTTCGATCAACTCCTTGGCCGATGAAGTTGCTCAGGCAACAGACGTGATTGAAGATTTAAGTCGCCATGCCCAGTCGATTTCTAGCATTTTAGCGACAATTCAAGGGATTGCGGAGCAGACTAACCTATTAGCGCTCAACGCAGCGATTGAAGCCGCCCGCGCGGGTGAGCAGGGCCGTGGTTTTGCGGTGGTCGCCGATGAGGTGCGGGTATTGTCGCGTCGGACGCAGGATTCGACCCAAGAAGTACATGCGACCATTGAAACCCTACAACGTACCACAGCGAAGGCCGTGAGTTTGATGGAAAGCAGTCAAATGCTTGCGGGAAACAGCGTGGAAGATGCCAATGCTGCGGCCAAGGCGCTGGAGGAAATCACCCAAGCTGTGAATGTTATTTCGGATATGGCGGGGCAAATTGCCACGGCTGCCGAAGAGCAAACACAGGTTACGGGGGAAATCACCCAAAATACCGTGGCGATCAAGGACGTGACCGACGAAATCACCGAGGCGGCGAAATCGGATCTGACGCAAGCCCAAGCATTAAAGGCGCGTGCGAACGATCTCAATGCGCAGGTTGCGACCTTTATTCTGTAAGCTTGATGACAGCGATAAGCCCAGCGTAGGTAAATACTCTGGGCTTTTTATTTGCTCGAATTCTGCGGCAGCATCAGTTTTTCAACACTTTGACAGATGGTATCGCGCATCCATTTATGACCTTGGTCTTCATCGTTGCGCTGGTGCCAGAGCAGCACATAGGCCATAGGGATAAATTCAAAGGGCAGAGGCAACAGCCTCAGTGGATACAGCTTGCATGCGTGCAGTGCAAAGCTCGATGGTAAGGTAAAAATCAAATCACTGTGGGCACAGATGCTGGCCGCGCCATAAAAATCGGGCACAGTTGTGCTGATTTTACGCCTGTGGCCAAGGTCTGCTAGAAAGTAATCCAGCGCCCACCAATCACTCCCTTCACAACGCACCTGCACATGTGCCATATCCAAATACAAATTTAAATCCCATTGTGGTGAGGTGAGAGCGGCCATCAAAGGATGATCTTGGCGCACCAAACACACTTGCCTGTCGGTAAACAGGGTTTGGCAGCTAATGCCATCTGGGAGTCTGTCCGTTTGCGAGTCTGACAGCGGGTGTAAATCCCGCCCCGAGATCCCAAAGTCAATTTGCCCCTGCTGCAAATCGTGCATCGATTTCTCGGTCCACACATAGGAGTCGAGCTTCAGGTTCGGTGCAGTGCTTAATAATGGGCCGATAAAATAGGGAATTAAGGTTTCGTAGGCGCTTTCAACCATGGCAAAGGAAAACTGCCTGTTACTGCTGGCCGGTGTAAACGTCGGTGGCTGTGTGAGTTGATATAAGTCCTGCAAAATATTTGGCAACTTCAGCCCAATATTGAGCGCATGTGCCGTGGGTTTTAGGCCGTGGGCAGTGCGTTGGAACAGGGGATCATCTAAGGTTTCTCGCAGGCGATTCAAGCTCTTGCTCAACGCCGATTGGCTAATATGTAATCGACTCGCTGCGCGTGTGACACTCTGCTCTTCGAGCAAAACCTTCAATATCACCAGTAGGTTGAGATCGATTCTGGCTAAGTTGTCGAGATTCATAGATATTCCTCAGAGGAAATTCACTTTGGAAATTATACCATTTCTGTTCATACCTTGAGTTATTTAAAATAGCGCCCACTGAAATACCTTTTACTGTTTAACCGAGATAAGTTTTATGCGGCGCAATCTGTTACCTATTTTGATGTCTTTGGTGCTACTCAGCCCTTTGGCGATTGATATTTATCTACCTTCGATGCCCACCATGGCGGCAGAGTTCGCCGTGTCTGCCAGTGAAGTGCAATCCACCTTAGTGCTGTTTTTATTTGCTATGGGTGTGGGCCAAATTTTGATTGGCCCCTTGGCCGACCGTTACGGACGTCGACCTGTGGCACTCTTTGGCGTGCTGCTCTATGGTGCCAGCAGTTTGCTTGCGGCCGCTGCGATTGAATTCCATTGGTTACAAATTGCCCGGGTATTACAAGGTTTGGCTGCCTGCTCGACCTCTATTGTGGTCTTTAGTGCAGTGCGCGATTGTTACTCACCAAAAGAAGGCGCCAAAATTTACAGTTACTTAAATGGGGCTATCTGCGTGATCCCTGCACTGGCGCCAACCTTAGGGGGTCTATTGGCTATGCAATTTGGCTGGCGCTCAACCTTTGTGTTTATGACCCTATACGCGATTTTGATGATGCTTTTAGTGGGCTATCGTTTACCCGAAACTCGTCCGGCCAATACGGTGAGCAGTGGTCCCTTGTACCGTTGGAGCCGTTATAAACCCGTACTGAGCAATACCCATTTCTTGTTCTATGCCTTTGCCTGTATGTCGGCGATGGCGGCGATTTTAAGTTATGTGTCTTACTCTCCCGTGTGGCTTATCGGTCATTTAGGCGTGTCAGAGTTAGCTTTTAGCGGTTTATTTGGATTGAATGCTTTGGTCAATATTGTGGCTTGTTTTGCTGCACCAGTGGTGATCCGCAAGTTAGGCAATCGTCCAACCGCCATCCTTGCTTTAGCACTGTTGGTGCTCTCGGCGGTATTGATTATCGCTGCGCAAGCATTTGGCCCAAGTATGGGTATGGCTGCCGCCTTTGCCTTTATGCTGCCTATGATGTTGTTGTGTATTGGTTTTGCTTTCTTATTAGGCCCAGCGACCAGTATGGCGTTGTCTGTCTTTGGCGAGCGCGCAGGCACTGCAACGGCGATGTTAGGTTTTATTCAGATGAGTGGCGCATCCGTCATCGCAGGCTTAGTGCAGCAAACAAACCTGACTGCACCCTATGCGGTGGCGTTAGTGATGGGATTTTTCTCTATCGGATTACTCTCGATGATGGCGCTCAGCCGCTTTGACCACTGGCACCAAGAGCAATTAGCCGCCGAGCATTAATACGCCCTAAACGGCTAATTAAAGAAACACCCTTTGCCCGTAGCTTATTTGACCATAGCTACGGGCATTTTTTATGGATAATTCAAGTTGCTATACTACTGGAAATAATTTATCGAGAACTCGCTTTGAGCCGTCAATATTGTCCTACTTGCTGTTATCCGATGAATGCGTGCTTATGCTCCCATGTGCAGCAGGTAAAACCGCAGACGCAACTAGTGATATTGCAGCATCCCTCTGAAGTCGAGCATAAAAAGAATAGCGTCAAGGTGTTAAGTCTAGTGATCCCCGATACTCAAGTGTATGTGGGCGAGACGGAAGCGGATTTTGCATTATTGAGCAAACAGTTGATGAATTGTGGGCGCCCTGTCTATCTTGTTTATCCCTCTGAGCGGAGTGTGAGTGTCGAACAACAGACGATTAGCGCTGATTGCATACTGTTGCTGATAGATGGCACTTGGCGCAAAGCTTTTAAAATCTTGCAATTAAATCCTTGGCTGACTCAATTACCCGCGGTGCATTTGCCCGAAGGTTATGCATCAAGGTATAAGATCCGCAAATCGAGCCGTAGCGATAGCCTATCAACCTTAGAGGCGAGTGCTTATATGCTCAAAGCACTTGATGAGGGTTTAGATGTGAACCCATTATTGGCGGCCTTTGATGCTATGGTTGCGATTAGACTTCAGGCGATGCCCACTGAAGTGAGGTTGCGCTATGATTAATTTCATTTTTTTAGAATTGCGGTAAGTGATTTTTAATTCTTACATTTTTGAGACTCTGTACGAATTAAAATAGTTAAAATCTTATTCAGATCACGCTAACGTAACCTAAAACAAGGTTTAATAGTGACGATTCATTTGCGTTGCAGATGATGAGATAGCTTTGCCAGCCAATTACTTTGCAGGGGAGTGATTCCATATTTTATGGTGTGCTGGCAGGGCTATCGAGCCCCGCCTTTATACTTCTTTATTATCCGAATGAATAATATTAACGTATTGATTTTAAAGCCTAGGCAATGCACTTCTCGGCTAAGTAGGCCTGTGTAAATTGTTCTACGGAGCTTGGGTAACCAAATAAAAAGCCTTGGGCAAAACCGCGCCCCATATGGGTGATGATATCTTTTTGTTGCTGAGTTTCTATCCCCTCAGCCACGAAGTGGATATCGAGTGCCTGCGCTAATTGCACTATGGCATGGCAGAGTTTTTGTCCCGAGGCGTCATTTAAACGCAGGGCAAATTCCGCATCAATTTTCACGCTGTCAATCGGCAAGGTGCCCAAGCGACTGAGCGAAGACAGACCCGTGCCAAAGTCATCAATGGCAATACCGACCCCAAGGGCTTTGATCCGTTCTAACGTAAGTCTAGCAAGCTCAGGTTGGCGGAGAAGTGCGGACTCAGTAATTTCTAAAATTAATGCCTCGGCCGGTAAGGCAACCATTTCAAGTGCAGTAACTACTTGGCCTACAAAGTCGACGTGTTCTAATTGCAAGGGAGAAACGTTAACCGAAATTTTAAAATCCGGTTGGTATTGCGCTCGCCACACAGATGCTTGCTTACAGGCTTGTTCCAGTGCCCATTGACCAATGGTGACAATGAGCCCCGTTTCTTCCAGCAAAGGCACAAACTCAGCGGCTTCATAATGCTCAGTTGGGGACTTTTGCCAACGTAGTAGGGCTTCAGCACCAATCGGTTCGTTAGTATGTAAATCTACTATGGCTTGATAGGCAAGTTTAAACTGCTTTAGGCTGTGAGCATGTCTTAGGTTATTGATAAGTTTTAACTTTAGCTCTGCAGCTTGGCTCATTGATTTATCATAAAACACTAAATGAGGCTGATTCTTTTTGGCGCAATACATGGCGGTATCGGCCAAGCTAATCAGTTGGCCAGCTTGATCACTGTGTGTTGGGAAAAGTGCGATACCGATACTGGTGCCAAGGAAGAATTTTTGTCCTTCGATTTCGAACGGGCTATCGAATAAACTTAAAATTTGTTCGGCAAACAGCTGAATTTCTTCCTTACAACTGCAGTCTTGCAGCACTAGGGTAAACTCATCGCCCCCCATACGAGCAATATCCGCTTTTTCAATGCAACCGGCTTCCAATCTTGCCGCGACCAGCTGTAATACTCTATCGCCCATGGAATGGCCAAAACTGTCATTAATATTTTTAAAACCGTTTAGGTCCAAAAACATCAGTGCACCAAGGCTGAGGGGATCCTCTTTGAGTTTCTCAAGAGCATTATTGAGAATCTGTTTAAGATGAAACCGATTTGGCAATCCGGTTAAGGTGTCATACATGGCACGGGTAGTGAGCTGTGTTTCTAGTAGCTTTTTAGTGCTGATATCACTGAAAATATTTACATGATATTGAATACCATCAGTTTCAATGCGACGACTGCTTTGCCATGCAGGGAAAGCACTGCCATCAGAGCGTTGCTTCAGGGTTTCACCCTGCCAAAATCCACGCTGTTTCAAGGCAAGCTGGCACTCGTTTTCTTCACTGGCATTGGTTGGGTTAGCCTCTAAAAACTCAGGATTTTTATTAATGAGTTGTTCGGCGCTGTAGCCGCAAATTCGGCACATCGCTTTATTGACCGCCAGCACTCGATTGCTCGTGTCAGTGATATAAACCGCCTCGGCGCTTTCCTCCAAGGTCGTTGAAAGGATCTCTTTTGGAATATGGGCGAAACCGTCGGCAACGGCAGGCCTAACCTGTGTTCGACGGTTGAGGGCTTGTAGTTCTACAAGTACAACGGGTTGCTGTTGCAAATAACAGCGATAAAGATTTACACGAGTAGGTAGTTCATTTCCCTGTTGGTTAAGGTGAAGCCAACTAAACTCGACATTGATGCCTGATACAGCTTCAAGGATCATCTCCCGCGCAAATTCAACACTGTTACGTCCAGACGATTGAATTCTAGGAGAAAAATCATAGGGAGTTGCATTGACAAAGGCATCATACTCAGTACCAAAATAATCCAAAGTGGCACTGTTTGCGCTAATAAAGCTAAAACCTTGAATCAAGGCGAGGGGCGTTTTATGGGGATGAGCTCGCCAAAGCGACAGCTTTTCTTGCAACAGAGGATCATCTGTTGTGAGTTTATTCAGCAAGTGTTGCCATCGAATCATTAGGATACTCCCTCGGTGACACTATTTTAGGTCACATCCTATAGCCTAGGTGCTTCGTTTATAACGAAATTAATTCAAATAGTACATCATTCCATTGGGGTTAAAAATAAACCTAATCGATGTTTTGCTCAAATAGAAATTAAAAATTAATAGTTTAAGATAGCTTTATTTCACTAACTTAGTCGAAAATCATGCTGGCTCATCATGGCTAAGTAATGTTTTATGCTATGTTGGCGGTGTAATATCAAATGGGGCTTGAAACGTGAGGAACATAGGATGCAAAAACTGATACCCAATATTGTATTAGCAATGTGTGTCGGCGTGTTATTGGCTTCTGCAAACGCGGCCGAACAGCCTAAACCTCGACTCACCTTAGAACAAAAGGCTGATAAGGCGCGTATCGATTCTGAAAGAATTGAGCAAGCCCAGCTTGAAAAGGCCCGCCGAGCAGCGCAAGAGACCTCGGCGCGGGAAGAAAAAATCCGCCAACAGACCAATCCTAAGGATTGGGAGGCACAGCAACAGCTCAAGGCGCAAAAGCAGTTTGATGAAAGGGAAAGCCGTGAGCAAAAATATCTGCAAGAAGCAAAGGAAGCCGCTGCCAAAGAGCGTAAAATCCCCAAACCTTAATCTTTTTAGTTAAAGGCAATATCCGCCGTTTGCCTTACGGCTCTTTAGGAAACTGCTGTTGAATACCTGTCCCCTCTGCCATAGTGCCGATTTAGTTGCCTACCACCAAGATAAACGCCGCCATTACCAACAGTGCCTGCACTGTGCCTTAGTGAGCGTGCCTGCTGAGTTTTATCTGAGCCCTGAAGCGGAAAAAGCCGAATATGATAAGCACGAGAATCACCCGCAGGATCTCGGTTATCAGCAGTTTCTAGATAGAACTCTCACCCCCTTGTTGAGCCGCTTTGCGCCAACGGCATTAGGGCTCGATTTTGGTTGTGGTGAGGGCAAAGCATTAAGTTTGATGGCGCAAACGCGGGGTTATCGGGTCGAGAACTACGATCTCTATTATGCCAATCACCCCGAGTTACTCACGCGGCAATACGATTTTATTACCCTGACAGAGGTCATTGAGCATGTAAGTGATGCCGATGCGTTACTGACCTTATTAAACACCTTACTCAAACCCAAGGGCATTTTGGCCGTGATGACCAAGCGAGTGCTTAATCCCACAGCATTTAGCACTTGGCATTATAAAAATGATCCCACTCATATTAACTTTTACTCCGAAGCCACCTTTCAATGGCTCGCCGAGCATTACGGCTGGCGGCTGGAAATCATCGACAAAGACGTGGTGTTTTTGCATCAAGCCCACTAATGCGTTGGAGGCTTTTGCTGCCGCAGATAAGTTGGGATTTGCAACTTGTCTAAATCAAACTTCGATTGTGCTGGTTCGGGTATGGGTAGGGCTGGACGCTTAATAAAATCATGCACATTGATATAGCTATCCTCAATAATCTGTACTGGTTCTGGCTTTGCGGTCTGCTCTAATCCAATCCCCGTTGCTATCACCATGATTTCGAGCTCCGACTCGAGATCTGGATTGATGGTTAACCCAATAATTACTAAGGCATCTTTGGGTAATTGCTCATGTACAGTCGCGCCGATTTGGTTGTATTGACTGAGTTCGATGGTGTCTTTTGCTACCACACTGACAATTGCCGCTTGCGCTTGATTGAGTTCGATATTATCGAGCAAAGGATGTTGCATGGCGCGTTTAACCGCCGAGATAAGATCCTCATCGGCCTGAAGGCTGCTCACGCCCATGGCTGCCCGGCCTTGGCGACTGATGACGGAAATAAAGTCGTTTAAATCAATATTGATAAGCCCAGCTTGGCTAATGGTAGTGGCAAGCCCAAGCAGTACATCTTGCAAAATTTTATTACTCTCCTTAAAGGCGTTAAGCAAGGTGACTTTGGTCCCGAGCACCTCGGCAAGCTTGTCATTGGGGAGTACGATAACAGCATTGGCACTTTCCAATAATGCTTGTAATCCCGCCTCGGCATTGGCCTTTCTGTGCTGACCCTCAAAGCTAAAAGGCATGGTGACAACGGCGATAACGGGTTTTGATAGTTCTTGAGCGAGTCTTGCGACCTGTGGAAGTGCACCAGTGCCCGTTCCGCCACCTAAACCCGCAGTCAGAAATACAATATCCGCGTGCTGCATTTGCTGACTTAATTCTTGTGCTGACTCAACCGCAGCCGCACAACCGACATCAGGTTTAGCGCCAGCGCCTAAGCCTCTGGTGGTTTGCGGGCCAATTTGAATGCGGGCGTGGCTGCTGGTGGCCGCCATGGCTTGCGCGTCGGTATTGACCGAGACCAGTTCGACGCTTGGCGGCAGATTGGCGTGGCTGAGTTGATTAATGGTATTGCAGCCGCAGCCTCCTACACCCAACACGGTTAATTTGGGCATAGTGCTAGCGGATCCTTCACTGATAAGTTCAAACATGGTGATTCTCACGGTTAGCTATTATGTCTTAAGGCTAACCTTGAGTAGCGACTAGACTTGTCGCATCAAACACTTAAACCGCAGAAAGATATTTGGCATACATTTTTTGGCTTAGGGCTGCAAAATGCTCCCGCAGTTTTGCTGGGGCTAATACCTCAACGGTGTCGGCCATTTCCCATAGCACCGCGCGAAGTTTTGGGGTGTCATTGACCTCAGCCGTTACATAAAAGCGGCCATCCTCACGTAATTGCATGGTTTGGTTTTCACTAAATTTAGCTTCACGCATGATAAAACTTGCCCGATCGGCGAGCAGTAATTCGAGGTGAATTTTTTCCCCGCTTAGACCTTGGGCGGTTTTATTAATATCAAAATCTGCACTCGCCACCGCCGGGGTCGACAGTAACTGTGCATTACGCAGTAAACCTATTGGTTTATGATGGCGGCGTTTATCAAAACGGCCAATCGTAAAGGCGAGCAGCGCTACACCGTCACGGATTAAAATTCCCTGTGGATTGATTGGGTTGTAATGCAGCCAATCCATTTTGCCATTGATCCGTTTTTTTATATCGCAGCTAATTTGCTTTTTATCCAAAATCGCCTGTTGTATTACCTCTAGGGATTTAGGTTCGTGCTGCGGCAGGATAAAGGGATAAGGCTCTGGGAGCTGTGCAACTCGGCAAGCCCAATAAAGCCAAGGATTCTCAGGATCGCTAGCCAGCACTTGGTCGGCCCGTTCGAAATAGGGTTGCAGTTGTTGCAAGCTTTGCGGCGGCATCAACTGGCTGGCACTTCGCTTTAAGGTGGTTAATGCCAGCGCCATATGTTGATCCATTAAGTCCAGATTAAGGCCACGCCAGCAAGATTCAATCGACCAACCATAGGGCTTGTTTCTGTCATCAAGGCGCAAGCCAAAGGTGCCCATTTCATACATCGCCTTGAGATCTCGCTGCACTGAACGCTTACTGATATCTTGCGTGCGGTTTGCCAGTCGCTCGACTAATTCATTCACCGAAATTTTGCGCGGAGCCCGCGGGATTAAGCTGAGTAAGGTCACTTGACGCTGAAAATTAGGCTGCATATTAATTGATAAGTTACAGGCTTAGGCACGAATATCCGTATATTAATCAATAGCAGCGACAAAAGCTGTCGTAGCTTTTGAGCTTTGGCCTATAAATGACGCTTAAAAGTGATGGAGAGTTAAAAGCAGTGAAGCTGAATCGTCTAACGTTGTTTACCCGCCAAACATTGCTATTTGGCATTGACAGTTAGCTAACGCAGTTTTGCCCCATTCCGTGTTTCGCCTCGTTAGCTCAACCAAAAATTCCCACTCCAGCTGCTATACAAATTTTTATCTATTTGCCTATGTTTTGCCTTACCAGAAATCGACTGACAATGTATGGGTATACAGTCATATTTAAATTTAAGTATTTTAGTATGATTTTAACACAAAATCAGTGCGCACTATTTCCATCCGCAATAAATAAAACCCTATAAAATCAGGTGAATATAGTAACTGAATTTTAGTTAATAGGTTTGGAAAACGCGCATGCGCGTTTTTCCAGATGGTATATTAGGCAAAAAGCTGATAAGTTCTTTACATACAGATAGTTAACTGTGCGCGTTTTCACTAGTCTGACGAGATAAACGCGCATGCGCACTAATAACATGTTATGCATCAATTGGAAAATTGCTAGGTAAACTATGGAAAGATGTCTAGAAATTTACGAGCGTATTAAAGAGCGCGGACAAGCTGCAATAGAGGAGTTTATTGCAGATCGAAGGTCAGAAGATCTTTTCTTGGATTTTAAACGCTCTTCTGATGATGGTAATGGGAATAGATTGTCGAACAATGACAGAAAGAATCTAGCAAAAGCAATTTCAGGTTTTGGGAACTCAGAAGGTGGTGTAATTGTATGGGGTGTTGACTGTTCCATAGATGTTGATGGGGCGGACGTCGCCCATACTGAGGTCTTCATAAATAACCCTACTAGATTTTCGAGTTTACTACAGGGCGTGATTTCAGGTTGTACAGTGCCACCGCATTCTGGTGTTGAAAACTACGTTATTAATGTCGATGAGGATAGAGGCTTTGTTGTTACGTTGATACCGAAAAGCAACTGGGCACCACACCAAATGCTTCCTGACAAAAAATATCTTATTCGTGCTGGTTCTGACTTTATTCCGACACCGCATGATGTTCTGGCTGGTATGTTTGGTAGGAGGCCGCAGCCACATGTATTTCATCAATATATTCTCGCTGTCCCAGAGCTTAGAGGTAACGAACTATACATAACTTTTGGGCTCGCAATTCACAATGAGGGGCCGGGGATTGCTTCTGATATCTTCTGTACTTGTCTTATGCAATATTTACCGGGCAATAACTCACAAATGAGATTTGAGACGCCTGGTCAGGCCAATTGGACAGGTAGCTTTGAGTTCTGGAGACAGGCAAGCCTAATAAGTGCACCCGGTTATCGTTTACCTCCAGGGGCAAACGTACAACCGTTAATAATTCATTTGTCGCTCATTCCTCCATTTGACGGTGTGCTTAAAATATCCGGGACAGTCGGCTCTGGTGAATCTAGAAGATATGAATTTTTGATTGAAAAAGATGCTCACGACATACAGCAGCACTATGACTTGTTTGTTCACAAAACTGCGAATAATTCATTTACAGAGGGTGAGAAACACGACATTGCTATGGCAATAGTCGGAGATAATGATGCATAACAAGGCGCTCCAGCCGACGCTAGACATCAGCGCAGCTGAGCTTGGTCGTTAGCTATCTAGGTGATTAATCTTTAGTATTAGGTGTGTTATGGCTGGAAATAAAAAAACACGAAAAAAGAAACCGTCAAAAAGTGGTAAGAATAGAACGGCTCTGCTCGATCATAAAAAAGTAGGTTCTGAATTACAGCCAGGTTTTGCACAATTAGGCGATAAAATGACGTTCTCTTCTTGGTCTAATGAGCGTCTTCCCGAAATGTTGTGGGTAGCGATTATCCGCGTTATTCAAGACCAAGATTCGGCAATCGTTGAGTTTAGAAGGATTATTACATTTGTTTCGGAGCATTCGGAAAAAGAGAAACTATCAGACCTCTCTATTACAGGGATTTCAAAGTTAGATGAAGAGCTACGGAATGAGTTTTTGGCTTTTCTATTGTTGAATCCCCAAACAGCATCAGCCTTAACTGTTTTAAAGTTGTTTAAAAACTTGCCAGCTAAAGAGTCTTGGCTGAGATTTTTGCCACCTATTGAACCAGATCTTAATATTCTGATGACTGCAATTGGTATGTGTTTACCTCATCAATCTCAAGAGGCTACGGATTGTCGTTGGTTCAAGTTAATGTTAGTGGTTGTGGGTGGCAAATTTCGTGCACCAAGAGAAATGGTTGAACCTTGGATTAACTATCCTTATGAGGGAGATCAACGAAGTGTTCGCCCATCTATCCGTTCGTGTGAAATGGCTACCAATTCGATAGTCGAGCAAGAATTAACATGGTCAAACGATTTTTGGGCTGAATCATGGGAAAACACTCCTTGTTTAGAATTAATTCCAGAAAGTGACACTAATTCCGAAGAACGTTGTTGTGATTTAAATGAGATCCATAAGCTCAGAGGCGAGTTGGAAACACACTGGGAAAAAACTCACTCTACAACTGGAGTCGATGCTAAGCACGACGGCGTTTTTGGTATGGCATTTTACGCGCTATCGATATTGAGTGAGATAGTCTCGGTTGGAGTTAGCACTGGAATTCTTGCAAGGTTAGGACTGAGAACCATTTTAGAAACACATATCAGTCTTAGATATTTGATTCAAAAAAATGACGATCAGCTTTGGGCTAAATGGAGAACTTACGGAGCTGGTCAAGCCAAACTGAACGCCTTGAAATTTGATGAGCTTATAGAGCCGCCAAAATTTATTAATACTGAAACGTTAGAGTCTATTGCAGGTGAAGACTTGTGGGAAGAGTTCATCAATATCGAACTTGGTAGTTGGAGTGGTTCTGACCTCAGAAAATTGAGTGATCAGGCAGGGTTAAAGTCCTCTTATGACCAATTTTATTCTTGGTCATCTACATATTCGCACGGGACTTGGGGCGCTATCAGGGAGGTTTGCTTCCACACATGTGGTAATCCACTACACCGCTTACATAGATACCCTAAGGAGTCGACACTGCCCGATACTCTTCAGGATGCATGTATGTTAGTCAACGAAATACTAAACGACTTAAGTGTAGTGTACCCAACATTTAGTCCTCGTTTACTGGGAGAAGACAGCTAACAAAGCATTCAAGAGAGACAGTCAACGCTTGGCAGTTTTGGTTTGGCTGAGTATTTGAGGTTACGGTTGGTTAATTTGAGCGCAGTGGTTTGCGTTGCCTGCCCCTTAATGCGGCGTTAGCTTTCCTAATATAGCTTTGAATTTATAAATCGAGGTAGTTTGTGGAAGAAAGAAATGTAATGATTAATTACTTGATCAATGAATACTTCAACGGCGATTTAGATCAAGCAAGTGATCTAACAGGATATACAAAAACACAGTTACACGATTGGATAACTGGTGTTAAACATCCACAAAAACAGACAGTTGAATTTATTATGCATAAATTATTTGTGCCAGAATTCAAAGTTATTGTCGAATACGCAGAATTTGAACCAAAGGGTGACGTTAGACCTCAGTTAAGAAATCTATTCAAAGGTTATGAGGATAGAATGGGTATTTATGCGTTTTATGATGCATTTGCGAATTTAATTTATGTCGGTAAGGCTACTAGATTACTCGATGAATGCTATTCAGCGATTCGGAGAGATGTACCTGTAAAGTTTCCTACTGGTGTAAAAAAATCACCAGAAAAACGTCATGAAGTTGTACGTTACATTTCAGCTTATGATGTAGGTGATTCACAATGGGTTGACTACCCCAAGCATGTGGAATCATTAATATTACGTATTTCAAAACCGATTTTAAATAAGCAAATTGGATATCTAGAAAAAGCCTTCCCTTTTGACAATGAAAGCTAACAAGCCAGTGCAATTGACGCATTTAATCACTGCTGTTGCGGTTTTAAATTTTTATACGCTTTATTTATGTGTTCTGCGGAATTGACTGGAGCGTTATGCTCAATTGAGACCCTAATTAGATGGAAACTACCGAAGCGGCTTTTACCACGGCGAAAAAAGTATTTAATGGAGAGCTTTCTCAAACTGAAGGTGCTCGCCAGTTAAACGCAGGGCATGGAATAAATCTTAATTCCGCAAAAATTATGATAACCGTGTACGGAAAGTTGGTAAAAGGGCTGGAATTCAAGCGTGCGTTAAGCGCACCTGACATGAGTTATTACTTAGCTCGAATCATGTGCGAGGGTGGCAGTAACGCGTTGACAAAACCTGTCGAAGCATTGTGGAGGCACATAACTTACTACGAAGCAAGGAATAACGTCACGCTTAAATCGCTTCGTGATTTGCATTCATCCTACTCAGCAATTGAGAAAGGCTCCTCCAGCCTGGATAGTCTAAATGAATCTTTTGATGCCGAAGTCAAGAAGGCATTAAGTACACCTAAAGACGAGCGTCAAAAGCGAATCGCTGAATCAAGTGCAGTGCCTAAAACCAAATCAGTCCTCGTCAAAGTATATGAGCGCAATCCTTATGTGGTGGCAGAGGTGCTTACACGAGCAAATGGTGTATGCGAAAGATGCAATAGTGCTGCTCCTTTTATAAGAAAAAAAGATGATAGTCCATATTTGGAGGTTCATCATAAAACTAGACTTGCTGACGGTGGAGAAGATACTGTGGAAAATGCAGTTGCGCTGTGCCCAAATTGTCACCGAGATCTGCACTTTGGTAAGCATAACAAGGCATTACACCGGACAAGCTGGTGAACGCGGCGTTATAAATACGGAGAATATGACGTGACAGAAATTGAACAAGAAGAATTAGAGCGTAGAGCGTCAATTATTTTGGAGTTTGGTGGTGTTCAGCCGATGCACAATCCGTTTTATACATTTTCAGTTCGATATTCAGCTGAGCGGGCAATTGTTGCGTTTATGCAGTATGACTACTTGCTTACTCAAACAGATGATGCATCAACACTAATTAGTGAAGTGCAAGAGGCTATTGTTCATGTTGGTGCATTATCAAGATATTTTTGGCCATCGCCGGGAGGGCACAAGAAAGATAAGCAACAGCGTAATCTGAGGCTTAAAAGAGGCGAATACTTAAAGAAACGTTATAAACTTACCGACAACTCGCCTTTAGCTGACCGAGAGCTAAGAAACGCATGGGAACATTTTGATGAAAAATTAGATACTTACTTGTTAACTCAAGAAGCAGGCTATTTTTTTCCAACACCTATAATAGGTTCACATGAGTTAGCAGATGATCCTGTTGGAAATATCTTTAAACTACTTGACCCAGATGCTGAGTGCTTAGTTTTATTAGGTAAAAAGTTTTTCTTCTCGCCATTACGTAAAGAAGTAGAGCGACTATTTCCAGATATAGTGAAAGAGTATTTATAACAATCGCCTCAAGAGGGACTGTCAACGTATGGCGTTTCCAGTCCCAATGAGCCGCGGTGGTTATGGTTGTTGTGTTTGATTTTAGTGTTATGCGTTGCCAGCCCCTTAGGCGGGCGTTAATCCATAGAAATTTTTATCCGAAATTCACCTGATACAACCGATGACCTAACACGCTTTTGTCCCAAAGCTTGCCCAGCCTGAATTCTGGCGATTAGCCCTCTTAATAATTGAAGAGGGCATTGCTATTTTAAAGTGAGCAAAAAGATAAGTGGGATATCTAGCCTTGCCGCCCAAGCGTGTTCACTATGCTCGGCACCTTCGAATGTTAAGCTTTGCCAATTCTGACTTGTATAGCCTTTCGCTTTAATGATCTTATCTGCTTGAGCTTGTAATGGTGGATACCAGGCATCTAAAGTGGCCGTTCCATGGTCAAAGTAGAGTTTATGTGTCGAAGGATCGGGGAGTTTTTGCTGCATATAGTTAAAAAATGCAGTCGGAATAGGGTTGTTTTGCTGCTCAAACGTACCTGGCCAGTGAGTTGATAGACAAGCCGCACCACCAAAAATATGAGGATATTCGCTGATCGCATACAGTGAAATTAATCCGCCCATACTCGATCCCATAACAAAGGTGTGGGCGGCATCTGTATAAACAGAGTAATGACTATCGATATAGGGCTTAAGTTCTGTCACTAGAAATTTAAGATAGCGATCTGAATATACCTGCTGGCTAAATAGCGCTTGGTTTTTAGTGCGTTGTAATTGATAGAGTGCAGTTTGTTGTGCTTGGGACAGATTTTCAAAGGGTTGCTGTGGAAAGTATTCGCTATGGCGATTTTCGCCTGCGTTATCGATTCCAACCACGATAAAAGGTTGAGTTTTTCCTGCTTTGATTAGTCTCGATGCCACCTCATCAATTTGCCACTCCTGTTTGTTCCAACTTGTTGTCGCATCAAATAGCATTTGACCATCATGCATATATAGCACTGCATAACGTTGCTGTTTATCGTAACCCGCGGGTAACCAAATATCGATATTCCGAGGTGGGACAAAGGCCGAAGGGAAACTGCTGAGTCGCTCAATGCTGCCTGCGCTTACTTGCGGTAATTGCGCATATACATTGAAACTTGAGCTTAGCAGTATGAATAAAATGCCGAGTAATCTCATCATGTTGGTTTTGTAGTGTGATGGTGATTGAGAACAGCTTAGCGTATTTAATCTTGCTTAAAAGTTTGAATACGATTGCAATCAGGCAGGCATTAACAATGCAAAGGTTCATAAACGATGTTTAACAGAATGAAAGGTTACAAATAGTGGGTAAATCGAGTTTTATGTTTGGTTTCCCCCTTATTTTAATTTTAATAGCGCTATTGCGTTAGCGCTAAAAAAACGGTTAGTTAAAGTAGAAAACTGAGAAGGCGCTTTGTTGGAATACTGATTTGTTTTTTAAGCATCACAACACTAAAAAATACGTTGAGTTTAGGCATATCAACTGGCGTGATAATACGTACTGCATTTTTAATGTCATCATCAAATAAGGTAATTTGTGGAGTTAATGCGACAATTTGAGAATGTAACAAGGCGCCTTTTATAGGCGGGAATGAATCGTAATGTAATAATCCTGAAAAGTCGGTTCGATATTTATTAAACAGATCGCCAAATTGTTCGCTAACACCATAAGGTAAGTTTTTGGGTATGGCGAGTGGGTAGTTTCTAATATCTTCTAACGTTAAATGATCTAAATAGGTTAGTGGATGTCCTACTCTAGTACAAAACACAGCCTCAAAAGAAGGTAAATTAAAGGACTGTATTGCACTTTCGTGGCCAATAATCTCACCTTCAACATCTGTAATTAATAGTGTGAGCTCTCCCCGCAGCAATTTTTCGAGTTGTTGCTGCCAAGCACCAACCTCTAGATCGATATGAATATCAGGATATTGTTCAAAAAATCGTCCAAGAATAGGGCCGAGAATCGTATTTGCTGGTACAGGGCTTGCGCCGATGGATAAATAACCGCTGCTTTTTCCCTGCATATATTGCAATTCTTTTCGAAGGTTTTCGACATTTTGCAAAATATGCTGACTATGGCTAAGAACCAATTCTCCTGCGGGAGTTAAAGAGGTTGATTGGTTTCCCCTAAGCAAAAGTTCAGCACCTAGTAGGTGTTCTAGTCGCTGAATACTTCGGCTTAATGAAGGTTGAGCAAGATTTAATTTTTGAGCTGCTTTTTGAAAATTACGTTCTTTGGCTAAAATCTGGAAATTTTTAAGATGCTTAAACTCAATCACAAGTTATTTGTCAAATAATTACAACATATGTGAAACATACCCTTGTGGCTCAGTATCAACAAGCAGACGTTGGTGACAATTTGTATCTTTATCTTTATATGAAGAATTAACAGTTGTGAATAAGTGTTTGTTTTTATTTTTTAATTGTTTGACTCTGATCTTGTATAGCTTTTTGTCATAGAGCGATACGTAAAACGCATTGGCCTTAAGGTATGGCTGACGGTAACTATTCATTCTGCAAATAAACAAATTTGCAACATAAATTAAACAAAGGAATGAGTGATGAAATTGAAGAAGATCAGCATAATGACCTTTGCGGCGCTATATGCGACCGGAATCGGGACGTTAGTTGCCAATCCTTTAGATAGGAACCAAGCTGAGCAAAAACTTATTAGTATCAAGCTGGCACCAGAACAAATATTAGCCAATAAAAATAAACCAACCCATCCGGCGCTGAATCGCGCTGAGAGGCCGGGTCAAATTGGTATGAACGTCCATCGCGCTGTAAATGGGAGTAGCCATAAGGCACCATTTGCATGGGAAAAGGATATTGATGGAACGCATACTTACATTATTCAATTAATGGATGCCCCGGTTTCACTTTATCTGGGTGAGCGTCCTGAGTTTGCTGCAACGTCTCCTCGTAGCAATCAGCCTGCAATACGTTCCAATGAGCGTTTTGGGACAATCGATTTAAAGAGCAAAGCAGTTAAAAACTACCAAGCTTTTTTAACGCGTTCTCAGGATGAAACGGCTAGTCAAATCAAGCGGGTTGCGCCAGATGCGGAAATAAAGCGTCGCTTTAATGTGGCACTAAACGGCATGACTATGGTGTTAACTCAAGAACAAGCCGCTGAAGTGGCTAAGTTGCCCAATGTTAAAGTGGTGACTCGGGCGAAGGAATACCAATTGTTCACCGATGTCGGCCCTAAACATATTGGCGCGGATATGATTTGGCAGGGCACGAGCACTCCCGATGGCGTTGCTATGCGCGGTGAGGGCATTATTGCCGGTATTATCGACACTGGGATTAACTCAGATCATCCCTCTTTTGCCGCAGTTTCGGCAGATGGTTATAAGCACGTCAACCCATTAGGCGAAGGAAAATATCTGGGCGACTGCCAAGAATATCCCTTGATGTGTAACAGCAAGCTTATTGGTGTTCGTTCTTACGATATTATTACCGATACCTATAAAGACCCGATTTTCCAACCCGATCTGCCGCCATGGGAAGTGGATTATAAACGCCCACCAAACGGTGAAGATTACAACGGCCATGGTTCACACACTGCCAGTACAGTTGCGGGTAACGTGCTCTACAATGTGCCCTTTAAACTCAATGGAACTGATGAAAAATCAGATGGTTTTGATACCTCTTTAGTCTTCCCCGAAATTTCAGGCGTTGCCCCAAGGGCCAACATTATTGCCTATCAAGTGTGCTATCCCGGTGGCGGCTCTTACGGCGAAAACTACGGTGGTTGTCCTGGCGATGCCTTAGTCGCTGCGATTGAAGATGCCATTATCGACGGCGTTGATGTGATCAACTTCTCCATCGGTGGGCTTGAACATCTACCTTGGTACGATGCGGTTGAAATGGCGTTTTTAGCGGCCCGCGAATCAGGGATCTCTGTTGCCGCCTCGGCGGGTAACTGGGGACGTTACGGGCCAGGTTATATCGACCATGTATCACCTTGGTTAACATCCGTTGCCGCCAGTACCCATGGACGCCAAATTGAACCTGTTGAAGGCAAACTGTCTTTTGTGGGGGAAAATGCTCCTGAAGATATGATTGGTTATGCCGTAACAGGTGATATCACAGGTAACTTAGTTGATGCAGCGGCTCACAATGATCCTCTCTGCTTACAACCCTTCCCCGCAGGCACCTTTAAAAGTGATGATGTTGTCATTTGTAAGCGTGGAGAAAATGGCCGAGTACAAAAAGGGATTAACGTTGCAGCGGGTGGCGCGGGTGGCGTGATCCTGTATAACGCCATTTCATTTGATGATGGTACTGGCGCTAATAGCCTAAATTTAAACCCTTTCCCTATCCCTGGAATGCATATCGATGCGGCATCAGGCAATCAGCTAGTGGAATGGGTTGCTAGCGCTACAGAGCCTAAAGTCACTATCACCGCGGGTAAGATTATCACCACTGAGCGTGAAGCCGATGTGTTAGCTGACTTCTCCTCCCGTGGTCCAAGTAGCACTAACCCCAATGTAATGGTGCCCAACGTATCGGCACCTGGGGTTGACGTATTTGCTGCTTATTCTGACGAAATGCCTTTTAGCTTGTATCCCTCTCCGAGTGATTATGTAGCCATTAGTGGTACTTCCATGTCCGGTCCACATGTGGCGGGCGCTTTGGCGTTATTAACCCAAGCGCACCCGCAATGGACGCCTGCGATGATTCAGTCGGCACTGATGACCACCGCCGTGTTAGGTAAAGCTCCAACCTACGATAATCCGCCAAAATTAGTGGATGCAACTTTCTACGATATGGGTAGCGGAGTGATTAACGTTGCCAGAGCGGTAAAAGCGGGTCTGGTGATGGATGAAAACGGTGACAATTATCGCGCAGCTAACCCGATGGAAGGCGGTGATGTAACCGCGTTAAACGTGCCTTACTTAGTCAATGCGGAATGTAAAAGTAGCTGCACTTGGATGCGTACCTTTACTGCTACGACTGATGGCGAGTGGAACGTGAGTGCGACGGAAATCACCACAGAAGGCGCGCCTTTCCTTGAGTTAAGTGTTTATCCGCAAAAGATTAAGTTAAAAGCGGGTGAGCAACAAAGCATTATGGTGACCGCGAAAATCCTCGATGTGACTTCAGTCAACGCTAACTCTTCCTCAAACGAAGTATTTGGAAAAATTGACTTGAAACCAACGGATGCCAGTTTGCCAGATCAATACTTGCCCGTTATGGCACGTTTTACTGGTTCTAGCTTGCCTGAAATTGTCGCAGGAAAAATTCACCGCGATACTGGCACTATGCTAACACCTGAGTTGATGACCAAAGAAATCAGCGAGCTAAATGTCAAAGTGAGCGGCTTAACCGCAGGTACAGTCACAGAGCACAAACTTAGTGCCGCCTATGTTGACTTTACAAAGCCTGAAACATTGGAAAATAATCCAGGTGTTTCGGTGCATTTCTTTGACGTGCCGGAAGGTACTCGCCGCATCGTATGGGAAGAAGTCTCTGCAGATAATGCCGCATCAACGTCTTTAGATATTGGTATGGACTTGAATAACAACGGCAAAGTGGAATGGTATGACGAGGCGATTTGTTACTCCTATACCGATGTTACCGACTATTGCGCGATCAATGATCCCACACCTGGTCGCTATTGGGTGATGCTAGGCAACTTTAAGCGTCCATGGGGAGACGAGATTGATACTAAAGACAGCATTAAAGCGAGTCTGGCGATTATCTCCGACACTGATACTAAGCAACTTAATGTGACAGGGCCTGCCAGTACCAATGGTATCGATCCTTACCAATTACAAATGAACTGGTCTGCCACAGGTAGTAAAGCGGGTGATCGCTTATACGGTTTGGTTGAAGTGGGTAATGGTGCACAAAACGTAGGTAATATTGGCAAAATGGCCGTGCATTTAGTGCATGAGGGCGATGATGTCAGTATCACGACCAGCCAACAGCAGGCCAAAGAAGGCGATGTTGTTGAGGTCAAGATGGTGATGGCACCAAACCTACTCGGATTAGAGCGCGATGTGAATATTGCCTTAACGTTGCCCGAAGGTCTGCAAATATTGCCTGACACGTTAAAAGCGACCAGCAATAACCAAGATCTTAAAGCTGGTCTGACTGTTGCGGCACAGCAAATCACCCTGAAAGCGATGCAACAGGCGAGCAATGCGCAAAAACGTCAATATCTCTTTACCACGAGCGAGACCGATGAGAGTTGTCGAATTCCTATCGGTTCGAATCCCTATTATTTGGATTTATTTACTGAGGCTGGCATTCAGTCTGAAACTGCGATTGCTGGTCGGGTGAATGAAACGGTAACCGTGCCATTAAGTACCTTTGGTATTGATCGTATCCCGTTGTATAACAACCCTGAAGAATATTCACACAAAGATACCTTAAGTATTTCTCCTGGTGGATTTATTCAGCTCGATCAACTACCGCTGTTCTGGGCTGCTCATTATCCAATGGAAGAGCAATATTTCCCAGATACTGTGATTGCACCATTATGGCGTGGAGATGGGTTAACTATTCCAGAATATAATTTGGATACTGAGAGCTTTGACGGTGTATCACTTGCCGTTACGAACGACCGTCGCTATCTGATTGTTGAATGGGACAATATGCGTCAGGAGTTTGCCTTTGGTATTAACCATGATCCTGACTACGATGCCCGTTACAGTTTTGAGTTAATAGCCTCAACGCAGCTTAATTTTGCTCCCGGTGAACATGAGTTTATTTTCGCCTACGACAAATTAACGGGTAACAAAGCCCATTTAGGTTCAATTGGTTTACATGGTTACCATGGACCACGTGGCACCTTTGGTCCTGCGTATGGTTATATCGGTGATGGTTTTGCTTTTAATAATCTGGATGAGAAAATTGCAGAGGGCTTAGTGGTCTGTGCTAACTACACTGGACCGGAAGCAACGGCAATTGAAGTATCATTCTCAGCCCGTGTGGGCGCCAAAGCGGTAGGTCAAGATCTGCAGATTATTGCTAAAAGTGATTACACTGGCAGCAATAGTGTGACCTCTAGCGGAAGCATCAAAGTGCCTTCAAACCTTGCAATCGGTGCTTTAGGCGATATGTCTGTTGCCGAAAACACTAGCATCAGTTTTGAGGTGCTAGTGCAAGATAAAGAAAATACCGCTAATGGTATCCAAGTCACAGGCGCGCACATCACCTCTGTCGTTAATGGCAACCAAGTCACCATCACTCCCGAAAAAGATTGGCACGGCACAACCACTGTCACAGTGAAAGCCTTTGATATGGTTTATCAAAATGACATGGTACAAACGAGCTTCAACTTAGTCGTGAACTCTGATGGTGTGGAGCCAACGCCGCCGACTCCACCTACGCCTCCAACGCCTCCGGTTGAAGAAACCAAAGATAACAGTGGCGGTAGTTTGGGTTGGCTTGCGGTCTTGATGCTTGGATTGATAGCAGTATCACGTCAAAAATGGAATGTTAATAAGTAAACTTCACCTTTAAATTTAAGTAGTTCCTTGTCTTTGGGCCTTCTAACGAAGGCCCTTTTTTATGCGTCCAAGTGTGGATTGTCATCGGCCATAAATGATGTGTTTATCCCACAATAATTCTTCGTTACAAGCCTTACTATTAAATCTATTAACAATTCTGTGATGTGCGTGTAGTTTAGATAGCTTATAAAAACAACAATAGGTTATCGCTATGACTGTATCCTCGGTATCGCGCGCTTTATCAACATCCTCTGTAGCCACATCCTTTGCACCTTATGTGAGTTCATTCGGTGTGAGTACATCAAAACTGACCAAGAGCTTACTGGCTTCCATCGTCACTTTGAGTTTAATGGGTGTAGGCTTAAGTTCTGCCTATGCGGCGCAGCCCGATGCGGCTAAGTTGGCGGCGAGTGTGGAGCAAAAGGTGATCGACTGGCGCCGTGATTTGCACCAGCATCCTGAGTTATCTAACCGCGAGTTTCGCACCAGCAAGATTATTGAAAAGCATCTGAAATCTCTCGGATTAGAAGTACAAACGGGCATCGCCCATACAGGCGTTGTTGCTATCTTGAAAGGCGGAAAGTTAAAGGGCGGTAAACCCGGTCCCTTGATTGCGATTCGCGCTGATATGGATGCTTTGCCCGTGACCGAAGTCGTCGATGTGCCCTTTGCCTCTAAAGCGACGGATACCTATCGCGGTCAAACCGTTGGGGTGATGCATGCCTGCGGTCACGATACCCATGTGGCTATGTTAATGGGCGTGGCCGAGAATTTAGTGAAAGTGAAAGATAGTCTTGCTGGCGATGTGATGTTTATCTTTCAACCCGCCGAAGAAGGTGCGCCCGATGGCGAAGAGGGCGGCGCGGAATTAATGCTCAAACAAGGGCTGTTTGCCAAGCGTAAACCCGACCAAGTGTTTGGCATGCATGTGACCTCGAGTATGCCAAGCGGCATGATTGGGGTGCGTAGTGGCCCAGCAATGGCGAGTGAAGATTCCTTTACGATCAAAGTGAAAGGTCGACAAACCCATGGTTCGCGCCCTTGGAATGGCGTCGATCCAATTGTTGCCGCGGCGCAAATTATTACCAATGTGCAAACTATTGTCAGTCGTCAGGTGGATATTACCAAAGCGCCGGCTGTAGTGAGTTTTGGCGCGGTAAATGGCGGTATTCGCTCGAATATTATTCCCGATGAAGTGGAACTGATTGGCACCATCCGCACCTTTGACCAGCCTATGCGTGCCGATATTAAGGTGCGTTTGGCCGAAATCGCCGAATTATCGGCAAAAACCTTAGGTGCCACCGCGACAACCGAAATCCATCAAGGTTATCCCGTGGTGGTGAACAATCCCGAATTGGTCGCCAGTATGCGCCCCGTGCTTGCCAGCGTGGTTGGCGATAAGATGCTGATTGAGCCTGGATTAATCACAGGTGCCGAGGACTTTTCCTTCTATGCCTTAGAGTCTCCTGGGATGTTTTTCTTCCTCGGGGTGACGCCAAAGGGCACAGATCCTGAAACGGCGGCCAGTAACCATTCGCCAGCATTTTATGTGGATGAAAGCGCGTTAAAAGTTGGTGTTGAGGCCATGACTAAGGTTGCCCTTACGGCACTGAAGGCGCAATAAACCGTTTAAGTCTTATTCCGTCAGCTTTTCGGTATAACTTGAGCTTACAAAAAATTGGGCGGGAAGATCTTTTCGCCCTTGATTTGTTAATCAATATGCCCTCTTATGTGAATTTTTACAGCAAGGAGCGAACAAGATGAAGCGCACGCTATCGGCGCTGGTGTTGGCGATGGGACTCTTTAATCCCTTAAGCCAAGCACAGGCCACAACGGCAGAAGACATCAAGAGTTTTACACTCGCCAATGGTATGAAAATCATGGTGCTAGAGGACTCTTCTATTCCCAATGCCAATATGTATCTGTTTTGGAAAGTCGGTTCCCGCAACGAAGTGCCGGGGATTACCGGTATTTCACACTTTTTCGAACATATGATGTTTAACGGCTCGAAAAAATATGGCCCTAAGATGTTCGACCGTACCATGGAAGCTGCGGGCGGGGCTAACAATGCCTACACCACAGAGGATATGACAGTTTACACCGACTGGTTCCCAGCCAATGCGCTAGAAACTATGTTCGACCTCGAGGCCGATCGTATCGCCAACTTGGATATCAATCCAGAAATGGTGGAAAGCGAGCGTGGCGTAGTGCAGTCGGAGCGTTCGACTGGGCTTGAAAACTCCAACTGGAATACCCTCGAAGGCGAAGTTAAAGGCGTAGCGTTTTTAGCGCACCCTTACTCTTGGTCTGTGATTGGCCATGAGTCGGATATTGCCGCTTGGACCCTAGAAGATTTAGTGCAATACCATAAAACCTATTATGCGCCGAACAATGCGGTCGTGGTGATTGCCGGTGATGTAAAGCTGGCTCAAGTTAAAGCATTGGCCGACAAGTACTTTGCGCCTATTCCTGCGCAAACACCGCCTAAGGCTGTGCGTACCGTGGAGCCTGAGCAAAAGGGTGAGCGCCGTACCTTCGTTCAAAAAGCCTCGGTCAGTACGCCTAATGTGATGCTGGCTTACCATATTCCAGCGGCGACTCACGCAGATTTTTATTCGCTGGATTTATTAAGCTCGATTTTAAGCCAAGGTAATAGCTCGCGTTTATATCAAGCGTTGGTGGATAAGCAAGTGGCTTTAGAAGCGCAAACCTATATGCCGATGTCGGTCGATCCCAATCTCTTTTACGTCATGGGTGTGGCTACACCAGAGGTGAAAGCATCGACGCTAGAGCGGGCGCTGATTGAACAAATCGATGCCATTGCGACCCATGGTGTTACCCAGCAAGAATTGGATAAAGTCAAAAATATCAAGTTGATGGATTTTTATCGTGCGATGGAAACCATTAATGGCAAGGCCAACACCATCGGCACCTATGAAATGTATTTTGGCAGCTACGACAAGTTATTTAATGCGCCAGAGGCCTATAACAAGGTCACACCTGCGGATATCCAACGTGTTGCCCAAACCTATTTACGCAAATCGAATCGCACGGTCGCGGTATTGGCGGCAAATGAGGAGAACTCTCAATGAAATCGATGGCAATGAAGCTCTCCTTTGTAAAATCATCCTTTGTCAAATCATCTTGGCAACCGACTAAGTTAATGGTCGCATTGGCCCTGGGCACTAGCTTAGCCTTATCCGGCTGCGCTTCCACCACGGCACCCAAACGCGTCGATACTGGCAGCTTTGCCATGCCAAATTACGACAAGTTAGTGCTGGATAATGGCCTAACCGTGTATTTAATGCCGCAGCGCGAAGTGCCGTTAATCACCTTAAACGCAGTAGTGCGTGCCGGGGCGGTAAACGACACCACAGCGGGTATTGCCCAAATGACCGCCGAAGGTTTACTCCTTGGCGCGGCGGGTAAATCCAAGGCCGAGATTGAGCAGCAAGTGGATTTTCTCGGTGCTAGCTTAGGGGCCGAAGCCGACAAAGAAGGCAGTTATCTGGCCGCCGATTTTATGGCGAAAGATACCGATGTGATGCTCGGCCTATTCAGCGCCGCGCTATTAAGCCCAGACTTTGATTCGACCGAGTTCGACAAGCTTAAGCAGCGCGCCATCGCGGGTTTACAGCAGGATAAAGAAAGCCCGCGCGCCGTGATTGGTCGCTACTTCGATAAACTGGTATTCGGTGCCCATCCTTACGGTAATGCTTCATCGGGTAATCGCGAGTCACTTGAGCAAGTCACAGTGTCGCAGCTGCGCGCCTTCCATAAAAGCTACTATCAACCCGCCAATACCGCATTAACTGTGGTGGGGGATTTTGATGTGGCGGCGATGAAGGCCAAGCTAACCCAGACTTTTGGTCAGTGGAAAGGCAGCGAAAAACTCGTTCAGCCCGACTTAAACCAAGGTTTACCTAAGTTAACTCAGGCCAAAGTGCTGCTGGTGGATAAGCCAGATGCGATGGAAACCACCTTTGTTATCGGCGGTTTAGGCATTAGCCGTGATAACCCAGACTATGTGGGGCTAACGGTAGTGAACACTATTTTAGGTGGTCGCTTTACCTCTTGGCTGAACGATGAACTGCGAGTGAATGCGGGGCTAACCTATGGCGCGCGCTCTGGCTTTAGTCCTTATACCGACTCGGGTGTGTTTACCATTAGCACCTTCACTAAGACGGAAACCACTCAAGAAGCGATTGATTTAGCCCTGAAAACCTATGCTCGTTTATGGGAAAAAGGCGTTGACCAAGCGACTCTTGATTCGGCTAAGGCCTATGTTAAAGGTCAGTTCCCGCCTAAGTTTGAAACCTCGGGCCAATTGGCAGGACTCTTATCTGGCATGTATCTGTATGGCTTCGATGATAAGTTTATCAACGAGTTCCAAACCAAAGTGGACGGCTTAACCTTAGAAGAAACCCAAAGGTTAGTGAAAACTTACTTCCCGCAAAAGAACTTACAGTTTGTGCTGATTGGCAACGCCAGCAAGATTGCGCCGATAGCCGCCAAGTATGGCCAAGTGCAAACCGTCGATATTAATGCGGTAGGTTTTGGTCAATAACCACTGGCGTTAGTTTATATCGCCCAATAAAAAGGTCTGCATAGTGCAGACCTTTTGTTTTTCTGTTCTAGGTTCTAGGTTCTAGGTTCTAGGTTCTAGGTTCTAGGTTCTAGGTTCTAGGTTCTAGGTGTTATTGCGCACCAGGCTTAGCGTAGTGAGCCATCCAATCTTTCACTTGGTTATACCAATAGATGGAGTTGTTGGGTTTCATAATCCAATGGTTTTCATCGGGGAAATAAATCATCCGCGATTCAACGTTACGGGTTTGCAGAGTACGGAACAGCTCAAAACCTTGGCCGACGGGCACACGGTAATCGAGTTGACCATGGCTGACTAAGGTTGGAGTATTAAAGTTGGCGGCAAAGTAGTGGGGCGAAATGGCTTTATACAACTCAGGATTATCCCAGTAGTTACCAAAGCGGGTGCTGTGGACGGCAAAGTCCGCCGACATTTGTGCGTACATGTCGTATACCGCTGCGTGGATTAGCAGCGCCTTGAAGGGATGTGGCTGACCTAAAATAATCGAGGTTAAGTAGCCACCATAGCTGGCGCCACCGGCAACCATACGATCGCTATCGATCCAGCTTTGTTGCTTAAACCAGTCTGCGGCTTTGAGCACATCTTCGAGGGATTTGTTTTTCCAATCTGGGTTAATGGCATCGGCAAACTCTTGTCCGAAACCGCTAGAGCCGTGGAAGTTTGGCCACGCGGTAACATAACCCCAAGAGGCAAAGGTTTGCGCATTCCAGCGGAAGTGGAAACCATCGCTAATGGCGTTGTGTGGGCCGCCGTGGATCAGCATAAACAGCGGATACTTTTTGCTGCGGTCGAACCCAGGTGGATAGTGTACCCACATTTGAATGTCTTGGCCCTGGTAACCCTTGTAGGTGACTGACTCATAGGTGCCTAAATCGACATCCTTTAAAACATCGTCGTTAAATTGCTCTAAACGCACGGTTTTACCATTGCGAGGGTTGATGCTGACTAAACGCGCGGGATATAAAAAGCTCTGATTGGTCGCAATCAGCTGGCCATCTTTAGCGATAGCAGGTTGGCTAAAGTCGGTGGCTTGAGTGATGGCCTTGGCCTTACCGCTCTTGGCATCGATATGATAAATACGGTTAGTGGCGGCATCATCAATGCTGGCATAGAAACCCTTGCTATCAGGTGTCCATTCGAATTGAGAAATTGAGCGATCCCAATCGGCAGTGAGTGTGGTGAGTTTGCGACTGCTTACATCCAGCAGCATCAACCTTGCGGTATCGGCATAAAATCCGGGGATTTTTTGACGAGTAAAGGCAAGGGTTTTGCCATTAGGGCTAAATGTGGGGTTTAGATCCGGCGCGGGGTTATCGGGAGTGATGTTGTCGGCTTTGCTGCCGCCGATGGTGGCGAGGAACAAGTCTAATTTAGGATCGACACGATTATCCGAACCATAGGCGCTAAAGGCGATTAAGCGTTCATCGGGGGAAATATCATAGCTTGAACTGCTTTGGCTTGAGCGTGGCAATTCATGGCCTAGCGGCTGAGTCACGGCTTCGACCGCGCCGCCCGTTGCAGGGATCCTAAACACATGGGCCTGACGGCGCTCATCTAACCAATGATCGAACTGCGAATAGGGCAGCGCATTCCACTGGCGGGCGGAGACTTTATTATCTTTATCAGTCTTAAGCTGGGCCTTCATTTGCTCCCAATTCTGCTCAGGAAAGATATTGCTAATAAAATACAAATGCTTGCCAACCCACTTGATGCCATTGACACCGGTGGGGATATCCGTGAGTTTGCTGGCTTCACCCGGGCCGTCCATAGGTAACAGGTAAATTTGGCTCGTATCGTCATCATGGCGCTCGCTGATAAAAGCCAAGGTTTTGCCGTCTGGCGAGAACACTGGCTCGCTGACTTTTAAGCCTTTGGCGGTAATCGCACGGTTATGTTTACCTTCACCGTCGAAGCGCCACAGTTGGGTTGAGCCTTTGTCTTCCTTAAGGTCGTATTCAGTCACAGGCGCAATAATGTGCTCGCCCGTGGAGGACACCACTGGGCTACCTATGCGCTTGAGTTGCCAAAGTAATTCGACTGAGAGTGGTTTGCTGGCTTCTGCAAATGCCGTACTCAGGGGCATTAGCAGACTCAGCAGTATAATTCCTGCCTTTTTCACTAGATGTCTCCTTATCATTCAGAGTGTTATCGTTATATTTCCCATTAAACCCCAAAGTATAAAAACCGAGCATGAAATCAAGCTGAGTCTGTGAAGGTTGAGGCGGACTTTTATGTAAGTAACTGTAACCACCGGGCACATTTTGATGACGAGGTAGGTTGGGCATGGCACAAAGTGCCGTAGCGTATTTGTGGCTAAGGTGTTTTAACGCTAATGTATTGGGAGGTTGAAATAGGACTCGAATATGGCGTTAATCATCCCGCGAAGACAGGGCAAGCTATTGATCAAAAATGTATTGATACTCGCCTTGGGCAGCTTGGCTGTCTTTCCTGCGCAAGCCGCTAAGATCAGTTTTAAGGCTTTTTGCCCGCAAATGGTGGGGCAGTGGCAGGGCAATGCGGCTAAGGTGGGGGAGATCCCTAAGCAAGTTATCGTCAACGGCTTTTGCTCCCATGATCAGCGCCAGTTGATCCTCTCCGTGAGTGTCGGTACGCGCGCTCCCTACAGCGAGACTTGGTGGTTTCGGGAGCAAGGCGAGCAAGTGCTGTTAACATACTACGACGGTGTCTCGCAGGAAAAGCAGCAACTCTTTAGTTTATATCAACAAAATGGCGATTTTTCCCTGCTGGGTGAGGGAGTCGTGAATGCGCGCGCCGCCTTAATCCAACTGTTATTCGAAGCTAAATCGCCCCAAGGCGCATGGCAGTGGACGCAAAATATCCAATATTTAGATGATGATATCGACCGCTATCAGCTCTTTCGTGGAATAGAAATGACGCCTATTGCACCATCGCATTAAGCCAACTTATTGATACCCGAACGGGTAGTTTTGAGTCTGTGGTACAACTTTGTCGTACAATCTTGACTTGATAGCTATACGATTCATTTTGGACAAAAGCGAGCTGACCTCGCAGCCAGCGTTTTATGCTGGCGATAAAATTTGTTATATGGCATTTTTTTCACCAGCCTTCCGATACTCTGCTGTGTCCATCTTTTTCATTTGTAAGTAACCTATAAGCAACGATATAGGACAAATAGTCATTATTAAAATTGTAGAAATCGTGCTCATTGACTCCCCTGGGATGATATATTCGATCCCAAGCACTACCATCAAAAAAACTAGTCCTCCATGTATGCAGAAATTTACTTTTCTTTGGATTTCTAATAGTGATGAATTGCTAAGCTTTTGCGAGCATTTAGGGCAATGAAATAATGTTTCCTTTTTTGTTTTTTCCAGGTCTTTCAATAGTAAGTACCCAAACTCCTCAGAACACACGGGACATTTCATCGAACTTTCCTAAATGACATATAACGCCCGCTTAATGGGCAGACAACGCTGCTACTAACTTTCCGCATGACACCATAATCACCAGATTAAATCTAGCCACCCATTTTAAATCAACAACATAATGTACTTTCGCTTTGCCTACAACTTGTGTGAGCTAAAATGACTTGAGTGGGAGTCATCAAAAGTCGCAGGAACAGCATCTAAGGCAAAAATTACGCTAATCCCTTAAAAAATGGGGTATTTCAGACGAGGTTAGTCATCCCTTAAAGCTTGGGATGTGTTCTGGATGGGGCATTTGAAGTGATATAAGCCGTTGTCGATAAATCTGGCCACCCATTTTAAATCAACAACATAATGCACTTTCCGTTTACCTACAACTTGTAAAAGTTAATGTTGTTTAAAAAGAACCATCACAGTCGCGGGGAGAGCATCTAAGGCAAAAATCACGCTAATTCCTTAAAAAATGGAGCATTTCAGACGAGGTAAGTCATCCCATAGCGCTTGGGAAGTGTTCTGGATGGGGCATTTGAAGTGATATAAGCCGTTGTCAGTTACTGTTAAAGTGCTGGCAGCTTGTGGCAAAATGCCGTCGTCGCTTTTCTAAGTGTTCGCAGTAGTCGGTCAATTCTTGCAATGTGCCCACGGGACCATGAAATAACTTGCCAAATTCGGTTGTCAGCTTGAGCCAATTGTCATGGGGAATATTTAATCTGTTCAGTATCTTGGCGCTACTTTCGCTGATGCATCCACGTTTATCATTGCGAATGATTCGGCCGGTATCATCCACCAATTGAAGGTAATCCGTTAAGGAAAATGCTATGCCATTGGGTTGGTTGTCGCACTCATTACCAATAAAAGGTAGTAGATTGCTCGGCTGCTCACCTTTTAACGCCGCCCGAATGCGTAGTTGAATACTGGTATGGTCGGATTGCTCTGGTGTATCAGCCAGTTGTGCTCTAATAGGATTTAAATCCACATAAGTTATACAGGCTAATACTGCGGCTTCATCGAGTAGGGCTTGCGATTTGAACCGCCCTTCCCAGAACCTGCCTGTGCAGTTATCTTCTTGATTTGCTTGCCTTGCAATGGGTTCGTTGAGGCAGCGCATAAACCAACTGATATCACATAAACGGCTGCGGTAAATGGCGATTGAATGCTTTAATCTGCTGACCTCATAGGCTTCAACTAACTCACCTTTGGCGAACTTTTGTGTTAACTCATCGCCTTTAAACAACTTATGCCACTGCTCAAGCACTTCGCGGTCAGTCCAGAGATTTGCCGTCTCGATATCGACTCGTAGCACCACATGTAGATGATTCGACATAACCGCAAAGGCCGCAACATCAATAGCAAAAACGGCTTCAAGTTCAAACAATAATGACTCTACCCAAGCGCGGCGATGGTCATAGTTTTTACCGGAATAGGTATCATCGCCACATAAAAATGCCCGCCGAACAACGCGGCTACAACAATGGTAATAAGGTGTGTCTTCAAGGCTTATCTGAGTTCTGCGAGGGCGCGGCATACAAACCTCCTTGTTCAATGCTTAACCAAAGCATAGTCGGAGGTTAACTACCGCGCTATTAACGTTGGGTGTCCAACTTTAAAATTGGTGTCCAACTTTAAAAAGCATCTCCACACATTAAATAGCGCCTTCAAACCCGAGCTGACGCCAGGCTTCGTAGCTAATAATAGCTACTGCATTGGAGAGGTTGAGGCTGCGGCTGGTGGCCGCCATGGGAATGCGTAATCGCTGCTCAGTTGGGATTGACTCGATAATCGACATAGGTAGCCCACGGGTCTCTGGGCCAAATAACAGCACGTCATCTTTGGCAAAACTGAGTTCAGTGTGAGGGCGACTGCCCTTAGTGGTACAGGCCATAATGCGTTTGCCTGCCATGGCTTCGAGGAAGGCATCGAAGTTTTTATGGCGAGTCACATTGGTTAAATCGGCATAGTCTAGGCCCGCGCGGCGCAGTTTTTTCTCTTCAAAATCAAACCCAAGCGGCTCAATTAAATGAAGCTGGCTGCCGTTGTTTGCGCAAAGGCGAATGATATTACCCGTGTTGGGTGCGATTTCTGGCTCATAGAGTGCGATATGGAACATGCTTGCCCGCCTATAAAAAATGACGCCCGATTATACGGCAAACAAGCCTTAAGCACAGCTCTGCGTGCGCATATCTACAGCGGCATAAACGCTAGTCCATTTTCTTTTCTCCCTATTAACCTTATCTCAGCACTTGCCTGTTTTATTCCCTCAAAGTAATATATCTCAATATCAAGATACTTTTTAAGAAGTCATTATGCCGTTTGTGATTGCGTTACTCGCCCCAGTGTTTTGGGGGACCACCTATGCACTGGTGAGTCTTTACTTACAGGATATGTCGCCCTACTGGGTGGCGGTTTGGCGCGCGCTGCCTGCGGGCATATTGCTGCTGATGCTGCGGCCACGTTTGCCGACGCTGGCATGGTCTAAATTAAGCTTGCTGGCGTTTTGTAATATTGGCGCCTTCTTTGCGCTGCTGTTTATTGGCGCCTATCGGCTACCCGGCGCCGTCGCGGGTACGCTGGGGGCGACATTGCCATTAATCTTTTTGATCCTCGCTTGGCTGATCGATAAAAAACGCCCGGGGATGAAGTGGTTACTGCTCGGCTTAATGGGCCTCGGTGGCGTGATTTTATTGCTTAATCCCTCGGCGGATCTCGACCCGATTGGTGTCCTGTGTATGCTGAGCGCGACGACTCTGATTGCCTTTTCTTCCCGCTGGATGCAGCGCTGGGATGTGGGCGACTTTTTAGTGCTTACCGCCTGGCAATTACTCTTGGGGGGATTGATGTTAATCCCGCTGGCTTGGTTTATGGCGGGGCCGCCACAGATACCGAGTATGGATGTGGTTCCCTCGTTAATTTGGCTAGTCACCGCCAATACCGCGGTGGCCTATTGGGCTTGGCTCTGGTCAATGCGAAATTTAGGGCCAGAAATCATGGGGATGGTCGCTTTAGTCAATCCCGTGGTTGCCGTATCATTAGGCGTATTGATTGTGGGTGAAGCCTTAGATATGCGCCAGTGGGCAGGGATTTTAGTGATTTTACTGTCGCTATTGCTGATGAAGTTGCCGCAAAACTTGAGGTGGAATCCCTTAAAAGCGAGGGGTTAAATGCTAAAACACTTAGACTTAAACTTACTGCCCGTACTGGAAATTCTCCTTGAGGAGCAGAGTGTCACGGCCGCGGCGGCGCGGCTGCATTTAAGTCAGTCGGCGGTGAGTAAGCAATTGACTCGCCTGCGGGAAGTGTTTGATGACCCCTTATTCGAGCGTACCGCCTACGGCCTCAAACCGACGCCCAAGGCGCTGTCGCTGGCGCCCGACTTACGCCAATGCTTACAGCAATTAGCGCAATTTACTCGGCCAGATAGTTTTGAGCCCGCCTTAAGCCAAAGGCAATTTCGAATGCATCTGGTCGAGACGACTTATTCGCTGACCTTCCCGCATTTTATGCCTTCGCTCTTAGCGCAGGCGCCCGGTGTGAGCATTAATTGCCAAACCTGGCGGCTGGATACCATGGAAAGATTGATGCGCTGCGATATCGATCTCGCCATAGGTTGCCGCGAATGGGATGAACGTTCGCCCATGCATGTAAACCATATCCCGGATGATATCCATTATGTTGAATTGGTTCAGGATTACACAGTGTGCCTGATGCGCCGTGACCATCCAGCCCTTTCGCAGGAATGGAATCTCGACACCTTTTTAAGCTATCGCCAGTTACAGGTTGCCTTTGGTGGCTTGGAGCATTGGTTGTTAGACGATGTGCTGCAAATCCAAGGGCGTAAACGGGATATTGCGGTGAATATGACGGATTTTCAGAGTGCGCTGGCCCTGTGCGAGCAGAGCGATTTGATCCTCTGTGCCCCTTCCCGTTATGCCTTAGCTGTGATGAAGTCGTTTGACCTTAAGTATTTACCTTCGCCAATTAAGCTGATCCCCGGTGCGTATCTGCTTATGTGGCATAAGCATTTTGAACACGATCTCAGCCATAAATGGTTGCGGGAACTGATTATCGACAATGTCCTTACCTCGCTCCCTAACTAACTTCTGCCCTAGTGTTTAGCCAAGCCCGCAGCTTAGGCAAAATCGCCTGTCCATCGGCGAGGCCTTGCTGATACACGGCGGTCACTTTATCGATATTGCGGTCAAGCCGCGAGAGATTAAGTGGCGCAGCAGGGCGGATCACAAAGGACTGGCCGCTGGCAACACTCTTGGCGAGTTCCTCGAGGGATTGGTTATAACGTTGGTGACGCACTTTAAGTGCAGCGGCCACTGCCGGATAAGCTTGATAACGCTTGCGCGCTAACCAGTTGAACTTCATCGGTGATTTTCGATAGTTTGCGTCTTGAGTTAGGATCACCACCTGGCGCGAGTAGCCCTCTTGCTGCGCCTGCGCTACCGGAATGGGGGCGGCGATGCCGCCGTCGAGGTAGGTTTGGTGGTTTATCGGGTAGGGATTGGCCATAAAAGGCAGGCTCGAGGAGGCGATAAGCACGTCGAGCAACTTGTCGTGCTCCTGAAAATCCGCCATGCCAAAGAAATCTGTCCATCCTGTCTGGCAATTAAATGCCCCGATCTTAAACTCAGTACCGCTCGTTAAAAAGGTTTTAAAATCAAAAGGTAGTAACTCATAGGCCATACGCTTATAGGTAAAATCGGTATTGACGTAATTCCCCGTGGCTAACCAGTGGCGTAGCCCCATGTAGCGCTTATCTCGCAGATATTGCTGCTGAATTTTTAAATTGCGGCCAAATTGGCGTGAGACATAAGAAGCGGGATAAATCGCCCCCGCCGATACACCAATTACATAGGGGAAGTGCAATTGTTGCTGCAAAAAGGCATCTAATACGCCGGCGGTATAAATTGCCCTCAGGCCGCCGCCCTCTAACACTAAGGCCACATCTTGCATTACATTACTACTACTTAATCAAATGGATAAAACAGCATACTCTAACTCACCTGATAAATGAAACGCATGCCAACGAGCGGTTAGGCGGGGATGGCTAATCTTGGCGTGAGTTCGCAGGCGCTGGACTGAGTTAGTGACGCTGGGCGCGGGCTAAAATCCATCTGGCTGAAATATTGGCTAAGGGCCGCTATGGCTTCTTTTACCTTGGCAGGCTGTTTATCCCGCGCCGAGGTCACGCTATACACGCTGTAGGTGCGTAGTGACCACTCGGGTAAAAGTGTTACCAATTGGCCTGATGCAAGATATTGATGCACTTCGGGCTCTGGCAACACGGCAAAGCCCAATCCATCGAGGGTGAGTTGGATCAGCGTCTGCATATTGTTCACGCTGATACGCTGGGCTGGAAGCTCGATTCGCTCTTGAGTCTGTAAATGGGTTAAGAACTCGGGCTTAGCATAACTGTGGCTGATGCGATTGAGCCCTTGTAAGTCTTCAGGGTGTTGTAGGCTCTGATGCTGGGGAATATAGCTCGGAGCCACACACAGTAACATGCGCCAATCCGCCAAGGGGCGAGCAATAAGGTTCGAATTCGACAGAGGGCCGATGCAAATCGCCAGATCGATTCCTTCATTAACTATATCGATTGGGCCGTCCTGCAATTGCAGATTGAGGCTGATCTGCGGGTGAGCCGCCAATAAATGCGCTAATGGCTGGCTGAGTAAACCACCGCCAAAGCCCACTGGCGCGGCGATTTTAAGCTCCCCCGAAGGCGTGCCCTTTAATGCATGCAGCTGATGTTCGGCGCTTTCTACTATTTTTATGATTTTAATGCAGTTTTCATAAAATAATGTGCCTGCCTCTGTGAGTGTCAGGTGGCGGGTATTACGGTGAAATAGACTAATTCCCATATCCATTTCAAGTTTTGCGACTTGTTGGCTCACCGCCGATGAACTCAGATTAAGCTGTGTTGCCGCAGCGCTCATCGAGCCTTTTTCCGCGATGGCGGCAAACACGATCATGCCCTTGACCATATTTCTATTCATTCTTAAGCAACTCTTACAAGTGATTACTCAAAGTCTAACTTGAGCCGATTGTAACATAGGGATACATTTCCGTATTGAAAATTATTATCATTTACAGGCGATCAAGGGAGATTTGTTGGTTATGTTGTTACGTCGTAAAAAGATCCTCGCACAGCTAGTTTCTGCCGCATTATTGCTACCAGCCACTCAGGCTTTGGCGGATGCCGCACCCGATCAAGACAAGATGATGGAAAGGATTGTCGTCACTGCATCGGGCTTTGAACAGCAAGTGCGTGACGCACCGGCGTCGATTAGTGTTATCACCCGTGAGGATCTCGATACACGTTTTTACCGTGACTTAACCGACGCCATGTTAGAAGTGCCCGGCGTGGTGGTGACTGGTGGTGCCGACCGTCGGGACATTAGTCTGCGGGGCATGGGCAGCCAGTACACGCTGATCCTCGTCGATGGTAAACGCCAGTCTTCCCGCGAGACCCGCACCAACAGCGATGGTCCGGGTGTTGAAGGCGCTTGGACGCCGCCGCTCGCCGCAATCGATAGGATTGAAATTGTCCGCGGCCCCATGTCATCCCTTTATGGCTCCGATGCCATTGGTGGGGTGATCAACATTATCACTCGAAAAGTCCCCAATGAGTGGCAGGGGGAATTACGCCTCGACACCACGCTGCAGGAGAAGTCGGACTCAGGCAATGTGTATCAGGGCAACTTTTTTGTGAACGGTGGCTTGATTAAAGATCTGCTCGGCGTGCAGTTATACGGCCAATACACTCAACGTGAAGAAGATAATATCTACGGTGGTTACCGAGGTCGCGATGCGGATAATCTCACAGCCAGATTTGCCCTCACGCCTAACCAAGACCACGACATTATGTTGGAAGTCGGCATCGCCAACCAAGAGTTGGATAGCACCTTAGGGAAAACCGTTGCGCCATTGGCACCGGGCGCCAGTTGTGGCCGCGGTGGCTGCCCTGCATCGTCGACAACCGAGTATGAAAACAGCACCATTTCGCTATCTCACACCGGACGTTGGGACTTTGGTACCTCGGATACTTATATCAAGCACGAAGTGTACGATAACAAGTCCCGCAAGATGAAAATCAAAAATACCGATGCTCAAACCAGCCTGATCGCTACCTTAGGTGAAAGCCATACCGCCACCTTTGGTGCTGCTTTCAATTATCAAGATCTGACCGATGAAACTGGCAATCAGGTCAGTGACTTAACCGATATTAGTCGCCGACAATGGTCTGTGTTCTCAGAGGATGAGTGGCGTATCGTCGATAATTTTGCCTTAACCTTAGGCCTGCGTTTAGACGATGATGAAAACTTTGGCGACCACCTCAGCCCACGGATTTACGGCGTCTGGGGGCTGACTGAGCACACTACCTTAAAAGGCGGTGTGTCGACGGGCTTTAGGGCGCCGAGCCTGAGGCAAACTGTGCCCGATTGGGGGCAGGTGAGCCGAGGCGGCAATATGTACGGTAACCCGGATTTACAACCCGAAACCTCAGTGAACTATGAGTTAGGCATTTACACCGATCTCACCGATTCCATTACCACCAGTGCTGGCGTGTTCTATAACGAGTTTGAGGACAAGATCACCCGTGTCGCTTGCCCTGCGACTCAATGTACCGATGGGCCAAACCAGTTTGGCGCTAATCCCACCACTTATGTGAATATCGATGAGGCGGTCACCCAAGGGGTTGAGTTTAGTATCGACTATAAAATCCTCAGCAACTTGGCATTGACGGGCAACTACACCTATACCGACTCGGAGCAGAAGACGGGCGCATATAAAGGTAGTCCATTGAATCAGTTACCTAAACATCTGGTGCAATTGTCGGTTAACTATGAGCCGATCGATAAGTTAAGCACTTGGCTGCGGGTTAACTATCGTGGTGAAGAGAGCCAGCCAACCACAGGGCCTTCGTCGAAAAGTTTGATTGCGCCTTCCTATACGCTGTTAGATTTAGGGGCCAACTATCGCGTTAACGACAGCATTAAATTCAGCGCGGGTATTTATAACGCTTTCGATAAGGAAATTACTCAAGAAGAATATGGCTACATCGAAGATGGCCGTCGTTACTGGTTAGGTATGACTTATAGTTTTTAATTTTTTTAAAAAAAACAGCAGCTTATAAAGAAGCTAGCACCTAGCTGGCTTCTTTTTTGATTATTCAATATTCGGTTTACGAATAAACAGGATGCTGAGATCTTGTTTTGGCGTGAACTGTTTTTGTTGGAATTCAAAGGTGAGTGGATCGGTTTTTTTAAGCTCGCCATCAAAACACAGGCTAATGAGATCTGTGGGCTGGGATTTTTTCAGCGTCAGTTTGAAGTCCTTAATCGCCCCTTGCCAGTTATTGGCCGTGACCAAAATATAGCTAAGGTGGCTCCATTCCACGCCATATTCAACATCTTCGCCGTCTTGTTTAACGATAAGGTTTCGCTTCCGAATACCTTGCTTAGCGCTTTCATCTAAACAGGCAAGTTCAGTGTAAGTATCGATAATACTATTGGCAGTATCGGGGATGCCCGTTGAGAGGCTCGGCGTATAACTGTGGCTGATGGAGACAGATTGGCCCGCGGGAAAGGTTTGTTCCCACACAAAGTAATCGCTTAGGGTAAAGGCGATTTGTTGCTCCTCATCCAACCATTCCTTGGGGAGCGCGGGTTTGCCCTTAGGGATTTCGCCATATTCGGCAAAGTAAGCGACTTCATCTATCCCCCAACCAAGCTGTTTCAGCTCGGTAGTAATATCGGTCTTATCGGCGAGTTGGGCGACGAGTCTATGCTCGGTTGGTTGGGTTTTGCCATTCACTTTAAGGGTGAAATTATCAATGCTGCTGTGCTCAGCTGAGCCAAAAAACATCGGCGGCATGGGGAAGGCGATGGGGACGATAAGATCCTGCGAGCTGGTGTTGGTAAACACATAATCAACCCGAACTTCGGCCTCGCTGATAAAGAGTGACTCCTTGTCCATACTGATATGTGGCTGATATTTAAGGGTGATTGAACCATTGGCATCACCAAAACTGCTGTCATTGGCGAAGGCCGCAGAGTTCAGCAGCAAGGCGAGTAAACTGCCGATTAAGGCGCGAATATGGATTGGCATAAACATCTCAAAAAAATAGCAATAAAGATTAGGCGCGTCGGGCAAGTTCAATGGCCGCAGCAATAGCATTGCGCGCCTGTGGGCTGTTCTTCCAGCAAGTGGTGCGTAACATGCTGGCGACTAGGTTGGCGATATCATCGACCTCATGCTCGGCTAACTGCGCGAGTGAGCTAATACCGATTTCTTCAAAGCGTTTAATTACGGTAGGACCAACGCCTTTAACGGCGAGTAGTGCTTGTTTTTCTTGCTCATTAAAACCCATAACGAATACTCCTTTATCACTGGGTGACAGACTCATGCGTGAGTGATGGCAAGCGTAGCCTGAAATGGCGCTAACAAAAAGGCCCATCATGGGCCTTTTGTGCTTTAACTGATATTTACATATCGCAGGGTTTGAGTGGTTTACGCAATTGGGCGCGCACGTTATCCATGCCAGCGTAAAACTCTTTCATCATTAACAGGCCCATCATCTTGCCGTTATCTGTGATGATCAGATTATCGGGATCGGTGGGGTCGTTCTTGATGGCGCCAATCAGCTTCATCGAGGTCATTTCCTTAAACAGCGCGGTGTCTAAGTTTACGCCAAAGGTTTCGCGGAAGTATTTGCGCGACAGACGACCGGAGAACATCCCCAGCAGGAAGCGATATTGCATCACATCTTTTTTGCTGTAGTTCTTCTGTTGCTCGACGCCCATCTTGCCGGCGGCGATCCGCTCTTGGTATTTACGCAGCGAGAAGGTGTTGACGTATAAAGTGTCGTTCAGGAAGCTAAATGAGCCTGAACCCACCCCTAAATACTCATCGTAGTCGATTACATATTCGTCGAAGCCTTCGTCATTTGCTTTACCAAAGGCCCATGCAGACAATTGATTATATTGACCATTTAGACTGTTTAAGATCTGGCGATATTGGTTGGCCATATCCGCCTGTGGCGCGGCCAGTTTGCCCTTAACACTCTTACGCGTTTGGTGCGTAATCATCAGCGGATAGGTGGTGATCTGTCTTGGGTCGAGACGCGAGGCCATGTCTAAATCGTGCTGGATCACTTCATCGGTTTGGCCGCGGAAGCCAAAAATCAGGTCGACGTTGATAATGGGGAACAGCTCCTTGGCCGCCATAATCTTGTCGAAGGTTTGCTGACCAGTGCCGAATTTTTCGAGGCGGTCGGTCATTTTTAAAATATCGTCGTTAAAGCTTTGTACGCCGATGGACATGCGATCCACTAAGCCCTTGAGTTGCTTAAAGCCTGGGCTATCTAAATGCTGTGGATCCGACTCGCAGGACACTTCTTTAATATTTGGGAATAGCGTCTTGGCATGCTCAATGGTGCGTGCGAGTTCGTCTTCTAATACTGTGGTGGTGCCACCGCCAATGTACATAGATTCAAAGTCATAGCCTAAGGCTTTGACCATCTCCATCTCTTTACGCAGAGAGATAAAGTAAGCGCGCGCCTTGTCTTCCTTAAACATAAAACGGTGGAAGGTACAGTATGAACACAAGGTATGGCAGAAGGGCACATGGGCATAAAGCATGTACTTTTTACCTTCGACCGGGGCGGGCATGATGTCGGCGGAGAGCGTATCGAGGCGAAGATTCTTATCGACATAATACTGCATGACTCGTTCCATCGAGCTGAGCATCCAGTTAGGGACGGTAATATTCGCTTGATAAGGCGTTGCGATCGCGCCATTGAGCGTTTGAATAACTGAAGACATAACGATTCCTATCTGAGAGTGCTAACCGTAAACACCGAAATTGCTTTAGGTAATTCACGACCACCTAGCGCAATTAGACTACCTCGTATGGAGTAAGCAAAACGTGAACTGGTTATAAGTTACGGTTTCCTAACAAGGAAATCACTGGCTTTTTGTTAAGCAGATCATGTTTTAGTAATTGTAGATGCATATTTGCTAAGGTTTTTGGGCCTTTGTTATTGAATTTGAGCGATTAACTTTAGGGCTCAATCGAAAGACTGAAATGATAAAAAGTTGAGCTTCTTACTTGTGGGCATTTTGACTTGTACTGAGGGTATCTGGCTGTCATTATCCCTGCGGACACTGCTTAATCTCCTCAAACCGCCTGAAATCTCTTTGGTTAATATCAACCGCTTTTTTCCGCTATTTGCCTTACTTGGGGCGGGTACGGCGTATTTGATGCCCGCGTGGTTTAGCGGATTGAAAACCAGCATAGTGCCGTTGCTGGTGGTGATTATGTTATCCATGGGATTGACCTTAGATGTGCGGGATTTTGCCAATGCATTCAAGCAGAAGCGCGCCGTTATCACTGGCTTAATCTTGCAATTTACCCTAATGCCCTTAAGTGCCTTAGCCATTAGTTTGCTGTTAGGGCTCAATCGTGAATTGACCATAGGCATGGTGCTGGTGGGGAGCGTGGCGGGTGGCACGGCATCGAATGTGATTTGTTATTTGGCCAAGGGCGATGTCGCCTTATCTATCACTATGACGGCGCTATCCACCTTAGCGGGTGTGGTGTTTACCCCGTTGATTATTCAGCTATTAATCGGTGAGATTGTCGCCATTCCTCTAATGGATATGTTAGTCAGCCTTGTTAAAATCGTGCTTATTCCAGTGACTGTGGGTGTGGTGTTGAATCATTTCTTTAAACCGCAGGTGGCTAAACTTGCCCCTGCATTACCCATCATTTCTATCGTGGCGATTGTACTGGCCATCAGCATTATTGTGGCCTTAAATGCGGGGCAATTTGCGCAGGTGGGGCCTGTGATTTTACTCGCGGTGTTTCTGCATAATGGCTTGGGACTCGCCTTGGGTTATACGTGTTGCCGCTTGCTCGGCTTTAGCCATACAGTGTGTAAAACCATTTCGATTGAGGTGGGGTTACAAAACTCAGGTCTTGCGACTGCATTATGCATCAAGTTTTTTAGCCCGCTCTCCGCCGTCCCCAGCGCCATTTTCTCAATTTGGCATAATCTCTCAGGCGCCCTGCTGGCAGGATATTGGTCGAGCTTAGAGCAGAAGAAACAGACAGAGGCATTGGAATAAGCCATTAGATATTTATTTAAGGCTTTATGAATTGAGCTAAAAAGTTTGGCCTAATATCTTGCGATATTAGGCCATTGTTGTGACTTAGCTGGCTCGAATTAGAGTCTAAAATGCGAGACTACGCCTGTTAACTGTTCCTTGGTGGCGGCCAGAGAGGTCGCACTATTGAGGGTCGCTTTACCACTTTGATTTAACTCTTCAACCATTTCGCGAATGGTATTCAAGTTACGATTAATCTCTTCACTCACCGCGCTTTGTTCTTCGGCGGCGGTTGCGATTTGATTGCTCAATCCATTGATATCAAATACATAGGTTGTCAATGTTTCAAGGCTTTCAGTAACCAGTGTGGTGGTATCCGCTGCGTCTTGACAACTCTGTTTGGTCTCATCCATTGCGCTAACGGCTGAATTGGCGCCATTGCTTAGTCGCTCTAACATCTGATTGATCTCAGCTGTGCTCGCTTGGGTGCGAGCGGCGAGGGCGCGTACTTCGTCGGCGACGACGGCGAAACCACGGCCCTGTTCACCAGCGCGGGCGGCTTCGATGGCGGCATTAAGTGCGAGTAAGTTGGTTTGGTCGGCGATATCTCCAATCACATCTAAGATGGTGGCGATATGGCGGGTGTTTTCATTCATTTCCGCTATGTTGTGTGCTGCTACATCAACTTTGCCGACCAGCGCGATAACCGTCTTTGCCGCTTGTTCGACAGCCTTTTTCGACTTATCAGCCTGTTCATTTGCCTGTTGGGTAAAGCGTGCGGCGGAGGCTGCATCACCGGCAACATTATGGGCAGTTGCACTCATTTCGGTCATGGCCGTAACCACTTGGTCGGTTTCTAGCGCGTGGGTTTGCAATGCATGGCTATTGGCATTGGACTGCACATTCAACTGACCAATTTGATCCGACATATGTTCTGAGGCCTGGGCAATATCGGAAATCATATGGCGCAAGTGGTCAATCACTCGATCAAGATCGGCGCCAAGCGCGCAGAGTTCGTTTTGACCACTGATTTGAGTCTTCTGGGTGAGATCGCCAGCAGCAAGGTGCTCTACGACGCGCTTGATTTGATTAACGATATTGACCAAACCTCTGCTCATAAACAGGGCGCTAAGTAAGGAAGCGACTATGGCGATTAGGATTAAACCAAGCAGTAATACCTCGGTAGTATTCACCTTGTATTCAGCCTGTTTGCCAAGTTCATGATTGCGTTGGGTGATCAATTTAACTAATTGATTGATCTCATTGCTAACCTTGGGCCCAAGTGCGCCACGTTCTGGTGTGAGTTCAGGTTCGGTACCCGTTTGTTTGGCGAAGGCTAACTCCTGCTGATAGAGACGCACATATTGCTCTATTTGCGGCAATAGAGTGCGGATCGTTCTGGCATCTTGCCCCATAAAATCGGTGTTAAATCCTGCGAGTTGCTCAACAAGTTGCTGCACATTGCGTTGCTGCAAACTGATGGCGTCACTGTTATGGACTAAGGTGGCTAAACGCAACTCGAAAAAAGCTTCACGCACACTGGTGAAGGTTTCGGCGAGCTGGGTATTGTTTACTAGTTTTATACTAGTGTCATTGAGTTCGGTAAAACCCCTATAGGAGGAAATACCGATAATGATCAATAAAATACTCGCAAACACTGAGGGCAGCGCCGTCAATGTGCTGGTTTTGGCATTGTTAAACATGGTGGCCTACTGAGGTATAAAATCAAGAAGGGTGTAATTGAATTACATAAGTAGCTAGTTTAGCTCCTTGGCTAACCGTTCTGCAACGCGCTTTCTTAATGTGATAATTGCTAATCTAATGTTTTATAAGGATTTGTTTGTTTCCTGTTAGCATGGGATAGCCTAACAGTTGTCATATGTTATGTAATTAAAGTTCAGTATGTTTTCATCGTATTGATTTTAACAATTAAAATGCTGATAGTTACAGTTCATACTACAGTGCATTAACAGTCATAAAGATGATTGTGAAGGAAATCTCAAAAACTCATAAAGCTCTGCGACTATCTTTATCTGTCACTAAAGTCATCGCATTTGTCCCCTAATGTCCCATGTTTTTTATGCCATTCCTGATGAATATGCGCCGTATCACAAAGTAATAATCTGAAATGTAAATGATATCGATTATCAATTGTGATTAAGGTTGTTTTAATATAGATTGTCGGCATTTTTAGTTAATACCTTTTTATCAATGAGTGCCGTCGAGGTTTTTATGGAATGCAGGGCGTTTAAAAAAAGTGCAATTGCCGCAATAGTTTCGAGTTTGTTGATATCTTCAGCTTATGCGGGCGTGGACGCGGAATCTTCTGAACCGATTGAAAAAATTACTGTTTATGGTGAGAAAATCGAACGTAGTCTTAAGGATACGACTTCCTCTATTTCGGTGATTGATAAAGAAGCGCTCGACAGCGGTCAATACCAATCTACTTCAAGCGCTTTATCTGAAGTGCCAAACGTTGTCGTGCTAACGGGTGCAGTACCGGATATTCGTGGGGTTTCTGGCAATGGTTCAGCCTCGGGATTTAACTCTTTTACTGGCGGTGCTCGGGCAAGGGTTTCTACCTTAGTTGACGGTGTCGCAGAGCCTTTCGTGGCCGATCTTACCGGCGATACTGGCCTGTGGGATATCCAGCAAATTGAGGTGTACCGCGGCCCACAATCGACGATTAACGGTCGTAACAGCATTGGCGGCACAGTGTTTATTAAAACAGAAGACCCAACCTTTGATTGGCAAGGGGCGGCTCGTGTTGGTTATCGCAATCAAGATAACTTTATCGACAGTGCGGTGATGCTCTCTGGTCCTATCCTCGATGATGAGTTGGCATTTAGGGTGAGTGGCCAAAATGTAACAGGGAATACCTTCAATAAAGGATTGGAATATGAGACAAATCCCGCCCCATTTGACCTCAATGAACTGAACACCAATCGCTGGCGCGGTAAATTCCTGTGGCAGCCGAGTGCGATTGAGGATCTCAAAGTGCTCTACAGCTTTTCATATAATGATGAGAAAGGTGACTCAGGGCGTAATTATTTTACCGGTGATGATCCTTGGGCGTTTAAACCCATTTTTCAACGTTATATCGAGACTAAATCGACGACTCACTCAGTCAAAGCCGATTATGACCTCGGTGAAGGGCGCGCCTTAGATCTTATCGTTGCCTATATGGACTATGACTGGGGCTTTGAATCCTATGAGGCCCTTGCCACGGCGCAGCAATATGTCGATATGAACGACCAGAGTTACACCGTTGACGGCAAATATAGCTTTGGCCTAAAAGATAAAGATTTCAATGGTTTTGTTGGTTTAGCCTATTTTAAACGTAGCCAAGATTTTGGCAGTACGGGTAGCTCTGTCTACAGTGGTGATGACAGTACTAAGTCCACCTCTATTTATGGTGAAATGACCTATGGGCTTGCCGACTCGCTCTGGGTCACAGTCGGTGGCCGCGTGATGCGTGAGGAGCAATTGCGTAACTTCAATATGCTCTATCAAGGCAGTCAATTGCATGAAAAGCTGGATGATGCCAACACTGTCACCCTGCCGAAGTTAGTGTTGCAGTATGCGCTGAATGACAGCACAACTTTGGCGGCTAGCGTACGTCGTGGTTATAACTCTGGCGGCGGTGCGTTATCGTTAGTCGAAAGTGAGTATTACTACTACGATGAAGAGTACGTCAACACCTATGAGCTAAGCAGTCGCAGCACCTTTATGGATGGTGATGTTAACTTAAGTGCTAACCTGTTCTACAACGATTTTGACGGTTACCAAGCGTCTAATAGTGCTCGCAAAATTACCAATATCGATAAAGCCGTCAGTTACGGGGTTGAGGCTGAATTCAGCGCTATGCTTACCGAAAACCTGCAGTTTATTTCGGGCGTAGGGTTACTCGATAGTGAAATCAAACAAGCGGATCCTAGCTATGGTGACATTATCGGCAATCAGCTGAACTCGGCGCCGCATGTGACCGCCAATGCAGGATTAAAATATTGGTTGGGCGATGCGTTTTCTTTCGGGTTTTCAGGCAACTATGTGGGTGAGTATTATGCGGATATCAATAATACCGAATCACGGGTGGCTGGTGATTATGTGGTTGCTCGCCTAAGCCTTGATTACCAAACCGATAGCTGGAGAATCAGCGGCTTTGTAAACAACCTATTTGATGAGCAAGCGTTGACGGTAAATGAACCCGCTAGCCGCAGTTATCCCGATGGTTATGCAGCAATCATCGATCCTAGAAATCTCGGTATCTCTGTGATGTATCGCTTCTAACCGTTCAGTTTGAAGCTTTTTAGCAATAAAAAAACCTCCACAGCATGCTGTGGAGGTTTTTTGTTTTCAGCGACTTTTACTCTTTATATTTCAAAGTGCCGTTGGCTTTGATTTCGTCGTACCACAGGTTGTGGTGTTGGGTTGCCCAGTTTTCATCACAATAACCAGACACCATACACTCCATACCACCTTCTGACATCACAGTTGCCATAAAGATGTGCACGATAGAGAAAGCGCAGATCACGATGGCACTCACTGAGTGCAATACCAGCGCGATTAAGCTTAAGGTGCGGCTAGGTTCGAAAAGATTTGGGAACAGTAACAACATACCCGATGCTGAAATGATTAACCCGAACAGAGCGAAGGCCCAGAACCACATTTTTTCACCGGCGTTAGCAAAACCTGCATCAGGGTGCTTACCTTTGAAGGGACCAAAGTTAATGTAACCACCGACAACGAGGAACCACTTCACGTCGTACATTTTTGGCAGCTGGTTCTTCGCCCATAACACTGTCATCAATGCCCAGCCGATCATGAACGGAATCGCCATCACATCGTGGATTTGCTTAGCGCCATAAACTATGGCTTCCCAGATGCCTTCGCCCAACCAAGGTTGGAAGAAGAAACGACCCGCTAATAAGGTTAAGCCCGTTAAAATCAACATTAAGCACGGGATTGCGCCTAACCAGTGGATTGAAACGTCAAACTTTGACCAGCGATACACTAGCTTGCCCGAAAAACCATGGTGTAGCTTGGATATGCCGTTCACCTTGATAAATAAGACAAAGATAATGATCATGCCGAATAGCGCCGCCATTAAAGCGGGCGCTAACCAGTCGCTACGCAGCTCCAGCACGCGCAGATCATAGGTATTGATCGGTTGTGCGTGGAACTCGCTGTGGGAGGTAGTGTATCCCGTGGCGCCGTCCTTCAGCTGTGCCCAAATTTGGGCATCAGAGGCTTGAGGTTGGAGCGCTTGTTCATCACCACCATTGGCTAGACACACGGCACTAAATAGCAGTGCTATGGCTAAACCTATGTGTTTGAACCATTTGTTCATCATACATCCTCTCTCGCTTAGTGGCGCCTGCTAGCAGGCGCCAGGCTAAGTCTGTGGACAGATCCTGTGACCTGAATTAATTCCAAGCCGCGTTTTTAGCGCCACGGTAAGCCACACGCTCACGGAAGATGCTAGAAACCACTTCTGCATCACCCGCTAACAGGGCCTTAGTCGCACATAGTTCTGCGCACATTGGCAGTTTGCCCTCGGCAATACGGTTTGAGCCGTACTTCTGGCGCTCTGCCTCTGAGTGGTTTTCTTCTGGGCCGCCGGCACAGAAGGTACATTTATCCATCTTACCGCGGCTACCAAAGGCACCTTTTTTCGGGAACTGTGGTGCGCCAAATGGACAGGCGTACAGGCAGTAACCGCAACCAATACAGGCATCTTTGTTGTGTAGCACAATGCCGTCTTCGGTTCTGTAGAAGCAGTTTGCAGGGCAAACCGCCATACATGGCGCGTCTGAGCAATGCATACAGGCGACAGAGATTGAAGCTTCACCGGGTTGACCATCGTTGATAGTCACCACGCGGCGGCGTTGGATACCCCACTCGAGAGCGGAATCGTTTTCGTTTTTACATGCTGTGACACAGCCGTTACATTCGATGCAGCGCTTGGTATCACACAAAAATTTCATTGTAGCCATAGTGGCAATTCTCCTAGCTTAAGCTGCACTTACGCTTTAACAATCTGACAGAGCGACGCTTTGGTTTCCTGCATTTGAGTCACAGGATCATAACCATAGGTCAGTGCCGTGTTAGCGGATTCACCGATAACGTAAGGCACAGTGCCTTCAGGATAGTTAGGCGCTAAGCTTTCACCGTGCATCACACCCGCAAAGTGGTATGGCATAAAGGTCACACCTGGTTTAACGCGTGGCGTTACCATGGCTTGTACTTTAATGCGGCCACCTTCGGCGCCCTCTAACCACACAAACTCACCGTTGCGGATACCGCGGTCGGCTGCGTCTCCTGGGTTGATTTCAACAAACATTTCCTGTTGAAGCTCAGCCAGCCATGGGTTAGAACGAGATTCTTCACCACCACCTTCGTATTCCACTAAACGACCAGAGGTCAGTACCAGTGGGTACTTGCCACTGAAGTCTTTCTCTTGGATTGACTTGTACAGTGTTGGCAGACGATGAACTTGCATATCGTCGTAGGTTGGGTACTTAGCCACTAAGTCACGGCGTGCTGTGTATAACGGCTCGCGGTGAACTGGCACTTGGTCTGGGAAAGTCCAAACAATACAACGGGCTTTAGCGTTACCAAATGGAATACAACCGTGCTTGATAGCGACGCGCACGATACCGCCTGATAAGTCGGTCTTCCAGTTGCGGCCTTCGGCTTCGGCTTTTTCTTCCGCAGTCAGGTCATCCCACCAACCGAGTTGTTTTAGCAGCTTATCGGTAAATTCTGGGTAACCGTCTTGGATCTCGGCACCTTTAGAGAAAGAGCCTTCAGCCAGCAGGTTTTTACCATTGTATTCAACGCCATAACGAGCACGGAAGTTACCACCGCCGTCTTTAACGTGTTTGGATTGGTTATACAGAATTTGGGTACCAGGGTGTTTAGCTTCTGGTGTGCCCCAACATGGCCAAGGTAAACCGTAGGTTTCGCCTTTAGCTGGGCCGCCGGCGGCTTCGAGCGTCTTGTTGCTGAAAGTGCCCCAGTTTTGGGTGTGCAGCTTGATACGCTCAGGGCTTTGACCTGTCATACCGATGGTCCACATGCCGCGGTTGATTTCGCGGGTGATCTCTTCGATAACCGGTAAGCCGTTTTCTTTGGCGATGCGTTTAGTGTATTGCTCGGCGATACCGAGTTTTTGCGCTAAACGGTACATGATTTCGATGTCGGTTTTTGACTCGAATAAAGGTTGGATAACCTGCTCACGCCATTGGATAGAACGGCCTGAGTTAGACACTGAACCTTGAGTTTCAAACTGAGTCGCAGCAGGTAACAGATACACGCCATTCTTACGACGGTGCATAACACCCGCCATGGTTGGGAATGGATCGACAACTACTACTGTGTCCATCTTGTCTAAGGCATCACGCACTTCACGTTGACGGGTTTCGGTGTTGACCGATTGACCCCAGAAGAAGGCCATACGGATGTTGTCTTTCTGTGCCAGCTTGCTCTTGTCTTCTAACACGCCATCGTGCCAGCGAGAACAAGGAATACCTGGGGTGGTCATTGGATCTTTGCCTAAATAGGCGTTTTGATCGAAGCGGCTCTTCACCCACTCCATATCCAGATCCCACACATGGGTCCAGTGAGTCCAAGCGGCTGAGGTTAAACCGTAGTAACCTGGCAGGTTGTCGAACAGCAGACCTAAGTCAGTCGCGCCCTGTACGTTGTCGTGGCCACGGAAAATGTTAGTACCGCCGCCAGAAACGCCCATGTTGCCTAAGGCTAGTTGCAGAATACAGTAAGCACGGGTGTTAGCGTTACCAACGTGGTGCTGAGTACCACCCATACACCAAATCACTGTACCTGGACGGTTTTCTGCCATCAGTTTTGCGGCTTGATAAACCACTTCTTCGCTTACGCCAGTGATATCCGCCACTTCTTTAGGTGGGAATTTTTTCACTTCTTCGCGGATGGTTTCCATCTCGAATACACGTTGTTGGATAAAGGTTTTATCTTCCCAACCGTTTTCGAAAATGTGCCATAACATACCGTAGATAAAGGGAATGTCGGTACCTGGACGAATCGCGCAGTGCAGATCTGAGTGCGCTGCAGTGCGAGAGAAACGTGGGTCAACAACGATAATTTTCGCGTTGTTTTTCTCTTTGGCGATCAGAATGTGTTGCATCGATACTGGATGCGCTTCCGCTGGGTTTGCCCCGATCAGGAAGATAGCATTGGCATTCTGAATGTCGTTGAAAGAGTTAGTTTGCGCACCGTAACCCCAAGTGTTAGCAACACCGGCTACCGTGGTAGAGTGACAAATACGAGCAGAGTGGTCGACGTTGTTTGTGCCCCACATGGCCGCCAGTTTGCGGTACATATAGCAGCCTTCGTTAGAGAACTTAGCGCTACCCATAAAGTACACAGAATCTGGGCCAGATTCTTTACGAATGTTGAGCATTTGGTCGCCCACTTCGTTAATCGCATCTTCCCAAGAGATTTTTTTCCACTTGCCATCAACCAATTTCATTGGGTATTTCAGGCGTTTTTCACCGTGGCCATGCTCACGCAGTGCAGCGCCTTTCGCGCAGTGACCGCCGGCATTGAATGGGTGATCGAATGCGGGTTCTTGACCTGTCCACACGCCATTTTGCACTTCGGCATACAGACCACAACCCACAGCACAGGCACTACAAATTGTACGTTTAACTTCGATTGGCGCATCGTGTGGCACATCTTTGGCTTCTGCACGGCGCATCATGCCTGTACCCAACAGAGAAGCGGCTGCGATACCACCGGTAGTAATACCTGCTTGCTTCATAAATTGACGACGGCTAATGCCTAACGTCGGTTTGTCGGCCACTTGGGCGACATCGGACTTGCGAGTTAACTTCATCGCTGACTTCTCCTAGATTAGCTACGCAGGCTATCGTAATAGCTGATAATGTGCGCAGTTTCGTGGTAACCCTTAGGCTCTTGGGTTGTTACCTTGCTGCTCTCGCTGGCTTGGGCTGCGCTGATGCCGGTAGCGGCAATGGCGGCGCCGGCAACACTGCCAACGGTGAGCGCTTTAAGCAAAGAACGGCGAGATAAATCGCTAGGTTGTTGCTTCATGCTGACTCCTGAATGAGTGGATATGGTTCTTGGGCGCGCGGCTTTTCGAGGGGATATAACTTGTTATCAAAAAGTGAAGATTAGAGGTGGAAAAGATAATGAAATCATCTTGTTTGCCGATAATCATCGCGCGTGGGGGCAATATAGTAGGAAAAGATTGAGTAAGACTTGATCTAGAACAGTTTGCAGCCGGACAGGCAGGCGCGCTGAGGCAAAAGCGTTAACTCGCTCATGGTTTCAGCACTTGTGTGAGTACGTAAGAATCGGATAAAAATGAAACACTTGTTAATGGTTTGTTGTTTTGATTCTAGGTAAAAAAACACCCCGCAGTGCGAGGTGTTTTTACCGGGTTAAAGCTTAAGGCTTTCGTTAGTCTTTATAACGCAGACTGCCGTTGGCTTTGATTTCGTCATACCATAAATTGTGGTGCTGGATTGCCCAGTTCTCATCACAATAGCCTGACTTCATACACTCCATACCGCCTTCACTGAGTACGGTCGCCATCCAGATATGCACTATGGTAAAGGCAATCAGGATAACGGCACTGATCGAGTGGATCAGCAGCGCGCCCATCGAGGCTTCACGGGGCAGGTCTAAGCCGGGTAATACCAACATGATGCCAGACACACTGATAAACAGCCCGAATAGGGTCAGTGTCCAGAACCACATTTTTTCACCGGCGTTAGCAAAACCACTGTCAGGGTGTTTGCCTTTGAATGGGCCAAAGTTGATATAGCCACCGACCACTAAGAACCACTTAAGATCGTACATCTTAAAGGTTTGTAGCGGCATCCATTTCACCACGCAGACAATCCACGCCACGATAAAGATGGGGCCTGCCCAGTCGTGCACGGTCTTACTGCCGTAGATCAGCGGTGCCCACAGATCTGGCCCTAGCAGCTCTTGCACAACATGCTTACCGAGCATAATGGTTAAGCCGGTAAACATAAGCGCGAGACAGCTAATTGCCATGATCCAGTGGATCCACAGATCTGCCTTAGACCAACGAGCCACCATCTTGCCCGAAAAGCCGTGGCTGAGCCTTGAAGGACCATTTACCAGGTAAAACAGTAAGAAAGCGCCAAATACGCCCGTTACAGCCAAGGCCATAATCGGGGTGATGTATTGGTTTCTCAGTTCTTTACCTTGGTTGCCGGCAACGTTAATCAACACCCCAGTTTCGACCCCTTTGGCTGTGGTATAGCCAGTTTCACCCGACTTTACCGCACGCCACAGATCGGCTTCGCTGGTTTGCGCTTTCGCCTGTTGTTGACTCGATTGCTGATCACTTGCCTGTACTGGGCCTGCGCTCATTACTGAACCTAGGCCCAATCCCATCACGAGTACCATCAGAGCAAACAGACTGCGCAGTGATTTGTTTAACTGTTTGTTTAACATTTTCACTCCTTGCCAGAGGTTAGGGATGGCTCCCTAACCTTCACTCTGCTTAGTTAATCTCACCGGTCTTTGGGTTGTAGCCCCAAATCACGTTAGGATTGCCTCGAGAGGCCATACGTTGACGGTAGATGTTTGATACCACTTCCGCATCACCTGCAAGCAGCGCTTTGGTTGAACAAAGCTCAGCACACATAGGTAGCTTGCCTTCAGCAATACGGTTGGCACCGTATTTCTTGTGCTCGGCTTCGGAGAAGGTTTCTTCTGGGCCACCGGCACAGAAAGTACACTTGTCCATTTTACCGCGGCTACCGAATGCGGTTTTCTTCGGAAATTGTGGTGCACCGAATGGACAGGCATAGAAGCAGTAACCACAACCGATACAGGTATCTTTGTTGTGTAGCACAATGCCATCGTCGGTACGGTAGAAACAATCTGCCGGACATACGGCCATGCAAGGAGCGTCGGTACAGTGCATACATGCGACTGAAATCGATGCTTCACCCGGTTGACCATCGTTAATTGTCACCACGCGGCGACGTTGAATACCCCACTCAAGCGCGGAGTCGTTTTCGTTTTTACATGCTGTGACGCAGCCGTTACACTCGATGCAGCGTTTGGTGTCACACAAAAATTTCATGACTGCCATAATGGCTTATCTCCTCATCAAGTAGGTTAGGCTTTGCTAACTTGGCAAAGGCTGGACTTAGTTTCTTGCATCTGAGTCACAACGTCATAGCCGTAAGTTAAAATGGTGTTTGCCGATTCACCTTGTACATAAGGTACTGTACCTTCTGGGTAATTCTTCGCGAGGTTTTCACCTTCGAAGATACCGGCGAAGTGGTATGGCATAAAACATTCACCCGGAACAACCCGTGGTGTCACCATTGCCTTCACTGTGATCTTGGCGCCTTCAGGGCTATGAACAAAGACATTGTCACCGTCACGGATACCGCGGTCAGCCGCGTCTGCCGGGTTCATTTCGATAAACATTTCTTGTTGTAGCTCGGCCAACCAAGGGTTAGAACGAGATTCTTCACCACCACCTTCGTATTCCACTAAACGACCTGAGGTCAGTGTCAGTGGGAAGCCTTGGGTAAAGTCTTTGTCCTGAATGGACTTATACAGCGTCGGTAGACGGGCAACCATACGGTCTTCGTAGGTTGGGTACTTAGCGACTAAGTCACGACGAGGAGTGTAGAGTGGCTCGCGGTGCAGCGGGATATCGTCTGGGAAGGTCCAAACGATACAACGTGCCTTCGCGTTACCGAAAGGAATACAGCCGTGTTTAATGGCAACACGTTGAATGCCGCCAGAAATATCAGTCTTCCAGTTTTTGCCTTCGGCGTATTTTTTCTCTTCTTCGGTTAAATCATCCCACCAACCCAATTGCTTGAGCATGTCGGCGGTAAACTCAGGATAACCATCTTGAATTTCACTGCCTTTAGAGAATGAACCATCGGCGAGAATATTGACGCCATTGTGTTCTACACCATAACGGGCACGGAAGTTACCGCCACCGTCTTTCACTTCTTTGGATTGATCGTAAAGGATTTGGGTACCAGGGTGTTTCATTTCTGGTGTACCCCAGCATGGCCAAGGTAAGCCGTAAACCTCACCTTTGGCAGGGCCGCCGGGGGCTGTTAGCGTGTTGACATCGAAAGTGCCCCAGTTTTCTTGGTGCATTTTCAAACGTTCAGGGCTTTGACCTGTGTAACCAACGGTCCACATACCTTTGTTGAATTCGCGGGTCACATCTTCAACTAATGGCTCTTCGCCATTTACTTGGATGTGCTTACAGAATTCTTTTTCAATACCCAGCTTTTTCGCCAGTTTGTACATGATCACGTGGTCAGGCAGCGACTCAAACAATGGCTCAATCACTTTAGAGCGCCATTGAATTGAACGGTTAGTGGCTGACACTGAACCGTAGGTTTCAAACTGCGTGGCTGCGGGTAGCAGATACACTCCGTCTTTACGTTGGTGCATCACACCAGCCATGGTTGGGATTGGGTCGACGACCACCACTGTATCAAGTTTGTTCAGCGCTTCACGCACTTCGCGGCCACGGGTTTCGGTGTTGACCGATTGTCCCCAGAAGAACGCTAGACGGATATTGTCTTTTTGCGCGATCTTGGTTTTATCTTCCAGCACACCATCGTGCCAGCGAGAGCAGGGGATACCGGTTGAGGTTTGAGGTGTTTGACCTAGGTATTCGCCTTGGTCGAAACGACTCGCAACCCATTTCGGATCTAAGTCCCATACGTTTGACCAGTGCGCCCAAGCGCCTGAGGTTAAACCGTAGTAGCCGGGTAAGTTATCGAATAACAAACCAAAGTCGGTTGCACCTTGCACGTTATCGTGACCACGGAAAATGTTGGTTCCGCCGCCAGATACACCCATATTGCCCAGTGCTAACTGTAAAATACAGTACGAGCGGGTGTTGGCATTACCGACGTGGTGCTGAGTACCGCCCATACACCATACGATAGTGCCTGGTTTGGTTTCGGCGAGCATTTTTGCAACGCGGTACATTTGTGCCTTAGGCACGCCTGCAACGTGTTCAACTTCTTCAGGAGTATATTTTTTCACTTCCTCGCGGATACGTTCCATGCCGTATACGCGTTGCTTGATAAACTCTTTATCTTCCCAGCCGTTTTCAAAAATGTGCCATAACAGACCATAGATGAAGGGGATATCGGTACCTGGGCGGATATGCACGTACTCGTCAGACTTAGCTGCAGTACGGGTGAAACGTGGATCAACAACGATAATCTTAGCGCCGCGCTCTTTAGCCACCAGAATGTGTTGCATGGCGACAGGATGTGCTTCACTGGGGTTTGAGCCCACAAACATGATGCTCTTAGCGTTACGGATATCGTTAATTGAGTTGGTTTGCGCACCGTAGCCCCAGGTGTTAGCAACACCGGCTACCGTGGTAGAGTGACAAATACGGGCTGAGTGGTCGACGTTGTTTGTGCCCCACAGTGCCGCGAGTTTGCGATATAAATAAGCCTGTTCGTTAGAAAACTTTGCACTACCCATAAAGTAGATAGAATCTGGACCCGATTCTTGACGAATCGCCATCATCTTATCGCCCACTTCATTGATGGCTTGATCCCAAGAGATCTTCTTCCACTTACCACCTTCTAACTTCATTGGGTATTTCAGGCGTTTTTCACCGTGGCCGTGCTCACGCAGAGCTGCACCTTTAGCACAGTGGCCGCCTTGGTTAAATGGATGATCGAATGCGGGTTCTTGACCTGTCCACACACCGTTTTGCACTTCAGCATAGATACCACAACCCACAGCGCAGTGAGAGCAAATGGTACGTTTGACTTCAGTTGGTGCATTATGGGGGATATGTTCCTGCGCCTGTGCTTTGCGCATCATACCTGTGCCTAGCATTGAGGCTGCGGCGATACCACCAGTAGCAAGACCTGCAGATTTTAAGAATTGGCGACGATTAAGACCGAGGGCGGGCACTTTAGGCTCGACGACTTGGTCTGTTTTGCGGGTTAATCGCATCACACACACTCCTCTGGTTAGTTGTTCAACGACGCATAATAGTTACGGATATGGTCGGTTTCGCGATAGTTTTCACTCTTAGGTTCGCTTGGGGCAACTGTTGGGGTGGCAGCCAGAGTTTGGCTACTGACAGTCGCAACCGCGCCAGCCGCACTGCCGAGTGCCAATGCTTTGAGCAATTGACGACGGCCCATGTCGGAAGCTTGCTTCTTCATAGTGTCTCCTTGTGTTACGGGTGAGGTGATACAAACCATAACCACCTCGGTTATTTTGGAGGCCAAGGCCTCCTTTTTGTGGCAAAGGTGAACCTTAAGTCCACCTTTGCCTATCAAACGCTTATGCGATAGGCACTGGTATGTGCATCGCCAACCGTTTTCAGTTTAGTTCATTAATTCCACTTGTTTTTCTAAATCGCTGGCAGCGGGTTGTAGCTCCCCACTGCCAGGGCAATTCACAGGAATGTCTAAACTGAGTTGCTCAAACTCGGTGGCTTCCATCTCGAAAAATGCCTTCGCAAGATGGGCGACCGTGGCATAAAACGCCGCGCTCGGGGCTTTGCTGACGGCATCGCAGAAGCGCTGAATCCAACTGCCGATGTGGCGTTGATAGAATGCCAATTGACGGTAGCCTGGGGCTTCGAGGATAAGCGTACCCATGACTTCGCAGAGGGCCGCGACATGATCTTCCGGCTCTTTCACGTTTTCTTCACGTTCAAAACCGAGTTGCATTAAGTCTTGGCGTAGCAGAGCTAAAGGCTTATCCATCAGTGAGCCAGTCATAAACCAGCTGCCATAGGGCAGGATTTCGCCGCAACCTACACCGAGGAACAGGGCAAAATACTCATCTTCTAATTGTTCACTGCTGAACTGCTGGGCGGCCAATTGCAGGGATAACCAAGCTTTGGTCATCTCATTGTCTTCATTGGCGTCGATTTCAAGATTGGCCAAAAATTGCAGCAGTTCAGGGCTTGGATGGCGACGCAACAGGGCGGCTAACAGTTGATAGATATCGGCTCTCAACTGATCGTTTTCTGATACTTGTCTTACTGATTCGGTCATAGCGGATCTCTTATCGCAGTTGCTTTTCAGGATCTTGAAGAATGTCTTCAAACATGTCTTTTACCCGGCAATCGCCACACATTTTCAGTCGTTCAATATTGGCTGAGAATGCGCTGTGCGCGCCGACCATATCCAGCATCCGATGCACCATAGATTGGGTCGCAAAAGGAGAGCCACAGCGAATACATTCGAATGGGGCTTCTTCTTTCAGGGTGTGTAATTGCTGACGAGCAGCTTTATCAAAGTTAATTTGTGGCGTCAGACTGATGACCTTCTCAGGGCACGCCGCCTCACATAAGCCACATTGCACACAGTTTTGCTCAATAAAGTGTAGTGCAGGTTTGTCGCCACCATCTTGCAATGCCATGGTCGGGCAAATCGCCACGCAGGACATACACAGAGTACATTTCTCGACATTGACGCTGACTTTGCCGTAGGGAACGTTGTTGATACTTAAACTACTGTTGATTTCACCTGCCTGGCTGTTCAGATGGTCAATCGCGTCAAACAAGGTGTTACGTTTGGTGGTCGATGCAAAAGCGCCCGGAACAATCACCGGCCAATCGAGGCTGATATCGAGCAGCGGCTCCAAATTCGCCAGCATGCTTGGGTCGATAAGGCTCAGGCGCTGCGGTTGGCCGATTTCATCTAACATGCTGTTGGCTAAAGCGAGTTCACCTTTCAACATTTGCGTGAGTGTGGGAGCTGTCGCCTCGGTATTGAGGATTAACACTTGGCGTGCGCCCCAAGCTAAAGCCGCTAACCAATGGTCAATGCTGGCAACGGTGATTTCTTCTAGGGCGACGGGTAATACATCCCCGGCTAAGTCGCCACCTATCAAGCTGGCGCCAACCGCGTTGTCGTGGAACAGGATCACGGGGGCGGTTTGGGCTTGCTCACGGTAACGGTTGATAATCTTATTCAGGTAAGAATGCAGTGCCTGTGGCGTCGGTAAGTCATAACCAATCGCACCCGTCGGGCAGGCACTCGCACAGCTACCAGCGCCGTGGCAGAGGTAAGGGTCGACCTCAATTTTCTTAGCGACACTGCTAATCGCATCCGCAGGGCAGAAGTTGAGGCAACGGTTACAGCCGTTGATGCCATTACGATCATGGGCGCACAGGTCGGCATTGATTTTAACGTAACGGGGTTTATCAAACTGGCCCACCAGTTCAGGGAGTTGCTCCAGCGCATCGGCCAGTTTGGCTTCGTCTTGACCGACATAGAAATAGCCCGGCGGCAGCATCTCTAAATTCAGGCAAGGTGTGCTGCTTAAATCGAGGATCAAATCGAAATGGGGTTTGCGAATAGCAACAACACTCAATTCAGCCGCGCCATCTTGGTGCTCAACGCTGACCTGGAATTGACCTAAAAATCCTTTAATGCCAATGAGTTTGTTGTAGTAGCTTTCGACATTCGTTGCCGCAGCCATGACTCGCTCAAGGTGAGTTTCATCTTGGCTGGTAATCGCTTCATTAGCCAAAATCACACGGCTCGCCATAGTGGACAATTTGTCCGCCGCGAGGCGTGCCAGATCTTCGGGGCCAATAATTAGTACTGTACCTTCAGTGGTATAGCTCACTGTTGGCGGGATCAGATTCTGTAAAATTTGCGTTTGGGCTAACACATTTTGCCGCGCTTGTTTTAGCGCAAGCTGGGTTTGATTGGTCATCAAATGAGTGCTCACATTGCGTTCCTGAACAGTACTCTGGCTGCTCTTTAATAGCTGTTTTTCGGCAGATTTAGGCTGTGGTTGGAGACTAAGTCATTGCCTTTTCTGCTTTTATCTAAGTATTTATTTCTTAGTACAGCAATTCACATACCAAAGTTATGGACATAAGAATTAGCTAAACTGACATTAAACAACTGGCTTTTGCATCTGAGCGGCAGGCTCTGGTGCATTTTGGGGTAGGTCATCAGTCTCCCCATCCAAATTGTCCGTGATCTGAGTGTTTGCTAATTCGGTTTTGACATCACTGTTTTTTGATTCCATTGCATTTTCTGTATTCATCACCGCATCGCTGGGGATTGAGGCCAGATCTTCGTCTGACTCTTCATTCTCTTTGGTGATAAAACGGAATACTTTTTGAGCCAACTCGGCGGACACCTCAGGCGTCAGCTTTGGCTGATTGCTGTAGTCGAGCGCATATTCCAAGAGACCATCTATCTCATTGAAATGTGGCTGTTTCCATAATGCACGTAGCGCCGCCGTTTTGGCCGCAGGGTCAACATTGGCCCCCATAAACTTAGCAAAGCTTCCGCCAATCTCTATTTCTTCAGGGTTCGGTAAATCTTCTGCGGTGAGGATGCGGTTTGGATCCTCATCGGGTCGTGGGAGTGCATCTTGGGCGTTTGGTGTTATCGCCGCCGGCTCAACTATTGCTGTGTCAACTGTGGTAGTTGGAGTTGATTCAGCAATTTTTTCGGCCGTTGTTTGGTTAGCCAGTGCCGCTTCTTCAGCCGCTACTTGCTCGCGGCGTTGGCTCCAACGGCTAAAAAAGCCGTTAGACTTTGGAGTTGAGTCAGCCATTAGTCCCTCCGCAGTGGGTCGTGGCTAGGGCCTTGATTTTTACGGTGATCGACATGCTTGCGACGATATGCCGCGATTTCTACTTCACCGTATTGGGTGATGAAGGCTTCAATCCAGCAGGCGATTGCCTCCGGCATCAGCATATTGATAACGGGGGTATTGCCCTCTAGGCAACCCGCAGCAACGTTTTGATCTGCCGAGAGTAATGCGGGCACCCAAGTGCCGTCTGCCATTTCATCGCACACTAAGTACAGCATGGCATTGTCCATATCGAGGTTAATGCGATAACTGGCGCGCTCATCTTTATGTAGTTCAAGTAGGACTAAGGTAGCGCCTTCGGGCGCTTCGTGGGTGGCGGGCAGTAGATGATCGATTTCCCATTGCACCGAGGTCCAACGACCCATTTGTTTCTCTACTTTTTTGAGTGAAACGTACATAGGCCAAACACTAGTGGTATGTTGCATTGTCTCTCCGTTTCAACTGAGTGGGGTGAACCTCGTTTGTGGTTCTATTTCCCCAACTGATTAGGATAAAAGGTCTCTGCAATATTAATGCCATTAAAGATGGGGAATTAGTTTGAGGTAGATCATCAAAATAGGGGTAAATTTAGGACATTTTGTCTATTTGGTCATTTTGTCTGGGACATTTACACCCAGTGCAATATTCATAATTGCGGCATATCACGCATTTCACCGAGAGTTTTATACCTAGGTATAAATATTGCTATGCTGATGCCATCACATGTAAAGCGGTAACAGTATGATCTCTGATAATAGTTCTAATATTGCTCAGCAAGCACAGCACAATGACCATCCAACGCCTGCGAAGCCAGCCTTCACTTTCGTGAAAACTCAGGCTGAAGTGCCGCTAACGATTGCCGTCAAGGCCGTAGATGAATCGGGCGAAGTGATCGATAAGCATGTTGCCTGTGAGCGACCATTAACGGTTTACCTAAACTGGCGCCCAATTGTGACCTTGATGACTTTGGGGGCTAAACCCGAGTCGCTCGCGTTAGGTTATCTTAAAAATCAAGGCTTTATTTCCGATGTCAGTCAGTTGGATTCAGTGATTGTCGATTGGGATGTGAACTCCGCCGCCGTGTTAACCCGCGAGCAAACCGCCGATATCGAGCAAAAACTATCGGAAAAAACCGTGACTTCAGGCTGTGGCCAAGGAACAGTTTATGGCAGTTTTATGCAGGATTTAGATGATATCCAGCTGCCCACACCAAGCCTTAAGCAAAGTACGCTCTACAGTTTGCTTAAAAATATCAATGAATATAATGACACTTATAAGAATGCCGGCGCAGTTCATGGCTGCGGTGTCTGCGAGAACGACCAAATTCTTGCTTTCGTAGAAGATGTAGGGCGCCACAATGCCGTGGACACCTTAGCGGGCGATATGTGGCTAGCGCAGGATCGGGGCGATAACAAGATTTTCTACACCACGGGGCGACTCACCTCAGAGATGGTGATCAAGGTTGCCAAGATGGGGATCCCCGTACTGCTGTCGCGAAGTGGCGTGACGCAAATGGGGCTAGAGCTTGCGCAGCAGCTGGGTATCACCATTATTGCCCGGGCGAAAGGGCGCCACTTTTTGATCTATCACGGTAGTGAAAATATTGAATTTGATGCGAATACCACTGCAGGCAAATAAGCCGCTAATGATGGTATCGGTTGAATTTAGAAGAGATAGGACGACAAGGATATAAGATGACATCCGCCAGTGAATTGATTTACATGAGCGCGAAGCAGGTTGCTGAGTATTTAGATCTGAACGAAAAGAAAGTCTACGCCATGGCGAATGACCGCATTCTGCCAGCAACGAAAATCACCGGTAAATGGCTATTCCCTAAGGTACTAATAGACCGTTGGGTGATGGACTCCTGCCATAGTGGCATGTTGACCGACCGACTCTTGATCACTGGCAGCGATGATCCCCTGCTTTCTATGTTAGTGGCGCGCTTGATGGCACAGGTGGGGAGCCGTGAACTGATCAGTTACAGCGCAACGGGTTCGCGTCTCGGGTTAGAGCTATTAGCAAAGGGCTATGCCGACGTTTGTACTCTGCACTGGGGCAGCATGGAGGATAGGAATATCCGTCATCCAGCCTTACTTAAAGGTTATCAGAACCACCAACAATGGATCATGGTGCATGGCTATTCCCGCCAACAAGGCTTGATCATGCGCACCGATATGCACCACAGATGCCAAGAAGAGGATAAGGTACTCACCTTGCCTTGGCGTTGGGTCAGCCGCCAAGGTGGTGCTGGTAGCCAGCAACATTTAGAACAATGGCTATTAAAGCAAGGGGCACGTTTAGATCAACTCAATGTGGTGCTAACGGCCTATAGCGAGCGTGAACTCGCAGGATATATAGCACGGGGTGATGCCGACATTGGTTTCGGTTGCCAATCCGTTGCCCTAGAGAGCGGCTTAAGCTTCGTTCCTCTCGTCAAAGAGTCCTTCGACTTTGTGATGCCGCAAAGCATTTACTTCCGTAGACAACTGCAACAGCTCTTTACTATGTTAAGTAGCGGACACACGCGCCAAATGGCCTCGTTATTAGGTGGGTACGATCTTACCGATTGCGGCCAGTTACTGTGGAGTGCTAATTAACACCACAAGTGAGCGCGCGTTGCACGACCTTATACTTTTATATAGCTATATAAGTATAAGGTCGCGACTTCCGCTATTTACCGTTCCTATCCTCATTGCCGAATTTCATCTTTATTCCTTCTTTAATATTGCAACTTGCATCTGTATTGAGTGATAAATCGTTTCACTTAGGGGATTTTTGATGGCATGTGATGGTGAAAAATACCGCGATTGTGGATAACTCTGGGAATAACTCGTGGGCAGCTTGTGCCTAGATTGGGTGTAAAAAGGCATTTGAAAAATAATGCAAAAAACTTCAAAAAAGCCCTTGCACAAAAAGTTCTGCTGCCTATAATGCGCATCCACTGACACGGCAGACAGCGAAAGCGGATGCGGTTACAGTACGAATCGAATGCAAAATGTGCACTTGATTCAAAAGCGCCAATAAGTTTGCAAAAACGCCTTGACGCGACACGGGAAATGCGTAGAATACGCAGCCCTGACCCGCTGAGCGGTAACGCAAAAGCCGAGGTCAAATGCTCTTTAACAATCTAAACAAGAAATCTGTGTGGACACTCACAGGTGTTGAGTTAATCGAAATTACTCTGCCGTTTGG
>NZ_CP037898.1:3226762-3694397 GCF_004354305.1 Shewanella decolorationis | reverse complement strand
GTGAGAGCGTATCACAGACTTGCTGAATCGAGCGGTTACGCATCAAACCAATGCCTAGAACCAACCAAACAGCTTGCTCTGCAGGGAAACGACGGGTTCGAAGTGATGCCCTGCCAGTTTGTTGCACAGCCTCAGCCACCCAATCAATGGGAACATGTTTGGCGAATACATCAATATCCTGCGATTGGCAAAATTCAGCAGTAACAAGTAGCTCTTTAGAAAATTCAGACATAAAAAAATCAGCCGCAACTTAGGTTGCGGCTGATTATGAAGCCCTTGAAAGATCGTTCAACTATTTAAAACGATCTGCATTAAACTCAGTGTCGCCTTTTTTGCTTTTATGTTTTGCTTTTGATGGTTAGGGCAGTTTATCGAACACCACCTCGAGATCTTTGCCGCTAAGCAGTTCGACAAATTCTTCACTCATCGCTTTACTCGTCTCGTTACTCGTCTCGTTACTAAGAGTACCGAGCGCAATTAAACCATCGGCGTAGCCAAAGTCCCTATAGAACAGGGCTAAATTACCCCAAGGGGCGTAATAGGTGATATCACCGCGTTTAGCGCTGGTGCCTTTTGGGGCCTGTGCTTTGGTGAGCTTTTGCTCGAGCATGGCGATTTTTTCGGTATTAGCATAGTCCTTAAGCGTGAGTCTTAAGGGTAAGCGGGCGTAGAAATCCTTTGCCGTTGGATTATCGAGGAGGATAAATCGATATGCTTTGCCGTTTGCGGTCACACTAATGTTCATCGAAGTCTCCTTAGATTGCGTCATGGCGTTTGTAGCTTGCTTTGGTTTAACTTGCTTTGGTTTAGCTAGCTTTGGCGAAGAGTCGCTAAGCTTGATTCAGGGCTTGTCATACTGGGCTGGGGAGACACTTTCTAGCCATGTGACCACCTTACCCGCGTTGGCTTCTTGTATGGCGATATACGTCATGGGTGTGCTGCCCGTCGCGCCATGCCAATGTTTGATATTCGCAGGGATCTGCACCACATCCCCCGGGTGGATTTCAAGGCGTGTTTGACCTTCTTGCTGTACCCAGCCCATCCCTGAGGTGACGATTAAGGTTTGCCCTATTGGATGAGTATGCCAATGGGTGCGACTGCCCGGCTCAAAGGTGACTAAGGCGCCAGATGCGCGACCTTCGCCCTTGGCCTGAAACAAAGGCTCAACGCGCACTCGGCCGGTAAAATAGTCTTCGAGCCCCGTCGCAGGGAGCTGAGTGCCATTGCGGGCAATACTAATTTGCTCAATGGCAATCGCTGTTTTAGGCTTTGTCCCTGATACCGGCACTGATGCTGGCACTGGCTCAGTTGCCTGAACGCCAAGCGTTAACAATAGCAGGGAGCCTAATCCAAAATGCATGGGTTTCATCGATTTATCCTTTTCAGTGGCGAAAAATCACTTATTCGGATCCTTATTCTTGCCACTTGCTGACGCGCAGGGTAGTTCATTCGTCGGTAATGCTTGCCTAATTCTCCAATTGTTAGGCATTTCGTATGCTAACGAGTTAGGTAGCGAGTAAGATAAATTCAGATGACTGAGTGCCGACTACTACTGATAAAAATGGGTGAAAACTGATGAGTGAGATGCAAATGGTGGATTGTTTTTCCCAAGTGCTTGCTGACAATGTGGCCAAAAGAACCCTTGGCGTCGAATGGGCATCATCTGAGGTCGAGGGACTCGAGTTTTATCGGCAGAATGCGCCCACCTCCCATTCAGTCTGTATTGTCGAGCCAAGTATTGCGGTTGTGGTGCAAGGCGCGAAGAGCATGACCTTGGGGGAACAGGTATTTATCTACGATCCGAGTCGATTTTTAATCACGTCTTTAGAGTTACCCGCCACCATGCAAGTGTTAGAGGCCAGTGCTGAAAAACCTTACCTCGGTGTCGTGCTAAAACTCGATTTGGCGGTGATGAGTGAATTAATGTTGCAAACGCCCTTAGCGAGGCAAAAGGATACGGTTACCGACCAAGGCATGATTTTAGGCCATTCCACCCCAAGCTTGCTGAATGCTTTCAGCCGTTTAGTCGCCTTACTCGATGAGCCTGAGTCGATTCCTGTGCTTGCGCCTCTGATTAAAAGAGAGATTTTTTGGCGAGTGCTTATCAGTGAGCAGGGCGCGCGCTTAAGGCAAATAGTCTCGGCGGGCAGCCACGGTTTACGTATCGCGCATGCTATCGAGTGGCTGAAGGTGAATTTTGCCCAGCATTTTAGCATTGATGATTTAGCCGATATGGCACGAATGAGTAAGTCGACCTTTCACCATCACTTTCGCCAACTGACCTCGATGAGTCCTCTGCAATATCAAAAACGGTTACGCTTGATGGAGGCTCGCCGATTGATGTTAAGCGAGAGCATAGATGCTGCCGCAGCCGCCTATCGTGTAGGCTATGAGAGTCCATCGCAATTTTCCCGGGAATACTCGCGTCTGTTTGGCAATTCACCCAAACGAGATGTCGATATCCATTGGTTATCATCGACCGGCCTGAGTGTGTAAGTTATTCGTAACAAACCAAATCGTTTAAATGATTTATTATGTGCGCTGCCTCATGGTAGGCTTACCTATTCAAGAGACTGCTAAAGTGGCGAGAGCCGCAGACTGGATTTGATGTCAGTCCATCCAATAGATCAAGGTAAAACAACCCCATGACCCAAGCCAAATTCGTTGAAGGTTCGATTCTTCGTCATATCCTCGTGATGAGTTCGACCGCCGCCGTGGGGATTTCTGCCTTATTTGTAGTCGATTTGCTCGATATTTTCTTCTTAAGTTTGCTTGGTGAACATGAACTGGCCGCGGCGGTGGGTTATGCGGGCAGCATTTCGTTTTTTACCACTTCTATTGGTATCGGCCTGTCGATTGCACTCGGCGCGTTAGTTTCCCGCTCGATTGGCGCAAAGGATGTGGAACTGGCCAAACGCCTATTGCTCAATAGTGCGGCGGTGACCACCTTAATCAGCCTCTTCGTGAGTGTGTTGGTGACCTGCTTTATCCCCGAATTAGTGACTCTGGTGGGGGCGAGCGGCCATACCGCCGAACTTGCCGAGAGTTATTTGTACATTTTGGTGCCTTCTTTACCCTTTATTTGCCTTGCGATGGCCCTTGGCGGTGCGCTGCGTGCCGTTGGGGATGCCAAGCTGTCGATGATGTCGACCTTAGCGGGTGGCGGCGTTAATGCGGTGCTGGATCCGATTTTTATTTTTCTGTTTGCCATGGGGATTGAAGGCGCGGCACTGGCGTCGGTGCTTGCCCGTATCGCGGTCTTTATCATTGCAGGGCGTGGGGTAGTGGTAAAACATCAACTGCTAGGTAAGTTTAACTTCAGCTATTTTGTTGCAGATCTCAAACCGATTTTCGCCATTGCCGGGCCTGCCATGCTGACGAATATCGCTACGCCCATTGGTAACGCCTTTGTGACTCGCGCGATTGCCGATTTTGGTGATGCCTATGTTGCCGGTTGGGCGGTGCTTGGCAGGTTAATCCCAGTCACCTTTGGGATGATTTTTGCGTTATCCGGTGCCATTGGGCCGATTGTTGGACAAAACTTTGGGGCGGGCAGATTCGACCGGGTGCGTGAGAGTTTAACCAAGGCGATTCAATTTTGTACCTTGTATGTGGTGGTGATGTCGCTATTGCTGTTCTTGCTCAAATCGCAGGTGGTGAGCCTGTTCGATATGAAAGGCGATAGCGCGGCGCTTATCGAGTTTTTCTGTAGCTATATCGCGGTGTTTTTTACTTTCTCCGGCATTTTATTTGTGGCCAATGCTTCGTTTAATAATCTAGGCAAAGCTAAATATTCCACCCTGTTCAACGTGGGTAAAGCGACGTTAGGTACTGTGCCATTTGTGTATTTCGGCGCGCAGTGGGGCGGGGTATACGGTGTGTTAATCGGCCAAGTATTAGGCTCGATTCTTTTTGGGATCATGGGCGTGTGGGTGGCCTACCGCTTAGTCGATAAGGTCGCACTGGCAAGCTGCGCGAGCGCAGCACAGCCTGTCGTGAGCGATACCGAAGAGGCGCAGAATAAGTGCCAGCAGCTACTCGCGGGAGATGAGGAAGAAATTGCCAATTGTGTTGGCCAAAATCTGCCCTCATCTACGAGTCCGTTTTCATCCTCCCATGTGCAAATGGGCCAATTGACCGAAGAGCAGGAATGCGAGGCGGCCGCTAACGCAGTGGATTTTGATAAAGCAAAACCGAATACGCCGTAGCGCCTTAGATAACCATCCTGGTAATTTAAAGAGATAAAAATTGATAAAACATAAAGGCCACTTTTCAGTGGCCTTTATGTTTGGCATATTCGCATTAGCGCGAGAGCGTTTTATGCGAGTGCGAGCATCATGAGAGTCACGACACAAAGAGGCTTAACTTGCCGCCTTATCTTCCGCGCTAGAAGCGTCGACACCTGCAATGTCTTCTGCCGCTTCAGGGAATAGAGTTTCTAGGGCTACGGCTTCTGGCGTTTCGGCTTCAAGACGTGCGCGCTCCGCTTTAGAAATATAACGCGGCTTTGCACCTACCTTGGGCTTCTCGATTTTGTTCTGTTTGGCTTTTTCGCGCTTAGCCATCTTCTTAACGATCTTTTGCTTCTTGTTCATAACATCTCTAATTCGGTTTTTGCCTATGCAGGCTGAGTCCAGTGGCTCAATTAAAGCTGGATTCTAACTGAATATTGCCAATCTCTCCATGTTTTGCTGTTAAGGCGCAGTCGAAGTTGTATCTAGAGCGAGATCAAGGCTGTGCTAGAATATGGCGTTTTTTACGGCTAATGCACTCTATTTATGTCAAGATTAGCGCGAATTACCTATTTAACATATTGATAGTCATCAATTTGTAATACTTTAAAAAAGCAATGGGCGGAGGTCATTTGTTAACTAAGATCACTTTCTTTGAGCGTTTCGAGCAGGATATTTTATCAGGGGCTAAGACCATTACCTTAAGGGATGAAGCCGAGTCCCATGTATTTGCCGGGCAAATTTTACCGGTATCGACCTTCGAAGCTGACCGTTGGTTTTGTGATATCAAGGTGATTGAGGTTGTGCCTGTATTGTTTTCGGCGCTGACAGAGCAACATGCTGCCCAGGAGAATATGACGCTGCCTGAGCTGCGCCGAGTGATCCAAGAGATTTATCCTGGCCTTGAGCAGCTATTTCAAATTCGCTTTTGTGTTGTGAATACAAGGGCGCACTCTATTAATTAACTCAATTGACTAAGTCCATTGATTTAGTCGATTGATTTAGCCCATTGATTTAGTCTACTGATTAACCCAATTGGTTAACGCTATTGACTAAGTGCTGCTTAAAAAATAGGCTGGCTTGTTTTGATGCAAGCCAGCCTATTATCTTTCGAGTGGAATGCGAACTTATATCGCAGACATCAATTAACTAACCGTCCAAGGTAGAAGTTTTTGGGCTATGCGGTTTGATTCACCCAGTCGCACCGCGGCGCGATAACGCATTCTGTAGAGCAGTTGGTAACACAAGGGCACCAAATACAGACTTGTCACCGTTGAGAACGACAAACCGCCGATAATCGCGATGGCCATTGGCGAGTACGGTGGGCCACCGCCGCCGATTTGTGTATCGCCCATTGCCAGTGGCACTAGGCCTAGTACGGTTGTTCCCACTGTCATCAGTACCGGGCGCAGACGGGTAATACAGACTTCGCGTATGGTGTCCGATAGCTTATCGAGATCCGGTGTCATCTGGTTGATTTGGTCGACCAATACGATGCCGTTATTTACCACAATCCCCATTAAAATCAAGATCCCTATCATAGCCATGACTGATATTGGCGTGCCTGTGAGCAGCAATGCCCAAAAGACGCCAGTGATCGAGAACAGAATCGAGGTGATAATTGCCGTCGGTAATAGCAAGGATTCAAATAGCGCCGCCATCACGATGTAAATCATGGCGATCGCAAGCAGCATATTGATAGCCATCACGCTCTGATCTTCATCCTGACGCTCAAACCCACCGCGCAACGAATAGTTATAACCATTCGGGAAGCGCACATTTTCCATCACCTGTTTGATCTTAGTTTGAGCTTCCTCTGTGGTGAGGTTATCTAAGTTCGCCCCGATAGAAAGCGAGGTTTGGCGATTATAGTGCTTGATGGTATCGAACCTAGGTTGAATTTCGATACTGGCAAGGTTATCAAGGGTATACAGACGTTGGTCGATACGCACGATCGGCAGTTGTTTTAGCTTCTCGAGGGATTTTTGCCATTCCTTCTCATAGGCCATTTCGATACGCAGTTCCCCATTAGGATCGTGCCTAAATGAGCGCAGCGGTGAGCCGCGCAGGGCCATTGAGATGCTAGAAGCCACTTCGTTGAGTTTTAAATCCAGTCGTGCCGCCATCTGACGATTTATGCGGATCACTACTTCCTGCTGTGCGCCGTTCACTTCGGAGCGCACATCCACTAGACCCTTAATATTGGAGAGTAAGGGTAATACTTGCTCACTCAAATGGATAAGTTCAGAGGTGGAACGACCAGTCAGTGTGACGCGAACGCCCGAGTTATCGTCACCCCAACCGAATTGGGGCTTCGCAATGGAGAATTTAGGAAAACCGCTGCGGATTTTCTTCTTTAATTCATCCAATGGCATGGGCAAGTCTTTTTTCAGCAAAATCACCGATGAAGCGTCGTCTGGCGCATAGTAGCTATACACTGAGTCGATATGGAATTCCTCTTTATTATTATAAAGATACTCTTCCATTTGGCTCACCATTGCCTCGGTCACATTAAGATTATGCCTACCTTCCACTTGGTAGTTGACGTAAATGCGCTCCTTACTTTGGCTGTCCTCCTGATCCTGTTTAACCATTAACAGCGGCAGGGCGGTGGATACTAAAATCGCCACTGAAATCAGGCCTGAACGCCAAGGACGGAGCAGCACCCAGTTGAGGCTACGATTGTAGAAGTTTTGTAACTTACCTGGCGCTTTCTCTGGCGTGATATCGAAGTGGAACTTAGTCAACATCAATGGAATTAATGTTTTAGCCACTAACAGCGAGGCCGCCAGAGAAATACAAATCGCAATCGCTACATGCTCAAGGAAAATAGTTAGTTGGACTTTTACGCCAAAAATATTGGGTAAAAATACGATAGCTGTGGTCATAGTGCCCGCAAGTACGGCAAGACTAACCTTATCGACTCCTACCATCACTGCGTTTTCACTGTCTTGAGCGTTCTGTATTGTTTTGCCTTGCTTTTCCTGTAGCACACTTTCTGTCACCACGACCGCATTATCGATAAGCATACCGACCGCCAATAACAACCCCATCATCGACAGAATGTTTAAGCTGTAACCCAGTAGATACATGGCGGCCAGTGTCATACCAATCGAAATCGGTACTGATGACACTACAATCATGGTCATCTTGAAATTTCTCAGGAATAAATACAGCACGATAAAAGACAGCAAGGCGCCGATTAATCCCGACAGCAGCAGATCCGAGAGGGAAGATTTTACGCCTGAAGCTTGATCTTCCATGATAAACAAGCGAATACCTTGAAATTGTTGATCCTGCTTGGCAAGTTCAATCACCTTTAATACGCGGTCTGACACTTCTACTAAGTTGGCACCGGATTCTTTAAAAACATCCAGACCTACGGCGTAATGCTTATCTAAATGACGGCCTTCGGTCCGCTCAGGTAGCGCAAATTGCACATCAGCAACGTCACCCAAGGTCAGTCCTGGCAATAGCACTAGGGCTTTAATGTCTTCTAGATTGCGAAACTCGCCCTTAGGAGACACCTGATAAACCAGATTACTTTCCCGCAAAGTGCCAGCACTCAACACAAAGTTTTCGCGGCTAAGACGTGTCTGTAACTCGGTTGCCGAATAGCCACTGGCGGCGAGGCGGTTGGCATTAATACGCACTTCAATCTGCTTTTGCTCAACGCCATAGAGGCTCACTTTAGAGACGCCTTCGACGCGCTCCAATGGCCGCTTTAATTGCTTATCGAGCAAATCGAATGCGCCAGAGAGTTCGCGGTCGCTTGAAATACGTATGGTCAATACCGGCATATCGGCCGTAGAAAATTGGCGGATAAACACCCGCTCAACATCCTTGGGCAATAAATGCCGCACCGCATCGATTTTTTCCCGCGCTTCTAAGCTTTTAGTGGCGACGTTCTCACCCCATTTCATATTGATTTCGATTTCCGCCCCCTCTTGGGAGGATTCGGATTCCAGCTCATCAATACCGCCCATAGTGGCGAGTGACTCTTCGAGCACCTTAGTGATATCGCGCTCAACTTCCGCAGGGGTTGAGCCTTTGTAAGGTACTTGCACCACAATTTGTGGAATATCGATGCCGGGGAACATTTCGAGCGGCAATAGGCGACTAGAAGCCAAACCAAACAGCAAGATAGCGAAGAAAAACATGCTGGTGGTGACAGGGCGTTTTATCGCTAAACGGGTGAGGTTCATAGGCGAGCCTCCGCAGTTTCTGCTGTGTTATCTTGCTCTGTGGCGGTATGCGTAAACTCTTTACGGTCAAACAGGGCATAGAGCACAGGAATCACAATCAGGGTTAATAGGGTTGAGAGGCTCAGACCAAAGATCACGGTAATCGCCATCGGTGCGCGAACCTCTGAGCCATCGCCTAAACCTAAGGCCATAGGCAGTAAACCTAATGTGGTGGTTAAGGTGGTCATCATAATCGGGCGCAGACGGGATTTGGCTGCGACCTTAATCGCCTCGAGCTTGTCCACGCCTTCGGTGCGCAGCTGATTAATCCTATCGACGAGTACGATGGCGTTGTTAACCACAATCCCCGCGAGCATGATAAGGCCGATAAACACCACCACACTCAAATGGGTTTGGGTGATATAGAGCCCCAGCACGCTACCTGCCAGCGCCATCGGCACAGCGAATAGGATCAGCAGCGGATGCAGCAGCGATTCGAACTGACTCGCCATCACTAAGTACACCAGAAAAACCGCTAGGATTAATGCAATCTTCAGTGATTGGAATGAATGCTCCATTTCCTCATTTTGCCCACCAAAGCGCGCTTGAACCGAGGCGGGCAACACTTGTGCCGACAAAATTTGCTGCGCTTCGGCCACAGCGTCACTTAAGTCGCCATAGGCAAGGTTGGCCGACACTAAGGCCACACGTTGTTGGCTGATGCGGTTAATCGCCGATGGGCCTAATTGCAATGACACTTCGGCCACGGCGCTCAGGGCAATCGGTTGTGGGCTGTTGGGGTTGATGATTAGCGCATCGATATCACTGATTTGATCCCGCTCATTCAGTTCGCTACGCACTAAAATATCAATCTTGCGGTCACGTACTGTGTATTGACTGGCGACCGTGCCCCCAACGCGCTGGGCGATGCGATTGGCGACCGTGGGCGCATCCATGCCTAAGGCGGCTAAGCGAGCATGGTCGAAGCGAATGCTGAGTTCTGGCTGACCATCACGCAGGCTAGTATTCACATCGGCAAAGCGCTCGGAGGCGGAAAGCGCCTTAACCAGACTATCGGCACTGCGTTTGAGCAAGTGTAAATCGTAACCCGTTAGCTCAATTTCCAATGGGGTTTTAAAGCTAAAGAGTTCAGGTTGCTCGATTTTGGCTTCCAGCTCAGGGATGCGGCGCGCGGTGTCACGCAGCACTTGCGTTACTTGGTGATAAGCCGTGTGATCGTTCAGAACGACCTGTAAACGCCCCCAATTTTCGCCGCCACGGGCGGTATCAGAGGTCATGAGACCGCCACTGCCCGCTTGGCTGTAGGCATGTTTGACTTCCGGCCTGTCTTTAATCGACATCGCGAGTTGTTGCAGCACTTTATCGGTTTCACCGACCGCTGTGCCAGGAGGCAGCAGGATCTCCACATAAAACTCCCCTTGATTCATCGGTGGGATGAGTTCCATGCCAAGACGGGGCAGCAGGCTAATACAGGCACCTGTGATCCCAATGGTCAGTAACAAGGTGGCGACTTGTTTACGCAGCGCTATCGCCAGCAGTTTGTGATAAACCGACTCGATAGCGTGGTAAACAAAGTTAAAACCACTGCTCAGCGGACGCATCACTAACCCAAGCAGCCAAGAGAAGAAGCGGCTAATGACTAACGCTAAAGTCAGCAATGCACTCGGTAAGTAGCTAAAGAGCAACACAATCGGGAAGGAAAATACCGTCGCGCTGTAGTGTTTTAACTTACCGAGCTTAGTAGTGGGTTTTTCCTTCGGGGCTTTCTTGATGAGTTCTGGCAGTGCTGTAAAGCCTTCGCGGGAGGCCAGCATTGGAATCGAAGTTAAAGCCACCAGGAGTGATGCGAGCAGGGCAAAGGTCACTGTGAGGGCTTGATCCGAGAACAGGGCACCGGCAATTCCATCGACAAAAACCAAGGGGACAAACACCGCGAGTGTGGTTAGGGTGGAGGCGAAAATCGCGCCCGCCACTTCTTTGGTTCCAGTCACTGCGGCATCTAACTTGCTCATGCCTTCGCTGCGGCAGCGGTCGATGTTCTCCAGTACCACAATGGCGTTGTCAACCAAGAGACCAATGGCGAGTGCAATACCGCCTAATGACATGATGTTTAAGCTGATATCAGCAAAGTACATCATATTAAAGGTGGCAATCACCGAGAAGGGGATGGAGATAGAGATGATCAGCGTTGGAATAATATTGCGCAGGAACAGGTAAATCACCAGCATAGACAAAATACTGCCCATCAACGCGGACGAGGTGACTTCGCTAACGGCACTCTCAATAAACTCGGACTGATCGTAAATCACTTCCAGTTTGTTTTGCTTAGGATCTTGGTTGATTTTGACTAGCTCATCGCGCAGCTTTTTAGCCACCGCGACCGTGTTGGCATCGCCTTCCTTATAGATAGCCAGTTCAATCGACTCTTGGCTGCCGATACGAGTGATGTCGCTGCGCTCTTTAAAGGCATCGGTAATGGTGGCAACTTCAAATAGACGTACTAAGGTCTGTGCGTCGCGATAGACGATCACTTGTCCCAATTCTTCCAATGAATTGAATTGGTTAAGGGTACGCACCAGATATTCGCGGTCGCCTTGGATCACTTTCCCCGCAGATAAGTTGATGTTTTCCTCGTTGATGCGGCGTTTAATGTCATCGGCATTCAAATTGAGCTGGGATAACTTTTCCTGATTGAGCTGAATATGCACTTCCTGCTCTAAACCACCGGATAAACGCACCGCGGCCACACCAGAGAGGGCTTCTAAACGTCGTTTAAGCTCTTCCTCGGCGTAGGTGCGCATCTGCTTGAGTTCAGCCTCAGACGCATTAGGCACCGATAGCGCGAGACGCATGATAGGGTCAAGATTGGGGTTAAAGCGCAGCAATAATGGCTTTTTAACATCCAGTGGTAGGGCGATAGTGTCGAGTTTTTCACGCACATCGAGGCTCGCCATATCCATAGTGGTGCCCCATTCAAACTCGAGCACTACATCGGACATGCCAGAGCGGGAGATAGAGCTTATCTTACGCAAGCCTTTCACCACGCCGACGGCTTCTTCAATGGGTTTTGAGACCAGTTGTTCTACTTCAACGGGCGCCGCACCATCGTACATGGTCCGAATGGTTAAGGTGGGGTAGCTTAAATCGGGTAGGAGTTTTACCGCTAAGCGCGAAAATCCCACCATACCGAATAACATAATGGCCAGCATGAACATCCATACCGTGACTGGCCGTTTAACAGAGGTGCTGATGATTGACATGAAAGACTCCTATCAGTTCTTCGCTGAGGCCAAATCGAGTGGGGTAATGACTTCAACTAAGGATTGGTCTTTCAAATTTTGCTGACCACGGGTAACGACTTGCTCGCCGGGTTTGATACCGGAGACGACTTCCACCGAGTCACCTTCGCGGTAGCCGATTTCGACTTCGCGGCGGCTCGCGTTGCTGCCGTCAATCACATACAGGGCTTGCTTGTTGTCTTGGTTGATCAGGGCACTGTAGGGCACAGTGATCACATTCTCATGGGTGTCATACTTCAATTCGACCCGTGTGAACATCCCGGCTTTTAAATGCGCATTTTGATTGGGTACGGCCAAGGTGACTTTAAAGGTGCCGCTCTGTGGGTCGACCACAGGGCTGATGCGCAGTACTTTCGCGTGGATGGCATTTTTGCTCTGTTGATTGCTAAAGACTTGCGCTTCTTGGCCTAAACGTAGGCTAGTTAATTGCTGCTCAGGTAAATGGACAATCCCGTGCAGCTCGTCTTGATTGACAATATAGAATAAGTCACCAAATTCCTTAGCCATGTTGCCCGCTTTGACATAACGCTTAGCAACAATACCGTCGATAGGGGAGACCACATGGCTTTCTTTGACTTGTAACTCAGCAAGATCCCGTCTTGCAATGGCGGCTTGCAGGTTGTATTCGAGCTTTGCCATAGAGTCGGCACTGATAAATTCCTTATTGGTCATCTTCTTCAAGCGGTTTAACTCTTGCTCGATGATTTTCACTTCGGCTTCGGAGCGGTCAAGATCGTATTGCTGACGTTTGGCATCGATAACCGCAAGGATTTGACCTTTTTTTACTCGGTCGCCTTCTTCGACATTAATGGCTTCGATAAGGCCGGCGATGCGGCTGACTACATTAGCTTCCTGTGGGGCTTCGAGGGTGGCGGTAGTGCTATAAAACGAAGACACATTACCCTGGATCACGGTAGTAGTTTCGACGGGAATGGCATATTGTTCTTCTTTTTTAGCCACTTCCTCTTCGCCACATGCCGCTAACATTGACACTAACAGCACGGGCAGGGCGAACTTAGCAATTGTTGACTTTTCCATAAGAGTATTACCTATTGTCATTTTTGTGATGCCATCTGAAAGCAGAAAACATGCCAAAGTTAAAACTATATTAATTTCAGTAGATTAACTTAAATTTGTCAGATTGTAGATTAGGCAAACTTACTAAATGTAGCTAAAAAGTTTAAAAAGTGATGAGAAATGCTAAATATGCTAAAGCGAGATCATTCGGGATTGTGTTGCAGGGAGTGATAAGAAAAGCGAAGGGCGGGTATGAAAACCCCAATAAAAAAGCGCCCAGTGGGCGCTTTGAATCTATAAATGCCGATTAGCGTTTATCTTGGCTAACGAAGTCACGTGCAGTCTCGCCAGTATATAGCTGACGTGGACGGCTGATCTTGTGACCAGGTTGATCCAACATTTCTTTCCAGTGAGCAATCCAACCCACAGTACGTGCTAATGCGAACAGTACGGTGAACATGCTAGTTGGAATACCAATGGCTTTCATGATGATGCCAGAGTAGAAGTCGACGTTTGGATAGAGTTTCTTCGAAATGAAGTACTCATCTTCCAGCGCGATACGCTCAAGTTCCATAGCCACATCTAATAATGGATCTTGTACTTTCAGCTCTTTTAACACTTCGTGACAGGTTTCACGCATCACTTTGGCACGTGGGTCAAAGTTTTTGTAAACTCGGTGTCCGAAGCCCATTAGACGGAATGGGTCGTTCTTGTCTTTCGCACGGGCGATGAATTCAGGAATACGGTCTACTGAACCGATTTCTTCTAACATTTGTAGACAAGCTTCGTTCGCGCCGCCGTGTGCAGGGCCCCATAGAGAAGCAATACCCGCAGCGATACACGCGAATGGATTCGCGCCTGAAGAACCTGCTAAACGTACGGTTGACGTTGACGCGTTTTGTTCGTGGTCCGCATGTAGAATGAAGATACGATCCATAGCACGTTCAACGATTGGGTTTACTTTGTACTCTTCACACGGAACGGCAAACATCATACTTAAGAAGTTGCCTGCGTAGCTTAAGTCATTGCGTGGGTAAACGAATGGCTGGCCAGAAGAGTACTTGTAGCACATAGCGGCAATCGTTGGCATTTTGGAGACTAGGCGATACGCGGCGATTTCGCGGTGGCGAGGATCGTTGACATCGAGTGAGTCTTGATAAAATGCAGACAATGCACCAGTGACACCACACAACATCGCCATAGGATGAGCATCACGACGGAAACCTCTAAAGAAGAAGGCGAGTTGCTCATGAACCATAGTGTGGGTTTTTACTGTGTGTACAAATTCAGCATATTGCTCTTTCGTCGGCAGTTCACCGTAAAGCAGCAGGTAACACAGGTCTAAGTAATCTGAGTCAACGGCGAGTTGCTCGATTGGATAGCCGCGGTGTAACAATATACCTTGATCGCCATCGATATAGGTAATTGCAGATTCACAGGAGGCTGTCGCGAGAAAACCTGGATCAAAAGTGAAGTAACCCTTGCTGCCAAGTTTACTGATATCGATTACGTCAAAACCAGCGGATCCTTGCTTTACTGGCAATTCTATCGAGTCGTTCCCTGGTAATTCTAATTTGGCTTTTAAATCAGCCATACCCCGTTCTCCTTACTTCGTTCTTATCTGTGAGTGCGGCATGTCAAACCGCCATTACTTTACAGCCATTCTAGATCACATTTCAATTTAAATAAGCGTTTAAATTTGTTAGACCATGGTATAAAACGCTTTACTTTCCTTGCCACAACTGGCACTTAGGTGAAAATATCCTTAAAAAAACAAAATTTGCATTCTGTGATGTTTGTATTTGACATTTCCCGCGAGTATACTTGCCTCCGCCTAATAATGGCTGCAAACGATGATGTTAAAGCACCCTTTATTTACATGTTAAATAGGTGAGTGTTCAAATAGTTATCTGTTTGTTTAAACTTTGCTTTTGTGTTTACTTTTGCCTTGAATTACCCCTTGGTTTAAAGTTTGTACAAAAGCGGTTCACATAACAAAAAAAATGCTCAATGGAGCTGAGTGAGCAGAACGTGAAAAAGCAAAGACCTGTCCATTTAGATCTGCAGACCATTCGCTTTCCTGCAACAGCGATTGTGTCAATTCTTCACCGTGTATCCGGTGTCATCATGCTATTCGCTGTTGGCATTCTTATTTGGTTGCTAAATTCATCTTTAGCCTCCGCTGAAAGTTTCGCAGGCGTACAATCTCTGTTTGATAACTTCGTTGTGAAGTTCATCATGTGGGGCATTTTGACTGCACTGGCTTATCACTTATTCGGTGGCCTACGCCACTTAGTAATGGATACCGGTCGTTGGGAAGAGTTGGCTTCGGGCACCGCCTCAGCGAAAGCTGTATTTGTACTGACGGTAGCCTTTTCAATTTTAGCGGGGTTATGGGTATGGTAACCAATGCAGCAAGTTTTGGACGCAGTGGTGTTCATGACTTTATTCTACTACGCGCTAGTGCAGTAATCCTCGCCTGTTACACCATTTTCATGGTTGGCTTTATTGCATGTAGTTCCCCTCTCACCTATGACGTTTGGCACGGCCTGTTTAGTGCTCTGCCAATGAAAGTGTTTACCCTGCTTGCGCTGGTTGCACTGCTTGTTCACGCCTGGATTGGTGTATGGCAAGTGTTGACGGATTACGTCAAGTGCACTTCGTTACGCGGTGTTTTACAGTTCACCTTCGTCGTCACCGTCTTTTGTTATCTGGCGGCCGGCATTGTTATTGTGTGGGGTGTCTAAGTGAGTATTCCAGTACGTGAGTTTGATGCTGTAGTGATTGGTGCCGGCGGTGCCGGTATGCGTGCAGCATTACAGATTTCTAAAGAAGGTAAGAGCTGTGCGCTTTTATCTAAAGTATTCCCAACCCGTTCTCATACCGTATCTGCGCAGGGTGGTATCACAGTTGCGTTAGGTAACGCCCATGAAGACCATTGGGAACAACACATGTACGATACCGTAAAAGGTTCCGACTTTATCGGTGACCAAGACGCTATCGAATTCATGTGTCAAACCGGTCCAGAAGCCATTATTGAACTCGAGCACATGGGTTTACCATTCTCTCGTTTCGATAACGGTAAGATTTACCAACGTCCTTTCGGTGGTCAATCTAAAAACTTCGGTGGTGAGCAAGCGGCGCGTACCGCTGCTGCGGCAGACCGTACTGGTCACGCACTGCTTCACTGCTTATACCAACAGAACGTTAAACACAAAACTCAAGTGTTTTCTGAGTGGTATGCCCTCGATTTAGTAAAAAACCAAGACGGTGCCATCGTAGGTTGTACTGCGATTGAAATCGAAACGGGTGAAATCGTTTACTTCAAAGCCAAAGCCACTGTACTCGCTACTGGCGGTGCAGGCCGTATCTACGCCTCAACCACAAACGCACACATCAATACCGGTGACGGTGTTGGCATGGCGATGCGTGCTGGTGTTCAGATGCAAGATATGGAAATGTGGCAATTCCACCCAACCGGTATCGCTGGCGCGGGTGTACTTGTGACTGAAGGTTGTCGTGGTGAAGGTGGTTACCTGCTGAACAAAGACGGCGAGCGTTTCATGGAGCGTTATGCACCAAACGCGAAGGACTTAGCATCTCGTGACGTGGTAGCACGTTCTATGATGACTGAAATCCGTGAAGGCCGTGGTTTAGATGGTCCATTAGGCCCACACTGCTTACTGAAACTCGATCACTTAGGTAAAGAGACCTTAGAAGCCCGTCTACCAGGCGTTTGTGAACTCTCTCGTACCTTCGCGCATATTGATCCGGCCGATGGTCCAATCCCTGTTTTGCCAACCTGTCACTATATGATGGGTGGTTTGCCAACGAAGGTGAGCGGTCAAGTTATTCGTAAGAATGAAGATGGCAGCGAGCAAGATGTGGTTGGTTTATTCGCAGTAGGTGAGATTGCCTGTGTGTCTGTGCACGGTGCCAACCGCTTAGGCGGTAACTCTCTGCTCGACTTAGTGGTCTTTGGCCGCGCCGCGGGTCAACACTTAGGTAAAGCACTCGATGAGACTGCGGATCCAAAAGATGCGACCGATGCAGAAATCCAAGCGACATTAGCGCGCTTAAACCGCTGGGAAAACAACAAAACTGGCGAAGATCCTGCGCAAATTCGTAAAGATTTACAACTTTGCATGCAATTAAACTTCTCTGTATTCCGCCGTGGCGATGCAATGGCAGAAGGTTTAGAGCAGTTAAAAGCTATCCGTAAGCGTTTAGAAAATGCCAAGTTGTCTGATAACTCTCGTGAATTCAACACTCAACGTATTGAATGTTTAGAGTTAGATAACCTGATGGCGACGGCAATTGCCACCGCTTATGCCGCTAACTTCCGTACAGAGAGCCGTGGTGCTCACTCACGTGAAGACTATTTAGAGCGTGATGATGATAACTGGTTATGTCACACCCTGTTTGACCCTGTGACTGAAACCATGGACCGTCGTGCTGTGAACATGGCACCTAAGTTACGTGAAGCATTCCCGCCGAAGAAACGTACCTACTAGGAGTTGCAAAGATGAAATTGGAATTTGCAGTTTATCGCTACAATCCTGATGTAGATACAAAGCCTTACATGCAGGATTACAGCCTTGAAGTGGCTGATGGCACTGACATGATGGTGCTCGATGCACTTATCAAGTTAAAAGAACAGGACCCAACCTTAGTGTTCCGTCGCTCATGCCGTGAAGGTGTTTGCGGTAGTGACGGTGTGAACATGAACGGTAAAAACGGTTTGGCTTGTATTACGCCAATCTCTACCTTTAAGGGTAAGAAATTGGAAATTCGCCCTCTGCCAGGTATGCCAGTCGTACGTGACTTAGTGGTTGATTTAACTCAGTTCTACAAGCAGTACGAGAAGATCAAGCCATACCTCATCAACGATGAGAAGATGCCTGCCCGTGAACATTTACAGTCACCTGAACAACGTGCGCATTTAGATGGCCTGTACGAATGTATCATGTGTGCATGTTGTTCTACGGCTTGCCCATCATTCTGGTGGAATCCTGATAAGTTTATCGGTCCTAGCGGTCTGCTACACGCTTACCGTTTCTTGATCGACAGCCGCGATACAGCAACAGAAGAACGTCTTTCTGAGCTGGACGACGCCTACAGCGTGTTCCGTTGCCACGGCATCATGAACTGCGTTGACGTTTGTCCAAAAGGACTTAATCCGACTAAAGCAATTGGTCACATTAAGTCAATGCTGCTTAAGCGAGCTGTGTAATGCGAGAACCCGAGCTTAAACCAATAATAATATAGCTCTCGAAGAGTCACTTTCTGGGTATAGAAGGTGGCTCTTTTGTGTATGTAATGGAAGACAACGCGCCGTGAAATCTGGATATCTAGGGGCGGCAAAATTTATGCGTCGCAGGTAAATGCTTGAGATTGCATATAAAAACTATGGCTAAGCACGTGTATAAAGTTTGAAAGGAATAGCAATGCACCAAGGCATCATGAAAGCCTGGCTCGAATCATCTCACTTAAGCGGTGCAAATTCGACCTACGTAGAAGAGATGTATGAAGCCTATCAAGAAGACCCACAGTCAGTTTCTGACGATTGGCGTGCGGTATTTGATAATCTCCCTCCGGTAAACGGTGCCTCTAAAGATGCGCCTGAAGCGGCTCACTCCAAAGTACGTGATTATTTTCGCAGTTTAGCGATGGAAGGACGTCATAAGAGCGCCGCTCGTGTGACCGATCCTGAGTTGGATGCTAAGCAAGTTAAAGTGCTACAGCTGATCAACGCCCACCGTTTCCGTGGTCACCAAGGGGCTAACCTCGACCCGTTAGAATTGTGGAAACGTGAACCTGTTGCCGATTTAGATCCCGCATTCCACGGTCTAACTAAAGAAGACATGGAACGTGAGTTCAACACTGGCTCGTTCGCCCACGGTGGCGAAACCATGAAGCTGGCTGACTTAGTCAAAGCGCTAAAAGCTACTTACTGTGGTTCGATTGGCGCCGAATACATGCACATTACCGATACTGATGAAAAGCGTTGGATCCAACAACGTCTCGAACCATCCTTAGGTAGAGCCAACTACGATAAAAGCGTTAAGACCCGCATTCTCGAAGGCCTAAATGCTGCTGAAGGCATTGAAAAATATTTAGGCGCTAAATTCCCTGGTGCAAAACGCTTCTCGTTAGAAGGCGGCGATGCGTTAGTCCCTATGATGCGCGAAATCATTTACCGCGCAGGTGAAGCGGGCACGAAAGAAATCGTCGTTGGTATGGCTCACCGTGGTCGTTTAAACGTACTGGTGAACGTATTAGGTAAGCGTCCCGCTGAACTGTTTGACGAGTTCGCTGGTAAGCACGCCGATACCCATGGTTCTGGCGACGTGAAATACCACCAAGGTTTTTCATCTGATTTCGAAACGCCGGGCGGCAATGTGCACTTAGCACTGGCCTTTAACCCATCACACCTTGAAATCGTTAACCCTGTGGTTATGGGCTCTGTACGTGCTCGTCAAGACCGCCGTGGTTGCAAAGACGGTTTACAGGTGATGCCAATCACGATCCACGGTGACTCTGCAATTGCTGGTCAAGGTATCGTGCAAGAGACATTCAATATGTCTCAAACCCGTGGCTTTAAAGTGGGCGGCAGCATCCGTATCGTGGTTAACAACCAAGTAGGTTTTACCACATCAAATCATCACGATGTGCGTTCAACTGAATACTGTACTGACATCGCTAAGATGGTTCAGGCACCGATTTTCCACGTGAACTCAGACGATCCAGAAGCCGTTGCCTTTGTTGCTCAGCTGGCTGTTGATTACCGTAACGAGTTTAAACGTGACGTGGTGATTGATTTAGTGTGTTACCGCCGTCATGGCCACAACGAAGCTGATGAGCCAAGTGCAACTCAGCCATTGATGTATGCCAAGATCAAGAAACACCCAACGCCACGCAAGATCTACGCTGATAAACTGATCGCTGAAAATACAATCGGCGCTGATGAAGTGACTAGCATGATTAACACCTACCGTGACGCCTTAGACCAAGGTGACTGTGTGGTGAAAGAATGGCGTCCAATGACACTGCACACCGTGGATTGGTCACCTTATATTGGTCGCGAGTGGGACGAAGCTTATGACGCCTCAACACCGCTATCACGCTTACAGAATTTAGCTGACAAGCTGAGCTACGTACCAGAAAGCCACCCATTACATTCACGTGTTGCTAAAATTTATAGTGACCGTGTTGCAATGGCAAAAGGCGAGAAGTTGCTCGACTGGGGCTTTGCTGAAACCTTAGCTTACGCGACGATTCTTGAAGACAAACAACGTGTTCGCATTACAGGTCAAGACTCTGGCCGTGGTACTTTCTTCCACCGTCACGCGGTTCTGCATAACCAAAACGATGCGACAACTTACTTGCCACTGCGCAACCTGTCTGAAGACCAAGGTCCAATCGACATTACTGACTCAGTATTGTCTGAAGCATCAGTATTAGCCTTCGAATACGGCTATGCGACAGCGGAACCAGGTGGTCTGGCGATTTGGGAAGCCCAATTCGGTGACTTCGCTAACTGTGCGCAAGTGGTTATCGACCAGTTCCTGTCGTCTGGTGAGCAGAAGTGGGGCCGTTTATGCGGTTTGACCATGCTGTTACCACACGGTTACGAAGGTCAAGGTCCAGAACACTCAAGTGCCCGTTTAGAGCGTTTCTTGCAGCTGTGTGCTAACCACAACATGCAAGTGTGTGTGCCATCAACGCCAGCACAGGTTTACCATATGCTGCGTCGCCAAGTGGTGCGCCCAATGCGTCGTCCACTGGTGGTGATGTCACCTAAGTCATTGCTACGTCACCCATTAGCGGTTTCTACCATGGAAGAATTGGCTAATGGCAGCTTCCAAAACGTGATCGGTGAAATCGATACGTTAGAAGCGAGCAAGGTCGATCGCGTCGTGTTCTGTAGCGGTAAGGTATACTTCGAGCTGCTGGAAAAACGCCGTAAAGAAAACATCAATAACATTGCAATAATCCGTGTCGAACAGTTGTATCCGTTCCCACATGAAGAAATGGTTGCAGCCTTAGCTGACTACCAACATGTGAAGGATTTTGTATGGTGTCAGGAAGAGCCGCAAAACCAGGGTGCTTGGTACTCTAGCCAACATCACTTCTGGGCTGCTATCCCAGCGGGTGCAAAACTGACCTACGCTGGCCGTGAAGCATCTGCTGCACCAGCCTGTGGTTACCCAGAGCTGCATGCTCACCAACAAGAATCTTTAGTGAACAGTGCCCTAAAGCTGTAATAGCTAAGACTGTAGTAATAGACATTTTATAAAAAAGGATCGTTTTTCATGAGTATCGAAATCAAGGTACCCGTACTGCCAGAATCTGTTGCCGATGCAACTATCGCCACTTGGCACGTAAAAGTGGGTGAGCAAGTTTCTCGTGATCAAAATCTGGTTGATATTGAAACTGACAAAGTCGTACTGGAAGTGGTTGCACCAGAAGATGGTCACATCGGTGAGTTCCTGTTCCAAGAAGGCGACACCGTTCTGGGCGAGCAAGTGATTGCTAAGTTCATCGCGGGTGCGGTTTCTGGTCAAGAAGTGACTAAAGCCGAAGCTGAAGCTGCTGCACCTGTTGCTGCTGCAACTGAAGAGTCTAACGATGCATTAAGCCCATCTGTACGTCGTTTACTGGCTGAGCACAATGTTGATGCGAGCAAAGTGAAGGGCACTGGTGTCGGTGGCCGTATCACTAAAGAAGACGTTGAAGCCTTTATCAAGTCTGCGCCTAAAGCTGCTGCCCCTGCGGCTCCTGCGGTACAACCACTCGCTGCGGGTCGTAGCGAGAAACGTGTTCCAATGACTCGTTTACGTAAGACTATCGCTAACCGTTTATTAGAAGCGAAAAACTCTACTGCAATGCTCACGACGTTCAACGAAGTGAACATGAAGCCAATCATGGATATCCGTAAGCAATATCAAGATATCTTTGAAAAGCGCCACGGTATCCGTTTAGGTTTCATGTCTTTCTACGTGAAAGCGGTAACTGAAGCACTGAAACGCTTCCCAGAAGTAAACGCGTCAATCGACGGTGACGATATCGTTTACCACAACTACTTCGACGTCAGCATCGCGGTATCAACGCCACGTGGTCTGGTTACCCCAGTACTGCGTGATACCGATACCATGAGCCTAGCTGATATCGAAAAAGCAGTCCGCGATCTGGCGATCAAAGGCCGTGATGGCAAGCTGACTGTGGCTGATATGACTGGCGGTAACTTCACTGTGACTAACGGTGGTGTTTTCGGCTCTTTGATGTCTACCCCAATTTTAAACCTGCCACAAAGCGCGATTTTAGGCATGCATGCCATTAAAGACCGCCCAATGGCAGTCAATGGTCAGGTTGAAATCCTGCCCATGATGTACCTAGCTCTCTCATATGACCATCGTATTATCGATGGCCGTGAGTCAGTTGGCTTCTTAGTCGCCATTAAAGACTTCTTGGAAGACCCAACTCGTCTGCTACTTGACCTATAATCTAACGCGCTAAACGATTAAGTTTAACCTGTTAGTTAAAGACAAGCGTCAGACATACCCTCGTGACTGGCCCCGTGGGGCCAGTTGGATTTGATTAGAAGTATACGGATAGATCATCATGAATTTGCATGAGTATCAGGCAAAATCCCTATTTGCCGAATATGGTTTACCAGTGTCAGAAGGTTTTGCATGTGATACAGCCCAAGAAGCTGTAGAAGCTGCAGGCCGTATTGGCGGAAATTTATGGGTTGTTAAGTGTCAAGTACACGCAGGCGGCCGCGGTAAAGCGGGTGGCGTTAAAGTCACTGGCGATAAAGAAGAAATCAGAGCCTTTGCCGAACACTGGTTAGGCAAAAATCTGGTGACTTATCAAACTGATGAGAAAGGTCAGCCGGTTGCTAAAATTTTAGTAGAAAGCTGCACCGACATCGCTAACGAACTGTACTTAGGTGCAGTCGTTGACCGCGCTACCCGTCGCGTAGTGTTCATGGCGTCAACTGAAGGTGGTGTTGAGATTGAGAAAGTGGCCGAAGAAACGCCAGAACTCATTCACAAAGCGATCATCGATCCACTGACTGGTCCTCAACCATACCAAGCACGTGATCTTGGCTTCAAACTGGGCTTAAACCCAACTCAAATGAAGCAATTCACCAAGATCTTCATGGGTCTGGCGACTATGTTCGTTGACCACGATTTCGCTCTGCTGGAAATCAACCCACTGGTTATCACCACTGAAGGTAACTTGCACTGCTTAGACGGTAAAATTGGTATCGATGGTAACGCGCTGTTCCGTCAACCAAAAATCAAAGCAATGCACGATCCATCACAAGACGACGCTCGCGAAGCTCACGCAGCAATGTTCGAACTGAACTATGTTGCGCTGGACGGAAACGTAGGTTGTATGGTGAACGGTGCTGGTCTGGCGATGGGTACTATGGACATCGTTAACCTGCACGGCGGCAAGCCAGCTAACTTCCTCGACGTAGGTGGTGGCGCGACTAAAGAACGTGTTGCTGAAGCATTCAAGATCATTCTGTCTGACAGCAATGTGAAAGCCGTTCTGGTTAACATCTTCGGTGGTATCGTACGTTGTGACATGATCGCAGAAGGTATCATTGGCGCTGTTAAAGAAGTTGGCGTTAAAGTTCCCGTTGTAGTGCGTTTAGAAGGTACTAACGCTGAATTAGGCCGTGAAGTATTAGCTAAATCAGGTCTTGATATCATTGCAGCTAACAGTCTGACTGATGCGGCTGAGCAAGTAGTTAAAGCTGCGGAGGGCAAATAATGTCTGTATTAATTAACAAAGATACCAAGGTAATCTGCCAAGGCTTTACCGGTGGTCAAGGTACTTTCCACTCTCAACAAGCTATCGATTACGGTACGCAAATGGTCGGTGGTGTATCTCCAGGTAAAGGCGGTACTGAGCACTTAGGTCTGCCAGTGTTCAACACTGTGAAAGACGCTGTGGCTGCCACTGGCGCGACTGCTTCTGTTATCTACGTTCCTGCTCCTTTCTGTAAAGACGCAATCCTCGAAGCCATCGACGGTGGTATCGAGCTGATCGTTTGTATCACTGAAGGTATCCCAACACTGGATATGCTGGAAGTGAAAGTGAAGCTAGAAGAAACTGGCGTTCGCATGATCGGCCCTAACTGCCCAGGTGTTATCACTCCAGGTGAATGTAAGATTGGTATTATGCCAGGCCACATCCACTTAAAAGGCAAAGTGGGTATCGTTTCTCGTTCAGGTACGCTGACCTATGAAGCGGTTAAGCAAACGACTGATGAAGGTTTCGGCCAATCTACTTGCGTAGGTATCGGTGGTGACCCAATCCCAGGTACTAACTTCATCGACGTATTGGAAATGTTCCAAAACGATCCACAGACTGAAGCCATCGTGATGATCGGTGAAATCGGTGGTACTGCTGAAGAAGAAGCGGCTGCTTACATCAAAGCTAACGTGACTAAACCAGTTGTGTCTTACATCGCGGGTGTAACTGCTCCTGCTGGTAAGCGTATGGGTCACGCGGGTGCGATCATTGCTGGCGGTAAAGGTACTGCTGCTGACAAATTTGCTGCATTAGAAGCAGCGGGCGTGACAACTGTCCGCTCGTTAGCGGATATCGGCAAAGCGCTGCGTGCTAAAACAGGTTGGTAATCTAACCGTTGACACACGAAAAGGCGCCTAAGGCGCCTTTTTTATTGCGCGTCTGTTAGCGACTGCCGAGCAGTAAAGTGTGAGAATGGGCAAGCTAACGCTGCCTAGGCTAGCATTTTGAGTTATAAAGGGTTAGATTGGGTTTCTCTACGGGCGTCATCACCTGATTGATGTATGAATACACGAGTAGAGCCACAACCCTAAGCCCTGCGCTTAAAGCACCACGGCTGTTCTGCAATAAATCTTGTACTTAATTATCACGCGGTTGCGGCATTAAGCTGCGAGCGTATTTTTTTATCGGTTTATCCCATTGGGGGAGGATAGGCCAGCACAGATGTTTAACCCTAAGGGGCATCTATTTACACGAGGGAAAGACAGTGAATACACCAAAGATTATTATTTCAGAAATCGATTTAGAAAGAATCGAGCGTCTGCTGGAGTCATTACCGGCGAACGCCTTCCCAGGGCGTGCGGCATTGGAGGCGGAACTCGACCGAGCCGATATTGTGCCTGCAGCGCAAATGCCAGGGAATGTGGTGACGATGAACTCTGAAGTAAAATTTAGCGTGTCATCCAGTCAAGATACCTTCTGCTTACGGTTAGTTTATCCCAAGGATGCGGCTGGTGAGGGCACCATTTCTATCCTCGCGCCCGTGGGCAGTGCTTTATTGGGTTTATCCCAAGGGGATGAAATTGAGTGGCCAGGCCCTGGTGGCTCAATGGTCAAAGTACGTATCGAAGAAATTATGTATCAGCCAGAGCGAAGCGGTGACTTTCACCGTTAATCGCAGCTCTGGATATTAGTGTGTAGAGGGCAATATCAAGGAAGCCAATATGATTATACAAACAGAGCGTTTAATGCTCAGACCATTTACTGAGCAGGATATCGATGCCCTCTATTTAATGAACAGTAACCCTGCGATGTTGAAATACATTCCAACCGTACCTTTTACTGATCGTGAGCAGGCGCGGGAGCTATTCCATAACGTGATTTCGCAGGATTATCAGCAGCGTGGGTTTGGACGCTGGGCCGTCGAGCATAAAGCCGATAATAAAGTGATTGGCTTTTGCGGACCAAAGTTTATTCCTGAATATAATGAAGTCGAAATTGGCTATCGCTATTTTCCCGAGTATTGGGGCAAGGGGATTGGTACCGAAGCTGCTCAAGCGGCAGTCAGCGTGTTCCCGCAGTTTGGCATTACGCAAATCATTGCATTGATCCTAGAGGGTAACATTGGCTCTGAAGGCGTAGCTAAAAGCATAGGAATGCATTGGCGTGAACCTAGCGAGTTTATGGGGCATAAAGTGAATGTGTACGCAAAGCTGCTCTAACAGTGCTTGAGCGTTCCAACAAAAAACCAGCCTAGATGGCTGGTTTTTAATTAGGCCTGTCTGGTTGATATCCAGATTGAGCTAAATCTGCTTACTCGTCGTTATGATCGCACTTATCGTTGGTGCAATGACCGTACAAATATAAGCTGTGGTTGGTCAGTTTAATGTTGTACTTGCTGGCGATCTCGTCTTGACGACGTTCAATCACTTCATCTGAAAACTCAATTACTTTGCCACAGGAGAGGCAAACTAAGTGATCGTGGTGATGTTGAGTCGATAACTCGAATACCGCTTTGCCACTTTCGAAGTGGTGGCGAGATACGATACCGGCATCATCAAACTGGTTTAATACACGGTAAACTGTTGCTAGACCAATTTCTTCACCTAAATCGAGCAGTTTCTTGTATAAGTCTTCTGCACTGATATGTTGGTTTTCAGGTCCTTGCATCAGTTCGAGGATCTTGACTCGTGGCAGGGTGATTTTCAAACCGGCTTTTTTGAGCGCTTGATTTCCATCTGTCATTGCTAATCTCTTGATTGCAGAACCAATAGGTTCATCCGTGGATAGTGAATGCCATTATAGGGGGTCAAATTAAAAACTTAAACCTTTGTTCTAGCTTTATGAGTCTATATGCAGATAAATTGTGTCTCTTAGCGCGAAATTACAATAAATTGCGGCAATTCAAGCATAGTTTTTGTAAGGTTATACCAAGGAATAATGTTCACGAATGTAAAAATTCGGGACAATGGACAGAATAATTACAATAAAAGGAAGCGGTATGTACCAGCATATTGTGGTGTTAACTGGCGCGGGCATTTCGGCTGAATCGGGATTACGCACCTTTCGTGATCAAGATGGTTTGTGGGAAGAGCACCATATTGAAGACGTGGCGACTCCCGAAGGTTATGCCCGCGATACCGAACTGGTTGAGCGATTTTATAACAGTCGTTGGGAGCAGTTGCACAGTGGCACAGTGATGCCCAATGCGGCGCATCTTGCTTTAGCCAAATTAGAGGCGGAATTTTCTGGTCAATTATTGGTTGTGACTCAGAATATTGATGATTTACATGAGCGTGCTGGCTCAAGACGCTTATTGCATATGCATGGTGAATTGTCTAAAGGTCGCTGCCCACGCTCGCGTCAAACCTTCTTATTAAGAGAACCCTTCGGCCCCAATAATTGCTGTACCTGCTGCATTCCCGCACAAAGACTACGTCCCCATGTGGTGTGGTTTGGTGAAATGCCGTTAGGGATGGACAGAATTCATGATGCACTCGATAACTGCGATTTATTCATTGCCATTGGTACGTCGGGCACAGTGTATCCGGCGGCTGGGTTTGTCGATACGGCCAATCATCATGGCGCGCAAACAGTGGAGGTCAATTTAGTCTCGCCCGATAGACACAGTCAGTTTCAATATCATTTAACTGGTAAAGCGGGTGATATAGTACCTAAACTGGTCGAGACCATTTTGGCCGGACAAGTCATTGGCTCAGACTTGCCGAATGAGTGATTAACGGATGACGCAAAAACTCGCTATTATTATGCGGGGATTGCCGGGGAGCGGTAAATCCCATTGGGTTGAGCAGTTTGTCGCTAATCTGCCGTTAGAAGATGCGTTGCGTATCCGCCAAGGTGGTATTTTTTCGACCGACAGTTTTTTCTACGAGGGAGAGGTGTACCGATTCGATGCGAAAAAACTTTCCGAATACCACCAACGTAATTTAACGGCATTTATTCAAGCACTCAGCAATAACCAGCCTATTGTGATTTGTGATAATACTAATCTCTGCCGCTGGGAGTACATGGCATACGAGGTCGCGGCTAAAGCGCTCGGTTATCAAGTTCGTATTGTGTTGATCGGTGAACCATTAGACGATGCACATCAAAAGTTGTGCGCCGAGCGTAATCGCCATCGCGTGCCGTTAACGCAAATTCGACGAATGGCAAAACAGTTTGAGGATTTTTAAGCTGACTTTGTTTGTCATCTTGTTATACCAATCACATTAAATATCTAATCAGTTCAGAGCCTCACAGGCATCTCAATCCAAGGCGCATTGACGAAGAAATGGTTATTCCCTTTTAAGTCAATGTAACACGGGAGTGAGATGCCAGTGAGGCCCCCGGAGGGCGGTGTTGAACGGACTTTATAATGCGTTTAAGGCTTTGGACAGAGCGCCACTGTGCCTTCAAGCCTTCGCCTTGTCTAAAGCCTGTTTAACTCACTCTGAATGAACAGATAGTTAATACGATTGGTATTACGCTATTCTCTCATCAAGCTTAAGCACAAATACCTTATATAAGAGTTGCATAAGCTTGATCTTAATGACAGTTTCCTTTTAGGCATATCGAGTATAATTCGACAAGTCTGCCCCCTCTGGAGTGTATCTTGTTAACAAAACTGCTGCTTACCTTAGCCGTAATTATTATGGGGATTTTGTTGCTGGCTAAGCGTGAACCTAACGCTAAAGCCATAGCCACAGTGAATGTTCCTGCTATGCCAAGTCTCTGGCGTCGATATGGCATGCGGGGTGCATTTTTACTGCTGGGGCTCAGCCTTCTAGGCTACAGTGTTTGGTATTGGCGGGATCAGCATAAGGTCGTGACTGTGACCATAGTGTCCCCAGCCGGCGTACTCTCCGGCGTCTATAAGGCGCGCAAAGGGGATATCTCTGAGGCCAAAATGGTGACGGTTGAAGGAGTACATATTCGATTTTCTAATGCGGAGCGGCTAGAGATATTGGAAGACTAAAACAGATTTATTTTATGAATTTATCGCTCTCGCCTTTTCATTACTAAGTTATGCGTTAAACTAGCGACAATTTTTTAGCCTGCACTTAAGTGGACTTTTTAGCTTAAGTTTTTTTCAGGAGGACACATGATTACTGCCTATGTCTACGAAAACCGTCAACTGACGGCCACTGAAATTAACACACAAGACAGTATTCCAGCGTCGACCATATGGTTGGATCTCTATAAACCTGATGATGCAGAGCGAGAATGGTTAAGTCGTTTTTCTGTTGAAGAAGTCCCCGACGAAGAAGATATCAACGAGATTGAGGCCTCGGCGCGTTTTTACCAAAACAGCGACGGCTTACATATCAACTCATTATTCCCTCAGCGCGTAGGGCAAGACGTGCGTGGCGTCAACGTCTCCTTTAACCTGCGCAGTAATTTCCTGTTGACCATACGTGAGGAAGATGTCGGCCTGATCCGTTTGTTACGTAACTATTTACGCCTTGGTCGTTTAGAAGTCTCAACCCCGCAGGAATTGTTTCTCGAACTGTTTAATCTTAAAGTGGATTATCTCTCCGACTTGATTGAAGACGTCTACACAGTGCTTGAAAATGTCGGTGAGCAAGTTTTCGAGAGCGAAGAGCTCGATGATGTGTTCAAGCTTATTACCTTGCAGGAAGACTCTAACGGTAAAATTCGGTTAAGTTTGCTCGATACTCAGCGCTCACTGCGTTATATGCAAAGGTATTACCGCGGGCAGTTGTCGGATGAACATTTAAAAGATTTGCGGGAAATGCTTTCGGATATCGAGTCGTTAATGCCCCACAGCCAGTTTATCTTCGATAAGTTAAACTTTCTGCTCGATGCCGCCATGGGTTTCAGTGGTTTACAGCAGAATAAGATCATTAAAATCTTCTCGGTTGCGGCCGTGGTCTTTCTGCCGCCCACGTTGATTGCCAGCAGTTACGGGATGAACTTCCATGGTATGCCGGAGTTAGGTTGGCAATATGGTTATCCGATGGCGATATTGATGATGCTCGCCAGTGCTGCAGGGACATATTTCTTCTTTAAGCGTAAACACTGGCTCTAGTTTTTTGCTAAAACGCATGTCAAATATAACAGCCGGAGATTGTCCGGCTATTATATTTTGATTATTCATCGTTTTTTATGGGCTACTTACGACTATCACCGCCAAAGTAGTAGCTGACACGCTCGCGCGGGTTAAGATACTCATGTACCTTTTCGGGCAGTGCGGCGGGCGGCAGACAGCGGACTATCGTTATCCCTTCAACTTCAAGATCGACAATCGGCGCCTGATCTTTGGGCACCAGTGCATCATACACAAGGATTTTCGGGCAAAGCAGTTTTTGCAGATTGACCGACATCACCATGGCATATTGACCGCTCGACAACTCCACCACACTTCCGGGTGGATAAATGCCCAGCATTTTGATCATTTTACCAATATAATCTTGATTTAATTTAGTTTTATACTGCTTGTATAAGTGCCCTAATGCCGCGTAGGGCATGCGTGCCTTACCTTGGTTACTTGGATAGCAAAGTGAATCATATTCATTCACTACCGCGAGTAGTTGCGACATTTTATCAAGTTCTGCTTCTTTTAATCCCTTGGGATAACCACTGCCATCAAGAAACTCATGGTGATTTGTAATTGCAGGCAAGGCTGCCTCTGGGAAGTTTTCGGCAAGTTTGAGTAAATCGACCCCGAGCAAAGGATGTTGCTTGATAAAGTTGAGTTCAGGTGCAGACCAAGGTGTGGTTTTTTTCAAAATTTGTGGTGGGACCTTAAGCTTGCCCACATCATGAAATAAGGCACTTAAGCCAACTAACTCTATTTCGCTGCGATCCCATTCCATCTCTTTGGCAATCAGCATCGAGAGTATTGCCACGTTTAAAGAATGGTAATAAATGCTCTCATCCTGCTTTGCATCACTCATAAGATGCAGCACTAGGTTATCGGAGGTTAATAGCTGTTCTACCATGCTGTGAACTAACACTTTGGCGTCATCGACAGCATTTAAAGGACGGTTACGTAACTTGGAAATTAGGCTACGCATCATAGCGACAGAACGGGTGAAGTTTTGCTCGGTTTTATGGATGTCTCGGCGAAGCTTCTTTTGTACTTCGATTTGCTCAGCTTTATAGAGATCCATATCATTTTTAAGATCATGGATTTCCGGGCTGGGAGGCAGTTTTATAGGGTTTACTGCTTCAGGATTTAATGGCGCGGTTTCGCTACGCTCTAAATCCACGATCACATGTTCTATACCTAAATTTTTGATTAATTCAATCTGAGCAGCTTGTTTGATATGGAAGCTACTGAATAAAAAAGGATGATCTTTCCAAGCCACGGGCAAACGCACAAAATTGCCGACCTGTAATTGATGGACTGAAACTTTACAGCTTTTTTTCATATTCTTGTTATCGTGAAGCCAATGGGGTTATTTTATATCAATGATGCAGCTTTACAATTACTTAACTAACGTGTCAGCATAGTAAGATTAGAAAATAGCCGAAGCATTGAGCCTATATGGACTTTATCGAAGTATACCCGAATGCAATACCTAATGACCTATGTAATCGTCTCATTCTTGCATTTGAGCAACACACAGGCGTTGTGGATGGACAAACAGGCAATGGTGTGGATTTAGAAAAAAAGATTAGCCGCGACCTCACTCTTGATAACTTTGCCGATTTACAGCCCCTGAAAAATGAGCTTTTATCCTATACCCTAAAGGGTGCTGCCGACTATTTTACTAAATATTCTATGGCGTTAATGGGAGCCGTTGCTGTTTCCGTGAGTGATGAACAAGGGCAAGCTGTCACATTAACACCCAATAATTTTGAACGTTTAGGTAAGCCTAGAGCCGAAGCATTAGTTAAATATTTATACCGAAGCGGCAGCATCAATGTGCAGAAATATCAGCAAAATAAAGGCGGATACCCCCATTGGCATTCGGAGCAATTTCCCCAGTTAAACCACAATGAAGCGCTGCACCGTGTCGTGCTGTATATGTTTTATTTAAACGATGTGGAAGAGGGCGGTGAAACCGAGTTTTATTATCAAGATCGTAAAATCTCGCCAAAGAAAGGCACAATGGTGATTGCGCCCGCGGGCTTTACCCATTCCCATCGCGGTAATGTGCCGCTGAGCAACGATAAATATATAGCCACTTCATGGGTGATGTTTAACCGCGCTGAGCAGTTATACGCGGTATACGCTTAACAGCCTGATATGACTCAAACGGGGATACGAATACGAAAGCGTGCTCCCTCTAAGTAGCTTTCTTCAATACTGAGCTCGCCAGCATAGCTGCTGACAATCTCATCACATACGGCCAGCCCAATGCCTTGTCCAGGGGATTGGGTGTCGGCTCTCACGCCCCGTTGAATGATTTTTTGTCGCAGTTTTTCTTCAACCCCAGGGCCGTCATCTTCGACAATTAATTCAAAATCACCTTGTTCCGTTAGGCGAGCACTGACCTGCACTTGGCTGATACACAAACGGAAGGCATTTTCCATCAGGTTGCCACATAGCTCCATGAGATCGCCTTTATTACCGGGGAATTGCAGGTTTGCGGGTATATTAGCCTTAAATTGCACCTGCTTGTCGCGGTAAATTTTAAATAACATTTGTGCGAGTTGATCGACTAGCGGGGCGATAGTGGTGTGTTCTTGTTTCAGGCCTTGGCGACCTAACATGGCACGTTTAAGTTGATATTTAACCAGTTGATCCATTTGACTTATCTGCTCCATGATTTTTTCATTAGCAGATTGCTTTGTTAGACTGGTGTCATCGGTAATAGCATGAACGGCTGCAAGGCGGGTTTTAAGACTGTGGGCCAGATCGTTCATCGCGTTTTGATAGCGTTGCTGTTGCGCGCTTGATTGCTGTAAGAGTTGGTTAAGGGCTTGAGTGACCCCTTCAAGTTCGACAGGGTAGCCTTCTGAAAGCGATTTAGTCTTGCCTTGGTTAATCGATTGCAACTCGTTTTGCATCCGTACCAACGGGCGCATCCCCCAATATGCCGCACTGACCAGCAGGATCAGCGCGAGTGCGAGCACCATGGCCAAACGGATATAGGTGCGTTTACTGAATTTGCTGTATTCCTGCTCGAGCTTGGCGGCATCCTTCATTACCAATAAGTTGTAATGTACTCCCGCGATTTCAACCGCGAGTAAATACACAAAGTAACCTCGGTCATCGGCCATGGTCAGGTAGTAAGGCGGGGAGTCATTACGTATTTCGTTGAAACGTTCGCAGGTGTCAAACAAGCCACGGTCGACAGCGAGGGAAGATGTCCATACCTGTTTAAATTTTTCATCGCAGCTCGCCATCACATAGCGCTCTTGCTTGTTATTTTCCTCTAACCAAGCACTGGTATCAGGAATAAGATCATGTTCTCTAAGCTCGGCGGCCACTTGAGGGATCTCGGCAATAAGCTGCGCAGTTTCTTCATTATAGCTATTTTGCGCATGCAAAATATTGACCATCCATGCGAGGCCAAATCCGACTAAGGTGATGATTGATAACGAGGTGAGAAACATCCGCGTGAGCAGACGTTTCTTCATTTTGAGTTTTAGTTGCATGGTAAATTGAATTTATAACCTTGGCCACGAATGGTGGCTATCGGGTTGTCTATGCCATCGCGAGTGAGTTTTTTACGTAGGCGGCTTACCATCACCTCAATCGTGTTCGGGTCACCTTCCTTGTCGCCATAAATCACATCCAGTAGCCGCTGTTTGGCGACGACTTCATGGCAATGGCGCATCAAATATTCCAGGATGAGGTATTCGAAGGCGGTAACTTCCATAATCTCGTTGCCGAGAGTCACTTGCTTAGCTGCAAGATCCAGTTTTAACTCACCACTGCTAATGACGGGTTTGACAAAGCCTGCGCTGCGTCTGACTAAGGCGTCTAGTCTGGCAACAAGTTCTTCTTTCTGGAAGGGTTTCACTAAATAGTCATCGGCACCCGCATTGAGACCTTCGACTTTATCTTGCCAGTTGACCCGAGCGGTGAGAATTAAGATTGGTGCTTTGACGTCTTCTTCGCGCAATTGTTGGATAAGGCTAATGCCATCCTGATCAGGTAAACCTAAGTCGACAATGGCAACATCGATAGGATAGTTAGTCGCTTGGAAAAATCCTTCCTTGGCTGTGAGGGCGACTTGGACTTGATTGCCCAAATCGCTTAATTGTACTTTTAGATGGTGGGATAAAATAAGATCATCTTCAACAACCAAAATTCTCATAATTCTCATGCCTTAAAGTCGACTGGGCTCAGTGTACGCAAAATATACGCGGGAGCCAAATATTGTCTTATTTTAGACAATGGCAACTTAACCTCGGCTGACCAAACGAGAGCTGTGGTTAAAATTAATACTAATCTATTGTCTTTAAAGCAGTTTAGATAATGACAGCTAGAGCGCTTGCTTTTCATCAAGCACGGATTTACGGCATATTCCATTTGCGCTCCAAACTGCGCCTAGACTAAAGAAAATTACGCCGCCCATGATAATGGCCAGCCTTATCCAAGGCGCATTGTGTGCGATGCGCATTTGCACTGCATCTATTGCTGTGGTTCCCCAAACGATGACCACACTAATGCACAATATTGCTTGCAATAGTCGAATCACGGCAGGATGTTTGATGAATAATCCAATTGGCGCTAATGCATATAGGCCCATCAAAACAAGCTGGTCATAGCGTAAAAAATGTGCACTCAGTAGCCAAAAAGCAACAATTATCCAACCCACTCTCCACCACATGGTTTTCTCCTATCTCAATCTTGATATGGGCTAATGTAGTGGAATTAAAACAATCATTCTATTTGCCTGTTCACATAATGAGGATTAAGCAATAAAAAGCCCAACTAAGTTGGGCTTGTATAGCGAATAAAATGCAATTTAAAGTCTAAAGAGGGTTTACTCGACTTTATGCACTTGTTCATCAAAACTACCGGCAGTTTTACCCGCTTGGGTATTGTTGAATACGGTTTCGTTAAATTCACCTTCAGATTTGGCAATAATGACCGTTGCCACGCAATCGCCAGTGACATTCACTGCGGTGCGCACCATATCGAGTAGTCGGTCAACACCAATAATTAAGGCAATACCTTCAACGGGTAAGCCGACTTGGTTCAGCACCATAGCGAGCATAATTAATCCTACTCCAGGCACGCCCGCAGTACCAATTGAGGCTAACGTGGCGGTAACAACCACAGCAGCATAATCGGTCAGCGTTAATTCAATACCAAATACTTGAGCGATAAACACTGTGGCGACACCCTGCATAATCGCCGTGCCATCCATGTTAATGGTGGCGCCTAAAGGTAGGGTGAAAGAGGCAATTTTGTTATCAACACCGAGTCTGTGCTCTGAGGCTTCAATTGTAATTGGCAAGGTAGCGTTAGAGCTTGCTGTTGAAAAGGCAAACAATTGCACATCGCGCATCTTACGAATAAATATTACTGGATTGAGGCCTGAAAAAAGTTTGAGAAGTGTAGGGTAAACAATAAACGCATGGATAAGTAATACACAGAGAACCACAAAGAAATATTTGACCACACTCTCGAATGTTCCCAAACCTAGTGTTAACGCCAGTTTTGCCATCAGTGCAAACACCCCATAAGGCGCAAGCTGCATGATCAAAGTAACGACTCGCATAATCACTTCATTCAAATCTTCGAATAAAGCGGCAACACGTTTCCCACGCTCGCCAATATGCGCAATCGCAAAGCCAAAGATCACTGCGAAGATAATAATCTGCAGCATATTTCCTTCGCTCATGGCTTGCATCGGATTCGTTGGCACTATATTGATTAGGACACTTGAAAGACTGGGCGCCTCTTTGGCGGTGTACTCCATTTTTTCGGAAGCGAGCGAAGCATTACCTGGATGAACTAATACCGCGCTGACAATGGCCAGAATTAAAGCAATCGCCGTTGTGAATAAATAAAAGGCTAATGTTTTGCCGCCTAAACGACCTAATTTTGAAGGTTCACTCAGTGAGCAAGTACCACAAACTAATGAAATAAACACAAGTGGAACCACTAGCATTTTCAAACTTGAGATAAAAATAGTGCCGATAACATGTAAGAAACCTTCTGTAATGTAGTCTTTTACGATATCGCTTTCTGGAAAGGCATTGCGGAGTATGAGGCCTAAAACAATACCTGTTGCCATACCGAACAGAATTTTGCTTGTAAGGCCGAATTTCTTTTGTAATAAGGTTGCCATGGGGATTCCTGTGTGTTTTTTATACATTCTAATATTGGCGACGACAAGCCTAGCAAGAAAATGCAGAAGTTTAAATGAGTTCCGATGTTAAACTAACTGCAAAATATGAGAAATAAAATAAGAGAGTATTGGAAAAGTTAGGTGAAAATTGTGTAATGTTAGCCTATAAGTTATAAGCGTCAATCTTAGTATTATCATCAGAGTAACAGGGAGCCTGACAATGAAGTCAGCGTATAAGGTTTTTCTTGCAGGATTATGTTCATTATTCTTGGTTGCATGTGGAGGCGGAGGCAGTATCTCCGATGATGGCTCTGGCACCACCCCAACCCCAGGTGTTATCACTGTCACTATGGGAATTTCCAATACCGATATTTCCGCTTTAGCTCCCGCAACAGTAACTGCTAAAGTTGTTGACTCCAAAGCTGGTGCGTTAGTTGGTGAATTGGTAACATTTAGTTTAAGTAATTCCAATATCGGTTCATTTGACCCTGCTACAGCGACAGCATTAACTAATGGCGAAGGTATTGCGACCATTATATTAAATACTGCAACTATCGCAGGTGCAGGTACAGTTACTGCAAAAATAGATACGGGCGAATCTGGCAAAATTGGTTTTGTTATGAAGGGCGATGGCGGTGAGGCTGGCGGTGGTGCGCAAGTTAATCTTGCTCTCACTGATTCGAACGGAAACGCAATCCAAACTATCACCTCATTAAATCCCGGAAAACTCACCGCAACAGTGACAGGTATTAATAAACCTACGATTGTGACTTTTGATAATGATATTGGTGATTTACCGATAAAAACTGCAGTAACCAATAGTCAAGGAAAGGCGAGTGTTGATATTTATGCTGGCAATACCTTAGGTGCCGGAACCATTACTGCTTCGCTTGCCAGTGGCGAAAAAGGTACGGCTGTTGTGGTGGTGGGTGCAACTAATGTTGTAATGGGTAGTGGCAATCCATTTGTTGCTGGTAAAGCAAGTGTCAGCGTGACTGACTTAACTGCAGGTGGCACAGCCACAATTTCTGTTGTGATTCAGGATGACCAAGGTAAGCCTTTTACTCAACCTGTCGATGTTAAATTCTCTTCTTCATGTTCCACTAAAACCTCTCCAGAAGCAGAGATTAGTTCTCCTGTACCTTCTGTGAATGGCGTTGCCACCACGACCTATTTAGCTAAGGGGTGTGTGGGTCCCGATCCCATTAATGTGACGGCCAATGCTGGTGGTTTAAACCTTTCTGCTACAGCTTCAATTAATGTAATGCCTGCCAATGTTGGCAGTATCGTATTTCTTTCAGCAACGCCACAAAACATTGCCATTTTAGGTACGGGTGGTGCAGAGTCTTCTGAAGTTAAGTTTAAAGTGTTGGATACTAACAGTAATCCTGTGAGCAATCAGCTAGTTAACTTTAGTCTTAACACTACAACTGGTGGTATTGAATTAGATCCCGTAAGTGCGACGACTAACAACCAAGGGATTGTCCAAACTGTCGTTAAAACTGGTACAGTGGCTACTTCTGTTCGTGTCACGGGCATTGTCGCAGGTTCGTCCCCGGTTATCTCTAGTCAATCTAGTCAATTAATTGTATCTACAGGTATTCCTGACCAAGACAGTTTTTCACTATCTGCATCGACATTGAATGCAGAAGGTTGGGATGTTGATGGTACTAAAGTAACAGTGACGGCTCGCTTAGCCGATGCATTTAACAACCCTGTACCAGATGGAACTACAGTTTCATTCACTACTGAAGGTGGTGCGATTGAGGATGCATGTCAAACGGTAAAAGGGACTTGTAGTGTGGTATGGACCAGTCAACTTGCCAGACCTGAAGGCCAAACGTTGATAGACGCTACTGGCGCATTAGTTCGTCCACCTGTTGCTACACTCGCGGCTAATTTAGGTAACTTTTACGGCCAAAAATACGGTGGTAGAGCAACCATAACGGCTACCGCAATTGGTGAGGAATCTTTCCCTGACCTTAATGGTAATGGCCGTTTTGATGCATCCGAATTTAGTGCCTTTTTGAATCAAAAGGATGTGAGTGGTAAACCCTTCGATTTAGATGATGCTTTTAACGACTATAATGAGGACGGCTTTTTCAACCCTCAACAGTCTGGAGGCCAAGCGGGGGGCGAGTTAGAAGAGTTAATCGATTTTAACTCTAATGGTGTTTTTGACCTCAAAGACAGTAAATACAATGGTGTACTTTGTTCTGTTCCTGCTCATGCTGGTTGTGCAGATGGCATATCTGAGCCCAAATCACTCTATGTTCGAGGCAGTTTAGTGATAGTGATGTCAGGAAGTACTGCTTATGCAACACCTAGAGCGGATGTACTTATTGACGATAGCTATAGCCTAAGTAAAGACCAGAGTATTGATATCATTGGTAAGGATGCCGCTACGGTTTACTTCACCATCTCTGATTTGCACAACCAACAAATGCCTGCAGGCTCGATCGTTAGATTTAAAGCAAGTGCAGGTTCAATAGCTAGTGGCACAGAATATACATGGCCAAGCAGCAATTATAATGCTGGACGTGAGTTTAGTGTGTCCATTAAGGGTGAGGAAAAACCTAACGCGGGCACCTTCATTGTTGAAGTTGAAACCCCAAGTGGGGTGGCAACCCAAGTTCTGTCTTTGCCGATAAGAATTAATTAGTCATTAAAATTTCTAATTAAAACGGGGAGCTATATGCTCCCCGTTTGTTTTTGATTGGATACTTGGTAAAACGTCAGCATGGCATTTACCATGCTGGCGGTTGATTACTCTGCAAGTAAACCGCGGCTACGCAATAAAGGCTCGATGCCTGCTTCTTTACCGCGGAAGTTTTTATACATCAACATAGGGTCGTCACTGCCACCCTTAGACAAGATGTTGTTACGGAAGGCATCGGCGGTCGCTTTATCGAAAATGCCATTTTCTTTAAAGGCTTCGAAGGCATCGGCGCCCAAAATATCCGACCAGAGGTAGCTGTAGTAACCGGCAGAATAACCGCCCGCGAAGATATGCGAGAAGTAAGTGCTGCGGTAACGTGGGCTGATCTCATTAATCAATCCCATGGCGGCTAAGGAGTCGGCCTCAAACTTGGCGGCATCCTTAGGCGTGGTATCGGTCAGGGTGTGCCAATCTAAATCGAGCTTAGTGGCGGCCATATATTCAACGGTCGCAAAGCCTTGGTTGAACTTGCTGGCGGCTTGGATTTTTTTCACCAGTTCCTGCGGGATCACTTCACCGGTTTTGTAGTGCTTCGCAAATTGCGCGAGCACTTCAGGCTGAGTCATCCAGTTTTCGTTGACCTGTGAAGGGAATTCTACATAGTCGCGCGGTACTGCCGTTCCGCCTTGTGAGCGATATTCGACATTGGATAACATGCCGTGCAGCGCATGACCAAACTCATGGAACAGGGTGCTGGCTTCATCGAAGGTGAGTAACGCTGGCTCATTACCCGCTGGACGAGGGTAGTTCAACACGTTGACAATTATGGGTTTAGAATCGACGCCGTTCATATGGTATTGCTTGCGGAACGAGTTCATCCAAGCGCCGCCGCGTTTGCTATCACGGGTAAAATAGTCGCCCATAAAGATGGCCATAAGCTTGCCGTCTTTATCGTACACTTCCCAAGTACGCACCTCGGGGTTGTATTTGGGTAAGTCGGTACGTTCTTTAAAGGTTAAGCCATAGAGGCGATTGGCCGTATAGAACACGCCTTTTAAAGTGCTGTCGAGGGAGAAATAAGGGCGAGTTTGCTGCTCGTTAAAGCTGTACTTTGCGACACGGATTTTGTCGGCGTAGTAATCCCAATCCCAGGCTTGCAGCTTAAACTTGCCACCTTGGTTGTCGATTAATGCCTGCATATCGGCAACTTCGGCCTTGGCTTGGGCAAGCGCTGCTGGCCAGACTTTGTTTAGTAAGCCGTATACATTTTCTGGTGTCTTGGCGGTGCGCTCTTCTAACACGAAATCCGCATGGGTTTTATAGCCCATAAGCTGTGCACGTTCGGCGCGCAGCGCGGCAATTTTTGCCAGAATGACTTTGTTATCATTGGCATTATTGTTGTTACCACGCTCGATATAACCCTTATAGAGCTTTTCGCGTAGCGCGCGATTATCGGCATAGGTTAAAAACGGCGTGATAGACGGGCGTGACGTGGTAAATACCCATTTGCCTTCATGGCCACGCTTTTTCGCGGTTTCGGCGGCGGTGGCAATCACATCGGCGGGTAAACCTGATAAGTCTGCTTGCTTATCAATTACTAGCTCGAAGGCATTGGTTTCAGCTAACAGATTGTCGCCAAAGGCTAAGTTAAGCTTGCCGATTTCTTCGTTCAGGGCGCGCAGCTTGGTTTTATCCTGCTCGCTGAGGTTAGCACCGCCACGGGTGAACGATTTATAGGTGTCTTCCAGTAATTTAGCCTGCGCCGTGTTGAGCTTTAGGCTGTCTTTGCTGTCGTAAACGGCTTTAACGCGTTGAAATAGCTTATCGTTCAGTAAGATATCGTCTTCGGCAGACGATAACATCGGCGAGACTTCCTTGGAAATCGCTTGCAGCTCTGGAGTGGTATCTGCACCAGTTAAGTTAAAGAAGACGTTGGATACGCGGGTGACGAGATCGCCCGAAAACTCCATCGCTTCAATGGTATTGGCAAAGTTAGGTTTATCTTTGTTATCAACAATCGCTTGAATTTCTTCGTGTTGCTGGGTGATACCCGCCTTAAATGCAGGGAGGAAATGCTCGGGCTTAATTTTATCGAAGGCCGGAATTTCCATAAACGTATCATAGGGTTTAAAGAAAGGGTTGCTGGCATTTTGGCTGATGATCTGCGCCGACATCGCATTCGGTGCGACTGTCGCCTGCGCCGCAGTATCGCTGTGTTGTGCACTACAGCCACTTAAGGCGAGGGCGAGCGTGATGGCGCTAAAGGTCAGTTTGATGGCTCGCGGCTTAAGTGTTGGCGCGTTAAGGGCCGGTGATTTTAGGCTTAGTCCCTTCATGTCAATTCCCCGTTAGGTGATTATTATTCTGTCGGATTAATGGTACTGCAAACCATTAATATTATTTTAAGGTGACTGTTTAGCATGTATCCGACTAAGGGTTCCATCGATTTTGTGTTTTGTTTGTAACAAATGGTTAGTCTGCGGTTTTTAATCGAAGAACTATGGCAAACTGAGCCGCGTATCAAGGCAATATTTGGCAAGGGATAAAGCCATTGCTTTGATGCGTTTTAATGTAAGTCCCTAATCATACAAATAATAAATAGGACCTCTATGGAATTGCCTCAGTTTAGCTATACGCGCCTCTGTCGTCGTTTTTCTTATTCCCTATTAGCCGCTGCACTGTGGACATCGACGCAAGCAGCAGCGTCGCCAACCACGCTTAGCCAAGATGCGCTTAAGGTGGCCGATTATGCGGTGAGCACCTATGACACGCAGATGGTCGAGAGTCTGGCGCATTTAATCAGTTTTAATACCCAAGCGGTTGAGGGGAAAACGCCCGATACCAACCCCGCCTTTATTGGTTTTAAGTCGAGTTTAAAAAGCTTGAGCCAAGAACTCGGACTCGATTATGCCGACCACGGTTATGTGGTGCTGATTGGCCTCGATGCTAATGCTGTCGATGCACAACAATCACAGGTTGAGAAATTAGGAATCGTCACCCACGGCGATGTGCAACCCGCCAATCCCGCCCTCTGGACTAAGAGTCCCTATGTGCTGGATACCGAGTCTGAACCTGGTAAGCTGATAGGTCGCGGCACCGAAGATGATAAAGGTGCGATTGTCACCGCCATGTATGCGATGAAGGCCATCAAAGATAAACAACTCAAACGGGAAAAACGCATTGAACTGTTGGTGTATCTAGCTGAAGAGTCCGATTGGGATCCGCTAAAGGCCTTTTTAGCCCATTACACTCCAGCGCAGATGAATATCACCATAGATGCCGAGTATCCAGTGGTCACCGCCGAAAAGGGTTGGAGTAAGATTGGCTTTACGGTACCGAATATCGAGTCAACGCAGGAGCTGGGCACGGCAACGAATGTCCCTAGCCTAACGGCATTCTCCGGCGGCTATTTTGCCAGCCAAGTGCCGCAGCAAGCCGCGGCGCAAATTCATGCCATCACCCCAAGCTTGTTTGAACAATTACAAACGAGCGCCGCCAACCAGCAGGGGATGAAGTATCGATTCGAGCGAACTTGCGAGCAGGCCGTATGCGACTTGCATATTTTTGCCGACGGTAAGGCGGCTCATTCCTCTACGCCTGAAGATGGGGTAAATGCCGTAACGCATTTGGCCGCGTTACTGCAGCCATATACTTGGCCTAAAACCACGGCGGCACTCACTGTCGCCGCTATGAATGAGTTAGTGGGTTTGGGGATTTATGCCGAGCAGTTTGGTGAACTGGCCTATAAAGATGATTTTATGGGCGCCTTAACGCTGGCTCCCACAGTCGTTGCGCAAACGAGTAAAGGGACGGAAGTCACCATTAATTTACGTCGCCCAGTGGGCAAAACGCCTGAGTTACTCTCCGCCCAAGCCAAGGATGCATTGAACAAATGGCAAGCAGAGCATCAAGTGACTCTTATCGATGTGGAAAGTTATTGGGGCGAGCCTATGGTGATGAAGGATGCACCCCATCAACAAACCTTACTCGATGTGTTTGCCCATTTTACCGGCATAGCATCACCCAAACCTGTAGCCATTGGCGGCTCAACCAACAGTAAGTTATTCCCCAACGCCTTAAGTTTTGGCCCCGCCATGCCGGGTGTGGAATACACTGGCCACACAGAGAAAGAATTTATTACCCATAAACAGTTTATTCTGAATCTGAAAATGTACACCGCCGCCTTTATTGAGTTAACCGCTGCAAACTAGTGCGTTTTCAATTGTGATTAATTGAAGCTATGGGTGAAATACTTTGGAGAGTGGGGGAGGTTTACTTCGCATGTTTATAAGTCAATGGCGGTTAATTCGAGATAACCGCCATTGCTTTTAATCGTTAACACAAGATAACAACAGTTCATCTGGCTAAAAGCTTTTGCCCCAAAACTAGTAAGTTTGTCGTCTGGTGTGCAGGATGAATTGTCATTGTTTCCCCTGTGACACGCCATAAACTCCTCCCTGAGGGCTCGACGGCGGCATCCATGCCGCCAACGGTCACAGTTGCAACAATGACAATCTTTACGACCATTGAATAGTTTATCCGGCTAAAAAGCTCATGCCCCATTTCGTATTTCGGCTTGTTAGCTCAATCGAAAACTCCCACACCTGTTGCCTTACAAATTCTTACCTATTTGCCTATGTTTGGCCTTACCAGAAATCGACTAACAATGTATGGGTATAGAGTCATATTTAAATTTAGGTGTTTTTGTATGATTTTAAGACAAGAACAGTGCACACTAATTCCATCCGCAATAAGTAAAACTCTATAAAATCAATTAACTATAGTGGCTGATTTTAAGTTAATCGGTTTGGAAAACGCGCATGCGCGTTTTCCAGATAGTGTATTTGTCTGAAAGCTGATAAGTTTTTTACATACAGATAGTTAACTGTTCGCGTTTTCACTTATCCAACGAAGTAAACGCGCATGCGTACTAATAAAATGTTATGTGACAGGTGAAGATTAATGGGACGTAGATATTTAAGTTTAAGTGAAGCCGATTCAGTGCTAAATCGCGGTAAAAGTGTTGTGGTGTTTCTCGGAGAATAAAACATGGACACCCAACCTCAATAGCGCGGTAGCTAACCCCCTACTATGCTTTGGTTAAGCATTGAACAAGGAGGTTTGTATGCCGCGCCCTCGCCGAACTCAGATAAGTCTTGAAGACACACCCTATTACCATTGCNGTAGCCGCGTGGTGCGGCGGGCATTTTTATGTGGTGATGATAGTTACTCGGGTAAAAACTATGACCATCGCCGCGCTTGGGTAGAGTCATTATTATTTGAACTTGAAGCGGTTTTTGCTATTGATATCGCGGCCTTTACGGTGATGTCCAATCATCTGCATGTGGTGCTGCGGATGGACATCGAGACGGCAAATCGTTGGACTGACCGCGAAGTGCTTGAGCAGTGGCATAAGTTGTTTAAAGGCGATGAGTTAACGCAAAAATTCGCTAAAGGTGAGTTAGTTGAAGCCCATGAGGTCAACAATAACAAAACTTGGACACCCAGCCTTAATGGCGACGTAGCTAACCTCCGACTATGCTTTGGTTAGGCATTGAACAAGGAGGTTTGTATGCCGCGCCCTCGCCGAACTCAGATAAGTCTTGAAGACACACCCTATTACCATTGCTGTAGCCGCGTGGTGCGGCGGGCATTTTTATGTGGTGATGATAGTTACTCGGGTAAAAACTATGACCATCGCCGCGCTTGGGTAGAGTCATTATTGTTTGAACTGGAAGCGGTTTTTGCCATTGATATCGCAGCCTTTGCGGTGATGTCGAATCATCTGCATGTGGTGCTGCGAGTCGATATCGAGACGGCCAATCGTTGGACAGACCGCGAAGTGCTTGAGCAGTGGCATAAGTTGTTTAAAGGCGATGAATTAACGCAAAAATTCGTGAAAGGTGAGTTAGTTGAAGCCCATGAGGTGAGCAGATTAAAGCACTCAATCGCTCTTTATCGCAGTCGATTATGCGATATCTCATGGTTTATGCGCTGCCTCAACGAACCAATTGCAAGACAAGCAAACCAAGAGGATAACTGTACAGGTCGCTTCTGGGAGGGGCGATTCAAATCGCAAGCTCTACTCGATGAAGCTGCGGTATTAGCCTGTATGACTTACGTTGATTTAAATCCGATTCGAGCGCAACTCGCTGAGACACCAGAACAATCCGACCATACCAGTATTCAACTGCGTATTCGGGCCGCATTAAAAGGTGAGCAGCCAAGCAATCTCCTGCCGTTTATTGGTAACGAGTGCGACGACCAACCCAATGGCATTGCGTTTTCATTAAAAGATTACCTTCAGTTGGTGGATGATACCGGCCGAATTATTCGCAACGATAAACGTGGATACATCAGTGAAAGTAGTACCAAGATACTGAACAGATTAAATATCCCCCATGACAATTGGCTCAAGCTGACCACCGAGTTTGGCAAGCTATTTCATGGTCCTGTAGGCACATTGCAAGAACTGACCGATTACTGCGAACACTTAGAAAAGCGACGACGGCATTTTGCTAAATGCTGCCAGCACTTTTACAGTAACTGACAACTGTTTATATCACTTCAAAAGCCCCATCCAGAATACATCCCAAGCACTAAGGGATGACTTATCTCGTCTGAAATACCCCATTTTTGAAGGAATTAGCGCAATTTATTGCCTTAGATGCTGTCCCCACGATTGTTGATGGCCCCTATTTAAACCATTTTAACTCGGACAAGTTGTAGGCAAACATAAAGTGCATTAAGTTTTTGATTTAAAATGGGTGGCTAGATTTACGCGGCTAGATTTACGGGTGAAATGGGTGGCTAGATTTACGGGTGGCTAGATTTACGACTATATGGTCGAGCTAAATTAACTGTTGGAATAAATTCAGGTAGGTTAACCGCATTTTAGCTAGAGCAGATTATTATCCTTGGGGAAAGCTCGGGACTGTAATGTCTGCCTTTAGCACTAAGACAATCAAGAAAATAACGCCCAATAACGGGAATAATCCCAGTACTGCGCCTAGCATCCCTGTGAGCTTAGGGTTTGTCGTTTTTTTGCGCCCGAGTGAATAACTCAACATACCGAAAAACATCATGCTAGCGAAGAGCAATAGCAAAATCAGCGATACAATTGACACAATAAATTCCTTTTTAATTCATATGTTAGAGCTTGATAATAAAGAGCGAGTTAAGGCTGAGTCAATCTTATTTATCATGATTGAGTGCTATGGCGGTGGACTGAAGGTGAGTTTCATTTTTTGCAGCGTAAAACCTACATACCGATAAAGCAGACGATATCGAATAAATTTAGATGGCGATGCTACCTAGCCATGCAACATCGACCAACAATGAGGACTCGCCTTTAGCATGTGATGCTCCCAACATTTTTACAACTTGTGAATGTAAATGTAATGAGAATTGTTATCAAGAATGTGTATTGATAATTATTTTCAATTAAAATGCATTTCTTAAACAACAATGATGGGGAATCATGATGCAAAAAACGCTGTTAGCGACACTCATTGCGAGTTTTTTATTCGTACCAGGCACCTACGCAAGTGAAGACAAGTCCGCGACCAATATTGAGGTCATTAGTATCAAGGGGAGTCGTTTAGATAAGGCCGCAACGGCAACAGGTTTACCCTTAACTCTTAGGGAAACTCCGCAATCAGTTACCATTATCGATCAAGAGTTTATTCAGAGTTTCTCACTGGATAGTGTTGCCGATTTAATGTTTTTAACCCCAGGGGTTTATGCTCAAAAAGCTGAAACTAATCGCTATTTCTTTAGCTCCCGCGGAAATCCCATTACCAATTTTCAGTTTGATGGCGTGCCCGTTAACTATTCGAGTTTCTTTAATGACGCTTCAACCGACACCATATTATTTGATCGCGTAGAGGTTGTTCGTGGTGCAACCGGACTCTTAACGGGGGCGGGTGAACCATCGGCGGCCATTAACCTTATCCGCAAACGGCCTAAAGCTTCACCTGGTGGTTATGTCAGCGCAAAAGTCGGTTCATGGGATAGCTACCGCGTTGAAGGCGATGCCTCTGTTGATGTGACGGATAGTGGTGCCGTGCAGGCTCGTTTTGCCGCTGCCTATGAGAAATCAGATAGTTACATTAATCTTACCGAAGATGAAAACCTCCAAATTTATGGTGTTGTAACGGCAAAACTCAGTGACAGTACCTTATTTACCCTAGGTGCCGATTACAGTGACCGAGATCCAAAAGGCTCAACTTGGGGTGGTCTGCCGCTATTTTATGCTGATGGCAGTTTGGCCAATGATCTCCCTCGCTCGACCACAACGGCTGCCTCTTGGTCGAGTTGGCAACGGAATGGCGCGAATGTCTTTGCCACGCTTGAACATGATTTTGATAATAATTGGGACCTTAAATTTGACGTCGAACATCGTGAAGATGAGATGGACGGACACTTGCTTTATCTTTATGGCGCGCCGGATAAAACGACAGGGTTAGGAATGGGGGCATCGGCGATGATCTACCAATCGACCCGTAAACAAGATGCCGCACGGCTATTTGCCTCAGGGCCATTTGAGCTCTTTGGTCGCGAGCATAAATTGACCGCAGGTTTATTGTATTCTAAGCAAGACACAACCGCAGATTCCTATTACCCGTTGAATAGCATAAGTATTGGTAACTTCTTCGAATGGGATGGCTCAATTGCCGAACCTAATTACCCGTCGACGCCAATCTATCAGGAAGGTGAGGAAACGCAAAAAGGGGCCTATATCGCGACCCAAATTAATTTACATGATCAATGGATGTTATTATTGGGTGGCCGCATTAGCCAATATAAATTTGAATCAAACGCGGCTGATGACTACAACAATAGCGATGTTTTTACACCTTATGCCGGCCTGATATACAACCTGAACGATAGCATCTCGATTTACACCAGTTATACCGAAATTTTCCAGCCACAGGATGCAAAAGACGCGAACAATAAGCGCTTAGATCCCATGACGGGGAACAATATTGAATTGGGGGCAAAAGGGGATTTCTTCGATGAGAAACTGACTGCCAGTGTCGCCGTATTTAAAGTGCAAAAGGAAAATGTGGCAGAACGTGACCCAAATTATCCCACGCCTTTACCCGATGGTAGCTATCCAATGCGTGGAGTGGACGGAACCAGTAACCAAGGTTATGAAGTCGAGCTAAACGGTAAACCAACAGAAAATTGGGATCTGTTTTTCAGCTATACCCATAGTACATCGGAAGATCAAGACGGGGCAGCCTTTAGCACTCATCTACCGAAGGATCTGATTCGTTTATCCTCACTTTATCACTTTGATGGTGCACTCGCGGATCTGACAGTCGGTGGTAACTTAAGCTGGCAGAGTAAAATTTACAAAGATAAAGCGGGTCCTAATGGCGAGCGTTCCGAGCAAGATAGCTATTACCTAGTCAATCTGATGACAAGCTATCAACTGACGGATCATGCTAAAGTCCAATTAAATATCAATAACTTATTTGATAAAAAATATTACTCCAGCATTGATTTTTACAACCAAGGTTTCTTCGGTGAACCTAGGAAAATAGAGTTAAACCTAAGCTACAACTTTTAAATATTCTTTCCTGTAAGCTAGAGCCGTTAATGCCGTGTCTATTAAGACACGGCATTAACATTACGAAGTGATAGGAGATTAGTGAATGTAACGCCCAACATTGCTAAAAATACTAACCTGCTTTTGTTGTTCATTAGATTTTTACTGAGAACGTCAATATCCGCGGCTTAGCTTGAATGCTTAATATCGAGCTGCTTTGCAATTAGCCTTATCACTCCTATCCATACCATTTACATAGCGCTTGTATGCCAATCAGTGATTAGTAACCGACGGCTTCGCTACCCGAATGACGGGGATCGGTGGCACCAAAAATCCCTTGGTCAGTCACCATAATGGATTGAGTGCTGCCCATGGCCGATTGTACTTTCACCTTATGCCCTTTGGCTTCGAGTAACGAAATAGTATCGCGGTTCAGGCTGGTTTCGACCCTAAGCTCATCGGGGAGCCATTGGTGGTGTACCCGCGCGGCATTGCTGGCTTCGGCAATGTTTAAACCGTGATCAATCACATTCATAATGATTTGCAGCGTGGTGGTAATGATGCGTGAACCGCCAGGGCTGCCTGTCACTAAGAAAGGTTTACCGTCTTTCATCACTATGGTGGGGCTCATTGAACTCAACGGACGTTTATTACCTTCCACCGCGTTGGCATCGCCACCCACTAAGCCATAACCGTTAGGCGTGCCGGGTTTAGCGGAAAAATCATCCATTTCGTTATTGAGTAAAATTCCCGTGCCTTTGGCGACTAAACCCGAGCCGTAGCTAAAGTTTAAGGTGTAAGTGTTAGACACCGCATTGCCCCATTTATCGACCACAGAGAAGTGGGTGGTTTGATCACTCTCATAGGGTGCTAGATTACCGGGTTTAATTTCGGTACTAGGCGTGGTTTTGTTTAGCGCAATTTGGCTGGCAATCTTTTGGGCGTAATGCTTATCGGTTAACTGCTGGACGGGCACCTTATAAAAATCGGGATCGCCTAAATACTCGCTGCGATCGGCGTAGGCATGCTTCATTGTTTCGGCCATCACATGAATGGTTTGCGCCGTATTGTGGCCAAATTGATCGATAGGGAACTGCTGCAACACATTAAGCATTTCGATAATGTGCACGCCACCTGAGGACGGCGGTGGCATAGAAACCACCTCATATCCACGGTATTGACCGCGAACGGGTTCACGCTCGACGGCTTTGTAGTGTTTTAGATCTTCTAAGGTCATGATACCGCCAGCGTCTTGCACGGCCTTAACTAGCTTTTCTGCGGTTTCACCTTCATAGAACCCTTTGGTGCCTTTCTCGGCGATGAGTTGCAGGGAGTGGGCAAGTTCTGGCTGCTTTAAAATATCATCTACTTGGTAGTCGCTACCGTCGGCCTTATAGAAGATAGCCGCCGTGCTTGGCCATTGGCTCATGCGGCGTTTTAAACCTGCAAGGGATACCGCCAAATCTGGGCTAACGCTAATCCCTTCCTGCGCCATTTTGATGGCGGGCGCAGTGACTTGCGCCATGGTCATAGTGCCATATTTTTCAAGGGCTAAACTCATGCCCATTACAGTGCCGGGTACGCCGACAGCCAGGCCATGCTCACGGCTTAATTTAGTCACCGCATCGCCATTCTCATCGAGGAAAATATCTTTTTTCGCTTTCGAAGGTGCCATTTCGCGGTAATCGATGGCAATGGTTTTATTTTCTTTGGCTAGATGGACAAGCATAAATCCGCCGCCGCCAATATTGCCCGCGCGGGGTAGAGTGACGGCTAAACTGAATGCGACCGCCACCGCAGCATCGACGGCATTACCGCCTTGTTTCAAGATCTCAACCCCTGTGCGACTGGCCAACATTTCTTGGCTGGCGACCATACCATGTTTTGCCCATACGGGTTGTGCCGTGGCCATTTGGCTAAAAATCGAAGGCTCATCAGCATGGAGAGTGGGCGATGACAACAAAGGCAGTGCCATGGCGATGGCGAGAATAAGAGGTCTAAAAGGTACTGCGCGGCGCATATTCAATCCTGAATTTATTTTCATTTTGACTATGCAATGTGCCGAGAATTAGGCTTAATTGCAACCTTGGATCTTGGCTTAGTGTGTTTAACGGATAAGAATTCAACGAATGAGACAACTGATATTGGCCTTTGCCAGCGCGGCGCAGAGTATTGACGCTAATAGCTGGGATCGATTGATGGGGAAGGACAATCCCTTTTGCCAGCATGCTTATTTCCTCAGCTTAGAGCAGAGTTTGTCAGCCTGTGCCGCAACGGGCTGGCGGCCACATCATTTGTGTGTTTACGACGCCACTGGCAGTGAATTTGCGCAAGAGTTTGAGGCTGATATCATCATTAGTCCAAAAGATGCCGCTGATTTTATCGATTTACCCCTGCTGGCTTTGATGCCGCTCTATCAAAAATCCCACTCCTATGGTGAATATGTGTTTGATTGGGCATGGGCGCAGGCCTATGAGCGCCATGGCCTTGAATATTATCCTAAATTGTTAAATGCCATTCCGTTTACGCCGGTGCAGGGGCGGCGGTTGGGGTTATCGCCTACGCTTTTGGCAGAGGAAGCGCAGCAGCTAAGTCGCGTCGTATTTACGTGTTTAAATGAGCAATTAGCGAATGCGGATGCGCCTATGTCTTCTTGGCATAGTTTATTTGTCTCGTCTTCGCAGCAAGCGCTATTTTCAGAGGCATCTAATCACACAGCACTTCGGCGTTTAAGCACCCAGTTCCATTGGCATAACCGTGGCTATAAGGATTTTGAAGCCTTTTTAGCGGTGCTGACTTCCCGTAAGCGTAAAAACATCCTCAAGGAGCGCGCTCAGCTCCAACCTTATGGATTGCAATATCAATTTGTCGCGGGAGCGGAGATTAGCCGTCAGCAATGGCAGCATTTTATTGAATGTTATCAATTAACTTACCTTAAGCGCTCCGGCCATAGGGGCTATTTAACTCCAACATTTTTTAACATGATTGCCGAGCGGTTGGCCGAGCAAATTGTCTTGCTTGTTGTGAGTGATGCGAAAGGGCAGATGTTAGCGGGCGCGCTGTATTTTACGGGGCGCAACGAGCAGGGGCAGACATGCCTGTTTGGTCGTTACTGGGGCAGTATTGTTGAGCTTGAGGGATTACACTTTGAGGCCTGTTATTATCAGGGCATCGAATACTGTATCACCCATGGCATTGATATCTTTGATGCTGGCGCGCAGGGGGAACATAAAGTGCTGCGCGGTTTTGAGCCTGTGGCACTCTATTCCTATCACAATATTGCCCATCCTGACTTTAAGCGAGCAATAGCACAGTTTACCGAGGAGGAAGCCGCGCAAATGCAAGTATATATGCAGCAGATGTGTGAAGTGTTGCCCTATAAAAAGGGCCAATAACCACCACCAAAGTGAAGCGTCGCGTCAACAAATGCGTTGCTGCGACGCTAATGGGTCTACATAAAAGAGTGATGTGCTAAGTACATATCACTCAAGAGTGAATACTTGATTAGCTCACCGCTAACCAGATCCCAACGCCAATCATTAGGCTACCGGCGATACGATTTAGCCAACGAATATTATCGCCGCGACTTAAAAATATTCTCAGACTCTTACCGCCACTGGCGTAGGCCAACATGGAAGTAAACTCTGTCACCATAATAATGCTTAGGAGGGCAAGAAGTTGCGGCGCAACCTCGCGTTCGGCATTAATAAATGGCGGCAGAAGTGACACCATAAACGCCCAACCCTTAGGGTTAGCAATGGCGGTAATAAAACCCTGTGAAATCAGCGTAAAGTTACTGGCTTTTGGGTTAGTGTCATCATCGCTAAGCATGGCCATCTTGCCTCGGGCGCGCCACATCTGCACGCCGATATAGCCTAAGTAGATGCCGCCCACCCATTTAAATATCTGAAAAACCTCAGGGTAGTTAAGCATAATGCTGGCCACTCCCATGACCGCAGCGGTCGCGACCAAGGCTACCCCAACAAGTTCGCCGAGCATCATCCACAGGGTACGGCGCACACCAATGCTCATCCCAAGCGTCATGGCGAGTGTCATACACATACCGGGGGTGATAGAAACAAAGAAAAAAGTCGGAATAAAAACAGCAAGTAAGGCAAAGTCTGGCATGTTTTTGGCTCTCGATGTGAAATAACTGGAACGCTAGTGTAATCAAAATGACTGATTTAGCAACGGATCAGTGCTCAGGCTTTCTTTCGATTATGTTACTTACTGTTACAAACGGCTGTAAGCATAAGGGTAATATGCTGAAATTGATGAAAGCAATGATAGTTAAATCAATAACTGAGTAATTACAGGTTCGCATTCTGTATCAATTAAATAAACTGTCTCTTGGCCAATAATATAATAACTATATAAATTTTGATAAATATGCTCACCTAACTGCCCATAACAATGTAGCCTTGCATTTTTTACCGACTTCCATGCTGGCCAAGGCAAACTAAAGTCATCACGCTTGATAAAATCAATATTTAACTCTTGCTCTAAAGGGAATGCTGTTTCGTTATTATTGGGTTGATGACAATAGGTTTGATAGCTGGACTCATCAATGATTTGAAGCCCTGCGATAGTTGGAAAACAAATTTCCATGGCTAGAGGCATGCCGCTTTGTCCTTGCCAACTAAGTGTTAACGATAAGTTATTGAGTTGGCAGTTAATCAGAGGATAAGGGCTTAGGCTGCGCTCAAGGGGAAACCAAGGTTGGTAGCGGGTTGATACCATAGATTTATCCTCCATTAATTATAAAGGTTTTTGATAAAAACTGTTTATATTCCCAGATAACATTAGGCCGAATACGTTAAATAGTGCCTCTGATAAAGCAGCATAACCTATTTTTTAAGGATTCATCCATGGCGATTATCTAATAATTTTTGAAACTCATATCAGTAAAGCGTGGCTTATCAAAATTTTGAGCCAGGTTATGCTTAATCATCATGACACTTTTTACTGTGAGTTGATCTTATTATGCAAAAATTTTCAATTGGTTATTCGATTAAATATTCACTAGTTGCAACAGTGGTTATTTTTAATATGGCCAGTATTAATGCGGAAGCTAACGCGACTGAAACAACCTTATTAGAGAGTTCACAAACCCCGTTTAACTTAAAAAGTAATTTAACAGCTAACGAGTTAATTCCTGCCGATTATTATTGGAATAACTTTGGCTGTTCAGGCGCAAATATCGCACCTTCTTTAACTTGGGAGAATGCCCCTAAGGGCACCCAAAGTTTTGCGATGACTTTTTATGATAAAGATGCCCCAACGGGCAGTGGTTTTTGGCATCGTGTAGTCTATAATATTCCAAAAGAAATCAATATATTAGCAGGTGGCGTCAATGGCGGTGAATTGCCTGCTGATGCTGTTGAAGCTAATACGGATTTAGGTAAGCCGGGATTTTTTGGACCTTGCCCACCTAAAGGTCGTGAGCATAGATATGTGTGGACTGTTCATGCTTTAGATGTGGCCAAATTACCGATAGATGCCAATGCTACTCCCGCTTTAGTTGGGTTTTATCTGTGGCAGCATAGGCTAGGTGAAGCCAGTTTGACCTTCTTAGCGGGTTCGAAAGAGGGTTAAACCAATGAACAAATATGCATTACGTTCTTACCATAAAACCTTTGTGCTTAATCTGTTATTAGTAAGCCAAGTGTTGGTTGCATCACAAGTAATAGCACAGCAGCCTGATCAACAGGCCATTGCTCAAGTTCAACCTGAGGTTTATGCCAGCCTCGATGGTGCCGTAGGTGGCATTAGTTTTACCTCAACCGATAGGCTTATCTTTAGTTACCATCCTTTCTATCAACCAAATATCAAGGTGGGGGAATTGCTGGCTAACGGTAAGGTCACTCCCTTTCCGAACTCAGATTGGCAGCAATGTCATGATCCTCAAGGTAAACCCAAAGATCCCGATACCTGCTTGAATTGGGTTTTAGGGCTGCGCACCGACAATCAAGATAAAGTATGGCTGCTTGACTCGGGTCAAGCAGAGCCTCGAATCGAACCTAAGTTGGTGGCGTGGGATACCCGTAAAAATCAGTTAGATCGGATTATTCATCTGCCTTTTCCCGTATCGATCCCTCAGTCACAGCACAATGACTTTGTGATTTCATCTCGCCATCAAGCCATCATCATCGCGGACGAAGGCATTGCGACGGGTCCTATTGGTGATAAAGCTGCGTTAGTCGTAGTTGATCTCACCACGGGTAAGAGTCGCCGGGTATTGCAAGGTGATAACAGTGTGATGCCTGATTTGCAGCGGCCACTTATTATCGATAGCCACAGCGCCAAACCTAAACAAATTGACGTATATGTTGGCGCCGATGGTATCGCTTTAGATAGCGCTCAGCATTGGCTTTACTTTGCACCAATGAACAAGGACAAAGTTTACCGAGTCGCAATGGAGGATTTGCTCAATCCGGATTTAAGCCCTCAAGCTTTATCTGCCAAGGTGGAAGCCTACGCCGACAAACCTAACAACGGTGGCCTCAGCATTGATGCTGCTAATAATCTTTACCTTACCGAAGTGGGTGAGCGTGCTATTGGCATCATCCCTGCGAACTCGCGCCAGTATCAAACCTATGCCTATGACGAGCGTATGGTTTGGCCCGATGGCGTGAGCTTTGGCAAAGACGGCTACCTGTATTCGGGCGCAGCACAATTACCGCTATCCGCGGCGTTGAATCATGGCAAAGCAGAAAACTACCCGCCGTATTATATCTTTCGTTTTAAACCCTTAGCTGCTGGTGTGCCTGGCAATTAACACTCACAGGGAGAAAGTCATATGAACATTGTTGGATTAGATCATTTTACCATCCGTACCCCGAAGTTGGCCGAAACCGTCGCGTTTTTTCAAGATGTGTTGGGTTTAACACTGGGATGGCGACCTCGGTTTGGCTTTCCTGGACATTGGCTCTATGCGGCAGATAAACCCGTGCTGCATTTAGTGGAGGTCGGTAGCCGGGCCTTGGATGCCTATTTAGGAGAAAGTCCAGCCCAGTTTGGTTCTGGTCGAGTCGATCATTTATCGTTTCGAGGGACAGATCTTGCGCAAATGCAGCAGCATTTATGCCAACTAAAATACCCGTTTAGGGAGCGAATTGTTCCAGAAATTCTTGAGCATCAATTATTTATTGAAGATCCAAACGGTATCACAGTGGAAATGATTTTTCCTTACTCTAGGGATAATGCTGTGGTCGGGATTGCAATGGAAAGGCTCGCGATTCTACCTGAGGATGAAGCCTAATACCAATCGTATTAAATATCTGTTCATTCAGTGGGAGTTAAACGGGCTTTAGACAAGGCGAAGGCTTGAAGACATAGTGGCGCTCTGTCGAAAGCCTTAAACGCAGTATAAAGCCCGTTCAACCCCGCCCTTCGGGAGCCACACAGGCATCTCACTCCCGTGTTACATTGACTTAAAAGGGAATAACCATTTCTTCGTCAATGCGCCTTGGATTGAGATGCCTGTGAGGCTCTGAACTGATTAGATATTTAATGTGATTGGTATAAATGACAGCAATCGACCCAAAGCGTCGACAATTATTACAGGCACTAAGTGTCGGCGGCATGGCCTCATCTAGTTTATTAAGCCTCGGAGCGATAGCGATGAATTTACCGAATATCAATCAAGAAAATCAATATGAACATGGTCAAAAGCCTCAGATGCAGGCCTCAGGGCAACTGATCCAGTTAGGTGTTACAGATCTAAGTTTTCATCGAGTAACGGCGGCAGTTGTTGCCCACGTAATGCGGTTAATGGGCAAACAAGTTGAAATAAGTTATGCGTTGCACGAGGCAAATTTTCATCGGCTCAAGCTTGGGCAGATAGATTTGTTGAGCTCAGCTTGGTTGCCTCACAGTCATGGCGTTTATCAGCAGGATGTTGAGACCCAAGTCGCAACGCGAGAATTGGGACTACATTACGAGCCGTACGCACTCTGGGGAGTTCCAGATTATGTGCTAGAGGATGCGGTTTCTCGCATCGAAGATCTGCTAAAACCTGAGGTAAAACAACGGATGCGGCCGATGATTCAAGGTATTGGTGAGGGGGCGGGTATTACCCGTTTCTCTAAAAATATCATGCGTGAATACCAATTAACCGCAGCGGGCTATCAGTTTAGAACGGGTACTCAAGCTGATTGCGTCGCGGCATTTGAGTCAGCTGTGTCGGTAAAAGAGTGGGTCGTTGTGCCACTCTGGCATCCACAATTTTTACATCACCAATATGCAATTCGTGAGCTTAAGGATGTTAAGGGATTGCTTGGGGGCAAAGACAGAGCCGTATTGCTCGCAAGGGAGGATAAGTTAATCGAGCACTTTACTCCTGATCAAATTACCGTGTTAGATAACATAACACTGTCTAATCAAATTGTTGCCGAGTTAGATTATGGTGTGAACCGCTTAGGATTAAGCGAAGATCAAGTTGCATCACAGTTTTTAACGAACAATCCCGCAGTATTGACGGCTTGGCTTACGCCACTGTTAACGCAGATGATAAAGAAGGCCACACTATGAGCAAGCCTAATCATTGTACACCAGAGACTAGGCTTGCAGAGGCTGGGATTGCTTTGCCCGAAGTCGCCAATGCCCTGGGGCATTATGAACCCTATGTGATTGTTGGCTCGCAACTGATGACCTCTGGGCAGTTTCCTTACTTAAATGGTGAGCTGATGTATAAAGGGCAGCTTGGGCGCGACCATACCTTGCTTGAAGGTTATGCGGCCTGCCGGCTTGCGGCGCTCAATGCTATTGCTCAGCTTAAACAGGCGTGCGGTGAGTTGTCGCGGATCAAGCAAATTTATCGTTTGGAGGGGGTATTAAGTGTCCACGAATCCTGTGGTGAGCATCCACAAGCATTAGATGGTGCTTCTGATTTGCTACTGCAAGTGTTTGGCGAGGCTGGGCGACATAGCCGGATGATTTGGACTAATCCTGTGATGCCCTTAAACAGCTTATGTTTAGTCTATTTATTTGCTGAGTTGTATGCCGACTAACGCTTTACGCTGGGCGGCGCTTTCAGTCGCCTTCGACTCATTTTTGTTCGCAGTTGTTATGTTTCTTGAGTTTTTACCAGTCGATTGTTAGGGTTGCGTCATTATAACAAGTAGCAAATGTTGAAGTTAGATGACAGAAAAGCAAAAAATGTTGGCGGGTCAACCCTATAAAGCTTCGGATGAAACCTTATTAGCCGAAAGAATGCAGGCTAAACTAATGTGTCATCGGTTTAATCATGCGGATCCTACTGAGCTTGAGGCGCGCATGGCGTATTTGCGGGAATTGTTGGTTATCCCGAATTGCGGCCATATCGAACCTAACTTCTTTTGTGATTACGGTTATAACATTCAAATCGGTAAGCAATTTTACGCTAACCATAACTTAACCATACTCGATGTTTGCCAAGTGACCATTGGCGACCATGTGATGTTTGGTCCCAATGTGTTGCTCTCTACCGCGACACATCCTATTGAACCCAGTGCACGCCTCACAACTGAATACGGTAAGCCTATTCAGATTGGCCACCATGTATGGCTAGGAGGTAATGTCTGCGTGTTGCCCGGCGTGACCATTGGTGATAATTGTGTGATTGGCGCGGGGAGTGTGGTGAATAAAGATATTCCCGCTAACAGTGTCGCCGTAGGTAATCCTTGTAAAGTGATTAAACAGATCCACGATACGGTTTAAGTGCGCCTTCAGCGGTAAATCGGGGTGGTGAATAGGCGTGTTAAAGCAAAAAGCCTTTTATCTATTACACTTAGCCTAGACTGTTGCGCCTATTACACTTTATGGTGTCGCGCATTTGCGTTTAGTTAGCTTTATTCAGATTAATAGCCTTATCACTTTGCAGGATTGATGACGGATTGAATACACTTTTTACGCCATTTTTTCCACTTCGACAGAGCAATGCTGCGCTGCTATTGGCGACGGTGATCTATTGGATGACGGGCGCTTGGGGGCAAACTTTATTTAGTTTACAGCCCGCGAATATCACCTTGATTTGGCTACCATCGGGCGTGGCATTAGTCATGCTGTTAATCTGGGGGCGTAAGGCGTTGGCGCTTATCTTCCTGGCAAGCTTTATGCTGAATTATCAAGGAATGACGCAGGATACTTCGCTGATTCTCTCGATAGCCCATACGGCGATAGCGGCGTTGATTGATATGCTTTCTCCCGCTATGTCTATGTATTTGCTACGACGTTTCTTACCCCTTGGGACTCGCAGTGCAAACGATTTGATGAAGTTTGTGGTTGTAGCGTGCATAGTGCCTATTTTAGGCTCGAGCGCCCTGTTATCGGGAAATTTAGTATTAGGCGGCTATATTCCCTCGAGTGCATTTTGGCGGATGGGACAAATGTTCTTATTTGCCGATATTCTAGGCATAGTGTTGGTGTATCAGCTTTATGCAGGTTGGGTAGAACCGAATGCACTGAATATTACTAAAAAGCGTCATCTCCTTTTGCCTTTGATTGGTCTGCCACTATTTTGTTTGATTGGCGTAAATTTTGACTTAGGTTGGTTGTTTTACATTATCCCACCGTTATTAATCGTCCTGTCCTTTGAGGTGACGCGCTTTTACCTTGCACTCTTTAGTAGCGCCTCCATGCTGTTTATGATTATAGCGACGGCGCAGGGGTATGGTCCTTTTATTAATCCCACACCATTTCAAACCAATACCGAAATGATGGCCTTTGTATTGTCATCTGCATTGACCATTTTTGGGGTGTCACTACAAAGAGCGCAGTTGCGCCGCACCGAGCAGGACAAACAAACGGCAGAGCAAGAAGCCCTGTATGATCCACTCTCTGGTTTATTAAATCGTCGTGGTTTTATGCCACAACTAGTGGATCTGGATACATCAACCACGCCTTACTCTGTCGCTATGTTGGATCTCGATAACTTTAAGATGATTAACGACACCTATGGTCACAGTGTGGGCGATAGGGTCATCCAGCTGTTGGCGCAGCTGATACACAATCACAGCCGTAGCCAAGATATAGCCGCGCGCCTAGGCGGCGAAGAGTTCGCCCTTGTGATTAGGGATATTGATGCTGCGCAGGTGCAGCCTGTGCTTGAGCGTATTAGAAGATCCTTTGCAGAGATGTCGATAGCGGCCGAGGAGCACACGATTTACTGCACTGTGAGCATTGGCTGGGTGGAGTATCAGCAAGGCATCGCTGGCGAGTCGTTGTTGCATTTGGCGGATAAGGCCTTGTATCAAGCGAAAGCAAAGGGCAAAAACACGATTGTAAAGTATCAAGCTTAAGGACAATACCAAGAGTTTTTGTTCGAAAGAACATTCGCGAAGAGTGACAAACAAAAAGCGACAATAGGACATAAAAAACGGTACGCAATGCGTACCGTTTTTTCTTATGAGATTAAAGGCGGAAATTACAGCACGCCACGGCGCATTTGATCCCGCTCAATCGATTGAAACAGGGCAGTAAAGTTACCTTCACCAAAGCCTAAGTTGTTCTTGCGTTGAATGATTTCAATAAAGATCGGGCCAAACAGATTTTTAGTGAAGATTTGTAATAAATAGCCTGATTCGTCACCATCTACCAAAATTTGGTGATGCTTGATGCGATCACGGTTTTCGGTCACTTGCGGGACTTTATCGAAAATGGTGTCGTAATATTCAGGAATAATATCCAAGCATTGAATAGAGCTGCCTTCCATCGCATCCAAGGATTTAACGATATCACGGCTTCTAAAGGCTAAGTGTTGTACGCCTGGACCATTGTATTCCTTCAGGTATTCATCGATTTGGTTCTTATCGTTGCCTTTACCTTCGTTAATCGGAATGCAGAAGCTGCCATCGGGTGAGCGCAGGGCGTAAGACACCAATGCGGTTTGTACGCCGCTGATGTCGAAGTAGCGGACTTCGGTAAAACCAAAAATGTTTTTGTAGAAGTTGGCCCAATGTTCCATGGTGCCTTTATAGACGTTATTGGTTAAGTGGTCGACTTCAATAAAGCCTTTCTCTTGGGTGATAACTTGTTCACTTAAGTCTTCAAAGTCAGTGGCATAGATATTGGTGTCGGCACCGAAGGTGTCGATAAAATAAATTAAGCTATCGCCAATACCATAAATTGCAGGATAGGGCAGATCCTTGGCCGAATCGGCTACGGCTTTGGCGCCGCGCTCTACCGCCACACGGTGAGCAAAGCTGGCATCTTCTACACGCCAGCCCATAGAGCAAATTGCAGGACCGTGGGATTTGGCAAATTCTGCCGAAAACCCTTCGCGCTCGTTGTTGAGCAGGAAGTTAATATCATTTTGTTTGTAGTACAAAATGTCTTTATTCTTGGCTTTTTTCAGCAGTGAAAAACCAAAGTCGATAAACACTTTGTGCATAAAATCGCTGTCGGGGCTGGCGAATTCGGTAAATTCGATACCGAGTAAGCCCAGTGGATTGAGTTCGCTTGCCATGATCTGTTCCTCTTAATTAATTCAACACGCAGTCACTCTTGTTGCTTTGTACACTGTGGTGACTTACGGCTAGTCGGCTTAGTTAAGCCATTCACTCGTGCTGTGGTGCAGCGTTAGTTTTCTAGCCAGGAGCGGTTGTAGTCTTTACTCATGCAATTTTGCACATGTTCGGTTAGTTTCAGTGGGGCGAAGGTGTCCACCATCACTGCATATTCATAGGTTTCTTTTTTGCCAATCGAGGCTTCGGTGCGGCCTGGCTGCGGGCCGTGCGCTACGCCTTTTTGGTGTAGGGTAATGTAGCCAGCTTCAATCCCGGTGCGGCTCATAAAGTCGCCATCAACGTAGTACAGCACTTCGTCACTATCGATGTTGTTGTGATAGTAAGGCGCGGGAATGGCGCGCTCGTGGAAATCGTAGGGGCGCGGCACAAAGTTACACACCACAAAGTTGTGGGCGGTAAACACTAAGTGGTCTGACGGCGGTAAGTGGATTTTGCCGACTTTAGGTGCGTATTCGGTGATGTTAAATGCCCAGGGGTAAACACAGCCGTCCCAACCCACAAGGTCAAAGGGATGCCACTCTAAGGTGGTCAGTTGGTACTTATCACCAAATTTACATACCAGCGGGAAGGCGCCGCGTTGAACTACGGCATCTTGCAATACGGGCGTGCGTAGATCGCGTTCACAATAGGGCGCTGACTCGAGTAATTGACCGTATTCATTACGGAAATGCTTTGGCACTTCCACCATTGAAAAGGCTTCAATCACAAATAAGCGCACATTACTGTAATCGTTAAATTTGAGCTGATGTGTGGTGCCGCGTGGGATCACTAAGTAGTCCCATTTTTTAATCTCTAGGGTGCCATATTCACTGTAGAGCGTGCCTTCACCTTCGTGCACAAATACCACTTCATCAGCGTATGCATTGCGGTAAAACTCAGCGGTGTCTTGGGTGACTTTTGCGGTGTAAAGGGCCACATCATTGTTATAGAAGATTTTGTTGCGGGCGCTAAAAAAGTTGCCTTCACGATCGGCCGTGCGAGAGTCCAATTTATAGTTTTGAACTAAAGAATCTTCCCATTGGGCACCGTGACCGAGGTGGTAGGGCGCCACTTCCAGCGCCTTCGTCGGCATATTGTGATGATATTTATTGGAATAAATATTGGAAAAACCATGGGTTGAAAACAGCTCCTCACGATATAGTTCGCCGTTTTCCTTCTCAAATGCGATATGGCGCTTATGGGGGACTTGGCCTTGTTTCACATAAAATGGCATGGTGGATCCTTGAGTTTTATGCGCTGTGAGTAGGGCTCTACAGGGCTTATTGTTATGTTGCAAGTTGCATTACTGTGATCTTCTTATCAATTTAGTTGCTTAGATGAACAAAAAAAAGAATAATAAATCTGTCATCTCAATCTAAAAAATAGATGGTATTAACTACTTTACGCTTCGTAGCGTTTGCGTGACATTTATATTCGCGCCAAGGAGTCCCCATGCGCATCGATATTGATGCTTTTAATGTCCTGCAAGTGTTAGTGGAAGAGGGCAGTTTTGCTAAGGCCGCCGAGCGGTTGCATAAGGCGCAATCGGCGGTGAGCTATCAGGTCAAAAAGCTAGAGGAACATTTAGGTGTGCAACTTTTTAGCCGTGACCAATACCGCGCCGAGCTGACGAGTGAAGGGCGGGTGATCTTGGCCGAGGGGCAAAGACTGTTACAACACCTTGCCAATATTGAACATCTTGCCAGTCGTTTTAGTGAAGGTTGGGAACCAAAACTGGAGTTAGTGATCGATGGCGCCTTGCCGATGGAGCCGATTATGACTGCGCTTAAACGAATGGCTGAGCATCAAATCCCGACGAAAATTCAGCTCAACATGGAGTTTCTCGGCGGTGTGCAGCATAGATTCGAACGTGATAATGCGGATCTGATGTTGGTTAAAGACTACCGCACCGGCCCCTATTATCACCCACAGCCGCTGCCAGCGATTACTAGCGTGCTGGTGACGAGTGCTTCACATCCGCTGGCACTATTAAAAAAAATCAGTCTGCCTGAGTTACAGCAGCATGTTGAGCTGACCATCGAAGATTCCTCCCCCAATAAAACCTATCGAGATGAGCTGCAATTCGGTGGCGATAAAGTGTTTTATCTTTCTGGTTTTATTATGAAAAAGAATGCGTTATTAAAAGGACTCGGCTTTGGCTGGCTGCCAGACTTTTTAGTGCAGGAGGAGTTATTGAGCGGTGAGTTGGTGGAGGTCGACTTTGTCGGTGGCAGTCGTTATACCTTTATCCCCCAATTAGTGTCGACCCTTGAGCGCCCCCTGGGCCGTGCGGGTAAGCTGTTTACTGAATTGATCCTAGAGGAATTTGCTAAGGCAGAGCAGTTTAATGGGGTGGGTTTAGGTTAATCCGCTGCTACTTGTCATGTTTTGAAACAACTTTCTGCTGCAAAATTGAGATAAAAATAATCGCATTTTGACATTTTATGTCATAGAGTAAGTCCTAAATCGAACTATGTTTTACGACTTATCAAATCAATAAGGACTGACAGAGTAAAGGGGAATTGTATGTCTAGACGTTGCCATGAAGTGGACTATGAAATTATCGGCCACAGTATGCAGTTGGTTGAAGTGGAGCTCGACCCTAATGAGACTGTGATCGCTGAAGCTGGTGCGATGAATTATTTGGAGCAGGACATCAGCTTTGAGGCCAAAATGGGTGATGGCTCCGAGCCGGAGTCAGGCTTTTTTGGCAAGTTGATGGGGGCCGGTAAACGTGTGCTGACGGGTGAGAGCATCTTTATGACGCACTTTACGAACCTCGGGCATCAAAAACGCAAAGTCGCCTTTGCAGCGCCTTATCCCGGTACGATTTTGGCGATAGATCTCGCCCAATATGGTGGCGAGCTGATTTGCCAGAAAGACAGTTTTCTCGCTGCAGCCCTTGGAACTCGCGTTAGCATGAAGTTTAATCGCCGTTTAGGTACAGGCTTTTTTGGCGGTGAAGGGTTTATTCTGCAAAGCTTGCAGGGCGATGGCATGGCGTTTATCCATGCGGGAGGCACTTTAGTTAAGAAAGAACTAAAAGGTGAAACCTTGCGTGTCGACACAGGTTGTTTGGTCGGTTTTACCCCTGGTATTGATTACGATATCGAGCGCGCAGGCTCGTTAAAATCGATGGTTTTTGGCGGTGAAGGGCTATTTTTAGCGACCTTAAAGGGCCATGGTACTGTGTGGTTACAGAGTCTGCCGTTCTCACGGATGGCGGATCGTATTATTGCTCATGCACCATCAGCAGGTGGTAGTGACCGCGGCGAAGGTTCTGTCCTCGGCGGGCTTGGCCGTATGATTGATGGCCGTTAAGTTATCGGTCGAATCGACATAAACCGTAAAATCGAGTCATCGCGCTTTCTATTGGTAAGGCATCTCAAACAAGCTTATGGGATGCCTTTTTATTGTCGTTTTTGGTTTGCTTAAGCGGGTTTTATTGGTGTTTAAGACCTTGCTGAATGCGCTTTTCAACCTGTCTCGATATCAAATACATCATTAAATAACCTGTGCCTAAGGCCAAAATCACCGCTACAACATTTTCTGTATACAGTCGATAAGCGTAGAAAGTGCCAATCAGTAAGAGGATACCGCTAAGGCGGATGAGTAGGCTTTGGGTAAAATAGCCATGGGCTTTGAGATTGGCTAACTGATAGCCATTAAGCATCATAAAGATAAAGAACATGGAAAAATGCATTAACACTGGAGCCGCTTTAAGGTATTGCTCGGGGAATAACCAAGCAACTAATGGCTTGCTTGCGAATAACATCACCACGAAAAATATTCCGCTGACCCACAACGAAACCTTTGTCAGCCATGATTTGATTTGCTGAACTTCCTCAATGCGTTTTTCTCGCACACACACTGCGACTTCGGGTAGAACAAAACGGTAGATGGGGAAGACAAAAAGCAGGGTGAGGTATGTGATCATCGGCCGCACCACCACTTGGAAATCCCCTAGCTCATCTATGCTGAAATAGGCAATCGTCAGCAGTACGGTAATGTAAATCATCAAGATACTGGCACCCGCTTCCATAGAGGCTGTTAGGCTTTTCTTCATAAAACTGCGTAACCCTGGATCAAAATGCACAACAGTTAAGGGCGGAGTGGCAATATCCTTGCGCCGTTTGAAGTACATATAGAAGGCAACGATGAGTGATGACAGTGTCATGCTATAAAAGAGAGATGCAATGGCAGTTTGTTGTAACCCATAAAAACAAAATAAAAAGCTGGTCACTTGCGCAAGCGGCTCATGCCATGTCACGCGATTAGAAATGGCATATAGCCGGTACATGGCAATTTGATTGGTAAAATAGACCTTGAGTCCCATACTCAAAATAATACCAACCAATTGAAAATATTCTACATTAAGGTGGAGTTTGTGTTTGATATAAGGTAACACAACGCCCCACGCGAGCAGCACCATGGCGATTAAGCTGTAGCGGAATATATTGGTGATATCCACATCTTGTTTGGTTTGTGAGTAGGTTACCACCATAGAGGAGCGAAACCCTGTCATCAGGATCAGCGACAAGGAAATGATATCGATAACAGTGTGATAGAGTGCGAGATCGGCTTTGGCTACCCATTGTGCTAACCAAAGTTTGAATAGAAAACCCACGACAATACTGGCCAAAGATGCCCAGAAGCCCGCAACAATCGCTTGCTTAACCCGTTGAAGTGATGTTTGTTCCATATTCAAAAATCCAGCGTCAGTTTGCGATCATTATTAGGATGGGATGCATGCAATTTGGCTTGTGCGTCATGCACATCATCCCATCAGGTTGGCGACATAATGGCTTTTTTGATGCTTGTTTTATTGAGTTGAAGCTGTGTTGCACGCCAAGGTTTTAAGATGCTTAGCATCGATACGGCTTCAGTTATTGCGTACCGCAGTAGCCGTTTATCTTATGTTTATGCGCAGCTTAATATTTGTAGAGTTTAACATTCTACCGATTCACGACCAAACTGCAGAACGTAAAGATATGATAAATATCAGCATGTTACTTAGTTGTAACATGCGTTGTGAATATAGCAATATTGATGTGGTAATCGAAAGAAAGCCAAGGGGAGTGGGATAAAAGCTTTGTATGCAACGATGGCACGCTCTAAAAATAGTAGAGCGTACCCATAAGTGACGCGCTTAATCAGTAATGATATTGACGATATCAAGGATTTTGCGACGCTTTTCATCCAGCTTAATGATAGAGCCTTCAACTTGGATGCTGATCCTGCCATCTTTGTCTAAGGGCACAACAACGCGACCACGGTTGTAAATATCGTAATCTAGGATATCGCCACGGTGCAGTTTTTTCTGCCATCCAGGCGGGAGAGGTTGGCCGTTATCGACTTTCTTCTGTAAGCCTGGAGGTAAGTCTTTGTCCTTTTTATCATTATCGTGTTTTGCCAAAGCGTTTATCGGGGGGATTAAGCTGAAAACGACTCCGCCAATCAGTGAAGTGGTGAATTTATTCATACTTGCGCTCTGTTAAATTCAACCTCGTATGGATGAATTTTGAGCTCAACATAAGCTGTTATCGAGTGAGCATCAGTACGGCTTGCCATTGCTCGGCGGTAACGGGTTGAATACTCAGCCTTGAACCTTTGGATACTAAGTACATATCAGCTAATTGTGGCAAACTTTTGATCAAACTTAAGGGGATGATTTCCTTGAATTGTTTGACGAAACGAATATCCACCCTTAACCAGCGTGGCTGCTGTGGGTTGGACTTAGGATCAAAATACTTTGATTCTGGGTCAAAGGCCGAGCTGTCAGGATAGGCCTCAGTCACGACTTCAGCAATGCCGACAATACCAGGGACTTTGCAGCTTGAGTGGTAAAAGAAGACTTGATCGCCAATTTGCATCGCATCTCGCATAAAGTTACGTGCTTGGTAGTTACGGATCCCAAACCAAGCTTCGGTTTGATTGGGGCAAGCCTTAAGATCGTCGATACTAAATTCGTCGGGCTCTGATTTCATCAGCCAGTAGTTCATCTTTTATCCTTCACAAAAACAGCCAGTCTCTTCGAGTTAATGCATTGAGTTTATCTTACTTTTTGTTTGCCCCACAATTAACCGTACTCTGAGCAGATTATTGAGAGCGTTAAGTCAGCGTTCAGTTAACACCGCTTACCCTGTCATCTCTATCGAGTCTGGTATGCCTTATGCACTGGTGCTATGACGCCGCAAATAGATGCAATGTAGGCAGCTTTAGGTCCCAATCCAAAAGGTCCTAATCCAAGCCTTATTTCAATACCTGACTTATATGAGTGATGTTGAGACAGTGAGGTGTGCTATGGAAACTTCAGCAATGACCACAGACAGTGGCCTATTCACTAAATACCTTAAAGATTTCACTGCGGGTGATGTGAGCCTGCACCGCGATCGCATGTTGGAATTTGTCAGCGATTTAACTACTCAGGGCTGGTTACTTGCTAATTTCACTTGGGATTACTGGTATAACAACAGTTACTTAGTTGATAAACCTGCTTATATCCGTGATGCCAGTGTCGCTCAATGCCGTCTGTTATTAACTGCGATGACTCGCCTCGAAGTGTTCAGTCCTGGGGTGTTAGAGAATATGCGCCGCCAAGGGGTATTGCTGGCGATTATGGAGCGTTTGCAACGTTTAGAGGTGTTAACCACTGATAAACAGGTGGCGTTTATTACCCGTTAATCAAGATGTTCTAGTAATAGAACATCCTTACTCTTTAGTCTAATACCGTGCTTTTTTACTTGTGAGATGTTCCGAGGTTTGGTTAGTTTGAATCCCGCTAACCATAATAAAAAAGCACGGAGGCCTTAATGTCTGTTTCAACGACCCAAGCAACAAACCCACTTAAGTACAGTGAGTTCCGGGGACCAAATTCCCCGGAGCTTGTTGAAAAAACGATAGGACAGTACCTTAACGATATCGCTAACACTTATCCCGAACAGTTAGCCGTTGTCGTGAATCATCAAGATATCCGCTGGAATTATCGTCAATACCTTGCGCAAATCGATGCCTTGGCCACAGGCTTACTTAAACTGGGCATAGGTCCTGGGGATCGCGTCGGCATTTGGTCGCCCAATAATATTGAGTGGTGTCTAACCCAATTCGCCACTGCCAAAATTGGCGCCATTATGGTGTGTATCAACCCCGCTTATCGACCTGAAGAATTACAATATGCCCTGACTAACGTGGGCTGTAGAGCGGTGATCTGCGCCGATAAATTCAAGTCCAGTAATTACTTGCAGATGCTCTACGAGTTAGCGCCAGAGCTTAAGGTGTGCGCCGCAGGGCAATTACAGGCCAAGGCGTTGCCCGAGTTACAATTTGTGATCCGCATGGGGGCTGAAAAGTCTCCCGGCATGTTGAACTTTGATGATTTATTGGTTGAAGTGACGGCCGAGGACAAGACTGCGCTCGAGCAAATCGCCGAATCACTTAGCCCTTTTGATGCGATTAATATCCAATTTACCTCTGGCACCACAGGCAGCCCGAAGGGGGCGACCTTATCGCACCACAACATCCTGAATAATGGCTACTTAGTGGCCGAGGCGATGAAGTTTACCTGTGAAGATAAGCTCTGCATTCCAGTACCTTTATACCATTGTTTTGGGATGGTGCTCGGTAACCTTGTGTGCCTCGCTAAGGGGGCTGCAGCCGTATTTCCAGGGGATTCCTTCGACCCACTGACTACCTTAGAGGTGGTAGAACGTGAACGTTGTACCGCATTACATGGTGTCCCTACAATGTTTATTGCCGAGTTAGAGCACCCTGAATTTAAACGCTTTGACTTAAGCTCGTTGCGTACCGGTGTTATGGCGGGAGCGACTTGCCCAGAAGAAGTGATGCGCCGGGTACAAAACCTGATGTATATGCAGGAAGTGTTAATTGGGTATGGGCAAACCGAGTGTAGCCCGCTGAACCACATTACTGAAATTGACTCGCCCGTAGAGAAGCGCGTGCTTACCGTTGGCCGTGCTTTACCCCATACCGAAGTGAAAATTGTCGATGAATTTGGTGAAGTGTTGCCGATTAATACGCCCGGTGAAGTCTGTAGCCGTGGGTATTGCATCATGCAGTGCTATTGGAATGACCCTGAAAAAACGGCGGCAACCATCGACAGTGAAGGCTGGCTGCATTCTGGCGATATTGGGCAAATGGATGAGCAAGGTTATGTACAAATCGTTGGTCGTATCAAAGATATGATTATTCGCGGCGGCGAGAATATCTATCCCCGTGAAATTGAAGAGAAACTCTACACCCATAAAGATGTGCAAGATGCAGCAGTGTTTGGGGTACACAGTGATAAATACGGCGAGGAAGTGTGCGCGTGGATCAAAATTCGCAGTGGCGCCACGATTTCAGAGGAGGATATTCGTCATTTCCTCACCGAAAAGTTCGCTTACTTTAAAGTGCCACGTTATATCAAATTTGTGGAGCAATACCCAATGACAGTCACCGGAAAAATCCAGAAATTTAAAATGCGTGAGTTGATGTACCAAGAGTTGTATGAGGACATTAATGCCTAGGGCGTGTTAAGAAAAATCAACCCAAGTCAGATGACTTGGGTTGATGTTTAGGTGGGGACTCAAGATTAACAGCGGTGGCGCCGAATTTGGCTATCGAGCCAAGCTGCACTCTTGCTTAATTGTCGCTGACTTAGACGCAGCCAACGTTTTGCCCAAAGGTATTGGGTGCTTAATAGGGTTAATCCGATAAGGAGAAAAAGTAATCCTGGCCCAGGTAAGAGTAAAAATATCACGCCGATCAAGGTGAATATTGCGCCGATGAACGTGATGATCATTTGATTTATAGACATTGGGATATTACTCAACTTGTTGTCTTTAAACGAAGCTCGCATATCTTCCCCTAGTTAACATGTTGAATTGCTGATAAATCAAAATCAGTGTTGCAGCTTTCACTTTCTCTCGCAGTTTAGCTTCATTCTTAAGGTTTTTTTAAGCGTAAAAATGTAACAAATAGTCATTACCGTGGGGGAAATGGCGATTATAATTTAAAGTGTTTGTAACGGTGAACGTCTGTTATTGCAAAATGGCGAGAGCGTATGGGGGTTACCTTAGATAAATCTACTGTAAGATAACCTTAAAGCATCAGCATGCTCTTATTAGTTTGTCGACAAGGAGTGTTAAAAATTTTTGCCTGAAGTATCCACCAGCCCAATACTAAGTGGGGAGGCTTTATGGTTCGATGGCTTTTTTGGCTCTTTGGATGTGTTTTCTCGCTTATTAGCTGTGTTAATGCGGATACACTCAAACTCACATCCTTGTTGTGGCCACCATATTCGGGTCAACAATTACCTCAACAAGGGGCAAGCATTGCTGTTGCTAGAGCGGCTATAGAGAGAATGGATCAGCAGCTCGCTGTGGATTTTTATCCATGGAGTCGTGCTGTCAAGTTAGCTGGCTCTGCTAAATCTGATTATATTGGCTATTTACCTGAATATTATTTTGAGACGGATAAGTTTGTATTTTCAAAATCTATTGGCGCGAGTCCGTTAGGAATTGTCGAACAAAAATCCCACCCAATTAGCTGGCAACATCTAGAAGATCTAAATCGCTACACACTTGGTGTTGTGAAAGATTATGTCAATACCGATGCCTTGGATTTGATGATTAGAACAGGGGCGCAGCCTGTAGAAGCAGTGACATCAGATGAGCAAAATATCAGAAAAGTAGCCGCAGGTCGTGTTGATGGTGCTGTGATTGATATTAATGTGCTGCATTACTTACTCAAACAACCTCATCTACAGCCGCTTGCTGAAAAATTGCAAGTTAATCGACAACTGTTAGCGAACAAACAGCTATATGTGGCTTTTCGTAATACAGATGAAGGGCGTCGTTGGCGAGATTTGTTTGACCAAGGTTTAGCTAAAGTGGATATCGATAACATTATGGGTGAGCTGCTGTTTCAAGAGGAATCGCAGCTCCCCCCACGGTAAATCTCTGTCAGGCCTTTGAGGCGAATGATAAGCGCAGACCGTCATTCGCGAGAACAGTTTGTTACTCCTCGTTTATCTTGTCTGAATGAACAAAATTCCTTCTCGATATGCTTTTATGCTTTGTTTAGCAACAAAATATCTGTTGTCATAAATTTGTCGTGGTTCGTTAGTAATATCACTAGGCCTATGAATCGACACTCATTTCATTGTCTAGGATGATATGAACAATATTCCTTTTGAGTTAGATACACTATCACAACTCATTGATAGTCATCATTTTAAGCTCAAATATCAGATCCTCGCAGACATCCCATTCCGACATCAACATTTTCCACTTTACAGTGTCGAGCTAGGCCTTACCGAGCGCCCGTGTCCTACCGTGCTATTTGTGGGCGGCGTGCATGGGGTGGAGCGGATTGGCTCCCAAGTGATTTTAGCCTTACTTAACAGCCTGTTGCAGCGCTTAACTTGGGATAAACACCTACAACAGTTATTGACTGAGATCCGTTTAGCCTTTGTGCCTGTGGTGAATCCGGTCGGTTTATTGCTGGGGAGTCGCGGTAATGGTAATCAGGTCGACTTGATGCGCAACGCGCCGATAGAGTCCCGGGAAAAAGTGTCTTTTATGGTTGGAGGGCAGCGGCTTTCCTCCAAGCTTCCTTGGTTTCGTGGCCTTGGCGGGATGGAGCTTGAAACCGCGGGGCTGGTGGCCTACGTGCAACAATTGCTTAGACAAAGCACTAGTCTGATTTCCCTCGATGCGCATTCAGGCTTTGGTTTGACGGATCATATCTGGTTTCCCTATGCTCATACGCGCGCGTCCTTTGAAAATGCGCATTTTATTTTTCACTTAAAACAATTGTTTGAAGCCAGTTACCCCCATCATGGCCACTATCGGCTTGCACCCCAGAGCCAGTTTTATCGCACCCACGGTGATATTTGGGATTATTTATATCGCCAGCATCATATCCAAGATCCTCAAGCCAATATTCCATTCCTGCCTTTGACCTTAGAGATGGGTTCTTGGGCATGGATTAAGAAAAATCCAAGGCAAATATTTAATTTTGCGGGCTTCTTTAACCCGCAAAAAACACACAGGCACCACAGGATTTTACGTCGGCACACAGTGCTAATGCAGTTTTTGATGGAGGCGGCGTACGCACGGGAGTTAGAAGGGCTTACGCCCGAAGATCTCGCGCAATTGGCACAGAGTGCCCAGCAGTTTTGGTATCGGGAGCGTTTTTGATGACAACTTGGGTATTGCTTAGGGGCTTAATGCGGGATCAACGCCATTGGAATGATTTTGATCAAAGGTTAAGGCAAAGAGGTTGCAGAGTATTAACCCCTGATTTACCTGGCAATGGGATCCTCACTCACCAAGCCAGTCCTTTAACTATCGCTGAATATGCCAGCTCGGTATGGCAACAACTAGATGAACAGCTAGCGGGACAAGCCTTTTATCTGCTGGGATTATCTATGGGAGGTATGATCGCCATGGAAATGGCTAAACAGCGCCCGGAGCAGATAAAACATGTGTTTGTGCTTAATAGCAGCGCGGCTAACTTATCGCCTTGGTATCAACGATTTAATGGATTGAATGTACTAAGTGCTTGGCTTAAACGTTGCCGTGGGAGTCGGCTTCATTCCATCGAATCGACGATTGTTCGCTTAACCAGTTACCGCCATCGCCGCGATAAAGTCTTGATTGCACGCTGGAGCCAATATCGGCATGAGTCGACACCACATTTTAGTAATGCGTGTCGCCAGTTGTGGGCGGCATTTCACTATTGTTGTCCTGCCTTTTTGCCTGTGCCTGTGAGTATTTTATCGGGTGATCGTGATGCCTTAGTGAATATTCAAACCAGTAGGGCATTGGCACAACATTTTAAGGTCGACTTGGTTGTTTTAGCCTATTGTGGTCATGACATCACTATAGATGCGCCAGCTAAATTGGCGCATTATCTCTTTGAAATCATCTGCTCCCCTGAGCAGGATGTGGGTGAGCCGTTTGCTGATTACACTGATTTACTCGATGAAGAAAGGAACTATCACGAAGCAAGATTAGTGCAATCGCTGCCTAACTATACATCAGCACTACCCAGTGAGGCTGAGTAGTGCAGAGTGATATGCCTTACGCCTTAGAGATTATGGTTTTTACGCTTTCGCGACTATTGCTATTACGCTTTCGCGACTATGGTTTGCCCAATTGGCGTTAGGCTTAATAGCGCGAGCTTAATATGTTGGATCCCAAAGGGGATACCAATAATCGTCACAAAGCAGGCGAGGGCATGGGCTAAATGACCTATGGCCAACCAAATGCCAAACAGCAAGAACCAAATAATATTGCCTAACATGCCAAAGGCGCCTGTGCCTAAATCCTCACGTCCCGTTAAATGGCGTCGATTCATTTGTTCTTGCCCAAAAGGCCAGAAGGTCAGTTCGCCAATCACAAAGCAGGCTCGACCAAAGGGAATACCGATAATACTGATAAAACACAAAATTCCCGCGAGCCACCAGGCTAGGCCCATCACAAATCCACCAAGGACAAACCAAGCAATATTGAAAATTAACCGTAAAAGCGACATTAAATACTCCTTAACCCATTTTAAATCTGTGTTGGATTGGCATTGGCCAACACATAGGATCATTAATTGATTCTGAAATGGAGTAAGCGAGAATTATGCCAAAAAAATTTTATCTAAATATCAATTAGATAATGGTTTTGTTTGTGGTGGGGATTTGTGATATTCGCTAGATTTTCGCGAAAATGCTTAATAAATACGGACGATGTTGACAAGCTCGCGGTACACTACAGCCCTTGTTTACTTCGAGTATATCCATGTTATCTAATAGCCAGTTGACTCATAGCCTGCTCTCTAACAGCCCAGTTGAGTCTTTTTCCTTCGCTGGACGCGAGATATTTCTCAAACGAGACGATCTATTGCATCCTGCGTTTAGTGGCAATAAGGCGCGTAAGTTTGCTTATTTTTTAGACCATGAGTTTGCGGGGATGACTAAGGTTATAGGCTATGGCTCTGCGCAGGCCAACTCACTGTATTCATTATCGGCGCTCGCCAAACTGAAAGGCTGGCTGTGCGATTTTTATGTCGATCATATCGCTAACCATGTTTGTACGTTGCCGACGGGCAACTATGCCGCTGCTATTGCTAATGGTACGCGTGTTATTGATTTATCAAGCCTGATTGCTGCCAATCCTTCTCTTCATCGTGAGCCTAATTGGACTTGCCAAGATTATATTGAGCAGCAAGTCTTGCCTGCAGAGCCTAACGCTTTGTTTGTTCCCGAGGGTGGGCGCTGCCAGTATGCGGAGTATGGTGTTAGCCAGTTAGCTACCGAAATTGAAACGTGGGCAATGCAGCAGGGGATGAGCGAGTTAAAGGTTTTTTTACCTGCAGGCACTGGAACGACGGCGCTTTTTTTAAATCAGTATTTTGTGCGTCAGCAAATAGATATTCAAGTGCTTACCTGCGCGGTTGTCGGTGGCGATGAGTATTTAGCGCAGCAGTTTTATGAGTTAAATCCTAACGCAGCTGAGCATCCACAGATTTTGAATGTGGGGAAGAAATACCACTTTGGTAAACTCTATCCTGAGTTTTATGCCATGTGGCAGCGAATCAATGCCAGTGATGTGCAGTTTGAATTACTCTACGATCCCTTAGGTTTTATGGTGTTAGAAAAGTTTTTACCGCAGTGGGGCGCAAGTCCTGTGATGTATATCCATCAAGGTGGCTTACTCGGGAATGAAACCATGTTGCCACGTTATCAGCGTAAATTTGGTAAAAGTCGCACGACCCTATAGAGCAGATGATTTACTTAGTGACGCTAAGACATAATGTGTTTGAAGCTAGGATACGCCTAAGTTAAGCTAATGAAGTTGCACTATGGGGAATACTAATGACTGAAGCAGAATATCTCGCCAATTACGATCCTAAGGCTTTTAAGGCTCAGCTACTGACGGTTGATGCCGTATTGTTTACCTATCATGATCAGCAACTTAAAGTACTCTTAGTGCAACGCTCAAATCATCCTTTTTTAGGTTTTTGGGGATTACCTGGAGGGTTTATTGACGAACTTTGCGACCAATCTCTTGAGGAAGCGGTGTTACGCAAATTGCAGGAAAAAACGGCAGTAGTGCCGCCTTATATTGAACAACTTTGTACTGTTGGTAATCGTCATCGCGATATGCGAGGCTGGTCGGTGACTGTGTGTTATACCGCGTTGATGAGTTATCAAGCCTGCCAAATTCAGATTGATTCGGTGAGTGATGCTAAGTGGTGGCCATTAGAGGATGTGTTACAGATGCCCTTAGCGTTTGATCATTTGCAGTTAATCAAGCAAGCGCGCGAACGTTTAACCCAGAAAGCCTTGTATTCCTTAGTGCCAGGCTTTGCACTCTCAGAACCTTTCACTTTGCCAGAACTGCAGCATGTACATGAAGCCTTGCTGGGTAAGCCTATCCAAGGAAAATCCTTCCGTCGGCGAGTGGAACAGGCCGATTTATTGATTGATACGGGCTTAAAACGTACTGAACGTGGCCGTCCAGCCAATTTATACCGTTTGAAGTCGGATACGGCATCCTATCGATTCTTAAGAAATCTAGAATGTTAGCTGTGCTGGCCACTTAAAGCTGTTACCCAGAGCAATAATAGAGACTGTTTGTGCAGCAGCATGAATTATCAGGGCTATGTAGCCGCCGATGTTGCCGTAATACGTCCATTCTTTACTTTTCGATACCCATTTCCCCATTATCATTGCTAAATTGTATATAGTGTCTTAAAGACATTATATGCAATTTAGGTCTATCTCTTACCGTTATCCCGTAGAAAATAGTCTAAAAATCAACTTTACACATTAGTGTCCATAAGACATTATTTGTTCGTAGACAACAAGAGTGCTGTATATTGCAGCAATCTTGCATAGACAGGAGGTGTATATGTCTCTAGGCATTCAAACGTATCAAGGCGCAGTTAACCCATCACATCAGCAGGCTAATTTTTATCGACTCCCTGCCGCTAGCGATGAAAATCACTACCGTTTATTTCAATTTGGTGCAGGGGAGAATCATGTTCAACTGCTGGTCTCTCCAGCGAAACGCGTCACAATCTATTTTGGATATCGCGGTGATCATTCCATGATCCAGCTCTTGTTGTTAACTGATGCATTACGCCGTAGCGGTGCAGAGCAGATCGACCTTTTACTGCCTTATATGCCTGGAGCCCGTCAAGATAGAGTCTGTAATGTGGGCGAGGCCTTATCGGTAAAAGTCTATGCCAGTCTAATTAATCAGCAGCAATATGCTTCAGTCAGCGTTTTTGACCCGCACAGCGATGTCACTGCCGCATTATTAGACCGAGTACAGGTAATCGATAACTATAGCTTTGTCGCCGCGATAGCCGCCCAATTAACCGGTGAGCTAGTGCTAGTGTCACCCGATGCAGGAGCGAATAAGAAAGTATTCGGCTTAGCTAAGGCGTTAAAAGGAATGCCAGTGATCAGGGCCGACAAACATCGTGATGTGGTCAATGGTCATATTATTGCCACCGAAGTGTTCTGTGATGATTTATCGGGTAAAACCTGCTTAATCGTCGATGATATTTGCGCGGGTGGCAGAACCTTTATTGAACTTGCCATTAAGTTAAAGCAGAAGGGGGCCCAAAGCGTCATTTTAATCGTGTCACATTATGAAGATAAGGCCAACGAGTTAGCCCTGCGTGATGCGGGTATAGATAGGTTATTTTGTACAGATAGTTTAGGCACTCCCACACATATTTCGAGCGAGTTCTGTGATTGCCATGCTGTTTTGAGTTATATGAATTATTAAGGAAAATATGATGTATTTGAATCCCGTTACCGCCATTGATGGCTACAAAGTCGACCACCGTCGTCAATATCCCGATAATACTCAAGTGATTTTTAGTAACTTGACCGCCCGTAAATCCCGTCGTGGTTATACAGATCAAATGGTGTTTTTTGGTCTGCAGTATTTTATCAAGCATTACTTAATTGACAGTTGGAACCGCGATTTCTTTCTGCAGCCCAAAGAGCAAGTGATCCGCCAATTCTCCCGCCGTATTAATAACTATCTTGGACCAAATAATGTCGGTACTCAGCATATTGAGGAGTTGCATGATTTAGGTTATTTACCAATAAAAATCATGGCATTGCCGGAAGGTTCTGTGTATCCATTAAAAGTGCCTTGCTTGGTTTTGTACAATACCGATGAGCGGTTCTTTTGGTTGACTAATTACCTCGAAACTATTCTTTCTGCAAATGTTTGGGGAATGTGTACTAGCGCCACTACCGCGTTGCATTACCGCAAAATATTTGAGGCTTACGCGCTAGAAACCGATGGCGACATAGGTTTTGTTGATTGGCAGGGCCATGATTTTAGTTTCCGCGGCATGTTCGGAGCTGAGGCTGCGGTTATGAGCGGCGCCGCTCATTTACTCAGTTTTACAGGCACTGATACTATCCCTGCAATTGATTTTCTTGAACAATATTACCTTGCTGATAGTGATAAAGAACTTGTCGGTGGCAGTGTGGCTGCAACTGAGCATAGCGTGATGTGTGCAGGTGGCATGGAGAACGAATTAGAGACGTTCCGCCGTTTGATAGAAGATATTTACCCTAGCGGCATTGTGAGTATCGTTTCTGATTCTTGGGATTTTTGGCAGGTGATGACAGAGTTCACGATTGCGTTAAAAGACCGGATTCTTGCCCGTGAGGGCAAAGTGGTGTTTAGACCTGATACCGGGTGTCCTGTTAAGATCATTTGTGGCGATCCACAAGCACCCATCGGGAGTCCCGAATATAAAGGCGCTATTGAGTGTCTGTGGGATGTCTTTGGAGGCAGTACAACAGCCAAAGGTTATAAATTACTTGATAGCCATGTCGGACTGATTTATGGCGATTCAATCACCATTGAACGTGCTGAAGCTATCTGCGCAGGCTTAAAGGCTAAAGGTTTTGCTTCGACAAATATCGTGTTTGGGATTGGTAGTTTTACCTATCAACACGTGACCCGAGATACTGACGGTTATGCTGTGAAAGCAACCTTTGCAAAAGTCGATGGCAAAGACAGAGAAATCTTTAAAGATCCTAAAACCGATGACGGCACTAAAAAATCCGCTAAGGGATTAGTGGCTGTATTTAAAGATGCGCAAGGTCAGTTCTATCTTAAAGACCAAGCGAGCTGGCAAGACGTCAACAATTGCGAGTTTGTTCCCGTATTTGCCGATGGAGAATTATTAATGGAATATTCTCTGGCGGATATTCGTGCAAGATTAGTGGCATCTCGTCGCTGAGCCGGCAGCTTATGGTTTGAAGCTTTACTGTATTAAACCATCTAAATCACTATCGATAATCGGAAAAAGAATAGGCTGGCAATGCGTTTTTATGTGAATACGCTTGCCAGTCAACTTTCACAAGTTAGGATGTTATGGCGCAGTTATTGCGAAATGGGCGAGTCAAACATAATTAAATGGTAAAAACCTAAGAGATTAGCTTGTTTCGTTTAAGTATTTTATAAGTTCGACGACCAATGTTTTCGAGGTGTTTTAAGTCCTTTAGGCCAGGTCTTGTATCGGTGTATTGCCAATAGCTGATTTCCGCATCCAACATTTCAAGCATTTTTTTAGAGCACCCTAAACACTCACCTTGGCACATTTGCGCTTCATTTAAGTTCAGCGGAATTGCTTGCTGGATTTGAGCGATAAGCTGTTGCATAGCGGTCTTGGTATTTGGTTTTGACATAAGAATACTGCACAAAAGGAAAGTGTGAAGATATTAGCAAAAGCTAAAGAGGTTTGGTTTGATCTAGATTAATACACATTTGGTTCAGCGTGTATCTATGTGAGAGAGATACTGGCTGAACCAAACGAGTTCGTCATATCGACGTGAAGAGGGATAGCGAATCGTGATATTAAGCTATCTTGTGCAGCAACTAGGCTTCGGTATAGTGAGGAAAATGGGAACCGAATAAACCTAAATACTGTTGTTGATACTCGAAGGAGTACGAATATAGACTTATTTATTCGCCGATAATAGCCATTTCATAAAGTTTAAGGCTTCGGTGCGCTTTGAAAAAGTCTGCTTGTTTTTACCTTGTCTATCAGTAAAAGCAATTGAGGTTTTGTTGACTGAAATAGAATCTACAGGAAAGTTCACTGTAATTTCATGTCCGTTAATTTTGTATGACATAGGCCACACTCCTTTTAATTAAATTCACACTGAGGTGAGTAAGTTATAACAATAAAATATCCTTAGCATAGTTGCGAAAGATGATACTAATGTGTCTTGAGGTTACCCATTCCAAGAGCATTAATCAAGAGATGCGTTAATGATAACTAATGCAAATCAGCGATTATGTCAATTGAATATCTCAATTAGTCCAGTTGACCATAGTAAAATGACAATACTATGACATTGACTGAATTAAATAGTTCACGGTTTTTGAGTCGACGCTAAAAATCATTAACTCATTATTTTTGTGGGACTTACTTGAAGTAGGCTTTCTTTGTGAGGATCATGTTTGCGATTACTTTTGGCAATGTACAAACCGATATAAAAAGGATAACGACAAGATACTTCTCAAAACGCTGCGCAGTATAACAGCAAATTTCCCGCTGGCAAGTTTATTTTTTACTCAGCAGGAAATATCGGTGTTTTAATGTTGCATTAATTGTTGCGTATATGTTTTATTTTTTTTCGGTTTGGTTATTGACCAATTTAATAAATGAGCTCTCCAATCGGATTCAATAATTTACTGAGCCCTTTAGTGAAATATAGCGGTGCATCTAATACGGTGTAGCAGAGACATCCGGATTTCGTAATGGGTGAATGTTGAGTGTTACCATCCAGTATAATGAAATCACCGGGAACATAATGGCCGTGTAGATCTGAAAACTCGCCAGCTAATAGCAAGGTAAGTTCATATCCCTTATGGGTATGTTGTGGGATTTCACCCTGGGCATCAATATGTAAGAGGCTCGCACGGGTATTATTTTCATCCACATCAAAGCGCATTCTGCTCACTTTACCAATCTGTTGCCATGGATGGGCAATATGTTGGCGAAATACTCTAGGTATTTCATAACGCACATTTTTGTGATTAACAGAAACTGTCGGACTGACAGAATGGTCAGCTTCTTGCTGCACGGCATCCGGCAAGGCCATAATGTGCGATAGCATTTGCAACCAAGCGTCATCTTGTGGTGAATCGGTTTCGCTTGTTCCATTTTCAATAGTGGCTTCGCTAGGTGCTAAAAATGCGCGTTCGGCCGCTTGATCTGTATATCGGCTAACGAGAGATTGGCACTCATGGCATAGGGCACAGTGAGCTGCAACTGCGATGGACATGGACAAAGGTAATTCACCTTGTGCATGGGATAATAATAAATCGGTATGGGGATGATGTTTAATCATGTTGTATCTCCAAAAAGCTTTTCAGCTTTTCTAACCCCAATCTGAGTCGCGACTTTATCGTACCAATCGGGACTTTTAAGGCATCCGCTAATTCTTGTTGCGTGAGCTCTTGCATATAAATTCCTTGAACCACTTGACGTTGTGCAAGGGGAAGGGCATCCAAATGTGCAAGTAGTTTTGCAGTAAATTTATGATCTTTATTGTCTTCTTGATTTACAGCAACATCGTAAATTGGCCAAATATCATCACCAAAGGCATCTTCACGGTTGTGTTGAATACGTCTGAGCATATCGAAACACTGATTGCGCATAATGGTAAATACCCAAGTCGTTACCGAGCCTTTGTCTGCGTTGTATAAATGGGCTTTAGTCCAAACAAGTGTCATGGTTTCTTGCACTAGGTCCATGGCAAGACCCTGTTGATTTAATCTTTGCAAACCAAATGCTCGGATCTTGGGCATAAAGTGTCTGAACAAGGCTGCAAAGGCGGCCTTATCCCTTTGATTCGCAACTTTTACAAGTGCGTTAGTCAAAGGATCCGTTTCTGTACTTGGCGCGTTGGCTGTCGAAATTGTGTGGTCGTTTTCCATAGCCATATCGATAGGGGATGATAACTGCCTATCATAGCGATTTTGCGCTAAATGTGATTGAAAATTTTCCATTATTCGGCTCTTTACTTAAGGTTCAATCCAGCAAGAACATCACAAAAGATATCTCTTTACGGTCGATATTCGATAAGCATAGGGAGCAATACGTAGTGAGTGAGATGATGGATCACTCAAATTTAGTTAATAACTGTGCGTAATAAATCCAGCGTTAATTGATGATCCAATGCATTGATACAAGTGTACTTTTCAGCCGCTTGTACGGGTAAGATCTCTAACCAGCGCTGACATACCCACGTAATATCCTTAAATTGCTCTACTTGATAATGCTGAAGGTGTTGCGGGTACTCTTTTAGTATGTTTTGCAGCATTTCACTCAAGTAACGTTCATCCTCTTCGATTGCTGCCGTTGGCCAATTATCAATAAGGTTAACTTCAGCGCGCTTTAAGCCATCAGGTTCTACAGCAATTTCACCTAGGGTAAAACGTTGTTTCCCTTGAATACTTATCCCGAGCATACCATCGGGTAAGGTTTCAAAATCAATGATATGCGCTAGCGTTCCGATAGGATATAGGGTTTTCCCTTCTTCAGACGTCATGCACAAGCCAAAGCCTTCACCAGATTTGAGCGATTCAGCCACTAAGCGTTTATAGCGTGGCTCAAAAATACGTAACTGGGTATATCCCTCTGGCAGTAGACAAATGGGCAAAGGAAAAAGAGGTAATTTCATAGTGGCCTCAGATGAACTTATGTCTATATCATTACGTACCATAATCAGAAGTTGATCAGTGATTCAACTAATAAGCTACTCATATAAGGGGATATCATGAAGTTAAACCCATTCGAGAAAAAGTTAGTTCAACATCCACTGCGCTTTTGGTTACAAAATCATATCGAAGCGCCGTTACTGACCTCAATGATGCCAAAGCCGCACCCTGATATACGACAGGCTCTTGAAATTGGTTGTGGTTTTGGTAATGGCATTCAGTTGATCCGTGACCATTTTGGTGCAGAGCATGTCACTGCCGTCGATCTTGATCCCGAGATGATCGCTGCCGCAAAGGCACGTTGGCAAGAGTCACCCCATGGGCTGAAACAACTGGATTTTACCGTTGCCGATGCTACTTCATTACCTTTTGCAGACTCACAGTTTGACGTTGTGTTCAATTTTGCTGTGTTTCACCATATTCCTGATTGGCAAGCAGCAATTGCTGAAGTGGCAAGGGTACTCAAGCCCAATGGCTATTTTGTGGTGGAAGATTTATACCGTGCAGCTATTTGTAATCCCTTGAGTCGAAAACTATTTGAACATCCACAGCAGAATCGCTTTAACCACCAAGAGTGGTTATCTGGAATGCGTCAGGCGGGATTTAACATTTTATGCGATAGAAATCTGTTCAATCTAAGTGGCATGGTATTGGCTCAAAAAAGCCTTGCTTAAATCCAAAGGGTAAGATTGTCAGTTCACATAGCGAGTTTGATGCCCCGATTCTGGCAGAAATGGTGAAACAAGCAAAAATATCATCATTTAGCTATCAGAGTGATTGTAATTTTTAGATAAAATCGACATGTCACATGGTTCTCATTGCAAGTTTACCGCTATAATTTGCTTAATCCTTAGCAGCTGAGGGAATTTTTTCCTCCAGAGTAGAGAAGCAGCATTATGGCAAATGTATTGGCAACGGTAGACCAACGCACCAATCTTGTCGGTGAGAATCGACTAGAGCTGTTGCTGTTCCGGATTAACTCCATGCAGTTATTTGCAATTAACGTCTTTAAGGTGAAAGAAGTTGTAAAATTGCCACCTTTGAATGCCATGCCTGGTAGTCATCCACATATTTTTGGGGTAGCCAATATTCGTGGTATGTCGATTCCGGTGATTGACCTACGTTCAGCTATCGGCTTTAAAACTGTGCCTCCAGGAGATGATGCCAATATGATCATCACCGAATATAACCGCAGCGTGCAGGGCTTTTTAGTTGGTAAGGTCGAGCACATTATCAACATGACCTGGAGCGATATTATGCCACCGCCCAAAACGGCAGGGCGTAATAATTATCTTACCGCTATCACGCGTATTGAGTATCAAGGTCAGTCGCAATTAGTGTCGATTATTGATGTTGAGAAAGTTCTTGCAGAAATCATCCATTATGATGTTCGTCTTTCTGAAGGGGTGTTGGATGAAAGTCTGTTAGATAAAATGCCAGGCAGAAAGGTACTGATTGTCGATGACTCGTCGACTGCAAGGCGCCAAGTGCGTGAGACCTTAGGCCAACTCGGGATCGAAATCATTGAAGCATCCGATGGTCTACAAGCATTGCATTTACTGCAAAAATGGCGTGATGAAGGCAAAAATGTCGCCAAAGAGCTTTTGATGATGATAACCGATGCTGAAATGCCGGAGATGGACGGCTACAAGCTGACCTATGAAGTGCGTAACGATAAGGCGATGGCGGACTTATTTATCACCTTAAACACTTCGCTCAGCGGTAGCTTTAACAACGCTATGGTGGAGAAGGTTGGCTGCGACAGGTTTATTTCTAAGTTCCAGCCCGACTTGCTGGTGGAAGTGGTGCAGGACAGATTAAAACAAGTTATTGGCAAATAACGCCACGGGTTTAACCGATTGCTCAATAAAACGTGAAATCAATGGGCCGACTGAGCAACCTGCGATTGACGGCCTCGTTATTTTCAGCACTCGATTTTAGTATTTCACTTGTGGCTCGTACTATTGGCTGTAACTCGGGCTATTTGCTGTGATATAGACGACTTACCGCGATACGAATTATTGGCTGAGTTCGGCTTTGACATCGGCAAGGACTTGGCGCTTCATCTCTTTGGCGGCGGCGATATGGATCCGCGCAAGCCTGAGAGCATAGTTAAATCTCTGCCTACCGACTAACCGAATAAGCTCGGCAAAAAATACGGGATCTAAGCAGAATTGCTGGCTGTAGTAGTGAATCGCCGCGGGTAAAGAGGTGTAAGTCACCCCATCAAACTCAAAGCGAGTACTGTCTAACTGGCATTCGAGTTCAACCCCTTCAAGTTGTATCGGCCAGCCCGGAAAGTTTATTCTGTCGCGGGCAATTTGATACATCATCCAAGCGCTTTTTTTAAAGCCTTCAAACACTTTGCAGGAAAACTCAGACTCGGCTAGCTCTTCCTCCGTCCAATTAATCCCAATGGCTAAGTGCTTGGCATAAATGGTCATTAGGGCATCTTTAACCGCCACACGGCAATCCCAGATAGAGGTTAAGGTATGCTTTTTAGCCAGTTTTAAGCATTCGGCGCAGCAAGGAACGGCTAAAGCCGGGTGGGGCGCATGTGACTCTGCTTGATATTCCAATCTGTCTTTGCACGGCTCGCCGCAAAACCAACAGAGGTGACGTTTATCGAAGGGAATGTCAATACAAGGGAAAGCGGACATCAAGAGCTAAATACCTCAGCCCTTGATGCCTTAAACATGCTGTTTTGGTTGATGGAATTAAACCTCTTCAACATCAACTAAATCTTTCGCCAGAACGATAGGATCTAACTCTAAGCAGTCTTCATCACTCTGCCAATCAACACCAATCAACACGCCATCATCGTTGAGATCCGATACCCAGTACTCGAGGAATTCTTCGAGGCTAATGGCCACCGCTTGGTAGTCTTTCCACTCTTCGGTGCAGTGAGATTTTGCCTGCGCTTCACTCGACCATAAAGGCATAACATCAGTATCTTCGAACTCGCCCGAGTCACAAACGACCCAGCCTTCGCCAGTTTCATCCATCAAACCCCAGAGTGTTTGATGTTCTTTTACGTTTTCGATAAAGCCAGCCAACGCCGCGTTGATTTCAGTCATGATAGGTCTCTTTGAAGTATGCTGTTAACTTGTCCATTATACGGCAACGGATAGATAGTCCAAGGGATTCTTTGCTAAGATTTTTTTGCTGTTGGTTAACTGAGCAATAAGTGAATTTATCCGGCGATTTGTGGTGATAAGCATTGTGTTAGCGGGCGCTATGGGTCAGGATGTGCCGAGCAGAGGCACCAATAAGGATTATTGATTGTTGGTGAGTATCTGACTTGATTTTCTGGGGGAGAAAATAGTTTCGTGGATGTTTGGCCGTTGCCCTGTTTTTTTGACCTATCAACACAGCGGCAACCTGTTTATGGCTAAATATCGTATCTCTCTTGGCTCGGGGGGATTCACCTCTTGCCTCGCTCAGCTAAGATACATTCTTAGCGCTGACTGTAGGAGTAATTGATTTGATCAAACTGAAAGGAATGTCCTATCTTGCCGCCAGCATCGCCGCGTGTGTGAGCTTAAGTGCGTGTTCGAGCGCGCCAACCTCCGGCGGTACGACTCAAACTGCGATCGCCGAGACGCAGGCCGCCGTGCAAGAAATGCCGCTCAGTGACACTATCGCCGCCCATGCCGCGGCGTTTCCGACCTGTGTGGCTAACCTACAGGAGCGCGCACGTACCGAAGGCTTATCCGAAGCCACTATCCAAGACACAGTCGCCAGTTTGCAGTTTGTGCCTAAAGTGATTGAGCTTGACCAAGCTCAGCCCGAGTTTAGTCAAACCTTCAACAACTATTTTACCAAGCGGGCGACCGATTGGCGGGTGAATGAAGGACGCCGTTTACTGAAAAAACACCGCGCGCTGCTCGATAAATTGGCGCAGGAATACGGTGTACCGCCACAATATATTCTGTCTTTCTGGGGACTAGAGACTAACTACGGTTCCTACAAAGGCAAAATGTCCGTGTTAGATTCTCTTGCGACCTTGGCCTGTGAGCCGCGTCGCAGTGGCTATTTTACGACTGAGCTGATGCAAGCGCTTAAGTTAAAAGAAAAATACGGCTTTGATAAGAGCACTATGGTGGGCTCTTGGGCCGGCGCTATGGGTCACACCCAGTTTATGCCCTCGGCCTATGCAAAATATGCCATCGATGGGGATGGCGACGGTAAGGCCGATTTGTGGAATAGCACCGAAGATGCACTTACCTCGGCGGCGAACTTTTTGCAGCACTTAGGCTGGCAACGCAATGAGCGTTGGGGGCGAGAAGTGATATTGCCGCGCAATTTCAGCTATGAAAACCTTGGCGCCAAACAGGCGCAGCCGCTATCCCAATGGGCGGCGCAATCCGTCGTGCAAAGTAATGGACTGCCTTTACCCGCTATCGATATGAAAGCGGCGCTGTATTTGCCCTCGGGTCATACTGGCCCCGCGTTTTTAGGCTATGAGAACTTCAATGTGATCATGCGTTGGAACCGCTCCGAGTTTTACGCCATTACCGTCGGTCATTTGGCCGATAGAATTAATGGCGGCGAACCATTAAAAGTGGCACCGCCCGAGCAGCCACGTTTGAGTCGCGAGCAAATCAAACAGTTGCAAACCAAGCTGAATGAATCAGGCTTCGATGTCGGAAAGCCCGACGGCGTACTTGGGCGTAACTCTTCGGCGGGGATCCAAGCATTCCAGCGCAGTAAGAATATGATTGCCGACGGTTTTCCAAGCCCTGAAGTCTTTAGCGCACTGGGGATTTCACTCTAAAGTATTTAGGTTGTGTCGTACTTCCTGCGAATATTGCCGCAAGTGGGTTATGGTTAACGCAATCCTATGCCACTTTAGGTGCGAGGCCTGCTAATCCGCAGCCGCTTAAGCTTTGGTGAGGCATCGCAGGGATAAAACAGTGGAGTGCAAAGGCCAGTTTTGTTAAGCTCGGCCGACATTTGAAATCGAAGCAAATCAAAGGATATTCGATGAGCATTAAAGACGATATGGTTGTGCAGTTTAACTACACTCTGCGCGACGAAAAAGGCGAAGTGATCGAGACAAACGAAGGTCGCGAGCCGATTGCTTACTTACATGGCCATGACAACATGATGCCTGGTGTTGAGAATGCGATTAATGGTAAAGCGATTGGTGAAAAATTCACTGTTACTCTGCCATGTACTGAAACCTATGGTCAACGTATCGAAGGTGAAGCGGCGCAGCAACGTGTGTCTGTGAAGCACCTGTTAGGCGCTAGCGTGTGGAAGCCAGGCATGACGGCTGTGGTTCATACTGATCAGGGTCAACGCCAAGTGACTATCGTCAAAGTGGGTAAGTTTATGGCGACTGTGGATGTTAACCATCCATTAGCGGGCCGTGACTTAACCTTCGATATCGAAGTGGTTGGCGCTCGTGATGCGACCGATGAAGAAATCGCTCACGGTCATGCCCACGGTGTAGGCGGTCACCACCACTAATCTGTGTGGTTTCTCCCATTAATACTCTGCTACAGCAGGCGTGCCCGGGAATAACGACCAGATAAGTAAACAAAAGCCCAAACCTAGGTTTGGGCTTTTTTGTGCGCTAATGCTTTGTTTTGCAAGCCATGGTTTGTAATCAAAATCTTGCAATCACAGTTTCGCAATCAACGTCGTGGTTTTTGTGCAAAGGATTCACCGCTAAACTTATGCCCACGTTTCGTGGCGAGGCTTGAGCACGGGCTTTCCTGCGCTCAAGCCAAACAAGCGATCCGCTTAATGGGTATGCTCCAGCGGTTGATCACTAAACATCATATCGAGACTCGCTTGGGTCTGTGGGTGATAACCACTGCGGGCCGCCAAATAAACGGTTTTTGCCCAATCATAGTACTCGCTGCTCGCGAGTTTTTGATACAAAGGCACAATCAGCCTGCGCCGGCCAATCTCGGTTAAATGTTGTTTCAGTGCAGGTAGGACACTGTAATAACTGTTATCGAGGGCGAGGGCATACCAGGCAAAGGCGATTTCATTATTGTGGGTGCCAGTAAAATGAAAGGCCTTATCTAACTCGGCTAATTGCTGCTCTGTGAGATTTAGCCTTGGCATTTCATTAATAAAGCGTAGCCATTGATGCACAGTCCAGCCCTGAGTGTTTAGGGCGCGGGCATCACGTTTGCCCTCTAACCACGCTTGGCGCTGAGCATCGATATCATCGAAGGCGTGTGAGTTCGGCGGCACTAAAAAGCTGGGTAAGCCTTGCCCCTCAACCCAAGTATCCACTTCAGATTCACTGACGATATTGGGATATTTTTGCAATAACTGCTGCGTGAGGTAACTACGAAACTGCTCCGTGGTAATACTTTGAAACGCAAAGTGATCGAAGTAGCTTTTCACAAAGGTGTCGAACCGTTCGCGGCCAAATTTATGCTCGAGGAAGCGCAAAAATAATTGTCCTTTCACATAGGGGACGCCGCTAAAGGCATCGTCGGGATCGCGATCGCCTAAGTCAATATGCAGCACTGAATCGCTGGCGGGTAACTCGGCTAATTCGGCCAACAGCTCTGAGTAACCAATGGTTTGCTCCATTAGGGCGCGGTCGCTGCCATAGAGATCTTCCATAATGCGGTTTTCCACATAGGTGGTAAAACCTTCGTTGAGCCAGAGATCGCGCCAAGTGGCGTTAGTGACTAAATTGCCCGACCAAGAATGGGCCAGCTCGTGGGCGATTAAACTCACTAGGCTTTTATCTCCCGCGATGACTGTGGGGGTAATAAAGGATAATCGCGGATTTTCCATCCCGCCGAAGGGGAAACTTGGCGGAAGGATCAGTAAATCGTATCGACCCCAACGGTAATCGCCGTAGCGTTTGGCGGCGATGGCAATCATCTCTGGCGTATCGGCAAATTCTTTGCTGGCCTTAGCAAGCATTTCTGGCTCGGCCCAAATGCCTGAGGTGTCGTCTAAGGCGGCAAATTGCAGATGTCCTGCGGCAATCGCAATCAAGTAGGCTGGAATCGCTTGCGGCATAGTGAATTGGGTTTGCGTCGCAGACACGCTCTCTCTATCGGCACTCATCACGACATTAATGCCTTGCTTGGCTGTGACAGTGGCGCTGTAGGTTTGGCGCACTGCGGGCGTATCTTGCAGCGGGATCCAGCTTCTGGCATGGATGGCTTGGCTTTGGCTAAACATAAATGGCCATTGCTTACCTTGGGTTTGCTCTGGAGTCAGCCATTGAATGCCTGATGGATTCTTGGAGGTATGATAATTAACTTTGACTTTAGCGACTCGCTCTTGAGGCAGATTGATGGTGAGCGCTGCGCCTTTGACCTTATCGGCTGCACCTAAACTAAAGGGCACGGATTGCCATTGGCCGTTTGCATTTAACATGCTGACACTGTTAATCGTAAGGTCACGTGTATCGAGCACTAGTACTTTTCCGGCCTGATGCCAATCCAGTTCGAGAATCGCGTCCCCCGAGAGTTGCTGCTGCGCAAAATCTACGTTTAATGCCAATGCGATGTGATGAATGCTCACTTGCTGGTAATTGGCAAAGGTCAGCTCATCGGTGACAGAGTGCATTTGGCTGGCGGTGACGCTGGCTAGGCTGGTATTCGGTAAGGCATTGGCCGCATTGGCATATTGTACTAATGGCAGCAGCATCAAGAGTGCGCTGCTAATGAGGGGACGACGGGATAAAAACATATAACCACCCAGTGTTGTGATTCTTGTTATGGCGTAAAGCGTACTAGCCGTGAGCGGGCTTGCATCGCAGATGCGGGATTTTACTCGAACTGCTCTGCTTTGGGGCACTTTAGCTGACACTAAAATGTAATTAAACTTTATCTAGACTGTGGGATTACCATTGCTAAATGGCTTGGCTAAGAGTCTATGCCGAGCGGATAAGGATTTGATGTAAGCGCACTCTAATACTGCAGCTGTATGGATTTGATGGTGATGGATAAACCTAAGCTTGCTCAACCTATGGTGTTCTGTCATCAACCCTAATGCGAGTTTAAAAGTTCATCCTTGGCGAAATAACTTTGCTATCATGGCGCGTTTTGACAGTGACTATCACGAGAACGGAATTGCTATGCTAGTGGAATTTTCTCAGGGTAAGTTGATTGCCACTGAATTTGAAGTGCAGATCCGGCTGAACATGGCCAATGTGGTGCTTCAAGCCGCGGCCGAAGACATCAGCCTTAGGCTGGAGCCGCCGATGATCATCGCCAATGGCGGCGGCGTGCGTTGGAGTATTAAATTAGATAACACAAATCAGCTCGACGCATTGCAAGCCCTCCTCGGCATTGATTATCTGTAAAGCGCTCGCGGGACGAGAATAATAACTTTTGATTTATAAGGGATTTGTCACTATGACACTTGAACGTATTGTGATTGAGCCTCAAGTTGAGGCGACGGCGGCGGTGATTTGGTTACATGGTTTAGGGGACTCGGGCGCAGGGTTTGCACCTGTGGTTCCAGCGTTAGGATTGCCTGCGGGACACAGTATTCGCTTTATCTTCCCCCATGCGCCAGAGCAAGCGGTGACCATCAACGGTGGTTACATTATGCGCGCTTGGTATGACATCAAAAGCATGGATTTGCACGATAGAGCCGATATGCAGGGCGTGATGGCCTCGGAGCTGAGTGTGCAAGCCTTGATTGATGAACAAATCGCGGCTGGTATTCCGAGCGAGCGCATCGTTTTAGCTGGTTTTAGCCAAGGCGGAGTGATGAGCCTGTTTACGGGATTACGTTATCCTCAAAAACTCGCTGGCATTATGGCACTTTCCTGTTATTTACCGACGGGTGATGTATTACCCAGCCAATTAAGTGCCGCCAATGCGACAACACCTATTTTACATCAGCACGGTGAACAGGATGATGTGGTGCCATTATCCGCAGGTTTATTAGCGAAGAATGCGCTAGAGGCGGGTGGATATTCGGTACAATGGCAAACGTATCCGATGCCACATTCTGTCATTCCTGTGCAATTAAAAGCGATTAGCACTTGGTTACTACAGTGTTTTGAAATGTAGAAAATTCTAAATGCCTATAAAAACACCATGCGGTAAGAGATTTTTAATCCGCTGGTGTTTTTTATTTAGAACAATTGGCAGCCAGGTGCGGTGGTGCTAACTTGCTTAAAAATAACGAATTAAATTTTTATTTTTAGTACAATTAACTTATAAAAAGAAAATGTCAAAATCAGCCATTTAGCTTATTTTTTATTTGAAACAAATCTGTCTTAAAAGTCGCCAAATATCCCACATTAAAGTCACGTTTATTAATAAAAATGACACAATTCATCTTTATTCTTTGGTATTATGCGTGACGCGAGAGTTGATGGTGCTCGCACAATCTTTCTATGATAAAATAATTAAAATCAAGGGGTTGATGTAATGACAAATAAGCTTATTAAAGGATTGATTGCAACTGCTGTGCTGGCAGCGTTAGCAGGTTGTAATAGTGATGATGATAATAAAGTCCCTACAACCTGTGCCGAAGCGGGCAGTGCTTGTAAAACTTTTACCGTATTACACACCAATGATAACCATGGTCGTTTCTGGGAAAACAGTGATGGCGAATATGGTATGGCAGCGCGTAAAGCGTTAATTGATCAAATTCGTGCTGAAGTCAGTAAGAATGGCGGTCAAACATTATTATTGTCTGGTGGTGATATCAACACTGGTGTCCCAGAATCTGATTTACAGGATGCGATTCCTGACTTTACTGGTATGAACAAAATTGGTTACGACGCAATGGCAGTTGGTAACCATGAATTTGACAATCCATTATCAGTATTAGATATGCAGCGTCGTTTAGCCGAATTCCCAATGCTGGCGGCGAACATTTATCGTAAAAACGCTGAGGGTGGTCAAGGTGAGCGTTATTTCGAGCCTTACAAAGTGTTCGATATTAACGGTCTTAAAGTGGCTGTAATTGGTTTAACCACAGAAGACACTGCCAAGATTGGTAACCCAGAATTTATTAGTGATTTAATTTTCACCGATCCTAAAGTGGAAGTGGCGAAAGTTATTAAAGAAATTAAAGACGCAAAAGCCGCTGATATTATCTTCGCAACGACTCACATGGGTCACTATGCCGATGCTCAAAACGGTAGCAACGCCCCAGGCGATGTGGCGATGGCGCGTGCGTTAAATAAAGGTGATCTGCAAGTCGTTATCGGCGGCCACTCACAAAACCCAGTGTGTATGGAACCTGGTAGCGACAATAAGTCTTATGCCAACTTCAAACCTGGTGATGATTGCGCCCCAGATCAACAAAACGGTACTTGGATCATGCAAGCCCACGAATGGGGTAAGTATGTTGGCCGTGCGGATTTCGAATACTTCAACGGTGAATTGCACTTAGCTAGCTACAAGCTGATCCCAGTGAACATGCGTAAACTGGACGAAGCTGGTAAGAAAACCACTGAGCTGGCTGGCACTAAGATTGAACCAGATGCTGAGCTAAAAGAGCTGTTGTCTTACTACCAAGAGAAAGGCCAAGCTAAGTTAGACGAAGTCATTGCAACCACTGATGCGCTGCTCGATGGTGAACGTGCGAACGTACGTAACAAGCAAACCAACTTAGGCCGCATGTTAGCCATGGCACAAAGCGGTAAAGTGTCTGCCGACTTTGGTGTGATGAACTCAGGTGGTGTGCGTGCTTCTATCCAAGCGGGTGACATTACTTACCGTGATGTGCTGACAGTTCAACCTTTCGGCAACATGGTCACTCTGAACGAAATGACAGGTACTGAAGTCGCGGCTTACTTAGGCGCTGTGGGCAGTATCCAAATCGGTTCGGGTGGTTATGCCCAGATCACTGGCGTGAAAATGACCATCGACTGTGCAGCTAAGACTGCTAATATCAGCGAAATCAATGGCAAAGAGTTCAGTGCGACAGCTAGCTATAAATTCACTGTACCTAGCTTTAACGCTGCAGGTGGCGACGGTTATCCAAAACTGGCTAGCCCAATCCAAACGGGTTACGTGGATGCGGACTTACTGTATTCATTCCTGAAAGAGAAGCAAGCAATCGTAGCTGCTGACTATAACCCAGTTGGCGACATTGTTTACGAAAACTCAAGCAGTGTTGAAGGTTGTAAGCTGTAATTCTTGAGCAAGTTATTTAATACCATAATGCCACTCAACTGAGTGGCATTATTATTTATATCCATCACTATTTTTACTCTGCATTGGTTAATTCCAAAATCAATTTCGCAAGATGATACATCTATTGCTTATTGTTGCTGATTTGTTTTTATTTATTTTTTGTAAACATAAAATTATCAGGTGACTGTTATTTGTATCATTTGCGTAATTAATAACATGGTTGTATTTTATTTATCTAAACCATTGTTTGCTTATGTTTTAATTCTTATATTCCCTCCTGTTGTTTTGTCCTCTATGTAACAATATGTTCTTTTGTTGTTATTTTTGATTGCGGCAATTTGCTGTAATTAACAATATTGATACGTCAAGGAAACTTGCAATTTAACTAGAATAACAACAAGTCGGGTTTTATAAATTAACCCTCAAGGAGAGATATATGCATCACCTAACGTTAGCAGCTAACGCTGTGCGGGCTAGTCTAATTACTATGGGTTCTGCTAGTGTTTTATTTTCAGGAATAACGATAGCCGCAGAGGATAATACTAAAGTTGAGCGTATTGAAGTCACAGGCTCACGTATTAAACAGGTCGATATGGAAACGGTTTCTCCTGTGACTGTGATTAATGCCGCTGATATTGCTATGACGGGCGAAAAAACTGTCGCTGATGTATTAAATAATTCGGCTATTAATAGTTTTGGTTCATGGCGCGGTATTTCGGGATATGGTTCAGGGGCGAGTTCAACAAGCAATGTTAACCTTCGCGGTTTAGGCTCATCGGCGACACTGGTACTGCTCGATGGCCGCCGTATGCCTGGCACTAGTTCAAGTTCTGGTTCAGTTGCCGACACATCTTCTATCCCAATGGCAATCGTTGAACGTATTGAGATCCTGCGTGATGGCGCTTCTGCTGTCTATGGTTCTGATGCGGTTGCGGGTGTAATTAATATTATTACGAAGAAAGAGTTTGATGGTTTGCAACTTGATTACAGCACAGAACAACCGAGTGTTGATGGTGGTGATGCAAATCGTTTATCGATTGCAACGGGTTATAACACAGATAAGGGTAATATCACGTTAACCTATGAATATTATGATACCAAAGCGGTAATGGACCGTGATATTTGGAAGATGGATGATCCGAGTTATTCGGCCTACAGTGGTTTTAGTTCTGTGCCTAATGGTAGTTCGGCATCCGGTTGGTATAGTAATTCAGAAATCTGTGAGCAAACTGAAAATACCGTAGACACTACCGATGGTAATAATATTGGCCGCTGTTTATATAACCATGGCAATGTGACCAAATTATTTGGTGACCAAACACGTAATTCAATTTTGTCGAATTTTTCCTATGAGATCTCCGATGGCATTCAATTTCGTGGCCGAGCATCTGCCTCTTTGGCTGAAACTGAAACTCGATATGCCGGAACGCCAGTGTCAACTAATTATCCCGTGATGAGTGCGGATAACAAATATAATTCAATTGGCGAAGACATGACGCTTTATATGCGCTCAGCTCAAATTGGTGAGCGCGACACCTTAACGGAAACCAATAATGTCGATATTTTAGGCGGTTTTCTCGGAACGTTTGACTTAGGTAATGGTGTTGATTGGGAATTAAATGCTCAGCATTCGCGTTCGACGACAAATTCATTTAATTACAACTTAATTAATGACGAAATCATTCAACAAGCGATAGATTCTGAGCAGTATGATATTTTCAATACCTCGGGCATGAGTTACGCACAATGGAATCAACAAATGACCGAGTTGTATCGCAAAGCGGCTCATACAGGCGTGTATCAGGGTAAATTTGAGAGTACTCAGCTTGATGGATTAGCGTCAACTCTGCTTGTCGATAATGGCGATGTCTCCGTTGCTATGGTGGGTGGGCTTGAATATGAAATGATCAAGTTTAAGCAAACCAGTGATCCTGAATCGGCCTCAGGTATTATTTCGGGCGGTTCTGGCGGCGATGATGTTGATGCAACCCGTGATCGAAGTGCAGCTTATTTAGAATTTCAAGTTGGATTACCGGCTAATGTCGAGTTTTCTGCCGCGGTTCGCTATGAGCGTTACGAGCAGGAAGGTTCGCTCACTGGCGCACAAGGGGCCGTGGTGAACTCCTCGACCTTCGACGCCGTGGTTCCTAAGTTTGGTTTAAGCTGGCGACCTGTTGACAGTCTATTATTGCGGGCCAGTTATGGTGATTCCTTCCGTGCACCTAATATGAGTGAGATGTTCTCTTCGCAATCCTTAAGTTTTGAAAAAGCAGTCGATTCGCTGTGGTGTAACGAGCCAGGTAATGTTGATGCTATTTACTGTGCAACCAATAACCAGCACAAAACCTGGTATGGCGGTAATCCCAATCTCGAGGCTGAGGAGGGGAATTCACTCACGTTAGGTGGTGTCTGGAATGTCACTGATGATTGGAATGTGGAGTTATCCTACTTTTCAATTACCTATGACAATAAGATTGAATCGGTAGATGTCGACGATATTCTGCGTGATGAAATCAAAAATGGCTCATCACCCTATGTTCATCGCGGTGCAGATGGCAAAATCGAATATATTGAAGCAGGCGTCCGTAACTTAGCGACGGTTGAAACCTCAGGTATCGATTTTGTAACCGCCTATAATCTCGAAACTGCAATTGGTGACTTTAACTTCAAGCTGGATCTGACCCATGTGCTTGACTTTAAAAAGCAAGATAATGCTGAAGCAGAGATGATTGATTATGCCGGTACAACCGATTCACCCGATTGGCGTGGAAACTTGGCAACTAGCTGGAAATATGACGATTTTTCAGCAGCATGGACTGTGGTGTATATAGGTAGTCAATCTGCTGATTACTACAATACTTTAGAAGAGACAGACCGTTACGTCGATTACTCTCATTACTTTAAACATAATATCCAGTTTGCCTATCAGCACGCTTATAACGGTTCAATTACCGTAGGGGTGAATAATTTGTTTGATGCCGATGCGCCAAACTATTACACCTATGCCGATTACCGTGATGTAAACGTTGGCCTCTATGATGTGTTGGGGCGTACTTATTATCTGAGAATTAATCAGAAGTTTTAAGTTATCCCTCTCCCTGGATAACTCAAACCTCCGCTTGCGGAGGTTTTTTTGCTTGTAGAATATATCGATGCTGCTTAATGACTCAGACGCAGCTCATGGCGATGCTCATGCAGATAATGCTCGGCGCAGTTGCTGCAACGTTGCTCGGTGGGATCTTGGGTCAAGCGCTCGGCTTCGATTTCGGTTTCGCAATCGGAGCACAGGCCGTATAAGCCTAAGTCGAGTTGACAAAAGGCGGCATCGAGGCGGTTTAAACGGCAAAATAGTGGATGTTCAGCGAGGTGACTTTGTGCTAGGAGGTCAATCAATTCGCCTAAGCTGAGGCTGGCATGATGTGCCCCAAGTATTTCAATAAACTGAGGGAGCGCGCCGATTTCCTTCCTTAGATTAGCTTCAAGCTCTGACAATTCTTGTCTGATATGGGTGGTGCTCACGTAAAATCGCCTGTTTTATCTGACTCTGGACATTCAGTCTAATAGTTCCACTATCAGCGACTATGATAAAGATCAAGTATCTGTGCGATTTATGGGGATTAAGTGGTGGTTTACCTAAAAATTCACCACTTTCTCATGGGATTATCCTATGCGCTATCCACAGTTATTCGCCGAGACGCAGCTGCGCCTCTTCCAGCACCCGCACAATTTCCTCAGTGGTTTTATAGATGCGCAGCTCCCTAAACAGGGTGTCCGCCTCGGGGTATTGGCGATTTAAGTAACTAAACCATTGCTTAATTCGCGCCGGATAATAATCACTCTTACGACCGCTCAGTTCACGTTGGGTGTAGCTCAGCATCAAACCCAATGTATCTGCCCAGCTGTAGGGCGCCGCGCCAGTCTTAATGGTATCGGCAAGATTGGGCAGCGAAATCGCGCCACGGCCAATCATAATGCTGTCGCAGCCTGTCACCGCCATACAACGCTTGGCATCATCGCTGTTCCAAATCTCACCATTAGCAATCACTGGAATGGGCAAACGCTCGCGCACTTCGGTGATGTATTCCCAGTAGGCGGGTGGTTTATAACCATCGACCTTGCTGCGGGCATGGATAGCCAGCTCAGTCGCGCCCGCTTCATACACGGCTAGCGCATTCTCCATAAACAGGGATTTGTCTTCGTAGCCTAAACGAATTTTCGCCGTCACTGGATGTTCGGCGGGCACCGCTTGGCGCATCGCACGCACAATATCGTGAATCGTATTGGGGTACTGCAACAGTACAGCGCCGCCATTACTGCGATTGACCATCTTGGCAGGGCAACCAAAGTTAGCATCGACGCCGTGGGAGCCTAGCTCAATCGCGCGCATAGCGTTTTCGGCCATGCAGTTGGGTTCTTGCCCTAAAAGCTGTACACGAACGGGCGTACCTGAGGGGGTAAAGCCACCATTAAGCAGCTCGGGACAGAGTTTAAGAAAGACTTTCTCTGGTAAGAGTTGGTCAACCACGCGCACAAATTCGGTGACAAGCAAATCGTAGGGGTTAATTGAAGACAAAATATCTCGCATTAAGTCGTCAACCACGCCTTCCATCGGAGCCAAAATTACGCGCACTGCAACAAACCCATATCCAGTTTCAAAGGGCGTGCATTCTATCCTATTGGACTGTGGTTACAAAGCATTGCGAGGGAAGGGCGATGACTGTTTTGAGTTATTTTTACGACTAAATTCTGCTTCCTATCAGCATATTTTGATTATTTCTGTGATTTGGTGATATTTTTTGAAATGAAACCGAGATGGGGCGGGTCTTTTGCAGTAAGCCAGCTACAACACTGTTGTTGGCCACCATTCATCAAATAAAAGGAAGAAGCATATGAAGTCAGTTAAGCATACAGCAGTTGCAGTAGCGTTAGGTACAGTCGTGGTCGGTTCTGCATTCGCCGTGAATGCGCAAACCAACCCATTCGGATTTGAAACCATGGAAGCGGGTTATCAAATCGTCGGTTCAGAAGGAAAATGTGGCGAAGGTAAATGTGGTGATATGAAAAAAGCCGCAGCCGAAAAAGCCAAAGAAGGTAAATGCGGTGAAGCCAAATGTGGCGCCGACATGAAGAAAGCGGCCGCAGATAAAGCCCACGAAGGCAAATGCGGTGAAGCTAAGTGTGGCGCCGATATGAAAAAAGCCGCAGCCGATAAAGCCCACGAAGGTAAATGTGGTGAAGCTAAATGCGGTGCAGATATGAAGAAAACCGCAGAAAAAGTCGAAGCTAAGGCCGACGCCGTCAAAAAAGAAGTGAAATAAACGCGAGTCGAAGCAATCAAGCTTTTGCTCTGACACTTGGCCAGCCTTTGCTGGCCTTTGTTTAGCGGCATTCGAGTATGAGTTTGACAGAACGAAAAGGTAATATCGACAGGTCAACACACCCTAGGTAAAAGGTGAAAGCAATGCAAGAGAGTGGATTGGTTGGATTAGGCTTACGGCGTGAAATGCTCAGTGAGTTTTGCCAAGCGCTGCCAACGGCTATTGATTTTTTAGAGGTCGCCCCTGAAAACTGGATGACGCTCGGTGGAAAATACGGCAAGCAATTTAGGCAACTTACTGAGCAACATACTTTTTTCTGTCATGGTCTGTCACTCTCTATCGGCAGTCCAGCCCCTTTAGATTTGGCGTTTGTCCGCCAAGTGAAGGCGTTTATGGATCTGCACCAAATTGATGTTTATTCAGAACATTTAAGTTATTGCTCAGGAGCTGGTCATTTATACGATTTGATGCCCATCCCCTTTACCGATGACGCCGTTAAGCATGTGGCGACGCGGGTCAAACAGGTGGAGGATATTTTAGAGCGGCCTTTGATCCTCGAGAATATTTCCTTTTATGCTGCGCCGAGCGCACAGATGAGTGAGCAGGCGTTTTTGACAGCAGTGCTAGAAGAGGCCGACTGTAAGCTGCTGTTAGATGTGAATAATATCTATGTGAACTCGATAAATCATCAATACGATGCCGAGGCTTATTTAAAGGCCATGCCAACGGAGCGCATCGCCTATTTACATATTGCAGGGCATTACCAGCAGTCAGAAACCTTGCTGATCGACACCCATGGCAGCGACATCAACGATCCGGTCTGGGCACTGTTGGATAAGTGCTATGCCCAGCATGGCGTCTTGCCGACGCTGCTCGAGCGTGACTTTAATTTGCCTGAAACGGTGCAGTTATTGGATGAGATTAACCAAATCCATGCCTATCAAGCACGGGCTAAAAATCGTTTGGATAAGAGGATTGCCTGATGGATTTTAAGCAAGTACAGCAATCCTTTATCGATTATATTCGTGATCCCCAAAAGCCAGTGCCGAGCGGTGTGCCCCTCGAGCGGATGCAGGTTTACCGAGAGCTATTTTTTAATAATGTGATGGGCTTTGTCTCCAATGCCTTTCCCGTGCTCAAAAGTCTCTATAGCGATGCACAGTGGCAAGCCTTAGTGCAGGCTTTTTTCAGCCAACACGATTGTAAGTCTCCAATTTTTATTGATATTGCTTGGGAGTTTTTACAGTTTCTGCAATTTGAATATTCGCCAGCAGAAAGTGATCCACCCTTTATGTTGGAGTTGGCGCACTATGAATGGCTCGAGCTGCGAGTGGCAACAGCGCAGCAAACGAGTGAGCAAGTTTTGCTATCCAGAGAGGATATTCTGCAACTTAATCTATGTTTAGCAACAACGGCCAGTGTGGCCCAGTACCAGTATCCGGTGCAGCAGATCCGCCAAGATTATCGCCCAGAAGAGCCATTGCCGCAGCCAGTGTTTTTTTGCCTCTATCAGGATGAAGCGGGCGAGGTGGGATTTTTGCAATTAACGCCGTTAAGTGCGCAAGTGCTGGGATATTTGGCAGAACAAGGGCAGCGTCGCCTCGATGAGATATTGAACTGGCTGCAAGGGATTTATCCGCACATGCAACCGGAAATCTTAACCCAAGGCTGTATTGAGTTACTCGAGCAACTCGCGGTCAAAGGAATCGTGCGTGGGATTTAAGTAGTATGTTGCTAAAATCAGCAAAATAAATGCAATAACCTTACATAAAAAGGGTTTTTGTTGATTTGACAAACCGCTACAATGGCGCCCGTTTTGTGATCTTAATCACTGTATGATTCCTGCGCACTTATCTTTGCACACATTTGAGGAGCTGTAATGAGCAGTCAGCCATTTAAAGACCCATTTAACTTTATGTATTTTATTGGTTTTATTTTAGTCTTACTGTTGCCGACGCTTCCAGCAAGCCTGACTTGGTTAAAGCAATTAGGCTTAATTTAAGCAGGTTTTAATCTCAAATTGAGTATACTACTGGCCACTCTTTGAGTGGCTTTTGTTTTCATGTTTTAGGCACATTAACATACTTTACTTATCTACAAACTATATGGTCATCTACAAACTATGATATTGAAACGCGGTTTGTTTTTATTGATAGGCTGTCTTGCTTTGGGCCTTGGACTGCTGGGTATCGTAGTACCGCTTCTGCCGACTGTGCCGTTTATCCTATTGGCGGCGTATTGTTTTGCCCGCTCAAGCGAGCGATTACACCAGTGGTTGATGACACACCCGTGGTTTGCCGATGCGCTGACCCAATGGCAACAACATAGGGCAATGCGCCCAGGCCTTAAGCGCAGGGCGATGTTACTTACGGGACTCAGTTTTAGCATCAGTATCCTGGTGGTCCCGATTGTATGGGTGAAGTTGCTGCTACTCACCATGGCTTGCGGATTACTCTGGTATCTTAAAACCATCCCTGAAATCGAATCCTAAGCACATTTGATCTAAGGCACAAATTGGTAACCAATTCGTCACTTGAATACGCTGCTTATTGCAACTCAAACCAAAGCGGCATAAGCTTTGTGCGAATGATTAAAGCTCGTCCACACTCGCTGTGGACGTTTTGTTTTTACTGCCAGCAATTACGCGTGGCGAAACGATTAAGTTAAATTAAATGGCTATGAATACAGAAACCTTATCCTTGATAAAGCAAAGCATTAAAACCATTCCTAATTATCCTAAGGAAGGGATTCTATTTCGCGATGTGACCAGTCTGCTGGAAAATGCTGCCGCCTATAAAGCGACTATCGATTTATTAGTTGAGCATTACCGCAACAAAGGCTTTACCAAGATTGTGGGTACCGAAGCCCGTGGTTTCTTATTTGGTGCGCCTTTAGCACTGGAATTAGGCATTGGTTTTGTGCCAGTACGTAAACCTGGTAAATTGCCACGCGCGACCATTAGCCAAAGCTATGAGCTGGAATATGGCCACGATAGCCTTGAAATCCATACCGATGCGATCACCGCGAATGACAAAGTGTTAGTGGTTGACGATTTGCTGGCCACTGGCGGCACTATCGAAGCCACAGTAAAACTTATCCGCCAACTGGGTGGTGAAGTACAAGATGCGGCCTTTGTGATTTCATTACCTGATTTAGGTGGCGAAGCCCGTTTAACTGCCTTAGGTCTTGAGTTGGTTAAACTTTGTGAGTTTGAAGGCGAATAATTCTTCAGCCAAAGGCGCCTAGGGATAGTTTAATGGCATGTCGCTAATTGACATGTTATCTTGCAACTATCTCGGGGCGCGATCCCCTTTTTTGTACCAACATTCTTGTCATGCACATTGGGGAGTTCCATGTCATATCAGGTGTTAGCCAGAAAATGGCGCCCTGCCACATTCGAACAGATGGTCGGCCAAAGCCACGTGTTGCACGCGCTCACGAATGCGTTAACGCAACAACGTTTACACCATGCTTATCTTTTTACGGGTACACGCGGCGTGGGCAAGACCAGTTTGGCGCGCCTCTTCGCCAAAGGCCTCAACTGTGAAAAGGGCGTAACGGCTTCTCCCTGTGGTGTGTGTGGCAGTTGTGTCGAAATTGCCCAAGGCCGCTTTGTTGACTTAATCGAAGTCGATGCCGCCTCGCGCACTAAAGTCGATGACACCCGCGAACTCTTAGACAATGTGCAATATCGCCCGACCCGTGGCCGTTTTAAGGTCTACCTGATTGACGAAGTGCACATGCTCTCCCGTAGCAGTTTTAATGCGCTGCTAAAAACCCTTGAAGAACCGCCAGAGCATGTGAAGTTTTTGCTGGCGACGACTGATCCGCAAAAGCTGCCGGTGACTGTATTATCCCGCTGCCTGCAATTTAACTTAAAGAGTTTAACCCAGCAGGAAATTGGCACTCAGCTACAGCATATCTTAACCCAAGAGCAATTGCCCTTTGAGCACGAAGCCTTAACCCTGCTCGCCAAAGCGGCCAATGGCAGTATGCGTGATGCCTTAAGTTTGACCGATCAGGCCATTGCCTTTGGTGGCGGCACGGTAATGCTCAATCAAGTGCAATCTATGTTGGGTAGCATTGATGAGCAGCATGTGCTGCGCTTACTTAAAGCCTTAACCGATGCCGATATCGGCGTATTGATGCAAAGCTGCGCACAGGTGCTCGCCTATGGCGCGGACGCCCAAGAAGTGCTCCGCAGTTTGCTAGAATTATTGCATCAAATTACTTTGACTCAATTTGCGCCAGCCGCCGCGCAACAATCCCTTTATAGCGCACAAATACAGGCCTTTGCCGAGCAATTAGCGCCAGAACAAGTGCAGTTGTATTACCAGATTTTACTGACTGGCCGTAAAGACTTACCCCATGCGCCGAATCCTAAATCGGGCCTTGAAATGGCGCTGCTGCGGGCAGTGGCATTTGTTCCCGAAAAGCCAGTAAAACGTTGGCTGGTTGAAGATGCTGCAAAGGTGAGTTTGCCTGCTCAGCAGCCAACGTCGGCTATGCCCGTATCCAATATGACAGCGGTAGAACAGGCCGTGAATCAGGCTGTGGCTGAAAAAAAAACTCCACTAACCGCTGAGCGTGACTTACAGGCTCTGCCACAAGTAGCAACGACTGAGCCTATGGCTAAGAGTGAGAACGCTACAGCTTCGCAACAAGCCTTATCTGCTGAGGATATGTTAGCTGTCGATGATGCGATTGATGATGGGGCTGAACTGAATGCCGCTTTAATTGCCGAGCAGCAAGTGATCTTAAGCCAAGCTCAAAGCCAAGGCTTTGGTGCAAGTGTGGTATCGAGTACTGAGGCCGTCTTAATTTCAGAATCAAGCCCTAACTCAAAAACTGACGTAAGCCCTGACTTAAGCGCTGAGTCGAGCTCAGTTTCTATGCCGGCATCGAATCTTGATACTGAGCATAATCAAGCTGTGATGGTGGATTCTGAGAGCCTTAATTCTTGTCCCTCGGCATTAACAGTAGTTGACTTATCCGCAGAGGAATATGCTCAAGCGGGTGTTAATGAGAGTACAGATGCGCTAGCGCCAGACGAATATTCCGCTGAGGATTACGGACAATACGATTATGCCGCCGCGCCACTCGATGCCTATCAGGATGATTATTCACAATTTATGGCTGAGGAGCAGGGCGGATTCTCTGGCATGGAAGAGAGTTCGCTTAATCGCGACAGTGCTCAGTCTATTGGCGAAAGCTTCGCTTCAACAACCTCTCAGGCTTCAACACCTCCAGCTTCAACTACTGTTTCCCTCGAGGATGACGATATTTTATCGGCGGTATTAGCGGCGCGTGACTCCTTGTTATCCGATCTTGATGCGCTCAGCACCAAGGAAGGTGATGGAAAAAAGTCGGCAGCGGAAGTTAAGCTTAAAACTCCGAGCCAGAGTGCGCATACCGCGCCAGTCTCTCACTCGCCATCGCATAAAACGCCTTCAGTTGATGCATCTACCGAGCATCAAGTGGTTAGTAACACGTCCGATAACGACTTTGAGCTGCCCTTTGACGATGATTTCGAGGCCGAGCTCCATCTTGAGTCACAATCAAATGTCACGCTAACTCAGCAGCTAGATCCGAACGATCGCCCACCATGGGAAGAGGCGCCCATCGCAGGGATGGATGATGCCAACGCATCGGCTGCAAGTGCTAACCTACAGCGTGAAACCGCTGTTGTGCTGCAAACAGTTGTTGATGAGTTAGGCGCTGCGAACGTCGCCGCTCAAATATCACCAACGAATAGCGAAGCGACACCGTTTGGGCAAGTGCAAGAACAAGAGCCTGTACAAAAGAGCGAGCCAGCTGCGCAAAGCCCTGAGAAGAATACGGCGCCGCAGCCGCCTCAGGCACTTACACCACAACTAACGCAGCAACAAATACGGCAACCGGCTCAGCTACAAGATTCGGTGCAGTCACAGCCAAATGAGACAGTACAACCAACGTCATCCACCGCATTAGCGCTGGCGCAATCGATTACCGGTCATCCCTTAGACTTGCACTGGTATAAGCTCATGGCGAGCCTAGAGATTGGCGGCCGTGTGCGTCAGTTAGCGGTAAACTCGATTTGTCAGGTGCAGGCTAACCCTTTGCCGTTGCTGCTAAAACCTGACCAGAAACATTTAGCGGCGCCCGTGGCGATTGAGCAGCTTGAGCAGGCATTGACAGCCGCATTGGGGAACCCAAGACAGGTTGAGGTGGTCATAGGAAGCGATCCTTCGCGGGAAACGCCCTTAGAGATGCGCAAACGTTTTCACCAAGAGTTACTGCAGCAGGCACGCCAATCGCTAATGATGGACGATAATGTGCAATGGCTGATTAACCGTTTTGGCGCCGAGCTGGATCAGGATAGTTTACTTTATCCGCCAGAGTTGTTAGCCCAGCGTAGTGGACTCATTCCCGCACTACCTGAGCCCGAGTAATATTTCCTCTGTGCATATGCTGCCTGGAGTGGCAGAGTTTGTTAAAAACTCGCTATCAAGATCATAAGATTAGCGATGGGGTATCGGCATTGATTGCCAATCCCATTTATTTCAGTAAGATTAGCCAGCTTAAAAGCTTGCGACTAACCCTAATAGAAGAGAAATGACTATGTTTGGAAAAGGCGGTATGGGCAATCTAATGAAACAAGCCCAGATGATGCAAGAAAGAATGGCAAAAATGCAGGAAGAAATTGCCCGCATGGAAATGGTCGGTGAATCAGGTGCAGGCTTGGTTAAAGTGACCATGACTGGCTCACACACAGTCCGTAAAGTCGAAATCGATCCAAGCTTGATGGAAGACGATAAAGAGATGCTGGAAGATTTGATTGCCGCAGCGTGTAACGATGCAGCGCGTCGTATCGAAGAAAACCAAAAAGCTAAAATGGCCGAAGTGACTGGCGGTATGCAATTACCACCAGGCATGAAAATGCCATTTTAATTGAGATAGACAATGAAATTTAGTCCCCTGCTTGACGAGTTAATTCAGTCCCTGCGCTGTTTGCCAGGGGTTGGGCCGAAATCGGCTCAACGTATGGCGTTTCAATTGCTTGAGCGCGATAGAAAAGCTGGGCTTAAATTAGCCTCGGCGCTGTCGAGTGCCATGAGCGATATCGGTCATTGTCAGTCTTGCCGAACCTATACTGAAGAAAGCCTCTGTCCGATTTGTGCTAGCCATAAGCGCGGCTCCTCGTCGACGATTTGCGTGGTCGAAACGCCGGCCGATGTGTTAGCCATTGAAGCGGGTGGACATTTTACCGGTCGCTACTTTGTATTGCTGGGCCATTTATCACCACTCGATGGGGTGGGGCCTGAGGAGTTAGGCTTGGCGCTATTAGAGCGTCACTTAGCCTCGGGCGATGTTGCTGAGCTGATCCTTGCGACTAATCCCACGGTAGAAGGTGAGGCCACCGCTCACTTTATTGCCGATATGGCAAGGCGCCACAAAGTGGTGATCAGCCGTATCGCCCACGGCGTTCCCGTGGGGGGCGAGCTGGAATATGTTGACAGCACCACCTTAGCGCTGTCCTTCAATGGGCGTATCCCGCTGTAGCCTGCGATGGACTCAAGATAAAACCCGCCAGCCCAGTGCTTGCGGGTTTTTATTTTATGGGCGCAGGATGATGTGATTAAAGAGTATTGAGCAGATGCGCTTAGTGCTCTTGTTTGCCGCGTTAGCCTACCTCGTTACGACTAACTGCCCAAATATCTGGGCCATGGGCCGTGTTTTCGCTTCAAGTTGCCTTATTTTTCGTCATTTGATCTGTGATTTTATCTCCCCCCTTGAAAAGTGGATTTACAGCCCCATTTTATAAAGCACTGAGCGTTTGCTTTAACCAAATTGCGTAACAAATAAGGAAAATTTCATGTCACAACAAGAAACTCATGGTTTTCAAACTGAAGTCAAACAGCTGTTGCATTTGATGATCCATTCTTTGTATTCCAACAAAGAAATTTTCTTGCGTGAACTGGTCTCCAACGCTGCGGATGCGGCCGATAAGCTGCGTTACCTTGCGTTGACCAACGACGCGCTATACGAAGGTGACGGTGAGCTACGTGTGCGTATCAGCGCAGACAAAGAAAAAGGCACTGTGACCATCGAAGACAATGGCGTAGGTATGACCCGTGATGGCGTGATTGAGCATTTAGGCACGATCGCCAAATCGGGCACCGCTGAATTCTTTAAAAATCTCTCTGGCGAAGCCTCAAAGGATTCGCAATTAATCGGTCAGTTCGGTGTGGGCTTCTATTCAGCCTTTATCGTGGCGAAAAAAGTGACAGTACGCACCCGTGCTGCCGGTCATAAGGCCGATGAAGCTGTATTGTGGGAATCAGAAGGTGAGGGCAGCTTCACCGTTGAAACCATCACTAAGGCCAGCCGTGGTACTGAAATCACCCTGCACCTACGTGATGACGAAAAAGAATTTGCTGACGATTGGCGCCTGCGCTCCATCATCACTAAATACTCAGACCATATTTCAATCCCAGTAGAAATGTGGCAGGAAGGCACCCCTGAGCGCGATGGCCCAGACGGTGAAAAAATCCCTGCAACCGAGGGTTACTGGAAGGTCATGAACAAGGCGACAGCGCTGTGGATGCGCAACAAGTCTGAGATCACTGACGAAGAATACCAAGAATTTTATAAGCATATTTCCCACGACTACACAGACGCACTGCTGTGGAGCCATAACCGCGTTGAAGGTAAACAGGAATACACTAACCTGTTGTATATCCCTTCAAAAGCGCCATGGGATCTGTGGAACCGCGATCGTAAGCATGGCCTGAAACTCTTTGTGCAGCGCGTGTTTATCATGGATGACGCCGAGCAGTTTATGCCATCTTACCTGCGCTTTGTGCAGGGTTTGATTGATTCAAACGATCTGCCGCTGAACGTGTCCCGCGAGATTTTACAGGACAACCACATCACCAAAGCAATGCGCACCGGTATCACTAAGCGTGTGCTGGGTATGTTGGAAAAACTGGCAAAAGACGATGCGGAAAAATACCAAAAATTCTGGGCCGAATTTGGTCAAGTGTTGAAGGAAGGTCCAGCGGAAGACTTTGCAAACCGTGAGCGTATTGCTGGCTTACTGCGTTTTGCGTCTACCCATACGGGCAGCGCGGCACCGACTGTGTCACTCGATGATTACATTAGCCGCATGAAGGAAGGCCAAACCAAGATTTACTATATCGTTGCCGACAGCCACGAAGCGGCCGCCAACAGCCCACACTTAGAACTGCTGCGTAAGAAAGGCATCGAAGTGTTGCTGATGTCAGAACGTATCGACGAGTGGTTAATTAACCACTTAACCGAATACAAAGAGAAGCAACTGCATTCAGTGACCCGTGGCGAGCTGGAATTAGGTGAGCTGGAAGATGCGGCCGAGAAGGAAGCGCAGGAGAAACTGGCCGAAGAGTCTGCACCACTGATTGAGCGCATCAAAGCGGCATTAGGTGCAAGCGTGGCCGATGTGAAAGTGACCTCACGCTTAACCGATACCCCAGCCTGTGTGGTGACGGGGGAAGGTGAAATGTCAACGCAAATGATCAAACTGATGCAGGCTGCTGGTCAGCCAGTGCCAGAGGTCAAGCCGACGTTTGAAGTAAACCCTGCGCATCCATTAGTGTCGCGCTTAAACGATCTTCAAGATGAAGCCGCCTTTGCCGATTGGTCGAATCTGTTATTGCAACAGGCGCAATTGTCGGAGAAGGGCAGCCTAGCGGATCCATCGGCCTTTATTAAGCTGATGAACCAAATGTTATTGGCAAGTCTGAAGTAACACATTCGGGGCACTTGAGTCGAGACACAAGTGCCCCGATTCACTTTTAGGCACCAAGAGTCGCATTACCCTCGGGCATTTCCTAGTAGAAGTGCCAGTTTGGGAGTAAGGAAAACCATGGACAATATCCTCGATCTAACGAAAGACAATATTCAGCAAGTGGTTGATGCTTCGATGCAGCAACTGGTGGTGATGGTGTTTTGGGCCCAGCCACAGCCGCAGAGTGTTGCCATGGTGCAAACACTCGAGCAACTTGCCGCGCAGCATGCTGGCCGTTTTGTGCTGGCGAAAGTGAACTGCGAAACTGAGCTGGAAATTGCGAACTATTTCCGCATTCAAGCACTGCCGACTACCTTAGTACTGGATAAGGGCCAGCCAATCGATGGCTTTGCGGGCATGCAGGAGGCGGCGCAGGTGAGCGCTATGCTGGAGAAACACTTGCCACCCTTATGGCAATTGCAGCTTGAGCAAGCCAAAGCCCTGTTAGCCTTAACCCAAGTATCGGCGGAGGATTTAACTACTGCGGCTGTGTTACTGAAAGACGCCTATAGCGCCTCACATCAGGCGGCTGAGGTGAGTTTGGTGCTCGCCGATGTGTATTTGATGCAGGGTGAACTCGCCCAAGCGCAAACTTTACTCGAACAGATTGGTCTTGCCTACCAAGACAGTTATTACCAAAGCTTAAAGGCAAAATTAACCCTTGCCTTGGATGCGGCGGACACGCCAGAAATTCGTGATTTGCAGCAGAAGTTCGAGCATAATCCGCAGGATTTAGTGTTATTACTCGAACTTTGTAAGGCCCTGCATTCGGCCCACCGAGACGAAGAAGCGCTCGCGCATTTATACAGTGTGTTATCTAAGGATTTAACTGCTGAAAATGGCAAGGTAAAACAAGTCTTTATGGAAATTTTAACGGCACTTGGGCAAGGCAATAGTCTGGCGAATCAGTACCGCCGTAAGCTCTATACCTTGCTTTATTAAAGATTATATTGGCCGCAAAACTGCGATTTATTTACGGTTTCTGAGGCTAAAGTCGAAGCTAAAAGCCTTCTCAATGGCGGCCAGATGTGCGAAGATCGCCGCCCTAAGAAGAATATCAATGCGAAAAAGAGGACTCTTGAGATGCGCATTATCCTATTGGGCGCCCCAGGTGCCGGTAAAGGTACCCAGGCCCAGTTCATTATGGAACAGTATGGTATCCCACAAATTTCTACTGGCGACATGTTACGTGCTGCCGTTAAAGCCGGTACTCCGCTGGGTTTAGAAGCGAAGAAAGTGATGGATGCAGGCCAACTGGTTTCTGATGATCTGATCATTGGACTGGTTAAAGAGCGTATCGCACAGGACGACTGTGCTAAAGGTTTTCTGTTGGACGGTTTCCCACGCACTATCCCACAAGCGGATGCGATGGCGGCAAACGGTATCAGCATTGATTACGTGATCGAAATCGATGTGCCAGACGAAGAAATCGTTAAGCGCATGAGCGGTCGTCGCGTTCACCCAGGTTCTGGCCGTGTTTACCACGTGGTATTCAATCCACCTAAAGTGGAAGGCAAGGACGATGTGACTGGCGAAGACTTAGCAATTCGTCCAGATGACGAAGAAGCCACAGTGCGTAAGCGTTTAGGCATTTACCACGAGCAAACTAAGCCATTGGTTGAATACTATGGCAAAGTGGCTGCGGCGGGTAACACTCAATACCATAAATTCGATGGTACTCAGTCGGTTGCGGCTGTGAGTGCACAGTTAGCCAGCGTGCTGAAATAAGCATCATTCGCTAAATTCGAGAACAAGTTCTCATATTAGGAAAAAGCCTGCGATTGCAGGCTTTTTTTATTGGCGACCGAGTGTTAGCCTGCCGAGGTATTTGGCTGATAAAAGGTAACACATTGACTTCTCCCTCTCCTGCGTTTGGCGTGTTATTGGTCAATCTCGGCACGCCCGATGAACCCACTCCCAAAGCGGTTAAGCGATTCCTCAAACAGTTTTTAAGTGATCCTCGGGTCGTCGATTTGTCCCCTTGGCTGTGGCAGCCGATTTTGCAGGGGATAATCCTTAACACCCGACCCGCCAAGGTGGCCAAACTTTATCAGAGCGTATGGACGGAGCAGGGCTCGCCGCTAATGGTGATAAGCGAGCAGCAGGCACAAAAATTAGCCACGGATCTGAGCGCGACCTTTAATCAAACCATTCCGGTGGAACTGGGCATGAGCTATGGCAATCCTTCGATTGAGAGCGGCTTTGCCAAACTCAAGGCCCAAGGCGCCGAACGTATCGTGGTGCTGCCGCTGTATCCACAGTATTCCTGCTCAACCGTCGCCAGTGTGTTCGATGCGGTGGCGCAGTATTTTACCCAAGTGCGTGACATTCCTGAGCTGCGTTTTAGCAAACAGTATTTTGACCATGAAGCCTATATCGCGGCCTTAGCGCATTCGGTGAAACGCCATTGGAAAACCCATGGGCAGGCCGACAAGTTAATTCTATCCTTCCACGGTATTCCGCTGCGGTATGCCACTGAAGGCGATCCCTATCCTGAGCAGTGCCGCGCGACGGCCAAGTTACTGGCGCAGGCGCTGGAATTAACCGACGGACAATGGCAGGTGTGTTTCCAATCCCGCTTCGGTAAAGAAGAGTGGTTAACCCCCTATGCCGATGAGTTGCTGGCCGATTTACCCCGTCAAGGCGTAAAAAGTGTCGATGTGATTTGCCCAGCCTTTGCCACCGATTGCCTTGAAACCTTAGAAGAGATTTCGATTGGCGGTAAAGAGACTTTCCTGCATGCGGGCGGCGAAGCGTATCATTTTATTCCCTGTTTAAATGATGATGAGCTCCATATCGAGCTGCTCAGGCAACTGGTGCAAGAACAAGCTCAACCATGGATACGAGCAGAGTGACGGTAAATTTCTCCCGTTGAAACCGAAACACGGCCTAGTTTCATGCTGATTTTATGGTAGAATCTGCGCCCCTTGTGGCTCGGGAGTGGATTTTTTATCTCTCTAGCCTAGACTCATTATTTTTAGGACACGATGAGCCAACGCTCGTTGTAATGCCCATTAGCATGGATGCCAGGAAAAGAGAGCCACTATGAAGTTTCCCGGTCAGCGCAAATCGAAACATTATTTTCCGGTCAAAACCCGTGACCCACTGCTTGAGCAATTAACCCAGCAACCTCAACCTTTTGCGACTTATATCAGCGGTATCGATCAAACCTTAGTGGATATCGAAGCCAAGGTAGAGGATGAGTTGCTCGGGCGTTATGGTTTACCCAAGGGTAATTCGACGCTTATCAATGATGAGCAAGCGCACGCCCTGTATACCGAGCTGAAACAAAACGATTTAATCAGCGATGAGTTTGCGGGCGGCACTATTGGTAACACAGTGCACAATTATTCTATTTTGGCCGATGACCGCTCAGTATTATTTGGAGTGATGAGCCAAAATATCGAAGTCGGCAGTTATGCTTACCGTTATCTTTGTAACACCTCCTCAAAGGTTGACCTTAACTTCCTGCAACCCGTCGATGGTCCTATTGGCCGTTGTTTTACCCTGATTTCGGATTGTGGTGAGCGTACCTTTGCGATCAGCAAAGGGGCGATGGATAAGTTAACTCCTGAATATATTGATAAAGACGTAGTGCAGGGCAGCTCTGCCTTGGTATTAACCGCCTATTTAATGCGCGCCAGCGGCGGCGACAGGATCACCGATGCGGCCATGTGCGCAATTGAATACGCTAAAGCGGCCGAAGTCCCCGTGGTATTGACCTTAGGCACACGCTTCTTAATCGAAGAAGATCCCGTTTGGTGGCAAAACTTTATCCAAGAGCATGTGACCATTTTGGCGATGAACGAAGATGAAGGTGAGGCCTTAACCGGATTTCGCGATCCACTGCTTGCCAGCGAAAAAGCCCTCGAGTGGTGTGATATGGTGTTAACCACCGCAGGTCCCATCGGGCTTTACACCGCAGGTTATACCGATGATGCTGAAAAGCGTGAGACTAGCCATACACTGCTGCCCGGTGCTATCCCCGAATTTAACCGTTATGAGTTCTCGCGTCCCAAGCTTAAGCGTGATTGCGAAAACCCGATTAAAGTCTATGCCCATATTTCCCCTTACATGGGCGGCCCTGAGAAAATCGGCAACACCAATGGTGCGGGCGATGGTGCGTTGTCGGCGTTATTGCATGACTTGGCGGCCAATACCTTCCACAAGACCAATGTGCCAGGCTCAAGCAAGCATAAGCGTGATGGCCTGTGTTATTCGTCATTCTCACAAATTTGTAAGTACGCTAACCGCGTGGCTTACGAGGTGTTGGCGCAGCACAGTCCGCGTCTCTCCCGCGGTTTACCTGAGCGTGAAGACAGCTTAGAAGAATCCTACTGGGAAAGATAAACCAGCACTGGTTTGAGTCAATCAGGGCAATAACGGCAAACCGTTATTGCCCTTGTTGTTTTTAGGCGCAAATAAATGATAACGTTAGGCGGTTTACCGCTCCCAATAACAGCGAATATTTAAGGTGGAATTTTCGGTGAAAGCGCAGATCTTAAGAGAAATGAAGGTACTCAAGGCGATTGAGCCTGAGTTTGAAGTGCAGCGCCGTGTGGCGTTTATTAAAACTAAGCTCAAAGAGGCCCGCAGCAAGGCGTTGGTATTAGGGATCAGCGGTGGTGTGGATTCTTCAACAGCGGGGCGTTTATGCCAATTGGCCGTTGATAGCCTTAATAGTGAACATCCTGACGGCGGTTATCAGTTTATTGCGGTGCGCTTACCTTATCAGATCCAAAAGGATGAGCACGAAGCTCAGCAAGCGTGCCAATTTATTCAGCCATCAAAATTAGTCACAGTAAATGTGCATCAAGGTGTTGATGGTGTGCACCAAGCCACCTTAACCGCGTTTGCTGATGCGGGACTGAGTATACCAGATGCGTCGAAAGTCGATTTTGTGAAGGGCAATGTCAAAGCGCGGATGCGCATGATTGCCCAGTATGAATTAGCAGGGTTAGTCGGCGGCTTAGTGGTGGGAACCGACCATAGCGCCGAAAACATCACTGGTTTTTATACCAAATGGGGTGATGGCGCCTGCGATCTCGCGCCTCTATTTGGTCTCAATAAACGCCAAGTGCGCCAATTAGCGGCCTATCTTGGTGCACCTGAGTCATTAGTTTACAAGGCGCCTACGGCGGATTTAGAAGATAATAAACCGCTACTCGAAGATGAAGTGGCGCTCGGGCTGACCTACGAGCAAATCGATGATTTCCTCGAAGGGAAAACCGTCGATAAGGCCGTGGAAGAAAAGCTGATCAATATCTACAAGGCCACCCAACATAAGCGCCAGCCCATTCCAACCATCTACGACTGATTTTTATCACTAACCTTGGCATAGGCAATGCTATCTAGGTTTTCTTTTAAAGCACTCGGCCTATCCGGGTGCTTTTTTTATGGACTTTTATCAAGCAGATACGTTTTGTAGATGCGAGCGTGTAAGTGCAATCAGGGCATTAGAGTATTGGCGGTAATCCAAGTAGGGCGTGAGTAGCACTGATATCGAGTGTGAAGATTGAGTCTGCATTATTGTCGTGATGTCTTGCAGTTTACCTTGGGAGGCTTGCATCAATTGCAACACTGTTTGTTGGTCGGCTGTTTGCTTATTGGCGCTTTGCTGAGGGCCTGTGGCGATGTTGCTATTGGCTGCAATCCCTAATGCTGTGGCCGCGGTTTGCCCACAGACAATATGAATATTGGCATATGGTGAGAGGGCTCTAGCGCCTATCAGCAACATTTGCTCCGTCAGCAATAAGTTGTCGCGATAATTGCGCCAATCTTCACTGGGGGCGCAAATTTTGGCCATAATGGTGAAGATCTTACGCCAGTGGTTACCGTTTAAAGCGATGAGTTCTGCTATCGCGTTATCCTGGTCCCAATGCCAATCTTCAGGCATGAGTGGGGGATTGGGGAGATAAAACGCATAGGGCGCAGCCGCTGGGCCAATGTGCATAATAAGTAGAATGTGCGAATATCAAATAAAAGTGACGCGGATCTTAACCTAAGTAAAGTTAATCGCGACAATTAAAATGCCATCAAACAATAATAAATATGAAGATTGAGGTTTGTTTTTACCTAACCTTATAATCTGCTTGTGCATTTTACGGGATCCAAGGGACGAGAATGAAAGCCATCATCATAGGCTCAACCAAGCACTTATTTTTCGCGGCATGTTATGCCTGTTTGGGGATTGCCGTTGCCCTGTTGGTAACCGGCATACATTTTCTTAATGCCAGGCCCGATCTCTCCCTTTGGCACACCACTGAACTTAAAAACGAATTTCGCTATAACACAAAGTTAGATAATTTTAGTGATTACATTGCCTTAGAAGATAAGTTATTTGCCGAAGTCGATGAGAAAGTCCTCAATAAAGTATCAGTAACAGATGCATCACCTGTTAATCGCTATGTGAAGCACAGTTTGTCGGATCCCGCCCGTTGGCCCCATAACTGGAACCGCACCTTCGAGTGGCCCAAGGCCAATGCGCCCTATGGTGTATTGCTGTTCCATGGTATGTCCGATTCACCCTATGCAATGTCTAATGTGGCGGCACATTTTAAGGGCAAAGCCCATGTACTTGGCTTAAGACTCCCTGGACATGGCACTATCCCTAGCGGTCTCACTAGCCTCTATTGGCAGGACTTAGCCGCCGCGGTGAATTTAGCCACGGCGCATATGAAACAAGAGCTAAAAGGTAAACCGCTGTTTGTGATTGGTTTTTCAACGGGTGCTGCGATAGCGCTTAACCATGAGCTTGAGTTAATCAATCAGGAAAAAGCTCCCGATTATGCGGGAATGATTTTTATGTCGCCCGCTATTGGACTTGCCCCAATTGCGGCAGCGGCCCGTTGGCAGAGTTGGATTGGCCGTTTACTCGATTTAGATAAGTTGCAGTGGAACAGTATTCAGATGGAATACGATCCCTTTAAATACACTTCTTTTGCGGTAAATGCGGGCGATGTGGTCTACCAATTAGCGCTGCGAAATCAAAGCTTATTGAGTGGGTTAACGCCTTCACAACGTGAACAAATCCCATCGATTTTAAGCTTTCAGTCAGTGGCTGATGCAACAGTGTCAAGTGCCGCGGTAGTGAACCTACTTTACCAAGTGCTGCCTGAAAACGGCCATGAGTTAGTGTTGTTTGATATGAACCGCACTGTGATCAACAGTAAATTGATGGCAGATGATCCGCTGCCAGCTTTACTACCGACATCTAGCGACAAGATTCAATACCGTGGGACGTTGATCGAAAATATCAATAGTGAAACAACTCAAGTTCAAGCGCGTGAGTTTGGGCTTATACCTCGAGAAAAGAGCATTACCGAGGTGGAGAGCTTATCTCTGCATTGGCCACAGGGAGTGTATTCCTTATCCCATGTGGCAGTGCCATTTGCTGAAGATGATGGTCTTTATGGCAATATCAGTAATGAGAAGTCAACGAGAATTCAGATAGGCGCCGCCGCATCCCGTGGCGAACGTGGTGTTTATAGTGTTCCAGCATCCGAAATGTTACGCCAAAAATGGAATCCGTTTTTCCCCTACATGTTGACGCGCATTGACCAATATTATGCACGTCATATGCCGAACAAAGCCCAATGAAAGGGCATAAAATTTTGAAAATAGAGTCATTCAGGCCAGAAACTAAGCAGTTAGTCAAACTCAGTTCACTAAGCACTTGCACAGAGGCGAGGCAATTGCTAAAGTCTGCGTCACTTAAGGTGAACCCCAGTTAATCGCACTTTGAGTAATAAGTGTTTAATGTTTAACTTAATAATCGATTAAACACTGACAATTTCGGTATGTAGCGCAGCCCGGTAGCGCACTGTCATGGGGTGTCAGGGGTCGGAGGTTCGAATCCTCTCATACCGACCAAATTCATAAACAATAAAGCCTGCAATCTTAATCAGTTGCGGGCTTTTTTGTATCTGCTTGTTTATGTCAGGGTGGACTAACGGGGGACTAACGGAATTCAAAAATTCTTCTTCCAATTAGTGCTTTGCCTTAGTTTTATTAATGGCTGAGTTTAATCTCAGCGTGTGGTACTTCGGTCCATTGCAGGTGATCCCGCACATAGATTTTGGTGGATTTAGCATCGGTGTGAGCCATCCGACCTTGAGGGTCAACACCCATATCTGAAAACAGTCTGGCAGATAGCGCGCGGATCTCGTGGAAGGTCGGGCGCTGGCTCATTTCTAAATGGTCGCACAGACCTAACTCATCCCTTAATGCCGAAAAGGCTCTGCTAAGGTAATTAGGATCAAGCTGATAGCGGTGGTCTGTGGCCACACTTTGCTTATTGAGTTTGTCAGGTCGGCGATGAACCACATAAGGGCAAAGTAACCCGTCGCGGCTTTTATCGATAATGGCCTTTAATACTTCACCAATCGGTATGGCCACATGGCTGGCTTCTTTTTCTTCACAAATCCAACTGATGTTAGCTGTCGCAGGAGCCGCTTTCCCCGTATTACCAGAGGTCAAACGTGCCTTAGCCGTGCGCTATTGCCCTTGTTGCCATCAAGCTATGCATTTTATGGGCGTTCATATGCGTCATCGACCGACAGACGCTAACATCACCGCCTAAGGCGAGAAGTATAAGGATAACGGGTTAACCAAACAGAATGAGGACTCGATAACAGCTTGATGAATAGGTAATAAAAATATTAGCTCGTTCGCTAAGGGCGGGCCATGTCTGCATAAAAGTCTCTTTGAAAATAAGACCTTCGCCAGTACACATTCTCAATCCGCTATTTGCATAATAAAGTGTCAACAACCAGCATCGGGCTTGTTCAACACTTGGGATAAGGTCGCGGCTACGCGCGGCCTATCCTTATTTGTTAAGCGTACTTTTCGCTATACATTAATACAGCTTCCCGTGGGGATTGCCTCTAAACGTTCTCCGAGTACTCCTTTTAGCAGACCATAAGCCTTCTTACCTGTGCAGTGCCCTGTATACAGTTTATCAATGGGGTATTGTAACAATGCGCGACCAAGGTCTTTGATGTCTTGCTTAGTCCCACCGATACTATCGAATAGTGGCAACCCAACTAGGTGAAAGCCCCCAACGACTGCTTTAACTCTCTCACTCGGAAAATAGCTAACAGCAGTGTCAACCATATTAAGAACTCCACTATGAGCACAACCAGTAAATATAACTAAACCGTCGTGCTCTTTTATCACTAGTAGTAATTCATGGTCAAATGTATCGGATTCCCATCCATTTTGAGATTGCGTATATAGATACCGGTTTCCTTTTGGCTTTTCGTGTTTGGTACTTATATCAGTAATAACAAATACATTCGGCGCAATTTCAGTTGTTTGGTTAACGAATACAAGCCGCTCATAGCTGTCTTTTAGTAAATCTGTATTGATACCAACATCATTTTTGAAGCAATAAGCACGAAAATAGTAGTTTTTTTCTTCGCAATCTTTCAAAAACACGTTGGCTTTAGAATTGTGAGAAACAAAATCTACAGCACCATTACAGTGATCATGGTGCCGATGCGATATAACCGCAATATCAACGCGTTCGATATCAACACCTAGTAGAGGCGCATTTTGACAAAACGTATCTCCTCCACCCATATCAAATAGTATATTCAATGATTCAGTTTCAATATGTAATGATAACCCACGCTCAACAGCCAAATCTTGCCTACCGTCCAGCCGAGTGTTATCCACTAATGTTGTTATTTTCATAGTTTCCTTTAGACATCGGTTCCGATGTGTACGCTTAACGTTTGGTTAAGGGGCGGGCTTTAGCCCGTCCCGAGTGAGCGGAGCGAACGACTTGAACCACTTGTTAGGCGCGACGCAGAGCTTCAGCGAACTCATGTTCGCATTCGGCACCCCACCACGGAGCGACAAGCGTACCACCTAGCCCGCATAGCTTTTTTAGCAGTATGAGCAGAGCGTTGATCTCGGACGTTCCCCATGCACTACCCATTCGGTAGTCGATGGTTAAGCTAGAGGGCATAACGAGAACTCCTAAATCGGGAAGCGTGCAGTTAGCAATGGTTATACCTGCTAGCACTACATGGAATGGCTCTGCTGATTCACAAACAACCAATGACGCATCACCGCTACCTGTGAATGGCTTCTTTTTTTGCGAAGCTTTGATCCAAAGGTAGCCTCCGCTGGCCGTTACACTCCTGGCATTATTTGCGAATAGAAATTCGAAAGCTTTGGATACGTTATCCGGATCTGAATATCGAACTTCCAACTCTGGAAGAGAACCGTCATCAGTATCAAAGTATCGGTGCAATTTCATACAACGCCTAACATTTTATTAGTGCGCATGCGCGTTTACCTCATTAGACCAGTGAAAACGCGCACAGTTAACTATCTGTATGTAAAGAAGTTATCAGCTTTCTGCCGCTTTTCATATAAGTAATCCATCTGGAAAAACGCGCATGCGCGTTTTTCAAACCTATTAACTAAAACTAATCCTCTATAGTTAGTTGATTTTATAGCGTTTTATTTATTGCGGATGGAATTAGTGCGCACTGATTTTGTCTAAAAATCATACCAAAACACTTAAATTTAAATACGACTGTATACCCATACATTGTTAGTCGATTTCTGGTAAGGCCAAACATAGGCAAATAGATAAGAATTTGTATGGCAGCAGGTGTGGGAATTTTCGGTTGACCTAACGAGCCGAAACACGGAATGGGGCTATTGCTTTTAGCAGGTCGAACAGCGAGAGGGCTAGTTAGGATTGGCATTGTTGCTATCTCATCACAAGTCTTACACCATTCTTAAATGGCCAGAGTTTTTTTGTAGTGGTTTATTCCGCATCACAGACTCGATTTCTGCCTGTGCGCTTTGCTCGCATCATAGCCTGATCGGCATTATTGAATAGAGTCTCCAATAGTGCTTGTGCTTCATCGGGATGATTGATTTGAGGCAAGATCAAGGATGATATGCCGAAGCTTGCGGTGCAATGAATGCTGTGTCCATCAAGGGAAAGTGGCTGTGTATCAAATTCATGGCGAATCGACTCTGCAATTTGCCATGCTTGTTCATGTTGGGTGTTGGGTAAAATCAGCCCAAACTCTTCGCCACCTAAACGAGCAAGAATATCATTTTTTCTCAGTTTAGTTTGTGTCAGCTGTGCAATATGGATTAAGGCTGCATCGCCTGTAGCGTGTCCCCATTGATCATTGACTCGCTTAAAATGGTCAATATCAAACATAATAAACGCCAGCGCTTGGCCAGACTGGTATGCGATAGGGCGCCCCAAGTGGAAAAATGCGCGGCGATTGTAGAGTTTTGTGAGTTCGTCGGTATTTGCAAGGCGCTCTGCGATAAACTTAGCCTCGATTAATGCCTGTTCCATGTGTTTACGTTCAGTGATATCAGTGGCTATTTCTATCCGCACTAGGCGACCATCGCTCCAACGAATTGCTTGATCTCGACACTGGTACCAACGTTTATTTTGCGTGTTTTGAAACTCCCATACATGCACACCAGTGGCGTCGCCCTCGGGACCAATCAGTTTATGGTTAGTGCAAAAAGCACAGGGGCTATTTTGGCCAGCTTGAAGGAGTTGATAGCACTTTTTACCTGCCGGATTGCCCCAAATGGCGCTTCCATAATCATTTAAGTACAGTAATTCATAACTGTGTAAATCGGAAACATAGACCAGTGCGTCTAGGCTGTTGAGGATAGTATGAATGGCGTCAAAGGCTTGATTCTGATCGTTTTTAATCATGGTCATGGGATGAAATCAGCCAAATAAACATTATCTTTAGTAAGTCATACCATAACTTTAACATTTTATCAGTTAACAGTCTGATATTATTTTAATAATAGTTTCTGAATGTGATTAAGTTGTTGATGTTAAAGCGCGGCAATGTAAACACTTTGCTAACTAAAAGCCCTAGTATTGACTAGGGCTTAAACGTTTAACAAAGCAGGGTTTATATTAGGGCGTGTTGACGTTTCGAGATTAGATTTTGTTCATTCTGGCAAGCAAGTGCTCGCGAAACGAGGAATGTTGTGTCGTTATGCTACTTAAATGACAAGTGGCTCTTATAACAGAAAGTAAGAGCAATGGCTTGCCAGATAAACCCTTCGGGCAGAATTTGGCAGGCTTTTATGCTGCGTTATCGTCCGTTTATGTAGAATAACGACACAGCACGGACTTTGACTTGCATAAAAGCCAGCTAAATTGCTGCAAAAATAACCCTGAAACGTCAATACGCCCTAGTGATTATAGAGGCGACGGCCTTCTCGCATTACTTGTATAAGCTCAGGCGCACTCATCTTCTTATGCAGTCTGTGCTCAAAGTTTTCATCGTAAATGCGGTATTTACCATGGCGGTCGATGACGGTGATTTCCGACTGTTGGTAGATAGCAAAAATGCGACTGTCACCGATGTAAATCCAAGTTTCTTGGCTCGGTTGCAATAGGCTACGGCCTGCACTGTAGTCGGTGGGGTTATTGGTGCACCCTAAGATATGGGTCATCAAGGTAGGTACTACACCATAGTGGCTGGTGCGGTATTTAACCTTACTGGCGCCGACATTGGGCCAATGAATGACCATAGGCACTCTAACACTCTCGGGTGACAGATTGCGCTGGGCTTCATCGCTGTTGCTGGTGAATATCTTGCCATTAACGCCGGTGATCACTACTAAGGTATCACTGGGCAACTCACTCACAATCGCTTGGATTTGTTTATCAATAAAATTCAATGATTGGCGATATTGGTTAAATAATACCTTTTGCGCGGGTTGTAAATTGGCATTGGCTTTGACGGTTTCAATGCCAAGGAAGCCCACTGGAGTATCAAAATTCTCTGGTGCCTTCAGATTGACGAGGGCAAACCATGGTCTCTGTTGTACGCTTTGCCATTGCTTAAAGTGGCCTACGCTGTGTAAGTCCGCATCGGCACTGCCATTGGTTTCTTTGGCGATGACGGGGGTAAAGTCATTAAACATGGCCTGCGCGGAGCGTAAATTCAGATTGGTTTCGGGAATAAATAAGCCAAGCTGATAACCCGCCTGTTTAAAGCTTTGGGTCATGATGGGGCTAGTGCTATTGAAGATGCGCGCATCGCCATAGCTGCCTTGTAAGCCATAGAGCAGGGAGAACATGCCGGTTCTAAATTGATTGCCGCCACTGTAATGCTGAGTAAAGCTCTGATTCTGCTCAGTATACTGATGCAAAAACGGCATGGTCTTGGCGTCCACCATGTCGGCACGCAGACTGTCGATAGTCAGCATTAACACATTGGGTTTGCTGTCGGCCTGGCATTGTAGTGGCTGCGTGGGGTAACTGAGCGTGCTGGTCGCATGATTGGCTTCATCATTCGATTGTGAAGAGCCATCAATACCATGGCTTTCCATAAAGGAGCGCGCCGTGGCTGGGTACGACAGCGGATAAGTATCATCGAAACGGGTAATTTCGGTGATATCGGCAGCATCGGCCCAAATGTGGATCAAATGACTGCTGACAAAACACACCCCAATCAGGGTAATAACCTTATTGCCAAGATTTAGCTTTTGGATTTTCTCAATCCGTTTCCACAGGAAGTTGGCCGCCGTTAGCTCAATCACCAAAATGGCAATCGGCGTGACAATATAAGAGGTACCGTGGAGCAGGGCATTTAAATCGGCCCAGGCTAAGTCGAAGGCGAAGGGGCTCAAGTGCATGCCATAATCGGCATACACTATGGTGTCATACAATAAGATACACAGGCTTAAGGTGGCGATAACCGCCGCTAAGCCCCTTAAAATCTTGGAATAAGGCAAGATTAAGGTCAGCGGGAATAGGCAGATCAAGTAGGCGATAAAAGCAAGAAAACTGAACTGGCCAATGGTGCTGACGGCGAGGTAGCCCCAGCCAAACCAAGTTTCGGGATAACCCACACTGCTCAGATAGCGTGTGCCGATAATCATAGCCAGCAGGCCATTAAAGAAGGCGAACCAATGTCCCCAGTTGATGAGTCGTGACACGCGATCGCGGCTCATTTGCTTTTTTCGCTCGACCATAGTGATCCGCTTATTCCTAAAAGACGTTGTATCTTATGTTGTTTTAACGATTGTTACTCGACTAACTTAATTGGATTTCACCGATTGTGCGAGTGCTTTTGCAAATTGTTCAGCGACTGCTTGGCGAGACTCGCTTGGTACTTTGCGCTCGAGCAGGTGAGTGACGCAGTTGCCCAGTGCCATCAGGCTTAAGTCAGTAGGGGCTTTGTGCTTTTCGAGTACCGCTAAAATCTCGGCGATTAATGATTCAACTTGTGCGTTTGAGTATTTCGATTGGATTGCCATAATCAAAAAATGTTTCACTTTGGAATGGATTAGCGGCATATAATAGCGGATTTATTCCAGCATCACTATCAGGGCTTATGAGTATTAACATCGAACAAGCAATTATTCACGAGATTTCCCAGGACAGTCAGGGGCAATTACGCTGCCGTTTACGTCCTCAACCTCTGCTGAACAGTCAGGCTGTCGAGATGATGCTGGAAGAATTGCATCAGACCTATACCAGCAAATCCGGCAAAGGATTTGGTTATTTTGGTATCCACGGTGATGACGGTGAAGCCAATCCTGCGTTTTCTAATGCGTTGCAGGAATACCGTGCAGGGGATTTAGGCTTTGTCGAATTTACCGGTCAAGCCAGTAAGTTGTTACAGGAAGAGTTGGCAAAATATGATTTTAGCCAAGGCGGATTCCTGTTGATGTCCTGCTATACCAGCATGGCGAGTGACTTTTTGTTTGTGGCGTTGCTGAGTGCCAAGTCGTCGATGACGGTTCTTGACGATATGGAGCTGTCGCAAAACAACCATTTGGATTTAAACAATATTCAATTAGCGGCGCGTATTGACCTTACCGAATGGCAGGCCGACAAGGACTCCCGCAAGTACATCTCCTTTATCCGCGGTCGAGCAGGCCGTAAGGTGGCGGACTTTTTCCTCGACTTTATGGGCTGTGTCGAAGGCGTAAATACCAAGGCGCAAAATAAGACCCTAATGAACGCGGTGGAAGATTTTGTTGCCAGCAGCGATCTGACCAAAGAAGAACGTCAGCAATGCCGTAACAAAGTGTTTGAGTATTGCTCCGAGCGTTTTGACGAAGGTGCAGACATTGAGATCAAAGATTTAGCCGATGAACTCGCCGACCAAGGTATGGAGTCTTTCTATGACTTTGCCCGTGGCGGCAGTTATGAGCTGGATGAAGAATTCCCCGCCGACAAATCGACTTTAAGACAATTGAAGAAGTTTTCAGGGACCGGTGGCGGCGTCACCATTAGCTTCGATGGCGGCCATTTAGGTCAGCGAGTGATTTACGATCCAATTTCCGACACGCTCTTGATTAAAGGCGTGCCCGCTAACTTAAAAGATCAGTTAGATAGACGTCTTAAGGGCGAATAATTCACTTTGGATTAGATCGCTTAAGCTTTAGGCGTCCGCTTTTTAAGCATCAAATATTAAACAAAAGGCCGAGGATGAATCCTCGGCCTTTATCTTTTGCGCGAAAGCGACTTCTCTGAAGTGCCGTTTAGCTCGACCTACTTGGTCGCTGCCGCAAATGGCACAGGGCGCGGTGTTGCTTTATTCGACGGTGGCAGAATTGGCAGGGTGATCTGCGGCTGTTCACCTGTTAGCGAATTTAAAAACGACACCATTTCCTTAGTTTCTTTGTCGGTGAGCTTTTGTCCTAACTGAATATCCGCCATGGTATTGACCGCTTCTTCAAGCGTCCATACGCTGCCATCGTGGAAGTAGGGGTAGGTGAGCTCGATATTACGCAGTGTCGGTACTTTAAACACATATTTATCGGCGTCTTTACCCGTGACGCCTTTACGTCCTTCGGCAGGATTATTGGTATGAAACGGTTTGATTAAGCCCATCTTCATAAACATAGTGCCACCAACCGCAGGACCGTTATGGCAGCTGACGCAGCCTTTATCCTTAAACAGTTGGTAACCCGCTTTGGCTTCGCTGCTAATCGCATCCTGTTTACCCAATAGATATTGATCGAATGGGCTGTTTGGCGTGACTAAGGTTTTTTCGAAGGCGGCAATGGCATCGGTTAAACGGTCGATATCGACTTTTTCATCGCCATACACTTTGGCAAAGCGCGCACGGTATGCGGGCATTGAGGCAATGGTTTCGGTGGCGAGTTCATGGGTAAAACCCATTTCCTTCGGGTTGGCAATCGGACCTGCGGCTTGCTCTTTTAAGTTGCTGGCGCGGCCATCCCAGAATTGTGCCAGCATAAAGTCGGCGTTCAGCACGGTTGGTGAGTTAATTGGACCCTCCTGCCAATGGTGGCCAATCGATGTGGGCAGGGCATCAACGCCGCCAGTAGAAAGATTATGGCAAGAATTACAGGAGATAAAGCCTGATTTCGACAGTCTGGGTTCGAAAAACAGCATCTTACCCAGTTCGACTTTTTCTGGTTCGGTGATTTTGGCTGGGGTAATCACTTCAATCGGCTCGGCTGCAACGGCGTAGTGTCCGCCCAACATGGTCATAATACTGATTGCGATAGCGGTGAGTTTTATCATCTGGTCTCTCCCTTATTAACCTTGCTTTATGTATGGTTTATAAGTTGATAGTAATGACTAAATGACTCTAGGGATAACGCCTTGTTTCGATTGGGTCTATCGCAGCTTTGGATTAGATTTTTGTGAGCTAATTCGCTGTTTTTGTTTGATTATCTCGATAGGGTTGGAGGGATTTCGTTTAGTGGTTTGCATGCTAATCGTCACTATCAATTAGCCAGTAAGACGGTCTTTCTCGCTCAGCGATTTTTTCTATCCATTCTTTGGATCATGATATTCTACTATGTCATTTATTTTACTTCTCCGTTGATCGAGTCATCTCATTGGCTAACTCATCCGCATTTGTCACCTTATCCAGATAAAATGCGCTTAAGAGCGGATTCATTTGTCGCGGGGCGGGGCAGAATTGATTAGAATCCTTATTCACTGTTTTTGGGTAAGCTTGGTGTAAGGCCAAGTGAGCGTGCTCGGCCATCGCTAAGTGGCGCAATCCCTATTTAGGCGGACTGTTTTTCTGCCGAGGAGAGTCAATGCAACTGTTTGTAAAAGATTTAACCGTGATCGATTTTTCCTACCTTTGCCCCAAGCGTGGCATGGTGGGGGAAAGCTGGATTGTCGATGTGGTATTAGAAGGCGGCCTAGACGAGCAAAATATGGTGCTCGATTTCGCTAAAGTGAAACGAACCATCAAGCAGACAATTGATGCGGTGGCCGACCATCGTTTATTAGTGCCGACCGCCTACAGTGGCGTGCGTTGGCAGCAGCAGGGCGATAGAGTGTGGATGGATTTCGATAGTGCGCTCGGTGAGATCCACTTAGCTTGTCCTTCCCAAGCCTTTGCACTCGTTCCATCGGAAAAGATTGATATTCCTAGTGTTAATGCCTTTTTACAAAAAGCACTGCGGGAAACTCTGCCCGATAATGTAGAAGGCATTAGCCTCACCTTAAGGCATGAGATCCTGAACTCGCCTTACTATCATTACAGCCATGGTTTACGTAAACACGATGGCAATTGCCAGCGGATTGCCCATGGTCATCGCAGCCCGGTTCAAGTGTTTGAAAACGGCATTCCTGCACCGAAATGGGATGAATATTGGGCCAAGCGTTGGCACGATATCTACCTCGGTAGCGAAGAGGATTTAGTGTCAGTGAGGACCTTAAACCTATCGCCACAAACGCGGATCAGTGATGACAGCCATTATGGCTTTCACTATCAAGCGCCGCAGGGGGATTTTCAACTGGCCATGCCCAAGGAATGCTGTGATTTGATCCCGCACGATACCACGGTCGAATTGTTGGCTGACTATATGGCAACCACCTTAGTGGCAAAAGTGCCATCAAGCCAATTTACTGTGATCGCCTATGAAGGCGTGGGTAAAGGCGCCATCGTAAGTAAAGGCAATTAACCCGTCGATTTTTATAACGCCCTAATCTTTAGGGCGTTATTGTTTAATAAGGATTTTTGAGAAGATGCTAAACGCTTTACCCAATGCCCTACCTAAGTTGTTAAAAACCTTGCCGAATACACCATCGCTCAGTTGTAAGGCGGTAGTCTTATCGTTCTTTGCTCTGTTTAGCTTATCGACTCAGGCACAGGTGAGCTTTGAAGGGCAATTTCAGCAGGGCGCGTTAATTCGTGGTAAAGCGCCGGCGGGCACGCAGGTAAGTCTTAACGGTGAGGCATTAAAAGTGACACCAGACGGCCATTTTGCCTTTGGTTTTGACAGGGATGCGCAGCTAAGCCAAGAACTACGCTTGGTCTATCCCGATGGCTTAACCGAAGTCAAACCGCTCAGTGTCACTCAGCGCGAATACAATATTCAAAGCGTTAAGGGCATCAGCAATAAGATCATGAAACCCGATCCTGTGGCGCAGGAGCGAGCGGCCAAAGATACGGCGCAGGTGAAAGCGGCCCGTGGCACTTTTAGCGAGCAAACGGCATTTTTACAGTCGTTTATTTGGCCATTAACCGGCAGGATCTCGGGTGTCTATGGTAGTCAGCGGATTTATAACGATGTGCCTGGCAACCCACATTTTGGTGTGGATGTCGCCGCGAAAACCGGCACTGTTGTAGTGGCACCTGCCGATGGCGTGATCAGCCTGTCGGTTCCCGATATGTTTTATTCGGGCGGTACTATGATCATCGACCATGGTTATGGCGTGAGTTCAAGCTTTTTGCACTTAAGCAAACTCTATGTCAATGCGGGCGAAACCGTTAAGCAAGGGCAAGCCGTGGCAGAAGTCGGTGCGACAGGGCGAGCGAATGGCCCACATTTAGATTGGCGTGTGAATTGGTTTCAAATGCGCCTCGATCCGACAACCATAGTGCCATCTATGGCGACTGTGCTGGCGGCGGAAAAAGCGCAAAAAGCACAAAAAGTCGCTAAGTAAACCCGCGACCATCTCTTAGTCTATCTCTTATCCCCTAACAGGGCGCCCGATCACTGGCGCCCTGTTTTTATGCTTGAGCGCTTATTGCAATAACGGGTGATCAGTCGGCAGATGGCGGATGATCCACAGTACCAGCTTGTGCTTCATATTCGGGCCATCCTCCTTATCTTTCGCTAAGGGTTGGATCAAATTATCGGTCACTAAAAGCCGATAAATACATTCCACCTTATCCTTGGGCGACACACCTTTATCAAAGTCGTCAAAACCACGTTTTTTGGCGTAGCCGATACCAATATCCAAGGCGAGTTTGAGTAGCTGTGCTTCATGCTTATGGGGTTTCATGCGCTGCGTCCTTATGGATATCACGGGAAGCTTGTTGGCATTCCCGTGGTCGATAACACAAAAATCGATAAAACCTAATGGCGAATCAAAGCGTTAATAGTCACAGACTAGACTATTTCCACCTTTATTGTTGCTAACTTTTTCTCAAACTGCCTGTTTTATGCAGGCGATTGTCAGTAATTGGTATGGGGCTCACACTCTCATCGAGAAGGGGCGCAAATGGATTGCAGTTTCCTCTACGCATGTTCGCTGGCGATAACCGCTTTTATGCTGTGCGGGTGAATTTTGATACAGACATCGGCTAGTTTAAAGGCGATGGTGGGGTTGGCTAAGCGCTCTTTATCGCCCTTGGGCGAGCTGAATTTCACTTTTATCGGCGCTTCGGTTAAGGAAGCCGCTTGCCCTTGGAGTAAGGGCACAAGTGATGGGCTTAACTGAGCCAGTTCTTGGCTTAGGCCGTCACAGTCATGGGCATTTGAAGGCAGAACCAGTTCGATATGTTCCCAGCCCTCCTGGGGATAAAGGGTATCGCCGGGATAGGGCAGTTCGACACAGTCGATGCTAAAGCAGCCTAATGTTAAGGGCTTATCCAGTTCGATGATAAGGATAGTGCGGCCATTGATTTGATTATCCGAGATGATCCGCCCGCGTGCGCTAAAGGCCTGCTTGAGCGCATCGGCAGCAGCTATGCTGTTCACTCTCAAGGCGACATGATCGCAATGCAGCGCCTTATCCGCTAAGCCTAATTGGTCGAGAAATGCGAGGATCTTCGCCTCAAACTCAGGCCATGTCTGTTCTAATGCGGCGTAGCTGAATACTTCAGCTTCTGTAGTGATTGTTGACATAAAACATCCTTAAAGCGGGTACAAATAAAAACGCCCATTTGACTGGGCGTTGAGTCGCATAGGGCTAATCAAGCTTAGCGCTTAGGGCCAAATCTCGATGGGTGTGCCTTCATCTACGGCTTTCCACACTTCATCCATCTCGGCGTTGGTAATGGCGATACAACCGTCGGTCCAGTTGTATTGCTGCGCCTGCTCGGGTGAGAGAGGTGAACGTGGATTCTGGCCGTGGATCATAATCATGCCACCCGGACGGATCCCTAGTGCTTTGGCTCTTAACTTATCTTCTTCATTGGGATAAGAAATATGGATCGACTTGTAATAGGCGCTATCGGATTTTTTATAGTCCAGAATATAACGGCCCTGCGGCGTACGTTGATCGCCTTCAGTTAACTTGTGGCCCGTCGGTAAATCCCCCATGGCAATACGATATTGTTTGAGGATTTTGCCGTCCCTCAATAAGGCCATATTGGACTCAGACTTAGTGATCACCACCAAATCGACTTTACCTATACCCGATGACGCTAGCACTTGGGGTGAAATCAGTGCGGCGAGAGTCATGGCCGCAGTAATTGTTTTGATGAGTAGGGGTACGCGCATGTCTTCCTCTAAAAATGACGCAGATACAGGTTTTTGGCGCATCATACCGCAAATTTTTATGTCTGTGACTAGATAATTTTGAGCTAGTGGCATTTGCATGGCAGACTTTGGGAATTTGCAAAAGATAACGCTTTTTATCGCAAGGAAGTTTTCCCCTATGTCAGACCATTCGCTTGAAAAAAACGATGCTGAAAGTCCATTAAAACGTCAGTTACGCATTATTATTTTTGGAACTGATACGCCAGCAGGCCGCTACTTCGATATAGGTTTAATCATTTGTATTGTACTGAGTGTGGCGCTGGTCTTCCTTGATACGGTCGAAGCGGTTCACCAAGAGTATGGGTACATCATTCGCGTTTTAGAGTGGGTGTTTACACTGATTTTTACTGTTGAATATGGCTTAAGGTTGTATTGCGCGACCCACCCTGTGTTATATGCCCGCAGTTTTTACGGCTTAGTCGATTTATTATCGGTACTGCCGAGTTATCTGGCGCTGTTTATTCCTGGGGCAAATTTTACTTTAGTGATCAGGGTGCTGCGCCTATTTAGGATCTTTCGGGTACTAAAATTACTGCGCTATTTAAGCGAAGGTAATCTGCTGCTCAAGGCCATGCTGCAGTCGAGCCGCAAGGTGTTTTTGTTTTTCTTCTCGGTGAGTTTAATCATCATGGTGTTAAGCGCCGTGATGTATGTGGTCGAAGGCCCTGAGAATGGTTTTAGCTCTATCCCCAAATCCGTCTACTGGACAATTGTGACGATCACGACTGTGGGTTATGGCGATATCACGCCGAAAACCGAATTAGGCCAAGCGATTGCGGCTTTTACTATGCTGCTGGGTTATTCGATTATTGCGATCCCAACGGGGATTTTAACCGCGGAAATCTCCCAAGAAGTGGGCCGGCATAGGGACCTGCGTTCCTGCAACCAATGCCATAAGATGGGCCATGATCTCGATGCTACCTACTGTAATCGTTGCGGCTGTGAGCTTGATAAACTCGAATTGCCCCAAGGAAAAGGGGATAAATAGCATTAGGTATAATCATCCCTTAGGGCGCTAAACGAGTCTAAGGGATGAAGGGGCGGAAGGAATGAAGGGCTTAGCTAGCGACCGTATTTAGCGTGTCGTCTTTTACCTCAAGATTTTTATCTTGATTTACACCTAGGCTAGATACAAAACGCAGCTGCATCCCTAAGGACGCCATTTGTTTCTGTTCTCGCTGCAAATCCTTCATAAACAAACTGATTTTACGTTTATGGCTGGGCAGCACTAGCATGAGTCCCTCTGGAACAACTTGGATTTTCTCAAGCACTAGGGCTTTGGCAATTCGGCCTAAATGCACTAACACCGCCAAGCGCAGCAGACAGGCGAGACGAATGAGGGTGAGTTTGTGGCCTGGCTCTAATTCGGCCAGTAGCAATTCATTGGGTTTCTTACGGTGGTTGGCGATAAGCCTAGCTAAATCCTGTTGCAGCGCCTCGCTAAAACCCGGTAAATCACTGTTACTTATGATGTAAGCGCCGTGTTTATGTAATGCCTTTGAGTTAATGTGCAGCCCAATCTCATGCAAGGTGGCGGCGTAGGATAGCAAACGCGCATGGGGCCTTAATCCCCATTCATCGGCGACTTGCTCAAACAGTGCCATGGCGGTGTCACGCACTTTAGTCGCATGGGGCATATCCACATGATAAAGTTGGGCAATGCTTTCAACTGTACGGTGGCGAATATCCTGATATTGGCCTATTTTGGCTAATTCGTAGAGTACGCCTTCGCGCAGGGCGCCCGGACTAAATTCCAATTGCTCAATGGGTAAGCGTCTAAAAAAGCTGATTAAAATAGCAAGCCCGGCGGGCACGAGCGGCGTGCGTTTATCATCGACATTAGCAAAGTGCACTTGGCTGATATGTCCGCACTTAATCAGTTTCAGCTTTAATTGTTTGAGGCGGGCGAGGGTGATGATTTCATCGCCATGATCTTCTTGAATCGCCTCACAAATGGCTTTGACTGTGCCTGAGCTGCCAAGCACTAAGTCCCAATCGCCACTGAAATATTCTTTTGAGAGCGAAGCAAATTGTTTATCGGCGGCGCTTTGTGCGCCGCGAAATGAGGCAGGCGTGATTTGTCCATCGATAAAAAAGCGCTCGTTAAAACTCACGCAGCCACAGCGCAGGCTCGATAAATGGGTAGGCGTATTTTTTTGCCCGAGTACCACTTCTGTCGAGCCGCCACCAATGTCGATAACGATATTGCGTTTGCCCAGCACTTGGCTTTGGGCAATACCGTTATAGATAAGGCGTGCTTCCTCGTGGCCAGAAATCACCTCCACCGGATAGGGCATAATGCTGAGCGCCGCTTCAATAAACTGCTCACGATTTTTGGCTACCCTTAGGGTGTGAGTGGCGACTAAACGTACCTGGGCTTGATCGAGGTTGGAAAAACGTTGATTAAAATCCCGCAGGCAATTGAGGCCGCGCTCGATAGCATCCATGCTAAGGATGTTCTGCGCATTAAGCCCTGTCGCTAACTGAACTTGTTGTTTTTCTTTGTGTAATATTTGCAAGCTGCCGTCTTGCTCACGGGCGATAACCAGGTGAAAACTGTTTGAGCCCATGTCGATAGCGACAAAGTGTCGCGGTTGTGAATGTGTGGCAACCAATCGGATTATCCTTAGGCAATCGAAACGATGATAAAGCCAGCGTTAGCTGGCTTTGGCCTGTAATTCGGGATTGTGGGCAAGTTCCTGCGCTTGCTCAGCTTCAAGCTTTTCAGCTTCTAACTTAGCCGTAAATTCCTGCTGCAACCGTTTCTCATAATTAATCAGATATTGATAAATGGCAATTTGAGAACGCACTTTACGTTTATTACCGCGGTTACGATAAGGATTGCTCTGTTCCTTATTGATGATGCGCGCTTTAGTATTATCGTTGAACTGTAACGATAAAATATCCATCACCATTTGTTTTAGACGCGGATCATAAATAGGCACACTGACTTCAACACGATTATCAATATTACGACTCATCCAATCGGCGGAGCTAATAAACAGTTTGTTCTCGCCGCCAGCATGGAACAGCATCACGCGGGAGTGCTCCAAGAACCGATCAACGATACTATAGACTTCGATATTGTCGCTAATCCCCGGAATTTGAGGAATTAGCGAACACATACCGCGGATCAATAACTTGATTTTGACCCCCGCAGCTGAGGCTTCATAGAGTTTTTGAACGAGTGATTCATCGATCAGGTTATTCAATTTTAAGGTAATCGCAGCCTTAATATGGCTTTGGGCATTAACGATTTCCTTATCAATCAGATAGGTCAGCTTTTGTCTTGCATCATAGGGCGAGACAATCAAATGCTGGAAGTTATCACGGCGGTAGGGATGCTCAATTAAGTCAAACACTTGCTCTACTTCGCGAGCGATTTCCTGATTGGCGGTAAACAGCGATAAATCGGTATAAACCCGCGCCGTGCCTTCGTTAAAGTTGCCTGAACCTACGTGGCAATAAAGCCGCATTTCCCCCTGTTCTTCACGGCCAATTAAACACAATTTTGAGTGCACTTTTAAGCTAGTGATCCCATGGTGGACCTTTACACCCGCCTCGGCGAGTACTCGCGTCCATTCAATGTTAGATTGCTCGTCAAAACGTGCCCGTAGTTCAATGATGGCCGTCACTTGCTTGCCATTTTTCACTGCATCGATAAGTGATTGCATCACATGGGATTTTTTCGCCACACGGTAAAGATTGATGCGAATAAAGCGTACCGCAGGATCGTAGGCGGCCTGACGTACCATTTCGGTAAAATGGGAGAATTTATGATACGGGTAGTTGAGCATAATATCGCCCATTTTGATCGCATCGAAACTGTTGGCGCTACGGCCAAAACCCGAGCTATTAAGTGCGGGGAGTTTTTCATTCTCAAGGTAATCACGGCCGGGATTTGGAAAGCCGATAAAGTCCTTAAAGCTGTGGTAGCGTCCGCCTGGGATCAAACATTCAGTGGAACTGATGTTTAAATTTTCCTTCAGCATTTCAAGCATATGCTCGGGCATTTCTTTGTCATACACCAAACGTACAGGTTCAGCTGTCAGGCGTTTTTTCAAACCCTTGGTCATTTTTTCAAGCTGGGTTTGTTCGAGCTCATCGGTGATATCAAAATCCGCATCACGGGTAAGCTTCATCGAAAAGACTTCAATGGCATCGTATTCGAAGAAGGGGCCAAAGAGATCGTCAACACAATGGCGAATAATGTTATCCAATAGGATTAAGTATTTTTTTGCCTTAGATTTTTCGGCAGGTAACTCGATAAATCGTGGCACATTTTTGGTGGGCACTTCAACGAGGGCATATTGTCTGCGCAACTTAGTGTATAAGCATACGCAAAGGTAAGTCGCGTCGTCGTTGATATGTTTGACTAAGTCACGATTGTTATTGACGATAAGCGGTGCAATATGGCGTTTAAAATGATCGCGAAAATGTTTTTTAAGCCAATTACTATGGAACTCGCTTAATTGTTTCTCATTGATTAATAAAATATTACGGCGAACTAACTCTCGCATCAGTTCGGCATAGATACTGTCGAAACGCTCCTGCAGTGCCATCACTTTAGATTGAATTTTCGCCATAAGATGACGGCTGTTGCTGCGGCCTTCCTGTAAAGATGACAGCAAAATAGAACGCCTCACAGCTGCTACCCGCACTCGGAAGAACTCATCCATATTATTGGAGAATATGCCGAGAAAGCGCACCCGTTCGACAACAGGTACATTGGGATCGCAGGCCTCCTGCAACACCCGTTCGTTGAATGATAACCAAGAGAGTTCTTTATCGATCGACAATTTATCGGTATTCGGGGACACTGCACAGCTCCTTTAAGCAAGCGTCATGGCGCAATATACAATAGCATTCATCCATCGGAGTGCAATCAGATTTGCTACTGAAAAGTGAAGGGATTTACTCATTTTTCCTCCCTTCATGCGAAAGTGATATGCGCTCAAAGATACGAGTTGAATATGTCAGATTGATGACAAGTGTGACAGAAATATGACTTTAAAATGAACTTGCATTTAGCCGCGAATTTACAAGGTAAAGCAGGGGAACTATGCAGCGCCTCCTTTGGGATTGGGACAAACTGTGTTACCTTGCTCGGCTTTTTGATTGTGGTTTGACGTAGGGGTAAGCGGATGTTTGTCGGATTTGATTATGGCAGTGCCAACTGTGCCGTTGGGATCATGCAGGGAGATGACGTTTCACTGTTACCCTTATCGAGCGATTCAGCCTATTTACCTTCCACTGTGTATGCAATGGATAGGGAGCTTATTGCCGAGGCCGTTTACCGCGGCTTGCCGCAGGCATTGAAAGCAGACTATGCCAAGAAGCGCGCCGCACAATTGAGCCGTGCCCGTATGGTGCGCCACGAATTAGATCTCGATGCCGAAACCCAAGCGGTGTTTGTGGGTGAGCAGGCCGTGGCCGCTTATCTTGAAATGCCGGAAGAAGGTTTTTATGTCCGTTCGCCAAAATCCTTTTTAGGCGCGACCGGTCTTAGACCCGAGCAAGTCGCCCTGTTTGAAGACATTGTCACCTTAATGATGCAGCACATTAAAGTGCGAGCCGAAGCCGTACTCGCTGAAAAGGGCATCGCATCCGAGGGAGAGGCAAGCATTACCCATGCGGTGATTGGCCGCCCAGTGAACTTTCAAGGCATTGGTGGTGAAGAGAGTAACCGCCAAGCCGAGGCCATTTTAACCTTAGCCGCCAAAAGGGCGGGGTTTGTCGATGTGGCATTTCTGTTCGAACCTTTAGCCGCGGGGATGGACTATGAAGCCAGCCTCAGTGCCGACAAAACCGTGCTGGTGGTCGACGTGGGGGGCGGAACGACCGACTGCTCCGTGGTTAAAATGGGGCCAAAGCATCAGGCAAGTTTCGATCGCAGTGCCGATTGCCTTGGCCACAGCGGCCAGCGTATTGGCGGGAACGATTTGGATATCGCGCTGGCGATGAATGCCTTTATGCCGCACTTTGGTTTAGGCTCGCTTATGAGTAATGGCAAACCTATGCCAAGCAATCCCTTTTGGAATGCGGTCGCCGTCAACGATATCAGTGCCCAGCGCGAGTTTGCCACCTTAAGCACTCGCAAGCTGATTGATGAACTCATTAAAGAGGCCGAGCAGCCACAGCTGTTAAAAAGATTGCTCAAAGTGCAGCAACAGCAGTTAAGCTACCAAATTGTACGACTAGCCGAGCGCGCCAAAATTGCTTTGTCTGAGGTGCAAACGACGGAGAGTGCGCTGGACTTTATTGAAGCGTCACTTCGGGCAGAAGTGAGTCGCGCAGGTTTTGAAACGGCGATTGAGCCTTCGCTCACCAAGGTAGAGGCGCTGATGCACCAAGCGCTGACTCAGGCGGCAAAGAGTCTTGCGGGCAATGGCTTAGCGCCAGAGGAACTGTCCGTGGATGCCGATAGTCTTGAGTGCAAACCCGATGTGATTTATGTGACGGGTGGCACCGCACGTAGCCCAGCGATTTACGCTAAAATCACTAGCCTTTATCCCGACACCCCCGTGGTCGTCGGTGACCACTTTGGCTCGGTGACGGCGGGGTTAACGCGCTGGGCACAAAAGTGTTTTGCGCAATAGGGAAGGATGATGAATAAGGATAAACAGATGAAAAGAGTCAATAAGGCTGTAATGTCTTTGCTGGCCGTGACGCTAGCGGGGACGGTACTCACGGGCTGTGGCGATGATGTCGGTAAAGTAAGCCTTGGGTTATTTACCACTAAGGATGTGATTATCGATGCTAAGCAGGATCCTAAAATCCCTGGGGTGACCTGCCATATTAGCCGTATCGAAGCGAACCTCGACTTTGCCGATCCTTCGGATATGGGCATAAGTTGTCGTCAAACGGGGCCGATTTCCGCTGCCGATATCGCCAACATCGATAAGAGTAAACACGGCGAAGTGGTCTTTACCGAATCCTTAAGCATCTTATTTAAAAGCTTAAAAGTGCGCCGAATTTACGATGCACCCAATCAAACCCTGCTGTATTTGTCCTATTCAACTAAAGAGACCAATGGTAGCCACAAGCATGCCTTATCGACCGTGCCTTTATACGGCTCTCAGGCGTGGATTGATCCCGCAATAAGCGCGGCGCAGCCAAAATAGCAAAGGTGAATTGAAGCCGAAGTAATACGATGGCGGGGCAAAATGAAGGTGGGCCAAATTGAAGGCAGGTAAGTTCCCGCCTTCGTTGTTTTACACATAATTTGTTTAAGCTTTATTTGGCCTTGCTGGCAAGAACGGCATTAAAGCGCTCAAAGCCTGCGCTGAGATCGGCAATTAAATCATCGGGATCTTCTAGGCCAATATGCACACGGATCAACGGCTTGCTTGCATCCCATTGGGTAGCACTGCGGATTTTTTCAATCCCGAAAATCCCTAGGATCAGACTCTCATAACCGCCCCAAGAAAACCCCATTTTAAAATGCTGCATATTTTCAACAAGGGCGGTGACAGCCTCCTGATCCCCTTGCTTTAGCACGAAGGAGAACAGACCATTGGCTGCGCTAAAGTCGCGTTTAAAGAATTCATGTCCTGGGCAGGTATCAAAGGCGGGGTGACGTAAATGGTCAACCTCGGGGCGCGTTTTCAACCAGTTAGCCACTTTAAGGGCATTTTTCTCATGCTGCGCCATGCGCACGCCTAGGGTGCGTAATCCGCGCGTGGCGAGATACACATCGTCGGGGGAGGTCGTTTGCCCCAATAAATAACTGCGCTCACGTAGCTGCGGCCAGTGTTTTTCGTTGGCGGTCGCGGTGCCTATCATCACATCAGAGTGACCGACGATATATTTGGTCGCGGCTTGAATCGACACATCGACACCCATCTCGAAGGGCTTGCTATTGATTGGCGACGCCCAAGTGTTGTCGAGAATGGTCACCAATCCGTGTTCATGGGCGATACGGCAGAGGGTCGGGACGTCCTGCACTTCCATGGTGATGGAGCCGGGAGACTCCAAAAACAGTACCTTAGTATTGGGGCGAATAAGCGCGCGGATGCCTTCACCAATCAGCGGATCGTAATAGGTGGTCTCAATATTAAAACCCGCCAAAATATGGTTACAAAGATCGCGGGTTGGCTCGTAAACACTGTCGACCATTAGCAGGTGATCGCCCGCCTGTAAAAACGATAACAAAGCAGCGCTAATCGCCGCCGCACCCGAGGGATACAGCGCCGTACCTGCGCCACCTTCGAGCTCACTGATCGCCGCTTGAAACGCAAAATGGGTTGGGGTGCCGCGTCGGCCATAAAACATTTCGCCATTGGTTTTGTTTTTAGCGGCGTGACGCATGTCTTCCATGGTGTCGAAGACGATAGTGGATGCGCGAAATACGGGCGGATTAATCACGCCCTTGGTCCATTTTTTATCTCGACCGACGCTGACGATTTGGGTGGCTAGCTGATGTTTATCTGTCATAGGGCTTACCTTGGCGAGTCAGTTTTTATGTTGTTATCCATTGTGATGGCCGTCATCTTAGCATCTGCCCGTGAAAATGGCAGGAGGTAAACAGATGAGTTTGCCTCAAGTTACAGTGCATGGATTAGCTCAGCGGCAGGGTGACCAGAATATCGACCCCATCGTTTTCGCTGCGGTTGCGGGCCAAAATTTTACCCTGGTGGAACTCGGTCACAAGGCGCGCAATATACAAACCTAACCCGAGGTGAGGTTTGTCTTGGGCTTGATTGACCCGCACCGAGACCATGGAGTCGAAGATCTGCTCCGACATATCCACTGGCAACTGTGGTCCTAAGTTGCTGATAAGCAAGGTAGCTTGTTTGCCAACTTGGGTGAGGGTCACTTCAATCGCACTGCCTTGATGACAAAACTCGATGGCGTTGGCGATAAGCTTGTCCATCAATTGGGCGATGTATTCGGGCACGCCCTGCATCATCAATGGCTGCTCAGGCACTTTGACGCTAAATTGTTGCTCAGGGTAGGTCATTTGATAGCCTTGCATACAACCGCTCACCACTTGGGACAGCGGGAACTTAGCCACATCGGCCTGAGTGAGGCTCTGCTCGAGGCGTGTCGCCTCACTCATATTGTTTAAAATCATGCTTAATCGGCTCACCCCTTCTTGAGCGCGATCGACGTACTTTTGCGTGTCTTTATCTAAGGTTTGCAGATTTAAGTGCTCTAAAGAGGAGCGCACCACGGCTACAGGTGTACGTAACTCATGGGACAGGCGCGACGACATATTCTCTAGATAATGGGTATATTGGCCCAAACGGCCGACAATGCTGGCAAAACTGCGGGATAAGTCGCCAATCTCGTCCCGTGCCTTAGAGGGTTTTAAATGATTACGCACACGACCTTGGCTGTCGATGGCATTTTCGGCTTCATCACGCAGTTTGCGGATACGATTCGAAATACTCGAGGCGAAGAAAAACAGCGCTAAGGTGCCCATGCTCATAATGGTCAGGATCACGTTAAACAGTTTTTCCAGCGCACGGTTACGCAGGGTGCGAATACCGTGGGTGGTTTCTTCGGCCACCACGGCGCCCATCACATTGTTATCAATCCAAATGGGGCTTGCGGCCGCAAGCACCACAGCCTTATTGTCCGGAGTCAGTCGCCAGGTCGAGCTTTGTTGTCCCGCGAGCGCCTTTTGAATATGGCTGCCGTCGAGTTCGGTCGAGTCTTGCAGGGAATCGATAAAATCCTTCGGTGGTTTAGTAAGGATTTTATAGTAGAGCGGGTGCAGGTAGTCGCGCTGAAAACGTTGCCACATAGAGTTGCTGTTTTCATCATCAAGGGTGCGCGTCCATACACTGTTGCTATCACGGATATCGCCGGACTTCGCGAGCACGCGCCCGTGTTTGTCGACCACCCAAATCCGTGAGCTGTAGTGGCTCATCCCTTTGATAATATTTTCAATTTCGGGTGATGGCACTAATACTGTACCCAGTTTATCGACTGTATCTAAGGCGGAGGTGCCGACAACGGCAGTGATATCGCGGTACTTGCTGTCGTTGACATCAGAAATTGCAAACCCGAGTTTACTGCCCACCATGTCTAAGGGGATGCGCAGCTCGATATTGTAGCCCACATCCGTGGTGGCCCATTGCCCTTGAATACGGACTTCGGGTGTCACTGGCACGGTTTGTTTAGGATTGGCGGGCAGCTCGAAGGCGCTGATCCAGCCGGGCTGAGTCGTAGCCACGATATAGCGTTTAAATTTATTGTCGGGGGCAAGGGTCGCAATCGACAGGTGATCGTTTCTATCGACGCTTAAGGCATTCTTTCCCCGAAACACCACATTGGGATCGACCACCTGAAAAAAGGCATACAGATAACCATCGTACTGACCCACCATATGGGTAAAACTCAAGGTGAGCGGCGCGCTGGGATCGGCGCGCATGATAAGATTCGCCTCGCCATACTGGATAAATCTGTGCTGATATTCCTGCCATTCATTGAGTTTGCCATCGAGCAGGATCGCACCTGCGAGGGGGTAAGCATAGAGATCGCGACTCTTTTCAACCTGCTTTAAAAAGCTGGCCTGACCGTCGAACAGTTTCGGCCGCTCGTGCAAGGCGGTCGCTAAGGCTTGAGTTGTACCCTCTAAGGTGCGTTCCTGACCGTGGCGCAGGTATTTTTCCATCTCCCACACATATTGGTACCCCAGCCAAGGTAGGCAGAGTAAAAACAGGCTAAGGCCAATAACTTTAGTCCGAAGACCGAAGGGAAAACGTGTCATAGAATGCTGGGTAATCTGCTACATGGTTTAGGCTAGGCTGTCCCAGCGATAGCCCATGCCGTAAACGGTATCAATACAATCAAATTCGGGCGCGGCAGCCATAAATTTCTTACGGATGCGCTTCACATGGGAGGTGATAGTGCTGTCATCGACAAAAATCTTTGCCTCCTGCATCAGCTCATGGCGACTACGGACGTGTCCTGGGTGTTTGGCCAGGGCGTGCACCATCCAAAATTCGGTAACGGTTAACTCAATTGGGATCTGATTCCAAGAAACCTGCATTCGATTGGCGTCTATGGTAAGCGGTCCACGCTCCAGTAAATTTTCCTGCGGCGTTTGACTGGTGGCTAACTCAGAGCGGCGAAACAGCGCGGCTAAGCGAGCGGTCAAATGGGGGAAACTCACTTCTTTGCTCAGGTAATCATCGGCGCCTAAACGCAGGCCGCACACAGTATCGAAATCGCTATCCCGTGCGGTTAAGAAGATGATCGGCAGCGTGTTCGACATGGCGCGCAGGGACTGACACAGCATAAAACCGCCGTCAATCTCATTACCAAGGCCAATATCGATAATGGCTAAATCCGGCAGACGGGTATTAAACGCCAACATGGCCGATGGCCTGTCGGCATAGGTTTGCACACTGTAACCGTGTTGCTGCAACACATCCTTGTAATTTTCGCGAATGGCCGCTTCATCTTCCACAATGGCGATACGTTTCATTTGCCATCTTCCTATTGACTGCTGGGGATAAGTTTTCGTGACTATACAGGAATTTATTTCTGAAAAAAGCTCCCAAATGCAATTGCCATTTTGTTGCCACAATTGATAGTCGCATTGCCATTTTCCATCCCCGCTTATGCCATGGCGCTTGTGTTTAATACGCTCATTCCGTTTTACCCGCCGCGCTAATGACTTAGGCGGGTAAGCGCAGCACAAATCAAAAGGAATGAGATGATGAAAAAGACGCTAATTAATATGTTGATCCTAAGTGTGTTCGCCGCGCCTATCGCCAATGTATCGGCAAAGGTGTCGCTACAAAATCAACCTCTGCTCTTAGAGCCACAGACAGAGCTAATGATTGAGCAAGAGGAAGATGATGGCGAAGCCTTGATAGGTCTTGGCGGTGGAGCACTACTTGGCGCTTTAGTTGGCGGCCCTGTTGGCGCCATTATCGGTGGATTTACTGGTACTTTAATCGGCCAGTCGGTATCCGATACCGACACAGTCAAAACCCAGCAACAGCATATTGCGTTGCAGCGCCAACAATTGGCGAGCTTAGCGGCCAAACAGCAGGCTAGTGAGCAACGCGCCGCCGAATATGCCTTAACCCAAAAGCAACTCGATGAACTGCTCGCCGAGCAACATCAACTGTTAAGTGAGTTGGCGCTGGGCATGAATGTGCAGTTCCGTACGGGCTCTGCGGAGCTTGAAAGCCATTTTTTGCCCCAATTAGACAATGTCGCCAAGGTGATGAAGCGCTTGAGCGAGTCCAATCTCGAGCTGAAAGGTTATGCCGACCGCCGAGGTGATCTTGCCTACAACCAAGCGCTCTCGGAGCAACGTTTATTAGAAGTGCGGGGATACTTGATTAAGCAAGGCGTAGCCCCCGAGCGGATCACCACCCAAGCCTTCGGCGCCAGAATGCCACTCAATGACCAGCAAGACAGTGAATCCGATGTGTTCGATCGCCGAGTCACTCTGACCATGCAGCCTAACCAAGGGCTGATGGCGAGCCGCGTGACCGAATAATTCAACAATATCAATCGTATTCAATCAAGATCAGGAGCCTTTGTGATGATCACAGGGAAAAGGGTAAAAGAAGTTTGTCAAACGCTGGCGATGCTAGTGATCGGCGCCTCCATTTGTTGGGGGCTACCATTTGCGGTGTTAGCCTCACCGAACAGTGTGGGTACTTTATCGGCGCCGCAAAATATTGCCGCGACCTTCGATGAACATACGGCGAGCACATTGCCAGCTTTTAGTTTCGATGATGTCACCCAAGGGATGTTGGTGTATCAAACCGCCAGTGGCCGTTTAATGCCGTCCTTACCCGTGGACACGCAAGTGTCGATGCAGATCTCGGGGCTAACCAATAGGGTGAGCGTAAAGCAGGTGTTCAGTAATCAAACCGGATTTGTCCTCAATGGCCGCTATCTGTTCCCTTTACCCAATGAGGCGGCGGTGGACTCACTGCGTTTGCACATTGGTGAGCGGATCATCGAAGGTCAAATTCACCCAAAACAGCAAGCAAAACAGATTTTTGAGCAGGCCAAAGCCGAAGGAAAACGCGCCAGTCTAGTCAGCCAAGAACGGCCTAATATGTTCACGACCGAAGTCGCCAACCTCGCTCCTAATGAAAAGTTGGTGGTCGAAATCAGTTATCAAGAAACCATTCACTATGAAGATGGGCTGTTTAGCCTACGTTTTCCGCTGGTGGTGGCACCGCGCTATATCCCTGGCTTAACACTCGGTGGGAACAATGGTGAGCGCGTGACCAGCAGCCAAGTGTTCGATGTTGACCGGATTATCGCCCCGATCCGCGACGCTAATAGCGAGGCAGACCCTGTGCTAAAGGCCGATATTAAGGTCAAACTTGGTGAAGGCGTGGACAAATCAGCCGTGGTGAGTCCGTATCATCCCATTACGATAGATGAAAAACAGGGGCAACTGACGGCGGCCTTGGCCAATCGTGTGCCAGCCAATCGTGACTTTATGCTGCAATGGCGTCTTAAGCAGGGCACGAGTCCCGTGGCTTGGGTATTCAACCAAGCGGGCAAAACCCATGTGTCAAAGGACGACAATGCAAGTGCGGATACTGGTTCAACTGGCAATACTAGCAATACAGATAACTACAGCTTAGTGATGGTCCTGCCGCCCAAAGTTGAGGCGAGTGAACAACTGAACTTGCCCCGTGAGCTTATTTTAGTGATTGATACTTCGGGGTCGATGGCGGGGGATTCTATCATTCAGGCAAAAAATGCCCTGCGTTATGCGCTGCGCGGTTTAAGGCCACAGGATAGTTTTAACATTATCGAATTTAACTCCGATGTATACCTGCTATCGTCAACACCACTGCCCGCGACCGCGAGTAATTTGGACAAGGCACGTCAGTTTGTGAATCGTTTGCAGGCCGATGGCGGCACCGAAATGGCGCAGGCTTTAAATGCTGCGCTGCCAAGGCAGGCGTTTAACACTGCTTCGGGTGAGGATAAGTCGCTAAGACAAGTGATCTTTATGACCGATGGCTCCGTCGGCAATGAGGCAGCGCTATTTGAGTTAATTCGCAATCAAATCGGCGAAAACCGTCTTTTCACCGTAGGCATTGGCTCGGCGCCGAACTCACATTTTATGCAGCGTGCGGCTGAACTTGGGCGCGGCACTTTTACTTACATTGGTGATGTGGATGAGGTGGAACAAAAGATCAGTCAATTGCTAGGCAAAATCCAGTATCCAGTGCTCACCGATTTGCAGGTGCGTTTTGACGATGGCTCTGTGCCTGACTACTGGCCAGCACCTATTCCCGATCTATACCGCGGTGAACCGGTATTGATTAGCCTAAAGCGCCATCCTCGTGAGCCTCAGGAACTGGTGATCTCCGGTCGTCAGGGCCATAAAAACTGGCAGCAGTCGTTATCTTTACAAGCCAATGGCGCAAGCCATTCTGCAACTGATGTAGCGCAGCCAGCAGCCGGGCTCGATTTACTCTGGGCGCGCAAACAGATTGCGGCGTTAGAGCTGAGTAAAAACGGCGCTAACGATGACAAGGTCAAAGAGCAGGTCACGGCGCTGTCGCTGAACTATCACTTAGTCAGCCCCTATACCAGCTTGGTCGCGGTGGATTTAACCCCTATCACCAGTAATGCGATAAGCCGAGATGCGGTGGTGCGCCAGCATTTACCTTTGGGTTGGCAGCCAATGGGTGTTCTACCACAAACATCGACCTCAAGCCGTTTCGACATGCTCTTAGGAGGCGGCGTGTTACTACTTGCCTTGATGTTGGCGCTGTCGATTCGTCGCCAGCAGCGGCAGCAACGCGCGTTGTCATTAGCGCTGAATACTTGAGTTATGTCTATGAGTATGCGCATGACTCAACAGATACAAATAGGGTTGCTGGTGGGATTGGTATTAATAGGCATTACGTTGTTTGGAAAAGGATTCTATATGCAAGCGAAAGCACACTTTGCCCAATATTTGATTGAACAAGCCTGGGCTAAAACCTTAATCGATGGTCAGTCCCATAAACCTTGGTCTTGGGCTGATACCTATCCCGTGGCTAAGCTCTCCATCGAGCAAGCTAAAAGACCGAATCACTTCGATGGTCCGGCATCCAACGACAGCTTATATGTGCTGGCGGGCGCATCTGGCCGTAACTTGGCCTTCGGGCCAGCCTTAGTGCTGTCGAGTGCACCCGCTGGCGCGCAAGGCAACACTGTGATTGCTGGGCACAGGGATACGCATTTTGCGATGTTAAATGGCATCAGTGTTGGACGTCGCTTGGCGCTGCAAACAGCGGCGGGCAGGGAGATTGTTTACCAAGTGGTGGCGACCGAAGTGGTGCATGAATCGCAAACTGAGTTGATGGCGCCAAGTGCGGATAATCGCTTAACGCTCATCACCTGCTATCCCTTCGATGCGTTGCAAGGCGGTGCCGAACTGCGTTTTGTGGTGCAGGCTATCCCGGTCGAGCCAGAATCTGCAGCTCAATCCGAAGGGGCGACAGTCGATAGGACGTTGGAGCCAAAAGTGGCTTGAACATTCGAGTTGATAGCTTGAGTTACTCGCTACAATGGGCAGGTTGACTGGTAACTAAAAAATTGGCAAATCAATTAGGGCAGAGCTGAAGGCTCTGCCTTAATGTCAGCATTAATTGTTTATCGGCATCACTCTATTACGGCCTAGACGTTTTGCCTCATAAAGCAACTTATCTGTATTTTCAATAAGTTGTATTACTGATTGTCTTTCTTGCCACTGAGATACACCAAAGGAGGCGGTGATATTGTCGATACGTTGATCTTTGCGTCGATCCTTGATGCTGAGTTTTTCAAGCCCGCGGCGCATGGCTTCAGCCAGTTGCCTGGTGATTCGTAATTGGCTCTTTGGCACTAAAATGGCAAATTCTTCACCGCCAAAGCGGTACAGCTTACAGCCATCTCGGCAGGCTTCCTGCAAACGCTTTGCAACGACCTTTAATACTTGGTCGCCAAGCTGGTGACCATAGTTGTCATTAAAGGCCTTAAAGTGATCGATATCGACCAAGATAAGACAGGTGCCCTCGGGAGCCTGTGCCAACATGCCTGCGATATCGGCATCAAAGGCGCGGCGGTTTAAACAGCCAGTGAGTGCATCGTAAAGTACATCTTTTTCTGTTTTTTCAAGCTTTTGTTTTAATGCATCAATCTCTGTTTGGGCTTTTTGCAATTGGGTCGTAAAAAACTCGGTGCTTGAGCGAATATTGTCGGCTTCCTTCACCAAATTACGGACTAAATCGAGCACTTGCTCAACACTGAGCGTGCCTTCTTCGACACCATTGAGCTTGGCAAAGTTATTATTAATACAGCTTTGGAAGTCGGCTGCATCAAGATTCGTATCCCGAATCGATTGCGACAGCTCTGTGGCCATGGCCTCTAGATTAAGCCGCATATCACGCACATCAAGCTCAACAGGATCGGCGACATACTGGCGAAACAACAACTCACTGCTCACTGGTGGGCAAGTGTTGTAGTGGGCGATAACCGTATCGAGCTGGGCGTTTAACGCTGGGTTTTGTTCGCCCACGTAGGTATACCACAGAGCATAATTGATTGGCGTTGTGGGAATTTGATGCTTGAGCATTAAGGGAACCGCTTTTTTAAGATTCAAGGCTGCGGTTTGTAATAAATCTCGTGACATGGATAAATTCCAGTAAAAATAATCCGATAAACCATGCATATCACACATGGATAACAATATGGCTCGTCAAATCCCGTTACAACAAAAGCCCAAAAGCTGAGGCAATTACCTGCCACAAGCTTGGGGGGATATGTTAGAGTTTATCGCTAAAATTAAATAATGATAATAACTTGGGAGAAAGTCTTGAAAAATTTCATCCTTGCTGGTGCCCTAGGTTCCTTACTTTCACTGCCTGCAATGGCCGCCTCTTCCTTCAGCGACAGCCTAGATTTGAATCAGTATCGTACTGATGTCAAAACCTTAGCCAGTGATGCCTTTGGTGGCCGTGCGCCCTTATCCGAAGGTGAGCAATTGACCATCGATTACCTTGAGAAAGCCTTTAAAGAGATGGGGCTCAAGCCGGGGTTTGGCGACAGCTATTTGCAGGCTGTGCCGCTGGCGAAAATCACCGCCGATCAAAATATGCAACTCGATATCGGCGGACTTAAGTTTGCCAATGGCAGTGAATTTACCGCCAGAACCCAGAGAATTAGCGATAAAGTCAACCTCAGTAATAGCGATGTGGTGTTTGTCGGTTATGGCATTAATGCGCCTGAATATGGTTGGAATGACTATCAGGGCCTTGATGTCAAAGGCAAAACCGTGATTGTGTTAGTCAATGACCCAGGTTTTGCGACTCAAGATCCCAATGTTTTTAAAGGCAATGCCATGACCTACTATGGTCGCTGGACTTACAAATACGAAGAGGCTGCGCGTCAAGGCGCCGAAGCCGTATTTATCGTCCATGAGACGGCGCCAGCCGCCTATGGTTGGGGAGTAGTGCAAAACTCCAATACTGGCACTAAGTTCACCTTGGTCGATGCCAATAATAACCAAGGGCAGGTGGGCGTGATGGGCTGGGTGCAACATGATGTCGCCAATAAGATTTTCGCTAAGGCAGGCATGGACTTCGATACCTTAAAGCAACAAGCCGCTAAGCCAAACTTTAAGGCTGTTCCCTTAAAACTCAAGGCGAATGTCAGTTTAAACAATACGATTGAACGCGCCGAATCCCACAATGTGGCGGCACTGTTGCCCGGTAAGAGCCGTCCCGATGAAGTGGTGATGATGCATGCCCATTGGGATCATCTAGGTACAGTGATTGAAGATGGCAAGCCAGAGATCATTAATGGCGCCGTGGATAACGCCAGTGGCGTGGCGGGCGTGTTAGCGCTGGCGCGTTACTTTGTCAAGCAAGCGCAGAGTGCGCCGCTTGAGCGTTCGATTCTATTTAGTGCCTTTACCGCAGAAGAAACTGGCTTGATTGGTGCCCAGCACTTTGCTCAGCATCCCAGTGTACCGACTCAAAATATCGTCGCCTTTTTGAATATCGACGGCATGAATATGAACCAAGGTGTGGATTATATTCTGCGCTATGGGGAGGGCGTGTCAGAGCTAGAAACCTATTTGGATAAGGCCGCTAAGGCGCAGGGGCGGGTGGTGAAGGGCGATCCAAGACCACAAAATGGTTTGATGTTTAGATCGGACCACTTCGCTCTGGCCCAGCAAGGCGTGCCCGGCTTGTTATTTATGAGCCTTGGGGATACGGATCCTGACTACATTGCCCACAAATACCACAAAGGTGCAGATGATTATGATCCTAACTGGATACTCGAAGGGGTGAAGCAGGATTTAGATCTGATGGCGAGCATGCTAACGACCTTAGCCAATGGCAGCGATTGGCCACATTGGTTAGAGGCATCGGACTTTAAGACCAAGCGTGAGCAGGACGGTCGTAAAAAGTAATCATATGAGATGCAAAAGGACGCTTCGGCGTCCTTTTTAATGTTTATCAATCTATTAGAAAACGTAACTTACCGAAAGCATCGGGCCGATAAAACTGTAGTAAATGTTGTAGTCGGCGATTTGGGTGTCTTTATTCGGGGATTTTTGGGCGATATCCACATCGACCTTGTAGTAGTTGTAGGCTACGCTCATGCGCCAATTATCTGTGATATTAGCATCGATACCGAGTTTGATATCGACTAATTCACCCTTTACATCATTGAGTTTAATGTAGAAATATTGGGCATGGGTGGCAAGCTTCCAGCCGGGGATAAATTCATAGTTGGCATATAAGCCAAAATCTGGCAGAGGTGCGGTGACATTTTCATCAACAATGCGGGGAATGGCTTGGCTTCCACAGACATTGTTGAGCAGCTCAGTGGCATGACAAACCCCTATCACACCCTCAAAGCCCGTTTTGATAAACATAGTGTGTAAACCAAGGGAAAAGCCCACATCGTAATTGCTGCCCTGGAAGGCATCATAACCATAACCAACACGCACAATATCAAAATTTAAGGTGGAGCTCAGTTTGCCGCCCGCCTTGATATCGTAAATGGTATCGTTAATTTCGATTTGAAAAGGTTTAGTTAGGGCTTGAGTTTCAGCGTTGCGGTGCAGTTGTTTCCAGTCGAGGTAAAAATTATGCCGCTCGTTGAAGTGATAACTTAGCTCAACAAAGGGTAAAAACTCATTTTCGGCTAATTGCAGATCGGATTCATAGTCTAAGGTGAAGTTATTACCCGCAACAGGGTTTGTCACCTCCATGTTAGTGTCAGACTGTGAATAAAATCCCCCTAGCTCAACGCTAAATTCGCCCGCCAGCACAGGGCTGCTGCCGAGTAGGGCGATCACTAGGGGTGTTAGGCGAGTGGCAATCAACGTTACTCCAGTATTCTTCTTATTATATCCAGCGATAACATCAGACTTAAGTGCCATAAGCTTATGGACATTTGGAGTGTAACAGCAAATTTCAAAATGTGAATAAATTGTTTTTGAAATTGCCTTGTTTTGTGATTTAAAACAAAAGTAGTACGGCTATTTAGCTTGGTATGGCGAGCTTGTGGTAGGGATCACGGTAATTTGCATCTTGGTGATTTGTGAAGAAAATGTATAGTCCAGCCAAAAAAGCGGCCCAGTAGAGACTGGGCCGCAGAGTGATTTCAACACAATCTTTTTGCGTTAGTTTGAGGCGGGATTTGCCTCTGGCGTGCTGCTATTTGCTGTTGTATTTGCTTCGGCAGCGGGCGTTTGTATTGGCTCACTGCTTTTTTCATCCTTGTTGAACATGCCTAGACGGATGCGGATAAAGTGCAGGATTTGCGCCGCAATATCCACATTTAAGCAGGATTCTAAGCCTTCAAAGCCTGGGGACGAGTTGGCTTCACAGATTTTGTAGTGGCCGTTATCGAATAACAAATCGATACCCGCTACATCTAAATCGAGAATATTGGCGGTTTGTGTCGCCAGCCATTCGATTTCAGGTGTAATTTCAAAGGGACGTGCCGAACCACCCGCACTAACATTAGCTTTAAAGCTATCTTCCTGCCCACGGCGCTCATAGCAGCCAGCCACGCGTCCACCAATGGTAAATACACGGAGATCGCGGCCATGGCTGTTGGCGATAAACTCCTGCAGAATGATGTTGGCGTTTTTATTGGTCGCCTCGATCAATTGCATTAAGTCATCAAATTCACGGGCCTTATGGGATAAAAATACCCCGCTTCCCTGCGAACCCGAAAGGGTTTTAATTACCACCGGAAAACCTAAATGGCGTTCAACCAGTTCGATATCGACGGGGAACTTTACCAGCATGGTTTTAGGTGTGGGCAAGTTCTTCTCGGCCAGCAATTGCTGGGAAAAGAGCTTATCTTTGACGATTTCAATGGCTTTAGAAGGATTGAGGCAGTACACCCCTAAACGCTCAAGGTGGCGAATAATCGCCAAGGCAAAGTAGGTGGTGCCAGAACCCATTCTAGGAATGATAAAATCTGGTAATTCAACGGGTTGACCGTTTAACAAAATACTCTTATTGTCTTCTCTGGTCACGGTGAGATCAAACTCATCCGGAGCATACACTTCTAACTCAATATTGTCGGCCTTGGCGGCAGCCAATAGACGCTCAATTTCATACAATTCAGGTTTTAGCTGAGTCGCGGTTTCTTTATATAAAATCCACCCACGCATTTAATCGCAAACCTTCATTTTCATTCTTTATCCTCGGGTTCAGCTTCGTCCTGAACGTCATCTTCAATTTCGACATCCACATCGAATGCCGCTTCAACTGGCTCAATCTCAGGTTTAGTGGCGGGCAAATGAACCGTGCCAACCACAGCATAAAAGGGCTTACCTAAGGCGAGTTTGCGGTACTTTAACCAGATATGCTCTAACAAGCTACTGGGAGCGATGTTTCCTTTGATGACTTCGACAAATTGTGCTTCATCGGCGGTGACGGGGAGCGACTTGCCTTCATCGAGGTTTTTCATGGCATGGCCATGTAATTCAAGCAGTTCGGCTTCTTTACTGGTGAAGTCGCCACTGCGCTTAAAACCTTTTGGAAAATTAGTGTCGTCGTAAAAACGTTTATGGGATACGAAACTGGCAGCTGAGCCGTTCACCGTCTCAGAACCCTTGTTAGCGTTTGAAAAAGACTGTTCAGACATGGCTGTTACCTTCTAGTTTTTGATATACAAAGATTTGCAAGTGGAGTATTGGCTAGTATTATTGATTTATAAATCAAAAAAATTTGCCAATGTTGGTCAAGAATTTTTATGGATACCGATTTACTAAAGACCTTTTTAGAAGTCTCCCGCACTCGTCATTTCGGCAAGGCTGCGGAAAATCTTTACCTTACCCGCAGTGCGGTCAGTTTTCGGGTTAAACAACTCGAAAGCATCCTCGGTGTGGCCTTGTTTGAACGTCAACGTAACAATATTCAACCCACTCCGGCGGGTGAGCGTATGCTGGGACATGCAGAAGCGGTATTAACCGCTTGGGAGCGTGCTAAGCAAGATGTTTCGCTTAGTCAGTTACAATCGACTCAACTTGCCATTGGTGCTGGCCCCAACATTTGGGATGCCTATTTGCAGGGGCATTTACAGCATTTGCATGTGGGATTACCTGGAGTGGCATTGCGGACTGAGGTTTTGCCACTCACTGTAATGACGCGTCAGTTGATGGACCGCACCCTTGATTTAGCGATTTCCTTTGATCCGCCCAAGCTTGACCAATTTGAATTGGTGCAATTGGGGCAAATTAATTTGTTGCTCGTGTCTCAATCGGCTGGTATCGCGGTGAGTTCAGTGCAGGCTGGGCAATATGTCAAAGTGGATTGGGGCACGGCATTTAATATTATCCATGCTCAGGAATATGCCGCTCTACCCGTGCCGACATTACACACAAGTTCGGCCCGTATCGCTTTGGATTTTATCCAAAATAACGGTGGCTGCGCGTTTTTACCCGAGCATTTGGTTCAGCCATTGTTGAACCGGGGTGAGCTGCATTTAGTTGCGGGGGCGAGCGCCATTTCGCGTAGTGTGTATGTTGCCTATTGGGCCGAGAATGACCGCTTAGAGCAAATCAAACAGGCAATTGGCTTTTTAGCCGATAAGTCAGCAGATAAACGCTGATCAGTAACAGCTGTGCATTAAAAACGCCTTTAGGTGATAACCAAAAGGCGTTTTTTATTGCAGAACAAATGGTTGGGAAGTGATACTTCGCTTTGCCAGATAAATGCACTCGTTAAAGATTACGCTAAAGAACAGGCATTGAATTGCACGTATTAAATAACCAGTGGTAGCAGCACCACAAGCCATGTGATAGCGCAGAGTGCTAAACTCATAAATACCGCGGCAGAGGCGATATCCTTTGCTTGACCACTCAGTGGATGGATTTCACTGCCTACTCGGTCAACCACAGCTTCAATCGCTGAGTTTAATAGCTCAACAATCAACACGATGAATAGGGTTAAGATCAGCATTAGACGTTCCATGGTGCTGATATCGACCAATAGGGCGATGGGTAGCATTACCACGGCAAGCATCAATTCCTGTCTAAAAGCGGCTTCGTGGATCCAAGCGGCTTTTAAGCCCTTCATCGAAAATCCCGTCGCTCTAAAAATGCGTTTAATACCGTGGTTGTTTGCTGGTTTCATAATAATTCCATCAACTTGTGCGATTGTTCGCGAAGCATTTACCCGCTCAAGCAAAATATAACTAACCTGTTAACATTTGAGCGAGCTTAAAAAGAGGCCGCAGTATAGCCCGATAACCCCAGCGTATAAAGTATTAAACCGACAAATTCACAGTCCTGCTAAGGTGTTATCGGGCAGCGCTCTAACTCGCGCTAGACAAATCTTAAGGCTAGACTTTATGCTCAATACCACTTTATTGAAGAGGCAAAGGAATGGCTCTTACAATTCGCTCACTGTTTTTAACATTTACACTAGTGCAGTATTGGGTTGCAGGACTTAGTGTACACGGCTTAACAATGGCAGTCTGTTACGCCAATCCCCAGACACCAAATATTCAATTAGCGACCGAGTTTTCTCGCGAGAAACGTATTCAAATCAGTGAGTTTTTCGTCAGCGAAAAACTCGATGGTGTACGTGGCTATTGGGATGGGAAACGTTTAGTGACTCGTCAGGGAAATCCAATCCTTGCGCCAAGTTGGTTTACCGCAAACTTCCCTTCCATCCCCATGGACGGAGAATTATGGATAGGGCGAGGGCAATTTGAAGCAATATCTGGGCTGATACGGCAAACCTCACCCAAAGAAAACGACTGGCAAAACGTGCGCTTTATGGTGTTTGATTTACCTCAGATGCAGGGGAGTTTTGAAAAGCGATATCGAGATATGCAGACGCTAATTGCTGATAAATCGATTTATCTTCAAGTTGTTGAGCAAGTCAGCGTGGAGAGTATTGAGGCGCTGTATCAAAAATTAGATGTCTTAGTCGCTCAGGGAGCCGAAGGTATCATCCTCCATCGTCGCTCAGCCCTCTATACACCGGGGCGAAATCCTAATGTGATGAAGTTAAAGCCTTATTTGGATGCCGAAGCCAAAGTCATTGGCTATATTCCCGGTAAAGGGCAGTTTACGGGTCAAATGGGCGCATTAAGGGTGCAAACGCCGGATGGTCGAATTTTTAGTATTGGTACAGGCTTTAGTTTAGCCGAGCGTCAACATCCACCTGCCATTGGTACGCTAATTACCTATAAATATTTAGGAACTACCGCAAATGGTTTACCGCGATTCGCGAGCTTTTTGCGGATAAGAACCGATATAATCCCCGAGGAACAATAATAAGTTGCTAAATTGTATCGCTTTGATAAAAATCGAGCTCGTTAGTGTAAAAGTTGCCATATATCGTGTTGATTATTAATGGACAAAAAAATTCTAAGGAGCAAGTTTTGGTCGAAAGTTTGCGTGGATTAACGTCGTGGAAACAACGAATTGAGGGCGTCCTCGTTGTCCCCAAATGGATAAAGCATCCAATAGTTGCAACAAAACAGCTTTTACTCAGTTTAAGTTTGGCGCAGCGTTGTTACGTATTAGCTTTGTTAGCACTAATGTTATTTCAACCCGAAATTTGGGTAGCTGCCGTTATCACTGCTATTGCCTTGATTATTGAGTTTTGGCCGAAATTTGCTACGGCTTGGCATACTTTAGCAGGCAAAGCCATTTTCCTGCTGTTTTATGCCGTTATTGCTAACTTTGCCTTAGCTGCGAGCGGCAGTGTGGTGAACGAAATCACCGGTGTATCGGCCTCACATTTGTCCTACACCCATAACTTTGCCATTTTGCTGTATTTGCCGATTTGGTTTGTGTGTATCTCTATCCTCGCTTTACTCTTACTGCAATTGGTGATCCCTTGTTATTTGTTTTTCCATATCGGATTACGCATATTGGGACTCGAAGCCAAGCAGCAAGGAAATAAAAGACGATTTGTGGTAACAACCGCGCTGGTGCGTATGATTCTGTCTGTTGTGTTGTTATTAAACTTGGTTGCGATTACCGATGGTGAAAACTGGGTAGGGGATTTAGCCAAGAAAACCCAAGCGTTAAAACATGATTCGATAGATAAACAGGTAGTTAACGAAGGCGAAACCATTCTTAAAGCCGAAGACAGTCTTGAACAGGCAGGCAGCAAACTCACACCTGATCAAACCGACACAACCGAAACACTTAAGGCTTTTGGCCATAGCTATTACAAAGGGATCCGCGATTTAATTGCCTTATTTGCCTATAAATTTGAAGCCGATGGCCGCAGCCGTTGCCAAAAGTTAGCTGACTCTGTAGTGATTGAACTCAATGACTATGAAATACTTGAAATTACCGAATCTGCCCATGAGCAGTATGGTTACCATTTTGAAGTCAAAAAATGTATTTCCCCCGCCTTTGGTCAAATGGCATCAACACCTAAGTAACAACACGAGAGGATGCTAAATTGTTAGACAATCAAGAGTTTGCAAAAGCGCAGCCGGTACGACGCATCTTAATGGTCTGTATGGGTAATATTTGTCGCTCGCCCACCGCTGAGGCAGTTTGCCGCGCTAAAATTCGCGAGCGCCGCCTTAATATCGAAGTCGATTCGGCGGGCACTATTGGTTATCACCAAGGGGAGCAACCCGATAGCCGCTCAATCGCAGCAGGTAAAAAACGCGGATTAAGTTTCGACGGCATTCGAGCAAGGCAAGTGATTGATGCCGATTTTGAGCATTTCGATCTTATTTTAGCGGCAGATAATAGCAACCTCGCAGATTTACGCCGCCGTTGCCCACCCGAATACCAATACAAATTAAAACTGATGCTGTCCTTCGGTGATTGCGATACGGATGAGGTTCCCGATCCCTATTATGGCGGTACGCAAGGATTCGAATTAGTCCTCGATCTACTCGAACAGAGTATGGACGCTTTATTAGCGCAGTTAGCCGGAAAAACGGATGGGAAGAATAACGATTAAGTGCAACTTGAATAAAGCGTTATTGCCCCAAAACTTGTTAGCACACGTTTGTTAGTTCTGGTCTTTACGAAAGAGTTACCCTACAAAATCTCATCTATTAGCCCTCCACTTTAATGCTTCTCTATAACAGCCGAATCCTGGTTAGATATACAGTCATATCGTATTACGCTAGTTTTTGAGGGTTTTGAGAGCAACATACGTGCGCGTTTTTCCAGATGGTGTATTTGGCAGAAAGCTGATAAGTTCTTTGCATACAGCTAGTTAACCGTGCGCATTTTTACTGGTCTAACGTGATAAACGCGCATGCGCACNAATAAAATGTTATGTGGCGGAGGTATCTTCTGAAACTCGGTAACTTCTTGCTGTATTGGAATAGTCATAGAATCGCAATTTTTACCATTGTATTCGTTGCTGCTGTGCCTGCGAGTTTGATTGCTTATGAACATGGTGTAATGAGAGGGGTTCTGTTTTTTATTGGTGTTGTCTGCCTTTTTCTTGTGGCAACTTTTATACCTTTCAGGAAATCTTTGAGATCAAAGTATGGTAAAAGCCCATTTTATTAAAAGCTCACATAACATTCCGCGTCATTCGGGGCCTGCGGCCCCTGCGACGCTCACGAGTTCGCGCGCATGCGCGGGGCGTCATGTGAAATGAGAGCGGAGTAAGAAAGTGCATACACATTTATACAAAAAGGAAGATTGGCCTTTCGATTTTAGTGACGACACTCTAGCGGTCACAACAAAGTATGTTATGAATGGAGATCGACCAATAGTTGAGGTTCTGCACTGGGATGACGGTGGTTGGCAATTTATGTGTAACTCCACCAATGACTCAGATGACGGAATGGTTATTTGTATGGGTTGTATATTCGAAAAATTTCCTTGGATTTCTAGGTTTAAAGGGTTGAAGTCGGGTTATCTATCTTTTTATGAAATAGAAAGTGGTGAGTGGGTAATTCAAGAAATTGAATAAATAAAACTGTCGCACATAACAAAGTGCTGCAACTCGCGCACTGCGTGCGCTGGACAGTTTGTAAGTCGCGGCTTTGTGGTTTTGCTGCGCAAAAGTAATCCACAAAACCACAACTTACAAACTGCCGTTGAGCACGGCGTTATCTCCATAGAAATTTTCATCCGAAACTGACAAGTTAAAGCAAAGGGGCAATCACTCTTTTGTCCCATTTCATGCTGATGGATTTATCTACAATGGGTGATCTGCTTTAGTGTTTTCATCCCAATGTGGTATTGGCACTAATGGGTTTTATCCGTATCTTGTTTTGGATATTTGGCTCATTCTAAGGGAGGTATTATGGCTGAAATTAATGCGATATCTGAGGAAATACAGAAAGAACTCGAGCAGTTAGCCGAAAAAGGGCTCGCATTGCTCAGTTTGTCTGAGACGACTCCGCCGCAGGAGATAGTGGCGGCGATTACGGAACTGACGCGTGACTATCGGGCAAATCAACGACTGATGGATGATGATGTGATTTACGCATTAGGTGCCTTGCTCGGCTGGCAATATGTAAAAGGGCTCAACTGGCACTGGGGCTCAGTCGTTTGGGACTTTGATGAAGCTAACGGCGCCATTGGGGTATTAAATCACGACAACTCCTTGTTCAATAATCCGATTGGCTGGATGGATAATATAATGGTTTCGGAGGGTGGAGTGCCCTTTATGTTGAGTTACAACATGATAGCCGCAGGCCAAACCCCAGTGTTAGAGCCCAATAGTGCCTCTGGTTTGTACTGATGGAATAGTCTCTAAACATAAATGGGCTATGGTTTATATTATCGCTAATCGATGACTGCTAACTTCGCAGTAAATTTTGCTGTAGATTGAGAGATTGCTTCGCGAACCATGAAATACTTTGGGCAAATAAAAAGCCAGCGCTAAGGTCGCGCTGGCTTTTCAGTCAAACTGAGAGCTATTGATGCATACTGTAAAGCGACTTTTTAATCTAAATAATCAATATAATTAATCACTTAAGCTAGTCTCTTTAGCGACTATTGCTCGGTGAGGCTTGCACGAACAATTAAAAACAGTGCTTAAACGTTATGTCGTTTCCCTGAGCGTTTCAGTTTTTCCGCTTCTAACTTAGCGGCCTTCTCGGCTGCTTTTTCAGCCAGAATGCGTTCCACTTCGGCTTTCTCGATTTCGGCCATCGCTGGGGTTTCGAGGGATAATAGGCCAATTCGACCTGAGCGGTAATCGTGTAACACCACTTCTGAAGCCTTATGCAAATCGATGCGACCACCGGGACGCAGTGCACCACGTTTACGGCCAATTTCCTCGAGTAACGCCATATCATCCTGAGGTAACTCGCTGATGTTATAACGTTCGCAAATTTCCTTCGGGTACGCCTTTAAGAAATAAGCTGCGGCAAACAGTGCCACATCTTCGTATTCCATGGCGGTATCTTTAATGGCTCCTGTGACGGCGAGACGATAGCTACTGGCTTCATTATCGACTTTAGGCCATAAAATCCCTGGTGTGTCCGAGAGCACAATCCCGTTACGTAGATTAATACGCTGCTGGCTTTTGGTGACGGCGGGTTCGTTACCGGTTTTGGCGATAACACGACCAGCTAAGGTATTGATAATGGTGGACTTACCCACGTTAGGGATCCCCATGATCATAGTGCGAATGTCCTTTTCGGTCTTATCACGACTCGGCACTAACTTACGGCAAAGATCCGGTAGCATTTTCAACATACCGGGTTGCAGTGTAGTAATCGCAGTCGCTTTTACCCCTTGTTCACGTTCAAGATATTCAATCCATTGGGCAGTGATATCAGGATCGGCTAAGTCGGATTTATTCAGTAGCTTAATACAAGGTTTGTCGCCGCGAAGCTTTGACACCATGGGGTTTTCACTACTGTAGGGAATACGGGCGTCCAGCACCTCAATCACCAGATCGACCTGAGGCATAGCCTCTTCGATCTCTTTGCGTGCCTTGTGCATGTGCCCCGGATACCATTGAATTGCCATGATAGCGCCTTGTTCTAAATGACCTAAAGACGGCTATTCTACCTTGAAGGCGACGAATGTCATAAAAAAAGCGCCCGAAGGCGCTTAATTGCTTAATCTTGATGCGAATTTGAGCTTATCACTCATTTCGCTAACGCGTAGTTGAAATTACAGGACGCCCAGCTCGCGCAATCTTTCCATTAAGTAGCTGTCGGCGGTATAACGCTCAGACAGCACTACCGAAGGATTAGGGTGTAAGAATAAGGGCAGTGAAATACGCGACTTAGTCTTATCCGTGCCCTCTGGGTTAATCACGCGGTGTGAGGTCGATGGGAAGTAACCGCCCGAGGCTTCCTGCAACATATCACCAATGTTGATGATAATATTGCCAAAATCGCTTGGTACATCTAACCAAGAACCGTCTTTGACTTTGACTTGCAGCCCTGGCTCGTTGGCCGCGGGTAGCACAGTGATGAGGTTAATATCTTCGTGGGCCGCAGCGCGGATAGCGCCCATTTCTTCATCGCCCGTCATCGGTGGGTAATGCAGGATGCGCAGTAGGGTTTTGTGGCTGTCGGCAATCATTTCTGGCAGCGGGATAGAGAATTTGGCTTTTACCTCGTCTGGTGAGTAGGTTTCAATCCACTCTAACAGTTCAGAGGCCAGCGCATTGGCTTTTTCATAGTAAGCCAGAATATTGGTGCGCAAAGAATCTGGAATACGACCCCAAGGGTACACGTGGTAATACTCTTTGATGTCTTTAACCGTGTGGCCTTTTGCTGTTTCAGAAATCGACGCGGGGAAGAAGCCATCGTGGGTTTCACGATTGAACATAAACTCGTTCTTAGCGTCAGAATTGAAAAAGGCTTGCCACTCAGTGTAAATGTTTTCGACCAGCTCTTTATCAATAGGGTGGTTAGAGAGCACACCAAAGCCCGTTTCACGTAGGGATTCGACGAAGTGTTTGGCGCTATCGGCTGCGCGATAATCAATGGTTTCTAATTTCATATTGTTTCTACTTGTTATATATGGTTGTTAACCAAACACTTTCTAAGGATAAAGGTAAGGAGTCGTTGCAACTTATCTCATTATCAGTATGGTGCGCTAAGCCCTAGTGCAAAGCGGCCAAAATAGAAAGGATTTGGGTAGAGAATTGACCCGCAGCAAGTGTAGCTTTGCACTTTGCTTGGTGCAAACACTCAAGACAATGGACTGAGATTACTGCTGAATTTTCCTCCAGTTATTTAAGCAATGGCTCAATCAACAGGATTTTATCGACTAAAGCGGCTACTATGCCAAAAAGCCAATTCAGGCCGAGGCGCAATAAACCTGAGGAATAAACGGTCTTATGCAGGTGAATACCTTAGGAGCTAAAGGAGACTTTTATGAACAAACTGACTGATTTTGAACGCTATGTCATAGAAGAAAAGGGCACTGAACGTCCCTTTAGCGGTGAGTACTATAAACATGACGCCAAAGGCGTGTATTTGTGCAAAAAATGCCATGCGCCTTTGTATCGCTCAAAAGATAAGTTTAATGCCCACTGTGGTTGGCCAGCCTTCGATGATGAAATTCCGGATGCAGTGAGTCGCCATGTCGACGCCGATGGTCGCCGTACTGAAATCGTTTGTAGTCAGTGTGGCGGTCATTTAGGCCATGTGTTTGAAGGGGAATATTTAACGCCGAAGAATATTCGCCACTGCGTTAATTCTGTCTCCATGGTGTTTCAAGCGGCCGATGAGGCGGCAACATCGACGGATAACACAGCCTTTGCCACCTTTGGTGCGGGCTGTTTTTGGTGTGTTGAAGCGATTTTTAAGAGCCTTAAGGGCGTGCTGAACGTCAGCTCAGGTTACTCGGGCGGCGAGGCGAGCGATGCCGATTATAAGTCGGTGTGTTCGGGATTAACTGGGCATGCCGAAGTGGTGCACATCGAGTTTGACCCCGCGCAAATCAGCTTTACAACGCTGCTGCAGGTGTTATTTGAGAGTCACGATCCCACCACGCTTAATCGCCAAGGCAATGATAAAGGGCCGCAGTATCGCTCCGTCGTCTTTGCCCACGATGCGGCGCAGATTGAAGAGACTAATGCCATGATTGCCAAATTAACCGAGGCAAGGGTATTTGATGCGCCGATAGTGACCCAAGTGGTGGCTTTTGAGTCATTTTATCCCGCTGAGGATTACCACAATGACTATTTCGCCCTGCATGGCGAGCAGCCCTATTGCCAAATTGTGGTGCGGCCAAAGGTTGAAAAGATCAGAGCCATTTTTGCAGAGCTACAAGCATAGGCTTAATGTGCGACCAAAATGACGGATAAAAAACGCCACCGATTAGGGTGGCGTTTTCGTTAATTGCTTGCCTGATAGGCTGAAGACTCAGTGCATTAACGGGATTGCGCTAACCACTCGGCATATTGTTTTGCGTAATAACTAACAATTAAATCGGCGCCGGCACGCTTTAACCCGATAAAGGTTTCGGTGACGACGGCGCGCTCATCGAGGGCGCCCGCCAGGGCGGCAAACTTAATGCCGGCATATTCGCCGCCGACTTGATAAGCCGCTAAGGGAAGGTGGGTTTCTTGTCTTAGGCGACTTAACACATCCAAATAGGGCGTGCCGGGTTTCACCATCAATATATCCGCGCCTTCTTCTTCATCGAGCAACGCTTCGAGCAAGGCTTGGCGACCATTGGCGTAATCGAGTTGGTAGCCTTTACGGTTTCCACTAAGTTCACAATCCACCGCGGCCCTAAAAGGCCCATAGAAGGAGGAGGCGAATTTGGCTGCATGGGCCAAAATGGCAATGTGTTCAAAGCCTGCCTCATCCAGTCCTTGGCGAATGGCTTTAATCTGGCCGTCCATCATCGCCGATGGCGCCAGCATATCGGCTCCGGCTTTGGCGGCGGTAATGGATTGTTTGACTAAGTTAGCCACGGTTTGATCGTTACAGACTTCGTCATGGTGCAATACGCCGCAGTGTCCGTGGTCGGTATATTCACAAAAACAAATATCGGGGATCACCATCATCTCTGGCGCGGCGGTTTTGATGGTGCGGATCATCCGCGCGAGTAAGCCATTGTCATCCCACGTGTCGCTGCCCTGCGCATCTTTGGTGTGGGAAATCCCAAAGGGCATCACATAGCGGATCCCTAAGGCATAGAGCTTTTGGATCTCATCGGCAAGTGCACTTTCGGGCAGACGGCTGATCCCCGGCAGGGTTGAAATGGGCACAGCTTGGTTAATGTGTTCTTCAATAAAGAGTGGGTGGATCAAGTCGGCAAGGGACACATGGGTTTCACGCACTAGGTCACGAATGGCTTCAGTGCGGCGTAGGCGTCTTAAACGGCGAAGGGGTTTAAGGGGATTTTCTCTGGTACTGCTCATTGAATTTCCTTATTAACAGTGTAAAAGCATCACGCGAAGCTTCGCGTCAAAGGGAGAGAGTTAAAACGATGCTTAGAACGTGCTTGTTGCTTTGGTGAACTTGATTAAGTGAGACAAAAGCTTCAGCACTGTTTGCTCTGACCTTAAATAGGGTAAAAGTTTCCCAGTATTTGGCCAAAGGCTGAAGAGGTTGTTGAGTTAGTGATGGCGATCACAAACCCAGCGCTAAGCTAATCGAGTCATTAGCCGCTGTTTTTAAGCCTTTGCTTTCGATTATTTGATGTTATCATTTGCGCCAATTTACACTTGGTATAGTGCAGGATTTCGATAAGTCACTTTTTGAGTCCAACTATGCCCACAGCGCGGTTTTTATATGACAACACCCCAAGACTCTGTTTGTATTCTCGCCCTCGACACTTGTACCGAAGCTTGTTCGGCTGCCCTGTATTATCAAGGACAGGTTTTTGCTGAGTTAGCTGATGCGCCTCGGGAACATAGTCAGCGTTTATTGCCTATGGTGGAAGCCGTATTAAAACAAGCCAATGTCGGCTTAGATAAACTGGATGCCATTGCCTACGGCCGTGGGCCAGGTAGTTTTACGGGGATCCGTATTTGTACCAGCATGACCCAAGGTTTAGCCCTAGGGTTAGACCTACCCGTGATCGGCATTTCAACCTTAGCGGCCATGGCACAAATGGCGATTGCTGAGCACGCTGCCGAGCAAGTACTCTGCTGTATCGATGCGCGCATGGGAGAAGTGTACTGGGGTCAATTTGTTGCTGTCGATGGCATTGCCACCTTAGTCGGTAAAGAGATAGTGAGCTCGCCAGAGCAGGTTGAGCTGACATTCGATCTTAACAAAGCGATTGTAGGCTGTGGTACGGGGTTTGATGTCTATCCCGAGTTATTAGCGTTAGGCAGCGGGATTACCACCTTAGCGGCGGTGAAGTATCCCGATGCCCGAGCCATGTTAGCGCTGGCCGAAGCGGGTATCAAAGCAGGATTAACCACCAGTGTCGATGAACTCGAGCCTGTGTACCTACGTGATACTGTGACATGGAAAAAGTTACCGGGACGTGAATAAACTGTTCATTCTTCCCTGTGATACGTTAGAATCTAGATTGTCTGCATGGGTTCTCGATGCAGACATCAATTCTTAGTTAGGCACTCGTCACAACCGCCTAGCAAGGTTAACCAGGGCAAATAGGATATAAACTGGGCATTTCGATGCAGGTAAATTCGCTTCAAACGAGTTTGACACAAGCGGTTGCGAGTAATCGCCCCGCAGTCATACAGGGAATGTCGCCCACGGAGGCGCCGCGCCCTGTGATTGAGCTCGATGCGGTTTCTGCCTTAGCCTTTGATGATACCGCTGATAGTTCATCACAAAACCTACAATCCAGACTCGGTGCCCAGCTCGAATACGAACAAAGTACCCTAGGTCATCAAGGGGCTATCGCCCAATACCTACAAACGCAACATGCCGCCAAACGTGAAGAAATTCAGCAGATGGTGGGTGTGGATATTTATGCCTGATACTGCGCCTGTGTCTTCTCAATCCCGTTTTACTCCTCGTTTAACCGGCGGTTTGCCGAGCCGTGGTTTGTTTATCATCGAACTGATGCTGGCACTGATATTGACGCGCATTCCTTATCTGAGCGTGCCTTTTAAGTGGCTAGAGAGCTATTTTCACGAGTTATCCCATGGGATAGCAACTGTGCTCAGTGGCGGCATAGTGAGTCATATTCAACTCTTCCCCAATGGTGCAGGTTTTTGCTTTAGCCAAGGTGGCTCGCCACTGGTGATTGGATTTGCAGGCTATTTTGGCGCAGCCTGTTGGGGATACCTTATTTACTTGTTGGCAACTTGGCCTAAGGGCATTCGCTTAAGCTTTGCGTTTTTAGGCGGTTTAGTGGTGCTAAGTGGTCTGCTGTGGGGGCGAGATTTACTGACCTTAGCCATTTTAGCTGTGCTGACGATTGTGTTATTACTGCCGCTAAAACTCAGCAAAAATAAAATTCTCACGCAATTCTTACGCATTATTGGCCTGATGATCATGCTCAATGCGCTGGCAAGCCCCACGGTATTGCTCGGGCTCGAAGGGCAGGGCGATGCAGTGCTGCTGGCCGAGCGTTCATGGATCCCGGCGTGGATTTGGGTCGCCATTTGGCTATTTTGCAGTATCTGCGCCTTGTTTATGGCGTGGCGGCGGGTGGACTCAGCCACGTCTCGCTAATCTATGGCGGCATTAATGCCGTGATGATATCACAAATATTTACAGCCTAAATGGTCAACTTGTGTGGCTAATTCTTGGATTTTTTTATATTGGCTGCTAGCTTAAGCCTTCGGTATCCAAGGAGAATTATTATGAAAAAAGTCACACTCGTCGCCAGTATGCTGATTGCTGGTTTATGTTCAGGTATTGCCTATGCCGATGAAGGCTTGGATAAGGCCATTAAGAGCGAGTTTCGCCAAGCGAAAAACGCCAGTCGCGATATTTATCGCCATCCTGTCGAAACCCTCACATTTTTTGGTATTACTCCAACACAAACCGTAATTGAACTTTGGCCTGGTAATGGCTGGTACACTGAAATCCTTGCCCCTTATCTTGCGCCTAAGGGACAATATATTGCTGCCAGTTTCGAAACCAACCCTAGCACGGACACCCCAGGTAATCGCTACCGCGCTAATGCGGGGACGAAATTCGATACTTGGATGACGGCTAATAAAGCCTTATTTGGCAATGCGAAAATGGTGGTTCTCGACCCTCCGGCCAAGATGAATTTAGGTGCCGATGGCAGTGCGGACTTAGTATTAACCTTCCGTAACTTACATAACTGGGCCTCAAGCGATCAACTCGAAAATGTGTTCGCCGCCTCCTATAAAGTGCTGAAAGATGGCGGTGTGTTTGGTGTGGTCGAACATAGAGCCAATAAAGGCATGAATATGAGCACGGGCTACATGGACCAAGACGAGATGATCGCGCTGGCCAAAAAGGTGGGTTTTACCTTAGCCGAAAGCTCCGAAATCAACGCCAATCCGAAAGACACTAAGGACTACGCCAAGGGGGTATGGACGCTGCCACCTTCGTTTGCCTTGGGCGATACCGATAAAGAAAAATACCAAGCAATTGGTGAGAGCGATCGCATGACGCTCAAATTTATCAAAAAATCGCGCTAATCACCTGACATTAGAGGCAATATGTGGCAATCTTTCGCCCCCAAAAATCAAGTCGAGTTTGTGTTACCCCATATCAAGCTGAGTGGTCGATTATGGGGAGCGAAAGATAAGCCGTTATTACTCGCGTTGCATGGCTGGTTAGACAATGCGAACAGTTTTGAGCCTCTCGCGGAGTATTTGCCCCATTATCAGATACTTGCCATAGATTGGCCCGGTCATGGTTTTTCAGCACATCGGCCGGGACATTATCCATTGCATTGGATTGACTATTTATACGATCTCGATGCGTTACTGACGATATTGCCGCAAAAGCCGCTGGCTATCGTTGGGCATTCGTTAGGAGGCATTATTGCCTCAGCGTATACCGCAACCTTTCCAGAAAAGGTCAACAAGCTGATTTTGATTGAGGCGTTAAGCCCATTGTTTGAGTCGGCGACTCAAGCGAAAACGCGGCTGCGAAAGAGTTTTTATCAGCACGAGAAATTGTTAGCGCAAAAGCATAAACAGCTAAAGGTTTACGACAGTATGGATACTGCAGTAAAAGCCCGAGTTCACTTAACGGGACTAGCGGAGTCTTGGTGCCGCTTGTTACTGGAGCGCAATATGCAACCAACCACCGATGGTGTTGCGTGGCGTAGCGATCCAAGATTAAGACTCGATTCGCCTATGCGTTTGACCTTTGAGCAGGTCGATGCATTGATGCAGCATGTTTCTGTTCCGACATTATTGATTTGCGGCAAACAGGGCTTTAGCCAGTTGCAAGCGGCATTGCCTAAGGCGAGGAAATGGTTCACACACTTGTCTGAACATATGCTCGAGGGCGACCACCATGTGCATATGGATAACGCCAAAGGGGTCGCGCACTTAATCCAGCAGTTTGTCGAATAATTGCTTTTGCTTACATAAAAAAGACGCTAGGTTTTTTGTTTTTTTTATGTGATGATGATCAAAATTAAAACGCCCGTATGATTTATGCGGGTTAATCAAAAACAATAAAATGTAAGTCGGTATTTTAACTCGGTATTTGTCGAGTATTGACGGTAGTAGGGATACCGTGTCCGCAGTTGTGGGGATTTAGGAGAAAGTTGTGGATCAGCCTTGGATTAATCATTTGCCAAAAGATGTACCTGCCGAGATTAATGCGGATCAGTATTCATCGCTCGTCGATATGTTCGAGACGGCGGTGGCCAAATATGCGGATCAACCTGCGTTTATCAACATGGGTGCCACGCTAACTTACCGTAAACTTGAAGAACGCAGTCGTGCGTTTGCCGCCTATCTGCAAAATGAATTGAAACTCCAAAAGGGCGACCGAGTCGCCCTGATGATGCCGAACTTGCTGCAATATCCCATTGCACTGTTTGGTATTTTACGTGCGGGTATGGTGGTGGTTAACGTTAACCCGCTCTATACTCCGCGCGAATTAAAGCACCAGTTAATCGACTCAGGCGCTAAGGCCATCGTTGTGGTATCGAACTTTGCCCGTACCTTGGAAGAAGTTGTTGATCAGACACCAGTAAAAAGCGTGATTATCACAAGTTTAGGTGATCAACTCAGCGCGCCAAAACGCACCTTAGTGAACTTTGTGGTCAAATACATCAAAAAACTGGTGCCAAAATATGATTTACCCCACGCACTTTCAATGCGTGAAACCCTCTCAAGAGGGCGCAGAATGCAGTATGTCAAACCCGTTATCACGGCTGATGACCTAGCCTTTTTGCAATACACAGGTGGAACGACTGGGGTGTCGAAGGGCGCCATGTTGACCCACAAAAACGTGGTGGCAAACGTATTACAGGCCAATGGTGCCTATTCACCGGCACTGCGTGATGGCTGCGAATTTGTGGTAACAGCCTTGCCGCTTTACCATATTTTTGCTTTAACAGTGAACTGCTTACTGTTCTTGCATAAGGGCAGCCAAAACCTATTGATCACTAACCCTCGGGATATTCCAGGGTTTGTAGCCGAACTGAAAAAATATCCTTTTACCGCGCTGACAGGCGTCAACACCCTGTTCAATGCGTTAGTGAACAGTAGCGATTTTGCGGAATTAGATTTTTCTCGCCTAAAATTATCCATTGGTGGCGGGATGGCGGTGCAAAAAGCTGTGGCCGATAAATGGCAAAGCATCACGAAAACCCGTTTACTCGAAGGTTACGGTTTAACCGAAGCGTCGCCGCTACTGACTTGCTGCCCCTATAACTTAGACGGTTACAACGGCTCTATCGGTTTCCCTGCGCCATCGACCTTAATTCAAGTGCGTGATGATGCGGGTAATGTATTGCCGCAGGGCGAGACAGGCGAGCTGTTTGGTAAAGGTCCACAGATCATGAAAGGCTACTGGCAGCGTCCAGAGGAAACGGCCAAAGTGATCGATAAAGATGGTTGGCTTGCCACTGGCGATATCGGTTATATGGATGAACAGGGCTTCTTCTATATTGTCGACCGTAAGAAAGACATGATTTTAGTGTCGGGCTTTAACGTCTTCCCCAATGAAGTTGAAGAAGTGGTCGCATTACATCCTAAAGTGATTGAAGTGGCTGCCGTTGGCGTACCAAATGACGCCAGTGGTGAATTAGTGAAGGTGTTTGTGGTGGCAAAAGATAAATCTTTAACCGCTGACGACATCATTAAGCATTGCCGCGCGCATTTAACGGGATATAAAGTACCGAAGCTGGTAGAATTTAGGGACGAGTTACCTAAAACCAACGTGGGTAAGATCTTGCGACGAGAACTTCGAGACGAAGTGAAGCGCGCGTAAGATTGAAGCCGGCAATGAGCCGGCTTTTGTTTTTATGGACGGTGCTTAACCCACAGGAACTGGAGAAGAATTTGTCAGTGTTTCAGTATGTGAGCGACGAAGCGAGCCTCAATGCCCTCGTCGCTCAATATCAACAGAGTCCGCTGCTCGTGTTAGATACCGAGTTTGTGCGCACACGTACCTATTACGCTAAGCTTGGCCTCATTCAAGCCTATGATGGTAAAACCTTAGCCTTAATTGACCCAGTTGCGCTGCCAGATCTCAGTGCATTCTGGTCTTTGCTTGATAATCCCAACATCATCAAGCTAGTGCATTCCTGCAGCGAGGACTTAGAAGTCTTCGCCCACTATGGTCAGCGTCAACCTACGCCTTTGTTCGATAGCCAAATCGCAGCCTCTTTATGTGGCATGGGCCATGGCCTAGGTTATGCCAAGTTAGTGGAAACCTGCTTAGGTGAAGTGATTGATAAGGGTGAGTCGCGCACCGACTGGATGCGCCGTCCCTTGACTGAGGCGCAGCTTAGCTATGCCGCCAACGATGTGTTGTATCTGTATCAACTCTATCCGCAACTCGCCGAAAGGCTTAAGGCGCAAGACCGTTTAGGCTGGCTGTATGAAGAAGGCGAGCGAATGACAGAAGGGCGCTTAGCGACGCCGGATATGGATACTGCGTACCTAAGAGTCAAAAATGCTTTTCAGCTCACCGAGCATCAGTTGGCCTACCTTAAAGTGTTGGCTAAGTGGCGTTTAGAAAAAGCCTTAGCGCGGGATTTAGCCTTGGGTTTTGTGATTAAAGATCACGGCCTGATCGCGCTAGCGAAGAAGCAGCCTAAGAGCATGGGCGATTTACTCAAATTGAATGATTTGACCGAGCAGGAGAAACGCATTCACGGTAAAGACATTTTACGGGTGATGCAGACCGCGGATTTAAACAATCCTCCCGAATTAGTGGATGTCTTAGCGCTTAAACCAGGTTACAAATCGGCCTTTAAAAACATAAAAACCTGCTTAACTGAACTGTGCGAGCAGCATGCTATCCCGATGGAGATGCTGGGCTCTAAACGTCATATTCATGAGTATTTACAATGGCGTTGGGATAAACAGCAGGGTGAGTTACCGACGGTCTTAAGTGGCTGGCGTGGACAGATTGCCGCCGAATCGTTGGCAAAGCTTGAAGTTTAATATTATAGACGTGGTTTAAGGCTTATTTAAAAGCTGGAGCAGAATTGAGGTTTTAGCAATTGTTGAGACCTTAATCTCTTATATCAAGCGCTTATATCAAAGCTAAGCTTACGTTATTTCGCCTAAGACGCTACAAAAGTGCAGCAGAAAGCGTCATCCCCGCGATGGGGATGACGCCAACGCTCGACTTATCTGTCTGGCAATGTGACGTTAAGTTCGAGTACCGACAGGTTATCGTCGTTCTGATCTAACTGCACAGACACTTGATCATCTGAAATCTGCACATATTTACGGATCACGGCGATAATTTCTTGTTTCATCTGAGGAAAATAATCGGGCGTATCCCGTTGTCCACGTTGATGAGCCACAATAATTTGTAGTCGCTCTTTTGCCATTACCGCAGTGCTAGGCTTTTTCTTGCTTTTGAAATAGTCGAGTAAAGACATAATTAGCTACCAAATATCCGTTGTAAGAAACCTTTCTTCTCTTCCGTAATGAAGCGAACTGGAACATCTTCTCCCAGCAAACGCGCGACGGTATCACTGTAAGCCGCACCTGCATCACTCTCTTGATCGATAATCACTGGTACACCCGAGTTAGAGGCCTTGAGCACAGACTGTGATTCAGGAATAACACCAAGTAGTTCAATAGCAAGGATTTCTTTTACATCGTCAACACTCAACATTTCGCCCGATTTTACCCGACTCGGCGAATAGCGCGTCAGCAGTAAATACTCTTTTATCGGCTCTAAATTCAGTTCGGCGCGGCGTGACTTGCTCTGCAGCATACCCAGAATACGGTCAGAGTCGCGTACCGAACTCACTTCAGGGTTAGTCGTGACAATTGCAATATCGGCAAAATACAGTGCCATCATTGCGCCTTGCTCAATCCCCGCGGGCGAGTCGCAGATAATAAATTCAAATTCTTTCGCTAAATCATCGAGCACACGGCCCACACCTTCTTTGGTCAGTGCATCTTTATCGCGGGTTTGCGATGCTGGCAGTACAAACAGTTTTTCACAGCGTTTATCTTTGATGAGTGCTTGATTTAAATTGGCTTCGCCGTTGATTACATTGACAAAGTCATAGACGACGCGGCGCTCACAGCCCATGATCAGATCTAAGTTACGTAAGCCAATATCGAAATCGATAACAACAGTTTTATGCCCTTGTAGTGCAAGTCCAGTTGCAATCGCCGCACTGGATGTGGTTTTACCAACACCACCTTTACCTGAAGTGACAACAATAATTTGTGCCATGTTTCTCTCTATCCTTTTTTATGCCATTTAGAGGGGCAATGATTCAACGATAAGCGACTCGCCATTTAAGCGAATGCAGCCGCTTTTATCTGAGCTATGTTGTTGTAGATTTTCAGCGAGCCAATATTGCCCTGCTATTGAAACTAATTCGGCCTCGAGGGAATGGGCGATGATTACCGCGCTGCTGTCGCCGGCCGCGCCCGCCATGGCTTTTCCTCGTAATGCGCCATAAATATGAATGCTACCATCGGCAATGACTTCAGCGCCATTACCAACGGCACCAAATATGATTAAATCACCATTTTTTGCATAGACCTGCTGGCCTGAGCGGATATTTTGCTTCAAAACCTTAGTTTGACGCGGGGCAGGCGGGGGCGTCACGCTCTGTTTGCCCGCTTTGACGATGGCAAGGCCTAGGGTCTTGGCTTGATTGCTGAGGAAGGTCGTTGCCCCAGTGATCCCCACGATAACGAGCTGGCGGGAAACTAATAACTCTTTTAAGCCATGTAAATTGAAATCGTTATCTTGGATGGCGCTGAGATTGACGACTAAAGGGGCACCCAGAAAAAATTGAGGGGCTTGTGCCAATTTGCTATCTAATTCAGCCATGACAGCATTCAAGTCGCTGTTATTGATATGAAGCACTGAAAGAGTAAAAGAAGCGCCTTTTAACTCTAAGCTAGGTTTTGACATCCCGGCACTATTCTCCAGAAATCATCAGTCGGTTCGCTGATTTTACAATTAAATTACTAGGCGACCATGTTATAGTGTGCCCCATTGACTGGCAAGTTTGAACTATTGGATATTTATACTCTTATGCTATGTGCGGTTTATAAAAGTAGTCGAAAGGCTGACACTTACTTATTTGTGAACAAAAGGGACTGTTTTGATGATGTTCCCCAAGCGTTGTTGGAGATGTTTGGTGTGCCTCAATTAGTGATGGTGTTCCCCATCGCTAAGCGTGAATCCCTCGGTATCGCCGATATTCAAAAGGTCAGAGCAGCACTCGAGGAAAAGGGTTTTTATTTACAAATTCCGCCACCGCAGGTTAATTTATTGGCCGAACACAGAGAAAGTCTTGGGATTAAAGACTAGCCCATAAACTGCGGACAAAGGTATATGCCAAAGACCTTCCTTCAACGCGTTGCAGCATGTACATTGATTTTCTTGCCCTTGGTAAGCCATAGCGCGCTCGGGCAAGACGCCTCCTTCAACGATTACCTCCTTAAGCTTAAGCAAGAGGCAAGTGCCCAAGGCATTAGCCAAGCGACGATTAATACGGCTTTTCCGCAGATAAAACGCTTTAAAAAAGCCAATGTGGCCGCAGCGCCAAGCCAATCAAAAACCCTTGAAACCTATCTGCCAGAAGTGGTGCCGGAATGGAAGGTGGATACGGCGCGCGTACTCTTTAACGAGCATGAAGTGCTATTAACCCATATTGCCGATAAGTATCAAGTGCAGCCGCGGTTTTTAGTGGCGCTCTGGGGCTTAGTGTCTAACTTTGGGGATGCGTCGGGGGATTATCCTGTGCTGTCTGTCATGGCGTCGTTAGCTTTTACTGGCGAAGATACGGCGCGTTACCAACGGGAGTTTATGGCTGCGCTTTCCATCATGGATAAAGAGCATCTTAAGTTTGATGATCTTAAAAGCAATGACAAAGGCTTTATGGGGCAAACCCAATTGCTTCCGAGTGAATATTTAGCCTACGGCCAAGATGGCGACGGTGATGGTAAAAAAGACATTTGGCGCAATGTGGCCGATGCCTTTGCCTCTGCCGCAAATTTGCTAAAGCAGCAGGGCTGGAATGGTGAAGATACTTGGGGACGTCAGGTTCAAGCTCCGGCGGCTCTTAAGGCTGAGCTTATTGGACTTAATCAATCCCAAACCCTAGCCAAGTGGCAACAGCTAGGGGTAAGGCGGTTCGATAATACGGATTTACCAAATCGTGAGGATATTCACGCTTCGCTTATCATGCCCGACGGTGCCAAGGGCCGAAAATATCTGGTCTATGGCAATTACCGCGCTTTAATGCACTGGCAAGCGGTGAATTATTTAGGTGAGGGCGATTATTTTGGTATCTCTGTGGTGCATTTATCGGAGAGAATTAAAACTCCCCAGTAAATTGGTGTAAAATGGCCCGCATTAAGCGGGTTTTTTATATGAAGATAAGCGTAAACATGGCATTTTGGCAGAATAAAGCGTTAACCGAATTGACGTCGCAGGAGTGGGAGTCCCTCTGCGATGGTTGTGGTAAGTGTTGTTTAAACAAGTTGATCGATGATGAAACCGAAGAGCTCTATTACACCAATGCGGCTTGCCTACTGCTCGATCATCAAACTGCCAGCTGCAAGCATTATAGTGACCGTTTTAGCCACGTTCCCCAATGTACTGTGATCACACCGCAAAACGTCCATGAACTGACGTGGCTCCCCGATAGCTGCGCCTACCGCCGTTTAGCATCCGGTCGAGACTTACCAAGCTGGCATCCTCTAGTCACGGGTTCTAAAGAGGCCATGCACCTTGCGGGCATGTCGATTCAAGGCAAAGTGGTGGATGAGCGCAGGGTGAAAGATATTGAAGATCATATCGTGCTGTGGCCGCTGAAAGATCTGGAATAACGCCATTGCAGCAGCGTTTCTATTAACAGACGTTAATAAACAATCAGATGTGAATAAACAAAAAGGAGCAACTAACCATTGGGTTGATTGCTCCTTTTTCTATCTAGGCTTTAAAACCAAAGTTTTATCTATCAAGGAATGGCGGCGTTATTGCTGTATTAAGCAACGCCACACTATTCATCGATTAGATAGAGTGACTTATTCAACAATAGTCACTTTTTCGATAATAATCGGCTCACGGGGCACGTCCTCATGGCCTGCAACACGGGTGGTTTTTACGCCTTCAATTTGCAGCACGACCTCGAGTCCTGCGGTGACTTTACCAAATACCGCATAACCCCAACCGTTGTTCGTGGTTGCCGTGTGGTCGAGGAACTCATTGTTGGCCGTATTGATAAAAAACTGCGCGGTCGCCGAGTGCGGTGCGTCGGTGCGGGCCATGGCAATTGTGCCAAACACATTCGATAGGCCTTTATTGGCTTCGTTAACAATCGGCTCGTGGGTGGGCTTTTCCTTCATTTTGGCGGTAAAACCACCGCCTTGGATCATAAAGCCTTTGATTACTCGATGGAAAATCGTGTGTTCATAAAAACCTTCTTGGCAGTAGCGGATAAAGTTTTTGGCAGTAACGGGTGCGCGCTCCATATCGAGTTCGATACTGATATCACCTAGGTTGGTTGTAAAAATAATCGTCATATTTGCTTCTGCTATTTTGAGTTAATTCGTTAATAAGCTGCTAATTCACTTAGTGCTTTTGTGCCAAGGATTTGCCTGGGGTTCGCTATCATCCTGCGACTTGATGCTGTTTTGCCATGGATTACCTTGCAATGGGTTAGCAGGGCGGCTATTTGAGTGAGTATCTGAGCGACTATCAGCCCCTGCCTTTTGGGCTTTAGGCGCAGGAGCCGCCTTGGCACTGCGATGCTTCTTGGCTTGTGTCGTCTCAAAGGTGCCCGGTTTGCCACTCGAATAGGGGCGAGATTGTAGGTTGGTCTCGGCTAGTTTATTGGGTTTACGCTCTGTCGTAGATGCCGATTTAGGCACAAAATCGAGTATAGAAATCGGCACGACTTTTTTCGGCTCAAAGCCAGCAATCTCCCTGCGCACGATAATATGACCTAAGCGGCGCTCAATGGCGCATAGGTTTCTAAAATCATCCTTAGAGACAAAGGAAATTGCCTCCCCTTGATTACCCGCACGTCCCGTACGACCAATGCGGTGGATATAGTCGTCGGCTTCATCGGGTAAGTCGTAGTTAATCACCCGCGCTAAGGCATCGATATCAATGCCGCGTGAGGCCACGCCCGTGGCGACTAAAAAGGAGACTTTACCCGCTTTAAAATCGATCAGCAGTTGCTCGCGCACCGCTTGGCTACGCCCACTGTGAAAAGCCTCTGCAACAATGCCACGCTTTTCTAACTGGCTAACCAATTTGGCGGCGCCGTGTTTGGTTTGGATAAAAATTAATGCCTGTGACCAGTTATTTTCTTGGATCAAATGACTTAACAGCGCCGACTTTTTATCTTTATCGACCGTGGTCAACCATTGGTCAATATGAGTTGACGCCGCGCTCTTACGGCTGATTTCAATTTCGATGGCGTCCGGAATCGCGGATTTCGCCAGCGCTTTCACCTGTTTCGATAAGGTGGCTGAAAATAAAAGGTTTTGTCTTTGCTCGGGGAGTTTTTCGATGATGCTATTAATATCTTCGATAAAGCCCATATCGAGCATGCGGTCGGCTTCGTCGAGCACCAATACTGAGACTTCATCGAAACGAATGGCCCTTTGGGTATACATGTCGAGCAAACGCCCTGGTGTGGCCACCAGTAAATCGACGCCTTCAATCAGCCGTTTCTTTTGCGGCGCGGCGTCGACACCACCGTACATTGCCATGGCCGTTAAGGGTAAATACTTGGCGTATTGGTTGATATTTTCTTCGACCTGAAGCGCTAACTCACGTGTGGGGGTGAGTATGATGGCCCGTACTCGCTTAGGGCGGATCTTGGGTGCGTCAGCAAAGCGGTGCAGCAGCGGCAGCACAAAACTGGCGGTTTTACCTGTGCCCGTTTGCGCCGCAGCAAGCACATTCTTGCCCGCTAAAATGCTGGGAATGGCTTTTGTCTGTATCGGCGTGGGGTTCGTGTAACCCAGTTCAGTCACCGCTTTGACAAGCGCGCTGTGTAATCCAAGTTGGGAGAATGGCATTGAGAGTCTCAACTAAATGATTTATTGGCAAACTGTTGGCCTGAGGCGAACAGCGAAGCAGGTCGCTATTATAGCAGTAGCGATAGTGAAATAGGGGATTATCTCACGCAGATTGATAGTTGGCGCTATCGGCATTCGAGCTTACAAATTTGTAACTGGGCATGTATTCACTCGTAACACTGCTGCAATTAGGCGGCTGATATGATTAACTTAAGTCCTTTTATTAGCGTCTGATAAGTTAGGTTTTTAGACGCTTACGGTCGCCTCGAGGCACTGGAATTAACGCATAAATATAAAAAGGACGAAAAAGAATGAAGAAAACCGCCATCTCTCTTGCGATCTTGTTATCGCTCACAGGCCTTGCGGGTTGCCAATCGCAATCAACTCAAGCGTCAGCCGATACCAGCAAATCAAGCGCGGTCAGTGCTGATGTGAAGACCAGCGCCTTTGCACAATTTAGCCAGACCTTTATCGATGACCTGTGGCAATTAGCGCCTACCTGGGCACTCTACAGCGGCAAACACGTTAATGATGGCTATTTAGAAATCCCCAATGAAGCGAGCCGTGTTAAGACGCTCGCCTTTGTAAAAGCCCAGCAGGCAAAGCTGAAACAGTTTGAACTTAAGTCTCTGAGTTCTAACGAAACCATCGATTATCACTTAATTGATAACCTGCTAAACAGCATGGCGTGGGAAATTACCGACTTTAAATCTTGGCAATGGGATCCCTCGAGCTATAACGTGGCGGGCGGTTTTGCACAAATCATCAATGAAAACTTTGCGCCACTGGATGACAGATTACGTTCCGTATTGGCCAGAATGGAAAATATCCCCGCTTATTACGCCGCGGCGCGCAGCAATATCCAGCAGCCAACCCTAGAACACACCGAATTGGCTGTGATGCAAAACCAAGGTGCGTTTTCGGTCTTCTCCGATGATTTATTGAAGCAAGTGGCGGATTCGGGTCTGTCAGATGCGGAAAAATCGCTGTTTAAATCCCGTTTCGATACGGCAACCAAAGCGATTAATGAACATATTACTTGGTTAAATACCCAGGTCAGCCAACTTAAAAAAGACGGCGCCCGCAGCTTTAGAATTGGTGAAGAATTATACGAGCAAAAGTTTGCCTTTGATATCCAAGCGGGCATGACAGCAAAACAGCTTTATCAAAAAGCCGTGGCGGATAAAGAAAGAGTGCAAGGTGAAATGGCGAAGATCACCGACAAGCTGTGGCCAAAATATTTCACTACACCAAAACCTGCCGACAATAAAATCGCGATTCGCCAATTGATTGATAAATTATCGACACAGCACGTTAAGCGTGATGACTTTGTCAGCGAAGTGCGTAAACAAATTCCTGAGTTGATTGAATTTGTAAATCAAAAAGACTTAGTGACCTTAGATCCTAAAAAACCATTAGTCGTGCGTGAAACCCCTGAGTATATGCGGGGTTATGCGGGAGCTTCGATTAGTGCCCCTGGCCCCTATGATAAATTAGGTAATACCTATTATAACGTCACACCACTCGATGGTATGAGTGATGAATCCGCTGAGAGCTATTTACGCGAATATAACCACTGGATATTACAGATTTTAAATATTCATGAGGCAATTCCTGGGCACTACACCCAATTAGTTTATTCCAATGAGTCGCCAAGCTTAGTGAAAAGCTTATTTGGCAATGGCGCTATGGTCGAAGGTTGGGCCGTGTATACCGAACGCATGATGCTTGAAGAGGGTTATGGCAATTTCGAGCCTGAAATGTGGTTAATGTATTACAAGTGGAATTTACGTGTTATCTGTAACACCATCTTAGACTACAGCATTCATGTTAAAGGCATGACCGAAGAGCAAGCCATTAGTCTGATGATGGATGAGGCGTTCCAGCAACGTGCTGAGGCGGAAGGCAAATGGCGCCGTGCCACCCTAAGCCAAGTACAACTGACCAGTTACTACTCGGGTTACCGCGAAATTTACGATTTCCGTGAAGAATATAAGCAACTTAAAGGCAAGGATTTTGACCTAAAAGCATTCCATGAGAAGTTTTTAAGCTATGGCAGTGCGCCAGTGAAATATATTCGTCAGTTAATGTTAGAAAAATAGCAATACTATAAGCGTCTAGAGTGCAAAACGCGCTCTAGACGCTTGTTATATTTTATGTCGCAAATTGCAAGGAGGATTTAGCAACAATCTATCAACACCAGCAAGAGCAAGCTATCAACTCAGAACAAAGAATATATTGATAATGAATAAACAAAATTGATTGCTATATGCGGATTATTTCGTTGATTGCAGTTCTGCCATGATAGTTAATACATCTTCGTAAGAAATGTTAAACTCTCGAGAAAGATTGATGATTTTTGTTTTATAGGTTTGGATATTTTCTTGTTGTGCAAGCTCGTGTTTCTTTTCTTCTACTAGCTCGTTAACGGTTTCTTGCAATATCAATAATCGACGCAAACTGTAGTCGAGGGATTTGATATATTTTCCCATTTGTTGTTTATTACGGGCTTGCTCAAGATCCGTTGAGGCTTTTTTTTCATATCCATATTCATCGAGTGCTGCGATAGCACTTTGCAAATCCAGATCTGTTGTCATTTGGTGTTCACTTTAATTACGAAAAGTTGAGAAGCAGAATAATGTATGGGTACACCTTGAGGTGTCACACTCGTTTAACTATCGCAGATTATAATGTTAATGCCAATGCTGACCAAGTATTTAAGCATAAAAACTAAATAAAAAGATGGGTTTCGCATAACACTTGTCGGGGTCTACAATAATGAGTAGTCTAAACTTTTCACTTAGCGGAGATCCAAATGCTTGATCTACTACCTGATTTGTTCGATCACTACCCCTCGAAATTGACATTATTACCGCTCCAGTTTCGTCCTTATGGTGGTAAGCGTTTGTTTTGGGGGGAAGTTGTCACAGTAAAATGTTTTGAAGATAACTCCAAAGTGAAAGAAATATTGGCTCAACCGGGTCATGGAAAAGTGCTTGTAGTTGATGGCGGTGCTTCGCCACGTCGTGCATTATTGGGTGATTTAATCGCACAAAGTGCCCTAGATAATGGTTGGCAAGGCGTGATTGTCAATGGCTATGTTCGGGATGTGGCAAGACTGAGTACCTTCAATTTAGGGGTTTATGCACTTGGCGCTATGCCCATCAAGACTGAAAAGTTAAACCAAGGACAAATAAATGTTCCCATAGAGATAGGCGGTGTCAATGTTAAGCCTGGGATGATGATCTATGTCGATGAGAACGGTGTTGCTATCAGTGAGGAGTTATTAAATTTCGCCTTTTTAAATTAAGTTTATAAAAATTCAAGATGTTATTGATAAGGATGTTTCTATGAAATTCATTAAGTGGTTTTTAGCCATTCTGGTGACCTTAATTGTCGCTGTCGCCTTATATCTTACTGTTTTCTTTGACCCTAATGATTTTAAACCCGAAATTGTCAACGCAGTAAAAAAACAAACGGGTCGTGAACTCGTCATCGGTGAGGACTTATCATGGACATTTTTCCCAACTATAGGGATCAATTTAGGGGGGATTTCTCTTTCAAACCCTGACGGATTTATGCCCAAAGCCATGCTAGAAGTGAATAAAGCCGTGGCAGAAGTCGAACTTATGCCACTCTTTAGTAAGCAAATTGAAATCGCACAGTTAAGCCTTGATGGTGCAAAAATTAATTTGGTCACCCGTAAAAATGGCAGTTCGAGCCTCGATGGCTTGACGGGTAAGAGCACAGAAAAGCCTGTTACCCCACCAGCCGAATCCAGCGCCAAAGCACAATTAACGAGCATTGATGTCGGTGGCGTTTCTATCACCAATACTGAAATCAACTTGATTGATGAAGCTAAGGGACAAACTCAAACCTTAACCTTAAAGCAATTTACACTGGGGGCATTTTCCCTCGACAAATTTGCACCGATTGCTTACGAATTTGCGGCGATCTTGCCGGATATGACGATTAACAGTCAGGGTGAAGGGCAAATCAAGTTGAGCCAAGACTTTAATCAACTGATGGTTGAGAAACTCAATATAGAGACTCAAGTAGAAGGCGATGGGATCCCCAATAAAAAACTGACCGCGAAGGTCAGTGTAAACAGTCAAATCGCATTAGATAAAAAACAGTTGTCGGCTGACATCAGTCAATTTACGGCGATGGATATCAATGCGGAAGGTAAGCTCGCAGTGAATTACGTTGGAAAAGTGCCACAAATTAGCGCGGATTTCCAACTGGGTGACATTGACCTCGATGCCTTGCTTCCAAAATCTGACACGGCAGAAAAGCAAACCGCTGCCACACCTTCACAAACTCAAGCGGTTGAGCCTGATCTTAGTGCTGTCAATGGCTTAGATGTAAAACTCAAATTAGCGGTGAAATCCATCAAGCTGGCGAATTTGTCCACGCAAAACTGGTTGATGGATTTAGGCATTAAGAATGGGATGGTTGACCTTAAGCAACTGACGGCGGATCTTTACCAAGGTAAATTGATCGTGAATGCACAGGTTGATGCTCGAACTAAAGTCGCAAGTTATCAATTTGATAAGCAAATATCAGGTGTTCAAATTCGTCCATTACTTAAGGATGCAGCCGAGCTGGATATTCTGGCGGGTACGGCTAATTTCAACGTCAAGGGTAAAGGTAAGAGTTTAATACCAGAGCTGTTGAAGAAAAATCTGCTTGCAAATGGCCGTTTTGATATTACTGACGGTGCTCTTTACGGAGTTAATATTCCACAGATGATCCGTAGCGCTCAGGCCAAGTTAAAAGGGGACATGTCTGCCGACACCAAAGAAGAGCGTAAAACCGACTTTTCGAGCTTGACGGGTAACTTCACTTTAGAGAATGGTGTGGCGACAAACCCTGATCTTGCCATGTCATCACCGCTATTACGTGTGGCAGGTAAGGGGAGTGCAAACCTGCTGACCGAAGCGCTGGATTATCGACTGACGACAAGTCTTGTGAATTCTCTCAAAGGACAAGGCGGCAGTGAAAAAGATGCGTTGGCTGGGATTGATATTCCCCTTGCGATCACTGGTACCTTTCAAAAACCTGAATATGCGTTAGATACTCAAGCGCTGTTAAATAATCAGTTGAAGGAAGAGACTGATAAAGCTAAGGAAAAATTAAAAGATTCCTTGCTTAAAAAACTGGGTGGTTTTTAGGAATGACAAAACACTCCTCCATGCAAGTGTCGAGGCCACTGCCTCGACCAACACTCAGTTTAAGTCGCATCTTACGTCCGCTAGGGATCGGAATGGTTGCAGCACAACTATTGGGTTGTTTTGCGCCACTAGCCCAGTCTAATGAGCCAAAAACGGATATTCGTACCGAGGCCGCGAAACAGACTGAAGTGGTGCAAACTGCGGGGATAGCGGCGAAACTACAAGGGATAAAAGAAAAGCCAAGTTTGAAAGTTGAGCAGATCTCGTCCTTTACGTCACCGAGTCTGTTAAAAGGTGAACTCTCCCTCGGAACATTTGTTGACTTTAAGCAACCGCTTAAGGCGACGTTGACGATTCGCAATCCATCAGCCAATGCGGTTGCGCTGCGTTATCATTCAGGCATGACGGCGGATCTAGTATTGACGACTGTGCAAGGAAAGCCTCTTTGGGCTTGGTCAGACGATATGATGTTTACTCAAGCTCTGCGTGATACGCAGCTAGCAGCAGGTGAAGAGTTGATTGTCACTTTTGCCATTCCTGCCAAAGCATTAGCGGGTATTCCGACTGAAGGCGCAAACTTAACTGCGCAATTTGCAGGTAAAGCGATGCAGAGTGAATTACCCGCAATGGCACCCATAGTGTTTTTACTTACTCTTGAGTAATTTTTACCAACAATAAACTTGCTTAACATTGACTTATTGGGGTTAAAAAGATAACTCAGTTCTAAGGATAACCGTATCATTTACAAATGAAAAAGGCAGTAACCTTAGGTTACTGCCTTTTTATTTTAGTGTGACAGCCGGTGAATTTGGCTGAGAGCTTATCTTTGCTTATTTTTGACGCCTTTAAACAGCGGCAAAGCATTAAGCATTTAAATTGCTTTCATCCACAACCAGTTTTAACACTTGACCGGGTTGAATGTATTGTGATGGCGTTAAGCTGTTCCATTCGAGCAGTTCAGCAACAGTCACTTTAAACTTGCTGGCAATGCGCGCTAATGAATCGCCTGATTTTACCTTGTAACTAACGGTACGAATTTGCTCGGCGTTAGCTTGGTTTTGCGGCGCAACGATCGTCAGTTTTTGGCCCATCTGCAATTTACTGTCTTTGCTTAAATGGTTCCAAGTGGTCAGTTGCTTCACCGATACCTTATGATCTTGTGCAATTTGCCACAGGGTATCGCCGGATTTCACTTTATATGTCAATTTGTTGCCAGAGGTTGATGTTGCAGCCTTTTTAGGTAACTTCTGGCTTGTTGACATTGCATACAGCTGTTCATCATCGGCTGAGACAGGGATAATCAGGTGCTTACCTGCAACGATATTATTGTTTTTCATACCGTTTGCCACACGGATTGCATTGACAGTGGTATGGTGCTTCTTGGCAATGGCGCCGATACTATCACCGGATTTGATGGTGTATCTGAGCCAACTTACACGTGCTTCACTCTCGGTTTCGGCCAGTGCTTTTTTAAACTCTTCTGATTTATCAATCGGCAAAACCAGCGTATGAGGCCCCGTGGGGGCCGTGGCCCAGCGGTTGTATCCTGGGTTGAGTTTTAACAGCTCATGGGTCGTCATATTGGCGAGCCCAGCAGCCATGGCCAAATCAATTTGGCTATCAATATCAACGACTTCAATAGACGGGCTGTTTTCAATTGGCGTTAGTGTAATGCCGTACTCGTCGGCATGTTTAATCACTTCGGCAAGGGCCAATAATTGCGGTACATAACGTTTTGTCTCTTTGGGGAGATCGAGTGACCAAAAATCGGTGTTAAGACCTTTATCCTCATTGCGCTTAATAGCATTAAGGACGCGAGACTCGCCCGAGTTGTAGGCCGCAATCGCATAAAGCCAATTGTTATTGGTTTTGTCGTACAGGTATTCGAGCATGTCCAACGCGGCCACGGTGGAGGCTGGCACATCGCGACGGCCGTCGTACCACCAATTCATCTCTAACCCAAAATGGCTGGCCATAGGGGAAGTAAATTGCCAAAGCCCAGAGGCGGAACTTGCCGATGAAGCGGTTGGATCGAAAGCACTTTCAATAATTGGCAAAAGGGCAATCTCGATCGGTAGATGACGCTTCTCAAGCTCTTCAACAATCAGATACATGTAAGGTGCCGCACGCTCAGAAATCACTTCGAGGTGTTTGGGGTTCTTGATGTACCAATCGCGGTAATAATTAACTAATTTTTTGTCAGGAATGGGGAGTTGCATTCCTTGACGAATTCGCTCCCACACATCAGTAATTTGCGCCGATTCAGGTTCGGTTGCGAGATAATACTGTGGGACACTATTTTCGGTTGTGACGGTTTCAGCTTCAGGTTTGGTCACCTGATGGTTGTCTAAAGTCTGACAACCCGTGAGTAGGGCAATTCCCCCTACCACAACATAAAGTGATACTCTCATGGAAAACGATAGTCCTCTGTTAGTGCATTGCCACAGCACAATCTTGCTTAGCTTTGATATAGCCTAATGTATTGATTGTTATGTAAATAGCGACAACACAGAGCGCAAAGTATTCACGCAAAAACGAGCCATTCTATGGGATCTTTTCGATCTTGTCCCTAAATTATCGTACATCTTGTGGGGTTACTTTTGATTTACATCATCAAAAGTGGAAAAAACTGTATAATTTTCAGTCGGAAATAGATCGTTTTTTACTAAAAAATATCTTTCCACTGCCTGAGCAGGGTAAAACAGGTCAGTTCATCTGCTTTCGTCAGATCTTGATCACAAAACTGATTTTTTATGCTGTTGACTATGGTAGGTGCTAAAGGTCTAAGGAAGGGATTAATGGCGCGCTCCAATCCTATCGTTGAGGGAATGGTGGCTTTGCCTTGCGCACGAAGGGCATTGGCGCGCTCCACATACGCCTTGAGTGCTTCATTATCAGTATCGACCTTTTGAGCAAACTTCAGATTTGATAAGGTGTATTCATGGGCGCAGTAGACCCGTGTTTCATCGGGCAGCGCCGCGAGCAGACTTAAGGATTGCCACATTTGGTTTGGTGTGCCCTCAAATAAGCGGCCGCAGCCAGCACTAAAGAGCGTATCACCGCAAAATAGTGCGCCATCAAGCAAATAGGCGATATGCCCAGCAGTATGCCCTGGAACGGACAGAATACGAACGGGCGCGTCAACAAAGGGTAGGGTGAGCGTATCGCTAAGCATTGGGTTAATCGGCTGATTGATGCCTTCGATCGCTTCAGTTTGTGGACCATAAACGGCTAAGTCATGGCCTGTAGTCTGTTTAACATGGGCCGCGAGGGCAGGGATCCCACCCGTGTGATCCCTATGGTGATGGGTGATCAAAATACCCGCTAGTGTGAGTTGCTGTGCGCGCAAGTAGTCGATCACAACATTGGCATCGCCTGGGTCAACCACATACACGTTTTGCTGGGAGTCTTGTCGCAACACCCAGATATAATTGTCATTAAAGGCATTAATCGCTGTTATAGTGAGCATAGCATCGCCGATCGCTGTATTTCGATTTGAAGGTAAGGTTATTATCCATAAGACGATAACGTTTGGCGACTGTTGCTATCATCTAGAGGCAAAAGCCAAAGCGGTATTGGGTGATAGGGTGATTTAACATCATCATTGAGCAAATAGGTAACAGGAAGGGAGGAGACTTGTGTCCTATAACAGTTCTGCGTACAAACCCGAACAATGGGACGATTTGCCTAATGGCCCAGCCCTCCAACAAGCCGTTGCCGATAAGCTTGCCGATTGGTGGCCAAGGGTATTTGGTTATCATCTGCTCAAACTGGGCCCGTTAAGCGCCGAACTGTCGAGCATGGCATCCCCAGTTGCCCATCATTTCTCGCTGTGCTCAGAACCCAATGCCTCGTTAATAGGCGATTTTTGTCACTTACCTTTACAGAATGGGGTGATCGATGCGGTGCTGATGAGTCTGCTGCTTGAATTTGAAGCAGATCCTTACCGTATCCTGCGCGAAACCGACAGGGTACTGATCGCTGGCGGATACCTATTTATTGTGGGTTTTAACCCCTTAAGCCCTGTGTTTCTGGGTAAGCTTTGGCCTAAATATCAGGATAAATTACCCTGGTGTGGGCGTTTTTTTATGCCGTCTCGAGTGCGAGATTGGTTAGGCCTATTAGGCTATCAAGTGGTCAGCGATGAACGTTTAGTCTATCACCCGTTAATTGGTGAATTTAATGAAGGCCGTTTTATGCAGCAAACTTTGGCCTCATGGTTACCTAGTGCGGGCAGTTTATATTTGATTGTCGCGCGTAAGCTAGAATCACCATTAACGCCCATCCGTGACAAACGTAAGGTGAGACAACCTAATTGGACCACTGCGCCTAGCGCTGGCCGAACAGGGCACTTATCTGAACATACCAAATAACTTTTATTCATCAATGAGTCTGTTATGCGAATAACCTTAAGGCAACTTGCAGTGTTTGAAGCTGTTGCACGCAGTGGACAAGTCGCGAAAGCGGCTGAACAAGTCAACCTGTCGCCGCCGGCGACCTCCATGGCCTTGGCTGAATTAGAAAAACAACTTAACGCCCGGTTATTTGAACGGATAGGCAATCGGTTACAGCTCAACTCCCAAGGGAATCTATTGTTGCCGCTGGCAACGGACTTGTTGCATAGGGTCGAGCAAATCGAGCAAGCGTTCACGCGCCAAGACGGCGATTTAGTCGGGCATTTAAGCGTGAGTGCCAGTTCCACTATTGGTAACTATTTGCTGGCGAAGGCGGCAGTGGCTTTTTGTCAGCAACACACCCAGACCCACGTGGACGTAGCGATCACCAATACCCAAGAAGTGATCCAATCGGTCGCGCAATTTCGTGCCGAAATGGGGTTTATCGAAGGACATTGTACCGATAACCGTTTAAATATTGAGCCTTGGCATAAGGACAGACTATTAGTCTTTTGTCATCCCGCGCATCCCCTCGCTGGGCAAACGGTTAAACCCGCAGCGGTCAAAGGCCAATCTTGGGTACTAAGGGAAGAAGGTTCGGGCACAAGGGAATATTTTGTCAATGCAGCCAATGAATTAGACATGCAGCCCGAGGCGAAATTCTGCTTTTCTACGCCCGATGCCATCAAGCTCGCGGTAAAACAAGGGGCTGGGTTGGGCGTGCTCTCTGAGTTGGCGCTAGATAAAGATATCAGCCGAAAAGAGTTGGCACTGGTAACCATCGAAGGCCTAGTGCTGGAGCGACAATTTTATCGTATTACCCACAAAAGCCGCCAAGCCACGTCATTAGGCCTGGCCTTTGTGCAGTTTTGCGGTAATTTTTTCCACTTATCTCGGCAGTGATCGGCGCAACTTTAAGCGCCGAAATGAGCGCCGAAGTGATTACTGGTATTAGGACTCAGCCTGATAGCCTTCATCGACTTGGGTTGGGTTTGCTTCAGCGGCGGCGCGGGCGAGTTGATCGCAGCGCTCGTTTTCGGCGTGTCCGGCGTGACCTTTCACCCAACGCCAATCAATTTGGTGGAGCTGGGCTGCTTTGTCTAAACGTTTCCAGAGGTCAACATTTTTTACTGGTGTACGATTTGAGGTCATCCAGCCTTTTTTCTTCCAACCATGGATCCAGGTGGTGATCCCTTGGCGCATATATTGGCTATCACTGGTTAAAATGACTTTACAGGGCTCCTTTAACGCCTCAAGAGCGATGATGGGGGCTAATAATTCCATGCGATTATTGGTCGTCAAGGCAAAACCATCGGACATCTCCTTTGTATGGCCCTTATAATTCATTACAATGCCATAGCCACCGGGGCCAGGGTTGCCTAAGCAAGAGCCATCGGTGAAGATGTGGATCAGTTTTAGTTCAGTCATCAAATGGTTATCCGCGGCAAAAATACCGGCCGAGTATAACCAAAAAATGTCAAAAGAAGCGCATAAAAGTATGAATATTATCTCAAACGCAAGCCGTCAGGTTATTTTGGATACTGAAACCACGGGTATGAACCAAGGCAGTGGTGCAGTGTATTTAGGCCACAGAATTATTGAGATAGGTTGTGTTGAGGTGATCAACCGCCGTTTAACAGGTCGCTATTTCCATCAATATATCAATCCCGGCCAAGCGATTGACCCAGAGGCGATAGCGGTTCACGGTATTACCGATGAACGCGTCGCCAATGAGCCTAGGTTCCATCAAATAGCACAAGAGTTTATCGATTTTATCAGTGGCGCCGAAATTGTGGCCCATAACGCAAACTTCGACGTGAGTTTTATGGACCATGAATTTTCGCTGCTGCAGCCTTTAGGGCCAAAGACCAGTGAAATTTGTGAAATCTTAGACTCCCTCGATATCGCAAAATTTTTACACCCTGGACAAAAGAACAACTTAGATGCCCTGTGTAAGCGCTACGGTATCGATAACTCCCGCCGCCTTTACCATGGCGCGTTACTCGACGCCGAGATCTTAGCCGATGTGTATTTGGCGATGACCGGTGGGCAGACCAAGTTCAATCTCTCTAACGAAGAAGTCGGCCAAGAGGCTGGTGGTATTCAACGCTTTGATCCGGCATCACTTAATCTTAAAGTGATCAGCGCATCGGCCGATGAACTCGTTATGCATGAAAAACGTCTTGATTTAGTCGCAAAATCAGGAAAATGCCTCTGGAGAGGATAATTTATTGCCTATGACGATGTCGCTGCGAAAATCCTTACTGAATATCACATTTGTGCTCGGCGGCCTCTGCTTGAGCACTGCTTTGCTTGCCGCCGATACTGAGCCAGCTGCGACCACAGCGTCACCCGCCAATTTGGCTTCAAAAACGAATGAGGCGCAACCCGTTGATGCAACTCCAAACGATGCGAAAATCAATGGGTCGAAAGCTAGTGTAGATAAGGCCGCTGAGGTTAACGTGAGTGCCCAAAAGCCCGTTGATGCTAAACCGAATACCATTAGCAAGCCTCCTAAGCTTTTTACGGAAAAAGCAGTGCCCGTTGACACCGCCTCTGAGCTTAAGAATCGCTTTCGGGTTGATCATATGGTCAGCAACATGACGCTGTTGATCCAGCGGGAGTACGGTTCTGCGCCTGTGGTCATTGTTCTGCCCGATGGAAGTAAGTGGTACGCTAATCGCCATCCTGAGAACGTAAAATGGGTCGATGGGATAACGGGAGATATTATTTATATCGAATCACCGTTGCCTGGACCTTGGCAATTGGTCGGTAAAGTTGTGCAAGGTTCGAAAATCAAGCGTGTATCAAAGCTTGAGATTGAAGTGCAACACTTACCACAACCCTTATTCCAAGGTGAAGAGGTTAAAGTCGTCGCCCAATTGATGGGGGATGCTGAGCGGGTTCGCATGCCGGGTCTCGATTATCTTGTCGAGTGGACCGCTCATTTTGTGAGTAAACATCGTGCTGGCGATGAAAATTTTGCCGCTGGCGATATTATTGTGGGTTCATACAAAGATAATGGCGAAAAGTTTGATGAAAGACCCGATGATGGCACTTTTACTAGTGATATCAATCTGAAACAGCCATGGGGTGAGTACGACTTTGTGGTACAGGCCCGTAATAACGTGTTTGAGAGGCAAGTTTCCTTTCCCTTCATCTTATCACCAAGGCCTGTGCATGCCGAAGTGATCACGCCTGATGACCCGTTAACGGGTCAATGGAAAATCATGCTACACGCCGATAGCAGTGTGTTACAACTCGCTGAAACGCATTTTTCATTTGAACTTGTAGGACCAGCGGGCTTGCAGTTACCGGTTGTCCTTCATGGGTTGACGCAAGACAGTACAGAACTGCCATTACCACTAGTCACGGAATTTGGAAGTTATCGCATTAAAGGTACAGTGGCGACCACCACAATTGCAGGACGTGAAATAATACTGGATTTGCCTGAGCTCTTTTTTAACTTAGTACAACCGCCAGAACCTCCACCGAGTGAAGAGGAATTAGCCGCTGTAGCCGCCCAAAAGGCCGCAGAGGAAGAAGCTCTCGCTAAGCAGGATGCGCTCTTCTGGATCATTACCGTCAATGCTGTTTTATTATTGTTAGGTATTGTGGGCCTGATAGTTTGGCGCAAACGACAAAGTTTAGCGCAGGCTCTTGCCGCTGCTGAACAAAGAATTCTAGATGAAGCGGAACAAAATAAGACCGCAGCACCATCGCTTGATGAAATTGATTTGACCATGCCGGATGAGCCTGATAATCGTAGATAAAGCGGCATACAACTTGAAGATTTGAAGCCTAATTTGAAGGTATTTTGTTCATTTAACATGGGATTTTGTTAAGTTTGGCGAAATTTTAACTAAACGATGCAATTGGGTGAAAAAAACGGTTGACGCTACGAACACTCAACCGTATTATTCACCGCAACTTGAGTGGAGCGGTAGTTCAGTTGGTTAGAATACCGGCCTGTCACGCCGGGGGTCGCGGGTTCGAGTCCCGTCCGCTCCGCCAGTCAAGTTATTGAAATTAAAATTATAGTGCTGTTACAGCGTTATGATAAAAAGTTTGGAGCGGTAGTTCAGTTGGTTAGAATACCGGCCTGTCACGCCGGGGGTCGCGGGTTCGAGTCCCGTCCGCTCCGCCAACATTCATGAAGCCCATGCTATTAATTAGCATGGGCTTTTTGATTTTCCATCAGTTCCTATCTCATTTCTTTCTTCGTGACCGTGACCAAAATGTGACCATTTCGTGACTAATACCAATCACATTAAATATCTAATCAGTTCAGAGCCTCACTGGCATCTCAATCCAAGCCGTATTGACGCAGGAATGGTTATTCCCTTTTAAGTCAATGTGACGCGGGAGTGGGATGGCAGTGTGGCACTCGAAGGGCGACTGATGTTCACTGTATAGCAACGCGCTTTATACTGTGTTTAAGGCTTTCGACAGAGCACGACTATGCATTCAAGCCTTCGCCTTGTCTAAAGCGCGTTGAACTACCGCTGAATGAACAGATATTTAATAGGATTGGTATAGGACTCATTTTTAACAGGGGTCATATTCTTCATCGGTTGACAGCATCATCAGTTTATTGAGATTTCTACTTTGTACGTGACATAAATGCTTAATAATTGCTTGAGTGCATTCAAAACAAGGTTCGGTTTATCCTCCACTCTTACAGTGGTTATGCTAAGCACTGAAAAGTATTAATGTGTAGATGACACTCGATTTTAATAGTTTTATCAAAAGCCGTTGACCATATGATCATGCGTTCGTGAGTGCTGGCTCTGTTAAAAGTAAGCAATTTACCTAGTCATACTTCGTTACGACACAAGTATAGGAGGTTATTCTCATCCGAACATTTCTAACCAATGTTCATTCTATGATAAGGGCATCATTTTTTATTCTTCTGGCTCAATGTTGACGCATCGCGAATAACGACTAATATAAGACAAATGAGACATTATTGAGGTGATGCTATGCCTATTCCAGTCACAATTGCGGATGATTCGTTAATGTCCCGAAAAGCCGTTAGGCGTGCTCTGCCGGAGGATTGGGACGTTGAAATCACGGAAGCATGTAATGGTAAAGAGGCCATAGAAGCTGCAAATTCAGGCAAAGCTGAGGTGTTATTCCTCGACCTGACCATGCCTGAGCTTGATGGATTTGGGGTTTTAAAGTATCTCCATGAACAACAATCAAAAACTATCGTGATTGTTATCAGTGCGGATATTCAGCCAGAAGCAAAATCATTAGTAGACTCCCTAGGTGCCTTTCGATTTTTGCAAAAACCATTGCAGCCTGCACAGCTAAGAGAAGCGCTTTTTGATGTGGGGCTCATATGAACATGTTGCTATCAGAAGAACAGCGAGATGCCTTGCAGGAGTTGATGAATATCTCTATGGGGCAGGCTGCTAACTCTCTTGCTCGATTAATTGGAGCGAAAATCACTTTATCAATTCCCAAAATTAGCGATGTTACCCCCGAGCAATTCTGCACTATGTTGTCTGATGAGACAGTATGGTACACGCGACAATCTTTTTTGGGCACGATTAAAGGTGAGGTAATTGCTACATTATCCAAGCAGGGGTGTGATGCAATTGGTCAACTTATGGATTACGAGCTTCCCCTAACTCAAGATAGCTTAAATGAACTGTTGCTAGAGCTTGCGAATATTTTAGCAGGGGCTTGTTTAACGGGATTTGCGGAACAGTTAGCATTGAATGCAAAGCTAAGTATGCCGACAATGTATAGCGCTTCAAATCAGCATTACCATTATCGCTGGGCTAGTACTTTAATGATGGAAGTAGAGTTTAAAGTAGAAGTAAGTCAATTTGACTCGAAGATTGTGATTTGTTTGGAAGAAAATTCGGTTCAAACACTTTTAGCCAAACTGCAGCTATTGCTGGAGTAATTATGAGTAATTCTCAACTGTTACAGAAACTTGCTTCACGTTTGCCCTTAGGGATCTGTGTGGTTGATGAGCTTTACAATATTGTTTATTGGAATGATTTTTTTAGTGATCGTTTATCTTCTGTAGCTGGAGATAAACAAGAAAAAAACTTACTCACGTTATTTCCTCAGGCTGCTAAATTTCTTCAAAAAAAAATTAACAGTGTGTTTGTATTGAATAATGCAAGCTTTTCCTATTGGGAACATAGGCCCCATGTATTTGATTTTAGCAGTAGCAGACCTATTACGGGTGAAGAAACTGCAATGTATCAAAATATTGAGTTTTTCCCACTTGATATTGAAGATAATCAAGTTAAAACCGTTTGCTTAATTGTACAAGATGTCACTGAGTTAGCGAGCTATTATCAAGCCCAAAAGAGCCTTTCTGAGCAATTAGAGCATGAGCATGCTTCGCTTAGTTTACTCAATAGAAAATTAGAAACAGCCCAAAATCAATTGCTGCAATCAGAAAAAATGGCAGCTATAGGGCAACTCGCTGCTGGAGTTGCTCATGAGATAAATAATCCTATCGGTTTTGTTAACTCCAACTTACAAAGCCTGCAGGACTATAATAATAAGCTGCTGAAGCTGCTGTCCTTTTATCAAAAACTGACAAAAAAAATTGGCTCTCCACCTTATTTTGCACTTGAGCAGGACATGTTAAAACGTCAGCAGTTTGAATTTATTAGTTCAGATCTACCCGATTTAATAAATGAATCCATTGAGGGATTAGAGCGCGTTGCCGTAATAGTAAAAAGCCTTAAGTCATTTTCTCATGTCGATAGCAGTGATTGGCAATATGCTAATGTGATTGAAGGTATTGAAAATACGTTAAAAATTGCAGCAAACCAAATTAAGTACAAAGCTGTAATTGTGAGGAATTATCAGGAAAATTTGCCCGAACTATATTGCCAGCCCATGCAGCTGAATCAGGTTTTCCTTAATTTACTTGTGAATGCTGCTCAGGCTATTGAAGATAAGGGCGAAATAAAAATTGATGTTAGTGCGACAGATGCTGAGTTTTATATCGTCATTAGTGATACTGGGTCTGGTATAGCACCTCAAGATATGCGAAAAATTTTTGAACCATTTTACACTACAAAACCCGTGGGAACAGGTACTGGATTGGGGTTGTCATTGTCCTATAGTATAGTGCAAAAACATAAAGGTGAAATAAAAGTTGCGTCTGTATTAGGAGAGGGCACCTCATTTACGGTTATATTACCCATTTTGTCTCCCGAAAGCATATCTTAATTTGCATCACTTTGAGTTAATACTATCTTTAGTATTATCACTATAACTTTTTATGGCAAAGGATAGTTCTTCCAAATCGGATACTGATAGTGTTCTTTCAGTTAATAGATTTTGTAGCTTTAAAGCAGATTGCGAAATTGATTTCAGTTCAAAACAAGCACTTGTTCCTTTAATTTTATGTAGTTCGCGGGATAAATTATTACTGTCACCATTCTCGATTAATGATTCTAATTTATTCATTAAACTAGGCAAGGTTTCTAAATATTCAATAACTAAATCATCTTCTAAAAGATTATTTTTTAAAACCGAAGGTTCTTTTAGGTTGAGCAATTTGCTTAATGTGGTTAAAAGTTGAACCTTAGTAAATGGTTTTGATATTTTCTCTTTAAATACTTCACCTAGAGTAGATTCTACATCCAGTATATCTGCACTTAGTAGTAGTAAGGGGATTTTCTTATTAAACTTTTTAATCTCATTTGCCGCTGTTACACCATCCATAATAGGCATTTGTTGGTCTAAAATAATTAAATCATAGTATTGTTGCTTTACAAGTTGAACGGCTTGTTGTCCATTTTCAGCAAAGCTCAAGTTTATACCTGTTTCCTGAAGATAAATTGCAATCAAATCTCTAATATCTTTTACATCATCAACAATCAGTATATGCAAGTTTTCCCAGTTATATTTTTCATCACTCGCCTCGTGACTATGTGTAATAACACTGTTGATGTTATTGGTTACTTTGCTTTCCGGTATTGTGACTGAGAAACAAGAACCAACACCTGGTTCACTTTGCATGTCGAGTGTAATAGACATGGCATCTGCTAATTGTTTACTAATAAATAGACCTAAACCTGTGCCGCCAAAATCACGGCTAGTGCTTGAGTCTGCTTGAGTAAAGGCTTGAAACAAATTAGAGGCTTGTTCTTGAGAAATACCAATACCCTCATCGATTATTGCTATATATAGCTGATTTGACTGATTGATATTTGCGACAAGCTTAATTTTACCCTGATGTGTAAATTTTACGGCATTACTTATAAAATTTAATAATATTTGTTTAAGCCTGTAGGGATCAGTCATTACATATCTAATTTCTCCGACATCAATTTCGGATTCAGTGATGAGCATTTTACTACTTGCTAGCATGACTATTGACTCGTAAATACTTTCTAGAAGTGGAATGATATCAATATACTGCTCAGCAATAGTCATTTTACCTTCATCAATTTTAGCGGCATCTAAAATATCATTGATAATGCTTTGTAAATGAGTCGTGTTTTGTTCTATCTTACATAGCGCACTATGAATTTCACCATCTGTTTTAGGCAATATTTGCTCTGTAAATCCCTTTATTATAGTAATGGGTGTGCGAATCTCATGGCTCATATTAGCAAGAAAGCGTGTTTTTATTGAAGCAAGATGATTTGCTTTATCACGCTCAAGTTCTAGTTCTTTAGTCCGATTTTCAACACGCTCTTCTAATTCTTCATTAAGAAGCCTAACTTCATTCATCGTCGATATTATAGCATGATGAGCGCCAGAAACTCTTCGCTGCATATTTACAAAACTGTGTGCTAGGGTATCAATTTCAAGTGCAGATTGAGTAAACGTTAAATTCTTTCTAACTGAGCTTTTTCCATCCCACTGCTGAGTATAATCCACCAGTTGTTCTAACGCTTGGGTGTAGTGCTTTACAAAGCGCTTTGAAAATTGTATTGATATTTCGAGAATTAATGTTATGAGTAATAATGCAAGTAAAAAATATATTGAAAATATTAGAAATAGATCATCGGTATCAATAAAAAAATACAATGACCAACCTGAGTTTGATACATCTTCACTGATAATAAGATGGTGAGCATCTTTACTGAAAGTGATAGGCTTTAGCGGGTTAAATAAACTATTGGTTAAAAACTTATTTTCCATTGGCAGGCTATGATTGGGTCGTACCCATATGCTTCCTATTTCCCCGCTTATATTACTTCCCCATACTTTTTTACCTGAGCTATCAAGTAAAATCCGATGTGATATGCTATCATTTCGATTGCTAAAAACTTTTAATAGTGAATCAAGTTTTATTGCAAGTTGTAAAACACCGCTAAATTGATTGTCTATTTTAATTGGTGTGCTCACGGCGAATAGCTGATCTTCTCCTAATGCACGCCCCATAAAGGTGTCGCTGAGAAAAGATGTGTTAGATTTCTTGACTTGATAAAAGTAAGGTCTATCAGCAACGCTCTCATTATTCAGTCTATTTTCATTTAAGTTAGCTTTGTAAAACTCTCTTACTAGTCCATTTTTATCCGTGACTAAAGCTGATATGAATTCAGGTGATTGTTCAACTAACTGTTTGAGTGTGTTTTTTGTCAACTGTATATCTGTTAAATTAGTTATCGTTTCAATTTTATCTACATAATTTTTAAGCTTTGCTTCTATTTCTTTGTTCAGTATTGATACTTCGTCTTGAAAAATTGCTATTTGTTTAACTAAGTGCAAGCTGGAAATACCATTTAATCCCAATGTAATTAATAGTGTGGCAGGAATGGCTGTGTATAATCCAACTCTATAGGATAATTGATGTTGTAGAGACTGTTTTCTAAGTTGCTGAGCATTTACATAAAGCGCCAAAAGTAGGTTTGCAGCTTTTATACTCCAGGCAAATAATGCAGTCGCTAAGGTTGTAAAGATTAAAAGGAAAAAATACTTATCAGTTATGGCCTCTGGTAGCATTAATCGGTTTAAAATTGCTATAGAAATGAAATAGATTAACGATGCAGTTAATAAGTTGATTTTTTCAAATTTATTATAGAGATAGAAAAGTATTACTTGTAAAATGCTACTAGTGATTGTGATGTCGTAGGGCAATGGATATGTCACAAATAAAAAACAGATCAATGCCCAAATAGGGCCTAATCGAGCAAGAATAACTAATATTGCAACATTTCCTACATTAAATGGTACTGCAATTGGAAAGGATACTACTGATAAATTAGCGAGTAAACCAATAGTAATGCAATATAGTAAAAACAACAACCTATGTTTTTTTATAGGCTTGTTATGGTTTTTAATTACTGCTAGCATTAGTATACTCCGGTAAACTGATAATGAATTTAGTCCCCTTTGAGCCCGTATAGTCAAGGGCAAGACAACCATTATGCTGTTCAACTATCGCTCGAGAGATCGGTAGCCCTAATCCTGTGCCTTGTCCTATTTCCTTTGTTGTAAAAAATGGCTCAAATAGATGGGGAATATCTGCTTTATCAATCCCATTACCATTATCTATAACTTCAATATTGATCCACGATGCTGTTCTTATTATATTTATTTCTATCAATCCATTCGAATGATTAATGGAATGGTGAGCATTACTTATCAAGTTTAAAATAACTTGGCAGAGTTGTGTGATATTTCCTTCTATCCAAAAATCTTGGTTTTCACTCTTGATTAAAATTTTAGTTTGTTTTTTAAATTGTGTATTTGCTATTTTGATGGCATCTTCAACAAGTTTTAAAATGTTCACTTTGGAGATTGTAGTCTCATCAGGGTGTGAGAAATTTCGAAGATTCTTGATAATGTCTCGCGCTCGCCTTGCGCCCTCTAAGCTTTCGCTAAGTAATTCTTTACTGTCATCAATGATAAATTGTAAATTACTTTTGTTATATAGATTATCCGTGTCAGATGATTTTTTGCACGCGTTACTAATAAAAGTTTCTATATCTTCTATATAAAGTTTAAAAGTATTCAAATTGCTATAAATAAATCCCAATGGATTGTTTAGCTCATGGGCGACACCAGCTGCAAGTTGACCAATAGCAGCTAGTTTTCCCTGACGTGCCATGCTCGTTTCCATGCGTTTTTGTTGAGCAAATAGGTTATCTCTCTCTTTCGAGACATGTCGATATTCCATTAATGTAAGTATGCTAGCAATGAAACTGCTGTAATTTGATATCACCGAACTTGCTTCTGCACTAAACCCATTAGCATTATTCATTAGTAAAACTATTGCATAGCAACGGTTCGTGATTTTTACTGGTTGAATGATTGCCGAGGAGGCGAGTGCTGAAAACTCCTGTAGTATACTTGGCCAAGCTGATTTGACTTGACTATTAAAGACTGCTGATTTGTCGAATATGTTTTTCGCATTTACTTCAGTATTTTTTAAGATAAAATCTTTACCTTCTAGTTCCTTATTCGTACTTGCTACAACATAAACACCATCGCCTTGTTGATTGCAGGTAATAATTAGCTGGATGTCTGGGTTGACCTCTTGGGCGATTAAGCTGAAAAGTGAGCTAAATGGCACCGATTGGTCAATATTTTCAGTAAATGCTTGCATCGTTTTTAACATTAAATTGTTCAGTTTTTTAAACTCTTGCAGCTTCTGATTTTCAGCTTTTAATTGGTTTAGCAATACTTCTTGTTGGTTCTTATTACTCATCTGCCTGCCCATGTTTTAAGCTACTTTGTTTAATTCTATCGAACACTCTAACACTAGTATGTCTGCGCTGAGTCCTTAGCATCTCACTCATACTAGTCGTTATCCGCTGATGTAACCTTATAGACGGGAATGAGTGTTTTAAAATTTTGCTAACTTATTGGCGATTAAAGCAAAAGGGTCTTAGTCGTTTAGTCAGCAATGCAACCCGAGAAAGCAATCGATTCGATAACTTAATTGTAGGCGACTTTAAGAGTTTGCTTAGTATGTTTGCTGCCTCATTCTTAGCTTTCTCAGCGTTTTTCATCTGGCGTGGTTTCGACCTCTACCAGCAGTTGTTCCTTGTGTTTTAGCTGATATTTCCACAATTTATCGAGAGAGGCTTGGGTAAGTACGTGTTCCTGAGGTAAGAGAAGAATATGCTTAAGGTTGTAGAGATTTTGTTTCAATTTCATCCCTGGTTTGAGCGCACTGACTTCCAAACCTCGGCGCGCTTTATTGGCAATATCGACTTCTTCGGAGGCCACTAATACCGACAATGCTTTGACAATAGCCGGATCGTAATAACTGCCCTGATGGAGCTGAATTGCGTCGAAGGCTTCGGTCATTGTCATTTTGTTACCATCGTAACGACCTTCTACATGTAACCAAAAATCCCTAGCGATGGCCAATATTCTTGATCCAAGAGGGATATCGGCCCCAGCTTTTTGAGCCGGCTCACCACCGCCATTAAATCGTTCTAATTGGTTTGCAATGATAAGTGACATTTCACTTAAATGCAGAGCAGGGAGTAATATCTCTTCAGCGTGCAGAGGATGTTCATTGAACATACGACGTTCACGATTGTGGAGATCGGTATAAGCGGTTTCTGCGATTTTAGGAGGCAGGGCAATTTTACCAATCTCGGAAAATAAACCTGCTTTGGTAATAGTGTTCACTTGGTCGGAGGGTAATTTTAACGCGTTTGCTAGATATTCACAGGTTGCGCTAATTTTACGCGCGAGTTCACCACTGAGGGGTGGGTAGCTAACAATAATGTTATAAAGCACTTCTAAGGTTGCGGCTTCGTCTTTTTGCCTTTCGCTCGCTAAGCTTTTAAATTTTAATAGCGTTTGTTTCAGTTGTTCAGTTCTTTTTTGTACGGTTTCTTCTAAGGAGCTATTAAGTTCTTTCAACTGCTTGTTTTGTGCAGCGACTTTTGCTGTTAACTGTTTGTTTTGGCGTAGTAAATGGTAAAGTGCTAAACCTTCTTCAACGACTGTTTGCAACTCCTGATTATCCCAAGGCTTTTGTACGTATCGATGAATTTTTCCGAGGTTGATAGCTGAGACAGTGGAGGCAAGATCCGCATAACCTGTCATAAGGATCCGATAGGCATCGGGTTGGATAACGGCCGCTTTTGCGAGAAACTCCGCGCCGGTCATGTTAGGCATACGCATATCGGTAATAATGACATTGACTCTGTGGTTCTGCATTAATTCCAGCGCTTTGGCACCGCTTTCTGCAAGCAATAATTGCACGTCTTTTGAGATAAAAAGCCGTTGTAGCGATTTTAAAATACTCGCTTCATCGTCCACACACAGAATCAGCGGGAGAGTGCTATCAGATGGGGTTGTCATCAAGTCACCTATCACATTTGTCCTATTTGTCTTATAGATTAAAATTATGCTATAAGTGTTAACTAAGCAAGATTAAACATAGACACACCTGCATGAAAACGCTCAAGCCAAGTGATATCGCCCAATATTGTGATGTGCATCAACGTACTGTGAGTCGCTGGATTGCTAATGGTCAACTGAAAGGCCATAAGTTACCCGGGCGTGGAAATTATCGGGTCTTAGTTGAAGACTTTATCAACTTTCTGCATCAACAGAAGATGCCTATGCCAGAAGCATTTTTAGCTTCAAATAATAAAGAGTTGTCGGCTGCCAAAAAGTCTATCCTTATTATTGATGATGAGTTGTCGATGCGTAATGCGCTGAAGCGAGCTCTTCAATCAACGCCTTATACAATTTTATTTGCACAGGATGGGTTTCAGGCTGGGGTTAAGATTATTGCCGAGAAGCCAGACTTAATTCTGCTCGATCTGTCTTTACCTGGATTAGATGGTTTTGAGGTCATTCAATTTATTCGGCAGCGGTCAGATTTGGCAACACTTAAAATCTTAGTATTGTCAGGGCTTTCATCGACTGAGCTTGTTGAATCAATTCGATTAGGTGCCGATGATGCAATTGCAAAACCTTTTGATAATAAAGATCTGTTAAATAGGGTAAATATGCTATTAAGTTAGGGGTTACAATGGATAAGTCTTTATTGCTAGTGGATGACGATGTAGGAATTATTAAGGCTCTTAGCCGCCTGTTGACTCGTTCTGGCTATACCGTAAAGACTGCCCAGAGTGGAGAAGAAGCTCTTAACGCTTTGCTCTCTTTCGACTGCAAAGTCGTGCTGACCGATTTTCGAATGCCCTATATGGATGGCGGGCAGTTACTCTCTAAAATTAAGCGTTTATACCCAGATATCGTTGCGCTAGTGCTCAGTGGTTACTCTGATTTTGAGTCTGTAAAGTCCTTACTTAATGCAGGAAGTGCCTATCGCTTTTTACAGAAACCTTGGGAAGATGATGAGCTACTTGATGAAGTTGAAAATGCTTTTACTCACTATGCTAAGTGTTTGTTTCAACGCCAATCACAAAAAATGCTGTTAGCAAGTTCTGATGCTTTAGTTGAAATATCTTATCCTTCATTGATTAGTCAGGCCAATATCGCCGCAAGAAAGCTGTTAGGCGAAACCTTTGTTGAAGGGCGTTTATTGGATGACTTTTGGGTTGAAAGTGACCGTTCAAGGTTGCATGGGCAAGCACTGTCAATTGGGCAGAGTATGTCGATGCGTTTATTAAACCACACAGAGCTAGAAGTCACCTGCCGTTTAGCGGGGCCCTCAGGTGTGGTGTTGAGTTTCCATCCAGTGACCGATGGTGAGCTCCTTAATGCAGTATTTGAGCTTCCCTCTTTGATTAATTATCAACAGCTTGTCTCGTTAATAGGTCAATATCTTAACGCCAGTCGCCCAATGGTCCTTGTAGTCATTAAGATCAGAAGTTTTGAGCTTTGGAGCCGCATGATTGGTTATTCCGAAGCACAGCGAACCATTGAACGTATTGCATTACAGTTACGCAATACCATGGGCGAGAGTGGGCAACTCGCCTTACTTGCGAATGAGCAATTTGTTCTTTGTTTACCTGATGTTGCGTCTGAAATGAATGCGTTACAAAAGGCCGCAGCCATTATCGACCCTGTCACTGCCCAAGCTGATGTGAAGCTATCTCAGCTCGATTATGCTGTAAGCTACTGCCTTATTCCGGATGATGGCGATGATCCTAGAACCGTTCTGAATAATTTATTACTCGGCAATATGATGATTGCTGAAGACGCAGTGCGTATGTTTATGCGTTACGATAAGCAAGCTGTTGAACGGAAAAAACACCAGATCTCGCTCAATCAAGCATTGTTTCATGCCGTAGAGCAAGGACAGTTATTCTTAAATTTTCAAGCAAAATTTGATGTTGCTGAATATGCCTTGTCCGGTTGCGAAGCACTAATTCGGTGGTCACATCCAGATTTTGGTATGGTTTCGCCTTCGTTGTTTATTCCACTGGCCGAGCAACATGGCCAAATGGTCGATATTGGTTACTGGGTTCTCAAAACGGCATTTATCACCGCTGCTAAATGGCATAGTCAGGGTGTTCAATTTGGCAAAATGGCGATAAATATTTCAGGTCGTCAGCTAATGGAACCTGATTTCATCCATTGGATTAAGCATCATATTCAGCTTACTGGTGTTGAGCCCACACTCCTTGAATTTGAATTAACCGAAACATTTTTACTTAATAATCTTGATGAGTGTGCAATTACGCTCAATGCTATTGCCGAATTAGGGATAAGTATCGCGATTGATGACTTTGGCACGGGTTACTCCTCATTAAGCTATTTGAGTAAGTTACCTATCAATGTGCTGAAAATTGATCGATCACTGATATTAGATATTGAAAGTAATTTGAATACTGAAAGCTTAGTCGCTAATGTGGTTAGATTAGCGCACGATCTTAATATGAAAGTTGTTGTAGAAGGGATTGAGACTTTGGACCAACTTAATATCGTGAAGTATTTAGGTTGCGATGTTATCCAAGGTTATTGCATTTCGAAACCTCAATCGGAAGAGGACTATTTAGCACTATTAACCTCCTTTGAAAGCCTTTCTTCGACAATGCCTTAGGAGAGAACCATGTTCAATGTACTCTTTGTTGATGACGACAGTTTTATGCTTAGAGCGCTGTTAAGGCTTGCGAAGCGGTTGAGACCTGAATGGCAGTTTTGGGTTGAGGAAGATGGGGTAAATTGGGCCAAATCAATCCCTCAACATATTAAGCTCGATCTGATTGTTTGTGATTACTTAATGCCCGAAATCAACGGAGATGCAGTACTTTTAGAGGCATCTACGCATTATCCTGGCGCGATTAGAGCACTACTGACAGGAGACACAACCGAGGAAGTGGTGTGTAAAGCGGGTAAAGCGGCTCATTTTGTGTTGAGCAAGCCGTTTAATGAACAGGATATAGTGCAACTTTTAACTTGTGTTGAGAGAACACATAAACTCCCTTTTACCAATGATGTTAGGGCGATGTTAGGGGCGAGTGCGTTATTGCTTCCATTGCCGGATATCGTGCAGCAAGTCAGAAAAGTGCTTAAAGATGAACAGTCACAAGCGGCTGATATTGTTGATCTTGTAGCTCACGAACCTTTAATCACGGCCAAACTTTTGCAGTTGGCAAATTCAGCTTTTCTCGGCTTTAGCCGAACGACGCTCTCAATTGAAGAAGCTATTAAACGCTTAGGGGTAGATTTAACCTGTGCGATCATAACTTCAATTGCAGTAGAACAATCGGCAACCTCTATCATAGATAAAGCAACCCAAGTAAATATTAATGAACATGCCTATCAGTTGGCGCTAAACGCACAAAAAATTGCCAGCAAATTGAGTTTGCATAAAGGTCTTCAAGAAGAGCTATTTATTGCTGCGTTAATGTCGGCAATAGGGGAGTTGATCGTATCATCGCGAACATGGCAGAGTTTATTTGCGTCACAAGTCGGTGACTGGCCTGCGAGAAAATTAATTGTCGCTATTTCTGCCTACCTATTAACACTATGGGGTTATAGTGAGTCTCTGTGCGATATCATTTTATCGAGTGCAGAACCTGAGCTGACTGATTCGGAGCATAATCTTGCTTTATTACTTTGTTTAGCAAACTATGCGACAAAATTTCATGGCAAGATCCCCGAAGAAATATTGCAAAAACTGCCCGATGAGCAAATAAAGCAAAAACTTGCCGCTCTTTAGCCAAGGTTAAGAATACTCGATGTTAAAGTGACAGCCTTAAACCCTCTCGTTATCCAGCCATTAGCAACATGGCTTTGTTGCCGTGTATCTAAGATCACTACCATTAACAATTTGTCTATCGTTTGAGCGTATCACCTAGATACGAAATTTTTTGTAAAAGCACGCATTATTAGCTGCTATGGTTATCACCAATAGTTCATTTTTCAGTATGAAAAAAGCGTGTTAGCTTGGTTAATATTCACCACTCCATGCCAACGAAAGGAAGTTTTATGGTTGAAAAAATCACTGGGATGTTAGCACTGATTGGGGTGCTTTCGTTATTTTGTCAATGGGTTGGTTGGAAGCTTAGGTTACCTGCAATTTTACCCTTATTACTCTGTGGTTTGCTGTTAGGCCCCGCATTTGGGGTACTCAATCCCGATGAAATCTTCGGGGATTTACTGTTTCCTATCATTTCACTCGGTGTTGCCGTGATCCTGTTTGAGGGCGCATTGACCCTCAATTTTAAGGAGATAAAAGATCATGGCCGTATGGTGACTCACTTAGTGAGCATCGGCATGGTGATCACTTGGGGCTGCATCAGTGTCGCAACCTTTTACTTGCTAGATTTTAGCTGGGAGGTCGCACTGTTATTTGGCGCCCTCGTGGTGGTTACGGGCCCGACCGTGATAGTGCCTATGCTGCGCAGCGTGCGGCCTAAGTCGCAACTGGCGAGTATTTTACGCTGGGAAGGGATTGTGATTGATCCCATTGGTGCGCTGCTGGCGGTATTAGTGTTTGAATACATTACTGTATCTGGCGATCAAACCAGCCATGTACTTTATGCACTAGGTTCTATGCTCACGCTTGGCTTAGGTTTAGGCGCAGCGTCAGGTTACTTAATTGGGCAAGTGATCCGCCGCAATTTATTGCCGCATTATTTACGAAATACCGCAGTATTAACCCTAATGCTGGGGATTTTTGTCGGCTCCAACCTATTGCAGGAAGAGTCCGGATTACTCACAGTGACTGTGATGGGGATTTGGCTGGCGAATATGCGCGGTGTAGATATTGCTGAAATCCTCGAATTTAAAGAGACATTGACAGTTCTTTTGATCTCCGCCTTATTTATCCTGTTAGCCGCCAGACTCGACTCAAATGCCATGATGGATTTAGGTTGGGGCGGGGTAGGCGTACTCGTCGTGACTATGCTAGTTGCACGGCCGCTCAGTATTTGGGTGTCAGGCATTGGGACGTCACTATCAAAGGCCGATAAGTGGTTCCTATGCTGGATTGCGCCGCGGGGGATTGTGGCCGCGGCCGTATCTTCCTTATTCGCTATTAAGTTAGAGGCGAATAATGTGCAGGGCGCCGATGCCATTGTACCCTTGGTGTTTTTAATTATTATCGGCACAGTGGTTATCCAAAGTTTAACCGCGGGCCGCTGGGCGAAATACCTTGGGGTGACCTCGGGGTCGGCGCAAGGATTATTAATTTTCGGAGCCTCCAAGTTCTCCCGCGAACTAGCAAAAATCTTGAAGGCCAAAGATATCAAAGTGCTGCTGGCCGACAGCAACTGGGATAACATTCGCCTCGCGCGGATGGACAATATTCCGGTCTATTTTGGTAATCCTGCCTCAGAACATGCTGAAACCTATATGGATTTAACCGGGATTGGCCGAGTGCTGATCATGTCGCCTTATAAGCAGTTAAACCCGCTGGTGACCTTTTATTTTCAAGATGTGCTAGGTTCTAAAAAGGTCTTTGGCCTGAACAATGCCGAGCAGGGCAGTGCGCGCCATCAATTGTCCGAATCCTATAAACAGCGGCTATGTTTGTTTGGTGATGCGGTGTCCTACACCAAAATTGCCAGTCAAATGGCGAAAGGAGCTCAGCTTAAAGTCACTAACTTAACTGAAAACTTCACCTTCGAGCATTTCCGCAAACGTTATGGCGAAACCGCATTGCCGTTAGTGTATTTGACCAAAGAAGGCAAAGTCGTGATTGTGTCAGGCAATGATACCCAATTCCCCAATGGTATAGAGTTAATCAGCCTATTGCCCGTTGAAGCGCTTGAAGAAGCGAAAATCCAACAGGCGATTGCCGAGCAAGAGGCGATAGCTGCACAGGCCAAAGCGGCGGAAGAAGCGGCCCTAGCGAAAGCCAAGGCCGAGGAAGAAGCTGAGCGTCAACGACTTGAGCAGCAAGCGAAAACTAAGGATGAAGAGCCATCACAACCCGAGGTTGAAGCACAAGATAACATCATTACCTCGGAAGAAACGTTGGCGAAGGGATAATGGACAAGGTCAAGGCTAAGAAGAGCTTGGCAATTGCGAAGAGATAAGCCTGCTAAGTGAGGCGAAAATAAAAAAGGCACTACATAGGTAGTGCCTTTTGTCTAATTAGATGGGCTTAGTTAGTACAGCTCAGCTAATACAGCTTCGCTATTAAGCGGCGCGTTCCTGTGACGTCGTTGCGACGACTTCAGGGCGCAGCTCTGCTGGGTCAAAGTCATCCACATTGATAGACTTCATACGGCCGATTTCGGCACGTTCCAACAGTTCTACTTCGCTGTCGCTCAATACACCTAAGGCTTTACCTTCAGCAGCGACTTTATCTAACCACATGAAAGGTAAACGTTTGCCACTGGCCTTACAGACTTTGTCGAATAAAGGTTCGGCGGCAAGAATATCCTTCAGCGTTTGCTCTTGGATACCCACAGCATTGTGCTCAGAGTTAGTCCAGAACTGACCTTTACCTAAACGATCACGGCTTTCACATGGCGTTTGCATGATCTTGGCCACTTTATGGTCTAACACATCGCTTGGACGTTTCAGTGGACGGCCGAATGGGAACATGATGGCACGTAATACGCCGCCCAGACCCATAGGGAAGTTATCCAGTAAATCGTCTAATGAAGCCTGTAACTTGTACAGCGCATCTTCAACCGCCCATTGAACCAGTGGTAGATCGTCGGTTTGACGGCCTTCATCTTGGTAACGTTTTAAGGTTGCAGAGGCGAGGTATAACTGGCTTAACAGATCGCCTAAGCGGGCAGAAATACGCTCTTTACGTTTTAAGTTACCGCCTAAGGTTGCCATGGCTAAGTCTGACAGCAGGGCTAAGTTGGCACTGAAACGGTTCATATGTTGATAATAACGCTTGGTTTTATCTGAATATGGCGCGTTAGAGAAACGGCTTGATGTCAGACCTAACCAGAAGCTACGGACAAAGTTACTGGTCGCAAAACCAATGTGACCGAAGATGGCCGCATCGAAGTTAGCTAAACCTTGGCCAGACTCACTATCAAACGCTGACTCCATTTCGGCCAATACATAAGGATGACAACGGATAGCGCCTTGACCATAGATGATCATCGAACGTGTCAGGATGTTTGCACCTTCAACGGTAATCGCAATCGGAGCCGCTTGGTAGCCACGGCCTAAGTAGTTGTTAGGGCCTAAACACACACCTTTACCACCGTGGATATCCATGGCGTCGATAACACATTTCTGCATACGATCGGTCAGGTGATATTTCACGATAGCCGAGATAACCGAAGGTTTTTCACCTAAATCGATGCCTGTGGTGGTTAATGAGGTCACTGCATCCATCAGATACGCGTTACCACCGATGCGTGCCATTGGCTCTTCAATCCCTTCTAACTTACCAATCGGCAGTTTGAATTGACGACGAATACGCGCATAGGCACCTGTTGCCAGAGCGGCTGTTTTCACGCCACCGGCAGAGTTTGATGGCAGCGTGATACCACGGCCAACAGACAAACACTCAACCAGCATACGCCAGCCTTGGCCTGCCATTTTCGGACCACCGATGATAAAGCTTAATGGCACGAACACGTCTTTACCGCGAGTAGGACCGTTTTGGAACATACAGTTTAGCGGGAAGTGACGACGACCTGTTTCAACGCCCTCAACGTCAGTTGGGATCAGCGCGCAGGTAATGCCCAGCTCTTCTTTATCACCTAACAGGTGATCAGGGTCACGCAGCTTAAACGCCAGACCTAATACAGTTGCAACTGGGGCGAGGGTAATATAACGCTTGTTCCAAGTTAAGCGCATACCTAAGACTTCTTCGCCTTCCCATTGACCTTTACATACGATACCAAAGTCAGGGATAGAACCCGCATCGCTACCAGCCTCAGGGCTAGTTAACGCAAAACAAGGCACTTCTAAACCTTTGGCTAAACGTGGCAGGTAATAGTTTTGCTGCTCAGGCGTACCATAGTGTTGTAACAGTTCACCAGGGCCTAAGGAGTTAGGTACACCTACAGTTGAAGCCAGTTCGCTGCTAATGCCTGCAAGTTTTTGCAGTACGCGTGATTGGGCGTAGGCTGAGTACTCTAAACCGCCGTATTTTTTCTTGATGATCATGGCGAAGAAGCCGTGATCTTTCAGGTATTGCCATACTTCAGCCGGTAAATCAGCCAGTTGGTGTGATACCTGGTGTTGATTCACCATACGGCACACTTCTTCCACTGGACCGTCTAAGAAGGCTTGCTCATCGGCACTTAAACGAGCTACAGGGTAGTTGTGGAGTTTTTTCCAGTTTGGGTTACCCGCAAACAGATCTGCTTCCCACCAAGTGGTACCAGCTTCAATCGCTTCTTTTTCGGTAGAAGACATTTCGGGCATGATGCCACGGTAGATCTTCATCAGTGGGCGACTGATAACATTTTGTCTAAATGCACTGATATTGAGGGGCAGCGCGATCACCAGGAAGATAATCCAAGAGATAGGGCCGACAACATCGAGTGTCCATCCGGCTGTCATCACAACAGCGGCTGCAATAGTGGCAGTGAGCAAAGATACCCGAAGGTAAGCTAGGGCTCCTAGCACTAATATCATGGCGATGAGCCAAAGTAGGGTAGTCACTGTATTTCTCCTTAATCATGACCGAGTGCCAATCACAGGTCATAACGAGTTTTGTTGATTACGATCACAATTATAGTTTGTGGTCTGACCTGTGTCGCATAAAAGTTAAACCTAAGGCAGTTTTAATACAAGTATTTTTCAAACAATTGTTTAAATTTTTTGTCACCTTTGATCATTCCACAAATGTCATCAACTAGTTACAATGCAAAACCGTGGATATTTGGATTAAGAAAGGCGAGAAATATGTGTGAGTTACTGGCGATGAGCGCCAATGTGCCGACCGATATTGTGTTTAGTTTTACAGGGTTAGCACAGCGTGGTGGCGTCACTGGGCCCCATGTCGACGGTTGGGGGATCACTTTCTATGAGGGCCGTGGCAGCCGTACTTTTAAGGATGCCTGCCCGAGTAGTGAGTCGCACATTGCAAAGTTGATCAAATCTTATCCGATTAAAAGCGAGGTGGTGATAAGCCATATTCGCCAAGCTAATCGCGGCTGTGTCTCGCTTGAAAATACCCACCCATTTACCCGTGAGTTGTGGGGCCGTTATTGGACCTATGCCCACAATGGCCAGTTAAGTGATTATCAGGCGAAGTTTCAGGTGTCCCGTTATCAGAGCGTTGGCGATACCGACAGTGAACTGGCTTTTTGCTGGATACTGGAGCAGATCGCGGCCAAGTTTGGCGACCGTCGCCCCGACGATATGCAAGCCGTATTTAAATTTGTTGCAGCGCTTGCCGAACAAATCCGCGCCCTTGGGGTGTTTAATATGATCCTCAGTGATGGCGAATATCTGATGAGCTACTGCAGTAATAATCTTTGCTATATCACCCGCAGAGCGCCCTTCGGTAAGGCAAAATTAATTGATACCGATGTGGTGATTGATTTTGATAAAGAAACCACACCGCACGACGTTGTCACCGTGATTGCCACTCGGCCACTGACTGAAAACGAAGACTGGCAGGTGATGCAACCCGGTAATTGGAAGTTATTCCGCTTAGGTGAGCTACTTATCGATTTGTAATCGGGGCGCTGTCACAATCATTCTATTTGATGTCTTTAAATTAGAGACAAAAAGGCCAAACGGAGTCACTCACGTTTGGCCTTTTGTGTTTTATGCTGTGTTGTTGCGGCTTCTTAGCAACAGCACTCAATTCGTCTTATCAGCCATAAACACTTAACTAATTTAATTAGCGCCTGTGCCTAAAAGTTTAGGTACTTTCGGCTCTGTCGGAACTTCGGTTTCATCGGCAGCGGCTTCAACGGCTGCGGGCGCGACTGCAACTGGTACATCGTCGAAATGATAATTCAGCAGTTTGATATCCAGCTGTTTGCTGCCTTTTTCAAAGTGCGTTAGACGAACGGGCAGGTAGGCTAAATCCGGCGCCATCCAAAAGAAGGTTTGGCGTTTATGATTGTCACGCACTACCTCAATTTTGACCGTATCGTAGCTGCCGCTTTCAATTGTCATCCGTTCCTTACCAATCACATGGAACTTATACTCATCGAGCTCGTTGGATTTTACCATCTTATAATCAAGCACTTCTTTACCAGCGCTGATATCGAGACGAAACTGCAGCTGCACCATTAAAGGGTCGAAAATATCGCCTTCAAAGGGGAATTTGCCTTTTTCATCCTTATAACGGGTGTGGATCATCCCCTGAGCCTTGGCAAAGGCGGTTTGCTCGACAAAGTTCGGGCCAACACCTTTACGCTCATGCAAATAGCGCATTGGTAATAATTGATTACCCTCTTGGCCAAATTCACTCAGTACATGGCGCACATCGGTGAGTAATAACAGGCTAAGGTCGCTGTCAAAGCGATATTTATAAACGCCATCCTCGATGGGGGGCAGTTGATACTTGGCCTTACCCAACTCAATATCACCATAATTAACTTGATATTCAGCAGTTTGAGGCGTTAAAGGCGTTGGCGCCGCCATCGCAAATACGCTGTGGGTGAGTGCGAGACTCACGAATAACGTTGGAATTGTGCGCAAGTAATGCTCCTTTATATCGCAAACAGATTGCGGCTAACACCGCTTATCCCATTGGCTAAACTGTCACGCTTAATTGTTTATAGCTGAGGCTATATCGGGTGTAAACAGTTTATAGATCAATATATTAAACTAGAAGGGGATTGACATCACTAAGGTTGCCATATCCGGTTGCCACTCAAACTCAGACAAGTCTACTTTGCCACAGTTCACTGTAACGCCTTCAATACGCAATAATTCCATCTGTTCCTGAAAGGAGACTGAATGCTTTTCGAAGGATATTTCCCCTTGGCTGTTGAGTACTCTATGCCAAGGAAGTGACAAATGTTCGGGGGCCGATTTGAGCGCCTTTGACACATAGCGTGCACGCCCGGGTAAACCCGCAAAATCGGCCACCTTGCCGTAACTGCTGACTTTACCAGGCGGGATCATCGCGACAATATGCCAAATCTTCGCCATCGGCGAGAGGTTGTTTTGTGTCTCTTGTGTGCTGCTCGTTTCGTCTGGCGTGACGGCTTTATCTTGCTCTAAGTAGCGATAAAGTGGGGATTTATCTTTTGCAAACCGCATGATGATGCCAAATAAAACCATAAAAGAGGTGAGCCAGTGTAGCGTTAATTACCGCCTAAGTGAAACAGCGAACGGCTGATACTGCTGCAATTTAAATCTAAAAAATCGATTGTAATGATTTTTATTAAACTATTTAGTTTTGAATATTGAGAAAACACAGGAATAGTTCATAATAGCGCCAAATTTTTTGACTCACTAAGAGATGAAACAGGCATGGCTGTACTCGATATTCTGACAATTCCCGATGAGCGTCTAAAGCGCAAAGCACAACCCGTAAAAGACATTGAAGCGATTCAGGGATTTATCGATGATTTAATCGAAACCATGTACCACACCGACGACGGTATCGGTCTGGCCTCGACCCAAGTGGGCAGTACAGATGCAGTGATTGTGATCGATTTATCCGAAAATCGTGACCAACCCTTAGTGCTGATTAATCCAGAGATTGTTGAGAAGTCTGGCGAATATGTAGGTGAAGAAGGCTGTCTTTCTATCCCAGGTTACCGCGCAAAAGTCACTCGTTTTGAAAAAGTCAAAGTCACCGCCTTAGATAGACAAGGCAAAGCGATTGAAATCGAAACCGATGACTTTTTAGCCATTGTTTTACAACACGAAATCGACCATTTACACGGTAAAGTGTTTATCGAACATTTATCGGCATTAAAGCAGCAAATCGCGTTGAAAAAAGTGCGTAAATACGCCTAAGCAGATGAATTTGCGCAACTGGTTGTCGTAATTATCTAAATCAAAGCCGCATTCCGATGCGGCTTTGTTGTTTCTTAGCCTCTAAAAAGCCAAACAAAAGCACGATATGTGAAGTTAACGGCTTGTTTTTACAGCAGTGACTCGCTAAGGTAGCGGCAATATGTACGGGTTGCGTGGCCTGTGCGCAGTAAGGATACGGTAGGGAAACAGATGAAGACAAAATTCATAGCGCTTGTGGGTGCGCTGGCATCGATTAGCATCATGCTTGGTGGTTGCAGTGCTTTTTTTAACGGTAACACCACCGAAAAAAACGTCGTTTCCAGCAGTCTGGTTGAATATCTCTATCCCGACGATAAGCAGCGTGAGGCGCAGCAGCCTAGTATCCCAGTGTTGCGTCTTCCCATCACGGTTGGTATCGCCTTTTTACCTTCCACCCATTGGCAATACGAAGCCCTCGATAGCACCTCGCAAATCGCCTTGCTGGATAAAGTGAAACAGTCATTTGTTAAATATGACTTTATTGATCGAATCGAATTAATCCCCAGCACTTATCTTAAAAATGGCAAAGGTTTTAGCACCTTGCAGCAGGTCGCACGCTTACATGATGTCGATGTGATGGCACTGGTATCTTATGATCAACTGCTACAAAGCAGCGAGAATAAGACTTCACTGCTGTATTGGACCATAGTCGGCATGTATATGGTGCCCGGCAATGAAAACGCGATCCAAACCTTTGTCGATACCGCTGTATTTGATATGCGTAGCCAAAAAATGCTGTTTAGGGCGCCCGGCATCAACCAACTTACCGACACGTCAACCGCGGTGAACGTCACCAATGTGTTACGTGAAAAATCCGCCGAAGGCTTTGATCTAGCGGTAAACGATATGATCACTAATTTAGACGCCGAATTAGCTCGCTTTAAAACCCGCGTGAAAGAAGAACATATTGCGACCATAGAACATAAACAAGGCTATAGCGGCGGTGGCAGTTTATCCTTATTAATCCTCTCGCTACTGTGCATATTTGCACTTCGCCGTATAACCATTTGCCGAGAATAGTTGAGTTGATTGGTTTGAGCCTATTTAGTCAGATAGGTAAGGTGGGATAGGGAAGGTTAGTTAGGATGATAGTTATGCCTTTAGGAGCACTGCTTTATTGATGGCAATCTTAACTAACCATGACGCGGTTAATCCGGTTAAAGGCTTTTGCCCCAAAATCGTACTAGGAAAACCTTTCGGCTCTTTGTTGCTTAGGATAAGTTAGTCAAGTTTTAGTTATGATACAAAGTGAATGCGGTATTGGTGACGATTGAAATTGAACGCAGGGTTCTCATAGGTACTCATGATAAATTTTCTAATAATATTGTTCATCTATACATCGTTAAATGCATTGCTTTCAGAGATTCATTGCCGTATTCAGATGAAAATCATTGCCAAAAGTAAAACTAAAACACTTTTATTAATGCACTTTGTACTAGTGATTCCTCTTACTGCGTTACCTATATTGTTTATGAGGGAAATTAGTAGCATGTCTTCGGCGCTTTCATTGACTGAAATGGCGCAGGCTATGATTGAACTCGGATTTGTAATTATTTTTGTATTACCGTCAATTTACATTGTTTTAGTTCGATACTCTGGATTGATAGATAAAATGGATAACTGGCGAAAGAGTTAACAAAACTGTAAAACTGAAATAAAACTGGACACCCAAGAAATAAAACTGGACTCCCAGCCTCAATCGCGCGGTAGTAAACCTCCTACTATGCTTTGGTTAAGCATTGAACAAGGAGGTTCGTATGCCGCGCCCTCGCAGAACTCAGATAAGTCTTGAAGACACATCCTATTATCATTGCTGTAGCCGCGTGGTGCGGCGGGCATTTTTATGTGGCGATGATACCTATTCCGGTAAAAACTATGACCATCGCCGCGCTTGGGTAGAGTCATTATTGTTTGAACTTGAAGCCGTTTTTGCTATTGATGTTGCGGCCTTTGCGGTTATGTCGAATCATCTACATGTGGTGCTACGAGTCGATATCGAGACGGCAAATCTCTGGACTGACCGCGAAGTGCTTGAGCAGTGGCATAAGTTGTTTAAAGGCGATGAGTTAACACAAAAGTTCGCCAAAGGTGAGTTAGTTGAAGCCTATGAGGTCAGCAGATTAAAGCATTCAATCGCCATTTACCGCAGCCGTTTATGTGATATCAGTTGGTTTATGCGCTGCCTCAACGAACCCATTGCAAGGCAAGCAAATCAAGAAGATAACTGCACAGGCAGGTTCTGGGAAGGGCGGTTCAAATCGCAAGCCCTACTCGATGAAGCCGCAGTATTAGCCTGTATAACTTATGTGGATTTAAATCCTATTAGAGCACAACTGGCTGATACACCAGAGCAATCCGACCATACCAGTATTCAACTACGCATTCGGGCGGCGTTAAAAGGTGAGCAGCCGAGCAATCTACTACCTTTTATTGGTAATGAGTGCGACAACCAACCCAATGGCATTGCGTTTTCATTAATGGATTACGTTCAATTGGTAGATGATACGGGCCGAATTATTCGCAATGATAAACGTGGATACATCAGTGAAAATAGCGCCAAGATACTGACAAGATTAAATATTCCCCATGACAATTGGCTCAAGCTAACCACCGAATTTGGCAAGTTATTTCATGGTCCAGTGGGCACTCTGCAAGCACTAACCGATTATTGCGAACACTTAGAAAAGCGACGACGGCATTTTGCTAAATGCTGTCAGCACTTTTACAGTAACTGACAACTGTTTATATCACTTCAAAAGCCCCATCCAGAACACTTCCCAAGCGCTATGGGATGACTTACCTCGTCTGAAATACACCATTTTTGAAAGAGATTAGCGCAATTTATTGTCTTACATGCAGTCCCTACGACGTTGATGACTCCCACTAACGTTATTTTAGCTCGTACAAGTTGTAGGCAAACCGAAAGTGCATTATGTTATTGATTTAAAATGGGTGGCCATATTTAACTACACCAGACATGATTCATGTGAATAATTAAGAGGTTTAGATATGACATTTAAATGCAAAATGAATGCGTATTTTAAAATAATGGAACAAAAAGGTATTTCTAAGCTAACTTACTCACCACCATTTTATCGGCTTCTTTGGAAATATGGGATTAAATTTCAACCTCCCTTATTAGCAAGTTTTAAAACTACTCTAGCTGTTCAGACTGCTTACTTTTTCAGCTTTTTTTCTATCATCTTATCCATTTTATCCTTCATATTTTTTTATACTAATGACCTTTTCAAAGATGTAGCCGCCATCGAAGAGCTAATTATGCTTTATATGAAACTCTGCTTCATATCATTAGGCTATGGTTTATCTGTTTCTTGGTATTGTGGTCAACTGAAAAAGAAGTATAACCTGCCCGATTGGGGTGATCTTGCTGAAGAGTGTGCAGATGAATCGCTCTAGGACAGACTGATTCACGCCAGCCCCTAAAACCCGTCCCAATTCCTCGTTTGCGGCTATTCTGGGGCGGTTTTTTCCCTTAAGATGAATCAAATCTCTAGAGAACTGATTCATGTCCCAGTTATGCCTATTCCGACTGATTATATCGAGCATTGATTAGTTTGTAGCCAAACGAAGTATTACGAATAGAATAGCTAATGCGAATCTGGCTAATAAGAGTGAATTATCTAACAAGCTTTTGTCCCAAAGCGAGACACATATTTTCTTTAAAACATACAGATTACGTCGCTGCTAAACAGGTGAGCCATGGTGATTAGCGAGACGACCGTCCGCCCCACGGACGGGGCGGTCGAGCATCCACGGATGGACTCGCTGCGCGTCGTCGAACTAATACCATGGCTCACCATAAGCCAATACCAGCAAAACAGTTCTAATTCCTAACACGTAATCTCCCACTCAGTTTTATTAATTCTGCCAGTTATTCAACGCATTTCTGGCTTTGAGTATTTCTACTATTTAAAAATCATATCCTTACAAAATAGGAGAGTGCGATAAGGGCGATGCCGATGGCGATAAGTAGTGCGAGATTGGTGACAAAATAAGGGTAAATCATCAGGGTGAGGCCGACGGCCAGAGGGATGGGGGCGGCTTGGCGCTTGCCGTAGGTGAAAAAGCCAAGACCAAAGAGGCCAAAGACTAAACTCCATAACAATAATGTTGGGTTATCAAACACCTTGAGCTCCTCTGTGATTAGCCTTGGTAAGCTCCAGCCTTTTACTCAGCCATCTTGGTCAAACGATGAGCTAGTGCTGCACCGCTTCATTGAGTCTACTGCTAAAACTCCCTTGGCGTAATTAAGCTTTATTCATCTTATTCGTTGCGTGAATACGCTATTTTAGTGCGCTGTTTTATTTACATTTTTAATACATTGAGGATTCAGGTTATAGCTCATATAACTCTAAGGGTAAGCCGTCGGGATCGCTAAAGAAGGTGAACTTTTTACCAGTGTATTCGTCAATGCGGACAGGTTCGACGTCGATATCATGGGCCCTAAGATGCTTGATCGCCGTTTCAATCGATGCGACGCGAAAGGCGAGGTGCCTAAGACCGCAGGCTTCGGGATAGCTAGGGCGCTTGGGAGGATTGTCGAAGGAAAACAACTCGATTTGGCTCATATCGGGCAGTTGTAAATCGAGTTTGTAGGACTGGCGTGCCTCACGATAATGCTCTGCCAGCACGCTAAGGCCAAGAATCGTCACATAAAAGTGTTTGGACTTTTGATAGTCACTGCAAATAATCGCTGCATGGTGAATGCCGAGTAACATGGCTTGCCTCTGTGATGTTTAACTGATGTTTACGCTAGTGTGTGTTAAAAAAGCCAGAGTCACAACGGTGTGTGACTTTGGTGCTGATCTCTGATCTTTATCTTACCTTATCTGGCTAATGGGCGAGTTCAAATATCGCAGAGGAGAGAGGGGCAAGCTGCAACAGAACTTGTCCTTCACCTTGTTCGACGATTAACTGCGCAGCATGGTGTTCCAGCAAATCCTTAAGCGGATAGGTGGCATCGGTTAACTGCCATTGCGTAATCAGAGATTGGGGCAGTTTAAGTGAAAATAACTTGGCTTGGGTTTGACTAAAGTTACTGACAATAATCAGCTTTTGACCTTTGTTATTGGCGGTATTAGCCTCAAAGCGGACAAAGGCGAAGGTTGCGTCATCATAACCCGTTGCGCTGCCATTGTTTGTCTTATTGTTAGCCTTTGCAGCCGATACCGCGCTGCGGTTGGCAGCATCTAGCGAGTCATATTGTCCTAAGAGCGCGGGCGCATTTTTCCCTGTGCTGAGGTTCAATAATTTTTGGTAATAGGCGCGCAGCGCAACTTCTGCCGTGGTTGATTGGCCGCCATCAAATTTACCTTGATTCATCCAGCGCTGATGGGCGGGAACACCCGCATAATCAAAAATACTGGTGCGCGAAGCATGGCCAAAGCCTAGGTTTTGCGTCGCCGCTTCTCCGACTTCTTGACCAAAATAAATCAAGGTGGGTGATGTACTTAAGGTTGCTGACACCACCATCGCGGGCAGGGCGTAGCGGGGATCGACCCCATCCGTTGAGGTGTTACCAGTTAAGTTACCTAAAAAGGCGGCATTAGCGATGCGCTGCTCATCGTGGTTTTCTAAAAAATGCAGCATATGCGAGTCGATATCGTGCACTTTGGCCTGATCCGCGGCGATCTGCGCGGTACTTTTTTGCCCTGCCATAATGGCTTTGAGGGTGTCGTAAAGATCGACTTTATCGTAGAGGTAATCCATTTTGCCGAGCTGAATATAGTCGCGATACAGCGCGGGGTTATAGACCTCAGCTAAGATAAAGGCTTCAGGATGACTATGTTTTATATGACTATTTAAATAGCTCCAAAACTCGACTGGTACCATTTCGGCCATATCGTAACGAAATCCATCGACTCCCATCGCTAACCAATACTGGGCAATTTGATTGAACTTGATCCAGGAGTTAGGTAATTCATGGCTATGTTGCTGCCAAAAAGCGTAGTGCTGCTCGGCGCCGAGAGTGGCATAGCGTGGTGGTAGTGCGGGGAAATCATGGCTGCCATCGGGGCGGACACCGTAATTGATTTTAACGGTTTCATACCAGTCGTTCATATCTGGCTTGGCAAGGCGTGAGCCATTGCCCGTCCATTTGGCGGGGATTTCCTTAAATTGACCATCACTTAGGGGATGCGGCTCGCCGCCTAACGGTTTGAGGCTCTCTGGCAAATCGGGCACTTGAAAGCCAGAGGATTGCTGTTTATCAATCACATAGTAAAAGTTATTATGCTTTGCATATTCAAGGGCTTGATTATCGTCTTCACCAAAATCGCGCACACCCTCGGGCTTAATGATGGAATGGTAATTACGTGCCACATGGTTGGGTACTATATCGATAATTACCTTTAAGCCTTGCTTGTGGGTGCGCTCGATAAGTGCCTGAAATTCCAGTAAACGCTTGGTGGGATCGACCGCTAAATCGGGGTTTACGTTGTAATAATCTTTAACCGCATAGGGCGAACCAGCGCGGCCCTTAACCACATCGGGATCATCGTGACTAACGCCAATTGCACTGTAATCGCCAATTAGGGCGTGGTGGGGTACACCCGTATACCACACATGGGTAACACCTAAGTCTTTGATACTTTTGAGTGCAGTATCATCAATATCATTAAATTTACCCACACCGTTTTCGCGAATCGTGCCCCAAGGTTTATTGGTGGTGTTTTTATTGCCATAGAGTCGGGTAAAGATTTGATAAACAACAGGTTTGTACTTGTTTGCTTGCTCAGCATTGTGATGGGCTGGCAGGATTTCGCTTTCTGCCTCATTGAGATTGGCAGGCATAGTTTTAGCCGCCACTGAATCCAACGCGGTTGCTTGAGTGCTGATTACTGGTGCGGCCATAGCGCAAAAAGTGCTAATGCTGCTGAGGGCCAGTAGGGTTAATCCCTGATGCCAGCGATAAGCGCGACGTTTACTGCTGTTAGATAATAGAAAATTCAACCTAGGTTCCTTTACTGACCTGGCGGCCAAACTGTAGGTTGGCCGCGCTGTTAGCTAAGCATGCTTAGCTGCTTCATTTATGGGTTATTGGGGTTTGAGTTCAAGCAGCATAACGCCAGCATGGGGCAGAACAAGTGATTGATTTAGCTCGAAATTGTCCTCCGAAAAGACAGAAATAGCAGAGCTATTACCCGCCAATACCTTGCTAAAGCGGCTTAAATCCAGCGTTTGTGCTTGGTCGTTTTTGTTGTAAATCACCATCACTTTATCCGCATCGGCTTGGTAGCAGGCATTGCCCGCTGCGGCCTGTTTGGCGGCGCATCGAAATTGCACATAAATGCCGTTTTGTGGCACAAAGTGCAGTAAATCGCCCGTTTGCAGCGCGGCTGAATGCTTACGGTAATTAAGCAGGGTGCGAATAAATGCTTGGGCCTGTTGCTGTTTAGCGTTTAGTCCTTTACCGCTAAAACCGTTGACTTTGCTATTAGCGAATCCACCCGGAAAATCGCTACGCACTACACCGTCGTGGCGATCTTTGGTCGGGCTGGTCATCAACACTTCGGTACCGTAAAACAGCTGTGGGATGCGTTTGGCTGTCATTACATAGGTGAGGGCCATTTGATACAACGGCAGGTTTTCTTTTAGCAGACTATAAATCCGATTGGTATCGTGGTTACCTTCAAAGAGGACTAACTGGCTTGGGTTCGCATATACCACATCGTTAGCTAACATCTCGTAAAGCTTGATAAAACCAGTATCCCAGTCTTCTGGCTCGTTCAGGCTTTCAAGTAGCTTTTCATAGAGCGGAAAATCCATCAGACTCGGTAAATCTGAGGTATAGCCATCGGCATTGATTTTGCCTTTTTGCCAATAGGATACGATAATGGGATTGGCGGTCCACTCTTCACCGACAATATTAAAATGTGGGTACTCTGCCATTAATGCCTTAGTCCATTGGGTTAAAAAGACTTTATCGGCATAGGAGTAGGTGTCTTCGCGAATGCCTGAAAGCCCCGCGTATTCCACCCACCAAATGCTGTTTTGAATCAGATAAGTGGCAAGCTTTGGGTTGCGCTGATTAAGATCGGGCATCGAATCGACAAACCAACCGTCGACAAAATCCCGTTTATCCTGCATGTCGGCGTAGGGATCTTGCACTGTGGTGCGCCTATGACTGGTAAAGCCCGGGTTGGTAGAACTGAGGCTGGTAAAACTGGCCGCAGGAGACGTTGTGGCGTTTTTTGCATCGGGATGCTGCGGGACATTGAGCCAGTCTCTGCTCGGTAAATCCTTTAACCACCAATGGTTTGAGCCGATATGGTTAAGCACTACGTCTTTAATCACCCCAAGGCCATGTTGTTTGGCCTCTGTGACTAACCTTTGGTAATCCTGATTGCTGCCAAAACGCGGGTCGACCCGATAAAGATTGGTAATGGCGTAACCATGGTAGGAGTATTGGGCTTGGTTATTTTCAAGTAGTGGGTTGATCCACAGCTGAGTGACACCTAATTTGGCTAAGTAATCTAAGTGCTGGCGTATACCTTCGATATCGCCGCCATGGCGACCATCGGAATTATTTGGCGCCGCATGCTCGAGCATATCGGCTTGATTGTCATTACTTGGATTGCCATTGGCGAATCGGTCCGGGGTGATAAGGTAAATTACATCTTTATTGCTAAAACCTTGGCGTTCGCGGCTACCATCAGCCCGAGCCGCTAAAGTGTAGGGCAGTTGCAAGAGCTGCTTGTCGCCAGCGAAAATGCGGATGTCAAAGGTCTGCGGCTTGGCTTGGCGCAAGTCTAAATTGATAAACAAATAATGGGGATTATCCGTCTGTTCAATCCCTTCAAACACCACATCTTTGCCAGCAATCTCAACCTTAAGCTGCGCAGCATCCGCGGGCAGTGCATCACTGTGGAGCATTAATTGCAGCTTAGGATTATGCATGCCCGCCCACCAAGAGAGCGGTTCGATAGTTAAAGGGGCTGTTGAATTGACTTCACTAGCACTGAGATTGGCTGATAATAACGCTGTAGAATCGATTGTCCCTGCTTGAGTATTCCAACTGATTAAAAAGCTAATACTGAGTAGTAGATGTCGTCGTGTGAAGATCATAATTGTTCCTTATTCAGTGCCAAGTAAGTCAAGTATTTACACTTTTAGGCTTCTTTACTTGATGAGGCTTAAACTAGCCGTGCGAGATACTGTTCATGGGTTGGCATATTACTTACGGTGTTTTTGATTATCACTTTGATATTGCTTAAAAATTCAGTTAAAGCCTCAGGGGAGACTGTGTTTGCGAGTGGATTATAATCTGTAGGGATGATTCCCTGTCCTAACATCACTTGAACCCAAGCGGCTTCCGTAAAGAGTTCATCCTTGTGCCTAAAAATAGTGCCCGTTTCGCTAAAAAGGCTAATCTTCTGTTGCAAGCTTTCAGGTATCTGCATTTGCTGACAGGCGCTCCATAGCGTGTCGGTATCAGAGTCTGAACGTCGGTTGAGATAATAATGCAAGATTATAAAATCGCGGATTTGTTCGAATTCCAGTTGGGACTGCCGGTTAAACTCATCCACTGTTGCTTGGACTACACCTTGGTGGGGAAACAGTTTAGTTAAGCGAATGATGGCCGATTGCACTAAATGAATGCTTGTAGATTCAAGAGGTTCTAAAAAACCACTTGAGAGACCTATAGCAACACAATTATGTTGCCACTGTTTAAGCCTACGGCCAGGGATAAAGGATATTTTTTTCGGTTCAGCGAGAGGTTTACCTTCAAGTGTCGACAGTAGTTTTGCTTTCGCCTCTTCGTCTTTCATATAGCGGCTACTGTAAACAATGCCATTTCCTGTTCTATGTTGCAGCGGGATCCGCCATTGCCAACCCGCCTCATGGGCGATAGCACGAGTATAAGGTTTTATCTCGCAGGCCTTTTCGCTTGGGACAGCGTATGCACTATCGCACAGTAACCAATCTTGGTAACTCTCATAGCCCACATTAAGTGTTTTTCCTATCAATAGGGCAGCAAAGCCTGAACAGTCAATAAAAAAGTCGCCTTGAACTGAGTTTCCAGAAACCAGTGTTAGGTTTGTAATATGTCCATTAGCGGCACAATTTACCGATTCAATTTTACCCTCAATGCGTTTTACTCCTGACTTTTCACTGTATTGTCGTAAAAGCCAAGCGTAGCGTGCGGCATCAAAATGGTAAGCGTGGGTGAGACCAGAGAGAGGTGAATGGGGAATTTGTTCAATAGATTGAAATTTATTGTTTAAGGCGGCTTGGTAATTAAGTGAATAATCCCAAAATGATGCCATCATCTCGGGTTGAGTACTGAGCCAGTACTGGTGAAACTGTGTATAGCCAATATCTTTTCCTATATTACCAAAAGCGTGCATATAGCTATCACCCTGCTTACCCCAGTGTTCAAATTGAATACCGAGTTTAAAGGTGGCATGGGTTGCTTGAATAAATTCGTTTTCGGGGATCCCAAGAACACTGTTGAATAACTGCAGTGGTGGAATAGTGGCTTCTCCAACACCAATGGTGCCTATATCTTCTGACTCTACGAGAGTAATGTTAAGGGTGTGTTTAAATAATTTCGCTAATAATGCGGCCGTCATCCAGCCCGAAGTGCCGCCACCTACAATGACAATATCTTTGATTTGACTCATGATCTAAGCCCTTTAGTTGATGTTTAAGGCTGATGACTAAATGGGAAATTACTGATAGTGGAACAATAAAGAGAAAAGCCTCTGCAATAGATTGCAGAGGCTTGGTACCTAAACTATTAGAACTTATAGTTAGCGCCTAACATAAAGTTACGGCCATAGTTTTGATAATCGCGAACTAAACGTTGATCCGAACCTGTGTATGATGTGAAAGGTTCATTGGTTAAGTTGTTGACTTGGAAAAGAATCGATAATCCATTCAGTGATTCAATTCCACTTTCGCTAAAGTCATAACTCACTTGGGCATCAACTACTGTTTCGGCTTTAATGTTCACGTTTTCACGTTGCAAACTGATCTTAGTCACTTCACCAAGGAAGTCACTGCGATAACGTGAGCTGATACGTGCTTCAAAGCCTGAATTTTCATAATAAACGGTTGCGTTTAAGGTTTTTTCAGACAAGCCTGGCAACGTTGTTGGTTCGCTTGTTGGTGTTTCTTTTACTTCACTGTCAGTGTATGAACCACTTAGCACTGTACCAAAGCCACTGAGTACATCGGCAAACATACCAAAGTCTAAGGAGACGGCGGCCTCAACCCCTTGAACGTAACCACCTTCACCATTTTGAGGTTGTGTGATTACGCCGATTGGATTACCTGGTACACCTGGGAATAGGGTGCTGAAGTCGAAATCGACTTTTTGATCGTAAACATAGTTCTCTAGGTCTTTATAAAACACTGCAACAGAGAAATAGCCTTGATCACTAAAGTAGTTCTCGTAACTTAAATCATACTGACGTGCTAACCAAGGACGAAGTTCTGGATTACCTGCGTTTCCTGTCCAGTTAACGCCATCATTTGGATTTTGGTTATAGCTGTAGTTCAGGTTGGCATTCATCTTGTCCATGCGTGAACGGGTTAAAGTTCGCGCAGCTGCAAAACGCACCACTTGGCTTTCAGCTACTTCAAAGCTTAAGTTTAAGCTTGGCAGCCATTCTACGTAGGAGTCTCCCGCGGTACGCGGAGTTAAAATCACTTTGCCAGCTTCTACTGTGGCAACAGTACCATCTGATGATTGATCGGTATAAACCGCCTGTAAGCCAGCATTACCAGTGAATGGAATACCGAATACTTCAGACTCTAAATTTGCTAGCACATAGCCTGTTGTGACTTCTTCCTGTACTGCCCAAGAGTTGGTCGCGCGGCTTAAATCCACATCGGCGACGTCGGTTTCTATATAGTTGCCGTCGTTATAGAAAGCTAAAGAGTCATAGCTGAGTACATCGCCCATGCCAAAGAAGGCGAGGGAAGTAGGATCAAGTAAGTACTGATCCGGTACTGTCATAGTGTAATCGGCAGAACCATCATAGCCTTTAAGGGTTAAATAGTAGCCCTTGTCAACTTTGGTTTTGTCACGATCAGTCCGGTTAACACCAAATTCAACACTACGAATTGCGCCACTGTCGAGCACATATTCGGCACTGAGACGGAAAGATTTTAGTTCATCTTCAATTTCAGGTTTATTAATAAAACCGTCCTGAGTGTTGGCGCCAAGTGGACTACCCCAACCGAGAGGATCACCGAGTTTTATTACATTTTTATCTGCATAATCAAGGTTATGGTCGAAAACATATCCGCCTTTACCATTGTAGGCAAAGCTTAAGTCATCAACAGCGCCAACACCTGTACCGCGACCTGTGCCTGAGTAGCTCTCCATACCTATGTCGGTACGATTTGCCTTAGAGAGTGACACGTCAGCTTCAAGGCTCCAGCTATCATTAATGCTGAATTTGTTGTTCCAGCCGATAGATAAGGAATCTGCGTCACGTTTGTTCACGTCATTGCGGACAACAACTTCAGCTCCTTTGATAACGCCTTCTGTCACTAAACCATCTACTGTGGTGGTGGCGACGACACCGCCATTGGTTCCCCATGCCGCAGGGATTTCAATACCACGCAAACGTTGGTCATCTACAAATTTTGAGTAATAGACATCCAATGTAGAATGGAAACGGTCGTTTGGTGCATACTCAACCACAGCCAGTAGGCCATCACGCTCTAATTCACTCGAGCGAACAAAGGGTTTTGCGCCACCTAATACACTGTCACCATTAGCATTATCTGGATAACCCCATGCTTGCCAACGTTCTTCTTGGTTGGGAGACATCATGCGCGCATAACCAATGGCGACACCTAAGGTATCATCGGCAAATTGGTCAATATAAGAAATACTACCGCGGTAACCTTTGTCGTCGGAGCCACTGTTGAGTGCGCCCAGGTCGTTCATTTCACCGCGCACTGCAACCGCAATCGTTTGTTCACCATGTGAAAGAGGGCTAATGGTTTGCATATCAACGGTACCGCCAATAGCTTGTGCCATTACCGATGCATCTGGTGTTTTGTACACGACGACACGGTTAAGTAATTCGGATGGATATTGGTCAAACTCAACACTGCGATTATCGTTAACTGAGGCTTGTTCACGACCATTGAGTGTTGCTGTGGTAAAATCGGGTCCCATTCCGCGAATCGAAATCACGTTTGCACGACCATCTAAACGTTGGGCTGAGACGCCTGGGAGACGGGCAAGCGATTCGGCGATACTCACATCAGGTAACTTACCAATATCTTCAGCAGAAATCGCTTCAACGATAGAAGAAGATGACATTTTTAAAGATTGGGATTCTTGCAAGCTACGGCGAATACCAGTCACTTGAATGACTTCTATATTTTCGTCTTTGGTTGCTGTCGATTGTGCAGTAGTATCATCTGCTGCGTAGGTGTGCATACTGGCGCCTGCAGCAACGAGTGCTAAGGTCAGCAAGCTGGGTTTAAATCGCATCATTTCTATCTTCCCCTTGAAGTCGCTTTTTACCGCTTATGTAGAGCGTTTTATCGTTATTACCGCATTGTTTATGCGGCCTTTTTTGGTATTTCGGCGCTTAATTGACTGCATAAGTGCTGCGTTTATGACCAAATTGTTATGCAACGGTGAAGATACTACTCCCGAGAATCTTGGCCTCACAATATTGTGCATACGTATTCAATAGCTCCTGCGACCGCTAAAACCCCGTTTTTGACCAAAAAAAGTCCGATTTAATCTCTGGTTGATTTAATGCAACCTTATGTTAGTAAAGGGTTAATTTTAACTTGATCAGACAAATCTAATGATAGCCTGCTTTGCATACGTATGCAGGCGTATTGAACCTTATTTCCTTGTTCACGTATGCTCGTTGCCACTAATACAAGTCGTAGCGCCTTTACTCCGCAGTAACATAATTGTAACTGCTGGTGTGAGAATTTTGGGGTAGCTCGCTGAAGAATAAGGATAAAGGGGCATTATGAGTGAGTTAACCTGGTGGCGTGGAGCCGTGATTTATCAAGTCTATCCACGCAGCCTTTTAGATACCAATGGCGACGGCGTAGGCGATCTTCGCGGGATCATTACTAAGTTGGATTATATTGCCAGCCTGAATGTGGATGCCATTTGGATTTCACCCTTTTTTAAATCCCCCATGGCCGACTTTGGTTACGATATCAGTGATTATCGCGAGGTCGATCCCTTATTCGGTTCGATGCAGGATTTCGATGAGCTGATTGAAAAAGCCCATCAACGCGGTATTAAAGTCATTATCGATCAAGTATTAAGTCATACATCCGATCAACATGCGTGGTTTATCGAGAGTCGTGAGAGCCGTACCAATCCTAAGGCCGATTGGTATGTATGGGCTGATCCTAAGGAAGATGGCACCGCCCCAAATAATTGGTTAGCGATCTTTGGTGGTTGCGCTTGGGAGTGGGAACCGCGCAGACAACAATATTATCTGCACAACTTTTTACGCAGCCAACCCGATATCAACTTCCACAATCCTGAAGTACGCCAAGCCGTGTTAGATAATGTGGAGTTTTGGTTGAATAAGGGGGTCGATGGTTTCCGCTTAGATGCCATTACCTTCTGTTATCACGATGAACAGCTTAGGGATAATCCGGCCAAACCTAAGGATAAACGCCAAGGGCGCGGCTTTAGTGAAGATAATCCCTATGCCTACCAGTACCATTACTACAATAACGATAGACCGCAAACGATTCTTTTTATTGAAGAATTACGCCAGTTAATCAATCGTTATCCAGGTGCTGTGACCTTAGGCGAAGTCTCCGCTGAGGATTCACTCGCCGTGATGGCTGCCTACACCAAGGGCGAAGACCGCTTACACATGGCCTACAGTTTTGAGCTGTTGACCGATGACTATAGCGCTGCTTATATCCGCCAAACGGTAGAAGCCTTGGAAGCGAGTATCGGTGATGGCTGGCCTTGCTGGGCGATTGGAAATCATGATGTGCAGCGGGTTGCTAGCCGTTGGGGGCAGGGCAAACAAACCCGTGATATGGTCAAAATGCTTAATGCGATGCTTTGTTCACTTCGCGGCAGCGTGTGTAGTTACCAAGGGGAAGAACTAGGCTTAACCGAAGCGCCAATCGAATTCCATGAATTGCAGGACCCTTTCGGTAAAACCTTCTGGCCGATGTTTAAGGGGCGAGATGGGTGCCGAACTCCAATTCCATGGGAACAATATGCTGATTTTAATGGCTTTAGCCAAGTCTCACCTTGGTTGCCCGTGGCACCGGCTCATCAGGCGCTCGCTGTCGATGTGCAGGAAGCGGATAGTCAATCGGTATTGCATAGCTATCGTCAGTTTCTCGCGTGGCGCAAAGGCTATCCTATTTTAATCGAAGGGGAGATCGAGTTTCTCGATGTGCCAGAGCCGTTATTGGTGTTTGTGCGTACCCTCGGAGAACAAAAGTTACTGGTATGCTTCAACCTGCAAGATATCGATCTTGAGTTACCCTTGAATGCACTTAGCATCCAGCAAGAAATCACAGGTCACGGTCTGAAAACTGCGCAAAGAAGCGCTAATACATTGACATTTTCGGCCTACGCCTGCTTTTATGCGTTGTTGAACTAGTTTCGACTGGGCATAACACCACTTCGGACGGGCAGCACAAATTGATTGTAGCAGCCTGTCGTTGTACGAAAACGCCTAAGGGAACTTACCTTTGGATAATAAAAACATGATTAGAGAACACAACTATGGCGTCATCAATTAACACCAGCAGTCACACGAGCAGCGTGAGCGAGGCGGGAAACGGTAATTATCGTTTTGCGTTAGTCTCATTGACCTCACTGTTTTTTATGTGGGGCTTTATCACTTGTTTGAACGATATCCTGATCCCCCATCTTAAGGCGGTGTTTTCACTCAATTACACCCAAGCGATGTTGATCCAATTTTGTTTCTTTGGCGCCTATTTTTTGGTGTCGATTCCCGCAGGCCAGTTGGTTAAAAAGTTAGGCTATCAAAAAGGTATAGTTACCGGATTAGTGATTGCGAGTCTTGGTTGTGGGCTATTTTATCCTGCCGCATCCCTTGCAATCTACGGTTTATTCCTCGGCGCGCTGTTTGTATTAGCATCAGGGATCACCATTTTACAGGTGGCGGCTAACCCCTATGTTAATGCGCTTGGCAGCAGCGAGACCGCATCGAGCCGTTTAAACCTGACTCAAGCATTCAACTCTTTAGGGACCACGGTTGCACCATTTTTTGGCTCGATTTTAATTTTGTCCGTGGCAGCGACGGCATCTTCTGAACTAGCGCAAGCCAATGCCGAGGCAGAAGTGGTTAAGTTGCCTTACTTATTGTTGGCTGCGGCACTTGCGGTACTGGCGATTATTTTCGCGAAGTTAGATTTGCCGGTGATCCGTGAACACAGCGAAGCCGCTGCGGGCGATGCACAAACTTATTTAGGCAAGACCAGCGCACTGCAAAGCACGCATTTAGTGCTGGGAGCGGTGGGGATTTTTGTCTATGTGGGCGCAGAAGTCTCGATTGGCAGCTTCTTAGTCAACTTCCTTGGTGAATCACACATAGCTGGCATGCCAGAGGAGCAAGCGGCCCATTACATCGCCTATTATTGGGGCGGTGCTATGGTCGGCCGCTTTATCGGTTCGGCGGTGATGCAAAAAATCCCCGCAGGCACAGTGCTTGCCTTCAACGCCTTTATGGCGGCTTTGCTAGTGCTGGTTGCTATGACTACCAGTGGCAGTGTTGCTATGTGGGCGATTTTGGGTGTGGGATTATTTAACTCAATTATGTTCCCGACCATTTTCAGTTTAGCACTGCGTGACTTAGGCCCCCACACTTCGCAGGGTAGCGGTATTCTCTGTTTAGCCATTGTAGGTGGTGCGATTGTGCCATTATTACAGGGCGTATTAGCCGATAACTTAGGTATTCAATTGGCCTTTATTCTGCCAGTGGTGTGCTACGGTTTTATCCTGTTTTACGGTGCGAAAGGTTCTAAAATGTAACTGCATCGGCCGATTCGAGAAAAGCGATCCCCAAGGATCGCTTTTTTATTGGACTTTTTTGTTCCGAAACGGCAACTAGGTATCTGTTTACTTGCGTAATAGTGTCTGACCTCCTATGATCCTCCGGTTTTATTACTCACGGTGACCTGTAAATGTTGAATTCTCCGCTTTCTGCCAGCTCGAATGAATTAGTGATCAATATCTTAGCTATGGTGCTAAGCGAAGGAAAACCCTTAGACCGGGCTTATTCTCAGCATTTTTCGGGGCTAAAGTTAGTACCTGCCGAACAGTCACGGATCGCGACTGTAACGGGCGATATTTTGCGCCGGTTAAATCTGTATTGTTTCTTAGCGGAAATAAAGCCGGAAGAAATGGAGCGTTTAGGCTCCAAGTTGCTTAATGTCTGGCACTTATTCCACAAGTTAGAATTGCCAAAAATGCAGTATTCCTTGCCGGTCGATGCCGAGCGTTTAGCCAAGCGTATCGAACAGGCTAAGAGTAACCCAGTGCTTTGGGATGGTTGCCCAGAGTGGTTAGATGCTATGGGTCAAGCCCAGCTTGGTGCATCCTGGGAGAAGGAGCGCGCCGCATTAAGCACTCCGCCAAAACGTTTCCTGCGGGTCAATGGTCTTAAAGTGACTCGTGATGAGTTAGCACAAAAACTGGCGGCCGAGTTTGTCACCACCCAAACGGTCGAGGGGGTTGATTCCGCCCTTGAAGTGACCTCAGATTCGGCGCTGTTTCGCACTAACTGCTTTAAAGACGGTTTGTTCGAGCAGCAAGATGCTGGCTCACAACGAGTGGCCGCTGCGCTAGATGCCAAACCCGGTATGCGAGTGATCGATGCCTGCGCGGGTGCTGGCGGTAAAACCTTGCATATCGCCGCGCAGATGCAAGGAAAAGGGCGTTTATTGGCGATGGATGTGGAGCAATGGAAACTCGATAACCTTAAAGAACGTGCCCGCCGTAATGGTGCCCATAATATCGAAACCCGATTAATTGTCGGCTCTAAAACCATTAAGCGTTTAAAACTCAGTGCCGATCGCGTTCTGCTCGATGTGCCATGTTCAGGCCTTGGGGTATTAAAGCGTAATCCCGATGCAAAATGGCGTGATACCGCCGAGCGTTTACCAGTATTGATGGAGCTGCAAAAGCATATCTTAAGCAGCTATAGCCGCATGGTGAAGGTCGGAGGGATTGTGGTGTACGCGACGTGCTCAATTTTCCCCTGTGAAAATCGCGGGCAAGTGGACGCTTTTTTAGCGGAAAATCCAAACTTCCGTTTGCTTGAAGATGAGACAATTAGCCCTGCCGATACAGGATTTGATGGTTTTTATCTGGCAAAACTCGAGCGTATTCAAGAGTAAGCTTCACTTCTTGTAACACTAAAGCAAGCTTTTATCGCTGATTGAAAGGTTGCTTTAGTGTGTTTTAGTACCTAAAATTCACCCTTAATTTACAAAGGTTTTTCACCTTAGTAAGGTCGTTAACTTAAACGCTAAATGACTAAGGGTTTTATGGACGAAGGAATGCAGGTTACGGGCTGTATTGATAAAATAACTGCCCATTTTCAACAAAGCGTCAGTCTAGAATGCTATAACGGTATTCTTTCCATGTTGCTAAATGGCGCTCCTTTAGCAGAAATTCTCCATGCTTTAGTGTTAAAAATTGAAGATCAGCGTTTAGGTACACATGCTTCCGTATTATTGCTCAGTGAAGACGGTAAAAAGTTACTCACTGGCGCCGCGCCACATTTACCCGACAGTTATAACCAAGTTATCCACGGGGTAGAAATTGGTCCTGAGGTTGGTTCTTGTGGTACTGCGGCTTATACGGGCGAGCGGGTGATTGTTGAGGACATTGAACATCACCCCTATTGGGCCTTGTATAAATCCTTTGCACTCGTACACGGATTAAGGGCTTGTTGGTCTGAGCCTATCAAAGATACTCAAGGCAAGGTGCTCGGTACCTTTGCCATGTATTACAAAGAGGCTAAATCTCCTACATCCGCGGATTTAATCTTAATCGCGGAAGCGGCAAGACTGGCGAGTTTAGCCATAGAACGCAGTCGTTCGTTAGAGTTTCAGCGACTTGCGGTGAAAATATTTGATCGGCTGCCCCTTGCTCTCGTTATCACCAATGCTAGCCATTCTGTCCTTTATGCAAACGATGCTTTTACTCAGATGGTTTATTCTCAACCATCTGAAAGTATTGAGTTTAATCCTGAGCAATTTTTTTCTCCCTCCGAACCTCACGAAATCGCTTCACTGTTTAAGCATCTTGCTGAGGGGAAAATGTGGCAGGGAGAACTGATTGGGCAACGTAATAATGGCGAGACTTTTTATCTCGATTTAACCGTCACGGTTTTTCGTGAATCCCATAGTAGCGAAAACGGCTTTGCTTGGCTTTTTTCCGATGTCAGCGAACGTAAAAAGGCCGCTCAACTTATTAAATATCAAGCCAATAATGATTCATTAACTGGGCTTGCAAATCGCAATGCTTTATTTAGACAAATCCAAGAGCTTATTTCTACGGACAGTTTAACGCCGGGATTTAGCTTTATGTTGATGGACTTGGATAATTTTAAACAAGTTAACGATACATATGGCCATGATAAGGGCGACGTTTTATTGGTACAAATGGTTGAATTGGTTAAAAGTTGTTTAAATGAGCAGACAGTGTTTGCGCGTTTAGGTGGCGATGAGTTTGCCATCTTACTCCCCGGGATTGTTACCCAGCGAGAACTGTCGCAGTTGGCGGATAAGATCAATAAACAAGTTTATCGGCGTTACGAATTATCCCACGACAAAGGTGTGTATAGTTCGGTAAGTATTGGGATTGCGCGTTTCCCTGAAGATGCGTTGGATTTGGAGCAACTGTTAAACTGCGCCGACCAAGCTATGTATATCTCAAAGGCAAATGGTCGTAATCGGTATCATTTTTTTACCGAGCAAATGCAGCAAGATGCTGAGCGAATAGCGAATTTACACACACTGTTAAAACAAGCGTTAGAACAAAATGCCTTTGAGCTCTATTTTCAACCGATAGTCGATGCCACGACAGGCTTAATTGTTCGAGCAGAAGTGTTATTGCGCTGGCAGCATGAAGGAAAGTTTATTCCCCCTGATGAGTTTATTCCGATTGCCGAAAACAGTGGCTTAATCGTTAATATTGGTCGAAGCGTACGACAAGCGGTGATGAAAACCATTATCGATATGCAAGCACGTGGATTGGCGATCAGTTTAGCGATAAATGTGTCAACCTTTGAATTTTGGTCCCATGAGTTACAGGATGAGTTTTGCGACTCCTTTGCCGATATTATTGACGAATTAGGAGTAGAGGATTTTCCCTACGAGTTGCTTACTTTAGAGATCACAGAATCCCTGCTAATGAAAAAACATGCGCACCTAATTCAAGTGCTTAATGAGTTACGTGCAAGGGGCATTAAAATTTCTCTGGATGATTTTGGTACTGGCTATTCATCGCTATCGTATTTGGCCAATTTCCCCATCGATCAAATTAAAATCGATAAGAGCTTTGTTGACCGATTGGGAGAGGGCGAGCGGCATATTGCTTTGATCGAAGCGATGGTACGGTTAAGTCATGCGTTAGATCTCAGCGTGACAGCCGAAGGTATTGAAACCCAAGAACAACTTAAGGTGATGATGGATAACCATATTCAGGAAATTCAAGGCTATTTATTTTATAAACCTATGCCTAAGGCGGCGTTTTTTGAGTTATTGGCTAAACAAGCGGCCATATCGCCACATTCATAATCGATTCAACCACCTCCTTTATCACACTAAGCGCGCCATTGGCGCGCTTAGTGTTATTTAACCTCAACGCGGGTGAAGAGATTACTTTGCAGCTAACTGGCCGTTAATCACCAAACTTAAGTATTCGGTAAAATCATGCCCATGGTTTTGTAACATTTTAGGGAACATCGAAATCGGCGTCGAACCCGGGAAGGTATTGATTTCGTTGAGCAGGATTTCATTATCTTGGGTTAAGAAAAAGTCGATACGTGACAGATGGCGCAGCTTCATGCCCTTAAAGGCTTTAATCGCATAGGCGCGGATCTGCTCGCTAATGTCAGTTGGCACATTTTGCGCGACCACATCGGTGCGTGCCTTACTGCTCTTGGCGTATTTTTCATCGAAGGTGTAGAAGGTATTGCTATCACAGATGATTTCGCCCGGCAGCGTCGCAACCACTTCGCCTTGATACTCATAGACCGCGACTTCCAGCTCACGGGCCTTAATGGTCTTCTCAACAATCACATAGGGCGCATAGCCAAAGGCATCTTTTAACACGCCTGCGACCTTGCTGCTGTCATCAACCTTATAACAACCGACAGAAGATCCTTGGGATGCGGCCTTGACGAAAATCGATCCCCAGTTTTCTAGCGCCGCTTGGGTTTGGGCAATCGCTTCATCATCGTATTGATTTAAGAAGATATAAGGCGTGTTAGGAATGCCTAAGGCACTGAACCACATTTTAGCGGTGATCTTGTTAAAGCAGTTGCTGCTGGCTTCGGATTCACAACCAAAGTAGGGCAGTTGGATAAGATTAAAGTACGACTGGATATCACCTGTCTCGCCCGGATAGCCGTGAATGCAAGGGATCACATAATCCACAGGCCAAGGCGCCTTGGTCTCATCACGGAAGCGGATTTCGCGGTTATTGGTCAGCTCACAGTCATCGCCAGCGGCGGTTTGGTATTGACCGAATTTATCCAGTACCACGCGCAATACATTAAATTGCTCGGATTTTGCTAATGAGGTTTCAAAATAATTAGCCGACAGTAGGGAAATATCGTGTTCTGCACTTCCACCGCCGCACAGCAAAAGTAAATTGATTTTTGACATTATGATTCCTCGATTGAGCAAAATGCTGTTGAGTTGCCTTTGCAACTCGCTTACTAACGACAATAGGCGACTCTCTGCCCAGGGCTGTTATCTGCGTAAAGCACATAAGTTAGCCGCAGCCATCTTAGATTTCTTGCCCCCTAAAGTGCAAGGACTCAGGCGAAGGAGTTTGACCGAGTGATGAATTTTAACGCATTTTTACAGGCCAATAAAAAACGCGCCGAGGCGCGTTTTAAAGAATGTGTCTTATCATGGACACATTAGAAGTTCGCGGTGCGTGGCGCGCGTGGGAATGGGATCACGTCACGGATGTTAGATACGCCAGTTACGTAAGACACTAAACGCTCGAAGCCCAGACCGAAACCTGCGTGTGGCACTGTGCCGTAACGACGCAGATCGCGATACCACCAGTAATCTTCTTTGTTCAGATCCATTTCTTCTAAACGCATATCCAGCACGTCTAAACGCTCTTCACGTTGCGAGCCACCGATGATTTCACCGATGCCAGGGGCTAACACGTCCATCGCGGCAACGGTTTTACCGTCTTCGTTAAGGCGCATGTAGAAGGCTTTGATATCTTTTGGATAGTTCTTCACAACCACAGGGGCTTTGAAGTGTTCTTCGGCCAGATAACGCTCGTGCTCAGAGGATAAGTCGATACCCCAAGAGACCGGGAATTCGAACTCTCGTCCACATTTTTGCAGGATCTCAACTGCATCGGTGTAATCTACTTGGGCGAAATCACTCGATACGAAAGATTGCAGACGCTCAATCACGGTTTTATCCACGTGCTGGGCGAAGAATTGCAAATCGTCCATACGCTCAGTTAATACCGCATTGAAGGCGTACTTCAGCATGCCTTCGGCAAGACTGGCGATATCGCTTAAGGTGGCGAAGGCCACTTCAGGCTCAACCATCCAGAATTCCGCCAAGTGGCGGCTAGTGTTTGAGTTTTCAGCACGGAAAGTCGGGCCAAAGGTATAGATTTTTGATAGGGCGCAGGCGTAAGTCTCGCCGTTCAGCTGGCCAGATACGGTTAAGAACGCCTCTTTACCGAAGAAGTCTTTGTCGTAGTCAACTTTGCCGTCGCTAGTGCGTGGCAGGTTTTCCATATCCAGTGTGGATACACGGAACATTTCACCCGCGCCTTCACAGTCCGATGCGGTGATCAGCGGTGTAGACACCCATACGAAACCGTTTTCGTGATAGAAACGGTGAATCGCTTGAGATAAACAGTTACGTACGCGGGCAACGGCACCAATAATGTTGGTACGTGGACGTAAGTGCGCTAGTTCGCGTAAATGCTCGATAGAGTGACGTTTAGCTGCCATTGGGTAAGTGTCAGGATCTTCAACCCAGCCAGTTACTTCAACCTGAGTAACTTGCAGCTCATAGGCTTGGCCTGCGCCAGGAGATTCCACAATCTCACCGGTTACGATCACCGAGCAGCCAGCTGTCAGCTTTAACACTTCGTTGTCGTAATTTTCTAAGCTATTTGGCACAACACCTTGGATAGGATTAAAGCAGGAGCCGTCATAGACAGCTAAAAAAGAGATGCCAGCTTTAGAGTCACGACGGGTTCTGACCCAGCCACGGACTGTGACTGTTGAACCAACTGCGTGCTCACCTTTAAATACAGAAGCGACCGATGCAATGCTCATTGTTGCTTAGTTCTCCAACGAAACGTTTTATATGAAAATTTTTGGAGGTTTATATTACCTTGCTGGTGGCTTTTCTCAAGCTGAAAAAGGTATCCTGAGGTTAATATTACTAATATTGAGCTATATGGTGTGTTAAACGTTCGGAGGCGATATGAGGAAAGTCAAAATATTTCAGCTCATCCTCGCGACATTATCCATCTTAGGTTGGGCTGTGGCGGTTTATGCACTACTGGTTTTTGGCGAGGCAAGGCCAGAACGTGAGGTAGGAGCTTTTTTTAACCAAGGTACTTCGGTAAGAATGTACTGGGACCCACACGAGACTCAAACGTTGCAGTATCTTATTTGGATTTGCGGCGCCATTAGCTTAGTGAGTCTGGCGTTTAATTACTATGTCGCCCACCACAGCAAACTCGGCTATTGGTTCAATATTCCCTTACTGCTATTAACCTCGCTGGTGGCGGGGTTGTATGTACACTTTGTTATATAAACCATTGTTAGGCTTGAGTGTTGTTTACATCATATCCTCGGGCAGACTCAAATGGCGGCAGAGGTGATCGATAATCGCCGCCGTCGCGCCCCAGATAAAACGTTGCTGGTACGGAATAAAATGCACGCTGTAATAACGCCCTTGGCGTAAAAACTGTTTGCGGTGGCGATTTTGCGGCTCGATAAAAAAGCTTAAAGGCACGGTAAAACAGTCGGCGACTTCGCCGGGATCGAGCCTTAAGGCAAAATCCTGCTTAATCATGCCCACCACCGGGGTGATTTCAAAGCCTGTAAAAGTATTGTGCGCGGGGAAGGTGCCAATTACCTCAACATTTTCACGACACAAACCGATTTCTTCCTCTGCTTCCCGCAGCGCGGCCGTAATGGCGCTGCTGTCACTGGGTTCAATCTTGCCGCCGGGAAAACTAATTTGCCCAGGATGCGCCCTAAGGTGCATCGGTCTTTGGGTTAAAATCAGATTCAGCTCGCCTTGGATTTCCTGCAATGGAATGAGTACCGCGGCTTTACGCAACCCAAGGTGAGGAATAGCCGCAGGATCTTGCGAGGCTAAGGGATGCAGATTAAATCTGAGTCTAAATTCCGCTTGATCCATAGGCTTCCTATTCGTGCGCTGACGCTTATTGAGGGCTATCGAGTAAGGGTAAAATTCGGCTTATCTTGTCGAAGCTTTCTTGGTACTCGGCATCGACATTCGAGTCGGCGACTATGCCGCCGCCCGCCCAGCAATAGAGTTTACCTTGCTCAGCCACTAGCGTGCGTATGGTGATACTGGTGTCCATTTGTCCATCTTGGCTGATATACCCCATGGAACCACAATACAGACTGCGGCGTGAGGGTTCCAGTTCTTCAATAATTTCCATCGCGCGAATTTTGGGCGCGCCAGTAATTGAACCGCCGGGAAAGGCTGCCCGCAGCAAGTCACAGGCGTGGTGCTGTGGGGCGAGTTTGGCGGTGACGGTACTGACTAAATGATGTACCGCAGGAAAGCTTTCGACGGCGAATAAATGTGGCACTTGCACTGTGCCGGGCGCGGCAACTTTACCTATATCATTACGCAGCAAATCCACAATCATCACGTTTTCGGCGCGATCTTTAGGGGAGTTGGCGAGTGTGTGAGCTACCTGTTTATCCTGCTCAGGATCGGGATTACGTGGCAAGGTACCTTTAATCGGTTTGGTTTGAATGTCGTTACCGCGCAGCTGGATAAAACGCTCAGGCGAAATCGATAAAATCGCATTGTCATCCAGTCGCATAAAGGCAGAGAAGGGCGCTTGATTAGCACTTCGTAGTTTGCGGTAGGCCGTCCATTCATCGCCTTGATACTCTGCTTCAAAGCGTTGGGTTAAATTAATTTGATAGCAATCACCGCTATGCAGATACGCCTGTACTTGATTAAATTTTGAGGTGTACTCGGCTTTGGTGAGTTGTGCTGACCAAGGGCTTGTGAGACTAAATTCAGCCTGTTTTGTGGTGAGGGTAATTTTTGCATCAATTATTTTCAACTGAGCTTCTAGCGCGGTTTCACCCAAATAGTGCACCATAAACCAGCTTTGCTGCTGATAATCGAAAATCAATGCCCAGTCGTAAAAGCCAATATTCATCTCGCCGAGGTGAATATCCTGCGCCGCGGTCCTAGGGAGCTGCTCAATTCGGCGGCCTAAATCATAACTAAAGCTGCCCATGGCGCCACCACTGAAGGGCAAATCGCAGGCAAAAGAGTGTGGGTACCAATGGCGCAGCAGCTGTTTGACCAGCGAAAATGGGTCATCCTGCGGGCTGAGATGAGTTGGCTTGGCTAATTCAGGCAGATGAACTCGAATGTCAGTCAGCTCGCCTTGGGTGATCAGGGTAGCGATGGGACCTGCGCAAATCATATCGAATTTAGCGTCCTGATGGGGCGCATTGGCCGAGTCGAGCAATATGGCCCAAGGTTCTGCCGCAAAGTGTTCGAAGATTGCTGCTGTGCTGAAAGTCCAGTCAAGTTGGCGTACTGCCAGCGGTAATGCCGCCCTATTTGCCATCAATTAACCCTATCTAAAAATGTGATGTAGCCCAAAAAGATGGGAAAGAGTATCATATTGGCCCAGAAAGAATTACACAAAAAACAAGTAAGGCCCTAAAGGCTGCTGGAGCGCACCTACTATGTCATCTCACCATGAAACGTCTGAAAATGTAGTGATTAAACAAGCCGACTTCATTGAAAGTGTGGCGGATGCCCTGCAATACATCTCCTACTATCACCCCAAAGATTTTGTCGATGCCATGAGCGAAGCTTATGAGCGTGAGCAGAGTGCGGCGGCGAAGGATGCGATTGCGCAAATTTTGATTAACTCGCGTATGTCTGCCGAAGGTAAACGCCCACTGTGTCAAGACACGGGTATTGTGACCACCTTCGTTAAGATTGGTATGGGGGTTAAGTGGGACAAAACCGATATGACCGTGCAGCAAATGGTCGATGAAGGTGTGCGTCGTGCTTATACCAACCCAGATAACCCATTGCGTGCATCGATTGTGGCAGATCCTGCGGGTAGCCGTAAAAACACCAAAGACAACACCCCATCCGTGGTGCATATCGATATGGTGCCAGGCAACCATGTGGAAGTGGCTATTGCTGCCAAAGGCGGCGGCAGTGAAAACAAAGCCAAGATGGTGATGTTAAACCCATCTGATGATATCGCTGCTTGGGTTGAAAAAACGCTGCCAACGATGGGCGCGGGCTGGTGTCCTCCAGGTATGCTCGGCATCGGTATTGGCGGCACCGCTGAAAAAGCCGCGGTGCTGGCGAAAGAAGCGCTGATGGAAAGCGTGGATATTCATGAATTAATGGCGCGCGGTGCACAAACCAGCGAAGAAAAACTGCGTTTAGACATTTTCGAACGTGCTAATAACTTAGGTATTGGTGCGCAGGGGCTTGGCGGTTTAACCACAGTGTTAGACGTGAAAATCAAATCTGCGCCAACCCACGCAGCATCAAAGCCTGTAGTGATGATCCCGAACTGCGCCGCAACTCGCCACGTTCACTTCCATTTAGATGGTACGGGTCCAGCTGATCTTACGCCGCCGTCACTGAGCGACTGGCCCGAAATCACCCGCGAAGTGGGTAGCGATGTGCGCCGCGTTAACTTAGACACTGTCACACAAGCCGATATCGAACAGTGGAAGAGTGGTGAAACCATTCTGTTAAGCGGTAAAATGCTCACCGGCCGTGATGCTGCCCATAAGCGTATCCAAAGCCTGATTGAAAGCGGCGAAGGTTTACCAGAAGGCGTCGACTTTACTGGTAAGTTTATCTACTACGTGGGCCCAGTTGACCCAGTGGGTAATGAAGTTGTGGGTCCTGCTGGCCCAACCACCGCGACCCGTATGGATAAGTTCACCGATCTGATGCTAGAAAAAACGGGCCTGATGGGCATGATTGGTAAAGCTGAGCGTGGTCCAGCGACCGTTGAGTCTATCAAGAAGCACAAAGCTGTGTACCTGATGGCTGTGGGCGGTGCGGCTTACTTAGTATCGAAAGCCATTAAGAAATCCCGTGTAGTAGCCTTTGCCGACTTAGGTATGGAAGCGATTTACGAGTTTGACGTTGAAGATATGCCTGTGACTGTGGCGGTGGACTCAAACGGCGTAAACGCCCATGAAACTGGCCCTGCGATTTGGAAAGTGAATATCGCTAACGCCAAAGCCTAAGTAAATGGCCTTCTTGCAAATATGTCGCTTTTTTAAGCGGGTTTTGAGCATGATAGGAAGGCGAGTGGCACTCTGTGACGCCATTCAATGCTGACTGACAATTTGTCACAAAAAAATACGCTCAAGTACGCCTTTTGGCTTGCTTGAGCGTTTTTGTTTCGCTAGTGTGGCAAACTTATCTTCACAAAAACGATTGATGTTCGTTTTGACCGTTCATTCGGTACAACTACCGAATGTGTTTAACAAAAGATGGATATAACAATGAAAATAGCTCCTCTCCTATTGGCGCTTGGCGCGGCTGGTTTGGCCTGCTCTGCCCACGCGGCCGATCCCAAACCTTTTACTGTGCAACAGCTGGTTAAACTCAACAAATTGCATTCAGCCGCGGTGTCCCACGATGGCACAAAATTGGTCTACGGCCTGAAGACCGTTAATGACAAGGGAGAGGCGAGCTCGGATTTATATATTCTCGATCTGACGCAAGCAGACGCTAAACCGATGCAGATCACCTCGGCTGCGGGTACTGAGCACGATGTCAGCTTCGCAAACGATGACAAATCAATTTATTTCCTCGCCAGCCGCAGTGGTTCAAGCCAACTGTTCCAACTGCCATTAACGGGCGGTGAAGCGCAGCAAGTTTCTGATCTGCCATTGGATATTGATGGTTACAAACTCTCTAACGATGGCAAGCAAATCGTACTCAGCATGCGCGTCTTCCCAGAGTGTAAAGATTTAGCCTGCTCGAAAGACAAATTTAAGGCCGAAGAAGAGCGTAAATCGACGGGCCGTGAATACAAGCAGTTGATGGTACGTCACTGGGATACCTGGGAAGATCATGCCCGTAACCACTTATTCGTGGGTGCCCTTAACGGCGAGAAGCTAACTAAAGTGGTGGACATCACCCAAGGTTTAGACACAGAAACGCCACCTAAGCCATTCTCAGGCATGGAAGAAGTGACTTTCACCCCAGATGGCCAATATGTGGTGTACAGCGCCAAAGCGCCCAGCAAAGATCAAGCTTGGACTACCAATTACGATCTGTGGCAGGTGAGTGTGAATGGCGGCAAAGCCACTAACTTAACCGCCGATAACATTGCTTGGGACGCGCAGCCGACATTCTCTAGCGATGGCCGTTATATGGCGTACCTCGCGATGACTAAACCCGGCTTCGAGGCCGACCGTTACCGTATCATGCTGCGTGATACCAGCACCGGACAGTCGAAGGAAGTCGCACCGCTGTGGGACAGAAGCCCAAGCTCGCTGATGTTTGCACCGGACAACCGTACTCTGTATGTGACGGCGCAGGACATTGGCCAAGTGTCTATTTTCAAAGTGAATACTCAGTTTGGTGATGTGCAGTCTGTTTACAGTGACGGCAGCAACAGTCTGATTGCGATCGCCGACGATCAACTGATCTTCGACAGTAAAACCTTAGTTGAGCCGGGCGATCTGTATCGCATTAACACTGACGGCCAAGGCCTGAAACGTCTGACTGAAGTCAACAAAGACAAGCTGGCCGAAATCAAATTCGGTGAATTCCAACAATTTAGCTTTAAGGGTTGGAATAACGAAGATGTTTACGGTTACTGGATCAAACCTGCTAACTACCAAGAAGGCAAAAAGTATCCTATTGCATACTTAGTCCACGGTGGTCCACAAGGTTCATTTGGTAACGCCTTCAGTGGTCGTTGGAATGCCCAGTTATGGGCAGGCGCGGGTTATGGCGTTGTGATGGTGGATTTCCACGGTTCAACCGGTTATGGCCAAGCCTTTACCGATTCTATCAGCCAAGATTGGGGCGGTAAGCCATTAGAAGACTTACAAAAAGGTCTGGCTGCGGTGAGCCAGCAACAAAAATGGCTCGATCCACAAAATGCCTGTGCCTTGGGTGGCTCTTACGGCGGCTACATGATGAACTGGATCCAAGGCAACTGGAACGATGGCTTTAAGTGCCTCGTTAACCACGCGGGTCTGTTCGATATGCGCTCCATGTACTATGTGACCGAAGAAGTATGGTTCCCAGAGCATGAGTTTGGCGGCACTTACTCAGATAACAAAGCCTTATATGAGAAGTTCAACCCAGTAAATTATGTGGAAAACTGGAAGACGCCAATGCTGGTTATCCATGGCGAGAAGGACTTCCGCGTGCCTTATGGCCAAGGTTTAGCTTCATTCAGCTATATGCAACGCAAGGGGATTCCATCAGAGCTGTTAATTTTCCCTGATGAAAACCATTGGATCTTAAAGCCAGAAAACCTAGAACAATGGTACGCGAACGTGTTCCGATGGATGGATAGCTGGACGAAAAAGTAATCGAGGATGATGGACTAAATACTCGTGTATTTGGTCCCTTTATCTTGTTGCCTAAGCCAGAACTCTGTTCTGGCTTTTTAATACTAGGATTGTTAATCGTAGCCAGTTACACACTGGACTTATCCAAGGAGTGAAGATGCTGATCAGAGCGGCGAGTACAACAGATATTGAGGCAATAAGCGCATTAATCACGCAGCTTACACACGTTTATATCGCTCCCACGTGCACAGATGATGGCGCACAAACCTTAGTCAAAGCCATGTCGGTTGAGTCGGTGGCGCATTATTTTGCCTCAGGTTATCAATATCATGTTGCAATCAATGAGACTGGCGAACTCGTCGGTGTGGTGGGGATGAAGGATAACAGTCATCTTTATCATCTATTTGTGGCGGATATTGCCAAGGGGCAAGGCCTGTCGCGTCGGCTGTGGGAACATGCTAAAACTGAGTGTCTCGCCAAGGGGAATCCCGGCACCTTTACCGTTAACTCTGCGGTGAATGCGCTGCCTGTCTATCAGCGCTTTGGCTTTATTGCACAAAGTGATATTCGAGAGCGCGGTGGGATCCGCGATATTCCGATGCAACTCGTGCTTTGAGCTATAACAATCTTTAACCATAAGACCAAAACATAAAATCAGAAGAAGAGAACCTATGGCGAATGTGAGTTTTTACCCAATCGGGACAGTCGGTGAAAAATGGGGCGATGCCGAAAAGGCTGCATGGTTTGCTAGCACGCAAATTAAACGTTCTTACCAAGACAATGTTGTCACACCACTAAAAGCGATGGAATCACAACTGGCAACATTGGGGCTGAATATCGTGCAGTATGGGGCGCTATCGATTGCTCCTGCGCGTTATCCCTTATTTGCGGTCAAATCTGCAAGCTTCGATCCAAACAAGATAACTGTGTTAGTCACAGGCGGCGTACACGGCTACGAAACCAGTGGTGTGCATGGCGCCTTGGCTTTTTTGGCTAACAACGCGGCTCACTATGTTGAGCGGGTAAATCTTGTGGTCGCTGTATGCGTGAGCCCTTGGGGTTATGAGACCATCAATCGTTGGAACCCGAAAGCTATCGATCCAAACCGCTCCTTTTACGCCAATAGTCCCGCTGAAGAGTCGGCAGCACTGATGGCACTGGTAGCAAGCGTTCCACAAGGTTTTGATGTGCATGTGGATTTACATGAAACCACCGACTCGGATGAGGATGAATTTCGTCCAGCCTTGGCCGCGCGTGATGGCAAAGACTTTATCCCTGGCACCATTCCAGATGGTTTTTATGCCGTAGGCGATACCGAAAATCCGCAGGATGCCTTCCAGAAGGCGATTATTGATGGGGTGAGCAAAGTGACTCACATCGCGCCCGCAGATGGCAAGGGTGAGATTATTGGCTCGACAGTGGTGCAACACGGAGTGATCAACTACCCATTAAAAGCGCTAGGTTTATGCAGCAGTGTGACGGGCTGTATTTATAACACCACCACAGAAGTGTATCCCGACAGTCCATCGGCCACGCCCGCAGAGTGCAATTTAGCCCAAGTCGCGGCGATTACCAGTGCTATCGACTATGTATTAGCACTGAATTAATTGAGTTTGTTACTTATTTGATATCAAGCTCGCAAGTCAATCGTAACGTTTTTTACTGTGCAATCAATTGATTTTGCTTAAGTTAAAATGATAAAAGCCCTCAAACGAGGGCTTTTGCATTTAACGTTTTTTTTGTTCCCTAAACGCTATATCCACTAAGCACTATTGCTCGGTGAAGGAGCGACCATAGTAGCTGTCGAGTAGTAGCTGTTTTAGCTCGCTAATTAGCGGATAACGAGGGTTCGCGCCAGTACATTGGTCATCGAAGGCATCCTCGGCAATCATATCTACTTTGGCGAGGAAGTCGGCTTCGTTGACTCCCGCTTCTTGGATAGATGCTGGAATGCCCAGCGTCTTCTTGAGTTGCTCGATTTTTTCCAGCAATTTCTCGACTTTTTCCGCATCTGAGTTTCCACCTAAGGCTAAATGATCGGCAATGGCCGCGTAGCGACATAGGGCTTTTGGCCTGTCGTATTGGCTGAATGCGGCTTGCTTAGTTGGTAAGTCAGTCGCATTAAAGCGGATAACGTTACTGATCAGCAGCGCGTTCGCCAGCCCGTGGGCTAGGTGAAACTCGGCGCCCAGCTTGTGGGCCATAGAGTGGCAGATCCCAAGGAAGGCGTTGGCAAAGGCGATACCGGCTATGGTCGCACCATTGTGCACTTTTTCACGGGCGATAGGGGATGCGGCGCCAAGTTCATAAGCATCGGGTAAATATTTGCACAGTAGGTCAAGTGCTTGCAGAGCTTGACCATCGCTGTATTCATTCGCCATTACACTGACATAGGCTTCGAGAGCGTGGGTGATCGCATCGATTCCGCCGAAAGCGGTTAAGGATTTCGGCATATCCATCACCAGATTTGGGTCAACAATCGCCATGTTTGGGGTGAGTTGATAGTCGGCGATGGGGTATTTTTTACCGGTTTGTTCATCGGTCACCACGGCAAAAGGTGTGACCTCAGAGCCAGTGCCGGAAGTGGTCGGGATCGCCACCATAGTCGCTTTGACGCCCATTTTAGGGAATTTATAGATACGTTTACGGATATCCATAAAACGCAGGGCTAAATCGGCAAAGTCGACATCGGGATGCTCGTACATCACCCAAATAATCTTGGCCGCATCCATGGGCGAGCCACCGCCTAAGGCGATAATCACATCGGGTTTAAAGCTATTGGCGACTTTGGCACCTTGGCGCACTGTGGCCAGTGTAGGATCGGCTTCTACCTCGTAAAACACTTCGGTTTCAAGACCTTGGGCTTTTAAAATTTTTAAGGTTTCGTCGCAATAACCTTGGTTAAACAGGAATCTGTCGGTCACTACGAGGGCACGTTTTTTATCGCTCAATTCTTCAAGGGCAATAGGTAAGCTGCCGCGGCGGAAGTAGATAGATGAAGGAAGTTTGTGCCACAGCATGTTTTCAGCCCTCTTAGCGACGGTTTTTTTATTGATTAAATGGCTTGGGCCGACGTTTTCTGAAATTGAGTTTCCGCCCCAAGAGCCGCAACCTAAGGTGAGTGAGGGAGCGAGTTTAAAGTTGTACAGATCGCCAATTCCGCCTTGTGATGCTGGGGTGTTGATTAGAATTCGCGCGGTTTTCATTCTAAAACCAAAGGTTTTGACCCGCTCGGTTTGGGTGTCTTGGTCGGTATATAAGCCGGATGTGTGGCCAATGCCGCCTAGGGCAACTAAGGCTTCGGCTTTATCGACGGCGTCGTTGAAATCGGTGGCGCGGTACATGCCAAGTAATGGTGAGAGTTTTTCGTGGGCAAAGGCTTCTGCCTCTGTGATATCGGTGACCTCACCAATTAATACCTTGGTGGTGTGGGGGACATCAATTCCTGCCATTTGCGCTATGGTTGCGGCGCTTTGGCCAACGATATCGGCATTTAAACCGCCATTTTTAAGGATGACTTGTTGCATTGCAGCGGTTTGCGCAGCATTTAAGAGATAACCACCATGGGTGGCGAAGCGCTCTTTGACTTGCTCGTAGATGCTATCGACCACAATCACCGCTTGCTCTGAGGCACACACCACACCGTTATCGAAGGTTTTAGACATCAAAATCGAGCTGACCGCGCGTTTTATATCGGCGGTTTCATCAATCACAATCGGCGTGTTACCCGCACCCACGCCAATGGCGGGTTTGCCAGAAGAGTAGGCCGCTTTCACCATGCCTGGGCCACCAGTGGCGAGGATAAGGTTCACTTTGGGGTGTGTCATCAATTGATTTGAAAGTGCCACACTGGGCTCATCAATCCAACCGATAATGTCCTTGGGCGCACCGGCGGCTATGGCGGCATCTAACACCAGTTTAGCCGCAGTGGTGGTCGAGACTTTTGCCCGCGGGTGAGGGGAGAAAATAATCGCATTACGGGTTTTAAGGCTGATCAACGCTTTGAAAATGGCGGTGGAGGTGGGATTGGTGGTGGGGACAATCCCACAGATAATGCCCGCGGGCTCGGCGATAGTGATGGTGCCGAAGGTGGGGTCCTCGGACAAAATTCCGCAGGTCTTTTCATCTTTATACTTGTTGTAAATGTACTCGGAGGCAAAGTGGTTTTTAATGACTTTGTCTTCAATCACCCCCATTCGGGTTTCGGCGGCGGCCATTTTCGCGAGCGATATACGTGCATCGGCGGCGGCCAATGCGGCGGCGCGGAAAATCGCATCGACTTGGGCTTGGCTAAAACTGGCATATTCGGCTTGCGCTTTGGCCACGCGCTCGACCATGAGATCCAGTTCTTGGGCATTGGTTACTGTCATGATTAAAACTCCTAAAAAGATTTAGGGAATGTGCGATTCGCTAAATCTTCTTTATGATGAAAAATTACACCTAAAGCCTAAGTGAAAGTGTGACGGCACAATCAATTTAGCGCTTTTATGTAATAAAAATACAGTAACTATGATCTGTTTTAACCTCTTTGACCTAAAATGAGTCGAGTATCTAAAGCAGCTATTACTCAAACTTGTGATTTAACCTCAAAAATCTCATTTTTCAGTCATCTGTGCTTAAGCTACTATACTTGCCCTTACGGTTAGTTTGATGAAATTGGCGTGACACGCACAATAAGGACTGCAACTTGGAGTTAACACTTTACGTTAAATTTTTTCTTGGCTTAGTTGCCATTATCAACCCCATTGGTTTGTTGCCAGTGTTTGTGAGCTTAACCAGTCATCAAACCGAAGCCGAACGTAACCATACGGGGAAAGTGGCTAACTTTGCGGTGGTGGTGATCCTGCTGGTGACCATAGTGGCGGGGCAACATATTTTGAATATGTTTAGCATTTCACTTTCGGCTTTTAGGATCGCTGGCGGCACCTTGATCGCGATTATTGCGATGTCGATGTTGCAGGGTAAATTGGGCGAAGTGAAACGCAACCAAGAGGAAGATCGCGAATCTTCGGCCATGGAGTCAGTGGCTGTGGTGCCGTTAGCCTTGCCGTTAATGGCAGGCCCAGGTGCTATCAGCTCGGTCATCGTGTTTGCCGCAGAGCATAATTCATTGTCAAATTTTATTGCGATGTTTATGACAGTGATTATTTTTGGCTTGGTGAGTTTTGCACTATTTAGAATGGCATCAATTATTTACAAGATTCTTGGCAAAACGGGTATTAACGTAATCACCCGTCTGATGGGGTTATTAATGCTTTCCATCGGTATTGAAGTCATTGCGGCTGGTATTAAAGGTTTATTTCCACAACTTTTTAGCTAACCAGTGAATGCGGGTTGAAAATTTCGCCCGCATCTTCTCCCTAGATCTCCTTTCGTTTACTTGCGTCATTGAATACTTACATTCAGCTGGCAAAGATCCAAATATTTAAGTCTATGTTTTTATGATGATTAAGAATCACTAAATTAGTGATTCTTTGTCGTTATCATTACTATCCTGTGCTATACATAGTAGGTCAGATAGATAACCGTAAATTGACTAAGGATTTTTTATGAAATGGCAATGGATTGGCAACCTCAGCTTAAAGCAAAAATTACTCATGGTTGTATTGCCACCTCTCTTAGCGTGCTTTTTGTATGGAGCTTTGTTTCTCATTGAAAAGTATGAATATCGTCAAGAGCTTAAACTTGTGGTGCAGTTGAGTGAATTGGCGGTGACTAACAGTAACTTTGTACATGAATTACAAAAAGAACGGGGCATGAGTGCGGGCTTTATTGGTTCATCAGGCAAAGCCTTCGCTGCAAAGATCCCTACGCAAAGGCAATTAACCGATACCCAGCTTAAACATTTCCAATCTTTTATCGAAAACCACAGTTTACCCTTAGTTTTTGCGCCTAAATTACGTGAATTGAATACCCAACTCGGTCGATTAACCTCGATTCGTTCGCAGGTTGATAGTTTATCAATCAGTGTCGCAGATGAAGTTAGCTACTATACGGAGCTAAATAGAGAATTACTCGCAATAGTCGATGAGACCGCCAAAACTGGCGCGAATCAAGAGATTGCGATTAAAGCTGCGGCATTTAGTGCTTTTTTACAAATGAAGGAAAGAGCAGGGATAGAACGAGCAGTATTAAGTTCGACCTTTGGTCAATCAGGATTTAAACCAAAGGTTTATGCAAAGTTTATCACCCTAGTTTCAGAGCAAAACAGTTATTTAGAGCGCTTTAACGCATTAGCCTCATCTTATCTTATTGATGCGATCAACAGGTTACAAAACTCTAATGAAGTCAAAGAGGTTGAAGCTCTGAGACAAATTGCATTTGACCAAGATAATCAAAAAATTCAGCAACAAAACCCAGAGGACTGGTTTGCAAAATCAACCGCTCGGATAGACAGTTTACGGGATTTTGAACAGCAGGTTTCAACAGATCTTTTGAAGGTTACCCATGAACGTCTTGCATCGGCTAATCAACAAATGTTCTTTGTGTTAGCGACCTTAGCCTTAATTCTGATAATTGTGCTGTTACTGAGCTTATCTGTGATTCGCTATCTACACTCCAGCGTGCATCACCTTTACTCTACCGTTACCCAAGCAAGGAAACACTACGATCTCAGCGTCCGCTTAAGTCACAGCAGCCAAGATGAGTTTGGCGAACTTGCCTTAGCTTTCAATGACATGATGAGTGATTTTGAAAATGTCATATTGCAAGTTCGCGCCAGTGCCAGCAAGTTACAACAAGCGGTTGAACAAATGGATGTTTGTACCCATGCAATGGAACAAGATGTCATGGCTGGTCACAGTGAGGCAGAGCAAGTGGCATCCGCCATGACCGAAATGAGTGCGACAGTTGCCGAAATCGCGAGTAATGCTGTACATGCTTCTGAAGCTTCACATTCGGCAAATCAAGAGGCCAAAACTGGTAATCTTGAAGTGGGTAGAACCAGCAAAGCGATTAAAGCGCTTGCCGATGATATTAATGGTGCATCACAAGCGATCAATGAACTCGACCGCGAGATCCACGGTATTGTAGTCGTATTAGATGTGATCAGCGGCATCGCTGAGCAAACGAATTTGCTGGCACTCAACGCAGCGATTGAAGCGGCCAGAGCGGGCGAAATGGGCAGAGGTTTTGCTGTGGTTGCCGATGAGGTTAGAAGCTTAGCCCAACGTTCCCAAGCCTCGACTTCTGACATAAAAAACATGACAGATAGATTAAAATCCGGCGCGAGTATGGCTGTAAAAGCCATGGAACGTGGGCTATCGCAGGCAAATACTAGCGTTCAAGAAGCGGAACAAGCAGGGCTTGAACTTAAACGTATTGTTGAACAAGTCGATATCATCAACCGCATGAATGAACAAATTGCTACCGCGACACACGAGCAATCTGCTGTTTCTGAGGATGTGAATCGTAACGCATTGAAGATAAGTGAAATATATTTGAATACTCAACGTATCTCCGATGAATTGAGGGAGTTAACTAAGGCATTGACCTACGATGCCGATCTTATGTCTAAGGAAGTCCATAAATTTACAGTAAAATAGCCTTAGCGCACATTTTACCCTCAGACATCAGGCGGTTTGCTTAGCAATTGTGCAACCGCCTGAAATCCTCTCTTTTTTACTTGACCGTCCTTATGCTTTTGCGTACAGTACCGCTCCGTTAACAGCGAATGCTAAATGAGTTAGTTAAGCGTGTTGTGATCAATGTGAATGATAAACACATAAAAATATATCCAAACAATCTGGTGAGATGTCCGAGTGGCCGAAGGAGCACGCCTGGAAAGTGTGTATACGGAAACGTATCGAGGGTTCGACTCCCTCTCTCACCGCCAAATTTATGCAAGGGGAATCAGTATGTTACTGGTTCCCCTTGTTGCTTCTGGGCCAAATCTGCGTATTTCTGTCCGCTCATGTCTGTATTAAATCTCTTATCTTTCTGTGTGCTCAATAGCGTTATTCATTAATTATCCAAAGAATCTCATTCTGCATCAGGGTTATTTAACCTTCAGATAAGTTCAATCGGTATTAATCGCTTAACACTCGCGAGATCTTGACTAGACTACAAAAGGAGGCTTTAACTGTGTTTGTTAAGGATATAGAAAGGGGAACATCATGGATTCAATAAAAGTGCGCGACCATATGGACCGCCAGCCCGTGTTACTACGCGCCAATATGTCGCTGGCTACTGCGGTTGAAAAACTGTTAGACAATAACAAGATGGGTGCCGCTGTCGTGGATGATAACGGCGATTTAGTGGGATTTTTATCCCAGCAAGATTGCTTAGCTGTCATGCTTAAAAGTAGTTATCACTGCGATATGACGGCAGTGGTAAAAGACTGTATGCGCACCGAAGTCTTGTATGTCGGTCCCGATGACAGCATTTTGCAATTAGCAGAACAGATGCTTGGCCCTAAACCTAAGATTTATCCAGTGGTTGAGCAGGGCAAAGTCGTTGGTACAATAAACCGCACCAATGTGCTGCGTGCCGTGAATGTTTATATGCAACAATGTTACTTAGCCCCCGCCTAAGCTCTAAGCGCTAAGCTCTTCAAAACGGGATTAATTTGCCTATTTTTCATCCTTTTGAGGCCAAATTAGTCGTACCAATACGTCACGTTCCTTGCTAGGATCGCTGTTTTCGATGCTAGCAATGGAATTTGGTTTTGAACTCTGACAAACATCCGCTATCGAGCGACTTTCTCAAGCAGTGCTTTCAAAGTGATGCCTCGCGGATCCGCCGCCGTTTATTTAAGCTCAATAAAGAAGCCGATTCTGACAAGAAAACCCAAGAGTTAGCCAAACTGGCCGAGCAGGCGCAAGCAGCGTTCGAAAAGGTCGAGCAGCGTCTTAAGGCGCGCCCGAAAATCCAATACCCAGATAATCTGCCCGTTAGCGGCATGCGCGAAGAGATCGCTAAAGCCATCAGTGAAAACCAAGTGGTGATCATTGCGGGTGAAACCGGTTCGGGTAAAACCACGCAACTGCCTAAAATCTGTTTAGAACTGGGCCTTGGCAGCCGCGGTTTTATTGGTCATACCCAGCCGCGCCGTTTAGCGGCGCGCAGCGTGGCGACACGTGTTGCCGAGGAATTACAAAGTCCGCTCGGCGAAGTCGTCGGCTTTAAGGTGCGTTTTGCCGATGCCTTAAAGAGTGAATCCTATATTAAGCTGATGACTGATGGGATTTTACTGGCGGAGCTAACCTCGGATCGCTATTTAGATCAATACGATACTATCATTATCGACGAGGCGCATGAACGTAGCCTCAACATCGATTTTATCTTGGGTTACCTCAAGCAAATCTTGAAAAAACGCCCCGATCTTAAGATCATCATCACCTCGGCGACTATTGATGTTGAACGTTTCTCTAAGCATTTCAATAATGCACCTATTATCGAAGTCTCTGGCCGGACCTATCCGGTGGAAACCCGTTATCGCCCGCTGGTGCAAGATACTGAAGCGGATCTCGACCAAATCGAAGGGATTTTTGCCGCCGTTGACGAATTAGTCGCCGAAGGCTTGGGCGATATTCTGATCTTTATGAACGGCGAGCGCGAAATTCGTGATACTGCCGAGCAGCTAAATCGTCGCAATTACCGCGATACCGAGATTTTGCCGCTGTATGCACGCCTCTCCTACGGCGAGCAGTCTAAGGTATTCAGCAGCCATACTGGCCGTCGCATCGTGCTTGCGACTAACGTTGCGGAAACCTCGCTGACAGTGCCAGGTATTCGTTATGTGATTGACCCTGGGACTGCGCGGATCAGCCGTTACAGTTATCGCACTAAGGTGCAGCGCTTGCCCATCGAGCCTATTTCACAGGCCAGTGCCAATCAGCGCCAAGGCCGCTGCGGCCGTGTTGGCCCGGGTATTTGTATTCGTTTATACGATGAGGCGGATTTTAACAGTCGTCCCGCGTTTACCGATCCCGAAATCCTGCGCACAAACTTAGCCTCGGTGATTTTGCAGATGCTCGCCATCGGTCTTGGCGATATTGCCGCGTTCCCCTTTATTGAGCCGCCCGATCCGCGCCATATTCGCGATGGCTTCTTACTGCTTGAGGAATTACAGGCAGTTAAACAGCAGAAGGGCAATATTGTGTTAACGCCGCTTGGGCGTCAGTTATCGCAGATCCCGGTGGATCCGCGTCTGGCTCGTATGGTGGTGGAAAGTCATCAGCTGGGCTGTTTGCAGGAAGTGCTAGTGATTGCGGCGGGTCTGTCGATTCAAGATCCCCGTGAGCGCCCCATGGATAAAAAGCAGGCGTCCGATGAGGCTCATCGCCGTTTTGCCGATCCCCATTCTGATTTTGTCAGCTGGGTGAATCTATGGCAGCACTTAAAAGAGCAGCAAAAGGAATTATCCGCCAGCCAGTTCCGTAAAAAATGCCGCGACGAGTACTTAGCTTACCTGCGAGTGCGTGAATGGCAGGATTTATATACTCAGCTAAAACAAGCGGTTCACGATTTAAAGTGGCGCTTAAATGACACTCCAGCCAACTACGATGCGCTGCATCGTGCGCTGTTATCGGGTCTGCTTAGCCATATCGGTTTTAAGGACAATAACAACGAATATTTAGGTGCGCGCAATCGTAAGTTTTTTGTGTTCCCAGGCTCACCGCTGGCAAAAAAAGGCCCGAAATGGATCATGGCGGCGGAGCTCACCGAAACCTCTAAGTTGTTTGCTCGCTGCTGCGCCAAAATTGAGCCAGAGTGGCTCGAGCCGTTAGCGGCGCATCTGATTAAAAAGAATCACTTAGAGCCGCATTTTGAGGCGAAACAGGGCAGTGTGATTGCCTTTGAAAACCAAGTACTCTACGGTTTGACCGTGGTGCATCGCCGCCGCGTACAATACGGGCCGATCAATCCTGTTGAAGCGCGGGAGATCTTTATCCGTAGCGCGCTCGCCGAAGGGCAGTTACAGACCAAAGAAGCCTTCTTTATCGCTAACCAAAAGTTATTGGAGGATGTCGAAGCGCTCGAGCACAAGTCCCGTCGCCGGGATATTTTAGTCGATGAGCAAGTGTTAATGGACTTTTACGAGCCGCGCATTCCCGAGGGCATCTATAACGCGCCTAAGTTCTTTAGCTGGTGGAAGGAAGCACGCCGTACTCAGCCCGATTTACTCGATTTTAATAAGTCACTGCTGATGCAGCGCAGTGCCGATCATATCTCGGCGCTCGATTTCCCCGACACTTGGCACAAGGGCAATATCCGTTTGCAATTGAGTTATCACTTCGACCCCGCGGCGAGTGATGATGGCGTCTCTGTGCATATTCCGGTGGCGCTACTCAATCAAATCGATGATACGGATTTCGATTGGCTGGTGGCTGGGATGCGAGAGGAGAAATGCGTTGCGCTGATTAAGTCTTTACCTAAGGGGCTGAGACGTAATTTTGTGCCTGCGCCCGATTATGCCCGCGCCTGCGTACAGGCGATGCAGCCCTTTAGCGCCAGTTTACTCGACGCCATGTGCAAACAGCTGCTGCGTATGAGTGGCACGCGCGTCAATCCCGAAGATTTTGATGTCACCCAAATGCCCGCGCATTTGCTGATGAACTTTAAGATTGAGGATGATAAGGGCAAGTTAGTGGCACAGGGGCGTGAACTCGATACCTTAAAGGCCGAGTTACAGGGCGTGGTCGCTAAGGCGATTCGTCAAGTGGCGGATAAGGGGATTGAAAAGGAAGCGCTCACCGAGTGGTCCTTTGGCGACTTACCTAAGCAATTTGAGCAGCGTAAGGGCAACTATCAAGTACGGGCTTTCCCTGCACTGATTGACAATAAAGACTCAGTTGCTATCAAATTATTTGATGATGAATTTGAGGCACAGGCGGCGCATCGTCAGGGTCTTCGTCGTCTGCTGTTACTCAATATTCCATCGCCAGTAAAACACCTTCAACAGGCACTGCCAAACAAGGCAAAACTGGCGATGTATTTCAATCCATTTGGCCAAGTACAAATTCTGATTGATGACATCATTGCCGCAGCCGTGCAGCAATTGCTCGATGAAAAGGCGTTGGATGTGCGCGATGCTGCTCAGTTCGAACAGGCCAAGGATTGGGTGCGCCAAGAGCTAAATCCTACCGCCGAGCAAATCGCCTTAAAAGTGGAGCAGATTTTGACGCTCTATCAAGGCATTAAAAAACGGACAAAGGGAAAAATTAGCTTAGATATCGCTTTTGCGATGAGTGATATTCAAAGCCAATTAGACCAATTAGTGTTCAAGGGATTTGTCGAAGCCTGTGGTTGGAATCGCTTAGCGGATGTGGCGCGTTACTTAAAGGCGATTGAAACCCGTATCGATAAACTGCCCGTCGATCCGACCCGTGACCGTTTGCATATGCAGAGTATCACTAAAGTGCAGGAGGCCTTAGCGGCGCAGCTTGCTAAGGTGCCACGCTCACAGCCCGTGCCTGCGGCACTGATTGAAGCCCGTTGGATGATTGAAGAATACCGCGTATCTTGCTTTGCACAGGCGCTGGGAACGGCTTATCCCATCTCGGAAAAGCGTATCTTAAACCATATCCTGCTAAGTTAATGATGCTGATACATTACTGATTTAATCTGTAAATTCAGTTAGTTGAGCGCAATGCATCATCTATAACATTAAAAGCCGAACCTTAGTATTCGGCTTTTTTATGGCTCATTTTCACCTAACTACCACTAGCCGCGACAAACATGCCACTGACGGCGTAGATTTTTGCTATGGGCTATCGTTATGGGCTTTCACTACGGGCTATCGCAGGCCACTAACCCTAAAGAGCAAAGCCGATGGCGAATAAATTGGCCGAATGACTTTTAAAAGATCTAAAAATTGATGGGTCAATTAGCCAATAAGGTAGGGGATTTAGCAGTATCTTGAGTGAGTTAAGGCTTTGACGAAGATGTTAAGACAATTTCGCCGTGGATAATTGGTAATTTGCGCCTTCCTTTACCATCCCCTAATACTCCTTAAGGTATATTTTGTTTAAAACTTGTACGATTTAGTCGCCTTACGCCTATCTCTTTCCCATGCTTTAGCAATTGGTTAATAAGAAAACATAACCAATCAATCTGTTTACAATCTAAAAAAACGCTCAAAAACCATGATCTAACTAAATCTATCACCAAATTGATGATCTGGATCAAGCATCAAAGGGTTTACCGATTTGGAGGTATACAGTTTGTTAACACCTTAACGCTATGATCATTTCGTGGATTAAAGATGTAATTGAGATACCTATAAATCCTGCATTGGTCAGAGCAATCCATCACAGGAACGAACCTCTTGGAGGACGCATGAGTGCTAACAGCGCAGCAGAAAAATCCTTAGAACTGAAAATTTTTATCTTTTTAACCGTATTTCTCGCCCCCCTCTTATCCGTGTTGTTGGTGAGTGGATTGGGATTTGCCATATGGTTTAGCCAAATCTTCACCGGCCCACCGGGTGCCGGTTGAGGTCCAAAGAACAATAACAACATGAATAAGCGGAGTGTCGGATGAGCAAAGAGCTGCATATCACGAGTCTCGTGGTGCAAGTCATGCCAAATAAGATGGCGGATGTTAGACAACACATTATGGCGATTGAAAACGCCGAACTCTCTGTCAATAACGAAGTGAAACTCGTCGTCGTACTTGAAGGTGACTCCCAACATGCCTTGATGGACGGTATCGAACAGATTAATGCCATTCCTGGCGTCTTGTCCGCCACTATGGTTTACCACCAGAGTGAAGAGCTCGAAGAGGGTGAAGAATGAACATGAATAGACGTGACTTTATCAAAGCCAATGCGGTGATTGCAGCAGCGGGCGCCGCAGGCTTAGCGCTGCCGGCATCGGCGAGCAATTTAATCACCAGCTCAGAACAAACCAAATTAGAGTGGAATAAAGCGCCTTGCCGTTTCTGTGGAACGGGTTGCTCTGTGATTGTTGCGACCCGTGATGGCAAAGTGGTTGCCACCCACGGCGATGCAAACAGCGAAGTGAACCGCGGCCTTAACTGTATTAAAGGTTACTTCCTGTCGAAAATTATGTACGGCAGCGATCGTTTAACCACGCCAATGCTCAGAATGACCGACGGCAAATACGACAAGCACGGTGAATTTACTCCCATTAGTTGGGATAGCGCTTTTGATATCATGGCGCAAAAATGGAAAGAAACCCTTAAAGCTAAAGGCCCGACCGCAGTTGGGATGTTTGGCTCGGGGCAGTGGACCGTTTGGGAAGGCTATGCCGCGGTTAAACTGATGAAGGCGGGCTTTGGCTCTAACAATATCGACCCGAACGCGCGCCACTGTATGGCGTCCGCCGTTGTCGGCTTTATGCGTACCTTCGGTATCGATGAGCCTATGGGTTGTTACGACGATATGGAAGCGGCCGATGCCTTTGTGCTGTGGGGCTCTAACATGGCCGAAATGCACCCCATCCTATGGACTCGAGTGACTGACCGCCGTTTAAGCGCATCCCATGTGAAGGTTGCAGTTTTATCGACGTTTGAGCATCGCTCCTTCGACTTGGCAGATTTACCGATTGTATTTACGCCGCAAACCGACTTGGCCATCCTAAACTTTATCGCCAACTACATCATCCAAAACGATAAAGTAAACTGGGACTTTGTGAAGAAGCACGTGAACTTCCGCCAAGGTACCACGGATATCGGCTACGGTTTACGTCCAACCCATCCGCTGGAGCAGAAAGCCAAAAACGTGAAAACGGCAGGGGATTCGACTCCGATTGATTTCGATACCTTTAAGGCCTTTGTCGCCGAATATACGGTGGAGAAGGTCAGCAAGATGTCGGGCGTGCCTGAGGCTAAACTTATCGAGTTGGCCAAACTCTATGCTGATCCCGAGACCAAGGTCACTTCCTTCTGGACCATGGGCTTTAACCAACATACCCGCGGTGTGTGGTGTAACAACCTGATTTATAACATCCACTTACTGACAGGTAAGATTTCAACTCCCGGTAATAGCCCATTCTCGTTAACCGGTCAACCTTCTGCCTGTGGTACGGCCCGTGAAGTGGGAACCTTCTCCCACCGTTTACCCGCCGACATGGTGGTGACTAACCCTGAGCATAGAAAACACGCCGAAGAAATTTGGAAGATCCCCAGTGGCATTATTCCGCCAAAACCCGGTTATCACGCCGTCGAGCAAAACCGCCGCTTAAAAGATGGCGACTTGAACTGCTATTGGGTGCAAGTGAACAACAATATGCAGGCGGGGCCGAATATCAATGAGGAAGGCTTACCTGGCTATCGCAATCCGGCCAACTTTATTGTGGTGTCCGATGCCTATCCCACTGTCACGACTCAGGCTGCGGACTTAATTCTGCCAACCGCAATGTGGGTTGAGAAAGAGGGCGCCTATGGTAATGCCGAGCGTCGTACTCAATTCTGGCATCAAATGGTGCAGGCGCCGGGCGAATCCCACTCGGATCTGTGGCAGTTGATGGAGTTCTCTAAGCGCTTTACGACCGATGAAGTCTGGTCGAAGGAAGTCTTAGCCGCTAACCCACAATTTAAGGGCAAAACCTTATTCGAAGTGCTGTACAAAAACGGCAACGTCGATAAGTTCCCGCTGGCCGATACCGATCCTAAGTATTTGAACAATGAAGCTAAACATTTTGGCTTCTATGTCCAAAAAGGCCTGTTTGAAGAATACGCCACCTTTGGCCGTGGCCATGGTCACGATTTAGCACCTTTCGATGCCTACCACGAAGCCCATGGTATTCGCTGGCCCGTTGTTAATGGTAAAGAAACCAAATGGCGTTTCCGTGAGGGCAGCGATCCTTATGTTAAACCGGGCTCAGGCTTTGAGTTCTACGGTAAACCCGATGGCCGCGCAGTGATTTACGCCTTGCCTTTCGAGCCGCCAGCAGAGTCGCCAGACACTGAATACGATATGTGGTTATCCACCGGACGGGTGCTCGAGCATTGGCACTCAGGTTCGATGACGCAACGCGTGCCAGAGCTTTATCGTGCCTTCCCCGATGCAGTGTGTTTTATGCACCCAGAAGATGCGAAAAAACGCGGTTTACGCCGTGGGGATGAAGTGCGCGTGGTGTCTCGCCGCGGTGAAATCAAAACCCGTGTCGAAACCCGTGGCCGTAATAAACCACCTGTGGGACTCGTGTTTGTACCTTGGTTTGATGCCAGTCAGCTCATTAACAAAGTCACCTTGGATGCGACAGATCCACTGTCAAAACAAACCGACTTTAAGAAATGTGCCGTGAAAATCGTCAAGGTATAAGGAGTACAGGATGAAAACATTCAAATTAGTCTCAGCATTCAGTGTGCTTGCCTTCTCCACCCTGATGATGACCAGCGTGACTGCGGCGAGCATTCCTGAGGACAGAATCGATACTTTGCGTCAGGCGCCAATTAACGTTGAGCCAAACCCGCCCGCCATGCAGGCGGTGCTGAACAAAGATATCAAAGAGATGCGTAACTACCCGATGCAACCTCCGGTGATCCCGCACAAGATCGACGGCTATCAGCTCGATCTTAAGGTTAACAAGTGCATGTCCTGCCATGCCAGACACCGCACTGGGGACTCCCAAGCGCCTATGGTCAGCGTGACTCACTATATGGATAGGGATAACAACTTCTTAGCTGAGCTTTCGCCAAGACGTTACTTCTGCACTCAGTGCCATGTGCCGCAACTGGATGCCAAATTACTAGTCGAGAACGACTTTGTGGATATGGATCATCTGATTAAATCGAACACTGAGCAGAAAAAACACTAGGAGTCAGCATGTTAGATAAACTCAAAAAGATCTGGCAAGTTCTCAATCGTCCGAGTGTGCACTACAGTTTAGGGTTTTTAACCTTAGGTGGCTTTGTGGCGGGGGTGATCTTCTGGGGGGGCTTTAACACGGCGCTTGAAGCCACCAACAAAGAAGCCTTCTGTATCGGTTGCCATGAAATGGAAAATAACGTCTATCAAGAGTTACAGTCGACTATCCATTTCACGAACCGCAGTGGTGTGCGTGCGACTTGTCCTGACTGCCATGTGCCGCACAACTGGACCGATAAGATTGCCCGTAAGATGCAGGCATCGAAAGAAGTGTGGGGTAAAGTGTTTGGTACCATCAATACCCGCGAAAAGTTTGAGAACAAGCGTCGCGAACTGGCCGAACATGAGTGGGCGAGACTAAAGGCGAACGACTCGCTTGAGTGCCGTAACTGCCATAACTTTACCTACATGGACTTTACTAGACAGTCGCCACGCGCTGCCCAGATGCACTCAACATCCTTAGCCAGTGGTGAGAAAACCTGTATCGATTGCCATAAAGGGATTGCCCATCATCTTCCCGATATGGCGGGGGTTGAAGGCTTCTAAACTCGACTCACATTCCATCTCCAGCCAAAGGCCAAGTGCTCTCCACACTTGGTCTTTTTATGTTATTATCTGTTTGAAAAATATAAACTATTAGATAAGTTGACTCAGGTGCTGATGAACAATACCAAATGGCGTGAATGTATGAACATTCTCGCCTCTCACAGTGTTTATTTACAAATGCGATTGGTTGGAGAAACTGATTTTCCATTAGACCATGAAGTATCAAATCAGGCGATTTCCCATATTGGGGCTAAGGACTGCATATTTGTCAGGCGTGTTATTGCCTATAAATCTATTGCAGGTATTCGGATTGTGAAAACACATTTACCGCCTTCAGCGACAACGATATCCGGGGAGTTGTTTGCCGAGATCAAAGCGCAACTATCAGGGGTAGGGCAATTATCACTTGCGGAAGATCCTGAGTTTTTAACTCTTTATGGCTATTCGTTATAGAGGGAAAATAGCGTCCTAGGCTAAATTTAACCACCGACAGTCTAATTAGACTGCCAGCGGTAATATCAACAAGTGAGGGGAGTTGGATGAGGGATGCTTTAAGCTGGGGAGACTAAAGCTGTACCGTAAAAATAGGATCTTTCCCTGCGGTCACGCAGCCCTGAGCTTTATCGAGATATTTAACATCTTCCATATTGGCAAGTACTACAGGGGTTAGTAGGCTATCGACTTGATCTTTTAAGTATTCAATATCGAAAGATAAAATAGGATCGCCCACTTTTACCACTTGTCCTTCTTCTGCCAAACGACTAAAACCACGTCCTCTAAGTTCTACTGTTCCTACACCAAAGTGCACAAACAGTTCTAACCCTTGTGGTGACTCAATGCTAAAAGCGTGATTTGTTTCAAAAATTTTACCGATAGTGCCGTCTATTGGTGCGACAATGGTGTCTCCTTTTGGGGCGATAGCAATACCGTCACCCACAATTTTCTCTGCAAACACCACATCGGGAACCTTTTCAATCGCGACAATTTCCCCATTGACAGGAGCATAAACCATAATGCCACCAGCAAGTTGTGGCTGTCCCGATACCAATCGCCTTATGCGGCTTAAAAATCCCATAATCCGATGCCCCTTCGCTTGTTTTTGTTGTTATCTTTTGGTCTGCAAAGCAGCATAACCAATAAAATGTTTTATTTATAGTTTGTTATACACTGCTGAAGATCTGAAATTCTATTCTGTTGTGTTGCACTGTGCGCTAACGCAGAAAATTTCGCCAATTCCCCTTGGCAAATCGCCGCTTTCACCTCAAGCAATGAGTTTAAATTAACACTCAGTTCATCCAATCCCATGCCTATAAGCAGGGGGACCAATTGTGGTGAGCTGGCTAATTCACCACAGAGTGAGACTGTTACCCCAGCGGATTTTGCCTGCATGATAGTCATCTTGATCAGCGCTAATATTGCAGGTGAAAGTGACGGGTAATCCCGTGTGAGTTGCGGATTGGTGCGATCCGCCGCCATAGCGTATTGGGTTAGGTCATTGGTACCTATGCTGACAAAATCCAGCATGGGTAGCATAGAAGCTAAGTTCATCACCGCGGCGGGCGTCTCGACCACAATACCGTAACTCAGTTCTCCATAACCCTTTTCTTCATCCTCAAGGGCATCTTGGCATTCAGCTATTAACGCAAAAATACGGTCGAGCTCTTCAACTTGATTTACCATTGGAAACATTAAACGAATAGGGCCATGGTTGGCTGCTCGCAAGATGGCTCGGAGCTGGGTCTTGAAGAGTTCTGGGTGCGCTAAGGTGTATCTCACTCCACGCATACCTAACGCCGGATTATCCTCTACTTCTTGACATAAGCAGGGCATTTCTTTATCTGCGCCAATATCTAATGTTCTAATCGTAAAGGTTTTTCCTCCAAGCGCATGTAAAGCTTCACAGTAAAGATTGTACTGGGCCTTTTCATCCGGCAGGGTGCTGGTATGCATTAACATAAACTCGGTGCGGAACAATCCTATCCCATCAGCCCCTTCATCTTGAACGTGGGTTATCTCATTTAAATTACCGACGTTTGCCATCAGACCGATTTGATGACCATCGCGTGTTTTTGCCGGAACATCACGATATGCCTGAAGGGCTAAACGTCGTGCCTGTTCATGGTGCAGAGTAACCGTTAATCTTGCCTGTTGTTCAGGCTGTGGATTGACAAAGAGTTCACCACTGAGGGCATCGAGCACTAGGGGAGTGCCATTTGGGATTAACTCGGCATCAAACTGGCAGCTAAGAATGGCTGGAATACCTGCTGCTCTAGCCAAAATGGCGGTATGACTGGTGAGGCCACCCGTTTTAAGCACTATGCCGCTGATCTGCGCTTTAGGGAGTAAAGCAAACTCTGCCGGAGTCAGATCCTGAGCCAAGAGTATAGTTGGCTCCGACAGATGGGCTAATCCCTGCTCTAGACGTCCATTAATCGCCGTTACTATGCGTTGTCCGAGGCAGCGAACATCTTGGGCGCGATTTGCAAGGTAAGGATCGTCTAAGGATTCGAGTTCATTTGCTTGATGTGCGAATATCCGCTCAACAGCGACACTGGCAGAAAGTTGTAGGGTGCGGATAGCTTCTTTAACTTGTGCTATCAGCTCGTCATCTTCGAGCAGTAATAGATCGGCTTCAATCAGTTGATAGTTTTCACTTTCGGGTTCGAGCTTTGCCAAACTCAGACTGAGCTGCTGCTTGAGTGCCTGTAATGCTTTAAGAAATTTACTTTGCTGCTGGGGGATCCTAGAAAGCGGAATAGGGCGATAATCGAGGTGGTTTTCGCTATGGCTTAGGTGCAAAGCCTTACCGAAGGCTATACCCGATGACACTATAATCCCCGTTATCGACATAGTTATTCCTAATATTATTGGGCGATTTGTTAACTTAGGGTAATCAATAAGGTCGAGACTTTTTCGACGGCTTCCTGTGCCTGATCTCCCTCGGCGAAAACTCTGACAGTTACGCCGTGGTACAAACCTAATGTTTGCAGTTTAAATAAGCTTTTGGCGCTGGCTTGCTTGCCGTTACATTCAACTAAAACGTCACAATCGAAGGTTTTTGCTTCTTTCACCAACAGTGCAGCAGGACGGGTATGAATACCATGTTTGGCCGTGATAGTGACAGATTTTTCGTACATAGTGGCTTAACTCTTTAACGTGATTACGGCGCTTCGTTTGACTCAATAATTTTATAACTCGCCTTTCTTAATGCAGTAATGGCATTTTGAAGACAAGTTTTCTTGACGAGAATATAGTCGGTATCGAAGGTGGATAGGGCGAAAATACTAATTTGCGCATCGGCGAGTGTACTTGCTATTTTTGATAAAATGCCCGTCATTGAAAAACCCAGTGGCCCGAGCACTTCTAAACAACTCCACCCCATTTCTTGCTCTAAACTGTCGAGTTCGAGTTCACTCGGTACAACCAGAGTGAGACCTTCTTCAGTTTTACCGATAAAGTAGACCTTTTCGGTAAAAACGTGACTTGGAATTTGCGCATTAGGGCTAAAGCTGTGGATGCTGTACTGCCGCGGGTGTACGGCTAAGGTCATACGCATAAACGTTTCCTCAATCGACATATTTGTGCAAGTTATAAATTTACCTTATAGCATGAAATACAGCATAAAAGACATGAATAATGCTTTTTAACTTTCGGCGAATTTTAAACGAAAAGAGGACGTATTAATACGTCCTCTTTTGGCATCTGATGCAAGGTTTCGTTAGATTAGATTTTAAATTGGCCTAAGGTGCGAGACATATCTTGGCTAATATCCTGCAAAGATTGCGCTGCTTGGCTGTTACTGTCATTAGCTTTGACTGAGACTTCCGTTAACTCCGAAATATTGCAGATATTGCGATTAATCTCTTCTGTTACTAAGGATTGCTCCTCAGTCGCACTTGCCAGTTGCGTGTTCATATCACTGATATGGGCAATCAGTTCAAGAATTGTCGCCATCGCATGACCGGCTTCTTGCACTTTCGCTTGCAATTCTTCCGACTGACGTTGTGTTTGGCTGTTGCTTTGCATCACCGAACCCACACCAGTTTGTATTTCAGAGATGATTTTTTGGATCTCATTGGTGGAGTCTTGAGTACGGTTGGCGAGTGCTCTAACTTCATCGGCGACTACCGCAAAACCACGTCCATGGGCTCCCGCACGCGCAGCCTCAATGGCCGCGTTGAGAGCGAGTAAATTTGTTTGTTCAGCAATCGCACGGATCACATCTAAAATACTGCCAATTTGACCAGATGCGTGCCCCAGTTTTTGAGTGATGGCTTCAGCAGCCTTAAGTTCTAACACTAACTTCTCGGTGTCACGGACGGTGTTATCAATCACACCTTTGCTTTGTTGAGCTTGGTTTTTCACGCTGGTTGCTGCATCTGCAGCTTGTTGAGTGTTACTCGCCATTTCATGGGTGGTGGAAAGCATCTGATTAACCGCGGTAGCCACGCTGCCTGTTTCACGGTGAATATGCTCGGCACTTTGGTTGGACTCTTCAACGGCAAGCATCAAAAGTTTGGCATCGTTGTCTAAGGTTTGTCCTAAGGGTTGTAAATGGCCCACCATATCACCAATTTTTTGGGCAAATAGATTAAAGGCGCTAGCGAGATGGGCTACTTCATCTTTACCTTTGGTATTAAGGCGTTGACTCAAATCGCCTTCGCCTTGAGCGATATCTTCAAGCGCATCAATCGCATCATTCAGCGGTGAGGTGATTGAATGATTCAGCACAAGGAAGAAGCCAAAAATGGGCACAGAAATCAAAAACATGATAATCAGATAATCGATCATCACATTATCAAGACTCTCTTTGACATCGCTTAAGTATGCGCCAGTAATGACAGTCCAGCCCCATTGTGGGTAATAGCGGGCTTCAGCGAGTTTATCCTCAACCTTTTTAGACACTGGGTTTGCAATGGGATACTCCAGCATCGCCTTTCCATTTTGCCTAGCTTGAGACAACATCGTTATCAGTGGGTTAGTACCATTGGGAAGCTTAAAGTTTTGCGCTGAGGTGCCTATAAGACTGGGGTTTTCACCATGGGCAAGGATTTGGTTGCTATCGTCAATAACAATAAAATAACCCACACCAGCATAACGTGTCTGGTCAATAAGGCTTGCTGCAGCCTGTTTGGCTTCCGGTTCAGTGAGTTTGCCACTGACTGCATACTGTCGATAAACGTCAATAACACTGAGAACACTGCCAAGCTGGCCATCGATTTGTAGCCATTTTTGTTCAATCAAATTACTGTATTGTTCCTTGATTGAAAAACTAGCAAAGCAGACAGTACCAATCGCCGCCATCACTAACATCATCATAAGACGTTTCAAAATGGTGAATTGGCGTAAAAACGTGATCATTTGGAGTCCTTAAGGCGCTTAACGAGTGGGCTTCAATATACCTGCGAATGATTTTTTATAGAATATAAGCGTATTAAATTTCATGTAAAGTCGTAGGGAATGTAGGGTTTCTTTGATCTTAAGCAGGATCTTAGCTTGCACTTAAACTGATTGATGATTTTATCGCTCATTTTTGCGGACTTTTGGCTAGCCTAAATCTGTACAGTGAAGTATTTATTAAATTCAATAACTTACATCTTGTTAACGAATAATATTGTGTTAAATAGCTCTAATTAGTTGTTTTAACTTTGATTTTTTACACTTTTACGCGCAAGATTAATCAACTGTTATGTTTGAGAATCGATTATGACTACAAATACCATTGTGACTTCAGACGATATTTTGTTGAAGTTATGCCACTCGGTTGCCCATGTGCTTTCTAGCACCAGTGCAAGCCATGTTAGCCATGCGGGTATGGTGCAAAGTATTGCTCGAACCCGTTTAAAACCTGACTTGGGCTGTTTTTCTATTTTTGACGGCGGATTTTCAGGGCTGGTTGTCATTAACTTTTCTGCCCCTGCGGCGATCGAAATTTACCGTCGTTACATGCTTAATATGGGCATGCCTGAAGAAGAATTAGCTTTTTCCCATACTTCCGATGAAGTCGGTAATGTGATGGGGGAGTTGATGAACCAGATTTTAGGGGATTTTATCAATAAAATTTCCAAGGAATTACAAACCTCAATCAGCCAAAGTCAGCCAAAAATGTTAACGATAAACAAAGAGTTGACCATTTCAATCGATGCTAACTTAGATGATGCCGTGGCGAGGCGTGTCTCCTTCAAAACGGAAAATAATCATATTTTCTACCTCGAATTTGCAATGGATAAAACTGAATTTATTAAGCTCGATGAGTTTGAATATGATGAGGAATTTGATCCCGATAGCCTACTCGAGCAGCATGGTATGAGTGGTGCTCAAGCCTCTAATGTTGAGAGCATTACACCCTGGAGTCGTATGGCGGATAAACCCGCTATCAGCCAACAGCATTCCAATATGGATGCGGATGATTTGCTTGATGAATTAGGTATCTAACTCATCCCTTCGGTCGATACAAACACCTTATGGTTTGTATCGACTATTGCTGATGCTTGATGGCTTTAACCCCTTAGTCATTAGAATATTTGCTCGCTCTGCGTTTTCAAAGATTCGACTCATTTATGATGGGATAACTCGATTATTTGGGTTAACCCTCACTAAGCTGGCCTTATATTCAATGGACCTCAACCGTTCAATATCTTAAATTGGACTAAAACTGTTAACTTGTTAGACAGTTGTAAATCCTTCGGCTATACAAGTCGTTAGAACTGTTTTAGTATCCCCAAAAATAATTATTATGGTGACCTTGCTATGGCATCGAAAGCGACCTCTATTGATATTGCTTATCGTGCTGGTGTATCCCAGTCGACGGTTTCTCGAGCTCTGAGAAATAGTCCGTTAGTCAATTTGGAAACTCGACAACGTATCCAAGCCATTGCGAAAGAGCTCAACTACAAAGTTGATAAAAATGCCAGTAATCTGCGTACCCAAAACAGCCATACCTTAGCTTTATTATTGTGTGAAGATCCCACCAATGATGATTCATTGATTAACCCCTTTTTTCTGTCAATGTTAGGGTCGATAACACGAGCAACTGCGCAGCAGGGCTATGATTTACTGGTTTCGTTTCAGCAGCTTTCCAGTGACTGGCATGCCGATTATGAAGACAGTAATAAAGCCGATGGTATTATTTTGCTCGGTTATGGCGACTATATGGATTACGAGCAAAAGCTTGAAAAGTTGCTGGCACAGAATACTCATTTTGTGATTTGGGGGGCTGAGCATAATAATAAGTCGGTGTTATCGATTGGTTGCGACAATCATCAAGGTGGTTTGATTGCAACAGAGCATTTGATCTCCCTTGGACGCAGGGCATTTGCCTTTTTAGGTGATGCTTCGAGCCATAGTCCTGAATTTAGAGATAGGTATCTTGGGCATGTTAAAGCTTTACGATGTGCAGGATTACCCGTTGTACAAGAGAGACAAATTTCGGCCATTAGCACTGAGAGCGCAGGTTATCATGCAGCTTTAGCCTTGATAGACAAAGGGTTAAATTTTGATGCGATATTTGCTGCCAGTGATTTAATTGCTGTTGGCGCCATTCGCGCCCTCAAAGAGAAAGGCTATTTAGTACCGGAGCAAGTCGCGGTTGTCGGCTATGATGATATTCCTGTCGCTAGCTTTGCGAATCCTCCCTTAACCACCATCAAGCAAAATACCCAATTAGCGGGAGAAATTTTGGTGGAGAGTCTGCTCAAGCTAATCCGTGGTCAGGCAGTGAGTCCGCAATTAATCCCAACGACTTTAGTCGTGCGTAGCTCTTGTGGCATTGACCATACGCCAATCGCTTAAGTTGCCTCCAATTTGATTTAATCATTAAGCCGAGTGTAATCAAGCACTCGGCTTATTTATTGGACCGAGCTAAATTCGCCAGATGGGTAGCAGAGCCTGAAAGCGGTTAACCTCTAGCATACTGTCGCAAAAAATTAGGCACATCGGCTTTTGTCTTAGTCATGATTTTCTGCATCAAGCTAAAGGGCGGCTCTGCAATGGCGTAGCCTTGCTTAAGATCTGCCAACATACGTAACCATAAATGCCCAGTCATTTCAGCGTCCGCTAGGGCGCGATGAAAGGTTCCATTGGTCGGTAACTGCTTATGACGAACTAAGGTCGCCAATTGATGGTTAATCGCTTCGGGATAAAGGCGTCTTGATAACAGTAACGAGCAGCCAAACTGACCGGGATACTGGTGACCAATGTGGCTAAATTCAGCTTCCAGAAAACGTTGATCGAATGCTGCATTATGGGCAACAAGATGGTGTTTACCAATAAATTCGGCAAAGCGAGCCATCACCTCGGCACAGGGTGACGCATGGGCAAGCATTTGATTGCTAATGCCTGTGTAATCTTCAATAAAGCTGCTTATTCGAAAACCAGGATTCATTAACTCCGAAAAGCGAGCGGTAATTTGTCCTTGCTCAATCAATACCGCGCCAATCTCAATGGCACGGGCGCCTTGGCTGGGGGATAGTCCTGAGGTTTCAAAATCCAATACAACAAGGGTATTAGCTGGTGAGTGGGCGAGGGTTTTGGTCATAGAATCAACTGCTTTTGCTTAGGGCGTGTTAAGTGCGTCAGATTGTTTATCGCTTAGCCTGTTTTTAAGCTTTTAGTCCAGTCTGTTGTATCGCTCATAAAGACCTGCTGATTGTAATGGAATATCTTCTTTAGCGCATTAAAGAAAGGATGAACAAAAACAATGCTCCAGTAATACATGAGCTTGATTGTAAATTTTGGTTTCTTTTTCGGGGTTATACAAAAATTCTGCCAAACATAAAGATTACTGCTAATACTTTATAGGTAATGTATAGGACAAATGTGACACAGTCTTAGACGAATATTGTTGCTTAAGCGTGTTCATTCGATGAGGTCCGTATGAAAGGCATTATTTTTAATGTGCTAGAAGATATGGTCGTAACCCAGTGCGGTATGTCAGTGTGGAATGAGCTATTAGCTAAACATGCTCCTAAGGATCGCGTGTATGTTTCAGCGAAAAGCTATGCAGAATCCGAGTTATTGAGCATTGTTCAAGATGTTGCGCAGCGACTTAATATGCCTCTGCAAGAAGTCGTTAAAGCGTTTGGACAGTTTCTGTTTAATGGGCTTGCTTCACGCCATACCGATGTGGTTAACAAGTTTAGTGATTTTACCTCCTTGGTCATGGGGATCCATGATGTGATCCATTTAGAGGTCAATAAGCTGTACCACGAACCCTCGTTACCTCATATCACCGGGCGGTTAGTGGGGAACAATCAAATTGCTTTGCGCTATTCATCACCCCGTAGACTCTGTTTCTGCGCTGAAGGGCTGTTGTTTGGTGCCGCACAGCATTTTAAGCAAAAAATCCAGATTAGCCATGACACTTGCATGCATACAGGTGCCGATCATTGTTTGTTAATCATCGAGCTACAAAATGACTGACAGTGAAAATCCCTATTATGTCGCTTATCAGCGGGAAAAAATGGCTCGGTTTGAAGTGGAGTTGTTACTTGAAGACAGTACCCGCCAACTCTATGAGAAAAATGTGTTGTTACAGCAACAGATCGATCTCATTAGGCAACAGCAACAATCGTTAATCCAACAGGAGAAATTAGCTTCTCTTGGAACTGTCGCCGCAGGTGTTGCCCATGAAGTGAATAATCCGCTGGCGTATATTCTTTCTAATGTGAGGAGTTTAACCTGTTATGCCGAAGATTTATTGGTGATGATTGATGCTGCGGATAATCAGCCCATTGACCAGGTGAAGTTGCAATTTATTAAGGAGGATCTCTCAGAACTGTCCAGTGATACTTGCCAAGGGCTCATGCGTATTAAAGATATCGTTAACCATTTGCTGTTTTTTGCACGAACGGATTCGGCAGGTAAGTCCGCGGTTCAGTTAGCTGATGCCCTTGAATTTACGCTAAAAATACTTAGGCCAATGTTTGGCAATATTGTCATAAAAAGAGAGATTTCTCCTGTACCCATGATTTTGTTTAACGCAGGTGAACTTAATCAAGTACTGATGAATATCATCGTTAACGCATGTCAGGCCTGCGATGCTGTCAGTGAACGTTCTTCTGAAATAGGTGTTTGTCTCACTCAAGCCGATGCAAGTATTTGCTTAACTGTCACTGACAATGGTTGCGGCATGGACGAGTATACGCTCGGTCGTATGTTTGATGCTTTTTACACCACAAAGCCTGTCGGAACAGGGACAGGGGTTGGAATGTCGATTGTACTTCAAATTCTTCACCAGCACGGTTGCACAATCGACGTAAAATCAGAATTGAATAAGGGGACTGAGGTGATGATTTTCTTCCCTGTTGATCCCCTGGCTATCAATTTGATATCTAGTTAACCTGACCTCGGGGTAACGAGTGTCGAAAAATCTAAATTTAACACCCTAAATCAATGCCACAACTGATTATTTTGAAAGAAGAATCTTTTATCTGACTGAATGTGCAGATTTTTGCGCATATCAAGGACGCCATAGCGAGCTATGGTTAGGCAGAGCAACGCAGAGAGGCCCGAGCAGAGAGGCACGAAAAGATGTCGATTCAGCGGTTCTAATTATCCCGAGCTCAGGTTAGTTAGATAATTTAAATTGGATAATCCAAATCGAGGTTGATATTGAGCCCTAATTGATAGGCGTGGTTTTGCATCAACTTGGTCATTAATGCGGTATCCGTTAGCTGCGATAAGGTGATGGGGCGAGCTTCCCATCGCGGCGCGTGACCAGCATAGTTGCAATGGGCAAGGTATAAGCGGTGCTGACTCTGATACAGGGTAAAAAAACGCATATCACAGTTTGCTGCAACGGTTAAATAAGGTTCAAAATCAAGCTCGTATACTTGCATTGCCTCAAATTCAGACCAACGAATATAACGTGAGCATTCGTAGCATTGTGCGGGTAATCGTGCCTCAGCTTTAATGCCATCAAATAAATTGATGACATCTTGCAGCTGGTGCAGTTTGATCATAGCTTGTTCCGTCAATCTTAAGATCCTTTTACTTGTTGATTCTTAATGTTACTCAATAAGTTAACTATTCATTAGTCATGGATTTATTGCGCCAGAGCCTATCGGCTAAACCAGAGGCCCGCTGGGTAGCTTGCTGGCTTGCACGCTCGAAGACTTGTTGTGTGCCTAAACAGCTAAAGTGTTGTTTTGCACGGGTAATCGCAGTGTAGACAAGCTCCTTGGTGAGCAATTGCCACTGTACTAGGCTCGGATTGGGCGGAAGTACGAGGGCTACTCGATTAAATTCACTGCCCTGACTTTTATGTACCGTCATGGCGTAGCAGGTTTCATGGCTAGGCAGTCTTGCGGGGAGCACTTTAAGCAGTTTGCCATCGGCTTTAATAAAGTGAGCCATCAGGCGCTCTGGTCTGTCTTCATCCTGCAAAATCAAGCCAATATCACCGTTAAACAAGCCCAAGTTATAGTCGTTACTTTGGATAATAATCGGTCTGCCAAGGTAAAACTCTTGCTGCGGATGGATCAGCTTGGCCTGAGACAGCGCCTTAGTCACGGCTTGATTGATACCTTCGACACCATAATCGCCACTGCGCATGGCGCACAGGATGCGATATTGGTTAAAGCGGGCAATGGCTTCGATGGCGCTTGGCACACTGCTTGGATCTGAAACTTGCAGCGGACGTAAATACTCGGCGTATTGCTCACAGGCCTGTGTTAGCAGGGCATGAAGGCCGCTGTTGTTTGCAGGCTCGCTGATTTTGGCTTGGGTTTGGCTCAGATCCATACTGTGTTCTAGCCAAGTAAGCTCGGCCAGTCCCCGTTGCCATACGGCCAAAATCCCCGCCAGATCGGAGCGATTTACCGCGCTGGCTAACAGGCCAATGCCGGCATCGCCCTTAAATCTGTGGCTGTGGGTCAACATACACAAACTGTCGCCAATCTTTGGCTCGCGATGAATATAGGCGCGCAGATCAAAGCCGGTGAGCTTGCTCAATTGTTCGGCCTGGGCTTGGCTATAACGCATTCGCCATTGAGATTGTTGCTCCGACTCGTACTTTAACCCTGCGCAAATATCAGCTAGCACGGCGCCTGCTTCAACCGAGGCGAGTTGGTCCTGATCCCCCAGCAGTATCAAACCCGCCTTTTCGGGGAGGGCCGTGAGCAGCTTATACATCATAGGCAAATCGACCATTGAGGCTTCATCGATAATCAAGAGATCTAGCCGCAGGGGATTGCCCTGATGGTGACGAAACTGCGCCGAATTGGGAATTACACCCAGCAGACGATGTAAGGTTGATGCCTCTTCCGGCACTTGCTTGAGCGCGGCTAACAGCGCTTGGGTTTCGTGACTGTGTACTTGCTCGTTTGTCGCTTGAGCCTGTTTTAGCTCTTGCTCGAGTCTTGCTTTCGAGGCCTTTATCGATTCACTTAAACGGGCGGCGGCCTTACCCGTCGGGGCGACGAGTCTTATCTGTTTTGGTGAGTCTAATTGCTGTAACAACAGTAACTTAGTTACTGTGGTGGTTTTGCCCGTACCCGGGCCGCCGGTGATCACCGCCAGCTTTTTGCCGAGCGCCGTTGCCGTCGCGACTTTTTGCCAGTCGATATTTTGCTCAAGGGCTGAGTTTGCATGGGAAGATGCAGCGTTTGGAAATAAGTAATCGAGCTGCCTGCGTAGCGGCGCATCTGAATCTTTGTCATTGCTGTTGACGGGCTGACTCGAAGATAGCCTTGTTAGGGCGCTGGCAACCTCGGTCTCGAAATGATGATAACGCTCAAGATAGAGTCGGCCGCCATCAAAAATCAGTGGCTTATTGCTATGAGGTTCACCAACGGCCTCAAAATTTTGTAGCCTTGCAATCAGCTCTGGCAGGCTCAAACGGATTTGGCAGTGATTAACCGGCTCCGCCATCGGATTCGTTGGCACTATATGTTCGAGCACTAGGCAGGTATGTTGGGCCGAGAGCTGTTGACTTAACAGGGCGCACAGCAGCATAAACAGCGGCTCTTGGGCATCATTAGGATGAAGCCTGGCCATCTCGAGAGCAAAATGGCGGTCGAGCGGGGTGATCAGCCGCTCCTTTTCCCAGTATTTGAGTAGCTCTGCGAGCGGCGCCTTGAGTCTGAGAGCGCCAGCGTCAACCCATTGGGGTGATACTTTTGGGGGCGTCAGTTCGGTGCTGTGGTTCATGCCATTGCTCCCGTATCCTGTTGATTCACTGTGCTTGTTTCTAGGCTGCACTGAAACAGCGCATCTAAGGCCAAAATCAGCGCCTTGGGCGGTTTATCGTAATAAATACCAAAGCCTGGATATTGCACCGACATTCCCCGTAAAAACAAATAATAACAGCCGCCGATATGGGTATCGTAATCATAATTAGGCAAGCGCATCGCTAAATAGCGGTGCAGCGCAAGTGAGTAGAGAATATATTGCAAATCATACCTATGGTCGCTAATCGCCTGTTTCAGCGCGCTATGATGATAGGCTTGAATATTATCCCCCAGATGGTTCGACTTATAGTCGGCAATGTAAAACTTGCCTTGATATTCAAAGGTTAAGTCGATAAAGCCCTTGAGCATGCCCTGTAATTCGTCAAACTGTAGCTCGGTATCGTAGCCAAATTGCCCAAGGAGTTGATTAAGCTCTGTATCCTTTAAGCGATTCAGGGGCAGGTAAAACTCCATCTCAACTAAGGTGTGCTGCGGCGCGAGTGCGGCTAAACACAGCTCGGGATTAATAAGCTGATTATCCTGCGCCATTAATGCCAGCGGAGCTTGCAATACCTCAAGATACCAATCCTCTAATACGGGCTGCCATTCGGGGGCAATGCCGTATTGCAACATGGCCTTAGGCAGCTCTCGGGGTAAGTCGATTTGAGCTTGGGTAAAATCAATTAACTCAAGCACTAAGTGCATAAAGCTACCCGCGTTGGCGCCGCGCTCAAAACTAAAGCGACTGAGCAGAGGTTGTGCTTGCTGTGGATCTGCTTCTTGCCACAAAGAATCTGGCCATAATGGATTAATTGCGCTATTTGCGGTATCGGTCCCCAATACGGCATTCACTTCATCATCGGCACCGGGGGTGGCTTTAGCGTGGGGCGCATTTTTAACTAAGCCGGAATAACTGCCAACGCGCCATGGAGTACGATACTGACGGCTGACCTTACGGGCACTCAAGGTATGAGAATCACTTCCCCCCGTATGCAGCTTGTTAGCCGCAATGTCGTCGGCCACTACCTCAATGCTGATCGAAGGTTGACTCGCCTCGAGACCCGTGACCAGCGCTTTGGCGGCATGTTGCAGACGGGAAAAATCACAATCTGTGTCAGTGATCCCAAGCAGATAACCTATGGCGGTTTCATGCAGCTGGCTCTTAAGCCCAGCCTTTAACATGCGACTATGGTTAGCGATATACAAATAACACAGGTACACGGGGCGGGTGAGCGCTACATAGAGCAGACGCAGATCCTCGGCTAAGGTTTCCTGCTTTGCCTGTTCCCAACCTTCGTCCGTGCCTTCTAAATCCCACACCAGTTCCTGCGCGCCATCGGCATTGGTTCTGTGGTAGAGCATGGGCGTCGGGCGGCGGCGATTGTCCCGCGCGAGGCTGACAAAGGGCACAAAGCACACTGGGTATTCCAGCCCCTTACTCTTATGGATAGTGACGATTTGCACTAAGTTTTGCTCGCTTTCAAGGCGTAGCTGCTGCTCATCAGTTCCTGTGTTATCAATCAGTTGTTGCTCATACCAGTTGAGCAGGGCACTGATCCCATCGATTTCAGTCGCCTTTTGCTGCAACAGCTCGGCTAAGTGGCGAAAATCCGTGAGCCGACGTTCGCCATTGCTCGCCTCAAGATGAGCGGCAGCATCTTGCTCCGCTTGGTCAATGCTTGTCGAAGCGGGAGAATGCAGCAGCCGCGCAACCATCTGGGTGGCATTGGCGAGGCTGAGCAGCGCCGGCATAATGCCGCGTTTTTGCCAGATCTGGTGCAGCTCAAAAAACTGCTCTAGCAGTTTTTGGCGCTGCTCTTCATCTTGGTTAAAGGCATGGATTTGCTCGGCGCGATAACCAAGCAGGGCGGTCGCAAGGGCGCTACGCAGGGCTCGCTCGTCCTTGGGGCTGGCCAAGGCGCGCAGAACGAGTGCCATTTCCCGCGCTTCGACGGTTTCAAATACGCTGTCGCGACTTAAAAAGACGGCGCCAATCTGGCGCTTGCTCAGCGCGGTTTTCATCACGGCCGCTTCGTTTCTATCGCGCACTAAGATGGCGATATCTTTAGCAATTAATGGCCCTTTGGGCGTGCGGCATTGACCATTAGCGGCCTGCGTCAGTAAATGGGTGATTTCGGCGGCAGTGTCTTCGGCCAAGGTTTGCCGCGCACTGGCCTTATTAAGCCCTGTTTCGCCTTCACTCAAGAGTTTTAACCGCAGCGCGGCACTATTGGGCGCTTGCTCAACGAGTTGTTTTGCCGCCGCACTGGCAGGCGTTTTGACTGGATCGAAGGGAATCGATTGGCTAATAAAAGGGTCCGAATGCTGGGCGAATAAATGATTTACCCCCATAACCAGATTGCGACTCGAGCGATAGTTAGTATCGAGGAAATAGTGCGCCTGGGTTTGTCTGCGCGCCTCGATATAAGTGTAAATATCGGCGCCGCGGAAGGCATAAATCGCTTGTTTAGGGTCACCAATCATCAGCAGGCTCAATTTGCTATCCGTTCGGTCCTTAGGTTCAGCCGCCGAATTTTGAGTATCAAGCCCCAAACGGGTTTGATAAATCCCTGAGAAAATAGCAAATTGCAGAGGATCCGTATCTTGGAACTCATCGATTAAGGCCACGGGGAAGCGACTCGCCACCGCCTTTGGCAAAGTGTCGGGATTGGCCTGCATCGCCGCTGCCAAGGTGGTGAGCAGATCATCTGGTGTCAGCACATTTTTTTGCTGTTTTTGCTTGGCAAAACGCTCGCTGATCCCTTGTTTGGCGCTATAGAGAAATGCGGGTTTTATCGCGTTAATCAGCGCGGCTAACTGCTCCATATGGTCAAGCAGTGGCGCCTCGCTCGCACTTGGGAGCACGCCGCCCTTATTCAGCTTAAGCTCGGATAACGATAGGGATTCGAGCACTTTGATCGGCGGTAAGCCGTGACCAAAGGCTAAGAAGTTATCCAGCTGGTCGAACATTTCCGCCAGTTTAGGGTAATTGTCGCTCGCCTTACCAAAACGTTGGCCGTTAAGTGGCAGGCTATGCAAAAGCTCTAACAGCGCGTCGCGCCCACGCGGCCAGGCGAGTTTAAAGCGCTGCACACTCTGGCTTAAGGACTCTGCCAAACGAGCAAAGGGCAGCACAGGTTTAAGCGGTTTGGCCTCACTGGCACCGAGCAAGGCTCTCAGCTGCTTGACTAATCCGTCGGGATCGCCAAATTCGCTGGCAATGATCTGGGCTAAATACTCTGGCAGCGGATAGCAGGCCTCACGCCAAAAGTCCCGCACCGCATGGTGCAAAAACTCGCTGTCGTCTAAGGTGAAATCCGACTCGAACAACAATGATGATTCGAAGGCGAGATCGGCCAAAATTCGCTGGCAAAAACCGTGAATGGTAAAAATTGCCGCTTCGTCGAGGGATTTGAGCGCCAAGTCGAAGCGTCTCAGGGCGATAGCGCGCTCGGCTTCAGGGGTCTTATCGTACAGCGCCTGCACAAAAGGATCGTTAATCTCAAGCCCTAAGAAGCACTTAAAGGCCACTTGAATGCGGCGGCGAATCCTGTCCCTCAGCTCCTCGGTGGCGGCATTGGTAAAGGTCACGACCAGAATTTGTTCACAATTGAGCGGTTTGCTTAAGCCATCCCCAAGCAGTAATCGCAGATACAGACCTGAAATGGTGTACGTTTTACCCGTGCCCGCACTGGCCTCGATTAAGCGACTGCCACCAAATGGCAGGGTGAGCGGATCTAACGGCAAAGCGGGTGATATCTTAGTCATCAGAGTGCTCCCTCTGAACTGGCGGTTGGGGCTTCATTCAGAGCAAATTCCTCGAGTTGGGCGAGGGTATCTTTATGGTAGAGGCTAAGCATTGGCCGATAGATGTCATCGGCGAGTTTGCCAAAATGCGCCTCGGTAAAGTCGTCGGGAAAATGAAACAGCCGCTGATAATGGGGATCTGTGCCTTCGCCAAGTTCACCTTGTTCGTCCAGCCATTCGCTCTGCGCCGCTTCGAGCCGGGCTTTGTGTGGGTCTGTGTTTGTGTGCGAGTCTTGCGCTTCATGCGCTTCATGCGCCTCAGCGCTGGCATAGGCGAGGGAGGTTCTTGGCATAAAACACAGGGGGTGAATTTGGCCCTGATAAAAATACTGTAGTAAGTTGGCGAGCTGCGCATGGGCAAGCTCTGGCGTAATGGGCGCGAGGGCATGAAAATGCCCCATATCCAGCATATAGCTAGGTTGTAGGTAGCTAGGTTGAGCCACTCCCGCGGCCATCAAACATAAATGACGCAAATACAGGGCTAAAATATCCCGCCCATGGGCACTGCCTGGGCGGCAAGTCACCAATCCCTTAGGGCTGATATCATCGATACGGCCTTCGAGGATCACCCGCTTGATTTTTACCTGAGTCCCTGCGTTCTGAGTGTGGGGTAACTCAAAGCTGAGCCGAATATCGGCATGGCGGGGAGCGACATCACCGCGCATAAACAGGGTTCTGCCGATCAGCGGTGCGATATCATGGCTGTATTGGCGCAGCAGCAGATCATCAAAGGGCTGCATCGGCAAATTACCGCTGGCCTTAAGGCGTTGTAACAGTTCCGTGCTGGGCTCGTTTTGCCCCTGCTCGAGCGCATCGCCAAGGAGCTGAGCCTGTAATAAATAACGCTCTAACGCATTAAGGCTAAAGGGCTCATCATTATCATCCGCTTGAATATTCAGGTTTAAATCGACTTTCAGGGTTCGATTAAAGAAATACTGCGCGGGATTGCGAAAGAAGCGAATAAAGGCCGAGATATCGACATGCTCTGCTTCGCCAAGGGCCTCAATATCCTGAACACTGTCACCAATTGCCTCATCTTCGAGCACTATCTGGGTATCTGGCTCAATAAATCGACCATACTGCAACTGGCTATTGCTATCGGGCGGACACCACTGCTGACTATAACTCTGTTTTATCCCATGGGAGGCGGGCGTTTGCGCCAGTGCTGCTTGATACAGTTTAGGATCAAAAGGTTGCAGCGGCTGATGGCTCACTATAGCATCCAGTAGTGCTTGCTGAGCATCTTCGTTACTGACATTAGCTGCTTCTGCTGCAAGGGATTCAGGCAGGTAACACAACTGACAATATTCTATTAGCTCGGAAACCAGCATAGATGGAATACGCTCCGAGTTATCCCGCTCGCTACGGCCAATATAGCTGATATACAGCTGCTCCCGAGCCGAGAGTAACGCCTCTAAAAACAGGTATCTATCATCTAATCTGCGGGAGCGATCGCCTTTGCGCGCACCAAAATGGGCCATCAGATCAAAGCCCACAGGATGTTGCACCCTAGGATAGACACCATCATTCATACCCAGTAGGCAAACGACCTTGAAGGGAATCGAGCGCATCGGCATTAAGGTACAAAAATTCACGCTGCCCGCGAGGTATCGTTGGCCGACACGTGACTCGGTTAAGCGTTGATTAAACCAGAGCGCCAGCACTTCGATGCTTAAATCTAAGTCGTTGGCCTGTGCTCCCATTTCGGCAGGGCTTGCGGCAAGCAACTCTTGCTCTAAGGTGGCAATCGCATCGCGAATTTCCTGCAACTGCTCACGCTCGTCCTCATCGGGGGCATAAAAGGCATTTAACAGTTCGGTGAGTTCGAGTAATCGCAATGAGGGCGCTTGCGCCTTGGCTAATACTTGGGTGGTTTCATCGAGGACTTCAATAAAGTTCAACAGCTTGCCAAGGGCCTGTGCCGATTGGCCCTCCACCCCTGCAACCGTTAAATAGTGCATTCCCTGTGGGGATGATTGATATAGCGGCGCATCGTCCCGTAAGGCATAGCCTAAGATTAAGCGTTTTATGCCAAAGGCCCAGGAGTTTTGCTCGAAGGCGGGCACGCCCTGTTTAAGACGGCTCTGTTCATCGCGGCCCCAACGCACGCCGGCTTCATCTAACCAACGGCGAATGAGTGGTAGCTCGTCTTCTTCGAGCTGAAAACGTCGCAAAATGGCAGGCACTTCGAGAATGCTTAAAATATCGGTCAGTCCGAAGCGGCTTTGATTAATATTAAGTAAATTCAAAAAGCTATTAATGAGTGGCGATTCCTGCGCCGCGCCGCGGTCGGCAATGGCGTAGGGGATATATTCCAGCCCCTGTTTGGCCGCAAACACCGCATCGATATAGGGCGCGTAGGCGGCGACATCCGGCATCATCACCACTATGTCTTTGGGCGTGAGTTGGTTGTCGTTATCCAGTAGGTCGAGTAAATGATCGTGCAGGGTTTCGACTTCCCTAAGCGGGCTGTGGCAACTCTTGATTTGAATCGAATCATCGTCGGCTGTTAATACCCGGCGATTTGCGACCTCTTGATATAGCTCAGCATCTGGCCCGAGTACGCGATCGAGTGTCTGCATTTCTAAGATATCGTATTGCACCCCGGCCAACATACTGGCGCGAGCGTGGGGATCGTTAGGATCGCCGCAGGGCTCGCAGTACACATCGTCCCCGAAGTCACAGTGTTCTGGGGGCAGTTCGAGCAGCATATCGAGTAATTCACGGCCCATCTTGCCATTGTTGGCGAGTAGGGGATTGCCGACTTCGAGTTTATCTTCCCATTGCTCGGCTAATTGGCGTTTCCCGGCATATTGCAATGCCATACGCGCCCGATGGCGTGGGTCGATAATGTCGCCCCAATAATGCTGACAGGGGCTAAGGCTTAAAATAATCACATCGATGCGGCTCGCGAGCTGGTGGAGTACATCGATAGTTTGGGGCGCCATAGATGAGATCCCAAACACAAATAAACGCTGCGGCAATTTTGCGAGTGAATTGGCGCTATCGCCCAATGCGGTTATTAAATCCTGATGCAGATTGGCCCTGTGGTAGTGGCTTTGGTGCAGCTCATCACGGTTGTAGGCAATCAGCGCGCGCCAGAGGATAGGTTGCCAGCTCTGCTCCTCGTTCAATTTGAGCGATTCGAGCGGTTCATTGGCTTCCCACGCGGCAATCCAGTCGGGGCGATAAACCAAATATTGGTCGAAGATATCGGCGATGCGACCACAAAGTTGGTAAAGCTTAATATCATCGGCGCTTACGGCGTCAAGCTGATGGTTGCTTTGGGGGCCTGCAGTGCTCGATTCCACCTTGTCTAAGCTATGGCCCAAATAGTGGCGCAGTGGCCCAAAGGAAGGTTCATCCAGTAGCCGCGGCAGTAGCTGCATTAGCTTCCAGGTCATTGCCGCCTTAGTGAAGGCGTTTTCCTTGGGGACATTGGGGAGTAAATCGTGGCAGAGTTGCCAAATAAAGCTGGAAGGTAACGGGAACTCCAGCGCGGCGGCAATACCATTTTGTTTTGCAATTTCAAGGCGTAACCAAGTCGACATCCCAGGGCTTTGTACCAAAATATGCTCATTTTGCAATAATGCCGCGCCGGGTAGCGGCTGGCGCAAATACGCGGCAAGATGGGCACAGAGCACTTCCATTTGATTGGATTGGATTAACTTCAGCATATTCGACTCACGATTGGGGATTGCTGTTATGCATAGCCAATTGCTTTTATGCATAGCAAACGGGCTTGGCAATTCTATGTGACTGATTTATAAGATTCAACAATCTTGTCCGCCTAAGGTTTATCCCGCCTATTTTAACTGTTTACTCGGGCCAAATAGTCGCCAGTTTAGGGCTTTAGCGGCAGCATTAAAGCGCTTGAGCGCCGCTTGATAGTCACCGTCCGCAAGCTGTTGGTATTTCAGCGCGACATAGCTTTGGGTCAGAGTATCAAACTCACGGCAAAACTGCGGGGATTGCTGCTGGTGCGTGTCAATAAGCTGCTCGGCAAAGGCATTCGGGCCTAAGTGAGCAGGGCGGGTGATGCCAAATTTACTGAGGCGCTGACAAATGCGTTGGTACTTAGCGCTGATGGGATCCTGCTCCCGTTTAAAGCGAAACAGCCCCACACTGTAGGCGATATAGAGGCCGATAAGGCTAATACACACACTCATAAACACCGCCACCTTGGTTTTTGTGACATCCCCTAAAATGCCACTTAGCACTTTGTTTTGCCGTTCTTGATTAAAACCGAGCACCCAGAGACTCCAGTAATAATCCAGGCTGGCAAACCGCTGCCTTAACTCGTTGAGCCAAGGCATGGTTTTAAAGCGTAAGCTGCTAAAAGGGCTTTCTTGCAGGTAGCTTTGTTCTGGGGAAAACTCGGCATCGAAGCCTTGCTCAATACGATTGGGCGCGACCATGGCTGTTGGATCAAACCGTACCCAACCTTCATTCTCGAGCCAGACTTCTGCCCAAGCGTGGGCCATGTATTGATACACACTCAGGTAATCGGCCTGTGGGTTGTATTCGCCCCCTTGATAGCCCGTGACCATTCGTGCGGGTAAACCCGTCGCGCGCGCCAGAAAGATAAAGGCGGAGGCGTAATGGGCGCAAAATCCGGCTTTATTTTCAAACAGAAAATCATCTATTTGTTGCCGGCCAATTGGCGGCGGGGTGAGGGTGTAGAAAAACGGTTCATGATTAAAATAACCCATCATGGCCCACAGACGTTGCTTGGGTTCTGGGTATTTCGCTTTAAACTCGGTGGCGAGCTTCAGTGTGCGGGGATTGCTGTCTGCTGGTAGCTTTAAGTTAATTTGCCGTTGTTTGGCGCTTAAGGTGAGATCCATCTTTGCTTTAGGCCAAGAACTGGCATTGTAACCCATTCGCTGGTCGACATTACGCAGCGCATAGAGTCGATAATCCGGTAGATTAACTACTTTATCATCCTGACTATAGGCCACATCAAGGCCATATAACCAAGATTGATGGCTAGGTTCGGCAATCACTTGGTAGTGATAAACGGGTTGAGGATTATTGGTCTCCTGTTGTGTTAACGGGGTGAACTGCCGCGCGGGAGTCGGCCTAGAAGGCGGAAAGAAAAACGCATCCTTTTGAATTTGTTTGATACCGACATCTTGGCGCCAGGTTTGACCGTCGTAATCTTCGAGCACCAGCGCGCGCCAATAGAGTTCGGCTTGGATGGGACTCGCATCGGTAAAACTTACCCTAAAGGCCAGTGCTGATGAGCGGGTGAGTTTGCTGATATCGCCAACGGCAAGGGTTTCTGAGAGCCCGGTTTGGGCCTCCTTCATATTCGGGACCAGCCAGAGCGGGGCAAAGCGGGGTAAAACCAAAAATAGTAGTAACGCTAAAGGGAGGCTTTGCAGTAGCAGTTTGGCACTAATCCATGCGGTATGCTGCCAGTTGTGTTTGCTTTGATACAGGGTCACCAGCACGCAGCTATTGATAATGGTCACACCCATTAAATGCACGGTATTGAGCATGGATTGGTGGTCGATAAAGGTTAGCGCAATTAAAAAGTAGCCCACAATTACCACGGCCCGCACATCTCGGACACTTCGCATCTCAATGTATTTTAAGGCATAACCTAAAATCAGTAGGTTGACTAAAGCATTTAACAGCCCAATCTCACCCGATACTAATGCGAGCGTAATTGCCGCGCCAACGGCAAGGCTGGTGACTAAATAGCGCGGTGGTTTTGCGACTTTGCCGACATAAATACCAATCCGCCATAGAAGGCAAATCGCACAAATCCCAAGGGTCCAGGGTGTCGTTTTATCAAATAATGGGCTGAGTACTGCTAGATTGGTGAGTAGCAGCCAAAACAGTGTTTGGCGACTGATATTGTCCCCCGTCTGCGGCCCATTGGCATGGTAGGTCGTCAGCTTGTGAGGATTAGCTTTGTGATGTGTTGAGGCTTGTGTTGTCATCGCCGCGGCTCCATTTTTGCAGCATGAACGCCTTGCCCATGAGGAGGAAGCGGGTGCTTATGGCTAACGCCTTGGTTATTCGTCAATTTATCGGTTTTCTCCAGCGTACTTAAATTTTGCCCGTAAAGTGCCAGTGCCCTTTGGCAGGCGATACGATGGGCATTGCCCGTATCGGGTGTGAGGATCAGATCTTCCGCCCCTAGACGTTGCAGCCACAGACCAAAATATTGCTCCTGCTGACTTAAATGGTTGACTTGCCAACTGAGCTGACCTAATTGCTGTTCAAGCTGCGCTGGCTCGGGAACTAAGGTTAACCACACGGGATCGCCTTGAGGCTGCTCGAACTCTTTTGTTAGCATGCCGCGCCCTTGAGCCCATTGTTTCCATGCCACTTGTTTGAGGGATTCACCGAGCACATGGGGCTTAAGCCCTTTGTATTCATCGATGCCTGCAATGTATTTTCCGGCTCTTTCTAACCGTTCGTCTTCACCGGATTCGGTGGCTGCTTTTAGCTGTAAAGGGCTTTCAATCGGGTGGGCGTAGACGATGTGCGCATTATCGAGATCAATATGTGACCAAGCTCGGCAAAGCCCTAAGGGATAAAAGGATTCAATCTTAAGTCGGCCTGGCGATATTAGGCCGCGGCGATCATGGGCAAACGAGACTAGGGCTTGCACCTCATCGGCACCGACTTGTTTGAGTAAGTAAGCTAAATTATTGGGATAATTTAGGCTGATATTGTGGCTGCTGTGATTTGAGGTGAGCAGGACTGGAAAGGTGATGGTTTCGCCCGCATACACCTCTGGTGCCGTGAGCGCACGAAGGCGCAAACCCGCGAGATTTTTATAGCTATAGAGGATGCAGGTATTAAATAGACTGAGTAACAAAATACTCAGGCCAATCACTAGATTGTTTTGATAGTTAGTGCCAAACAGATACAGCAGCAGTACCAGTCCAATCCACACTAAACCAAAGCCACTGGGCAGAATAAAGATACTGCGATGGCTGAGGACAAACTCGGAACTGGGCGGCATGCGCCTTGCCAACCAGCGTTGCCAGAAAGCCGTAAAAACTCGTTTCATCCTGTCCTCATCATAGTCTGAGCATCCTTTTCGATATGATTAGCAAGGCATTACATGATGGGATTGACGCTGGCGAGGATCCGCTCCGAGAGCGCTTCCCCCTGCAATTGGCTGCTAGTGCGCAGTCGATGTTCGGCCACGCTGCAAAACACCGCTTGCACATCTTCCGGCACTAAATAATGTCTTCCCTCAAGAAATGCCCATGCTTTAGCTGCCAGCAATAGGGCTTTGGTCGCGCGGGGCGATAGGCCGACGGCATCGGTTTGATTGCGCGAGTCATGCACTAAGGCCAAGACATAATTGAGCAGTGCATCGGACGCCGCGACCTTGTCGCATTGTTCCTGCAACTGGGTTAATGCCAGCGGGGTTAAACATTGGGGTAAATTATCGAGGGTTTGCGGTGTTTGATCGCTTTTCAGCATCGCCAGCTCCGCATCATGGCTGGGATAACCGATGGAAATCCGCATCATAAAGCGGTCGAGTTGGGATTCGGGCAGTGGAAAAGTGCCCGACTGTTCCGTGGGGTTTTGTGTGGCAATCACAAAAAACGGATTGGGTAATCTGTGGGTGACGCCATCGACAGAAATTTGCTGCTCAGCCATTGCCTCGAGCAGTGCGCTCTGAGTCTTAGGGCTGGCGCGGTTAATCTCATCGGCCAGCACCATCTGTTTAAAAATAGGACCGGGATGAAACACAAATTGCGCTTGGTGTTTATCAAAAATCGATACCCCGAGAATATCGGCGGGCAGCATATCACTGGTAAATTGAATACGTTGATAGCTAAGGCCGAGACTCTGGGCGAGGGCATGGGACAGGCTGGTTTTGCCCATACCGGGCAAATCTTCAATTAATAGGTGGCCACGGGCGAGAATACAGGCGAGGGCTAAGCGAATTTGCCGTGGCTTGCCTAATAATACTTGTTCAAGTTGTTGTAATAGTTGGCTTAAACCAGAATGTGCCACGGGAGACTCCTTGTGCATGGATAAGGTCATTCGCTCTACCACTATGGCGGAATATGTCGCGCTTAGCCAGTCGCTTTTACTGTGAAATCAATCGGCTTAGTGAGTCGTTGCTAAGTAATCTTATGCAGGATCTTACTGCTTTGAGCTTGAAGCTTAGGTATATAGGTGAGCCATGGCATTTGCTCGCCGACGCGCAGTAAGTCCATCCGTGGATGCTCGACCGCCCGTCTGATGTGAATGGATTCACGAATACCGCGATGGCATGGATGCCAAAGAGCGGCCATGGGGCGGACGGTCGTCTCGCTAATCGCCATGGCTCACCTATTTAGCATCGGTGTCGCCTGTAAATTTTAAAGAAATAAACAACGCGTATTGGGACAAAAGAATGTTAGATTCCCAACTCTAATTATTGAGTTTCGGATTAAAATTTCTATGGAGATAACGCCCAAAGCAGCTGCGCGGCACGCGTCAGATGCCTTTGCTTGTTAGCCATTATTTTGTTGAATTTTGAAGGTTACAGATTTACCTATATTAAGTCCGTTGGTTATTAAAGTTGCATCTACTACTAAATCAAGCGGGTATTGTTTAGACGGAACCATGTCTAACCAAGGAAATAAAAAAACTATCTTTTTCCCTCTGATCTCCCCTCTAACTGGTACATCTGGAAAAATCATATCCGGTTCTTTACCGCTCAGTACTCTAAAGTAAATACCAAATTCACTTAAATCGTATGTTGACGTAGGTGGCAACTCAACTTCAAGTTCGATTAAACCAGCATCATTGCAAGAACTTCCACTTTTATACGATGCTCGAGATATATTTGAAACTGTGACAATAGGTGTTGGAACACTCTCCCAGTATTCCCCAGATGACTTTGGGTCTTTTTGTGCTGGACCCGGATGCTGTTCCCAGCGTTGTAAAGTTGGCTCAAAAACACTCGCACCATTAAATGAACAAGCAAGTGAGTTACAACTTATAAGACCCAATAAAAAAAATAGACTCGAATATTTCATCATTACTCCCGATGATGGCTAACGCCCAATTAACTGTGCGAGCAACGCTACACAAAAGCTTCTGCACTGCTCCGTAAACTCTAAACTACCTGCAAACCAAAAGTGCCACGCGTTGTGAGTCGCGGTTTAATTGATTGTTAGCTTTCTGGGGCTTCTTGCTCTACCAAGCCTTTTTCAAGTTGTATTCTTCTAATGTCTTTGAGAAGTTCATAGCCTTCTTCTGATAACGTCCAATATTCATTCTTATCACTTACAGCGTGCTTACGGGAGCTAGGTTTTATAAGGTTTAGTGCTGCTAAATCTGCTAACCAATGACTAAGGAGGTTGGTTGGAACGGGGGCTAATTCACGGTAACGTGTTTCTCCATAAAATACAGCAATATCAGCACCTATTTTTTTAAATGTATTTTCAACCATTAAGTTTGGTGCGAGAGCTTTAAACACCTCAAGCAGCGTTCCATCCCGAGGCTCTCCCCATTCTGTATCACCCTGTTTAGCAATATATATTTTCACACTATTTTTCCTTAGGATTTCAAAGGATTTAGTGCTTACCTTTTCTTTATCCAAATTTTGCTCAGCTAAACTAGAAGCCTCTTCTAGTTCCGCTCTTAAAGTCGCATTTTCTTTGCTTAATCTAGTCAATTCTGCAACCAGTTCAGGTGATGCGTTTACTGTATCCGCACGAACCCACCCTATTCTTGGACTAGTTTGCATACTTTTCATTAAAGAAATTGAAACCTTTGCATGTAACTCATCTTTTGTTGTCCAAAAGTTTACTATTCTACTTTTTATTTTTGACTTAAATCGCTCCAAAGCATCTCTTTTTTCAGAAGAACTTTCCATTTGATTTGCTGGCCAGTTAGCCCCATCAGCTAAAACAAAACCTAACGCTGGTACTGCTTTTTTAACAGCATAGTCATACTCTTTTTCTGTATAGCTAATACCATCATCAGCAATTGATCCATATTTATGTGCAGCAATTACAACGTAATAATCAGACTCATCAATTTGACGTTGAATTATTTTCCATTGCTCCTCATCTGCTGCACTGAACATTTCCATTCCAACGGGAATATGCCCCATTTCTAAAATAGCCTTAATAACTTGGTCTCGCTCACCTTTAAGATCTTCATAAGTTGAACTGACAAAGATTTGAAACTTTTTTTCCATATAAATTATCCCTTATGGTAGTAAGCATGCAAAATGTGAAGAAAGCTAACATTTGATTAGTGTGCATGCGTGTTTATCTCGTTGGACCAGTGAAAACGCGCACGGTTAACTATCTGTATGCAAAGAACTTATCAGCTTTCTGCCAAATACACCATCTGGAAAAACGCGCATGCGCGTTTTCCAAACCTATTAACTAAAATTCAGTTACTATATTCACCTGATTTTATAGAGCTTTATTTATTGCGGATGGAATTAGTGCGCACTGATATTGTCTTAAAATCACTCCAAAGTATCTAAATTTAAATATGACTGTATAGCCATACATTATTAGCCGATTTCTGGTAAGGCCAAACATAGGTAACTAGATGAGAATTTGTATGGCAACAAGAGTAGGTATTTTCGATTGAGATAACGAGCCGAAACACACTTTGGGGCATTAGCTTTTTAGCCAGATGAACAGTTCATGGTCGAAAAGATTGTCACTGTTGCAACAGTGACCGTTGGCGGCATGGTCGCTCTTTCACATCTGACCCGTAGGGATATGGGAAATGCCACTATGATGTAGGGAACATCATAGGCCATGTGAACGCGGCATTTACACTTCCATGTGTTGCAGATGCCGCCGTCGAGCCTATAGGGACACTTCTTGTTAAATAAATAGGCGGCGTGTCACTGGGGAAACAGTGGAAATGTATTAATGCAATATTCGATTCAGCTTGTGTAACTGGAGAAACTATGACAATCAATATCTGCGCTAGGTGACATTAAATTTGAAGAATCTCAGACTTACCAATGGCCACGAACATGATGAATTCTTCCATACCAGTATGTGGCTGTATCCTTCCTAACAAATTAACTTTTCGCTTTGCTCTGGGCGGATAAACCAAGGTTTGAATAGAAATCCCTGTACTAGATCGATATTTAGCTCGCGGGCTAGCTGAAGCTGTGCTTCGGTTTCTATGCCTTCGAGGATGCATTGTTTGCCCGTGCGTTTGCCAAATTCAATCAGGGCGCCGAGCAGGGCGATGCCATGGGGCGCGTCGATTAATTTAAGCCAGTAGCGGTCAAATTTGAGGTAATCCACATTCATCAAATCGATGGAGAGCATGGAGTGGGGCGCGCCGATATCATCGAGCGCCACTTGAATATTGGCCGCTTTAAATTGATGGAACAAGCGATTCGCGAGCTCGGCATCACTCACGCAAGTGTTTTCAATAATTTCCACCGTCAATTGCGGATGCTGTGATAGCAGGTCGAGTAATTTTTGGGTATGCGCCCCATCTACTGCGTGTGGGTCCAGATTCACAAATAACCGCTGCGCCTGTGGTGCGTGTTTGAGCTGAAAGGCTTTTGCCTGAAACTCGACCGCCGCCAGTTGTTCGCTGGCTTGGTGTAATTGCTCAAAGATTAGATTCGGGGCGACGGCTTGGCCCTGCTCTAGGTAAAAACGGGCGAGGGCTTCATAGCCATGAATGCGTTGAGTATGGGGACAGACAAAGGGCTGATATTCGCAACTTAAGGATAAACCGTTGAGATTGAGCATTGAAATGGTGTGTAAAATGGCTAATCGTTAATTATTCGCATTTAGTGGCTAAGAGTGCAAACAAGTTTACCTCGTTTGAGCGCGTTTGCCGATTTAATACTCATACGGTTAACTGTTGAGTTTAAAGATGATTTTAATGTTGCAAAAGCAATCAAGGTGGCCAACGCCACCTTGATTACTGTTCGATTACTATCCCATTACCGCAACGCGGTTTAGTAATGGAACTTGAGCTCAGCCTCATTAAACAAAGGCTGTGGCTTTTGTTTTTGCGCCTCGTAAATCAAGCGGTAACTTAACACGGCTTGCACATATTCTCTGGTTTCGGTGAAGGGAATGGACTCGATAAAACTCATGGCATCGAGCTTTCCATTCGACTCCGCTAACCAGCGGCGAACTCGCGAGGGGCCCGCGTTATAGGCGGCGGTTGCTAATACGCGGTTTTGATTGAAATCCTTCAACAATTGCGCGTAATAGGCACTGCCTAAGTTTAAGTTCAGCTCGGCGCTGTACAGATCCTTAGGATCGCTGTATTTAGCACCGTGTTTCTTCGCCGTCGCCTTGGCGGTCGCGGGCATAATCTGCATTAAACCTCGGGCGCCGACACCTGAGGTCGCATAGAGGAAAAACGCACTTTCGCGGCGGCTAATAGCGCGGATTTCATCAATATTGACCTTGTGCTTTTTACTGGCGTGTTCGAAGCCTGACTGATGCGCCATCGGGAAGCGCAGGGGAATATCATCCCAGAGCTTGCCTTGAATACTGGCCTCCACGCCAAAGTCATACCAGCCTTGATCGTGGGCATAACGACCATAGCGGGCGCGCATCTCATTATTGCTGCGCTTTAGTAGGGCGACCCATTCATAACGGGCATCGAAGTAACGATCCAGCGCCATCAACTCCTGTACGCGCACAAAGCCTAAATCGTCTTCGAGTTTTTGACTGGTCCCATCCACCACAGGCTCTGGGCTTTGATTTAGGGATACGGGCTTATTCAATAACTGCGATGCGGCAAAACCGTAAAAATTGCGCTCGTTACTGACCGCCGCTAACGCCTTGGTGGCGCTTTCGGGGGCGTGTTTCGCGTTAGTGCGATACAACCAATATTGCCAGCGCTCCTTCGCTAAGGTCTCGGGCGATAATAGATCTAAGTAGCGCGCGATATGGGTGTGGTCCTGTTCGCGGATCGCCCAGCGTAAGCGGCGCTCGAACATATCATCGCTTTTCATCTCGGGCAGCAGATTATCGGCCCAGTCTCTAAAATCATCATCCTGCTCAATCAACACGCGGCGTACCAAGTACTTTTGCAGCTGTTGATCCTGCGCTGGGGTAAAGCGTTTCGCTTTTTGATACCGAGTATATAAATTAATGGCTTGGTCGAGATCCTTACGGGCAAGGCGTTTTAAGCCCGCGGCGACGATATCGCCAACGATAGGATTTTTGTCCTTAAATTTTTCGGTATGGCGCAGGCTATTGGGATCTTTAAACACCGCCACTAAGCGTTTTGCCTCGGCGCTGTGCACGGTGATTTTTTGCGACAAGTAACTCAGCAGGCTGGTTTGGCCCTCATCGAAACTCAGTAACATCCGCGCCCAAATCACATCCTGAGTGCGTTTGCCGGCCTTGGTCCAAGCATTGAAGAGGGGATCGCATTCCTTGGGACGGGAATCTCCATAGACCCAAAGTGACTGCGCCGCCGTGTAAGCGGTTTGGGTTTCGCCCTTAGCGAGTTTGGCCTCATAAAAATAACACTGCAGCCTGACATCGCTCGGCGCGTCTTGAGCAAGGCTCAAAAAGTCGTTCCAACGCTTTTGGCCGCCGGCATTTAATAAATATTTTGAACGCAGGCGCTGATACATAGGCGTGGTTTGATACTTATCTATCATGGCCTTAGCGTCGTTACCGCGTAAATCGTTGAGCTTGCCAATGTCGATATCATGGTCGAGATAAATCGCCAGCGGATAATCGCCTAACTTAGCTCGCAGTGGCTTGTAGGTGGCATAGTCTTGTTTCTTTAAGGCTTTTTCAGCCTCGAGAAAGGTCTTCTGGGTAGAAGTTAACGCGAAAGCCGCAGAGGCATTCAATGCCCCTGCAATGATAATTGCGCTGGATAACACCATCTTTGTCAATGGGTTGCACATGCAGAACTTGCCTCCGGGCATCAAGGTTACAATCGACTTTTCCCTATCGATTCAGGATTATGAGTTATTGGCTTTTATACTGCGTGTTTATTGGGGTTGTTCGAGTACGTTGGCATCCTCATTATGGGTCAATAGCGTATCAGGATTGGTTTCATTATCACTGCTGTCGGTCGTATCACTCTCGTCTAAGGCTTCGTTTAGCGCCTTCTCAAGTAACATCTTATCGAGTTGCTTGCTGGTATCAACACCCAGTTGCTGCATTAAATGCGCTTGACGCACTAAGTTGCCTTTGCCCGATGACAATTTGTTCATAGCACTGTGATAGGTTTTTTCGGCGTTATCCAGAGCCCGGCCGAGTTTTTCCATATCGTCTAGGTAGCCACAGAGTTTGTCGTAGATCCGACCCGCCTGTTTGGCAATGGTTTGGGCGTGCTGGTTCTGATACTCGTAACGCCAGATATTATTGATTGTTCGCAGGGCAACCAAGAGGTTGGTTGGACTGACCAGCATAATATTTTGCTCAAGGGCAAAGTTAACAAGGCTTGGGTCGTGCTCTAGGGCCAGTAAGAACGCGGGTTCAATCGGAATAAACATCAACACGTAATCTAAGCTTTTTAGCCCATGTAAACGCTGATAATCCTTTTGACTTAATCCCTTAATATGATTGCGGATCGATAAAACATGTTCATTGATGGCCTGTTCACGCACCAGCGGATCTTCACTATTAAAATAACGTTCGTAGCTGACAAGCGACATCTTGGCATCGATAACGACGTCTTTATTTTCAGGCAAATGCACGATCACGTCTGGCTTAAAGTGTTTGCCGCTGTCGTCTTTAAGATCCTGTTGGGTGTGGTATTCGTGACCTTCGCGCAGGCCGCTTTCTTGCAGCACGCGGTCTAAAATCACTTCTCCCCAGTTGCCTTGCTGCTTGTTATCGCCCTTTAAGGCTTTGGTCAGGTTAATGGCATCCTGGCTCATTTTTAAGTTGAGCTCGCGCAGGTGTTCTAATTGATGTTTAAGGGCGCTGCGTTCCGACTGTTCATGATTATAGGATTCGCGAATTTGCTGCCTAAAGCCTTCTAACTGTTGCTTTAATGGCCCGAGCACGCCTTCTAACTGGTTGGCGTTTTGGTGCTTAAAGCTTTCGCTGCGCTCTTCGAAGATACGATTGGCAAGGTTTTCAAATTGGGTTTGTAGGCGCACTTCGGCACTTTCTAGGGTGGCGATTTTTTCCTGCATGGCGGATTGCTGGGCATCGGCCTTAGCTTGAATAGTCTGCTGCATCGCATGGGATTTGGATAAAGCCAGTTGTAGCTCAAGCTGGCGGCGATGGCTGTCGGCAAGTTGCTGCTCAATACTCGGCAGACGCTCGGCCATGGCTTCGGCTTTACCCAGTTGTTCGATTTTTTGCTCCAAACGCTGTTGGCACTGGCGCAGTTGGCTGTCTTTGTCGTCAACTAAAATTTGCTGCTGGGCGAGGGAGAGCTCGGCGTCCTCGTTTACTTGGCGCATTTCTTGTTCTAATTCGTCTTTAAACTGTTGCCAGCGTGAGCGGGTGAGACGTTGATTGAGTAGGGCTCCGATTAACAGTCCCAAAAAGGCCACGGCGAGCAGACCGATGATCTGAGCGAGGGAAAAAGATTGAGAAAATGGCATCTTACTAGCACTCCTTTAGCTGTTGCGCCTAGGGTCGCATGCCCCAAAAAAGGCTTCAAGTGCTTTAATAAACAATCTGTTTAGGTGATGACTCAAATGAGCAAGACTTAGTCGCTTAAGTTGAGATACTGTGAGTGATGAAATTTTTTTGCTGTTATCTGTGTCTATATCCCTACAGCTTATCAACACAGGTAAATGTACCTGAGGCTTTTTGGGCGAGCGCAGAGTGTGAGTCAGCGCCGGTACATAACATTTATTTTTGCAGAGGTGTCAATTGGCTAATCAATCACGTTTTACACCGGGAATTTTAAAAAAAGCGCGCTGGCATATCCAAGATAATCAAGTGACACCCGAGTCGGTGTTTAAAGCGCGCCGTCACATAGTCAAAGCCATGGGCCTTGGTGCGATTGGGGCTAGCATTCCTGGTTATGTGCAGGCGGGATTATTCGATCTGTTTGGCGAGCAGCCCAAAACCAGCTTTATCACCACGCCATTAACCTTCGAGGCCAATGCGAGCTTTGGCAAGGACGAAGTGCTGACCCCGGTCGATAAGGTCACCACCCACAATAACTTTTACGAGTTTGGCACCAGCAAACAGGATCCGTCTGATAACGCCCAGCAGTTTAAGGTCGACCCTTGGCAATTACGCATTGAAGGCGAAGTGGAGCGCCCGATGACCCTCGATTATCAAGATCTGACTAAGCTGTTTCCCCTAGAAGAACGTATTTACCGTCTGCGCTGCGTCGAAGCTTGGTCCATGGTGATCCCTTGGGTGGGCTTTCCGCTCGCCGCTTTATTGAAGAAAGTCGGCGTGACCAGTAAAGGCAAGTATGTTGCCTTTGAAACTGCCTTCGATCCTGAGCAAATGCCGGGGCAAAAGAGCCGTTTAATGGGCGGCGGCATTCATTATCCCTATGTGGAAGGCTTAACCATTGCCGAGGCGATGAATGAGCTGACGCTGATGTCGGTCGGACTCTACGGTAAAACCCTGCCACCGCAAAACGGCGCGCCGATCCGCTTAGTGGTGCCTTGGAAATACGGTTTTAAGAGCATTAAATCCATCGTCCGCATACGGGTGATGGACAAGCAGCCGCCCACCAGTTGGAATCAACTCGCGCCCCATGAGTATGGTTTTTATGCCAATGTTAATCCTGCGGTGGATCATCCCCGTTGGTCACAGGCGAGCGAGCGGCGCATCGGCGAGGGTGGGTTGTTCTCGGCAAAACGCATCGATACGCTGCCCTTTAATGGTTATGGCGAATTTGTCGCCTCGTTATATGAGGGGATGGATCTGAGGCAGTTTTATTAACTCATTCGGCGGGCGTCGGCTAGGCGCAAGCGATTGCGTCTAGTGAACAAATGGCATTATCTAGCGGCATACTGGCTAGTGCCTTGAAAGAGTCAAAAGAGTAGGAGTCCTATGTTCAATATCACGGCGTTAAGAGTCACGCCAAAACAGCTTTTGTGGATAAAGCTGGTCTTTCATTTGATTGGGCTTATCCCGATTGCTTGGTTGGGTTTTACTGTGCTGTCGGGCCGGGCGGGCGGTGATCCCGTGCAACATATTATCCACTTTACGGGCATTGGCGCTTTAAATGCGTTGGCGGCTACGCTGCTGATTTCGCCCCTTGCTAAGGGATTAAAATTAGGCTGGTTGATGCAGACACGCCGCTTAGTTGGTTTGTATGTGTTTGCCTATGCCACACTGCATATTGTGGCGTTTTTTAGTTTAGATCTGCTGTTTGCCTGGGAGTTATTCTTCAGCGAGGTGGCGAAACGGCCTTATATTTTAGTCGGCGCACTGGCCTATGTGATAGTCACCGCGCTAGCTCTGACGTCGTTTAAAGCCTTGATGCGTAAAATGGGCCGCCGCTGGCAAACGCTGCACTATGGGGTGTATGTGGTGGCGATACTGGCGCCGATTCATTTTTATTGGTCGGTAAAATCTGAAATCATCGAACCGAGTCTGTATATCCTCGGCTTTGCTTTGTTGCTCGCGTGGCGTTTACCCATTTGGCAGAAGAAGCGCAGCAGCCGTGTCGCCATGGCCGCCGAGGGCAGGAGGTAATAAAAGTAGTTTTGATATTTTTAAATGAGCAAAGAAAACGGCGTTTGCAGAGCTTGCAAACGCCGTTTTTGTATCAGGCGGGAAGGTAATAGGCTTAACCTAAACCTTGGGTCGCTGATTTCATTTGAATAAATTCAATCTTATAACCGTCTGGATCTTCCACAAACGCGATTTCAGTGGTGCCGCCAGCAACAGGGCCGGGAGCGCGAGTCACTTTACCACCCGCGGCGGCAATGGCTTCGCAGCGGGCATAAATATCTTCATCACCGATGGCGATATGGCCAAAGGCCGTGCCGAGATCGTATTTTTCAGTTCCCCAGTTGTAGGTCAACTCGATGACAGCCTGACCCGTTGATTCTTCACCGAAACCAACGAAGGCAAGGGAATATTTGTACTCTGGGTTTTCTGAGGTGCGGAGCAGCTTCATGCCCAGCACTTGAGTGTAAAAAGCGATACTGCGTTCTAAGTTACCGACGCGAAGCATGGTGTGTAACAGTTGTGACATAGGATTATCTCGGTCAATGAATTACGTCAGCAGTATATCAAAATTTGCCGTAAGTCATGCAATCGAATAACTGAATCGCCCAGTCTTGATTTTGACCATTGTGTGCGCTAGGTAAGTTCTTGCTTTGTGATCTACGTCACCTTGTTTGTCTGCGCGGTGTGAAAAGTGCACGATAATTTAGCTCTTGCTCACAAAATAACTATCTCAATATAGGCATTTTTGTCGGGCTTGATAATAATGGTGTCATACCAACTAGGAGAGTGAATATGAACACCGAACTTAAAATGGCTCTAGGTACTACAGTTGTAATTGCTTTATTTTTCAGTGCATTCTTTGTATCCATGTTCTGATTTAACATTCAAATCAAATCCTGTGCAGAGGCGCTTAAGTCAGACGATTTAAGCGCCTTTGTGTTATTTGCCTTATCGTTTAGTTCGCTTCCCCGTTTTGAGTTTATGCCTTGTCTATACGGCCCTTGTGAATGTGGTTGGTACTTTGCTGCGTTTAAATTTTGTGATTCGTTGCAACACTTATGCAAATAGTTTGAAAAATGATTATTTTGATATTTATATATTTTGATTTTCAAACTAAACTGACGGCAGAAGTCATCAATCACCACAGCGGGTTTGCTCTTGTTGCATAAATTTACGCTCATTAATTTATGCAAACTAGGGTAAAGCGCTTAGGAAAAAATAATGAAAACAACATCTTCAACCGAGAAGCCGATGCAGAGTACTGGGCTTGGGCATTCTGTCGCGCAGTGGCAACATTCCCATGGATTTTCTAGTCAAAATACCGCAGGTGAAAAAAACACCCGTTATGTGTTGTATCTCACCGTGATTACCATGGTGGCCGAGATTGTGGCCGGAACCATTTATGGCTCTATGGCATTGCTGGCCGATGGTTGGCATATGGGCACCCACGCCGCCGCCTTTATGATCACCTTATTTGCCTATTCCTATGCCCGTAAGCATGCCAATGATCCGGCCTTTGCCTTTGGGACTGGCAAAGTCAGTGTGCTTGGCGGTTACACCAGCGCCATCGCCTTGGGCTTAGTGGCCTTAGTGATGTTAGTTGAATCGGGTATGCGCTTGATTAACCCTGAGGATATTCACTTTAATGAAGCGATTTTTGTCGCCCTGATTGGCTTAAGCGTGAACGTACTGAGTGTGTTCCTGTTGAAAGATCATCATTCCCACGACCATGGACATTCACATGGACATTCACATGGCCACTCGCATGGACATTCGCACAGTCACTCACACGACCATGATCACGACGATGAAGATGATGACCATAAGGATCATCAAGATAATCATTGCCGCCATGGACACGATCATCATGCTGCTGACCATGACCATGACCATGACCATGACCATGACCATGACCATGACGGCCATTCAAACACACACGCACAGGGTCATTCCCATGGGCATTCACACGAGCACTCGGGCCATGATCACAATCTAAGGGCAGCTTATTTCCACGTTTTAGCCGATGCGTTAACCTCAGTGCTGGCGATTGCAGCACTATTGTTCGGTAAATATATGGGCTTAACTTGGCTCGACCCGATTATGGGGATTGTTGGCGCGATTATTATCAGCCGCTGGTCATGGGGGCTTATCCAACAGACCAGTCCAATTCTGTTGGACGGTGGGGTAAAGGCCTCGCTACAACGTAAAGTGCGTGAGACCATAGAGGCGGTACCGGATCATCAAGTGGCCGATTTACATATTTGGCGCGTGAGTGCCGATCACCATGCTATTATGGTGTCCATAGTGTCTCACTCACCGAAAGAAGCCAGTTATTTTAATCAGTTACTGACTAAGTTCCCTGAGTTATCCCATATTACCATTGAGCTGCATACTTGCCGTCAACGTGAGTGTGTGGCTAAGGAAGCCTAATGACAGTTGCACACCCGCATGATGCTTTATCAGCCGCGTCCGCCCATTCTACGGATCAGGCCCTGAACCATGTGATTATTGAGTTTTATGAAAAATTATCATCATGGGAGCATGCTATTGTGCGCGATAAGGGATTTAGCTTATCGCAAGTACACACGATAGAGTTATTGGGTGTACACGGCGCGATGCGAATGAAAGAGCTGGCCGACAAAATCGGCGTGACCACAGGCACGCTCACAGTACAAATCGATAAAATGGTCGATTCCCAGTGGGTGATGCGCCGTCCACATGAGAGTGATAGACGCTCGATTCTGGTTGAGCTCACCGAGAAAGGTCAGGCGCTGTTCCTTGAGCATGATGCGCTGCATTTGCAATTAACGACCGATCTCACCGCTAAGATGAGTGCAGAGGAGCGAAGCTTACTGCTGAGTCTGCTGACGCGAATGAACCAAGAGTTTTAATGGCAGCGTCAACTCGCCATTCAGTATTTACTAAAGCGCCCCGATGGGCGCTTTTTTATGGCATAACATCTCGAATATTTTCGATTCATTCTCGATTAATCATCCGTGATTACAATATCTTACCTTTTGTTACATTCTTGTTGTATTAAAGGTTGAACTGGGGGGCAATTAGGGTAATGTAGAACAGAAATCAAGATGGACTCTGTTTAAAAGGAATAAAATGAATCGAAATAAATTACTGCCTTGGTGCATCGCAGGGGTACTCACAATGAGTGGTCAACTCCACGCAGAAGAAGACAAATACCTTTGGCTTGAAGAGGTTGAAGGCGCAAAGCCGATGGAGTGGGTTAAGGCTCAAAATGCCACTTCTGCCGCCGAAATTAAAGCCTTTAAGGGCTTCGATACCTTAGTTGCCAACAGCCTTGCTATCCTCAATGATAAAGAGCGTATTCCTTACGCCACCCATATAGGCGATAAGCTGTATAACTTTTGGAAGGATGATACCCATGTGCGGGGGATTTACCGTCGCACCACGATGGAAGAATACGCCAAGGCGGATCCAAAATGGGAAACCGTGCTCGATGTCGATGCCTTAGGCAAAACCGAAGCGGTTAACTGGGTATTCAAAGGGATTGATTGCCAGTATCCACAGAATCAGCGCTGTTTTGTGTCCTTATCCCGTGGCGGCGCCGATGCGGTCGAAGTGCGTGAATTTGATTTAACCACTAAAGACTTTGTGCCTGCGAAAGACAAACCTTTCTTCTTAAAAGAAGCGAAATCTAGCCTAAGTTGGATTGATACCGATCAGGCATTTGTCGGTACTGACTTTGGCGATGGCCAAAGCATGACGGACTCTGGTTATCCTCGCGTGGTGAAGTTATGGCAACGTGGTACGCCGCTTGAGCAAGCGAAAACCATTTTCAGTGGTGACAAAACCTCGGTTGCGGTGTCGGGTTGGGTGATGTTTGACGACAAAACCCCGCTGAGCCTAGTTACTGAGGCGCATACCTTTTATACCGCTACTCAATATGTTTACCAAGATGGCAAATTGATTAAGTTGCCGCTCCCGCAAGATGCCGAGATCAAAGGCTATTTCCAAGGCAAGTTGTTTATTGAGCTCAAGAGTGACTTAGCAACCCCTGCTGGGAAATTCAGCCAAGGCGCGGTGGTGTACGCCAATGTGGCGGATTTGATTGCCCAAAAAGCATCATTTACTGAATTTGTTAGCCCTACGCCTACCGCATCAATCGCCCAGTTAAGTTTCAGTAAGAGCGCGATTTTTGTTAATTGGCTCGATAACGTGAAGAGCAAGCTGGTTCGCTACGAGCAAGACGAGAAGGGCGCATGGCAAAGTACACCTGTACCTTTTGAGGCCAATGGCGCGCTAACCGTGATGGATATGGAGCGCGACAGTGATGATTTCTTTGTTAATTACACGAGCTTTCTTGAGCCATCGACCCTGTATACCGTCAATGCTAAGGCGCTAAAACCGCAAAAAATCAAAGGTATGCCTCAGCAATTTGCGGCGGATAAATTTAAAACTGAGCAGTATTTTGCAACATCAAAAGATGGCACCAAAGTGCCGTATTTTGTGGTGATGGCAAAGGATCTTAAGCTCGATGGCAGCAATCCTACACTGCTCTATGGTTATGGCGGCTTTGAAGTGTCACTGCGTCCAGCCTATTCTGCAACCATTGGTAAAAACTGGTTAGAGCAGGGCGGCGTGTATGTGCTGGCCAATATCCGTGGTGGTGGCGAGTACGGCCCTGCGTGGCATCAAGCGGCACTTAAGCAAAATCGTCATAAGGCTTATGAGGACTTTGAAGCTATCGCCGAGGATCTCATTGCCCGTAAGATTACCTCGAGCAAGCATTTAGGCATTCAAGGTGGCAGTAACGGTGGCTTGCTGATGGGCGCAGCCTTTACCCGTCGGCCTGATCTTTATAATGCCGTAGTGTGCCAAGTGCCATTACTGGACATGTACCGTTTTAATAAGTTACTGGCTGGCGCAAGTTGGATGGGGGAATACGGTAATCCTGATGTTCCTGAAGAATGGGCCTACATTAAAACCTATTCGCCATACCATAATCTGCATAAGGACACCCACTATCCTAAGGTGTTCTTCACTACCTCAACCCGTGATGACAGGGTACACCCGGGCCATGCACGTAAGATGGTGGCTAAGATGAAGGACATGGGCATAGATGTGCTCTACTATGAAAATATCGAGGGTGGACACGCTGGCGCTGCAGATAATAATCAAGCTGCGGAACTAAATTCGATGGCGTTTGCCTACTTATTACAGCAGTTAAAATAATCGTGATGCGTGATAGCCAGTTTTAACAATTCGCGGTTAATACCGAGCAAGTCCCTATAGGTTGGGGAGCAAAAAACGGTCGAATTCATTGAGGTTCGGCCGTTTTTTTAATCCGTATCTTAACTTGTTAATAATATTAATTATTTTATTGAGTAGGTTAAAATCAGTTGCTAAGATGGCATTCATTTATAGGCATAAGATTACCTTAAGAAAACTAAGCTAGTTTCGGCCCACTATTTATTTAAGAGAGCATTGCCAGTGCTGACGAGATTTAAAACTCTAACCGTGAACCGCTTCACCTTTATCACCGCATTATTTTACGTTTGCGTTTTTAATATCCCACTCTTTGAAGTCATCAAGAAAGGCATTGAAAAACAGCCCGATGTCGATCCGATCTTTATCGCATCCATGCCATTGTTTTTAGTTTTTGCTCTGAGTTTTGTGTTTTCGCTGTTTACGGTGAAATACCTAGTAAAACCCTTTTTTATCATTCTTACGCTGTTGTCATCGAGCGTGTTTTTTGCGGCGCTCAAATACAATGTCGTGTTCGACTACGGCATGATTGAAAACACTTTTCAAACCAACAGCGCCGAAGCGCTGATGTATGTGAACTTTGCTTCCATCCTCAATATGCTGCTTACGGGGATTTTACCCGCGTATCTGATTTACAAAGCCGATATCCAATACAAGCCATTTTTCAAAGAGTTGCTACATAAAGTGTTGTTTATGCTAGCGATGTTAGTAGGGCTCGGGATTATCGCCTTCTTCTATTTCCAAGACTACGCCGCCTTTGGCCGTAATAATGATGAGATCAAGCGTTATATCGTGCCAACCTATTTTATTGGTGCGGCCGCTAAGTACATCAATGTGCACTATTTACAAACGCCAATCCAATATGAGCAGTTAGGTCTAGATGCAAAGAATGTTAGTCGCAATCCCAATGGTAAACCTAATTTGTTAGTGCTTGTTGTGGGTGAAACCGCCCGTTCGATGAATTATCAATACTATGGTTATGATAGGCCAACTAACTCCCACACAGAGGGACAAGGCTTGATCGCCTTTAAAGACACCCATTCCTGTGGCACGGCTACCGCGGTTTCGTTGCCTTGTATGTTTTCGCGTATGGGACGTGAGGATTATGATTCTCGCCGCGCCTATGCCCAAGACACGGCCATCGATGTGTTAAATCATGGCGGGATTAAAGTGCAGTGGTTTGATAATGACTCGGGCTGTAAAGGGGTGTGCGATCAGGTTGAAAACATCACTATTGACTTGAATAGCGATCCTGAACTTTGCTCAGGCCAATATTGTTTCGACCAAGTGCTGCTCAACAAACTTGACGAGGCACTTGCTAAAGCCGAGCAGAAAGACACTGTGATTGCCCTGCATGTAATTGGCAGCCACGGGCCGACGTACTTCCTGCGCTATCCGCCAGAGCACCGTAAATTTACGCCGGATTGCCCACGTAGCGACATTCAAAACTGCAGCGCCGAAGAGCTGATAAACACCTATGACAACACGATTTTGTATACAGATTACATTATCAGTGAAGTGGTGAATAAGCTTAAACAGCAACAGGCTAAGTTTGATACCGCTATGTTATATGTGTCGGATCACGGTGAGTCCCTCGGTGAGAAAGGCATGTATCTGCACGGTGCCCCCTACAGCATAGCGCCGATTGAACAAACCAGTATTCCTATGCTGGCCTGGGTGTCGGAGGATTTTAGCCGAGACAACCATTTGAATATGGCGTGTTTAGCCAAAGAGGCCGAGAAGGGCGGCTTCTCCCACGACAATTTGTTCGACAGTCTGTTGGGATTAATGAACGTGCAGACCCAAGTGTATCAACCTAAGTTAGATATCTTTGCTCGCTGCCGCGGCTAAAATGTCCATGTTTGTGAGCATGACTCAAAGGAGGATGTTAACAACATCCTCCTTTGTTTTTTGCGGCACATCATAATAATTTTTGTACCCAGTATCCAAATTGAAGCAACTGAGTTAACTTAAGTTATACAAAAATATAACAACTCTTGGTGCGTGATCCATGTCCTCCCCTGCAGCAAATAAAGAGCTTGATTGTGCGGCACAAATTTTACGTTTAGCAGTACCACAAATGTCCGCGCTAGATATTCCGGTCACCCCTGAAAACTACACCGTTTGGTATGAGTATTTTGCCCAATCAAACCTCGACTTAAATCGTGCTATTGATGGCTTTCTTGCAAACAATGTCGTGTTTACTAAGGAGGTCAACACCAGTCTGTACAAGAATTTTATTCAAGAGAAATCCCCTGAAGTCATCGAAAACGTACAAATTGAAACTCAGATATTAATCAATTCACTGATCAGTAAAATTACCCAGTTAAATCAAGGGACAGAATCATTTTCAAGCACCTTAGCGGATTTCGGATTACAGCTCCAATCATCACCGGATGTGAGTACATTGAATCAGTTAGTGGATGGGGTGATTGATGAAATGCAGCATTTATTACTGAATAACCAAACTATGGAGCAGAGTCTAAGTGCCATGGGGCAAGAGGTACAAAACTTAAAAACCGAAATGGAAAATTTGAGTCTGGCGGCCATGACTGACCAATTGACTTCCTTGCACAACCGCCGCGCCTACGAAATTGCGATTCAGGACCATATTCACCGCGCTGAAGAACAGCAAACACGCTGTAGCCTTTTATTGATCGATATTGACCGATTTAAATTGTTCAACGACACCTATGGCCATCAGGTTGGCGATAAAGTGTTGGCATATGTCGCGCTTGCCCTCAAACAATGCGTGCGTGGCGATGACTTTGTCGCCCGTTATGGTGGCGAGGAGTTTGTGGTGTTACTGCCGAATACCCATTTTCACGATGCGCTGCAAGTGGCCGAAACCTTGAGGGAACGTATTTCTGAGCGGCGCCTAGCCATAGGCAAAGATAAAAAACTCTCCTTGGGGGCGATTACAGTGTCTATCGGTTTAGCCTCGTTGCAAAAAGGGGATGATGCGGAAACCCTGTTCAGCAGAGCAGATAAAGCCCTGTATGAAGCTAAATCCGATGGCCGTAATTGCGTGCGGGGCTAGATTAATGTCCATCCTCAGCGTTGTTGAGGGTGACAAGTACAAAGGTTTTAAAGATTTAGTCGTATCTTGTCACTCTGACGTTAAAGATGAAATCTTGGTGTCTGGATAACACGCTTTAGGTCAATAAATGCTTAAAATGCAGTAAACGATTGTTAGCGGGCATGGCGATATCTTCAACCAAGGTTAGATTTTGAGCCTGTGCTAGTTGAGTTATCCATTCAATATCTCTAATACCACTCTGACTATCTCTTTGTTTTAAAAAGTAATCAAATTGTCGATTGCTATCGCTAGTAAACTGACCTTGGTAGTTAAAAGGGCCGTATATACATAAGGTATTTAGTTGTGGCAAATATTTACCTAAGCCATTAAAAAACATCTCGACCATGGATTTGCTCATAATATGCAAGGTATTGGCGCTGAAAACGGCGTCAATACCAGTACCATCTTCGGGCCAAGGTTGGGTGACATCGAGTGCAAAGGGTAAGCCTAGATTGTGAATACCTTTTTGATGCCCTTGCTGGTGGCATCTTGCACTAATGTCCTCAAGATAAGCGACTTGATCGCTGGTTTGCCAAAAAAGATGAGGCAGATTTTCAGCAAAGTAGACCGCGTGTTGGCCTGTGCCGCTACCAATTTCAAGCACCTGTTTGGCACTGGCAAAGGCGGTTTGTAGCACGGTGAGGATCGGTGCTTTGTTATTTTCACAGGCCTGAGAAAAAGGCAGTGTGCCAGGCGGTATAAAAGTATCCTGTGACATGGTTTGTCCTAAAATTGTCCAATCAGAGGGCAACGAAGTCGGTTTTTCCATCTAAAGAAACTGTGCCCCAAAATGCTGCGAGATGCTAATGGCCTCTAGCTTAAGTGAATATGGCGGCTACTTCCATTCAGAACCGAATAACTCGTTTATTCTTATCAAGTTGCCTCATTCTTCTGTTGACCAAGTTATTGACTTCGCTATACTAAAAAATTCTGAACGATTGTAAAAAATATAAAACATACAAAACCTAAATCTGCCCAAGGAAAGCCTATGTCAGCCAAACGCTGCGCCTCTTATTACAATGCTACCATCAAGCAAGAGTCTGATTATCCAGAACTCGAAGGCGATGTTCGGGTCGACGTAGCCATTATCGGCGGTGGATTTACCGGTGTGGCAACAGCGGTTGAATTGTCTGAAAAGGGCTACAAGGTCGCATTGTTAGAGGCAAATAAAATTGCCTGGGGCGCGACAGGCCGCAATGGTGGCCAAGTGACCGGAAGCCTATCTGGCGATGCCGCCATGACCAAGCAATTGCGGCGTCAGCTTGGTCAGGAGGCCGAGGATTATGTGTGGAACCTTCGCTGGCGCGGCCACGATATCATCAAAAACAGAGTGGCGAAGTATCGCATTGATTGTGATTTAAAATTTGGCCATATCCAGACGGCGTATCGCCCCTCACATCTGGCAGAGTTACAGCAAATGTTTGATGAAGCCAATCGCCGTGGCATGGGTGAGTTTATGACCTTAGTGCCAGAACAGGATATGCCCGCCTATTTAGCTTCGCCCTTGTATTACGGCGGTTTAGTTAATCGACGCAATATGCATCTGCATTCGGTGAATTTATGTCTTGGTGAGGCGCGAGCCGCAGCCTCCTTAGGCGCTAAAATTTTTGAACACTCGCAGGTGCTGGATATTCAGCAAGGAGAGCTGGCAACTGTTGTCACGCCAAAAGGAACGGTTAAGGCAAATAACGTGCTTATCGCGGGCAATGCCTACCACAAATTGGGCCGACCTCAGCTGAGGGGCATGTTATTTCCCGCCTCCCTTGGTAATTGTGCGACGGCGCAATTGCCGCCAGAGCTGGCTAAGCAACTTAATCCGCAGGATTTAGCTGTGTATGATTGCCGTTTCGTGCTGGATTATTACCGCTTAACCGCCGATAACCGTTTGATGTTTGGCGGTGGCACCAATTACAGCGGCCGCGATCCTAAAAACGTTGCTGCCGAGCTGCGTCCGGCGATTGAACGCACTTTCCCCCAGTTAAAAGGTGTCGATATTGAATTTGCTTGGGCTGGCATGGCGGGAATTGTGATTAACCGTATTCCCCAGCTGGGCAAAATTGCTCCTAATATCTTCTATTGTCAGGGATATTCGGGTCATGGCGTCGCGACTTCCCATATTATGGCAGAGATCATGGGGCAGGCGATCGATGGTCAAATGCGAGAGTTTGATCTCTTCGCCGCGATGCGCCATATCCGGATCCCACTGAATGAATGGTTTGGTAATCAGGCCCTTGCGCTAGGGATGTTGTATTACACCCTAAGGGAAAACTGGCGCTAAACAGGTGGGGCGTCTGACGACCGCGAGGTGATTGTCACTCATATTGGATTTATTGTTGTGAGTTAACTGCTCGCCAGTTTTTCAGCTAAATAATCCACTAAAACCCGCACTTTAGCGCTCAGGTGACGATTCTGGGGGTAGAGTGCCCAAATGCCTTCTTTAGCTTCGCGGTGGGCGTCGAGGAAGGAGATAAGTTTACCTGCATGAATGTCCTCCTCAATATAATAATCAGGGAGTTGCACTATCCCTATGCCCTTTAGCGCCGCATCACGCAGGGCGTAACCGCTGTTGCAGATAAGGTTGCCACGTACCTTAATATTGCGCTCGCGGCCATTTTCAATAAAGCGCCAGTAATTGTGATTCCCGATCAGGCAATTATGTTGATTTAACTCCGAAAGCGTATGGGGCTCACCGTATTTTTCAACGTAACTGGGTGAGGCGGCCACATAATGGGTGCGGCTACTCAAGGGTTTGGCCATCAGGCTAGAGTCGGCGAGTTTGCCAAGGCGAATAGCCAAATCATAGCCGCCTTCAATCAAATCTAAGGTTCTGTTGGTCAAGTCGACATTAAATTCCACACTGGGATACTGAACCATAAAATCATTGAGTAATGGCATGATAAATTTTTCGCCGTAGGCCACGGGGGCGGTGAGTTTCACCAATCCTTGGGGCGAGCCCTTTAGATCGGTAATGGCACGTTCGGCCTCCTCGAGTCCTGTCTGTAATTGGCGGCAATGGCGATAATAAATCGTGCCTTCTTCGGTGAGCGATACCTTGCGAGTCGTACGGTAAAACAGCTTAGTGCCGAGGCGATTTTCCAGCGCGCCGATTTGCCGACTCACGTGGGCGGTGGACACATTGAGGCGCTGCGCCGCTAGGGTAAAGTTCTCGGCTTCGGCCACTGCCACAAATTCTGATATGCCATCCCAAAGGTACATTATTACTCCTTAGTAAAAATGAATTACTAAAATGCTAGATTATCAATCCTCATGAAATAAATACAATCGAGTGACTGCATTACCGAACACTATTTTTAAGCTTATCCGTCCGACTCAATCTATGCTTACAAGCGAGTCTGGCATGAGGTAAGCCATAAATCGATAAGCCCATTGATTAAGAGAAGGAAAGGCAAGCATGTCGAACGAAAAACCACAGTTTATCAAGTCAAAGGCCGCCGTGGCCTGGGGGCCGGGACAGCCGCTCAAGATTGAAGAAGTCGATGTGATGTTACCTAAAGCTGGCGAAGTGTTAGTTCGCATCGTGGCGACTGGGGTGTGCCATACCGATGCGTTTACCTTAAGCGGTGATGACCCGGAAGGCGTGTTCCCTGCGATCCTCGGTCATGAGGGCGGTGGTATTGTTGAGCAAGTTGGCGAAGGCGTGACCAGCGTGCAGGTGGGCGACCATGTGATCCCACTTTACACGCCAGAATGCGGCGAATGTAAATTCTGTTTATCGGGTAAAACAAACCTGTGCCAGAAGATCCGTGCGACCCAAGGCAAAGGTTTAATGCCAGACGGCACCACCCGTTTCTATAAAGATGGCCTGCCCATTTTCCATTATATGGGCTGTTCAACCTTCTCCGAATACACTGTATTACCTGAGATTTCATTGGCTAAGGTCAATAAAACCGCGCCATTAGAAGAGATCTGTCTGCTGGGTTGTGGTGTAACAACAGGTATGGGCGCCGTGATGAACACCGCTAAAGTGGAAGAAGGCGCGACCGTGGCGATTTTCGGCCTTGGCGGTATCGGTCTTTCGGCCATTATTGGTGCGACCATGGCTAAAGCCAGCCGGATCATTGCCATCGATATTAATGAATCAAAATTCGAACTTGCTCGTAAATTAGGGGCAACCGATTGTATTAACCCGAAAAATGTCGACAAACCTATTCAAGAAGTGATTGTCGAGATGACCGATGGCGGTGTGGATTACTCCTTCGAATGTATCGGTAATGTCAATGTGATGCGCAGCGCGCTCGAGTGTTGCCACAAGGGCTGGGGTGAGTCTGTGATCATTGGGGTTGCGGGCGCAGGGCAGGAGATTTCTACCCGTCCATTCCAACTGGTGACGGGCCGCGTATGGCGCGGTTCTGCCTTCGGTGGCGTGAAAGGACGCTCACAATTACCTAAAATCGTTGAACAATACCTCGCGGGTGAGTTTAAGCTCGATGACTTTATCACCCACACTATGGGACTTGAGCAAGTCAACGAAGCCTTCGACTTGATGCATGAAGGCAAGAGCATTCGCAGCGTGATCCATTTCGATAAATAAGCGCTCGGTTTGCCATCACAGCAGCAGATAACCGCAAACGGCTTATCTGCTGCTTGTGCGTTTTAAGCTTGCAATAGGGCCTTGAACGGCAAGCGAAACGCTGAAAGTGAACAGGAAAGGGATTGAAATGACCATAGAAAATATCAGTTGTAACAAGAGTTTTGGTGGTTGGCACAAACAGTATCGCCATCAATCTCAGGCGCTGAATTGCGAGATGCGCTTTGCGATTTACCTGCCACCCGAGGCGGCCAACAAATCAGTGCCTGTGCTGTATTGGCTATCGGGTCTCACCTGTACCGACGAAAACTTTATGCAGAAGGCGGGCGCGCAGCGTATTGCGGCTCAGTTGGGAATGGCTATCGTCGCCCCGGATACCAGCCCACGTGGCGATGATGTCGCCGATGCACCGGATAAAGCCTATGACTTAGGCTTAGGCGCGGGGTTTTATTTAAACGCGACCAGAGCGCCTTGGAATCGTCACTATAAAATGTACGACTATATTGTGCATGAGCTGCCAGCGCTGATTGAAGCCAATTTCCCCGTGACGGAGCAGCGCGCTATCTCTGGCCACTCCATGGGCGGGCACGGCGCGTTAGTGATAGGGTTAACCCATCCCCACAGATACAGCTCCATTTCGGCTTTTAGTCCTATCAGTAATCCAAGCAATGCGCCTTGGGGGATTAAAGCTTTTACCGAGTATTTAGGGGAAAATCGCGAGCACTGGCGCCAATACGATGCCTGTGAGTTGCTCAAATTGGCGATCAGCGAAGTGCCTATTTTAGTCGACCAAGGCGATGCCGACAGCTTTTTAGAAACACAGTTAATGCCACAAACATTGAGTGATATCGCCAAAGTCAAAGGTTATCCCTTAGATTTGCGTATGCAGGCGGGGTACGATCATAGCTATTATTTTATTGCGAGCTTTATTGAAGAGCACCTTAAATTCCATAGCTTGTATTTTAAATAGCCCTGCCAATTGTTAACCCTTTTCAGTATTAAACTCCATAGTTAATGCCGAGGGCGTGTTGACGTTTCAGGGGTGTTTTTGCAGCAATTTGGCTGGCTTTTATGCAAGGCAACGTCCGTGCAGTGTAGTCATTCTACATAAACGGACGATAACGCGGCAGAAACGTCAGCCAAATGCTGCCCGAAGGGTTCGTTCAGGCAAGCCCTTGCTCTTACTTTCTGTCATAAGAGCCGCTCGTCATTTGAGTAGAATAACGACACATCATTCCTCGTTTCGCGAGCACGCGCTTGCCTGAACGAACAAAATCTAATCTCGAAACGTCAACACGCCCTAGGGTTAAATATTAAAAATCGCGGTGAACTCAAGTTTACCGCGATTTTATTTTCTATAGATAAATCGCGATGTCATTCAGCATGTCTTGTTGACCCATCGCGGCTGAATGATTTGAACGCCGCAGCTATATCTCAAATGAGAAAAAGCTGTTAAGTTCTCGAAATTAAAGATGATTTATTCGCTATATTCTCAATACACTATTGACGAATAAATATATAAGGATAGGAGTTCAATATGAAATGGATGTTCGTGCTGTTACTGGCGATAACGAGTACCGCCAATGCCATGATTATCAGGCATGATGTGGAAGACGCGAAATATCAAGCGGTGGCGCAACGCGATAATTCGACGGTCACCTTTTTAGGGCTTTATAAAGGTGATGAAATCGTGCTTGGCACTGGCAGCCTTATCGATAAGCAATGGATTCTGACAGCGGCGCATGTGGCTAATGAGCTAACGACTGGCAATAAAGTGCAATTTAAAACGGATTTTTACTCGATTAAAGAGGTGATTAAACATCCATTTTGGAAAGAAAGGCACTTTCCCAATGACATTGCATTGGTTCAATTGGCTTCCCCCATTGAAGACGCTACACTCGCTAAATTGAATCATGCCTCAACCGAAACGGGTAAAATTGCTACCTTCGTCGGACGTGGCGATTATGGTAATGGGCTGGTGGGCGTTGTGGGGGCCGACAAACAATTACGCGCGGCACACAATGCCGTGGTCGGAGTGCAGGAGCAATGGTTGCAATTTGTCTTTGACCGCGACGCGAATGCCCTACCATTGGAGGGGATCAGTGGCCCTGGAGATTCGGGTGGCCCCGCATATCTCGTCTCGACAAATTTAGTCTGCCTTATCGGTGTCAGCTCATGGCAAAATGCCGAGTCAACCAATTGGGAAGAGGGTAAGTACGGTGTGATTGAGCATTACTCACGCATTGCCTATTTCAGGGATTGGATCGAGAAAACGCTTTTGCAGACATCCGGAATATCGCCAGAAATATGTCCCGATAGTTAAGGTATTAGATTGTACGGGATAAACAAATGCCGCGCTTAATCGTTTAGGTTTGGACGGTTAAGCGCGGCATGACAGTATTAAAGACTTAAGTTAATTAACAGCTTGAGTGGATTAACACTCGACAATGTTCACCGCAAGGCCGCCTTTGGCGGTTTCTTTGTATTTGCTGCGCATATCTTTACCGGTGTCCATCATGGTTTTGATCACTTTATCCAGTGACACCTTGTGGTTACCGTCGCCGCGTAGCGCCATACGTGAGGCGTTAATCGCCTTGATAGCACCCATTGCATTACGTTCAATACAGGGCACTTGTACTAGGCCGCCTACGGGATCGCAGGTTAAACCTAGGTTATGTTCCATACCAATTTCGGCTGCGTTTTCAACATGTTCGACTGTGCCGCCCATGATCTCGGTTAATGCGCCTGCTGCCATTGAGCAGGCTACACCGACTTCACCTTGACAGCCAACTTCAGCGCCCGAAATCGAGGCATTTTTCTTGTAAAGAATACCAATCGCAGCGGCGGTTAACAGGTAACGGGCGCAAACATCGATATCGACTTCTTGCACGAAGGTATCGTAGTAACACAGCACGGCAGGGATAATGCCTGCGGCGCCGTTTGTTGGCGCAGTCACAACGCGATCGCCAGCAGCGTTTTGCTCGTTGACCGAGAGGGCGAATAAATCGACCCAATCCATTGCGGTTAATGGATCGACGTTGTTACGGCCTTCGGCTTTGAGGCGACGATAGAGTGCTGGCGCACGGCGACGAAGTTTTAAACCGCCTGGCAAAATACCTTCTTTTTGGTAACCACGTTCGATACAGGTTTTCATGGTTTGCCAGATATTCCACAGCTTGGCTTTGACTTCTTCTTCACTGGCAAGGCTAAGCTCGTTGGCCATCATCAGGGAAGAAATGCTCAGGCCATGCTCAGTACATAAATCCAGTAATTGGGCGCTGCTATTAAAATCGTAAGGTGCTGATTCAATTTGTGATGCTGGAGAGGCATTGCGTTGATGGATTTCATCTTCGTCTAAGATAAATCCGCCACCGACAGAGTAGTAAGTGCGCTCAAAAATACATTCGCCTTTGCTGTAGGCATACAGTGTCATGGCGTTGGCATGGGCGGGAAGGGTTTTACGTCTGTGGTAGGTAATGCCGTCTTCACGGGTAAACTTGACTACTTTGCCGCAGCTGAGGGTGAGGGTCTCATTTTTAGACACTTGCTCAAGAATGCCATCGATGCTGTCGGTGTCGACGGTTTCAGGATCTTCGCCCATTAATCCTAGAATGACCGCTTTACCCGTGCCGTGGCCTTTGCCCGTTTGGCCGAGGGAACCAAAGAGTTCGGCTCTTAATTCATCAATTTGAGAAATTTTGCCCGAATCAGCAAGGTGCTGCATAAAAATTTTGCCCGCTTTCATGGGGCCAACAGTGTGTGAACTCGAAGGGCCAATGCCGATCTTGAACATATCGAATACGCTAATCATGATTGAAGTCCTGTTGTGTCTCGATTTTTATTTTAGTGTGTGCGGATGATCTTTGCCGTCATAACGCCAATTCGCTGGTTTTTATGCCATAAACTCTGGCAAACTGCAGACATCAACCGCACTAAGTGTGCTTGTGTGATACGCTTATGGCCCAGTATCCCACAGATTAGTATCAAGATTCACATTAGTTTTTTTGATTAGAAAGACTTCGGATAAGCTGAGCTTAATGAGTGGCGAGTGAATGTCGATTTTATCGGCAAAATAATCGATTTTGAGCAAAGTATGATGGCGAATGGCTCGCTTTTCGGGGATTTTTGTGAACCCAGTGGCCAGTATCGCTATGGTTATTTTTTGAGTATGAATAAGAATTTTTAGGGAGAAATATGAGTTATCTAATGCTGGATCTGCTGTCTTTAGAGGTCAGTGAGGCTGAAGCTGAGATGCTGCGCCATCCGCAAGTGGGCGGTTTGATCCTATTTTCCCGCAATTTTGCCAGCCGTGAGCAATTAATCACCTTAGTGCAGCAGATCCGCCAAATTCGTCCTGAGATTTTGATTGCCGTTGACCATGAGGGCGGACGAGTACAGCGTTTTCGCGAAGGTTTTACGCTTATTCCGGCCATGGGGGATATTTTGCCGGCGGCCAAGGGTGATATGGTTCTCGCTAAACGTTGGGCCTGTGAATTAGGCTTTTTAATGGCTATCGAATTACTTGCCTGTGACATCGACTTAAGCTTTGCGCCCGTGCTCGATCTTAACGGCATTAGCCAAGTGATCGGCAAACGTAGTTTTAGTGCAAAGCCCGGTGAAGTGATTGCGTTAGCGCAGAGTTTTATAGAGGGTATGGCCGAGGCGGGCATGGGCGCTGTGGGTAAACATTTCCCCGGTCATGGCAGCGTGGCGGCAGATTCCCATATCGCGCAACCTATCGATGAACGTGAAGCTGAGGCGATTTTTAATCAAGATATTTTGCCGTTTAAAGAGTTGATTGCTAAAGGTAAATTATCGGGCATTATGCCAGCCCATGTGATTTACCCTAAAGTTGACCCCAATCCTGCGGGCTTTTCAAGCTACTGGTTAAAGCAGATTTTGCGCCAAGAGTTAGGCTTTAACGGGGTGATTTTCTCCGACGATCTAGGCATGAAGGGCGCTTCCTTTGCGGGGGATTATTTAGGCCGCGCCCAAGCTGCGTTGGATGCGGGCTGCGATATGATTTTGGTCTGTAACGATAATCCGGGCGTCATGTCACTGTTAAATGGCTTTGTGTGGCCCGCCGCGGCGCCACAACATCCAGCGAGTTTACTTAAACCCAATGCGGCGCAAACTGCTATCGCATTAGAAAACGCTAGCCGTTGGGAAAATGCTAAGCAGCTGGCTGAGCAAATCCAGCTCGCACAACAGGCAAAAGTTTGATGTAGCGCAAGGTTCTGCAATGAATATTTGCTAGGGTTAGTGGCATGCGCCGTGTTTGGCAGATTGTTAAAAGGTCTCAATATGATTTTTTATCTTCATGGATTCGATGCAACTAGCCCTGGTAATCACGAAAAAATGCGTCAGTTGCAGTTTATTGACCCTGATGTACGGCTTATCAGCTACAGCACGTTGCATCCCAAGCATGATATGCAGCATTTATTGAAAGAGGTCGCCAAGCAAATGCAGTATAGCGACGATCCCGCGCCATTAATGGTGGGAGTTGGCTTAGGGGCGTATTGGGCAGAGCGAATTGGCTTTTTAAACGGGTTAAAGTCGGTGTTAATCAATCCCAATCTTCATCCTGAAGAGACGATGCAAGGGAAAATTGACCGCCCCGAAGAGTATGCTGATATTGCCAATAAGTGTGTCTCTGAGTTCAGGTTGAAGAATACCCATAAAGCCATGTGTATTTTGTCTCGCATGGATGAAGTGCTCGACAGTGAGGCTAGCGCCGCGGCGCTTAAGCCTTATTACCCCATAGAATGGGACGAGACGCAGCCCCATAAATTTCCGCAGTTAGCTGCACATCTTCCTAAGATAAAAGCCTTTAAATTAGGCTAATGTTTGACTTGTTTGTCCTGTGATTATTTCTTGTGAATAAAAGTGCTTATCGCCGCTCATCTTGGCGGTAAGGGCTTTAATATTCGCGCTTTTTCTATCCCGCGTTTTAGGGCGTGTTGAGGTTTTGAGATTAGATTATGTTCGTTCTGGCATGCATGTGCTCGCGCAATGAGGAATGATGTGTTGTTATTCTACTCAAATGACGAGCGCCTCTTATAACAGAAAGTAAGGGCAAGGGCTTGCCAGACGAATCCGTCAAAAATAACCCTGAAACGTCAATACGTCCTAACCATCACATTTATCTGTCTACTAGATTTGCAAATTGTTGCCTCCAACGGATAAATTCAGCCAACAATTTATGCCAATATTTGGAATGGTTGACGGTATATATTGTTAGTTTGGCTGATTATTTCAGCAAAAAGCATTAAACTTCCCCTATTTTTATGGCGGTATCTATCATTTTGTTGAAATTAATAATGAATTGTGTAAAGTAGCCGCTCTTAATAGTTTGTTACAAAATGCTACAAACTTTTATGCCAATTAGTCCATTTATGGACAACCTTTTGCGTATGTCGCCCGACACAGCTAACAGCGGTCTCGTTAGCTGTTTTTTTATGCCTACTTTGTTGTGTTTCACTTAAAAATCCATCATTTACTCATGCTTAAGCCCAACCAAGTTGAAAACTCGGCTATGCTTAATCTCGCATAACAATAACAAACTCACCTTGTTCAGGAGACGAAAATGAAACGGGTGCTGATCCGATTGATGGGAAAAGTGCAGGGCGTAGGTTGTAGACATGCGACCCTTACCAAAGCTCGTACGCTTGGCGTCACAGGCTATGTGACCAATTGCGCCGATGGCAGCGTTGAAGTTCTTGCCCAAGGTAGTAATCCGGCGGTGGATAGTCTTATCGCTTGGTGCGAGGTGGGCGTGCCTTGTACCGACGGGTTGACGGTAACAGTGGAAGAAGACCAAGGTGATGATATTTACTTGGATTTTTCGATAGTGCGCTGATGCTCTTTGCTTTGGTGAGCATGAGTACTTATTTACTCCATTGAGACAATAAAAAAGCGGTATGCATGGCATAACCGCTTTTTTACTCGCTCTAAGCCCATTGGTTTTAGGCGTTAGGTTGCGCCATCTTACGGATTTGGATCACCATGCCCATTTCGGGATGATCGAGATAATGGATCTCATCACTTTTCACTCGGCGATTTTGCTCCAACGGAATAGACATTAAATAAGGCGTCATCACTTTTGCTGGGGCCGCAGCAGTATTTGTTGCGTTCATGCTCGCCTCATCGGCTGCCACAGGCATTAATTTGCGGCCTTCTTTACGCAAATTAAGCGCGGTTTCGATGTACAGATAATGGCTAAGATAAATATTGAGTGTGCCATCGAGTTGCCATACGGGAGAGGGCGATAATGGCGCTGATGTTTCTGTCATCATGCCTGTCGTGCCGTTAGTGCCTTGCATAGCGCTTGCCATGGCTTGCTGCACAATTTGACGACCATCGAAGTGATAACTGGCGGAATAATCCTTACCCGCAAACAGGCGAATGGGCACTGAGCCACTCTTGCCCATCATAGGTTGTTGCCATGTCATATGCAGTAAGCTGCGGTTACCACGCTCTCTCGATAGGCTGTTGATAATACTTGCAAATTGGCCTTGGCTGCTGGCGAGTAACACTGGGCCTGCGCCGAGCGTTGCATAGGCCTGACTCGCGCTGCTGATTTCCGATGGGATCACAGTTGGATAGCGATAACTGGTCACCGCATTTGAGTTTGCAGTGCTTGGGCCAGAAATGGCAAAGGCGCTGCCGTTAGTCAACTCGGTTGTAGCGTCCGCATTCGTACCTGTGGTCGTGCTTTCAGCGCAATGGCTATTGGCATCGGCGTCATATACTAAGGTGCAGGGCGCGGATTCATTACCCATGGAGATCACAGCCTGACCCACAACCGGTGAAATCAGATCGATTGCGCGGTTGGTTTTGGTCTCAATTGGCGCCATCGGCCATTGCTCGGTCGATTGGCTTTGGCGTTCAAAAATATAGACTTCAACCTCGAACCAAGCTTCAGCACGGGCAAGTGGACTGTGTGAAAGTACAATAAGTGTAGCGATAGAGACCGCGAGTTGACGTAACACTATTTATCTCCAAGACGATGTTGCGATAGTTGTTCGAGCAAGAGTTTGACCAAAGCGAGTCTATCTTTTGCCGTTTCGGCATTGAGGATGAACTTTAACTTATTCGGCCCATCCATTCGATAGATTTGTGGCTGACTTTGCAGTAATCCAATGATAAAGCCGGGATCAATCACATGATCATCACTAAATTCGATGCTGCCGCCTTTGGCATGTACCTCAATTTTAGTCGCCCCCAGCCGAGTTGCCTGATGTTTATACAGAGTCATTTCCATCAGGTTTTTGGTGGCATCGGGCAGCAGACCGAAGCGGTCGATAAGCTCAACTTTAAGTTCATCTAAGGCTTCTTCACTGTCACAACTGGCGATGCGCTTATAGAGTGACAGGCGAATATTCACATCACCGACATAGTCTTCCGGCAACAGCGCTGGGATCCTTAGCTCCATTTCACATTGCTGATTGAGCATTTGCGCTAGCGATGGCTCTTTACCCTGTTTGAGGGCCTTGACCGCCGCCTCCAGCATTTCCATGTAGAGGCTAAAGCCGATTTTAGAAATATGGCCGCTCTGTTCATCGCCTAAGAGTTCACCCGCGCCGCGGATCTCTAAGTCTTGGGTAGCGAGCATAAAGCCTGCGCCCAAATCTTCGAGGGCATCGATGGCTTCGAGACGTTTGCGAGCATCACTGGTCATGCGTTTAGGGTGCGGCGTCATTAAATACGCATAGGCTTGATGGTGTGAGCGACCGACGCGGCCACGCAGCTGATGTAATTGGGCTAAGCCGAAGGTGTCGGCGCGTTCGATAATAATCGTATTTGCACTCGGGACGTCGATACCAGTTTCGATAATAGTGGTACAGACTAACACGTTGAATCTTTGATGATAAAAGTCCGACATCACCCGTTCAAGATCCCGCTCACGCATCTGGCCATGGGCCACCACGACCCGCGCTTCAGGTAGCAGTGTGCTGATATCTTGGGCGCATTTCTCTATGGTTTCGACATTGTTGTGCAAATAATACACTTGGCCACCACGAAGGATTTCACGCAGTATGGCCTCTCGCACGGTGGCGGGATCGGATTCGCGCACAAAGGTCTTCACCGCCAAACGCTTAGCGGGAGGCGTGGCAATAATCGATAAGTCGCGCATCCCCGACATCGCCATATTTAAGGTGCGGGGAATAGGCGTGGCGGTGAGGGTTAAAATATCCACGTTGGCACGCAGCGCTTTTATTTTTTCCTTCTGACGGACACCGAATCTGTGTTCTTCATCGATGATTAGCAGGCCTAAGTTTTCAAACTTTGCCTCGGATTGCAGCAGTTTATGGGTGCCAATGACAATATCGACTTTGCCTTCTTCGAGCAGTTTTAGCACTTGAGTCTGCTCTTTGGCGGTTCTAAAGCGTGACATCACCTCAATCACCACGGGCCAGTCGGCAAATCTGTCCTTAAAATTTTCGTAGTGCTGCTGGGCGAGTAGTGTGGTGGGCACTAGTACCACCACCTGTTTACCCGCATTGACGGCCACAAAGGCGGCGCGCATCGCGACTTCGGTCTTACCAAAGCCCACATCACCGCAGACGAGGCGATCCATAGCTACGGGGGATTGCATATCGGCGAGCACGGCATGAATGGCGCTTTCTTGGTCGACGGTTTCTTCGAAGGGGAAACCCTGGGCGAATTGCGCATACTCTTCGTCGTTAATGTCGCAGCTTTCACCGGGACGTGCTTGGCGACGGGCGTAGACATCAAGCAGCTCGGCGGCCACATCGCGGATTTTCTCGATCGCTTTGTTTTTTGCTTTGGCCCAAGTGTCGTTACCGAGTTTATTAAGGTGAGCCTCGCCATCGGCGCCGACACTATAGCGGCTGATCAAATGCAGGTTAGACACTGGCACATAGAGTTTATCGCCGCCCGAGTATTCCAGCTGTAGGTATTCGGCCACTAATCCGCCGGTATCTAAGGTGACTAAGCCTTGATACAGCGCCACGCCGTGCTCTAAGTGCACAATTGGCTGGCCGACTTTAAGCTCGGCTAAGTTTTTGATCAGGGTATCGTTACTGATCTGGCGTTGTTTTTCGCGGCGGCGCTGCTGGGAGATGCGATGACCAAAGAGTTCGGTTTCGCAGATGATGCTGACGGCGGTTTGCTTTCCTAGCCCGAGTAAACAACCACGGGAGAGGGGAGATACGATTAAGCCAAGTTTGGCATCGCTTTGAATAAACTCATCAAAATGGCCGAATAACGCTGGTTTTAACTGGATTTTAGCTAAGAGCTCGAGCAAGGCTTCGCGGCGACCTTCCGATTCGGCACTAAATAACATCCGCGGCGCATGCTCGGCGTACTCTTGCAGCGCAATCAGCGGTTGCTTTAACTTGTGATTAGCGCTCACCTCGGGCAACACACAGGCATCAATCTGCACTGCGCCTGCGACGGCATCGGGTTGCGGCGCAGTAAACTGATAGCGAGGCAGCGGCTTAAAGGCGGCAAATAATTCTTCAATCAGTAAATACAGCTCTTTAGGTGCCAACAGCGGCCGCAATGGGTCGACCCGTCTGTCTTCATAGCGGGTTTCCACCTCTTGCAAATGTGCACGGGCGGACTTTTCGATATCGCCTAAGGTGACTAACTGAGTGTCCTTCGGCAGGTAATCGAACAGTGTCGCGATCTCATCGAAAAACAGAGGCAAATAGTTCTCAATGCCGGCGGGCATCAAATTGCGGCTCACCAATTGATAAACCGATTCTGGTTCTTTAACGATCACCTCAAAGCGGCGGCGATAACGTTGCCTAAAACCTTCAATGGCGCCGCTGTCGGTAGGGAATTCCTTAGCAGGTAATAGGCGCACCGCATCGACTGGAGTGGATGAGCGCTGGGTTTCAGGATCGAAATGGCGAATGGTCTCGACTTCATCATCGAACAGTTCGATACGCAGCGGCATATTCACGCCGGTGGGGAAGATATCGAGAATCGAGCCACGAATGGCAAACTCGCCATGTTCGTACACCTGTTCAACCAAGTGATAACCCGTGTCGGTTAACTGCTGGCGCACATCATGGAGCTGATATTTATCGCCCTTTTTCAGCACAAACACATTGGAGCTTAAATAGGATTTTGGTGGCAAGCGCATCATCAGCGTTGTCACCGGCACTATCACTACGCTGTGTTCGGCTTGGGTGATTTGCGACAGGGTTTCTAAACGCTGGGAAATCAAATCCTGATGGGGCGAAAAACTGTCGTAGGGCAGGGTTTCACGGTCAGGGAACAGTCGCACCTTAATAGCGCTTTTAGCCAACAAGTAGTTGAGCTCTAACTCGATACTCAATGCCGTCGGCGTATCACTGGTTACAATCAGTGTTGTGCCCTTGTGTTGGCGAACTAGGCTGGCGAGGGTAACGGCTTGACCAACCCCGGCGAGACACGACAGGGTTTGCATTTGAGTTCCATTTTTGACAACGGGCGGTGTTAGGGCTGAAATTTGTGTCATTGGCGTGGGATAAACTGATTCATTCACAATAAGTTGCGTTCATTGTAGTGACTTGGGCGCTAGGGTGCCAGCAAAAACGCTAGCCTTTATTGACGCTCGTCACGGGCCTGTTTACGCAGTTTAAGTTGTTTTTGTTGCACATTGAGGCTGGCTTTAACCAGTTGCTCCACATCTGCATCCAGTATTTGACTAAACTCGAGGTCAACGAGATAGGGCAATGCGGCATTGGGGCTATGTACTTGCTGCCCATCGGATTGGCCTTCCTGCGAAACTAAGCAGGCTGTGACCTTGGCAAAACATAAAATGGCGACCAATTCTTCGTGGATAAATAAGGTCACCTTATATTGGCGGCCAAGGGGGAGGGCCTCATTGCTCATTAGGCGAATGCCGCTGCCACCGAACTGACAACCGCTAAATTTATCGCCCTCTTGCACTTCTTTTTCGAGCACATGCTGCAGGACTAAATCGACCTTGCGGGATTGGAGCTTGAGAAAGTCCACCACCACCTTGGCTTCGTTGTCTAAATGCCGCAGTTGCAGCAGGCAACTGGCCTCGAGTGCTTTGACTTCGCTCAGCAGCTGGATCCCTAGGGATTGCATTGATCTTAAAGCCATTTCACTGGGTAGTGGCTGGTTTTCGTCCCAGAGGCTTAAGTAAGCGGTGAAGGGATGAGGCACACTAAAATACGGATTGGTGTCAGTGAACAAGGCTTGCCTCTTTATTTATAGGACCTAAACCCCTATTATCGTGCCCATCTTTATGATTTAGCAAGTTCAGCACACAGGACGCAGCCCTCTTTCAATGGATCTTCGATTTCCTCTCTACGTTGGTTACCGTTATTGGCGGGCCAGAAAAGCAAACGCCTTTGCTTCTTTTATTACCTTATTTGCCGTTTCGGGCATTTTTCTAGGGGTGGCGGCCTTAATCGTGGTCAGCTCGGTGATGAATGGCCTCGAAGGACAATTAAAGCAGCGCATTTTAGGCGCTGTACCGCAATTGACTGTGGTGACTGAGGCGCCCTTAAGCGATTGGACTATACCTGCGGACAAACTCAAAGCCTTACCGGGCGTGCAGGGCGTGACGCCTAGCGTGTCGACCCAAGCTATGGTGCAGTCGGCGGCGAATATCCGCGCCGTGCAAGTATTTGGGGTGTTTCCTGAGCTTGCCGAAAAACTCTCTATGGTTGCACAGCATACCTATTCGGGTGCATTTAACGAGCTAACAAGTGGCCAATATAAAGTCATTTTAGGCAGCGAGCTTGCCCGCCAATTAAAGGTCAGCCCGGGTGATACCGTGCGCCTGTTAAGTGGCGATGGCGTAGTGTATTCGCCGCTTGGTCCAGTCCCTAGCCAACGTAAGTTTTTAGTGTCCGCCGTGTTTGAGATGGGCTCACAGGTGGATGCAGGCGTCGCATACATTCATTACCAAGATGCCAAGCGTTTAATGCGCCAACCGAGCGATGAAATCAATCAGTTAAGGCTGTATCTGAGCGACCCATTTATGGCGCCCGCACTGGCTAAGGATGTAAAGCAGGTGCTTACCCAGCAGGGGATTGAGGCGACGACCAGTGATTGGCGCGACACCTATGGTCATCTGTTTAGTGCCGTGAAGATGGAAAAAAACATGATGTCGCTGATGCTGAGCCTCATTGTGGCCGTGGCGGCGTTTAATATAGTGTCGGCGCTGGTGATGATGGTGGTGGATAAAACTACCGATGTAGCTGTACTCAAAACCCAAGGCTTACGTACCTCGGCGGTGATGGGCATTTTCGTGGTGCAAGGTTTGTTGAATGCGGTCTTAGGTTTAGTACTGGGGCTGGTGGTCGGCATTCTGCTCACCCTTAATTTGAATGGCATTATGGCAACCTTGGGGATTTCCATTTTAGGCACTGGTCAAGTGCTGCCGGTTAAATTAGAACTGGGGCAATTGTCGATGATTATTGTCGGCACCTTAGTCGTGACCTTAGTGGCGACACTTTACCCCGCATTGCGAGCGGCGCGGGTGCAACCTGCCACGGCGCTGCGTTACGAATAACGGTCATATAAAGAATAAAAGCGTCGCTCCCATGATGAGAGACGTGTTTGGACATGGGGTTATCCATGTCATTTAGAATCAATAGCGAGAATCTCAATGCAAGACGTGTTACTGCAAGTGCAGGCGGTGAGTAAGAGTTATCACGATGGCGATGTCACTACTCAGGTGCTGACTGAGGTGGATTTACAGGTATTTAAGGGCGAGCAACTGGCGATTGTCGGTACCTCTGGCTCGGGCAAGAGTACGCTGCTGCATATTATGGGCACTCTAGATAAACCTTCTGCTGGCAAAGTCTTGTTAGCGGGTGAGGATTTATATCAGGTGAGCAGTGCCCGTCAGGCGCAGATCCGCAACCAAGACTTAGGCTTTATCTATCAGTTCCATCACCTTTTGCCCGAATTTAGCGCGCTGGAAAACGTGGCTATGCCAGCGTTTATTCAAGGCAGAGATCGCGCTCAGGCTCAGACCGATGCCAAAGTGTTGCTCGAGAGAGTTGGGCTTGGGCACAGAATGAGCCATATTCCCGCCGAGCTTTCGGGCGGCGAGCGTCAACGGGTGGCAATTGCCCGGGCGCTGATCAACAAACCCAAACTCGTGCTGGCCGATGAACCGACGGGAAATCTCGATGCCAAGAGTGGCGAGGCGGTGTATGAGCTGATCCGCGAATTAGCCAATCAACTTGGTACGGCGTTTGTGGTGGTCACCCACGATCCCAAATTGGCGGCGCGGATGGACAGACAACTCACCATGAAGAATGGTTATTTGCAAGCTGTCGCGGAACACGCCCAATGAAAGGACCATTAGCCCTCTCAATTGGTTGGCGTTTTTATCGTGCGCGCCAATCCAATAGTTTTATTAGCTTTATCTCCTTCGCATCGACCGCGGGCATTGCGCTCGGGGTTGCGGTGCTGATTGTGGTGCTTTCCGCCATGAATGGTTTCGAGCGCGAGTTAGAGCAGCGCTTGTTAGGCGTTATCTCCCAAGCCGATGTGGTTGGTGTGAATGAGCCGATTGCCGATTGGCGTGCCGTTGAGCAAACCGCCATGCAGATTGAAGGCATTACGGCGGCGGCACCTTTTATTAGGATGCAAGGATTAGTACAAAAGCCCGGTGGTTTTCAGGGGCTTGCCGTTGTGGGAATCGATCCTGAGCAAGAGGCAAAAGTCTCGACCCTCTCGCAATTTATGTCGAAAGAGACTTGGCAAGGCTTGAGCGAGGATGACAATCACATCGTCCTCGGGGAGAGTCTGCTGAAAAAGTTAGGCCTTGAGGTCGGCGATACCCTCGCTTTGTATGTGCAAGATCTTGATCCTGAACATGCTGGCAGTTTACGGGCAGCCAAGAGCCATCGCTTTGTGGTGTCGGGTGTGTACCGTTTAGGCGGCGAGCTTGAGTTAACCACGGCGTATATTCCGATGCGCTATGCGGCGAATATCCTGAATTTACATCAAGGTGTGACTGGTGTTCGCATCAGTGTGGCACAGGTGTTTGATGCGCCAGCGAAAATTCGCGAGCTGGGTTATGCCTTAAACCAGTCTGTTTATATTAGTGATTGGACGCGTACCCAAGGGCATTTATACCAAGATATTCAATTGGTTCGCACTATCATGTATCTCGTGTTGGTATTAGTGATAGGTGTGGCCTGTTTTAATATTGTCTCAACGCTCGTGATGGCGGTGCGGGATAAAGCCAGTGAAATTGCCATTCTGATGACCATGGGCTTAAGCCGTCTCTCAGTGATGGGGATTTTTATGGTGCAAGGCGCGTTAAATGGCCTTGTGGGTTGTGCCCTTGGCGGTGTGATTGGGATTGCGACCGCGATTAATCTCAGTGGTATCGCCCGTGGCATTGAGCAGCTGCTCGGGATTCAACTCCTGTCGGCCGATGTGTATTTTGTGGATTTTCTGCCATCAGAGCTACATATGACGGATGCTGGTTTAGTGATAGCTACGGCGTTTGTGATGAGTCTTATCGCAACGTTGTATCCCGCGTGGAAGGCGAGCCAGATTGGCCCTGCGCAGGCATTGGCGGGTAGATAGAAAATCTTTAAGCCGACAAGTACGAATATCCAAAGCAGAAAAACGAAAGCAGAAAACAAAAAGGCCAGTGAATTCACTGGCCTTTTTAATATGCGTTACTGCCGCAAGGGTATGATTAACGCTTTAAACCTTCGTTCAGCAAAGGACGCATGGTTTTCACTAACTCTGTGGTCACTTTCGGTGAACCTGCAACGATGTTGCCAGAGATCAGGTAGTTATGACCACCAGTGAAGTCGGTGACTGTACCACCCGCTTCGCGACAGATTAAGTCGCCAGCAGCGATATCCCATGGCTTTAAACCGATTTCGAAGAAACCGTCTAAACGTCCAGCAGCCACATAGGCTAAGTCTAATGCGGCAGAACCTGCGCGGCGTAAGTCAGAACACTGACCGAACACTTCGCCAAAGATTGCCATGTAGCTTTCGGTGTGTTGACGGGCTTTGAATGGGAAACCTGTACCGATAATGGTTGGAGCCAATTCAGTCACATTGGTTACGCGGATACGGAAATCGTTTAATTTGGCGCCTTTACCACGGATAGCGGTAAATAATTCTTCACGAACAGGATCGTACACAACGGCAACTTCAGTTTTGCCTTTGTGTTGCAGTGCGATAGAAACTGCGAAGTGGGGAATGCCTCTAACGAAGTTATTAGTGCCATCCAGAGGATCGACTATCCAAATATAGTCTTTGTTTTCACCACGATTTTCGCCTTTTTCTTCACCCACGATAGTGTGATCAGGGTAAGATTTGCGAATTTGATAGGTAATAGCAGCTTCTGCTTCCTTATCTACACTGGTAACAAAATCGTTGATACCTTTAGCACTGACTTCAACTCGGTCAAGTTCAGTGTAGGCGCGCATAATAGTTTGGCCAGCCGCGCGGGCAGCGCGAACAGCAATCGTCAGCATCGGATGCATTGCAATCCCCTGGATGTTAAAGAACGTTAAAAATAGCGGGCGGCATTATACTCGATTTGAATGTTATATCAAATACCGATTTTCATATAAGCATTCACGCACGCCTGTGATAGTATTCGCTCCCTGTGTTTTGTGAATTAAATTAAGTCGTTTCATGCTAAGTAATATTCGTGTGATTTTAGTGGGGACATCGCACCCAGGCAATATTGGCTCGACCGCCAGAGCGATGAAGACCATGGGGTTATCGACCCTGTATCTTGCCGAACCAAGATGTGAAGTGGATGGTCAATCCATCGCCTTAGCCGCCGGTGCATCGGACATCTTAAAGCATTTGGTGAAAGTGGATTCCTTAGAGGAAGCTATCGCCGATTGCAGTTTAGTGATTGCCACCAGTGCCCGCAGTCGTACCTTAGATTGGCCAATGCTCGAACCCCGTGAAGCGGGTCAAAAGTTGGTTACAGAAAGCTTAACAGGGCCTGTCGCCATTGTCTTTGGCCGTGAAAATCATGGTTTGACCAATGAAGAATTACAGCAATGTACTTACCATGTGGCTATTCCTGCTAACCCTGAATACAGCTCATTGAATTTAGCACAAGCAGTGCAGATCATTTGTTATGAGACGCGTGTGGCACACTTAGCGCAAACAGCGGCGCCGCAAGCGGAGGAAGAATATCCGCTTTCTGCCGATCTTGAGCGTTTCTTTGTGCACTTAGAAAGTACCTTATCATCGACAGGTTTTATTATTAAAAACCATCCCGGCCAAGTGATGACTAAGCTACGTCGTCTGTTTAGCCGTGCACGTATCGAAAGCCAAGAAATGAACATTCTTCGAGGCATTTTAACCTCGATCGATAAAGTGGTGGGTAACAAACAAAAATAGCCAAAGTACATTTGGCAAATAACGCTAATCGCGAAGGATTGAAGCATGGGTGTGATAGCTAGGCTAAAAGAAGACATTGAATCTATATATCACCGTGATCCCGCGGCGCGCAGCGCCTTTGAGATCTTGGTCAACTATCCTGGCATGCACGCCATTTGGCTGCACCGGATAAGCCATAAATTATGGAAGCGTGATTGGCGCTTAATGGCCCGTTGTTTATCGACTTTTTCGCGCTGGCTGACGGGAGTGGAGATCCATCCGGGTGCCACCATTGGCGATCGTTTCTTTATCGACCATGGTATGGGCGTGGTGATCGGCGAAACCGCCGAGATTGGCGATGATTGTACTTTGTATCACGGCGTGACACTTGGCGGCACCACCTGGCAGGCGGGTAAACGCCATCCCACACTGGGCAATAACGTGGTCGTGGGCGCAGGGGCTAAGATTTTAGGTCCTATCACTATGCATGATGGGGCGCGTGTCGGCTCTAACTCTGTGGTGGTGAAAGATGTGCCTAAGGATACGACTGTGGTCGGGATCCCTGGGCGCGTGGTGGCCACTCCTTCGCCACAATCGAAAGAGAAGTCTGAGCGTCGCAGCGCCATGGCCAAGAAATATGGTTTCGATGCGTATGCTGTGTCTCCTGACAATCCGGATCCTGTCGCGAACGCTATCGGGCAAATGCTGGACCATATGCATTTAATGGATTCAAAAGTGCAGGAATTGTGTCAAGCCATTCAGCGCTTAGGTGGTGATGTCTGCACCGAAAGATTGCCAGAGCTGAATGTGGGTGAGTTTAACGACGCGGAAAAAGCCGCCGCCGATAAACGCCAGAGTGCGCTCGACGAGTTTGATCCCAGCATTTAATTAAGGTGTTTTGCGCAGTGGCATGTTGATGTTAATCCACATGCTTCTGCCACCGATGATTGCCATTCAATTTTCTCTGTGGTTACGCGGTTTTTAAACAGAGTGGACCTAGGTGGTTAGCTTTCATTCCAAGAGAGTGCGTTAGATCCCGATATGGGGGCGATTAGGACGATTAATTGCCCCTTTAGCATTGAATCTTAGGGCAGAAAAAGGTTAAATACCCCACCAAGATGAAAGGGTATTGGTTCGCTGCACGCTTATATACTTGAGTGTTTTACTAGGTTTTATACTTGACTGATTTACTCAGGTATGTTGAAATAACCCCATACCTGTTTGGGAGCTATGGTAGTTATGAAACTTACATCTAAAGGTCGTTATGCAGTAACCGCAATGCTCGATGTGGCCATCCACTCGGCTTCGGGACCGGTTCCCTTAGCGGATATCTCTGAAAGGCAAGGGATTTCGCTTTCCTATCTGGAACAACTCTTCGCAAAGTTACGCAAACATGGCCTAGTGGCCAGTGTCCGTGGTCCAGGTGGTGGTTATCGCTTAGGCCTCGAAGCTAATGATATTTCTGTTGGCATGGTGGTCCATGCCGTGGACGAGTCTGTCGATGCGACTCGTTGTCAAGGATTAGGCAATTGCCAGAGTGGAACTCGCTGCTTAACGCACTCGCTCTGGGGCGATTTAAGCAAACAAATTTCAGATTTTTTAGATGGTATCAGTCTTGCTGGCTTAATGCAGAAACGAGATGTGCAGTTTATCTCGCTTAAGCAAGACACTATGCAAAAGGAGCAAAGAGTCAGCTTATAGGCTTTTTGTTATACGATAAAAATTATTTTTGTACGTTGTATGTAGCCTCGGCAGAGACTGCTAAGTACGGAGTGTGTTATGAAGCTTCCTATCTATTTAGATTATGCCGCCACCACGCCAGTTGATCCGCGAGTCGTGGAAAAAATGTTCCAATACATGACGATGGATGGCATCTTCGGTAACCCAGCATCACGTTCTCACCGTTATGGCTGGCAAGCGGAAGAAGCGGTGGATGTGGCGCGCAGCCAAGTTGCTGATCTGATCAATGCTGATCACCGTGAAATCGTGTTTACCTCAGGTGCAACCGAATCAAACAATCTGGCGATCAAAGGCGTAGCGCACTTCTACAATAAGAAAGGCAAGCACATCATCACCAGCAAGACTGAACATAAAGCGGTACTCGATACCTGCCGTCAGCTTGAGCGTGAAGGCTTTGAAGTCACTTACTTAGAGCCAGATGCTAACGGTATCATTCCGATGGAACGTTTAGAAGCGGCGATGCGCGACGACACGATTCTTGTCAGCATCATGCATGTGAATAACGAAATCGGTGTGATCCATGATGTGGATGCTATCGGCGAGTTATGCCGTTCAAAAGGCATTATCTTCCATATGGATGCTGCACAAAGCGCGGGTAAATTACCTATCGATGTACAAACCACTAAGGTCGATCTGATCTCTATTTCTGGCCACAAAATGTATGGTCCAAAAGGGATTGGTGCTCTGTACGTTCGCCGTAAACCTCGCATTCGTTTGGAAGCGCAAATGCACGGCGGTGGCCATGAACGTGGTATGCGTAGTGGCACATTGCCAACTCACCAAATCGTCGGTTTAGGTGAAGCGGCTGCAATCGCAAAAGCTGAAATGGCAACAGACAACGCCCGTATCGCTAAGCTGCGTGATAAGTTATGGAATGGCATCAAGCACATTGAAGAAACCTATGTGAACGGCGACATGACTCACCGTGTGAGCGGTAGCCTAAACGTCAGCTTCAACTATGTTGAAGGTGAGTCGCTGATGATGGCATTAAAAGATTTAGCGGTTTCATCGGGTTCTGCCTGTACTTCAGCCAGTCTCGAGCCAAGTTACGTGTTACGTGCGCTCGGTTTAAATGATGAAATGGCGCATAGCTCAATTCGTTTCTCAATCGGTCGTTTTACCACCGAAGAAGAAATCGACCACGCTATCGAAGTTATTACTCAATCTATTGATAAATTAAGAGAAATGTCTCCACTGTGGGAGATGTTCAAAGATGGCATTGACCTGAATCAGGTCCAGTGGGCTCATCATTAATTCGACCATTTACAATAGATAATTTTGGAGCAGTACCATGGCTTACAGTGAAAAAGTGATAGATCATTATGAGAACCCACGTAACGTTGGTTCTTTCGACAAGAACGATCCTTCGGTCGTAACCGGTATGGTGGGAGCACCTGCCTGTGGTGACGTGATGAAGTTACAGCTGAAAATCGGCGCAGACGGCATCATCGAAGACGCTAAGTTCAAAACCTACGGTTGTGGCAGCGCGATTGCGTCTAGCTCACTGGTAACCGAGTGGGTTAAAGGCAAGACTATCGAGCAAGCGGCGGCAATCAAAAACACCGATATCGCAGAAGAATTAGCCTTGCCACCGGTGAAAATCCACTGTTCCATTTTGGCAGAAGATGCCATTAAAGCGGCGATTGACGAGTACAAATCGAAACAAGCTAAGTAACATCTGGAGTTAAGATGGCGATTACAATGACCCCAGCGGCAACTGAGCGTGTCAGATCTTTCTTAGCGAATCGAGGCAAGGGCATCGGCCTGCGCCTCGGCTTAAAGACCTCTGGCTGTTCCGGTATGGCTTATGTGCTTGAGTTTGTTGATGCGCTGAATGATGACGATGAAGTGTATGATATTGATGGTGTTAAAATCATTATCGATGCGAAAAGCTTCATCTATCTACAGGGCATTGAGTTGGATTTTGTTAAAGAAGGCCTGAACGAAGGTTTCCAATTTAACAATCCTAACGCAAAAGGTGAGTGCGGTTGCGGTGAGAGTTTCACTGTTTAATTGCCGAATTGACGCATGAATTATTTCGAGCTGTTTAAGTTTTCCCCTGCCTTCGATATTGATACCGCTGTGCTTGCAGAACGCTACCGCGAACTGCAACGGGCGGTGCATCCCGATAAGTTTGCCAACGATACCGAGCAACAACGCTTATTGTCGGTGCAACGCACTGCGCAAGTAAATGACGGTTATCAAACCCTAAAAGATCCTATCCGCCGTGCCGAGCATATGCTGTCGCTACGTGGTATCGATTTAAGCCACGAAACCACCACAGTGAAAGACACTGCATTTTTAATGCAGCAGATGGAATGGCGTGAGGCGTTAGAAGACATTCGCGATAGCGCCGATCCTCAAGAAAGCATTGATGAGTTATACGACTCTTTCGCGGCCTACCGGACAAAGCTGACGAAATTGCTCACCGCCCAGCTAAGCAGTGGCAGCGAAGAAGATGCCTTGTTAGCGGCAGATCAAGTACGCAAGCTTAAATTTATGGCAAAATTACACGATGAGCTGACGCGTATCGAAGACGCGCTGCTCGATTAATTTTCCCTATTGCAGTTATTTAGCCGATTCAGACGGGTCTGAGTCGGCGCTACTAAGTTGGATACATATGGCCCTTTTGCAGATTGCTGAGCCCGGACAAAGCGCCGCGCCGCACCAACATAGACTTGCCGTTGGCATCGATTTAGGTACCACTAATTCCCTCGTGGCCGCCGTCCGCAGCGGCGTAACGGCGACCTTACCCGATGAAAATGGCCAGCATTCTTTACCTTCTATCGTTCGTTATACCCAAGATGGCATTGAAGTGGGTCAAGTCGCGGCGTTAAGTTCAGCGCAGGATCCGAAAAACACTATCGTATCGGTCAAGCGCTTTATGGGCCGCAGCCTCACGGATATTCAATCTGGTGAGCAAGCGTTCCCATATCAGTTTGAAGCCAGTGAAAACGGTTTACCGCTATTTGTCACGCCTCAAGGGCAAGTGAATCCGGTGCAAGTGTCAGCGGAAATTTTACGTCCTCTGGTTGAACGCGCCGAGAAAACCCTCGGTGGCGAGCTGCAGGGAGTCGTCATCACAGTGCCAGCGTATTTCGATGATGCGCAGCGTCAAGGGACTAAAGATGCCGCGTCTTTGCTTGGTGTGAAAGTATTGCGCCTGCTCAACGAGCCTACCGCGGCGGCAATCGCCTATGGGTTAGACTCAAAGCAAGAAGGCGTGATCGCTATTTACGATCTCGGCGGCGGAACCTTTGATATCTCTATTCTGCGTTTAAATCGTGGCGTCTTTGAAGTGCTGGCCACAGGCGGTGATTCTGCGCTGGGTGGCGATGACTTTGACCATCTGTTGCAGGCTCATATGCAGCAAGTGTGGCAATTAACTAATATCGATTCGCAGCTCAGCCGTCAGTTATTGATTGAAGCGCGCCGTGTGAAAGAAGCCTTAACCGATGCGAGTGAAGTCGAAGCGTGCCTAACACTTGCCGACGGCACAGTGCTCAAACAATTGGTGACCAAAGCTGAATTTGATGGCTTAATCAGCGCATTAGTGAAGAAAACCATCGCCAGCTGTCGTCGCACCCTACGTGATGCGGGCGTAACGGCTGATGAAGTGTTAGAAACTGTGATGGTGGGTGGTTCCACCCGCGTGCCGTTAGTGCGTGAACAGGTTGAAGCCTTTTTCGGTAAGGCGCCATTAACTTCTATCGATCCTGATCGTGTTGTCGCCATTGGTGCGGCGATTCAGGCCGATATTCTGGTCGGGAACAAACCCGAGTCTGAATTATTACTGCTCGATGTGATCCCTTTGTCATTAGGGATTGAAACCATGGGCGGTTTAGTGGAGAAAGTTGTTTCTCGTAACACCACGATCCCAGTCGCCCGCGCCCAAGAGTTTACTACCTTTAAGGATGGTCAAACGGCGATGGCCTTCCATGTGGTTCAGGGCGAGCGGGAGTTAGTCGATGATTGTCGCTCACTTGCACGCTTTACGCTTAAAGGTATTCCGCCGTTAGCGGCGGGCGCAGCTCATATTCGTGTGACCTTCCAAGTCGATGCCGATGGTCTGCTCAGCGTCACCGCAATGGAGAAATCCACTGGCGTGCAATCGAGCATTCAGGTCAAGCCTTCGTTTGGTTTATCGGATACCGAAATCGCGACTATGCTCAAGGACTCGATGAAGCATGCGAAGGAAGACATTAGTCGTCGTATGCTGGCCGAGCAGCAAGTCGAGGCGGCGAGGGTACTTGAGTCGTTAAATGCGGCGCTTGCAAAAGATGGCGACTTGCTGACAAGCGATGAGCGTCAGCAGATTGATGCAGTTATGGCGCAGCTTGCCGAAATTGCCCGTGGTGATGATGCCGATGCGATTAAGCAAGCGATTGAAGTCCTTGATGAACATACTCAGGATTTCGCCGCGAAGCGTATGGACAATTCTATTCGAGTGGCCTTTAAGGGTCAGTCAATTGACAACATATAGGTGATGTGATGCCCCAGTTAGTCTTTCTTCCCCATGCTGAGTTATGTCCCGATGGCGCAGTGTTGGAAGCCAAAGTAGGTGAAACGATTCTCGATGTGGCGCTGCGTAACGGCATCAATATCGAGCATGCCTGTGAAAAATCCTGTGCCTGCACCACATGCCACTGCATCGTGCGTGAGGGCTTTGATGAGCTAGAGCCAAGCGATGAGCTTGAAGATGATATGCTCGACAAGGCATGGGGACTAGAGCCTGAGAGCCGTTTGTCTTGTCAAGCCAAAGTTGTCGATAGCGATCTGGTGATTGAAATTCCGAAGTACACTGTGAATATGGTGAGCGAAGGTTAATCAACCCGATGCGATAATATCGTCAAAAACCAGTCCATGTGACTGGTTTTTGGCTTCTGGCGCCCAGCATTTGCGCAAGCAATAATTGCCATGATTGATTTATCCTAATCCGAGCGTATGATGCGCTCAAAATGAAATGGTTGTCGGAGACCAAAATGAGAATCGCGATCCTATCGCAAGGGCCTGAGCTATATTCCACAAAGCGACTCGTTGAGGCTGCGACATTACGTGGTCACGAAGTCAAAGTGATCAACCCGCTCGAATGCTATATGAACATCAATATGCGCCAGTCGAGCATTCATATTGGTGGGGAAGAGTTACCGCCTTTTGATGCGGTTATTCCGCGTATTGGTGCTTCTATTACTTTTTATGGCTCTGCGGTTCTGCGCCAGTTTGAAATGATGGGCGTGTATGCGCTCAATGATTCGGTCGGCATTTCTCGCTCCCGCGATAAACTACGTTCGATGCAGTTGATGTCACGCCGTGGTATCGGTTTGCCAATTACTGGCTTTGCCAATAAGCCGAGTGATATTCCTGATCTTATCGACATGGTGGGCGGTGCGCCGTTAGTGATCAAATTGCTTGAGGGCACGCAGGGCATTGGGGTGGTGTTAGCCGAAACCCGCAAGGCGGCAGAAAGCGTGATTGAAGCTTTTATGGGATTAAAAGCCAATATCATGGTGCAGGAATACATTAAAGAAGCCAATGGCGCCGACATTCGCTGCTTTGTGCTGGGCGATAAAGTGATTGCGGCGATGAAACGCCAAGCCATGCCTGGGGAGTTTCGTTCAAACTTACATCGGGGCGGCACTGCAAGTTTAGTCAAACTCACACCAGAAGAGCGCTCTGTCGCAATTCGTGCGGCCAAAACCATGGGACTCAATGTCGCAGGTGTGGATTTACTGCGCTCAAATCATGGCCCGGTGGTGATGGAAGTGAACTCTTCGCCCGGCCTTGAAGGGATAGAAGGGGCAACCGCAAAAGATGTTGCCGGTGCCATTATTGAGTTTGTTGAAAAGAACGCCCTCAAGGCAAAAAAGCCCACACAAGCGTAGAGTTAAGCCGCGATTAGGCTACACTCAGGAAAGGAACGTTTAGCTACAATGGCACAAGGGGGAGAGGATGTCGTTAAAATGGATTGATTCACTAGATATCGCCTTAGAATTGCTAGAAAAGCATTCCGAGGTTGATCCCCACAAGCTGCATTTTACTCAGTTATACGAGTGGGTGTTGGCTCTTGATGATTTTGATGACGATCCTAAGCATTGCAATGAGCGGATATTGGAAGCCATTCAGCAATGCTGGATTGAAGAGAAATAGCTCAAGTTGCAAGGTTCTGTTGTGTCAACTTGTCCACGTAAAAGCTGTTTTATGTGATTTGCGTCTCGTTTATTTTGCTTCGGAATGGGATTTTTGTGGGAGTTTGATCAGTATCAAATTCATTTTTATTGAATAACGTACCTTGTAACGTATCGGTTAAGTTGTTAACCGCTTAATGTTATTCTCGCAACGCAAGGATGTTCACATGAAACTTTTGTTTGCTATGTTATTTACACTGTTACCCGCGTTGGCATGGGCTCATCCTGGTCATGGCGGTATCGGTTTGTTCCACCACTTACTCGATTTAGCGCCTGCAATCATTTTAGTTGCATTGATTGCGTGGGCGGGTATGTGGGCAAAAAATAAGAAATAAACTTCTAATTTGAGGTTGTGGTCAAAAGATCGCCTCAATCTATTTTGGATTAACGCCAGTTGCCTTTAGTGGTGACTGGCGTTTTTTGTGCGATCAATCTGGTTACAATTTCAGCCAATGTGCGCAATATCTCTGACTTAATAGCTTTAAAGATAGGATTTGTTATTTAAATTTCGTATAATCCGCGCGAATTTTTTCAAACTTGCTGACAAAGGAAGCTTGTTATGGCGATCGAACGCACATTTTCTATCATTAAGCCTGATGCTGTTGCTAAAAACCACATCGGTGCAATCTACAACCGTTTTGAAACTGCTGGTCTGAAGATCGTTGCAGCTAAAATGTTACACCTGACTAAAGAACAAGCTGAAGGTTTCTATGCTGAGCATAGCGAGCGTGGCTTCTTTGGTGCTCTGGTTGCTTTCATGACTTCTGGCCCAATCATGGTCCAAGTATTAGAAGGCGAAAACGCTGTTTTAGCTCACCGTGAAATTTTAGGTGCAACTAACCCAGCTCAAGCGGCTCCTGGTACTATCCGTGCTGATTTCGCTCAAAGCATCGACGAAAACGCAGCTCACGGTTCTGATTCTTTAGCATCTGCAGAACGTGAAATTGCTTACTTCTTCAGTGCTGAAGAACTGTGTCCACGTACTCGTTAATCTGAGTGTGAGACTTTAGAAGGGAGCCTTAGGGCTCCTTTTTTATTGGCATTCGAAAACCACCTCCTATGCAGATATTGACCGTCCATGTGGCCTTTGCCCGAAGAATGCCTATGCTAAATACAGCCTTGGTTTGTTACCAGAAAATGAAGAAGTAATACCAATCACATTAAATATCTAATCAGTTCAGAGCCTTACAGGGATCTCAATCCAAGGCGTATTGACGAAGAAATGGTGATTCCCTTTTAAGTCAATGTAACACGGGAGTGAGATGCCTGTAAGGCTCCCGCTGAATGAACAGATATTTAATACGATTGGTATAAATAGCATCAACAGATACGAGTCTTCACCGCACGTATTTTACCGTTGTCACTGTACTGCCAACTTGATCACAATTAAGTAAAAACTGATTTTTATTCATCTTCTAATGCTAGAGACATATTTTTAGTTATGGTAACATAAATGATATTGATTCTCGTTTGGTGTTTAGGGATGAGTAAAATACTGTTAGTCGATGATGATCCATTATTCAGAGTTTGGTTAACTGAGGCACTGAAAACACAGGGGCATGAAGTTGAATGCGCTGTAAATGGCGTGGATGGACTGAAACGTATCCGTAGCTTTGTACCCGACATTATTATGCTTGACCTTGTGATGCCTCAAATGGATGGTTTTTCGGTATTAGAGGCAAGGGAGTGTATGACGCCTACCATGATGTTATCCGCCTGCGATAATGAAGAAGACAGGATCAGAAGCTACGAACTTGGTGCTGATGATTTTATAACGAAACCCTTTAGTATTAAAGAGTTATTGGTACGTTTGAATGCATTGGAGCGCCGATTAGTTCCACGCTCGAAAGAACAAATGGCAATTGACCAGGCCACAGTTTTGCCCGTCAAATTTGACGAGACGACCTATAGGATCACTATTGGCAAAAATGCCGTGGACCTCACCCAAACCGAGTTTAGGTTGTTTAAATATTTGTTCGAGCGTAAGGGGCAAGTGATCACTAAGCAAGAGCTGCAAAAATCTGTATTGCAGAAGGACTTAGGCCGTTTCGATCGTAACTTGGATATGCATATCAGTAATACAAGGCGCAAACTGGCGAATACCCGTTTACCGCGGACATTAATCAATACGGTACGTGGTCAAGGATACAGTTTTTCCGCTTGATGAGTTGTGAGAGGCTAACAACTAGGCACTGATGGATTACAGCGCGACTGCTTGCTTCTTAGGCAATTTTAGTCGCTTTCATTTTCCCCTGATACGGATTTGGTTTATTCTAACGGGCATTATAGTCGATGCGCATTCAGCATCATTACCCTCACATGAATAACCAAGTAGGAATCATTATGCGGATCAGTGCCAATTTTGATGGCGGAAATATCCAAGTCATTAATCTTGATAATAAAGACGATATTCAACTGGCAATCCGTCCCGATGCGGGCGGTGAATTTTATCAATGGTTCAACTTCCGATTTGAAGGTGAGGTGGGTAATCAATACACCTTAAATATCATCAATGCTGGCACCGCTTCCTATCCTAAGGGCTGGCAAGATTACCATGCGGTCGCCAGTTACGATCGCCAGCATTGGTTCCGCGTGCCAACCCAATATATCGATGGCAAACTGAGCATTCAGTTAGCGCTTGATTGTGATGCGATTCAAATCGCCTACTTTGCGCCGTACAGCTATGAGCGTCACTTAGATCTTCTCAGCAACGCACAATTGCATCCCGATGTTAATCTTGAGCATTTAGGTCTGACCTTAGATGGCCGCGATATCACCCTGATGAAAGTGGGCGATGGTAATCCTGATAAACGCAATATTTGGATCACTGCAAGGCAACATCCCGGTGAAACCATGGCGGAATGGTTAGTCGAAGGCTTAGTAAATCGTTTGCTGGATAACGATTGTCCAACGGCAAAAGCGCTGCTCGATAAAGCGAACTTCTACATAGTGCCAAACATGAACCCGGATGGCAGCGTAAGAGGCCATCTGCGTACCAATGCGATTGGGGTTAACCTTAACCGTGAATGGCAAACCCCGAGCTTAGAAAGAAGCCCAGAGGTTTACCATGTAGTGCATAAAATGCAGCAGACGGGCGTGGATTTATTTTACGATGTTCATGGCGATGAAGGCCTGCCCTATGTATTCCTCGCGGGTTGTGAGGGTGTGCCTGCTTACAATGAGCGATTGGCACAGTTGCAAGCTGATTTTAGTCAGGCATTAACCTTGGCCAGTGCCGATTTCCAAACCGAGTTTGGTTACGCTAAGGACGAGCCTGGTCAAGCCAACTTGACCGTGGCCTCTAATTGGGTAGCGCAAACCTTCGATTGCTTATCGAACACTTTAGAAATGCCTTTTAAAGACAACAACAACCTGCAGGATCCGTTTGTAGGTTGGTCACCAGAGCGCAGTATTTATTTAGGCGAAGCGTCATTGATTGCCATGCTCGCCGTGGTTGATAAGTTAAGATAGGTGCGACTATGGCATTAATCGAATGTCCAATCTGCCGTAAACGGATGTCGAGCAAAGCACCAGCTTGCCCGCATTGTGAGGCAAAAACCAATGGTGACAATAGCTCGCTCGCACGGATCAGTCATATCCAAAAATCCAGCAGCTTAATGAACCAAAGCTTTGTCGCAATGACGCTATTCATTGCGGGTGTGGTGATTTGGTTTTGGGGCGGAGAGCCTGCCGAGGGCTTGCGCGCAACCATTGGCGCCATCTGTTTTGTCTTTGGTTTTGTGGGCTATTTAATTACCCGCGTTAGAATCGTATTACATAAGCGAAAGAGTGTATGACCGACATTAATCAAGTAATCGACCAAATGCCCGAAGAAGTCTATGAAAGGCTGCGTAGCGCCGCTGAATTAGGCAAATGGGAAGATGGCACAGTATTGACCGAAGCCCAGCGTGAATCGACTCTTCAAGTGGTGATGCTCTATCAGGCGCGCCGCTTAGACCAAACTGAGCATTTCACTATTGCTGCCGGTGGAAAATTAAATGAGCTGTCAAAGGCGGAGTTGAAGAAACAATTCCGTGGCGAGTCCATTGCCGAGTTTAAAGCTGACGAATTGTAATTGCTGAGTCGGTCCTTAATGCTCAACTGAAAGCGCCTTCGGGCGCTTTTTATTGGCATACTAAAATCACCTCCTCTGGAGGTGGTGATCGTTCATGTGTGGCTTTGCCCTTAGAATGCCATGCTAAATACAGCCTTTATTTGTTACCAGCAAATAAAGGAGTAAATAGCATGAGCAGATATGAGCCTTCATCACACGTATTTTACCGTTGTCATTATCACCTAGTGAGGACACCGAAGTAGAGATACAAGATTCTTAAAGGAAACTTGGGTAAGGAGCTTTATCGAAGTATTTATGTTTATGCAATATGAAGAAATGTAGGGTGGTAGAAATGAATCTGCAAATAGTCTAGAAAGTCGTTTCAAAGCCATCTGCTATGCGGGTGAATTCTTAATGGCTAGATTAACCATTGGAATCGTGTTAGCTGTGCTTGTAACTTACTATTTTTATTTGTTTTTAAAAAATTTTAAATTTCTTCCTTGAAATACGATTTCCCATCCTTATATCTATTGCAGGATCGCTCAATGAGGATCCCAATCGATTCTGTGCCATCAGGACAGAAGTTAATTTAGGCGAGACAAATGCGTTTTCAATTGAAAAACTTTTGCCAATTTCCCATATTGCTTAAGACAAGGATATGAATATGCGTACTTATGATTTAACTCCTCTTTACCGAAGTGCTATTGGTTTTGATCGTTTAGCCCAAATGGCAGAACATGCTGCTGCGAATAATGGCAACTCAGGTTATCCTCCATATAACATTGAACTCCTTGGCGAAAATCGTTATCGCATTACTATGGCCGTGGCCGGGTTCTCGATGGAAGAGCTTGAGATCAGTAGCGAAGGTGAGAAATTACTGGTGAAAGGCAATAAGGCCGAAAGCCAAACCGAGCGTAAATACCTATACCAAGGTATTGCCGAGCGCGGGTTTGAACGCACCTTCCAACTGGCGGATTATGTGACCGTATTAGGTGCCAGTTTAGAGAATGGTTTATTGAACATTGATTTAGTGCGTGAGATCCCTGAAGCGTTAAAACCACGCAAGATTGAAATCACCACCTCGCGCCTATTAGATGGTCAATCCTAATCCAGTATAGCGCGGATAAAGAAGGGGAGCTTAATGCTCCCCTTATTGTTCTCCCACCAATTAAAATCCCAAGCTGGCTATTTCAAAACATTGCGATTGCAACCTCGCATGCGTTGATGGGTATTTCATCGCTATTATGCTCTCATCGCTTTTTCGCCGCGGGCAAGACCCACTACGCCCGAGCGAGACACTTCTACCACTTTGGTCACTTCACCCATGGAGTGAATAAAGGCATCGAGTTTTTCGGTCGTGCCCACCAATTGAATGGTGTAGAGATTGGCGGTGACATCGACAATCTGCCCACGGAAGATATCGGCGGTGCGCTTAATTTCTTCCCGTAATTCCCCTTGGGCGCGGACTTTTACCAGTGCCAATTCACGCTCAATATAAGCCGATTCGGTGACATTCGACACCTTGAGCACATCGACTAACTTGTGCAGTTGTTTCTCGATTTGCTCTAGCACCTTTTCGTCGGCCACCACGGTAATATTGAGGCGCGATAAGGTGTTATCATCGGTTGGTGCCACAGTTAAACTTTCGATGTTGTAACCGCGTTGGGAAAACAGGCCGACAACACGGGATAGGGCGCCGGATTGGTTTTCGAGTAATACAGATATAATTCGACGCATTAGCATTTCTCCGTTTTGCTTAACCACATTTCATTCATCGCGCCGCCGCGGATAAGCATGGGATACACGTGCTCAGTCTCATCCACCATAATGTCGATAAATACCAGTCTGTCTTTCATGGCGAGGGCTTCGGCCATTTTAGACTCGAGCTCAGCGGGATCGCTAATCGTCATGCCAACATGGCCATAGGCTTCGGCAATTTTGGCAAAGTTGGGTACCGAATCCATATAGGAATGGGAATGGCGACCCGAGTAAATCATATCCTGCCACTGTTTCACCATGCCAAGGAAGCGGTTGTTTAAGTTGATAATTTTAACCGGCGTATCGTATTGCAGAGCGGTTGAAAGCTCTTGAATATTCATCTGGATCGAGCCATCGCCCGTGACGCACACAACGGTTTCGTCAGGCATTGCCATTTTGACTCCCATGGCAGCGGGTAGACCAAAGCCCATGGTGCCAAGGCCGCCGGAGTTAATCCAATGACGAGGTTTATCAAAGGGATAATAGAGCGCGGCAAACATTTGATGCTGGCCCACATCCGAGGCGACATAGGCCTCACCATTAGTGAGTTTGTAAAGGGTTTCAATCACTTGCTGTGGTTTGATCCGATTGCTTTCCTTATCGTATGCCAAGCAGTTGCGGTTACGCCACACAGTGATTTCTTGCCACCATTGATTAATTGCCTCGCTATCGTTGCTCTCCTTCGATTCCTCCAGCAGGGCTAACATGCTGTCCAGTACGATGTCTGCCGAGCCAACGATGGGGATATCCACTCGTACGGTTTTTGAAATCGATGAAGGGTCGATGTCGATATGCAAAATAGTGGCATTAGGGCAGTATTTCTCGATGTTGTTGGTGGTTCTGTCATCGAAACGCACGCCAATCCCGAAGATAAGATCGCAGTTATGCATGGTCATGTTGGCTTCATAGCGACCGTGCATCCCCAGCATGCCTAAACTGTTTTTATGGGTGCCAGGGAAGGCGCCAAGGCCCATCAAGGTGCTGACAACAGGGATATTTAACTTTTCCGCTAGGGTTAAGATCTGCTTTTCACTGCTCGAGATAATGGCGCCGCCACCCACATAAAGCACGGGTTTTTTCGCCGCCAGTAATGCCTGTAATCCTCGGCGAATTTGGCCTTTATGGCCCGATGTCGTCGGATTATAGGAGCGCATTTTAATGCTCTCGGGATAAATATAGTCGTGCAGCAATGCAGGATTGAGGCAATCCTTTGGCAAGTCGACAACGACGGGGCCGGGGCGGCCCGTGGAGGCAATATAAAAGGCTTTTTTAATGATCTCAGGTATTTGAGTAGGATCTTGTACTAAAAAGCTGTGTTTAACAACTGGGCGCGAAATCCCAATCATGTCGCATTCTTGGAAGGCATCATTACCGATAAGACTGCTAGGTACTTGGCCCGAGAGTACTACTAATGGAATCGAATCCATATAGGCGGTGGCGATGCCGGTAATGGCATTGGTGGCACCTGGGCCTGAGGTCACCAGTACCACGCCGACTTTACCCGTGGCACGGGCATAACCATCGGCCATATGCACGGCGGCTTGTTCGTGGCGAACAAGAACATGTTCAATACCGGGGATAAGGTGTAGGGCGTCGTAGATATCTAACACTGAGCCGCCAGGATAACCAAATATGTGCTTTACACCTTCATCGATAAGGGATCGCACAATCATGCTGGCGCCGGATAACTTCTCCATGTGAAACTCCTATTGCATAGTACCGTTACGGTAAACAGTATCTTGTTACAGCGACGGTAATCGCTCTAAAAATAAGCCTGAAGGGTAATTCAGACTCCGATTGCTGAGCTTGAAACCACCGATTTCAAGCGCTCATCCCTTTGGATGCAGCAACTGTTGCAATGAACAGAATTTCATCATATTCAAAAAAGAGCACATTTCAAGGCTTTTATGTAAAAAATAACCAACTTGAAACAATTTCATGTTTAGACGCGATAAACGCTTATCAAACGGGAGCTTTTGTTTGTGAAGATTCTATTTAATTACTTTAATTAGAATGGGTTAGCTGATTTATAATGAAAAAAGGCACCCAAGGTTCTATATATGACCTGAGTGCCATTTATTTAGAAAACACTTAATCTGTTACATATCAACCACAAAAGCGATGAATAGCATAATTGCTTCATTTACGTGGCATAAAGATGCAGATTACTCCTTCGGCTTGGCTTGATGAGTCGGTCGGTTAAATTGACAGAATCCCACCAACAATACCGCCGTCAGCATTAATGCCGAGAAGGGCACTGCGGTGCCATTATAAAACAGCGCGAGTAATGGCCCTGCAAGGGCGCCAAAGCCAAATCTTAGGGTGCCAATCACCGCCGTGGCTGTGCCTGTTTCCTGTTTGAATTTCATCAGCACAATAGCATCGGCGTTGACCGACATGATGCCAAGGCTCCCCATCAGTGGGATCAGCATCAACACGGTGAAATGATAACTGAGTCCCAGTAAATTCACCCCCAGTAAACCTACCGCCGCCAGCGCACCGAAAAAGGTCGATACGTGCAGCATTCTTAACGAGCCATAACGGCCCACAATTCGGGTATTGATAATATTTGCCAGCATCAGCGCGCCCACATTGGTACTAAAGAGTAGGGCAAATAAGGATTTATCTAAGGAAAAAACCTCCATATAGACAAAGGGCGATGCAGTTAAATAACAGAAAAACGCAAAGGAGGTGAGTACTCCGCTTGCAATATTCAATTTAACGCCGGGACGTGAAAACACCGTCGCGTAAGCCCCTAAAAAGGATTTTTGACTGCGGCTACTCTGATCTCTATCGCTCGGCATTCTGAGCAACGTAATGACTAACAACAGCAACAACATGGCATAGGCCGATTGGATAAAGAAGATCAAATGCCATTCACCAAGCTCGAGGATAAGGCTACCGATGCTTGGTGCTAATAATGGTGCTAACATCATGATTAAACTGACATAAGACATACCCTTAGCCGTGTTTTCACCATAGACTTCTTTGATATACCCTGGGACGACCACAGTGGCCGCCGCGCCGATAAAGGCTTGTAAAAAGCGCAGCCCCAAAAACACTTCAATCTGCTCGGCTAAGCCTAATAACAGGCTGACTGACATAAAGCCCGAGAGGCCCATTATTACCATGGGGCGACGACCAATACGGTCCGCAAGTGGGCCAAAGCACAGCATACCTAGGGCGTAGCCGCCCAAGTAAACACTCAAGGATTGTTGCACTAGGGTGATATCAGTATGAAAACTTTGGGCGAGGGTTGCCATGGCTGGCAAATACATGTCGATCGCGAGTGGCGTGATCGCAACAATAGCGGCGAGCATAGGGATCAGCAGGGCCAAATGGGGAATGTTGCTCGGTTTAGTCAGATTAGTTGACAGTTGTGGGTCCACAGTTACCTCGGGTGGCGAAAGAAGGCGATATAAAGTGTTATGTCACTCGAAAACCAAAATTGTAGGGTAACAATTTTGCCTATTGGTGGCTCATTTCGCCTCAATTGACATAGCGTATCTCGCCATGAGCATTGGAGAGTATAGGGGAGAAATGAGTGACCAGCGAAGACTTAGCCAACAGTTGAACTGAATGAGAGGTCTTGTCATCGAGTATAAGGATATTAAGCCATAACATAGTAAAATGCTCGGGCAAATAAGCCAATCTCGATGACGATATCTTTACACTTAAATTGTAACCAAAATCGCTTTACTGTCCTTGTATTGCATTAATTTACCAATGTAGGCCTGAGCGTCATTCATTCGACTGAGGTTGTCACTCCAGTGTCATCTGTATGTCATCTAACCGTCTTGAATGCAGATTAGTTTAATGGGCTTTAGCTTAACCCTACGACTAATAACAACACATTCAGGAATGATGCAATGAACACAAAACGACTGCCGCTGGCCGGTGCGATACTGGCAAGTTTACTCCTTGGTGCCTGTAATGGTGATGACGGTACCAATGGTGAGCAGGGGGATAATGGCTTAAATTCATTAGTTAAAGTGACCTCACTCGTCATCGGTGATGCGAACTGTCCCGCCGGTGGTCAACGTATCGATACCGGGCTTGATGCGAATCGTAATGGCCAGTTGGAAGAAACTGAAATCGATACGGCGCAAACACAATTTATTTGCCAACCCCAAGCTGCGGGAGTCACAGCTGAGCTGATTGGCCGTCATCAGACGGGCGTTTATGGCCTGAGTGCTGCTGAGATTGTCGAATATCACAGTGCTTCACAGCGTATTTTTGTGGTTAATGCGAGAAGCGGGAAGGTCGACATTATCGATGCTCACTTACTTGGTAATGTGGCCACGGCAACAGCTCCATTAGCCTTGAATAATCTTGATAAGCTTGGCGAGCTGGATGTAGCCAAGGATGTGGGCTTAAGTTTTATGGGCAGCGTTAACAGCGTCAGTATTTCTGGTAACTTGTTAGCGGCGGCCATTGAGCGCGGCGATGCGGCGGGCAATAAGACTCAAGCCAATGGTTATGTGGCTTTCTATCAACTTGATGGCAATGACGCGCCGCAGTATCTCAGCGCGGTAGAAGTCGGTGCATTACCGGATAACGTGGTTTTTAGCCATGATGGCAAAACGGTACTCGTTGCCAACGAAGGCGAACCAAATCAAGACTATAATGTCGATCCTGAGGGCAGTGTAGCGATTATTGCCATTGCGGATGGCAAACCCGCAGCAACGGCGACGCTAGTGACATTCACCGAATTTAATCAGGGTAATGCTCGCTATAATGAAATCACCAAGGACATTAAAATCAATGGCCCTATGGCCACTGTCGCGCAGGACTTAGAGCCAGAGTATATCAGTGTCAGTCCCGATAACAGCCGTGCCTTTGTGAGCCTGCAGGAGAACAATGCCATCGCCGTGATTGATATTGCCAATGCCAAAGTAGCGAAGATTTTACCTTTGGGACTGAAGGATTACGGTCTTGATGTGAATAAAATTGATGCAAGTGATAAGGATGATATGATCAACCTTCAGGCCTATACGGGCGTGTATGGCATGTATCAGCCTGATACCGTAGCGAGTTACCGTTGGAATAATGCTGATTTTATTGTTACCGCAAACGAAGGGGATTCCCGCGACTATGCGGGGTTTTCGGAGGAAGCCCGTGCCGGAGACTTAACCTTAGATCCTAATCATCCACAATTTGCCGCCGCGAAAGATAAGACCCAATTAGCCCGTTTGAAAGTGACTAAGAGTATGGGGGATGACGATAACGACGGCGATTATGACAAAATCGTGAGCTTTGGCGCGCGCTCCTTCTCAATCTGGACGGCCGATGGTCAACAGGTGTTTGACAGTGGCAGCGATTTTGAGCGGATCACCGCAGCCTTATTAGGCAATAACTTCAACAATAACAATGAAGAAAACAAAGGCGATAGTCGCAGTGATGATAAAGGACCCGAGCCTGAAGCCTTAGCCCTAGGCAAAATTGGCCAAAAACTCTATGCCTTTATCGGGCTTGAGCGTACCTCGGGTTTTATGATTTACGACGTGACCAATCCCTTTGACGTGCATTTTGTGGATTACGTGGTAAACCGTGATTTTGAGGCGGATTTCAGCATAGATACAAATACTGGCGAAGTGAAAGGCGATGCCAGTTTGGCGGGAGATTTAGGGCCAGAAGGCATGAAGTTTGTAAGTGCCGAGAAGAGTCCTAATGGTCGACCTCTGCTGATTATTGGTAATGAAGTCAGTGGCACAACCAGCGTGTATCAGATTAAGGTGCAATAGCCATAGCTTGAGTTCAAGGTGCCATAACGTTACATCTCGACACCTAAAATGCTTGTGATTAAGCAAGTTTAAAACGCCAGAGCATTACTCTGGCGTTTCTTTTTGGCTTCTTTCTAGCGATAAAAATACAATGTTAAACCACCGAATAGGCGTTTTGCTTGAGGGCATTGAAGGTGGATTCGATACATTCGAGCGCAAGCTGGAATTGGGTATCGTTTTCGGCGCCGCCTAAACTTAAACGGATAAAGTTATCATGGCAGTTAAAGTCATCCCCATTACGGATCAGCACGCCTTTTGCCGCTAAGGCGGTCACGAGATGATGGGCTTTAATGTCTTCGGGTAATTGAACCCAGCCATTTAAACCACGCCAGCGTTGAGTTAGTCCTAGCCTGTCGCCCAATGCCATGCACTGCTGCTGACGCTCGCGAATAATGGCATCGCGATTGGCGGTGATTTGCCCGCGCTTGATTAGCTGACAGGCGAGCTCCACATTGAGCGGCGACACCATCCAACATTGGCTATGAATGGCGAGGCGCAATGGGGCAATAAGTGGCTCGGGCACGAGAATAAAACCTTGCCTTAAGCCCCCAGAAAACTGCTTAGAAAGGCTCGAAATATAAATGACCCTCGGCACATTCAGCGTCTGAGCTAACTGCCACAGCGGAGAGTGCCATTCCTCTGGGAGGCAATAATTCACATCATCTTCAATGATATAAAAGTGGTACTGCTCCGCGAGTGCCAACAGTTTTTCTCTCTGTTGCTCACTGTATTGAATGCAGGTTGGGTTTTGATTGTTAAGGGTTAAATACACCAGCTTAGGTTGGTGGATTTGCACTAAGGCTTCGAATCTTGCGAGATCGACCCCGTCAGAGGTTAACGGCACGCCAATGCTATTGATACCTAATTGTTTAGCGCAAATACGCACACCGGGATAGCTGTACTGCTCGTGTAGTAGCATCTCGCCCTTGGTGAGGAAGGCATTAAGGCAGGCAAAAATGGCCTGTTGGCCACCATGGGTAAAAATCAATTGCTCGGGTTGCTGTTCAATCCCACGTTGTAAAAGCCAGTGGTGAAATACCTGTTGATGCTGGTCTAAGGGGTTGGCGCGATAGCCAAGGAGTTGACTCAGTTTAGCCGGATCCTTAGCCAGTTGACTTAGGCAATCACTCAGCGTACTTATTTGATCCGTCAGCGGCTGCTGACACGTCGCCATATTGAGCTGCAAGTTACTGAGTTCTGGCACGGGAGAGGCGTTGACATAAGTCCCATCACCTATACGCGCTTCCACATAGCCGCGCTGCTCCGCAAGGGCATAGGCCCGTGTGACAGTGCCTATAGTCACCCCTAGCGCATCGGCTAAACGCCGCTGTGGTGGGAGTTTTGTGCCATGGGGTAGGACTTTACGCAAAATGCCTTGCTCAATGGCACTGACGAGACGTTGATATTTAGGACCAGTAAATGCCTCTAGATCCGGCGTCCAAATTGTACCCATGACAATAAATCCATTGATCTCAGTTAATCTACCTATATTATTTATTGTATCGTTTATTGTCAAATATTGTATGCGTACAATTTGGGGTGTTTATGGATATTCAACTTGTTAATGATCCACAACTCTGGACCTTGATGGCCTCTGCTGCACTCTTTTGTGCAACTATGACCATGACTCCCGGGCCGAATAATATTTTACTCGCCAGCTCCGGAGCCCATTTCGGGGTGATGCGTACTATTCCGCATATTGCGGGGATCCGCTTAGGCTCGACTTCTTTGCATCTGTCGGTATTACTCGGTCTTGGTGCTTTGTTCGAGGCGTTTCCGGTGTTGCACCAAGTGCTAAAGTACGCGGCATTAGTGTATTTACTGCACCTTACCTATCGATTAGTGACCTCTCCCGTTAAGGCGGCGCATTTGGATGAAGGGCGTAAGCCAATGAGTTTGATGGAGGCGGCTCTGTTTCAGTGGATTAATCCCAAATCTTGGATGTCAACCATTACCCTTTGCAGCGCGTTTACCCTAGGGGGCGACGGCTTTTGGCTCAGTGGGGTATTGGGCGTGCTGGTGTTTAATCTGGTGGGATTTCCCGCGTCCTTCACTTGGGTATTTGTGGGCGCAGCTATCAGCAACAAGCTGAATACGGATAAACGTCGACGCCATTTTAACTGGTTTATGGGCAGTTTATTGTTGGTGTCCTTACCTATGATCCTGCGCTAAAGGAGGCTAATTGCGCTAAAAGCTTAAATATTCTGGGATACTGACTCGCTTAATGATTGGCTTTATGCCATAACCAACATAAGATTGATGCTTTTTTTAGATAACAGCCTTTTAGGGGTAAATAAGCTAAAGGTGCTGTTTGCGAGATAGTAGATCTGCGCAAAGTGAGTTATTTAACCATAACAAGTTAATCATCGACTTGGGTGTATATGGAGGTTAGTGCGTGAGGTTTCCCAGTTTAGTATCGTTTATGCCTGGTCTGGCGCAGATGCTGCAGTATGAGAAGCAATGGCTCAGGGATGATGTTCGGGCCGGATTATCCGTGGCGGCGGTTGCTTTACCCGTTGCCATTGCCTACGCCCAATTGACTGGGGTCAATGCCGCCGTCGGTTTATACTCCTGTGTGCTGCCCATGTTGGTGTATGCACTGTTTGGCACATCTAGACAATTAATCGTTGGTCCCGATGCCGCCACCTGCGCCGTGATTGCCGCCGTTGTAACGCCACTCGCTGCTGGCGATAGTATGAAGCACTGGCAATTGGTGATGACGATGACGGCCATGACGGGCTTTTGGTGTTTAATCGCTAGCCGTTTTCGCCTAGGAGTATTAGCGGACTTTCTCTCCAAACCTATTCTGATGGGGCTACTCAATGGTGTGGCAATCACCATTATCGTTGGCCAATTCTCAAAGATTTTTGGTTTTACCTTCGATGAACGTTATCTGATTGAGCGCTTATCGGGCGCGCCTTCCTATTTAACTAAAACCCACTGGCCCACCTTACTGATGGGACTGGTGACCTTAGCCACCTATGCCTTAGTGAAACGTTATCGTCCACAGTGGCCAGCCTCTATGTGTGCGATGGCGATGGCAGCGTTTTTAGTGTGGGCTTTTAACTTAACCAGCTTTGAAATCAATGTGGTGGGTGAGGTGAGCGCTGGCTTGCCATCATTCCAAGCTCCCGTTTTTGATCTCGGTATAGCCCGTGAACTGGTGGTGCCTGCACTTAACTTAGCTATGGTGAGCTTTGTGAGCATGATGCTGACGGCGCGCAGTTTTGCGGCAAAAAATGGCTACGATATCGATGCGGATAAAGAGTTTCGCGCCCTAGGGATTGCCAATATCGCCTCTGCCTTATCCCAAGGTTTTGCCGTCAGCGGCGCCGATTCGCGCACCGCGGTGAACGATGCTAACGGCGGCAAAAGCCAGTTGGTGTCCATTATTGCGGCGGTATTAATCGCATTAGTCGCGCTATTTTTTACCGCGCCACTGCAATATATCCCCAGTTCTGCGCTTGGGGTCGTGTTGGTGATTGCCTCAATTTCATTGATTGATTTAAAGGCGCTATGGAACCTGCGCGTACGGGATCGCTCCGCCTTTTTACTCGCCTGTACAACCTTGTTTTCGGTGCTGTTTATTGGGGTGATCCCTGGTATCACTTTGGCGGTATTGTTGGGCTTATTCCAATTTTTAGCGACTGTGATGCGTCCTACCGATCAAGTACTTGGACTAGATCATAAAGGCGTTATTCGCAGTGTGGATGATTCGGGTAAAGCTAAATCTGTCCCCGGCGTATTTATTTACCGTTTCAATTCACCATTAACCTACTTTAACGCCACTTACTTTAAACGCCGCTTACTGGAGAAGTTTATCCGCGAGCCTGAGCCCGTTGATTGCATTATCATTGATGCCGTGCCGTGTTTTACCCATTTAGATTTGAGTGTGATGGCCATGCTTGCGGATTTGCATCAACTATTGAAGAAGCGCGGTATACGCTTAGTGTTAGCCGGGCGTAAACGACAGATGCTCGGCTGGTTTGAACAAGCAGGTATGCAGTCGGGTGAGGGCGGTATATTAATCCGACCCGATTTATATTTGGCATTGAAAATGAACCAAAGCTACAAACAAGCGTTAGCTGAAGGCCAAGCGCCAGTAATCAAAAAAGCGCCTGAGGATGATGTGTTACTACATAGTCATTTGTGAGTTAAGTAACCCAAAAGCGCGGCTAGCCCGCGCTGTGAACATCTTTCATGACTTGCATTTAGTCTTTTTGAAATTTGTCTAGAGGGATAAAGCCGTGGTAAGCATAGTAACCAATAGGTCCTAAACACAAACTCAGTAGACACCAGAGCCATTTCTTATTGGTGCTGAGGTTGGCTTGACTCTTAAATACTCTACGCGCAAAAAGGCAATGTAGTAGGAGTAATCCTATAAGCATCGCAATGATTTTAATATCCGTATTTTCCAAGTTTCGATCCCTGTCTGTCATCGTGATGATTTGGCATTAAATGTCAGAAACAATTAACTCACTTTATCTAAGTGCATGCTACTTTACTCGAACATTTTACCGATTGCCATTGGGTATATCAAAAATAAACGTTAATTCTTATTTACTTATAGACTTTCCTAACAAGTAAATTGGTGTGTTTCCAGCTTGCCAGATCACATATTTTTCCATTGCATGCAGAAATATTTCGCTACTGGTTAGCCTCGTTAACCAGTTAATAAGGTGTGGAAACGCCACACTCAAATCCCGTTTGGCATCCACCGCCGTAAATTGGCGGATAAAAGGCACAATCGCGTAATCTGCAAGGCTTAACACGGGGCCGATTAGATAGGGATGTTGCTGAAGCTGTGCTTCGAGTCGCTCAAGAAAAGTGCTGGCCTTGGCAAAATAATCCGCCTGGGTGTATTCAAGATAACGGTCGGCATATTAGTACTTATCCAGCCAAGGTTTAAATTCAACATCATTCTGCGCGATAAGCTCAGCAATCAAGTTTTGTGCTGACGGGGTTTCTCCGAGTAACTGCTGTGCGGCTTGTGAATGCGTATTTGTCAGTGCCCAGCGCATAATCTCTAAGCTTTCGGCTATCACTTCACCCGTAGGGAGCTGTAATACCGGCACAGTGCCCTTGGGGGAGATGGTTAACATTTCTGTGGGTTTTGCTTTAAGGGTGATTTCCCGTACCTCTACCTGGCATTGTCCGAGCAATAGGCCAAGGCGAGCGCGCATGGCATAAGGACAACGGCGAAAACTGTAGAGTATGGGTAAGGGCATAGTCGTGTTCCTTGAAGCAATCATAAAAGCGATTTCGCCACTGCTGCGGCTTAAAAGTCGGCAATAGTAGTGGCTTTAAAACCGAAATACTGCGTTTATTACTGATTTTTCCGCCGTTTGGCTTGTAAATAAACAATGACCTTGGTTTTTGTCTGTGTTTATCCGACTGTGACTCAGGTAGAATTTCGGCCGATTTTTGCGACCCAGCTTAGGCTGGTTATTAGTTAATGCACTGGAAATTAAGTTCCAGCCAGCAGTTGAGGGTGTTATGTCTAACGTTGTTGTTTGTGCTTTATATAAGTTTGTTTCATTACCGCATTTTGAGTCGCTGCGTGAGCCACTCCTGTCCATGATGGAACAGGCCGAGATTAAAGGCACATTATTGCTGGCAAATGAAGGGATTAATGGCACTGTGGCTGGCTCTCAAGCCGCTATCGATGCACTGCTGGCTTGGCTGAATAACCAAAATGGCCTCGAAAACATCGTTTACAAGTTATCATTTGACGATGAAATGCCTTTCTACCGCACTAAGGTAAAGCTGAAAAAAGAAATCGTCACCATGGGTGTTGAAGGTATTGATCCGCTTAAAGTGGTTGGCACCTATGTTAAACCGCAGGACTGGAATGCGCTGATTTCTGATCCTGAAGTTATCTTGGTAGATACCCGTAACGACTATGAAGTGCAAATTGGCACCTTTAAAAATGCCATTAACCCAGTGACCGAAACCTTCAGAGAATTCCCTGAGTATGTGAAGCAGAATCTCGACCCTGCCAAGCATAAGAAAGTCGCGATGTTCTGTACTGGCGGTATCCGCTGTGAAAAATCGACCGCTTATTTAAAAGAGCAAGGTTTTGAAGAAGTATACCATCTTGAAGGTGGTATCCTTAAGTACCTCGAAGAAGTGAAACAGGAAGAAAGCCTGTGGGAAGGCGAATGTTTCGTCTTCGATAACCGCGTGGCCGTTGACCATGATTTGAAAAAAGGTCGATACGATCAATGTAACGCATGTCGTATGCCGATCACTGAAGCCGAAAAATTAAGCCCTGCCTATGTGCAAGGCGTTAGCTGCCCACATTGTATTGATAAGATTTCAGACGAGCAACGTAAGCGTTTCGTTGAACGTGAGCGCCAAGTAAACTTAGCGAAATCACGTAACGAAGCACATATTGGTAGTGATGTGAATCAAGTGATTGAAGCCCGCCGTCAAAAGAAAGAAGCGCTTCGGAAACAATCCGCTGAAAAGAACAAGGCTAAACAATAAGGTAAGAAATAAGGTTTTTACCTCTCTCTTGAGCGCGTGCGTTCTCGACTATGACCATTATGGCCCGACATGTTCGGGCCATTTTTAACTAAATGTCTCAGTAACAGTGTTAGCATGTTTAACCCTATGATAAATTTGCCTAAATAAAATAGTGTCTTGGCAAAGTCAGCTGTGCCAGACATCTCGCGGCAGGGACAGGGTATGAGTATTTGGAAAGAGTTATACGACATTTTTGATAAAGAGCGTAGCCGCTGGCAGCAATCGTCGGCGGGTAAGCAGGCAATCAGCTTCGAGTTAAAGGCTAATTTAGGTTTTCTTGCTGATGCCTTGAGCAGTGGTTTGCCCCAACAGGCAATAATTCAAGGACTTGAGTGTTCACTCTTTGAGGCTAAAATTAAAGAAGGCTTATCATTGAGTAGTCTCAATCGGCGTACAGTAACATTGAAATTTATCGGTGAATTTGCTGAGTTTGCTAAATATGTCGGTAAAGAGAATTGCGAGCTGGTGGAGAATGCATACTCCAAAATCAAGTCGTTATAGAAACTAGCCTTAGCTCAACCGGATGGAAATTATGATCTTAAAATCAAGTCGCTGTTCCGATTTCTAGTATTTTTGGTTGCCCATCTAGAAAATCGGCCATTAGATCAAAAGTCTGTCCGTCATACGCGGGATTAACCTGTTTACACATTTCCCTTCTTTTATTGGGTTATGAATCGTAGTGAATCATTATACTGAAACATGCTAACTAATCTTATCGCGGTAACATAAGTGTTTTTTTTAAATTTAGGTAGTCTTTTTGAAAGACAGTATAGTTAAAACAATAACTTGAGACTCTGATTTTTAACTTTATGTAAAAGCTAATTACAGGATTAGCATTGTCGATTTAAGAACTCTTTTTGCGAGAAATACTGTGATGCATTTACAACCTCGGTGCATTCACGGATTTAAAAACGCACTCTCCAAGTGTATGGCAAATGTGCTTGTTAAGTATCATCGTGAATTGAGTTCAGCTTTATTTAAGTGTCCGTTGTTTCTAAACTGCATTTGGTTCGTTCCGGCTAGTTTGTGCTCGCCAGAACGAAAAAATTTAATCTCGAAACGTCAACACGCCCTAATTATCAATATCTACACAGTATTGCTTGGCATTGCTTTAATCAACACAGCGGATTCAAGATGGTTTGCTTAATCAATCTGTTCTGTCCACTGTGTCGACTTATTCACTCAATATCGACGTTTTGTTTTGAAAAAGGCAAGTAGTTGTTTTTGTTTACCGGCTTCAGCCAATACATCGTGACAGGCCTTGCTAGCACTGCCAACACCCATTACGTTTTGGTCGACTATTTCAACTGTAGAGGAAATGTTTTGGGAGATATCTTCAGTCACACTTGATTGTTCGCTAGAAGCCGTTGCAACGACAGTATTGACATTAGATATTGTATTGACCGACGTGGAAATACCATGAAAAGCGTTACGTACCTTTTCCGAAACCATTTGAGATTCATCTAACAAACTTGTATTTGCTTTCATGTAATGATCTGCTTTTTCTGCTTGAGACTGTAGCTTGGAAATGATCCCTTGAATATCAATAGTCGATTGTTGTGTCTTAGCGGCCAGTGAGCGTACTTCATCTGCCACTACTGCAAAGCCGCGTCCTGCTTCTCCGGCCCGTGCTGCTTCAATTGCTGCATTTAATGCCAGTAAATTAGTTTGTTCGGAAATACTGGTAATAACGTCAATAACAGAGCCAATTTCAATCGAATAATCTTTTAGTTGATTCACTATGGCTCCTGAATCACGAATAGCAGCGCCGATTTTTTCAGAAATGACATCAGATTCACCGAGGGATTTATTACCCACAGTGACATTATCCATTGCCTCCCTTGCGCTGGTTTCAGCCTCAGTGGCATTTTTACTGACTTCTAGAGCTGTACTGGACATTTCATTGAGTGCAGTCGCGATTTGTTCTACCTGAACCAGCATTTGCTTAGAGTTATTTTCAACCTGATTCATAGTGGAGGCTAATACTTCCGCAGAAGTCGCGGTATTATCGGCAACGTTAATCAACTGCTCGGTCATTTCAGAAATTTTATCAGCAGTATCATTACAGCCTTTTGCCAATAGACCTAATTCGTTATTACCAATATCGTTAATACGATCCGTAAGATCGCCATTTGCTAATTTATAAATAAAAGCCTGAACTGTCTTAATCGAAGTTACAATAAATCTCGATATGATAATCGATGTTGCTAATACCAATAGCGAAACAATGACTAAGATAAATAGCATTATTTTAATCGATTCATCGTAAATCTCATCACCATAATTGCTCGCAGTTTGTGCTCCTTTGCTATTTAAATCAGATAATTTGAGTAATAAATCCGAGTATTCGTTATAAGCATTTAGAGATTCGGTTAACAGCAGTTGTTTGGCGTCTTCATTCTTGTTTGCTCTTGAGAGAGTGAGAAGCTTCTGCTGAATTCCTAGGTACTCCTTATATAAGCGATTAAAATCATTGAATATGACTTTTTCTTCGTTTTCGCTGATCAGTTGTTGGTAGGTACGTATAGATTCGTCAATTTTCGCTTTGGTTTTATCCAATTCGCGTTCAGTATCTCGCATTTGAGCATCGTCCAATGAGAGAATATGACGGGATTCTAACACCCTAAGATCTGCCGTTTGGCCATTCAGTCGTTCTATAACGCGTACAGAAGGTAGCCAGTCGTTCGAAATGACGGTGGATTGCTCATTTATGACTTGCATTTTACCTATCGCTAGCATGGTTAACCCAAGAATCGCGATCATGGGAATTGCAAAAGCTCCAAGTAAAAGATGATTTATCTTTAGATTACGCATTTAAACCCCAATAGTGATGATATTGACACGAACTAACTTAAGTGAGGCCCAATCTGGCTGATACCCTCACTAAATATATAAGCTAGCAATAGAACTTTCGCTATTCACGCAATGAAAATTTAAATTGCACTGGTACTTGCTCGTTTGCTCATGCCACCATAATGCAGGACAAAAATGAATGTAGACCAATTACATTTTGAAATATTAATGCCTATAGCCATTCTTTAAGCAAACCCATAACAGTTATCACAGCCAGTGTTGTGGTTATCGCTCAATCAAGGTCCTATCGATTTCTTTGTTAGGTTGCCTGAATTTGAGCATAGATTAAGAACAAACGAACCTGCTATGCTAACTAGGGTAGTAGTAGTCAACAAAAAATCGTCAAAAGCATCTTGTGCCAACAGATTTGGTACGAAATGGGCGCAAATTTAGAAAAACGTCGAATTTTGGGGGAACCGCGGTAAATGCGCCTCAAGCAATAGAGGCAAAATCAGGCAGAGCCGAAGGGTGGGGCATGTTTGAATGTTTGTAGAAAAACCTAGAACAGGCTTGAAGATTTTATCTTAGACACAAATAAGAATTAACCATATTTATGGATGATTATATTAAATTGAGGTTTTACGGGGAGTTAAAGCAAGAAATGGTACACCCGAGTGGACTCGAACCACCGACCCCTACCATGTCAAGGTAGTGCTCTAACCAACTGAGCTACGGGTGCACTGTTTGAATTTCACTTTTTAGACTCTGTGAAGAGAGTGGTACACCCGAGTGGACTCGAACCACCGACCCCTACCATGTCAAGGTAGTGCTCTAACCAACTGAGCTACGGGTGCATTGTTTTAATCGTTACCTCAACACAACCTTTCGTTGTGCTTTTGAACGAGCGCTATATTAGGGGGATAGCGAAAGGCTGGCAAGCAAAAAAATGAATTTTATTGTCAAATGGTGAATTGCTGTGCAACTTGTCCAGTGTTTCAGCAAAGTTGTTGATAAAACGGCAAGTTAGACTGTGCTACAGTCCAACATCACCCCGCACGAAATAAAACGGCGAGCCAAATGCTCGCCGTTTTATCTTTCAATCTGCTTAATGATGCACGCTGTCGCCTTCAATCAAACTTAAATGCACACCATGCTTTTGAATATAACGAAGGCGGATGAAAAACAGCAGCGCCGCCGAGGTGAGACCAGCAATTAATCCGGTCCAAAAACCATGGGCGCCCATGGCGGGTACGATAAAGTCGGTATACGCCAAGGTATAACCTAATGTCATGCCAATGCCCCAGTAGGAAAACAGCGTAATATAAAACGCACTGCGGGTATCTTTATATCCACGCAAGGCGCCGGCAGCGACCACTTGGACGGAGTCAGATAATTGATACAGCGCGGCCATCAACATCAAACTGCCCGCAAGTACCACCACTTCTGGATCGCTGTTATACAACTCAGCGATTTGGAAGCGGAATAACACCGTTAAGATTGCCGTCGACAAGGCCAATGAAAGCGCCAACCACAATCCAACCTTTGCCACCACGGCAGAAATATCCGCGCGATCGCGGCCAAGGTAGTAGCCAATACGAATCGAGACGGCAATACCAATCGAGAGTGGCAACATAAATACTATGGCGGAAAAGTTCAGCGCAATCTGATGGCTGGCCACCACAGTCGCGCCTAATGGCGCCAACAGCAGGGCGATAATTGCAAATAGGCTCACCTCAAAGAAAAGCGCCATCGCAATCGGCATTCCAAGCTTAGTCATCTTTTTCATGGTGGCAAAATCAGGGCGATGGAACTGGCTAAAGGGCGCCAATGCGGCAAACTTTTTATGTAGCTGCATATAAATCGTCATAGCAATCAACATGGCCCAAAACACTAGAGCTGTCGCGACACCACAACCGGCGCCGCCCATGGCTGGCACGCCGAAATGGCCATAGATAAAGATATAGTTCGCCGGAATATTCACCGCTAGCCCAATGAATCCGATGATCATGGTCGGCAAAGTGTAAGAAATCCCTTCGCTGCAACCACGTAATACCTGATAGAGCACAAATGCGGGCGCGCCCCATAAAATACCGTCGATATATCCTATGGTTAAGTTGTACAATTGGGGCTCTAAATTCATATGGCTGAGCACGAGTGGGGCGGATGCAAGAAACACCATCACGCCAAGGCCACCAATTAAGGCCAGATAAGCGCCTTGAAACGCCAACGGTTGAATGGCTTTTTGATTATTTGCACCATTATGATGGGCAAATAACGGCGTAAACGCCATCAGCAGCCCTTGGACGAATAAGATGGCGGGTAACCAAAGACTGGTTCCTACGGCCACGGCAGCCATATCGACAGCACTGACGCGGCCCGCCATGACAGTATCGATAAACCCCATCATGGTTTGGGTCACTTGGGCGATCAACACTGGGAGTGCGAGTTGAATTAAGCGTTTGGCCTGAAAGCCTGAATGATTCATAAATACAGCCTTTAACGAATAAGCGAGCAAAAAATGTTTACTGGTATAGTTCAAGCCACCTGTGAGGTGGTTGCAATACATAAGAAAGATGGCCTCAATACCCTTGAGGTCGCGTTTAAACCTGATTTGCATGAGGGACTTGCGATTGGCGCAAGTGTGGCAAATAACGGGGTATGTCTGACGGTGACTCAGGTCGTTGATGATAGGGTATTTTTCGATGTAGTGGAAGAGACCTTAAGGTTGACAAACCTTGCCAATTTGACCGTTGGTCAGCGGGTGAACATTGAGCGTTCTTTGACGTTCGGTAGTGAAATCGGCGGCCATCTCCTCTCGGGACACATTCATACCAAGGCGAAAGTGAGCCACATTAGTCACACCGAGCAGCATTATGACCTGACCTTAAGTGTCGAGCCCAAATGGATGAACTATATCCTTTATAAAGGCTTTGTCGGGGTAAACGGTTGCAGCTTAACGGTAGGCGAGGTGACCGAAAGCAGTTTTATGCTGCACTTGATCCCAGAAACCCTCAAATTGACCAATTTAGGCCTGTGTCAGGTTGGAGATGAGTTAAATATCGAAATTGACAGCCAAACCCAAGCCATCGTCGACACCGTCGAGCGTGTGCTGGCCAAACGTTTTAGCGGCCAATCTTAAGCTACATGCCTAGTAAATTTGCTCGTCGTCCGAGTCAATATATAACTCTACGGTTCGGCGGGCATCATCCACATGTAAACGCAGGTGGATGGGATTACAACAAATTCGGCAGTCATCGTAATAATCCTGATCGCCGCTGCTGGCATCAATACTTATATGTTGATGGTGTCCGCAGTGGGGGCACGCAATCACTTTATTCATGATCCTCATGGCGCAACTCCTCTCTAACGAATGCTAGGGATTACACTTGTCGCTAAGCCTTCACACTGGCTTTAGTTGAGTATACAAGAATGTGCCGTGGCAACTTAGATAAAGTCGGTATCAAAATCTCTGTAACTAGATTTTTCCGTTCCGCTCAGCGCGGGGTACTTTTTTCACTGAAATTTATCTCGCGTAAGAACCGTCAAGCAATGCGTACCAGTTAAGTTAAGTTAAGTTAAGTTAAGTTAAGTTAAGTTAATTCAATCCGTTACCGTCATAAGTTCGACAGGCGCTGTCGGTAATATGCCTTCCTCTATATTGTCACTAATGGCCTGCGATAGCTGTTCTATCTGCTGCAAAAGCTCGGCGTGGATATCGGCCTGTAAGCCTATGGCGTCGAATTGCACCACTGGGCGCAGAACCGCTCGGGGTTCAGGTAGTGTGAGTGGCGTGGGGCTAACTGGGATTGGGTTCTGGGCGACTTGGCTAAGTGCAACCGTCAATAGGATACTCGTGAACATACCAACTCCTTTGGCTTCATCATTTACGGCAATATGACTGCGTGGTAGGCATGGTGGAATCCTTAAACCAACCCGCAATCATTTAACGCGCATAGCGTAGGGGCGTTAGATGACTGCCACATGAACGATTGACTGCAATATGATGAATTCACGGCAAACTTTGCGGATTGGTGTTAATAAAGAAGCTGATTTGAGTGCTAAGCCCCGCAATTGGGCCATTTAACTTGCGCGCCTTAAAGACTATCCCGTAGAATAACTGTCCTGCTACGCAAGGCGGCTAAGACTCCTGTACTGTCTTAACCTCGCGAGCATTCTCTTTTTACTTAATCACCATGTGGCCCTACGTGTGGGTCACCACTGGACAAGGATATTTCATGCCTGTAATTACACTTCCTGATGGTAGCAAGCGCGAGTTTGCACATCCCGTATCGACTCTCGATGTTGCCGCTGATATCGGCCCTGGTCTTGCTAAAGCCTGTATCGCTGGTCGCGTGAATGGCGAGCTCAAAGACGCTTGCGATCTTATCGAAACCGATGCTGAACTTTCTATTATTACCGCTAAAGACGAAGAAGGTATTGAAATCCTTCGCCATTCTTGCGCGCATTTATTAGGCCATGCAATCAAGCAATTATGGCCACAAACCAAGATGGCGATCGGTCCTGTGATCGATAACGGCTTCTATTATGACATCGATCTTGAGCACAAACTGACTCAAGAAGATATCGAAGCCCTTGAAAAACGTATGCTGGAACTGGCGAAAACCAATTACGACGTAGTCAAACGTGTTGTGAGCTGGCAAGAAGCCCGTGATACCTTCGCCGCCCGCGGTGAAGAATACAAGATCGCGATTCTTGATGAAAACATCAGCAAAGATGCAACTCCAGCGCTGTATCATCACGAAGAATACACCGACATGTGTCGTGGTCCACACGTGCCAAACATGCGTTTCTGTCACCATTTCAAATTGATGAGCATTGCTGGCGCTTACTGGCGCGGTAACTCTGAAAACAAGATGCTGCAACGTATTTACGGTACAGCATGGGCGGATAAAAAAGCCCTGAGCACCCATTTAGCCCGCCTCGAAGAAGCGGCTAAACGTGACCACCGTAAAATTGGTAAGCAACTTGACCTCTACCATATGCAAGAAGAAGCACCAGGCATGGTGTTCTGGCATAACGACGGTTGGAGCATCTTCCTCGAATTAGAACGTTTCATTCGCCGTAAGTTAAATCAATACACTTACCAAGAAGTGAAAGGTCCGTTGATGATGGACCGCGTTTTGTGGGAACGTTCTGGTCACTGGGATAAATACTCAGAAGCCATGTTCACAACTAGCAGTGAAAATCGTGAATACGCGGTTAAGCCAATGAACTGCCCAGGCCACGTACAGATCTTCAACCAAGGCTTGAAATCTTACCGTGATCTGCCACTGCGTATGGCGGAATTTGGTTGCTGTCACCGCAATGAGCCATCAGGTTCACTTCACGGTTTGATGCGCGTACGTGGTTTTACTCAAGACGATGCCCATATCTTCTGTACTGAAGATCAAGTTCAAGCAGAAGTTAGCTCTTGTATCCAAATGGTATACGACACTTACTCGACATTTGGCTTCGAAAATATCGTTGTAAAACTGTCGACTCGCCCAGAAAAGCGTATCGGTGACGATGCAATGTGGGACAGAGCCGAAGAAGCTCTTAAGCAAGCCTTACGTGCGAACAATATCGAATTCACCATTTTACCGGGTGAAGGCGCCTTCTATGGTCCTAAGATTGAGTTCACGCTGCACGACTGTTTAGACCGTGCATGGCAATGCGGTACTGTGCAATTAGACTACGCATTACCGAGCCGTTTGGGTGCAACTTATGTTGCCGAAGATAACAGCCGTCAAACGCCTGTAATGATCCATCGTGCGATTTTAGGCTCGTTGGAGCGTTTCTTAGGTATTTTGATCGAAGAATACGCAGGTCGTTTCCCAACTTGGTTGGCTCCAATGCAAGTTGTCGTGATGAATATCACCGACAAACAGGCTGATTATGTTGAAGAAGTGGTCAAATTCTTCAAAGAACAAGGTATTCGCGCCTCATTTGACTTGAGGAATGAGAAAATAGGCTTTAAAATACGCGAGCACACCTTAAGGCGTGTTCCTTATTTATTGGTCGTTGGCGATCAGGAAATGGAAAATAAGGAAGTTGCGGTGCGTACACGTGATGGCGTTGATTTAGGTAAGATGCGAATTGAAGATTTCGCCGCTAAGATCCATCAACAAATTTCGCTCCGTAGTCTCAAATTGTTGGAGGAATAGGTCATAAAGATCAAGAAAACAGCAGGGCGTCAGCTGGCCCCTAATAGAATCAATGAAGAAATCACAGGTGTACCAGAAGTACGCTTAACCGGCATTGATGGTGAAGCTATTGGTGTGGTGAGCATCAGAGATGCTCAGAATTTGGCAGATGAAGCGGGTGTAGACCTAGTCGAAATTAGTCCAAATGCTGAACCTCCAGTATGTCGCATTATGGACTACGGTAAGTTCCTGTTTGATAAAGCGAAAGCTCAAAAGGAACAAAAGAAGAAGCAAAAACAGGTTCAGGTTAAGGAAATCAAATTCCGTCCTGGAACTGACGAAAACGACTATCAGGTAAAACTACGCAACCTGATACGTTTTCTGGAAGACGGGGACAAAGCGAAAATTACGCTGCGTTTCCGAGGCCGCGAAATGGCTCACCAAAACCTGGGTATGGATCTATTGAACCGTATCAAAACAGATTTGGATGAGTATGCAATTGTTGAATCCTTCCCGAAAATGGAAGGCCGACAAGCCATTATGGTGCTCGCGCCTAAAAAGAAATAAGTAGGGCAACCTATAAAAGTAGCGAAGGCTATATGCCTTCGCTCGCCTTGCTTTTTATTTAACATCCCAATGCGGAGTTTTAGTAATGCCTAAAATGAAAACCGACAGAGGTGTAGCGAAGCGTTTTAAGAAAACCGCTAATGGTTTCAAGCGCAAGCAAGCCCATTTACGTCACATTCTGACCAAAAAGAGCACTAAGCGTAAGCGTCACTTACGTAACAAGTGTTTAGTTGCTAAAGTTGACGTTCCAGCAATCGCGCGTCAATTACCATACGCTTAATTTAGGAGATTAGAAAATGCCAAGAGTTAAGCGTGGTGTAACCGCACGTGCTCGTCACAAGAAAGTTTTAAAATTAGCTAAAGGTTATTATGGCGCTCGTAGCCGTACTTACCGCGTTGCTGTTCAAGCAGTAACTAAAGCTGGTCAATATGCTTACCGTGACCGTCGTCAGAAAAAACGTCAATTCCGTCAACTGTGGATTGCACGTATTAATGCTGCAGCTCGTCAAAATGGTCTGTCTTACAGCCGTTTCATCAACGGTCTGAAAAAGGCGTCTATCGAAATCGATCGTAAGATTTTGGCTGACATCGCTGTATTCGACAAAGTTGTATTCGCAACTTTAGTTGAAAAAGCAAAAGAAGCGTTAAACTAAGCAATTAGTTTGTCGCACTTAAGAGGGGACCATTTGGTCCCTTTTTTTGTTGCTGTTTTTCAGACTTGCTTCAAGCGAGTCACAAAAACAGATAAAAAATAGCAGGCCGATGCCTGCTATTTTTATTTGAATCTCGCTAAAACTAAGAACCAGATTCGATTGTTTCTGCGCGTGATTATTTTTTAGCGTCTAAGTAACGCTCGGCATCTAATGCTGCCATACAGCCTGTACCCGCAGAGGTAATCGCCTGACGGTAATGTTGGTCCATAACGTCACCTGCGGCAAACACACCTTCGATGCTGGTTTGAGTCGCATTACCTTGAAGGCCACTTTGGACCTTCAGATAGCCGTTGTTCATATCTAACTGGCCTTCGAAAATCCCAGTATTTGGGCTGTGACCAATAGCCACAAACACACCGGCAACGGCTAGATCTGTGATAGCGCCATCTTTGGTGCTCTTCATTTTCAGGCCAGTCACACCCATAGCATCACCAACCACTTCTTCCATGGTTTGATCTAGGTGCAGGATAATGTTGCCGTTAGCTACTTTATCCATTAAACGATCGATAAGGATTTTCTCTGAGCGGAAGGTGTCACGGCGATGAATTAAGTGCACTTCGGCGGCGATGTTACTCAAATACAGCGCTTCTTCAACGGCTGTGTTACCACCACCAATGACAGCAACTTTCTGATTGCGATAGAAGAAACCATCACAGGTCGCACAGGCTGATACGCCGCGTCCTTTGAACGCTTCTTCAGACTCAAGTCCTAAGTAACGGGCAGAGGCACCTGTCGCAATGATCAGCGCATCACAAGTGTATTCACCGTTATCGCCTTTTAGACGGAAAGGGCGCTCTGTCAGCGTCACTTCATTGATATGGTCGAAAAGGATTTCAGTATCAAACTTTTCCGCATGCTTTTGCATACGTTCCATCAATGCGGGACCCGTTAAGTCTTCTGCATCACCTGGCCAGTTTTCAACTTCAGTAGTGGTGGTTAACTGCCCACCTTGCTGCATACCTGTGATCATCACAGGCTTTAAGTTTGCGCGCGCAGCATAAACTGCGGCCGTGTATCCTGCGGGACCTGAACCTAAAATCAATAGGTTACTGTGTCTGACTTGGCTCATTTTTCTCTCCGTGCCTTTAGCAAATTGCATGGATTGTAGGGAATTTACCTGTAGGGGTAAAGCGCTGTTTGGTGATTCTTTTAGATTATGCTAATCGAATCCTAAGGCGAATTGTCAGCCTGAGTTTACTAAGGCTTTGGCTTATACCAATCACATTAAATATCTAATCAGTTCTGAGCCTCGCAGGCATTTCAATCCAAGGCCCATTGACGCAGAAATGGTCATTCCCTTTTAAGTCAATGCAACACCGGAGTGGGATGCCTGTGTGGCTCCCAAAGGGTGGGTTTCAACGCGCTTTATACTGCGTTTAAGGCTTTCGACAGAGCACCACTATGCCTTCAAGCCTTCGCCTTGTCTAAAGCGCGTTGAATTCCCGCTGAATGAGCAGATATTTAATACGATTGGTATTAAACCCCGCACGGGTGAAGATATTTGTGATCAGCATAAAAAATCGGCCTCAACAGAGTGAGGCCGAACAAAGCAGAGTAGGTCAGAAGGACCTAGGCTCTCATATGATTAAGCTAATAAACTTGCTGGCGCGGTGTACTCAAGATTTAATGCTTGCGCCACTTCTTTGCAAACCAGTTTGCCGTGCATCACGTTCAAGCCGTTCAGTAAGTGTTTGTCTTGTAGTAGGGCAGCTTTATAACCTAAGTTAGCTAACTTAAGAATATAAGGCAGAGTCGCGTTATTCAGGGCGAAGGTTGAAGTGCGGGCAACAGCACCTGGCATGTTTGCCACACAGTAATGCACTACGTCATCAACGATGTAGGTTGGATCTTGGTGAGTCGTTGCATGTGAAGTTTCTACACAACCACCTTGGTCGATTGCTACGTCAACGATAGCACTACCTGGTTTCATGCGAGCGATCATGCTACGTGTCACAAGCTTAGGCGCCGCAGCACCTGGAATTAATACGCCACCAATCACGAGATCAGCTTCTAATACATGGCGCTCAATCGCATCGGCAGTTGAGTAAACAGCCTTAACTGCAGAACCAAATTGTACGTTTAAGCGACGCAGTGCATCGATGCTACGGTCAAGCACTACAACATCAGCGCCCATACCCACAGCCATTTGTGCAGCATTGGTACCGACCATACCACCGCCGATGATCACCACTTTTGCTGGCTCAACACCTGGAACACCGCCTAAAAGCATGCCACGACCACCGGAAGATTTTTCCAGCGCCATCGCACCCGCTTGGATAGACATGCGGCCAGCCACTTCTGACATTGGTGCTAGCAGAGGTAAGCCACCACGGTCATCAGTTACTGTTTCGTAAGCGATACATACGGCACCACTTTTAATTAAATCTTCAGTTTGTGGTAAATCCGGCGCTAAATGCAGATAAGTGAATAAAATCTGGTCATGACGCAGCATAGCGCGTTCAACTGCTTGAGGCTCTTTTACCTTTACGATCATCTCTGCTTTAGCAAAGACTTCAGCAGCAGTTGCTAATATTTTGGCGCCTGCATCAACATAATCCTGATCTGAAAAACCAATTCCCGTGCCGGCATTCGTTTCGACAAACACTTCATGACCTTTGATGGTCAATTCACGAACGCTTGAAGGAACCATACCGACACGATACTCGTGGTTTTTAATTTCCTTTGGTACACCAATAATCATTTTTGAGCCTCAATTGCCTGAAAAACCCACTTTTAATGGGCATAATTGTTATTTTATCGTGACCTGAACGTGATTAATTCAGGGATATCTAGTATAGTATCGGCGACGCAGTTTATGCTGCTGAACTTTTGACATACGTAGAATAAAATGTTGTTTTAGTGATAAAGCAAGGTTAAATAAATGGCATATAATAAAAAGAGTCCTGTAAAAGACTTGGATCGCATCGATCGCAACATTCTTAATGAATTACAAATTGATGGACGCATTTCAAATGTGGAACTATCTAAAAGAGTAGGATTAAGTCCTACTCCGTGTTTAGAAAGAGTGAAACGACTCGAAAAGCAAGGATATATCAACGGCTATACCGCCTTGGTCAATCCTCATTTCTTGGGTGCATCCCTACTGGTATTCGTGGAAATCACATTAAGCCGTGATACTCCCGAAGTATTTGATAAGTTTAATCGCGCTGTGCAACTGTTAGATGATATTCAAGAGTGTCATCTGGTTTCTGGTGACTTTGACTACTTATTAAAGACACGTGTTTCTGATATGTCAGCTTATCGCCGTTTGTTAGGTGAAACGCTGCTTAAACTACCTTCAGTATCCGATACCCGCACTTACGTGGTGATGGAAGAAGTGAAACATACTAGTCGCGTCGCAATAAACCATTTGCTCTCCGATATTTAATACCCTGAACGTTTACAATAAGGGGCCTAGGCCCCTTATTTATTCCTACGCTCGCCGTTTCGAACTCAAAAATGACCTTGTTTAGCCCTTAGGTTTGCCAGCTTAAGGGCGAATTTTTATCTTCTGTTCAGCTGGTAAATTGGTTGCGTAATAACCAGTTAGTGCTGAATACCTGTGCTTTAGGTCATTAGCGCCGATTTTTTGCCTTGTACCAGTAATTCTTAGGATAAAAACGCCCTAAGATGCTCCACATTTAGTGGGATTCTGGTATCGTTAGCCCACCTGTTTTCATTTTTATGGATTAAGTCGTTTGTCTCAAGGAAATAGTGTACGCACGCTCTCAGGGCTGCAGCGTCTGCTCGAAGGTGGACTCATCATTTGCTGTGTTTTAGCCACCTATATTTTGCTTGCCTTAGCCAGTTTTAGTCCGTCGGATCCAGGCTGGAGCCAGTCTCATTTTCAAGGCGATATCAAAAACTGGACGGGCGCGGTAGGGGCGTGGATTGCCGACATTCTGTTGTACTTTTTTGGCATCACTGCCTACATCATGCCGATCATTGTGGCCTCGACAGGTTGGCTGCTTTTCAAACGCGCCCATGATTTATTGGAAATTGATTACTTTTCAGTTGCACTGCGCATCATAGGTTTTCTGCTGCTTATTCTTGGTTTTTCGGCATTAGCCAGTATGAACGCCAATAATATCTATGAGTTTTCCGCAGGCGGCGTGGCAGGGGATGTTATTGGCCAAGCCATGTTGCCGTATTTTAATAAGCTCGGCACGACTTTATTGCTACTGTGTTTTTTAGGCTCGGGCTTTACGCTATTAACGGGGATCAGCTGGTTAACTGTGGTCGAGAAGGTCGGCTTTGTCTCCATTTGGTGCTTTAGACAGCTAAAACGTCTGCCACAGGCGTTTAAACGTGAGCACGAAACCGAAGATACCCGTGGCTTCATGACGGTCGTTGATAAGTTTAAGCAGCGCCGTGATTCACAGCATCAGCTTGAAAAAGCCCGAGTGCGTGAGCCTGAAGTCGCACCGAGTCGTATATTCACCAGTCGCCCGGTGAAGGAAGAAAAGGAAGAAGAAGTCAGCGACGAAATCATCACCGAAGCGAGTACTGGCAAGGGCAAGCTGTCGGCGCTCGCAAAAATCTTGAGTTTAAACAGCAATAAAACCAAGGCTGAACCTAAAGGCCAGCAACGAGTTGAGCCCCAATTGGATCAAGCTAGCGCCGTGGCTGAACATGGTCATTTTGAGGCGCCGCCTTGGGTGGCTAAACCCAAAGAAGCCGAATTAGATTTAGAGGATGAAACTGAGTTCAAAGCGCACCTATTCGAAGATGACGATGGCGATGATGAGCCCGTATTCCACCGTGAAACCATGTTGGATGATGAGGATGAAGACGAATTAGGTTTCAACGATGAAGATGTCATCGATTTTGATACTAAAGCCTCAACGGGCGCGGTGACTCAGGCGCAACGTCAAAAAGAAGCGCCAAAAGCGAAGATTGTCGATGGGATTGTGGTGTTACCGGGACAAGAAGATAGACCTGCTCCTACAAAACCTATGGATCCGCTGCCAAGCATCAGCTTGCTGGATGTGCCTAATCGTAAAAAGAATCCGATAAGCCCAGAGGAATTAGAGCAAGTTGCCCGTTTGGTTGAAGCTAAACTTGCTGACTTTAACATTGTGGCCACTGTGGTGGGAGTTTATCCCGGCCCCGTAATCACCCGTTTTGAGCTGGATTTAGCGCCAGGCATTAAAGCCTCTAAGATTTCAAACCTCGCAAACGACCTAGCACGTTCACTTTTGGCCGAGCGTGTTCGTGTAGTTGAAGTGATTCCGGGGAAGTCCTATGTGGGTCTCGAACTGCCGAACAAGTTCCGCGAAACCGTATACATGCGCGATGTACTTGATTGTGAAGCCTTTACCGAGAGCAAATCGAACCTGACCATGGTGCTGGGGCAAGATATCTCCGGTGAACCTGTGGTGGTTGATTTAGGTAAAATGCCACACTTACTGGTAGCCGGTACCACGGGGTCGGGTAAATCGGTCGGGGTAAACGTGATGATCACTAGCTTACTGTATAAGTCTGGCCCTGAGGATGTTCGCTTTATCATGATCGACCCGAAAATGCTGGAATTATCGGTGTACGAAGGCATCCCACATTTACTCTGCGAAGTTGTCACTGATATGAAGGAAGCGGCCAATGCGCTGCGCTGGTGTGTGGGTGAGATGGAGCGTCGTTATAAGCTCATGTCTATGATGGGCGTTCGTAACATCAAGGGCTATAACGCAAAAATTGCTGAAGCAAAAGCCAATGGTGAAGTAATTTTTGATCCTATGTGGAAGTCATCAGATAGCATGGAGCCAGAGGCGCCAGCGCTAGATAAGTTGCCTTCTATCGTTGTTGTCGTTGACGAATTTGCCGACATGATGATGATTGTCGGTAAGAAAGTGGAAGAGTTGATCGCCCGTATCGCCCAAAAGGCCCGTGCAGCAGGTATCCATTTAATCCTTGCGACCCAACGTCCATCGGTGGATGTGATCACGGGCTTAATCAAGGCCAACATCCCGACACGGATGGCGTTCCAAGTCTCTTCCCGTATCGACTCCCGTACTATTTTGGATCAGCAGGGTGCTGAAACCTTATTGGGCATGGGTGACATGTTGTATTTACCGCCCGGCACCGCGGTGCCAAACCGTGTCCATGGTGCCTTTATCGATGACCATGAAGTTCACCGTGTGGTGGCCGATTGGTGTGCCCGTGGTAAGCCACAATACATTGATGAGATCCTCAATGGTGTGAGTGAGGGCGAGCAAGTACTCTTGCCGGGTGAAACCGCCGAATCCGATGAAGAATACGATCCGCTTTACGATGAGGCTGTCGCCTTCGTGACCGAAACCCGCCGTGGTTCGATTTCGAGCGTGCAGCGTAAGTTTAAGATTGGTTATAACCGTGCGGCGCGTATTATCGAACAAATGGAAATGCAGGGCGTGGTCTCGGCGCAGGGCCATAATGGTAACCGCGAAGTGCTGGCACCGCCGGCCCCGAAACACTATTAATGTTAAGCTACATGTCAGTTTGAACTCGCCATAATGCGGCGAGTTCAACTTTTAGTCCAAAGGATACCTATGAAAAAACTGTTGTGTGCTGTGTTGTTATCACCATTGTTATACAGCAATGCAGTATTGGCCGATGACGCAACGCAATTGCGCGAAACCTTAAACGGCACTGAGTCACTCAAGGCGGATTTCAAGCAAACCGTTACCGATATCAATAAAAAGGTTATCCAAACGGGCGCGGGTGTATTCGCACTTGCCCATCCAAACCAGTTCTATTGGCATTTAACCGCACCCGATGAATCCCAAATTGTCGCCGACGGTAAAGATTTATGGATTTATAATCCCTTCGCCGAAGAAGTGGTGATCATGGATTTTGCCGAAGCCATTAATGCATCGCCGATTGCCTTATTGGTTCACCGCGATGACGCCACTTGGTCGCAATATAGTGTCACCAAGCAGCAAGACTGTTATGAAATCAAATCTAAAGCCACGGATGCAGGGATCTCCTCAGTCAATGTCTGTTTTAACAAAGGCACACTGAATAAATTCAATGTGCTCGATGATAAGGGCAACCTAAGCCAGTTTGATTTGAGCAATCAACACAGCATTAGCGCCGCGGATAAAGCGCTGTTTAAGTTTGTGTTACCAGAAAACGTTGATGTGGATGATCAACGTATTAGAACCCGATAGGTTTACGCGTGAGCAGTTTATCGTTTAATTTTGCGCCTGATTTTCGTCCCTTAGCCGCGCGTATGCGGCCAAGGACGATTGCCGAGTATATAGGTCAAGCCCATTTGTTGGGGGAAGGCCAACCACTGCGCCAAGCATTAGAAGCGGGCCGTGCCCATTCGATGATGTTATGGGGACCGCCGGGCACAGGTAAAACGACACTTGCCGAACTTATCGCCCATTATTCCAATGCCCATGTTGAACGCATCTCGGCGGTCACATCGGGTGTTAAAGATATTCGCGCCGCCATCGAGCAGGCCCAAGCCGTTGCCCAATCCCGTGGCCAACGCACTTTGTTATTTGTCGATGAAGTGCATCGCTTTAATAAGAGTCAGCAAGACGCCTTTTTGCCCTTCATTGAAGATGGCACTGTGATTTTTATTGGGGCGACCACTGAAAACCCTTCATTTGAAATCAATAACGCCTTACTGTCGCGGGCGCGTGTCTATCTTATCAAGCGCTTAAGCCAAGATGAGATAGTCCATATCATCACCCAAGCCTTAACAGATCCCGAGCGTGGGTTAGGACAACGTCAGTTAGTCATGCCAACGGATGTGCTTAATAAGCTGGCGCAGCTCTGTGACGGCGATGCGCGCAAAGCGCTAAACCTGCTTGAATTGATGAGCGATATGGTGGCCGATGGCGGCAGTTTTACCACTGAGATGCTAGTGCAAGTTGCCGGCCATCAAGTGGCAGGGTTCGATAAAAATGGCGATCAGTTTTACGATCTGATTTCGGCAGTACACAAATCGATTCGTGGCTCTGCGCCCGACGCCGCGCTGTACTGGTTCTGCCGTATTTTAGAAGGCGGCGGCGATCCGCTATATGTCGCCAGACGCTTATTAGCCATAGCCTCGGAAGATGTGGGCAATGCGGACCCTAATGCTATGACAGTCGCGCTCAATGCCTGGGATTGTTTCCACCGCGTCGGACCTGCCGAAGGTGAGCGGGCGATTGCCCAAGCAATTGTGTATTTAGCCAGTGCGCCTAAGAGTAATGCCGTTTACACCGCCTTCAAAGCGGCGAGGGCACTGGCACGCGAAACGGGCCAAGAGGCCGTGCCCTATCATCTGCGCAATGCGCCGACCAAACTCATGGCGGAAATGGGTTTTGGCGCAGAATATCGCTATGCCCACGATGAACCCAATGCCTATGCCAGTGGCGAGAATTATTTCCCTGAATCCTTACAAGCATCGCAATTTTATTTCCCGACAGAACGCGGATTTGAGAAGCGAATTAAGGACAAATTGGCGCAATTAGCGCAATTAGATCAAGCCAGTGGGAGAAAAAGGTATGAATAATCTCCTACTTGTGGCCTTGGGTGGTTCCATTGGTGCGGTTTTTCGCTATCTTATTTCAATATTCATGATCCAAGTATTTGGCAGCAGTTTTCCTTTTGGTACACTGTTGGTCAATGTCCTCGGTTCATTTTTAATGGGCGTCATTTACGCACTGGGACAAATGAGTCATATCAGCCCAGAACTCAAAGCCCTGATCGGTGTTGGCCTGTTAGGCGCTTTGACAACGTTTTCAACTTTCTCAAACGAAACTTTATTGCTGATGCAAGAAGGAGATTGGTTGAAGGCGGCTTTGAATGTGGTGTTGAACCTAAGTCTATGTTTGTTTATGGTTTACTTAGGCCAACAACTGGTTTTTTCTCGCATTTAACTATTAAGAATATATCACATGTTAGATCCTAAATTTTTGCGCAACGAATTAGCAGTTACCGCTGAGCGATTAGCTACCCGTGGTTTTATTTTAGATGTCGCTCATCTCACTCAATTAGAAGAAAAACGTAAGTCACTGCAAGTGGCGACTGAAGAGTTACAAGCTTCGCGTAATACTATTTCCAAGTCCATCGGACAAGCAAAAGCCCGCGGCGAAGATGTGGATGCCATCATGGCGCAGGTTGGCGATTTAGGTGCACAATTAGATGCGAAGAAAGTCGAGCTGGCCGCGGTACTTGAAGAAGTGAACGCGATTGCCATGTCGATGCCAAACTTGCCGGATGAGTCTGTGCCTGTCGGTGCTGACGAGACTGAAAACGTCGAAATCCGTCGTTGGGGTACACCACGCAGCTTCGATTTCCCAGTTAAAGACCATATCGATTTAGGTGAAGGCCTAAACGGTTTAGATTTTAAGAGCGCAGTGAAAATCACTGGCTCGCGCTTTATCGTCATGAAGGGCCAAATCGCCCGTTTAAACCGCGCATTAGGTCAGTTCATGTTAGATCTGCACACCACTGAGCACGGTTACACCGAAGCTTACGTGCCATTACTGGTTAACGAAGCAAGCTTACTGGGTACTGGCCAATTACCTAAGTTTGGTGAAGATTTATTCCACACTAAACCTGCGACCGAAGAAGGCCAAGGTTTAAGCCTGATCCCAACCGCAGAAGTGCCATTAACAAACCTAGTGCGTGACAGCATTGTCGATGAAGACGAATTACCAATTAAGTTAACCGCACATACCGCCTGTTTCCGCAGTGAAGCGGGCTCATACGGTAAAGATACCCGTGGTCTTATCCGTCAGCACCAGTTCGATAAGGTGGAATTAGTGCAACTGGTTAAGCCCGAAGACTCAATGGCGGCGCTCGAGGCACTGACCGGTCACGCTGAAACTGTACTGCAACGCCTCGGTCTACCATACCGCACAGTGATTTTATGTACTGGTGACATGGGCTTTGGCTCAAGCAAAACCTACGATATCGAAGTGTGGTTACCAGGCCAAAACACTTACCGTGAGATCTCTTCATGTTCAAACATGAAGGACTTCCAAGCACGTCGTATGCAAGCACGTTACCGCGTTAAGGCCGATAACAAGCCAGCCTTGCTACACACCTTGAATGGTTCTGGTTTGGCGGTAGGTCGTACCTTAGTTGCGATTTTAGAAAACTATCAAAATGCCGATGGTAGCGTAACAATTCCTGAAGCACTGCGCCCATACATGGGTGGACTGACTCAGATAGGATAATTGGCGTAACACAACACCATGGATAAAGGTCAACGTTATCTTCGTTGGCTTTCCTATACCGCCATCATCGCTATCTTTGGTGCAGTTATGCTGGCTACGTTAGGCAAAGCCGTCTGGGTTGTGTTAGAAAACGTTAATTAGCACAATCTGTTATTTGACTTAAAAAAGGGATATCTATATTAGATATCCCTTTTTTCAACTCGCTTATTTCGAATATTGATAGGTTGAATCCGCTTTCCATGTCCTAAAGCGAAGCTCGGCACCTTCGGGTAAATAAAATACTTTGGGTAAACGGCTATCATAACGCAGTGTTAATTCACCAGGAATTTGCACAAAGGCTTCTTTTTTGGCTAATTCAAAACAGGCCATCATAGTGCTTGGACCCGCTGATATTTCATCTACCTGATAGTAGTTATAACCCCATCCATCAACAGCGAGTTCTTTAAGTTGGCCATTAAGTCCATGTTTATTGCAGTCAACCAACTGAGTTTGACCAATCTGGATCTCGACCATGTAGTCAGCTTCATTCTCAAGTTTAGGTAATGTCAAAATATGTTGAACCATGCCTTTCTTGGGGGCTGGGAACATTTTAACAGCTTCCACTGGAGCATAATTATTGGCATTCATGCTTAAAACACTAATCATTGGGGCGTTAAGTCCTGTGGGGTGAGGCGGGCTGACGGCTTCGGCATTAACAGAAAGCAAGGTAAAGACCAGTGGTACTGCCGCAAGGCGACTCAATTGAGTTAATTTCATTCATTTCTCCTTAGTGTTAAAAATGGCGGCCCAAGGTACAAGGTACAAGGTACTGCCATTTTGGGCATCATTACGTTACCTATAAACGCTACTGCTGAAAAAAAGGGTTAATAATTTAAAAAAATATCATTTAAGGATGAATGCCATATTTATACCTTAATAGTTAAATAAAAACTCTGTATTAAGTTGTAAAACAGCGTTTTTGACTATTGCTCAATTGCTATCCGTAAAAACTGAAGGTGACAATTTACTACTGCGCAAAAGTTTTTTATGGATTTTTAGCTGTTATATCTGAAAGGAGTTCTATCTGCCTTGCTGCGCAGTTCATATCCTACATGGACATTGATACCAATCGATAGCGCTTTAACTCAGTTTAAGCATTCTTTCTCGACCAAATATTCCCATAGCTATCCATCTCCCTTAAACCAAACCATGACGATGCAGAATATATTGTGTGATCTTGCTCATGAAGTAATGAGTCATTTGGCGTAATACAGAAAAAGGTACTACGTTTAATGTCAGGGAAAAGTTTTTACTCAACGTAAAGCAGAAATATAAGTAAAAGAGACAGTTAAAATGACAAGCATGGAGCGCCATTTTTTTTCTATCACGACCTTAACCTTCATGGTTGGAGCCATTCTCTTTTGTTGGTTAATCTGGCTCACATTATGGTGGCCTGCGGGATTATGTTTAGTTTCCACCTTAGGTTTTGCTTGGGTACTTCGCACTCAAATCAACAAATCTACTCATCTGTACGAATCACGACAACTCGCCTATGAAAATGAAAAACGCCGCCATGTTGATCAGCAAGTCGCAAAACTCGAAGCGATAATTTCACGCTTAGTACCTGTTTGGCAAGGACATATAGTTTCCGTAGACCAACAGATGAACCAAAGTGTTGCCAACATGACAGAACGTTTTGCCTCCATAATTAATGAAATTGAAAAAGTGATAACGAACTCTACCGAGATTTCAAGTCAATCTATTGCACCTGGGATAGAGGATGATAAGGCACTGTTATCTGCGTTATTCAATGATCTTAACCGAATGAACACTGCCAAGCTGGAACATCTAGAACAGCTAACTGGTTTAGTTAATGATACCAAAGCGCTCGATGGCCTCGCCGCTGAAGTGAGAAAAATTGCACAACAAACCAATTTACTTGCTCTAAATGCTGCAATCGAAGCCGCTAGGGCGGGCGAGTCGGGGAGAGGTTTTGCTGTTGTTGCGGATGAGGTTAGAACTTTATCGGCACAATCAGGACAGACCGGTGAGCGGATAACTCAACAAATCAATGAGTTAAATCAACGAATGACGGCGCTTTATCAGATAACGAATGCGGCAACTTTACAAGAAACTCAGGCATTAGAGGGCGGAGAATCAATTCTGAGTCGAGTGATTGAACACTTAGAGAATCGTACCTTGCAAATGAGAGATGAAGGAGTTCAAGCACTAGAACTCGGTCGTCAAGTTAAAAGAGAAATTGAGCAAATTTTAGTGGATTTTCAATTTCAAGATCGTTGTGACCAAATGCTCAGACAACTTGTCGCAAGTATTGAAGAACTTACTGAGCTTATCCGTGTACAGCAGCAAGCAAGGGAAGAGGGGTTACCCATTCCTGAAGGAGATGTTGAGTCTTTATTGGCCATGATGAAGCAAAGGTATGTTGCTACTGAGCAGCACGTTCACCATGGTGCAACAAGTGATCACCAATTCAAACACGCAGAGAAAAGTTCCATTAATTTCTTTTAGTTCAGATTTCTAATGCAAGGATGGCAGTTGACATGAAAAAAATACTGGTAGTGGATGATTCAGCATCAATCAGACATGTTGTGAGCATTGCGCTTCGTGGTGCAGGTTATGAAGTGATTGATGCCTGCGATGGTAAAGATGCGCTCAATAAACTCAATGGTGAAAAAATTAATCTTATTATTAGTGATGTGAATATGCCTAATATGGATGGCATTAGTTTCCTTAAAGAAGTTAAAAAGCATCCACGTTATAAGTTTACGCCCGTCATCATGCTCACGACAGAGGCTGGTCGAGATAAAATGGAAGAGGGAAGGATGGCAGGCGCAAAAGCGTGGGTGGTTAAACCATTTCAGCCCCCGCAAATGCTTGATGCCGTAGCAAAGCTTTGCTTGCCGTAAAGGGAGCTGTTTATGCCGATCGACATCACAACGAATGATCTAAGTGTAAGAGTTAGTTTGAGTGAAGAATTAACTATTTACAGTGTTATCGAGTTTAGAGATGCATTAATCAGTCATCTTAAGCCAAGCGTTGATATTAGTGTAAATCTTTCCCAAGTGACAGAAGTTGATACTGCGGGTCTCCAATGGCTACTCGCCGTCAAAGCATTGAGCATGGCGCAAAGTGTTGAGTTTTGTCATCACAGTAAGGCTATCGTTGATGCCCTCGAACTGTCAGGGTTATCAGGCACATTTGACGATACTATCGTGTTAGCCTCGGAGGCTCGGTCATGAGCGCCACGACTGAAGTTCAAAAACTGTTTATGACAGAAACCGAAGAATTATTACTAGACATGGAGGATGCCTTATTATCATTAGAGTCTGATACTGAAAACATAGAATTAATAAATCAACTCTTTAGAGCGATGCACACCATTAAAGGTGCGGCAGGTATTTTTAGCTACAATGCTATTGTTGATTTTACTCATCCTATTGAAACGACAATTGATCGAGTTCGTAAAAATGAATTAAAGATCAACAGTACACTGATTGCGCTACTCCTCAAATGTAAAGACCACACATGGGCGCTGGTTAATGCTTCTGTGGCCGAAGATGAGTTAGACCTAACAAGTTTAATGATCCAAAGTCAAAACATCCTAGCCGAGTTCAACCTAAGTGAACCAATCTCGCCAGCATTACCGAGTTGTCCACAACCCTTTGAAACTCAGACAATTAGTCCAGAACGCATCGATGAGCGTTATACTGATTCTGGTCATTGGCTCATTTCGTTAGACTTTACAGTTGATGCATTGCGTAATGGTCTAGACCCGTTAAATTTTATTCGTTATTTGCAACAATTGGGTCAAGTGCTTGAGGTTATTTGCTTAAGTAATAGATTACCCGCATTTGAAGTGTGCGACTTTGAAAGCTGTTTCTTGAGTTACCGAATTGTTTTTTCAGGTGATTGCTCTAAAGAGCAGATAGAAGCTGTTTTTGAATTTGCCCAAGATGATTGTGATATTCTGATTTTACCTTCACAAAAGATTTCTGAGTCATTCCAAAACCTCATTGATGAACTCAATCCATCAGAAAATCAACGGCTAGGTGAAATTTTACTGACAATTGGTGCTATTACTGAAAGGGAATTAACCAAATCACTGAATCTTCAATCCGGCCATATTCCAGAATGCGCATCAAAAAAACTCGGTGAAGTATTAATAGCAAACCAACTTGTCGATCAACCAGTTGTTGAGCAAGCCCTAAAAAAACAAACCCAAGCGAGGGAGCAGGCTCAAACAATCCGGGTTGATTCGAATCGTCTCGGGCAGTTAATTAATTTGGTGGGAGAATTAGTCACTGCCAGTGCAGCAATGAGGGTGATGGTCGATAAATATCATCTGCTGGATGCCAATGATCAGGTCAGCAGTGTTGAGCATTTAGTTCAAGAGATTAGAGAAAATGCCCTACAGCTAAGAATGGTTCAAATTGGTGAAACCTTCTCGCGATTTAGACGCGTAGTTAGAGATGTCAGTAATGAGTTAGGTAAACAAATTGAATTGACTATCCAGGGAGGAGAGTCTGAACTCGATAAAATTGTCGTCGAAAAAATTAACGATCCATTGACTCATTTAGTACGCAATGCCCTCGACCACGGAATTGAGTTACCAGAGCAACGAATCAGTAAAGGAAAAAGCCCCACAGGTCATTTGATGCTGAATGCATACCATGATTCGGGTCATATTGTTATTGAAGTGACAGATGATGGTGCAGGTCTTGATCCTGAACGTATCCGTCGCAAAGCAGAGTCATTAGGAGTCATTGAGGCAAACCAAGTACTTAGTCATGCTGAAATATTAAGACTCGCCTTTGAGCCAGGTCTTAGCACTAAGGAAAAAGCCAGTAATCTTTCTGGCCGTGGTGTTGGCATGGACGTCGTTAAACGCAATATTGAAGCGCTTCGTGGTTCTGTTGAGCTCGATAGTGAATTAGGTAAAGGCACAAAAGTTACAATTACCTTGCCATTAACCCTTGCCATCATTGATGGTTTTATGGTCGGAGCCGCAAACGAAAACTATGTCATTCCTTTGAACATGGTAGAAGAATGCGTCGAGCTTAATCAGGGGGAATGGCATGAGCAACAAAAAAACTACATCAGTTTACGGGGTGAACTGATGCCATTTATACGTCTTACTAGTTTTTTCAACATTTCCCAAACCAATCAACATAAAAGAGAGAGCCTTGTCGTTGTTCGCTTTGGTCGTTCTAAGGCTGGAATAGTTGTTGATAAGTTATTTGGTGAGCAACAGACGGTGATTAAACCCCTGGGGAAAATGTTTCAACATCTAAAAGGATTAAGTGGTGCCACCATTCTCGGAACGGGGGATATCGCTCTAATTCTCGATATTCAAGGTTTAATTACGGAAGTAAGTATTGGCGCGAAAAAACATCATCATGTCGCAATGATTGATGACTAGCTTATGTTGAAAAGGAATATTGACTATGTTTAAGAAGATGACGCTCAGTATGCAAATTTCTGGCGGATATGCATTAGTGTTATTGCTGTTATTAGTAATATCTCTAGCCGCTTATTTTGGATTGAATAAAGCCATTGAAGGTTTTAATGATTACCGCACATTAGCACGCGATGCGAATATGGCGGGCAGGATCCAAGCAAATATGTTGACTATCCAGATACAAGCATACGATTATATTTTCCAAAATAAAGAATCTGCCTATAAACAATTTAATGACCGAAATGCAACGGTTAACGATGTCATCCAGAAGGCGATGACTGAAGTTAGTGACCCAGAATTAAGTCAACAGATTGCCGATATTCGCAAAGATATTGTTGATTATAATAGTTACTTTGATTCAATCGTTAAGCTAATTAAACTTAGAAATGATGAGGTCACTAATGTATTAGTTCCAAAGGGTATCGAGATCGTTGCTCTAGCCTCAGATACAATGCATCACTCTTTTAATAAGGGACAAATTGAAGTTGCCTATCGCGCTGGGGAGGTACTTGAATCGGTATTGAGTGCTCGATTGGCAGCAGCTAAATTCCTAGATACTAACTTAGATACAGATTTACAGCAGGCATTAGCAGCATTAGAGCTTGCAAAAGGTGAGAGGCTTTCAACGTTAAAAGCTACTGTAACTGATTTAGATACACAGGCTAAATTGGTTCAATTTGCAAGCAGTTTAGATAGTTATGCTGCTTCCTTAAAAGTGGTTTACAACACCATCAACGAGCGAAATGATATTGTAAAGAACCAACTTGACCGTATCGGTGGTGAAGTTTCACGCCTTACTGAAGATATCAAATTAAGTATACTGAAAAAACAAGATGCTCTTGGTCCACTCGTAAAAGCGCAAAACGAGCAAACCCTTAATACAGTGATTAGCGTTTCCCTCGCGGCAATCATTATTGGCATTTTACTGGCTTGGTTTTTAGTGAAAATAATTAAAAAACCATTGGGTGGTGAACCAAGGGATATGGAAACCATTGCACGTGCAATTGCCAATGGGGACTTAACGGTAGAATTAAAACAGAGTGAACAGGCTACAGGGGTATATAAGGCAATGATTGATATGATTGACAGCCTTACCTCAGTAATCGCACAGGTGCGAAGCGGGGCTGATAATTTATCGAGCGCTTCATCGCAAGTCAGCAGTACAGCACAGAGTTTAAGTCAAGGTGCAACTGAGCAAGCGGCTAGCGTAGAAGAAACGACCAGTGCCGTTGAAGAGCTCAATGCTTCAGTACAACAAAACTCAGAAAATGCCAGAGTGACAAATAACATGGCAACGGTTGCCGCTGAAGAAGCAAGGCAAGGCGGAATTGCGGTTGAACAAACCGTAGCCGCAATGAAACAAATCGCCGCGAAAATTAGTCTTATTGAGGATATTGCTTATAAAACCAATTTACTTAGTCTTAATGCCGCAATTGAGGCCGCAAGGGCTGGTGAACATGGAAAAGGCTTTACCGTGGTCGCCTCTGAAGTCAGAAAGCTGGCTGAAAATAGCAGTCTCACTGCACAGGAAATTAATAAGCTCGCCAGTGAGAGTGTTGGAATTGCTGAAAATGCTGGCCGATTAATTGCCAATATTGTGCCTAATATTCAAAAAACATCTGATTTGGTCCAGGAAATCAGTTCTTCTTCCGATGAGCAAGCAATTGGAATTAGTCAAATTAATGATTCTATGCTGCAACTCGATAAAGCAACCCAGCAGAATGCCTCGGCGTCAGAGGAGTTGGCTGCTACATCGGAAGAGCTTAATGGCCAAGCAAATCAACTCCTTGAAGCTGTAGAGTTTTTTAAACTTGCCACCAATAATGAAAGACCGTCACAAGGAAAATCGACTCGTGCTACTGTTTCTGGGCGTAAATCAGCAAAAACCAAGCAATATGTTGAACGTTCTGAATTTGAGCGATTCTGATAAGGGGCAATATCATGGATCAGTTAATGAAAATGGCCCAAGCTAGCACTGCTGGCGATATTACCCAATATCTGACCTTTCAATCAGCAAATGATACTTTTGCCATTGATATCCTAGATGTAAAGGAAATCATTGAAATAGAAGGTATCACTCGAGTGCCTATGATGCCTGAGTTTTTGTGCGGTATTATTAATTTACGGGGCAGAGTCGTACCTGTTATTGATTTATCCAAAAGGCTGGGTCGCCATACAACGGTCATGACCAAAAAAAGTTGTATCGTGTTGGTGGAGGTGAGTCATGAGGAAGAGCAACAAATCATAGGTATGCTAGTGGATGAAGTGAATGAAATCCTTGAAATAGATGATGAGCATACACAACCTCCACCAGATTTTGGCGCTGATCTTCGTGTTGACTTTATTCGTGCAATGGGACGTGTAGGTGAACACTTTATGATATTGCTTGATATTAATTATGTGCTTTCGGTTGCTGATATTAGTGCAATCAGTCAGCTGAGTTTTCATGCTACTGACGTTGTCAATGAAGAATGATGAAACCTTATCAACAACTCCCTATTGAATTTTCAATCTTAAAACAAAGGGAATTTGAGCAAATTCGGCAATTTTTATATGAAGAAGCAGGCATATTCTTAAGTGATATCAAGAAGTCATTAGTTGCGAGTCGCTTATGCAAGAGATTGAAGGAAACTGGTTATCAGAATTATGGAGATTATTTTGAGTTCGTTAAGAATAACTTACAACATATTGAATACCATCATTTTATCGATGCCTTAACGACAAATGAAACCTTTTTTTTTCGTGAAAATGAACACTTTGACTTCGTAAAACAATTAATCAAAGACCATTCACAAAAAAAATCTTGGCAAGCATGGTCGGCGGCTTGTTCTTCGGGAGAAGAAGCATATAGCTTAGCAATGTTATTTGCAGATATTTTAGGTATTGATGGGCAATGGCAGGTTCAAGGCTCTGATATCAGTCAACGGGTGTTGGCAAAAGCGGAATTGGCACACTATCTACTTGAGCGAAATGAAGGGATTGGTTTTGAAAGACTACAAAAATACTGTTTAAAAGGAGTGGGCAGGCAAAGTGGTACTTTTTTAATCGATGATAGATTAAAAAATAAAGTCTCTTTTTTTACGATGAATCTAACCCAATCCTGCGAAAGTGTTGGAATGTGTGACGTTATTTTTATTCGTAATGTGATGATCTATTTTGACGCAGATTCTAAACAGCGGGTCATAAATAACGTGGTAAAACAGTTAAAGGTTGGCGGTTACCTCTTTATCTCACACACTGAATCGTTGATGCATGTAAATCATAGATTGAAGCAAATTAAACCCTCGATTTATCAGAGGATTTAATGTGGGAAGAATAGAGTTCAATCAAAGAAATGTGATCATGATAGGTCCTGGCCAACATTACGCCACAGCAAAAAATGAGGTTATAAAGACCTTATTGGGTTCATGCGTTGCGGTTTGTTTATTTGACCCTAAGGCTGAAGTCATTGGCATGAACCATTTTTTGTTAGCCGCAGATCGTCGAAAAGTCACACAGTTTCTTGATTCCCGTGCAGGATATTATGGTGTACATGCTATGGAGATCTTAATCAATGCAATGTTAAAGCTAGGTGCTCAAAGGCAATATTTGCAAAGTAAAATATTTGGAGGTGCAAATGTACTGTCTTTGTGTGCTGATAATATTCTCAATCACTATGATATTGGCGGGATGAACATTGATTTTGTTAGGCAGTTTTTAAAACGAGAACAAATTCCAATCGTGAGCGAAGATCTTGGGGGACATTCTGGTCGAATAATTTACTTCGATCCCACAGATTTTTCTGTTTATCGTAGTTTAATCGAAAATAAATATGAAGAAATTGTCTCGCTTCAAGATGAAGAATATCGGTACTTTAATCAGGCTAGCGAAGATATTCATTCTGCTGGCGTGCCAGTAGTGATTTGGCAGGATACTGAATAACCAAGGAGATAATGTGATAAAGGTTGCCATCGTCGATGATTCTGCTGTTGTTAGGCAAGTGCTCAGCAGCATGTTAGAAAATCAGCCGGATATTACTCTTTTAGGCTGTGCTCGCGATCCTCTCTTTGCCTTAAAACTATTTGAACAGCAATGGCCTGACGTCATTATTCTCGACATTGAAATGCCAAGAATGGATGGAATTACTTTTCTGAAAAAAATTATGTCAGAAAAGCCAACACCTGTAGTGATCTGTTCTACGCTGACGGAACAAGGCGCTTCAGTAACGATTTCGGCACTTGCAGCCGGTGCGGTTGATATCATTACAAAACCAAAACTTGGGTTAAAAGGGTTCTTAGAAGAATCACAGACTCGTTTATTACAAGCCGTGCGTGCCGCTGCAAAAGCTTCTGTTACAAAGCTACGTGCAGCTCCTGTAAAACCCATGCCCGTAGTTGCTAAGCACGATGCAGATATCCTACTGTCTTCTTCACCTCAAGCATTGCATCAGACAACGGATAAAGTCGTTGCTATAGGTACTTCAACCGGTGGAACCCACGCACTAGAGTATGTGCTAACCGCTTTACCACGCACATGCGCGGGCATTGTTGTGGTCCAACATATGCCAGAGCATTTTACCGCGGCATTTGCTAGCCGATTAAATGCGCTATGTGAAATGGAAGTTAAAGAAGCTGAGGATAATGATAGGGTAATGCCCGGGCTGGTTTTGATTGCTAACGGCGGCAAACATATGCTTCTCCAACGTAGTGGAGCTCAATATCGCGTGCAGTTAAAGGATGGACCTTTAGTTAGTCGGCATCGACCATCAGTTGATGTGCTATTTCGCTCAGTGGCAAATGCGGCTGGTAACAACGCTCTTGGAATTATAATGACTGGAATGGGCGATGATGGCGCGCGCGGTTTATTAGACATGCATCAGGCTGGCGCGACAACATTAGCACAGGATGAAGCCAGTTGTGTTGTATACGGTATGCCAAAAGAAGCTGTAAAGCTTGGAGCAGCAAACAGACAAGTGGCTTTAGCCAATATAGCGGAAGAAATAATCAATTTTACTAGGGCGTGTTGACGTTTCAGGGGTATTTTTGCAGCAATTTGGCTAGCTTTTATGCAAGGCAAAGTCCATGCCTTCTACATAAACGGACGATAACAGAACTATTCGTCATTTGAGTAGAATAACGACATATCATTCCTCGTTTCGCGAGCACGTGCTTGCCAGAACGAACAAAATCTAATCTCGAAACGTCAACACGCCCTAGGCAATAAAAAAGCCAGTGCAGGCACTGGCTTTTTTATCTGGGACTGGGAAGGGCGATTATACGCGCTTCTTGAATTCGCCAGTACGAGTGTCGATTTCAATCTTGTCGCCAACTTTAACGAAGTCAGCCACGCTGATTGTACCGCCACCAGTGATAGTTGCTGGCTTCATCACTTTACCTGAAGTATCGCCACGAGCTGATGGCTCAGTGTAGATCACTTCACGTACGATAGTGGTTGGCATTTCAACAGAAATTGCTTTGCCTTCGTAGAAAGTCACTTGGCAAGTTTCTTCCATACCGTCAACGATGTAAGCTGCTGCATCACCTAAGTTTTCAGCTTCTACGTCGTATTGGTTGTATTCTGCATCCATGAACACATACATAGGATCAGCAAAATAAGAATAAGTACAATCCAGACGATCTAGGATGATGTCTTCTAACTTATCTTCACCTTTGAAAGTGGTTTCAGTACCAGAGTTAAGCAGTAAGTTTTTCAGCTTTAACTTAACGATAGCAGCGTTACGGCCAGAACGAGTTGTTTCTGTTTTCTGTACAACCCATGGGCTGCCTTCAAACATGATCACGTTACCAGGACGGACTTCATGAGCAGTTTTCATTACACAATTTCCTATATGTCGATTTTCTATATCAGCGCAGCATCATAGCTTTTTTTCACGAATTGGACTAGCCGAGTCGCAAGATCTGCAGCATTTATTGCGTCAATTGGCCAATCTTTAGCATGTTGCAAGAGTGGCAAACTGACTGGATTAATGTTTTGCCAGTGATTCTTCACGGCAGATTGCTCACCTTGGTTAAATGCAACATTCAATTTAGACCAAGTATCAGCAATATTAGGGGGCAGATTATCGCAGTAAAGTTTAATAAAAGCTTCTAATTTTATGAGATGATAATCATCTTCTTGCGGATAAATATGCCAAATGAAGGGTTTAGCAGCCCATTGTGCCCTAAGGAAACTGTCTTCTCCGCGAACAATATTAAAGTCGCAGCTCCACAGCAGGCGATCGAACCCTTGTTGGTCCGTCATTGGCAAAATATGCAAGGTCAAATTATCAAGCTTAATTTGCTGCCCAGGACTGAGTTCATCAACCTTGCAGGGCAATAAGTGTTGTAAGCTATTTAAGCTGCGTCCCTTGGGAATGAGTGCATGGATTTTGTCATCGCTTGTTGCACTGGCTTGCCAGAGCTCGCATAACGCGGGCAGAGAAACCGTTTCATAGCTAAAGACGCTATAGACAGTATCTTGGGCTTGAATATCCTTAAGGCCAAGCCGTTCAAATAATTGCAATTTATTTGCGCTATCCCGCTGCCATGCATCGCGCTCGGCAAATAGCTCCCGCTCACATATCAGTCCACCCGTTTTAGGTGTAAAGCCTGGGAAAAAGAAATACTTTTTGATGCCGCTTGCTTGCATCGACGGTAAACCATGGCAGCCATCAACCCAATCTTCTGCACTTAAATACTCTAAATTAAGCCATAAAGGCACAGATTTAGGCGTTTGAATATGCAGTGCTGTAAGTTGTTGTTTTACTGCTTCGGGTAATTCGCAAGCAAAGGCTTCAATTAATACCGCACCAGGCACAAATGCCACGGGCAGGGGCGTTGTCCAATGATTGATGGTGACGCCGTTAAAGACTTGGCTGCTAAGCTTTGGGTCAAGACTCGGTAAAATATGCGAAAAACTGTTTAAGTCATCAACCCAAAGATTTATTGGGATCTGATATTCATTGACTAACTGTTTGGCTAAACGCCAAGTGACACCGATATCGCCGTAGTTATCGACGACAGTGCAGAAGATGTCCCAGTGTCGATCTTGGTGGTATGTTGTCATCGGAGTTATCACTTTTGATATTACGTAAAATAAGCATAAAAAAAGCGGCGTTTAGGCCGCTTTTTTTACGGTAATAAATTTAATCTTCTAACTCAGCTAAGCACATTTCTTCGTAGATTTGCTTAACCCAAGCGTCAACACGCTCTTCTGTCAGCTCGGGTTGACGGTCTTCGTCAATTCCTAAACCGATGAAGTGGTCGTCATCGACTAAACCTTTAGAGGCTTCAAAATTATAACCAGCAGTTGGCCAATGGCCGATGATGATACCGCCACGGGCTTGAACGATATCGCCAATCATGCCCATGGCATCGAGGAAGTATTCTGCGTAGTCTTCTTGGTCACCACAACCGAAGATAGCAACCAGTTTGTCAGTAAAATCAATCTGTTCTAACTCAGGGAAAAAGTCATCCCAGTCGCACTGCGCTTCACCGTAATACCAGGTTGGGATGCCGAACAGCAGCAGGTCATATTCTGCGATCTGTTCTTTGGTGCTCTTGGCGATATCTTTCACCTCAACCATTTTCTTACCCAGTTTCTTCTGGATCATCTTGGCGACAGCTTCGGTGTTGCCTGTGTCGCTACCGAAAAAAAGACCTACAGTTGCCATTGTCTATCCTTTATGTCTAGTTCACTTATACGTTAATCTTGCTGCTATCGATTGCTCAGCATTCTATTTTTTGCTGAAGAATTAATTCGATTAACTGGCTTCGGCTGATGTTACTGGCCAATGCCTGCTCATTCAAGGCGTCATATAAATCTTGTGACACCTTTAACTCTATTCGCTTTAATCCTTTGGCTTTATCCCGCTGGATCTGGTTGCGCTTATTGACCTTAAGTTGCTGGCTACGGGACAAAGGATTGCTACGTGGGCGGCCCCGGCGCTTTTCATTGGCAAAAAGGTCAATGGTAGTTCTATCTGTTGCTTCTTTTGCCATGTTCTTATTGTTTAACCGACGCCTGAACCTTCCCAGGACATCTGGATAATACCTTTTGCAATAAACCCGGCGCAGCCGAGAAATAACACTAACCACACAATAAATCGACCAAATTTCGGCACATTACCTTGTTTAAGCACATCGTGGATGGCCATGCCGATAAAGAAAAATATCGCGGCAAAAAACAGGTTCAGGCCGATGGTTTCAATTTGTTCCATGTACTGAGATAACATACTTTCTTAGTCCTCTAGAGTCTTCTAAGGCTAAAAGAGGCGCGAATATATCACATCAGCAAGGTGTCGGCTATATGATTTAGGTCGAGAATCATTGTCATTTACACTGAGTGTTTGTCAATAAATTCAGACACAATTCGATTAAAAACAGCCGGTTTTTGGGCATGTAGCCAATGGCCGCAACCTTCTAATGTTTTGGCCTGCGCCGCGGAAAATTGGCGCATGATCTCATCGCGGTGCTCGGCGGTCACATAATTGGACTCGCCACCACGGATAAAAAGACTCGGTCCGTTAAAGACTTGCTGTGTTTCGTGCTTTTGATTAGGCCAACCAATGATGTTGGGATAGCAGCTTTTTAAGCCAGTGAGGTTCATCTTCCATCGAAAACCAGTATCGGTGCGCTGAAGGTTTTTAAGTAAAAACTGCGCGGTCGGCTCATCGATGCCACTCGCTAATAAATGCGCTAGCGCAAAGCGGCGGTCGGTGTGCCCTTCGAGTGGCAAACTTTCGAGTGCGGCAAATACCGCATCATGGCGCGGTTTATAAGCAACAGGGGCAATATCGGCGGCCACCATGCTGATGATGCGTTCTGGATAGGCAAGGGCAGTTGCCATGGCGATTTTGCCGCCCATGGAGTGACCAACAATATGCGCGCGCTCAAGCGCAAGTTCATCTAACAATGCCACCATCGCCTTGGCTAAGCTTGGGTAATCCATCTCTTGCCAATGTTCACTTAAGCCGTGATTAGGCACATCGACACGAATAACCTGATGATTTGCTTCGAGGACCTGTCCTAGCCCCTTAAGATTATCTAAATTGCCAAAGAGTCCGTGGATAAGGAGGACTGCTTCTCCTTGACCTGTGGATGCAAAATTCATGAAGTCGCCTGTGCTGTGGTACATAAAGTGCTGCGGATTGTGCCCCTAATGGGTTAAGTTTGACAAGTCTTGAGGCGATTTTGAGGCGTAGTGCGCCGAACTTGCTGGCTTTTTCAGCGATTAACGCGCTTGTGCTAATTTGATGTGCGATTTCACGCATTTTTAGATTAATGATGCTTTATCAGATTGATAGAGATAGATACACTGGGGCAACGATCGCACAGATCCTTTGCGAGGATCGCCTGTGGTGCACTTTTTCGGTTAAGCCTATCGAATAACAAAGGATAATAAGGTTATGAAATACATCGAAGTGGATGAAGAGCTCTATCGTCATATTGCCAGCAAAACGGAACGTATTGGTGAGAGCGCCTCTGACATTCTCCGTCGATTACTCGGCCTGTCCATCGATGCGGTTGAACAAACGCAGCCACAGGCCATTAGCCAACCGAGTTTAGAGGCGGCGACGCCTGAGCCACAGGTTGCACCTCAGGTAGAAACCTTAGTCTCTGCGACCGATTTCAATCAATTGGTGGATGAGCATAAGTTAGCGCAGCAAAAAGGCGCCGTGGGCCGTTTCTTATTCTTGCTCGAGAGTTTATATCAACAGAGCCAAGCGCAATTCTCGCAAATTTTACAGATCCAAGGTCGCGATCGACTCTATTTTGCGCGCTCTCGGGAAGAATTACTCAAGGCGAGTGCTACTGCCAACCCGAAGGAAATCGGTAATACCGGATTTTGGGTGACGACCAACAATAACACCGCCAAAAAACGGGCGATTTTAGTCGAAGCCTTAGTGCAATTTGGTTGCGATGCCGAAATCGCCAACGGCATTGCCGAACGCGTATAACGCCTTTATCGACGCCGCAATGATGCGGCGTTTCCATTTAATTAACCGATTTTCCAGTAGGAGAGGATCAGGTGGCAATACATCAACGGGCAGGACAAACCGCGAGTCAGACGGATCTGGTGAATATTCCAAAGCTGATGAGCCATTATTACAGCATCAAACCTAATGTGGATGCTGCCGAGCAACGTGTGACGTTTGGGACTTCTGGGCACCGTGGAACTGCGTTTCAAGCAAGTTTTAACCAAGACCATATTTGGGCGATTACCCAAGCCGTTGTCGATTATCGCCAATCGGTGAATATCGAAGGGCCACTCTTTTTAGGTATTGATACCCACGCCTTATCTTATGCGGCTTACGTGTCGGCGATTGAAGTGTTAGCGGCCAATAAGGTGACTGTGCATATCCAGCAACATGATGGTTTTACGCCAACACCAGTGGTGTCCCATGCGATTATTTGCGCCAATCGAGAAGCGGCACTGACGGGTGCCGCCTTAAGCGATGGTTTGATTATTACCCCATCCCATAATCCGCCGCAGGATGGTGGCATCAAGTACAATCCTCCCCATGGCGGCCCGGCCGAAGGCAATATTACTGCATGGATTGAATCCCGCGCCAATGATTACCTGCGCGCAGGACTGAAGGGCGTTAATAAGCTCACCTATGCCGACGCGTTAGCCTCGGGTTATGTGCATGCCATCGATTTGATTACCCCCTATGTGGCGGATTTAGTCAATGTGGTTGATATGCACGCTATCGCCAAGGCTAAGCTGAAATTGGGCGTTGACCCATTAGGCGGTTCGGGTATCCATTATTGGGCGCCGATTGCCAAGCACTATCGCATCGATATCACCTTAGTTAATGATAAGGTCGACCCAAGCTTTAGCTTTATGTCGCTGGATAAAGACGGCAAGATCCGCATGGATTGCTCTTCGCCCTATGCGATGGCAGGTTTACTGGCCCACAAAGAATCCTTCGATTTATGTGTCGGTAACGACCCTGACTACGACAGACACGGTATTGTGTGTCCGGGCACGGGGCTGATGGATCCTAACCACTATTTAGCGGTCGCGATTGATTATCTGCTGACCCACAGACCTGAATGGAGCGAGCAGTTATCTATCGGCAAGACGCTGGTATCGAGCGCGCTTATCGATAAAATCTGTGCCTTCCACGGCAAAAAATTACTCGAAGTCCCCGTTGGCTTTAAGTGGTTCGTCGATGGGCTAGCTGAGGCGACTATTGCCTTTGGCGGTGAGGAGAGTGCGGGCGCCGCCTTCCTGCGCCGTGATGGCACGACTTGGTGTACCGACAAAGACGGTTTTATTCTGGTGCTGCTTGCGGCCGAAATGCTTGCGGTTACTGGCAAGACGCCGGGGCAACGCCATCAAGAATTAGTGGCGCAGTTCGGTCAAAGCTTCTACAAGCGTATCGACAGTCCGATTAGCCTTGAGAACAAAGCAAAATTTGCCAAGCTTAATGCCGAAACCTTAAACGCCACTATGCTGGCGGGTGAGAAGATTGATGCCGTATTAACCCACGCCCCAGGTAACAATGCCTCGATAGGTGGCATCAAAGTGACGACGGCCAATGGTTGGTTCGCGGCGCGGCCGTCGGGTACTGAGGCGTTATTTAAGATTTACGGTGAGAGCTTTATCAGTGAGCAGCATCTTGCCGATATCATTAAGGACGCACAGGTCTTAATCGATAAGGCGCTTAGCGCCTGATTTAGCGTTTACGCATTCTTTTTACAGATAAAAAACGCACTCATAGAAATCCTATGGGTGCGTTTTTATTGGCAGCGATGAGAAGCAAAAGCTGCTCACTCGGATGCTAAATGGTTATGATCAGTACTCGAGATGGCAACTTGGTAAGTTGTTCTTATCGATATAGTTTTGATGATATTCCTCTGCCACATGGAATTGCTGTAACGGCACAATCTCAGTGACGATATGACGCAATCCCCAACGACCTGAACGGGCAAAGGCCAGTTTGGAGGCTTCGGCCGCGGTTTTTTGCTCACGGTCGTGGAAGAAAATGGTACTGCGGTACTGAGTGCCGATATCGCCGCCCTGCATATTGAGCGTGGTCGGGTTGTGGTTTTTCCAAAACACATCCAGTAACTCGTCGTAGCTGACAATTGCAGGGTCAAATTCTACTTGTACGACTTCGGCATGACCTGTCTTGCCTTTTTTGACTTCCTCATAGGTGGTCGCTTCGTTATTGCCACCCATATAGCCGCAGGTCGCGTTGGTCACGCCGTTGACTTGTCTAAAGAAATACTCCACGCCCCAAAAACAGCCGGCACCGAAAGTTGCTAACGCCATGATAAATCCTGATAGAAGTCTAGATGGCTAAGGATTGTGATAAAACTCATGCCTAAAAGCAAGTGTGTCGACAAAATTAATCCTATGTCGACCAAATGTGGCTAAGATGCTGTTGTTTTGCCGTGAAATGCGCTTGTTTGACCAGAATGACAGAGTAACGGCCCAAAAACTTGTGTTAGTATGGATGCGCTTTTTAAGGCGGGTAACGATAAGTGCCATGAAACAGGTAGTTATTGCCATCACTCCCGTCTCTAACACGCTATTATAAGGAGAATTCTGTGTTACAAGCTCTGTTAGATTCGAAGGATTTTCTCGCGCTGACCCTCGCCAATCCTGAAACCCTCGGGGATGAGTTTGGTTTCACCTTAGGGGAACATACTCGAGTCGAGGTGTGGGACACGGGGGTCATCGTTTTTGAGCCAGCACAAGCCCAAGGTAAGGATGTCATTCTCTCCTGCGGTGTCCACGGTAATGAAACCGCCCCCATCGAACTCTGCAATACCTTAATCAAACAGCTTCTCCAACAAAAAATCATCGCCAAACAACGCACGCTGTTTCTTATTGGCAACCCTTTAGCGATTAATAATGGCACTCGTATTATCGACGAGAATATGAATCGTCTCTTTAGTGGTGAGCATTCAAATCCGCCGGGATTAGTGAATCCAGAGCGGGTACGGGCGAAAAAATTAGAAGCCTATGTAGACCGCTTCTTTAAGGGCGCAGCCGCAGGGCGCCAGCGGATCCACTACGATTTACACACGGCGATGCGTGCTTCAAAACACGAAAAGTTTGCGATTTATCCCTATCGTCCCGGTCGGGCTTACAGCGCCGAGCAAATCATGTTTTTAGCGGCCAGTGGCGTGGATACCGTGTTATTTCACCACGAGCCGACGACGACCTTTAGTTATTTTTCCTCCGAGCAGTATGGCGCCGATGCCTTTACCATTGAATTAGGTAAGGTATATCCCATGGGGCAAAACGATATGACGCGTTTTATTGCCGCCCAAGAGATGTTTATGCGCCTTATCACAGACAAACCCTTAGCGCTTGAGCCATTCTCGGCGAATAAGGTGAATTTGTATCAAGTGTGTCGGGTGATTAACAAACATTTTGATGATTTTGAATTTACCTTCGCGACCGATGTCGAAAACTTCCGATCGTTCCCGAAAGGCTTTGTATTGGCCCGAGAGGGTGGACAGGAAATTAAAGTCGAACAGGAATTTGAAGCGATTGTTTTCCCTAATGCTAAGGTGCCCATCGGCAATCGCACTGTGATATGCCTGATCCCTTCAGTCGCGCCAGATGTTCGCTAGTTTTGTAAAGCATTATATACATGCCCACAGGGGATTAGTTGTCGTTTGAACTGTGCCAACGGTTGATAGGTAGTTTACGTTAACGTAATGTTCATCCGGCATATTCGTATAAATTAGGCGTTGTGGATTTTCCATGGCGTAACGAGATAACAAGAGCACAATATGAGCAAAGCAACACTCAACACTGATACAGTGCACCGTGTCGGCTTCTTGGATAAGGCATCGCTTCACATTCCTATCCTTCGAATTCTACAAGCAGACGGCACTACCTATGAAACCGCGGTTTTGCCTGTAATAGATGAAGCCTTAGCCACCAAAATTTACGATACTTGCGTATTCACGCGGGTACTCGACGAACGTATGTTAGGCGCGCAGCGTCAGGGACGGATCAGCTTCTATATGACCTGTACGGGTGAAGAAGCGGCGATCGTCGGTAGTGTCGCGGCGCTGGACGCTGAGGACGTGATCCTCGCGCAATATCGCGAACATGCGGCGCTGCGTTACCGTGGTTTTACCACTGAGCAGTTTATGAACCAAATGTTCAGCAATGAGAAGGACTTAGGTAAAGGTCGCCAGATGCCAATCCACTACGGCTGCGCGGCGTTAAACTACCAAACCATTTCATCGCCACTGGCCACGCAAATTCCGCAAGCGACAGGTGTCGGTTATAGCTTGAAAATGCAGGGCAAACGTAATGTCGCCGTCTGTTATTTCGGTGAAGGCGCTGCGTCTGAAGGCGACTTCCACGCCGGCTTGAATATGGCGGCGGTGTTAAAATGCCCCGTGATTTTCTTCTGCCGTAACAATGGATATGCGATTTCCACTCCAACCGAAGAGCAATTTGCTGGTAACGGTATTGCTAGCCGCGGTGTGGGTTACGGTATGCACACCATTCGTGTCGACGGGAACGATATGCTGGCGGTATTAGCGGCAACGCAACAGGCGCGTGCCTATGCGATTGAGCACAATGCCCCCGTGTTGATTGAGGCCATGACTTATCGTTTGGGCGCCCACTCATCTTCTGACGATCCTTCTGGTTATCGCTCAAAAGAAGAAGAGGCGAAATGGCAACAACATGATCCGGTCAAACGCTTCAAATTGTGGTTAATCAACAAAGGCTGGTTGGCCGAGGCCGATGATGCTCAGCGTTACGAAAAGTACCGTGAAGAAGTGTTAGCCGCCGTTAAAGTCGCTGAAAAATTACCTATCCCTATGCTGGATGAGATTATTGAAGACGTGTACGACAAGCCGACGCCAGCGCTGAAAAAGCAGTTGAGTGAGCTTAAAGAACACATCAAGAAATATCCGCAATCCTATCCCAAAAGTGCAGGGAGGCTATAAGCCGTGGCAGAAATGAATATGTTACAGGCCGTCAATGAGGCCTTGTCTATCGCCATGCAATCTGATGAGCGCATGGTGGTATTTGGTGAAGACGTTGGCCACTTTGGCGGTGTGTTTCGCGCAACCTCTGGTTTACAGGAAAAGTTTGGTCGTAGCCGTTGCTTTAATACGCCGCTGACGGAACAAGGCATTGCGGGTTTTGCCAACGGTTTAGCCTCTAATGGTATGACTGCCGTAGCGGAAATCCAGTTTGCTGATTACATCTTTCCGGCGTTTGACCAGATCGTAAACGAGTCGGCTAAATTCCGTTACCGCAGCGGTAATGAGTTTAATGTGGGAAGTCTAGTGTTCCGCACACCCTATGGTGGCGGTATTGCGGGCGGCCATTATCATTCACAATCGCCAGAAGCCTATTTTACCCAAACCCCAGGCTTAAAAGTGGTTGTGCCGCGTAATCCTGCTCAAGCCAAAGGTTTATTATTAGCCTCTATTCGCGATAAAAACCCTGTGGTGTTCTTCGAGCCTAAGCGTTTATACCGTGCTTCTGTGGGGGAAGTCCCTGCGGGCGAGTATGAAATCGAGCTGGGTAAAGCCGAAGTGGTGCGTGATGGGAAAGATATCACCTTAGTGGCTTGGGGCGCACAGATGGAAATCATCGAAAAAGCGGCCGACATGGCGGCAAAAGAGGGGATTTCCTGCGAAATTATCGACCTACGTACACTCGCGCCTTGGGATGTGGATACAGTTGCCGATTCTGTGAAGAAGACCGGCCGCTTACTGATCAACCACGAAGCGCCATTGACAGGTGGTTTTGCCGGTGAAATCGCCGCCACGATTCAGCAGGAATGTTTCTTATATTTAGAATCCCCCATCAGCCGTGTATGTGGTCTAGATACTCCATATCCACTGGTCCACGAAAAAGAATACATGCCCGATGCGCTCAAGACCTTTGAAGCCATTAAGGCATCGGTGAACTTCTAGGAGTCCGGTATGATTAAAGATTTTATTTTGCCGGACATTGGTGAAGGCGTTGTCGAGTGCGAACTCGTCGAGTGGTTGGTGCAAGAGGGCGATACCATTGCTGAAGATCAGCCCATCGCCGATGTGATGACTGACAAAGCCTTAGTGCAAATTCCGGCGCCTTTTGCAGGAGTTGTGACCAAACTATATTACGCCAAAGGCGATATTGCTAAGGTACATGCACCGCTTTATGCCGTGCAGATTGAGGCTGACGAAGCCGCGCCTGTTGCTGCGTCTCAACCTGAAACACACACAGCGACGCAAACATCCGTAAGCGAAGCCAACGCGTCTGGTACTAGCGTCGAAGAGTTCCTGCTGCCCGATATCGGCGAAGGCATTGTTGAGTGTGAACTGGTCGAATGGCTAGTCCAAGAAGGCGATACTGTGGTTGAAGACCAACCCATCGCCGATGTGATGACAGATAAAGCCCTAGTGCAAATTCCCGCCATCAAAGCGGGTAAAATTGTCAAATTGCACTACCGTAAGGGCCAGTTAGCTAAGGTACATGCGCCACTATTTGCGATTGAGGTTGAAGGTGGTGTTAGTGCACCAGTCAGCCATGCACAGGAACTAAGCGCCGCCGCTGTGAATACCGCTGCACCAGCAGCTAGCGCGGCGGTGTCCTCGGAGCCTGCTCGCCAAGGTAAAGCCTTAGCCAGCCCAGCCGTTCGCCGTATGGCGCGAGCCTTAGATATCGATTTAAGTCGCGTACCTGGTAGTGGCAAACATGGCCGTGTGTATAAGGAAGACATTACTCGCTTCCAAGCGCAAGGCGGCGCTGTGCCTGCCGTTGCGCCAGTGGCGGTAGCCTCAACTGTGGCTCAATCGACCGTATCTACCGCGGTGGCAAGCTCTGTAAGGGCTGACATTGTTGAACCTATCCGTGGCGTGAAAGCCGTGATGGCGAAAATGATGGTGGAATCAGTATCAACCATTCCTCACTTCACCTATTGCGAAGAGTTTGATTTGACTGACTTAGTCGCACTGCGTGAAAGCATGAAGGCCAAGTACTCTTCCGACGAAGTTAAGCTGACCATGATGCCATTCTTTATGAAGGCCATGTCGTTAGCCTTAACGCAGTTCCCAGTGCTTAACAGCCAAGTGAATGCTGATTGTACGGAAATCACCTACAAGGCGCGTCATAATATCGGTATGGCGGTCGACTCTAAGGTGGGATTACTGGTACCAAACGTCAAGGATGTGCAAGATAAGAGCATCCTTGAGGTGGCTGCCGAAATCACTCGCTTAACCAATGCCGCCCGTAGCGGCCGTGTGGCGCCGGCAGATCTTAAAGAAGGCACGATTTCGATTTCGAATATCGGTGCATTGGGTGGCACAGTCGCAACGCCGATTATCAATAAACCGGAAGTCGCGATTGTCGCATTAGGTAAGTTACAAACCTTGCCTCGCTTTAATGCGAAAGGTGAAGTGGAAGCGCGTCAGATCATGCAAGTGAGTTGGTCTGGGGATCACCGTGTAATCGATGGCGGCACCATTGCCCGTTTCTGTAACCTTTGGAAACAATACCTTGAGCAGCCGCAGGATATGCTATTAGCCATGCGCTAATCGGCTTTCAGCCGATACTTACAGCCAATCCTGCAAAACCATTTATCGTTAAATGAACAGTTGACTGTTTTTTCCATACTGCCAAAATCCGAGTGTATAACAGCATTCGGATTTTTTATGCTTCTAATACCAATCACATTAAATATCTAATCAGTTCAGAGCCTCACAGGCATCTCAATCCAAGGCGCATTGACGAAGAAATGGTGATTCCCTTTTAAGTCAATGTAACACAGGAGTGAGATGTCAGTGAGTCTCCCGAAGGGCGGGGTTGAACATGCTTTATACTGCGTTTAAGGCTTTCGAGAGTGCCAGCCTTTGCCTTGTCTAAAGCCCGTTTAACTCCCGCTGAATGAACAGATATTTAATAAGATTCCATCAGTTTTCAGCCGAGTAGCACTCACGTTAAAAAGCAAAACTTTAGCACTAATCAAGCAGACGTAACGGGCGATGCTTTTGGACTCCAAATGGCTCATTCATTGGCAGGGATTCAAAGCCGCGTCAATTTTCATCGTCAGCCAATGATAAATGCTTCCCAAGGTTGCAGCAGGACGAACCCCAAAATGTTGAAGTTGGCGAAGAGTTTTGTATTACCGAAACGAAGCTATTCAAGGGGGGATAAAAGGCCTAATCACGAAGCGATTAGGCCTTCAATAACTGGCAAGCGTACCACATAAATGGGCTTTTCTAGCTGTGTTGCGTTTACGCTTCGTAAACGTTGACGATATTGATGCGTTTTGCCGCATCTAAATCGATATGGCCGCTGTTGGCGATATCCAGAAAGTCAAACGCAGGTAAATCGGCTTCGGCCACATCACCTTTCATCGGTGCGTTGGGATCGCGCTTCAAAGACACAAAGTCAAACTGCTCACGGTCAACACCCTGTGAAGGTGCGGTATTTTGCATGGCGGTGAAAATGGTTTCAATACGGCCAGGATAGAGTCTATCCCACTGATTAAGCATGTCTTTCACAGCTTGGCGCTTGAGGTTTTCCTGCGAGCCACAAAGGTTGCATGGGATGATGGGGAATTTTTTCAATTCCGCATATTCTTCTAAATCCTTTTCGCGGCAATAGGCGAGTGGGCGAATAACTACGTTTGCGCCATCGTCTGAAAGCAACTTAGGTGGCATAGCTTTCATCTTGCCACCGTAGAACATATTGAGGAATAGCGTTTCAATAATATCGTCTCTGTGGTGGCCTAGCGCGATTTTGGTAGCACCAATGCGCTGAGCAAAGCCGTAGAGGGTACCGCGACGCAGGCGTGAGCACAGCGAGCAAGTGGTTTTGCCTTCAGGGATCTTCTCTTTCACAATCGAGTAAGTGTCTTTCTCGAGGATGTGATAGGGAACATTCAAGCTGTCTAAATAGGCGGGCAGCACGTGTTCAGGGAAACCAGGCTGCTTTTGATCTAAGTTAACGGCAATAATTTCGAACTGCACAGGTGCGCGTTGCTGCAGATTAAGCAGAATATCAAGCATGGCATAGCTGTCTTTACCGCCACTCAAACAGCACATAACACGATCGCCATCTTCAATCATGTTGTAGTCGGCAATGGCACTACCGACTTCACGGCGTAGACGCTTCTGTAATTTATTCAGACGGGTAGTTTGTTTTTTTGATAATTCTTCAGGCATTTGACTCGCCGTAACTTCAGACATAGCTTGCAACATAAAAAAGCGCCCAGTAACTCAGTTTCAGGGCGCGTATTATTCCAGCTATCGAAGGCGGGGTAAAGAGCGGCGTGCGTTACGCCTCTTCAAGCGGCGATTTATAACCATCGGGTTTAATGGCTAATAAGTCACAGTTAATGCTATCAATTACATGCTCTGCGGTGTTGCCGATAAGTGCCGCCGAGAATCCAGTCCGACCGACAGTGCCTAAAATCACCAGCTCAGCATCAAGCTGTTCGGCAAGCTCAGGGATAACATCCTCTGGTAAACCTTCTTTCACATGGCAGTGCAGGGTATCAATACCGTAGGCATTGGCCAGATATTGCACTCGTTGTTCGTGCTGCATGCGAATAGTGTCGTTATAGGTTTGTGCATCAAAATCGGGCAATTCAATAGCAAGATTTACCGGTGTACCTGGATAACCATTGACTAAGTGCACTTCGGCGGCAAATTTTGCGGCTAAATCCTTGGCATGTTCGATAATCTTGCCGTTCAGCATTTGATGATCGGTGTCTTCAGTCGCCACGTTGACGGCGCAGAGGATTTTACCCGCTTCCGGCCAATCATGATCTTTGACCATCAACACAGGTACAGGCGCTTTACGCATCAAATGCCAATCGGTTGGAGTAAAGATCACCGCCTTTAACTTATCGTGGGCGTGGGTGCCTTTAACGATCAAATCATATTGTCCGGCAATCGCATGATTGATGATGCTTTCAAATGGGCGATTGTGCCAAATCACTTGAGTATCAATATCGAGTTGCAGATGGTTGTAAGTAGCTAGCAGATCTTGGATCCACGCTAGGCGCTGATCAATCACGCCTTGGCGCATAGCTTCGCGCTCTTGGCTCGATAGAATCGATGTCATTTCATAGGAGAAGTCAAAAATAGACAGAAACACAGTCACATGGGCGTTACTTTTACTGGCCAAGGTAACAGCTCGGGCGAGTGCAACTTGATTCTCTGTCGTGGGGTCGACTACTACCAGTATTTTTTGATAATCCTTCATAACATGTTCCTTTAGTCATAGGCTCATGTTCATCATGAGCCTTTGGCAATTATCTGTATTGTTCTAGATCAAAAATCTTTTCAAAACCAGTGCCTAGCGCATAATTTGCCATGTTCAAAGCACTAATGTGGGAGGGGGTGACTTATCTGGCGATTCTGGCATTACCCGCCAAGAGATTGAGCTCGTGGTGGTCAACTATGGTGATATATTTGCCTTTGACTTCAATCAAACCTGACTTTTGGAAACGGCCTAATAACCGGCTGATGGTTTCTACCGTCAAACCTAGGTAGTTACCAATGTCACCACGTGTCATGGTTAAACGGAATTCTTTAGGGGAGAAACCACGGTTGCCAAAACGGTTAGCAAGATTACTGATAAACGCGGCGAGGCGTTCTTCGGCGTTTTTCTTGCTGAGCAGTAAAATCATCTCTTGGTCGCTCATGATTTCATTACTCATTAAGCGCATGATTTGCTGACGTAACTTTGGCATACTGCCTGAAAGCTCATCGAGAATATTGAAGGGGATTTCACACACCATTGAGGTTTCTAAGGCTTGGGCAAAACTCTGATGGGACTGAGCGTGAATACCATCAAAACCAATCACATCACCCGCTAAATGAAAACCCGTGATCTGCTCATCGCCCTGTTCGGTAATCGTATAACTTTTGATGGTGCCAGAGCGGATGGCAAACAGGGATTTCAAAGGATCGCCTGATTTAAAAATCTGCTCACCTTTTTGAATTGGTTTTTTACGCTCAATAATATCGTCGAGTTGGTCGAGCTCATTGGCATTAAGGGTAAACGGAATACAAAGCGTACCCATACTGCAATCGTGACAATGAATTGTGCACCCACTCGCGGCGGGACGGCGGTTTTTATTCTGCTCTATTGTCATGTCGGTTCTCAAGTTAATCCACTGCAGTCATGTTAAACCAATTCATTCGCTTGGGCTAGTTTAGCTGCGACAGGGCGATATATAAAGTTTGTGCACCAAAGGCAATTAAAAGTAAGCCACTCAATAATCTAACGGTTTTTTGCTGCACCCAATTGGCTAAGCGTTTGGCAGCCACTCCGGCACTTAAGAGCGCAGGGAGTGTTCCTAAACCAAAGGCAAGCATAATCAAGGCGCCTTGACTAGCAGATCCAGCCGCCACCGACCAGGTTAAAGTGCTATACACTAGCCCGCAGGGCAGCCAGCCCCAAATCAATCCAGCGGTGATGGCCTGCAATGGTGAGGTGATGGGCACGAGACGTTGAGCTAAGGGTTTAAGGTATCGCCACAACACTTGGCCGAGGCGCTCAATCTGCACTATCCCCACCCAGATTTTGGCAATGTAAAGTCCGGTCGCGATCATCATAACACCAGCAATTATTCTCAGGATTAACAGGTAACTGTCGAGTTCGAATAAGTGCCCAAGCATGGCCGATGAGCCACCCACTAAGGCGCCCGCGAGGGTGTAACTTAAAATCCGGCCGAGGTTATAGCTTAATAAGTAGGTGAGTTGATGGGCTAAGTGATTGCCCTGTTTCGGATTCGGAAGCTGGGAGGAAAAAGCGCCGACAAGGCCACCACACATGCCAAAGCAGTGGGCAGCGCCCATTAACCCCACTAGAAATGCACCTGTGACGTTATACTCAATCACAGAGGCATGCCTTTGTCTTGGCTTGTGATTTTCTCTTGATTCGGGTTAGCTGCTTGGCTCGGTTTATCGGCATCTTCATCGAAGAGAATCGACACGCTTTGACGGTCTAAGTCATCGAATTGTTCGGATTTTACTGCCCAAAAGAACACGGCTACGGCGATCAACACAAAGATCATCGCGATAGGAATTAGTACATAAATGATGCTCATAACCTAAGCCTATTTCGTTGTTATAATTTAATTCGTAATAATCTCAAACTGTTACCCACAACAATCAAAGAGCTTGCCGACATGCCAAGGGCGGCAATATAAGGCGCAACATGCCCAGTTACCGCCAGCGGTAAAATCAGCGCGTTATAGCCTAATGCCCAAGCGAGGTTTTGACGAATAATTTGTGTGGTCAGTTTAGCAACCTTAACTGCTTGGGTGAAGCGAGAGAGATGATCGCCAAGCAGAATAAGATCGGCGCTGTTTTTGGCAATCGCGCTGCCGCTGCCCATAGCCACGGATAAATCTGCACCCGCGAGTACTGGCGCATCATTGATACCATCGCCGAACATCGCGACCGGTGTAGATTGCTGCAATTTAGTCACCAGTGCCAGTTTATCGGCTGGAGTGAGTCCGCTGTGGACATCGCTAATCCCGAGTTCTTTCGCCAATTGATGCACATGTCCTGAGCTATCGCCACTGGCGATACTGACCTTGCAACCTTGTTGCTTCAAAATATCGACGGTTTCTTTGCTATCGACGCGGATATTATCTTGGATCTCAATAGTGGCGATGACATCTAGCTGGTCATTGTTGCTACAGGCGAGCCAAATCAGCTGATTTGCAAGCTTGGGCTTGGCGGTAGCACCCGTGAAGCTTGCGTTACCAATGCGGTATTCGGTGCCATTAATCAGGCCTTTTACTCCGAAGCCCACTTCATGGTGAACTTGCTCGGCAATTACATCGGTTTGGCTAAAGCTGGCAAAGGCTGCGGCGATAGGGTGGCGAGAACCTGATTCTAGCGCCGCTGCAATCGCCAGTGCTTGCTCTTTGGTGAAATCGTTATGGCACTCAACTTTGGCAATCGATAGGGTGCCACAGGTGAGGGTGCCAGTTTTATCAAATACCACATGCTTAATTTGTGGCAGTTTTTCAAAGACGCCAGCTTTGCGGGTAATAATCCCAAGGCGGGTAAAAATCGCGGTCGCACAAGTGACAGCTGTGGGGGTTGCCAGCGCAAGGGCACAAGGGCAGGTGGCCACTAATACCGATAAGGTGACCCAAAAGGCATCTTCAGGGGAGATTTGCAGCCACACCAGATAGGTGACCGTCGCAATCGATAAAATAGTGCCCGAGAAATAACGCGACAATTTATCAGCCAGCATAGCGACGGCAGGCTTAGTGTTTGAGGCTAACTCCTGCAGACGAATAATCTCGGCAACCAATTGATCTTGCCCAAGGGCGGTGACTTTTACCTTGATAGGCTGGTCTAGGTTAATAGTGCCAGCAAACACTTGGCTATCGACGGGTTTTTCAATCGGCATTTGCTCACCGGTGAGCATGGCCTCATTGATGCTGGTGTGGCCGTCAACCACGATGCCGTCAGCGGCGACCATTTCGCCGGGTTTAATGAGGATAATATCCCCGAGGCGTAATTTTTTAGCGGGGATCTCTTCTTGCCCCTGCGTGGTGACCAGGTGCGCCGTCAATGGTACTAACTTGTGGAGATTGCTGGAACTGACGGAGGCTTTTTGTCTTGCCTTCTGCTCGAAATAACGCCCAAGCAGCAGGAAGAAGGTAAACATGGAAACGGATTCAAAATAGACTTCACCTGTGCCGTTAACGGTGGCAAAGCAACTGGCGATATAGGCGCCGCCAATGGCGATAGAGACCGACACATCCATATTGAGTTTGCCACTGAGCAGGGTGCGAATGGCGCTAAAATAGAAGGGCTGCGCCGAATACAGCACCACGGGCGTGGCGAAAATCATGCTCACCCAGCGGAAATAATCCCGATATTGCACATCCAAATCGGTAAAGTAACCGGTATAAAGGGCGAGGGCGAACATCATCACTTGCATAGTCGCAAAACCCGCCAAGCCTAAGCGCAGTAAGAATTTGCGGCTATTTTGCTTGGCGGTCAGTTCTTGCTCATCCACTTGATAGGGCGCGGCTTGATAACCGATACGGCTAATTTGCCCAAGAATATCACTGAGTTTAACTTGCTGTTTATTCCAGCTTATCATCGCCCTTTGGGTGGTGGAGTTGACCATCACTTGGCTCACGCCAGGCAGTTGTTTCACTTTATGTTCGATTAACCAGGCGCAGGCGGCGCAGGTAATGCCATCGATGGACAGCGACACAGAGTCACTATTTTCCTCTGAGTGGACAAAGTCCTGCTGTACTTCGGGCAAGTCGTAGGCACTAAACTGATTTAATTCATCAGGTACCAGTGCCGTCTGCTTACTGCCGGGTTCGGTTCGAAACTTGTAATAGCTTAATAAGCCTGCATCCACAATGGCTTGAGATACCGCTTGGCAGCCTGGGCAACACATGAGTTCATCGCGATCATTAATACGGGTGACAAACTGAGTGCCCGTGAGCACGGGCTCATTACAGTGAAAACAACTTGGATGTGTCATAGCAATATTCATTCAACCACAATTAGTTCAACCACAATTGGACGTTGTCTTTGAGTTCGACACGTTGATGAATACGCCATTTGCCATCAAAACCTTCCAGACGGACTTCCCAAGCACCGGTTAATACATCGGGTAGAGTAATGCGATACACATGGTTGGCATCGGCGGTGACTGTGGTCTTAATGTCTCTTTCAGCAATTGTTGGGTGATAAAATTCAACTTTTAATGCGGCTTGGTAAGCTGGACCGCCGTGTTGAGTGAAGAGGAGTTCATGATGATTTTGTTCGAGTTGCCATTGCATGCCAAGCTGCTTGGCATATTTGACTTTACTCAAGTCCATATTGATGGCTTTGCCTTCTTTGTAATAATCCTCGGCGACCAGAGAGTCAGAGTTCGAGAGGGCAATTTTTAGCGTGGTAAAACTTGCGACGACGGCACACAAAGGAAGAATAATTAAAAACCAAGGCCAAAACTGCTTATACCAGGGTTGTTGTTCGCTCATGTTAAATACCCATAATAAAAATTTGCGCCATTTTACCGTTAAAAGGTGGCTTTAGCACTTTAAAAAAAAGGCCTCGACGTTATCGAGGCCTTAGCGTTACTCACATCTAATTACTTGTTTGACAAGCTATAAACATAAGCTGCGATCACGTGGACTTTCTCTTCACCGAGAACGTCTTTCCATGCTGGCATCACGCCGGCACGGCCGTGTTTGATCGTTTCTTCGATCACACCACGGCTACCACCATATAACCAAACATCGTCAGTTAAGTTAGGTGCGCCCATGAGTTTGTTGCCCTTTGCGTCCATACCGTGACACGCAAAACAACCTTTCATGAATGAACCTTGACCTTGAGCGGCGAGTTTCTCGTCGTGCTCACGGCCTGATAACTTAACCACGTACTCGGCCAGACCTGCAATTTCGCTATCGTCGATTGGCAAACCACCTTTTGGTGGCATCATGCCATGACGACCGTTCATGATAGTGGTCTTGATAGTGGCTAAATCACCACCGTATAACCAATCACTGTCGGTCAGGTTAGGGAAGCCTTTGCTACCACGTGCGTCAGAGCCATGGCACTGCGCGCAGTTTTGTAGGAACAAACGGCCGCCCACTTTCAACGCTTCTTGGTTTTTCACTAACTCTTCGAGTGGTGTTGCCAAGTAAGCCGCGAAGATTGGGCCATATTTTTCGTTAGCGTGTTTAACTTCTTGATCGTACTGAACGTACATGCCTTCTTTTGCCGCCAGCTCAATCGCGGCAGCAGAATCGGCTTTAATCCCTTTCTCTGTACCAATGCTTTGGTTAGAGCTGGTCCAGTTCAGTAGACCTTTGTAGTTACCTAAACCTGGGAACAGGGCTAAGTACACTAGGCCAAACACGATAGTGATATAGAACATATAACTCCACCATTTTGGCAGTGGGTTATTGAGTTCTTCGATACCATCGAAACTGTGACCCATGGATTCGCCTTCTTTGACATCCGTGGTGTTCTTTGAACACACACGTAGCAACAGAAAACATCCTGCGATCACAATTAACGAGAGTACGCTAATCCAAATACTCCAGAAGCTACTCATCACTTATTCTCTCCTGAGTCCTTCGATTCCTTGCTGATTTCCTCATCGGAAAACACAAGGTTTGCTGCTTCATCAAAGGATTTTTGACGACGCGAGCTATATGCCCAAGCAAATATACCGACGAAGGTCAGCATCACAATGATGGTTAAAATACCTTGTAATGTGCCGTAATCCATATATTGCCTCCTTATTTGAGTGCGTGACCCAAAGACTGAAGATATGCAATCAAGGCTTCCAGCTCTGTCTTACCTTCAACAGCTTTCTGCGCGCCTGCAATTTCTTCATCGGTGTAAAGATCCTTACCTTTGTAACCGCCTTTGTGCATGTTACGCAGAATAGTCATCTTGTCGCCGGTTAACTTGCCGTCTAACTTGTTTTCGGCAAGCCATGGGAAGGCTGGCATATTCGATTGAGGGACCACAGCACGAGGATCGATTAAGTGAACTTCATGCCATTTATCGCTGTAGCGACCGCCAACACGGGCCAAGTCTGGACCAGTACGCTTAGAACCCCATTGGAATGGGTGATCCCAAACAGACTCACCGGCAACAGAGTAGTGACCGTAACGTTCAGTCTCTGCACGTAAAGGACGGATCATCTGGCTGTGACAGTTGTAGCAACCTTCACGCACATAGATGTCACGGCCTTCAAGTTGCAGGGCAGTGTAAGGTTTTAAACCTTCAACAGGCTCAGTGGTATCTTTTTGGAAAATCAACGGTGTGATTTCTACCAAGCTACCGAAGCTGATAGCGATAACAGTGAAGATCGCTAACAAACCGATGTTTTTTTCGACTATCTCATGATTAAATTTCATCGAGTTTGCTCCTTAAGCCGCTTTTGCTTCAGCCAGTGCTGGCAATGAATCTTTAGAGGCTTTCACAGTACGGATCACGTTGTATGCCATGATCAGCATACCGGTTAAGAAGAAACAACCGCCGAGGAAACGTACGAAGTAGAAAGGATAAGAAGCTTCCAGACTTTCAACAAAGCTATAAGTCAAAGTACCGTCAGCGTTAACTGCACGCCACATCAGACCCTGCATTACACCCGAAATCCACATAGACACAATGTAAAGAACAGTACCGATAGTCGCTAACCAGAAATGCACGTTAACTAACTTGATGCTGTACATACGGCCATGGCCGAACAGTACTGGGATCAAGTGATACAGAGAACCGATAGACACCATTGCCACCCAGCCTAGCGCGCCTGAGTGAACGTGACCCACGGTCCAGTCTGTATAGTGAGATAAAGCGTTAACTGTCTTGATGGCCATCATCGGACCTTCGAAGGTCGACATACCGTAGAAAGACAGCGAAACCACTAAGAAACGCAGTACTGGGTCAGTACGCAGTTTATGCCATGCGCCAGATAAGGTCATGATACCGTTGATCATACCACCCCAAGATGGTGCGAACAGGATCAGTGACATCACCATACCTAAAGACTGAGTCCAGTCTGGCAGGGCAGTGTAGTGTAAGTGGTGAGGACCAGCCCAAATGTACAGTGCGATCAGTGCCCAGAAGTGCACGATAGACAGACGATATGAGTAAACAGGACGACCCGCTTGCTTAGGAACGAAGTAGTACATCATACCTAAGAAGCCTGCTGTTAACAGGAAGCCTACTGCGTTGTGACCATACCACCATTGCACCATGGCATCGACCGCGCCACTGTACATAGAGTATGACTTGAACAAGCTAACAGGAACGGCCATAGAGTTCACGATGTGAAGCACGGCAACCGTAATGATAAATGCACCAAAGAACCAGTTCGCTACGTAAATATGCGATGTTGTTCGTTTGATAATAGTGCCGAAGAACACTATTGCATAGGAAACCCAAACGATGGTGATGGCGATATCGATTGGCCATTCTAATTCAGCATATTCTTTACCACTGGTGTAACCCATTGGCAGAGTGATTGCTGCTGACAGAATGATGGCTTGCCATCCCCAAAACGTAAATGCAGCTAATTTAGGTGCAAATAGTCGGGTTTGACAGGTGCGTTGTACGACATAATAGGATGTTGCAAAGAGGGCTGATGTTCCGAACGCGAAGATAACCGCATTGGTATGTAATGGTCGCAAGCGACTATACGTAAACCAAGGAGTATCAAAGTTCAGATGTGGCCAGATTAACTGAGCCGCAATTAATACACCGACTGACATACCAACAATACCCCACAAAACTGTGGTTAAGGCAAATTGGCGGACAATGGTGTAATTGTAATCAGCGCCTGTTGGCTGGGAATGGTTCATCATAATGCTTCCACTGCTTATTACTTTTACTTTTAGTAAAGACAAGCTTTACCTGTTATATATGACACAAAGCCCACTTCCCTATTAGGGTTGTGAAGCTATGTCAATGCGTTACCCTACACATTTGTGCTCAAATATGAGGTTTCGCAATGATACTTGAGCCATGTCAAAAAAGATACCAAAGATGGGGTCTGGAAAGTTGATCTAGATCAACCTACGCCATAGAATGTTAACATCTTGCATCACAAGGTTAATTTTTGTGCTTACTCGCAAACTTATCCCGCTCACCATCATACTAGTTATGATGAATCTCACTGCTTGTAATGAAAAAGCAACGCAACAGGCCGAAACAAAGGCTGTAGACCCAACACTTTGTGCTTTTACACTGGGTGATTGCATTAAAAATGTCGCAGGTGTTGAACTGCGAATTAGCCTATCACCAGCCCATGCGCCGAGCGAAAAGCCATTAACATTGAAGCTATTAACCTCAGAGCCGATTGACAATCTTCAAATACGTTTAGAAGGTCGAGATATGTTTATGGGTGTTATTCCTGTCAATCTTAATGAACTGAATAAAACTCACTATGAAGGACAGATGATTTACGGTTCTTGCAGCAGTGGATACATGGTGTGGCGAGGATTTATCCGTTTTAACCGAAACGGAGAGGAACACGCCGTTATTTTTGACTTTCTTGCCGATAATCCTCACTAAAGAGGGTTATTAATTCCCATTAAACCTCTTTTGGTCAATTTAAACCAATAAACGCGTTGAAATAACGATTGATGATGGGTTCTCTACTGATTTTTCAGCTTATTTCATTATTCATCATGATCCTTCCAACTCTCTTTGACCCGCACGAAAATATCGATGTTATTGATAAAAAGTTCGAGTAAATCGGGGTCAAAATGCTTACCCGCTCCTTTGCGCATTTCATCGATCACTTCCTCTAGTGGCCATGCAGCTTTATAGCAACGGGCGTGAGAGAGTGCATCGAACACGTCTGCGATGGCTACAATGCGGGCAAAAATGTGAATTTGATCTTGTTTTAAATTACCTGGATAGCCAGAGCCATCATATTTTTCATGGTGTTGTAAGGCGATAATCGACGCTGCTTTAAGGATTGGCCGCTCTGAATTGGCGAGGATTTGATAGCCAATAGTTGGGTGCTGTCGCATCACTGACCATTCTTGGTCATCTAACTTACCGGGTTTGAGTAACACCGCATCGGGGATGGCGATTTTACCAATATCGTGCATAGGTGAAGCGCGACGTAATAATTCCGCTTCTGTTTCAGATAATCCTGCGAGTAGGGCTAGTTGGGCACAGTATTCAGCCATGCGTTTCACATGATTTGCGGCTTCTTTTGAACGGCTTTCAACCACATCCCCTAAACGTAGGATCAATTCAGATTGAGTATCTTCAACCTCCTGATTTAGGAGTAGATTCTCGAAAGCGACCCCCACATTTATCGCAAATATATCAATGAGTTTTTTATCTAAATCATCAATTCTATCAATCCCATCCATATACAATAGATTGATAAGGCCACTCTTAGTAGGGAAGTAGCCTACAAAGCAATTATCTTCGTATAAACAGCGTTTTTGCACCAATGCGGTGCGAAGCAATTTGTCGATATGCATCGGGAGCGCTTTATTTGGAGGGCTATCAGCAAATTGACCTGTGCCAGCGAGGATTTCTATTTCCGCAGAGTCTACATGGCCACTAATCGCATCCATCGCATTACACGTTAGCAGCAGGGTTTCTGTATCAAGATTAAGCAGGGTAGCAACCTGTGTTAACAAGCCATCGGCAAACTTATACAAGGTTCTGAGCTCAAATAATCCTGAGGTGGCCTCAAGAACGCGCTCTAATCCCTTTCGATGATTCACCTGAGCGCGCCTTGCTTGCTCAATCTCCATAATATCCCTATACGAACGTAGGGCAGAGTATACACTCGTCATGAGTTTACGGGAGTCTAACTCAGATTTGGCTTTATAATCATTGATATCGTAATTGACTATGACATCTTCTTCAGGGGCTTGTCCTGGTTGTCCTGTACGTAAAATGAGTCGAATCGTTTTGTTTTTATGCTCTTCACGGATCCACTTAACTAATTCTAATCCTGCATGGTCACTTTCCATGACAACGTCAATAAACGCTATCGCAAGATCTTGTTCTTTGGCTAACAACTCTTTTGCCTGTTCGGCGCTGTAAGCATTGATGAAGTGGAGCGCTCGGCCATCGAGCTTAAAACGGGAAAGTGCAAGTTTGGTAACGGTGTGAACATCTGGTTCGTCATCGACGACGAGAATTTTCCAAGGTGCAAGAGATGCAGAAGTTTCTATTGTTTTTTTTCCTGAGAAGAGCGGCTTTTTCTTTGAAAGATCAATCACCATCAGAGGCCTCATTGCTAAAGTTACAACGCACAATTAGAGTGTAGTTGAAGCTAATAAAATCAGTAAAAAAATAATTGTTTGTAAGGGTAGGTCACAACCTTTAATAATGTTATTGATAATTATTCTCATCTGTATAATATCAAAGTAAACCAACTCATTTTTTAATTTATATGGCATATACAACTGAAAGGATCAACTTATCGATCTCAGAAGAAAAGTTAGCCCAACTCATACGTGATGGCAGTTTATGCGCCTCTGACTTCAGATGCTTAGATGCTCAATCAAAACAAAAAGTCTGGCAATTATGTCTTATTTGTTGTCAAAAACGATTGAGCTGCAGTCAATGTACGCAACCCAGTTGTTCAAAAATTGATATTTGGGTTAATGCCGATAAATAACGTTATCGGCATTTGCCTTTAAGTATTATCATGCAGTAAATAGTTAAATTTTAAAGTTTATATGCAGCTTCCTCCAGTTTTACCTCTGTTTGATTCAATTGAATTCATACAATATGGCAACAGTGTGGTGAATCAATACATCACTCAAGTTAGCTTATCTGATGTACCCGATGCAGGTTTAGTGATGGAACACGCAACCGATTGGTTGTTTGAGCAAAAACACAGTGAAAACAATTATAAAGCCTATCGAAGTGAACTGACCACGTTCCTGCATTGGTGCTTTGATGTCGCGAAAATGTCGCCCACACAGGTGCTACGTAAGGATATGAGTCGTTATGTGGATTACTGTTTGACGCCGCCGCTAGAACTGATCGGTTATTTTAATGTGCCGCAATTTAAATTGGACAAATTGCGCGATGAACGGGTACCAAACAGCCTTTGGCGGCCATTTGTGGGCAAGAAACAGTTAGGGCAAATTCAACCCTATGTGTTGAGCGATAATGCGCTAAAAACCAAGATTGCTATTTTATCCTCGTTTTATAGTTACTTAATAAGCGAGGAGTTTTGTGAGCGTAATCCCGCGCAAATTTGGTTGAATCACAGCCGTTTTGCGCAGAATAAGCAGTATCAAAGACAAACTGATGAAGATGAAAACAGCTTGGCTTTCACAGAATTACAATGGTCCTATGTCATGAGTACAGTCACTCAGTTGGCAACTGAGTTCCCAGAATTGCATCAACGTAGTTTATTCTTGATTTCATTGGTTTATTCCTGTTATCTGCGCATTTCTGATGTTTCGGCGCGGGTCGGCTATTCACCGGTTATGGGGCAATTTAGGCAAAATCCACAGACAGGTATATGGAGTTTTCACATTCCGCTCAGTAAAGGCGGCAAAAAGCGCAGTGTGGCGATTTCCAAAGCATTACTCGATAGCCTAGTAAAATATCGGCAGTTTCTAGGGCTGTCAGATTTTCCCAGTCAAGGTGAACATCATCCTTTATTTGTTCGTCATCGTGCCGCTGGTCGAGGCCGAGATGCAGGTCTTGTGAATGCCAATCTTGGGATCCGGCAAATCCGTGAAGATATTCAGACCATTATTAATCTCGCAGCAGATAATGCGCAAACAGATGGTTTTAATCACGATGCCGAGCAAATGCGAAAACTCACTGCGCATAATATCCGGCACACAGGGATCACCCATGATATCAATATCAATCGTCGACCGTTGTCACACGTGCAAGCCGATGCAGGCCATGAGAGTATCGACACCACATCGAAATATTTGCACACCACACAAATCGAAAGACACGAAAGCGCATTCAATAAGCCATTAGACCATCTACAAGGCATTGGCTAGTGCTGTGTTGGCCTCCCAAATTCCTCCCATACAAAACTGCGTACAATGTGTATTATGTTAAATTAAGTATAGATGAATACGGAAAGCTATCATTCCCTATGCGTCTAATTGTCCACGTTTAGCGCTTACTGTTGATTTTTGGTCTTATCAAGGGATAGATACATTTGATGGGGATATTTCAACGCTATTTTCAAGGCGTTCCTACGTGAATATTTGGCAAGATTGCCCCTGTAAGTTTTGCAGATTTCACGTAGCGCACGAATGAGATTTGAGTCAGTTAGTTTGATATCACAGTCGATGACCATTCGGTCACACCCTAGGTGGTGACCGAATGGAACATGGATTATCAAAACCATCCATGGCCTTGTTTATTCAATCCTTTTGATTGTTTAGGCCTCATGTGCAAGTAACAGTGGATTTACCGTTGTGGCACCATAGCCCTTTGCATTGAGTTCGGCATCCAATCCTATCGATGCAATATCGTCCGCTGCCGCATCTAACAATGGCAAACGGTTGGTAAACAACATCTTAGTGTATCCCTTGCACGCCTCGCAGCTCTCAATCCGCACGGCTGCCTTATGGTCATCAAACGACCAAATCGACATTTCCCGGGATTGCTCGCAGCAAGTACAATGGGCGCGCACATAGTGCCACTCGCTTTCACACAGACTGCAATGCAGATAGCGCAGCCCTTCCCGCGGCTCATCGACAATCATGCTGGCGACGGGATGACTGCCGCACACCGGGCAAAGGCTAGACTGTTTAACCTTATTCACATCCATTCGCGCAATCACCATGGGTGCCCAGTGTGACCAATACAAGGACAATCCCGCCCAAATAAATAGGCTGAACTGTGCAGGCACGGCACTAAACTCCCCTTGCCTCAGTTGAGTGCCCCACTCTAGCAATTGAGTTGGCGACTGCTGCTGTAACTCCTGTAGAACAGGCACTAAATACGCGGGCACTTGAGATACCAATTCTGTTAGCAATGCTTGCAATGCTTTTAACCAATCCTGAGCCGTTTGAGTTTGGCTTAGGGACAACGGATATGGCACCTCAGCGTCAATCATTGGTGCTGGGCCCATATCCATTGCCGCAAGTTTTTGCTGCGTCGACACTAGGATTTGGCAGAGCTTGAGATAATCCGCCAGCGGAGAATCCTGCGCTAATTGGGCTAAACGACGTGCTCTATGTTGATAAATTTTCTCAGGATTTGCCGCTTTTAGCGGTTTTAATGCTAAGGGGGATTTATCAACAAAACTTAACGGGATATCGCTGGCCATCTTCATCGCTATTTTTCCTCGTGTTCTTCTAACATGGCTGGGTGGTGCTTACGGGCCCAAGCCTTAGAAACTTTGCCATAGAGCATCCCAGTGATAGAGCCTTCAATCCAGCAGGCCATCCATACGTGTACCACTAGGGATAACAGCATTAATATGCCGCAGGCCGAGTGGACTAAGGTGGCCCAATTGACGGCTTCTGCCGAGAACATGGGGGCAAAGTAAGGTTGCCACATCATGATGCCGCTGATCAGAAACGCCAGTACAAAAACCACAAAGGCGCGGAATAACATTTTCTGACCTGGGTTGTAATGGCCCACGGGCGGAATGTTCTCTTCTTTTTGCAGTAACACCCACACAACGGCTTTCATCCAGGGCAAATCGTACTTATTCCACTTATTGTGCTGGTAATAGCGGATCAGCATCACCGCCAGCAGCAAACACATGGCGATCCCGAAGAATGGATGCATCACTTTTGCCAGTTGTGGGGTGCCAACAATGCCACTCAGCCACTGGAACGAAGGATAAAAAAACGAGAATCCCGTTAGAAAGGTCACTAAGCCCACAAAGACTATGGTCCAGTGACATAGACGATCAACGAGCTTATGGCGCACTATCATCTCTTTATGACTCATTGCTTTTCCTCCTCTTTGACACCGGCATCAATGTAACCGGGCTGATCTTCCTCGACGATGTTGCGCCCTACCGCAATGCGGTGCATCAGGGCGAACGCCGCCGTTGCGAGCAAGCCTGCGGTGCCCAAAGGTTTGAGCCAATCTTGACGCCATTCGGTGGCGGCGGGGATTTGCGGATCCTTCGGCATACCATAGGTTTCGGGTTGCGTGATGTCGTGGAGGATCATCATCATATGCGTTCCGCCAACACCTTCGGGGTTATAAAGTCCCGCCTTGCTGAAACCACGCTCCTTTAACTGCTCGACGCGTTTTTCGGCATAGAACAACATGTCTTCGCGGGTACCAAAACGCAGTGCTCCCACGGTGCAGGTTTTAACGCAGGAAGGCTCTAGGCCAACGGCGAGCCTATCGGAGCACAGGGTGCACTTATACGCTTTGTTATCTTTGGCGCTGATCTTAGGCACATTGAAAGGACAGGCACTGGCGCAATAGCCGCAGCCAATACATTTGTTCGAGTCAAAGTCCACTGTGCCATTAGCATGTTGCACAATCGCGCCGCTAGTTGAGCAGGCTTTTAAGCAGGCTGGATCGGCACAGTGCATACAGGCAGTGTGGGTAAATTGCCAACGCAACTTATTGTTATCCATCACTTCGTGATATTGCATAATGTTCCAGCTTTCGGGTGACAGTATCATCGGGTTCTGATAACTGCCTTGGAAAGTACCGACATCTTCACGAAGGTCATTCCATTCGGAGCAGGCAACCTGACAGGCCTTACAGCCGGTGCATTTAGTCGCATCAAACAGCTTAGTCACCTGCTGGACCGCACCAATGCGTGCTTGAGACGCGGGGGTGATGTCCGTGGTGCCTGAGATGCGGATAATATCTTGAGAAGCCATAATTAGAAGCCCTCCGCTTTGGCAATATTCACAAGGAATGCTTTATATTCAGGGGTTTGGGTGTTGGCATCGCCCACAGATGAAGTTAGCTCGTTGACGATATAACTCTTCTGCGTCAAGGCCTCGTAACTGCCATGGCGTGGAATACCAATGGTGTGGACTTTTTTGCCCTGAACCATCATGGGTTGGAGTCGTTTAGTGACATAGGCCTTAGTGACAATATGCGAGCGTTTAGAGCTCACTTTGACCCAATCACCGTTATTGATGCCCTTTTCTGCCGCCAAGGTTTCATCGATTTCGATAAAGTGTTGTGGCTGGGTAATTGCGGCCAGCTGGCAATGCGTGGTCCAGTTGTTGAAGTGCTCCGTCATCGAGTAAGTAGTGCCGACATAGGGGAACTCTTCGTTGGTACCAAAGCTTTCACGTAAGCCTTTGAACATCCGCGCCACCGGGTTATTGGTGACTTTAGGATGCAGTGGGTTACTCGCCAGTGGTGATTCGAACGGCTCATAATGCTCTGGGAATGGACCATCTTTTAAGTCACGCAGGGCAAATAAATGGCCAACGCCATCTGCTTGCATGATGAAAGGATGGGCCGAATCTTCCGCATTCAACTTGGCATTAAAGTCTGGCACATCAATGCCCTGCCACTTGTTGTCCTTGTATTCGAGCAGCACACGGCTAGGATCGCGCGGCTTACCTTGCACGTCGCAGGAGGCGCGGTTGTACAAAATACGGCGGTTTGCAGGCCAAGCGAATGACCAATTCGGGGTAATGCCTTTGCCGGATGGATCGCTATTATCGCGACGTGCCATGAGGTTGCCCGCTTCGGTCCACATGCCTGAGTAAACCCAAATACCGCATGAGGTTGAGCCATCGGCTTTTAATTCGGAGAAACCATTGAGCAGCTTACTGGTCGTGAGATCATAACCGTTCATCTCCCGCGCGATTTCCTCTGAACTGGGTTCATGCTCAATCGCATAGTCCCATTTGATGGCTTCGATAGGCGCAGGTAAACGGCCGCCCTCTTCACGGTATAAACGTTTTAATTCCAGCATGATGCCAGAAAGGATCGCAGGATCAGACAAGGCTTCACCGGGAGGATTAGCGCCCTTAAAGTGCCATTGTAACCAGCGGCTCGAGTTAGCAATTGAACCACTTTCCTCAGCAAAACAGGTCGTTGGTAAGCGGAATACTTCGGTTTGGATACTGGCGGTATCGACATCGTTAAATTGACCCGCATTGCGCCAGAAACTCGAGGTTTCGTTCGCGAGCGCATCGAGCACTACTAAGAATTTCAGATTCGATAAGCCCTTAGACACTTTTTGCTTATCGGGCTGGGAGTTAAGCGCGTTGATGCCTTGGATAAAGTAGCCGTTAACCTCACCGTGAACCATCATGTCGATTTGCTTGTTGATATCGTACTGTTGGTCCCATTTTGGCAGCCAGTCATAACCATAATCATTCTCTGCCGTTGCATGTTCACCGAAGAAGGCTTTTAACAACGACACGGTAAAGGCTGGGTAATTGTACCAATAGTTGGTTTGGTTTGGTCTTAAGGCTTTAGGGGTGTAATGGGCTAAATAGTTTTGTAAATCAATATCTTTATCTTGTGGCAGTTTTAGGTAGCCAGGTAATCCTTGGCACAATAAACCTAAGTCCGTCGCGCCCTGTACGTTTGAGTGACCGCGCAGCGCATTCACGCCGCCGCCCATGATCCCCATATTGCCAAGCAGCAATTGGATCATCGCCATGGTGCGGATGTTTTGCGCGCCAACGCTGTGCTGTGTCCAACCGAGTGCATAGAGGAAGGTGGCGGCTTTATGGTCAACATGGGTCGCCCCAATTTGCTGACACACTTCAAGATAGGCTTCTTTAGGCGTACCTGTGATGCTGGATACCGTGTCAGGATCGTAGCGATCGACGTGTTTTTTCAGCAGGTTAATCACGCAGCGAGGATGGCTTAAGCTTGGGTCAACTTTTGCGTAGCCCTCTTCATCTAACTCATAGAACCAAGTGGATTGGTCGTATTTATGGTTAGCCTCATCATAGCCACTGAATAAACCGTCATTAAATTCAAAGTCTTCCCGCACGATAAACGAGGCATTGGTATAGGCTTTGACATAATTAAGGTTGATTTGCTGGGTTTCGAGTAGGTAGCGGATCATGCCGAGCAGGAAGGCAATATCGGTGCCCGAACGAATAGGTGCATATAAATCGGCGACGGCAGCACTGCGGTTAAAACGCGGATCGACCACAATCAACTTGGCGTTGTTATGCTCCATCGCCTCTGTCACCCAACCAAAGCCAACGGGGTGCGCTTCGGCAGCGTTACCGCCCATCACAATGGCCAGATCGGTATTTTTCATATCTGCCCAGTGGTTAGTCATAGCACCGCGGCCAAAGGTGGGCGCCATTGCGGCCGGTGTTGGGGCGTGGCAAACGCGGGCGATATTATCTATCCCTAGCATACCAATGGCACGGCCAAATTTATGGGTGATGTAGCAGCCTTCGTTTGCTTGGGCCGATGAGGTCATCATGCCTAGGCTGACTAAGCGGTTAACGGTTTGACCCTGGGCATTTTTCTCAACCAGATTGGCATCGCGCTCGTCTTTGATGAGTCTTGCGATACGCTTAAAAGCCTCATGCCAGCTAATGCGCTGCCATTTATCCGAACCGGGTAAACGCACTTCAGGATATTTCAAACGGTGCGGGCTGTTTACATAGTCAACCAAGCCTGCGCCCTTAGGACACAGAGCACCGCGGTTAATCGGATTATCGGCATCGCCCTCAATATGAAAAATGCTCTGCTCCGCATTCTTCCCGTTGCTGCTCTGGCTGTACATCAACAACCCACAACCCACAGAGCAGTAGCAACAATTGTTACGCGTCTCTTTTGCGCGCAGCAATTTAAAACCTCTGACGGATGCAAATGCCTTTTCGGACATCAACCCCAGTGCAGAAATTGCAGAAGTCGCGGCTCCCACAGCACAGAGTTTAAAAAACTGTCGTCTATTCATTGTCATTTCACACACTCTCTTTTATGTGCTCACTAAGTTGCAGCGCGTACGCTGCAGGCTTGAGTAGAGAACTTAACCCTACTCATGGTGCGAGTATAAAAAAGTGACTAATAATGACAATTTCTAACAGGTGATCAAAATCACATTAAGCTTTCAAAAGAATATTTGTCTAAAATAAGTTACTTCAACAGTCTTTATCAGGATTTAAATCCATATATATTACAGGTAGCGATATTTAAATGATTTTTCAAGTATGGACATTTTGATTAGCCATTTTGTCCACTTTGTACCAAGTTCCATTTGGGGTAAATCTTATTGTTGACGCGTATCACAAAAGTGACGGCGATTGGTCAAAATATGAATGAAAATACCGATTAGGCACTTTTAGAGCAAGATCACAATTTAAGAGAAATTATAGGGTCGTAAATGCATCAGTTTAACCATTCAGACTTGAGTAGGTTATTAAACACACCTAAATATTGTGAGGATTTATTTAGGACGTGTTGACGTTTCAGTGTTGTTTTTGCAGCCAAATGCTGCCTGAAGAGTTCGTCTGGCAAGCCCTTGCTCTGACTTTCTGACATAAGCGCCGCTCGTCATTTGAGTAGATTAACGACACATCATTCCTCGTTTCGCGAGCATGTACTTGCCAGAACGGACAAAATCTAATCTCGAAACGTCAACCGCCCTAGTTTCATGCTATTTAAAAACCAAGCTAATAGGAAATAACATCTATATATGACATAAAAAGGCCACTAATACTTTGCAAGCATATTTATCCGGATTTGGTGAAGGAGCTGCGCTTAGAAGGAAATAGCCTTAGGGGCAAATTCCAAAACAAAAAGTCATGATTACTGATGGTTTGTTTGTGGAATATTGCGGATGAGCTGCGCTTTGCATGAGGAACCCTAGGTTCAACTTCCGAAATGCCAAAACAAAAAAGCCATCATTGCTGATGGCTTTTCCGTAGAATATGGCGGAGGAGCAGGGATTTGAACCCTGGGTGGGCTATAAACCCACGCCGGTTTTCAAGACCGGTGCATTAAACCACTCTGCCACCCCTCCGAACGATGCGCATAATATAAGTTAGTTTACTGACTGTAAAGCACTAACTGATAATTCTGCGCTAACTGCTCGTATTACATTCAATCTGCTTGATTTTGCTTCGTATCTGCATTGATCCCAAGACGAGCAGGATCTGGTGCAGTAAAGTGTTTAGCAAAATCAGCCCAAGTTTGCTCGGTTTTTAACAGATAACCCAAGATCACTACTAACGAACAGCTCAGAATCCCCCAACCTATGGCAACTTCTCCTGAACTTGCCCAGAGTGCAACTAAGCTAGAGGCGCCAAAGGCGATGGTGATTTGCAAAAAGTTCTGTAATCCTGCCGCTTTTGCCGCATTTTGCGTGAATTGTTGTAAAGCACTGTTCACCACAATCGGATAAATCGCCCCGTTCGCCGCTGCGAGTATCGAGAAGGAAATCAGCAGTGGGAAAATGGTTTCCGCCTTCATTAATAAGGTGAAAAACACAATTGAGATAACGCAGAGCCCAAAAATGGCCAGCAATACGTTGAGTGTACGGTCGGCACCAATGCGTTTTATCAATAACTTACTCGCGTATCCGCCCACGATAAACATGATGGTTTGCGGAATAAAACTCAGCCCAATCTCAGTTGCCTGATAGCCGTGTTGCTCCATCACAATCGGCCATACAGTAAGGTATGCGAAAAATGCACCCGAACAGGCACCAAATATCACCACATTGCCAAGGTAACGAGTATTTTTCAAAATCTGCCCGTAGGAAACCGCGCTTGGCTTAGTATCCTGATGCTGTGCGTGGCTCGGCACGAAGTATAAGCTCATCAATACCAACAAAAAGGCAATCACACACAATGAGATAAAGATTGCACGCCATCCAAAATCGTTCAGAATATAAGCACCAAGGATGGGGGCTAATGCGGGTGATAATGCCACTAACGGCATAATGTTACTGAAAATCCCCTGCGCTTTTTCGGCATCATACTGCTCGACCACAATTGCTTGCCAGATGACCCCTGCACTACAGGCGCCTACGGCTTGGAAGAAGCGAGCGATGTTCAGCATCAGTATCGAATCGCTATTGGCGATGGCCACACTGGCAAGCGCAAAAATGCCAAGGCCGAGGATTAGGGCGTAACGTTTGCCGAGTTTACTCACCAAAGGGCCATAAATCAGTTGCCCTAAGGCTAAACCAGCCAAGAAACAGGTGAGCGACATCGCCACTTGAGACGGTGAAGCATTAAACGAACTTTCAATTGCTTTGAAAGCAGGCAAATACATGTCAGTGGCAATAAAACCTAACATGCTTAATAAGGCTAAATAGAATAAAAATATAAAAAACTTCATATTTACAAAGATATTACTAGACGTTTTCATAAAATAATCATGTCAAAAGACTTAAGGCGTGCAGTCTAAATACTTGTTAATTTGATTGGAAACGTTTATTTTTGACAGATGCTATCAATTATTTTCATCACAATGGATGTCAGCTATGCTCTCGGAACAAGCGTTAGAACTCATTGATATCGTGGCCCGGGTGGGGAGTTTTACGGCGGCAGCCAATCGACTGCACAAGGTCCCTTCTGCGGTCAGTTATGCGGTTAAACAAATCGAAGAAGAACTTGGCGTCGTGTTATTTGAGCGCCACCACCGCAGCGTGACCTTGACCCCTGCGGGAGAGCATTTTGTTAAGCAAGCCAGAAACTTGCTGACTCAAATGGATGAGATGAAACGCGGCACCCAACGTGTGGCCAACGGCTGGCAGCCCACATTGTCTATCGCCTTAGATAACATAGTGCGTGCCGACCGAATTAGCGTATTAATCGCCGACTTTTACCGTCATTTCCATGATATTGAGCTTATCATCCGCATCGAGGTCTTTAACGGGGTGTGGGAGGCGCTTGCGACTGGTCGCAGTGATATCGCCATTGGTGCAACAACGGCTATCCCAGTGGGGGGCGTATACCAATATAAAGATATGGGCGATATTCAATGGGCGTTTTTGGTGAGTAAAAACCATCCCTTAGCCAGTATTGATCGCCCCTTGACCGATGATGAGCTGCGTCCCTTCCCCTCCATTTGTTTGGAAGATACCTCGCGGGAAATACCTAAGCGCATGACCTGGTTACTGGAGAATCAACGCAGACTCGTAGTGCCGGATTGGATCCGCGCGATTAACTGCTTTAGAGAGGGACTAGGTATCGGCTATATGCCTGTTCATTTAGCCAGCGTATTTATCAAAGCGGGCGCCTTGGTTGAAAAGCAGCTTGAAAATCCGAAATTAACCAGCCCATGCTGCCTGGCCTGGAACGCCGACAAGATGTCGCCCGCCCTCGCCTGGGTGCTCGATTACTTAGGGGATACCGATAAATTACACCGTGAATGGCTGGCGTAATATTACTGCATTACCGCAGAATTAAGCTTGTTTTAAAGTCTTTGTGTTGCACTGGTGTAACGAAATACGGCTGAATCGTTTGGTAGCGCAGAAAAATCAGTCATTACAATTTGTTATTTGTGGTGTGAATCCTTTAAGCACAGCGCAGTTTTCGGTAGTATTCACCCAGTTTTACTGGATTTACGATATTAATGGGAACTCTCGTCCCCGTTAAAAATCAAAATGATCAGTTTGGATTTAAAAGCTAATGGAGAAAGATATGACTCAGCAAACTTTGTACTCAGCGAGTGCATCCACCTTAGAAGTGAATAAACTTCTTAAAAATACCTATTTATTGTTAGCCATGACCCTCGCCTTCTCGGCAGTGTGTGCAGGCTTAGCGATGGCGCTTAACATCAGCCCACTGATGTCACTCGGTTTATCTATCGGTGGTTTGGTGCTGCTGTTTGTTACCCTACGCAAAGCCGATTCGGCCGCGGGGATCTTCTGGGTATTTGCCTTTACGGGTATGGAAGGCGCCTCATTAGGTTACATGCTTAACCACTACGCCGGCATGACCAATGGCTCTGAGCTTATCATGCAAGCTTTAGGATTAACCTCGGTTATCTTTATTGCGCTCTCGGCCTATGCAGTCACAACGAAAAAAGATTTCTCTTTCCTACGTGGTTTCCTGTTCGCTGGATTGATTGTCGTGATCGCCGCTGCGCTGATTAACATTTTCGTGGGTAACAGTGTGGCCTTTATGGCAATTAACGCGGGTCTTGCGCTGTTAATGACCGGCTTTATCCTGTTCGATACTAGCCGTATCGTGAATGGCGGCGAGACTAACTATATCCGCGCCACTATCTCCTTGTATCTGGACTTTTTAAACCTATTTATTGCCATTTTGCATTTGCTTGGCATTGGTAACGATGATTAATCCCCTTTTCGGGAAACTTACGCTAAAATGGCCCTACTTTTAGGGCCATTTTTTTTATGATGAGCAAATTTATTATCCAAGTAAGCGGGCCAGCCTATGGCACGTCGGCAAGTGTGAATGCCCTACGTTTCACCCAAGCCTCCCTGCAAAGCGGACATGAGATTGTCTGTGTGTTTTTCTATCAGGATGGCGTGTATAACTCGACGGACTTTAACTTACCCGCATCCGATGAATATGATGTGGTTAAAGGCTGGAAACAACTCGCGGCCGAGCATCAAGTCTCGTTAGTTAACTGTGTTTCTGCGGCATTAAGACGCGGCATAGTCTCGCAGCAAGAAGCTACAGAGAATGGGCTAAGCCACTGGAATGTTGAACATTCTTTTATCATGGGTGGACTGGGTGAACTGGTCACAGGAATTGAATCAGCCGATCGTTTGATCTGCTTTTAAGCTTCGGAAATGCTATGAAAAAAATCTGTATATTGTTCCGAAGCGCGCCCCATGGCACCACTAAAGGCCGCGAAGCCTTAGACTTTGCCCTGTTAAGCGCCAGTTTTGAGCAAGAAGTGAGTTTAGTGTTTGTCGACGAAGGCGTGTTGCATCTGCTTAAAGACCAACAGCCCGAACTTATCGGTGGTAAAGATTACCTCGCGGCGCTAAAAGCGCTCCCGCTGTACGACATCGAATCAGTGTTCGCCTGCAAACAGTCATTAGGTGACTACGGTTTAAGCCATGGCTTGCTGTCGATTCCGGTGACTATCTTAAATGATGAAGCCATTTCAGCTTACTTAAAAGCCGTCGATGAGGTCTTAGTATTCTAATGATTTTACATCATATCCAAACCTCGCCCAGCCGAGATAATGCCCTCAAACTTTGCCTGCGTTATGCTTGCAAAGAGGATGCAATTTTACTCTCGAGCGATGGCGTTAACGCATTATTACTGCGCCAATGGGCCATGGCGCTATCGCCCTTTAAGGTGATGGTGCTGAAAGACGATGTCATCGCCCGCGGCCTAACGGAACGTCTTAAAAACATTAGTCAGATTGATTACAGCGAGTTTGTCGCTCAATCTTTGCAGCACGATAAGGTGATCACGTGGTAAACCCGCTTATATTCAATGGCGTCGAAATTGAACGCGACCATCAAGGTTATTTGAAGAATATCGCTGACTGGCAGCCGGATATGGCGCCGTTGTTGGCCCAAGAGGAACAGATTGAACTGACCAGCGCCCACTGGGAAGTGGTTAATTTTGTTCGGGATTTTTATCTGGAATATAAAACGAGTCCTGCCATTCGCGTGCTAGTCAAGGCGATAGGCCAAACCTTAGGGCCAGAAAAAGGTAACTCAAAATATCTCTATACCCTTTTCCCCGTGGGTCCTGCAAAACAAGCAACAAAAATAGCAGGGTTACCTAAACCCGCTAAATGCATCTAATGACGAAAGGCATAGCAGATATGCCTTCAATCATTAATCCATTAAGTACCCGCTTTTTCTAGCTTTTGTTTGATATCGGCGTATCTACATTTTTCTAAACGTCCAAAGCCTTGTAGTCTTCGGGCTTGCAAACGAGTCAAGATAGGTTGAGTCAGGCCTGCTAAAAATTGGCATTGGGTATCTAAGGACAAAGGTGCTAAACCCTTAGCTTCTGCTGCGAGTTTAAGCTCGCTTAAATCGGCACTAATTTGCGTATCATCAGGCCATATTGGCTCTTTAGAATAGGTCAATTTAGCCACTTGGCCACGGCATACACTACAATGACCACAGGATTTAGGCGCTGCACTATCGTCAAAATATCGTGCTAAATTGTAATTTAAACAACTTGTTAGCTCAAAAAATCGCACTAACTGTTCAATGCGGGCAATTTCTTTTGCTTCTTTATCAGTAAAATATTGGAAAAGCTGTTCTGCTAGATTGTCCTCTACTAAGCCTTTTTCATTGACTTGATAAACATCAGTGACTTGCTTTGCTTCTAATTCAATGAATTGCTGACTCGCAAGATAGTCTAATGCAGCCATTACTCGAGCCCGTTCAGCCCCCGTAGCTTGATACAATGAAGCAAAATCCAAACTACCCCAAATGCGCTTCATTTGGGTATGGGCGAAAATATCAGTTAAAAATGCCTGCCGTTCCGGTGAAAAAGTCGACAAAATTTGCGTTTGCGGCACAATAAATCGGTAACTGATGTCAGCATAATAAGCATAAAGTGGTTTGATAACGCCTTGCATTTCAAGCTGCACGAGTAACGTTTTCAGAGGGAGTTGTCTAATATTACTCACATTTGACAGTTGATGAAGTTGCAGTTCCCAACGTCCATTGTGGGTTTCTTCGCGAATGTTATTAATTACACCCTCAATACTTGCCAGTTCAGGCGTATCACCATAAACAAAATTTTCGACAGTGTTGATCCCATCTAAATTGGCTAAGGTGACGCAATGGGAAAGTTGGCCATCCCGTCCTGCGCGGCCAATTTCCTGGCTATAATTCTCAATGGATTTAGGCAGATCGTAGTGGATCACAAAGCGAATATTACTTTTATCTATGCCCATTCCAAAGGCGATGGTCGCAACCACGATGCGGATCTTACCTTGCATAAAATCCTGCTGAATTTGCTGACGAGTGTGATCCTCAAGACCTGCATGATAGGCGCTTGCATCAAACCCCATACGACAAAGTTCAGCAGCTACCTCCTCTGCAGTATGCTGTAGAGTTACATAGATAATTCCCACTCCGGTAGAGCTTTGCAGCTGCTGTTGTAGTGCCATCAGTTTGTGTTGGCTTGTCACAGGCATGATGCTCAGGTCGAGGTTAGAGCGATAAAAGCCTGTTTGAACAATATGTTGTGGCTTAATTTCAAAACGCGCCGCCATATCCAATTTCACTTTCCGTGTTGCTGTGGCCGTGAGTAACAGCACCAATGGAATCGCTAATTCGCGGCGATAATCGGGAAGTTTTAAATAGTCGGGACGAAAATTATGCCCCCATTCTGAGATACAGTGCGCTTCATCGACAACTAGCATAGAGATAGGGATGGATTGAATAAATTGCCTAAATCGCTCATTTTTAAATCGCTCCACCGAAACCATTAGCAACTTTAGCTCGCCTGAGCGAGCCTCACGCATCACCTGTTGGGTCTGTTCAGCCGTTAAGGTCGAATCGATACTTGCCGCTTTAATGCCCTTCTCATGCAAAAAACTTAGTTGGTCTTTGATCAACGCCAGTAAAGGGGACACAACTAAGGTGAGATGAGGTAGTTGAAGTGCTGTAAATTGGTAGCAAAGTGATTTACCCGACCCAGTAGGGAAAATGGCAAGACTCGAATGACCTGACAATAGCAGTGAGACAACATCATGTTGACCTTGCCTGAATCCATCAAAACCAAACTGTTGCTGTAATAAGGGCGCATAATCTATGGCGTTAGCTGACGGCGTTGTTGAATAAGACATAAACAAATCCTTATGCCACCACAATGGTGGAGGCAGTGGCGGCAACGCAAAAAATGAATGCGCTTAAACGAGTCGCAATTATTTTCTGGCTAAATATAAATTGATAAAAGCGGTGAGTTTGTCGTTGAAGGTTTCTTCAAAGGTATCGACATCTTGGCCTAACGTATTGAAATACTGTATTACTTGCGCGCGGGACAGGCTTTTATTGGCGACACTGTATTCCATTTCAGGCAGCGTTTTATCGTACCGAGGCACTAGCGTCCAAGTCACCACATCAGCGGCAAAATGCTTCATCGCCTGCTGGGCTAATGCACAAAAAGCTTCAATATGTTCACGTCCATCTGGCCCTAAACATCCTGGCTCGATTCGGCAAAGTACTGAGACTATTCGATGTTCTGGCATACGTTTTCCCTATCCAACATACTTAAATAATAATGAGTTGTAAGTGAGATACGTTCAGTCTGAAGTGTGTTTTGGCAACCGGTTATTCAATATATTTAATATGAATACACTATGCATCACAAGGTTACACCAGAATCGGCATACAATCTCAAGACGGAATTTGTTCATCCCTTTGCGCTGCGACTGCCGCAGCATGTTCAGATAATAGCGTATCGAGCGCTTGATCAAAACTGTCTAAACGTTCTAACTCCATGTACCGTTTTAATCGCAAAATAATATCTTTACTGACTTCGATATGGGATTTTTTCTGGCGTTTTTTAATCTGAGAAAGTTCCTTTCGCACCATGCGCCAACCCAAATCACTGAAATACTGATTAAGTTGTCTATTTACCAATTTCAACTGCACATCAACAGATTGATTTTTTTTCCGCAGTTGAACCAGCAAATTTAAATTAGCAATTAATTCGGTATAACTTAATTGGGACTGATTTAACTGAAACCACTCTGCCCGCTCGGCGACACTCTCAGGATGAACCATCCGATAAATTAACGGCAAGGCAAACACTAATTCCGTTTTATCGAGTAGTAATAATTTTCGCCCCGAAGAAGGTGCGACATAATGATATTCCCATAGCGTTTTTGTCATCATTGGTATGATTTTATACTTTCTAATAATGATTTATGAATTGACTCATGATACCGATAAACAGTATAGATTAAAAGAATGGTTACACCATTTTATAAGTTCGTTTTTACCACAAAAGGTTATACGTCCCACTCCTGAAACACACGAGCTTGAGCACACACTTATCATGTCTACTAATCTCCTGTTTTAGCGAGGCTAAATTGAAATCACTGTGATATCACCAAAACATTAGCTAAGTTTGGCTGCCACTTTTCAACCACATAAAATGGTTAAACCATCTTTTAAAAATAAAGCCACTAACCTACAAAGTTAGCCAACTAGCAAAATAAATACTGATTATTTCATAGACAAATTTAACTCTAATTACTCTAGTTGACTAAATAACAAACAACAAAACTAAGCTCCTCTTTATCTCTTATTAATGTGTTATTTGAACGCATCTTATACTTCGAGTTAGTTTTGTGCCCGCCTTCCCAACAGTTCCACGTTAAATAATGCCTTCTTTTTAACCGATGCGATTAATTAAAACACAAATAACACCTCTACCAGTGATAATGACGATTATCACTGGTAGATAAACGCAGGTTTTACGTATAATTGCGGCAGTTTCTCAGCCGTAAAATACTCTTCATGTCTAAATCGCTTAACCATTATTTCGCAGGTGACAATACTCCTACCCGCATCTCAGGCATGGCATCAACTATCACACCCGTTTATAAACAAACTGATTCGCCATTTTTTGAGGAAAGCTCACTGCCCCAATCGGTTCACAGTGATTTTTTTAATGCGGCCGCCGAAACTGAATACGAAATCTCCAGCAATACCCGTCGGGTTTATCGGACCAGCTTTGGCCTATTTGAGCAATATTGCGCGACGCATCAGTTGCAATCCTTACCTGCCGATCCGCGCAGTATTATTTCTTTTATCGGTCATCAAAAAGAATTGCTCCAAGCAAGCAATGGGACTCAGCTATCAAAGCAAACCTTAATAACTCGGCTAGCCGCAGTCCGTTACTACCATATTCAGGCTGGATTTCCATCCCCCACCGAACACCCGCAGGTGATCCGAGTGATGCGTGGTCTTAGTCGTAATCACCATAGACAAGTTCAAGATTATGATCAGCAGCCAATCATGTACGATGAGGTCGAGCTACTGATCCAAGCGATAGAGCAGCAACCCCATCCGCTGCTGCGCACTAGGGATAAAGCCATCATTCAGCTTGGACTACAAGGCGGATTTCGCCGCTCCGAATTGGCGAACTTAAAAGTACAATATTTAAGTTTTATGCGGGATAAATTAAAAGTACGGTTGCCCTTTTCTAAAAGTAATCAACAGGGATTAAGGGAGTGGAAGAATTTACCCGAATCTGAACCCTTTGCCGCTTATAATGCCATCAAGGACTGGTTACATGAAAGTAAAATTACCGAAGGTCATTTATTTCGCTCCATTTCCCGCGACGGAAAATCCTTAAGGCCTTATCAAGTCAGTGATAAGGTTACATCAAAATCATCACTTGTTCGAAACAGTGGATTTTTAAATGGTGATGATATTTATCGGATCATTAAGCAATATTGCGTTAAAGCGGGATTACCCGCACAATATTATGGCGCTCACAGTTTGCGCAGCGGATGCGTAACGCAACTACATGAAAATAATAAAGATACATTTTATATCATGGCAAGAACTGGGCATACTGATCCACGCTCATTACGCCATTACCTCAAGCCAAAAGAAGATTAATCTTTACATTAGCGCTTAATTAATAACACCGTGTTCAGTTTTTATATTAAAAATCATTTTATTTTTAAGTTATTTTTAATAAAAAATAAAAGTTTTATATTGCAGTATTAATGTCATAAAAACTCAGCTTTAGTGTCATATAGATACTCTAGGCTTAGGCACGAAATTTCATTCTTCGTACTAGCTGGAGTAAAATATGAGTAAGGCCACCTTTGATCCTACACGCTATAATAAAAGTAATAACGAACCTTTTAATCAAGTGTTGGATAAACATTTATCCCGCCGTAATTTTGTTAAAAGTGGGCTAGGTCTAGGAGCGATGACAGCCTTTGCTGGTGTAGGATTAGTAGGTTGCGGTTCAGACAGTTCACCGGCTCCGACACCTGTTGATCCTGTACCACCATTACCACCGACTCAAAGTAGCGCTAAATTAAACTTCAAATCAGTAGCTGGTTCTCGATTAGATGCCGTTGTGGTACCAGAAGGATACAGCGCGCAGGTTCTTGCGCCTTGGGGCACACCGTTAAATGCTAAAGCAGCTCCATGGAAAGCCGATGGTACTAATACCGCAGATGACCAAGCAAACTCAGTCGGTATGCACCATGATGGCATGCATTTCTTCCCGCTGAACGAAGCCGGTGATGATGGTTTATTGTGTATTAACCATGAATATATCGATGAAATAGCCTTACATCCTAATGGTCCAACGGTTGATGCAACGACAGGTTTACGTACTATTGTCGATGAAGTGCGCAAAGAAATTAATGCCCACGGCGTGTCTGTTGTCCGAATCAAATTGACTAATAATCAGTGGGAAGTGGTGTATAACGACAAACATAACCGCCGCTTTACAGGCGCAACAGTGATGGATATTGCAGGCCCCCTAGCTTATTCACCGCTACTCGAAACCCGTTATTCGCCCGATGGCAGTCAAGCACGCGGCACCTTAAATAACTGCGGCAATGGTTACACGCCTTGGGGCACCTATTTGACCTGTGAAGAAAACTGGCCGGGTTACTTTGCCAACCGTGGCACTTTAGCCGCCGATCAAGCCCGTATCGGGATCAGCAAAAAAAGCACTCGCTATGGCTGGGATGATTTAGCGGGTCACGCCGAGGAGCGTCTCGATGAGTTCGCGCGTTTTGATGTCACACCAAAGGGCAATAGTGCACAAGATGATTACCGCAACGAGGCTAATGGTCACGGCTATATCGTTGAAATTGACCCATACAATCCAAGTTCACGCGCCATCAAACGGACTGCCCTTGGTCGCTTCCGCCACGAGGGATGTACCTTCGGAAAATTAACCGAAGGTAAACCTGTGGTGTTCTACTCTGGCCACGATTCTCAATTCGAATACTTATATAAATTTGTGTCGAATGCAGTGTGGGATCCACAGGATGCAAACAGCGCAAATCGCCTGCAAATGGGTGATAAATATATGAATGAAGGAACATTGTATGCCGCTAAGTTTAACGAAAATAGCGCTGGTGTATGGTTGCCTTTAACCTTAGATAGCCAAACGACAGACGGTAAAACCTTAGGTGATAGCTTTTCAAGTCTTGCCGAGATTATCTTAAATACAGCGGGTGCGGCGGATTTAGTCGGCGCAACGCCTATGGATCGCCCAGAGTGGTGTGCGGTTGACCCTTTCACAGGTTCAGCCTATTTAACTCTAACCAACAACTCCAAACGCACCGAAGCCAACCCTGCTAACCCAAGGCTTAAAAATAACTTTGGACATATTATTCGTTGGGATGAAGGCGACAAAGATACTGAGTTTACATGGGATATTTTTGTCTTCGGCTCACCGAGTGATGGTAATGCCGAGACCAACCTGTCAGGCTTAACGGATTTAAACCAGTTTGCAAGCCCCGATGGATTGGCCTTCGACGCCCGCGGCATTTTATGGGTGCAAACCGATAATGGTGCCAAAGAAGTCGCCGAGGAAACCAACGATCAAATGTTGGCAATTGTGCCATCGACCTTAGTCGACAGCGCAAACAAGCAAGCCAGTGTCACGGCCGAAAACCAAATGGAATTAAAGCGTTTCTTTGTCGGGCCAAATGATTGTGAAGTCACAGGCTTTGCTATCAGCCCAGATTACACTTCGGTTTTTGCCAATATTCAGCATCCGGGCAACTGGCCCTATTCGAATAACGCGGCAGAAGTTACCCCAGCAGGTACCGTACTGCGCCCACGTGCGGCAACTGTGGTGATCCGTAAACTCGATGGTAAAGCTGTCGCGGTTTAATTGACTTGCCTAAAGCTGAACATTAAGCAGCTCAATCGTCTCTTTAAGAGCGATTGAGCTGTAATTAATGTCGATTTCACACAGCAAAATGCACTGCTAATAACCAGCTACTTTGAGATAGCTTCAATGTAGGCCGTTTCAAAAGCATCGGTAAAATTGCTGATGGGTAAAATATCTTCACGGCAACGACGGTTACGCCCAAGCAGCGAGGACTCCACAAATAGATCGAACCATGCAGTTAATGCCTTACCATTAGCCTCCTCGCCCATTGCTGCAAGCGCAAGGGAAGCAACTTCTGCCGTCCCTAATTGAAAGTCATGACTGCCCTTACGTAAGGCGTAGGTCGCTAAAGTATCGGGGTCGAAAGACAACATTGGCAAGCCTTGCAAATAAGTGCTTTTGCGGAACATCTTAATTGCCTCACGCCAACTACCGTCGAGCATAATCAGCAAAGGTCGTTTCCCCTCGGCAAGACTCTCCATGGGCACCTCAGACAATACGGTTTGTCCTTGATCGGCATATTGTGCCGGAAAGACTAAAAAGGGTTGATAGTCGCTTGAAGCCAATAGCGCCAACAGCTCAGGGGCGGGTTCGGTGCGCGACCAGAGAAAGGCATGGGTATCCGGGATAAGATCGGCAATTAAGCGACCGCTGTTGGTCGGCTTTAAAACCTCATCGTTATACATCAGCAGCAGAAAACTGGCCTGTGTGGTCAACTGTTTACGCAGTGAACAGGTACAAAATTGCTCACCCAATAGGCATAAATGACAGCGGATCAGTTTTTTACCGCGGGCGCCAAAGGGCTTAGTCGATATGGATTTACGGTATTCATATAAGCGATGTACAGCGTGGGGGGCTAGAGCCATGGCAGCCAATTCTCAGTCTATTTCGGTCAAACTTGTTTTTAAAGGCGCGACTCAGTATACGACATTTATGCGTGTACTAGCGTGCGGTGGCGCAGTGTATCCTTTGGCCGGGAAAGGCGCAATTAGCCTAGTGTAAAAGTGGCATTGCCTTTAAATTTCCCTTTGGGTATTTCACGACTCTACACAACAAAAACACCATTAAATCAGATCAAAAACTCAGCATTTTGATATGGGCATCAACCTCTTGTTCACCCTTTACTAAATTTTTGCCGTTAATCCTGTCACCCAAGCGAAATTAAATGGCGAGTCGAGCCTAAATCGTGCTAAACCTTTCGTTATTATCGAGTTTCAAATGGCGAAGATTGTTAATCCGTGCCGTTCAATCATGCCATCATCGTGAAAGGAATTGTATGCCAGAGTCTATTCAGCCAGCCGTAAAAACAGCGAGCACTTTGCGTTTATCGAACCCATCACCCCTTCTCGGTTTAATGCTGATTACGGCGGCGCCATTAGTGGCCAATGCTGCACCACAGTTTCAAACTGAAGCCATCCAAACCCTTGTCGATTCGGCGGTTAATCCCTTAATGAAGGAATATGGGATCCCTGGGGCCATTGTTGGGATCAGTATGAATGGTCAACAGTATTTCTTCCCCTATGGTGTGAGCTCAAAAACCACTGGGCAAGATGTCAGCGTGAATACCCTGTTCGAGATTGGTTCTATCAGCAAAACCTTTACCGCGACACTCGCAAACTATGCTCAAGTCGAAGGTAAGCTCACTTTGACTGATAAAGTAAGCCAATACCTGCCCGAATTAACGGGCAGTGCCTTTGACCAGATCAATCTTATCAATCTCGCGACCCATACCGCGGGTGACTTGCCCATGCAAGTGCCTGATAAAGTGACCAACAATACAGAATTGATGCGTTATTTTAAAGAATGGCAACCCGCCTATGCCGCGGGAACACACCGAAATTATGCCAATCCCAGCATTGGATTACTCGGTTTAATTGCGGCTAAACAGTTAGGGCTAAGCTTTCCAAACGCAATGGAGCAAACCCTATTTCCACAACTGGGTATGACTCATAGTTATCTTCAAGTGCCAAGCAACAAGATGGCCGATTATGCCCAAGGTTATAATAAGCAAGATCAGCCTGTACGCCTGAATCCCGGTGTGTTAGCCGACGAGGCTTACGGGATAAAAACCTCGGCCGTGGATTTGCTGCGTTTTGTTGAAACCAATATGCAGCAACATCCTCTTTCTCCCGCATTACAACAGGCTATCGATGCAACTCACGTTGGCTACTTTGATGTCGGCATGATGACCCAAGAGATGATTTGGGAGCATTATCCCTATCCTATAGCCCTCGATAAGCTGCTTGCGGGACATACCCAAGAAGTGGTGTTTGGCAGCGTACCAGTGAAAGCAATCGAGCCGCCGCAAGTACCACAGCCTGATTTATGGATAAATAAGACAGGTTCAACTGGCGGTTTTGCAGCCTATGTGGCTTATATTCCCGCGAAGAAACTGGGCATAGTGTTACTTAGCAATAAAAATTATCCCGTACCGCCTCGGGTGACTGTTGGCTATCAGATATTAACGGCCTTAGATGCACTGCCAGCAAAATGATCCCTTAGCAGCCCTCATTCGATGGAAGGCAAATTCTGCTTTCCATCTTTTTAATTGTTAACCCGCATACAGCATCACGTTTCTATCTCTGTACTATCTGAACGATAGACTTCTTATTCGCATCGGCTCATATAAAAAATCTTGTTAATAAATGACTTGCGCTGATTAATTTAAGCAGCCGCTATTTATCAAAATCAAAACCCAATTAACAAGTTACTCACTAAGTGTAAGCTTAGTTTGACAATGATAATTCGATAGAAAAACTTATGAATAAGATTAAAAAATATTTCAGTAAATCAACATGATTGCCACTTGAACTGATATGTTTTAGGGGTAAGATGCGCGCCATCGTTCAACTCTGCTTTTTAATGGAATTATGATGTCAGACGACACACCGTCTTTAATCTCACAAAAAGCGCCGACACCCGCCGCAGGCAGCGCCACTCAGTTACTCTTTATGCTGGTATTTATGGTGGCCTGTGGGCAGATGGCACAAACTATTTTTGTCCCCGCACTCCCCCTTATCGCCCAAGGCTTAGCTGTGGATGCCAGTAAATTGCAGGCGGTTATGGCCTGCTATCTGCTCGCCTACGGCCTATGTCAGTTTATCTATGGACCATTATCCGACCGAGTTGGGCGTAAAATGCCGCTGCTCATTGGCATTGGGATTTTTATCCTAGGTGCGTTGATGGCGGCAAATGCCACAAGTTTTAGCCAGTTGATTTTCGCAAGCCTACTACAGGGGCTTGGCACCGCGAGTGCTGGCGCCCTGTGCCGCAGTATTCCAAGGGATCATTACTTCGGCGATAACTTAGTTAGATTTAACAGTTATGTGTCCATGGCCGTGGTGTTTTTGCCTTTGGTCGCACCCTTTTTAGGCAGCTTTGCCTCCGCTTACTGGGGTTGGCAGGCCGTATACTGGGTACTGTTTGGATTCGGCAGCTTGGTTTGGCTACTCCTTTGCTTTGGCTTTAGGGAATCCTTACCCAAGGATAAGCGAGAACAACAACCCATTTTGGCATCCTATCGTCATGTACTGCGCCACCGCAGCTTTAGAGCCTATTTGCTTTCCCTTATCGCGACCTTTGCCGGCATTGCCGCCTTCGAAGCCATCGCAGGCGTACTCTATGGCCAATATTTGCAACTCTCACCGTTTATGGTGAGCTGTTATTTTGTGGCGCCTATCCCCGGCTATTTACTCGGGGCTCTTATTGCTGGTAGACAAAAACAGGCGCAGCGCACGGTGTTGCAAGGAGTTGCACTCTTGGGCGCAGGCGCCTTGTTTATGTTGATCCCTGGCATATTTCAACTGGTCGTGGGATGGAGTTTGTTGATTGGATCGATTCTATTTTTCAGTGGCGCAGGTATGTTATTTCCGACATTAACCTCAGCGGCGCTAGAGCCGTTCCCACGCCAAGCAGGTATTGCGGGTGCCCTACTCGGTGGCTTACAAAACTTCGGTGCGGGACTCGCTGCCTTAACTATGTCGCTCGTGCCAATGGGCGGCCAGTTAAGTATTGGTTTACTGAGCGCGCTGATGGTGCTGCTAGTGATTGTCGCCTTGCATTATGCAAGGGATCAAAACGATACCCACCACACCCTGTTGCCGCAAAATCCATAGTAGGCAGGTTGCGAGTAATGCGAGTAATAAAATAGCCCACAGATGTGGGCTATTTCATTAGTGGCGATTAGAGAATACGTCTGAGCAGGAAATCTGCCTTTAGCCTTCTAATGCGATTCATAATCTTCTTCACTGGCGCGGGATAGCTTTGTAAGGTATCCACTTGACTGTAGTGATACAGGCGTTGCGTGTGTTCGAGGATATGGCTTTGTTCGGCCTCAAATTGTGCCTTCCAGCTACCGCTTTCGTCGTGAATGAGCAACCCATTCTCTAAATCCAGCGCCCATGCTCTTGGGTTTAAGTTTGAGCCTGTGATCAAATGCTTACGGCCATCGGCACTGATCCCCTTGAGGTGATAGCTATTGATGCCATGTTTCCACAGATGAATATTAAGCTGACCATTATCGATTGCCCATTGCTGACGCTTAGCAAATTTACGCAGCGATTGCTCATAGAGATACGGCAAGGCCCCTATGGTAGAAAAATCCTGCTCGGGCGGAATGTAAAAGTCATTCGCCGTTTTATCCCCTACGACTATGTCGATTCGTTTGCCTTTACGCAGGTGCTTAGCCAAGGCACGCACCAAAATATAGGGAGGATTAAAATAAGGCGTGCAAATAAATAACCTGTCTTTTGACTCTTCCACCATGGCAACCACGGCTTTATTCAGCAGATTATGTTTGCGACCTAATCCCAGCAAAGGGGTAACACGGTTGCCACTGCGTGTCGCGTCAAACTCATACTGAGCTTGGGATAGCCTGAGTTTAAAACTACGAACATCGGTTTTTGGGGGCAAAACTTCTTGCTGCGGGTCTTGAGTGAGCGAAGTAACCGCCGGATCGGCAATAATGTAACGCTGGATCATAGCGCGCATGCTGCGCGCTAACTCGGCCGACTCTATCACATGGTAACGGTCGAAACGGTATTTATCGTTTTGTTGTAGATAAATATTATTCAGGCTGGCACCGCTGTAAATCACGGCGTCATCGATCACAAAGCCCTTAAGGTGCAGTACGCCCATAAACTCACGGGATTTGACCGGCACACCCATAATGTCGATAGGATGCTCTGCCTCTGCCATGACCTTGCGGTACATCAAATAATTACCGCTGTCGCCCTTATGACCAATCAAGCCGCGTCGGGCACGATGGAAATCGACCAAAATCTTGACATCCAATGCAGGATTATTTGCCTTAGCCGTCATCAAGGCCTGTAAAACTTCACGCCCTGCCTCATCATCCTCAAGATAAAGTGCTGCAATATAAATGCTGTTCTTGGCATTTTCGATACGGCTAAGCAATTCTGCCTTAAACCGGCATGGAGTAAGCAACCACGTTAAAGCCTCGGGTTGAACGGCTATTCCACCAAGCTTATCTAGCAAGGCATCCTCCTTTAAACATGCTGACCACCCCGATAGGAAGCACTTGGGGTCAGTGACAAAAACATCACAGCAATTTGGGTTAATTCTGGATAGGCTTCTGTCACTGCCAGCCTGATCGTTTGTTCTACTTTAAGATGGATATCAGGGTCGACCGGAAACCAAAGCAATTCGATTTGGACAAAACGCTGATCAATTCTGCCATTACGGTAGCTGATGCTTGGGATCCAATCTAATGTAAAACTCTCTGCATTACCTTTACATATAGCCGCCAAAGACTGCAGTAATGTTTGGCTAAGCTCTGCAACAACTGCCTGTGGCAAGCCGCGCATACTAATATGAGGCATGGTTTTAGTGGTTACCTGAGATCCTAAAATCGTAAGGGGTAGAAATTACCGACTTCACAGCCACTCGGCAAGCCTTTTCGACGAAAAGAGCGCAGTAAGCCGCCTATTTTGCTGCTAATTTGACCTGGAGCGACGCATGGGGAATGTTCGGTATCAAATTGCTGCAATGAGGCTTAAACCTGTCTAATGACAATGCATTACTGGTATAAGCAAGGCCTGTTGACCTTTGAGATTAGATTTTACTCGTTAATACCAGTTTATATCCGTAAAGCGAGTAGCCATATGCATTGGCCGTACGCAAATAATAAATGTGTTTGCCTCTACAAATATGCGAATGAGCTTGCCTTTACCAAGCGTTTTATTGAATTTGTGCTGCGTTATCATCCCATTAAAATAACCACCCAACACAGACTTGGTACTGAGATAGCCAATAACACCTTAAACGTCGATATCATTTAGTGGCGTAAAATGATGCGTTTAATCACAAAAAAACTGTTAGCCGAAGGGCAAGCGTGCCAAGCCTGAATGTTTTAGCGTAAACTAAAGCGCCAAATGCCGAATAACCAAACACTATGAACAAAAAAATTTTACTGACCCTTGCCCTCACCCTATCCTTAGCTTGGGGCATTTTTCATTTTAAAGCGCAGCTAGGCTTACTGATTTTGCCGCTTTTTATCGGATTAGTGTTATTTGTCACTCTAAGACTGTATCGTTTGATGGAAAAAGACGATGGCAGTAATGACAGCTAATCATCCCTCTATATCATAAGGTAACGTGCAATACTGACATGGAAATGTTATCCCCAAACCTCATTCACTCCCGTGTAATGCCCCTAATACTGGCAGTATTAGTAACCAGTTTATCCCCTTCGAGTGTATTAGGGGCGTCCCCCACAATTAGCCAGACATTGCTTGCCAAGCAAATCGCAGATATTGCCCCGCGTCATTCGCAAGTCGCTTTGCTGGCCCGTGATTTAAGCACTAATACCCTGTTATACAGCCAGCAAGCCGATACCTTATTTATCCCCGCCAGCACACAAAAGGTGCTGACCGCCGTTACCGCTATGGCTAGCCTTGGCTCAGATTTTCGCTATGTCACTGAGCTTTGGAGTGATGCGCCTATTCGCCAAGGTCATATTGCGGGCAGTGTTTATCTGCGTTTTAGCGGCGATCCAACACTGACTCAGGACGATCTTAAGGCCTTGTTTGCCCATCTACAAAAACAAGGCATAAAAAGCGTTGAGGGACATCTCTATCTAATCGGGGATAAACAAGAGCAATTACAAGCACCTGGCTGGGTGTGGGATGACCTTGGGATTTGCTTTGCCGCGCCAGTGTCGAGTTATATCATCAATCAAAACTGCGTTTACGGGCTGTTTGCCCCAAGCTCAGCCAAGCATGCTTCTGAGGTCAAATTAAGGGCATCGAGTTTTGGGGTAAAAGTGACTAGCGACGCCATATTCTCCCCACAAGCAGGTCATGATTTTTGCCAGCTCGATTTAGTGCGCCTTGGCCAGAATCAGTATCATCTTCGGGGCTGCTATCCCGGCAGTGAAGCGATACCACTAGCGATTGCCATTAGCGATCCCGAAAAATTTGCCATGGACACCCTAACAGCGACGCTCAAGGGGGAAATGTCACTCTCAGGTAAAGTGAAGATAGGCAAGACCATCCCTTCTAAGGCAAAACTCATTGCCAGTCATAGCAGCGCGCCCTTACCTGAGCTACTCAAAACCATGCTGCTGAAGTCGGATAATCTGATTGCCGATAGTTTGTTTAAGCGCGTAGGGCAAAGTTATTACAAAACCCAAGGCAGCTTTACTAATGGTGCTGCGGCGATGCGCCATATTCTGACAGAGCTTGGGGTTGATTTAACCAACGCCAATATTGTCGATGGTTCAGGGCTTTCTCGCTATAACCTGTTGAGCGCAAAACAATTAGCCGATGTGCTGGCGCTCATTTACCAAGATGCTCGCTTTCGCAGCCTCATTGACAGTTTGCCCGAAGCCGGTGTCAGCGGCACACTGCAATACCGCTTGGGATACACTAAACCGCCCTTAAAACATCGAGTGTTTGCCAAGACAGGTTCGATGCAGGGAGTCGCCAATTTAGCTGGCTTTATGCGTTTAGCGCAGCAGCGGGATATTCTCTTTGTCGTGCTCGAGAATGGCATAAGCCCTGAGACCAAAAAGCAACGTAAGCCCGCCTTTAGCGCCGACTTTTTAACTCTGTTGCTTAACGCCATCGAAACTCAAACCCAAGCCAGCCAAACAACGGCCACCGAGCTCAACACCCTTAAGTTAAGTGATTAATATCCAATAACGTGCATAGCAATATGAAAAGTATTTAAAAGAAAAAAGCACTGAATATCAGTGCTTTTTGTTAGGCTAAATCGAATTTTAACCATCTTTAAGCTTGGGTTAGAACAGCTCTGCAGGCATCGCCATAGTGCTGGTATCCCCCGCACGCACTTGCGCTAAGTGATACTCAGCCTTAGGTAGCAGCTTGTCGAAATAGAATTTGGCGAGGTAGGATTTTTGCTCGGCAAACAGTTTATCTTCTGCACTCACTGCTTTATCCAACATGGCTAACCAATAGTAACCGTAGAGGGTGTAACCGAAGGCATCTAAAAAGTCCACTGCACTGGCGTTAATAAGCGCTGGCTGAGTCAACTTTTGCTCATTGATGGATTCGGCAACATTGACTAAGGCATCCAAACGGGCACAAACGGCGGACACTTTTACCGCATCGACCTGAGTAAATTCGCGCATTTGCGCCTTTAATTCGGCCACAAACTCCTTGAGCGTTGCCAGGTTATCGCCAGTGACTTTTCGGCCTAAGAAGTCGATGGCCTGAATACCGTTAGTACCTTCGTAAATCTGGGCAATACGGGTATCACGCACTAACTGTTCAATACCGGTTTCGCGAATATAGCCATGGCCACCAAACACTTGCTGCGCCATGATAGTGGTATCTAAACCTCTGTCGGTTAAAAATGCTTTCGCCACGGGTGTTAACAAGCCCACATAACGAGCAGCCTTGGCTTTAACCTCATCCTCGGCATATTTTGCTAAATCGAGTTGTTTACCGGTAAATACCGAGAGTGCGCGCCCCGCTTCCGTCATCGCACGTATGGTCAGCAACATACGACGCACGTCGCCATGCACGATAATAGGATCGGAGTCGCTCCCCGTGGGCGAGCCGCCTGCGGCAACGCCTTGGTTGCGCTCTTTAGCATAATCGGCGGCCATTTGATAAGCGGCCTGCGCACTGCCAAGCCCTTGAATACCGATGGCTAAGCGCTCGTAGTTCATCATAGTGAACATACACACTAAACCACGATTTGGCTCACCAATCAGGTAACCTTTTGCCTCATCAAAGTTCATTACACAGGTGGCAGAGCCCTTAAGCCCCATTTTATGTTCGATGGAACCCACGCTCACACCGTTCGCTTGGCCTAAACTGCCGTCGGCATTGACCGTGGTTTTAGGCACGAGGAACAGCGAAATCCCTTTGCTTTCAGGAAGCTTTGCCAGCACTAAGTGAATGACGTTCTCGGTCAAATCATGATCGCCACCCGTGATAAAGATTTTGCTGCCGCTAATGGCATAACTGCCGTCATCCTGTGGGATAGCACGGGTACGGATATTACGTAGATCTGAGCCTGCCTGAGGCTCCGTCATGTCCATGGCCCCAGCCCATTCACCGCTGTAAAGTTTTGGCAAATAGGTTTCTTTAATCTCTTCACTGCCGTGGGCATTAATACACAATGCCGCCCCCGCCGTAAGTGAACCATACAGAGTGAATGCATTGCAGGCGCTATAAGCCATTTCATCGACTAACACCCCAAGCATTTTCGGCATGCCCATACCGCCGAACTCGGGTTCACCACACAGGCCCACCCAGCCGCCTTGGGAATATTGATCGTAAACGGCTTTATAACCATCGGGCGTAATTACTTGATTATTCTGATGAAGAACGCCTTGCTCATCGCCAGCACGGTTAAGCGGATGGATTAATTCAGCACTGATTTTCGCGGCTTCTTCGAGAATCGCGCCGGCCGTATCCATATCGACCATTTCAGCAATATCAGGGAGTTGTGCCCAAGTATTTGGCGCATCAAAAACCTGTTCCAATAAGAAACGCATATCCGCTAACGGAGCTTGGTAAGGATTCATGGGTAGACTCTTAAACGTAGGATTTAAACAGTTGTTTTAATTTATACCAGTTCAATACAGAAAACAATCTCATTACAAATTCACTTTGCAACTCAGAACTAGCAAAACCGTTAATGTGAAATACGGGCAATAAAAAACCCTTAAGTTGCCTTAAGGGTTTTAGTGTAGCCAGAGATAAGCGATGCGTCGTCGGCTTAGCTCACGATTAACGCATTGATTACCACATTAAATCGTCTGGGATCGCATAATCGGCATAGGGGTCATCTTCAACCTCAACCGCTTTACCTTCATCCTGTTGCCACAAGTAACCGCACCATTGTGGCACCAAGAGATTGACGCGCTCGGCTAATTTATGGGGGACTAGGTAGCTCTTATCTTCATATCGAACAATTCCTAACAGGCCTTTAAGCAGTTCTGATTGGATCTTCTCGTCGATATAGACTGAATAGATTTTATTGTCGAGGGTATAGTTAAATTTAACCTCGGCATGGCTTGGGATCTTAATCGCAAATTGAGTAAACTCACTCACCAAGCCACGCACTTGCCCACGGGCCGTCGCTTCGGCAAAGCGCTGCTCGTTCAATGCCTTATCTTTTTCAGCTTGGAGTCGTTTTTGCTCGGCAATGTCATTCTTCAATGCACTCGAACCATCATCCACCCGCGCCTTTTTGTCGCGACGTTTTTGCGTCTTCACATCACGTACTTTTTGTTTACTGGCAAGGCCAGCCTTAAGCAGCTGCTCTTGTAATGCATTCGCCATGGATTTTCACCCGATTTCTCTATCAAATAAATAAGTTACAACGTTCAAATATTGCGCTATTACTGCTGAGCTTTAATCGCCAACTCGCCTAATGCCGTCATTGCAATGCTCGCACCGCCAAGTGACCAGCCACCATCGACGGGTAACACAACCCCTGTAATGTACGAGGCATACTCTGATCCTAAAAACATCGCGGCATTAGCAATATCCTGCCCGACACCATTACGTTTTAACGGTACAGACTGTGCAACTTGCTGTTGCAGCGCCGCGCTCGGTGCTAAACGGTTAAATCCTTCAGTGTCCGCGATTGGGCCTGGAATAATGGAGTTTATACGGATCCCTTCGCAGCCCCATTCTATCGCCAGTGTTCGAGTGAGCATGTCTACGCCCGCTTTGGCGGCGCACACATGGGCTTGCATTGGCATGGCTATCGATGCCTGCGGCGCCGAGATTTGAATAATATTCCCTTGGGGGCGACGCAGTAAAGGATAAGCCGTCTTCAGCACTTGAAAACTGCCCAACAGGTCAATATCCATCACGGCCTTAAAGCCATTAGCAGAGAGTTTTGCCGCAGTCGCCGGAAAGTTACCTGCCGCACCACTTACTAACACATCGATAAAGCCAAATTCAGAGGCGATGGCTTCAAAGCCCTGCTCAACCGCAGCTAAATCTCTCACATCAAAACTCACCCCGAGGTGGAGCCCATCTGGATTTGACTGTTTGAGCTGCAACACGGCGGCATCAATCTTATCTTGGCTGCGACTCGCCACCGCCACATTCGCGCCAGCCTGCGCAAAGGCGTTGGCTATCGCGAGGTTAATTCCACTCGTACCACCGACAACGACAACATTCTTACCTTGATAATTAAACATCGTAGTATTCAGCATGGGCATTCTCCATGAACGGTCAAATTAACGTGCGAACAAGTGCTTAAACCGCAATGGCTTTCATCATGCCACTCAAGCGAGAGATTGATGAATCGCCTGCAGCACCGCCAGAGGATCGGCGGCCTTAGTGATTGGTCGACCAATCACTAAATAATCAGAACCAGCGGCAAGCGCCTCCGGTGGCGTCATCACCCGGTGTTGGTCACCCACGTCACTGCCCACAGGGCGGATCCCCGGGGTGATAAGTTTAAAATCTCGGCCTAAGAGCGATTTAAGTACACTCGCCTCTTGCGCCGAACAGACTACACCATCAAGGCCTGCCTGTTTGGTGAGTTTAGCGAGACGTTGCACATGCTCAAAGGCTGGGACATCGATGCCAATGAGTTTTAAATCCTCATCGCTCATTGAAGTCAGAACCGTTACTGCGATGAGCAGAGGTGCATCTTTACCATAGGGCTGCAACGCTTTTTTCGCCGCTTCCATCATGGCCAAGCCACCGCTGGCATGGACGTTTGTCATCCACACGCCAAGTTCTGCCGCGGCCGAGACCGCTTTAGCGACGGTATTCGGAATATCGTGAAACTTTAAGTCGAGGAAAAGATCGAAACCACGGTCATGAATGTCTTTAACCAATTGTGGGCCAAATAGGGTAAACATTTCTTTGCCCACTTTGAGGCGGCACATGTTAGGATCGAGTTGATCTATCAGTTGTAAGGCGTGGTTTTTATTATCGTAATCAAGCGCTACGAGGATAGGTTTGGTCGTCATCATCTCTCCAACTGAGTTACACTAACAAGGTATTTCTAAAGGTTATTCACCGTCTAAGCCACGGATCCGTTTAATGGTGCCCCATTTTTTACAGGAGGGGCAATGCCAATACAGGGTGTGGGATGGGAAACCGCATTCTTTACAGCGGTAACTTGGACGGAATTTAATTTGTTGTTCAACAAGTTGCTCAAGCATAGTCAAACTTTGTTTGGCTTGCCCTTCTTCTGCTTGACGCAGGTGCATCTGCATTAAGTGCTGAAATCCCTTCATGGTGGGATGGCGATACAGGGCATCTAACACCATGTTTTCAGCAGCTTTTATCTCATCGAGACTAATCATATGCTGAGCAAGCGCTACCACCACGGAGGCGCCCGCCCCTTCGGCCATCGCGCCCGCTAATAATTCTTGATAGCCCTCTTTATCTTGGGTATCACGATAAACTTGCTTGGCCGTTGGTAAGGCATCGGCAAAGAGTTCTATGTCGGCCTTTTTCAGTGCCATCAGCATAGATTTACACTGGTTGTAATCCTTGGCGTCGAGGAATTTTTTAGCTAGTGTGAGTAAGGCTCGGCCGCACTTAGGATCTTGTTTTAAGGCTTGTTGTAATAACTTGATCTTGTCGGCATCGTCGCTGGTTTCATCCGCAAGCTGGCAATAAAAGTGGGCGATAATCGGTTTAAGCACCTGCTGACGCTTACGACTTAAGCGCTTGGTGATATCGATAGCCTTTTGCCATTCCTTAATAACTTGATAAATGGCAATCAGCTGCGTCTCAGACTCTTCACTATGGTCATCTTGACTCACTAAATTCAGGAAAATTTCTTCCGCGCGGTCGTAAAATCCTGCGGCAAGGTAATCTTTACCCAGTTCCATCATCGCAATATCACGCTGCTCATTGGTGAGTGTTGGGCGTGCGATTAGGTTTTGATGGATACGAATAGAGCGGTCAACTTCACCGCGTTTGCGGAATAACGACCCGAGGGAAAGATGGGTATCGATGGTTTCATCGTCCACATCGAGCATACTGATAAACAAGTCGACCGCTTTGTCTGACTCGTTCGACAACAGGAAATTCAAGCCGGTGAAATAATCACGACTTAATTGCTTACGCTGATTACTCTGGTTTTGCCTTATGCTCCGCCGCCCCATATACCAACCGTAACCGGCAGCAATAGGAAGCAACAGAAAGAGGATCTCAAGCATATTAGGCGTCTACACCTTGAGGAGTTTTAGCGGTTTGGGCCGTTAATTTCTTTCTGGTCGTCGCTAAAGCCAATTTCAGTTTAACAATATAATAACTGGCCACGAGCCAACTCAGCATAAAGCCTGCAAAGAAAACCACGGCTAATACTACGGGTAAACGGTACTCACCCTGAGCCACAAAGTAGCTGATCGTCACTACTTGTTCATTACGCGCACCAAAAATCAATGCCACAATAAATAACAGTGCCACAAGGACTGTCGCTACAAAAGATTTCACGTCGCACTCCCTTAAACGCCTTTCAATTTTCTGATTATCCAAGAAATTTACTGAGCTGACCAGCTTTGCCTTGCATTAGATATAAAAAAGCCCCCTTACGGAGGCTTTTTGTAATGCGGTCAATTATACATTAACTGCGTCAACGCGTTCGCGCAGTTCTTTGCCTGGCTTAAAGTGCGGGACGTATTTGCCTTCCAATTCAACTGATGAACCAGTCTTTGGATTACGGCCAGTACGCGGTGCACGATAATGAAGCGAGAAACTACCAAATCCACGGATTTCGATACGATCTCCGCTTTCTAATGTTGTTGCCATTTGCTCCAACATCTCTTTGATTGCGCCTTCAACCTCTTTCGCCGACAGCTGCGACTGCCTGGTGGCGAGTTTTTCGATCAGTTCGGATTTTGTCATCCTAGCTATCCCCTATTATCAAGCCAAACACAGTCACCTAATGGGGAGAAAAACTCCCCATACAACAGGCGATTATTTGCGAGCTGCTTTAAACGCTTCAGCCATTGCATTACTAATAACAGCGTCTTCTTGTTTATTCAAGGTCGCCATTACTTCTTTTTCTTCAGCTTCGTCTTTCGCTTTGATTGACAGGCTGATAGAACGGTTCTTACGGTCAACACCCATGAACTTAGCTTCGATAGCATCACCTACTGAGTAAACAGTAGATGCATCTTCGATGCGCTCACGGCTGATGTCAGCTACACGGATGTAACCTTCAACAGTGTCAGCTAGTTCAACAGTAACGCCTTTAGCGTCAACAGCAGAAACAGTACCGTTTACGATAGTACCTTTCTTCTTGTCAGCTAAGTAAGCGTTGAATGGATCGTCTTCAGTTTGTTTAACGCCTAAGCTGATGCGCTCGCGCTCTGGGTCAACAGACAGAACCACTGCGTGGATTTCGTCGCCTTTCTTGTACTCAGATACTGCGTCTTCGCCAGTGCCGTTCCAAGAAATGTCAGACAGGTGAACTAAACCATCGATACCGCCGTCAAGACCGATGAAGATACCGAAGTCAGTGATTGACTTGATCTTACCAGAAACCTTGTCGCCTTTGTTGTAACGAGTTGCGAAGTCATCCCATGGGTTGGTCTTACATTGCTTCAGACCTAGAGAAATACGACGACGCTCTTCATCGATGTCCAGAACCAGAACTTCAACTTCGTCACCTAAGTTAACCACTTTAGATGGGTGAATGTTCTTGTTAGTCCAATCCATTTCAGAAACGTGAACTAAACCTTCAACGCCTTCTTCGATTTCAACGAAACAGCCGTAGTCAGTCAGGTTAGTTACGCGACCAGTTAACTTAGTGTTTTCTGGGTAGCGTTTGCTGATTTCTAACCATGGATCTTCGCCAAGTTGTTTCAGACCTAGAGACACACGAGTGCGCTCACGATCGTACTTCAGAACTTTAACGTTGATTTCGTCACCAACGTTTACGATTTCAGATGGGTGCTTAACGCGTTTCCATGCCATATCAGTGATATGTAACAGACCGTCAACGCCACCTAAATCTACGAATGCACCGTAGTCAGTCAGGTTCTTAACGATACCTTTAACTGCTTGACCTTCTTGCAGGTTTTCTAACAGTGCATCACGCTCAGCGCTGCTTTCTGATTCGATAACTGCACGACGAGAAACAACTACGTTGTTACGCTTCTGGTCTAGTTTGATAACTTTGAATTCTAATTCTTTGTACTCTAAGTGAGCGGTGTCGCGAACTGGGCGCACGTCAACTAGAGAACCAGGTAAGAAGGCACGGATACCGTTTAATTCAACAGTGAAACCGCCTTTCACTTTACCATTGATGATACCGATTACAGTTTCAGCATCTTCGTAAGCTTTTTCCAGAACGATCCAAGCTTCGTGACGTTTCGCTTTTTCGCGAGACAGTTGAGTCTCACCGAAGCCGTCTTCAACAGAGTCAAGAGCTACGTCAACTTCATCACCAACAGCGATTTCTAAAACGCCTTGAGCGTTTTTGAATTGTTCAGCTGGGATTGGGCTTTCAGACTTCAGACCTGCATCAACCAGAACCATACCGTTTTCGATAGCAACTACAGTACCACGAACGATAGAGCCTGGACGGAATTCCAGAGTTTGAAGGGATTGTTCAAATAGATCAGCAAAAGATTCAGTCATGTTTAAGTTACTTTAATGTAATAAACCACAGTCAATCCTAGACGTGGAGTCAGTCAAATTATCCGTATCATCCTTAATACGAATACCTATCCAAACAATAACTTAGTTAGTGTTGGATAATTTTTGGTTGATGTAGTTGAGCGCAAGCTCAAGTACTTCATCAATACCTTTATCGCTGGTATCGATAACGAGCGCATCCTCGGCAGGGACCAAAGGGGCCACTGGACGATTCATATCGCGGTCGTCACGCTCGATAATTTCAGCTAAAAGGCGCTCGATATTAACATCGAAGCCCTTGTCCTGCAACTGATTATAGCGTCTTTGAGCCCGCTCCTCTGCAGAAGCAGTTAAATATAATTTAGCCGATGCCGTTGGGAAAACAACCGTGCCCATGTCGCGGCCATCGGCGATTAATCCGGGTGCCGTTCTAAAGGCACGTTGACGACGTAATAAGGCTTCCCGTACACGGGGAAATGCCGCCACTTTAGAGGCCGCATTTGAGCATTCTTGGGTACGTATCGCAGTAGTGACGTCTTCACCTTCTAAGATCACTTGAACTGGGTCTTTCTCATTGCCGGTTAAAAATTTCACATCAAGGTGAGCAGCAAGGAGTGTGATGGATTCTTCATTTTCCAGTTCTACATCGTGGTGAATTGCAGCTAACGCAAGCACTCGGTAAATAGCACCACTATCAAGCAGTTGCCATCCGAGATGCTTAGCCAACAATTGGCTAATTGTCCCTTTACCAGCACCACTTGGGCCGTCGATTGTGACTACAGGAGCCCGTTCAGACATACATTCCTCCGCAAAAAATAATCATCATCCGTGAGTTCTTAACTAGAGCCCCGAAAATGAGCGCCGCATTGTACAATACTATACAAATAAAATCCGTGGATTTTTTATGAAGTTTAGAAGCCGCTCAAATGCGGCTTCATCATCTTGATATGACTCAAAGTCAGTCTGTTACAGAAAGCGGTTAGGCTTTGAGACTGGCAAATTGGGCAAAATAGTCAGGGAAGGTTTTCGAGGTGCAATCGGGATCATTAATGGTGATCCCGCAATCGGCAAAGGCCATCATGGAGAAGCACATCGCCATGCGATGGTCGTTATAGGTGTCAATCTCTGCGGTATTGAGCACCGCTGGCGGGGTGATTTGAATATAATCGTGGCCCTCTTCCACTAACGCGCCAACTTTACGCAGCTCTGTTGCCATCGCCGCTAATCGGTCGGTCTCTTTAATGCGCCAGTTATAGATGTTGCGTATAGTGGTCGTGCCCTTAGCAAACAGGGCCGCGGTGGCAATGGTCATCGCCGCATCGGGAATATGATTCATGTCTAAATTAATCGCGGTTAACGGTGCGCCACGGGCAATAATGTAATCATCGCCCCACTCAATATCGGCGCCCATTTTTTCCAGCACATCGGCAAATTTCACATCGCCCTGAATGCTTAAACGGCCAACACCCGTGACTTTCACCTCACCGCCTTTAATGGCTCCCGCCGCTAAAAAGTAAGATGCAGAAGAGGCATCCCCTTCCACTAACACTTTACCCGGAGATACATACTGCTGCCCGGCTGGGATTTCAAAGCGGGTATAGTCATGGTTAATCACCTGAACGCCAAACTGTGCCATCAGGGCTAGGGTAATGTCGATATAAGGCTTTGAAACCAGTTCACCTTTAACATGAATATTCACGCTGCCCTTAGCTAGGGGCGCAACCATTAACAGCGCGGTTAAGAACTGGCTGGACAGATCGCCAGCAATTTCCACATCGCCACCGTTAAGACCGGTTGCATTGATGGTTAGAGGCGGAAATCCTTCATTCTTAAGGTAAACAATATTGGCGCCCAATTGTTGCAGAGCATCGACCAAATCGCCAATGGGACGCTCTTCCATGCGCGGCTCGCCAGTTAAGGTAAATTCGCCACGACCTAAGGTGAGCGCAGCGCACAATGGACGCATTGCTGTTCCCGCATTGCCTAAAAACAGCGTTTGCGCGGTATCTGAAGAAATCACGCCGCCTAAGCCAGTCAGTTCACAGACAGTATTATTTTGCGATAAGCGGTATTCGACGCCCAACTGTTTTAAAGACGCCAACATATGGCGAATATCATCCGAGTCGAGCAAATTGGTTAGCGTGGTGGAGCCTTTGGCTAAGGTCGCTAATAATAACGCGCGGTTAGAAATGCTTTTTGAGCCCGGAATGTTGATCTCACCGCGGACTTGCACAACAGGTTCAAGACGTAATTGCTTCATGAATAAATCTTCTTTCTCTTAGGGCGTAACCATCGACGGCACGCTGATTGAAAATAGGTAAATGGCAACCTCACGCTACATGGCGTCAAGTTAAGATTACAAATTAAAGGAGATTGGGGACCTTGTTGGTGCTTCGTCGTTATAAAATTACCGATAGTGACGCAGGATTCAACCGTTTTTTACTAAAAAACGGCTTTTTAAACCGGAAAATTACTCAAGTCAGTCTAAAAATAACAAAAATACAAAATATCAGCGGTTAAATTGTGATCTAAAGCGTTTTTTGGCAGGCTTTTTTGCCAGATTAATTGGCCATAGTTCACAGTTTTTGCTTTAAATTTTTCATCTATCCACGCTATTCTAGGTTTCAAACGATAAATCACGCATATTCTTTGCAATTCCTGTTGTCGCAATATAACCAAAAAGGTAGATGGAGCCATGTTTAACTCACTCGTCGCAATGCCTGCGGATCCTATCCTCGGCCTATTAACCCAATACCGTGAAGACGCACATCCTCAAAAAGTCGACTTAGGTGTGGGCGTATATAAGGATCCCGCTGGAAACACTCCCATCCTTAATTGCGTGAAAAAAGCCGAAAAATTCCGTTTAGACACAGAAACCACCAAAGTGTATATCGGCCCAACCGGTTCACCTCAGTTTAATACCCTGATAACAGAATTAGCCTTTGGCAGTGATCACAGCGCGATTATCGCCAACCGCATTCGTACTGTTTCTACTCCTGGTGGTACGGGCGCCCTACGCGTTGCCGGTGATTTTATTAAGCGCTGCAATCCTAATGCGGTGCTGTGGGTGAGCGATCCCACCTGGGCGAACCACACAGGCTTGTTTGAGGCAGCAGGCATTACCGTTAAAACCTACCCTTACTATAATTACGACACTAAATCATTAAAGTTTGATGAGATGCTCAGCGCGCTTGCTCAAGTTGGCCCGAACGATGTGGTGCTGTTCCACGCCTGTTGCCATAACCCGAGCGGGATGGATTTAACGACAGAGCAATGGGATAAAGTGGTTGCCCTCACCAAGGAGCAAGGTTTTACCCCGCTTATCGACATGGCTTACCAAGGTTTTGGTGATGGTGTCGATATCGATGCCTATGGCGTGCGTAAAATGGCCGCGGCGGTCGATAATATGATCCTGTGTAGCTCTTGCTCGAAAAACTTCGGTCTGTACCGTGAGCGTATCGGTTCTTGCTCTGTGGTTGCAAAGGATGCGAACACGGCAAACATCGCGCAATCTGTGCTGCTTTACGTGGTTCGCTGCCTCTACTCCATGCCGCCAGCCCACGGCGCGGCGATTGTCGAAACCATTCTCGGTTCGGCAGAACTAAAGCAAGAATGGTTAGATGAGCTCAAAGTGATGCGCGACCGCATCAATGGTAACCGCGCGATTTTAGTGGAAAAACTCAAGGCCAATGGCGTTGAGCGTGACTTTGGCTTTATCGCTCGCCAAAAAGGTATGTTCTCTTTCCTAGGAGTTAATCCTGAGCAAGTGGCACGCCTGCAGAAAGAATTCAGCATTTATATGGTGGGTTCGAGCCGTATTAGCATTGCAGGCATTAGCGAAGACAATGTGGATTACTTAGCCAAGTCGATTGCTAAAGTGCTTTAAATACAAGCACTTTAGTATTTTTTCTACACAGTTTACTCTGCTGTATTCTCGATTTAGGATGCAGCAGAGTTGCTCTACCGCTTGTCAATATTACACTCGTCTATTTAGTTTGGATTAACGAATCTTCCTTTTCGTTTCTACACCCCAAAACCTCATTAGCCACGCCATCCTCACCGTTAAGCATTTATTTTCAATCATAAAACTAATTCAAGTGATTTTGACACCACGGTCTTATCACAATAAACCGCACGTTGTGATCTCAATCGGCGGATTTCCATTTTATCAATCGGGGCTACGGCAATTTTCACTTTTTAAAGCCAAAGCCGCCCAGTAGATTAATCATCATTATTGAACTTGTGGATATTTCGCCATGTTATTACAAGATAAATTAATGCAAATCGTCACCAGTCCGCAGCTTTCTCCTAAGCAAAAATCTAACTATTTAGCGTTGGAGGCGGAGGCGAGTTTGCCCTACATGCCAATATCAGATGAAGTAAAAACAGCGATGAAAGACGGCGTTATTTGCGATATGTTTGAAGGCCATACACCGTTTAAACCGCGCTATGTATTGCCAGATTATGCCCGCTATCTTGAGCAAGGCTCTGAATATTTAGAGCTTGTTACCGCGCAGAATTTAGACGAAGCCCTCAATGCCTTAACGATTCTGTATCACCATGTGCCATCGGTGACCAATATCCCCGTGTATTTAGGTCAGTTGGACGACATTTTGATGCCTTTCGTGGAAGGAATGGACGCGGATGTCCTTTATCGTAAACTAAAGCTGTTCTGGATCATGCTCGACAGAACCCTGCCCGACGCCTTTATGCACGTCAATATTGGCCCAACAGACAATATTGTTTGCCGAACCCTACTGCGCATTGATGCCGAACTTAAACAAGTTGCCCCCAATTTGACCTTTATGTATGACCCCGCCATCACACCGGATGAATTATTACAAATTGCGGCAACCAATATTTGTCAGTGTAGTAAACCGCATATCGCCAACTATCCTCTGCATGCCAGTGCATTTGACAAGCGCGGCTTTGGTATTGTGAGTTGCTACAATGCCTTACCATTAGCAGGCGGCGCTAATACCTTGGTTAGACTCAATCTGAAAGAAGTGGCATTGAAGGCAACGTCAATCAATGACTTTTTTGAGCGTGTCTTGCCCTATTACTGCTCACTCACCTTCGAACTTATCGAGGCGCGTTCGGCCTTTTTACATCAAGAGTCGCACTTCTTTGATAGCTTTTTAGTTAAAGAACAATTGATTGATGAATCGCGCTTTGCCCCCATGTTTGGTATTTACGGTATGGCTGAAGCGGTGAATATTCTGCAAACTCAGATGACAAATGAGACAGACACATCATCTCAATCAAACAAACCCACAGGCTATGGTCATAGCATGGATGCGAACCAACTTGGCTACCGTATTTCTGCCGCCCTCGATAGCATAGTAAAATCCACGCCCGTCACCTATGGCTACCATGGACGAGCGCTGCTGCATTCACAGGGCGGTATCAGTCTCGATAAAGACGTGACGCCCGGCGTGCGTATTCCCTATGGTACGGAACCCAATCCCATCGCCCATATTCAAGCCCTCGCGCAGCATCACCAGTATTATACGGCGGGGATCAGCGATATTTTGACCATAGATGAAACCGTCAAATCCAATCCTCAAGCTATGTTCCAGCTGTGTAAAGCGGCACTGGAGTTAGGCTTTAGGGAATTTACCGCCAATGTGGCCTCTAACGATTTAATGCGTGTCACTGGCTATATGGTAAAACGCTCAGATATTGAAGCATTTAAACAATGCGGTTCGCGCCTTAATACCACGGGGTTAGGGGCTGAAGCAGCACAAAATACCGGCATATTACAACGCCAAGCACGCGTAATTGCCCATGAGCATTCTCCCTGTGTCATTTACTAAACCGGCCATAAATAAGCAGGCAATAGTTAGTCAGCTATTGCCGTTTTCCTGCGTCGACGGGCCTGGCAGCAGGCTCGTATTATTCCTGCAGGGCTGTAATTATCAATGTAAAAACTGCCATAACCCACATACCATAGGCTTATGCGATGGCTGTGGCGATTGCATCGCCACCTGCCCTGACAAGGCACTGACGTTGATAACCGCTAACAATAAGCATCAAATCCATTGGGACAAAGATCGTTGTAGCCAGTGCGATACTTGTCTTGCTGTGTGTCCAAAACAAGCCAATCCTAAAGTCACCCGATACACTGTTGAAGAGATCTTGGCGATTATCCACCATCAGCGTCACTTTATTAATGGCATTACGGTGAGCGGCGGCGAAGCAAGTCTACAACTGCCATATATTATTGAATTATTTAAAGCAATTAAGGCCTCAACGTCGTTATCACAGTTAACCTGTATGCTCGATACCAATGGCAGTTTGAGCCTCACAGGCTGGCATAAACTGCTGCCCTTTTTAGACGGCGCTATGGTGGATCTTAAAGCGTGGCAAAGAGAGACCCATAGATACATTACCGGGCGAGATAACCATGCGGTGTTCAAATCGATTGAACTCTTAGCGCAGCAGCAAAAACTGTATGAAGTAAGATTGCTGCATATTCCGGGTATTACGGATTTTGAGCAGGAAATAGACGCGCTATCTTGCTATTTACTGACACTTGGTGCCGATATCCGGGTGAAATTAAACGCCTTTCACCACCATGGCGTGGTTGATGAGGCGTTAACTTGGTCTAGTTGCACACAGACTGATATTGAAGCCTTAGCGGCCTCCCTTGCCCAGCGAGGTTTAACAAATATCGTGTTACCGTCCATCTACCTTTAACGGCTACAAAGCAGGATCTGCTCGTACAACCAACGTAGTGCGGGATCCTTCATACTTTGTTTATGCCAAACGAGGCTATAAGCCACTTTTCCATATTCGATGGGTAACGATTTGACGGTTAAACCTTTGGCTTGGCTCGCGATAGATGCCCAGCGGCGCGAGCAGGTAAACAGCAGCTCACTGTGGTGACACATTAACGCCGCGCTGCCAAAGTCTGGCACCGAAATAGGTACCGCACGTTTTTGAGATTGCTGAGCGAGTAAAATATCAAAATAAGGCGTACTCAGATCCGTATCTGTGATGCCTATATGGCTGAAGCTGAGATAATCATCAAAGCTGATATGCGATTGTTTGGCCAAGGGATGGGATGAGTTCATTAAGCAAATCATTTCATCGCTGAACAAGGTTTCCCACACGAGATCATTTTGCGAAGGATTAGGCTGACTCAAATCATGGGGTAACAGTACAAAATCTAACGAGCCATTAATGAGTCCATCAAAACCGATATTGTCTTTGCTGTAAATATCGAGATGAATATGGGGCGCCAAACCCAAAATATGGGCGCTGAGTTTGGCGGCCAGCAGCTCAAAAGTACTTTCGCGCATTGCCAGTGTAAACCGCCCCTCATAGTTTGTTGGGGTAAACGCATCTTGACTCATGATCTGATTCATATCATTGATCATTTGTTGCACGCTTGGGCCTAATCGTTTGGCTAAAGGCGTTGCAACCAGTGAGTTACCGTTACGGTAAAACAGTTCATCATTCAAACTGTCTCGAAGCTGGCTTAAGGTTTTACTGACAGATGAAGGGCTTAAGCATAAACGTTCGGCGCTAGCGGTAACGCTCAGAGTATCGAGCATCACATGCAAAGTGATTAAGTGCTTCATACTAATGCGCGAAAGCTTGGCTAAATCCATCAGTGGTTTCCTAGTAATTTATCTTATGTAAAAATCAAAATATCAACTTTTAATCATGATAAACAATAAGATAAAACTTACCCAATAGATTGCTAAGTATATTAGTCTGTTATGCGTGCCGGCTCACAGGCTTGCTCGGTACAAGTGCCATTGCACCAAGCTTATCTGGGTTGCATCTAATACCAATCGTATTAAATATCTGTTCATTCAGCGGGAGTTAAACGCGCTTTAGACAAGGCTAAGGCTTGAAGACATAGTGGCGCTCTGTCGAAAGCCTTAAACGCAGTATAAAGCCCGTTCAACCCCGCCCTTCGGGAGCCTCACAGGCATCTCACTCCCGTGTTACATTGACTTAAAAGGGAATAACCATTTCTTCGTCAATGCGCCTTGGATTGAGATGCCTGTGAGGCTCTGAACTGATTAGATATTTAATGTGATTGGTATAACCAAATCCAGCCAACAAAAAAGCGAATGCATATGTGCATTCGCTTTTGCATATAACAGCTTAAAACTTATGTGCCTTGGGCGAGCGCGGACTACATCTTGTGATGTTTCGCTGCAAACTCATTCATAAATGTCACCAGCGCGGCAACACCTTCCAGTGGCATTGCATTGTATAGGCTTGCACGCATACCACCGACGATTCGGTGCCCTTTTAAAGCCACTAAGCCCGCCGCTTCGGCCTCTTTTAAGAAGGCGCCATCGAGGGACTCATCCGCCAGTTGGAAAGTCACGTTCATTTGTGAGCGGTTCGCAGCCACCACACCATTTTTATAGAAAGGATTGGCGTCGATACAGGCATACAGCATTTGCGCTTTTTGCTGATTGATTTTCGCGATACTGGCTACACCACCTAAGGATTTGAGCCAAGCAAACACTTCCGCCGCTAAGTACCAAGCAAAGGTTGGAGGGGTGTTGAACATAGAGTCATGCTCTACCGCTAAACGGTAATCCATGATCGATGATTGGGTTAAACTCGGCAGTTTCAACATATCATCACGCACGATCACGATGGATAAGCCCGAAGGACCAATGTTCTTTTGTGCACCAGCATAGATTAAACCATAACGGCTGACATCAATTTCACGCGACATAATGGTTGACGATAAATCGGCGACAATCGGCCATGGACTGTCTAACTCATCAAAAATTTCGATACCATCAACTGTCTCATTTGGGCAGTAGTGCACATAACGGTAATCAGCATCAATCTTATGTAGTTCAGGCAATACTACCGCATTGAGTCCATTATGTTTTTCAACAATGTTAAGGCTATCAATTTGCGTGTCACCCGCCAGCTTTTGTGCTTCGGCTAATGCTGCAGAAGACCATTGACCACTGACTAAATACAGGGCTCGGCCTTGGTTACCTAAAAAATTATTCACAACGGCAGAAAATTGACCGCGACCACCGCCGTGCATAAACAGCACATGATAGTTTTGTGGAATGTGCATCAGCTCGCGTAAATCCGCCTCAGCTTGCTTGGTCAGCGCGATAAATTCCTTACCTCTGTGGCTGACTTCCATCACGGAGACACCTAGCCCATTCCAATCGAGTAATTCCTGTTGTGCTTTTTTCATTACCGCTGCGGGTAACATCGCAGGACCTGCACAGAAATTATAAATCGCGCTCACTGCCACTCTCCTTATTTACAAACCATGATATTAGAATTCATAAAATAAAACGTTGCCATGAAAAAAACGAGCGTCCAATTGGACGCTCGTTTTCATACTCTCGAATTAGTCTTCGTCTTGCTCGTCGTCAAGCTCTTCGTCTTCGTCTAATTCTTCTTCCAGCTCATTCTCTTCCTCTAAAGGCTCTTCTTGAACAGAGTCACCTTCAGCGACAACTGGGACGATTGGCATACCGTTTTCATCCAGCTCGACTTCATCTTCGTCGCCTTGGATCTCATCGATACGTTGCAGACCGACCACTTTTTCGTCACTTGCGGTACGGATAATAGTCACACCTTGAGTGTTACGACCGATGATAGACACACCATTCGCAGGCGTACGGACTAAGGTACCTTTATCGCTAATCAGCATGATTTCATCATTACCGCCAACTTGTACCGCGCCAACCACCGCACCGTTACGCTCGCTCACCTTGATCGATACCACACCTTTGGTCGCGCGGCTCTTCGATGGGTATTCAGACAGTTCAGTACGTTTACCATAGCCGTTTTCGGTCACGGTTAAGATAGCGCCATCGCCCTTAGGTACGATGAGAGACACTACTTTTTGACCTTCTTCGAGCTTGATACCGCGAACACCCGTCGCGCCGCGACCCATTGGACGCACGCCCTTGAAGTTGATTTGTGGGTTGCCTTCTTCGTCTAACACTGGGTTGCCATTTTCATCGAGTACGGCCACTTCTTCGCCTTCTTTAAAGCGAACCACTTTACCTTCATTGGAGAACAACATGATCTCATCATCACCATTGGTGATATCGACACCGATCAGTTGGTCACCGTCTTTCAGGTTAACGGCAATAATGCCGTTTGCACGTGGGTTACTGTAGGCCGTTAGCGCAGTCTTCTTCACGGTACCGTTAGAGGTCGCCATAATGATGTACTTATCTTCAGCGTATTCACGCACCGGCAGAATCGCCGTAATGCGCTCACCATCGGCCAGCGGCAGCAAGTTAACAATCGGACGACCGCGCGATGTGCGGCTCGCCAGCGGTAATTGATAGACCTTGAGCCAGTACATCTTACCGAAATCTGAGAAGCACAGAATAGTATCGTGGGTATTCGCAACCAGCAGTTTTTCAACGAAATCTTCGTCTTTCACTTTAGTTGCGGCTTTACCTTTACCACCACGGCGCTGGGCTTGGTAATCGCTCAGCGGTTGGTACTTGGCGTAACCTAAGTGTGACAGGGTCACAACCACGTCTTCTTCGTTGATTAAGTCTTCAAGACTCATATCAATTTCATTGGCGTTGATGACAGTGCGGCGAGCATCACCGTATTCAGCAAGAATTTCTTCCAGCTCTTCTTTAATCACTTCCATCAAACGCTCAGGGCTGCGCAGAATAAACAGCAGACCCGCGATGAACTCGAGCAGTTCTTCGTATTCGGCGATGATCTTATCGTGCTCAAGACCGGTTAAACGGTGTAAACGCAGCTCAAGGATCGCCTGAGCCTGTTGCTCAGTCAGGTAATATAAGCCATCACGGATACCGAATTCTGGCTCTAACCATTCAGGACGCGCCGCATCATCACCCGCTTTTTCAAGCATGCCCTGTACATGACCCAGTGCCCAGCCCTGCTCAACCAGTTTAACTTTCGCATCAGCTGGGGTTGGCGACGCTTTGATCAGCGCAATAATAGGGTCGATGTTAGCAAGCGCGACCGCTAATGCCTCAAGAATATGGGCGCGCTCGCGCGCTTTACGCAGTTCGAATACGGTACGGCGAGTCACCACTTCACGGCGGTGCAGGATAAAGCACTCGAGCATCTCTTTTAAGTTGAACAACTTAGGCTGACCATTGGTCAAGGCCACCATGTTGATACCAAAAGAACATTGCATTTGTGTCTGGGCATAGAGGTTGTTCAGGACAACTTCACCCACTTCGCCGCGTTTGATTTCAATAACGATACGCATACCGTCTTTGTCAGACTCGTCGCGCAGGCCGCTGATGCCTTCAATCTTCTTATCTTTCACTAACTCAGCGATTTTCTCGATGAGTTTCGCCTTGTTCACCTGATAAGGAATTTCGGTGACGATAATGCGTTCACGGCCGTTATCTTCGGTTTCGACTTCAGCCAGTGCGCGCATCACTGCACGGCCGCGGCCAGTCTTATACGCATCGATAATGCCTTTACGGCCGTTGATAATCGCAGCCGTTGGGAAGTCAGGGCCTGGAATATGTTCCATTAACTGTTCGATAGACAGCGCAGGATCGGCGATCAGCGCTAAACAGCCTTTGACCACTTCGGTTAAGTTGTGAGGCGGAATGTTTGTCGCCATACCTACCGCAATACCCGATGAACCGTTGATTAACAGGTTAGGGACACGTGTCGGTAATACAGCGGGAATTTGTTCTGTGCCATCGTAGTTGGGCACATAGTCAACGGTTTCTTTTTCAAGATCGGCGAGGAGCTGGTGCGCTAACTTGTCCATACGGATTTCGGTATAACGCATTGCCGCTGCGGAGTCACCGTCAACCGAACCGAAGTTTCCTTGACCGTCGACTAAGGTGTAACGCAGAGAGAAAGGCTGAGCCATACGTACAATAGTATCGTAAACCGCCGAATCACCATGGGGGTGATATTTACCGATCACGTCACCAACCACACGGGCAGACTTTTTGTACGGCTTGTTCCAATCGTTCTTCAATTCACTCATGGCAAACAGCACGCGGCGATGCACAGGCTTAAGGCCATCACGCACGTCTGGTAATGCACGTCCCACGATGACGCTCATGGCGTAATCAAGGTACGAATTCTTTAGTTCGTCTTCGATATTAATTGGCGAAATAGATGATGCCAGATCAGTCATAAACTGCTCGTTCCCCTGAAAATTAGCCGACAACGTATAATCCGTATCATTGAGCGGCCCAAAAACGTGATTTGGCATTCTAACACAGTTATTTAATGTCGCCAGACCTATCCTACGTGAATTGCGAAGGATGTGGCTTAATAGATGAAAACACTGTCAATTTGCCCTTTTAAACCCGATAAAATCCGTTGTTAATGGCGAAATTGAGGCCAAGACTTGATTAATCTCTGAGCAGAAAAACCGCTCTGCTTCACAAAGTGTTTAAGAATTAATGATAATTGCTGAAATTTCACTCAACCACAAAGACTTAGGATTAGCCAATACTGTGTTTATCCCCCATTGTCGTTATAATAGCCGCACAATGACAGCCGTAATAGGTAATAGCATGCAACAGAATACCAATGTAGACCCGCAGGAAATCGCAAAGTTTGAACGTATGGCCGAAACCTGGTGGGATCTCAACGGCGAGTTTAAGCCGCTGCATCTATTAAATCCCCTGCGCCTTAACTATATCGATCAAACCGCAGGCGGGATTTTTGGTAAGAAAGTGCTCGACGTCGGCTGCGGCGGCGGCATTTTATCCGAAAGCATGGCGCGCATCGGCGCGATCGTTGACGGCCTCGATATGGGGGAAGAACCATTAGAAGTAGCGCGTTTACATGCACTGGAAACGGGTGTGAGCATCAATTATGTCAAAAACACCGCAGAGGCCCATCGGGAAGAACACCGCGAATACTACGATGTGGTGACCTGCATGGAGATGCTCGAGCATGTGCCTGATCCGCAATCAGTAATTCAAGCCTGCTGCGATATGGTTAAACCCGGCGGTTTTGTGTTTTTCTCAACCATCAACCGTAACATTAAGTCTTTCGTCGAGACCATTATCGGCGCCGAGTACCTATTAAAGATGCTGCCCATTGGCACCCATGACCATAATAAGTTCATCAAGCCATCGGAACTCATGGCCTTGGTCGATAACACCGATCTTCTCTGTAAAGATGCACTTGGGATCACCTATAACCCACTGACGGGGATCTTTAAGTACACCCCAAAGGTCGATGTTAACTATATGATCGCGACGCAAAAGGTAGATTAAGATGAGTTTAGCTGAGGTTAAAGGGGTCTTATTCGACCTTGACGGTACCCTTGCCGATACCGCACCGGATCTGGTTCAGGCCCTTAACCTCAGTTTGTCGGATGTCGGTATCGCGGCAAAACCCATCGCAGACATGCGTAGCGCCGCCTCCCATGGCAGCTTTGCCTTAGTCGATGCGGCGATTCCAGGCGCGGATAACGCACTGCGCACTCAAGTACAGCAAGGACTCCTCGCCCATTATCAAAGGATCAATGGCGACCATTGTCAGTTGTTTGATGGTATCGCCCCCCTACTCGACTGGCTCGAGTTGTGCCGCGTGCCATTTGGGGTGATCACGAACAAACCCGCTCGCTTTACACGACCTCTATTACATAAGCTTAAGCTCAGCTCGCGTATGCCGGTGATGATCAGTGGCGATTCGACTCGTTACCCTAAGCCCCATACCGCACCTATGCTATTGGGCGCACAGCAATTACAATGCCGGCCACAGCAAATTCTCTATTTAGGCGATGCAGAGCGGGATTTACTCGCGGCCCAAGCGGCGGGCATGCTCGGCGGTGTGGCGCTGTGGGGATACTTAGGTGAAGCCGATACGCCCGATGCATGGCCTGCCTATGCACAATTTAACTCGCCATCGAGTTTGCATACAGCATTAAGACAAGCATTAGCGAAATAGCGGTAACGAATTGACTCGTGCTAATTGCGCAACTGAACCGTTAACGGCGAAATTCTGCCCCATTTGTTGGTAATGCAATTTAGGCTAAGGGTCAATCCTTGCGATCCCGATCGCTGCTTATTTTAGCGATCGATCACACTGTGAAATTTGAGTGAAAAAACGCCACCAATGCCACACGCTAATCTCAATTTGAGCTTCAGGGTTAGTCATCACTAACGCTTTTCTTTATCCTCAAGATATCCACAAGATACCCCCTGAATTGAGACTTGCAAATGACGGCAAACCTCACTATCTTGTATCTCAGATTATTTAAAACACCATATCTTGTGTATAGGTAGCAATCAGACACACTAGAAGTTCCCCGTTAAATCGACTATCTCCTGCATAGTCAGCAGTATTAAGGGTTTTCAGGTTGATTGTTTTACAAGGAAACGTACGGTGATTGAGTTCACCTGAATAGATATCAGAACCAAGGCCTCTCTTCAATGAATAGCAATATGACAGTCACAAAACGCTGTGGTGCACGTGAGACAATCGATCTCGACAAAATACACCGCGTAATTACTTGGGCAGCCAAGGGATTAAACAACGTTTCTGTTTCTGAAGTTGAACTTCGCACGCATTTACAGTTTTTCGACGGGATCCCAACCGAAGCTATCCACGAAACGATCATCAAATCTGCGGCGGATTTAATTTCCCCAGAATCTCCAGATTATCAGTTTCTGGCTGCGCGCTTAGCCGTATTCCATTTACGTAAGAAGGCCTTTGGTCAGTTCGAACCGCCAAAGTTATACGACCATGTGACTAAACTGGTTGAGCTTGGCAAGTATGATATGCATATTCTGCAGGATTACACCCGCGAAGAACTCGATATCATGGACAGCTATATCGACCATTGGCGCGATATGAACTTCTCTTACGCGGCGGTAAAACAGCTCGAAGGTAAGTATCTGGTACAAAACCGTGTGACCCACGAGATCTACGAGAGCGCCCAGTTCCTCTATATTCTGGTGGCAGCCTGTTTGTTTGCCCGTTATCCAAAGGAAACGCGCCTGCAATACGTTAAAGATTTTTACGACGCGGTATCGACCTTTAAGATTTCGCTGCCCACGCCAATCATGGCGGGTGTACGTACGCCAACGCGTCAATTCAGTTCATGTGTACTGATTGAATGTGGCGACAGCTTAGATTCTATCAATGCGACCGCATCGTCTATCGTGAAATACGTGAGCCAACGCGCTGGTATTGGTATCAACGCGGGTCGTATCCGTGCACTAGGTAGCCCAATCCGTGGCGGCGAAGCATTCCACACGGGTTGCTTACCATTCTACAAGTATTTCCAAACCGCAGTGAAGTCTTGCTCGCAAGGCGGCGTGCGCGGCGGTGCAGCCACCCTTTTCTATCCTATTTGGCATTTAGAAGTTGAATCGCTGCTGGTACTAAAAAACAACCGTGGCGTTGAAGATAACCGTATCCGTCATTTAGACTACGGCGTGCAGCTCAATAAGCTGATGTACCAACGTCTGATCAAAGGCGAAAATATCAGCCTATTTAGCCCATCGGACGTACCAGGTCTTTACGATGCCTTCTTCGAAGATCAAAACGAATTCGAACGTCTGTACCTGCAATATGAGCAAGACAGCAGTATTCGTAAGAAGTCATTGAAAGCGGTCGATCTATTCTCATTGATGATGCAAGAACGTGCTTCAACCGGCCGTATCTACATCCAAAACGTCGACCATTGTAACACCCACAGTCCGTTCGATTCGAAAGTTGCCCCGATCAGACAATCTAACCTTTGTCTTGAAATCGCGCTGCCGACCAAGCCATTGAACAACATTGACGATCCAAACGGTGAAATCGCGCTGTGTACACTGTCAGCATTAAACTTAGGTGCGATCAAAAACTTAGCCGAGCTTGAGCCATTAGCCGATTTAGCGGTACGAGCACTGGATAACCTACTGGATTACCAAGATTATCCAATCAAAGCGGCGCAGATTTCTTCAATGAATCGTCGTACTTTAGGTATTGGTGTTATCAACTTCGCTAACTACTTAGCGAAGAATGGCATGAAGTACTCCGATGGTAGCGCGAATAACCTGACTCACAAGACCTTTGAAGCGATTCAGTTTTATCTGCTCAAAGCATCAATGAATCTGGCGAAGGAAAAAGGTGCGTGCCCATTATTTAATGAGACCACTTACGCCCAAGGTATTTTACCTATCGATACCTACAAACGTGATTTAGATAAAATTTGTAGCGAGCCATTGCATTTAGATTGGGAAACACTGCGCCAAGATATCAAAGAGTACGGTTTACGTAACTCGACGCTATCTGCATTGATGCCGTCTGAGACTTCATCACAGATCTCAAACGCAACCAATGGTATCGAACCACCACGCGGTTTGATCAGCGTTAAAGCAAGTAAAGATGGTCAGTTAAAGCAAGTGGTGCCTGATTTTGATGAGCTGAAATACAACTATGAGCTGTTATGGCAAATGCCAAGCAACGAAGGTTACTTACAGCTCGTGGGTATCATGCAAAAATTCGTTGACCAAGCCATTTCGGCCAACACTAACTATGATCCAGCGCGTTTTGAAGGTCGTAAAGTCCCGATGCAGACTCTGCTGAAAGACTTACTCAATGCCTATAAGTTAGGTGTTAAAACGCTGTACTACCATAACACTCGCGATGGTGCATCGGATCAACACGATGACATTACCAACATAGAGAAAGAAGATGACGGCTGTGCTGGCGGCGCCTGCAAAATCTAATCTTCAATGTTAACGGTTGCGGGATCCCAAAGGGATCCCGACTTATTGGAATACTCGTACCATGACCTACTCTACTTTTTGCCAAACACCCAACGATGCCACCCGTGAACCTATGTTCTTCGGACAATCGGTTAACGTCGCTCGTTATGACCAACAAAAATATGAAGTGTTTGAAAAACTGATTGAAAAGCAGTTGTCTTTCTTCTGGCGCCCAGAGGAAGTTGACGTGAGCCGCGATAAAATCGACTACAACTCACTGCCAGATCATGAAAAGCATATTTTTATTTCGAACCTAAAATACCAAACGCTGCTCGACTCTATCCAAGGTCGCTCGCCTAACGTGGCTTTTTTGCCCTTAGTGTCGCTGCCCGAATTAGAGACCTGGATTGAGACTTGGTCATTCTCCGAGACTATCCACTCGCGCTCATACACGCATATTATTCGCAATATCGTGAACGACCCTTCGGTGATTTTTGACGATATCGTGGTGAATCAAGAGATCCTACGCCGCGCGACTGACATTGCCGAATACTACGATCACTTGATCAAGCTGACGCAAGTTTACCACCTGTTAGGCGAAGGCACCCATGTGATCGATGGTGAGCCGATTGAAGTCAACACTCGTACCCTGAAGAAAGCGTTGTACCTGTGCATGATGTCAGTGAACGCCCTCGAAGCGATCCGTTTCTATGTCAGTTTTGCCTGTTCATTCGCATTTGCAGAGCGTAAGCTCATGGAAGGTAACGCGAAAATTATTCGTCTTATCGCCCGTGATGAAGCGCTGCACTTAAACAGCACCCAGCATATCTTAACCATTATGCAGGGCGGCAAAGACGATCCTGAAATGGCCGAGATAGCCGCAGAATGCCAACAGGAAGCGTACAACCTATTCCTCAAGGCAGCCGAGCAAGAAAAGGAATGGGCGAAATACCTGTTCAAAGACGGTTCGATGATCGGTCTCAACGAGCAAATCCTCTGCCAATACGTTGAGTACATCACCAACCAACGGATGAAGTCCGTTAACCTGCCACTGCCTTATGCTGAGCAGTCTAACCCACTGCCTTGGATGAAGAACTGGTTAGAGAGTGACGCGGTACAAGTGGCGCCACAGGAAGTCGAAGTGTCATCTTATCTTGTTGGTCAAATCGATTCGGCCGTCGACAGTGACGAATTCCTCGATTTCGATCTCTAACGGGATTTGATTGCTTATGGCTAAATCGAACCTGCTGTTAAACAACCCCTTTGCGAAGGCGCCCATTGTGCGCCTTCAAGGGCAACCTGTGCTGCTGTTTACCGAGCAGCACAATTCGTTGTTGCAAGCACTCGAAGCCAAAAAAGTGACCATTTTCTCTGAGTGCCGCAGTGGTTTTTGCGGCGCTTGCAAGACCCGTATTATTAGCGGCAGCGTCAGCTATTTAACCGAGCCTTTAGCCGAGCTTAATGCCGACGAATGCCTGCCCTGCTGCTGTATTCCTAGCGAAGATTTAGAACTCGATTTATCCCCCCAAGGTGCTGCCGTGGTGACCTATCCTTGCGGTAACAGGCGCGGCCAAACCCCATCGACGCGTAAATCCGCCAATCTAAAAGCCGTGCCACAGCAAGAAGTAGTAGAAGACTAACAGAGTCGTCTACAACAAATGGGTATTCACGACCCTCTTCCCTGTATAACGCTTACTGATAAGCGAAAGACAAATCTTTACAGCATCCCAAACGCTTTACCACTCGCCCTTGTTAGCTTGCCAAAAGATCATTATGTTATTGCTTTTGAATTACTTTTACTTTGTTTAGCTGGACCCATTTATACCAAGGAGAGCTATGGATAAGTTAATCGCAATCAGCTTGCTGCTTGTGTCAATGAGTGCATTTTCGAGTGAAGATAACCTCGTTGCCGAGATGAAAGACATGGATAGTAAGGTATTTGATTCATTTAATCATTGTGCCGATGAGCAACAACTCAAGCTACACGAAAGTTACTTTGCCGAGAAGGTCGAATTTTACCATGATAATGGTGGCGTTACTTGGGATCGCCAATCGATGATCAACAACACTAAAAACTATGCCTGTGGTAAATACACCCGCTCACTGGTTGAAGAAAGCTTTCAAGCCTATCCCATCAAAGACTTTGGCGCGATAACTGAGGGCATTCATAAATTTTGCAGCCAAGAAACAGGTAGTTGTGACGGCAAGGCCAAATTTTTGATGGTCTGGCAACGCACCAATGGCCAGTGGCAAGTCACGCGGGTCGTCAGTTATGGGCATTTACCCAACTAAGCAAATGACCCACTCATGCAGATAGGCTCTTATCTTCATATCAATCAACAAAAAAGCCTGAGTTAAACTCAGGCTTTTTATTGGTAAACCTCTTAACAACTACAGTCGCATGGCAAGCTCGGCGCCTTGACGAATGGCGCGTTTTGCATCGAGCTCGGCGGCCACATCGACACCGCCAATCAAATGCACCGGAATACCCGTTGCTTTCATCTCATCGACTAAGATGCGGTTAGATTCTTGTCCGGCGCAGAGGATAACATTATCCACGGCCAACACTTCAGTTTGCTCTCCAACGCGGATATGCAGACCTGCGTCATCAAACTTTTCATAGTTGACGCCAGTTTTCATCTTCACATTGTGCTGTTTTAACACTAAGCGGTGGATCCAACCGGTGGTTTTACCTAAGCCTTTGCCCATCTTAGAAGTCTTACGTTGCAGCAAGTAGACTTGTCTATGATCGCTATTATCAACTTCAGGCTCGGCTAACCCACCCGCATGCTGATATTGCTTGTCAATGCCCCACTGCTTTAACCATTTTTCAGGATTGAGGGTGCTCGACTCAGATTCGCAGAGGTAATGCGCCATATCAAAGCCGATACCGCCGGCACCAATCAGGGCCACTTTGTTGCCAATCGTGGCTTGGCCCGTCAGTACCTGTTGATAATCCACCACTTTGGGGCTATCAAATCCTGGCAAGCTTAACTCACGCGGGACCACGCCCGAGGCGATAACGATTTCATCAAAGGTTTCGGTTTCCAGCACCTTAGCATCCAAACGGGTATTTAAACGCAAATCGATTTTATGCAGTTTGATTTGATTGAGGAAATAACGAATCGTCTCGTTAAACTCTTCTTTTCCTGGGATTTTACGTGCCAGATTAAACTGCCCACCCACCTCGGATTTTGCTTCAAAAAGCACCACCTCATGGCCACGCATGGCCGCATACACCGAAAATGCCATCCCTGCGGGGCCCGCGCCCATCACCGCAATACGCTTCTTGTTGCTGGTGGGTAAAAAGTTAATTTCGGTCTCATAACAGGCGCGAGGGTTGACCAAGCAAGTGGCACGTTTCAGAGAGAATGTATGATCCAAACAGGCCTGATTACAGCCAATACAGGTATTGATAAGCTCTGGCGTGTTGGCCGCCGCTTTATTCACAAATTCAGGATCGGCTAGAAACGGCCGCGCCATAGACACCATATCCGCTTGACCAGAGGCAATGATTTGCTCGCCAATCTCAGGCGTATTGATACGGTTTGTGGCAATCAGAGGCACTGAAACCGACTGTTTAAGTTTTTCAGTCACCCAAGCAAAGGCGCCGCGGGGCACACTGGTCGCAATGGTTGGCACACGGGCCTCATGCCAGCCAATGCCTGTATTGATAATCGACACCCCCGCATGCTCGAGCCACTTGGCCAATTGCACGACTTCATCCCAAGTGGAGCCGTTATCGACTAAGTCGAGCATGGATAAGCGGAAGATAATAATGAAATCTTTGCCTACTTTGGCACGAATCGCATTCACAATCTCAATCGGGAATTGCGCGCGTTTTTCAAAACTGCCGCCCCATTCATCGGTGCGCGTATTGGTGCGCGAACTGATAAATTGGTTGATCAAATAGCCCTCAGAGCCCATCACTTCAACACCATCGTACCCCGCTCTTTTCGCTAACGCTGCGGAACTGGCGTAATCCTTAATGGTGGCGCGAACTTGACGGCTCGACATGGCAGAAGGCGTAAAGGGAGTGATAGGCGACTTAATTTTACTCGGCGCCTGCGAAAAAGGATGATAACCATAGCGCCCCGCATGCAGGATTTGCATACAAATTTTACCGCCAGCCTCATGCACCGCTTGAGTCACAATGCGGTGTTTACCCACTTGCCAGGGGAAACTCAGCTGACACGCATGGGGAGTCAAGCGGCCACGTAGGTTTGGTGAGATACCGCCGGTGACAATTAAACCGACGCCCCCTAACGCGCGCTCTTTATAAAACGCTGCCAGTTTCTCAAATCCGCCCTTTTCTTCTTCTAAACCCGTGTGCATGGAGCCCATTAACACACGATTTTTGAGCTGGGTGAATCCCAGATCTAAGGGTTCTAATAAATGGGGAAACGACATTCAAACATCCTTTTTAAACAAGTGATTTAAATGAGCATACCTTGAGTCAAATGTAAGCTCAACTGTTGCTAGGGGGTTAAAAGTTAAAATCCTTTACAATTGTGTTTAGCCAGTGAGGAGATTTTCAGTTAGCATTGGCACATTCGATAAGCAAAGGAGTGGCTAATGTCCGCTAACCCATCGTTTTTCAAGAGAATATGTTTATTTATATGGAACACCCTCAACGGGATCCGTAAATTCATACTCAACCTGATTTTTTTTGGCTTCCTGGCCATCATCCTCATCACTATTGGCAGTAGTGAGGATATTCAGGTCGAAGAGAACTCAGCATTGGTGCTTAATCTGGCGGGTTCCATTGTCGATCAAAAACAGCAGGTCGACCCAATTGAAGCCGCACTAAAGCAAGGCAATAACGGCAGTAGCGATGGCGAAATCCTGCTGGCAGATATTATCTATGTGATTGATAACGCGACGCACGATAACAGGATCAGCACCATAGTCTTAGACTTAGCCGAGCTGAAACGCGCAGGGATTAGCAAATTACAATCCATTGGCGATGCCCTAAACCGTTTTAAAGAAAGCGGCAAAAAGGTGGTGGCAATTGGAAACTATTACGAGCAAAACCAATACTTTCTTGCCAGCTTTGCCGATACCATTTACCTCAATCCCCAAGGTAGTGTTTCTCTCGATGGCTTAAGTATGTATAACCAATACTTCAAGTCCGCCCTTGAGAAGCTCAAGATAAAGGCCCACATTTTTCGCGTCGGCACCTTTAAATCGGCAGTAGAACCATACATGCGTGACGATATGTCGGATGCGGCCAGAGAGGCCAGCAGCGCCCTACTCGCCGATGTTTGGCAAAGCTACACTCAAACGGTGGCAAAAAATCGCCAAATCGATGCCAATACCTTAGTGCTCGACTCGGCAAACTACCTCGCGCAACTCGATAAGGCCGAAGGCGACTCCGCCACTATGGCCATCAATATGAAATGGGTCGATACCCTAGCGACCGATGAAGAGTTCCGTAAAGTCATGCTCGATAGCGTGGGTAAAGAGAAGTCGGGTGACAGCTTTAAACAAGTCAGCTTCTACGACTATTTAACCTTAGTGACGCCTTTGCCAAGCTTCGTTGAACAAGACAGTGTCGGCATTATCGTTGCCAGCGGCACCATTTTAAATGGCAGCCAACCCGCCGGCCAAATCGGTGGTGATAGCACCGCAGAGCTGTTACGTAAAGCGCGATTTGATAAACATATCAAAGCACTGGTGCTTAGAGTCGACAGCCCTGGCGGCAGCGCCTTTGCCTCGGAGCAAATCCGCCAAGAATTACTTGCCCTCAAAGCGGCGGGTAAACCAGTGGTGGTGAGTATGGGCAGCCTTGCGGCGTCCGGCGGCTATTGGATTTCGGCCAGCGCCGATTATATCTTCGCAACCCCAACCACGCTGACTGGCTCTATCGGGATCTTCGGGATGATCACCACCTTCGAAGATTCACTCGCCAGCTTAGGCATTCATACCGATGGTGTATCGACTTCAGAATGGGCGGGATTGTCAGTGACTCGCACCCTCTCGCCACAAATTGAATCGGTTATCCAGCGCCATATCGAGCGTGGCTACTTAGACTTTATCTCACTGGTCGCTAAGGAACGTAAAATGACCTTAGAACAAGTGGATAGCATCGCTCAAGGCCGAGTGTGGAGTGGTAAAAAAGCCCTAGAGTTAGGTTTAGTGGACGAACTTGGCGATATCGACCAAGCCGTTGCCAAAGCCGCTAAACTTGCGGATTTAAGCCTGTTCGATACCCGCGTAATTGAACAAGAACTCACGCCTGAGCAGCGTTTTGTGCAGCAAATGTTTGCCTCTGTGTCAGCCTATTTACCCGCATCACTCAGCCATTCAACACTGCTTGAGCAAATGCTGGCTCAATGGACTGGCAGCTTAAAGACTATCGCGGCCTTTAACGATCCTAACCATGTGTATGTATATTGTGACAGCTGTGCGATCAACTAACGCAGACTCAAGATGAAGGACACAAAAGCCCGATTGCCTCGGGCTTTTTTATTGGGTTTATGCCTGCAAAATCGTATAATTAGCTCACTTGCAGCTAAGATAACGACAAGAATGACTAAACGCTCCATTTACGTCGCCTATACGGGCGGCACCATAGGCATGCAAAAAACCGCGAATGGTTTTGCACCGGTGGCAGGCTTTTTGACCCAATGCGTCCAATCCATGCCCGAGTTTTACCATGACGAAATGCCTGAGTTTGTGATCCACGAGTACTGCCCGCTCATCGACTCATCAAACATGGCACCAACCGACTGGCAAATGATCGCCGATGATATCAAGGCAAATTACGACAAGTACGATGGCTTTGTGATCCTCCACGGCACAGATACCATGGCCTATACCGCATCAGCCTTATCCTTTATGCTTCAAGGTCTGTCAAAGCCTGTTATTGTCACCGGCTCTCAAATTCCTTTAGCACAGCTGAGATCCGACGGTCAAACCAACCTACTCAACTCTTTGTATATCGCCGCCAATTATCCGGTGGCTGAAGTGTGTTTATTCTTTAATAACAAACTGTTTCGTGGCAATCGTTCTACCAAAGCCCACGCCGACGGCTTCGATGCCTTTGCCTCGCCTAACTTTCCCTTACTGCTTGAAGCGGGGATCAAGATTAATCTGCGTGCAGGTAAAATTGCCACGCCAAGCGATAAAGCCTTAGAAGTCGCCAATATCAGCCCGCAGCCTGTCGGTGTAGTGACTCTCTACCCCGGCATTTCGACGCAGATTTTTGAGAATATTCTACAGCAACCCGTGAAGGCACTGATTTTACTGACCTTTGGCGTGGGCAATGCCCCCCAAGATGCGGCATTACTCGATACCCTAAAGCAAGCGGATGAACGGGGAATTGTGCTAGTGAACCTGACTCAGTGCTTCCAAGGCAAAGTGAATATGGGGGGTTACGCTACGGGCAATGCCCTCGCCAAAGCGGGGGTGATCAGTGGTGCAGACATGACCATTGAAGCCGCACTGGCTAAGTTGCATTATCTGCTGTCGAAAAATCTAAAGCCGAACGAAATTAAAGCCGCGATGTTGCAAAACTTGGTTGGTGAACTCAGCCCCGATTAAATATCGAAATGTTATGCATGAAAAAGCCCACATTCGTGGGCTTTTTGTTATTTTGTGAACGAGTGTAATTAAGCAGGCAGAGACAGTGTTGTCAGACCTAACATTGTCTGCATGACACCAACGACTTGGCAGCTGTAACCAAATTCGTTGTCATACCATACGTACAGAATGGCACGTTTACCTTCAGCGATAGTCGCTTGTGAATCAACCACACCCGCATAGCGAGAACCAACTAAATCGCTTGATACGATTTCAGTTGAGTCTGTGTAATCGATTTGGTTCTGCAATGGTGATTGCAACGCCGTATCTTTTAAGTATTCGTTTAATTCGTCTTTGTTGGTCTCAGCATTGAGGTTCATGCTGATGATCGCCATAGATACGTTTGGTGTTGGCACGCGAATCGCGTTACCCGTCAGTTTACCGGCTAATACTGGTAGTGCCTTAGCAACGGCTTTAGCCGCACCTGTTTCAGTAATAACCATGTTTAATGGCGCACTGCGACCACGACGGTCAGCACTGTGATAGTTGTCGATTAGGTTTTGATCGTTGGTGTATGAGTGGATAGTCTCAACGTGACCATTTTCGATACCGTATTTATCGTTTACTGCCTTCAGTACTGGTGTGATGGCGTTAGTAGTACAGCTCGCCGCAGATACAATAATGTCTTCTGGCGTAACGTCGCCTTCGTTCACGCCGTAAACGATATTCTTGATGGCGCCTTTTGCTGGAGCTGTCAGTAACACTTTGCTGGCACCAGGGCTCTTTAAGTGTAAGCCAAGGCCAGCTTCGTCTTTCCAAATACCCGTGTTGTCTACCACTAATGCATCTGTAATACCATATTTGGTGTAATCCACTTCATCTGGCGAGTTTGCGTAAATGACTTGGATATAGGTGCCGTTAGCGATAATGGCGTTGTTCTCTTCATCCACTTCAACTGAACCGTTGAATGGACCATGAACAGAGTCACGACGCAGTAAGCTAGCGCGTTTTTCTAAATCACCCTTCTTACCACCACGTAATACGATAGCGCGCAGTCTTAACTTGTTGCTGCGGCCAGTACGTTCGATCAATAAGCGCGCTAATAAGCGGCCGATACGACCAAAACCATACAACACTACATCACGCGGTGCGATATCATCAGCATGATCGATCGCCGCCGCTAATTCGCGTGCCATATAGCTTTCAATTTCGTTGGTATCGGTATGTTCAGCCCAGTATTTAACGGCGAGCTTACCAATATCCACTTTACATTGTTTAACAGCGAGTCTGCTTAAGGCTTGAACAAATGGGAAACTCTCGCGTAAACGTAATTTCTCGCCGACATGACGGCGAACTAAACGGTGCGCTTTAATAATCTCAATAGTAGAAGCATTGAGTAATGGCTTACCATAAACCACAACTTCGACGCCTTGGTTACGGTACAACTTGCCTAGCAAAGGTTGCATTGCCTCTGCCATTTCAAAACGTTCTTGCCAACTTTGTAGGTGTTTATCAGCGCTCATTTACAGATCCTTTATCTCACTTTTCAATTAAAAATATTGAAAGGTTTGAGTAACATGACGAAAAGACCAATAATCTTATGTAGGTTTTAGGGGAAACCCTCTGTTTTGGTCGGCGCCATTGTAATGAAAACTGACCCAGCTTGCCAGTAAGATATTTTCTGTAAATCTGTAATTTTATTAGAGAAAATTGCATTTTGGAGCGTATTTTGAGACAAAATCTAGTAATAATTACATCATTTTCCCTCGCAATAAGCCTTTTCGGTTGTGATAATGGCCGAAACATCGAAACGATTTGTAAAAATAATCCTGAAATTTGTGCCGATTTGCATAAGGATGGCTGGTGTTTAGCCGAGAAAACAAAGCTGATCCAAAGTCGATACGACCTAATGGACAATAAAAATCCAACAGGCAAGCAACTCTATCAACAGTTAACTTACCTCGAAGATTATAGTCGTTGTATTGAATTAGCTTCAGGCGTTCAACACATTATCCATACAAGCCGCACAGCAGATAGAGCCAGAGCCTTTCGACTAAGTACACAAAACCTCAGTCGCCTACAGGATGAAACTCGTGAGCGGCAAGACCCTTTTATGTCTTATTATCAATGGACACGCTTTGGTGACACGGATGCGTTAAACCGACTCTTGGCGCAAGAAAATGCTGGCGAAGTCACTGAGCCATTTCTTTTAGCGCAAATAGCTACCTACTACAGCAACCGTAATGCCATCAAAGCGCAACAACTTTACCTTAAAGTGTTCGCAGAGATCCAATACGCTGACTTTGACCCCAATTGGTTGCTTGGGCTTGCCTCTGCTTATCGCCAAACCCAAGCGCTTGAAAAAACTTATATGCTGACAAAAGCCAATTTACTACTTACGCAGCAGAAGTATTCTGAAGATAAAATGCTAGCCTTAATCGGTGGCAACAAAACACTGGCGACAAAACTAGATGAATACGCCCAGAACTTGATCGATGCGTTAGAAGATGGCCTCTATTCGACTAGTCCTGTTGCGCTTTGGCTAGCGCCTCAATCCGTCGAGGCGCCCGCGGCAGCAACTGTCGAGCCAGAGAAGCCTAATTCGCCTTAACTGGTGTTTTGAGGAATCTCGGCAAAATGTTTGCCATCTTGTAATTTTTTATCCAAATGCCGTGCTAAAAATGGTGTTTTCGCGACCGATGTAAAAAAAACACCTAATTTGTTAACCGAATCCCGGCAAAATAGCCGAATTAACTTGACGATAGCTGTCAGTTTGGTAATTTTACTACCAGTTGAATTTTATAATCACCAGAGGGATATGAGATGACTATCCGTGTAGCAATAAATGGTTATGGCCGTATCGGTAGAAACGTATTACGCGCCCTGTACGAAAGCGAAAAAGCTTACCCAATCAAAATTGTTGCCATCAACGATTTAGGCGACGCTTCAATCAACGCTCACCTGACAAAATACGATTCTGTACATGGTCGTTTCAATGCCAAAGTTGAGCACGATGCGGAAGCAATTTATGTTAACGGCGACAAGATCCTCACCTTCCAAGAACGCGACCCAGGTAAATTACCTTGGGGCGACTTACAAGTTGACGTTGTGTTCGAATGTACTGGTATCTTCACTTCTAAAGAATCTGTACAGCCACATTTAGCGGCGGGCGCGAAGAAAGTCATTATCTCTGCACCAGGTAAAAACGTTGATGCAACAGTCGTTTATGGCGTTAACAACAATGTGTTGACCGCGGATATGACAGTTATCTCTAACGCGTCATGTACCACTAACTGTTTAGCGCCTTTCGCTAAGCCGTTAAACGATGAAATTGGTATTGAATCAGGTTTGATGACTACCATTCATGCTTACACCAACGACCAACGTTTATCTGACGTATATCACACAGATTTACGCCGTGCCCGCGCTGCAGCACTGTCAATGATCCCTACTAAAACGGGCGCTGCGGCGGCTGTAGGTCTAGTGGTGCCTGAATTGCAAGGTAAATTCGATGGTTTAGCGGTACGTGTACCGACCGTTAACGTGTCTTTAGTGGATTTATCTTTCATTGCTTCACGTGATACTACTGTTGAAGAAGTTAACGCAATTATCGAACGTGCAGCAGCGGTTGCACCACTGAGCGAAGTGTTAGCTGTTAACAAAGAGCCACTGGTGTCTATCGACTTTAACCACAACGCGTTTTCATCTAACTTCGATGCGACGCAAACCCGTGTTAACGGCCGTTTAGTCAAAGTCATGGCTTGGTACGATAACGAATGGGGCTTCAGTAACCGTATGTTAGATAACGCGGTTGCGTTAATGAATGCTAAATAATCTCGTTTAGTGAGATAGCTTAAGCCCTGCAAATGCAGGGCTTTTTGTTTTTAGCCCAAAACCACCTACTTCAGTAGGTGGTTATCATCATTTGAGGCTTTGCCTGTATACCTACCCATGTTAAATGCATCTTTGATTTTTAGCGAAGTCAAAAGAGGCAAATAACATGAGTAGATACGAGCAAGCTTAGCTAATTGAAGTGGAGGCTAATTGCAGTCTAGGTTCATATGAGCCTAGGCTAATTAACCTTAGTTGATATAGCGTCAGTCCAGTTTAGAACCATCGGCTGCATTAGGTTGCGGCCAATTAAATCTCTCTAAAGCGGGATTTTATTTTTAGCCCAAAACCACCTACTTCAGTAGGTGGTTATCATCATTTGAGGCTTTGCCTGTATACCTACCCATGTTAAATGCATCTTTGATTTTTAGCGAAGTCAAAAGAGGCAAATAACATGAGTAGATACGAGCAAGCATCGCATGTGTTCTGGCGATGTCAATATCATATAGTCTGGACACCAAAGTACCGCTTTCGGATATTGAAAGGTAATGTCGGAAAAGAGGTTTATCGATGTATTCAGGTTTATTG
>NZ_CP037898.1:2556008-3226662 GCF_004354305.1 Shewanella decolorationis | reverse complement strand
CGCAAAAATCATCGACATCGCAAAACACTTCCACTAATTTATGCATAGGCCCTCCGGTGTGATGGGGTTTCTCTTGGTCGAAAGATCCGATCACTTGGAGGGCTATTAGTTCAAATTTTCTTATCCCGAGTTCAGGTTACCTATCGTAGGAAACCAGATTACATCAGGTATGTTCGCCCAGTTCCTTGCGATAGAATACAAATGGATACCTGCAAGATAGGGCCGAATCTCTATCAATACAACTCGATTGACGATTGCACCCGCTATAGGGTTTTAAGGCTGTATAGCCGCAGAACTGCTGCTAACACACTGGATTTCATTGATTGCGTTATTGATGAAATGCCATTTCCAATTCTGCGTATTCAAACAGATCGTGGCCGCGAGTTCTTTGCCTTTAAAGTCCAAGAGAAATTGAAGATCTATGGAATCAAATTCAGACCAAATAAACCTGCTTCACCTCACCTAAATGGCAAAGTAGAGCGCTCGCAGAAAACGGATAAAGCTGAGTTTTATGCAACGGTAGACTTAGCATCAGACGATTTAGATAACCTGCTTGCTGAGTGGCAGCATTACTACAACTGGGAGAGGCCTCATAGCGCACACCATGGGAAAACACCCATGGAGCGATACTTCGAAATGGCTGAGCAAACGCCTTATTCTGAAGAGGTTCAGGAGCTTTATGAACCAGCAAAAGAACCTCTTCAAGAACAAAACTACAGGCTTGAATTGGAGCTGAGAAGATTGAAACGATCTCTATGAATCACACAGTTTATTTTAGCTTTTTCGCTTTGCTTGGGGCTTGGCCAACCTTCATTTTCACCCGGCGGCCCTGCATGCTTTTTTCGGCGATGATCTGCTCGCTGACGTTGTCGAGTCGCTGTTGTTTCTTGGCAAAACTACGACGGGTTTGTAGCTGCTTTAACAGCAAGTCGCGACTACCGACTTCGTATCCTGGCACGGTAATTCGACGAATTTTTTGGCCGATTAGCTTTTCAATATCAGCGAGTGTGCGCTCTTCTTCACGGCTCACAAATGAAATTGCAACCCCAGATTTACCCGCGCGGCCGGTACGGCCAATACGGTGCACATAGTCTTCGGCAAGGAAAGGTAAGTCGAAGTTGACCACGTACTCAAGGCTTGGGATGTCTAAGCCTCGGGCGGCGACTTCGGTGGCAACTAAAACGCGCACTTTACCGGATACAAACTCACGCAGCGCACGGCGACGGCTACCTTGTGCCTTTTCTCCGTGGACGACTTCAGAAGGAATACCGTCTAAATTCAATTCTTTCACTAAGGTGTCAGCCGCATCGCGCGTTGCGGTAAAGACTAACACTTGTTGCCAGTTCTTTTTGCCAATCAGCTCGGATAAGAGTTCGCGTTTACGGCGCTGCTCAACTGGATACACCACTTGGCTTACGGTATCGGCTGTGGTGTTTTGCTTATCGGCACTGATCACCTGAGGCTTGACCATCATCTCGTTGGCCAGATTTTTTACTGCGCTCGAGAAAGTAGCCGAAAACAACAGGTTTTGACGTTTCTTATTCACCGCTTGGAGGATTTTTTGAATATCGGCATTAAAGCCCATGTCTAACATACGGTCGGCTTCATCGAGCACTAAAAAATCTACGTTAGAGAGGCTTAAATTACAGGCGGTAAGATGCTCAAGTAAACGGCCGGGTGTCGCGACAATAATATCAGCACCGCGTTTAAGTTTTTGCGCCTGAGTCTCAATCTTTACGCCACCGTAAATAGTTAATACGCTGAAATTTAAGTATTTGCTGTAGGCTTCAACGTTATCGGCGACTTGAGCGGCCAGTTCACGAGTCGGCGTTAAGATTAATACTCGCGTGTTCGATTTTAAGGTTTCGCTGGGATTTTCTGCCATCTTTTGCAGAATAGGGAGAGCGAATGCCGCTGTTTTACCCGTGCCTGTTTGGGCGCTCGCCAGCACATCTTGCCCCCGGCGGATGGCGGGGATGGCCTGTTGCTGAATAGGTGTCATTTTTTGATAACCGCAATCTGAGATAGCGCGTAAAATCTCGGGGCAAAAACTAAAAGATTCAAATCTCATTTTGGATTCCTGTCAGTCACTTATTCAATCATTCAAGCGCATCATTCTATTGTTTAAAGCGCACTCTGCCGCACTTTATTCATTACAGCAGCGCTTCACTAAAATAGTGCTTCAAACCTATGCACTTGCTTACGCATTCCCACCACTCTGTATTTTCATTTTCGCACTTTGTGCAGCAGAAAAATGGCGGGCGCGGAGTATAGCAAAATTTTCGGTTAAAACCTGTACTTTTTAACCTTTTGGGCTTTTATACCAATCACATTAAATATCTAATCAGTTCAGAGTCTCACAGGCATCTCAATCCAAGGCGCATTGAAGAAGAAATGGTTATTAAGTCAATGTAACACGGAAGCGAGATGCCTGTGAGGCTCCCGCTGAATGAACAGATATTTAATACGATTGGTATTATGGCGCAGTGTTAGCGGGTTTTGACATGGATAAAGGCGTTGGAAAGGCTGAAGTGAAGCGTCTCGCACCATTGTCTGTATCGACAATGGTGCGATAGGCATATTAACCAAAGGCGCGGCGTAGACCGAGCGCCTTTTCGGCGTTTTGTTTGAGGTGATTGGCGGCATCACCAATTTGATGGGTGGCGGCGAGGTTTTCGCTACTGGTTTGGGTGATGGAGTGAATGTTGTTAGTGATTTCATGCACCACTTGGCGCTGCTGATCGGCGGCCACCGCGTTTTGCTGGGCGAAGGTGTGGATCTCACTTACCTCTTGGTAAATGGTGTTGACGTTCTCGGCGGAAGTTTGAATATCGTTAGCACACAACTCGGCATGTTGACGACTTTGCTCCATCTCCTTCGCCCAAGCATTTAGCATGCTGAACATTTTGTCGACGCTCTGGGAAATACTGTTAGTTGATAACTGAGTTCGGCTCGACAGTGCGCGTACTTCATCAGCTACCACCGCAAAGCCGCGCCCTTGTTCACCCGCTCTAGCGGCTTCAATGGCCGCATTCAGGGCGAGCAGGTTAGTTTGCTCGGCAATCGAGTCAATCTCACCCATGGCGCTGGCAACCCGCTCGGCTTCTTGATTGAGTTGATGGGCATTATTGGCCGCATCGGCGACGGATTTGGCTAATTGCTCAACTTTTTGGGTGTTGGCCTTCATATTGGCGCTGCTTTTGAGACAGAGATCATAGGCGGTGTTGATACTGGTCGAGGTCAGCTGAGTATTTTGCGCGACTTCGGCAATGGTAGAGCTCATTTCTTCCATTGCACTGGCGAGTTGCTCAAGCTGGTTTTTCTCTTGATCTAGACTGACATAGGTTTGCTCAGTGGTCACCACCAGCTGATCGGCAATGGCGTGCAACTGATGAGCCTGATCTTGAGTGCGTCCAAGTACGCCGTTCATCTTGGCTTGCAATAGGATCAATTGGAAATCGAGAATCGATGAGGTATCTGCGCCCGAGTAGATATAGCGGCTGATAGAGTCATATTTCTCCTGCATTTCAATCAATTTGGCTGGAATGCGAAAGGCCTCGTCGTAGAAAATGGCCAGATTGAGGCTCATCAAAACCGCCCCTGCGAAAATCACGCCCCAACCCCAAAAGTAACCTGCAATCAGTAAACCTGTGGTAGCGACGACTGCGGAGACAAAACGTTTTTGCATTAAGCTGAGTGGTTTAGGGATGGGTTTATTTTGTATTAGCCTGCGGTAGATCTCCGTGGCTTTACTGACATAGGCCGCCTGCGGCTGAATACGCACCGACTGATAACCTATGATAGTCCCATTCTCAAACAGGGGAGAAACAAAGGCATCGACCCAATAATAATCACCATTTTTACAGCGATTTTTGACTATGCCTCGCCAGGATTGGCCGGATTTCAGCTTTTCCCACATCTCTTTAAAGGCGTCACTAGGCATATCTGGGTGACGCACTTTGTTGTGGGGATAGCCAATTAATTCTTCGACACTATAACCTGATACTTCTGCAAAACGTTGATTAACGTAGGTAATAATCCCACGGGTATCAGTGGTAGAAATTAACTCGTCTTGTGGTTTTAGGCGGATTTCTTGTGCATTGCTATGGATATGGCTGTTTTTACTGCGGATAGGGTTACTCTGGCTCATTTAGTGTGTCCATTCAGGGCCGATACGACTTTTAGGGTAAATATAATGGGTAGAACAGGTGCCAGCTCTCATGGGGGCGGGCTGATTATGTGATAATGGTATCATTTTTGTGTGGGTATTGGAGAGCGGTTTTTTAGCTTTACCCGCAACCAAAGTAATGTTTTATTGCTTTTATAAGGTTTTGCAAATATTAGTTTTTTTATTGTTGGTTAAACGAGTTTTTATCCTGCCTTTCACCAAATTTAGTGTGATATCTACTTTAGTGTTAGCGGTTTTTCTTAAGGTAAAAATAACCTTAGATTCACAACGCGTCCTGAAATTTTTTACTAAGCTCATTAACATATTGGTTTGCGGTTTTTATTTGGTTTGTACAAGACAAAATGTTATCAGATAGAGATGTTAGAGAGTTCTAAAGGTAAGGCGATTAAGGGTTTTAGACTTACTCACAAGCTAGCATTGGATTGCAAAAGGATTTTTATGGCTAGAGCAGAGCCGAGAGAGTTTACCCGATATACATCTGGTCTTTCCCACTGGCGCAGAGTGATTTTTAAACGGTTATTTGGTTTTCTTGCGATCCTGTGTGTGCCTGTGTATTTCACCAGTGTTTATCTTTGTATTGCTGCCAATTTATGGGGCATGGCGATTTTTGATACCTTTGCATATTTGTTATTAGTCTTATTGCTTTTTTATCCTCATGTTTCTGATCGGCTTAGATTTAGTTTAGGATGTTTGCTTGCCTATGCCATTGGTGTTGGCTTTCTTATTGCGATAGGGCCGTCAGGCGCTGGATTTTTCTGGCTATTTATTTTCCCTCCGCTGAGTAACATTTTTTTAGGCACTAAGGCGAGCATCTACGCCCAAGTTTTAAATGGTGTGAGCTTAATTTTGATTGGGGTGGCGTATCATTATGAGTGGCTGATTTGGCCCGTCACTCAAGGATATAGCACTGGCATTTTGGTTGTTGTTTCAATCAATTTTCTCGTAACCAATGCCATGGTAACCCTGACTATCGCATATCTCTTAGGCAAGTTAACCTCCTCCCTCGATTCTACTCTGGCTTCTCGGCAAGCGACTGTACTGGGCTTAGCTAAGCTTGCTGAATATCGAGATAATGAAACCGGAGCGCATTTGTTGAGAATGCGGCAATACTCAAAAATGCTCGCTACCCAGCGAATGTTGGCTGACAATCCGCCTCCAGAATTAGATGAAGACTTTATCCAAGATATTAGCTTATCGGCAATTTTGCATGACATAGGCAAAGTTGGCATTGCCGATGCGATTTTGCTAAAACCAGGCCGATTAACACCTGAAGAGTTCGAGCAAATCAAGGCGCACCCCGTGATCGGCGGGCAGGTTCTGGCTAGTTTGTTAGAGTATGCTCCCCAATGCACCTTTATTAAAATGGGTAGGGATATTGCTTCAGGACACCATGAAAAATGGGATGGTAGTGGTTATCCACTTGGATTAAAAGAAGAAAATATTCCCTTATCCGCAAGAATTGTCGCACTTGTCGATGTGTATGATGCATTAACATCGCCACGCTGTTATAAGCGGCCCTTTAGTCATGAAGATGCCAAAGCCATGATTCTTGAGGGGCGAGCCACACATTTTGACCCTGCCTTAGTTGATTGTTTTATGCAAATTCATACTGAGTTTGAGGTGTTGTCAAAAGCGTCGTTACATGATGATCCTCAGTTAACGGTGGCACAACCTAAAACGTTGTAACCTCAATACGCTAAAACAATAAACCCAAGACTGATTGTCTTGGGCTTATGTGGTTTGGGTTTTTAACGATGAGTGATTAAATGGCTTTTGTCGCCTGTTTGAGCCACTCAAGCTCACTGCCCGACATTAATGGCGATAAGGTATTAAACACTTTCTGATGGTAAGCATTAAACCAGTCGATTTCGCCTTGGGTTAACAGGCTCTTATCGATAAGGCGAGCATCCATTGGGATCAGCGTTAAGGCATCGAATTCATACATTTCACGCTCTGCGCCCTTTAAGGCTTCGCAGTGTTGCACTACCACTAGGTTTTCTAAGCGGATCCCAAAACTGTCGGCGCGGTAATAGCCTGGCTCGTTGGATAACACCATGCCAGGCATTAGGGCGATGGCATTGAGGTTTTTACCGATGCGCTGCGGGCCTTCGTGCACGCTGAGGAAATGACCGACGCCGTGGCCAGTGCCGTGGTCGTAATCAAACCCATGTCGCCACAGATATTGGCGGGCGAAGGCATCGAGTTGTTGCCCCGTTGTGCCTTTAGGATAGCGGGCTTGATCTAAGGCGATATGGCCTTTTAATACCAAGGTGACCATTTTCTTCTGTTCATCGGTCACTTTACCAATGGCGATGGTGCGAGTGACATCCGTGGTGCCGTCCAGATACTGAGCGCCAGAATCCACAAGGTAGATGCTGTTCATCGTCATCATCGCAGGCGTACCATTGTTATGGTTGTAGTGGCACATGGCAGCATTGGCGCCTGCGGCAGAAATGGTATCGAAACTTGGCTCGCGATATTGTGGATCTTCGAGGCGGAAGCTTTCTAACTTGTCGGCGAGGGTTGCTTCATCGTGCAGACGATTGGCGGCGACCTCTGCATCGAGCCAAGCGAGGAAACGACTCACGGCCACACCATCACGGATATGGCTGGCGCGCATGCCGGCTAATTCGGCGGCATTTTTCTGTGCCTTAGGCAGGGAGACGGGGTCGATACCAGCAATTAACTTGGCGCCTGCATCGCGGGCCAGATTTTGTGCCCAAGCGTTAGCAGAATTTGGATCGGCGAGCAGTTTCACGCCCTGTAGGCTTGCCAAGGTATCGGCAAGGGAAGCTTCGCTGTTAAAGCTCACACCTGCTCCAACGTGTTCCTCAATGCCTTCAGGGAGTTTGCTTAAATCGGTGAACAGTTGCATATCGCCATTGGCGTGAAGTAGCGCGCAGCCGAGCACTACGGGAAGACGCGGCACATCGTTTCCACGGATATTGAGCAGCCAGCAGAAGGAGTCCAAAGCGGCGATCAGCGCGACATCGGCGCCCGCTTTTTTGACTAATGCGCCAATCTCGGTCCGTTTTTGCAGGCTGGTTTTACCCGCACTCTCATTACTAAATAGCGTGATAGGTGCGCTCGATGGTGCAGGTCGGTTTTGCCAGTGTTTATCAATCGGATTCTGTTCGACAGCAACCAGTTCAATTTGGGCTTTCGCTAATGTCGCTTTGGCGTTTTCAAACCAAGCTAAGGTGTGTAAACGGGCATCAAATCCTACGCGCGCACCAGCGGTTAACGTGTCACATAGCCATTCGATTTGCGGTGTGTCGGTCAGGCTTTCATAACTGAAGAGATTTGCATCCACCTGCAGACGCACTTGCACCGTATAACGACCATCGGTAAAGATGGCGGCTTTGTCTTTTAAGACAATAGCCATGCCCGCAGAGCCAGTAAAATCGGTTGCCCAGTACAGACGCTCGTTATGCTCAGGCACATATTCGCCTAAATACTCATCGGCGCGCGGGATGATAAAGGCATCTAAATTGGCACTGGCGAGTTCACTACGAATGGCGGCAAGACGGTTAGCAATCTTATTAGGCTGTTGGGATGATAACGACATAGGGGCTCCAAATATTGGCATTGGCGGCTGACGTAGGCGGCCAAATTATCCTGCGTAAGGTTGGCGAAAAGGATGCGAATTGGCGGCGATTATCGCAAGCTCTACGCTTAAGATGCAAGGGGATGGAATAAAGGATTTTGTATACAATTTTGTTTTTTAGGCATCACTTAGCGGTAACAAGGTGTGTGATCTTAGGCGAATTCTCAAATTGAAATGTTATCTTTATCACTCAGTTCTTTCGACTAATTCTTACAAATTAGCTACTTAAGTTTTATTCAATCGCTAATATTGGCTCATTATGCTAACATTCGCCATCTCCGCTCGGGGTCAGAGGGGAGCACATGTATCAGTGGAGTTGGCGATGCAAACATTAACAATAGACGTGGGCGGTAGCAAAGCCCTGTTTGAACTTCAACTCAAGGGGCATACAGAACAATATAAAATCCCCACGGGTGAAGGCTTTAAAATTGAAGATTTAAATGATCAAATCGCGGCGCTGGAACGGGATTATGATTTACAGAACTACCATTTAGCGATCGCTGTACCTGGACTCGTACAACAGAATCGTTTGGTGTCCTGTAAATCTCTGCCCGGTCTCAATGGGCTAGATTTTGAAACCGTGAAAACCCAAGGCGAACTTAAGTTTATCTGCAATGATATCGACGCCGGTATGCAGGCAACCTGTGACGAAAAATATGCCTGTGAGCTGTTAGTCATGTGTGGCACTGGAATAGGCATGTCGATCGCGTTGAGCGGCAAGGCTTTTACGGGGGCGACGGGAGTCGCGGGGGAGCTTGGGCATTGCCGGGTGATGACGGAGGCGGGGGAGTTTAGTCTAGAGCAACTCGCCAGCGGTGATTCTATCCGCAGCCGTAAGATTGCTACCGCCGATGATTTATATCTTGCTGGCACTTATCTTGGGATGGGGCTGGCGTGGGCGGTTAATCTGTTTAATCCGAATCGGATTTGGTTAGCAGGCGGCATGATGAATAGTGCGCCGTATTACAAGGGTTGTCTCGATAGTTTAAGACGCATGGCCCTAAGAGCGCCGTTAGCCGAAATGAAGATTAATCGTGTCGATAATATGGAGACCTTAGTCTGCCGTGGCTTATCGGTGATCTTGGCAAGGGATTACTCGAAGGACGCCGCCTAACGGCATTCGATTGAGGTGCGAATAGACCAAGATTAAGGCGTGATAGGTTCGTTCAGGCTATCAATCTTTGCTTGCTGACGCAGATATTGATTCAGATATTGATTCAGATATTGATTCAGATATTGATTCTGATTGGGTCGAGAACAACAGCATGCGGCCATCGAATTTGTGTATGCAGTACACTGTGCATATCACCTTGTTCGATGACCGCATTTTTGTTTACACGAGTTATCAAGGTGTCTTGTATAACCTCTTTCTTAAGAATTTCGATTTTTGTGTTGTTTTTGCTGTTGATTACTCGAGGCGATGATTCGACTCAATTGCATAATCAATCCCTTTAAATACAATTAATTGCTAATTTTTTTGAACTCAATAGTTCTACCTTTCTTTAAAGCCAATCCGGTGTTGATAATCGGTGCAACGGCCTGTTTGTTAATATTTAGTTGCAATTTAACGCTATCTCGGCATATGCTAATTAATGTAATGACAACGTTGTCATTTGTGTAAAAGGCAAACCAATCGAAAGATTGGGACGCAAAGCCTCCGGTCTAAGGGTTCGTTTGTACCTATGATAGCGGGGATACCACAGGTTGTTTCTTCATGCTGCCGTTGTGCGCACATGGTTTTAAGAGTGTTGTTTCCTGTCTACGCTTTGTTTGCCTTATTGATGCCTAACTTACTCAATAGGGAAATCTCATGTTTAAGACTCAAATCTCCACTTCGGCGATGCTGGTGGCCTCGGTGCTGGCATCCGCGGCCAGTTTCCAAGCCTTTGCAGCGCTCCCCGGTAAACCGACCTTAGGTTGGGGGGAAACCAAGTTTGCCATTATCGAGGTGAATCAAGCCGCCTCAGCCTATAACCAATTAGTGACGGTTAAAGATGCCGCCGATGTGTCGGTAAGTTGGAATCTGTGGAATGGCAATGTAGGTGATAAAGCTCAGGTTTTACTCAATGGCAGCCCTGTGTGGGAAGGGCCATCAGGCGCTTCTGGAACCGCAAATTTTAAGGTGAGTAAAGGTGGTCGTTATCAGATGCAAGTGCAACTGTGTAACAGTGACGGTTGTACAAAAAGCGATGCTAAAGAAATCCTCGTTGCTGATACTGATGGCAGCCATCTAGTCCCACTGAATGCGCCTTTAAAGGAAAACAATCGTCCCTACGCGAATAAATCGGGCAAAGTGGTCGGGGGGTATTTCGTAGAGTGGGGCGTTTATGGACGTAAATTCCCTGTCGATAAGATCCCCGCGCAAAACTTAACCCATATTTTATATGGCTTTACCCCGATTTGTGGTGGTAATGGCATCAACGACAGCTTAAAGGAAATCGAAGGCAGCTTTGAAGCATTACAGCGCGCCTGTGCTGGCCGTGCCGATTTTAAAGTGGCGATTCACGACCCTTGGGCGGCGGTGCAAATGCCGCAGGCGGGGGTGAGTGATTACTCCGATCCCTACAAAGGCAACTTCGGCCAATTGATGGCATTAAAGCAAGCCTATCCCGATTTGAAGATCCTCCCGTCCGTTGGCGGCTGGACGCTCTCCGATCCCTTCTACTTTTTAGGGGATAAAACCAAGCGCGACACCTTTGTCGCTTCAGTGAAGGAGTTTTTACAAACTTGGAAGTTCTTCGATGGTGTAGATATTGATTGGGAGTATCCAGGTGGTGGCGGGGCAAACCTCAATTTGGGTAATGCGAATGACGGAGAAACCTATGTCACCCTGATGCGTGAATTGCGGGCGATGCTCGATGAGCTCAGCGCCGAAACTGGACGCAGCTATGAGCTGACGTCGGCCATCAGTGCGGGCGGTGATAAGATTGCTAAGGTCGATTATCAGGCGGCGCAGCAATATGTGGATTACATCTTCCTGATGAGTTACGACTTTAATGGTGGCTGGACTAATACAGAGCTTGGACATCAAACCAATCTCTATGAGGCGAGCTGGGATCCTAATACCCGTTACACCACGGACAAAGGCGTAAAAGCACTGCTCTCTCAAGGGGTGACGCCGGGTAAGATTGTGGTTGGCGCCGCTATGTACGGCCGCGGCTGGACTGGGGTGAATGGCTATAGCGGTAACAATCCTTTTACGGGCACAGCAACGGGCAAAGTGAAGGGCACCTGGGAAGCGGGCGTAGTGGATTATCGCCAGATTGCTAAGGATTATATGGGCGCAGGTTGGAGCTATGCCTATGATGAAACCGCCGAAGCACCATCAGTCTTTAATGCATCTACGGGTGATTTAATTACCTTCGACGATGCTCGTTCTGTTAAAGCCAAGGGCCAATACGTGTTGGCCAATCAGCTCGGTGGTCTGTTCGCGTGGGAACTGGATGCCGATAATGGCGACATACTCAATGCCATGCACGAAGGTCTAGGCCATGGTGAGGGCTCGACGCCACCTGCAAATAAAGCGCCGATTGCCAATGCGGGAGCGGATATCACGGTAACGGGTGCTGCGGATGTGACGCTCAACGGCAGCGAGTCGCGGGATCCTGAAAACGGTACCTTGAGCTATCAATGGAGCCAAGTCTCGGGCCCAACTTTGAGTATCAGTAATGCGGATATGGCCAATGCGCTGGTGCAGCTGAGCGAGGCAGCATCGGATGTGGTGTATGTGTTTAGCCTGCGAGTCACAGATCCTGAAGGATTATCGTCAACCGATACAGTGACTCTCACCCATAAGGCTGAGACGGCAAACCAAGCGCCTGTGGTGATAGTGCCAGCGAACGTGACGGTTGAAGCGGGGCAATCGGTGAGCATTAATGCGACGGCGACCGACGCCGATGGCGACAGCCTCACCTACGCATGGACAGTGCCCAGCGGCGTGGCGGCGAGTGGACAAAACAGTGCCACACTGGTGGTGACGGCGCCAGCTGTTACTCAATTGACCCAATACAGTTTGAGTGTATTGGTCTCCGATGGCGCCTTAGATGCCGGTGCAGCCTTAACCTTAACCGTGACGCCTAAGGCGACGGGTGGTCAATGTGACGCAACTGACCCTAATGCGGCCAACTATCCCGCCTGGAATACGACAAGCATTTACAACACGGGTGATACCGTGAGTTATAACCAACTGGTTTGGAAGGCGAAATACTGGACTCAAGGTAACACACCTTCAAGAACCGCCGACCAATGGCAATTGTTAAGTCAGGTCGAGTTGGGCTGGGATGCGGGTGTTGCCTACAACGGCGGTGCAACCACTAGCTATAAAGGTCGCAAGTGGCAGGCCAAATGGTGGACAAAGGGAGATGTCCCCGGTGTCGCGTCCGTTTGGACTGATATTGGTGCTGCAACATGCCCGTAAGGGATAGCTAGAGCGCCTAAATGGAACAAAGCCATGCAGTGCATGGCTTTGTTTTTAAAATCGAAATTAATTTATCTTTAGCAGTTCAACATCAAAAATCAGTACCGAACCACCGCCAATTTTGCCAGTGCTGCGGTTGCCATAGGCCAGTTCGCTCGGGATAAAGAAGCGGTACTTATCGCCTTCGACCATCAATTGCACGCCTTCGGTCCAACCTGGAATGACACGATTGAGTGGGAAAGCAACAGGTTCACCGCGCTCGACCGAGCTATCAAACACAGTGCCATCAATTAAAGTGCCGTGGTAATGCACAGTCACTGTATCACTCGCCTTAGGATGAACCGTGCCAGAGCCTTGCTGTAACACTTGATACTGCAAACCAGAGGCGGTGGTTTTCACCCCTTCTTGGTTTTTGTTTTGCGCTAAAAACTCATTACCTAAACGGATATTTTCTTGGGCCGCTTTTTGGTTATTCATCGAGGTAAAGAAGTAAAAAATCACCCCAGCAATCACAACAACGGCAAGTAACATTTTCATTTTAAGGAGCACCTCAGTCAATTTTGGCCATGTTATCAGTTTTTTAGCCGAAGTGGCTAGCGCCTCGGTTTGGCGCGGTGCTGGATGATCCGCGTTACATTTTCTCACTGTTTTAAAATGGCCAAAGACTTTATCCCGTTTTAGAGATCGCTTAACCTGTGACATTAGACTCTACAAAAACTCAATAAAAACAGATAAGAAGAATAAACAAGGACAGTCTTATGTTAACCAAAGCGGCAAAACCTCTGGTCAAGCTCGTCGACCGATATTTACCCGACCCTTATATCTTTGTCTTGCTCTTAACCTTAGTGGTGCTGATTTCGGCCGTGGTAGCTGAGCAGAAAACCCCACTCGAAGTCATCAATTACTGGGGTGATGGCTTTTGGGCACTGCTGAGTTTTTCGATGCAGATGCTCTTAGTACTGGTGGCAGGATTTATGCTCGCCAGCTCGCCACCGATTAAGAAATTACTCGATGGCATCGCAGGATTTGCCAAGTCGGCGCCTCAGGCGATTATCTTAGTGACCTTGGTTTCCCTCGCCGCCAGTTGGATTAACTGGGGATTTGGCTTAGTGGTCGGCGCCTTATTCGCTAAGGCCTTAGCGCGTAAAGTGCGTGTAGATTACCGTTTATTGGTTGCCAGTGCTTACTCGGGATTTGTGGTTTGGCATGGCGGCTTAGCGGGCTCGATTCCGCTAACCATTGCCACGGCGGGGCATTTCTCAGAATCACAAATCGGTATTATCCCCACTAGCGAGACCATCTTCGCTAGCTTTAACCTGCTGTTAGTGCTGATTTTGTTTGTGGTGATGCCATTGGTGAACCGCTTTATGTTGCCCGAAGACAAAGACAGCATTTATGTCGACCCTAAGGCGCTTGAGGATGGGGGCGCAGACGATAAAGCGGTACAGTTAACGGCCAATACGACTCGTCCCGCGGATAAATTAGAAAACAGTCGCTTGCTCGGTTGGAGTGTCGGCGGCGCGGGACTCGTTTACTTAGGCTATTACTTTGCGGTGCAGGGTGGCAGCTTAAACCTTAACCTAGTCAACTTCTTATTTTTATTCCTCGCCATAGTGCTGCATCAAACGCCACGCAGTTTATTGCTGAGTCTCAACGAAGCCATTAAAGGCGGCGCGGGTATCGTTATTCAGTTTCCTTTTTACGCTGGCATTATGGCGGTGATGGTGCAATCGGGGTTAGCCCAGAGTATTTCCGAAGGTTTTGTGGCCATCGCCAGCGCCGAAAGCCTGCCATTTTGGAGCTTTATCAGTGCAGGGATTGTGAATATTTTCGTGCCTTCGGGGGGCGGACAATGGGCGGTGCAGGCGCCGATTATGTTACCTGCGGCCGAAGCCTTGGGCGCCGATGTGGCACGTGTTGCTATGGCAGTGGCTTGGGGTGATGCGTGGACCAATCTTATCCAGCCTTTCTGGGCGCTGCCTGTGTTAGCGATCGCCGGATTAAAGGCGAGGGATATCATGGGGTTCTGTTTAATGCAGTTGCTGATAACCGGGGTGATTATCAGTATCGCCCTAAGCTGGTTTTAAGCGAAAGCTTACGGTTTTGATAAAGGGCAATCTCACTTGCCCTTTATTTTTATCCTCTTCTTTATTCTCTTTTTTAGCCACTTCACCCCTAAATGCTTTAACACGTTAAGGTTTTAGTGTTTTGACGCAGCTTAAAACCATTTCTGCGGATAGGGGCGTCGACACAGCAGATTATGATACAGCCAGCCAAAGGATAGGATCAGCACTAGACCACTGGCGACCGGCGAATATAAAAAGTCCCACCCTTGCGCGGTCAGCATAATAACTAGCGGGTTTGCTCCAGCAGGAGGATGCACTGTGTGGGTCAGCATCATCAATGCGATTCCCGCCCCTACGGCCAACCCTAAACTCAGCGGCGAGACGCCCACACTGTGGAGGATGATAAGTCCCATCAGACTAGTGAGTAGGTGGCCGCAGACAATGTTTCTTGGCTGCGCCAATGGGCTATCGGGAAGGGCAAATAAAATCACCATAGTGGCGCCAAAAGGGGCCATCAGCCACAACAGGTGCGAACTCATTTGCTCCAAGCTTGCTAAGGCACTGATACATAACATGGCACCTATGCCTGCGAGCAGTGCCGATTTTAATTGCTGTTGGCTTATCACTTTCATTATCTGTCCTTTGAGCCCAACTTGGCTATCGCGCAAGGGCTATGGTTTATATGGTGAATATCAATGGCTGCGGCTTTGGGAGGGCAGTGTTGAGTTGCCCGTTGACTCTATCCCAGTGGCCGCGTTGCACTTAATTGTGTTGAATCTTTAACGGGTAGACCAGTCTGTCTACCCAGTATCATTGCATGAGTAGACTAAGTTGTCTACCTGTGAGAAGATACGTTTAAATCCTAATTGCAGAGGAAGGCGATATGCCGCAACCCGAAGTGTTGTCAGATATGCCCTTAGATAAACGTCAACAGCTCATCAGCACGGCATTTAAACTGTTTTATTTTCAGAGCGTACATGGGGTAGGCATTAACCAGATTTTGCAGGAGTCGGCGATTGCCAAAAAAACCTTGTACCATCATTTTGCCAGTAAGGATGAGTTGGTCGAAGCTGTGGTGCTGTACCGCGACCAAGTGTTTTATCAATGGTTAAGCGAGCGAGTGCAGGCGGCCGAGACGGGTAAGGCGGGGATCCGCGCGTTATTTATGGCGCTCGATGACTGGTTTAATCAAAGAGTGCCGCAGTTGTGTGAGTTTCGGGGCTGTTTTTTTATTAATGTGAGTGCCGAATTTACCGATGCCAGCCATCCAGTGCATCGTTTGTGCGCCGAGCATAAACAGCGGGTGGCAGATTTAATCGATCAGCAAGTGGCAGCCTTGGGCTTGTCCGAGGCAAAAGCGGCTTATCTTGTCGATACCCTATGCCTATTGAAGGAAGGCGCCATAGTGTCGGCGCAGCTGCGCGGCGACACAGGTGCTGCCATGCAAGCGTTAAAAGCTATCGAGCAATTGATTGAAATAGAAACACATTAGCGTGACTGTTAAATCAATCTATCCATGAAACCCGTTTGGATCCCATAACCCAGCAGGGCTAAGTTGGTCACGACCGTAAGCCAAAACAGTTGGCGAAAGGCGGCTTTGACCGATTTATGCCGTAGTAGCTGCTGGGCAAACAGTGCGCCGGGCCACCCACCGAGGAGAGACATTAAATGCAGGGTGCTTTCCTTGGTGCGCCAGCGGCCTTTACGCGCCGCCGATTTGTCGAAGGCGTAGGCGATAAAGGTGGATAAACTCAGCAGCAGATATAAACCCACAATCGCGATGGGCAGCATATGCCACCAAGCTGCGCCGATTAGCATCGCCAGAAAAACCAGCGCTAATAACAAAGGCATCGAACTCTGACGCGAGCGCGCGGCTCTGGGCTTAGCGGCTCTTGATTCTGTGGCTCTAGATTGAGTCACTCTACTTTGAGTCGCTTTTCGTTCATGTACTGGAGCGGACGGCGTTTTATTGGCTCTTTTGTTGTTCATTGTTCGAGTTCAAATGGCTACTAGCGTTGATGGACTTAAAGGCGAGCTGGCGCCAGAGTTTTTCGAGTGGCCCTTGGTGAAAGTAGCGTAAATACAAGCTTGCCAGTAGCAATTGTAGCAGCGAGTAACCCAGCGCTATCGCCATATAACCGCCCCTGTCGAGGGTTAATAGTAACTCGGGGGCGAAGTGGCGAAAGATAAACACACCGACAATGGATTGCAATATATACAAACTAAAGGCGAGTTTGCCGACATTTTGCAAAGGTCTTAGCACTGTCGAGCGGTTTTGGCAGATTTTAACCAATATATGAATGTAAATCAGTGCGGTAGGGATAGCACTTAGCATGACTATGATGTCCGAAAACATCACCAGTATTGGGTTTTGAGTTAATCCCAGCAGGCTATCTAGGGTGGAGAGCACTAAGCTGGCTAAAACCAGCTTAATTAAGGTGTTTCGCTCAAACCCCTGCTCGAAGCTACCTTGGCGATAGAGCGCCATCCCGAGCAGCATCAACCCACCCGTGAACCACATTAAGGTGAAGGGAATGACCAGCGCCATGTAGCCGACCTGCATAACATGCAGGAACAGTTGATTAGGGTAACTTGCTGTCCAAGCACTGTATTGCTCGGCGAATAAGGGCGATTCGCGGGTAAAGAGTTCGTCACTGCCCATGATGCTGATTAAGCAGATAACCACTAACGAACTGAAAATAAAAATATTGGCCTTACGTTTTAACTCGGCGATGCTGGCATCTCGGTAGCAGAGTGCTAAAAAACCGCTGATCCCATAGGTCAGTAAAATATCACCGGGCCAGATAATGATGCCGTGGATCAGGCCAAAGACAATCAACCATTTCAAGCGTGAGCGCAGCAGCGAATAGGCCGCTAAGCCTTTATCGCTAAATCGTTGGTACTGAATATAAAGCCCAACGCCAAATAAGATGGAAAACAAGCTGATAAAGCGCCCTTCAATAAAGAAATTGCTAAAGGCTTCTAGCACTTGATCTGAGAGTAATGGGATTTGATGGGGTGCATAGCCATAAAAGCTTATCCCCATAAAATAGATATTCATAAAAAATATTCCCAATACCGCTAGCCCACGTATGGCATCGAGGTTGGCATTACGTTCAGTTGGGATAGGCTGATGGGGCGTGTGAGTCGCATCGACGGGATTTCCCCAAGGATCCTGGGCAGCTTGAGTGATAGGTTTGATAGCAGGCATCCTTTTGCTATTAGGGATAATAAACCGAGTCAGCTCGGCGAGATTGAGTTGATAATACAAGGCGCTAGCTTAACAGGCGCTCAAACCAAAGAACACTCAACGACATAAAGCGTTAGGCGCGTGAACCGCTTCGGAAGATATTGGCTATTCGCCAATATCTTCGTTCCACAGTTGTGGCTTGGCGGCGATAAAATCGCGCATTAACTGTTTGCACTCGTGATTGTCTACCACAGTCACCTCAACTCCGCGGGACTGCACATAGGCTTCAGGCCCTTGAAAGGTGACATTTTCACCGACCACCACCTTAGGGATGCCGTAGAGTAATATTGCCCCACTACACATATCGCAGGGGGAGAGAGTCGAATAAAGTGTGGCCTTTTGATAATCGGCGGCGGTTAGTCTGCCGGCATTTTCGAGGCAATCCATTTCGGCGTGCAGCACGGCGCTGCCTTGTTGCACGCGTTTGTTATGGCCGCGGGCGACAATTTTTCCGTCGATCACTAATACTGAGCCAATGGGGATACCGCCTTCGGCTAATCCTTGTTTGGCCTCATCAATGGCGGCATGTAAAAATTCATCCATTTCGTTCCCCTATCTTAGGTTGTTTGGCTTAGCATAGCAGCCTGCAAGCGTTGAGCAAGACAACCTAAGTGGTGATTTCGATTGATGATTAAGCTTGGTTTACTTCTGTGGCTTTTCTGAAATCCATAACTTGATATGTCCCTTCACGACCACAACACCTTGGGTGTCGTAGGCGGTTACAGGCACCAACATATCGCCGGGCGCCCACTGCTCTGGCGTGACTTCGGCAACACATAAAATATCACTGCCCGCCTTGGCGGTGTAATCGAGGCTCATGCCCTTAGGGATCCAACGCAGATGGGCTGGAATCGATGCTTCGGCCATCACGCCCATCGCCATTTCTAAGCCGTTACAGATGGCGATAACATGCACGGTTTTTATATGGTTATGAACGGCATGACGTTTTTTAATCAGGCAAGCGCAGCGGTTAAGGCGTAATTCAGTGATCAGTGGTTTGATGGTGCCAAAATAAGGCGCCATGCGTGATACCATGATGGAAAAGATTTTTTGGCCAAAGGGTAAGCCTTGGGTTTTATGGTAGAGCGCGAGAACCTTATTGGGCTTAGCGTTTGGGGTTTGTGCGTTAGGGCTCATGGTTATCCTTCATCGGAGTGCAAACTTAAGGTGTTAGTCTTGGGCCGCTGATATTTTTAATGCTTAGCGGCGTGCCTGTTTCTTTCTGGTCGGATGAGTGTAACATTGGGATAACATTAAATGCCAGTCGGCCGAATTAAGTAAACTTCATTTCGCGGTTTTTACGCTAACACCGTATAATCACGACAAATTTGTCATCAATGACACGTCATAATGATTTAACTACAAGGACTCACAGTGAAATATTTGCTGACCTATTTTAAGGGAATGGCCATGGGGGCCGCCGATGTGGTGCCTGGGGTTTCGGGTGGCACTATCGCCTTTATCACCGGTATTCTCGATACCCTGCTCGAAAGCGTTAAACGTATTAATCCGTCCCTTTGGGGCGTGATTAAGTCGCAGGGGATTAAAGGCGCCTTTGAACATATTAATGGTGGATTTTTACTGAGCCTATTAGCGGGCATCCTGACCAGTATTTTTACCTTCGCTAAACTGATTTCTTGGTTGCTGGTGGCACATCCCATTCCGATTTGGTCATTCTTCTTTGGCCTCATCATCATCTCTGTGGTGCACATGCTTAAACAGGTGAGCGGTTTTACGCTGGCGCGTTTGGGATTATTTGCCTTAGGGGTTTTGGCTGCTTGGGTGATCACTGTACTGAACCCTGTATCGGTCGAGGCCAGCTATTTAAATATTTTCTTCGGCGGTGCGATTGCCATTTGTGCCATGGTATTACCGGGAATTTCGGGCAGTTTTATCTTATTGCTGCTCGGCTTATATCCAGTGGTACTCGCGGCGGCAAAAAATATCCAAATCGATATCTTGGCCTGTTTTGCCGTTGGCGCTTTACTGGGAATTTTAAGCTTTAGCCATTTACTCTCGGCCTTGCTGCGTAAATACCATGATGCGACCGTAGTATTTCTCACGGGCTTGATGCTCGGCACCTTAGGTAAAATTTGGCCTTGGAAACAAACCTTAACCTGGCGTACTAACTCCCACGGTGAACAAGTGCCGTTATTGGAGCAAAATATTTCGCCGCTGAATTTTGAACAAGTGACGGGCCAACCTTCACAGCTGATGTTAGCTGTTGTGTGTATGTTGGCGGCCATCGCCTTAGTTTGGGGTTTAGAGAAGGTCGGCAAACGGGATTAAGCCAATCCTGTGGATGATATAAATAAAAGCAGCGATATTCGCTGCTTTTATGTTTTAAGGCCGATGGAATGTACTCGACTTTTGGGCAATGTTATTTTGCTGGTCCGTTAAGTTACAATCGCGCCTCAGAGTGCAAGCAGTCGATGTTGTGCATCCGTTTAAACTCAGTGAGAGTTTGCAGTTACGATAAGGATATAGTTGTGGAAAAAAAACAGGTCCCCTGGGTTGGCGTGGCGCTAGCCATTTTTGCCTTAGGTCATGTGGTTAACTTAATCATAGATAAGCAAGATTCTGAAATATCCCCAGAGTTAAAGCAGCAAATTTCTGACACTATTCAGGCTCACAGAACACCCGCTTTCGCGAATAATGTCTTGATTGATGAGCCAACCCCCCCTGAGATTGCTGAGACTTCGTCCAAAATCCCTATGCCTGCAGAATTAGCCGATGTGAGTCAAATCTACAGCAATCTCAATGCATTTGCGACGCTCAAACGAGACGGTACTGTAGTCACATGGGGTGATGGCGAGTGTGGTGGCGATAGCAATAACGCCGCCGAGCCTCTACTTAATGTAAAACAGCTGTATGCGGCAGAGGATACCTGCGGCTTTGCCGCGTTAACCCATGACCACAAACTGATCCCTTGGGGAATGGGGGATGAAACTATGCCTTGGACTCGAGGAGTGAGACCTGTACTGCATGATGTGCGCGATTTTGTGGTGGCTAAGGGGCTCTATGCCGCCATTAAGCAAGATGGAAGTGTCGTCAGTTGGTCTTTTGAAGATGCATCAACTGCCGAGCTAAGCTCTGGTAAGCACGCCGCGCCTGCGATGACTAACGTCGTGTCTGTATCTGTTAACTATCGGGCTTTTGCCGCCTTAAAACGGGATGGAACAGTAGTGACATGGGGGCAGGCTAATTATGGTGGCGATAGTCGCGAAGTCGCCTCAGCACTTAACAATGTGAAACTACTCTATGCTAATGATGATGCTTTTACCGCGATGACAGCGACGGGCAGATTGGTGTCATGGGGTAAGGTAAGAGAGGATCAAAAAGGCCGTGAGCAAGTGGCAAAGCTTAGCCAGCTTGCGCCTGCCGTGAAAGTTGTTGCTTCCAAAAATGGCTTTGCGGCGTTACTGGCTGATGGCAGCATTTATGCGTGGGGGGAAGGGGAGTTAACTGAGTATGATGTGCCATTCCCTGCTCGTTTATCTCGCCCAAATCGCGCCAATAAAGTGATTGATATTTTTGCCAATAATGACGCGTTTGCCGCCTTAACCATAGGTCGTCAACTTATCGTTTGGGGCAGTAAATACCATGGTGCTGATACGACAGTCCTTAAGGATAAGTTACAAAGCGTGCTTAAGGTTTATCCCTTTGATGAAGGATTTATCGCGCTACGTAGGGATAATACGGCTATCGCTTGGGAAGGATGGGAATTGGCAGAAAACCTGCCGCGTTATCAAGAGGTCACTCAGGTAAGTAAAGTGGTGACCTATGAACGTGAGTTTGCCTTTTTAAAGCAAGATGGCACTGTGGTTGATGGCCACTCTGGCCCCAAAACTGACATAACTCAAGCAACGGATATTTTCCCTACGGGGTTAGGCTTTACGGTTAAACGCCAAGATGGCTCGATTGCAGTATGGATGCGGGAAGATCCCGCGGTGACGCTAGATAAGCAAGCCGTTGATTTGAGTCATATGCGCGATATTCGCAGTAATTTGCTGGATGTGATTGCCCTAATGGACGATGGCACGATACAGGCTTGGGATGTAACAGGTAGAACGAGCAATGTGCTCTAAGCCAATGAGCAATCCCATTTGAAGCTAACAAGCTGATAAAAACAAAGGGCTAAGATGAAGATCTTAGCCCTTTTGTTTTTAAGCGAGGCTTTTCTCGCTTTCCGCCTGATTGGCTTTAATTTCACGCAAATAGCGGTAAATGGAATGCACAGAAATCCCTAATCGCGTGGCGGCCACTTGGGCGCTATCCTTGAGTTCGAAAATCCCTAACTCATGGAGTTGATTGACAATTTCACGACTCTTTTGTGAAGGGGAAATCGCAGGATTCGCACGCACCTCGTGGTTAACACTATCGATAGTGCTGTGCAGCGCCTCATCAATATTGCGTGCAAACACCTCGGGCGAACTGGTCAATTCGCTGCCGAGGAGCTGCTCTGGCATCATAGTGCGCAGCACAGATTGCAGCGGCGCATCCATATCTGTATTGATGCACAGCAGCCCAATCGGCAGGTTTTTAGGATTACGGATCACTGTGGTTATCGAACGTAACGTCTTACCGTTGGCACACTTGGTAAGGTAAGAGTTGGAAATATCCTGACCCGTTTTGAGCTTAAGCAAGGCCAGGTTCGTGATGGGCGCACCGACCTCACGGCCAGTGACATGACCATTGGCAATTTTGATCACCGAAGGGTGCTTAGCATCTAAGCTGTGTAGCACGACCTCTGTATGTTGGCCATACATGGCGGCAATCCCATCGACGATATTTTCGATGGACTTGAGTATATCCAGATCGCTTTGGGTTAAGTCTTGCAATTTCACAATATTCGGCCTTTTTCAGCAGCTTATCAGGAAAAACCGTCTTATTCAGACATGATGTTAATGATAGTGACATCCGTCGATGACATGCCATTGAGTACCATCTTGCCTATGTTCTTAATGGTTTTCTCAACATCTTTGGCAATGATACCTTGGCCTGAAACGTTTTGGCTGTTGAGCGCCATTAAGAAGGAGCGTACCGCCGCACTCGATGAGGTACTAACCTTCATCGCGCAGGAGGCTTTGGCTCCATCACAGACCATGCCCGAGCTGTCGCTGATGACGTTTTGAATCGCAAAGCAGGATTGCTCGAAACTGCCGCCCGCTAAATACACCATGGCCATAGAGGCGGCGGCGCTGGTGACCGTATTGCCACAGAATGCCGATAACGGCGGATAGTGGGACTTGATATAAATCGCCCCGAGGTGGCTCATGATCAGCGCGCGAGCCAGTTTCTCTTCGCTGACTTTATAACACTGAGCGGTGATCACTACAGGGATTGTCGCCGCAATCCCTTGGTTTCCACTGCCTAAATTGCTCATGGCGGGCAGATTGGCACCGCCCATACGCGCATCCGAAGCCGCAGCGGTGAGCATCACAATCTTATTGAGTAAGTCCTCACCGATGATCCCTGCGGCAATGCCGTTTTTCATGGTTCGACCGACTTCCAAGCCATAGGGTTTGGACATGCCTTCATCGGATAATTTACTGTTTAATTCCGAGGCTTTAAGAATAAATTGGATTTCTTCGAAGGGCACTTCTTGGGCGAAGCGGTAAATCGATTCAATATTGATATCGACGCCGTCGCAGATTGAGCCTGTGGCCTTGGTTTGGGCGCTATCGGCGGTAAAGACTAACTCACCATTTAAGCGCTTCTCGGCAATTAAGGTATGGCCGCCACAGATTTTTACCATGGCTTCTTGTTCGCCGGCGGTTAAGCTGACGCAGCAATAGATAAATTCGTCGGTCTCGGTACGTTCGACCTTCACTTTACCCGCATCAATAAGGGTTTGCGCCTGTGCCACTTGTTCAGGTGTCACGTTGGCCAAGACTTCTAATCCCGCATCGGCATTGCCTGCAAGCGCGCCTGCGGCTGCGGCGATAGCAAGACCGATTTTTCCAGTGCCAGGGACATAAACGCCCATCGAGTTTTTATACAAGTTATCAGAAACTTGCACCGCAATTGACTCGGGTTCTACCGGTAATAAGGTGCGTGCTACAGCCGCCGCATAGGCCGCGGCAATCGGCTCGGTACAGCCTAAGGCGGGTTTAACCACTTGGTTAATGATCTGAATGTATTGCTGCCATAGAGGTTTCATCGGGCTACAACCTTACCAAGTTATGCGTGAACGTGGGCGATGGCTTCTACTTCCACTTTGACACCCAGTGGAAGATCTTTTACCGCAAAACAGCTGCGGGCAGGGCAGTCGGTTTTGAAATAGGTTTTATAGACTTCATTAAAGGCGGCAAAGTCACTGATCTCACTCAAGTAACAGGTGGTTTTAAGCACGGTTTCTAGGCTGCCACCACCGGCTTCAATCACGTATTTCAGATTCTCAAGGCATTGCACAGATTGTTCGCTGATCCCGCCATCGACAACGCCGCCTTTCTCTTTACATACAGGCAGTTGTCCAGAGGTAAAAATCAGGTTGCCATAACTGGTGCCGTGGGAATAAGGGCCAATCGCGGCTGGGGCACGTTCTGCATGAATGATGCTTTTCATTATCTCTCCAATCTGCAAATAAAATTGAATGCTATCGAAATTCTATGTGCAATATTATTTGCATATTTTAGTTTGGTTGCAATTATATTTTTAATATTTCATGCCGTAAAGACGAGTTTATGCGTCTTTCGGCGGGTTTTGGACTGAATTGTGAGCGATGGCACTTTGTTCAACAAAAGTTGAGTATTTTGTTTGCTGAGTTTGTTTTGTTCAAATATATTTGCAAAAAAATAACATCAACTCGGTTAGGATGAGATATGGATGCAAGGCTAACGGCGGCACAATGGAAAGAAGATACCCGCTTCGATAGTACGGATTGGGGCTGGATCATTATGAGTATTGGCATGGCGATTGGCGCCGGGATCGTATTTTTGCCAGTGCAGGTGGGGTTGATGGGCTTGTGGGTATTTTTGCTCTCCAGCGTGATTGGTTATCCAGCCATGTATTTGTTTCAACGATTATTTATCAATACCTTGGCCGAGTCGCCCGAATGTAAGGATTATCCGAGTGTGATTTCGGGGTATCTGGGTAAAAACTGGGGCATCTTACTCGGCGGCTTGTACTTCATTATGTTGGTGATTTGGGTGTTTGTGTATTCCACTGCCATCACCAATGATAGCGCCTCCTTTTTACAAAGCTTTGGCGCGACTACGTCATTGTTGTCTGAAAATCCCTTCTATGGCCTAGCGCTGATCTGCGGTTTAGTCGCATTGGCCTCCCGTGGTGAAAACCTGTTATTTAAGATCTCCACCTTTATGGTGCTGACTAAGCTTGGGGTAGTAGCAGTGCTCGGGCTGATGATGGTCGATAAGTGGGATATCAATAATATCGGTAGCGTACCCAGCGCCGGCGATTGGCTAAAGGATGCAATTGTGATGTTGCCCTTTACGCTGACATCGATTCTATTTATCCAAAGTTTAAGCCCTATGGTGATCTCTTACCGCTCGCGGGAAAAATCCCTTGCCGTTGCCCGCTTTAAGGCGATGCGTGCGATGAACATTGCCTTTGGGGTGTTGTTTGTGGTGGTGTTTTTCTACGCAGTGTCTTTTACCTTAGCCATGGGGCATGAGCAGGCGGTGCGCGCTTCCCATGAAAATATCTCCGCTTTAGCCATGGTGGCCCAAGGCATGCCAGGACAAACCTTAAAACTGCTTAGCCTCACCTTAAATATCTTTGCGGTAATGACGGCATATTTTGGTGTGTATTTAGGGTTTAGAGAGGCGTGTCAGGGATTGACCATGAATATGCTGCGCCGAGTGATGCCCGAAGAGCGGATCAATAAGTCGTTAGTGGGTTACGGCATTATGATCTTTACCATTTTACTGTCGTGGGGTGCGATTGTATTAAATGCTCCAGTGCTGAGTTTTACCTCTATCTGCAGTCCAATCTTCGGTTTAGTGGGATGTTTGATCCCGGCCTATTTGGTCTATCAAGTGCCTGCGCTGCATAAATATAAAGGAGTGTCGCTGTATATCATTATCGTCACCGGCTTACTGTTATGCGTCTCTCCTCTGCTTGCCTTTAGTTAATGATTTACCTCCTTTACAAACAGGTATGGCAGTCGTGCAGTGCCTGTTTTTTTGTCTGCGATTGGGACAAATTGTCTTAGTCTTCCCCCTGGCAATGGGGGACTCTGTGCGCTGGTAGTGGTTTTTGTCATGCTGTTCGCGCTGGATGAAATTTGGTGATTGTGCCCGATCGATAACTTTCTATAATCCTTGGCAACTACTTTAGTGGTATCTTTTTTTCTAATGCTTATCAAACTAAGGAATGCCTAATGCAAAGACGTGATTTTTTAAAGGGTGCAGCCATTTTGTCGGCGGCAGGAACCGTGATGCCAGTGTTGGCGGCGTCGACGCAAGCCCATGCGATGGCCGATAAAACCTGTGGTCGCCGCCGTTTTACCTTAACCAATACCTATCAGCTCGTCGCGCCAGAAGGCTCTGCTGGCGTGGTGAAGTTATGGGTGCCACTTCCTGAAAACACGGCTTTCCAGCAGGTTGAAAAACTTAACTTTAGCGGGACTTATCAAGATGCCTACATCAGTGCCAATAACCACTATGGCGCTAAAACCCTGTTTGCCACTTGGCCCGATGCCAAGGGCAAGATGACCCTAACGCTAGAATTAGTGATAGAAACCCAAGATTGGGAACCCGTTAAAAGTGGCGAGCTAACCCATTACCGTGCGCCAGCTAAGCCTGAGTATCCTGCCGACGTCGCCATTTATCTTAAGCCAACCAAGCATATGCCAGTAGACGGTATTGTGAAGCAAACGGCGGATAAGATTGTGGGCAAAGAAACCGAGCCGCTTAAGCAAGCGCAGTTAATTTACAACTGGGTGAGCGCCAACATGTATCGTGATAACGATGTCATAGGTTGTGGCAGTGGCGATGTGGCCGCCATTCTTGAAAGTGGCAAACTCGGTGGTAAGTGTACCGATATCAACTCTGTATTTGTGGCGCTGATGCGCGCTGTCGGTGTGCCTGCCCGTGAAATGTTTGGTATTCGTTTAGGCCAAGCCATCAAAATGGGCCATTATTCCAAAAAAGCCTTTGGTAGTGCCGATGATAAGGGCTTTGCCGATGTGACGGGTGGTCAACATTGCCGTGCCATGTTCTATTTAGCGGGTTATGGCTGGTTGCCCGCCGATCCTGCGGATGTGACTAAGATGCGCCTCACTGAGAAGAAGGAGCATAGCGATCCTGCGGTACAAGCGGTGAATGATTACCTGTTTGGTAACTGGGAAATGAATTGGGTTGGCTTTAACTATGGCCGTGACTTTGACTTATTCCCCGTGGCGGAGCAGACTCCACTGAACAATTTTGGTTATCCCTATGCCGAAGTGGACGGCGATCCTGTTAATTACTATGAACCAAAAGTCTTTGCCTATGACTACAAGTCAAGCGAGCAGCGCTAAACCGCTGCTTGCCACCATGGCCGCCGCCGTTGTTGCGGCGGTTGCCTCTAGCCTTTGCTGCATTGCGCCCTTAATCTATTTAGTGTTTGGCGTGTCTGCGGCGGGGCTGTCGGGGTTATCGAGCTTAGCTTGGTTACAAGTGCCCATGTTGCTCCTATCAACTGGGCTAATTTTGCTGGGTTTTTGGCGCTTGTACTTTGCGAAAAAACCGCTTTGTACCGGTACATTTAGCCGAGGGCAAATGCTATTCGCCTATTGGGTGACTGTGCCTATTGTGCTGGCGTTCCAACTGTATCCCTTTGTTTTACCTTGGCTACTTGAGGTGTTCGAATGAAGCCACTATCACGTATTGCACGACTTGTGCTTATCACATCATTGGGGTTTACGCCATTCACTTGGGCGGATAACGTGCAGGTGACACTCGATGTTAAAGGCATGACCTGCCCACTGTGCGTTACCGTGGTTAATCAGGCGCTGCGTAAAACCGATGGGGTGATCAAAGCCAAGGCGAACCTCAAAACCGAGCAGGCTGTGGTCACAGTCGCCGATGATTTTAACCTCGATAAGTTGATTACCGCCGTCGATGCTACAGGCTACAAAGGCAGCATCAATAAGGTCGAAAAGCAGAGTTGATATTGGCTCAATATCGCTTCAGTAGTTAATCTAAAAGGCACAACTTAATTGGGTTGTGCTTTTTTATTAGCGGCAATCAGTACTGGGTTCTATCAAGCGGAACAATATTAATATTGAGTTTTTCGCTCACTAATACCGTTATGGTTAAAGCTAATTAAGTTAATACTTTTGACTGAATAATATTTTGGTTGTCAATATGGCTATTTTACTGCCGGCAATCATATGCGATATCGCCCATAGCCTATTATTGGCATCAATAAACAGCATTCTATTATGTTGAGCTAGAGGCTTATCGATGCTGCTTAGTGAATATGCTTGGATGAGGAAAGAATCTAATAGCACGCTTACAAAATGAATATTTGCGATTGATGAGCATGATTTTGATTTTATAGTGTTTTTGTTATTTCTGACTGCAGGTTGAGCTTATGATGGATATTATTAAATAATTCCAAAAAATATATGTCATTATCTTTTTTGTAACCTTTTTATTACCTTATTCAATCGTTTTAGTCGCTAGCGTTTTCATCGAATATTATCCGTAAGTTGTTGCAATCCTATCTGGGGATGCTTGATATAGTTCTTTTACTGTCTAATTCCTACCGCAGCACAGAGCAAATTGAATTCGAAATCGCGCTCACCTTCCATCAATAATATGCTTAGCTCAAATAGAGATCCCGATAAAAATCGCCTCAAAAATGTATTTATGTCCAATTAACGGGCATAATGCGGCGTTTTAATATTCAGTTACAGGGAATAACCATGAAGTATTTGGTTAGCGTAGTTACATGTTTTCTCTTATCTGCCTGCTCTTTTGGCGATACCGATGTGGAGTTTAAGCCACAAAAAGGCGATGAGCGCGCGTATCAAGTCTATAGCACTGCCCGCATCTCAGTCGAGGCAGGTGGTCGTAATGAAACGGTGGACACCACATCCCATCAATTACTGCGTTACAAGGTGCTCGAGGCAGGTAAAAATAGCCGCTTCGAAGTGCATGTCGATTATATGAAAATGCAAGATGGCCAAGGGAGTGGCGTGAGCAGCGGTGAACGGGCTGAGCGAAATCCCGAAATGCATGCCATTTTCTCTCAGGGCTTTGAATTTTCATTAGATTTAGACGATGGCAGCGTTAAAGAATTTAGCGCGTTAAATAAACCGGCCTGGCAAGCCATGCTGGCAGAGCGCGGCCTTGAGCTTGAGCAGGAACTTAAAAAGCTCTTTAGCGCATCGGTTTTTATTAATTCGATACCCGCTGAAGTGGGGGCTGTGGTGATGCTTCCGGCCTATCAAGGCCATGCTAATTCAAAGCTTACCGTGTTAAAGGTCACTGACACCCATGTTCTGGCTCAGGTGGAAAGCGAAGGTGAGCAAGCCAAAATATACGGCCAACTGATGCTCGAGCGCGACCGAGGGTGGCTTGTGCAGATGGGGTTAGTGGCTGAGGTGCCCTTTGAGCGTTACGGCTTTAAGGGGACGATGCGCAGCAATGTGATTATGGTGCCTAAGGAGCGTGAGCTGGGCGACCTGTCGCAGCGAGTGGCTTTTGATTACGATTTCCCACCGGGTGAGTATGAAAAACAGCCCGAATTATCACTTGAAGAGGCCAATAAACCCTTAAGACAAGAGGCGGTATTTACCTACGATGCGGGTTACTTTGACCTTTATGATGACCAACTCAGCCTTACCTATCAACATGATTTTTCAGGTTTAAAAGCATCGGGAGAGTTTCATCTAACCGATATTACGGCGCACAGCGCCGATGGCAGTGTTTTACCGATACAACTCAGTAAGATTTATCGCTTTAATTTCGCTGAAAAGGATGGTTTTTATAAATCCGTAGAGCAACATTTACTCGTCGGTTGGAATGAACCCTCCGAGCTGTTTTCCCAAGTGACTGAGTTTCGTGCTAAGGCCCACTATCAGGGCGCCAAGCTGGTTAAACTGGCATTAACACCCGATCCAAACAAAACGGTGTCCTTGCAGTATAAAGATTTACAGCTGGAATTTGCTCCCATCCCCGATAAGCCCTTCTCTTATGTGCTGACATCGCGTGACCCAACCCATAAATCTTGGTTAGCGGGGCGATTTGACGGTGCCGAAGGCGCCATGATGAAGTACCAATCGCCGTCGGTAGAAGGGCCAGCTTGGTTAACCGCAGCCGAACGCAATATGTTGGGGTTAGCTGCATCGATGCAATTTGAACCCACCACCTTGTTTAGTTTTCCGGCCGAGCCACAGGCGCTAACCATCTATGTGAATACACCGGATGAGGGTAGCGAGCTGACCCAAGATGTTCGTTTTATTCCAATGGGGGATTACATGAAAAACGTCGCTTATCCCCCTGTGGATCAGCGCACGCTTTACCGTGATGATATGTATGCGCGCTACGATAAGCCGCAAGAGACATTAGTCGCCGATCCCGCCTTACTCGAACCCCAAATGGTAGCTAAGTATGGTGTGAGCCTACAGTTAAGCGCCGAGCAAGCCGCCGTGTGCTCGCTAACTGTGGTGGATGCGCCCCAAGTTGACGGCTACAGCTTGCAATGGACGCAGATTAAATCCGAAAACAGTATGGCGGAACATCTTGATAAGACTGTTCTATATCAACTCACCAGTGCCGATGGGATCCGTCGTAATTTTTACGATATTAAAGTCAGTAGCGCCCTGAGCTGTACAGGGACGCCCGAATGGCAAGCGATTGCGTATCAACCTAAGCAAGGTTGGCTGATTGATACCACTCAATTGCCAGAACTCGATACCACGCAAACCGTGGGTGAGGTGATGCGCCGTTATCGTTTTTTAAATACGCAGAACATTCCTCTCGCGCCTTTTATGCCGGGGGAGCGCGACGATTTTTATCAACGGCCGTTACAGCAAGTGCTTCATCAAGACCGTTGGTTTGAGCTGCAAGGGCGAGTGCAGGCGATTGAATACCTGAAAGTTAGCGGCGAGCCCGTTAATAAACAGTGGGTTACTACATTCCCAGCCTTACCTTAAGGAGCTGATATGAGAGCCTTATTACTATTATCTACACTATTTCTATCGTTTAATGTGCTGGCTGAACGCATCTTACTCGACGAACAATGGCAGCCTAGCGCGGTGCCTAGTGAGGCGATTTACTACCAGAAACAGCAAGCGACTGAGCAAAATGGCGTGTGGCCAGTAACGCTTTTTTATGTAGAGACGGATAAACCCGTTTTTAAGGGGACAGTCAACGGCCCCAATTTAGCGGAGAGTGTTATCGTCGGTGATTTTGAATTTTATCACCCCAATGGTCAACTCTCTCGCAAGGGACATAGCGATGCACAAGGGCGTTATCAGGGAACGCATCTGTATTACTGGGAAGATGGAACACGCTCGGGTGAGTACCAATATCTGAATGGCAGGCTCCACGGTGAGCAAAAACGTTACCATGCCAATGGTCAATTACGCGACCATCAACATTATGCGAATGGTGTGGAGTCAGGATTAGCGCAAAGTTATTTTGACAATGGCCAACTGCAAACACGGGTAACCTATGGCGCTAAGGGAATGGAAGGCTTATATGAAAGCTTCCATAGCAATGGTCAGCCAGAGCAAACCGTGAATATGGTCGCGGGTAAAAGAGAAGGCGAGCGCCTTTACTGGACAAAAGAAGGCTGGTTATTCACTAAAGAGTTTTACATCAAAGGAAAATTACACGGTGAAGTGTTGGTTTACCAAGCCGCTGATGTGCCTAGAGAAATTAAACATTATCAGCATGATAAGCAGGTAGGGATACAACAACGTTTTGATCCGCAAGGGCGGTTAGTTGAGCAACAAGTCTATGATAAAGAGGGGCGTGAAATACAAAATACGGCCTATGATAATACGGGTAACGTTTCGACCCAAACTGACACGCAATATCTGGCCAAAGGTCGGCTGACTACGCAAAAACGTTTCGATGCAACAGGAGCATTAACCTATCAATATCAGCGTGATACCGTGAAGGACTGGAGTCTGCTTCAGCGTTTTACTGCCACTGGTGAATTAATCGGACGTGAAGAACAACTCAAAGGGCGCTACGAAGGCGTATTTATCGGCGATGGCTGGAATGGCTATATAAGACGAATAAACTACAGCAAAGGTGAAATGCACGGCGCATATCGTGAAGATAACGCCTTAGACGGCGGGTTTGTTACTGGGCAATATCACTTCGGCACAAAAGTTGGCAAGTGGGTAACAAAAAATGCTGATATGACCCGTAATGAGCAGTTTAATCAACAAGGCCAGCTTAATGGCGAACAGATTGAAATTGCCGCCGATGACACGGTAATGCATCAAGCGTTTTACAAAAACGATAAGTTACATGGTGCATATTTACAGCGTGACTTTGATAAACAAATTCAGGCCAAAGGGCAGTATGTGAATGGCCAGCGTGAAGGCAAATGGCTAGTTGATGAAAGTAGCTACAATCAGGTCAAGTTATGGCATGGGCAGTATCGGGCTGGGCACGAAGTCGGTCAATGGCAAGCTTTCTCCGTTAATGGCCATTTATTAGGACAAAAGCAATATGATAATAAAGGCCAATTGCAAGGCAAAAGCTACAGTTTTAACGAAGATGGCAGCTTAGAGCGAAGCGAAGAGTACGTTGATAACCAATTACACGGTAAGTTGGTGTACTACTTCAACGGTGAAGCCTCATCCGAATACCATTATCAAAATGGTGTCGATGTGGGGGAATAGCCAACTTATAACTCAGGCAAACACGCCCTAGCTAGATAGTATGTTGGGGCAGTTTGGTGCAACTAGTGTGTATAGCTGTTGGTGGACGTTTATAGATTAAAATTTGTGTTAAGTTATCTCGATTAGACAATTTAGTGTTTCTATCCATCTTTCGGTTTACTTTTATGCAAGTTTACGGTTGTTCTGATGCTCTAAGTTTATTGTGATGAAGTCCTGTAAATTGTGATTTTTTAGTAATGCCATGAAAAAATCTTGATGACTTTCTTATGGTTAAGCAGATAAACTCATTGGAATTTGTTCTTTCTTCATCCAAGGAGTGGTCATTGAAGCTCATCGATGCATTATCCATTCTGTCCAAATCGTCACCCTTTGCGGTGAGCACTGACAGGACCTCAGAAAGTCAGCTGACTACTTACAAAAAGCATATCTATATCCAGACCGACATTGAAGCGGACTTCAAAGCTAAGCTCATGCAGTCGCAGCCTGGACAAATTATCTTCCTGTGTGGCTCCAGTGGCGATGGCAAGTCCGAAATTCTTACCCAATATAAGCAGCAGTGGAAATCAAAAGTCGATTTCCACTTAGATGCGACTCATAGCTTTAGCCCAGACCAAACGGCTATCAACACACTGGATGAGCGCTTCAGGGAGTCGAAAGCTTCTGGGCGTCCCTTGGTGGTGGGCATAAACATCGGCATGTTGGGGAATTATGCCGAAGAGGGATGTGTTGAGCACCAAGACATCACTTCAGCCGTTAAAGCGTTTTTGAACGGGCGGCGTGATCTCATCCCCACAAATTTTGTGTTTCTGGACTTTGAAGACTACCCCAAGTTTTCACTCTCAGACGAGGGCAATACCTCTGATTTCGCCCTCAAACTGATTCGGCGCATTACCGAGCAGAGTTTGGATAATCCATTTTTCGCCCTGCACCAAAACCAGGTGGTAAAGCATGGTCACGACTATGTGACGGCTAATTTCTTGCTGCTTGGTTTGCCCTCTGTTCAGCAAGCCGTCATTGATTTGCTGCTTAAGGCAAGACTCATTAAAGATCAGTTTTTGACCGCGCGTTCGCTGCTGGACTTTTTGTTTCAACTACTCGCTACGGACGGTTATCTATTCGACAACCTGTTTTCCGGCGGCGATAACGAGCTGTTACTGCAAATCAAGACCTTCGATCCGAGTAATCTGCATACCCGAAAAATTGATGAGTTCGTACTTCAGTTTGGATTGGGTGTGACTGGGCAGGACTTTTCAGCGCTTAAAGCCAAACTAAAAGAGTTTGGGGTGTTTGAACTTAAAACAGCAGCTTCCTGTTTGCGTCTTGCATTTTTGCTTCGAGACGATGCTCTTTTGGGCGCAGGTTTTGCTCAAGCGTTCAGTGACGACTTTAGCAATACACTGGTTGATCAGTATGCTTCTATCTGGCTGTTACATAAGAATTTTGATGGTTCAGGAAAGCAGAAAAAAGAGCTGAATACATTTTATAAGGATACCTTGATTGCGGCTATTCATCGTTACTGCAATCGTCATGCTCACACCTTGGACAAAGATGCCTACTTTATAAGCGAATACAACGGCTTTAAAACTGCTGTAGAGCTTGAGGTAAAGCCCAATTACGGCGCAATTTCAGAGAATCGCTCACATAAAATCGGCGCGTTTTATGCGCAGCTCTTGGTAGATGACAAGCCGTTAAAACCTATGCCTATCAGCATGAATCTTTTTGGCTTACTACAGCGGATTACTCAAGGCTATCGGCCAAATAAACACGATAAAAATGCGGTCTTGCTGCTAGACGAAGTGATTGAACAGATTGTCTCAGTCGCCAACGAAAAGGACACCTTACTGATCCTCAAAGGAGACAAAAGGTACAAGGTGACCAACGAAGATCATGAATACTTTGAAGTGAGTGGTATCTGAGATGACGACAGATAAATTTACTATGCCGGTAAACGCAGATTTGCCACAAACTGCTGCAGATGTTCCAAACAAGAATAGTTTGAACAGCTACCTGCCTATCCGTACCAAGGGCAATGAATTCGATTGGTCCGCTGTTATTGGCTTGGTGTTACAGGGGCTACTGCGTAAAAAGGTTGAAAAATACGAGTACGAGCAGTTTGTGCTGGATTGCGAGGCCTCGCTTAAGGAAAAGCTCGGCGAAGAAGCATTTTGGGATGTACTCAAAGAAATGTATTTTGACCAGCAAAGCATTTTGGATGTGAGCCCCGAGCTGCTTTTATTCCGCGCCCAGAAGAGTTTGATTAACGCTGGCGACAGCAGGATTGCGTCCATGTTTACCAGCCTTGCCCAGGGCCAAAGGATTGGTACCTTCAATGGTAATCTCAACTTTCTTGAACGTGAGATACTGCAGACCTTGCGCAGCAAAATGAAGGATGACAGCACCGAAGAGCTGATAGAAAGGCCTTATTTGCCATTCCTGTCGGCAGTTTTTCGCAAGGATTTAAGCTTTCTGGCGAGTCGTCCCAAGTATTTGCTGAGCGAATTCGAACACTTCTTGTCATTTTACGGCTTTACCTACACAGCCCAACTCGCGCTATCTCTGCCTTCTTGGCGAAGTGGTGAAAAGCCGAGTGCAAAACCACTTTACTTCATCATGGATCATGAGCGTGCCAGTAACGAGCGTGCTCATGTGAAAAATCATGGTTTTGGGCTGTTTAAAGCATCTTCGGAACGCTTATTCCCTATGCTAACCATGTTGGAACTATTACAGCGCAAAGATGCCGAAAAACGCCCTCTGTGGGAAATCGCCCATGACATTGCTGAATGTCAATTGGATATTAAATCGCGCCTCGAAGCCTTTGCCTATGCATTTAAGAATCAGCGACAACTGGATACCGAGTTTACCCGCTCTGACAGCGCTTTAGATTGGCTAGATAACATCATCAAGCTGGCGATGGCTCAGTTTAATGTTGGTGAGCGTCTCAACATCAACAAAAAATACGTACAGGAAGTCGAAAAACATCTGGCGGCAAATTTCATTCAGTCGCGTGGGCGCTCAGGGCGTGTGCTGGTGCTGAATCAGGACCACATTATATTGCTCACCAATCTTGTGGTTGGTGAAGAAGACAAATTACGCTTCCATGATTTACTGGAGCAGTTCAAATTGCGTGGCATTTTTGTTGATAAGCAAACAGAGCAAGAGCTGATTAAATTTTACGAGCGCATAGGTAACGTGGAGCGCATGAGTGACAGTGGAGATGCAGTGTATGTCCGTAAAACCATTTGAAACATTTTTGGTTGAGCAGTTTTTGGGCAAGGCTGGTGCTGTTATTGAGGCTGGCTTTCGTTATCAATTTAAGTCGCCGGACAGCGAAAACAGCATCCGCTTATATCAAGCGCTCATAGCCCAAAAAAATGGCGACATTATCACCGAGCACGGTGTGTCACTGCCATACATTGAGCTTAGCCACTGTAAAGTTGTGCCCGTTATGCAAAGTGAAGAGCCGCACGAGTCACGGGGCTTTACCGAAAACTACATCTCACTGCTGCGTGACGAAGTCGCAGGGCAGAGTGGTTTTTTGACTGGCTGCGCTCTGATAATCATCCATAACAGCCTGCTCGATACTGTGATTAACTCGGCCGAAGACCTTGCGCAACCAGAGCAGGTTTGGAGCACTAAGTCCATTAAGCAGGCGTTGACGGGCTTGATTGACCAGCAGGATCACAGGCGAGCTGTGTCGCTGTGCCTGCTTGATGATCAGTTTGATGCCATTCTGGAAGACGGCGCCACCATGTTTGGCTTCGAAGCCCTGTATAACGCCGTGCGAGACGGCGATTTGCGGTTTGACGAGCTTGGTATGCTTAACGACCCGCAAATTGATATGTACGAAGGCCAGTCAGCCCAGCTTCGTCGCCGCCTTGCTGAAAACCGGTCGCTGTATGAAGAGATCAGTTATGAAGTAGAGCACTTTGGTGACCAACTCGAAGACCGTCTTAAGTCCTTTGGCGAAAAGTTTATCCGTGAACATTTTTCTGATGCAGATAGCTGGAAAAAGATCGATTTCCAAGCCTACCTTGATGAGATAAAGCGTAATTCCATTCAGCAATTGGTTCTCGAAAATGAACAGGGCTCTGCAGGCATGGTTATTACCGCCCGCAATAAGTCCGAATCAAAAGCCGGCATGCGTGACCGGCACATCATCATCGAGCTTGATGCCGATGTGGATGATTACGAGCTCAAGTTAAGCTTCAGCGGCGCCAATAATCTGGATAAGAGCCAATTCAGTCTTAAAAGTGCCAAGGGCTGTAAGGTCGAGCATCAAATCGGTACCCGCAACAACGCACTTAGTGGCTGCAGTGCCACGCTAAAAGCCAGATATCAGCAAGCACCGCAGTTTTTTACCTTAAAGCTTGATCGAGAAAACAAGTCCGAGGGTTACAACTTCCGCTGTCTGGTGCTGCGTAAGGGCGAGTTTTTCATCGAGCCGATTAAGAGTCTGTTTCTGGTTGAGCCTTCCAAGTTGCGCTTAACCCTGAACATGGATGAAAACAAACTCCCCATCAGTCAAACGAGCACCCAACCAGTGTCATTGACCGATGCCAAACAGGTTGTAAATAGTGCCGACTATGGCGTGGTGGATTTTGAAGAACTGGCAAACGAGTCCGATGAAATCGACTTTATCATACAGTCCGGTGAAAACCAGTTGTGTTTCAACGTGGAAGGCGCGGTGGCAACCGACTCCTTAAGTTTGCCACTGCTGCTTAATCGTGACCGGTTTCATAAGCTCTTTAATGATGACTACAACGGTGAACTGTTATACCAAAAGGGCAAAGTCAATTTAGATAACAGTGAGTTTGTGGTGCCAGCGCTGCGCATCAAACTGCTGCGTTGGGAGCAGGATTTTGTCACAAAACGCTTGGTTGCGCTGTTTGATTCGCAGTCGGTTGATGTTGCACAGCTGATTGCCGTGGATGATGGCTTACATTCGGCTTACCAATCGCTGTTTGATTATTTGAGCGAGCGAAAAACGACCTTGTCACTTGCTTCCTGGGGTGCAGAATTAACCGGCATTGTGAGTCAATTGGTTGATGCTTTTCTTAGGTTTTTTGAGGTCATCCCAAAGGGCGGCATGCTCTCTCAAACTCAAAAGCTGGCGCTTAAAATAGGTATCGTGAATCTGGACGGCGAAGAATATTATTCGCCTTATCATCCGCTGCTGCTGGCATACAACCTCTACCTCTGCCAAACAATGCAGCAGGATAAGAGTTTTAAATCACTGCCGGACGTAACCTTTGAGCGTTTGTCGGCGACAGGGTTATTGCCATACGTTTTTCATTCAACCCACGGGTTTGCCTATAACCAAAGGGTAAAAGAAAACGCATTTTGGCTGCGAAGTGTGCCGCAGGAAAAGAGCTCGCTGACCTTTGTACGCAAGCTGGTCAAAGAGAAACTGGATGAGTTTCAACTTGCCTTTGAGAAGCTGTTTAGCGGCAGTGAAAGCAGTATCTTGGTTAACGCCGTTAATCAGGACGCTGCCCACGAATTGTTTCTAGGGCTGGTTGATTATATCCGTACCAATATGGACAAATCGGCCGCCATTCACGTCAACCTGTATGACGATGACTTGTCCTTTAATGCCTTCGACCGTTTTGCAGAAACCGGCAATTATGACCAGCTGAAAGAATGGCTCGAGCTTAATAAGGGTAAGGCGCGGGAAACCGCCGACACCGTAATTGATTTGCTGCGCACGCGCTTAACCTATAGCAAGTTTACCAACGCTCAGGCCGAGTCTACCGGGCAGGCCTACGCGCATCTCACTTTCTTTCGCAATAACAACAAGGTCGATTGCACCAGTATTGCGATAGACAGCATGGTTTCCGGCATCGCCTGTGATGGTTTACTCTCCGGTGAAGCCTCAAAGAGTGACAATGGCTCGTACCTCACTGGTTTTGGGCTCAAAGGCGTTGAATACAACACCCTGCCACACCTGAAAATGGCCAAATATATCGGCTCGCTGATAAAACCGGCATTGCAACCCAATACCCCTTATCAGGGGACCGACGCCGTGGTCATCGCCGTCAACGAAGATTTTAAAACCCTGCTTAAACGCTCTTATCAAAGCTCGATTTGGACCACCATCATCGACCCCAAGGTCACGCTGGACTTTTTCCACAGTAACGACGATGTGGTGCTGATTCATTATTCCGATCAGTACACCAGCTCGGCCAGCTACGATGCCATTACGGTGACGGCACAAACTGAACTGTTTGAGCGGGTGATCCAGCAAGATGAGGGCGGCAGGCTGAATGAGTTCAATGCCTTCAATGGTGATTGGCTACTCAAGATGATGACCTGCACTGACAAGGTCAACAAAGAGCGCAAGGGCATCATAGGGGCCTACAAGTTTATCGTCAGTCTGCTGCATCAATCCGATATCACCTGGGTGCCGCTGTCGGTGGGCGAGATGATCCGGGTTGCAGGTAATATTGGCTTATCGATATCTGAGAGTGATTTTTCCTGCAAGCTTAACGGTTATGTCAAAGGCGCTATCTCCGACGACGTGCTGTTGGTTGGTTTGAAAGCTCAGCAAATGTATCTGCTGCCGCTGGAGGTAAAAACCGGCGCCACGCCAAATTATCAAAAGGCGATAACGCAGGCCAAAGCGCTGCTTAGGTATATGACAGAGGATATTCTTGGCAATCGCACTGTCGCCGGTAAGTTGCACCGCGGCTTATTTATGCGCCAGGTGCTGATGCAAATCGACAAGTATCGCCTCTATAACGTGTTTAACGCTGGCTACTTCGATGCGCTGCTTGAGGACAAAGAGCGTTGGCTCAAGGGTGATTACGAGCTTGCGGGCATTGCCGATTATCCGCAGGGTTTTGTGGTCAGCCACCTCGAAAGCGATGCGGTATTCGAGCCCGATTATCAACTGATAGATGGCATACTTCGCATCGACTTACCCATGGCAATGCTTAAAACCCTGGTCGAGACATCACTACAGGGCCTATTAAGCACCACCGACATCGCCAAACTGTGCCATGTGCCGCCCAAATTCATGTTGACCAATGGCACCAAGGCCATCGCACTGGAATCGGCGGCCGAACAGGCACTTACCACAGATGGCGTTAAACAGTATGAGGTTGAGCAGCAAACCGACGGGAATGACGAAGACGGGCACTCAAAGGCGGAAGTAAGCGCGCATTCGCAGCCTGCCTCTACCGGTTTGTCTTCCGGCTCACTATCAATGCCAACGCCTGCTGCCACATCCAGCGGTAACCTGTCGGTGCTGTTTGGCCACAACGCCAGTACCGAAGCGCCGCTAAATTGGGAGCCGACTAACACTGCCAAATTTATGAATACCAATACGGGCATTATTGGCACCATGGGCACGGGTAAAACCCAATTTACCAAGTCGGTCATTACTCAACTGCATCGTAATCAAGCGGATAACGTTAATGGCGCGCCCATCGGCATGCTGATTTTTGATTACAAGTCAGACTATGTCGACGATAAGTTTATCGATGCGACACAGGCCAAAAAATACAAACTGCATAAATTGCCCTATAACCCGCTTAGCCTCTATGGCGATACCCCTATGCTGCCCGTGCATACGGCGCGAGGTTTTGCTGAGACCATGGGTAAAGCCTTTAACTTAGGCCAAAAGCAGCAGTTAAAGCTGCGTAAGTTAGTTGGCGAGGCCTACGAGCTTGCGGGGATCAATAAATCTGACCCAAACACATGGCAAAAACTGGCACCAACTATCGCCGATGTGTGGGAGTTGTTTATTGAAACCGAACCCGATGAAGATTCACTTTATGCAGCGCTCGAAAGCTTGTATGAGCTGGAAATTTTTGAAGACAAAAATGACCAATGCATGAGTCTGTATGATCTGATTAGTGGCATTACTGTTGTAGAGCTGGCTGGATATCCCTCTGAGGTTCAAAACCTAGTGGTGGCGTTAACCTTAGACTTGTTTTATTCGCAAATGCAAAAGCATGGTAAGCCTGAGGTGGTAGGTGACTATCGCCAAATCACCAAGCTTGTGCTGGTGGATGAGGCCGATAATTTTATGTCACAAAACTTCCCCAGCCTGCGAAAAATCCTCAAAGAAGGGCGCGAATATGGTGTTGGTGTGGTGCTCTCGACCCAAGATATTACCCATTTCCAGACCGGCGAAAACGACTATTCCAGTTACGTGATGACCTGGGTGGTGCACCGCGTCGCCAAAATTAAACCACAAGACATCAAGGCCATTTTCAGCGTGAATGAAAAGGCAGAGCAAGAGCGGCTGATGGAAACCATCAATAAGCTTGAAAAGCATCATAGCTTATATATTGATGGTGCGAAGAAGCTACAAAAGATGCGGGATAGGGCATTTTGGGAGATATTTTTGTGACACTATCGGCCATAAGAACGTAATTATATGATTGATTTTATAAGTCTAAATTTAGTTATGCTGATTCGAATTGATGAGAAAATATGATGAAAAGTTTCGAGCAAAAAGATTTATTTGAGTTAAAGAGAACTGGTACCTTTGGAAGCTTCTCTGCAGCAGGTTCTTTTCCTGTTAATTATGTTTTGGCATCATTTGATGTTGAGGATCTTAAATATTTGACATTTGCTAGAGAGTTAGTAAATGATAAATTGGATTTTGAAATGATGATGCAAAGAGATATTGACGAAGATCGTGCAATAAGAGATCTTGCTGAGTATCTTTATCCTTCTAATAAAAATGTAGATGAGTTAAAGAGTAATATTGTATTTTTTCCACCCATCTTGGTCGCGATATTGGATGTAAGAAATGAAAAGGTTTCACCTTTCTATCCAAAGCAGAATGTTATTGAGAATGGTGGCTTTATTAAAGCAAATTGGGGAGATCTATTTCAGATTAAAGGCTTTCAATCAAATACTCAGAAACATGCTACAAAATTAGGTGAATATCTAATTCAAAAGTCGCCAGTGGAAATAGGGTTGAATATAGAAAGTAATGGTTCAAGATTAGTAGTGATCGATGGCCAGCATCGCTTGTACGCTATAAAAGAGATGCTGAAGTCAAACAAAAAAGAATTATTAAACGAGTTGCACCTTCCGGTCTGCATAGTTTTTCCTCCACACTCAACTGATGAGTATAGTGAACAAAAAGTGCCTAGCTCAACTGAAGTGTTTAGACATTTATTTGTTGACGTTAACGCCACGATGGAGCAAGTTGGTGGTCATTTCACTATTTTGCTTAAAGATAATAATGTTAGTTCGGTTGTAATACGAAAGCTTTGCGATATGATTATTAATGAGCCTGAAGAAGGTAGAGTTAAATTGTCTGCAATAGAGTGGAATACAAAAAGTAAAAAAGACTCTACAATTCTTACGAAAAAATATAGTGTCACAAGTATTGGTATCATTGATAAAGCTTTGAGTGAGACTATTGGAGGGTCGCAGAGAGCTCTTAAGCACGTATTGGATGGCAATGAGGATATTGATTGGGAAGCATTTGATCTTTCTAAAAGAACAGAGTTTGAAGAAATAATAAAAGAAACACTCGTAAATCGGCTTTACGAGTTTATATCCGGTATCGATGTTTTTAATGTTGGGTTTGATATTCACTCCAGCTTAATGCGGAACATGCATGAGAAAATGAGTGGCCGAGATAAGATGGCTCCAAAGTATAAAATAGTTTATAAAGCTATTTTAAATGCATCACCGGTCCATGAAGATGACGAAGGAATCGTTGATGATATTTATTCGAAGTTTGTGTTTGAATCACAGCAAGAAAGAAAGAAGTCAAATGCTAGACTTATTAATTATGCTTTGTTTCAGAGGGCGTTATTCGAAGTTTGGTATAGTCTATTGACAAAACTCAGAAACTATTACTCTGCTAAAGATATAACTAAGCTAGCGGTTTGGATAATAAATAAAGCTCTTGATGGTGAATTGGATTTGTTTTCCCTCGCCAATAATTTCTGTCAATACAATATTTGGCAGGATGGGAGGATAAAGGGTACGGAAGGAACAAGGAAAAATATGCATGACTTAATAATTAGCTTGATTAGTGGGCTAGACATTAAAAGCATGCTTTTAGATAATGAATTACACCATGATCAAATAGCGGATGTCGAAAAGATATTATTTGAGTTTTCGGAGCAATCACTGAATCAGTATCTATCAAAATATCGAGAGAATAGAATTAAAGCATTTAAGGTTGAATATCCTAGATATTTGAATCTTAATGAAGATGAGATAGACGAGCTAAATCAAGCTAAACGCGACCAAGATTTAAGCTTGGAAAACGCAAAGCTTGGGAAAATTGAAAAGTTAAGCGTGAACTATATTTTTGATAATCTGGTGATGAAATATGTTTCTGAAGAAGTTGAAAGTGTAATTGAGGAGTTAAGAAGCATTATTGGTTTTGATTTTAATGTAATGAGTTAATGATGATTGTTATTGTTAATCATTCAATAAAAATGGATGGAAATTCTTGTTCCATCTACAATTATTTATTTCAGCTTTTCATTACTAGAAAATATGACAATTATGAAGTTGTAATATATGGAGACTCAAAAGCATTTGCTTTTTACAAGAATAAATTCGAACAATCTTTTTTTTGCTCTAATGTGAAGATTTCATTTATCTCCAAGTCATATATTGGTCTGAAGAGGTTAAATGATTATTGTAACGTGAAAACTTGTCTTTTGGGGGAGGATGAGTATCTCTATATTTCTCATGATTTACGCCTTGTTACCTTTTCTGTATCCAATATTTACAAAGGCGTTCTAATCGCGAGAGATATGTATGATGTTTGTCTATACACCCGAAAAGGAGCATTGACAGGTTTAATAGGGCTTAGTTTACCTGACGCTTATGTGACTCAATTGTTGCGTAAGTCTATAAAGACTGCATTTAACTTAGTTAGATATGAACTAGGTTTTTTATATCAAGTTCCTGTTGATGATAGTTTTTTGCTAGCTGTAGATGAAAAGGAAAGGTTGCTTAGAGTCTCATTTCAAAACTATAGGTCTTTTTTAAATGATTTTGTTTTTAGAAATAAACGTATTAGTGATCAGACAAAGGAATATATAAATGCAAGGGTTGCATATATAGATGAGTTTGACTCGATGATTAGAGTTTACGAAGGTGATACAAATAAGTCAGATGTGTATTTTTACTATGCATTCTATTTATATTTGATTTGCCAGAACCTTTACGATTCTAAGAAGTATTCACTTTGTGTATCCACATCCATCAGAATCCTTGAAACTTACCTGACTGGTTATTTGATTGGTGCCAGTAGGGCCAAACCCGATGGTTCAAGAATAAAGCTGCATAGATATAATCATAAAAAATGCAATTACGAATGGGTCGGAGCCGGTGGTTTTGGGAATGTATGGGAGATTTTTGTTGATGAATTTCCGTTATCTTTAGATGCAAGTCTGATATCTAAGGTGGACAAGGTGAAGGATTTGAGAAATAAATCAATTTATGGGCATGGCTATAATCCGTTAACAGCTTCATCTGCTCAGCTATCAATGGAAACTGTTATGACCATTATTTCAAAAATAGAAAAAGATGCCTCTGGTAAACCTGTTTTTGAAAAAATGAAATGTAAATGGGTTTGTTTTAATAAAAGTATACAAAAAGAGATTTTGGTAGATACATTTGCTATAAGCTAAATGTATTAACCCCCTGATTTAGGGGGCTACCATAATAGTTACAAGGAAATTGATAAATATTGTACACTTCGATGGTTTCTTATCGAAGCTACTCCATCTTCCACATGCGCCGCCCAAGCTTGTTGTAACTGTTTTGGATCCAGGCTTGGGTAGTGCATTTTAAGCAGTAATTCGGTCAGTGCGGCGGTGTCGCCGAGCCAGGTGATCTTATCCAGTATTAAGCCACCGTTGAGTTTGGCTTCATTTCCGCTGTAGCGGAAATCGGATTCAATCGAGCGAAAAAAGGCTAATCTCGCGGCGACGTTGGGGGTGACCCCGGTGTTGGCTTTTAAGCGTTTCAAATGCTCTTCTGTGGCCTGCGCCAGGTTCATGCGATTAGGTAGCATTAAATGGCCTCCTTGGTTTGTTGTCCCCAAAAATAGCCCTCAACCACTTTCGAGGATTTGGTGGCACTGTCGAAACTAATTTCAAAACGATGGGAAATATCATCTTTCAGACTGTCGACATAGGATTCATCAATTTCAGTGTCAGTAGAGAGGATTACTACTTGATGACTCGCCTCAGGGAAGTAGTGTTCAACTAGTTTGTCTCTGTGTTTTGAGTCTAATCTACCTAGAGGGGTGTCGATAATAACAGGCAGGTTGCGGCCTGAGGTTTTACCAAGCGCTTCCAGTATTGAAATCGCATAGATTTGCTTTTCACCTGCAGACATGGCTTTGCGGTTAATCACATGGCCATTGTCATCAATCAGTTCAACATCGAATGACTGGGGATTGATGGATGCCCGATAGTGCAAATCTTCTTTACGTGCGAGGCGTTGATAAGATTTGATAAATTCGTTTTCCAATTGGGCAACGCGTAGCGCCGTAAGCTGTGTTGCAAAAGCTTCTAACATCAGTAATGTGTTTTGAGCATTTTCAACGCCCTCAGCAGCATTGGTTTGCGCAGTGTGTTTTTCATGCAGCTTTTGTGTTTTACGGGTTACGTCTTGAGCATCACGCAATTCACGTTTTGCTTCATTGAGTACATTACGGTATTCCATAATGAGTTTTTGTTTTTGCTTATCAAGTTCTCTAACTTGATTCAGCAGAGTTTGTACCTGCTCCTGAGCGGGAGCTCGGGCAATATTCGCTGCTGTTTGCGCCAATTCTTCTTCGAGTGCGCTGAGTCTTGTGCGGGCTTGCTCAAAGCGCTCATAAGAAGATGTGGCTTCTATGTTGACTTGGATTTCCAAATCACGGTATTGGCGCTCAGAAATATCAAACAGAATATCAACACTCGGTAGTTGCTGCTGATATTCAGTTAAGCAGTCCTGTATGGCTGCCATCGCAACGGGAGCTGAGCTACTTAAATCAAAACTCAATCGACCTTTTAAGGTTTCAAGAAATCCTGTTAGCTCTTCACCAAAATGTTGTCTTTGCTTTTGTTTTTGTTCGAGTTCTAACTTGGACAGTAAATGAGCTATAGCTGTTGGTGCCAGTGCAATTGGGAGTGCGCCTTCCATCTCTTGGCGGATTTGCTTTTCAAGTTCCGCCTTTTCTTTAATAAGGTAATCAGCCTTACTTTGTTCCGCTTCACGTGAATTTGCCCAAGCGCCACCTTGGCTTGAAAGCTGCGCTTCTTTCACTTGAATATCTGCTTGCAACGCGTTGATTTGGACTCTTATCTGATCTGCAATATGGCGTAGCTTGGCTGCACGCGCTTTATGATCCTCACCAGCTTGTTCAAGTGCTTTTAACTCGGCATGTACACTTTGAGATGCACCTTCGACGCCTTTGCGTTTTAAAAAGATGCTAAGGTCACTTTTTAATTTGCTGATAACATCCAGACCAAGTAAGCGTCGTACCGCTGTTTGTAATACTTCTCCGGATTCATCTTCGGCAAGTTCAGCAATTTTTTCACCATCGAAGAAAAACAGATCCGCAATACCAGTAGGGATTAGTTCATTTAAAAAGCCCTGACATTGGTCGTAGCTTAACTCTGCCAGCGTAGAGCCGTCTTTCTCAAGACTGAGTTTATCTTTCTGGCCTTTTTTCCAGCCGCGGATAATTTTGTAGGTATGTGCGCTACCTTGTTGGTTATAGATAAACTCTAACTCAATGCTTGCTCGCTCTGACTGGGCACTTGGTAAGGCCGATTTGTGGATGAGCTCACTCAGTTGGCTGATATAGTCTGGACCTGAAAGATTTTTACCGAGTGCCTGGCGCCCATATAGTGCTAAACGTATGGCTGTTAAAATGGAGGTTTTACCCGCACCATTAAGACCACCAAAAAGGACGATAGGGCAATGATGTTGGGCACTGCCAGAAGTTCCAATTTTTTTACTTCTTGGGGCAAGATCAATTTCCTGTGTGCCACGAAAGACGCGGAAATTATTAAGTGTTAAACGTGTAATGATCATAAAAACCTTAAAACTCTTCACTTAACAATCGGTCAAGATCGGCTAGTTCTTTGTTGTATTCGTCCATCTGTTCTTTGTACAGATCTAATTCTATTCGGCTTTGCACGTTGGAATGCCTGACTTTGATATCTTCTAAGCTGCCCCAGTCTTGTTTGAGAATATTTGCAAGCTTATCAAATACACCTACGCGGCGGCTCAGGCCATCAAGGGAGATTTCCATCTCGATTAGCTTCATCACCATTTCTGGTGATATGTTAAACTCTTGACTTAAATCATTAACTAATTTGGCTTCGACTTTGCCAAATGAAGCATTGTCATCGACGACCCAATCGAGGTCATAGCCATACACGTCTCGAAAGATTCGCGGTAGAGTATCGTTCCAATCTGGCTCGTTTGGATCTCTTAACCAATGCTGCCGAATAGCATGTAATTCAGGTACGGTGATAAGTTCAATCTCGCGACCTTCTTTTTTGAATTGCTTATCCAGTTGCAGCAGTTGTAGTAGCCATTCTTGACGGTATTTTAGCCAGTATGGGCCAGGGACATGCTTTCGCTCAGCGGTGATTTCTTCACCATCTTTAGCGTATTGATAACTGACTCTACCAGTGCGACGTTTGTAGTTACGATAGATATCTTTATTTTCGGGAATGGAGGTCTCAGCCAAAATATCTCTAAATTTGAGTAATGGTTCCATCCATGCTTCGCCATTTAAAATGAGGCTTTCCATTGCTCTATCGCGAGTGACGACTGTACAAGTCCAGCAGCCAAATCGAGAGTTACCACATGATGGCGTTGTTTCATCAATCACCATAGGGCACTCACCTTGACCGGAGGAGTCTTTATAAAGATTCCAAAGGGTTAGGTTTTTACTGCCCCAAGGGTTTTCCCACTCGAGGTCATAATCGTCGCGCCAAATATTCTTTATGCCATAGGGCGTTTCTTTCGACTCTAGACTACACATCCTCAGAATTTTCCAGACATCATCAACACCCCAAGTATCTATTGGCGTATAGATGAAGGCATTGGCTAATGTCGTGTGTCGCGCAAGGCGTGAGCCGTCAATTTTATGTTTGGCAATAACTTGAGCACGGGAAGCACTTTCCTGACTACGAGAGCCTAATACCACAATAACTTCGTCGTATTTGGAGACGGTTTCTTTGATAAAGTCACTGACGGGATCAATCTTCATCCGCTCTGTACACCAGCGGAAACTCCTTGTTGGAGCTGGATAACCTTTACCTAGGAGATTAACCCAAAATGTTGCTTCTGTTTTTGGTGTTACTTTATGCACAGTAATTGGTAGCTGATCTCGTTTTGCCCCTCTACCAATAGCCTCTAAAGAGTTGGATATGTGATTTACGACAACGGGCGTTTCGACAAGGGTGTCAGAAGACACAACAAAAATGGGCTTAGTACGTTGTTCTTTATCTAAGCCTTGTAGTGCCATATAGACCAAAGACATAACAGCAGAAGAGTCTTTGCCGCCACTGTAGCCAATCACCCATGGCCTTTTGTCTGACAGATAAACTCTTTGCACATCCGCAATAAAATAGCTGAGTTTGTTGCTGGCAAAGTTTTCTTTATTGATAAAACTTTGGTATTCCTCTGGTAGATCATCAGAGAGTAATGTCATGCTCATTTATTTACCTGTTTTTCCAGTGTTTTTTCTTCAGGAGTAAGAGGAAGTGAAAGGTGTAATTTAAGGGCGTTACACGTTAACTGGATACATGTGTTGGTTTTACTGAGCTTACCATGAAGCATCGATCTTTTGATCCATTCTGGATTGGTTTTTTGCCAGTTGACTGATTTTAAAGCAGCTAACTTAGTTTGCCATTCTAATGGATGCTCACAAAGTAAGGCATGGCCCATTTGTCCAATGGCATGTAATCCAACGCCATGGGCATGGAGATATTCTTGTCTGAGTTGTGCTGGCGAGACTTCTTTCTTTTGAACGAGTTGCCAGTCCTTCATGTGCTCATTCACTTCAGCCCAGAATGTTTCTGCAAGTTCTTGCTCTTCAGCATTAAAACCATCTTTTGGGCCTTTACCTAACAGGGCTCTGGTCGCTTGCTTGATACTACTGAGGGTAAATAGCTTATTAGACTTAGGCGAAATATTAGACTTCTCCATCTCTGTTAGTCCCTTAAACGGGAGGCACTCTGAGGCAAGATATCTGGCTAATGTTGAGCTTTCGTCTCTGTGATCATACAAAGTACCGAGTGAAGGACTTGGTTTTACAGCATATTTGTTTAAATCAGCAAACATTTGCTGGCTTCGAGTCAATCCTTCATCGACATAAAATAGGACGGCAATATTATCTTGACCTAGATCCGGATTTTCTTCTAATGCTTCTTCAATCGCTTTGCGTCTATGTTGGCCATCATTGATGAGAATTTGTGCATCCATTGGGATTTTAAGCTGGCCTAAATTGGGGGCAGAAGTCGTTTCTTCAAAAGAGATATGTACACCAACGGAAGCCGTCAGTGCCGAAAATACATAGTCTTTTGGATTTTCTAATAAATACCTCACCATCTCAGGAATACGAGTTTTATTGAGTGTGCGTTGAGCACGAAGCTCTGGCGGGACATCAGATTCGTTATAGCTGAATATTTTAGGAATAATACGTAACGGACAAGTCGCTATGTAAAATGGTCGGCCAGCCTGCATTCCTCTGACAGCAGGAAATGAATAACAATAGCCTGAATCGAAATCGGTCATGATAAAGTATGCCATACAACTTTTTGATGACGTAATGGTATGTCATTAATGACATACCTTGCAATTAAAAAGTAATTTAACTGAGACTAAGTTTGTTATTTTAAATTGTTAATGCAGTATGTGTTGATACAATTTGAAACCCCTGAATACGCTTGGATATCCCGCTAAGTGCTTGTTCAAACTCGGCTCTTGTCATTAAAGTTTCTTCGGTGTTTGTCGTTCCAAGTAGTTTTGCTAAGCGTTTATCGAAGCTTTGCTGTTTTTGAAAATGATTGCTGTATTGGTGGAGATAAAGTGAGCGATTTAACAAAGGTGGTCGCTTGGCTTCATTTACATAGTCAAAAAAGTCGATTTCCTGCTCGGCCATTTTTATTTTCACGCGTTCCCTTAGAAAGGGGACTGATTTTTCAAAGTCATCATAACCTGTGAGCGTGAGTTTACCTGAGGTGATATGGATTTTGATCAAGTCAATATCGTCTAATTCACCATAGAGCTGTAGCCCTGCACCAACATAGACCCTTAGGAGTAACGGGAGTGCTGTGATATGGCTTTTGTGCAGAATTATCGAGTGTCCAATGTTAAGTAATGAGGCGGGTAAACGCTGATGGGCTTCATTACAGGCTTGTTCAATCGCCGCAGTATCGGCAATTTTAAACAATAACTCCGAGGCTTGCCTTAGCGCAGTTTGATGCTCGCCAAAAAACACTTTGATATCTCGCTTTATAGTTTCAGGTAGCTGGGTATAGGGTTTGCGTTTTTCAAATTGTGCCATCGCAAAAAACAACAGTAGGTCTTGGGTGCGTTGCTCTACTGCTTGGTCGTATTCTTCTCGTCCTTGTATCTCAAGTAGAATTCTTAGTGCCTTAGCTGGCGTGCCTACAATGGTTTTAAGGTCGGTAAGTTGTTCAAATTCATCCGCTTGGGGTAGTCTGCCAAGGTCGAGTACCGTTTGCCAAAATGCTGCAAATAACGCTTGGTGTTTGGCAACTAAAAGACGTGCCTTATCACCTTGCGTAATGCTCGGAGGGCTGGAGAGTTGCTTCCATTGTTGGCTACGGCGATAGCGGCGAGATAAAAAGTGTTGTTCTTCAACCTTATCTTTAAAAATGTAAAAAATGCCAGGCGCGATTGCGATGGCACTTTCATCTAAACTGCGCTCGATAAAGGATTTTATTTCAGCTTGCTGATAGTACTTTTGAAAAGTGTTACGGCTGGTGATGACGCCATCTTTGTAGGGCGTAAATTGAGCAATAAACTCATCATTGGCAAGCATCACGCTGACAACTAACAGCTTTTCTGTTAATTCCCACGCCCCGAGCAAAGCCTCTAAGCGTTCGTGTTTATCTTCAATCACATTGAGCACAAACCCAAGGTTGACTATGGCGGCTGACGTTTTTTCACCTTCAGGAAAATGATTTGGATCCCAACCTAATGCATCTAAGCCATGGCATTGTAACTCGCGAAGATCATCGCCCCGTCCGCAGCCGTAATCAAATAGTGAGTAATTGCCATTAAAAAATCCGTGTTTTGCTAATGATTTCATCGGTGACGAAAGTGAATGGCGCACTAAAGCGGTTTTATGGCGGTCGATACTGTGTTGATCTGCTTCGGGCAACATTGAGGCTCTAAATAAGCGCCCATCCATTAATCCGTAACCATGTTTGGCTATGTGCGTTTCCCAAGAGCTTTTAAACCCTATTAGCCGGGTGTTCTCATATAAACCTGCTGTTTCCCCTTCAACAGTGATCATCTTAAAGGTGTTGTAATGTGGGTTATCCGCTAACACCATGAGTTCTTTACGGTGCAGGATGGGTGGATTGTCAGAATCACTATAGTCAACCGCCCTGTGACTGAGTTTACTCAAGTCAACACTGATACTTGAGTGGAGTGTGGGATAGGCGTCAGTGTAAAAACTGGGGTAATTAAGCAGTGATAGCGCAAATTGGCGTCTTGAAAGTTTGATGATGTTCCAGGCCTCATTATCGATTTTTAGCGCCTTCGCCACGGCCAAGGCAAACTGATAGAGCTGGGCGTTTTCAACCGCAAGCGTATCTCGATGTAAGTAAATAGCTTCGGGGAGCTTTTTGCCCACAGATAAGGCTTCGACATCCTGTAAAAATGCAGTTGCTGTTATCATTTTTACCTCATTTTTTAGGGAGTGTTATTAGCGCTTCTAGGGTGAGCTTTTTAGGTATACGTCTGTTATTAATCGTATTTAACCAAACAATTTGCGAGCTGTTTTCTGGGCCAATACTAATGTGGATGGGGTTGTCATCACCATAATAATAAAGTCGATCAAAGGGCAAATGGCTCGCGACCCAAATAGCTACTGCTTGCGATGAGGTGTTGTTTACCCGTAAATCCATTGCAGCACCGAGGCGAGGGCAGATAGGCTTGCCCTTGGAATTGAGCTCATAGGCTGCATGTTGGTCTAACGTTGGGGCGATTCTTGGGGAGGTATTTTTGCGGATTAAACTTCTAAGTTGTTGCCCACAAAATCCAAACGTGAGTTCTACTGAGCCAAAGTGGTCTGTAATGGGGTCGAGTATTTCTTTCGCGAGTTTTTGGTAGACTTCCCAGCTTTGCGTTTGCATGGGTAGGTTATCGTATTTGGCCTTGTGCCAGGTTTCGCCACAGTGAAATAAATCTCTAAATCGATAGTAACGGCTACAGTATTCGTTAAGTTTTGGGTTTGGACTTATCATCTTTATTTTCAACAAGTAGCGACTAAACCTCATATAGTTACTTTGAGGCTTAAGTGTTATTTATGCAACCGACTTTACCGATGAGAAAGTGCTGAAAATAGATGATTTCTTACTAGGAGGATTTAAGTAGAACTTAGATTGATAGCGGTATGAAGATAATGTGGGCATTGCGTGGCCATTTTGCCGCCACTCAAAAGAAAAAAGGACTTAGCATTTCTGCTAAGTCCTTGTTTTATTTGGTGGGGCGGCGTCATCTGAATTGTTTAGCTAACTATATGAGTAATATATATTTTTTATGGCTTGAACTTTGTCAGTGTTACTTTTGGTGTTACTAAAAATCATCGCTAAGTTAAGTGGATATGAGGTGTCTATTAGGCACTAAGTTTCTACAATGTGGAACTAGTATTGATTCGATTTTCGGCATGCTTAAACCTCAAAAAATCCTAAGCGCAGTTTGAGTTAAGGTTCAGGAGAATACACGACCATAACTTTGAGCTTCTTACACTAAGTCTCTTGTAAAAAGATTTTGATTTTAAATGATTTTTGTTATTTTAAAAATGCTGAGTAGTAAATTTTTGTAGCTTCAAGAAGTATTGCATCATCTATTTTTTGATTTTTTTCATTTGCTATAAACATCAATTCGTAAAGCATAGCAATGTTATTTTTTAGTCCTTGATTTTGAGCAAGTACCTCTTCCGCCGACAGTGCAGGTGATGCTTTACCTCTAGCTAAAAGCTTTTCAAGCTTAGCTCTCTCTATCTCGACTTGCTTTATTTTTTTTTCTGTATCTCTCTTATCTTTCGATATCTTCTGTTCGGCCAAATAATGCTTGTAGTTGTCTTCAATTAGAAGCGTAATGATATTGGTCTTATTCTGACCTTTGCTCATTTGTGTTAAGTGATTCGATACGTTTCTATTTAAAGCTACAGTCAAATTTACCTTGTCGCTGTTCTTTCTTAGGTTTCTTACCCGCCAAGCGGTCCCCATTTTCTTAGCTAGCTCCCTGATATAAGAGGTAGGTGCATTGCTATTCAGTAAAAAGTTCGCTAGGGCTATTTTTGTTTCTTCTGCAGTTAGGTAGTCAATCGAAAGTTGTATTCCTTCTTTGCGAAGATAGTTAGCTATCCATTTCTTGGCTGCAGGAGTCCATGAGTCTAGAAAGTCAAAACGTTTGATGATTTCAGGCGATAAAAGCTGCTTATGGTTTTGCATGCTGGTTATTTTTTAATGGAGAAACATGTAATGTAACATGTATTCAATTTTTTTGTGAATGCCGTGAAATAGGGCGTTTTCCGTGGTAATAATAGTATGTTTTCACATTAAGATTAGGTCTGATATGTTGCTTTTGAGTTCAATGACGGGGGCGACGCCTGAGATTCGGTTAGTGTTGCTCGCTTGGGCTGCGTACTTCGGGAACAGTTACCAATCGGGAGATATAGATGAACTTGCAAGTACCTTAAAAGTCTCTAAGCGGCATTTTAGGACAGCGTTCGAATATCTCGTGAGTGAGGGATATATCTGTAAGTGCAAGAGTGTTGTCGAACAAACTGGCAAAAAAAAGTCAAAATTACGTTTTGTTTGTTGCTTAACAAACGAATCTTGGAATATGTGGAGTGAACTTGCTGCATCTTGCAAATGGATGGACGAGCTACGCTTTGCTCTTCTTGATGCAGGTACGGATGGTACTTATCAATCTGGCCAACCGACTGTTATTAGTGAATCTATGCGCTTGGTAAGGGCTGCTTTGCTCATAATGTCGAATAATGCAGGATACGTCATTGGGTGTAACCGCAAGGTTTTATGCCAAATGTTAGGTATGAGCGAGGCGAAATTACGCCAGACGATCGACAAACTGGCTAAGGCTAATTCAATTACAATCGCTGCCAAGGGCGTGGTTCGTTCAGAGCTACTGAACCGCATATTACCAATCTATCAAATTCGTCCTCAACTCCCCGCCATGTGTACTATTAAGCTTGGGGTGAGTTTATCTAGGTTGCACCTACTACCTCTGCAGTTCACTGAAAATTTAGCTTTGTTTTACCGTCGTGTACTCGTTCTTAAGCAAACTAAAAAAAATAGCTATCCAAATCAAAATTCATTACTGCCTAATGAACAATATTGGTCATTATCCAAAAGATTCAACAACAAGGAGTTGACCGACTCGATTCATCATATGTGCATGTCCACGGTTTTATCTTTGGTACCTTTGTATGTATCAGGCTCTTTGTCAAAAGGGCTAACTAAACCAGAAGCAATTGATGCGTTGAAGGCTCGCGTTATGCTGCAGCTGTCCGAAGGGTTTTTATATGAGCCACAGGCTGTGCCTAAAGTCAGGAATAGCAAACAGAAGGATATTGATACCTTAAAAGACTTTACCTTCCATGCGTTAACCGAAGAAGTAGTTAATCTAATACTAGAGCTTTCAAAGTCATGGTTGCTTTTTAAGAATGTTTACGGCGATAGCGCAAAACTAATCGATTACCTTCCGAATCATCAAATGGTCGCAATAGCCACCGAAACCAACGAAATGGTAGCTAATCAGCAGTGTAAGGATGACCAGGATGTTCAACAAGACATTGTGAACGATATCAAAACGATAGTTTTTTGTGTTTTGAGTGTGAGTATTCCAAAACAAGTTAAAGATGATGATTGCATGATTTTAGGGCGTAAGTTGCTTACGGTTAACTCCAGAGTTGAAGATGTGCGAATTCAGCGTGTAAAAAGGTTAATTTCATCGAAAAAGGTTAGCTTTCAAGTCTAACAGGATTTCGGATTAGTAATATAGAGAGAGTGGTATAGGGTAAGTTTGTTGCTGTTTGACTGGCTGTAGGCTTCAATTGCTACACTGTGATGTCGTGTAGAAGTAAACATGCTTGGTACATCCTGTGAATTAATTACACAGGAGTATCGCCATGACACTATTCAATCCTAGTTTCTTTCAGATGACTAGCGGATATTCGTTAGTACCAGAGTATCAAGCTATCATACAACGCACACTTGAATTAGAACTTAGTAGCTTCAATCGAGTTTGTGCAATGCGTTTTGATTTGAGATTTCCTGACAACATGCTTTATCAAGACCCTAAAGTGATCTCGCGTTTTATTGACTCGTTTAAGGCTCATTTACACGCCTGGGATAGTCAACGCTTGAGCTCTCATAGCATCGGCTTTAGTTATGTCTGGTGTCGAGAAAGAGATCGTTCACAAAACTGGCATTACCATTTGATTTTTTTGTTTAATAAAGATGCCGTATGTGGTTTTGGAAGTAATACGTTTGGTGATGACAGTATCTACAATCGAATTTTAGACTCATGGGCGAGTGCAATTCCCATTCCAGTTGAACAGGCCTTAGGTTTAGTTCATATATGTAAGAATGGGGTGTACTGGCTTGATCAGCGTTCCGTGGATTTTCCTGCACAGTTAACCATGGCAATGGAACGATTTAGTTATCTTGCTAAAGATAAAACGAAAGACATCAATGATGGATATCGAAATTTTGGTTCTAGTCAAAAATTATATTTGATTTAGTTCCATTATCATTGGCGTTTGTCATACCAAAGTATCTTACCCACCAGCAGAAAAAGTGTCAGTATGTTTTACTCTTAGACGAAAGCCTTATGGGGCAAGGGGTTGAGTGTTCCCGTTTTATGGTTACGGGAACTTGCAGGCGTTCAACAACATTGAAATAACAATGCTGGTTAATCCAAGCTCACTTCCACTTGATAGGCTTCCATCTGGTAGTAACTGACAAAGTTATCGCTGAACAACTTAATCAGCCCCTGTGATTCCTGCTCCCCAATCCAGCCGCTAAACAGGCTATAGACCTGCTTGCTGTTAAAGCAGATATCGATGTCTTTAACCAGTTCAGGGAAGGGATGGCCTCGAAATGCAAAGTCGGTGACGTAAACTAAACGCCAGTGATCTTGCTGTTTCTCAAGCCGGACTTCGACGGGATGAAAACCGCCTGCTTCGGCGCTGTAGTCTGGATCGCGAAAATTAAGGGTGATGGCGTTGGCATCTTTTGGATCGACGTTTGCCAGCTCCTTTTCAATCACTTGATAAAAACGATCTGGCATCGCTGGCTGTTGGTTACGCTTGATGGTTAATGTCATGGGATATTCCTTGTTTGATTTACGTGCATACGCAAGAGCCAATGCGCAGTCACGCATTGGCTCTTGTTGTCTATGCGGTTGGGTTAATAAAACAGTTGTTGGTCGAGCGGTTTATAAGGGCTGCTTGATAGAGCTCTAAAGCTAGGGTTTAGGAAATGGTGTTTACAGTTAGGGGGGGGACAGGTTTACGAACTCGAATAGATTATCGAGTGAGGGCTAGGGTGCTGGTGGTTAGTGGCTTAGCTTTGGTTTAGCTTCGGTTTGATAAATCGAAATATACAAATAACCGTGACTGCCAAGTGTGTCGGCCTCACAGGTAAAGCCAGCGTGTTCAATGCTCACGCAGTGCTGCTCAGTAGCATCAATCTCGCCGGTGGCCACCAGCCGCTCAAGCTGTTTAACCATCGCTGGAAAGGCCTCGACAAATTGTTGTTTAATTGCTGGTGGAAATTCACCGACAAAGCTTGCGCGGTCATGGAGATAATCCAAATGTAGGCCGCGTAAAATCAGCCTCGCACCAAAGCGAGGAGACATTTTACGGGGCAAGCCCCAGGCGTGCTCAATTGCGAAAAGTTTTAGGGTTGTCATCGTGACCTCAATGGTTGAAGGATAAAACTCAGGTAGTGGCTTGCTTGTTAGCTGATTAGCGGGAGCGGTGATGAATATCTAGTTGAGTACAAGTGGTAAATACCGCTGTATATCCAGCAGCTAAAGGTCTTTAAGTATGCACACTCCAATTAGGCTGTTCATTACTGCCATGGTTAAAGTACACGCCATTGATGACCCGTTGCCATTCACCTGTAGGCACACCATAACTGTCACAGGGGCAAACATAGCGGCAAAAGGCAATTTCCTTGGGTAAGTGCTCAACCACATCACGGTGAAATACATTCAATACGGTTTTATGTAGCAGTGGATTCGGTGTCACAATCGGCTTGCCAATCACTTGGCCCATGGCATTAAGTGGCCGCACAAACATCGGCAAAATGAGTTCAACCGCTAAACGGTTACGCAGTTCAGGAAAAGCAGCACAGGCCTCGGCAACACAGGCCTGTGAAAAGCTATCAGTAAATTCAATCATGATGGACTCCTTAAAAAGGTGTGGCAGGTTTAAACGCTGGCTAGAGTAAGCCGCGCTCAGCAAAGGACACTGGCGTGCGGCCAACCACGATATGGTCAAGCACGCGCACATCGATAAGCGCTAATGCATCGGTTAACCGTTGAGTGATGTGCTTATCTGCCATTGAAGGTTCAGACTCACCGGAAGGATGGTTGTGGGCAAAAATCACCGCCGCCGCATTGACAGCCAATACTGCCTTAACCACTTCCCGTGGATAAACACTGGCAGCATCTAAAGTGCCAAAGAACAACTCTTTAAACTCCAATAATTGATGCTGGTTATCGAGCAGCATCACCGCAAATACTTCTCGCTCATTACCACCGAGTTTGTAAGTTAAAAAATCCTTAGTGGCTTGAGGGTTGGTATAGGCGTCCTTCTTCACATAGCGCTCGGCAATGATATTGGCGGCAGAGGCTAGAATGACGTCATCCGAGGGCGGCCATAGCGTTACTGGTCGAATGGTTGTTCTGATGGGCATAGGTTTTGTTGACATATCAGGCTCCTTGAAAGCGTTAATCGGCTTATGCACTGGAGTGATATATAGCTAAAAAATGCTCGAAACAGACATAAAAGCCAAGGCGCTTGTGGGCACCTTGGCTTGGTGAGGACATAAGTAAACTAGGCTACATACCTTTGTTTTTCGCCCAGTCGTAACCAGCAATCACGCCGAGAATAAATAACTCAGCTACGGGCCTATTGATGAGCAGGCTAAACATAATCCTTCTCCTTTAGGCTGTGGTAAATTCCAACGCCAAGCATAAAGCCGGCGATAAATGCGATAGGCATAAAGCCTCCTTAGTTTAAATAGATAGATTGGCCACTGGTTGCAATCGCTTCTGGTAGCCGGATGTGACAGTAAATGGGTTACTGCATGTCAGTGATATAGATGTGAAAAAGGTTGGAGACCGCTAAATTTCACAGTTAAAGATAACCGCCACTCCTCATGGTTTGAACTAAATCAGAGGATTCAAAAAATGAGATTAATCAGACTAAAAGAAGTTATCGACTGCACAGGCCTTGCCCGTTCAACCATCTACAAATACATCGCAGAAGGAGCCTTTCCCAAACCCGTATCACTAGGCGATAGAGCCGTTGCATGGGTTGAAAGTGAAGTGCAGGAGTGGATTTTAGAAAGGATAGAAGCAAGAGATTGTCAACTTAAAGAGTTTGAATGCACTACTTAATAAGTTAAGTCTTAAATGGAATTAGCGATTATGAATATCCGTTTAGAGATGATTTAGTTGCTAAATATGACGTAGGTGTCACAACAACGTTATGGAGCGTAAGCGTTTATGAATGTAGTATGTATTTGAAACGGAGAGCACACTAAGGTTTATTATGGATGATTTTTCACCTTCTGATTTAAAAACAATTCTGCACTCAAAGCGCGCCAATATGTATTACTTGGAATATTGCCGTGTGATGCAAAAAGATGGCCGTGTGCTCTATTTGACCGAAGCCGATAAAGAAAACCTCTACTTCAATATTCCGATTGCCAACACCACCGTACTCATGCTCGGCAACGGTACTTCAATTACTCAAGCCGCCATGCGCATGCTCTCACAGGCTGGCGTATTGGTTGGATTTTGTGGCGGCGGTGGTACGCCACTGCACATGGCTTGCGAGGTGGAATGGTTCACGCCACTGAGTGAATATCGCCCAACAGAATACTTACAAGGCTGGCTCTCATTCTGGTTTGATGATGAAAAGCGCTTGGCCGCTGCCAAACAATTTCAAAACGCACGGATTGATTACTTGCAGCGTGTTTGGCGATCAGACCGAGAATTAACCCATGAGAAATTTAATCTACAAGATGAAGTAATAAAGCAATCCTTTGATACCTTTCACCAACGTACTGAAGCCGCGAGTAAACCAGCCGATCTGCTCCTCACTGAAGCGCAACTCACCAAAGCCCTGTACAAGTACGCCGCCAATAACACAGGCAAAGAAGGCTTTACGCGTCAGCATCAGCCGGATAAAAAATGCACCGACAAAGCCAACGATTTTCTCAATCACGGCAACTATTTAGCCTACGGGCTTGCGGCAAGCTGCCTGTGGGTGCTTGGTATTCCGCACGGCTTTGCCGTCATGCATGGCAAAACCCGCCGTGGCGCACTGGTATTTGATGTCGCGGACCTAATCAAAGATGCCATTGTGCTGCCGTGGGCGTTTGTTTGCGCTAAAGAAAACGCCACTGAACAAGAGTTTCGCCAACAAATACTGCAAGCTTTTATCGAGCATAAAGCACTCGATTTTATGTTCGATACGGTGAAAAGTATTGCTCTGCAAGGGCAGACAGAGTCCGAGAACGAACTTGAGAACAAGCCAGAAAAGCACCTAGAGAGCAAGTCGAAGATCGAGCAAGAGAGTGAGGTGAACCCACGATGATGGTCACCTTTGTCAGTCAATGCGAGAAAAACGCCCTCCAGAAAACCCGCCGTGTACTCGATGCCTTCGCCAACCGGATTGGCGATAACACCTGGCAAACGCTCATCACCGAAGATGGTTTGTTGACCGTGAAAAAAATGTTGCGTCAAACCGCCAGCCGCAGCACCGCAGTTAGCTGCCACTGGATCCGCTCCCGTTCGCGTAGTCAGTTTTTATGGGTGGTGGGTAACAAGAAGAAGTTTAATGCAGAGGGTGTAGTGCCTGTGAATTATACAAATAATGAGGTGATTATGGATGTTGTAACAGATAAACCTAAACAAGGCGTGTTATATGCGAACACCCATTTACAGCCGCTCAGTGAGCATTTATTTGCAGTAGGCTATGTTGCTGAGCAGTTGCATCGCAAGTTATTTCCAGACAATACACAGCTTTCAATGACAAATTTTATTGCAGGTTGTTTGCATGATTTAGGAAAAATTGACCCCAAGTTCCAAGAGTGGGTAACCAATCCTAAAAAGAAAGATTACATAGCAGAAGATGGTCAGCATATTGATGATGCAAAATTTAGCTTCGATAAGCATCCAAGGCATAATGAAGTGTCGCTGTTACTCTATCAATTACTCGATAGTTCAGAACTTAAATTACTAAATCCAAGTAATAAACGTTCAGTAAAGCATGCGGTGTATTGGCATCATGCTAAGCCATTTCGTAAAGAGAAAAGTGGTTTTGACACCTATAAAGACATCAGCAAAAAGCTCGTGGCAAATCAAAAAGAGACAGGGCTATCCGCTATTTTAGGTCAAGCTCAAACACTGCTTAAGCAGGTTATAGGTATTGATAAAAAATATCGTTATTTAACTGATAGTTTTCTTGAAAAAGTCTTCTTAGCTGAAGTTGAACAGGATCTAGTGGCAAATTTGCCCGATGCGCCAGTTTTACCCAGCTACAAAGAATATGAATTTGAAGAGTCGGTATCGGCTAATAGCGCCAATATTAAAGTCAATGCACTAAACAACATTGTACGTGCTTGTTTGATCTCTGCTGATCGTAGCGTATCAGCATTAAGCGCAGCAGAGTTACACACTGCCATTTTTGAGCGCCAATTAGATCAAATAGTGACCGAGCTACTGGAAGTGGAAACCACACTTAGCTCTGATATTTATACTTGCTTAAGTGCCTTTTTCCCAATGAGTGAGCGCAGTAAAAAGCAACGCGATATCGCTAAGCAATTAACCTCAGCCGAAGATATTGCAGTGCTTGCGGGGGCGGCAGGCAGTGGTAAAACTAAAATTGCTTTAGAGTGGGCAAAATTGCAGGGCGCTAAACGGATTATTTGGGTTTGTCCACGCGTACAAGTTTGCCAAGGATTGTTTTATGAGTTGACCTCAGAGCAGTACCTACCTAATAGCCTTATTGAAATAAATACGGGTGAATTTAAATTCCACAATCAATGGGATAACCCTATTGCAGATGATAAAAATTTTTCCGGCGATATTGTTATCACAACCATAGATCAAATACTTGGCTCTGTAATAAGTCACACTAAAGCGAATACACTTATTGACTTTTTAAATGTACATGTGGTGTTTGATGAGTTCCATGAATACGTCAACATGCCAGCGTTTAATTTGCTATTTGCTGAATTAATTGCCGCAAAAAAAATGCAACAAGCTCAAGCTAAGACCTTATTAGTGTCAGCAACACCACATTATGTCTTTGTTGAAGATTTACTCGGTATTCATCCTGATGATATTAAAGTCATGTCCTCGTTCAACCCAAGCCAGTATCAGATTGATTTTAAAATCTTTGATGATATAAATTTAAGCGAGACAAACCCACTATTTGCCCAGCAAAGTGGTTGTACTTTTGTGATCAGTAACATGGCGCTAACGGCACAAAACAGTTTTATTGCAAATCAGCACAACGAGAATGCGGTATTACTACATTCAAAATTTATTAAGAGTGATAAGCATAAATGGTTTGGTGAAGTGTACGAGGCATACAAGCGCGGAGGTACTCGTAAATATGAAGTGCTACGTAGTGGGCCGATAGTACAAGCATCGCTGAATATCAGCTGTGATTATATGGTGGCCGAAATCACCAGCGCTGAAGATTGCTTACAGCGCTTAGGTCGTTTAGATCGCTTTGGTGAAAATAGTCATGTCAATACCTATACGTTAGCCGTGCCAGAGTCCATCGCCAATGGCAAAGGTAAGAGTCCGGCTGCGGGATTTCTATCAAAAATGTATACCTTGAGTTCTGTTCGGGCTTGGTATCAGTTTTTACAGAATGAACTGGCAGGCAAGACTTTTACGCTGCCAGAGATTTATCAGCTTTATTTCGCATTTCATCACACTGAACGTAATCGAGAGTTTATTGCGAGTGACTTAGTGGCCGCCCTAAAAAATAGTGTGCAGCAAATCCACTTAAAAGTAGTTGATCCTATTACTGTTCCACCCAAAAACAACAAAGATAAAAAACGCACCAAGATCAGCAAAGTATCACTGCGCGGTGATAATCGGTTTGTGCAATTGGCAGTGGTAGATTTAACTCAAGCTAAGCCGGAATATATTGAAGCTTACGCTTATTCAATTCCACTCGATGATACGAGTAATATCGACAATCTTACATACCCGACTAGTGCTATTTGTGGTTACGGCCAAAGTGATAAAGACCTTTTAGCGCATATGTTTAAAAAACATCACAACATTATGGGGGGCACGAGTAAAGCGTTTACCGATAAGATTTTACTCAATGAAGCGCGAGACCCAGAATCACCAATCTATTTAAGCTATACCACTAACGATTTACTGCAAGTGGGCGGCGAAATTGCTCGCCATCCTCATGCAATTTATTACGCTATTTGCGAGAAACAAGCCATTGGCGCTATGTCCATTAAACAAATTAATCAAACCACAGAAGATGAGGAATAAATTATGCAAAAAGTAACAGGAATTAAAAGTGTTGATTTTAAAATTAAAGCATTAGGTCATGGTGTAGTGAATTGGAATGGGCCTACAACCTTAACTGGAGATGATGGTAAAACGGTCGATAATCATACCTTGCCAAAATTGCGTGGCTATACAAACTTAACCGGTAAAGTGAAAGATGAAACTGGCTATAAATATAAAAAACAAGCTACTGATATTAATTTCAAAGAAACACCACTGTATATAAGTCAAAATTGTATTCGCCATCATTTGTTTCGTGAACAAGCTTTTGATTTACATTTTGCAAGTGACAAAAACCTCAAAAATGTTCTAGCTTCAATTACGGGGTTGATCCGAGGTTACGTCGTTCCTTCAAGTCAATGTAAGCGAACTAGTCCATTATTATTGGAAGATTTTGTTGATCAATTGGGGAACGGCAACTTTGAACAATATGGTCAGGCAGGAGCAAGAGATAGTACATCATTTTTTTCAAAGACTACTTTTGGTGATACTGAATATATTTCTTATGGTTCCATCAGTATTGAACAACTGCAATTTATATCGTTGGATAAGAAATTTGATCGTGCTGCAATGGTTATCAAAGAAGGAGACGGTGAGGTTATCTCTGTTGAATTACAACGCTATATTAAGTCACTCAATCCTAGCTTAAACCCACAGGCGATTTTTCACGAAAACTACGTCAGAAGAGGCACAATATTTGAAGAGGGAGAGTGCGGAATTTTACTTAATGATGACGCAGTAAAAGCTTTAGTTGACGAAACATTAGATCGTTTGGCTAATTTGTCTATTCGTCAAGCGAAAGGTTATATGTATGTTGACGAAATTACAGTTGATTATAACGATAGTCATAAAATGATGCGCATTAAGCGTGATGAATCAGAAATTATCAATGAACAGTATACGCCATTTGCGCAGTATTTTTATGCAAAATAGGAGGTTGCATGAAAATAACCATAGAATATGACTCTTGTTGGCGTAATGCCTTTTTAGGTGGTTCAAATAATGAACCAGTGCCTAAAAAAGGTCGAGAGTTTTTAGGCTCAATGACGAGCTTAAAAAAGGAAGGCAATTTTAAGGTATGTGAAAATACCTTAGATACCGTAATGGGTGTACTCAATCGTTTGATTGGTGACCAACGAAAGCTTTATCAGGCGCGAAGTAAAATGTACGAATCTGCTTATTACTTCGATGCTCTTGAAGATAAAGTTAGCTTTATAGATAGGTCGCAGTTGACCAATGAAGTATCATTTATTCGTAATATGAATGGTAGTACGGATCAGAATGCATTTACTGGAATGATCAAAGTGTCTGATCCTATTTTTACCTCTGAATATTCACAGCAATTTTGGGGTGTGTTGGCTTTAGATTTTTCGCAGCTCTGTGATTTTATTATTATGCATACACAAGTTATAGATTCTATTGAGTTAAACCCGTTAAGTATTGTCAATCGCTTAGAGATCCTTAATCAGGAAAAGGCAGTAGAAAATAGTGGAATTTTAGCTCAAGTGTTAAAAGTACTAAATGAGAGTTTTCCTGATATTGAGTACTTAAATAACAAGGGCTTGATTACTCCTATCAGTATTTATTGCTCGGCGCTTTATCTTCAGCTCGCCCGCTTAGAAGCCAATTTTAATATGGGTACAGCTAAAACGAAGGCTGGTGGAATTGGTGGGATATCCAAACGAGGTTTCACTAAAAAAGACTTTATGGACAGATATACAACGGGACCCAAAAAAACAATTTGGGGTAACCCTTTTATCAAAAAAGAAAAGATAAAAGGGCAAGGTGAAGTGACCTCTATGATGACCAAAGCCAGTGGTCAATTGGAAATTAGTATCGATGTGGATCGAGATAAAGCTCAAGAAATCAAAATGTTGATTGAAAATGCTGGGGTATCAAGCTTCTACCTTGGAAAAAAGGGGCTGGCTTATGTTTCAAGCATTCGACTTTAGGAGCAATGATGGACGCATATATTGATATACGACTGATGCCTGATGCTGAAATGCGCGAGGCAGAATTGAGTAGTAAAGTGTTTACTAAATTTCACAAAGCACTGGTGACGTTACAAAGTCGTCAAATTGGTGTTAGCTTTCCAGAAGCTAATACCAAACTAGGGCGTTTATTTCGTTTACATGGGGAAACGAGCGTACTTCATGATTTGCAAGGATTGAACTGGTTAGGCCCTTTGGCAGGGTATTGTCAGGTTGCTACGGTTTCTGCCGTGCCAGACCAAGTGCAATATCGCATCATTTCAGTTAAACGCAGTAATTTAAGCAAAGCAAAGTTAACGCGTTTAATTGCCAGAGGTAGCATAGATAAAGACGGTGAGAAACGTTACAAGGTAAAAATGCTTAGCCAAGGGTTTGATAATCCATACCTTGATCTGTGTAGCAGTTCAACAGGGCAGGTGTACCGAAAATTCTTTGAGTTTAGTGATATTCAAGCTGACCCGGTTGGTGGTGAGTTTGATAGCTATGGTCTTAGCAAAACAGCTACAGTACCTTGGTTTTAACCCTTTATTTTTGCTCTTTAAAAATGTGCTTTTAAAACAAATAGTTGCAACGGGTGGTTTTTAACAAGGTAAAAAGATGATTTTTATCCTAACAGCTTGTTGCAGCTTATTTTTATTGGTTTATTCTATTGTTCACTGCCGTACAGGCAGCTTAGAAAACAGGCCGCAATCAGCCTATGTATAAAATGACGTTCACTGCCGTACAGGCAGCTTAGAAATGCATGTCGGCCATTGCGTCAGCAATGTGCGAGTTCACTGCCGTACAGGCAGCTTAGAAAACAAGGCTTTAAGCTGTTTTGCTAATGTTTTCGTTCACTGCCGTACAGGCAGCTTAGAAAAGTATTACGCCGTGCTGCGCAAGGCATTTAAGGTTCACTGCCGTACAGGCAGCTTAGAAATCGATTTTCTTATGCCGCATCGCATGGATATCGTTCACTGCCGTACAGGCAGCTTAGAAATTAATTTTGGTTAAACCATACGTAAAGCCCACGTTCACTGCCGTACAGGCAGCTTAGAAACAACAGGAATAGACATTGACCGCGGCATGAGTGTTCACTGCCGTACAGGCAGCTTAGAAATTTGGCTTGCCGTTCTTGCTCTAGCTCATTTGGTTCACTGCCGTACAGGCAGCTTAGAAAAGGCGGAGATTGATTGGCCGTGGCGTTATCTAGTTCACTGCCGTACAGGCAGCTTAGAAAGTTATATTGCCGATAATCCCCACGATAGCGTAGTTCACTGCCGTACAGGCAGCTTAGAAATAAACATCTAACTGATCCAATCCGATCTTTGAGTTCACTGCCGTACAGGCAGCTTAGAAATCGTTAATCATTTCAGTGACAGAATCCATTTTGTTCACTGCCGTACAGGCAGCTTAGAAAAAAAGGTGAAGTTGGTGATGTTTTTCTATACCGTTCACTGCCGTACAGGCAGCTTAGAAATTCGTCATCTGCGTGATGCCGGTGATACCGTCGTTCACTGCCGTACAGGCAGCTTAGAAATCGAATCAGTTCACCCCTTGCATTTTTCAGGTGTTCACTGCCGTACAGGCAGCTTAGAAATTCTTTTTCTTCTAATTTGCTGACTTCCATGTGTTCACTGCCGTACAGGCAGCTTAGAAAAGTCTAGTGTTAAAGACCTTAAGCGAATGGAGGTTCACTGCCGTACAGGCAGCTTAGAAATGAAAAGGAGGCTGATATGATTGATGATGCTTGTTCACTGCCGTACAGGCAGCTTAGAAAAGTTAGGCATTTAAGCGAAAGCAGTGTGATTGGTTCACTGCCGTACAGGCAGCTTAGAAATGAGAAATAAGGCCAATGCTGCGATAACTTGCGTTCACTGCCGTACAGGCAGCTTAGAAATTGGCTGGCGAGCGTCATGAGTTTTTCGCGGTGTTCACTGCCGTACAGGCAGCTTAGAAATCATAATGACCGTAAGCCTTGTTTAACTTACGGTTCACTGCCGTACAGGCAGCTTAGAAAACCACCGCTACCACCGTATGAAACCTCAATACGTTCACTGCCGTACAGGCAGCTTAGAAATTAAATTTTCAATTGGTGAAACCCAATATGATGTTCACTGCCGTACAGGCAGCTTAGAAATTCACGTTCGATGAGTTCTTCAATCAAGTGGTGTTCACTGCCGTACAGGCAGCTTAGAAATTGGCGTAAGTAGAACCAGCGTTTCCACTGTTGTTCACTGCCGTACAGGCAGCTTAGAAATTCTAATTTAAAGGTTCTGAGCAATGCAGAATGTTCACTGCCGTACAGGCAGCTTAGAAATTCGTCATCTGCGTGATGCCGGTGATACCGTCGTTCACTGCCGTACAGGCAGCTTAGAAATCGAATCAGTTCACCCCTTGCATTTTTCAGGTGTTCACTGCCGTACAGGCAGCTTAGAAATTCTTTTTCTTCTAATTTGCTGACTTCCATGTGTTCACTGCCGTACAGGCAGCTTAGAAAAGTCTAGTGTTAAAGACCTTAAGCGAATGGAGGTTCACTGCCGTACAGGCAGCTTAGAAAGTTTCAGGGTGATTTAAAGCCGCTTTTCGCATGTTCACTGCCGTACAGGCAGCTTAGAAAAGATAGCTTGCATTCACACCATGATGCTGCAGGTTCACTGCCGTACAGGCAGCTTAGAAACCTCGCTGGCTTGGTGATAGTTACTCGCTGAGGTTCACTGCCGTACAGGCAGCTTAGAAAAGTTACTCACCAATGTCGTGATGAAATTTTTAGTTCACTGCCGTACAGGCAGCTTAGAAATTGGGGTTTACGTTCCTGCCAACGAGCTCGCAGTTCACTGCCGTACAGGCAGCTTAGAAAAATCAGATGAACAGGCAATCAATCGCATTGAGGTTCACTGCCGTACAGGCAGCTTAGAAAGTATTTTGTACCATCCTGAAACACTGCGCACAGTTCACTGCCGTACAGGCAGCTTAGAAAACTAACCGCGTATTCACTTCCTGCACTGCTTGGTTCACTGCCGTACAGGCAGCTTAGAAATGACGGTGGTGCGCCTGTTGTTTTTGGGTCGTGTTCACTGCCGTACAGGCAGCTTAGAAAACTATCGGAGCGACCATCGCAGGATGGACATTGTTCACTGCCGTACAGGCAGCTTAGAAATGAACTAAGGGGTTCTATCGCCAATAATATCGGTTCACTGCCGTACAGGCAGCTTAGAAATCAACACCATTCACGGCGGCAAAGCCAAGTTTGTTCACTGTACAGGCAGCTTAGAAATATCGTTTACGTCATCGAATCCACCTGCAACAGTTCACTGCCGTACAGGCAGCTTAGAAATGTACTCTCTACGCTAACCCCACTTCCTTTGAGTTCACTGCCGTACAGGCAGCTTAGAAACTTCACAGATTGTCACTGTGATAAAGTCAGGTGTTCACTGCCGTACAGGCAGCTTAGAAATTTAATGTGCTCGGCTATATCGAGCTGAAAGCGTTCACTGCCCTACAGGCAGCTTAGAAATCATACACACCTAAACGCGAGTATGCTCATCGTTCACTGCCGTACAGGCTGCTTAGAAATTATGCTGGTTCTATGTTTGCTAATGGAGTCTGTTCACTGCCGTACAGGCAGCTTAGAAAATTGATGATGTTGTTGTTCCTGAGACTCCAAGGTTCACTGCCGTACAGGCAGCTTAGAAAATAATAGTGAGTATGGAAAGGCGTTGAATAGCGTTCACTGCCGTACAGGCAGCTTAGAAAACACAGAGTCTTAAATTCTTCGTAATTTTGTGGTTCACTGCCGTACAGGCAGCTTAGAAAGCTCTATTGATTCTAACTTTGATTTATTTCAAGTTCACTGCCGTACAGGCAGCTTAGAAAACATTTAAACCATGTCACATACACATCCTTCAGTTCACTGCCGTACAGGCAGCTTAGAAATTAATTCGCACTTTGGGATAGCGCAGCTGCTCGTTCACTGCCGTACAGGCAGCTTAGAAATCTGGTATCGATACTCGCAACCTTTCCAAGCAGTTCACTGCCGTACAGGCAGCTTAGAAAGTTACCCTGTGAAAGTTCAGATTTCATTAGAGGTTCACTGCCTTACAGGCAGCTTAGAAATGATAACGCTACGCCTGCTCTTGTGCGCAAAGGTTCACTGCCTTACAGGCAGCTTAGAAATCAATAACAGCAAAAATTTGATTTGTTCTTCGTTGATGTAGCCTAACAACATTAAGCCTTTTGGGTGAGGGCTTTTTATACGTCTACATATATTGATTCAATGTTTTTTTGATGCAAGTCAGTGTTAGCGGATTGGGCTGATTTAAACAAGGATGGCTGAGATGAAATTAGGTGTACCTTTCGGGCAGGATAAAACCACTGGCGAGTGGAAAGATGTTGCAGAGGTCGAGCGGGGGCTTGCCTGTGGTTGTATTTGCCCTTCTTGTCATTTGCCTTTGTCCGCCCATCAGGGAGATGAGCGAGAATGGCACTTTACTCACCACACCAGAAATACACCTAAAGTAGAAATAGTTGATTGCGAGTTTTCTTTTGAAGTTTCAGTGAGGATGATGATCCATCAATTGCTGCGGGAAGGCGCATCACTCAAGTTACCTGCATATTTTAAGCCTGTTAGTGTACCAAAGGTTTTACGAGAACAATTTCCTCCCGAAGTGATGGTATTTAAAGAGCTGGAGTTAAAGGGCTCTGCGGGTGTAAAGCTCACGGTAGACGCTGATTTTTGTGGGCATAAAGTTGATGCTTTATATGAATTCAATAAAGCCTCTTTAGTGATCTATTTGGAATACCGAGGGCGTAAATGCCAACTCGAAAGACGATTATTACATGAGTTGAATACTGGTGTAGCAACACTCAATATCGATGCTTTATCAACGTTTTTTTATCATCAGCCGATGGTCGAAGCAGGGAAACTTGGAACCGCCAGAGCCCAGTTATTAGGCTGGCTTCAAACAAGTATCAAGGCTAAAGATTGGTATTATCATCCCCGAGAGAAGGCGTGTATTGCTAAGAGAGATGAAGATATCAATAAGGCACTGAAAGAACCAACTACGGGGAGTAATGTTTTACCTATCCCTGCACATCAACAGCTCAAATGCCAGTGCCTTGGTTGCGGCAAAATGTTTATGGGTATTCGTAATAAGATTAACCCCTGTCCAGACTGCCAAACACATCTTTATGTTACAGAGAGATAGGAAGCTACGAGGGTGTGCAACTTCCTAGCTCTTCAATTAGTAAATGAGATTACAGGGTGGCATATGGTGTTGTAATGCATTTTTATAATCCAAATCAAAAAGTAACAGACCAATCGCCATCATCGGTAAGAACATCGACTTGTTTTACATCACAATCACCATTGGCTATCACTGAAATCGATTCTCCAAATTTAAGTAATTTAGGGAGTCCCGACATTATGGTGCCGCCACAATTCCCCCTGTTTATGATGACTTTGTTTATCGTTACAGTATCGCTAATGGCTTTGACGTTGATACTTGGGTACGTATAGCCAAATGTTGTTTGATATTCGTAAGTAATTTCAATGTTAGGCTGCGAGTTTCCACAGCCAAAAATCATCAAAGTTAAAGCTAAAATAACCAATGTTTTAATCATATAAACCACACTTTTTACTGTATGTCAGAGTATCGTTGAACTCTATCAACTTGTTTTAAACCAAGTTGATTTTCAATGTTCTAGACTCACGCCCTTTGCTTTTTCAAAGGGCGAAGGTGAGTCATTAAGAGGCACTATTAGTGAGCTTTTTGGTTTGGACAAAAACGGTGATTGAGTATCCAATCCCGTATAACGCTGAAAATATCCCCCAGCCGGCAGAAGCTTCTAAATCAACTTCTGCAAATGCAGAGGCAAGAATGAGGCATAAAGGGAAAAACACCATTCCTATGATTGACATGGTTTTTACGACAGACATGTATAACTCCTTTTAAAAATTGTGTTTAACGACATCGTTGGTCTTAAAAAAGACGCTTACTTGCAATAGAAGCATTTTTTAGACCTTAAATATCAGAAATGACGACTATACAGGTCTGAATGTATCTTTTGTAGCGTGGTTTGTCTATAGCTAGTGCTTGAGAATTATCCAGTATTCAATGCTCTGGAGTTCTCAAGTGAATGATGATGAAGTGTTAAAGATGGGGATGGCCTTCGGCCGAGCGGTTAAGTTGCGCCGTGTTGAAGTGGGGTTTAACCAAGAGGAACTAGCGGATAAGGCTGAACTTGCCAGATCATTTGTATCAAGTGTTGAGCGTGGTGTGGCTAAGGCATCTATCGCTTCAGTGTGGAAACTTGCCCAAGCGCTAAATTGTCACCCCTCAGACCTTTGGATTACGGCTGAAAGGCTTTATGGCACTCGAAGTGAAAGGTAAGTTAAATTGGCAGTTTTATTTCTCATAATTAAAGATATTAACGTTGCGCTTTAAGCCTGTGTCCTAGTGACATTCAGAATGCTTGTTCGAATGCTAGAGCAAAGGTTGTACAGCCACAGTATCTCCCAATTAGTGCGACTTGAGTAATGGCTTCCCCTGCCAGTAATTGTTGGCATGCTATCATCATTCCCCATCACTTTCGAATGATTGAAACACTACCAAATTTTCGGCTTTTTATGAGTGAGTAACTGGATATTGCTCACTAAAATCTTTTAAAAATGCATGCGCTGATGTGCCACAGGCAAGGCAAACCTGCTCAAGCTCTAAGATTTTGAGTTGACGTTCCCCGCTCTCGTACTTGGATACGAAACTTTGGGGCTTTTCTAATTTAAGTGCAAGTTCACTTTGATTGAACCCAGCCATTTTACGCATGGCTTTCAGTTCATTACGCAAAGCTTCTTCGCGATCCGACCATATTTTTTTCATGCTCGGATATTAGAGTAAGTTGCAAAATATCCCATTTTGGGATATTTTGTTTTTACATTAAATGAAGGAGTAGAAATGTATGAAAGTCATCAGGATAATTAAACAGTGTAATGCGCGATACAGTATGGTTTGTGAAGATTGTGGTGCAAACTTCTTCTCAGAAAGCCAGCATGCTCGATGCCCTCGGTGTGGTTCTTTATCGACCCACTAAGCACTTCAAACAAATTCCTTTAAAGGTCATCCTGGCCTTGATAGAGAAATGAAGTAAAAGTAAGGGGCAACCATATGGTTGCCCCTTACTTATGCTGTGATTTAAAAACGGACTATTTTATTGAGCTACAAGCCTTAAATTTCTGGCATTGTGCGCAAGACTTACGTTTCCTTTAGCGGCTTCCACTATGTAGTTACTCCACCATGCCATCATCTCACGTCGGCGCTCAAGGTAAATACTGCGGTTATAGGCACTGCGCACTTGGTTTTTATCCGTGTGAGCGAGTGCTGCTTCAATTACATCAGGATCAAAGCCTTGCTCATTGAGTGTGGTACTTGCTAGAGACCTAAAACCATGCGCTGTAGTTCTGTCTTTTAAGCCCATGCGTTTTAATGCTGCATTAGCCGTTTGTACATTGCTGTGAGTTTTTGGATCTCTATCAGCAGGGAAAATATATTCTCTGTGTCCTGATATAGGTTTAATTGCTTCTAGGAGGGCTAAAGTTTGTTCTGTTAGTGGGATCTGGTGATCTCGGCGCATTTTCATTCTTGCTGCAGGTATAAGCCAAATACGATCATCAAAATTGATTTCATCCCAGCGAGCTGCGGCGGCTTCATTTGGTCTAGTCATAGTGTGCAGTTGCCATTCAATTAAAAAGCGAGTCACTTTTTTAATACTTGCGTTGGCAATAGCTTGCATTAACTCAGGTAGCTCATCTGGCTTCAAGGCTGCTAAGTGTTCTTTACGAGGTTTTTTGAAAATAGCCTTAATACCTGATAGGGGATTTGCATGTATTAACCCTGTATTTACTGCATAGATCATCACTTCGTTTAACCTTTGAGTGAGTCGTTTTACTGTTTCCAAATTCCCCTTTGCTTCTATTGGTCTTAAGAATTCAATAACCATAGGCGCAGTAATTTGGCTTATTGGGATGTCATTAAGTGAGGGTAGTAAGTGCAGCTTAAAAGAGCGCCAAGTAGCTGCGGCATGATCTTCTGTCACCTCATCTTTTTTCCGCTCAAACCACTCAGCAGCAATTTTACCAAAGGTATGTTCTATGATGGCTGCTTTAGCTGCAATCTGAGCTTCTCTATGGGCTTTAGGGTCTGTGCCATGGGCTAATAGAGTTCGAGCTTCTTGTGCGAGTTTACGAGCTGATAATAGTGATATATCGGGATAAGAGCCTAGGCTAAGGTTTTGGCGTTTTTTCGTTATTGGATGTGAGTAGTTAAGCAGCCAGAGTTTCGAGCCATTTGGCTTAATTCTGATTTGTAGACCGCCACCATCGGCAAGGTTGTATTCCTTATCCTTCGGTTTGGCTGTTTTAATTTCTGTATCAGATAACGGCTTAGCAAGTCTTGCCATAACAACACCTTAGCACCAGATTTCGTTGATACTCAGTGTTACTAAAATCAATTTCAATATAAGAGATTTGATTTATAATCAGTAACACCATCTTTAGTAACACCATCTTTAGTAACATCACACTTTAAGACTAAGTGCCGATGTTACTTCTGATGTTACTAAAAAGCATGGATGTTACCAACCATTATTGGACGTCTATGGATAAGGTCTTTTGCTAAGTTATTGATTTTAGATTGTTTAAGGCAAGAAAAAAGACGTCCTGAGACGTCTTCGTTCTTATATTTGGTGGAGGCGGCGGGACTTGAACCCGCGTCCAGAAAACCTACATCCAAGGCGCTACATGCTTAGTCTTTCTATTGTTTAACCGTTTGAACTCCGAAAGACAGGATCCCACACGGTGAGTCCGGTACTGTTTTGCGGTTCACCCCCGGACAGGGTTCCCTCGCTAGCACGATGTGAGATGACCATCAAATCCACTGCCCATGTGCGAAACGTGTGGTAGATGGCTAGCGGCATTAAGCGGCTAGAGCGTAGTTATCGTCGTTTGCAACTATAACTTTGCGGCTTTTAACGAGGCCAACCGCCCCTCGGCATGCTCCCAGGGTTTCGTGAATCCTGTCGAATCCAGAATCGCCCCCAAGAAAGTTGATTGTAACTCGTAGCGTGGCGATAACCTAGTATCATTTGCTGCGAGTTCAATCGTTTGTTCATTATCCGCGCGTTTTTTCCTTTTTCATTACGCGGGCTTTTTCAACTTGCCACTCGCGTGCTTTGGTATCTTCACGCTTGTCGTGGTCTTTTTTACCTTTACCTAGGCCGATTTCCACTTTGACCCATGCCCCTTTGCGCCAGTACATGGAGATAGGGATAATCGAGTAGCCTTGACGCTCAACAAGACCGGCTAGTTTGTCTAACTCTTTACGACTTAACAGTAATTTTTTGAGCCGTATAGGGTCACACACCACATGGGTGGAGGCGGTATTGAGTGGAATAATGGTACAGCCGTGCATAAAGGCTTCGCCATTTTTTAAGAAGACGTAGCAGTCCGATAGGTTCACTTTACCCATGCGGATAGACTTCACTTCCCATCCCATGAGGGAAATGCCAGCTTCCATTTTTTCTTCGAAACGGTATTCGAAGGTTGCGCGCTTATTACGTGCGATCGTCGCAGGCGCGGCTTTTTTTGAATTTTTCTTTACCATAGTGGCGCCATTATACGCACGGTGAATCAATTTGAAATGGATATAAGGGTTTATTTGAGCTATTTCAAGCCTTCATTAATTCATTGCTGGTTTTTTGTACGGTTTTGCTTAGTCATCATAGGGATATGTGAGGGGTGCGTTTTTTAAGTATCGTGGTAGAATCCAAACCAATTTTGTTAGCTTCCCTAGAGAGTAGGGCGCGCGGAGTTCGCTTGAGACAGCGTGTTTACTTAGATTGAGAGTGCCAAGCCCTATGCCGCAGATTTCTCGAAGTGTGTTAGTTCGTTTTAGTGCGATGCAAATGTATGATTTAGTCAATGATGTTGAGTCGTACAAAGAGTTTTTACCCGGTTGTGTTGGCGGTAAAGTGCTTGAGTTTGATGGTAAAACCATGCTGGCCTCGGTCGATGTGAGTAAGGCGGGGATCCGTAAGACCTTCACCACGCGCAATCAGGTAGTGCCGGGAAAGAGTATCGAGTTAAGACTTGAAAATGGGCCTTTTAAACACTTATTCGGCCAGTGGCGTTTTACCGAGTTGACGGAAGATGCCTGTAAGGTGGAGTTTGACTTAAATTTCGAGTTTTCCAGCTCATTGGTCGATATGGCTTTTGGTAAAGTGTTTAATGATCTTATGGTGTCTATGGTGACGGCGTTTACCAGCCGCGCTAAGGTAATTTACAGTGACAAATGAAGCAGATAAGTTCGTCGTCGATGTTATTTATGCACTGCCGACTCAGCAAAAGGTGATTTCGGTTAGTGTATTGCCCGGCACGAGCGCGATTGACATAGTGCGTCAGAGCAATATGGTGAGTTTTTTCCCTGAGATTGATTTAGAAACGGTAAAGCTTGGGGTGTTTAGCAATGTGGTTAAGCATGACCAAGTGATTTTACCCGGGCAGCGAGTGGAGATTTATCGCCCGCTGATTGCCGATCCTAAGGATGTGCGCCGTCGCCGTGCCGATAAGGCCAAGGATGAAGGTCGTGCCAATAAAGTGACCGGTGGACGGGTGTCTTAATCTGTCCGCAACACGAACAAACAAAAAGCGCCATGGGCGCTTTTTGTGTTTAAGGCTAGTGTTAAACCAGTATGCTTACTTGATAGGCTTTTGAACTTGCGCTTCGGTTTGATTTTCTTTCACTAATGGCTTTTCATCTGGGCGCTGTGCTGGCACGAGTGGCGCAGACTCAGCGGTGTTGGCCATAGGTAACTTACTCTGCTCAAGCGGCGTATTAAACTCTGGGCTTAATTCATAGTCGCCCTTCACTAAGCTTAATTTGTTGCCAGTAAAGTGCAGGATCAATTCTTTATGGGTAATGCTCGCATCACGGCCACTCTTATAGTGGTACACATAATACCAAGTGTCATCGGCAAAGCTGTCACGCAGTACTGGGCGACCAAGAATGTATTCGGCCTGCTCTTTGGTCATGTCGATACGCAACTTTTCAACCTGTTGCGGCTCCATGTAGTTGCCTTGCGGAATATCGGGCTTATAGATCAGCCAATCAAACACGCTACAGGCACTGAGCGAAACTGAGAGCGCAATGGCACTCAGCAGGGTAAGACTTTGCTTTTTATTGATCATTGTATGCGCTACTTCTGAAAATCTGGCGGCCATCATACCCAAGCACTCCCCCTTATGACAAGGGTAATTGGACGTTGCGGCGCTTATCGTTGCAATTGTGTGAGTTTTCGACCTAAGCGGCTGGCTTTAGTTCGCTGTGTGTGAAGATTTTTATAATGGGCGCTGATTTACGGTGATTGTTACCTGTATCGCTTTTTATTTTATATGTACCGTGTAGGGCGGTAATTAGGTCAGAAAATTTTACCAAATGCAGTATTGTGCTGTGGCATTGTTAGCTAAATGTGGGTAGAGTTGTGAAAGTTTTTTGTTTTGATGATCTTAGCGATGATATTGGTTTTAGAGAGCGTTATTTCAGCGCTTGAATTTATGTATTAATCCGCCGAGATCGCCTTTTTAGGAGAGACCATTGGGATCACTCGTTTGTGTGGGTACGGGGCTACAGCTCGCGGGGCAAATTAGCATATTAAGCCGCAGCTATATTGAACATGCCGATATTGTATTTTCACTCTTACCCGACGGTTTTTCGCAGCGTTGGCTGACGAAGCTCAACTCCAATGTCATCAATTTGCAGCAGTTTTATGCGCAAAATGGTGAAGTTAAAAATCGCCGAGACACCTACGAGCAAATGGTCAATGCCATTCTAGATGCGGTGAGAGCGGGTAAAAAAACCGTGTGTGCACTCTATGGCCATCCGGGCGTGTTTGCCTGTGTATCCCATATGGCGATAACTCGCGCCAAGGCCGAAGGGTTTTCGGCCAAGATGGAGCCGGGGATTTCGGCCGAAGCTTGTCTGTGGGCCGACTTAGGGATTGACCCTGGCAACTCCGGGCATCAAAGCTTTGAAGCTAGCCAGTTTATGTTTTTCAACCATGTGCCAGATCCCACTACCCACTTATTACTCTGGCAAATCGCGATTGCGGGCGAACATACCTTAACCCAATTTCATACCTCGAGTGATAGGTTGCAGATCCTCGTGGAGCAGTTGAATCAATGGTACCCGCTCGACCATGAGGTGGTCATCTACGAAGCGGCTAATTTGCCAATCCAAGCCCCCCGTATCGAGCGTTTACCTTTAGCGAATTTATCCCAAGCACACTTAACGCCGATTAGTACGTTGTTAATTCCGCCAGCAAAAAAGCTGGAGTACAACTATGCTATTTTGGCTAAGTTAGGGATCGGTCCCGAAGATTTGGGCTAAATTGAAGTGTGATATTGAGTCATTATTAACAATAAGGAGAAAACATGTTTGCATTATCGGATTTTTTTACCCAGTTAGGCCAAGATGCGCAGTTAATGGAAGATTATAAGCAGAATCCCGAGGCGGTGATGCGTGCCCACGGATTAACTGATGAAGAAATTAACGCTGTAATGACTGGGGATATGGAAAAGCTCAAAACGTTAAGTGGCGACCAAGACTATCAAGCCTTCTTATTAGTGAATCATGGTAATAATTAACTTATCTTGAAACGGTTGCGTTGTGCCCTATTAGCCATCTTTGCTTTGTGTTCGACAGCGTTGATGGCTAACTCTCTCGATTTTGATCAGGCACTCAATGAGCTTGATGTATTACTGCAATCTGATCTTAGCACTGCGCAGAAAAAACTGGCCGAATATGAGACCGCATTTAGCAGCTTAACCCCGACACAAAAAGGCAGACTAAGAATTGACAGAGCCATTAGCTATATTTTTGTCAGTGAATATGCCAAAGCGTTAGACGATTTGCATCAGGCCGAAACCTTAATCACAAGTTCTGAGTTATTAGCGTCAGTTTATAGCTATAAAGCCACTGTCTATATAGGGATGCGCGACTATGATAAAGCCTTATCGGCTGTCGCCAAAGCATTAGCCCTAGTGGTGAATATCGATGATATTACGATTAAACGTCACTCCTATCTAAGAATTGCCAATATTTATTCCGAAATGGATGCTTATAGCGATATGGGCCTCTATGCCAATAAGGTGTTACAACTCGCTCAGGAAACCGATATCCGCGATATTTGCCATGCCAAATTGCTGCGGGCGATTTACTTGCTCGGTGTGAAAAGTCTCGACGCCTTCGATGCCTTCGAAGATAGCCGTCAATATTGTGATGCGAAGCAATTTCCCCTTTTAGCAACGATGTCGATGAAAGGCAAAGGGATGGTTTTGCAGGAGCGAGGTGACTATTTAGGCGCGAGAGCGATTTTGCTATTAGCGTTAAAAGGGTATGAAGCTTTTCAATTTCAATTAGAAATCAGCCATGTGCATGCTCTACTTGCCGAAAATTACTTTGCAACGGGTGAACTGGTGCAAGCAAAAAGTCACGCTGTTAAGGTGCTCACATTTCCCGATGATAATAGTTATATCGAACATAAGCATATTGCCTACAAAGTGTTTGCCGAGTTGATGGTGGCGGACAAACAATTTGAGCAGGCCTATGAATACTCCAGAAAAGAGCAACATTATAATCAACTGATTTTTGATGAGTCGAGGATGAAAACCCTTGCTTATCAGGCGGCTAAGTTTAATGCCGATGAGCAGGCGCGTGAAATCAACTTGCTGAATAAAGAGCGTGAACTTTACATCACCCAGCAAATGGTAAAAGAGCGGGAATACACGAATATGCTGATGTTTATCACCATATTAGTTGGCGGGCTGTTTTTCCTCGCGATTTTGTTAGTCGTAGGCAATTTGCAAAAACGGCGTTTTATGCGCATGGCCAGAATGGATGCGCTGACGGGCGTGCTTAACCGTGGTGCGGGGCAAGATCTTGGCGAAAATCTGTTTGTGCAAGCCGCTGCCCGAGGGGGCGATTATTGCGTGATTTTATTCGACTTGGACCATTTTAAACGGATTAATGATTCCTACGGCCATGGTACGGGTGACTGGGCGCTGAAAAAAGTCGTGGAAGTATTAAAACCCCATGTCCGCAATGGTGATGTGTTTGCCCGGATTGGCGGCGAAGAATTTGCGTTGTTTTTGCCCTATGCCAATGAATCTAAGGGGATGGAAGTTGCCGAACAATGCCGAAGCCGGATTGAAGCCATTGATACGCATCTGTCGGGGCATAAATTTACTATCACGGCGAGCTTTGGGGTCAGCGGTATGACAACAGAAGACTTAAGCTTAGACCCTCTACTACACCGTGCCGATATGGCGCTGTATGCCGCAAAATCCAATGGCCGTAACAGTGTATTCTGTTATGAGGACGCTTTAGCCTCCGATAAACGCGCCACCAATATTACCAGTCAGTTTGCAAGGCAGTAGGGGTAGGAGTTGTGTTTTCTGTGTAACTGACTGTTTAGGTTAATGTAACGTAGATTTCCTCTTTCGCTGTTTCGCTTATTTCTGGTGTTTTTTCGATGATTTTTAGGTCAATTTTTCACACTTTTTCCTGCCTAACTAGAGTATGATTGCCAGCGGTAGCCGAAGCTTTTTTGCTTAAGGCTATACCCCTATTTTTGCCTTTCGCTAACGTTGTGGAGCCCTAATGGAAGAGTCGAGTCTGCTCACTTCTGTACTGTTATTTTTATTGGCCGCGGTGATTTTTGTGCCCTTGGGCAAACGTTTTGGCGCAGGACCGATTCTGTCTTATCTCGCTGCCGGGGTGATTTTAGGCCCAGGAGGCATGGCGCTGGTGTCTGATCCTGCCGCCGTGCTGCATTTTGCCGAGTTGGGGGTGGTATTGATGCTGTTTGTGCTCGGGCTTGAACTTAATCCGAGCAAGTTATGGGAGCTGCGCAGCGCCATTTTTGGTCTCGGCAGTGGTCAGTTACTCCTTTCTTGGGCGGCAATTGGCGGTTTAGCTTGGGGATTTGGCTTATCCGTTGAGGCGGCATTAGTGGTTGGCGCGGCGTTATCCTTGTCATCGACGGCTTTTGCGGTGCAGTTGATGAGCGAACATAGACTATTGACCACCCCGCTGGGCCGCGATGCTTTTGGGGTGTTGTTAATGCAAGATCTGGCCGTGATCCCTATGTTGCTATTAACCGCTTATCTTGCACCTAATTCGGCCCAGATTGAGCACCATGCGGTGCCATGGTATTGGACGTGTGTGGCCTTAGTTGGCTTTGTGTTAGTGGGCAAATATCTGTTACCGCGGGTACTTAAGCTTGTTGCCAGCAGCGGGGTTCGTGAAGTGTTAACCGCCTTTGCATTATTGCTGGTGATGGGCAGCGCCGAATTGATGGAGTGGCTGGGGCTGTCGGCGGGTATGGGGGCATTTTTAGCTGGGATTATGCTGGCAAACTCCAGTTATCGACATCAGCTCGAAACCGATATCGAACCTTTTAAGGGCTTACTGCTTGGGCTGTTTTTTATGGCGGTCGGCATGAGTATGGATCTCAAGCTGTTTTTGACTGATCCCTTACTTATCCTCGCTATTTTGCTGGGCATGTTACTGATTAAGACTCTCGTGCTGATGCTGCTTGGCCGTTTACGACACCATACATGGCGCCCGAGTATTGCACTTGGGCTTATCTTGGCTGAGGGCGGTGAGTTTGCCTTTGTGCTGCTGTCGCAGGCGCAATTATCCAGCATAGTGGATGATAAAATCGCCCAAATCTTAGTGCTCGCCATTGGTTTATCCATGGCAGTCACACCGATGATTTTCACACTATTTAGAGCCACTAAACCTAAGGTGGTGGATACTCGTTTACCCGATACCATTAATGTGACTGAATCTGAGGTGGTGATCGCCGGATTTGGACGGGTAGGGCAGATCACTGGGCGGATTTTAGCGTCCTCGGGCATTCCGTTTGTGGCCTTAGATAAGGATGCCAGCCATGTGGATGTGATCCGCAAATACGGCGGTGAGGTCTATTTTGGCGATGCCAGACGCTTAGATATGTTGATGTCGGCGGGGATTGCGCGATCACGCCTGTTGCTGCTGGCCGTTGATAATGTTGAGGATTCGATTGAAATTGCCCAGCAGGTGAAAACCCATTTCCCCCATATCAATATTGTCGCTCGGGCACGTGACCGTAACCACGCCTATCGATTAATGAGCCTTGGGGTGACCGATGTGTTCCGTGAAACCTTTGGTTCTGCTTTATCTGCCAGTGAGAAGATTTTGCAGGGCTTAGGTTTATCGCAGGTGCAAGCCAATGAACGGGTGAAGATTTTTGCCGAGCACGATAAAAAGCTGGTGATAGCCAGCTCGGCCCATCAACATGATTTAGCCAAGCTCCTTGATTTATCCAATAAAGGGAAAGCTGAGTTGGAGTCGCTGATGCGTGGCGACCGGGAGAATGTCAGTTAAGTCAGCTGGCTAAAACAAACAAGAGAGCCGATGGGCTCTCTTGTTGTTTATGGGCTTAAGGAAAGCGCTTAGAAACTGTAGCTATATTGCAGTTTCACATTACGCTCTTCGCCTGGCATACCACCGAGGAACATCGCCTTACTGTAATAATCTTTATTGAATAGGTTGTTGATATTCAACTGTAACTTCCAGGAGTCGGTGGCGTAGCTGATGGCTGAATCCACTAAGGTGTAGCTCGGCACATAACCATCTGGGATACCGAATGAGCTTGAGTGTGTGCTTCTATCATCCACATACTTGGCACCTAAACTCAGCTCAATGGGGCTTGATAAGGCAAACCAGTCTGCACCATAGGTTACCCAAGCACTCGCGGTAACATAGGGCACACCTTTTTGGCGGGTGTCGTAGTTGGCTTTGTCATTCGGGTTTTGTTTATCCCTCGCATCCTGATACATGCCGTTGAGGTTGATGCGCCAGTTATCGTTTAAGTGGGCATTGAGATCCAACTCGACCCCTTTGGTATCTTCGCTACCATCGTAAAAGTACACGGGCACATCGGCACCTGACACGCCAGCGTTATAGTCTGGGTTGTTGTAAGGCACATTAGTGCGTGAGCTTTTAAAGAACACTAGTGATGCCAACATTTGATCATCAAAGGCTTTAAAGCGCATGCCGAGATCGTTACTGACGGATTCTGAGTCTTCGCGGTCGGTATTTTCCCCAGTGATAGAACCTAAAATGCTATAGGCGGTGCGGCCCTTTGAGTGATTGACGAAAAATGATAAATCATCAATGGGCATATAAGTTAAGCCCAAGTTGTAGGTCACGCCGTTATCTTTGCTATCTTCCTCTGGAGTGGGGCTCGCTTGACTCGCGCTGTAGCGCTCATCCACACCTAGGTGCTCATAGCTTTGTTTGATTTCGTTAAAGGCCACGCCAACACGGGTGGTAAAGCCATAACCTAAATAACCTACATGTTGCACGCCTAGGCCCCAAGCGCTGACTTTTTTATTGTAGTTGGCGGTTTTGAGCGGATCGTAGTCGGCAAATTTACCCGTTCCCCAATTTGGATTGCGGATATCGTAAATGTACGGTAGCGAACCACGGTAAATCACTTCGCCTTGTTTGTTTTTAATGACTTGGTCCGCATCGTAAATCGAGAATTGCTCGAGGCGAATGTTGCGGTCTTCGTAGTTAGCATTCACCAGTAATTCGTTGTCGATATTGCCGATTTGGAAGTCGTAACGTAGATCGGCAAAATACTGCCATGAGGTTTCTTCGGCATCGAGTTGGCGGTATTCCTGACGTCTGGCGGCGAAGGGATAGAGCACGCCATTTTCAACCAGTGGCGCGCGGGGATCGGCGTTTATCTTGCCTTTGTTATTCCAGTACACATAGTTGTAAGCCCCTGTTTGACGGGCAAAACCTGTAGTGTAGTCGCGATATTGCAACTGCTGGTTGAGGAACAGATTATCGGTAAAGTAGATATTGTGGGTCAGCTTGAACCTTAATTCTTCACCTTCATTATCTTTTGCCATGGGAGAAATTAATCCCGCGTCACCGAAGGAGTAGGGAGTTAAACCATCACCACTGGCGAGCGACGCCGCCAATTGCTGACGCTGCTCGTCGGTTAGCTGGATGCCTAGCCCCTTAGGATCGTTAATCAAATCTTGCCAAGTGACTTCGCCCGCGGTTTTACCGCCGACAGAATCGGCATTGTAGATACGGATTGGATGGCCGATGGAGTCAACGGCAATGGCGTCTTTGATATACGCACCTGACAGCATCAGATCTTGGCTATCACTTAATACCCACTTGAGTGAGCCGAACACTTCATCACGGTCGGCGCCTAAATCTCGGTAACCTTCACTGCGGGCGGTTTTGGCGACTAAGCGGTACGCAAGATCATCGGTGATTCCACCCGTACTATCGATGGCGAAAGAGTAGGTATCCCACTGGCCAACTTCTGTGGTGAATTTGTGTTTGGACTCAAATTGCGGTTTCTTCTCAATCAGGTTGATCACGCCGCCCGCGCTGCCCATACCGTAGAGCCCAGTAGCTGGCCCTTTTAAAACCTCAACGGATTCCACATTGGTTAGGGAGCGAGTGGGGTTAAAGGTGTTGCCAAGGCCTGCACCGCCATACATGCCGTCATAGGTGTAGTTCGCGCCGAGGCCGCGAATGACCAAGTTATCCCCAATGCCGTAGTTATTGCCTGCTTGAGTCACCCCGCTGATATTGCGGATCAAGTCCTGCAGATTATCGACTCCTTGGCTGTTAATCAGCTCCTGGTCAACGATAACAACCGCCGCAGGTGTTTCCATCAAGGACATATCTGACTTAGTCGCAAGTCCTGAGTTTTTCACCACGGAGTTTTGTCTGCCGTACACCGTTATACGTTCGATGTTTTCATCGCGAGCAGAAGCTGTGTCATCGGCGTAGGCTGTGTGTGGTAAAGCACTGAGGCAGGCGAGTGCTATAAGTGATAAGCGAAATACTGGCTGTAATACTGGCATTGAAAGTCCCCCAATCAGAAAGGTCGCGAATGATAATGATTTTCATCTACTTTGCAACCCCTTGTTTGGCGCTTAAAAGACCATGAACCTTGGTTATCTTTACATACGAAATACGGTTAACTGCGTTGGGGATAAAGACCTTCACTATCACCTGTTGCCCTCATTTGAAGCAACACAGGGTCAGAATTCTAATTTGTTTCATTTTTTTTATAAAAAAGTGATTTATTTTTTGGGTTAACCATATCGACTCGGCTTTTTGATCGAGAAACATAACCCGTGATCCCTGTCACTCACTCCTTATTGTGTCGACACTTTACGTAAACGTAACAGTTAAACGAGTGTTTAAATTTGCTGGATGTTTCATTTTTGTTAACTTATTGTTTTGATTGGTTTTGATTGCTTTCCTTTAGATGGAGTTCAAAACGCTGCTTGTTTTCTACTTAGGTCGAATAAGGGGTAAATGCCGTATATTTAAATTTTCACTATGTAATTAATTTACGTATAAAATTACATGTAGTCTGAAGTGGTAAAGTTGTCAGACAAATTTCACCTCCCAAAAAATCACAATAACCATTAAAAATAAAAATTGTTTAAAATCATGTTGTTGCTTTATAAACCCTGCTTTGGTCAGACCAATTTTTTGATGTTTTTTGGTCAAATATTTTAGCGGTCATGACACTTTTGGATAGTTGCAAATACAAATGTTTGTCTGTAAGTTTTGGTTCTAAACGAACATTTGAATGTTTTGCGGCGAATGTTTGTACATGTTACCCATGTCTTTACTGGTAATGAGTCGTAAACGAGCAAGAGTTTTGCCTCTTGAGAGGGTGAGAAGATGACGGAACAAACTTTAAGTGAGCAGCAATTGAATTCGGCACAGAATAAGACCACTGCGAATGGCACTCTGACCATAGTGGGAAATACTATCCCTGGCCAAGAAGTGATTTTTACCGAAGGTGCGCTGGCGTTGCTTGAGTCACTTTGCCGGGAATTTGCAGCAGAAGTGCCCACCTTACTCGCCAAACGTAAAGATAGACAAGCGCGTATCGATAAAGGGGCTTTACCTGACTTTTTACCCGAGACTCGTGCTATTCGTGACGGTGCATGGAAGATCCGTGGCATTCCGAATGACTTACTCGACCGCCGTGTCGAAATCACCGGTCCCGTTGAACGTAAGATGGTGATCAATGCACTCAATGCCAATGCCAAAGTGTTTATGGCGGATTTTGAAGACTCTTTAGCACCAAGCTGGCAAAAGGTGGTTGAAGGTCAGATTAACCTGCGTGATGCCGTGCGCGGTGAGATTGAATACACAGCGCCTGAAACCGGTAAACATTACAAGCTAGGCCCAAATCCTGCGGTATTAATCTGCCGTGTGCGTGGCCTGCACTTAAAAGAGAAGCACGTTGAATTTAACCAGCAGTCCATTCCCGGCGCGTTATTCGACTTTGCGATGTACTTTTACCATAACTATCGCCAATTGCTGGCGAAGGGCAGTGGTCCTTACTTCTATATTCCTAAACTCGAGAGCCATATCGAAGCGCGTTGGTGGGCAAAAGTGTTTGCTTTTGTGGAAGAAAGATTCTGCCTACAGCCTGGCACAATCAAATGTACTTGTTTGATTGAGACCTTACCCGCGGTGTTTGAAATGGACGAAATTCTCTATGAATTACGCTCAAACATTGTCGCGCTCAACTGTGGTCGCTGGGACTATATCTTCAGCTATATCAAAACATTAAAGCGCCATAGCGACCGCGTTTTACCGGATCGCCAAGCGGTGACCATGGATACGCCTTTCTTAAGCGCCTATTCGAGACTGCTGATCAAAACCTGCCATAAACGTGGTGCACTGGCTATGGGCGGCATGGCGGCCTTTATTCCAGCTAAGGATCCCGCTCAGAACGAAACCGTGTTGCAACGGGTACGTAAGGACAAAGAGCTTGAGGCTCGCAATGGCCACGATGGGACTTGGGTTGCTCACCCTGGTCTTGCTGACACGGCAATGGGGATCTTTAACGAATACATAGGCCAAGATCATCAAAACCAATTACATATCACCCGTGATGTGGACGCACCGATTCTCGCCGCAGAGTTATTAAAACCCTGTGATGGTGAGCGTACAGAGCAAGGAATGCGCCTGAATATTCGCATCGCTCTGCAATACCTTGAGGCGTGGATCAGTGGCAACGGTTGTGTGCCGATTTACGGATTAATGGAAGATGCGGCAACGGCCGAAATCTCCCGCGCCTCGATTTGGCAATGGATCCAACATGGCAAGTCACTCTCAAACGGCAAACCCGTCACTAAACAATTGTTTAAGGACATGCTGGTGGAAGAGTTAGCAAATGTGAAAAAAGAAGTGGGCGGTGACAGATTCACCCACGGCAAATTTACCCAAGCGGCAGTATTGCTTGAGGATATTACCACTTCGGATGAGTTGGTCGATTTCTTAACCTTACCCGGTTACGAGATGCTAACAGCTTAATTTCAAATGCTTTAACAGTTAATGCGTTTTATGGGATGCGTTATGGCGGTGGATATCGCCAATTAAACCAATGGGCAGGGTGACGCTGTGGGGCAGCGTCACTTGCTACAACACCACACGAAAGGAGTGACATTATGACTAAGGCAACACAGACTTCACGTCAGGCACAGATTGACGCGATCAAAAAAGATTGGGCAGAGAATCCACGTTGGAAAAACGTACGTCGCCCATACACTGCAGAGGAAGTCGTGGCACTTCGTGGTTCCATTGTTCCTGAGAACACCATTGCCAAACGCGGTGCCGCTAAACTGTGGGATTTAGTCAACGGTGGCGCAAAAAAAGGTTATGTGAACTCCTTAGGTGCACTGACTGGCGGCCAAGCGGTACAACAAGCTAAAGCGGGTATCGAAGCGATTTACCTGTCTGGTTGGCAAGTCGCGGCCGACGCTAACTTAGCGGGCACTATGTACCCAGACCAATCGTTATACCCAGCAAACTCTGTACCTGCTGTCGTTTCACGTATTAACAATTCATTCCGCCGTGCTGACCAAATCCAGTGGAGCAATGGGGTTAATCCGGAAGATGAAAACTTTGTCGATTACTTCCTACCCATCATCGCCGATGCGGAAGCAGGTTTTGGTGGCGTACTGAATGCGTTCGAGTTGATGAAGTCGATGATCGATGCGGGCGCCGCCGGTGTGCACTTTGAAGACCAATTGGCGTCAGTGAAAAAATGCGGCCATATGGGCGGTAAAGTATTAGTGCCAACCCAAGAAGCGGTACAAAAGTTAGTTGCGGCGCGCCTTGCTGCTGACGTGAGCGGTGTTGAAACCTTAGTTATTGCCCGTACCGATGCGAACGCAGCGGATTTATTAACCTCTGATTGCGACCCATACGATCGTGACTTTGTGACTGGCGAGCGCACTAGTGAAGGTTTCTACCGCGTGAAAGCGGGTCTGGACCAAGCGATTTCTCGCGGTCTCGCCTACGCACCTTATGCGGATTTAATCTGGTGTGAAACTGCTAAGCCCGATTTAGAAGAAGCACGCCGCTTTGCTGAGGCTATCCATGCTCAGTACCCAGATCAATTGCTGGCCTACAACTGTTCACCTTCGTTCAACTGGAAGAAAAACTTGGACGACGCGACGATTGCACGCTTCCAGCAAGCGCTGTCGGACATGGGCTACAAGTACCAGTTCATCACTTTAGCGGGTATCCATAACATGTGGTACAACATGTTTGACCTGGCTTACGACTACGCTCGTGGTGAAGGTATGAAGCATTATGTTGAGAAAGTTCAAGAGGTTGAGTTTGCGGCAGCGAAGAAAGGTTACACCTTCGTGGCGCATCAACAGGAAGTGGGTACAGGTTACTTCGACCAAGTCACCACAGTGATCCAAGGCGGTCAGTCTTCTGTGACTGCGCTGACTGGTTCGACCGAAGAAGAGCAGTTTTAAGCGAAGCTTGTCGTTTTATTAAAATGTTGTACCCGTAAGATGTTGTACCTGTAAACCCTGTGTTTAGCTGCATTGCAGCTGTTGTCCCCCGTGCAGTTCGCCTACATGTGCTGCACGGGTTTTTAAGTCAAACCTTGTGACTTAACTTCCTACCCAGTCAATACATTGCTTGCCTGAGCTTGGCGACTCTCCGAGTCGCTATTTTTTTATCTAATTGATTATTCTGGTGCAACTCTGACTCGAGTTGGTGCAAGTTTTTAACCGTTTTACAAAGAGTTAATGCTATCTCATTGTTATTCAATGGCTATTTATCTTGGCCTAAATAATGCTGTGAATTGGCTGTAAAACTTGGCATTCACAGTGAGGTCACCGTCATGAAATATTACAGTCGTCGTTTAGTCAAACCTGAGCATTTAAATCCTGCAAATACCCTCTTTGGCGGCCAGTTATTGAGTTGGATTGACGAGGAGGCGGCCATCTTTGCTGCGTGCCAGATGAAGAGCAGCAGCCATGTGACTAAGTTGATTTCTGAAATCAATTTTATGACGCCGGCGCGCCAAGGGGATGTATTGGAGTTTGGCTTGGAGCTTGTCAGCCTTGGGCACAGTTCCATTACGGTCAGTTGCCAAGTGCGTAATAAGATGACGCAAGCGCCTGTGGTCAGTATCGATAAGATGGTGTTTGTAAACGTAAATGCACAAGGGTTACCAGTCCCTCATGGTATTCGTGCTAATGCGGCATAATGCCTTGAGCTTGATAAGACCTTAAGCTTAATAAAACAGAGTGACGCATGGGCGTCACTCTGAGTCTTTAGTGAGATCTTCTTTGACCGATTTCACCGCATCCCGTGAAGCATGACCAATGGCTTTGGTGGTGTCGCGGGTGGCGTGACCAATCTCTTTTGTCACATCCTTAGTGGTGGTACCGATAGCGCGACCCGCATCTTTTAAATCAGCACATGCCGTGGTGGCAAGCAGTAGAGGCAGTATCAACAGCGTCGCTTTTGTCATTGTGTTTATCCTAAAACTAACGGGTGCCTCGCAAGATACCAAATAGTTACGCAAAACGCCTTAATAATCTTGCTAATGCAATTTGAGATGGGGATGAATAATGCGACTGATACCTTTTGCAAACATTAAAAGGCTGCCTTTTACCACTCCGTGCAGTTCAATTAAATGTCGCCGATAGAGAGAAGTGTAAACAAAGCGAGCGATTTTGCCTTCTACCATCACACCACCTCCGATAAATGACAGCAAGTTGCCCACGGTATGAAATTTCGACAGATTAACAAGCGACCCAAGATCTTTATAAACATACTGATGATGTGCGTCTTGTCCTGCAAGCAGTAGCATAATATTGTCGGCCGTCATGAGTGCCATTTGTCGTGCCGATTGCCCCCTTGGTGGAACAAAAGTACCGTTGGGTTGTGGGCAAGCAGCACAGTCACCAATTGCAAAAATATGCGGATCGCGGCTGGTTTGCATATTTTGTTTTACCACCAACTGGTTGATATGGTTGGTTTCAAGTCCGCCTATTTCTTTCAGAAAATCCGGTGCCTTTACCCCTGTAGACCAGATCACTAAATCGGCGGGGATCATTTGCCCATCTGTTGTGGTCAGCCCCGTTTCATCCACCTGATTAATGCGTGTTTCAGTCATAACCTTAACGCCGAGCGCGGCTAATTCTTTGGTTACTGAGTCTGAAATTTCACGCTTTTCTACTTTAGGTAAAATTCGTTTATCAGCTTCAATGAGGGTGACCTCCAAAAGACGTGAATCGATGTTATAGCCAAACCCGCGCAACTGATCCACGGCATGGTGCATTTCCGCAGACATTTCGACCCCAGTGGCCCCCGCACCTACAACAGCAATTTTAATTTTATCGGCCAGCAGGCTATGGCTGGCATAACGGAGAAACTTATTCAGCAAAATTTTACGGATTGCCATTGCTTGCTCTGTATTATCAAGAAATTGGCAATGCTCACGTACGCCTGGAATGTTAAAGTCATTAGCGATGCTGCCAATGGCGACCACTAAATAGTCATAATCAATATGACGAGATGGGAGTAGTACATCACCTTTATCATCACAAATCGCTGACAGCACTACTTGTTTGTTTTGTCTATCGATATCCGTCATTGCGCCCTGCTGAAAATGGTAACCATGGGCAGCTGCATGGCTTCGATAGCTTAAAGCGTCGATACCGACATCGAGCGCGCCAGTCGCAACCTCATGGAGTAATGGCTTCCAAATATGGCTTTCTGCGCAATCGATTAAGGTCACTCTTGCTTTGCCCTTACGCCCCAGTTTATGGCCTAGCTTAGTTGCAATTTCCATCCCGCCAGCACCACCTCCTACGATAACAATATTTGCTATAGCCATGCCGATTATTCCTGTATGTTGAATGATTAGATTGTGCTGCGGAAAAGGTTTTGAAACAAAATAGTAACCTTGGCCTCGCGTCTCAAGCAATGAGACAAAATGACGTAGATAAGCTAGTTTTTTATTTTATGTAATTGATTTTAATGTTTTTATTTTTATTACTTGAGCAGGCTATGACATCTTGTAGCGCGCAAAGTGTGACGCACTTCATGACAGTTATTTGATAACTGTGCGCTAGCTCACTTGTTGTCGGTGGCTATTTCATCAAGTGGGTTTATCAGCCGAGATTGCGATTCAGTTGTTTCTGGCTAGGCATGGAAGGTCGCTAGCGCGCCGTAAAGTGCTAGACGAAAAGATAAGGTGAAAATTCGATATTGTTTTTGTTTGGGCTCTTAAAGAGCAAGGGCCACAAGGAAGATAAGTTGAAATGTCCCTGCAGCCCTATGATGTGTTGAGGTACTGATATGAGTGTTTACCTAACACTGATGTTGCATAATAAATGGAAACTCATTTGGCCTTAATCGTCGCAGAGTATCTGTCTAGATAACCGAATAGTGTTATTCGAGCTTCGCCAGACGTTGCTGATAATCCTGAATGAGATGCTGCATAATTTCTTCAGGAGCGGCATCATCGCAACAGGTATCGAGGAAGATTTTAAAGGTGACGAGTGCGTGACCATCATTTTTAAGCCTATCGCTTTGCATCGAAAAGTAGGCTTCTTCATTGTCGGCTTTGCGGACTACAAACTTACTGGTTTCAAATGATTTACTGCCTGAGAGTTCGTGCCATTTGGTGATACGGTTTAAGGCAATTTCACTGGATTGGTTTAATTCGATGTGGTTTAACCAACTCACTGGATGTTCGGGATCTTTGTAATGCGGACATCTAACTGTGTAGTTATATACATGAGTAATTGCTGTCATAGCGTACCTACCTGTTGAGGATGTTGCTGCCATCATAGGCATCGTTTTTGAATTCGGTCAATCATTAATTGCGCTGATATCGCTCGTGTTAAATCACCGTTTTTACAAGTATTTTTGTATAAAAATGAGCCAGTTAATTCATTTCCTTCAAGTGTTATTTAGCATGAGTTTTTAACGAATAACTATGTGCTAGCTCTCAGTTTTACACTCAAATTCGTTTTTGCTTAATTACTGCGCAATAAAGCAGCAAATAAGTGAGCAGATTTGAATGGCACGATAAGCCATTAAACATTAGCAAATTATGTAGGAAGTGCATCGGGATGGGGATAAATGGACAGAGGCCCATTCGTTAGAACGGGCCTCTCAGCTGGCTTCATCTTTTGCAGGGAAAAAGCGAACTGGAGCCAGTCTAGCTGATTTGTAACAGCATGTAACCCACTAAGATCACGTTTTTACGCTATTGGAGCTATTTTTCGATCTATGGGATCCCAACTGCCGAAGATTAAGGCGCTACGGTGGTTTTTACATTATGGCGTAGTGCTAAATTGGCTGAGTCCGCCTAAAAGAAAGGCCCAAACAAGATCCCTTGTTTGGGCCGATTCTATGTCGTTAGCTTGCGCTAGCCGAACAACATCCTGTCAATGGGCGCGCGACAGACGGCGTTAATGCGTATGCTCTATAACGCGTATTGGCTTATAACGCGTTAGTGAAGATCTGGCAGATCTCTTCATGGGTTGCCTGCTTAGGGTTAGTGAAACCACAGGCATCCTTTAAGGCGTTCTCGGCCAGAGTTGGAATATCTTCCGCTTTAACCCCGAGTAAGGTTAGGTTTTCTGGAATGTGTACCGCAACAGATAGGGCTTTAATCGCGGCGATTGCCGCCGCAGCACCTTGCTCATCGGTCATATTGGCTACATCGACACCCATCGCCTTGGCGATATCTTTTAAGCGATCTGGTACCACTTTGGCGTTGTATTCTTGCACATGGGGTAATAACAGGGCGTTACATACACCATGGGGCAGGTCGTAGAAACCGCCTAATTGGTGTGCCATGGCGTGCACATAACCTAAGCTGGCGTTGTTGAAGGCCATACCCGCTAAGAATTGCGCATAGGCCATTTGCTCACGGGCTTCGATATCTTGGCCTTGTTTTACCGCATTCACTAAGTTGCCTTGGATAAGTTCAATGGCCTTAATGGCGCAGGCATCGGTAATTGGGTTCGCTGCGATAGACACATAGGCTTCAACCGCATGGGTCAGCGCGTCCATGCCTGTTGCAGCCGTGAGACTTGCTGGTTTTTTCAGCATCAGCTCAGGGTCATTCACTGACAGTATTGGCGTGGTGTGTTTATCGACAATTGCCATTTTGATATGGCGAGCTTCATCAGTGATGATACAAAAACGGGTCATCTCGCTGGCAGTACCAGCGGTGGTGTTAATGGCCACTAATGGCAGTTGTGGCTTAGTGGATTTATCTAAGCCTTCGTAGTCTTTGATGCTACCACCGTTAGTTGCGACGAGGGCGATACCTTTTGCGCAATCGTGTGGTGAACCACCACCTAATGAAATCACGAAATCACATTGATTGGCTTTTAATAGTGCAAGACCCGCTTCAACGTTACCGACAGTTGGGTTAGGTTGTACGCCATCAAACACGGTTGAAGTAATGCCGTTTTGACCGAGTTTTTCCGCCACTTCACCGACTAGACCAATATTAACTAAAGGTTTATCCGTCACGATTAACGCGCGTTTAAAGCCTAAGGTTTTAATATCACCGATAGCGTCATCGACGGCGCCTTTACCTAGTACGTTGACTGAAGGAATAAAAAATTTTGCAGCCATAAGTTCACCTATTTGGTTGTAGATTAAATTTGTTTCTTTCTGGTGACCAAACTACCAATTAAGGGGTCGTCAAGTTGTGATCTAGATCGGCTTAGATAGATTACTGAGGGTAAATTCCCACTAAAGTTGGAACTGGGTAACTAAATAATGAACTTTTATGACAGAGATTAAGGTTTGCATACGCTATGTTTTTTAAGAGTTTTTTCAGCTTTCACTTGTTTAGTTAAACTCAGATTGTTACACGATAAACTACCCACCAAGGTGAGTTGTGGCTGCGTTTCTGGTAAGGTGCGGCCGTTGAGGTGATGAGGAGTAAGCGAAGTACGATGGAAAAATATGAACAACTGCTGATTTCACTGCGCCGCGTGATCCGCGCTATCGACATTCATTCGCGGCAACTCAATAAACATTCCGGCTTGACGGGGCCGCAGTTGATGGTGATGCAGAAGATTGCCCAACTCGGCGCTCCCTTAGCTAAGCAGGTGGCCGAAGAAATCACTCTTAGTCCCGCTACTGTGACGACAATTATTGATAGGCTCGAAGGGCGGGGATTAGTGATCCGCAAACGCAGCGAGTCCGATAAGCGTAAAGTCCATCTGTATTTAAGTGAGGCGGGTCACGCATTATTGCAGGAATCGCCTAAACCGCTTCAGGAACACTTTATTAAGCAATATCAAAATCTTGAAGAGTGGGAGCAGAGTCAGCTACTCTCATCGGTGGAGCGCATTGCCGCCATGATGGACGCCGATAAAATTGATGCAGCACCTATGCTGTTGGTGGGTAAAATTCAAGGGGACGAATAATCCCCTTTCAGCTATAAACAATAACAAATCACCGCGGATACCGTGATTTGTTGCATTGGCTAGGCTGCTGGGCAGTTAGTTTCCGTTACGCTATTGATCAAAATCTCAGTCACTGGCGTGTCGCTAAAACCGTTGCTGGTTTTGGTTGGCACAATGCTTATCTGATCGACCACATCCATTCCTTCGACGACTTTACCAAACACGGCATAGCCATAGCTGCTCGCCGAAGCATCGAGCTGCGGATTATCTAACACATTGATAAAGAACTGTGATGTCGCTGAGTCAGGCACTGTGGTACGCGCCATCGCGATAGTGCCACGTTTGTTACTGATACCGACGGCGGCCTCATTTTTAATCGGCGCGCTGGTCGGTTTGCTTTGTAATCCCGTAGTGAAACCGCCGCCTTGGATCACAAAGTTATTGATGGTTCTGTGGAATAAAGTGCCGTTATAGAATGACTTATCGACATATTGTTTAAAGTTCTTACCCGTGATCGGCATATGGGTGAGGTCGATGGCTAAGGTTAAATCCCCCTTTGTGGTACTCATTAAATAACAGACATCGGCGCTTAAACTCGGTGGGGTCGGGTCAGGTTTTGGGATATTGGGAGTGAGCTCATCTTCGCCACCGCCGCAGGCAGTGAGGGCTATGCTCAAACTGCTGGCGAGTAAAAGTCCCGTAATTCTTTTCATATCAATTTCCTTATTTTTGCGTCGTTCGCCACGCCTTTGCCTGCTTGGATAATGTAAGCGGGCATAGGTAAATGTTGCGATTAAGTGTTGTTTTTGTTTTGTGCGCGCATAGTGACAGAGCGATGAAGGGGATTTCAACATTAAAAATGTAATTGATACAAAGTGTTGCAGCTAATGGCTGATGCTGGCGTTGCTGCTTGAGTGGCGGAGTCAACTTCAGCGCAGCTTCTAGAACCTGTCCTCGAAGATTACACACTGTTTTGCTTGCGCCATTTAAGCGCGTTGCACCTTTTTTAACCACTATCTGCTTCAAACTAGTGCGTTGATAAGATTACCCCAAGGGCAATGGCTGGGGTAATGAAGAGGTATATTAGATTCAAGATGCTGATTTATAAGTTTTCTTTGTTGTCATCTGGCTGACACAAATCTGTCTTCATGCTGTTATTTTGCGCTGGCATGGTTACTGCCTATCTAAGGCTATGGATGAGCAGTCGCGGGGGCGACAAATATGGGGCTGGATAAGTTGCTGTATTTGCGGGGCGTGGGAGCAGACTTTACTGACTGCTTCGGCAAGTACATCCGCATTCCCGAGGCTGAGAGGCAAGGGATTTTGACCTGTATGTTGCAGGAGAAAAACACTCAGGCCTGCGAGGCAAAGGATGAACCATTAACGAGTTTACTCAATGGTGGCGAGCTTGACGCTCAAGTGTATCAACTCGATGCTCACCATTGGACACAAGTGTTGCCGGCGTTTCATTGGAGCTATGTCGACGAACCTTGGGTCTGCCTGTATTTACCTCAATCTTACCGTGGCGCTCTGCTGCTCACCTTTACCTGTGAAAAAGGGGACAGGGTTATCCTCGAGGTACCGTTTTCGGCGCTAAAACCGATCGGGGATTATCGTATTCAGGCGCAGGAGTTGGCGAAATTTGGCACTAGCCCCTTTGCCAATGAGTGTCAGTTCCTGCAATACCGCCTTGACCTTTTAGGCCATGAGTTTTATTGCCGTGATGTGGACGATACCAGTGAGCCATATATCGATTCAGAGACTCGCCGTTCATGGGAAAATGTTAGCACCGCGCCAAATACATCTGACAATAAAGACAACTTAAGTGATTTATCTTGCCTGGGGCTTGGGTACCACACACTGAGCGTCAGTTTGCTTGGGCTGGCGGATGATCAGCAAGGCGTATCAAGTGCAGGAACGTCAGCAGCAAGTATATCTTCTGCAAGCAAGGCGACTGAATTCCATGGCACTTTTATGGTGGCGCCGAGAACCGCGTATCAAGGGGTGATGAGCGCTGTGGCTCAAGGAAAGCGCCATAAACCTTGGGGCGTGAGTCTTCAGCTGTATAGCCTGCGCAGCGAAAGCCAATGGGGTATCGGCGACTTTGGCGATTTAGAGCAACTTATTGGTTTAGTGGCCGAGTATGGCGCCGATTTTATTCAACTCAATCCATTACATGCCTTAGATATTGCCGCGCCGGAACATCCGAGTCCCTATAGTCCCTGCGATCGTCGAAGGCTTAATCCTCTGTATATTCATTTACCTAGCGTGCCTGAATTTGAGCCATTAAAGGCGGAGTTTGCGGCGAAGGAATGGCAAGAAGCCATCGCCCTACTCAATGCGGAGAACTGGCTCGATTATCCCAAGGTGAGTGAACTTAAGTACCGCGCATTTGCACGTTTATACACAGTCTTTTGCGAACACCATTTACAGCCCAACACACCAAGGGCGCAGCGGTTTGAGGATTTTGTTGCAGAGCAGGGCGCGCCGCTCAGGGAATTTGCCCAAGCAGAATCGCTACGCAGTCCAAGGGCCATCGCACAGGATGAAGGCTTTTATTTATACCTGCAGTTTGTGGCCGAAGATCAACTGCAATTGTGCCAACTCAAAGCCAAAGAAGCTGGGATGGGAATAGGGCTTATCCGCGATTTGGCCGTGGGCGCCGCGTTGCAGGGCGTTGAGGTCCAAGCCAATTCGCAGCAGTTTTGCTTAAACGCCAGCATAGGCGCACCGCCAGATCCCTTCGCGCCGCAGGGACAAAACTGGGGTCTCACGCCCCTCGATCCCGTCAAACTAAAGCAGCATCAATATCGTCATTTTATTGAGCTGACTCGCGCCAACATGACCCACTGCGGTGCGCTGCGAATCGACCATGTGATGGGACTGCTGCGACTCTGGTGGTGGCCACTAGATAAGCGCCTCGGCCATGGCGCCTATGTGTATTACCCGGTCGAAACCCTGTTGGCGATTCTCTGCCTTGAGAGTCAACGTGCTCGCTGTGTGGTGATTGGTGAGGATTTAGGCCTAGTGCCGCCCGATATTATTCATCGCCTGTATCAGGCGGGAGTCTATTCCAACGAGCTTTTCTACTTCTGCAAAGACCATCAGGGCTTTAAGCCACCAAGCCATTATAAGTTCCAGAGTTTGATGATGCTGGCAAACCACGATGTGCCGACCTTAGTGGCTTGGTGGACGGGCAGCGATTTGCACCTGAGGCGACAACTCGAACTACTCAAGACAGATGATGAATTGGGAGAAGCGCTCGCAGGGCGAGAGCAGGAAAAACACCAGCTCGCGCAGTGCTTAATCTCCCAGGGCTTATTAGCCGAGACAGATATTCAACAGATTGATATTGAAGCTTTATTAACGGCGTGGATGCCCTTTGGCGCCTCGGGCAACAGCGCACTTTACAGCGTGCAATGGTGCGATCTGCTAGGGGACCGCCATGCGGTGAATATCCCCGGCACTTGGCTCGAGTACCCCAATTGGCAGCGGCGATTGCCCATCAGCCTAAGTGAAGCAGCTGGTAGGCCTACGCTGGCTAAGCGTTTGCAACGCATTGCTGCGGCAAGACATTTGCCAGAAACGGCTGCGCATACAGATACCCTTTGACTAAAAATGGAAGCCAAATGATGACTCAAGCCCAGACTTACTTCTATGACGGTAGCGATGTCGCGCTGTTAAACGGTCAATATACGGATGTGTTTTCCCTGCTTGGTATGCACAGTATCAACGAGGGCAAGGCCTTGGTGGTGCGCTGTTTTTTACGCAATGCCCAAAAGGTTGATGTGATAAGTCTTAAGGATGGCCGCAAGGTGGCGAGCCTTGAGCGCGTCAATGAGGCGGGGCTATTTGCGGGTACGCTTGGCAGACGGGTTAAGCCCTTTTTGTATGCGCTACGGGTGACTTATCCCCTCTGTGAGCTGGATATTATCGATCCATATCAGTTTGGCTCGCTCCTCAATAGTGAAGATTTATACCTTTTTGGCGAGGGGAGTAGCGAACAGGCCTATCGCTTTCTCGGTGCCAACTGGCGCCAAGTTGATAGCGTTGAAGGCGTGCATTTTTGCGTATGGGCCCCCAATGCTAAACGAGTCTCTGTGGTGGGGGATTTTAACCACTGGGACGATACTCGCCATGTGATGCGCCAACATCTGGCCAACGGCTTGTGGGAGATTTTCCTGCCTGCTGTTGCCGAAGGCGCGCACTATAAGTTTGATTTGGTTTATCAAAATGGCGAGCGCCACGCAAAATCCGACCCCATGGCGACCCAAATGGAATGTGCGCCGCACAATGCCTCCATAGTGCCGAAAAAACACCAACACCCGTGGGCAGATTCACAATGGATGCACAAACGGGCGAGCACAGCTTGGCATCGCGCCGCTATGTCTATCTACGAAGTGCAGTTAGGCTCTTGGCGCCGAAAAGGTGAGTTTGGTGAACAATATTTTGATTATCAAGACTTAATTGAGCAGTTGATCCCCTATGTGAAGCAGCAAGGTTTTACCCATATCGAGTTGATGCCAGTCAGCGAGTACCCCTTCGACGGCTCTTGGGGATATCAACCCGTTGGTCTGTATGCACCGACCCATCGTTTTGGCGATGCCAATGGCTTAAAGGCCTTTATCGATGCCTGCCATCAGGCCGAGATTGGCGTGTTACTCGATTGGGTCGCGGCGCATTTCCCTAAGGATCCCCACGGCCTTGTGCGTTTCGATGGCACTTGCCTCTATGAACATGAAGATCCGCGCAAAGGCACGCACCCCGATTGGGATACGCTGATCTATAACTACGACCGCGGAGAGGTGCGCAGTTTTCTGCTCAGCAATGCCTGCTATTGGCTGCGGGAGTTTCACTTAGATGGGTTAAGGCTCGATGCGGTGTCATCCATGTTGTACCTCGACTACAGCCGCGAACCCGGACAATGGCTGCCCAATGCCTATGGCGGACGGGAGAATTTAGAGGCGATTCATTTTCTGCAAATGTTGAATCAACGTTTGTATCAAGCCTTCCCCGGCATTTGCATGATAGCCGAAGAGTCAACCGCCTTTGCAGGCGTGACTAAGCAGACGGATAGCGGCGGGTTGGGGTTTGGTTTTAAGTGGAATATGGGTTGGATGAACGACAGCTTAAGCTACTTAGGCCGCGATCCTATTTATCGCCAGTATCACCATAACCAGCTGACCTTTAGCCTGATGTATGCCTATTCGGAGCAATTTATGCTGTCGATAAGCCACGATGAAGTGGTGCACGGCAAGGGCTCTTTGTTGCATAAAATCCCCGGCGATGATTGGCAAAAATTTGCCACCCTCAGGGCCTATTACGGTTTTATGTGGGGGCATCCAGGCAAAAAACTGCTGTTTATGGGCAGCGAGTTCGCCCAGCGCGACGAATGGAACCATAACCATAGTCTCGATTGGCATTTGCTTGCTTTTGAGCCCCATCAAGGCGTGCAGCGCTGGCTTCGGGATCTTAATCGGCTTTATCGACAATACCCCGCTTTATCTGTGCTCGACTATGAGTCGCAGGGATTTCGCTGGCTCGATTGTGACAATGGTCGCGACAGTATTTTTAGCTTTGTTCGCTATGGCGAGGGCAGTGATGTGCCCTTAGTGTTTGTGGTGAATATGACACCCACTCTGCACCAAGGATTTCGTATCGGCTTGCCCCAAGGCGGGGATTTTTGTGAGTACCTCAATAGCGACAGTCATCTCTATGGTGGCAGCAATCAGGGGAATGCGGGCAAGGTGATTGCCGAAGATTTACCTTGGCAGGGCATGGCATCGAGCGCACTGATCACTGTGCCGCCTCTGGGGTGCTTAATTCTCGGGCCTGCGACAGAGGCGCCAAGAGATACCAGCCTATGACGAATCCTGCGCCTGCAAATGCTGATGGCTCAATCGCCTATAACCTAAGCGCGGGGCAGCCTTTTCCCTTGGGAGCGACGGTCGATGATGGCGGGGTGAATTTCGCCCTGTTTTCGGCCCATGCCACTGGGGTGGAGTTATGTCTGTTTGATGCCCAAGGCGAGGTGGAAATTCAGCGTATCGCCTTGACGGAGCAGACCCAGCAAATCTGGCATTTGTATGTGCATGGACTGAGTGCAGGTCAGCTTTATGGCTACCGTGTTTATGGTCCCTACGAGCCGCAATTAGGCCACAGATTTAATTCGCATAAGTTGTTGTTAGACCCTTACGCGCGCCAGCTTGTGGGGCGTTATCATCACCATATCGCCAACTTTGGCTATGAGATTGATAGTCCTAATGAAGACTTATCTTTCAGTGCCTTAGATAACGCGGCTTTTGTCCCCAAATGCAAAGTGGTCGATACTCGCCCTCTTTTGGATGCGGCTAAGGCGCATGCTATTCGGCCTCTCTTGAGTAAGCGTGAGCCACTTCCTCTTGAGCAGTGCATTATCTATGAGATGCACATAAAGGGTTTTACCGCACTGCACCCTGAGATAGATGCGCCGCTGCGTGGCACCTTTGCAGGTCTCTCCTCCCAAGCCGCGATAGATTACTTAGTTAATCTCGGCGTAAATTGCGTCGAGTTACTGCCTGTTCAGGCATTTTTCTCCGAGCCTTTTTTACTTGAAAAACAGCTATCTAACTATTGGGGGTATAACAGCATTGGCTTTTTTGCGCCTGAGCCGAGTTATCTCTCGAGTGAGGATATCGCTGAGTTTCGTAACATGGTGGATGCACTGCATGGCGCGGGTATCGAAGTCATTCTCGATGTGGTCTATAACCACAGCGCCGAGGGTAGTCGCCTCGGGCCGACCTTTAGCTTTCGCGGTATCGACAATCTGAGTTATTACCGCCTGCATCCAAATGATAAACGCTTTTATATCAACGATACCGGCTGCGGTAATACCTTAAACCTCAACCATCCGCGCATGTTGCAGTTGGTGTTAGATTCGCTGCGTTACTGGGTCGAAGTGATGGGTGTCGATGGTTTTCGTTTCGATTTAGCCGCCTGCCTTGGCCGCGAAGCCTATGGATTTGACCCAGGTAGCGGTTTTTTTGATGCGCTGCTGCAAGACCCAGTACTTTGCCAGGTGAAACTGATTGCCGAGCCTTGGGATATAGGTCCAGGTGGGTACCAACTGGGTAATTTCCCGGTAGCTTTTAGCGAGTGGAATGACAGATACCGTGACACTATGCGGCGTTTTTGGCGCGGCGATCATGGCATGTTGCCCGAGTTTGCGCGGCGTTTTCATGGCTCAGGGGATTTCTTTGAGCACAGCGGTAGGCCTCCCGCCGCCAGTATCAATTTTTTAACCAGTCACGATGGTTTTACCCTCAAAGATTTAGTGAGTTATTGCGAGCGGCATAATTGGGCCAACGGTGAAGAAAATCGCGACGGTCACCACGAGAACTTCAGCCATAACTACGGAGTAGAAGGCGACACTGACGACGCGACCATTCTTGCTCTGCGCGCCCGCCAGCAACGCAATCTATTGACTACATTATTCCTCTCCCAAGGGGTACCTATGTTACTCAGCGGCGATGAGACGGGCCGCACTCAAGGCGGGAATAATAACGCCTATTGCCAAGATAACCCATTGAATTGGTTCGATTGGTCAGCGGATGGCATGGATAGCTCATTACTGAGTTTCACCTCACAGCTGATTGCCTTGCGTAAACGCTTCCCGCTGCTGTGCGCCAAACGTTTTATCCATGAGCAGCTAGTGGCCAATGCCTTCAATTGGTCGCCTGAGGCATCTTCACCCCAAGCATCAACCCCTGTCTCAACCCCATCGGGGGCAAGGCTGGATTGGTTTAGCCGTCAAGGTGAACCTATGAGCAAAAGCCTGTGGAGCGAGTCCATGGGGCGCAGTCTTAGTGTGGTGTTATCGGGCAATTTAACTGCCACTCAGCCGCAGACTCAGAGTGACAGCCTTCAAGCGCTGCTGTTGATGGTTAATGCCGATGAGCACCCCTTGGCCTTTACCCTGCCGGTTTTTGACGGTTTAGGGCCGTGGCAATGCCTGCTGCATACCCAAACTGACCCACAATTTTTAACTCACACTGAGCCGCTGGATGCTCAGTCCTCACCGACGCGATATTTGCTACAGGATCGCAGTCTTATGCTGTTTCATGCTGATTTTATAAGGAATTAACTATGAGTCATAACAGTGAGCTGAGCCCAAATACCAGCGGCGTTACTCCCAAAAAACGTTCAACGAAGACGGGTGAAAGTAAGAGCAAAACCGCTCACGAACCCTGCGAGCCCTGTGATGCCTTGCCTGCTTCTTTTACTCGCCATGTTCGCTATGGATTAAGCCGCGGTGAAGGGGCGCGTGGTGAATTATTTCAAGCGCTGGCTCTGAGCGTAAAAGAGCAAATGCTGGATGATTGGCGTGAGACGCGCATCAAAGATAGCCGCTATGACAACAAGCAAGTGGCCTATTTATCACTCGAATTTTTAATGGGCAGAACACTAGGCAATGCCTTGTTAAACTTAGAGTTAGAGCAAGATAGCCGCGAGGCATTAAGCCATTATTCTGTTTCTCTCGAGGAGATAGAAGAGGCCGAACATGACGCGGGCTTAGGCAATGGTGGCCTTGGGCGGCTTGCAGCTTGTTTTCTCGATAGTTGCGCCAGCATGGACTTATCCGTTACTGGGTATGGCATTCGTTATGAATACGGCATGTTCGCCCAAAAGATAGTTGATGGTTATCAGGTTGAGCGCCCTGATCGCTGGTTACGTGAGGGAAATCCATGGGAGGTACGTGTACCGCACCATAATGTGACGGTAAAGTTCTTTGGTCACACCGAATCCTATGTCGATAAACAAGGGCGCAGGCACATGATTTGGGTTGATACCCAAGATGTGCTCGCCGTGGCCTACGATATGCCTGTTCCCGGTTATCGCAATGGCCGGGTTAATAGCTTAAGACTTTGGAAGGCTGAAGCCACCGATGATTTTGACTTAGCAGAATTTAACCAAGGGGATTACACCGAGGCGGTGGCGCGCAAAAATCTCGCTGAGCAGATCACTATGGTGTTGTACCCCAACGATGCCAGCGAAAACGGTAAAGAGTTGCGGCTGCGTCAGCAATATTTTTTGTCTTCCGCTAGCTTACAAGCAATTTTAAAACGTTGGGTGCATCACCATGGCAATGATTTCACTCATTTTGCTGAAAAAAATGTGATGCAATTGAATGATACCCACCCAAGTATTGCGGTTCCCGAGTTAATGCGGCTGCTGGTGGATGAATATGGCCTCGAATGGGACGCCGCGTGGGCGATCACCAGCCACACTATGGCCTATACCAATCACACATTGTTGCCCGAGGCGTTAGAGCGCTGGCCCGTGCGTATGATGGCACTGATGTTGCCGCGAATTTTAGAAATCATCTATGAAATCAACGCCAGATACCTCGATTTAGTTGCCCACCACTGGCCGGGGGATGGCGCTAAACTGGCCAGCATGTCGATTATTCAAGATGGCCCCGATCCCCACGTGCGCATGGCCTACTTAGCCATAGTGGCGAGCTTTTCGGTAAACGGTGTGGCGGCGCTGCATACCCAGTTATTAAAGTCGGGCCTGTTTAAGGATTTTTATAGCCTGTGGCCGGAGAAATTTAACAATCGCACCAATGGCGTGACCCCAAGACGTTGGTTAGCCCACTGCAATCCTTCACTCGCCAAACTGTTAACTAACCATTTAGGCAAAGGTTGGGTGACGGACTTAAGCCAACTGACGGCGCTCAATGCCTTAACCCAGGACGCCAGCTTTATTCAAAAGTGGCGTGAAGTGAAGCAAGCCAACAAGGCGGTGCTGGCCAAGATGATTGCTAAGGAATGTGGCGTCGAGTTTGACCCTTCAATGCTGTTTGATGTGCAGGTTAAGCGGATCCACGAGTACAAGCGTCAGCTACTTAATATTCTGCATGTGATTCACCTTTACCATCAAATCCAGCAGGGGCATACAGAGCATCTGGTGCCACGCTGCGTGCTGATCGGTGGCAAGGCTGCGCCCGGTTACTTTATGGCGAAACTCATCATCAAACTCGCCAGTAATGTTGCCCATATGGTTAACTGCGATCCTGTGGTGGCGCCGTATCTGCGTTTTGCGTTTCTGCCCAATTACAACGTCAGTGCCATGGAAAAAATTTGCCCAGGAACTGATGTCTCCGAACAAATTTCCACCGCGGGTAAGGAGGCCTCTGGCACGGGCAATATGAAGTTCATGATGAACGGCGCACTCACCATAGGCACCTTAGATGGCGCCAATATCGAGATGCTCGAAGAGGTCGGCGAGGATAACTTTTTCCTCTTTGGCCTTAACGCCGAGCAAGTGTCCCAAATGCGCTGTGATTACCAACCGCAACGGATTATCGCCGAGTCCCAGGCCTTATCCGAAGTTATGGCTTTACTCAAGAGCGGCCATTTTAACCTGCTCGAACCGGGAATTTTCGACCCCATTATCGCCTCAATTGAAAGCGCGGATGATCAGTGGATGACGGCGGCGGATTTCGATAGTTATCGCCTCGCTCAAGAAGCCGTGGCTAAGGCCTATAAAGATCCGAAAAAGTGGACGCAAATGAGTATTCGCAACACGGCGGCCAGCGGTCGCTTCTCCAGTGATGTGACGATTGCTGGCTATAGAGATGATATTTGGAAACTGTAACGGAGAGATTAATGAGCAAAGGAATGCGCAGTGGTATGCAATCCTGCGGCCTTAGGGCGGCAGGGAAGAGTGGTTGTGAAGCAATCGGCACTGATGTGCTATTTGGGGAGTAGAGCCTATGTCTAATGTACGTTATATCAGTAATTTAACTCGTGAAACCTATGCATTGATTCTGGCTGGTGGCCGAGGCTCGCGTTTACATGAACTCACCGACTGGCGCGCGAAACCCGCGCTGTATTTCGGTGGTAAGTTTAGGATCATCGATTTTCCGCTGTCGAATTGCATCAACTCGGGGATCCGCCGCGTTGGGGTAGTGACCCAATATAAGTCGCACTCGTTAATTCGCCACGTCATGCGCGGTTGGGGCCACTTTAAAAAGGAATTAGGTGAGTCGGTGGAAATTCTGCCAGCCTCACAACGTTACTCTGAGAATTGGTATCAGGGCACGGCCGATGCGGTATTTCAAAATATAGACATCATCCGCCATGAACTGCCCAAGTATGTGATGGTGCTCTCGGGTGACCATGTGTATCGCATGGATTACGCTGGCTTACTGGCCGCCCATGCTGAGTCCGGAGCCGATATGACAGTCTCCTGCCTCGAGGTGCCTGTGGCCGAGGCGGCGGGTGCATTTGGGGTGATGGAAGTCGATGACGATATGCGCATTTTAGGATTTGAAGAAAAACCTAAGCATCCTAAACACTCCCCAGGCAATCCCGAGAAGTGCCTTGCCTCGATGGGCAACTATGTGTTTAACACAGAGTTTTTGTTCGATCAGTTGAAGAAAGACGCGCAAAATGCCAATTCCGATCGGGATTTTGGTAAAGATATTATTCCCTCGATCATCGAAAAACATAAAGTGTTTGCCTACCCCTTTAAGAGTGCTTTCCCCAACGAGCAAGCCTATTGGCGCGATGTGGGTACCTTAGATTCCTTCTGGCAGGCCAATATGGAATTGTTATCGCCCACGCCTGCCTTAAATCTCTACGATGCAAAATGGCCGATTTGGACCTATCAGGAGCAATTGCCCCCCGCCAAGTTTGTGTTCGACGATGACGATAGACGCGGCATGGCGGTGGATTCGATTATTTCCGGCGGCTGTATTATCTCGGGCGCGACAGTGCGCCGCAGCGTGCTGTTTAACGAGGTGCGGGTTTGTTCCTACTCCGTGGTTGAGGATTCAGTCGTGTTGCCCGATGTGGTGGTGCTGCGGCACTGTAAGATTAAAAACGCCATCATCGACAGGGGCTGCATCATCCCCGAAGGTACAGTGATTGGTTATAACCACGACCATGACAGGGCAAAAGGCTTTAGGGTGTCTGAAAAAGGCATCACCTTAGTCACCCGCGATATGTTAGGGCTGCCGGTGGGCTATGAGTAAGGCCAAGTTGATAATCTGCTTGAATATTAACCCTGTTGGAGTATGAAGTTAGGTGAAACGCATATTAATGGTTGCGGCGGAAAATGGGGCGCTGAAAGGGGCGAAAGTGGGCGGTATGGCGGATGTGATCCGTGACTTGCCCCAAGCGCTCGCGGGTGTTGGTATCCAAGCTGATGTCATTATGCCCAGCTACGGATTTTTAACGGGCTTTGACGCCAAACTTATCCATGAGTTTGAGGTGAGTTTTGCTGGGCGACAGGAGCCGATTAAGTTGTATTGGCTGGCGCACCCAAAGGTGGAAGGTGCCAATATTTACTTGCTCGAGCATGGGCTGTGGCAATCGAGCCCCGGGCAGATTTATAGCCAAGGATCGAGTGATCGCCCCTTTGCCGATGATGCGACTAAGTTTGCGCTTTTGTGTGCAAGCGTTGCTAAAGCCTTAGTGGCAGGGCTTGTGCCTATGCCAGAGCTCTTACATCTACACGACTGGCACACGGGATGTTTAGCCATGCTGCGGGCGCTGGCGCCTGAGTATCAAGCGTTACAAAGCATAGCATGTGTGTTTTCGATTCATAACCTTGCGCTGCAGGGGATAAGGCCGCTGAGCCATGAAACCTCAAGCTTTGCGGCTTGGTTTCCTCATTTATTCGCCCAGTTGGATGAGGGACAACGCGCCCAGATTATCGATCCCCGTTATCCCCATTGCATTAATCCGATGCGGATGGGGATTGCACTGGCGGATAAAGTGCATCTCGTCTCACCCACCTACGCCAAGGAGGTATTGCTTCCCTCTCGCCCAGAGTTGGGCTTTTTTGGTGGAGAAGGGCTTGAGGCCGATTTGCAACACAAAGCCGATCAAGGTCGAGTACTGGGGATTTTAAACGGTTGCGAATACCCAGAGGCTTTAGCTCAAACTTCCCTCGAACGTATGGGATTAACTGAGTTTAGGGCGCTACTGAATTGCATAGAGTCGGCCTTAGTGCAGTGGCAGGGTGGGCGAACTCAGGTGAGTTGTGTTGATATGATTGCCTTTACTCGGCTGCAAGCTCTGTGGCGCCAAGCCTCTGCGGGGGAGTTCCCGGACTTTCTGTTGACTTCGGTCGGTCGGCTGACCGATCAAAAAGTGTTGATCCTTCGCCATATTTTACCTTCAGGCTTATCGGTATTAGAGACGTTACTGCAACAGTTGCAGCAGACGCAGCCCAAGGCTCTATTTGTGTTGCTTGGCAGCGGTGACCCCGAGATAGGGCAGTTTTTTCAAACCCTTGCGGCTAAGTATGCTCATTTTGTGTTTCTACAGGGATACAATGAGGAACTCTCGCAGTGTCTTTATCAAGTGGGTGATTTGTTCCTGATGCCAAGCTCCTTCGAACCCTGTGGTATTAGCCAAATGCTTGCCATGCGTAGCGGTCAGCCTTGCCTTGTCCATGGTGTGGGCGGATTGCGGGATACGGTCGAGGACAATGTCGATGGTTTTGTGTTCTATGGCGAAGATATCAAAAGCCAGGGCGAGGCTATGCTGGCAACGCTGACCGAAGCACTCGAGAAATTTAACCGTCGGGATTGGACGCAACTAAAGCGTAAGGCGAAAGCGCGGCGCTTCGATTGGCATAGCATCGCCCTTGATTACCAGAAACAACTTTACAACATTTTGTGAATTAGCCCATGTAATTAGATCATGATTTGTAAGCAATTCTGCTACACTTCTGGGGGAGAGTTTTCGTAAGATAAACCATTTCCTCATTTTTGGAGTTGCTTCCACATCCATGGATAAAAGCATTTTTTTACCCTTAGTACAAAATGCGGCGTTATTGCTCGCCTTAGTGTTTTTGTACGATGCAATTCCTAAAAAGCATCAGCGGCAGTATTTTTTGCTGTGGCGGCTGGGGATCGGGTTACTCATAGGTGGCATAGGTGTCGCGATTATGAGTACCCCATGGATGTTTGAACCCGGTATTATCTTCGATACCCGCTCTGTGCTGTTATGTGTTTCTGGCCTGTTTTTTGGTGGTTTACCGACGGCGATTGCCGTTGTTATCACATCCTTGTACCGACTCAGTATTGGCGGTGTTGCCATGTGGGTTGGTGTTGGCGTCATTATCAGTTCCGGCCTTATCGGTGTGATATGGCGGCATTATCGAAAAGCTTACCTTGCGAATATTTCGGGCACTGAAGTAATAGGTTTTGCCTTCTTAGTGCATCTTGTCATGTTGTCGTGGTTTTTCCTGCTGCCGAGTCAATTTGCTATACCCGTTCTCGCAAAAATTACTCTACCCATTTTACTGATTTATCCTCTGGCCACTTGGCTGTTGAGTCGCTTGCTATCTCGCCGTTTTGAGCTAGAGCGGGACGAGCAAATCCGTTTGCAGGATGATTTTTTATTCCGCAGCCAATTTAATGTCGGCAATATTGGGATTGCCATTACTGGCGTCGATCAAAAGTGGATCAAGGTGAATCCAAGATTATGCCAGATGCTTAAATACTCGGAGGATGAGTTGCTGCATATGACTTGGAAGCAGCTCACTCACCCCGATGATATCGAAGCTGATGTATTGAAATTTGAGCTAATGCTTGAAGGGGAAATCGATAATTATGAATTAGATAAACGCTTTATTGCGAAGGATGGTTCACTGGTTTACACCCATATGACAGTGGCATGTAAGCGCGCAAACCATCAAGTCTTACTGGTTATTGCTGGCTTTTTGGATGTAACAGCTCAAACCCTTGCCGATAGGGAAGTGCTCGCCAGTCGTGAGCAACTTGAGTTGGTTCTGAGCAGTAGTGATCTTGGCGTATGGGACTGGGATATTCGTAATGATCATATCGAGCGTAATACTCGCAGCGCAGATATCTTAGGTTGCGATATCGATATGCTCAATGCCAATAGCCGCCAATGGATGGACTCGATTATCGCCGAGGACAGGCCCAAGGTGCTGCACTCCATCGAGGCCCATATTCGTGGGGAAACGCCGCAACATAGGATGGAATATCGCTTAAAAACCCTTAATCGTGATATCCGCTGGATTTTAGATACGGGTAAAGTGGTGAGCCGCGATGCCAATAACAACGCCTTGAGAATGTGCGGTACTTATACCGATATCACTGAAGCGAAGTTGATTGAGGAGTCTTTAAAACTCTCAGCATTGGTCTATAACAATAGTTCTGAAGCCATGAGTGTGCTCGATGAAAATGGCGTGATTATCACAGTAAACGCCGCGTTTACTGCAATTACTGGCTACAGTGAGTCTGAAATTCGTGGGCAGCATATTCGTATGCTGTATTGCGACCTGAATGGGCATGATTTTTATACTCATATGAATAATGACATTCGTGAAAAAGGCGAGTGGCAAGGAGAAATGCGCCAACGGCGTAAAAACAATGAAGAATACGTGATTTGGCTAACTATCAACACAATTAACGACAAAGAAGGTCAGCCCTATCGCCGTGTGGCATTGTTTTCTGATATCACAGATAAAAAACAGAGCGAGCATTTGATCTGGAAACAGGCCAACTACGACACGCTCACGGGCTTGCCGAATCGGCGCATGTTGCTCGAATATTTAGCCGCCGAAATCAAAAATGCCGACCGTAATCGAAATCACTTTGCTCTGATGTTCCTCGATTTGGATTACTTTAAAGAAGTGAACGATACCCTAGGCCATGCTATGGGGGATCTCCTGCTGATAGAAACCGCCAGTCGCTTAAAATCCTGTGTGCGGGATGCCGATGTAGTGGCGCGTCTCGGTGGGGATGAGTTTACTGTGGTGCTCAGTTCTATGGCTGACCATAAAGGGATAGAGCGGGTTGCCGAACATATTTTAAGGCGCATAGCCGAGCCCTATGTGTTGGGGGAGGAAACCGCCTATATCAGCGCCAGTATCGGCATCACGCTTTATCCTGATGATGCGACCAGCATCGAAGGCTTGCTCAAACATGCGGATCAGGCTATGTACGCGGCGAAAGATCAGGGTCGTAATCGTTTCAACTATTTCACCCCTTCGATGCAGGAATACGCCAAGTATCGGATGCGCTTAATTCATGATTTGCGTCAAGCGGTGGTGAATAAAGAGTTTGAACTGCACTATCAACCCATTGTCACTATGGAAACGGGCGAAGTGCTAAAGGCGGAAGCGTTGCTGCGTTGGTTCCATCCTGAACGGGGGCAGGTTTCTCCTGCGGAATTTATTCCTGTGGCTGAAGATACCGGGCTGATTGTCGAGATTGGCAATTGGGTATTCGAACAGGCGGCGCGCCAAAGTGCCCTATGGCGAAAAAACCTTGGGGTTGAGATCCAAATTAGCGTCAACAAATCACCGATCCAGTTCCGCGATGAGGGTACGCTGTTACACAATTGGTTGGAGTTACTACAGGAATTAGATGTCACAGGTACAGGGGTGTGCGTCGAGATCACCGAAGGGTTATTACTCGATGCCAGTATGGGCGTGACCGAAAAACTCTTGGCCTATCGGGATGCGGGCGTTCAAGTTTCCCTAGACGACTTTGGTACCGGTTATTCGTCCTTAGCGTATTTGAAGAAGTTCGATATCGATTACTTAAAAATCGACCAATCCTTTACCCGCAATATTGATACGGATGAAAACGATCAAACCCTGTGCGAAGCCATTATCGTAATGGCCCATAAACTCGGGATGAAAGTGATCGCCGAAGGGGTTGAAACCGAGGCGCAGCGCCAAGTGTTGCTCAATGCAGGCTGCGATTATGGTCAAGGTTACTTATTTTCAAGGCCAGTGAACGCTACTGAGTTTGCGAGCAAGTATTTGGTAAAAGAGGCTTAGTTGATAGCTGTGTAACCATTGCCCTGCGCTGATAGGCATTTTTTGCCTATAAATGCGTCGTAAACTTTGCTAGACTCCGCGACCCCGTAAAGGGCTTGGTGGCAGTTTGAAAATGAAGGCGATGGATAAGCGTCGTGATTGGTAAAGCCAACTAACAACGCCGCACTTTATGGAACCAAGCTGCACTCAGCGGTTTTGCATTCACACTTCGCACTCACAAAAAGAGCTTTTATGAAATTTGACACACTCGGCTTATCTTCCCCTATTTTGAATGCGATAGCTGAGTGTGGCTATCTGCAGCTCACGCAAGTGCAGCAGCAGGTGATCCCCCTCGCGCTCGAAGGAAAAGACATTATGGCCTGCGCCCAAACGGGCACGGGCAAAACCGCATCCTTTGCCTTACCCGTGCTTGAGCAACTGTCAAAACAGCCAAATGATAAGCCTCTGCTGCGTGCGCTAGTGATGACACCGACACGGGAACTGGCGATTCAAGTTTGCGCTAACATTCAGAAATACAGTCAGTTTTTACCCCTGAAAACCTTAGCCGTTTATGGCGGCGCGAACATGAATCCGCAGCGAAAAGGGGTGGAGCAGGGCGTGGATATTCTGGTGGCAACACCAGGGCGACTATTCGACATTATTGGCCAGTTCCATTTAGACCTCTCTAGTGTGACCACTTTAGTGATCGACGAAGCGGACCGCATGCTCGATTTAGGCTTTGTGCGCGACATTGAAAAGGTAAAACGCCTTATCGCCACTGAGCATCAAACCATGTTGTTTTCAGCCACCTACAGTGATGCGGTCAAGCAGCTTTCCCATAAGATGCTCAATCAACCCGAGTGGGTGAATGTGGCCGAAAATACCACTGCATCTACCGTTGAGCAGCTAGTTTATCGAGTCGATAAACGCCGCAAGGCCGAATTATTGTCTGAGCTTGTCGGGCGCAACAATTGGCGTCAGGTGTTGGTGTTTGCCAGCACCAAGGAATGCGCCGAGCACCTATTGCAGGAGCTCAGCCTCGATGGGATCAGCGCGGGCGTGTTCCACGGGGATAAAACCCAAGGCGCGCGTAATCGTGTGCTCGATGATTTCAAAGCGGGCAAATTGCGAGTGCTGGTGGCGACCGATGTGGCGGCGCGCGGCTTAGATATTCAAGCGTTGCCCTTAGTGATTAACCTCGAATTGCCATTCCTTGCGGAAGACTATGTGCACCGTATTGGCCGTACTGGCCGTGCGGGACTTTCGGGGCGCGCGATATCATTTGTGTCTCCAGCCGACGATGAGATGCTGGCTGAGATTGAGACCTTAATTGGCCAAACCCTGCCAGTGACGGTACAACCCGGTTACGAGGAAGGCACACCGCTGCCTGCGCGTTACCGTGAGGCGCCGACGGCCACCACTAAGACTGCTAAGTGGAATTACAAGAGCAGCCGCAATACGGGGGCTAAAGGCGCAGGCGGCAATGGCACTAAAGCTAATGGCTCGAAAGGCAACTGCGCGCGAGGCAAGGGCGGCTTTGGCGGCAACACCGGATTTAGTCAATCGAGCGAAAGCCAAGCTCGGGCGCGTAAATCGCCAGCCCGTGAAGGTAAATACGCTAAAAATAAGCCGAATACTCAAAAGGGTAAATAATCCCTCTGCTTCGATTTATCTATTTATCAGCGCGCCATTGGCGCGCTTTTTGTTGAGCTTTTACGGGATAATCCCTACACTCGGGTACCCTCAATTCTGTTCGTTGCCATGAGAGTGCCGTCCATGATAGTCAAAGCCATTCCCACCAATATCATCACAGGTTTTTTAGGCGTCGGTAAAACTAGCCTGATTAAACAGCTCCTTAAAACCAAACCCGAAGGTGAAACCTGGGCAGTATTAGTCAATGAGTTTGGTGAAGTCGGGATTGATGCTGGGTTGATGGATGCTAGCGACAGCGGCGTGCAAATTCGTGAGGTGGCGGGTGGTTGTATGTGCTGCGCCGCAGGTGTGCCAACTCAAGTCGCTATCAATCAACTGATCGCCCGTGCTAGACCCGACAGATTGCTGATAGAGCCAACGGGGCTTGGGCATCCCAACGAGATAATCAAAGTGCTTAGCGCGCCCCATTATCACAATGTTATCAGCTTACAGAGCACCCTATGCCTTGTCGATGCCCGCAAATTACGGGATGAGCGCTACCATGGGCACGACAATTTTATCCAGCAGTTGCAGGTTGCCGATGTAATAGTCACCACGAAAACCGATTTATACCCCGAGTTTGAAGCGGCAGAGGGCGGGCGCTTGGCGGAGGACTTAAGTCAATATTTGAATGAGTTACAGCTGAGTGATACTCGTGTGGTTGAACACAATGCATCACAGGGATTATCCGAAACTTTGCTCGACAGCCTTAAGCAGCCACGGCGTCAAAAAGCATTGAATGGCAAATCCGCCGCTTTTACACCAGTGACTGCATCCGCAAGTTTTTTGCGTAAACCTACTGACAACTTAGCATTACAGAGCGTTTTTGCTGAGGAAGCGAGCGAGCAAGGATTTCAGTTTGATGCGCGCGGCTTAGTGCGTAAACACAATCAGGGCGAAGGCTGTTTTAGCTGTGGCTGGGTCGTTGAGCCAATGCAAGAGTTTGATTTTGATAAACTCATGCAATTTATCTCGGCACAGACTCAAGGTCATTCTGCACTTTTGCGGTTAAAAGCTGTGATGATCACCAGCGATGGTATTGCTGGGATCAATTGGAGTGATGGCGATATGGCGGTGACAGAGCTGGACGATAGCCTAGATTCCCGGCTGGAAATGATTGCCACCGAGGCATTGAATTGGGATGCCATTGAACAAGCGCTGCTTGACTGCTTAGTCGTCTGAGTGCGGCTAAGAGATTAATCGATAAGCGCTGAGCTAGGGATGGTAACCCCTCTGATTTTTGCAAGCTTTGCAAGTTCTCCTGAGTCATACATTGCTTGTAAAAATTGATCAAAATGTTGCTGAAGCGGTTGAAACTTCGGATATTTGGGGAAGGCCATAAAACCATCTTGAATATCAATGACCGGCATAATAGGCGTAATGGCCTGCGGGATTTTGATTTGCGAAAGCACGGCTTGAGTATTACGTACATTGGTTGCAAGTAAATCGAGATCGCCGCGGGATAAGCGTTCTATACCACTTTTGAGATCGGCAAATTCATTAATTGTGAGTGTTTTTGTCCGCTCATTAAATCGATAACCATAGCTCCATCCCTGCATTTTACCTATCCGCAATCCGTGGATATTGTCGTAGGTGCCATCCCAAGTTGTGGGATTATTTGTTCTTGCATAAAAAACAATTTCATCGCGATAAAAGGCGAGGGACGAAAAGGCTAAGACTTTCTGCCGTGCTTCTGAAATGTAGGGGCCAATTAGAATATCCGCTTGCCCTCGCTCGACCATTGCCTGAGCCCGTCGCCAAGGTGCGATTTGATAATGAATAACGACTTTCTGTTGTTCGGCAAATCGATTGAGAATATCTACACCTAAACCGCTGTATTCACCATTCGATTTTTGTTCAAAAATCTGGCTAAAAGAGGTGCCAACGGCGAGCAGTTCTTGCGCATTGATGGCGCCGCTTGTGCTTAAAAGTAACAACAGGAGCAACTGTTTTAAGGTGTTTTTTACTGCCATGTTATTCCTTAGATGGCTGCATTATTCCAATTTCAATGGGGTAAGTTTGTTTTATACAAACAATCACTGATTGGGCTATCGATAAATTGTACACCGTTTTGTTTACTGCTTTGTATCTGCGTTAATGCCTTGCTTACGGAAATCTGTTTCGGCAATTAGAGAGTAACTAAATAAATTTATTAGTAATTTGGTGATTTGTAAACTTAGGTTTGCTTGTTTCAGTTTGTATCTTTGCCTCCTTGGTTGTTATACAAGTTTTTATTCAGGCAGGCTCAAGCAAACTGAGTTATGCTGCGCCGCCCATAGGTATTTTTCGATAAGAAGTGAGCCAATGAAGTTACAGCAAGTAGATAAAACGGTTTACCGCAGCAATATGAACCTGTTTATGGTGGCCTTAGTGCTGGGGTTGATTGTTTTATCCTTAAGTTTTGGGGCGGGATTGATTGCGCTCTTTGGTGTTGAGGCTGTGCCCGGTGAGCCAACAGGGAATTTCCACTGGAATCTACTCGGGGTGATTTTGGCGGTGTTACTCTGTAGTGCCATAGTGTATCAACTTAAGACTAAGCCCTTTTTTAGAGAGATTTATTACATCTGGCAGTTAAAGCAGCTACAAAATCGCATTTACCGTAAGCTGAGTAAAATTCGGGGTGCGGCGGCGACTAATGATGTAAATGCCTTGATTACGCTGCTGTTTTACTTTACCAGTTTACGCCAAGTCTATCTGCTGGATGATAATACTTTGACCTTATCCAGCGTTGATAAGGAGTTAAACCAACTGCAAGAGCAGTGCAACGCCTTGGGATTAACGCTCTCGGCCGAGCAATTTGAAGTAGCGTTGTTAGCGGGTTTTTAGTGACATTTGTGCCAAGCATTGTCACATCCAACAAAAAAGTGAGTGCCTACACACTCACTTTTTCTAACTTACTTTTTAGAAATCACTTTTTAGATAAGCCTATTGGGGGCAGAACGTGTACCCCTAAAGACCTCAATCCATTAGTGCACGGCTTGCTGCGCCCGTTGCAGCGTCAGTAACCACTTACCATAGATATAAATCCCTACAGCCGAAATGGTGCCGATCGCGGCGATAATATACCAAGCCATGCCGATATTGTGGCTGTGGTAGAGCAGCTGAGTCAGATCATGGGCGTTTTCGCCAGTAAAGCTGACTAAGGTGGTAAAGGCTTCCCCTTGCGGGATAGCGTTCACATCCGCTGAGCTCATGCCGCGTTCGAGTAATAACTCGCGTGAGAACAATTCTTTCGAGGCAAAAATCTCATAGAGTTTTGGGCCGAAATAACCTTCTAAACCCCAACCAATCCCTTGCGGTAGCATCACAAAACCAAGGTACATGGCTTTTTTACCTTCGGGGGCAATGTTACCCATAAACTCGTTTTTCTTTGGGCTTATCATCATCTCGCCGATGGAGAACATGGCGATGGCAAGCACGATAAACCACGCCGCATGGAAGGCACCGATAAACACAAAGGCTAAGATACTGAGTAAACAGCCAATCAGCATTGCCGTGGTGATGCGGTATTTGGCGGTCAGGGCGGCAATTAAAAAGCAGCTGGTCATAATCAGGCCGGCGTTAAGGTTTAACATGCCCTCAGGCATCACCTTAGTGCCTTCGTTATTTAACCCGAGCCAGAACTGTAAAATGCCGTTACTGGTACCTTCGCTACCAAACAGGCTGGTGACAATCACACTGGTATCGACCCACTCCGAAATATGAATAGGCAGTACGTCGAACAGGGCATTAAAAAGGAACCAAAAGCCAGAGAACACCAGCATGTAATAAATTACGATAGGCTTTTTAAGCTCATGCCAAGCATCGCGCCAGAGTGATTCTTGCTTAATTTCACCGGATTTAATTTGTTGATTACGGGCGATACGCTCGGCTTTACCCGGCTCGGTATAAGTTAATAAAAACAAGAAGTTTAACGAGATAATCGCAGCGCAGGCATAAAACACATTATCCCAAGAAAGTTGGCGCATATGTACGGCAACCAATGGGCCCAAGAAGCCACCGATATTCACCACTTGATAAAATATTCCCCAGGCCATCGAGGTGTTATTGCGATTGGTGGAGAGCACTAAGGTGCCTTGAATGCCGGGTTTAAATATCCCAGTACCAATAGCGAGTAATAGTGCCCCCGATAAAAAGCCCCAAAAACTGGGGAAGAACGCCATGGTCAGGTAGCCCATGATTTTTATCACGGTAGAGCCGAAAATGGTTTCCTTGTAGCCAACCCTATCGGAAATCCCGCCAGTAAACACGGGCACAAAGGTCTGCATAATGGCCCAAAGTGAAATAATGATGCCATAGTCGCTGAGGCTGATCCCCAGACCGCCCGCCGACTCGGGGGCTTTGGCGTACAAGCCCGCACTGGCTTTAACGCCGTAATAGGCGATACGCTCGACCAGCTCCATGCCGCCCACTAACCAAAAAATATAACTTAGGCTAGTGATGGAGGCCCACATGTCTAACTGCTTGACTTCGCGCAGATCATTCTCTGCATTTGGACTATTGTGACTCATGTCCTTCCCTTTATTATTGTTATTGAATTTAATTCTACTAATTCATTATTAATTAAATGGTTAACTCAATTGTTTAGGCAAATAATGCCTAGGTAATTAACCGATTTCGGGCAATATAAGCCTACACTTTACCTAATTAAGGGTTAAATACCAAAAAAGTAGTGAAAAATGATGAGTTTCGCCACATCTGTTATTGAGTGATGCTAGCTTGTTGCAATCACGGAATAAATGTGTACTAGCAGTAAGGCATTGTGCTGATTAGTTTTTGTTAAAATCCACCTCATTCAATCCCTTTGGTATTAAGGCAAAATTTAGGTACAATCCACTGCCGCAATTTTGTTCATCCTTTATTTATTTGTTTCTGAGTATTAGAACTAAAGTCTGCGTGCGCCCTGCCTTTATTTTTGTGAGATTAGGTTATGACTGCAATTTCCCATAGCGCAACGGATCAACGCCTGCTGCAAGAGCCAATTGCTAAGCTCTTCTGGCGCTATACCATTCCAACGATCGCCTCCATGCTGGTGACTGGGGTTTATGTCACCATAGACGGTATTTTCGTTGGCCATTATCTCGGCGAAACCGGGCTGGCGGGCATGATGTTGGCCTATCCCGTGGGCGCGATTCTCTATGCCGTCGGCGCCATGATAGGCATGGGTAGCGCGGCCTTAGTCTCGATTAACTTAGGGCAAGGTAATGTCGCCAAGGCGCGTAAGTTGCTCGGCAATGCCTTTAGTTTGTGTTTACTGGCGGGGGCATTTTTTGCCTTAGTCGGCGGGATATTTTCTCGGGATATTTTAATTGCCCTCGGCGCCGAGGGGGAGATACTCGAAAACGCTAACGAATACCTGTTCTGGTATTTTGCCTTATGTCATTTCCCTATTATTTCAATGGCATTCACCACCTTGCTGCGTAATGACGGTCGTCCATCTATGGTGACCTTTGTGCTGATCTTAGGTGGCGTGCTGAACACCTTTTTAGATTGGCTGTTTATTGTGGTGTTTCCCTTTGGTTTGGCTGGGGCGGCGATTGCCACCATGTTGTCCCAGGCCGTCACAGGCTTACTCTGTCTACAGCATTTTTTCGGGGCGCGCACTCAGCTCAAAATCAATCCTGAGCAGATGAAGCTTAAGCTTGATAACTGCGTCAATATCGCCCGTGTTGGTTTGCCAAGTTTTTTAATGAATCTGTATCTGTCGATTGTATTGACTCTACATAACACCGCCTTTTTATGGGTCGGCGGCCCTTTGCATGTGGCAGCATACGGGGTGGTGAGTTACACCGAAGCGTTTTTCTATCTGATTTTTGAAGGCATTGCCCTCGGTACTCAACCGATTTACAGCTTTAATGCAGGGGCTGGGCGCTTCGATAGGGTTAAACAGGCTCGCAATATCGCCTTTGGCATGACCTTACTTACCGCTGCACTTGGCTTAGTGTTGATTTATTCCCGCCCTGAATGGTTGGTGTACCTGTTTGCCGGTGATAACCCAAGCTTAACGCCGGTGGCGATTGAAGGCATGCGATGGTATTTCTGGGGCTTACCGATGGAAGGTTTGATTCTTGTGGGCGCCAGTTTCTTCCAAGCGATTAATTGTTCTAAACAGGCATCGATTTTAACTGGCGCAAAACTCATACTGATTGCCGCAATTATCTATTGTTTCGCTTGGGCTTTTGGCGTGATTGGCGTGTGGGTGTCGCTCGCGACCTGTAGCACAATGCTGGTGATTTGGATGTTTATTGCGATGGGCCAGCTCAAGATTAAATCCTAAGTCATTATCTTTACGCTTGAGACCGTCTAAGTACTAGCGTGTCGGCATGCGCTCTGTTACATTTCGCTGGTTTAATCCCAGCTTAAAATTAGCGCAGTTTTTAGCCTGTGTTTTATCGATAAAATACCGCTAGCGACTGACGGTAAAAGCGTGTGGATAGGATAGAATTCTGGCCTTTTTAGGCTTGGTCGTTGATATATCTTTTATGAGGCTCTTATGCGCACCGCTGCTGTTATCTCAATGCTGTTGTTTGGCGTGTTAACCAGTGTTAATGCCAGTGCCAAGGATAATGAGCTAGTGTTTGCTAGCGATTTTGAGGGTAACCGCTTATCTCAACCTTGGTCTTGGATCATGGGCTGTCAATTTGAGGGCGCTGAGCCCCACAGTGGTGAGAGCGCATTATTATGTGCTGAAGGCAATAGCAGTATCGTCAGTAAATTTCCTGTATCCGAAGCTGGCCTGTTAGAGTTTTGGGTCAAGACTCAAAATATCCAAACCCAATATCGGATCAATGTACTTACATCGCCGGTATTAAAGCTGGATGCCCAATGGCAACATGTGGCGCTGATTGATATCACGCCCAATACGACAGAATACTTGGCCCACAGGGTGTCGATTGATGACCCGAGCCGCCAATATATTCGCCTCGATATCGAAGCCATTAATGGCCCCATCAGTTTGGATGACTTAACCCTAGATAAAATTCGCCTCGATATTGCGCTGCAAAAAAACGAGCAAAAAATCATTGGCGGCATTTTAGATAAGCTTAAAGAAGACAAAAACTACGAGGTTCAGGCCGAATCCTTTAGAACCTTAGGTAAAAACTACGCCGCCCAGCTCGAAAGCCAAAGACAATACCTTGAATATTCCAATGCGATTTACTCAAGTATCACCTTTGTATTGGCGACCTCTGAGCGTAACAAAATGTCTAACCCATTGGGTTATAACACTTTTAGGTCAGTCTTAACCGATGCTAAGCGTGTGGCATCGCCGATTCAACAGGCGCGTTTAGGCTCTATGGTTAAGCCCTTCGGTGACTTAGCCACGGCCACCTTAAATGTGGTGAGTGCGGGCGCATATTCGGCCTTTGCCGAACCCTTTAAATCCTTCCTCGCGGCCACCTTTGACCGCTCAAACTATGACAATAGCGACTTAAGCCGTAGTGATAAAAAGTTTGCCGAGGAAAACGGCCTTAAGATTTATCAGCAAGCCGAACGCTTTATGTCTGAGATCGAAAAAGAGCTGCAACAGGTTACGGCGCTCGATAACGATTTAGTGAGTATGCAGAAGAACTTAGATGCTTTCCGTAAGGATTTAGATAAGCATCTGCGTAGCTATCTGCAACACGCCAGCATTGCCCGTACACCCGAAAATTACAGTAAGGTCATGAGTAAAGATGAGCAGACTCGAGCGCAAATCATGGCCGACGTGAATGCCAATATCAGCGCCAAGGCCGAAGCTTTACTTGCCTCAAATAGTAATGCTGAGTTAGTGCAGTACATGATTAAAACGACTGAAAAAATGGATGAGTTTCAGGAGTTTAAAGAGCGTTTTAATCAAATCACCTCAGCGATGTTAACCTTCTACGATCGCTTTGAGCGCTCGATTGCCGCCGAGCAAAACCCCTTCACTGACCCCAGCGATAGGGCGGTTTGGGAGCAACATGCCCAAAGTGCACGCAATTATATTCGCCAATCGAAGGAAGCTTTTACTAAGGCCTTTATGTAGCGGCTTGTTGTAGAAACATCGATTGAGCTTTTTCATAAAAATGGCGGAGAAGAAATTTTCTCTGCCATTTTTATATACGCAATTTACCCAACCGATCGTTTAATAAACCATTTTAATCTGAGCGTGTTGTATGAAAATTGAAAGTGCATTATGTTGTTGATTTAAAATCGCCAGCAGAAGAAGGTGCGGGTGATAACGTCAACCAACTGCGGTGATTGTCGCACTGAATCTAGGCGTTAATTATATGAATATTACACGCACATTTTTCTATTATGAAAGAAACAGAAAACAACAAGCCAAAATTCTCGCTTTTAATATGCTTTTTTTGCCCGTTATCTTCTGGCTTTTTTTGATATTGATTCCCAAAAGTAATCCTTTTTATAACGAGTTTTTGTATTACGCAAAATATATTGTTGTGGTTTCTGAGCTTGCCCTGTTATCGCTAGTAGCATGGTTGCTTACTCATCCTGCGAAATTTTATATCAAGCTGACAAACTCCGAGTTCAGCTCATTTCACCCTACTTTTAAAGAATGGACGTTTAGCGTAAATCCACAAGATATTATTGAAATTGAGCACAGCACAGATATAGGATCAAACGCTAGCCTTATTTTAGTGAAAATGAGTAATGGTTCATCAGTGTTATTGAGCCCTAACTATCCATATAAGCGAAGCGAACTATACGATGCATTGCGGTTAGTTAACCCAAATATAAAAACGCCCAATAACACTTGGTTGTTCCCTTATAAAAAATAAAAAATCAATTATTGACTGGCCAATCTCAACATGGGATGTCATGTCCTGCAACTCACAGTAATCCTGTTTATCTAAACCAACACTGCCCATTTGTGTTATTGGGTTAATATGTTTTAAATACACCAATATTTTAATGAGTTAGCTCAAATTTATGCCTCAGCTTTCGCCCTTTAACTTTTGATTACTCTCATTTAACACGTACAAGTTGTAGACAAACCAAAAGTGCATATGTTGTTGATCTAAAATGGATGGCCAGATTTTTACTGAAATCACATTGAATGATGGACACGGCCATATCTTAACTTCGCTCTGCGATGGAGTTCATAGACTTCACAACCTAACAATGGCTCAGTTCTATTCAGCACTGCGCCAAAACGCTCAAAGTAGTCCTCATTAACTTGCTTTGCACTGATCAGTGGTACTTCCATACTGACATCTACACGACCTTTACGTATCAAGGCTGGGTCAAGATGATCAAGATGATTTGTGGTCATTATGACTAGGCAGTCATCAAGAGGAATGATCCCGTCTAACGCGTTTAGTACGCCACCTAAAGTGAGTGGTGGGTTGTCGACGTTGCTTTCAGCTGCACGTGATACCGTAGCCTTTACACAATCACAGTCCTCTATTAACAACATCGCTCCGGGCGCTACCTTTCTAATTGCTTTATGAATAGTGGCATCATTGACAGTCGATAGATTTAATATGTATAGATCGCGATGATACTCAACCGCTAAGGCCCTCGCGATACCCGTCTTACCCGTGCCCGTTTTTCCATGTAGCAGTATGGTTAGCTTACTGACAACCGATTTTCCCCGACTTGCGAAGTTATCAACTTCCCTCATCAACTCCTGCTTAAACCCTTCATCTAGCACTAAGTCACTAAACCCCGATGATTTCAATGTGCCATAGCGACACCATTCGGTTTCTTCGAAAATATTCACTTTTGGCTCAGTAGAGATGTCTCCACGAGTAACTTCTAAAAAACGATGAAGTTTATCTTTTGCCCACCATGGTGCGCTTACAGTAATAGAATCGTATGCCATCGTACTATCGACCTTAGTGCGGGTTGCCAACATAAAACAGCCATCGTATTTAAACAGGTGCATACCGTAGCCAATAGACTTAACACTGACACGCCCGTCGTAGTTCACACCATAGTCAAAGTACACAGCCTCAGAGATAGAGCGTGAAAAAAACGGAATGGTAGTATTACTGATCAAAAAGGACAGCTTATTGAATATCTCTGTGCGTGCCTGATGGCTATCGTCTATAGTGAGCCGCACAAATAGCAGGCTACTGAGCCAACTAAACAGTTTCGCGGGAACATCTTTTAGTATGTAGCCTACGAGTCCAATTAACGTAAATGTTAATACTCCGACAATGACAGCTGTCAACAAAGGATCACTATTGGTGAGCGCCTTTATTTGTAGTAATACTTCGTTCATTTACTCACCTTTACTATAAATGCCAAATAGATATAGTCGAGAATACGACCAGCCGCGTCGAGAATACTCGCAAGGCATCCTCAGTATTGCGCTATCGCACTTGGTTAAAGCGACTTGATAAAGATCCCTTGCTTATCACTAGCTATTGCTTTGGCTGCGGCGCTTATCAAAGAGTAGGCGCCTGAATGTCGTGCAATGCAGGGATACGTGATAACGACCATGACTCTCGTTCATAAGCTTAAAAATCCTAGATTGCTCTATTCACCTAGTCGGCGAGCGAAGGCCATGGCAAGCCTGTACCTTTAGATTATTAATCCTTATAAATCAAATTGTTCAAATATCGTCATGCTAAATTTTAAATAAGAAAGCCGCCAATGAAGGTCGGCTTTCTTGTTTCGATTGTCCCGTAACCTTTGCGTTTTCTTGGTTACATTAAATCTTGAGGCATTACAGCAAATACACGTTCAAGCTACAGGCACCGTGGGCACCGACGACTAAGGCTTGCTCGATATCGGCGGTTTTTGAGGGGCCTGCGATAAACACACCAAACTCACCTGAGGCTAGCGTGATGTCTTTTGCCGCTTGGTGCATGTTTGGCACAATCTTATTGGTTGGCAGGGCTAAGATCAGGTTTTCACAGATAAAAGGCGTTACTCTGTGGCCTAAGTTCTTATTGTTTACCCAAATGGCACCATTTTCGGCAACACCAATATCCCCAGGGATCACCGCATAATCGATATCCCTAAGTTCATGGGCTGTGGGTGGCACATCACGGTTTGCTGTGATGCCTTCAACGAGTGAGATGACTTGTAAGCCTTGGGCGAGAAGCTCATCCACCTTGGCTTGCAGTGCCGCAAGACCGCCTTCGCGGTGAAGTGTACCCGCCACTGTTTTAAGATTGGTTTCAAACTGGCCAACCAGATCTTCTACCCTCGGGGCGACATCGATGCTTGGCATTGGATGGTTTGTTAAAGCCGACAGTTTGAGCGCATTGAGAATTTCGTGCTTACTAGACATCTTATAGGCTCCTGTGTTTCTTAAACCAAGCTTCGAAGCTGGAGTTGGGGGCGACGGGCAGTTCACGGTATTTACCCCAGGCGCCGCTAAAGGGCTTGAGCAGACTACCGGGCAGAATGCGCAGTGCAGTTCGGGCTGCGCCCATTGAGCAATTGAGCAGAGTCGTGCTTGCCATAAATTTACCCACTAATGGCATATAGCCGTTTTTGCCGTAAGGGAGTTGTCCGGCTTCGGCCTTAAGGCGTCTGTGGTGGTGAATAATCTTATCGAGCGGCACCTTGGTCGGGCAGACATAGGTACAGCTACCACACAGGGTACAAGCCCAAGCGATGGAGTTGGTATCGTCATGCTTGGCACCTACGGCAATCCCAATCGGGCCGGGAATAGTGTAGTTGTAGCTGTAACCACCAGAGCGGCGATACACAGGACAAGTATTTAAACAACCGCCGCAGCGAATACATTTCAATGATTCGGCAAGAATTTTATCCTTCATCATCTCGGTGCGGCCATTATCGACGATGATTACATGCATCTCTCCATCGACCTGTGGTCCACGGTAGAAGGCGCTATAAGTAGTGACGGGTTGACCGGTCGCGTTGCGTGCGAGGGTGCGCAGTAACACGGCGGCGCTGTCGATATCGGGGACAATTTTGTCGATCCCCATTGAATGCAACTGCAACTTGGGCAGGTTAGCGCCCATATCGGCGTTACCTTCGTTGGTACAAACGACCACGGCGCCCTTATCGGCAATCGCCATGTTTACCCCTGTCATCGCGGCATCGGCGCTGAGGAACTGCTCACGCAGGTGAGCACGGGCGGCACGGGTTAAATACAAGGGATCTGCAGCCCCCGCTTTAGTGCCGAGTTTCTCATGGAAGAGGTCTCCGACTTCTTCTTTTTTCATGTGGATAGCGGGCACCACAATGTGCGAAGGCGGCATTTTCGCGAGCTGAATAATCCGCTCGCCCAAGTCGGTGTCGATAACTTCAATCCCACGTTGCTCTAAGTAAGGATTGAGGTGACATTCCTCGGTAAGCATGGACTTAGACTTAACTAACTTCTTCACTTTATGGCTAGATAAGATGTCGTGCACAATACGGTTGTGCTCGGCACCGTCCTTTGCCCAGTGCACTTTGATACCGTTTGCAAGACAGTTTTGCTCAAAGGTTTCAAGGTATTGTGCAAGGTTGGTTAAGGTATGCAGTTTGATTTCGGAGCCTAACTGACGCAGTTGTTCCCACTCGGGTAAACTGCCTGCGGCGCGGTCACGTTTTTCGCGCAGCACCCAAAGGGCTTTTGAGTGCCAGTCAACACGGGTTTCATCACGGCAGAAAATATCTGCCTTGTGGGCGTGAACCTGTGAACCCGTTGCCTCGTGATTATGTTGATATGCCATAGTGGGTCTCCTAGAGCGCGGCGTTAAGCACTTGCGCTATGTGGCGAATTTCAATTGGCAATTGTTGTCTGCGGATCATGCCATCGAGGTGTAATAGGCATGAAGGGTCGAAGCCAACCACATATTGCGCGCCTGTTGCCGCGTGGGCTTGGGCCTTGTCTTTACCCATCTTGGCGGATACGGCGCCTTCATCAACGGCAAAAGTACCACCAAAGCCACAACATTCATCGCGACGATCTGGATAGACAATGTCGATTCCGGCGATATTGGCGAGCACGGCTTCAACTTTGTTGAATCGCGGGCCCATTTGCTCGCTTGGCGTGGCAAGGCTGAGCATACGAATGCCGTGACAGCTCAGTTGCAGGCTGATCTTATGGGCAAAAGGTTTGTTAAAGGCGGGAATGGGGGCGATATCGTGGAGGAACTCGGTCAGCTCATAGAGTTTGTCGATAACGGCTTGTGCTTCTGGGCTGTTATCAAACTCGTGGAAGTTTTCTTTGGCGGCCACTAAACAAGAGGCAGCAGGGCAAACAATGGCATCACATTCCACACCCTTGAAAGCATTAAGTAATTTCAAGGTAGTACTGCGTGCTGCATCGAAGCAACCCGAGTTGGTCATAGGTTGGCCACAGCAAGTTTGGCCTGCGGGTAGAATCACTTGGTGTCCGAGTTTTTCCAGTAATTCCAGTGTTGCGATTGCGACATCTGGCATCATTTGGTTAACAAGACACGGGATGAAAAGGGCGATTTTCATTGTGCTTTCTCTTTCTTGTTAGTGAACGACATTGCCTTGCACTGTGACCCCAAAGTCCACACAAATGCTAAGGTAGTTGATCAAATATAGGCTTATCGTAAGTAAATAAGTAGCCCTAATTTAGTAAATGATCTTGTTGATTTTTGCAAAAATGAGAAATTTTTAATGTGTTGATTTTTAAGTTTATATTTTGGTTTTTGCTAGTGAGAAAACTCTGTGGTGGTGGGTGTTTTATTGATAAATGAGAATAGTTTGCTTCTAAAGAAAAACGGGGCTATTTTAAGCCCCGTTTATTCAGCGTGTTAGCGGCTGCACTCTTCGAGCAGATACGCTAAGTGGCGGTAGGAAATGCCACTGTGCTGCGTTAAGCCGACCTCGCACATACGGTTGGCGTAATAGCCTTCCTTAATCTCGACAGGAATGAGCTTTTTAATATTACGCAGGGCGCTGGCGTTGATTTCTGGCTTATACAGGCCTTTTTCACCGGCGTAACCACAGCAGTCAATGCCCGCAGGTTTGAGCACTTGGCTCGAACAAGCATCGGCAATCGCTTGCATCTTAGGCTCTAACTTCATCTTGCGTGCACTACAACCTAAGTGCAGGGCCACATTGACCTTTTTGTTGATGGTCAGTTTGTCCAGCAGCTTGTCGTGCATAAACTCAACAAGGTCAGTGATTTGCACCTGAGGGTTACCCGTGAGGGTGCGATAGGTACAAGACAAGGCATCGACTAATACCGGGATTTTGCCGCCATTACTCATCTTGCTGACCACATCGATAAGCTCTTGGCGTTTGGCGTCGGCGTTTTTAAAGTCGCCCTTAGATTCCCACATTTGGCCGCAGCATAAATCGCGGGTCTTCTCTGGTGTAATAACGTTATAGCCCGCACGTTCGAGCAGGGTAACAACCACCTCTGGCAAGGTGCGATTATCCGGATCCTTAGGTGTTGGGCCAAAGGTACGGCCACCACAGGCTGGGAAGTAAACCACGGTTTCTTGGCCTGCTTTGGCGGGCGACGGTTTAGGCAGTTTGCCACCTTTCGGGAAGTCTGGATTCCAATAGGGCACTTCTTTAGAGAGTAAGCGGCCAGTTTTCATCAGCGCGTTGGTGATACCATCGCCGGTGATTTTATGGATAACCCCAAGTACATCAAAGCCCGTACTGATCACTTGGTTAACGGCGCCGAAGTGTTTGGCTTGGAAATCCAACACTTTTTGCTCAGTGGTGCTGATATATGGGGTGCGCAGTTTACGTACCAACTGACCCATGCTGTTGTCGACAGGGCAGGCGATAGTACAGAGCTGACAAGCCGCGCAGGTATCAATCACATCATACTTGGCATCGGCACGCATTTTCTCGGCGGCGGCTTTATCGCCAGATTGCTCTAAGCGCTCGATTTCACGCAGAGTCGCGATCCGCTGACGTGGCGAGAAGTTAAGTGCTGATGTTGGACAGGTTTTTTCGCAGAAGCCACATTCGATACATCTATCAACAAAATCATCGACGACAGGACAGGGTTTGATATTTTTAACGTGGACGTTCGCATCATCGTTAAGAATAACGCCTGGGTTTAAAATACCCTGAGGATCAAACAGTTGTTTGATGTTCTTCATCAAAACATAAGCATCTTGTCCCCATTCTTTTTCAACGAATGGTGCCACTGCACGACCAGTACCATGCTCAGCTTTCATCGAGCCGTTGTACTTGTTAATCACCATATCGGCGATATCGTCCATAAAGGCATGGAAACGGTCAATATCGGCCTGCGTAGTGAAGGCGGGGGTAATGATAAAGTGGAAGTTACCCGCTAGCGCGTGGCCATAAATACAGCCTTCTGGGTAGCCATGTTTATGGAAAAGTTCAGTGATATCGTGCGCAGCTGCGGCTAGATGTTCAAGCTCAAAGGCAACGTCTTCGATAATAACTGAGGTTCCCTTTGGACGTTCACCACCAACAATGGGGAAAAGCCCTTTACGCATCGCCCAGTACTTGTCGTAAACAGCGGGATTGGTACTGAATTCCATCGGACGGATGAAGTCAAAACCAGCCAGTTTTGCACTGACATCTTGGGTATAAGCTTCAAGGGTTTGCGCATCATCTGCGCGGGATTCAATCAGTAGAATCGCTGATAGAGCAGGTAGTTCTGACAACCAATCAGGCATGCCTGGCTTGCCCGTAACGGCTTTAATGGATGGCCAGTCGAGGAGCTCTGCCGCAGAAACGCTTTCACCATTAATGAGCGGAATGGCGCGTGCCGCATCTTCCATATTATGGAATACGGCCATGGCTGAAGCTTTAAATTTAGCTTCATTTACCGTGTGATAAGTGACTTCATTAATGAAAGCCAACGTACCTTCCATCCCGACCATTAGGTGGTTAATAATGTCAAAAGGATCAGTAAAATCGATTAAGGAGTTAATACCGTAGCCAGTGGTATTTTTGATGGAATATTTTTTACGAATGCGTTCGGCTAATACGGTGTTATGGCGCGTTAGGTGGGAGAGCTCGCTCAGGTCTTGCAGTAATTTTCCGTGAGTCTTGGCAAACTCAGCCTTAGATTTTTCACAGCCAGTATCGAGTTCTGTGCCATCTGCAAACAACAGTTTTGCCGATGCGATGGTTTGGTAACTGTTTTGTGCTGTACCACAGCACATGCCTGAAGCGTTATTGGCGACAATCCCACCAATTTTTGCTGAAGCGATTGTCGCTGGATCTGGGCCGATTTTGCGATTCAGTGGCGCGAGCACAGCATTAGCGTCTGAACCAATAACGGCGGCACCTAAGGTGATTTGTTTCGCATCGCTACTTACTTCAATCTTTCTAAAACCATCATGGCCAAGGATAAGTAAAATGCCCTCACCAATGGCTTGGCCTGATAAACTGGTTCCTGCCGCTCTAAATGTGACTGGTGCATTATGCTTGCGGGCAACGGCTAAGGTGAGTTTGACCTGTTCTAAGGTTTCTGCGTGGACAACGACTTCGGGGACAATCCTGAAATAGCTGGCATCAGTAGACCAAGCAAAACGGCGGACGGGATCATCCGTCACTGGACGATCACCTAATTGCGTTCTGAGATCATTGATGACCTCTTTGTAGTTAATCGACATAACATCACTCTCTTTATCGTATAGAAGAAAGTCGAAGTCACTCGGCGTGACTTCGAACAAGATGGATTAGAAGCCACCCCAAAGTGTTGCGATAGTACCTGCAAGTAATGCGTAGCCAAGGGCAACAGGCATAGTTTTACGAATGATTTCAGACTCTCTACCCGCCATACCTACTACAGTTGCAGCGGCAACCACGTTCATTACGCACATCATATTACCGGCGTTAGCACCGATACCTTGTAGTGCTAATACCAATGTATGGTTCATGCCAATGTTGTCGGCCACACTGTATTGTAAGCTGGAGAACATCATGTTTGAGAAGGTCGCTGAACCTGACAGGAAGGCACCAAAAATCCCCACAATAGGTGCCATCCATGCCCAAACCGCGCCCATAGATTGACCTAACATATCGGCTAAGGCGACTGGCATAGACGCAAGGCCAGCACCATTAACACCTGAGTTTAAGAAGATTTTCACCATAGGCACAGATGCACCTAATGAAATGATAGTAGGTAACATAGACTTGCATGAAACGCCTATGGATTGCTTAATCGCAGGGCTTTTCATCTTGAACAGGAAGAAACCTAAAATACACACGGCCACGAAGAAGGCGCCAGGAGCATATAAGGTTGCAAAACTGGCTTTAAGCTCAGTGCCCATTAGGCCTGTCCAGCTGATGTTGAAACTGGATAACCAGGCTTTAAGTGGCGCAACGGTGCGTGAAAGCACTAATAGCGCAGCCATGATGATATAAGGTGTCCAAGCGGCAATTTGTGAGAACTTAGCAGTCGTCTCAATTTTTGCACCTTCTTGGTTATCATTTTCGGCAAAATCATTCCAAGGGGTTTTTGGCAGTAAGTAGCCTTTACGAGCAACAGGGATGACTAAAGCCATACCAATTAATGCGCCGATAACCGATGGGAATTCAGGACCCGCAAGATAGTTGATAATCCATGCTGGAACAGTAAAGGCAAGGCCTGCGAAAATCGCAAATTTCCAAATCGCTAAACCTTCTTTAAATGACTTATTACGACCAAAGAATCCTGTCAGTATGGTCACCATGACCAGTGGGATTAATGTACCTGTAATTAAGTCGATAGTGATCATATGCATCACGATAAAGCGAGCATAACCAACGTAGCTACCGCCGTGGGCTGCAAATTGCTCAGCTGCCAAGCTCACTCCGCCTTGGGTTAAGCCTTGCTCCATACCAAAGAGCACGGGCAAACCGATTGCACCGAATGACACACAAGCTGAGTCGGCAATCAAGGCTACAACTGCTGCGGCAACTGGGGGTACGCCCAGTAATACCAGCAGCGGTGCACCAATTGCAGCAGGTGTACCAAAGCCGGCGCTACCTTCAATAAAGGCACCAAATAACCAACAAATAATAATTACTTGAACACGGGCATCGGCACTGATGTTAGTAAAGCCTGCGCGGATGGTATCCATGGCCCCTGAGTATTTCAGGGTATTAAGTAGGAATACCGCGCCGAAGATGATGGTTAATGGAGTGATGGCTGACAGTAGTCCTTCTAGAATGGACGCGGCCATAAGGGTGGTATCCATTTGCCAAATAAATACGGCGGCGATTGCCGTAACTACCATGGAAATGGGCATAGCTTTTGACGCTGGCATTCTCAGTAATACAAGGAAGATCATTACACTGAGCACTGGCGTCAAGCTCGCGAAAAGTTGCAGTATTGTCATGCTTGCCTCTACATAAAGTGGTCTGTCTTATGTTTTATAGGGATCTTATTAGTGTTTAGATGTCGAAACTCACAACGGATAAGTCAGTAGTATTCACTACTAATAATCACTGCCACGACATTCTGTGGTGTGTACTAGACGCTATTCGAGGTTGAACTTATATGATCTAGATCATTTTGGCTGCTATATGAAATGCTAATTTACAGCGCTGCGGGAGGCTTCTCTCATAGGATTTTCCTAACTGTGATCGGTATCACTTCATGGTGGTTTGTTATATTTCTTTTAGTGATACTAGCTGTGCTTTTGGTTTTATTTGGTTATAAAAAAGGCGATATTTACTAAATTAGCTATCAGTATTGCAATTAACTGATCTATTTATTTCATTAATGGGCTATTGATGAATTTTTAAGACAATTTTAAGGTGTGATTCATATCACGCATTTTGTTGCTGTGAGCCAGAATTATTTTTACGGAAATTATTTAATATATTGATTTTTAACAAATCATATCATTTTAAACACGGGTTGTTTGATGTGATCTAGTGCACACTAAATGATGGGGTGTGTTTTGGTGTGATAAAGATCACTTAATGAATTTTGAGTTAATCTGAAATTTAATAACGATTAATGAAGGTATTTACAGCACTGTTACGGTTTTATGATTCACTTTTAAACCAGTGTTGCTAATTTAGTTAATGGTAGGTTTTGCATTAACGACAAATGTTTAGTCACAAAACCTAAAATAACTTACTGCCCCAGCCGAGTTTGGTACGCAAAACGTGGAAATAATTATGTCCTTTTGGATGGATAAGCCTGAGTTGCTCTGAACTGCGGCGCACTATGATTTCATCACCTGGCAATACCGCTAAATGCACGTGGCCATCGCAGCTTACTTCTAAATTCTCACCATTTTCAGGGGAAACGACCATCTTAATGGTGCTGCAGGCATCGACCACAATTGGGCGGCACGACAGTGTATGTGGAAACATGGGCACTAAGATTAATGCTTGTAAATTGGGGGTAAGAATGGCGCCACCTGCCGACAGGGCGTAGGCGGTAGACCCTGTCGGCGTTGAGACTATCATGCCGTCAGCGCGCTGGCTGTACATAAATTGATTGTCAATATAGACTTCAAATTCAATCATATGGGCTATTTTACCCGGGTGCAGTACTGCCTCATTCACTGCGGTGTTACTGGCTTTTAGCTGACCATGGCGATAGACTTCGGCCTCGAGTAAAAAGCGGTGCTCGGTATCAAATTCACCATCGAGCACTTTGGCGAGCGCTTCTTCAAAGGCATCGGGTGGTAAATCCGTTAAAAAGCCAAGATTGCCACGGTTTACACCAATCACGCCTACATCGAAGCGTGCCAGCACTCTGGCGGCGCCGAGCATATTGCCATCACCACCTACAACTATGGCTAAATCACAGCGAGCGCCAATCTCTAATAAATCGACCGCGACGATATTGGTCCCTAACTCGCTGGCAACGCGCTCTTCCACGAGGACTTCATATCCTTGCATCGTCAGCCAGTGGTGCAGACGTTTGAGGGTTTGATTTGTCCCTGAGTGGTGCGGCTTGCCAATAAGGCCAATGGTGTGGAACTTTGTGGTCATATTTATGCTAGATCTGGCCTTAGGCCTTGAAACGTCAAAATTGATCCCCATAATATGCCCAGAGTATTTAGAAACAAAGCATTTTTAGCTGGAGTGAAAATGAGCAACGAGTCGATTAAAGCAGAACAGGATCTGATCCAAGAGGGTGTAGAGTCTGAAGTTTCTACCGAAGAAGCGAGTCTGATTGATGAGCTTACCCAAGCCAATTTCCGTATTGAAGAGCTGGAACAGTTACTCGCTGACGCTTTGGCGAAAGTTGAAGAGCAAAAAGATTCAGTTATACGTGCTGCTGCCGAAGTAGACAACATTCGTCGCCGTGCTGCGATGGATGTGGAAAAGGCGAACAAATTTGCCTTGGAAAAATTCGCCAACGAATTACTGCCAGTGTTAGACAATATGGAACGTGCGCTGCAAGGTACTAATCCGCAGGATGAAACCACCAAAGCGATTTACGAAGGTGTTGAGCTTACGCAAAAGAGCTTCTTAACTGCTGTGGCTAAGTTTGGGGTAAAACCTATCGATCCACAGGGACAGGCCTTTAACCCAGACCAACATCAAGCCATTGGTATGCAGCCAAGCGCTGAGTACCCAGCCAATACCGTGATGTTAGTGATGCAAAAGGGTTATGAGCTAAACAGCCGTTTACTGCGTCCTGCCATGGTGATGGTGTCACAGGGTGGCCCTAGCCAAGAATCTGCTTCGATTAATATTGAAGCCTAAGCGAGCGCGCTGAGCATTAAGTAATAAAAAGGACTGCAGATGCAGTCCTTTTTAGTTTGAGATTTTTATTAAAGCTAATCAGCAACTTACTTTATCATTTACAGGGAGCAAGCTCCCTTCACCTTAATTGGCGAGATAGGCATTAATTTGCGCTAACATACCTTCGGCATCGAGTTGTAAATCATGGGTCACTTCTTCTGGAGAGCCATGTTTAATAAACTCATCAGGTAGGCCGATTTGCAGTACAGGTTTAGGCATTTTAAGCTTTTGCAGCAGTTCTAATACACCAGAGCCTGCGCCGCCCATAATGGCGTTTTCTTCCACTGTCACGAGCACATCGTGGGTTTGCGCCATCTCTTTAACTAAATCCACATCTAAGGGCTTCACAAAGCGCATATCGACAACGGTGGCGTCTAAGCTTTCTGCGGCGGTTAAGGCGGCGGCTAAGGTGGTACCAAAGTTCAGCATGGCGATACCTTTGCCTAAACGCTTAATCACGCCTTTACCAATAGGCAGCGCCGTCATGGCTTCTACCTGAGTCGCGCCTGTGGCGCTGCCCCTTGGATAACGCACCGCGCTCGGGCCTGCATCATAGCAATAACCGGTATAGAGCATTTGGCGACATTCATTTTCATCCGATGGCGCCATGATCACCATATTCGGGATGCAGCGCATAAAGCTTAAATCGAATGCCCCTTGGTGGGTTGGGCCGTCGGCACCGACGATACCGCCACGGTCAATGGCGAACAATACCGGTAAACGCTGAAGCGCCACATCGTGGATTAGCTGGTCATAGCCCCGTTGCAGGAAGGTCGAGTAAATGGCGACCACAGGCTTATAGCCTTCACAGGCAAACCCTGCACCTAAGGTCACCGCATGTTGCTCGGCAATAGCGGCATCGAAATACTGTTTTGGAAAACGCTGTGAAAACTCCACCATGCCCGAACCTTCACGCATGGCAGGCGTAATCCCTAAGACTTTTTCATCCTGCTCAGCGATATCACATAACCATTTGCCAAACACTTGGGAGAAGGTTGGCAGTCCTGGCTTAGTGGCTGGCTTCTTAAACTGTGATGGGTCAAATTTAGGTACCGCGTGCCAACCGATAGGATCTTTCTCGGCTGGCTCATAGCCACGACCTTTTTTGGTCATGATGTGCAGCACTTGTGGGCCCTTGAGATTGCGCATATTGCGCAGGGTTTCCACTAGGGCATCGACATCGTGGCCATCGATGGGGCCGATATAGTTAAAGCCTAACTCTTCAAACAGAGTGCCAGGTACAACCATGCCCTTTAGGTGCTCTTCGGTGCGCTTGGCCATCTCTTTGATGACCGGCATGCCCTTGAGCACTTTTTTGCTGCTTTCACGAATGGTGGTGTAGAGGCGGCCCGACATCAACTGCGCTAAGTGATTGTTGAGCGCGCCGACGTTTTCTGAAATCGACATTTCGTTATCGTTCAGCACCATCAGCATATCGTTGTGCAAATCACCTGCGTGATTCATGGCCTCGAACACCATACCACCCGTCATGGCGCCATCGCCAATCACGGCGACCACTTTGCGGCCTGCCTGTTCTTTTTCGGCGGCAACTGCCATGGCTAATGCGGCACTGATAGATGTGCCTGAATGCCCCACGCTAAAGGTGTCGTATTCACTTTCTTCCCGCCAAGGGAAAGGATGTAAGCCGTTCTTTTGCCTAATGGTGTGCATTCTGTCGCGGCGACCAGTGAGGATTTTATGGGGATAGGCTTGGTGGCCAACGTCCCAAATCAAACGGTCAAACGGGGTGTTATAGACATAATGCAGGGCAACAGTCAGTTCGACTGTGCCAAGTCCAGAGGCAAAATGTCCGCTGGACATGCCAACGGACTTAAGAAGAAACTCCCGCAACTCATCGGCCAATTGAGGTAACAGGGCCTGAGGAAGCTGGCGGAGTTCATTAGGAGTGTTGGCTTGAGCCAACACGGGAAACTGTGAAATGTCCAAACTCATAGCGAGATACTTCGTCTCTTATTATATTCTTCGCTCAATGATATAGCGGGCGAAGTCTGCAATTAACTGGCTATTGTATGGCAATTTAGCCAGCGCTGATAGTGCCTCTTGGATCAGTTGCGCGGCGGTGTCTTTGGCGCCTTGCAGTCCAAGTAGTTGCGGAAAAGTACTCTTATTTGATTCAGCATCAGAGCCTTGGGGTTTGCCGAGTTCTTCCGTGGTGGCAATGATGTCCAGAATATCGTCTTGCACTTGGAAGGCAAGTCCTACCGCATGGGCAAATTCCATCATAGTCTGATATTCATCTTTTGGCGCATTAGCGGCGATCAGGGCTAACTCAACGGCGCAGCTGATAAGGGCGCCCGTTTTCATATTATGCAGTTGAGTTAAGGCCTTAAGGTCGATGAGTTTATCGGTTGAGGCTAAGTCAATCGCTTGGCCGCCACACATACCACGGTAACCCGAGGCTTTCGCCAGCGCTCTCACCATGGCGATATGTTGCTCGCTGCAGATCCCCGGCACGGCTTCGGTCACAATTTCAAAGGCTAAGGTTTGCAGTGCATCCCCTGCAAGGATGGCGGTCGCTTCATCGAAGGCGATATGCACTGTGGGTTGACCACGACGAAGGTCGTCATCGTCCATGGCGGGTAAATCGTCATGGATTAACGAATAAGCATGAATACACTCAATGGCGGCGGCGCAGGCGTCGAGCTTTTCAAGCGGCACCCCAAACATTTGTCCCACACTGTAAACCAAGAAGGGACGAATACGCTTACCGCCTAATAGCGCGCCGTGGGTCATGGCGGCCTTTAACTGCGGTGCTGTGTCTTCGAGTGTACTAAAACGTTGTTTTAATTGGTCATCAACCCTTAGTTGATATTCTTTTATTGCATTGACTAACACGCTTATTCGCCCTCAACGGCATAGGGAGATAGGGGCGCATTTTCATCCTGTTTGAGTAAAATGGCCACTTTTTGTTGAGCTTGCTCGAGTTTTGCTTGGCTGTTACGCACCAGATTGATGCCACGTTCAAATTGTTTTAACGCATCATCCAGAGAGACATCGCCCTGTTCTAATTCGGCAACGATGCGCTCGAGTTCACCAAGGGATTCTTCAAAACTGAGATTTTCGGGTTTCTTCGCCACGTTAATAATTCCTTTGAAAGAGCGGACACAAGGTATATCAGGGCGGCCCAAGGGTCAAATTCAGTCGACGGATATTTGCTCGATAGCACGCTTTGTTGCTGAATTTTTTTCAGAAAATTGAAATTGCCGCTAAACTTGCTTAGTGCTTGTCCGATAAAAGACAATAATAGCATTATGCTTATAATCATCCTTCGACATCATAAAATAAGACTTGAGTTAAGACCAAAGTGTTAACCTGCTGCGGGTGACATTTAGTGTTATTTTGCGAATAGAGTCAGTATGATGTCGTTTATACCGAATATTGAGGAGCCGTTGTGGATTTAGCTACAGTTATAGGACTAGTCGGGGGCTTTGGTTTTATCCTTTGGGCTATGATGACCAGCGGCGGCCTGGCAATCTTTATCGACGTTCCCTCAGTGTTTATCGTGTTCGGTGGTTCATTCTTCGTCGTAATGATGAAATTCAATCTCAAACAGTTTTTGGGCGCGGTAAAAATCGCCGTCAAAGCCTTTATGTTTAAGATTGATAAGCCTGAAGATCTTATCGAACAGTCAGTCACGATGGCCGATGCCGCCCGTAAAGGCGGATTCCTTGCCCTTGAAGAAGCGCAAATTTCCAATAGTTTTATGCAAAAAGCCGTCGATATGTTGGTAGACGGTCACGATGGTGAAGTGGTGCGCGCCGCGCTTGAAAAAGACATAGCCCTTACTGAAGAGCGCCATCGCAACGGCATTGCGATTTTTAGGGCCTTTGGTGATGTCGGCCCTGCGATGGGGATGATTGGTACCTTAGTGGGCTTGGTGGCCATGTTATCCAACATGTCAGATCCTAAATCGATTGGTCCTTCCATGGCGGTGGCCTTGTTAACGACGCTGTACGGCGCCGTGGTCGCCAACATGGTGTGTATTCCCATTGCCGATAAATTGAGCTTGCGCATGGGCGAAGAGATGCTTAACCGCAACCTGATTATGGATGCGGTATTGGCTATTCAAGATGGCCAAAACCCACGGGTGATTGAAGGTTTCTTAAAAAATTATCTTGCTGAAAAACAGCGGAAAATCGATACAACGGACGGAGAGTAGCCCATGGCTAAGTGCAACTGTCCACCGCCCGGAGCGCCGCTCTGGTTGGCAACATTTGCCGATTTGATGTCCCTCTTGATGTGTTTCTTCGTGCTGCTGCTGTCATTCTCCGAAATGGACGTGATGAAATTTAAGCAGATTGCAGGCTCGATGAAGTATGCTTTCGGGGTACAAAATAAGGTCGAAGTCAAAGATATTCCTAAGGGGACGTCTGTGATTGCGTTGGAGTTTCGTCCTGGTCGTCCCGATCCCACGCCAATTGAGATCATCAACCAACAAACCAACGAAATGACCGAACCCACGTTGGATTTCCAAGCGGGTGAAGACGATAGCGCGGGGGGGACTCAGCAGCAAAATGGTTCGCAGCGGGGCGGTGAAGCCTCGGCTACGGCCCAAGAAACTGCGGATGCGGTTAAAGCTGAAGCCGCGGCGGCGCAGGATAAAATTAATCAACAAGTGAAAAAAATGGCGCAGGAGCTCAATAAAGAGATCACTGATGGCGCCATTGAAATCGAGTCACTTGGGCAGCAAATCATTATCCGTATTCGTGAAAAGGGGTCATTTGCGTCTGGTTCGGGGTTCTTGCAACCGCGATTTAAGCCTGTAGTGCGTTCTGTTGGTGAGTTACTCAAGGATGTGCCAGGGATTGTTACCGTATCCGGTTACACCGACGATATGCAGATAAGTGATGAGCTCTATAGTTCGAACTGGGATCTCTCCAGTAAACGCGCTGTGGCGGTGGCCGATGTGCTGCTGCAAGTAAAGGGCTTCGATCCCAAGCGGATGAAAGTTGTCGGGATGGCGTCGAATAATCCCATTGTGCCTAATGACTCACCTGAAAACCGCGCACGAAATCGCCGCGTTGAGATTGCTATTGAGCAGGGTAAGGCAAAAGAATCTCAGGAAATTCAAGTAGGGAATTAGCGTTAAGCTTGAATAAAACGCCGTGAATGTTTCACGGCGTTTTTCTATGTGATTTTTTTGACTTGTGCATAAGCGCACGCCACGAGCAGTCCGTGTGTGGAAACAGGTGCGCCAATCGCCGTGAGTTTGTTATAATCCGGCGATTATTCTTTTAACCAATTTTGCTGTTTACAAAATTGCCCGCGGAAATCCCATGAAGTTTATTGTAAAGCTGTACTCAGAAATCATGATGAAGAGCAAGCCCGTGCGCATGCGCTTCACCAAAATGCTTGAAACCAACATCCGTAACGTGCTCAAAAAAGTTGATGAAGATGCCAAAGTGCAACGTCAATGGGACCGTATTTGGGTAAAGGTGCCAAATGATAAACCTGAATTAGCTCAGGCCTTTGGTGAGCGTTTAGCCTGTATTCCTGGGATCGCCCATGTGGTGCAAGTGGATGAATATAGCTTTACCTCAGTCGACGATATCTACCAGCAAGTCTTACCCGTTTACCGTGATCAAATTGCCGGTAAAACCTTCTGTGTGCGCGTTAAACGCACAGGCTCCCACGATTTTAACTCTATCGAAGTCGAGCGTTATGTCGGTGGCGGTTTAAACCAGTTTACCGATGCGATTGGCGTGCGTTTGAAGAACCCAGAAGTGACAGTTAACCTCGAAATCGAGGGCGATAAACTGTATATGGTGACTAAGCGTATCGAAGGCTTAGGCGGCTTCCCAATGGCGACGCAGGAAGATGTGTTGTCCTTGATTTCGGGCGGTTTTGACTCAGGCGTGTCGAGCTACCAATTTATTAAGAAGGGCGCTCGAACCCATTACTGTTTCTTCAACCTCGGCGGCGCGCAGCATGAAATTGGCGTGAAACAAGTCGCTTACCATTTGTGGAAAACCTATGGCGAATCCCACAAGGTGAAGTTTGTGTCTGTGCCGTTCGAGCCTGTGGTGGCCGAGATTTTAGAGAAAATCGACAACGGTCAAATGGGCGTGGTGCTCAAGCGTATGATGATGCGCACCGCGGCGCGTATTGCTGAGCGTATGGGCATTCAGGCGATTGTAACAGGTGAGAGTTTAGGCCAAGTATCGAGCCAAACCTTAACTAACTTGAACGTGATTGACCGCTGCACCGATATGCTGATCCTGCGCCCGCTGATCGCCATGGACAAGCAGGACATCATCAACGAATGCCGCCGTATCGGCACCGAAGATTTTGCTAAATCTATGCCCGAGTATTGCGGCGTGATTTCGCAAAAGCCAACCGTGAAGGCGGTACTGGCCAAGGTTGAGGCCGAAGAGACCAAATTCTCTGAGGACTTGATTGACCGTATCGTTGAGCAGGCCGTGGCCATTGATATCAGGGAGATAGCAGAACAAATGAATACGCGTATCACTGAAACTGAAACCGTTGTTGCTATCGACACCAATGAAGTGGTGATTGATATTCGCGCCCCTGAGGAAGAAGAGAACAAGCCGCTGGAGATTGAAGGCGTGGAAATCAAGCGCATTCCTTTCTTCAAATTAGCGACTCAATTTGCCGATCTCGATAAGCAGAAGACTTACCTGTTGTACTGCGAGCGTGGGGTGATGAGTAAATTACAGGCGCTATACCTGATTGAGCAAGGTTATCACAATGTTAAGGTTTACCGCCCTTAAGCGATAGCCAGTAAAACGCGAGCTAAGGCCAAACATCAACTTTGGCCTTAATGCGCCAATTCGCAGGTAAACGAATACAAAAAAGCCGCATTGGAATGCGGCTTTTATTTTACGGATAAGCAGTGCAATTTATTCGGTCTTGACCACTTGCTGGGCCGGTAACACTTCATCGGCAAGCAATAAGGTAGGATCCTGCAGCGCTTCTTCATGCATTTTTTCCATCGTCGCAGTCAGTTCGGCATTGATGCTTGCCTGTAAATCACTGGTGTCGATGATAATTTCTGCATCGATAACATTTGCGCTGACATTGGCACTGAGTGCGCTGACTAACACTAATGCAAAAGCAGATTTTAAATTGAACATAGTCGCCTCCGGGCTGACAAAGTATTGCTGTCAGACATTCCCATCACCCGTTCGAGATTGTCCAACTCATGTGTTTCGTTGGCGCAAAATTTAATCAAAAACGCTGGCCTTTACAAACGATTAAATGTAACAATACGGATTAGAAAAACTAATTAAAAATTGAGATAGAGATCACTATGTCAAGACGCTTACCACCACTGAATGCGGTTAAAGCATTTGAGGCCGCCGCACGGCATTTGAGCTTTACTCGAGCGGCTGAAGAATTGTTTGTGACTCAGGCTGCGGTGAGTCACCAAATTAAAGCGCTGGAAGATTTTCTCGGATTAAAATTATTTCGCCGAAAGAATCGATCACTGCTACTGACCGAAGAAGGCCAGAGCTATTTTCTCGATATTAAAGATATCTTCACCCAACTGGCGGATGCGACCGACAGGCTGCTTGCGCGTAGCGCCATTGGTTCGTTGACAGTGAGCATGTCGCCAAGCTTTGCTATTCAGTGGCTGGTGCCGCGCCTGTCGAAGTTTAGTGAAAAAAATCCCGACATTGACGTACGAATTAAGGCGGTAGACACAGAGGCCAGCTCCTTAACCGACGATGTCGACGTTGCCATTTATTATGGTTTAGGCAATTGGCCCGGGCTTCGCGCCGATAAACTTCGTAATGAAGTGCTGATCCCTGTATGTTCGCCAATGCTGTTAAATGGCCCTAAGCCCTTGTCTAAGCCGGAAGATTTAAAACACCACACGCTGCTGCACGATATGAGCCGTCACGATTGGCAGGCTTGGTTTAGACAATGTGGCATTCACGATATCAACGTCAACCAAGGGCCGATTTTTAGCCATTCCTCCCTCGTTTTGCAGGCGGCAGCCCATGGCCAAGGTGTGGCCTTAGGTTATAGCGTACTCGCTCGCCCCGATATTAAGGCGGGTCGACTGGTGTGCCCATTCCAAGAAGTGTTAGTGAGCAAAGATGCCTATTACCTCGTCTGCCAACAGAATCATGCCGAGCTGGGTAAAGTGGTCGCGTTCCGTGAGTGGATGTTAGATATGTTTGCCGAGGAGTCACGCAGTGAGTTGTTGCCCGGATAATCCCTCGGTTAACGAGGATGTTGCGTCAAGTGCCTATGTGTTAGAAGGCGCGCCATCAGAAACTTTGATTTTATTTGCCCACGGCGCGGGAGCGAATCGAGACTCCGACTTTATGTGCCAAATGGCCGCAGGTCTTGTCGCAAAGGGTTTTCAAGTGATGCGCTTTAATTTTCCCTACATGCAGGCCAATGCCGAGGATGGTAAAAAGCGCCCGCCTGACAGAGCGCCAAAGCTGCTTGCCTGTTTTGGCGAGATGCTCGATGTGGCGCACGCTCAGCCTGAGGTTAAGCGTGTGGTCTTGATGGGCAAATCCATGGGTGGACGCATGGCGGCGTTACTGGCCTGCGATAGCGCGCAAGCCAGCCGTATCGATAGGGTCATTTGCTTAGGTTATCCCTTTATCCCACTTAAGGGGGGTGAACCTAGGTTAGAACCCCTAAACGACTGCCAAGTGCCTGTATTAGTGCTACAAGGTGAGCGGGATAAGTTTGGCACTCAGGCGCAGATCCTAAGTTGGCCGCTTAACAGTGATATACAAATTGAATACTTAGCCGATGGGGATCATAGTTTTGTCCCAAGAAAGTCGTCAGGCACGACCGAAGCGGCTAACCTTGCATTGGCTGTTGATTTATCAGCAAAATTTATTGGCTAATGTTTTTTCTTGATATGGCGTAAAGCGCTCAGAGTCTGGACTAACGGCTTGAGCGTCATCCGTCGTAAAGCCTATTGGTTTTTGGAGGTAAAAATGCGTAAAGGATTGTTGTTACTCGCCGCGGTAAGCGGATTTTTTGCGGTCGCGCTAGGCGCTTTTGGTGCCCATGGACTCAAGGCTGTCGCGCCGCCTGAACTGATTGATGTGTTTAATCTAGGCGTGCAATATCACTTCTATCATACCTTTGCGCTGATTGCCGTGGCCTTTGCCGGGCAGTGGTTAACCTCGCGTTTGCTGGACTGGGCGGCGTACCTGTTTATGGCAGGCATAGTGCTGTTTTCTGGCTCGCTCTACGGTTTAGCGCTAGTCGGTAGCAAGTGGTTAGGCCCTATTACCCCAATGGGCGGTGGCTGTTTCTTATTAGGTTGGTTATTGCTGGCCGCGGCCGTATGGCGCCATAAAGTGGTGGATGGCAACGAGTCATAATACTTGTGTGGCGTAGCCACTGCGCCGTGCGTTCATGCTGCCAATAACACAAAAGCCCGATAGCAAATCGGGCTTTTGTGTATTGAAATTGCTATACTGGCGCCCAAATCGATAGTCGGCCATGTTTATGGCTTGGATTTCTTAAGGATCTCCATGAAAAACCTATTTTTATTTTGCCGTGCAGGCTATGAGAAAGAATGCGCAGCAGAAATCCAACAGCGAGCCGCCGAGCTCAATGTGGGTGGCTTTGTTAAGGCCAACAACAACGATGCCTACGTGGTATATCAATGTTTTGAAGAAGACGGCGGCGATACCTTAGTGAAGCAACTGCCGTTAGATTCACTGATTTTTGCCCGTCAGATGTTTGCCGCAAGCGAGCTGTTGGCGGATTTACCCGAGTCTGACCGTGTCAGCCCGATTGTGGCGGCGCTCAGTGAGGTGAGTAAAGCGGGTGAGCTGAGGGTTGAAACCCCTGATACCAACGAAGCCAAAGAGCTATCGGCATTTTGCCGTAAGTTTACCGTGCCTTTGCGCCAGCATTTGAAAAAATCCGGCAGTTTACTGGCACAGGAAAATCCTAAGCGTCCGATTATCCACGTGTGCTTTATCGGCCCAGGTCGCGCCTACGTAGGTTATTCCTTCAGCAACAACAGCTCCCCTTATTTTATGGGGATCCCGCGCCTGAAAATGGCTGCCGATGCGCCGAGCCGCTCAAGCTTGAAACTCGATGAAGCCTTCGCGCAGTTTGTGCCTAAAGAAGAGCAGGAAGTGCGGGTTCGCAGCGGCATGAATGCGGTGGACCTAGGTGCATGCCCTGGCGGCTGGACCTATCAATTGGTGCGTCGTGGCATGATGGTCTCCGCGGTCGATAATGGCCCAATGAATGAAAAGCTGATGGAAACCGGCCAAGTGAAACATTTCCGCGAGGATGGTTTCCGCTTCGAGCCACAGCGTAAAAACATTTATTGGTTAGTGTGCGACATGGTTGAAAAGCCCGCGCGCGTGGCTGAGCTGATCGAAGCTTGGGCCATCAATGGCTGGTTTAAAGAAGCCATTTTCAACCTCAAGCTGCCGATGAAGAGCCGTTATAAAGAAGTGATGGCGATTTTGAATACCATGCAGGAAATCCTCAAGGAAAACGGCATCAACGAATTCCAGTTACAGTGTAAGCACTTATACCATGACCGTGATGAAGTGACCGTCCATCTGTGGATTAGACCGAGCCAACCTTGGAACTAATCAGCGGTTTTTTATCGTTTTGTTAGTGAGTGAAGCCCCAAGTACATGTTTGGGCTTTTTATTTGGCCAGTCCCGCTAAATAGCGGCCATAAAAAAACGCACCCCAAGGTGCGTTTTTTGTTTCGCGCAAAAGCGATTATGACAGACGATCAAGCACCGCTTGAGTGAAGTCAGTCGTACCGTGGGTGCCGCCTAAATCGCGAGTTGTACGGTCGCCTTCTTCAATCACTGCCGATACGGCTTTACGGATCATGTCGGCTTTATCGGCCATGCCTAAGTATTCCAGCATTTGGATAGAGGCTAAGATCACTGATGTTGGGTTTGCGAGGTTTTTACCAGCGATATCTGGCGCGCTGCCATGAACCGCTTCGAAAATCGCTGCATCACGACCAATGTTGGCGCCAGGTGCCATACCTAAACCGCCGACTAAACCAGCACACAGATCCGACAGAATGTCACCAAACAGGTTGGTGGTCACGATGACGTCGAAGTTTTCTGGGTTCATCACTAACTTCATGCAAGTCGCATCGACAATCATTTCTTCGGTTTTGATGTCTGGGTAGCGTTGACTCACTTCACGGGCCACTTTCAGGAACAGACCTGAAGTTGACTTCATGATGTTTGCTTTGTGCACGATAGTGACTTTCTTACGGTTTTCTTTGCGGGCCAGTTCGTAGGCGAATGTTGCGATTTGTTCTGCGCCTTGGCGAGTGACGATACTGGTCGCTTCAGCAGTGGTGCCGTCTTCAGACACTTTTTGACCGTGGCCTGAGTACATGCCTTCGGTGTTTTCACGCACTGTGATGATATCAATGTTTTCATAACGGGCTTGAGTGCCTTTAAAAGACAACACTGGACGTACGTTCGCGTACAGGCCGAATTTCTTACGTAATGTCACGTTGATAGAGGTAAAACCTTCGCCTACTGGTGTAGTTAGCGGGCCTTTCAGGGTGATGCGGTTTTTTTCGATCAGTTCTAAAGTACGCTGCGGAAGTAGTTCGCCTTGCTTCTCGAGAGCAGTTAAGCCGGCATCGGCAAATTCATATTCAAAATCACAACCTGCTTTATCAAGAATTTTTAAGGCTGAATCAATAATACTTGGGCCAATTCCATCACCTGGAATTACGGTTATCGTTCTTTTTGACATGGAGAAGTCCTTCCACGGTTCGTCGTTACTGCAATCGTCCGACCCGGTATTAGCCGGGTAACATGACTATGAATTTGGTGTTTTTTCTCACTATTATTTTAACCGTCTTTGGTCAAACTTCACAGGAAATAGTGAGCAATATCACGATTTTTTATTGGGTAAAACTTGTAAAAATACTGGGTTATAACGATGATGGAGAGCCAATGGTTAAAAAAGTCTACTTTAGTCTAACAACTACATAAAAGAGGAAGACATTGAAGTTATTACCTATCACATCGCTAGTGCTGTTATCCCTCGGAATATTGCCGCATGCCCATGCTGAAACTAGCACTAAACCCCTTACCCTGACCGACATAATGAAGTTTGAGTCCCTCGAAAAGCCCGTTATCGCTGACAATGGTCAAGTGCTAGCGGTAGAGGTGGCGCCAGATCGTGGCGATAGCCATGGTTTAATTAAAAACCTGCAATCAGGAAAAGACTTTCAGATTGAAGGCGGCTCAGACCCTATCGTGAGTCACACTGGCCGTTATGTGGCTATGGCCGTAAAACCCAGTTTGCTTAAAGTCGAAACCAGTGATGCTAAAGCCAAGAAAAAACTTAAGGCTGATATGGTGCTGCTCGACACTGAAACGGGCTCGCAAACCAAATTTGAACGGGTAAAGGAATTTGTTTTTAGCGACGATGGCGCGCATTTAGCCATTTGGTTTGAAGCCGACGAAGAGGCCAAGAAAGACGCCAAAGAGAAAACCGAAGGTGCCGATGATAAGTCCAAAGCCGAGAAGGTGAAAGTCGATAAGTTCGACCAAGGCCGTCGTTTTAGTTTAGTGAATTTGTCTTCGCCTTCGCAGCGGGTGGATCTGGAGCATGTGACCGCCTATTACTTCGATAAAGACAGTCGCCGCTTGGCTGTTGCGGTCAATGATATCGAGGCGAAACAACATCGACTGCAACTGATTGATTTGAAAGACTACAAAAAATCAACGGCGTTTGAGTCCCAAACCCAACAAATTGGCGCGCTAGCACTTTCAAAAAATGGTCACTGGCTGGCCTTTACTCAAGGTGATGCGAGTGAATTACCCTATGGCCGCAGTTATCAGTTAAGCCTAGTTGATATGGCTTCGGGCAAAATTCGCCCCGTGCCAAACACCAAAGAGTGGACGTTAAATCGTTACGCCAGTTTAAACTTCTCCCTAGACAGTGAACGACTCTTCTTTGGCCGTGTGCCCGAGGTGAGCCAGCAGCTCAGCCTGAAGAAAATCGCAGAAGAAAAAGATCTTTACGACAAAGAGATAGTCACAGGCCAACGTGGGCTTAAGGTCTGGCATGGGGACGATCCGCGGATTAAACCTCATGAAATCAAGCAATATGATAAAGAGCAAAAGCGCACTTACTTAGCCGTGCTGCATTTAGGCTCAAACAATGTGGTGCAGCTTGGCGATAAAACGGTGCCAGATGTGACCCTGTCACAGCACAAGCGTTATATGTTGGCAAGCTCAGACTTGCCCTATCGCAAGATGATCACTTGGGCGGGTTTTTATCAAGACTATTACTTGGTGGATATCAACACGGGTCGCAAGTTGCCGCTGTTAACCCAACAACCAAGCGATGCTGAGCCGAGCTTATCGGGCGACGGCAAATATGTTTCCTATTATCAGCAAGGTAATGTGTATTTATACGATATTGCCGAAGGTCGTCGCACCAATCTGACCAAGTCTTTAAAGGTGAGTTTTGCCGATGAAGACCATGATTATCCTTCCAATGCGCCAGGTTATGGTTTTGGCCCTTGGCTTAAGGACGATGCAGGTTTCCTCGTCTACGACAAATACGATGTATGGCAGTTTAATACCGCATCGAAAAGTGGATTTGCCTTAACCGCAGGGCAGGGACGCGCTCAAAAAATTCAATATCGTGTTGAAGGCTTAGTCGATAATCCCGATGAGCCAACCACACTGGCCTACAATGCCACTGTGCTGCTGCATGGTTACAGCGACAAGACTAAGGCCGATGGTTTTTATCAAGCGACCTTAGGCGAAGCGGGCGTTAAGACCTTGATGGAAGGCGAGTATAAATTAACAGTGCTTGGACGCAGTAAAGATGCGGATACCTTAGTGTTCTCTAAGGAGCGCTTCGATCTGTTCCCTGACTTGTATACCGCAAGCTATCAGACCCCGCAAAATGCCGTGAAGCAAACCGATTTAGATAAGCAGCGCCAAGCCTTTAATTGGAGCCAAGCCGAATTAGTGCATTGGACCAATGGCGATGGCAAGCCGCTCGATGGTGTGTTGATTAAACCGACTAACTATCAAGCGGGCGAGCGTTACCCTGTGATGGTGTACTACTATCGCTTTATGACTGACAGGCTGCATGCCTTCCCGCAAATGAAGGTCAACCACCGACCAAACTTCGCTTGGTATGTGAATAACGGTTATGCGGTATTCTTGCCGGATATTCGTTTCGATATCGGTTACCCCGGTGCCAGTTCGGTTCAAGCATTGACCTCGGGCGTGCAAAAGCTTATCGAGATGGGTGTTGCCGATGCTAACGCCATTGGCTTACAAGGGCATTCTTGGAGCGGTTATCAAACGGCGTTTGCCATCACTCAAACCAAGATGTTTAAAGCCGCAGTGGCGGGTGCGCCAGTGGCGAACATGACCAGCGCCTACAGCGGAATTCGCCATGGCACAGGGCTTGCGCGCCAATTCCAATACGAAACCGGCCAAAGCCGTATAGGTGAAAGCCTCTTCGCTGCGCCGCAAAAGTATATTGAGAACTCGCCGGTCTTCTATGCCGATCGCATTCAAACGCCATTGATGATTATGTTTGGCGATAAAGACGATGCGGTGCCTTGGGAGCAGGGTGTTGAAATGTACTTAGCGATGCGCCGTGCGGGTAAAGATGTGGTGTTTTTACAATATGAAGATGAACCCCATCATCTGAAGAAATACCCTAATAAGCTCGATTACAGCATTCGCATGATGGAATACTTCGACCATTATCTTAAAGGTAAACCCGCGCCAGCCTGGTTAAGCCAAGGCGAAGCCTATGTCGAATATAAAGCCGATGATGAGTAATCCTCTGTTTTAGGCTTATCTATAAGCAAACGCCACCGAAAGGTGGCGTTTTTTATGGTAATAAGGGCGCGAGCTAGCTCATTGAAATAGTCCTTTTATACTCTTGAAATTACCATGGCTCACCTGTTTGGCATTAGCGTAGTCTGTAAGTTTTAAAGAAATACAAAGCATGCTTTGGGACAAGAAGAGCGTTAAATATTGGAAGCCGAATATCATTGCATGGTTATTGAATACAGACCATATTTAAGGGCGAACCATGGTATTTGCTCAACGACACGGTGAATAGAAATCTAGGATTTCTAAGCTTATGAACGAGAGCCATGGATGGCGAACAGGCCGTTAAACAGGGATGTTGTTCAAGTCCTTCCTTGGATGCTCGACCGCCCCGTCTGATGTGAATGGATTCACGAATGCCGCGGTGGCATGGATGCCAAAGAGCGGCCATGGGGCGGACGGTCGTCTCGCTAATCACCATGGCTCACTTGTTTAGCATTAGCGTAGTCTTTAAGTTTTAAAAAAATACGAAGCATGCTTTGGGACAAAAGCGATTAATCTTTGTATCTATTTATGGAGTTTATTGTCATTGTTTCCCCAGTGACTCGCCGTGAATATATCCCTATAGGCTCGACGGCGACATCCATGTCGCCAACGGTCACTGTAGACCCAATGCCAATTTTAACTACCCATTTGCGATATGTACGTAAAAAGCAAATGGACATAACTCAGTTTGGGACAAAAGCGAGCTAGATCTTTTACTCGAGTTCAGGCGTTTTGTATTAGGAAAAATAAGGGGATATTTAATGTTTCAAAAGGCAAGATCTAAGCCCTATGAATCTATATAGTCACTCAAGAATATAAAAGAAAACACAACCACTTTTAAGCGTAAGACTAGCCTCCTAAATCAATATCATAGGTCGTTGGAGAGTCGACACCAATCAAGAGCCTCAAACAACTGATTTTATGTCTGTAATTGCATCTAGTTTGATACAATGCAATCAAAATTGAATGAATACCCCACGTTTACCTCTTACTTATTATAAGGAAAGTAAAGATGGCCGAGTTGCATCTAATGTCTAAATCTGATGGAGATATCAAGACCCACGTTGTCTTTATACATGGGTTAGGTGGACACTACGAAAAGACTTGGCTTTCCTCTACTCCGGATAAAGGCTTTTGGCCTAACTGGCTTAGTGAAGAAATTGACAATATTGCCATTTGGTCGGTTGGATACTTAAACCCAATTTCTCGTTGGGGAAGCCTAAAAGCTATGCACTTTACCGACAGAGCAAAAGATATTCTGCACAGATTAAACCAAGAGCCATTACTCCGAGACGGAGAAATAATCTTTGTTGGTCATAGCATGGGAGGGCTGATGATCAAGCAAATGTTCCACTATGCGGATAGAAACTCAGAAGTACAAAGCTTAATGGGGCGAGTTACCAAAGTCAGCTTTCTAGCAACCCCACATAGAGGTTCTTCAGGTGCAGACTTGGCTGATAGGTTCCGAATCATTGCGTTACCATCCGTGGCTACAGCTTCTCTACTTAAAAATGATCCAAACCTACGTGAGTTGAACGAATGGTATAGAGCTTGGGTTCGTAATCGTGATATAGACCACCTGATACTCATGGAGAATCAGCCTTGCAAGCGCCTCCTAACAGTTGTTACTCCGGACAGTGCTGATCCGGGATTAAATACTGAGGCTTTACTTGTGGATGCTGACCACCTCAGTATTACTAAGTTCCCAAATAAACAAAGCCAAATTTACCAATATATAAAGAGCTTCGTGGTCAAAGAAACCAAGCCACCGCTATTACTATGGCTGGGATCTAAGTATCCAGAGGGAAGCCATGGCTGGCAAGGATATTCAAACTGGTCTAACTCCCCAAAGGGGATTGAGGAAACGTACATTGTTGACGAGCAAGTCCGCCTTTTCGACGTTTCCTCAAGTGATAAAGAAGGCAAAACCGGTATTGAAGCAATTCAATCTCTCAGAATCAGATTAGGGGCATCAGGTACCACTACCCGGCTTGTCGGTCTGTCTGGTGTGGGAAAAACTCGACTAGTCCAAGCTCTATTTGATGAGCGTGTGGGGGAACATCAGCTTCCCGCAGAGCAGGTGATTTATACCGATATGGGACACGCCCCAATTCCGACTCCAAGAGCAGTGATAGAGAAGCTGGTAGCTGAAGACAAGAAAGCTATTGTTATAATAGACAACTGCCCTCCCGAGCTACATCGGGATTTAGCACCAAGTTGCAAGAAAAGTATCAGTCTACTTACCATTGAATATGATATCCGCGAAGATCAGCCGGAAGGAACGGGTGTGCTATCTTTGGAACCAGCGTCCGATACCCTAATCACCAATTTACTAAAAGCTAGGTTCACACATTTAAGCGGTCAAGACGCAAGTAAAATAGCTGAGTTTTCTGGTGGTAATGCTCGGATTGCTATCGCATTAGCATCAACAGTGGAACAAGTAGAAAGCATATCTCATCTGAAGGATGATCAGCTTTTCAAGAGACTGTTCCACCAGCGTCATCAAGAAGAACACTCTTTGATGCAAGCTGCACAGGCTTTGTCCCTTGTTTACTCATTTCAATATAAAGACGATGAGAATCCGTTCTCGAGCGAGTTAGAACTTCTCAGTTGTGTATCCAGCACTCCCACAAAAACTCTCTACGAAAGTGCTCAAGAGCTAAAGCGCCGTAACCTCATTCAGCAACGAGGGATATGGATGGCGGTACTTCCGCATCCTATTGCAAACAGACTAGCAAAAGTCGCCATGCAAAATATTCCAGCAAACTTATTTGTTAGTTTCTTCAATGAAAGTACGGACAGACGTATCCTTAAGTCAGTATCTCGCCGAATTAGCTACCTAGATAACTGTGCAGAAGCTCAAGATGTTGTAGCAAGCTGGTTAAAACAGGGAGGGACAATCAGCAAACTTCTGGCTCGTGGCGAACAAGAGCTGGCTTTAACTATTTTGACAAACTCAGCACCAATAGCCCCCCAGGAAACGTTAGATTTCCTGATAAAACAGTCCGAGAATGACGCTAATTTCCTTACAAGAAAAAATCCAGAATTCTCACAATTGGCGGAGCTACTTAGAAGCTTAGCTTATGGGCCTGAACTTTTTATTCAAAGTACTAAGTTACTAGCGGAGATTGCCACATCCGAAAAGAAAAATGAGAACTACAACTCCGTTAGAGATGTTCTGAAATCACTGTTTTATCTTTACCTATCAGGCACACATGCTAGTAAAGAACAAAGATTAAGCACCATCAATGAACTCATTGAATCCGGTGATGAATGCAAAATAGAAATCGGTTTTGAGTTACTTGACGCATCGCTAGAGTCTTCACATTTCTCATCGCATCATAGTTTCGACTTTGGTGCTCGCTCTAGAGACTATGGGTACCACCCTTCATCAAATCAAGAGTGCACCGAGTGGTATCAATTCTTTATTGAGTACACCGCATCATTAGCAAAACGTAATGATCCGCTTCATAAACACGCGAAGTCCACTTTAGCAGCTCATCTTAGTGAACTATTCCATAACAAAGCTCTCTGGAAAGTTTTAGAAGATGTAATTAACGTAGTGTTGTGTACCGGGGAATGGAGTGAAGGGTGGCTGCAGCTAGGCTCATTTCTACAATTCAACGCGAAGGATTTAGAAAACGCCGAAATTGGCATGATTAAAGGAATTCTAAATAGACTGCGCCCTACTTCTCTCGATGAACAAATACACATGTATTTGCTATCAATCCACAATAATTTTTATTGTTTGGAGACCACTGGTGAGGATGGTGAAAGTGAATTAAACGGTTATGAGATTGCTGAAGAAAACGCAGAAAAACTAGGAAAAGACTTATCTAAGTCACATCTGCTATACCTTGAATCAAAACTACCTGAAATATTGTCTACTCAGGGAGATTGGAGCCGGCACCATGCGTTTGGTGTTGGGTGCGCAAAAGGTGTAGATGACCACTTAAACTTCTGGGAAAAGCTTCTCGCCAACTTATCAGAAATCCCGTTTGAGAAACAGACAATCAATGTACTGCGCGGGTTCATTCGCCACCTAAGCCAAATCAGGCCCGAACTAACTAACTCGATTCTCGATAGTCTGTTGCATGATAAGCGAGCAAATAAATTGTTCCCTTATATACAGTTCTGCGTAACTCTCGATACCAATGCCGTAACTAGGCTAATTCAGGCTATTGAAATGCAGCAATCGCCAATTCATTTTTACCAATTTCTTGGGTATGGAAGAGTCCATGAAGCACTTTCTGATAACGATCTTGGTAAAATACTAAGTCTAATTAACAGACAACCTGATGGTATAATGATTTCAATTGAAATCCTGTCTATGAGATTCCACGGTTTAAGGCCTGAAAATGCGTATGCTCCTTCAAATGAAATAAAAGAACTAGCTCAGCAAACTCTCCTCCTTGCTGACTTCTCAAAAGAAGATTTCAATGGTCACAAAGATCACGTGATGCATAATGTGGTGAGAGTTGCCCTTACAACCCCAAATAACTATGAAGCAACTCGTTTAATTCTCGAACGTATGATTGAGCAGCAACCACTGTTTAGTATTGGGAATCATCTTCCTCAGACAATCGATGTATTAATGAAGTCTAATCCTAAGGCTGTTCTTGATAGCTTACTCGATGAAAAAGGGAATTGTCAGGAACGTGCAGTCACATTTTTTAAATGCAACCAAACACCATCAATACCACTTGAACTTATTTCTGAATGGTGTGGAAGTAACCTATCAAAACGATGCCCTATTGTTGCCGAGATAATATCGCCGTATAGAAAAGAAAACGAAGTATACCAACTGACCAAAGAAGCGAGATTGCTTTTGAACATCAGCCCTAATGCCTTAGAGGTACTGGAAAAAATGGATATAACTCGCAGAGCTAGCACGATTCATGGGTCGTATGCTAATTTCCTTGAGGCGCGCCTCTCTGTATATGTTGAATTAGAAAATTTTGACGATTCAAAAGTTCAACAATGGGCTAGTTCAAAGAAAGCATCCCTACAAAGCTGGATAGACATTGAGCGAAAATGGGAAGAAGAGCGAGCTCGAAATACAGATGAAAGATTTGAATAGTGGAACTTTGACCAAATATTTGAGTTGTGGGATTCATAATACTAGCTTAGGCCTGATTTCGTACTGAATAACCACAGTAACTCTACTCACTTTGTGCATTACTAAAGTTTGGTCAACGAGATGTGTAACAAGAGTTAAATCATGGTCGTTGCTAACACAAAATGGGGCAAAAGCTTTTTAGCTGCACGAACAGTTAGAGAGATACTTAAGATTGTCATTGTTGTACCTGTGACCTTTTAAAACATCTAGGTTTTAGTCGAGCCTCAGGGACGGTTTTTATTAAATTAAAGGGTTGCGTGTCACAGGGGAAAATGACAATTCATTCTGCAAACTTGACGATAAAGTTATCTCGCTTCCAAGCAGTTCTGGAACATAAATGGCAATGTATTGATTTACATTGCCGTTTTTGGAGATAGCTCAATAAGCTTTGGATATTTAGCTTAGGGATGATGGCGATATCAGAGCCAAATCAATTTTTGCTTGAGCTTTCGACCTCTTTGGCGGTGCGGCTTACGATATCGGTGCCAGCGTCGAGATACTGTTTATAGGTATCATCACCCCATGCCACGAGTTTATCGTCTTTAAAAATCAGTGGGGTGCATTCTTCTTTTGTGGTTACGCCATCGGATTTTTCATGGTGAGTACGATAAAAGAGTACTTGTAGTTGACCCTCCTTAAGGGATTTGGCCTCTGTAAAATCGGCCTTACCAAACAGGGTTTTGACGGCAGAGATATCTTGCCCGAGGGTTAAATCATTTAATTTCTGGCTGTTATAGACTTGCCTATCTTCCCAATCCATTTCATCCGGGGTGGGCTCATATACAAGAACCACTACAGCGACGAAGGCGACATAGGCGGCAAATATGCTACCAATAATAACCGAAGCTTTTGATTTCATTGAATCTAATTCCTTTGCATATCCAATGTGTTATTTGGCAAACCAATAAAATACGCTTTTGATGACCTGAGGTAAACGGCTTTATTGCAACTTAGTGTTAACAAGAGGCGCTAATCGACCTGCGGCGTGTTGGCGGGGCCATTGAACCGAAAATCTTTTAGATTGATGTTTAAGGGTAAATCGGTTTGTAGCTGGGCTAATTTATAACTAAGGCGCGCCATATCTCGACCTTCGGCCAGTTTTTTGGCTTGTTTTGCGCCGAGATTGGGCAAAGAGGAAAACAACGCCGCTAGAGTTCTAAAAGTGCGGAGTAGTTCGGCCGCCGATTTGGGGCCGATACCTGCAATACCTGGGATTTTATTGCCGCTATCACCAGCTAGTGCCATTAAATCAAGAAATTGGCTACGATCTACTCCTAGCTTTTGCTCAAGTTCGGCGATGTTGAGGTATTGCTGATTAAAATGATCCCATTGGCTGATACGCGGATGATTGAGTTGGCTAAAGCCTTTATCGGTGGACACGATAACGGCTTCACCTTGGGCTTTGGCGGTTTTCATCGCAAGTGTGGCAATAACATCATCGGCTTCGGCGGCGGCATAAATCGATTGAATTTGTACGCTTTTAAGATGTTCTTGCAGTGCAGGTAAGCCCGCGGCCAGAGGCTCGGGCATAGGTTTACGGCCCTTTTTATAATCGGGATAAAGTTGTTTACGCCAAGAGATCTCATCACCATCCCAGACGATAGCGACATGGGTAGGGTGGTGAATGCGCAGCAGTTTAGTGCAGGCGACACTCACACGCTCCGTTAAACTGTCCATATCGTTCTCATCTGGGATTGCCGCATAAATCCGGCGAACTAAGTTGAGACCATCGATAATTAAAAACTTATTCATTGGCGGTTATTGTTTTATTTCACTATTTGATAGCAGGGAACATAAGCGCTACCCGGCAGTTTCATCCTATGTTGGGCAACAAAGGCCCCTAGCAAATTGTCCATCAATTCCATTAAATGCGGGTCCCCTTTAATGTGGAAGGGGCCTAATTGTTCAATTTGCTTAATGGTGTCTGATTTTACATTACCCGCAACGATACCCGAAAACGCTTTGCGTAAATTGGCCGCTAGCTCAGCTTTATTCGTCTGATAATGCAAATTTAAGTTGGCCATCACCTCATGGCTGGGGATGAACGGAAGTTGGAACTCGGGTTCAATTTTTAGCCCCCATTGATATTGATAGGCATCGCCAGTGGCGCGGCGATGGTTTTTTACTTGCTCCATACCTTGCTTCATCACTCGCGCGACTTCGGCGGGATTATCGATAATGATTCGGTATTTTTGTTGAGCCTCAGGCCCTAAGGTGGCGGCGATAAACTCATCAATTTTAATGAAATAGTCCGCACTCTCACTGGGGCCTGTCAGTACCAGTGGGAAGGGGGTTTGCTGATTTTCTTTGTTCAGCAAAATCCCCAGAATATACAGTAACTCTTCGGCGGTACCCGCTCCGCCGGGGAAGATAATAATGCCGTGGCCTAAGCGTACGAAGGCTTCAAGGCGTTTTTCGATATCGGGTAAAATCACCAGCTCGTTAACAATTTGGTTGGGCGGCTCTGCGGCAATAATACTCGGCTCGGTGAGACCAATATAACGGGCGTTTTTAATCCGCTGTTTTGCATGACCAATGGCTGCGCCCTTCATTGGGCCTTCCATCGCGCCTGGGCCACAGCCGGTGCAAATATCGAGTTCTCTCAGGCCGAGTTGATAACCCACTTCGCGAGTATATTGATATTCGATGGCATTAATGCTGTGGCCGCCCCAGCAGACGACTACGTTCGGGTCTTTCATCGGTGCAATGGCATGGGCGTTACGTAAAATATCGAATACTACGTTAGTTATGTGGCTCGCGTTAGTGAGATTTATGTGTTTTAGGGTGTCGTATTTGTCGCTGATATAAAGGATATCCCTCAGCACCGAAAATAAATGCTCTTGGATACCTGTGATAATTTGTCCATCGACAAAGGCTTGCTCGGGGGGATTGATAAGTTCTAACTTAACCCCACGTTCACGTTGCAGCACGTGAATATCGAAGTTGTGGTATTGCTCGAACAACGCTTTAGAGTTGTCGGTTTTAAGACCCGCGGCGAGTACGGCGAGGGAGCAGTTACGATACAGTTGATATAAGGCGCTTTTGGCGCTTTTTTTAAGGCGATCAACTTCAAGTTGTGAAAGCTGATCCATGCTGCCCTTAGGGCTGACTTTTACTATCATTTATCACTCCTTCGTATAGACAGGAGTGATAACTGGCGACGTATAGGCTGGCTTTGTTATACGTCAATCACAACCCTGTCTCTGCTTTCATGTTTTGCTTTGTAGAGTGCTGCATCGGCGCGCTCGAAGGTTTCATGTATGAGCTCGTTCCCCATAACCTGCGCAGCCCCTATAGATACTGTAACTGTAATCCGCTGATTTTTAAATTTAAATGGAATATTTTTTACTTTTTCACGGACCCTGTTTAAAAGTTGACCAATATCGCTGCTGTCAATATCTGGCAAAATCAGAACAAACTCTTCACCACCATAGCGGGCAACGAACTCGGTATCTCTTAGGGAATTTTTCAATGCCATGGCAATAACTTGCAGGGTTTTATCGCCCGTGCTGTGACCAAAGCTGTCGTTGATGCTCTTAAAGTGATCGATATCGGCCACTGCTATCCACAGTGGGGTTTTATGACGTTGATAATTACGGTACTCAAGCTCCATGCGCTCTTCTAAAGCGGCACGGTTGGGTAGTTGAGTTAGGCTGTCTAATAGATTGAGTTTTTGCTGCTCGAATAATCGTTCTTTATAGGTATTAGCCTCATTACTCAACTCGTTCAGCTCTTTGCGCATGGTCTCCATCGACTTGCGTAATAGGGCTTGCTCACGCTGCTCGAGTGCTTCTTTACGGGCAAGGGCAGAACGGATGGAGTTGAGTTGTTCGGTCAGCTGGGCTTTGAGATCGACAATATCGTCGGTGTCGATAATGGCTTCACCTACGTTATCAACGCGAGAGTTTATCTCTCTATTAAGCTGTGTCTTAAGCTGGAAGCTGCGCTGATTATGATTATAGGATTCGCTTACCACTTCGCGCACTGCCGCTAAGGCATCGTTTAGCGCATACAAAAACTCTTGCGAGGCCGATTTTTCGCGGGCGATATTGTCAAGCAGTAGAGACAAAATCGTTTGATAGGCTTCGAGCAAAGTGTCGATTTCGACCTCAGACGCTAACTGCTCTTTAATCACCAGTACTTGGTCGCGTTGGTCTTTACGAAACTCAATTTCTGAAATCATCTGCGCCAGCTCGTGGGCGAGTTGCCTATGCTTTGGCAAGACATCGAGCTTTTCGGTCTCATTGAACTGCTGCTGCAGGATGGTATCGTAGAAGCCAATGATTTGTTTTACTTTAGGAATATATTCCCACACAGTGTGGAAAGGTTTAGCCAGATCTTGCTTGAAGTAGTTAACTTCTTTTTTGAGTTTTTCAGGGGCAGAGTTTACCCGCTGGATTTGACGGATAACCTGTGCAAGCCCCGCGCGACTTTCTTCAAGTTGCACCATGACATGGTGATACTGACCTTTTAGTAGACGTTCAACATCGACTAATTCCGGCAATGCCTCATCGACTCGCTCAAAGGTATTTAAGTTATGGCGAAGTTTGGCAAGTTTATTGTCTAGTTCTAAATTTTGCCCTTTGCAGGCAAGACTCAAATGACCAATAAATTGGAGTAGTGTTTGTAACTTAGCATTCCTGTCTTCGTTTACTTCATCCAAGGCCAATTTTGCCGAGTGAAGCTTTTGCTGAAGTAGTGCCAGTTGTGTAACTGTCGCGTTGGAATCCTTCATCCGGAGTATTTTCCTAACTCTGCAGGGCTAACAAGCATGACGTCCTCTGTCCAGATTAGCGGTAAACTCACATGCTTCTAATGTTATAACAATGGTTGTAGAGTGCAAATTGCTTTGCTCTTACCATGGTGATTAATTGTCGATATTGATCAAATATTTTCTAATAAATGTCTGACTTGGTTATTTTCCCAGCAAGGCCAAACAATATCTTCTTTTGCTACATTTGTTTCGACTCTAATGAGGCCGCGTTCAATTCCCTTTTCCAAATGCAAGAATAAAGGATTGGCAAAGAGAGTGGGTGGCACAAAATCTAAGGCCCTCAGACTGACATAATGGCTAGCATCGCAAGGTAAGCTCCTAGCGCCAGCTAATGCCATTTGTACTGTTTCAAAGAGCAATTTAGGGTCGATTTTAATTTCTGCTTTGGCTAGCAGTGGCAAATTGATAAAGCCAATATTGAAGTTAAAGTTTATGTCTTTGCCATCAAGATATCGACGCAATGTTTGTAACATTTGCGGCGGCTCAATAACCTCTGTAAATCTTACTGCAAATAGCCCTTGGCGGATCACATATACTGGCATTAAAAGGCAATCGCCGATGTGCTGAGTTAATTGCTGGGTAATCGCATTGGCAAAATATTGACCATGATTCAGGTCGGTGCTCACATGCTCACCAAATTCGATCAGGGCGAGGGCGGTTGTGGGCGAATTTACTGGGTTTGGAGCGAGATCCTTTAACAGCGCAGCATAGCCTTGGTGGGAAGTGAAGGGCTCCTGCAAACTTAATTTAACTAAGGCCTCATTTTGACGGCTATTTTTGCGACGTTGGATGAGTAATATTACGATACCCACAAGCAAAATGGTCGCAATCAAGCCACTAAAAGCGAGTAATTTGTTGGTATTTTTAGTGGTTTCAACAGCGTCATTCAGTTTGCTTTGTAGCATACTGAGTTCGAGCTTTAGTTGCTGCTCGGCCAAAACCGAAGATGCGACAGCAGGATCGTTAGCTGTATTTTTAGCGGTTTGATTTAACGCTATGATGCGCTTTTGAGTGCTGATGACTTTGGTTTGATCCTGCATTTTTTCTGCCGCGAGGGCGATTTGCGTCAATGCCGATTTTTGCTCATCAAGCAAATTTAAATCCGTTGCTAAGGCCAAGGCATTTTCGGAGTGGCTCATCATGAGTGGCCAATCAGCCTTGGATTGAGCTACCTCGCCGATCAGTAACTCGTTATAAACTAAGTAATGATGACTTTGTTTTTCCACAAACACTTTGTTTGCCATAAGCAAATACTTAAGGGCATTGGTTTCATCATTTAGGTGCGAGTAGGCTTGGCCTAAATTATGAAAGTTAAGTCCCTGGGCAATGTAGTTGCCGCGTTTAGCATCAAGCTGTTGAGCGTTGAGATAGTAATCAATGGCCCGGTTCCAATCCCCTTGTTCGCCATACACCATAGCGATCACTGTCATACAGCTTGATAAATAAGTGTCGTTGCCCAGTTTTTTAAAGCCTGCGGCGGCCTCATGGGCGTTTTTTAACGCTTCATCCCATTGTTTTAAATCGCGATAAACCTTGGCCAGTTGCAACTGCAAATGGGTTTTCATCGAAGGATAATTGGAGCGATTAGATAAGCGAATCGCTTCGCTATAGTGCTGTAATGACTTAGTGAGTTGTTGATTTTTATTGTAATAATGCCCGAGTTTTGACTCGGCCGCCGCAATCAAATAATCGTTCCTGAGCTTGTAGGCGATATCGCGATAGGTATGAAAATGCATTAAGGCAGGCACATCTTGGCGGATAACGAGGTGTAGACCGCCTAAGTGTTCATGAATGGTGTGCTTAAGCAGCATGGACTCGACATCGTAACTGTCGTTAATCCGTGTCAGTGCCTCATTATAAAAGGCGATGGCCTCTTGGTATTTTTGTTCAGTGCGGCCAATATAGCGGCCTTTTAGCATGGCGACAGTCGCTTGTTGAAAGGGCGTTTGCGCTATGCTTGCAAGCAGTTCGATAAGGGTATTAGCGTCTTGAAACCCGACCTTAGATTTTACATTCGGCTCCATATTCAATCGCGCCAGTAACTGCAAAATATGTTCGAACTCTTCACTGCTATAACCTTGTTCCTTGGCGGCGCGCTCAAACTGTTCGCGGTTCTTAAAGGCAATAGGAAAAGAGAGGGATTGATTAAGCCTGTCGTACATCTTCTGTGGCGTTTCACGCAATTCTATTTCTTCGGCTTCGAGATCGGCAGCCCTTGTTTGAAACGAAATTGACATCAACAAGGTCACGAAAATAACAATGAGTTTACGCATGTGTAGGTGGCCCTATATTCCCTAAGTCAAGGAACTTATTTTGTTAGCTTTTGTTAGCGCCTAATGAGGATGCTACATCGACTTGTTATACTTGGAAAAAATATAAGAAGCATAATAACAGAAGACGGAAGGAAGTCAGAGTGAAACCCAGTAGATTATCTGTTTTGATATTAAGTGCATTAGGTTCGACAACTGTTTTAGCCGATGTGGATTATAAAATTGATTTAAGCCAGCCAGAACATCACCTTGCGCAGGTGAGTGTGACTTTTCCCGAAGCTAACGCGGGTGAGTTGACGGTTAATCTTCCCGTGTGGCGTACGGGGAAATATCAAGTGTTACCCCTATCCGATGGTGTGCGTTTATTTAGCGCGAAAGACAGTCAAGGTAACAGTCTTCCATGGAAACGTAGCGCCAGTGGCGAGTGGCAAATAGCCCTCGATAAACCCGTCAGTGTGACTGTGAGTTATCAACTCTACGCCAATGAATTAGGTCAACGTGTACGCCATATCGATGCGAGCCACGCTTATCTCGATGCCAGTGGCGTATTTATGTATAGCCCGCAATTTCGGACAGACCCTGTGGCCGTGCAGTTAAAGGTTCCCGAACATTGGCAGAGTTATTCCGGCATGTCATCAGGTAACACTGCGCATTCTTTCGTTGCCCCTAACTATGACGTACTGATTGATTCTCCTATCGAAACAGGAGTGAGTCTCCACAAGCAATTCAGCGCCAACGACAAAGACTATGAACTCGTGTTTTGGGGCGAAGGCAACTACGATGCCGATAAGGTGGTGAAAGACTTAACCGCATTGAGTGGTCAAGCCAAGGCGATTTGGGATGGTTACCCCTTTGATCGTTATGTGTATATGGTCCATGCCACCAGTGGTGCGGGCGGCGCGACCGAACACTTAAACTCGACGGTTATTCAACTGCCGCGCTTTAGTTTTCGCGAGCGTAAGGATTACCTACGCTTTATAAGCACGGCGTCCCATGAGTTTATTCATACTTGGAACGTGAAAGCCTATCGTCCAGCGGGTTTGGTCCCTTACGATTATCAGCATGAAAACATGACCGAACTTTTGTGGATTGCCGAGGGATCGACCAGTTATTTCCAAGGTCAGTTATTGCTGCGTGCAGGTGTGATGACGCCTAAGGAATTTTTAGAAGATCTCGCCAAACGCATCGAGAAGAGTGAGCTAACACCGGGGCGCGAAATTCAATCCGTTGCCGAAGCCAGTTTAGGGGAGTGGAGCAGCACGGGTGGTGATTATGCCATCAACCACAGTGTGAATATTTACTCCGAAGGTTATTTAGCCTCATTGGCACTGGATTTTTCTCTGCTGACGGATTCGAATCTTGCCCATTCATACCGCGACGTACACCGTAAACTCTATCAGGATTACCGCGTGCCTAAGGGTTACACTGTGAGTGATGTAAAGCAGATCCTGAAGGACTTATCGGGTAAAGACTATGGCCCGTGGTGGCAGAGCCATGTGAATAGTCCGCTGAGCCTTGAGTTTTCAAGCCTGTTGTCTCAGGCGGGATTAGTGATGTCCTACGGTAAAGACTCTAAAGCTGAGCCTTTTACGGGCATGACCTTAAGCAGCGAACATGGCTCTTTGGTGCTTTCTCAAGTCTTGCGTAATGGCCCCGCTTGGCAGGCTGGTATTGTGGCAGGGGATGAGATCCTCGCGATTAATGGCTTAAAGGTGACTGCGCAAGGTTTTGATAAGCGCATCAAAGACTTTAAAGTGGGAGATAAAGTTGAAATCACTTTATTTAACAACGACAAAATCAAGCAGGTGGCGTTAACCTTAGGCGAGAAGCAAAGCGGTAAGCTAGTGCTAAAAGGCGATGCAAAGGCGACTAAGCAGCAAAAAGCCTTCTTCAAAGCCTGGCTTGGCATTGATTGGCCGTTCGATAATAAAGGTGAACTGCTGACGAAAAGCTAGTTCGTTTGCGATTTGAGTGAGTGGACTTTAGGTTAGCTCACTCGAATCGCTGCCAACGTGTTATTTCTGTCATAGAGACTAAAAAGGCGCCGCAATGAACTTCCACTGCGGCGCCTTTCTTTTTAAGTATCAGATCGTTTGAGCTTTTGTTTAATGTGAGCCCTTAAAACTTAAGCTTGAGTTTCTTCAAGGCCACCTAATGCTGAAACCAGTGCGTGCATCAGCGCCACTAACTCGCTGCCCATTAAGGCAAAGTCGGCATCGAGGCGTGCCATTGGATCTTCATTCCCTAGCTCATCATTACCCGCTCTAAATTCTTCGGAGAATTTTAAGCGTTTTACGCTGGCATCGGATTGCAGCAGTAGCGCAATCGATTGGCCAAAGTGCAGGGCGAGTTTATGCACTTCTTTGCCGGTTTCGAGGTGGGCAAGTACTTCGTCTTCTTTCAAATCTTGCTGCTTAAAGCGCACGATACCGCCGTCATCGGCGGCCGATTTTAACTCGGCTTCATCTTGCATTTCAAAGGGTAAGGGGGCGCAGCCATCCTTTAACCATTGTGTGAGATTGGATTCAACTGGCGCTTTAAAGCTTAATGGGATCACAGGCAAGCTGCCTAAGGCCTTACGTAATAAGGCTAATAATTCTTCGGCTTTAGTGGCACTAGAGCTATCGACCAAGATCATTTCCAGCTCAGGTAAAATCAGCGCACGAGTTTGGCTGCGACGCGAAAAGGCGCGTGGCAATAGGCTAGTGATGATTTCATCTTTAAGCGCATCTTTTTCTTTTTTGGCGAGTTTACGATTTTCTTCGTCTTCAATTTGCGCCACTTTTTCTTCTAATGATTCTTTAATCACTTGGCCAGGCAGAATTTTTTCTTCTTTCGTCACACAGATAAGATGACGATTGTTGGCGCTGTGCACTAAGGTGCTGCCCTGTTTACCTAAGGCATTGGAAAAACCAAATTTGCTGACGTCTTGACTGCCGCACGGGGAGAATGTGAAATCGGCGAGTGCGGTTTCAAGTGCTTCTGTTTCGATGGAAAAAGGTTTATTGAAACGGTAAAGAGTAAGATTTTTAAACCACATAAGATGCGCTCATTGGAAAAATAAAGTCGCAGTTTACGGCATAGTTGCAGCGGGGTAAACCTACCTTAAATCGTTAAATTTTGCCTCGGTTGCAGAATTCATCAAAATGTAACATTGAAAAAAATATGCCTGCAGCCCTTGGTATGCCTAGGTTTTATCTTTGAGGGGAAGTGCGGTTTCGTGGTGGCTGACCCAAGTTGTCACAATTGAAATAAAACTGAAACAGATTCATTGCAAACTTTCGGTCGTTCCAAACCAATAACCAAGACGAACATAACGTCGAAAGGATTAAATGATGAACGTTTTTTGTAAAACTCTACTTGCTTCTGCGCTAGCTTCTACAACTCTGGCTTCTGCTTATGCCGCTGAGCCACTGACTGTTTATGGTAAGTTGAACGTTACCGCTCAATCAAACGATGAGAAAGGTGATTCTACAACAACTATTCAGAGTAATGCTTCTCGTTTTGGTGTGAAGGGTGATTTCGAACTGTCTAGCTCGCTGGAAGCGTTCTACACAGTAGAGTACGAAGTTGATACTGGCTCTGCAACAAGCGACAACTTCAAAGCCCGTAACCAATTCGTTGGTTTAAAAGGTGCATTTGGTTCTTTCTCTGTTGGTCGTAACGACACTCTGTTAAAGATCTCTCAAGGTAACGTTGACCAGTTCAACGATTTATCAGGTGACTTAAAGAGCCTGTTCAAAGGTGAAAACCGTTTAGGTCAAACTGCAACTTACCTGACACCTTCAATCGGTGGCTTCGTATTCGGTGCAACTTACGCAGCTGAAGGCGATGCTGACCAACAAGCCCAAGATGGTTTCAGCTTAGCCGCTATGTACGGTGACGCTAAACTGAAAAAATCACCTTTCTACGCCGCTATCGCTTACGATTCTGACGTAAAAGGTTACAAAATCATGCGTGCATCGGTACAAGGTAAAATCGCTGACTTAACCTTAGGTGGTATGTACCAACAACAGGAACAAACCTACAAAAACGCTTTACCAGTGGACGCTGACAGCGTGAATGGTTACCTGTTAAGCGCTGCTTACGATATCAACGCTGTGACCTTAAAAGCACAATACCAAGACATGGAAGACTTAGGTGATTCATGGTCAGTGGGTGCGGACTACAGCTTAGGTAAGCCAACGAAAGTGTTTGCTTTCTATACTAACCGCTCTTTAGAAGCGAATGCTGATGATGACAAATACATCGGTATTGGTTTAGAACACAAGTTCTAATCTCAGTGTTAAGGTTGAATTAAGGAGGCTTAGGCCTCCTTTTTTATTGCGATAAACAAACAGTTATATAAACTTAATATGACAATTATCGCGACAATATTGCTCAAGTGACATGCTAATTCATAAATCTGTAATAAAAATGACTAATAATAGTCGTGTTGACATTCACTGACAGAAAATCACTTATGACTGCAAGGATATTGATAGTAGAAGACGAGTTAGCCATCCGCGAGATGCTGACTTTTGTAATGGAACAGCATGGGTTTACAACCTCTGCGGCGGAAGATTTTGATTCGGCCATTGCGCTGCTAAAGGAGCCTTACCCCGATCTGATTTTGTTGGATTGGATGTTTCCTGGTGGAAGTGGTATTCAATTGGCCAAACGCCTCAAGCAGGATGAGTTTACCCGTCAGATCCCTATTATTATGTTAACCGCTCGTGGTGAAGAGGAAGATAAGGTTAAGGGCCTCGAAGTGGGCGCCGATGACTATATCACTAAACCTTTTTCACCCAAGGAGCTGGTGGCACGTATCAAGGCTGTATTGCGCCGTAGCGCGCCGACCCGCCTCGAAGAAACCATAGATGTACAAGGATTGTTACTCGACCCAGTGAGCCACAGGGTGAGTGTTGGCGATACCGTACTCGATATGGGGCCAACGGAATTCCGTTTATTACACTTCTTTATGACACACCCTGAACGTGTTTACAGCCGCGAACAGCTGCTCGATAACGTTTGGGGAACCAATGTGTATGTAGAAGACAGAACCGTGGATGTGCATATCCGTCGGCTGCGTAAAGCAGTTGAAGAATCGGGGCATGATCGCCTCATTCAAACGGTTCGTGGTGCAGGTTATCGTTTCTCTACACGCATTTAGTGCCAAATAAGAGATAGGCACAGGTTAGCTTTTACGCTATCTTGTGCTCCTCCTATTTAGCCTGATGTCTGGGTTTATTTATGTTCGACTCTTATTCAGGGTACCGGCTGTTTTCGCGCTTAGCGGTGTTTTTACTGCTTTGTTTGCTAATTGGTTTATTGGTAGGGAAACCCCTCTGGATACTTATCATTGGATTGCTAGGACTCGTGTTCTGGCATTACCGTCAGTTAGCACGTCTCAATTTTTGGTTATGGCGAGATAGAAAATTAACGCCTCCCCAAGGCAGTGGCAGTTGGGAAGGGGTGTTTAACGGCATATACCGTCTACAGGGCAAAAACCGTCGTCGTGTGGGCCAACTAGCCGCCTTGCTAGGACGTTTTCGTCAAGGAGCCGAGGCCTTGCCCGATGCGGCAGTCGTGCTCGACTCTGAGCACAATATCTTATGGTGCAATAGGTTAGCTCAGCTGATATTAGGCTTTGTCTGGCCACAGGATAATGGTCAACGCATCGATAACTTGATCCGCCATCCTGATTTTTCGGCCTATATCAAAGCCGGAAAATATAAAGATCCCTTAGAGCTGGCCTCGCCCGTATCCGATAGAAGACTGCTCGAAATCCGTATTATGGCCTATGGCGATCGGCAGTTATTGCTCATTGCCCGCGATATTACACGGATAAGGCAACTCGAAGGCATGCGTAAAGAATTTGTCGCTAATGTGTCACACGAACTGAAAACCCCGCTCACAGTATTGCAGGGTTATTTAGAGATGATGCAAAGCATGGCAGAACCCGGTTCGATGAACGCCAAGCCCTTAGCCTTAATGCAGCAGCAAACGCGGCGAATGCAGTCGATGGTGGAGCAACTGTTGGTGTTATCACGCATCGAAGATGCGGCGGATATCAACCTTGAAAACACCGTAAACATGGCGCAGTTGATGGAAGTCTTAAAGGAAGAGGCTAAGGCGCTGGCGCAGGACAAGTACGAGCTAAGCTTCCACTGTGAGGCGGGACTTAATTCCCATGGCAATGAGCTGCAGCTTCGAAGTGCTTGTTCTAATTTGATTTCGAATGCGATTCGCTACACAGAGCCCGGCGGCAAAATTACCGTGCAATGGCGTAGTGTGGCAACCGGTGGCCTCTTTAGTGTGACTGATACGGGTGAGGGGATCGCGCCGCAGCATATTAGCCGCTTAACCGAGCGCTTTTATCGTGTCGACAGTGCGCGCTCAAGGCAAACCGGTGGCAGTGGCCTTGGTTTAGCTATTGTGAAACATGCCCTGAGTCACCACCACAGTGAGCTCAATATCAGCAGTGAATTGGGTAAAGGCAGTACTTTTAGCTTTGTGATCCCATCCCATTTGATTGAACGCAAAAAATAATTGTCAAAGAAACGCATATTATTTTTACATATAAAACAGGCCATTATGGCCTGTTTTGCTTTTGACACTTTAACAATGCGAGGTTTTTTTCAAAAAAATGCGAAAAATGTGTTTTGTCATCTAAGTGTCACATCTTGGACATAGAATTGTCATTGTAGCGATTGATACTGGCTGCGTCTGAAGAAACTTAAGTTAGAAATTAGTTAGCTTATTACTGGAGCACATAATGAAACTGAAAAAGCTTGTCGGCGCGATGACCCTCACAGCCGCTGGTGTATTCTCTGCCACTGCAATGGCATCTGTTGATCAATCTCTGCCAACTTACGAGAAAGCAAGTGGTGTATCAGGCAACTTATCATCTGTTGGTTCAGATACTTTAGCCAACATGATGACTCTGTGGGCTGAAGAATTTAAACAGATGTACCCTAACGTAAACATCCAAATTCAAGCTGCGGGTTCTTCTACTGCGCCACCAGCATTAACTGAAGGTACTTCACAATTCGGCCCAATGAGCCGCAAAATGAAGCCTAACGAAGAAGAAGCCTTCGAAAAACACTACGGTTACAAGCCAACTGCAGTTCGTGTTGCGATTGACGCTTTAGCGGTATTCGTACACAAAGATAACCCAATCAAAGGCTTAACTGTTGAACAAGTTGACGGTATTTTCTCTTCTACTCACAAGTGTGGTAGCAGCGACATCCAACGTTGGGGCGAGTTAGGTCTTGACGGTAATTGGTCAGCAAAAGACGTACAATTGTACGGTCGTAACTCAGTATCAGGCACTTACGGTTACTTCAAAGAGCACGCCCTGTGTAAAGGTGACTTCAAGGCCAACGTAAACGAGCAACCTGGTTCTGCTTCAGTGGTTCAGTCAGTGTCTCAATCACTGAACGCTATCGGTTACTCAGGTATCGGTTACAAAACTGCTGGCGTGAAAGCCGTTGCTATCGCGAAGAAAGGTAACGAGTTTATCGAAGCGACTGCAGAAAACGCCGCTAACGGTACTTACCCATTATCACGTTACTTATATGTATACGTGAACAAGCAACCAAACAAAGACTTAGCACCAATGGAAAAAGAATTCATCCGTTATGTGCTGTCTAAGCAAGGTCAGCAAGTGGTAGAAAAAGACGGTTATGTGACTCTGCCTAAGAGCGTAGTTGCTAAAGATTTAGAACAGTTAGGCATCCGCCTGTAATTCTTAATCGCTAAACCTTAAGGGTCTCTTCGGAGGCCCTTTTTGTTTTTGGGCCCTAAACTACCAACTTCAGTAGAGGGTTATCATTTTGGGAGATTGCTGACTGGCGCTGACGACTGTAATACCAATCGTATTAAATATCTGTTCATTCAGCGGGAGTTAAACGGGCTTTAGACAAGGCGAAAGCTCTGAACTGATTAGATATTTAATGTGATTGGTATAAAAGGACATAAAAAAAGCAACCTAATAAGGTTGCTGTAAATTCCAATTCGGAATCCGGGGACGGTCGCGCTAGAAACCATCTAAAGGAGAATGATGATGAACGAAGAAACTCATTGCAAAGATTCGGTTCATAATATCTGACTCAAGGGCGAGAAATTAGTTCAGCAAAAATAGAAAATTTTTGAAAATATTTTTTATTAGAACCTTTATGCGTTGAAAAATATGTAAATTTTAATTTTATAAGTTAACTAAAGTTGATTATGGCAAGACTTGGATTCAAGCATTGTTACAAAATGAGGATGTGGGAAAAGCTTTATTCGATTGCGCGTCGGTAAATCAGCGTCCGATAATATGACTAGATAATTTACTCTTCACAGGTTAGCTAAGTGATACCTTTAGAAAACCAGCAAATGCCAATTGCACCCGCAACATGGGATTTAACCCGCGATTACCATTCCTTTGCTAATAGCGATCAAGTGCAGGTCACACACTTATCCCTCGCGCTAAAAGTCGACTTTGCGACTCGTACTCTGCTTGGGGAAGCGATTCTTTCACTGCACTATCTTGAAGCAAAGGTTGGTGAGCTATGGCTCGATAGTCGCGATTTAAGCATTTTATCGGTAACGACTGATGAAGCCGCGCTGGTATTTCATCTAGATGCGGCCGATGACATTCTCGGGCAGAAATTAGTCATCCAGTTACCCCAAACGCAGTGCGAACGAATCTATATTCGTTACCAAACCTCACCGGAAGCTGAAGGGTTGCAGTGGCTTATGCCTGAACAGACGGCGGGCAAAGCATTGCCTTATCTCTTTAGCCAGTCTCAGCCCATTAATGCCCGCAGTTGGATCCCCTTGCAGGATTCGCCAAAGGTGCGGATCACCTTCGATGCGCACGTTGAAGTGCCAAAGGGCATGCGCGCCGTGATGAGTGCAATGAACGACCCTGATACGCCGCTCGAGGGGCAATTCCTATTCGAGATGGAAAAGCCCATTCCCACCCATTTGCTAGCTTTAGCGGTGGGTGACTTAGCCTTTCAAGCCATAGGTCCGCGCAGCGGTGTGTATACCGAGCCGTGCATGCTAGAGGCCGCAGCAACAGAGTTTGCCGATACCGAACATATGCTGGATGTGGCGCAGTCACTCTTAGGGCCTTATGCGTGGGAGCGTTATGACATGATCATCTTGCCACCAAGTTTTCCTTTCGGTGGCATGGAAAACCCGCGTTTAGCCTTTTTAACCCCGACTCTGATTGCGGGGGATAAAAGTTTAGTGTCGACGGTCGCCCACGAGTTAGCACATTCGTGGACGGGCAATCTGGTCAGTAACGCCACTTGGCGCGATCTCTGGCTAAATGAAGGTTTTACGACCTATTTTACCAATCGGATTGTCGAAGAAGTCTATGGCAAGGAGCAGGCTGAGCTGGAATGGGTTATTGAATTTGGTCGTTTAAAAGAAGAAATGGCCGTTTTACCGCTCCATCGGCAAACGTTGCCAGCCAATGTGCAGCACGCCGATCCTAACTTAGCTTTTAACCGTTTTACTTACGATAAGGCTTCGATGTTCGTCCATGAGTTGGAACATCGCCTCGGGCGAGCCGAGTTCGATAAGTTTCTGTTTGCCTATGTGCAGCACTTCGCCTTTAAGGCGATCACCACCGAAGTGTTTGTCGAATATGCAAAAGTGGCTTTAGTCGAAGCCTATCCGGATAAGATAAGTGAAGCCGAACTGCTGGAATGGATTTATGGTGAAGGGTTGCCTCAAGCTTATGTAGGGCCCACATCGCGAAGTTTAGATAAAGTGGATAGCGCCTTGGATGATTTCTTAAAGGGCAAAGCGGCCAGCGAGCTTAAGGTAAAAGGTTGGCGAGTTCATCATTGGCAATACTTTTTGACCCAATTACCCGAAGTGGTGCCGCAGGTACAACTGATGGATTTGGACGATAGCTTTAAGTTTACCGAGTCTACTAATGCTGAAATTGCCTGCGATTGGTTTAGGGTCGCTATCCGCAATCATTATGACCCTGTGTTACCCGCCTTAAGTGCTTACTTACAGCGCATTGGCCGCGGCAAGTTTGTCCGTCCACTTTATGCCGAATTGCAGGTTGCCGGCTATCACACTGAGTTACAACAAATCTATGCCAGTGCGCGGGCGGGATACCATCCTTCGATTCAAGTGCAATTGGATAGGATGTTGAAGGGATAAAATGGAGCTAAAAAAAATGGCAACCTAAGGTTGCCATAAAAGAATCAAGGTAGGAGACAAAGGAATGCAGTGCGCTAGCGTGTATTCGATTGCTTCCCAAAAGGGAGATGATGATGAACGACCAACCAATTCGACTCTATGCAATAACTTGAAACTGTTTCATTAAATTAAACGGCATATTTAATCCATTTAATCCTTTGCTAACGTTTTCATTTAGCAATCAATTCTGCATTAAAGCGGATTTGTTAATCCTTACATATAGTCAGACTAAGGCCTTTTGATAAAGTTCAGTTTGCAGCTAAAAAATTTTAAAATTATTTTTGCCTTGCAGGCGTCAGCAAATTAAGTTACTGGGGAATGGTTACATTTATTTTACATATAAAACATAGACATAAAAAAAGGCAACCAATTGGTTGCCTAGTGACCTCTTCCTAGGTCAAGGGGGCCGCGCTAGAAGCCCCAGGGAGAATGATGAACATGAAAAAGACATTCGCTGTTCAATATGTTTGAGGGGCTTATAGAATTAAAGTTCCATCGAAAATAAAAAATAACTTAACTTTTTATTTAATAGTAAAGTTTCAATGAGATAGCGTGCGGATTATTTTAAAAGCGTTTCTATCTTGTCACTAATGGCCTCTGGTTTTGTGGTTGGCGCAAAGCGAGCCACCACTTCGCCCTGACGATTAATTAAGAATTTAGTGAAATTCCACTTAATCCGTTCTGTGCCTAATACGCCTGGTGCCGCTTTTTTAAGGTACTGGTATAAAGGGTGAGTATGCTCACCGTTTACCTCAATTTTTGAAAATAGGGGAAAACTCACGCCAAAGTTGAGTTCACAAAAGCTTTGGATGCCTTTCTCATCGGCTTTTTCTTGGGCACCAAACTGATTGCATGGGAAGCCTAAAACCACAAATCCCTGTGCTTTATATTTTTGATAAAGCGCCTCTAAGCCTTTGTACTGTGGTGTAAAACCGCACTCACTGGCGGTATTTACAATTAAAATTACTTTGCCTTGATATTGCGCTAGTGCCGTTGGATTGCCTTGAATGTCGTTTGCGCTGTGGCTATAGATAGTCGATGTCATCATTACCTCCTTAGTTGTGATGATTAGCATAAATAACAATTAAGTTGTTATCAATCAATTTGTGCGCAATTTATTTTGCGTATTTGCTAATCTTCTTCAATATCAATATAGTTACGCTAATTTTTATCTCAGCAGAAGGGCGTTTATGTGACTGAACATGAAGCCGAATACGAAACAAACACACAGGCCGATGTTGGGCAGGTTGTTCAACAACTCACTGAAGTTGAAGGTGAAGAACAGGCTGAGGTGTTCAGTGAAATCTTAAATGAAGCTGAGCCTGGCACGGTTGCCTTAGTGCTGGAGTCCTTACCCTTAGACGAGCGTTACGAGCGTTGGCAACAGGTTGAGTTTAGTGACCGTGTGACGGTGCTGAGTTTAATGCGCGCCGATCCGCGTATGGGCATCCTAAAGCAGATGCCCGACAATGAGGTGGATCTGCTATTTGCGCAGCTCAGTCCTGAGGATTTGATTGAGTGGAGTGATTATCTCCCCGAAAGTTTTACCGACCGCGCCTTAGCACAAATGGGCGAACGTCAGCGGCAGCGCTTTGAGTTGTACGACCAATATTCGGAAAACGAAATTGGTCGTTATACCGATCATCAAATGTTAGTGCTCAGCGATAAGGCGACTGTGGCTCAGGCGCAGCGGTTTTTCAGGCGAATTGAACTCGACTGTAACGATAATTTATTTATTGTCGATGAGGCGGATAAATACCTAGGTACGGTAAGGCGTTATGATATTTTTAAGCATGATCCCTCCGAGCCACTGATTTCACTGCTATCGGAAGACAGTCGTGCGTTAACCGCGGATACCACGCTACTCGATGCCGCCGAGGCGATAGAACATAGCCGTGAAATTGAGTTACCCGTTATTGATGAGGCGGGGGAGCTAATTGGCCGTGTCACCCTAAGGGCCGCGACCGCCTTAGTGCGTGAACATTACGAAGCGCAATTAATGGCGACCGCGGGTATGGATGAGTCCGACGACTTATTCGCTCCTATCATCAAAGGTGCGCAGCGCCGCGCTGTGTGGTTAGGGATTAACTTACTCACGGCATTTTTAGCCTCGGCCACCATTGGATTATTTGAAAACGTCTTATCTCAAGTGGTGGCACTTGCGGTGTTGATGCCGATAGTCGCATCCATGGGCGGGATTGCCGGCAGTCAGTCGCTTACCTTGATGATCCGCGGTATGGCGATGGGGCAGATCTCTGCGGGTAACTTATTCTCGTTAATGAAGAACGAGTTAGGCATTGGCTTAGTCAATGGTACCCTGTGGGCGATTGTGATTGGACTGGTATCGGGCTGGTGGTTTGCCGACAGCACTATAGGCATAGTGATAGGCTGCGCGATTTTGATCAATATGGCAGTCGCGGCGTTGGCAGGGGTGTTTGTCCCTATGGTTTTGCAGCGATTTAACCAAGATGCGGCGCTCTCTGGCTCGGTGATTTTAACTACAGTGACCGATGTAGTGGGCTTTTTCACTTTTCTCGGCATGGCGACGATACTGTATCTCTAAGTGGCTTTAACTTGTTTAACTCATTGGTATGAATCAAAACGATATTCAATTTGTCCTTTGCCAAAACGCAGCCGAATTGGCGGTTGCAGCGGCCTTAATCGATCAACGGGATGATAACGCGCATCCCCTCGACCATCAGTCCTTTGCTCAGTCCCGCGCCGTGATATTGGCGAAAACCCTCGAGGGTGAGATGGTTGGCTGCGCGGCGATTAAGGCGGGTTCTGGCCCTGTGGGGGAACTCGGTTATCTGGTGGTCTCGCCATTGTACCGCCGCCGTGGCATAGCCCAAGGGCTTACCCTTAAGCGGATTGAAGTGGCTAAAGCGCAGGGGATTGCCCTGTTATTTGCCACCATTCGAGAGGAAAACAACGCCAGTCGAGTGAATTTACTCAAGGCCGGATTTCACTTTTGGCGGAACTATTTAAGTATTAGAGGTACGGGGAATACCGTGGGTTGGTATTACTTAGCCTTACAGGAAAGTGTCGATATCGACGGCATAATGCAATCTTTAGTTGGAGATCGGCTGCCTGCACCCTAAATGTTTTCGACTTGTTTAATTTGGGTTTTGTTGATGTTTCTTACCGGTTTTTGTTTGGTTTCAAATTCAAAAATCTTCGCGACTCTTAGCTAAATATGCAGATTTTCTTTTTTTATTCGGTATGATCCGCGCCATTACCCACAGTCATTATTGAGGTGTTTTTATGGCTAAGTTCAGAGTAGCAAGTGTCTTATTATTGAGTGCAGCCGCACTGCAGGTGAATGCGTCAGAATTTAATCTTGGGTTAAACAACGATGTGGTTTCTACTGAGTTAGAGCTGCAAGTGAATAAAGATGTCAATGCAGTATTAGGATATATTTATTCAGACGACAGCGGTCATATTGCCCAAGGCGCAATGCACATGACCCACGATGCGGGCGTGCATCATTTTGAAGTCGGTGCTAAGTTAAGCCAATTGTGGGCAGACGATGCGCCAAATGGCAGTACTGTGTCAGTGGGCGGTCGTTATGCCTTAGCGTTAGGGCCAAATATCTCTTTGCATGCCGCCGCTTACTATGCGCCATCGGTATTGTCTTTCGGTAATGTCGATGGTCAATACGAGTTGGATTCTAAGGTGCAATACAATATCAACCCCAATATGGCGCTTTATGTGGGTTACCGTAAGATTGCCTTTGAATACGATAATGCCCGTGATTTCACCTTCGAAGATGGCGTTTATATCGGCGGTAAATTCCGCTTCTAAATCTCGCCTTTATTGAGTGGCCTACACTGCGGCCACTTCGATTTCAAAGCCGGCCAAGGTTAACTTCGCCGGCTTTTCCATTTGGCTTTCAGTTCACTGTAGCTTGGCAGGATGGAGGAAAAAATCACCAGCCCAATGCCAGTACAGACCACAATGCTTAAGTGTTCATCTAAAAACCACCAACCAAACAATGCGGCAAAAATAAGGCCTGTATATTCCACAGGGGCCATTTGGCTTGCATCGGCGAGCCGATAGGCGTGGATGATGAGGTAGGTCATACCGATATAAAACAGCCCTAAGGTCAGGCCAACCTGTGCGACGGGGAGACTAAAGTCGGCGCCTTCGTACCAAGTTGCCGGTATCAGAAAAACCATCGCAAAGGCATTAGACCAAAAGAGTGTTGAAAAGGGATGCTCATGGGTTGAATATGCCTTCAAAATCAGGCTGTTTGTTGCCGAAGTCATGGCACCAAAAAAGGCCAAGCCAATGTAGAGGTTAAATTCTGTCGGTTGGCTTATCAGCAAAATGCCCGTAAAACCAATAATCCCCGCAACGGTGCGACGATAACCAATACGCTCATTTAAAAAGAAAGCGGACAATAACAACAGTAATAATGGTGAGGTATAAATGACCGCGGTGACTGTTGCCAGGGGCAGATGCAATACCGCCAACATAAAGATGGCATTGCCTAAGCCGATTAATAGCGCTCGACTTAAATGCACCTTGTAAAAGGGACTTAATTTGAGATTGCACTGTAAACGCCAGACAAAGGGAAGCACCAAAAGCGTGGCAAATAATTGGCGATAAAGCACAAGTTGAAATACGGGCGCATTAGTTTCAAGTAATTTTACCAATAGGTTGCCGCTGGCAATCAATAATTGTGCAGCTAAAATCATCAATAATGGTGCCATAGGTATCCAAGTGAACGTCTGATATTGAGGCTAAGGTGTTGTCCCTTAAGTTAACGACTAAAATATCATCATAAGGCACCCAATTGCCGACTAATTTAGTCTAATCAATTGTAAAAAATAAAATGTAGTCATAAAGTTAACACTTTAAATTGATTTTCTGCGTGGAATGAGACGCTGGTATATAAACTTAAATACCTATGAGTAAACCTAACTTGCAACATTTTTGGTGCTTTTTGCTGCTTCTTTGGACATTTAGTCCGTTTGCCCATAGCGCTGAAATTGCGTTGGATTCCCCCTACTTATTTCATGCTGATGCGAAACAGCTTCCTCCCGAACATTTTAATGACGTGACCCTGTGGATGGGACAACTGACAGAGGCTAACTCAGTTAGCCTTTCGGGTGGTGATTATTGGATGGTATCACCCGTCATGGTCAATAGTCGCCAAAGCCATTGGGTGGTGGATGCCAGTAATTCGATTGTAGAATCCGTTGATTATTGGTTACTTGGCAGTGATGGCTCTGTGCAAACGGCCCACAGTGGTTACTATGCGCCCTATGAATTTTTATTCGATTACGGCCGTAAAGTACGACTGAATATGGGGACTGATTATTGGTTAGTGACTCGGCTCAGTAGCCGCTATTATTCCTCCGCCCCTGAATTGGCGATAGAGTCGGAAGAAGTACACCAGTTAACCAACGACCGTGTGGCCATGGCGATACTGATTTGTTTAGGGGGATTGCTCTTTATCGCTCTATACAATCTACTGATTTACATATCAATTTTAGATAAGGCATTTTTATATTATGGTCTTTATGTATTGATCTATTTTGGTGGCTGGGCACTGACCTTCCATTTACCAGCGCATCTATTTAACTTCCATCAGCTTGAATTACATCATCTGTTTTTTATCAGCTTGCCGATATTTAACATCATGTTCTACAAGCACTTCTTACAGTTGCCTAGCTATTCGCCCCGATTATGGAGGCTGAGCCAATACTTATTAGTTGCGTGTGTTTTAGCCTTGCCGACTAGTATTTGGTTATTGCCCTATACCGCGATTATTGCCTCAGTCTTAATCATGCTGTGGATTGCGCTAGCGATCACCTGTGGCAATGTGTGCTTGATGAAAGGCTTTGCCCCCGCTCGCTATTTCATTATGGCCTTTAGCTGTTTGCTACTGCCCGCGGTAATTATCTTACCGGGCAATATGGGGATCACCCCTGACTTTATTGAACATGCCGAGTTTGCGACACTGCTGGGTGGCACTGTGGATGCTCTGCTGTTATCCCTTGCATTAGCGAACAAACTTAAACTGTTGGCCGAAGAGCGTAATGCCCATATTGAAGAGCTAGGCATAGCCTGGGAGAAGGCCCGACTCGATGGTTTAACCCGGGTGGGCAATCGTTATGCTTTTGATGAATATATGAATTCGCAATTAACCTTTGCCAATAAGGTTGTACAACCAACGGCGTTGGTGCTGCTCAATGTCGACAGCCTTAAAATGGTGAACGATACCTTAGGGCATCAGGAAGGGGACCGTTTACTGCAAAATCTAGTACAGTTTTTGCAGGCGACCAACATTGCTCACCTTAAGATTTACCGGATCAGCGGCGATGAGTTTGTGCTCATTCTACCTGCAAATGGCATGGGGACCTTAACCAGCAGCTTAAAGGGATTAACGGCGCAATTTGCCGCCGAAGGCTTAAAGGATTGTCAGTTTAGTTTTGGCTTTGCCATCAATAGTGATGTGTCTGATCCCCACGAATGGCTGCGCTGCGCCGATAGCAACTTATATCAATCGCGAATGGAAAAACGTCGCCAAGAATACGCCGATAGCCGCGCAGGAGAGATAGCTTCTCTCTGAGCTTGAACACATTCAAAGATTTGGACTAAAAAGGGGCTCCATAACGCAGCCCCTTTGCATTTAGGCGAAGTCTTTTTCGCCTTTGATAATCGCCGGATGGCCGCAGATAGCTTTAGCGGTATGCATGCCCGCCATGGTAGCGGCCTCGACACAACCGGCATTGAGACCGGTTTTAATCCAGTCACCCGTCATATACAGATTGTCGATACCTGTGCCATCCGTGGTGATCCGATATTGTGAGCTGCCTTTAACGGACAAGACATAACGCTCCGAAGGATCCACATTGGCGCGCCAATATTGGCTATCGAATCGCGCTTCGCCTTGGCGGTTTTGTTCATCGTGCAACCATTCCCAGGGGAAGGTGTCGCCAACATGCTGCCACAGCTTATGAATTTCCGTATTGAGCTGGTTGATGGCGCCAGCCTTAGCTTCGGCGGTTTTTCGCTGCTGGAAACCGATATCCGTGCTTGGAGGATAGGCATCCACGGGTAAAGCTGAGCAGAAATAACTGGCATTTTTAGGCTCTAGGCCGCGCCAGTCTTCTTTATCGAGCAATTGGTCCATTGATGCCCACGTATCGAAGGGCTCGGTAAAGCCCGATAAGACAGGCTGCTCGCCATCCTCAGAATAATTTGGCCAACCAATACCATTAAGATCTTGATTCATCCACAGTTGATAGGCTTGGGTCGCGACTGTCTGTACTTTGTCGACACAGGTTTTGAGCGCCGGACTCTGCGCCACGACCTCACTCGCCACATGGGGGACAGACCCAAGAGACAGACCAAAAATCACTTTGTCGAAGTCCACGCCTTTTTGCAGACGTTTTTTCGGCAGCGCCTGACCAAATTGCGCCTCGTATAGATTGTCCCAATCGCTCCAGAAGTGCTCAAGATTAATATCATGGGCTTTTAGCAATGCGGCTTGCTCAGGCTCGAGCTGATCGTAATTGGGGGTACTTGGCCAGCAGGCTAAGCCTTTCACATCCACGAGTGGATTATATTCTTTGACCGAAGGTGCCAGAGCAACTTGCTCAGTGATTTCAATCGCTTGAATGCTGTTATTGCGACATTCTAAATTATCGACACGATTGAAAAAGTGGAAATTAACCCCGCGCCGTTTCAACACTTCATAGTAGGGGGTAAAGACCACATCTCCCATGCCAGCTTGCATTTTCCACATAATCCCGCCTTGATAACACAGGGCGATACGCAGCATAGAGCGGATAATGGTGCCTGCTTCGACATTCGGTTTGTCAAAATTGCCTTTTTCGTAGGCAAACACCAGATCATAAAAACCGCGCACTGGCGCGCTGTCGACCGTGTATTTTTGACTCGCACCGTGTTTGATTAACCATTCGCGGTAATCGTAGTCGTTGATGGCATCGAAACCCTTTTCAAACACATCATCGGCAAACATCCCTTTTAAGATGGTTAAGCCTAAGTCGACGGCAATATACAGATGGCGCAAATCATCGTTAGTATCTAAATGGTCGCTAAAGCGTTTAACTAGCCTTTGGTGCAGGGCATCGACGGCGGACTCGACCAAACCATCGTCACTCTCGCTGTGGACATGTTCATCGCATTCACGGCCAATCATTTGATTAAAATGGCATTCTAGCTTGTCACCTAGAGCGTCGAGGGATTCCATCGCATCTTCTACCGAATCCTCTAACTTATCCTTAAGTCGTTCAAACCAGCTGGTATCGAGCCAGTTTTTCGGTGTCGCCATGGCTTTTTCATCGGCCTCCAGTAGGGAGTCCATGTCCTTTAGCCATTCTTTTATCCAAGCAAAGGCGGCCTTAACTACCTTCCAAAAGGTTAAGGTTTCGGTGCCATCTCCTGGGATCCCTGAGAGTGTTGGAAAGGTGATTGGCCAGCTAACGGAGCGACCATTAATTTCTTCCTGTAGCACAATAAAATTATGGGGTTTAAAGGCATCAAAGAAGGTCGCCAGCGGCGCTTCGGGCGGGCGGTCTAGTTCTTCATAGGCTTTACGCATTAAGGCGCAGGCATTTTGGTAAAAACCAAACCAGATATGCAGGCCATGCTCTTCAATCCGTTGCCCCATCGCGGCATTACGGCCACTTGCGCCCTTGCCGCCGATACGCCAGCCTAATTGATAGACATCAATCTCATATTGATTCTGCCAGCCGGGTCTGTCGGTGAGATAACAGGCGGCGGTCATGGCGGCGACACCTCCGCCGAGAATGGCAATTTTTTGTTTTTTGACTTCAGAGTTATCGACCAGTACTTCGCCAGGTGGCACTTCAAAGTCAAAGTTCACATGGTAGGGCAGTAATACATGCTGCTCGCCAACCTCGACGCCTAAGGTCTCTTTGAGTGGGAAGCTAGCGTTATCAAAAATAGTGGCGACAAAGTCATTTTCCAATAGGGCGACACTGTGCACTTTATTGACTTGTGCCGGCGCCGCAGTAATCGCCTGATAAACCGCTTTTTGGCCTGAAGCATCCGGAAACTGCTTTAAAAACACTTGGTCAATGGCTGGTTTGAACAGCAAATGAAATAGTTGCTCCTCACCGAGCTTATCCAGCTCTGGAATAAAATCCGTTTGCTCTTTAAAGAGTTGCCAAGTTTGGGCTATGGCTTCTAGCGTGGTGAGCTGCGCCTCGGGCTTGGCATTGCAATTCACCTCAATCAGCGGGTGCATGGCAAGCTCAGTGTCAGGGCTAAAGTGTAAGAAGCTCTTTGTGGCCAAGGAGAGGCGAGTTAATGGTTCACCAACCGCGGGCATAGTGTATTCACACAAATACTTAGGATAACCGAATAACTCGCGGCCATTGATCAGAGCCATCGCATCATTTACCCAAATATGCAGTGGCTGAAAATACACATGGCTGATCGATGCACTGTTGCTATTGTCTTGGCGACCGACCATGACCCAAGTGATGATGTCGGTTTCTTGGATCCAACCTTTAGCCCAGTCGGTTGGGTCTTCTGAATAGGCTTTCTCGATTTGGGTAAAAGTTGTCAGTACGTAGGGCGATAGCACTTTAAAGTACATGGCACTTCCGGCCACTTGATTGAGTGTTTTATCGATAGAGCGCTGAAGGTTGACAAGCTTTCCCTTGAGAAAAAAACCGTACATATCGGCTTTATTCAACACTAAGGGCGAGTGCATCAACATACTGCCTGGGGGATAGATAAAATCGGGGCGTTGTTTTTCCATGGGATCATCCTTTAAACCCGTAAAGATGTGTAATGTAGTTTTGCCGACTAAGGCATGAGTAAACCCTAAAGAGCATAGGGCAAATCAGCTTATTAGCCTATTGATTTTACAATTGAATTAAAACAGAAGGGATAGAGGATAACTTAGTTTAATTAGCAAGTTGGAGGTTATCCAACTTGCTCGGATTTGACTGCTTATAAAGCTCGAATTTGCTCAGGCAAACGGGTCGTAGTTCAGTTACTTCGATTTATGCTGATAGAAATCCACCTCTGCATCATCTGAATAACGGCGCTTAGTATCCCTGCGACGTTGTTTTACGCGTTTGTTTTTTTGCTTACCTTTGACGTTATCGCCCCATGGCGCATCATCGTCGTCAAATTCATAGGAGTGTGACATGGTCAAAATTCCAAAAATACCTGTGCCATTCTCAGCACCCGATCTTTTTACCCAAAGGCGAGATTAAGCTAAAGCGAAATATTTAATCACTGATGGTGAAAAGTTTTGTCCAAGAAGGGGTGATACGTCTCTGTGGAATTGCGTTGGCGATTTTACCCCGCGCCGTAGGGTTTATCTTGATGATTATTAAATGAATAAGTGAAAAAGCGCATTCATATTGGGTGGAGGAAAAAAGAATGGCACTCAGAATATGAGTGCCAAGTTCTGATAAAAAATAAGGAGTTAGTGCTACTGCTTGCGTTGCATACGCGCCACAAACATTCCATCGGTGTTGGCTTCGAAGGGCCACACGGTCAACATTTCTGTTTGTTCGCCGGTAAAGGGGTGGCGGATCGGCACTAGGCTGAACTCGGGATGTTGTTGTAAAAAGGCGCAAACCACTTGCTCATTTTCTACAGGCGACAATGAGCAAGTGGCATAGACTAAGCTTCCGCCCTGTTTTACCGCCTTACTGCTGCGGCTTAAAATATCCAGCTGGAGTGCGGCCTTGTCAGTGACGGCATCGAGGCTGTCGAGCCAGCGCATATCGGGATTACGGCGCCAGGTGCCCGTGCAGCTACAGGGCGCGTCGACTAAAACCCCATCAAAATGGTTGGCATCGACCGGCAGTGCATCACTACGCCAGCGCGCAATGCTGATGCCATCAAATCTTGCCCGCTGGGCACGTTTGCTGAGTTCTTCTAAGGCGTGGGCGCGAATATCTGATGAGACAATTGAGCCTACTAATGGGTTTTGCTTAGTCGCGGCCGTTTGCATCAGTGATCGCAATTGCAAGGTTTTTCCGCCTGCGCCACTGCAGGCATCCCACCAGTGCTGCCAGGGCTCTGGTGCACAAATTTGACCTATCACTTGCGAGGCTAGATCCTGGATCTCAATTTTGCCCTCTTTATAGACTGATATTTCATTGAAATTCATGCTCTTAGTGCCAAGGTTAATGGCATCTGCAAAATAGGGGCTGAGGCTCGCATCTATCTTTAGCACTTGCAGTTGTTTGACTGCCGATTGGCTATCTATTCCCTGCGCGCGTCCCCAAATCGGTGGGCGGCTAGACATGGCTTCGATGAGATTTGGACGCAACTCTGGGGCAATCGGGCAGACCTGCCAAAACCATTCGGGTAATAAATCTGTGAGTTCGAAGGACACTTCGGGAAATTGCTGCCGTACCAGTGCCAACTTATCCGTTAAGCTGTTAGCGCTAAGGGATTGAAGTTGTTGATAATCAACAGTCGATTGTGCGAGTTCATGCCAGGCTTGGGCGATGTCCTGCCATGGATGGGCTTCGATTAAGGCGCTCGCACTGAGCATGGCAAAAAATTGGGGCGCCTGTTGATGATCGCCCGTGGCTTTAAACCAGCCCCACCAACGGAACAGGCTAAATAAGGATTCGCGGATCACTTTGCGATCCTTAGAGCCGTGCTTTTTATGTTCCCTAAAGTAGTTCGCGAGCACTCGGTCGGCGGGTTGCTTGGTATTTAAAATCTCATCGAACAATAACTTAATGGTATTGGCATAACTTAATCCGCGTTTTTGCGCGAGGGTTTGCGGTTCGATATTCACTGTTGATGCCATGATTGCTGATGATAAGCCGTTTGGATTGCCCATAAAGTTAGCCTGAAAAGGGGCTCGGCCGAGTGACATCCAGCCGTTGGGATGAATATGGCCAAGCAAATCAATAAGTGGCGCAGAGTGTAGCAGTTTTACGTATCGCTAGCAGTAAAAAAGCCCCAATGCTGAGTTGGGGCTTGATGGGAAAACGAATGCGCGGGTGAGGAAAGGATGACCTACTTAGTCACCATTTTCTGGATTTGCTTAGCACGTTCTTCATCACTCAATACTGAGGGCGGAGGTGTCACTATGCCTTTTTGGCAGGCGGGACGCAGGGCTAGTTCGTCTAACCAACGTTGTAGGTGAGTGAGTCCTTCCATGTTGATGCCGCTCCATTCATGGATGCGCACCCAAGGCCAAGTCGCGATATCGGCAATGGTGTATTCATCGCCAGCCAGATACTGATGCTTGGCTAACTGGATATTCATTACCTCAAACAAACGTCGACCTTCTTTTTGATAACGTTCAATGGCCGCGGGGATTTTTTCAGGGAAGTAACGGTAAAACACGTTAGCTTGACCCATCATCGGGCCGACACCGCTCATTTGGAACATGAGCCATTGAATGACCTGTGAGCGCTTTTTAGGATCGTCTGGTAAGAACTTACCGGTTTTTTCCGCCAGATACAGAAGAATTGCGCCGGACTCGAACACCACAAAGTCCTCGTTATCTCGGTCGATAATGGCTGGAATACGGCCATTAGGGTTAATGGCGAGAAACTCAGGCTGCTTCTGTTCGTTAGTATTGAAATCTAACTTATGCACTCGATAGTCGAGACCCATTTCTTCGAGCGCGATGGAAATTTTAAAACCGTTCGGGGTCGCGGCGGTATATAAATCAATCATAGTTATCCCTTAAGTCTTAACTGGTTAATGCTTAACTTGGCTGCCCAATAGGGCATCGCTGTCAGTTTTTGGGGGTAAGCGACACTATCGCTGGGCGCTGGGCCACTGTCGCAAACCATGCCTGAATGTGGGGCAAGGTGTCATCCACTAGAATATCTAAGTTTTTAATAAAGCTAATAAAAACGTATGCAGAAATATCGGCAATCGTAAAGTTATCGCTCGCCACATAGCTTGATTTGGCTAATTGTTGGTCTAAGGTCGGCAGGAAGTCAATGACCCGTTGGCGTGATTCTGCGCCCCAGGCTTCGACGCAATTTTCCCTGTCTTTGTAAATACCCGTCAGATTTCTAAAGGCTTGAAAGCCGACCATCAACCCTTGTAGCTCGATAATGCGCTGCCACATTTCGACTCTGGCACGCTCTAGTGGACTGTTGCCAAAGAGTGATATTTCACTCGGATGGATTTCTTCTAAGTAGCGGCAAATAGCCACGGATTCACATAGATAGCTTCCATCGTCGAGTTCGAGCAGAGGAATACGGCCGTTTAAGCTTTTGGCTTTAAATTCAGGGCTGAGGTTTTCGCCGCCGCGAATGTCCACACTCACACGCGGAATGTCGATGCCTTTTTCGGCGAGGAAAATACTCACGCGTCTTGCGCTTGGCGTAGGGGCTAATTCATAAAGCTTCATGCTCTTTCCTTCTCTGAATCTGTAAGTTTGGCCAAATAGGGCTTTAACGGAACGATCGGTTAGGATAGAATTTACGCCATATCTAAACGGTCAGTCAAGAATGTTTTTACCCCGTGATATTCCGTTTAATGCAGGCATCAATCTAGGTTTGGACCATGGCACGCAGTTGTAATTTTGATAGACAGGAAAAGCTTATTCAGGCGATGGAGCTGTTTTGGCGAAAGGGATTTGCCGAGACCTCGATTGCCGATCTGGTCGAACACTTAGGGATTAATCGCTTCAGCTTGTATAACAGTTTTGGCGATAAACAGAGTTTGTATCGCGAATCCCTGCGCTTTTATCTCGACCATTATTCCTTTGGGGCGAAGGAGCAAATACTGCACGCACAGGCTGGCCTGAGTGAAATCTTGACCTATTTAGCGCGATTTGTGGCCTTGCAGCGTGAGCAAGAGTACGGCTGCTTTATGCAGAATGCGGTGATGGAAAAATGCCTCGATGATGACTGCGTGCAGCAGGAGTGCCAGCGTTTATTTGTCCAGTTGCAGAGTAATTTCACCGATGTTTTACGCTACAGTCAACTACAGGGCGAGTTATCTCAATCGGTTCAGCCTGAGTCACTCTCGGCTTTTTTAGTGCTTCAATTACAAGGGATTAGAGTGCTAGGCAAGGCGAAGGAATATGCCCTGCTGGATAATGCATTTGAGGTATTAAGCGAATACCTTAAGAGTTTGGCGTTGGCGCCACTTAAACCGATTGATGGGAAATAGGGCTTAAGCAAAATCGATAAGTATGAGACCAAGTGAATGCTTGGCCTCGTCAACTGTAAAACTTACGCAAACACTTATGCAAAAACTAAAAGTCCAATTCGAGGGCGAAGCACAAGTAGGCCATCAATTGGCTACAGTGGGCGAATTGTTCGGCGCAGTAGCGAGCGGCATCGGCTTGGCAGAGTCGCTCAAAGGGGATTGGTTTTAGCGCGATAAAGTCCTTACGTTTGAGTTCGTCCAGCATGGGGTGATGTTTATCGAATCCCTTAGGCGGGCGCGTCAAACTATCACCATCCATCACAAATCCTTGACTGGTTAAGGTCTGCAGCGCCTTTTGATAGCCGTTGGGGTTTTCATCGATACAAGTCCGAATGGCATTCAGCACCTTGGATTCGGGATGCCAAATACCGGCGGCAATAAAACATCCATCCTCGGCAATGTGTAAATACAGCCCTGGTGCATGAACATCTTTACCCTGAAAATGCCTAAACTGGATCCCCACATTGGTCTTGTAGGGCGTTTTGTCGTTGCTAAAACGGCTATCGCGCTGCGGGCGCATTAAGCTGCCACCGACTTTTTTGGCAACTGCCGTTAATCTTGGGGAAATAGCAACAATATCAGGCTGAATTTGCTCGATAAAATGCAGTGCCGGGGTTCTGACCTTATTCTCATATTCTTCCTGATGGGCTTTAAACCAGTCTCGGGAGTTATTGAGCGCCAGCCGTTTGAGAAAATCTAAGCTGGCGGCCGTAAATGCCAACTCGGTTTGGGATTCTGCGGTTAATTTAGTCATGTCCATAAAACCTTTGAGGTGCTTGAGACTGGGATTCCGACCGTTAATCAAAACAGGCTAGTGCGAGTTGAACAAATGCGCGTAGATATTGCAAATTCTTCGAGCATTTCCCGGCAGTTACCAACAGGTTGTGATTTACATGTAAAGCTAGGTGAGAATTATTCTCATCTTTTGCTTTGATGCCTATAATGCCGCCCTATTTTTTACACTATGTAACAGGGGATGGGGAGATGGGATATCAACCTAAGAGCAGGATAGCGAAAACAATGATTGGCTGTGCGGGTTTAACTATATTGCCTGCGTTGCCACTCAATGCCAAAGAAGTATTGGGAGCACCTAAGGTCGAGCCGATTGAGATACTACAAGTACATGGCCAGCAATACCGCCGAGCGACCACTATGACTAAGCCGGGCGAGGCGATCATCTCGATGGATCAAATTGAAGAGATGCAAGCGACCACATTTGCTGAGGTCATCGATGATATGGCTGGTGCCCATATCGATGGTGGGACTCGCAGTGGTGGCGAGCGTATCAACCTGTGGGGATTTGGCGAAACCGAAGATTTTAATATTTATGTCGATAACGCCCCCGTGGGATTTGAGCAGTATCGTTATGGGTCATTCTTTTTAGATCCCGATTTAATCAAGCGAGTCGAAGTGATTAAAGGGGCCCACGATGTCCGCTCGGGTAACGGCGGCTTTGGTGGCTCCATGTATGTTGTGACTAAATCTGCCGATGATTTTCTAAATTACAATCAAAACCTTGGTGCCCGAGTCAAAGCCAGTTATGCCAGTAATAACGACGCCCAAAGCTACACGGGAACGGTTTATGGACGAGCTAATAAACAACTTTCAGGTTTATTGCATGTCACTCGTCGTGATGCGGGGGATGTGACGCTCGCCAACGGTGATGAATTTGAATACTCAGGTTATGAGCAAAATAATTACCTCGGCAAACTCGATTACGAGCAGGGCGACCATCAACTCATGTTGAGCTTGACCCATTATCTCGACGAAGGCCGTAAGCCTTGGGCCAATCGTCGTGGGCCTATGCCCGCAATTTCTGACTATAACATCCGTAAATATGGCTCCTATGAACAGGCGCTCTATGCCACCACGGCCTACAACACCTATGAAGACAATACTTGGTCGGCGAATTATCGCTATTCACCGAGTAATCCTTTAATTGATACCCAAATTGTGGTTTCCCATTCTGCCAATGCACGTCACTGGATCAGGCCGCCAATCGCGTGGGAAAAGATGACTGTCTCCGTCGGCAATTTCGGCCATGAATCTTGGTTGGATTACAAGCGTGACTACATTGACATCAACAACTTAAGCATTATTGGGGATCATGAGCTCACAACCGGGTTGCAGTTCCGCAGTCTCGATAGGGATTCAATGGTGCTTAACAAAAGTTATGAGAAAAATCCCGAGAAAAACTACGGTTGGTACACCCCTTATTATCAGCCCGAAGGGCGCCAGGATACCTATGCAGTGTATCTGCGCGATGCGATTAGCGTGACGGATGAGCTGACCATTACTCCTTCACTACGCTATGACTATATCTACAGCATTGGTCGCCCCAACATTGCCCCCGATTACAACGATATCGAGGCTGGGCACGATTACAGTTCGACCCACCATTCGGGCTTTTCACCGCGATTGGGAATCGACTACCAGTTAACATCGAATACTCGAGTGAATTTCGATTACGCCTACAGCTTACAAGCGCCAGTGGTCGATGAAATCTATGCGGTGCAATACGCCAAGGCGAGCATTACTGGCACGAGCCGAGATATCGATGTGGAGCGTCTGCACGCCTTTAAACTGGGCTTGATGACGCAGCAAACCAGTCTTTTTGCCGCCCAAGATACGCTTTCAACCCAAGTGACCCTCTTTGCCAACTTGGGGCGTGACGATATTGCCCAGCGCCGCGGGGCAAAGTCCGACCCAAATCAAGCGATTCAAAGTGGTTACACCAATCTTGACGGCTATGATATCTACGGCGCCGATCTCGAGTCTCAATATCGTTATCAGGATTTCTTCAGTGACTTAGCCGTTTCTTGGTTACAGGGTGAGCACAGGGGATCGCTCAGAGACAGCCAAGGCGAGGACGAATACCTTGCCAACATTGCGCCGCTGGATATTCGCTTGCGTGTGGGCATGTACATTACGGATGACATCTCAGTCGCTTGGCAGGGCACTTGGTACGATGCGCAGGATAATGTGCCTCAGGGTGATATTTTTAACGCTGAGTCCCCAAGTGAGAATTACTTCTTACAAAATATATATTTAGCCTACCAGCCCCAAGAGACTCTAAAAGGACTCAGCGTGCGTTTAATGGCAAAAAACCTGACTAACCAGCAAGTGACGCCGTTTCTATCGGATGGAATTCCCGCGCCGGGGCGTGATATTAGGCTCAGTTTAGCTTATGAATTTTAAGGATTAAATGTCGTTCTAAAGGATGGGGAAACAGATAACTCATATAAAAAATAGGGTTATCTTGCCTTCCCCCCTGCCGTGAAAAGCCAATTTATGGCATAATCCGCGTTTTATTACGCATGTAGACAGAAAAAATGACTGAAAATGAATTGCTAACTCGCTGTGGCGGCAAATGTGAACTCTGCGGAAGTGACGTCGAACTCTCTATTTATGACTTACCGGCTTCCGATGGTCATGAAAACGAGATCATGATTTGTGAAAATTGCAGCAGCCAAATCGCAGCGCCGGATACCATGGACATGAACCACTGGCGTTGTCTAAACGACAGCATGTGGAGCCAAGTACCGGCGGTTCAAGTGATGTCATATCGCATGCTGAAACGCCTAAGCAGCGAAAGCTGGGCGCAGGATTTACTGGATATGCTGTATCTGGAAGAGGATTTGCGCGCTTGGGGCGATGCCGAGGCCGCTGCAGCGAGCGATGATACGCCTCCGACCTTAGACAGCAACGGTGCGGTACTAAACGCCGGCGATACCGTAGTTATCATTAAAGATCTCAACGTCAAAGGCACCAGTTTTGTGGCAAAACGCGGCACAGCGGTTCGCAATATCTCGTTGACCAACAATCCTGAGCATATCGAGGGCCGTGTGAATGGCACTCGCATCGTGATCCTGACTTGCTTTGTGAAAAAGTCTTAATCGACTTGAGTTGAAGCTGTTAGCTTGATACCTGAACCGCCCAATTTTTACAAATTGGGCGGTTTTTTTATGCGAAATTGAATCTTATCCGCCCACTAAAAGTATCTGCATATACAAATCGTTAAATTAGGCGATAAAATGCGAAGCATGTGAAGAATCTTTATATAGAGATAATGCTATGGCAAATGACTCACCACCACTCGATACAAAGCAAATGTCTACTCCAGTTGAAGACGGATTGGATAAAATCCTTGGGCAGTGGCAGGCTCAAGGGGTGACAGAGGATTTGGTCCCGATGGCGGTGTTAGGCCGCATCGCGCGCATAACCAAATATATGGAAAACGCCATAGCCCTGTGCCACGGCGAATTTGGTTTAGGTCAGGGGGAGTTTGATGTGCTCGCGACACTCAGACGTTCGGGCGAGCCTTATATGCTATCACCTTCGCAGCTGTATCAGAGCATGATGTTAAGCTCAGGAGCCATGACCAGTCGCTTAGACCGGCTTGAAAATAAAGGGCTGATTGCCCGTGAGCACAGCAAGGAAGATCGTCGCGCCGTGCATGTGTCATTAACTCCTGAAGGTAAGGCTCTGATTGACGATGCGTTGCCCAAACATATTCAATGTCAGAGCGCGTTATTGGCTGGTGTTTCTAGTGCTGAGCGTGAAATATTGCAGCAGATATTAAAGACTTGGCTTGCTCACTTTGAACGGTAATCGGCTCAGTTTTTGGGGCGAGAGACAAAGTGCCGTATGGCGCTTTTAGGGATAGCATCAGGGAGTGACTATGGTAAAAAAACGCGAAGCGTTTGAAATTGAAGGCAAGCGAGTCGTTGCGGGCACGCAAATGGGGATAAAACTCCCCGCCGCTAAGCTCTATACCGATACCCAACTCGATATTCATGTGGAAGTGTTCCACGGCCTCAAACCCGGCCCGACACTGTTAGTCTGCGCCGCCATCCATGGTGATGAGCTCAATGGTATTGAGATCTGTCGTCGGTTACTGGGACGCGTCAATCCGAAGAATCTAACTGGCACTCTGATTGTTGTGCCCATAGTCAATGTGTTTGGTTTTATTCAACAATCCCGTTATCTACCCGATAGGCGCGATCTCAATCGTTGTTTCCCCGGCTCGAGCAAAGGTGCGCTGGCGAGCCGTTTAGCCAATCTTTTTGCTACCCAATTATTGGTGCATGCGACCCATGTGATTGATTTACATACAGGCGCTATCCATAGAGACAACTTGCCGCAGATCCGCTGCGATACTGGCGATGCAACCATGTTAGCCATGGCCAATGCCTTCGGCGCGCCACTTATCATGCACTCCAAGGCGCGCAGCGTGTCGATGCGTGGCTATGCGAATCAGCAGGGTATTCCCTGTATTTTGTATGAGGCGGGTGAGGCACTGCGCTTTAGTGAGCTTGCGATTAAGTCGGGGCTCAAGGGCGTACTCAATGTGATGCGCAGCCTTGGTATGCTCAAGGGGCGAGTCAGTAACAAGGTCGCCAGCGTGAGTGCAATACGCAGTTATTGGGTTCGCAGTGAGTCCGATGGTTTGGTGAATATGAAGCTTAAACTCGGGCAGCGGGTTAACAAGGGATACATTATCGCCCATATTGTGAGTCCGCATGGCGGTGATAGCGTAGCCATTCGCGCGCCAACCGATGGCATTATCATAGGGATCAGCAATATACCCGTGACCAACGAAGGTGAGGGAATGTTCCATATTGCGCAGTTCGAAGGCGATGAAATTGAAATAGCTAACGAACAACTTGATGAGTTTTTAATGGAATATGCTTAAATTTCAGTGAGTTTAAAGCTATGTATTATGGTCATTATTGATGCTGGTTGAGGTTTCTGCGGGCGGGTAACCTGTCTTTTACAAAGCAAAGGCAGTGTTTTGGATATTCTAGATATTACATTCTAGATACTGGGGGATAACGCCGCAGAAACACCAACCAAATACTGCCCGAAGGGTTCGTCTAGCAAGCTCTTGCTGTTACTTTCTGTCATAAGAGCCGCTCGTCATTTGAGTAGAATAACGACACATCATTCCTCGTTTCGCGAGCACGTGCTTGCCAGAACGAACAACATCTCATCTTGAAACGTCAACACGCCCAAACTTAAAGCCAAATTATTAACGGCGGTGTTGCTTTGCCTATTTCAAGGCTTGCTATCACAGCGTAAATCGTTCAATTGAGCGAGTGAGTGAATGTGCTAACTGAGTCACTTCATTACTGCGCTTCGCCATATCCATTGCTTCCTGAGCATTTTGATCCGCAGCCGATGCGACTTCCGCCATGCTGGATTCAATATGTCTGCTGTAATCTAACTGTTCGTGGGCAGCTTGGGTAATTTGTAAACTTATCTCATTAATTGCACTAAGCGTAGCTTCAATTTGGGCGATGGCCTCATGTAACGTTTTGCTTTGCTCTACACAATCATTGGCCTGTTTTTGGCCTGAGCTAATGGCTGTTGCAGCCGTCGAGGTTTCTTGCTGTAAAGCTAAGATCATCTGTTGGATCTCAGCGGTCGATGCTTGGGTTCGTGATGCTAGTGACCTCACTTCATCGGCAACAACAGCAAAGCCCCTACCATGTTCCCCCGCCCTTGCGGCTTCAATGGCGGCATTGAGCGCCAGCAGATTGGTTTGTTCTGCGATGCTGTTGATGGTTGTGAGAATACTGCCAATATTGTGGCTGTGGGAACTGAGTCGCGACATGATGGCGACTGATTCACTCAAACCTGTACTTAATTCTGCTATTTTAGCCTGATTATTGGCGGCAATATTTTGTGCTTCATTGCTGTGTTGAGATGCTTGGACTATCTGTTTTGCCGAGCCACTAGCTTGTTCCGCTACAAGAGTCGAACTGGTAAACATTTGCTCTGTGAGGTTTTTGGTACCGTTTATCCGCTCAATTTGTGTCGAGGCTGCGTTTGCAATGCCTTGGCCCTGTTGGTGAGTTTGTGTAGCTGAGTTATCTAGCGAATGGGCGTCATTACTGATATGGGTTAACAGCTTAGCCAAGTCATCACAAAGCATATTCATGTTATCAATAAGCGTACCAAATTCATCATTATGGCGTTTAGGTATTCTCTTCGATAAGTCACCCCTTGCGATATTTGCCAGCGCACTATTTGCCAGAGTGAGTGGTACTAACATGGCCCTTAGGGTAAAGAAGGAAATAGAACTGACCATAAACACAAACATGGCTGCTAGCACAATAGCCAGTGTTTGACCTCGTTGAATATCATCATTTGCTATGTTTTGTAACAGACTAAAGCGTCTGTCTGCTAGGGCCAATAATTTATCTAACGCTAGGGTATTGGCATTGAATTCTTGTTCCGCATTTTTAAAATGCTGCTCAGCTTGAGTGTGGTTAGCTACCACTTGCTGTTGTGCCTGATATAGCTCGCCTGGAGTTGAAAGTAACCGATTGAATAGAGTGGCTTGTTGCTCAAAAATTTCCAGTAACCCTAGGGTGTCGATCCCCGAAGCTTGTTGTTTTAAAAAGGTAAAGTTTGTACTTAAATTTCCTAGCAATAAGGCAATATCCTGTTTATGCGAGTTTATCGTATCAGTATCCTGAGCATGCGTTAACTCTGACATTGTGTTGGTTAATGTGTAAAGCATATCGTCAATGCGGGTCCCTGTTCCGATTATTTCCTCTAAAAGTGCCGGATTATCGGGCAATGAGATAGTCTCCAAATCGATCATTGCATTACTTGCTTGCGTTTTTGCCTCAATAAACTGATTAAAAAGTGTTTGATAATGTTGCTTTGCTTGTTCATTCGCAAGCTTAGCACTAAACATATCTTGGCTTTGTTGTTGGTAGGCTTGGTAGCGTTTTTGAGCTTCTTTCAGCGAGGTTTGCATCTGAGGTTGGTCGCTAACCATCTGTTTCAGCTCGTTTTCAATGCTTTGATATTTATGCTCTAGCGCATTGAATCCTTTTTGGCTTTGCGTTAGCTCGGCGGTGTCATTTTGGCTATGGGCTAAAGTTGCAAGGCGCGACATTTTAACGAGCACGAGTTGTAAGTTATTGCTTTGTTTCTGAACGGGTATGGCGAGCGTTTCGATATTGCTATAACTAATTTGAACTTGATGGAGCGAATGGTAGAAGAAACTATTGCCTGCTAATAACAGGATACCAATTGCGCTGAAGCTTAAGAGCATTTTTTGCTTGATACTGAGTGTTAACATTGAGTCATCGACCTTTTCGTCTATGATGTCTGCCAAATCAGGCGGTAACATCGAGTGGACAATGGAAGAATACGCCGTACCACAAGTATTAGTTGCTTGTTTTTATTGGGGTATAAACATAAGTGTAGCAGAGAGTTGCGAGTGTAAAGTCTTAACCTACTCGATGCGGATAATTATATTGCGCAGCTGAATCATGAAAGGAGTTTTGATGAAAACCGTGATGTTAGAAAACCAGGCGATCTCCCCCAGTAAAATTCTCTGTATCGGGCGTAATTATGTCGACCATATTCACGAGCTGGGTAATGACATTCCCGAAGATATGGTGGTGTTTTTTAAGCCTAACTCGGCAATTAGCACAGTGCTGCATGCTGAGCATTTAGGTGAGACACTGCACTATGAAACTGAGCTATGTTTTATCTATCAGCAGGGGCGTTTTAGCCACGTTGGGGTAGGGCTGGATCTCACGAAGCGAGAGCTGCAAAGCAAACTGAAAGCCAAGGGACTCCCCTGGGAAAAGGCTAAAGCCTTCGATGGCGCGGCGCTTTTTAGCCCTTTTGTTGCTATCGATGATGCTTGCACGGCATTTGAGTTCAGCTTAACGATAGACGGAGTGTTAATACAAGCGGGCCATACTGAGTTAATGATCTATAATCCGCAGACGATTCTAGAAGAATTACAACGCTTTACCACTTTAGAAGACGGCGACATTGTGATGACTGGCACCCCAAAAGGCGTCGGCATCATTCCACCGAATCGGGTATTTAAGGTGGCCTTAGGCCTTAAGGATGCGCCACACCAAGCGCCCTTGGTCGAATGTGAATGGCAAAGTCGGTGATGCAATGACGGCGCACTCTGCATCGGCGCATCAGGCGGCAACTGAGCTGGCAATCCAACCCCTTTGGCAATATTTGCTCGCCTTAGGGGCCGAGCCTGAACGTTTAGCGCCGCTACTCACCCACGCAAGGGCGCTTTCATATCAGCCTGGCGAGTGCTTGTTACCCCAAGGCGAGCACCAAACCTTTGCCTATTTTGTGGTGGAAGGCATAGTGCGCGCTTGCCACTATACCCAAGAGGGCAGTGAGCGCTGCAAGGAGTTTTACTTCGAAGGTGAACTGTGTTTCTTATACAGCAGTTGGTTAAAGCAGGAGGTTGCGCCCTATCAGTTAGAAACCGTCACTGCTTGTCGGCTAGTGCAAATGCCACTTGCCGTATTAAACGAGCTAACGATGCAGCGAGTACAACTTTCGCTACTCAAACAGCAATTATTGTATAAAGAACAAAAAGAAGCCTTTTTGCTGCTCAATACACCAGAGCAACGTTACTTACATTTACTCGAATACTTTCCCCTCTGGGTTGAGCGTTTAACCCATGCCCAACTGGCCAATTATATTGGTATTACCGCCATTAGCCTGTCGCGGATCCGCAGACGTTTGCAAGATTCACGGTAAAATCTTCTGCCAGTTAACTTAAGTTAATGCACTTTTAGGTCATCCCCTTCATGCTCATCGGCGCTAAGTTTGAGTCACAGCTGAATATATCGGCTTATTTTATAAGTCGATATTGAACCCTAAAGGAGCCTATCTTGAGTGCTTTTACCCTGTCACAACTATTGGTGGCGATTGCCATCGTTTTCGATTTGATGTCGTTTCAATTTAAGACGCGTGAGCGCATCGTCGCCTGTTTATTCGTCTCGGGCATCCTAATCTCCATCCATTTTTGTTTATTGGCACAATGGACGGCCGCAGGGCTAATGGGGATTGCCACAGTGCGTTACCTCACCAGCATTTTTACAACGTCAAAAAAAGTCATGTGGTTTTTTAGTGGAGCGGCAGTGCTGATGAGCGGCTTAACTTATAGCGGGCTTGTGAGCGTGATAAGTTGTATTGGAACGCTGTTTCAAACCCGCGCCGCCTTTTGTCAGGCGGATAAAAATCTGCGCTTATTGATGATAGTCGGCACCAGTTTTTGGTTGTGCCACAATATCTTAGTGGGTTCGCCCATGGCGGTATTGATGGAGCTGTTGTTTATTGGCAGTAATCTCGTGGGATATTACCGCCATTATTTTCGTGGACAATTGCACTCGTCCAAAAGGAAGGCTTAGATACCTGCTACGGCCTCCATGTCTAGCTCGATATCGGTACAGCCTTTGGGGCAGAAAATACCTGCTGCCTGTTCGGCTTTAGCTGTCTCCGGCAAGATGACTTTGAGGGTTTGATTACAGCTTGGACATTGCACAGGCTTACCTTTAAACACCCGTTTTATCAAGTTTTTCTGTTCATTAAACGAGTTTGCAGTGGTTTGGTTTAACACAGCAAAAGGGCTGGTCGATGCATTGGTCATTGGCGATAAAATCCTTAAAAGCTCGGCAATATTTTTATGGGATTGATGCATTTTGCGGACAGAATTATAGCCCGATTGGGAACGGGAATGAAAAGTCTAAATCATATATATATCAGCATGGGTTAACTTGCTGAACTTGTGCTGACTAAAAGCAAAAATAAGCGGCTTTGACCTTGTAGGAAGAGCAATTTTTTGATGCTATGAGCAAGGCGGTTTTTATCATAAGAGTGAAACATGCCGCGACTAGGATATTGGGGGAAAGAATGAGTATGTTTGTTAAATTAACGATAGCGGCGACTGTCCTTGTGCTCAGTATTCTTGCCGTTGGCATTTATCGTTTTGATATGACCAATGATGATATCTACATGGTCATGGAAGATGGCCAAGTGCTGCAATACGATGAGGCCATGGCGCAGGCCGATGCTAAGGCAAAAGCCAAAGAGGCGGCATTATCTTCCAATGAAGATGCCATCGAATCAGTGGTGCCAAGTGAGGTCAAACCGGTGGCGAACGCCTCCGAGGTGATGCTGAAACTCTTTAGCTTAAATACGGCCAATCCCTTTGAAGTTAAGCTGCCCGATAGCCAACTGCCCGTGGTGTTGACGCACTTTATTAAAATCAAGCAAACGGAATTTGCGCTGGGGGATTATCAACAAGGTGATGAAAAGGGCAGGGTATTGCTAGATTATATGCGGATCACACCGCTTAATTTTGACCCCGCATTAGAGCCCGATACCCAAAGCGATGTGCCATTGCAGGATGATCCTAAACAGCAAACCATGCCCTTTGTGGCGCCTTTTATTGTCAAAAATCAAGGTTCGGGGGTATTTGTGTACCTCGGTTTATTCAGCTTAGATTATGGCCAAAATCGATTACAGCACTTAGGTAGTGTGTTTATTGGCGATCGCATCGAAGTCGATAGTATTGAACCCGTGTATCCCTTTGAAGCCCCATTTAAAGTTGCTATCACCTATCGCGATAGGGCGGCTGGTCAACCTATGGCAGAGGAGCCGAATGTGGCTAAAACCCTTGAAGTCGGTGTGAGTGAGTCGGAAATCAAAGCACTGAATTAGGTTTATATCTGGGCTTATGCTAAGTTAATTTTACCTCAGCTACGGCTGAGGTATTTATTTCACCTAGCGGCTGGGAAAGCTAAGGTTTTGGCATAAAACATAAAATTAAAACAAGGAGCGTGTCATGGAAATGACCAAAGTCACGGGCAAATTTGATGTTAAGCTCAATCCCGAGAATGCCTATGCCACAGGTGTGGGCGGCGTGAACTTGGGCAGAATGACCTTAGATAAAACCTTTTATGGTGAGCTAGAAGCTCGCAGCCAAGGCGAAATGCTCAGTGCTATGACAGCGGTAAAAGGCTCTGCGGGTTACGTGGCGATTGAGCAAGTCGTGGGAAAACTGTGCGGCAGACAGGGCAGTTTTGTGCTGCAACATTTTGGCATTATGACTGATGGTCAAAACCGATTACACCTTGAGGTTGTCCCCCATTCAGGTGCGGGTGAACTCACAGGGCTATATGGCACTATGGCGATAAGCATCGAAAATGGACAACATTTTTATGAGTTTACCTTCTGCATCGAACAGGAAGCCGAAGCCTAAGGCATGATTAACATGACATCGCGCCGATAAAACAAAACCAGCCGAAGCTGGTTTTGTGGTTTTTGCCCGAGTGACTAATATCAAGCGTTGAATTGGCAAGCGCTGAATTAGCAAGGGCTGCATGTCAGGACCATTATGAGGTTTTGACTTTGATTTTATCGACGACCTTTTTCACATCATCGGTATTTTTGGCAATGGTCAGGGCTAATTGACGCTCTGCATCGCTAGCCACTTCACCCTGCAAGGTCACTACGCCATCGGCAACGTCGACATTAATTTGGGTGCCCGATACGTCGGTCGAGAACAACAGACGGGTTTTCACGACTGTTGCAACCTTAGAGTCGGTTAGGGTCTTCACCACCTCACTGGTGCCTTCGTCTTCATTCATCACGGTTAATTTGTTATCGACCCCTTTTACCCCATCTAAGCTTTTGATGAGCTCAGCGGCGAGCGCCTTATCGACACTGCTCTCTACTTGACCAGTTAAGGTGACATGGCCGTTTTTCACGTCGGTCATAATGTCAAAGGAGTTGAGGTTAGTATTGAGCAACAAAGTCGTTTCGGCCTTGCCATCGATCCAAGCATCTTTGGCATCGTCTTTCCAATCCTGTGCGGCGGCCACATTTAAACTGATAGAACCGACAAGTAAGGTGGTTAAAGCTAAAGTTGTCGTGTTTTTCATAATGATATCCTCCGTTGTTATCTCGAAGATACTAAAGCGTGAATCGTGCCAATGTTTTTATCTTACTGATTTTAAATGGGTTAAGTGTTGTTTGCACTTGTTTTAGGTGTTTGGCTTAATCGTCAAATCGGCGCTTTTTACCGACAAAATGTAAATATTACCGAGGGTGATTAAGCGATTGGGCTTAAGTGGGATAGGCGTTAAGCTCAAATAGATCGCAGGCAACAAAAACGCGGCTCAGTTGGCCGCGTTATTGGCTGGCATGGCTGCCTTACAGGGCTTGGCTACGCAGGTGTAAGGTATCCAAATGGATTTGTAGCCAGGCAATATCTTCGGCCAATTGGCTGATTAACCTCGGGTGGTTGGCCTTTTTAATTAACTGTTTGAGGTGGCTAAGGCGCTGACGCTCAAGCTCACAGAGCACGACGAGGGCATCGGCGAGTTGTTGTTTGAGAAGTAAAGCATCGACATCGGCATAGGGCCGAGTCTGCGACGGCGGCACCGAGTTCGGGCCCATTTGTTGTAATGATTGGGCGAGCAGTTGCCTAAATCGCGCCAGCATCCCTTGATACGTCTTGATTTGGGCGATAAAAATGCGTTTTAGGCTGTAGTCATCGACAGTGGTATTGGCCCGAGTATAAAAATCCACGCCGGTTTGGGTCAGCTCGATTAACTCATTAACCAGCTTAATATCGGCGCTCAACTCGGTCTGATGTTGCGCAACATTAGACGTCATAACGACCTCCTGTGGTAGTTTGGGCTGCTCCGCCGACACGGATTGCCCAAGTTTTTATGGAAATATCAGCTTCATTCAGCTGCTATGCATATTTCGTTCACTTTTTAATGATAAGTTAATGACTTGATTTAACTGATCATATTTATCCATTGTCGCTAGTGGGCTGCTTATTATCGGCAACTCTTACCGTTGAGATTGTTAAAATTTCACGGCTGGCATACAGTGGTGCTTCATTCACAGGGAGTGGCACAAGATGATCCGACCAACGCTTTTCTATCATCTACAGGACTTCGAAACCGAGCAGGCATTAGTGCAGCTCGAAGGCGCGCAGACCTACAACAAGCTACGCAGTACCGATGATTTATCTTGGATTAGTCAGCTGGAGGCCAATCGTATCGATGTGGCGATCATTGAGCTGCCCCGTCTAAGTCGTGAAGATTACTTAGCCTTACTCGAGTCGAGCGCCATTGCGGATGTGGAGTTTATTTTCCTCTCCGACGGCCTGCCGAATCCTCACCTCGATAAACTCTTGTCCAAATATGCGGGCTACCATTTCCGTAAGCCCATCGATATGTCGTTGCTGTGCGAAACCTTAGCGGATTTTGCCCAGCATCTGGTTGCCAATACCTCGACGCGTATTCGCCCCTTTGCCAGCGAATTAGACCAATATGGTCTGCTGGTGGGCTCCTCATTACCTATGCACCGCTTGTATCGCACTATCCGCCGCGTGTCGGCCGCCGAGAGTAATGTGCTGATTATCGGTGAGAGTGGCGCGGGTAAAGAACTGGTCGCTAATACCATTCACTTAGCCAGTCCGCGGGTGAATAAGCCCTATATTGCGATTAACTGCGGCGCCTTGAGCCCAGAATTGGTCGATAGTGAACTCTTCGGCCATGTAAAAGGCTCCTTCACCGGCGCGAATCGTGATCACCAAGGGGTATTTGAGCAGGCGGAAGGCGGCACCTTATTCCTCGATGAAGTCACCGAGATGCCCCTTGAGCATCAAGTTAAGCTATTAAGAGTGCTCGAAAATAATGAATATCGCCCTGTCGGCAGCCCTAAGGTGCTCAAGGCGAATGTGCGTATTGTGGCGGCGACAAACCGCGATCCTTTAGTGGCGATTGAGCAAGGGCAGCTGCGGGAGGATTTGTACTTTCGCTTAGCGCATTTCCCCATTCAAGTGCCGCCATTGCGGGAGCGCGGGGAAGATATAGTCGGACTTGCGAAGCATTTTCTGGCCTATCGCAATGCGGCGGAAAAACAGAGTAAAGTGTTCTCGCCATCAAGTTTAGAGGCGATTGCGGCCCACACTTGGCCCGGTAATGTGCGCGAGTTAAAGCATGCTATCGAGCGCGCTTATATTCTGGCGGACCATGAGATTACCCCTGAGCATTTACAGCTGACGCCCAGTTTAGATAAAGAGGCCACTGCGGAGGAAAATGTAGTGATCCCCCAAGGTATGCGCCTTGAAGAGCTGGAAAAAATCGCCATTTACCAAGCGCTTGAAACGAGTCAGGGCAATAAAACCGACACCGCCGAGCAGCTTGGGATCAGCGTTAAAACCCTCTATAACAAGCTCAGTAAATATGAGCAGGAGTCAGACGTTCAAACCGCTGATGCAGATACCGTTAGCGAAGATTCCGTTAGCAATAGCGTCGCCAAGTAGTAACCTACATTAAATGCCTGAAAATAAGCTAATGCATTGATTCAGCTTTGATTCAGAGTTTGGTTCAGCGTTGATTCTGAATGCGTTAGCTTATTTTGGGCTCTGACTGTTGTTCATCATTTTGCGCTTGATAGGGCACAAACACTTTTAAAGAGGCGGGCAGGATATCGATATTGAGTTCCTCTGGCTCACAAATTTCGCCATCAATCACATACTTGCATGGGGGCTGACTGCTGATCTTCACCCTTTTAGCGTGGGCATGTTTCACTTTACCCGCGTTGGCCGAGGGCGCAGAGTCGCTATTGGCGGCCTCTTTAATCCAGCCGGTAAAAGCCAGTTCAGCCAGACTGATAAGCTGTTCATTCGGCTCATTATTTGAATCCAACCAAGTGATATCCAACAAGCCGTCGGTCATATTGGGTTCGCCCTTACCTTGGGCGAGTAAGCTGGTAAAAGGCGCGGCATTGGCAACCACTAGGCTGTGGGTTTGCACTGTCATTGGGGCTTGGTCATCTAAAGTCAGCTGCAACTCGAGGTTGGTGTCGGTGTTCACCGCGCGCCACAAACCATCGAGGTAGGCGAGTTGGCCGAGGGCATTTTTACGCTCGCGGCTCGCCGACTCAATCATTTGCTGCTCAAACCCAATGCCGACCAGCAGCAACACCAGCCGCTCATTGCAACGCGCCGTATCTATGGTCTGTGTCTGGCCTTGGATAATATTATCAAGGGCTTGGGAGACGGCATTGAGCTTACTGCTTAAACCAAAGAGGGCGTGTGATAGGGCATTGGTGGTGCCAAGGGGGATAATGCCTAAGGTGATATCGGTGTCGATAATCTCCGCCGCGACCTCAGTAACAGTGCCATCGCCACCGCAAGCGATGATGATATCGGCACCCTGAAGCCGGGCTTTTTTTGCTTGGGTTTGGGCGCTAATCTCTGGTGTGGTGAGCGCTAACTGCACCTCAAAATAACGTTTCAGTTCAGTGCAAATTTGTTCGCCATGGCTCTGCCATTTACCTGCGCCAGAGACGGGATTGGCGATAATCCAGGCTCGCTTATGCAGTTTGATTTCCCCTTGAGTGTACATCTGCTCCAACGCTTTAAGTTGCCAGCGATTTAACCCTGCGGTTTTACGAATGCTTTTAATCTGTTGCAGCACCTCGGCAAAACTGAGTTCGGGGCGGCGGCATACAAGATAAGCGGCCAGCACCATTACGGAGCGCCCACGGCCGAGCGCACAGTGGATCAATATCCGCTTTTGGGCGCGTACTTGGCGATGTAACCAGTTAATCGCCTGATTTAATTGGGCGCTAGTCGGCACACTGTGGTCAAGAATAGGGATATTCAGATAGTCGATATGATCCTCATACAGGGACACATCGAGGCCGTCGAATTCGGCGGTGACATCTAAAATAGCGTTAATGCCATAACGATTCAGTTTAGGTAAATCGGCAGCGCTTAAGCGGCTACCCAAGTACAGATATTTATCAATGGCTTGCATTGAAGGCATGCTATCGCGGCGGCGTGCCCAGAGATTATAGAGTCGGCATCCTAATAAAAACGGAATAAAGCCCCAACGGATATACCAAGGGATGGAACCATCCTGACGTTTTCTAAAAATACTGGCGAGATTAAACCAATAGGCCGAGCCGACAAGGGCGAGGGAAAGGCTGCACCATGCCCAAATAAAGGTGAGAATGGGAGAATGCCCCGTTACGGCAAAATAGCCAAATAATAGCGCTCCGAACAGATAGAAATACTTAATGTGGATCTTACTCAGCATTGGCATCTCCTCCATCGATAAACGGCGAGCCTCAGGGAAACCCACTTTATCGTAACCAATGACTGTCGCGATAAAGTGGCTCGGTGGTACTCACTCGAGCTGTGATTCCCCTTGCTCGTTTGCGTGACTCACAACTCTCAGTCATTCGCCCTAGCAGCGGGTATCTTTCGCTTTAACGCCTTCTTTCAGTTCTTCACAGGCATCTTCAATCGCATTGCCAGTATCAGTGATGGCTTCATCGATTTTTTCGCCTGCATCCTCGGCGTGGTTGTCGCTACAGGCTGACAGCCCAAAAGTTAATAATAAGGCTAAAAATGCGGTGGTAATTATGGTCATAGGTTTCATATCGATTCTCCTTTTATCCAATTTAAGCGCGTGGTGCCTTGCCCTTAAGGGCATTGACCAGCAGGGAAATCACGAGTAATACAATAAATAGGAAGAAAATAATCTTTGCGATCCCCGCTGCGGCGCCAGCGATCCCCGTAAATCCAAACAGTCCGGCGATAATGGCCACAACCAGAAACATTAAGGTCCAACCTAACATAGCCACCTCCTTTGTCTTATTTCGGTTTTTCTGTCTACTTTCACTTTGCACATATACCTCGAGCGAGCTAGGTTACGTCTTACATCCCGTTATCATTCAATCCAGCAATAAACTCACAAAGGGGATATTGCGAGCTTAATGCCAACTTTGAGGTTTTAATTTAATTTATTGAATATTAAGATTATTTTTAAATGCTGTACTGACGGGAGTATTGGTTGATATAAGCGTGATAGGCAATTTTTACCTGCGATTCGGTAAGAGTTGCAGTAGGGGAATCGAGGGGAAATCTCGTCCATCAAAGTTCGTTTCTGTAATCCATTTTAAAATCAGGCCGTATGTATTTGATAGTTTGCAGGCGAGCATTGTCACGGCAGTGGCCATCGGAAAAAGGGATTTTTCCGTTGAGCCCCCAGGGATGGTTTTATGGCGTGCCACTGAAGTGACAATGCAGAGCGGAAACAGAACTCAAATCGGCTTTTGGCATTATTTATTCGATTGATTGATAGCAACCATGCCGAGCTGATACTGAACTCGTAATCGAACCAAAAATGAAACCCCAATTTTAACCCCAAAAAAAGCGGGTTAAGTTTTCACTTAACCCGCTCAATAAGGTTTACCAAAGCGAATTAGCAGCGTTGCAGTGGTTTCCAGCGTTGCAAGCTGACAGGAATACTTACCCCTTGGGATAACAACAGGTTAATCCGTGCTTGGTAGGCGGCGCCCTGCATTAAATGTTTAGCCAAATCGACCGCATTGCGCTCGCGGTAATCATCTAAATAACTGCCTTTAGCCCAAGCATTAAAGGCGCCGAGGGCGGGGCCTGCCCAAATCTGATAATCCATTTCGCGGCCGACTTCGCCCGTGTTTGACCAGCGACTCGAAAGACCTAAATACCAGCGGAAAATCAGTGCCATTTTGCGTTTTGGATTATCCAGTGCGCGCTCAATTTGCTTAGGATCGCGCTCATTAAAGTGCGCCACAGTGCCTGCCCAAATCTCATCTAATGAGGCGCGAAACACTTGCTCTTCCAGCTTCTGTCGTTCCTCTGCCGGGATCGCCTCAATCGAGTCGTAGCGGGTGTAAATCTCATAGAGTTTATTGGCGCGCATTGGGAATAGGGTGCCGCGCTTAACCACTTGTAACTTAACGCCCATCTCGAACATATCGGCGGCGGGCGCCATAGTCACATCGGCCATTTCGGTGGTGGCGAGTAATTTACGGGTATGTTCGCTGGCTCCCGCCTCAACACAGGCTTGGTTGATTGAGCCAGTGACAATATAGGCCGCGCCCATATTGAAGGTCGCCAGCGCCGCATCGGGCGTGCCGATCCCCCCACCTGCGCCCACACGGATCGGTGTTTTGTACTGGTACTTGGCTTGAATGGTATCTTTGAGCGCCAAAATGGTCGGTAATAGCGTGACCAGAGGGCGATTGTCGGTGTGGCCGCCTGAGTCGGCTTCGGCGGTAATGTCATCGGCCATGGGCACAGATTGCGCCATTAGCATTTGATCTTCGCTGATAAGCCCTTCGTTCATTAATTGCTGCAGCATCTTAACGGGGGCGGGTTCCATAAACTTGGTGGCCACCTCGGTACGGCTGATTTTAGCAATCACTTTATTGCCAATCACAATCTCGCCGTTGGCATCGCGACTCAGGCCCGCGGCGCGGTAATAGACGATTTGCGGTGTTAAGCCCAAGAATGCCGAGGCTTCAACCGTACGCACTTGATGCTTGAGGAAGAGTTCGACACTGCCACGCTCCAGCGCAGGCTCACTCGGGCTATGGATCAAGTTAAAGGCGTAGGGGCCATTGGGCAATGCCGCTTGAATGCGTTTAATCGCGGCTTCTACGCGCGATGGAATTAACCCCGCCGCGCCAAAGGAGCACAAGATGCCCGCCTGACCAAGAGCGATAACTAACTCTTCCGAGGCGATACCGTTAGCCATAGCGCCTGCGTAGTAGGCGTATTTCACCCCATGCACGCGGCGAAAATTACTGTCACCCAAGCTTTGGGTGCCAAGGGCGGGGGCGAAGGCGCTGACAGGATGCAAACCATTGCTTTTGTGTAAGCCATTGCTGGCGGCAGTATCCGCAAGACCCACCACCTCGGCGCTTTGGGCAATGCCTAGGCCTTTTTCGGCATGATTGACTAAGTAACAGGCTTGATTGAGGTCTTTAAGTTTTTTGCCAAGGGAATCGATATCGAAACTGATGGCGGCTTCATCAACCTGCCATGGCCAAGGACTGAGCTTATTATTATCGAGAGAGTTATTATCGAGTGTGGTATTCGTCATTTGGGCTGTTCACTTTTAGGTGTTTGGGGCCTGAATTTGTTTGCCGCAGTGAGGTTATTCCCTTGCACTGCGGCAGTTGTGTGCTGTTTTTAAGCTAACTGCTCTTAAGCTAACTGTGGTTAATGCTGCAATTTTGGCGCTAGCGCTATGCCTCTTCGATGCAGATAGCGATATCGGTTACCTCATAAATGCGCAGGCCATCCTTACTTAGGTTGGCATCGCCCTTGATGATGCGTTTACCGTCTTTATCTTCAATGCTGGTGATATGCACATCCAGCGACATCTGTTTGTTTAATGGATTAATTTGACCGCGGTACTTCCATTTAATTTCTGACAGGATCTGGCCAAATTTCGGATTATTAAAGTCTGCGCCTAGGTCTTGGTCTATGGCATAGGTTTGCAGTAATTCGATAATCGCCTCGACGCCGAGGGAGCCTGGCATCACTGGATCCTGATGGAAATGGAACTGGAAGAACCAATCGCTCGGGTCAATAGTGCGCTCGGCGTACAAGTATCCCAGTCCCTTCTTACCGCCAGTTTTTACAATTTCGGCCTTATCGATAAAGTTCAACTGACCACCCGCGAGGCGGTAGTGTGGCTTGCCATGCGGCGCTACAAAACTGCGGCCGTTTTTATCTAACAGATTGATTTGGCTGTCGGCTTTTATACCGCGCTCAAGGTGCCAAGCTTGGGTGATTTTACCATTGTCGATACCCAACTGGTTTTTAAGCGCATCGGCCTTAAAGTAACCGAAAACCGCATTGCCACGGTAGAAGGGCTCGCCATCGCAGCTCAGTTCAAAGCTAAAGTTTTGAATGATATTGCTGCCAGCTATCACGGTGGATAGCAGGCGCGAATCGTTGACTATGGTCTTACCGCGTAAATCCACTTCGCGCAGTAACTTGCCACTGCCGTCGAGGTTGCGGAAGAATAACTCCTGCCCCGGGAATCCTAAGGTCGTGCCCATATAACCCGAGATAAAGCCATTGGGCTGCAATGAGATTTCCATCAACACAGAGTAAGGCATCACGGCATGATGGCTGTTTTTAGCGTAATACCAAGCGTTGCTGGGCACTTCATACTCGGCAATACAGGAGGATGGCTTTTTCAGCTCGCCACGCTTGCCCTCAATGGCCACCACGCGGGTGGTGAGTTGCAGATCGCCACAAGGCGTGCGCGGCGGGATTAAACCACGGTAAATACTAAAATCGGGGCCGAAGCAGTTTTCAATATCGCCGGTGGCAAATTCAAACAAATGGTAAGGCGTAAACGGCAGGGTGTCGGGCACGCGGTTGGCGTACTTAGAGCCTGCTGGCGCAATCGGCGCACTCACATGTTTAAGCGGTACAACGCCTTTATTCAAGGGAGCGGCAACATCTGGGATTTGCGCCATCAGCGGCGCTTGTTCCGCTTGGTTGTCGATATTTGCTGCTTGGTGAGTATTCTTCTGTGAAGAACTGCTTTGCGAAGAGCTGCCTTGTGAAGAATGGCTTTGCGAATAATGACTCTGCGAATAGCGGGTGCAATCCGATTCTTCTTTAATCATCACCCCGAGGTTTTGGAAATCCACCACCACTTTGCCATTGAGCAGGATATCGATATTCGCCTTGGCATAGGGGCGAGGGCTCATGCCAATTTCGGTGACTTCCATACGATAGGTGAGCGTGCCAAATTGTGGCAACACCTGACCGCGGCAGCGCACTTTTTGCGATGCGTTTTCAAGGGGTTGGAAACGACCGTTTGTGACACCTAGGTGCATACCAATATGCAGCATAAAGAATTGCAGTAACTGGCCACAACCTTCGGCCATGAGGGAGCCGGCCATCACTTGGTCGCCCTTGAAATGGCAGGGGAAATACCAATGATCAGGGGCTAATTGTTTGTGACCTTCAATCAAGCCTAAGCCCCAAGCGCCGCCATGCACTTCGAGCTTGCTGACTTGCTCGATCATCAGGAATTTTTCCGAGGCGAAGCACAGTGAAGGCTGGAGGCCAAACTTTGCCTGATGCGCCGCATGTTCGCCGCCGAAACAGCCACCAATGTCGGCGCTCAATAGACGATGGATTTGGCCGTAGCTAAAGGCCGTTTGCGCGCAGTTAAGTAGTGGTGTGAAGCGTGGCTTATTGCCGTTTCGGGCATATTCATTGGCCAGTGCAATTTGTGCCTGCTCGCGTAGCTTAATTTCGGCCTCGGTGCGGATCACCCCTTTGCCATCGGCCAGTTCTTTATCGGTAAAGAATCCCGCGCAGCCGCCGTCCATTTTTAGGATCAGCTTATCGCCCACGAAGCATTCGTAGGAGAAGAAAAATAGCAGGGTATCGCCATTGCGGGCAAAGTGGTTGATGGAGATATCGTAGCGCAGGGTGTCGCCACCGCGGGGCAGATCCCCAAGGAAGGTGAGGGTGCAGTCGAGCAAACGATAGACGCGCTCGCCTTTGTTTTCAAAATCGATACCTAAATAGCTGATCAGCATTAAGTCGCACTGGCCCGATTCGACCGCCACCGCCCAAGGAATTTGGCCATCGACCAAAAAGGGCGCATCCACAGGAATATCGTATTCTGTGGTCATAGTGCTCGGCTGATAGCGGTTCATTTGCGCGTTGAGCTTAGTCACCCGCGAGACCAGCAGATAATCCGAGGTTGGCAGGCGCACCCGGCGTGCGTAGCTATCGATAATGGCGTAATCGGCACCAAAGACCTTGGCAATGTCACCCTCGGCATATTCCACCAGATCCTGATAGTTCCAAATGCAGGGCTTATCCGCAGGAACGGGTGGTGTGTAGGGAGCGACATTCGCGTGATTAGGTTTTAACTCTGGTTTTAATTCTGGGCCTGATACAGCTTGCTGCGCCGTGGGAGCGACATTTGTGCTGGGGGCAACATGGGGTGTAACAGCCCCTATTTGTGTCGTCTGGGACAATTGCGCTTTTAACAGCGCATCGGCCAGTTTGAGCCCTTGCTCACGGCTCTGTAAAAAGGCTAAGTGCGCCTCGCGGGCCAATTGCTGGTTTTGCAACAGTTGCTGGTTTTGTAACAGTGCCGCGCTATCCTGCGACGCCCTATCCTGCGCCAAGGGTGCCGCCGAATATTGGTGTGGTGCGTTAGATGACATACCGCTCTCTACTGCTATTGGTGTGGCAAATGGGGTGACGTTTTCTGCCCTGATATAAAGTGCTGCTTGTTCTGTGGGCTTAGTTTGTGTTGCCTGTTGGCCTAAAGGCTGCAACTGGCGCATTTTGCCTTGGATGGCGACAAGTGCTGGCAGTGGCGTATCCACAATATGTTGATAGATATCGCGGCCACCGAGCGTCACTGGTTTGATTAAATGCTTTTGCTCACTCAAGGTTAAATCTTGCTCAAGGCGCTGTTCTAGTTGCGCCGCCTGCGTTGCAGTCTGACTTAACAGCAGCAGCGAGTTCACGCCTTGGCTTTGGGTGGAGACTAATGCCTGTTTAGCGGCGTTTTTATCTGAACCCGCAGACCCATTCTTTAGGCTCAACAGGGCACTCAGAAGACTGGCCATACCCGCAGCGGCAAAGTTATGTCCAAGGGTATTGGCGACTCGGTGGCATGGCGCCCCTATCAGATTAAGCTGCGCTAATAGCTGCTCTGCGGGCAGTCGCTCCTCTGGGGAAATACATTGCTCAACCATATGGATGGCAGAGGGCTCTGAAGGATTGGCATTAGCTGTTTCGGTTATCAGCGAATCTAACAGCTTGGGCAGCTGATGATTTGTGCCAAATGCTTGACCTAGAATGTTCCCGTAACCCATTTGAACACTCTTGCTCGCTTGCTGGCTGGTCAGCACGATAGCGCCCGCGCCTTCACCCACCTTCCATTGTGGATTCGCGCTGTTAGCATCGAGATCAACGGCGATTTGAGCATTTTTCAATATCACCTGTTCAACACTGCCGCTTAAATCCACAGCGGCAATCACTACGCCATCGAGGACCTCTTGGGACAGCAGGTTTTGCGCCACATCGATACAGCGGGCGACCGATTGCTCGGCGGCTGAAATGGTAAAGGCTGGGCCGTTAAAGTCCCACAGCGAGGCGATGCGCGACGCCATAATATTGCCAATAAAGCTGGTGTATTGATTGAGCTTGGCGGCATCGAGCACGCTGTCCATGGCGATGGCTTCGAGGGCGAGGTATTCATCATTGGAGAGGTGAACGCCTTGTTTCTTTAAGCTATCCGCCAGTTGGGTATGCAAATTCACGCGGCCACGGAATTGGTGCAGTTCAAGCTCGGTTTCCATCGCCACTAACACGGCGACCTTGCTGCCAGCGGTTAACTTGGCATCGCGAATCGCCTCATCGGCGACTTTGATCAGCAAAAGCTGCTGGGAGATAAGTCTGTCATCCTCATTGGGCGGCACTTTAAAGCGCAAAAAGTCGAAGTCAAACTGCTCGATATAGGCGCCTTTGGGCGCGCGATTTAGGCCAAATTGCTGCAAGATATCGGGATGTTTATCTAAGCCTTTCCAGCGGTTAGGCGGCAGTGGGATAAAGGCATCTGTTTGGGCTAATAGCGCCTTATTCAACGCATTGATAGAGGCTAAAGGCCCAAAATGCGACGCCATGCCGATAACGGTTAATGCTTGCTGCTGATAAACTGGTTTGTTGGCTTGCTTCTCGGCGCTGTGCGCTGTCGGCTGATAGGATTCCAACAACAGATGGGCATTGCAGCCGCCAAAACCAAATACAGACACCCCTGCATGGCGACGATCATTGCCTGCTTTATCGGGCCAAGCCTGCAACTGAGTAGGGATATTATTACCGCTAAACAATCCCTTAGGCGATGATATCGGCGCCTTAAGGTTGATACTCGCCGGCAGTTGCCCTGAGCGCATGGCGAAGATCATTTTCATGATCCCAGGCATGCCAGCAGCAGTGAGTAAATGCCCAAGGTTGGATTTAGCCGAACCTATCAGCGGCGCCTGAGTGCCGCCGAGTTTATCTTCGAAAAAACGCTCCATCGAAGTGAGCTCAACCTTATCCCCCAGCGGTGTGCCAGTGGCATGGCATTCAATCACTTCGATATTGCTCGGGTGGGTGTTGGCGGCGGCATAGGCGCGCTCGAAGGCTTGCACTTGGCCCTTACTGTTGGGGCTTAAGACAAATTGGCCCTTGCCATCGTTCGATAAGCCAATACCACTGACCACAGCATAGATATTATCGCCATCGCGCTCGGCATCCTCTAAACGCTTAAGCACTAATACGCCTGCGCCTTCGCCTGCGAATAAGCCTTTGCTATTGCTATCGAAAGGCGCCGAAATCCCATGGTCTGGATAGGCGTGGAAAATCGAGAATCCCATATTGATAAAGAAGGGATCGGCGCCCGATACCGCGCCCGCGAGCATCATGTCGGCCTTGCCCGTAGTTAAATAATCGCAGGCCAATTTGAGGGCATAGACAGAACTGGCGCAGGCGGCATCGAGGCTGAGCTGTGCACCGCCAAGGCCGAGGGCATCGCTTAACAATTTAGACGCGGTATGGGCAATGGCACCATTGGCTGCCAGTTGTGTGTCCGCAATTGACGCATTGGCGAAGGGTTCTAGAGAAAATTCGGGTTGATTAAGCTTGGTTTTTAATGCCTTTTCAACCGCTTGATGGTAAATCGGTAAAAACAGATCATTGGAGCTTGCGGTCGGGAACGACAGCGTGCCCATCACTATCCCTGTGCGTTCAAGCAATGGCGCCGTTAAATCTACGCCCGCATCCAGCAGGGCCTTTTTACTGCAATCTAATGCCCATAAAAAGCTTTCATCGAGCCCGTCAAAGGCCGTCGGCGGCAACTGATAACCCTGTGGGTCAAAATGAAAGTTGCGGATATAGCCGCCCTTATCGCAATAAAAACGGTCGGCTTGGCCTTGAATCCCTTGGTAATCCGCTGGATTGGCATTGAGTTTGGCCGCATCAATTTGGCTGCGTGAATCTTTTTTATCCAGCAGATTTTGCCAAAACTGCTCAGGTGTGTCGGCATCGGGATACTGAACGGCAAGGCCGACGATGGCGATCTTTGGCATCGCCTTTGAGCTTTGGCGCTGGTCGTTTGGCACTGCGGTGCCGTCTTGCAGAGTAGGGTGAGCATGCATTTGAGAACTCAAAGGGGTTCTCCTTCTTGGAATACGTTTGAATAATGGCCGCCTAATGCGCTGGTGCTGACAGAATGTGGCACTATCGTTTTCGCTGTAGCCTTATCTGCCGATTGAGGCATTAGCGGCGCAAGGGAGAGTGGCACTCTATGGCTGATAAGTTGAGCTAAGCATTTGAGTAAACTGGTGATCGTATCGCAGCCCTTGGCATTGCATGCCATGGCTAATATCGGTTGTTCCTGTGTTTGAACGCCATCGGCACCCAACTCCAGTTGGCGACCGATTTTATCGATAAGTGTGCTGGTTTGCCGATCGGCGCCCACCTCAACAAATAAGCGCGCACCTTGTTGATACGCGGTGTTAATCAGCGGGGTAAAATTCAGCGGCGCACAAAAAGTATCGGCAATACTCTTGGCAATGCTTTGGCTGTCGATGCTGACTGTACTTTGCTGCGCCGCGCTAATGAAACGCACCTGAGTCTCGCAGGCATTCGCCTTTATGCCCAAGGTATAAAACCCTTGGATAGCACTGTGCTGTGACTGCGAGGGCGGAGTATGCATGGCGGTGACTTTATTGCTGGCAATGCCACGCTTATTCAGCCTTTTAAGGAGTTGTAAGCAGCTTGCTTCGCAGCCCGCGAGAATACAGGTATCACCCTGTTCGATAGCTAGATAAACCCGTGGAAAATCAGTCAGCAGGGCATTAATTTCGGCGCGAGAGGCGCGCACTAAAAAGCTGTTCCACACCAGCGGAGCATCTTCACTCAATTGCCAATCACGGCGCACCGCAAGCAGTGGGCCTGAAATCTCCAGATTGAAGATGGCGCTGTTTTGGGTGGCGTGAATCAGGGCATGTGGCGTTTGCCAGATATCCAAACTTGCCCACATGGCCGCTTCGCCCATGGAATAGCCCAGAGCGAGTTGTGGTTGGATATTAAAGACTCGAGTCAACAGCCGACTAAAAAGGTAACTGGCGCCAACACCGCTAATCGCAAGCTGGCTTAAGCTCATGTCTGCCGCGTCTTTTACGCTTACATTAATTGCAGTTTTCGCATAAGCAGCGCCTTGGTAAATCGCCTCGGCCTGCAGCATGGCGGGTAAATCCCCTTCGCGTTCAAGCTCGCGATAAAGCTCAGGGAAATAGCCATGTAAGTCGCTGAACATATTCGGGTAAACCGTACCGACGCCAGGATAGACAAAGGTTAAGCCTTTATCACCAAGGGGCGAGGCCGCAAAATAACTGCCCGCCGGGGTCTTAAAGACTAGATTGGTCGCTGGCGTTTGGGCTGGAGTTGGCGCAGGAGTCTGTTGCGTCTTTTCAATATAAGCGCGCATCGCCTTAGCTTCTTGCATTAACTCCTCAAGGGAGTCCGCCATCAGTACTAAAGCCAATTCATCCTTTGCTTGATAGCGCTTAAACCAATCACGGCCTTGGCTGCAAAGCCAATCTGTATCGGGAAAGTTTGCCGATAAATCTAATGAATCAATCAGTTGTGATAACTGTACCGTTAAAGACTCAAGTGTATTGCCGCTGATGGGAATAAACAGTCTGTTGGCATTGAGCAACGGCTGAGGGATAAGCCGAGTGCCTTGGGTCAAGATAAGGCTTTGGGCGGTGCTCGCTTGAGGGGCTTTACCAAAGAGATTTAGGCTTAACACCCTTGCCTGATGGGGCTTTGTAAACCAATAGCCTAGCTCCGCGGTTTTTACGGGTTTTTCAGCGTGCGGTTTAGCGTGCTGTTCAGCCAGTTGTGCTGCATCAGTCGCATCAAGCATTGGGGCAATACCTTTGAGGCTGCGATGACTTAATGCCTCAACCGCTTGAGCTAATACATTCAACTGACTGGCAAGATTGCTTGCCTGCGCGTAGCCATTAACCGCCTGAGCACAATCGCGTTTCGCCAAGGTAAAAGCGCTATTTAAGCAGCGCTCGACTGTATTTGTATTGATAGTATTTGTTTCTTCAGCTGTTTCAGCTTGGATTTGCGCTAATGCTGAAATATAAGCCTCGGCATGCAGGTGTAACTGCGCGGCAAGCAGTCCATCAAGCAGATACAGACTACGAACTTGCTGTTGATATTCAAAGCGAATTTCAACAAGTTGTTTTTGCGCAATATGGGCGAGCTGCTCTGTGAGCAAGGCGACCAGTGTTGGCTCATCAGATAGCTCATTAATTAGTGGCTTATCTTCCACATTGAGCTGAATTCGACAAGCCATCAACTGCTGCAGCTTGCTGACATTGGTTTGTGCATTGTTAAGCCACTCATCACCAAGCCATACTGCTATTCGCAGTGGCTTGGCATTGGGATGCGGAGTGTTTAGTGCCGCATTGCTTAATGCGGCATTTGCGCTTGGGTCGAGTGTCACTTAACACTTACCTCGGCCGTGCTTTGGACTGCTGCCTGCACTATCGTTTGTTGCTGAGGTTTATTGGCCAAAAACGCTTGGTTAAGCGTCTTGCTGATCGTGACTTTTGCTCGCTTCATCTCGCAGCTTAATCGGCCATCTTGATGATAAAGCGCAATATTGGCTTCAAGTGTTCGGGACGAATGTTTGAGCACATCTAGCACTAATACCGCCTTCTCACCAAAACCTAAGGGCGAATAGGACACAAACTCGCCAATGGCACTGGGTAAGCTTGCCGCTTGATATTTAAGGCGTGCCCACACGAGCATGGCCTGCAATAACAGATCTTCGGCAAAGGGTTGTGTGCCTTTATCCTCAAGATTTGGCGCAAACTCGCCGCAGTCAACTAATGCCACCGCTGGCAGTGCTACCTTAGCGATGAGCTGCTGGTCATCAAAGGCGAGCACTTCGCTTATGCCTTGCAGCCTTGGACCATGGAACAGTGTGCCATCACTGTAGAGCGACTCTCGATTCGCAATAGCGGGTTGCTGTGGCATCTCCTGCATCAGAGAATGCAACTCGCCAACCTCGAAACGCTGCGCGTCTGGCATATCATCCGTCTGCGCCACTAACACCGCCTGATACTGCGGGCGACCTTCAAAGCTTATCAACGCGGCTAACACCTCAGTCGATTGCTGTGTTGTGTTAGCAAGCGGCGTCAGCATCAATTCGAGCTCAATAGGCGCATTGCGTGCAAGCAGCGCCTCATCGAAGATAATCCCCTTGAGCAGTCGATAATCGCTGACACTCACCGCCTTACCTAAATGGGCCTTGGCAGCCTCACGCATCCAATCAATGGCGCACACCGTTGGCAACACCGCATGACCATTAATGCAATGATCCTCAATAAAACTCATGCGTTTAGGGTCGAGGCTGCGCATGATGCGAATACTCTGCGACAACGTTTGGGCCATAGGCTGCGGATCTAACGCCGTGGTTAGATCCGCTTCAGGCTTTTTTGCTGATGCAGCTTCAACAGTATTAGCGGTATTGCCCTGCATATCGGTTCCGATCAACAGCTGCGCCCCTGTATCACTCAATAATTGGCTGGCAAATAACTCGGCACCCGCTTTGAGTGGAATGACATAAACTCCACGGTCGATAAACATTTTCTTCAGTGCTGGATTGACCATGCCGCCATCCCAAGGACCCCAATCGAAGCTCATCACCTTGGCTTGTGGCAATTGCTGCGCAATTTGCAGCGCAGCCTTATTGAGAATGTCGTTAGACATGGCGTAGTCGCTCTGGCCGGCATTGCCGTAAAAACCCGCCGCCGAAGAGAACAGGGCGATAAGCGTTAACTGGCTAAGATCCAGTGCCGATAGCAGATTGTTAAGTCCGGTCACCTTAGTGCCATAAACCCGCTCAAGTTCGCTTAAGGTTTTGTCTTGAATATGTTTATCGGCAAGTACACCCGCGCCGTGGATAATACCCGTGATGGGCGATAGGGCGCTGATAGGTGCAATAATGCTGGCAATGGCAGCAGGATCGTTAACATCCAGGCTTAAGTATTCGGCGCTGGCGCCCACCGCTTCAAAGGCTTGCAAGGCATGGCTGATTTCAAGGCTGCTTTGTACTGGCCAAACTAAGGCATCCACTTGTTTGGGTGTGGGTTTATCACCCAGGCTTTGCAGATGTGCGATGGCAGCGGCTTTGAGTTCGTTGCGATTTTTACCCAGAGCCCAAGCGGGTATCCCCTGATGGGCGCTACGACCCACGAGGATAAAATGTGCCTTGCAGCGTTTCGCTAAACTTAAGGCGCACTCGAAGGTAACACCCTTAGCGCCGCCTGTGACGAGGATTTTGTCCGCAGACGAGAGAGAGGCGCCACTGCGGCGAAGCACAGCATTGCCTGCAACTAAGGTGGTGCGCTCAAGCTCGCTATCAATACCGACTTCGACTGGCGCATCTTGGAGGTAGTATTCCTGCACTACCGCATTGGCGACCGTTTTAGCGTCCAAGTTTGGCGCGATATCCAGTGCGCGGCAGACCACTCCCGGCCACTCGTGATTTAAGGTTTTAGTGAGGCCAGAGAGCGCCGCTTGGTTGAGTTCACTCTGGCTAATAAGAGCGCCTGCCGACTCGTCCATGCCGATATAGCCAAAGCCACCGTCGATACGGCTAACAGTGACAAAGCGGCAATAGTCACGTTCAGTTAAAAGTGGTTGTAAGTGTTTGGCGAACAAGAAGGCTTGCTCGACCGAGGCTTTGGCTTCGTCTGCCAGCACTAAGCCTGCACCTTTATCGGCAACGGACTTATGCTGTGGCTGCAGATGAATAAAGCCAGCGATTTGGCCAAGCGCTTCAATCTGATTGATGACCTCACAAATGCTTTCATCATCAATCGCCTCCAGCGTGAAGCTGGCAATATGGCTATCGAGTGGCGATGCGCTGGTCACAACTGTTTTGGGTGAGCGTACAACCGCAACCTTAACCCCTTGGGCGTGAAGCTTTTCGGCAATCACCCCCGCGTTGTGGCCATCGTCGCCGATAACGACGTAACTGTTTGCCGTCAGTTGAACATCGCTAGTTGCTATGATGCGCGCTAACTCAGCCGCCGCTGGCAACTTTTTTAGCATCACCTCACTATGGGGCGGCAGGTCGATGGTGTCCTCGACGGTTTCTGCACTTGCCTCTTGAATTGGCGCTGCATGGTTTTGCTGTTGCTCCTCACTTGCTGATTGCGAACCAGCATAGAGGGCGACAATTTCACCTAGGGTGCGGCACTCGGCTAAATCTTCAGGGCTGAGTTCTGGCAGGTTTGGCAGTTGATCTTGTACCGTGCCTAGAATTTCCACGCGTTTAATAGAATCGATACCAAGGTCTGCTTCCATATCCATGCTCAGTTCCAGCATTTCAACGGGATAACCCGTTTTATCGGCAACCACCGCCATCATAGTGCGCTCAATCTCGCCATCGGATACGGCTGTGCTTACAGCTACCGCCGAGCTTGTGGCTACTGCACTTTGTATTGCATGGCTCACTGTGGCCGTAGCTGTTACGGCTGTCGATACTATAGGTGTTGCTTGGCTAAAGAGCGCCACAATTTCCCCTAGGGTGCGGCACTCGGCGAGATCTTCAGGGCTCAGTTCTGGCAGGTTTGGCAATTGATCTTGTACTGTGCCTAGAATTTCCACGCGCTTAATGGAGTCGATACCAAGGTCGGCTTCCATATCCATACTGAGCTCCAGCATTTCAACGGGATAGCCAGTCTTATCGGCGACGACCTCCATCATAGTGCGCTCAATTTCATCATTTGAAACCGCCGCACTTGCAGCGACTGCACTTTGTATTGCAGGACTAACTGTGGCGGCAGCTGTTACGGCTGTTGATACTACAGGAATTGCTTGGCTAAAGAGCGTCACAATTTCGCCTAGGGTGCGACACTCGGCGAGATCTTCCGGGCTAAGTTCTGGCAGGTTCGGTAATTCATCTTGCACAGTGCCTAGAATTTCCACGCGCTTGATAGAATCAATACCAAGGTCGGCTTCCATATCCATGCTGAGTTCCAGCATTTCAACGGGATAGCCGGTCTTATCGGCCACCACCGCCATCATAGTGCGTTCAATTGCATCATTAGAAACCGCTGGGCTTGCAGCTACTGGACTAGCGTGTACTGCATTTTGTGTCGCATGGCTAACTGTGGCCGCTGCGGTTACAGGAGTCGCTTGGCTAAAGAGCGCCACAATTTCCCCTAGGGTGCGGCACTCGGCGAGATCTTCAGGGCTCAGTTCTGGCAGGTTTGGCAATTGATCTTGTACTGTGCCTAGAATTTCCACGCGCTTAATGGAGTCGATACCAAGGTCGGCTTCCATATCCATGCTAAGTTCCAGCATTTCAACGGGATAGCCAGTTTTATCGGCAACTACTGCAAGCATGGCGGTCTCAATTTGTTGCACTACTGACTTCTCGGAAAGCACGCGGGTTGCTGTCGCCACAGTTTGCACTTGTGGTTGCGCTAATGGCGGCTGGGCAACTTGAGGTTGCTGAATTTGGGGCTCATTCACAGGCGGAATAGTCGCTTTTGGCTCTACGGGCAATGCTTGAACCACGGGCGCCTGCGCTGGAACGACAGGCTTTGTCACCGCCATTGGTGCCGCGGCTTGAATGGGGGCTTGAACCTGAAGCGCTGGTATTTGTCCGAGCAGGGCTAATGCTGCTTGGCTACTGCTGGTTTGCAATTGCATAAATTCAGCATGGCTCTTTAGGGTTTGTGCCTGATGCTGGTGGAACAGCTCCATCGAGCGTTGTAGACTCTCTGGAATAGCGATGCCAAGGCTTGCCATTTTGGCTTGTTCTGCCATCAGAGCACTGACGGTATCGCCGTATTGCTGCGGGATCGCTAAAAATTGTTGATGTAATTGCGCGGCCTGGGTTTGGGCGGCAAAAAAGGCGCTCAGGGCATCTTGAGTCGCCTGTCCAGCGGTAAAGTTGGTTGGCTGTGCAGGCGTTTGCTGTTGAATAGTATTGCTATTTTGTGCCACTGGCTTTTCCACTTCGACAACCTTTTCTAGAGTTTTTTCGACAATCACGGGTTTTTCAACGACTTTTTCAACCACTTTCTCAACGAGGCGATCCACATACTGCACTTGGCTGGTAATTTTGCCCGATTGCAGCGAATCGACCATTTTGTTGCGGGTCGCTGGGCTGATGTAGTTAGTCGCATTGAGCTTGATATTCATCGCCGAAGGCGTTGCAGGCGCAATCAATTCGGCTTGATAAGGGTCTATTTCACCCAGTTTCACCCCAGCAACCGCCAGTTGCACTGCAGCGCTGCGCAGTTGGCTGTCGGAGTCGGCTTTAGGATTGGGGTTAATACTTATAAGGCAAAGCTCTTGTAACTGCGCGGCTAGGGTATTTTCTGTCAACTTTTGCAGAATGTTTTTCGGACCGAACTCGACAAACACCCGTGCGCCAGCGGCATACATGGCTTCTAACTGCTCGCTAAAGTGCACCGATTGCAACATATGATCTTTAAAGGCCGCTTTGATGGCATTAGCATCGGTGGGATGCAGCTCGCCTGTGCCATTGGCATAAAGGGCAATCTTTGGCGTGTTGAACTGAGCCTTATCAATGGCTTGGCTAAAGGGCTTTTGCGCATGGGCAACCAATGGCGTGTGGAAGGCGCCGGAAACGGGTAGGGTAATCGCCTTAAAGCCTAACTCGCTAATGGCCTTAGCCGCCTGTTGGGTGGCGGCACTAGCGCCTGCAATCACCAGCTGAGTGGGTGAGTTGTAGTTGGCAACTTTGACGCCTTCAAACTGCGCAAGGCAACCGTTGATAGCCTCAATATCCTGTTTTTGCTTAAGAATAACAGCATACATGACGCCAGCATCACGACTTGAGTTGGCATCTTGTGGTGACTGCGCCATCGCCTGTCCACGTTCAAAGGCAAGCTTGATGTAGTCATCCATTGAGATCACGCCAGCGGCGCACATAGCCGAGAGTTCACCAAAACTATGGCCTGCGAGCATATCTGGGGCGAAACCTGCCTGAGTAAATAGGGCGTACTGTGCCATTGAAAGCGCGCCGATGGCGCTTTGGGCATAAAGGGTATTGGTTAACGCACTTTCCTGCGCTTTTCTCGATTCATCATCGAAGGCGGGGATAGGGTACAGCACGCTTGAAAGCGCAACCTCACCACGGTCGCTAAACACTTTATCGCTGGCGTGGATATGGCGGCGAAGCTCGGGGAAGTTGTTGGCAATTTCCAGTCCCATATTCAGGTACTGCGAGCCTTGGCCTGCAAATAGTGCGGCGATCTTGGTTTGCTCATTGACTAAGGCCTTGGCGCGGTAGCTGATCCCAGAAGGTAATTGCCAGCTCTCGGCGCTATTGGATTCTAGCTGCGCTATCGCTTGGGTTAACAGAGTCTGTAACTGGGCATAATCCTTGGCGATAAAACCAAGACGGGCCGATTGCGGGGGGAGTTCACGCAGGACGTAGGCTTTTGCAAAGGCAACAAAATGCGCCTCAGACAGATCTGCCTTGGCGGCAGTTGCTTGCTGTAGCGCGGTTTTTAACTCGGCAAGCAGCGCGGTTTTGTCTGCGGCGGCAAACAGCCAGCTTTGTGCCACGCTGCGTTGGCGATAGGCCTCATCGCGCGCGTGCTCGGGGTGATATTCTTCGAGCACTAAATGGAAGTTAGTGCCCCCAAAACCGAAGGAGCTGATCCCTGCGCGGCGCGGCGTATCGTCACTGCGTTGGATCCAAGGGCGTGCCTCGGTATTGAGATAAAAGGGCGAGCGGGCAATGTTTAATTTAGGATTAGGCTGACTGACGTTAATCGTTGGTGGCAAGACTTTATGGTGCAGTGCCAATGCTGCCTTAATTACACCCGCCGTGCCCGCGGTGGACTTAGTATGACCGACCTGAGATTTAACTGAACCTAAAGCGATATGCTGTAACTGCTCATTATCCTTAGAGAATACTGAGGTTAAGCCATTGAATTCGGCCACATCGCCTGCGGCTGTGCCTGTGCCGTGGGCCTCAATCAAGCCAACGGTGTGCGGCGCAAAGCCTGCGTCATCATAGGCGCGCTCTAATGCCTTGGCTTGGCCTTCGGGACGCGGTGCATAAATGCTCTTAAATTTACCGTCAGATGAGGCGCCAACGCCTTTGATTACCGCATAGATACGGTCGCCATCGCGCTCGGCATCGTCGAGGCGTTTTAAGGCGACCATGCCGATCCCTTCACCAATCATCATGCCCTTAGAATCGATATCGAAGGGTTGAATCTGTTCGTTGGTGGTAAAAGCCGGCGTCTTTGAGAAACTCATATACATGTAGGGCGAGTTGTCGGTACAGACACCGCCGGTAATCATCATATCGCTGCGACCTTCGGTCAGTTCGGTCAGCGCCATACGCATGGCGGCAAGCGAACCTGCGCAGGCGGCATCGACGACGCAGTTCATTCCGCCTAAATCGAAACGGTTGGCGATGCGTCCGGCAATCACGTTACCGAGAGAGCCGGGGAAGGAGTTTTCTTCCCAGTGGACATATTGATCTTGGAATTTTTTGATCAGCAGCTCGCTATCTTCATCGCTCAGGCCACTACTTTTAAATACTTTTTTCAGCACTGGATATTGCAGGCGCGCGTTGAGGCTATGACTTAACTTTTGGCCACCGCCAATCCCTAGGGTAATGCCGATGCGGTCACGGTCGTAATCGTCTGGCAAATTGGCATCCTGTAGGACTTCCTTGGCGACGACCAATGAGAGTAATTGTGAACTATCGGTGAGTTCCAAAATATTGGGTGGCAGACCAAACTCCATCGGATTGAAGTCAACCTCTGGCATAAACCCGCCGCGTTTGCAGTAGCTCTTATCGGCCTTGGACTTGTCCGCATCATAATAGTCATCAATCGACCAGTGGGATTCGGGTACGTCGGTAATGGCATCAATCTTGTCGCAAATTAAATCCCAAAACTTATTTAAATAGCGGGAGTTAGCAAAGATACTCGCCATGCCAACGATGGCAATTGGCATATCTTTTAAGCGTTTATTCAGTCTCTTATCGGCTTTTTCATCGGTTGATAATTGAGGCTGTGAAGGGGTATGGCTCATAACGAGTCTCCACTGGCAAAGCGTTTGGCCGTTGCCTTATTAAGGGATTTAGCGATGGCTTTTGGGGTTTGTACGCCAGGAAAGCGGGCTAAAAAAGTGTGGTAGTTGCGTACCAGCAATTTACGCAGATGAAACGGCCCATCCTTCAGCACATAGGCGATGTAGCGATTGGCCGCTTGGGTGTTACTGTCTTGATAAATATCGATATAAATCCAATCCGCCTTGCTATCTATGCCAAGGAGTACCGATTTAGGTTCGGCCTCGGTCAATTGCGGCGGCAGGGTGAGTGACACCACTTGTACTACGGTATCGCCATCGGTACTTGGCAGGGCAAGCGCCTTGGCCAAGGTTTCGGAGTTGACCGTGTAGGTCTGAACATCGCTGCCTTGGCTGATAGGTAATTGATTAAAATACTGTTTAGGCACAAGCTCTTGATCGAACTCATCGAGGCGCGAAACCCCATAACGCTTAAGGCAGCGGGCCAACCCCGAGCGGGACACATTGGGATTGATAAAGGTTTGCGTTGCTTTAAGTAGTCTATCGAGCGGCAGTTTGAGCTGATATCTCAGTCCCACCACGACGTATTCTTCCATCGGCGTGAGGGTGGTATTGAGGTGATGCGGGGTGTTCGGGCTGTCGTTCACAGACTCGCGCTTGCGCCATTTACGCACGGTCGCTTCGGTAATATTTAAAATTTTGGCAAGCTGACTCACACTTAATTCAGATTGCTGAATAAAGTGTCGCATCTCCGGCGTGGTGGTGGCATTGCGGTGCCTAGCCGTTTTGGGGGCGGATTTGTGCTCAGGGCTTGGTTTGTCGGCCTGAGCATGATCCGCGGCTTGAGTACCCACTTTTCGAGAACTCATCTTGTTAGTGCTGTCCCATCTTTATTATTTTCATCCTACATAATCTATCGGGACTGCTTAAACTTGCCTGCAAAAGCGGAGTGTTGACTCATGCTTAATCTAGGCTTAAAACCCGTGAGCTATGTGTTTTGTTACGCACAATGGTGATGCAGATTACCTGAGGTTTCGGCTCGATACAATCATATGGGACTTGAAATGATTTTTTAATATTCAAATGATTCTGTTCAAGGGCATTAAACTCCTGTTCAGCACGGGACTTAAGTTTAAAGAGTCATTTAAATTCATAGAATTAGAAAAAAATTAAGATACTGCTCGTCAGGCGAGTAGAACTAAGTAGAATAGTACAGCCGCTAAACTCAAGGATTGTTGGGATAAATGAATGAATATTGAGCTTTTTTTTATTCCATTAACCGAAATGGATGTGGCTAGCACGAATGCGTGTATGGCGCTCTTGAGTGAGGACGAGCGCGCAAAAGTGGCGCGTTACCGGGCGCCCAAGGCGCAGATGAACGGTTTATTGGTGCGAGCGGCGCTGCGCTGCGCCTTATCTCAAGGACTGCAATCTCGCGCTGGATCTTCACCTTGCTCCTCCCAACGACTGATTGCGCCGCAGGACTGGTGTTTTGAATACGGTGAAAAGGGCAAACCCGGCCTCAGCCATGAGCAGTTTCTGAGCACTGGCATTGAGTTTAACTTAAGCCACAGTGGCGACTGGTTGTTGATTGCCTTGGCGCAAGACGATGACACGGACGCAACCGCTAACACCACGTTGCCCCGTTTAGGCTTGGGCGTGGATATCGAGCGCTACCGCGCCAGCACTCATATTTACCCGATCCTGAATCATTATTTTTCCCCGATTGAAGCCGAAAGCTTATTAGCCCTTGAAGGTGAAGATGCGCAGCGGCAGCGCTTTTTTGACCTTTGGGCTCTTAAGGAATCCTACATCAAGGCAACGGGTTTGGGCTTAGCACAGTCGCTGAAATCCTTTGCCTTTGACTTAGCACCAAACAGTTTGCTGGCGGTTGATGATGGCGTGCAGCAAACTGCCGAACCCCGTAACAGTGTCGAACTTAAGCAGCAAGGGAACTTTGCTCCGCAGAGCCAAGCTATGCTCAGTTCGTATCTTCAACTCCCGTCGCGTATTCCACTTTATTCCAATATTAAGTTGCTGATTGAACCTGAAACTGCACAGGATGCCACAAGCTCCCATGCCCAACATTGGCAGAGTTACTTTGGCCGACTTGATGAGGAATATCGTTTTGGACTCAGTTTAGTGTTTGGTGATAGCTTAGTGCAGGATGACAGCTTGTCGAAGGTGACTATTTCGATGCAACTGACCAGTATCACTGCATTACTGGCGGCGTGCTCGGCTATCTAGTGTGGCCTTCGCACTAAGGCTTAGGTCGCCTTTGTTCTTGAATCACTGCTTTACGCAAACCTTTCAAAGCACTTTCAACGAGTGTTTTAAATGAGTACTTATAATTAGTATTTGGAATTAGTGTTTTGAATTAGTGTTTTGAATTAGTGCTTTAAATTCAGTTTCTTGCCCTTTCACTGATTTTGTTATTCCTCCGCTCATATTTCATTTTGGATTAAACCTAGCTCGCTATAGTCACGCCAGAGAACTCACTGACAAGGTTGTTAATCATGAAATTCAAATGCCTTTTATCGACCACCACTTTGCTACTGCTCGGTGGCTGTGGCTACTTTGGTGGCGATGAAAAACAGCAATTAGAGCAGGCATGGCTTGCTCAAGATCCCCAACTACAACAAGTGGTTGAGCAAATCCGCAGCCGCGGACTCGATGTGGTCGCCCAAAGTGCGGCTGCGGGCACTGTGTCGGCCTGTGTGGCCGAAAAACTCAGCCAAGACCCCCTCGGTAAATTAGTGAGCGTCGAAGGCGCCTTAGTGGAGTCGGCTAAGGTGGCGGAATTACTCGACGATTTACAGAAGGTGATGGAGCAAAAGGTGAGTTTCGATCAAGTCGCAAGCCTGTTGCAAAAGGGTGCGGATGCGGCTGCCTATGCCAAAAGTTTGATCGAACAGCAGGGCGTCGAGCAAGCCATGCAAAGCCTTAAGCAAATGGCTCTCGCCATTGAAAAATTTGCTCAGCAGGATTTAGGCGCGCATTTCCAGCAGTTACTGCTAGAGTGTAAAGCGACTCCTCCAGCGACAATATCGGCAAACTAATTTGGGCTTTAGATTAACGCCTTATCCTATAAAAACGCCCTGAAAATTCAGGGCGTTGAGTTATTTACTTTGCACTTGGTAGCGGGACGATTTCAAAGTTTGGATCGAACTGTACTAAGCTTGACATGATTTTACCAAAAGCGGTTTTATCGCCTTCTAATTTAGCGCGACCATTGGCCAGTAAGTCTTTAAGGGTCGTTTTACCCAGTAAAATACCTGTAATGTCACGCTTATCAATATAGAGATCGCTATCCGCCGCGAGTGGCTTATCAACTTTAATATTACTTAAGTTACCGTTACTTAGCTCTACATAGAGAATGTCTTTAGTGTCTGGGTTAATCACATTAAGTCTTAACAGCCCAAGCTCAGCGGCTTTGATGCTATCCACTCTCACTGCGAGAAAGTCAAAAAGAGTTGAGATATCCATTTCGCCTAAAATATCTGCCGAGGCTGATTTGGGAGCGCCGGGTTGAATACCTACCCTTAACTCTTGGGCGCCAGTGAGGTAAATATTGCGCCATCCTGCGCCTTCTGCTTGATAACCCAGTTGTTCATAGGTATCGGCAAGTAACTGTCTAGCTTCTTTGTTATTCGGTTCTGCCATCACCACTTTATTGAGTACGGTGGCTACAAAGCGGTATTCTCCTTGGGCATAGTCGGTTTGGGCATGTTTCAGCACGGCTTTAGCGCCGCCCATATACTCAACAAATTTGGCTGATTCATCCTTTGTGGGTAGTGGGTTTAAGTTGGCTGGATTCATATCGAAATAGCCGAGGTACATGTTGTATACGGCTTTCGCATTGTGGCTATAGGTACCGTGATAACCATTGGTATACCAAGTATCACGTACTGCCTTGGGGATGGTGGTTTGAATCGCATCACCAATATCTTGGATGCCGACGCCGTTATTGGCTAAACGTAGGGTTTGATTATGGACTAGGCCATAGTTATCCCTTTGCATTCTTAAGTAGGCGTTGACATCTGCATTACCAAAGACAGGCGCAGAGTGGGCTTCAAACAATACCTGCGCATCATCACCAAAGCGTGTTAGCAATGCATTGATATCCTTAGACCATTTGATGGCATCCCGGACTTTTGCACCACGTAACGTGTAAATGTTGTGCATGCCATGGTAGGTGAGTTCAGCCGTCCATAGAGCCTTCATTGCGGGAATATAGGTGGCCATTTCCGACGCAGCTTCTGTGCCCGAGGCATCCATAAACACCATTTCGATACCATCGATAGTTAGCGTTTCCCATTTATCTTTGCTGTTAAGGGTGATATCGGGTTTTACATAGGTGACTTCGCCTTTGGATAAGCCTTTTGCGAGTGCGGCATCGACAATTCCTTGTTCATTGCGCTCTAATGTGGCGCCGTATTGATAGGCGGCGCGGCGGCTCATGGCATTTCCTGCGAGGACGTTTTCGTCAACAATTTCTTTGGTGATGTTATGGGAACCATAGACTTTGACATTCGGGTACATGTCTTTAATGGCGCGCGAACCACCGAAATGATCCGCATGACTATGGGAGTAAATCATCGCGACCACGGGTAAATCATTGCCCTCTGGTAAGTGTTTAAGCGCAAATTCTAGGGACAACTTTGCCGATTCTTTGGTGAGTAGTACGTCATAAAGGATCCAGCCCGTTTTACCGCGAATAAGGGTTAAGTTGGCTAAGTCGGTACCTCGAACTTGATAAATACCTTCAGTAACCTTGTATAGGCCGTTTGAGACCATATTCAATTGAGCTTGGCGATAAAGGGAAGGGTTTACTGTATCGGGGGTTTTATCGCTAATAAAACTAAAGTCTGCCCGTAAAATCGCTGCCGTAGGTTCATCGAGTTCGGCGATAAGATTCTTCGAAAACTCTTCAAAGGCTTTTTTATCTGCGTAATTCAGTTTATCCGCTGCGGCTTTATTCGCCTTGATAGTGTGTTCAGTTGCAGCCTTTCCCTGATAGTGAAGGCTGATATGCTCGTGCTCATGTTCAGCTGCTGCGGCGTTAAAGGCAAAGCTTGCGATAATACTCATTGTGATTAGAGATTTTTGCATAATATTTCCTACTTAGGAGGGTAACCAAGTTGTTAATGATTTGAGTATAGCCAGCTTGTGTATTTAGATAACTCGAGTTAGCTTGGGTTGTAATATTCATCTTGTGAATGAGTCATCATCCTATGCCGACACAAAAGCCATTAGATTTGAACTTACTGCGAGTGTTTATGGTGGTTTATCGCACCCGCTCATTTACGCTGGCTGCACAGGAGTTGGACCTTACCCAATCGTCGGTAAGTAATGCCATTAGTCGATTGAGGGCATGGGTAGGAGAGTCATTGTTTACTCGTGTTGGGCGCGGGATCGAACCGACAGCGGTTGCACGTGAGATTTACCGTAAGCTTGAACAGCCCATGACCGACATTGACAGTGTTTTGTTGGGATTTGAACATTTTGAACCTCACTCAAGTTAGCGGCACTTTTATGTTTATGCTAATGAATCAGTTATTGAGGCTTTGCAAGCTGGGGTTCAGTCCCTATTGCAGAATATGGATATTGAAGTGATTTTCCGTGTATCCCCCCCTCAAGAGGTGGATTTATACCGTGATATTTTACTTGAGCGGGTTGCAGTGGCGATTGACATTAAACCCGCGCAGCAAAGTTTGCTCTCGAGTAAATTACTTTTTACCGAGACATTGGTATGCATTGTTAGTCAGCAGCATCCTCGTATTCAAGGTGCCATTACCAATCAACAGTATTTTGAGGAGAAACACGTATTTTTAAATTTGCGGCGTTTTAATTTGACTGCGGGGGACTTGTTTACAGAAGGCGTGTTGCCTAGGCGCAAGATGTACAGCGAGCAGTCATCCCTATTAAGTATGTTTGCAACCGTAGGTAAAAGTGAGGCGATAGGTATTGCGCCTTTGCGATACGCTAGTCAATACGCTGAAATTTTTGGTTTGCAGATTTTACCTATGCCATTGAAAACGAGACCTATTGATTTGTATATGGTGTGGAGCAGCAAATATACACAAAACCCAAGCCATCAATGGTTGCGTCGCTTGTTACTTGATGCGAGTTCGACGAGCAACAACAAAAAAGCTCTAGATCAGTTTAGTCATGATTACAACTGATTTAGAGCTTAGAATTTGTTTTAAAAAATATAATCAGCTTACTGTCTTGCTAAGCGATGACTCTCGCCAGGGTGTTCAAAATCACTGCGGTAAGGGTTAATGTCTAAGCCTCCGCGACGGGTATAGCGGGCGTAAACGGTTAACTTAGTGCAGTGGCAGTAATGTTTTAAATCGACAAAAATCCGCTCGACACACTGCTCATGGAACTCGTTATGTTGGCGGAACGAAATCAAATAGCGCAGTAGCTTTTCGCGATCGATTTTAGGCCCTTGATAACGGATCATCACACTGCCCCAGTCCGGCTGAGAGGTAATTAAGCAGTTTGATTTCAACAGATTAGAATTGAGTGTCTCGGCAACAATCTGTTTGTCATCTGTGCTGTTTTCTAGATAATCCGGGTTAAAGTCATAGTCGCTGACTTCGATATCCAGATCGTCAATGCAAGTGCCTGGCAGCTCGACGACGCGTTGAATACCAAAACTCTTAGGCTCAATAATCTTCACTGTGACTTGGCCTTGGGCGCATTCACCGAGATCCTGCACTAAGGTTTTTTGCACAGCTTCGATATTGTCGAACTTGGTTTGGTTAAAACTGTTTAAATACAGTTTGAAGGATTTTGACTCGATCAGATTTTGGCTTTCATGGCTTAGCTGAATGTCGGCAATTGCCACCATAGGTTTGCCCTTGGCGTTTAGCCATGACAACTCATAGGCCGTCCAGATATCGGCTCCGTGGAAAGGCAAACTTTCCGCCGTGAGGTTGATAGCGTTACGGTTAAGTGAGCGAGGAACCCCTTGCAGCAGCGACGCATCATACTCGGCTTGGTAATCCGTGGCTTTACCTAAGGTTAGGCCGGCAAGCTCTTTTGCATCACTATAGGGATCGTGATTGTGTGTCATCAATACTGTTTCCATGTCAAAATAGGCGCACATTATACCCGAAATTGGATTGTGCTTAAGTGTCTTGTCTGCCTGCTCTCGATAAATTTTTAGATAATTACCATCGATCCTACCTATCAACTTTAGGCGAATTACCACGATATTACCCGCAGGGCGAGCCATCTTTGTGTATTCAAGGTGAGTTTGATGAAGCGTCCGATGAGGCGGTGTCTTGGCTCCCGGTTAAGCGTGAACAGCTAGGCAGTTTTGCGAATGTTGAACATGCGCTTGAGCTAAAACTGTGGCCGGATATCAATGACTTTTATGGTGAATATTTTGCGGCGCCCGTGCTGTTTGATTCACCCTGGGGCACGGGCGAATTGCTGCAGGTATGGAACGAGGCGGATTTTGATGCTCTGCAGCAAAATATTATCGGCCACTTAATGATGAAGCAAAAGCTCAAGCAGCCAGCAACTTGGTTTATAGGTTTGCTCGATGAGGGCGATAAGATGCTAACCGTTGATAATGCCGATGGCAGTGTCTGGGTTGAAATTCCCGGCGAGCTTCCTTCTGCCCAATTGGCGCCGAGTTTAGCTGAATTTATTGAGGCGTTATCGCCACGTATCGCGCCGCCCGTCAAACATGAAGAATTACCTATGCCGGCGCTCGAACATTCGGGGATTTTTGCCAGCTTTAAACGTATGTGGCACAACCTGATAGGTAAGCGTTAAGCGCGGGGTAAATGTTGCAAAGGTCTCTTGAAAAGCCTCTTGCAAACCTGTTTCGTAAACTCGGCTCGGCTATTTAGCCTGCCGAGTTTGCCATTCATCAATGGGTCAGTTATTGATGATCCCAAGACAAGTTAGACACTATGCGGCAAGGTTCGCAGCGAAAGTGGAACATATCTAATAGCGGCTCGTCGAGTTTCCAGTCGTGACTGCCACAGCGTGGGCAGGGGCGAGCTAACTCGGATTGCAGATCCTGTCCCCCGACGCGATATAAATAATAGTAGGTGGGGATTTTGGTCAGGTATTCGATTCGGCCGCGTAAGTCCCAACCTCTTCTAAATAAATCACTGTTTGGGCTGGATAATTCTTCCAGCGCGGCAAATTCTGCCTTAGTGGCTGCCGCCATTTGTAACTCATCACAGGCTTGCCACTCGGTTTGCCAGCGGATCACCCGTTTATGGTCACCATTAAAGGTGGCGGGGATTTGGTACAGCGGAATGGGCAGCAAGTTATCGCCACTTCGCAGGGGCGAGCACATATGCACATAGCTAGTGTAGAGCAGCTGCCAGCTGGGTGGCTCAGTATTACTCACCTCAGAATTAATATCCTGACCGATGAATTTTTCGCGTGGCGCCAGTAGCTTAGCCTCGGTTAATTCCGCCAGCGCTTTTTTCACCCAAGGGCTGTGATAACGATGATTCAAACTGTTTTTTTCAGGCATGAGTAAGCGTACTCGAAATTCGCCCTCATTAAAGGCCACGGCAAATTCGCGGCCAAGGATTTGGCCATTAGCGCGGTAGGCTTCCAGTAATTGATTGATGGCACGTTCTGCCGCACTGATGGTGGTATCGGCAAAGCATTCAAAGCGCAATTCGGTGACAAACATTAAGCGGATTTTCCTTGGGATTCGAGTTGACTGACACGTTGTTTCAGCTCGATAAGTTCATTTTTGAGTTGCATGATCTCGTTGTTTTTTAACGCGAAAGCTTGCTCAATACCCTGTTGCAACTGGGCTAACTGTTGCGCCAGTGTGGCGACTGTGAGTGGCGAAGCTTCGGCGGTGTCTGTTTCTTCAACCACGGGCTGAGTTTGGGCCGCTAAACGCTCACGCTCGGCTTTAGGTATCGATTTAAACTGCTGTAACCCTTGGATTAGCAGCGGCATGGGGATTTTGTTACCGACGCGGCTTTTTATCAGGGCAAGGCTTGGGGTTTTACCGCTGGCTTCGAGGGCGCACGCTGCTGCTAACACTTGGTCAATGGGACTCATAATAAGTGAAATTCCTTAATCTATATCGTATTTTTCACTAACTCACTGGAGCTTGATTATTTTAGTTCTTATAAATCAACACATTGCTTTTTGGCATTGATTTTGCTTTTTGAGCATTTTTATAACAAGTACACAGGAAGTCATAATATGAACGCAAATATTAATCGCAAACTCATCGCGGTCACATTTTTAGGGTTAGCAAGCTTAGGTCTTAGTGGTTGTGTGGTCAATGTCGGCGACAGTGAATCTAAGTGGGATAGCAGCGAATCTTGGGAAATAACACAGGATAAAAACCGCAATAATCTGACTAAGCTCAGCCTTGGTATGAGCAAAGACCAAGTGATGACCTTAATGGGCGCCTCGGATTTTAGCGAATCTTATCTGCAGCAGAATGGCGGCCAAGCCGATAAAGAAGTGTTGGTACTCTTTTATCGCACCCAGCATGCCCACAGTGACGGTAAAACCACTAAGGATGAATGCACGCCAATCGTCTTAAGCAATAATGTGCTAGTGGGTTGGGGTGATACCGCCTACAGCAAGATTTAACAACTTCACTATATTAAACAAGGCCCTAAATTATTAGGGCCTTCTTAATTGTGCGTCAAGTTGCTCAATAAGCTCGGTCCATTGCGCGTCAGCCTCTAACGCTTCAATAAGAAAACTCTTTTGTGCCTGAGTCCAAAATGGGGCGTCAGTTAAATGTGTTTGTGGTGAAAGTTTGTGGGTCGCAATAAATTGTGTAATGGCTTGAGCTTGATTGGCTAATCCTAACTGTTCAAATAAATGGCTCATATCGACGGGTGTTGTATCCATGTTTACATCCTCTCTGCGTGCCTTTATCTAGGGTATGCAACTCACTAGAAAAAGCAATCTATGATTAAAATTTGCACTTTTTGGTTTACTTGATACATTGATTACTACTCATAAGAGTGTGATCTAAATCAAGGAATTCTAATAATGGACAATAATACCTTGGATGAGTGCCGTGCAGTTTACCTCACCGCCGAAGATTTACGCCTTGCCGCTTCGATTCTGTATAACGCCTATCATGACGACCCTTTCTTTGTGGATGCTTTGTCCACTTCAGACAAATTCGCTTATGAACAAAAGTTACGCGCAGCGATCCGTGAGGAACTCAATACACTTTGGCAGGAAAAACAAGCACTAATAGGACTCTTTCATCAGACGCGATTAGTCGGCGTTGCTTGTGTTGTGACTCAAAAGGTACCGTTAGGTGAAGGTCGCTATTGGCACTGGCGACTCAAAATGTTGCTCGGTACAGGATGGCAATCTACTCAAGCGATTATAAAGAAGGAATCGAGCATTTTAGAGCTGTTGCCGAGTAAGCAGTGCGGCATTCTGCAGTTTATTGCCTTGTCACCCAACGAACAGCATAAAGGTTTAGGGCATCAACTCGTGCAAGCCGTAGTGAGTTGGTGTGATGAACAACCTGAGCTTGAAGGTGTTGGGGTCTTTAGCGCGCAGGAAGCTCACACTCGTCTTTTTTTAATGCATGATTTTGTGTCTTTGGGTGAACTTAATATTGGCAGTGTTGCAGGACAATTGCTCTTTTATACGAGTCAACAAGATGAATAAACCGTATCGCTCTTTTGCTGAGTTTTATCCTTTTTATCTTTCGCAGCACCAAGATTTGACCTGTAGGCGGCTACATTTTATTGGCAGCATTCTGGTTTTGTTATTAATTGTCATGGCGGTAGTCACTTCCCATTGGGGATTATTGTTATTAACTCCGGTCGTAGGGTACGGATTTGCCTGGGTGGGTCACTTTATTTTTGAACGTAATCGCCCCGCGACATTTCAATATCCGCTTTACAGTTTGATGGGCGATTGGGTGATGTTTGCACAAATTCTCACCGGAAAACTCAAACGCTGAATTTGTATGGCAAGTAGGAAGCTTACTTCCGTGTGAGAGATCGCTTACAAAGCCTGTAGGATAAAATGTTTTCTCACTGACTGTTTTGTAATCATAGTTTTTAAAGTGTATTTAAAATCATTGTGTTATGTTTGAATAAAACGTGGTTGTATGAAAAATGCGCTAGCGTGTGTTCTTTAAGCGAAACAAAAATAGCGAGAACCACGTAGAATTTACTCAACGCCAAAACAAACGGATAGCAGGGATTGCAATACAGGCGAGAGGGACGCAAGAAGCGACGAATTAAGATTCTTGGATTTGAATCTCTGACTGCAGGAAAGCTGTCATATGCCTAGGATAGGTTAAGGAAAAGCAGGGCTGCTTTCTCATGGATGATATGGAATTTATATCTGCTGGTATGGCAGGTTTCAGGATGATAAAAGCCAAACTTAAGGATTAAGCGTTACTCAAAGTGTTAAGCCTTGGGTTAAAGGATAAGTATAAGGTGAACAGCTTGTACTAATACTATGGATGGTGTTAAGCAGGATGCGACGAGGACGAACCATAGGATGTGGTTATAACCGAAGCAGGATTTTCGGTGCAACGGATTAAGTGTTATGGTTTTCCATACACAGGGAAAAGGGATACAAGGACGATTGCAGGAAGCAAACGTACGCATGGAAGGTGCAGGGAGCTCAAACTGAGCAGGATGGCTTACAGAGAATAAATGGGGCGCACACGGTGCGCCCTTTTCTTTTTTGCAATTCGAGTCATGGCTATTTGGCTAGTGCGTGTTGGCGTTGCTGAGATATTTGGGCTGCAATACAGCAGACAATTAGGCAAAGATCTGTACGGTTTGATGAAGTTTAGGTGAAGTAAAAGTCTTCGCCTTGTCTAAAGCCCGTTTAACTCCCGCTGAATGAACAGATATTTAATACGATTGGTATAATAACGCCTGTAACGTTTACAAGCGGAGTCGTTTATACATATTTTCTACCACAAGAGCTGCTTGTCATTGGGTGAGAATAACGACACATCATTCCTGGTTTCGCGAGCACGTGCTTGCCAGAACGAACAACATCTGATCTCGAAACGCCAACACGCCCTAGAATGAACAGCATTAATTTCTGCTTCACAACATGAATTAGGTCATATTGTCCATTTTTATATGTTGATACAGACGTAATTCTATAAAGTGACGGATTTCTGCTTATTTATTGAGATAATTGTGTCAGGGGGATTCAGATTTTTTGGATGTCAAAATGTTTGACAAGGATAAAAATTGCCATTGTCTTTGTGAGATATATCTCACAAGTGTGTAAGTAATTTGTAAGTTCTTTGACTGACAATGACAATATTGTTTTTAATAAATTATTTTTAATCAAAACGTTAATAAATTTCCCCCTGTGTGAACTTAATATGGCAGCTTAGATTTTTGGCTTTTACGAAAGCTGGCCAGCCGTAGCTGTCGTAGAATTCATTTGTAGACGGAACTACAGCGAACAGGAAGTTAGCAGTCAGGATGACTGGACAGTGTTTAAGGAATAAACACTGATGGAGTGGTAAGGAGAGACTTTCAGGATGAAAGCGATGCGAACCACGGAAGGAAAGACTATCAGGGATAGATAGCCTAATTGCATAGGATTGCAATGGCACATGGAGTGCAATAGAAAGGATGCTACTGAACCTATTTCACGGATGATGCTGGAACCGCTCAGGAAAGAGCAAGCTTGGTAAAAGGAACGCCAAGAGATAGGGAAGTACGTTGAGTACAGGGAAATATCACGGATTGAACAGGGATGATGCAGGACGCAAGTTGACGCATGGATGGTGCAGGGAGCACGAAAATAGCGGGATAGCTTAACAGAGAACAGAAGGGCGTGGTCTTATGACCACGCCCTTTCTTTTTTGGTATTCGTGCAGATAAAGCTGATTGAGTACGGATGTAGAGCCGAGCTATAGCTGAGTGTTATCTATACGACTCGGCATTGTCTATTCAACTCAAAGGTCTACGGCAGTCAATTAATGGCATTTGCCCGAGCTACAGCTACTTTGGCTGCCGCAACCACCAAACTTGCCTTTGGCCATTGGTGCTTCTTGCCATTCTGGCTCTGGGAAAATAGGCCATTCAATCTTTTGCACTTTTTTCCCTAGCATCCATATATGGCCGCGGTATTGGTTAATGCCATCGGTGCTGAATTCGAATAGGTATTTTGCCCTCCAACAGATCCCTGTCGTGCCGCCAAGGCTGGGGCGAGCCGTTTCCATTGCGATGGCTAAGAGTTGTACTTTTTGTCTACAACATTCTTTTTCGGCAAAAATACGGCTTAATTCTGCCATTTGACGTAATTGCCAAAAGAAGGCCGCAACCACAATTAGCGCAATAATTAACAGCAGATCTGACATCATTTACTTGTAGCCTTAAACAAGCCACCAATGGCCTGTGATAGTTGAACACTCCGATTGGGATTCCTTAATTCACCCAATAAGTGATTGCGTAAACTCGGTATCGCCACAATATCAGCAAAGATCTGATTAAAAAAGGCCTGGGGTTGTCGCGCCAATGCTTCGAGGTAAATACTGCGACTCAGCTCTTGCTTTAATACCGTCCAGTTTCGGCCTGCGATACTGATGAGTTCATTGGCCTCTAAGCGCTCGGTTTGCTGAAGATGGGCGAGGGCTTGTTGGCTCAATTCGGTATGAGAAGCGAGTGCGCGTAAGTAATAGGCTTGGTACTCGGGAGGAGCTGCCACAAACTTAGCATAAAGTTTATTCGCAAGTCCTTCTGTTAAATGCAGATGTTCGAGACATTGGCACAGGGCAATTTGCACTTCAATCGCACTATTGTCAAAACTGGCAAGGAGTTGCTGCTCGTGATCTAACTCACCAAGGCGAACACATACGTCGCTCAAACCTTGCAGGCCAATATGCTGCCATTCACTCGGTGCAATTTGTCCCGAGAGATATTGCACTGCAAATTCATATTGAATAGAAGCGCTTAACCCTAATTGTTTACGCACTAAGGCGTTAAATACCGCCAGTTTTTCTTGGCTGGGCTTAAAGCTAAACGGATTGTTAGCGAGGCGATCCTGTTGCTCATCGGTTAAGGGTTGAGTCGGATCTTGCCCCAGTGCCGTTAATACCATTTCAATAAACTGTGAGCGCGGCGCAGGCGAAAGCAGTCCTTGTTCGTCTAACGGTAGTTTTAGGAACCAAATAAAGTGCTGTTGGCTTTCGTTCCAAAACACGATGGCAAATTGGGCATGCCCTTGAATTGGGTAAGGGTAGGGTGTGACTAATGATTCGATTTGATGGAAGGCCAGCATATCGATGTGCTGTACTCTTCGTCCTAATTCATAGACTTGGAATTGGGTTTTGGCGGTCGTTAAAAATTGGCTAAGCGTGGTAATTTCAGTCATTTGGCTGCCATATCAATCAAAAAGGCTCAATAAATTGGCGACATTATAGGGGGAAGTTGTGCGCGATGGTATGATTGCCACACTTTTATCGCCTCAGTCGCAACGCTTAATTGTCGAATGACCGTGGCTTAATGGACCTTATATCGATGCTTTACAGCCAAACTCAATCCAAACTAGCCCAAATTGCCCACGAGTTACAAAGTGCCGGGCTTTGGTCTACTCGTGCGCCCAGTGATGAAGCCATGGCCAGTACGGCGCCTTTTGCCTGTGATCTTATGTCGTTAGAACAATGGTTGCAGTTTATCTTTATTCCGCGCATGCAAGCCCTTATCGATGCGGGGCAACCTTTGCCAAGCAAAATTGCGATAGCCCCAATGGCGGAACATGTGTGGTCAGAACAAGCGGCGTTAACACCTTTAATCGCCGTCTTAAATGAATTGGATATGTTGTTAAATGAACCTAGATGATGATTGGCTGGATATGCCAGAGGATAAATACAATCCAAGCGAGAACGACGAACAGTCAGAGCCTGCGCCAGAGCTGCGTATCTTGTATCAAGACGAGCACTTGGTAGCTATTCATAAACCCGCGGGATTATTGGTTCATCGCAGCTACTTAGCGCGGCGTGAGCGCTTTTTTGCGATGCAACTGACACGGGATCTTGTTGGTTGCCATGTGTTTCCGGTACACCGTTTAGATAGACCCACCTCGGGCGTGTTGTTATTTGCCAAAAGCAGAGAGGTAGCCAACGCCCTTTGCGAGCAATTTGCCAACCACAGTATTGAAAAACAATATTTGGCCTTGGTGCGTGGCAATATGCATGAGAGTGGTGTGTTGGATTATGCGCTCAAAGTCGAATTAGATGAGGTGGCAGACAAGTTTGCCAATCAAGATAAGGCCGCGCAGGACGCTGTGACTCAATATGAGCCGCTATTAAATACCGAAATTCCTTATCCGTCGGGGCGTTATGCAACTAGTCGCTTCGCGTTAGTGAAACTGAGTCCAAAAACGGGGCGTAAGCACCAACTCAGACGCCATATGGCGCATTTACGTCACCCGATTATTGGCGATACCACCCACGGCGATGGTAAGCAAAATGCGTTCTTCCGCGCGCATTTCGATTTCAATCGACTGTGGTTGATTGCGAAAAAGTTAACCTTCACTCACCCGGTGACACTTGAGCGCTTAAGTATTGAAACCGAGCTTGAGCCAGAATGGGAAACCGTGTTTTCAGGACTGGGTTGGGATGATGCCGTACTTTGTTGCGAGCCAAGTGTGTTGATTGCAGAGCAAACGACGACCGTTTAAGGCAATGCTTGTTTGGGCATTTAGGGTCTGTGGTCGCTTAAGAGGCGACTCCTAGCTTAAAGATACTTCTAGCCTAAGGCGAGTGCTGACTTAAGCTTGCATCTTGGAGATATGTCTAGTTGCATGCAATTCACTGCAACATTCGGCGGTCTTAACTAACGGTTGCTTTGAGGTTGGATATCAAGCTGGCTAAGGTCGAGTATTCCGCCGAGGCGTTAGGCGGTAATTGCAGATTTTGCTGGGCGGCGTGAAAGTAATGTTTACGTCGTATTTGGGTGGTTTTATGTTGGTGCTTGAGGTGTTTTTGCCTATTGCTCTGTCGCATCAGTTTGCTTCCCCATGCTCAATAACTTGATTTATAAAATTTTTACCTTGTTGCTTGCCCTAAAGCCTCACAATAAAGTAACTTCAGCTAAGTTGCGTTTACGCATGTGGCACGGAGTATATCATGAAAAAAGTTAATCTGGTGTTCGGCACTGTGTATGGTAGCGCACAATTTACCGCCGAAACCTTAGAAAAAGCGCTGACAGAACTTGGTTATGACGCCAAATTGTGGCAACCGAATGAAATTAGCCAATTTACGCCACCACAGGATGAGTTGTTAGTGGTGGTGACCTCGACGACAGGGCAAGGGGATTTACCCGACGATATCCAGCCTTGGTATTATCATCTTAAGGAGACGGCGCCTTATCTGCCTGAGCTGAAATACAGCGTAATCGCACTTGGTGATTCGAGTTACGATACCTTTTGCGGTGCGGGTAAATCGGTAGATGAATTGCTCAGTGAGTTAGGTGCTAAACCCGTTGTGGCGCGTCTTGAAATTGATGCCTGTGAAACCATGGAACCTGAGGTCGAAGCGATAAAATGGCTGGAAAGCTGGAATCAAATCGTCAAATCCGGACGCGCCGCTTAGGCCATTTCGTTACTCAACAGTGGTTTAAATTTGCCCAGCGTTTAAGTCAGGCGCTGTTAATCCCTATTGCCATTTTGCCCGCGGCGGGTGTGATGCTGGGCTTAACCGTAAGTCCAATCCCTTTTATGCCTGAGGTGCTAACCGTATTGATGCTGGCGGTTGGCAAGCTGATTTTTGCCATCATGCCCATGTTGTTTGCGGTGGCGGTGGCGATAGGGTTTTGCCGCGATCAAGGCATCGCCGCTTTTACTGCCGTATTTGGTTATGGGGTGATGACGGCCACCTTAGCCGCATTAGCGGATCTTTATCAACTGCCGACCCAATTACTACTTGGCATGGAAACCTTAGATACAGGGATTGCTGGCGGCATGTTGATTGGTGGCGTGACTTGCTTTGCCGTGCGCTGGAGCCAATATATTCGCCTGCCTGCGATTTTCTCCTTTTTCGAGGGGCGGCGCAGCGCCTCTTTATTGATCATTCCGTTGGCGATGGGGTTAGGTTATATCCTTGCCCATGTGTGGCCACCGTTATCTCTTTTAATCGAGCGTGTTTCCGATTGGGCCGTTTACCAAAAGCCGGCCATCGCCTTTGGTGTTTATGGCGCGCTCGAACGTTTACTCATTCCCCTTGGTTTGCATCATATCTGGAATGCACCTTTCTATTTAGAAGTTGGCCAATACCAGTTACAGAACTCTGAAGTGGTTCGGGGTGAAGTGGCGCGCTATTTAGCGGGCGATCCGCAGGCGGGGAATTTAGCGGGCGGCTATTTGATTAAAATGTGGGGATTGCCCGCAGCGGCGCTGGCGATTTGGCGCTGTGCCGATCCCTCGGAGCGTAATCGGGTTGCGGGCATTATGCTTTCCGCTGCGGCGGCCAGTTGGCTGACAGGAGTCACAGAGCCGATTGAGTTCGCCTTTATGTTTGTGGCGCCGATTTTATTTCTTATTCACGTGGTGTTGTCGGGGCTGGCATATTTTGTCTGCATCTTACTCGATATTCACCACAGTATTGTGTTCTCCCATGGGTTGGTGGATTTCACGCTGTTGTTTTCCCTGTCGCGCAATACGGGCTGGTTTGCATTTTTAGGGCCGCTGACGGCGGTGATTTATTACCTGCTGTTTAGGGGCAGTATTTTGGCATTTAATTTAAAGACGCCAGGACGACTCGAACCCGATGAACCCCATGGTGCCAAAGAGAGCTTAAGGGCCATCATTGCGGCATTGGGCGGTCGCGAGAATATTGTTGAGCTCAATGCTTGTCTCACCCGTTTACGTTTAAGTGTGCACAGCCCTGAGCTCGTCAATAAAGTGCGACTCAGCCAGCTCGGTGCTAAGGGCGTGATTGTGATGGGCAAAGGTGTACAAGTGGTGTATGGCACCAAAGCCGAAACCCTACGCAAAGTCTTGCAGCGTTATTTAGATACTCGGCGTTAATATTGAATCTTATTGAAATTAATCGCTGCTTTATTGTGTTTAATAAAGTTAACTCACAATAAATTCACTTTTTATCACAAAAAATAAGCTTTTCATGCTGTGTGAGTGAATGGGCTATGGCACACTCAAATAAGGGACCATAGAGGAGATCAGATTTTGCAGTCACAGCATGAACAAGTATCGAACGCGAAACCCGCCTTAGCACGTAAAATCCTGATGACAGATTGCGCCGATGCCCAAGGGCTTATCGCCAAAATCACCAGTGTTTGCTTCAATCATCAGCTTAACATCATTAAAAACAGTGAGTTTGTGGATAATGCTCAGGGGCGATTTTTTATGCGCACTGAGCTCGAAGGGCACTTTAACAGCGAGCAATTGCTACAGGATCTGCGGGAGGTGTTACCCGCGCAAAATCATATGACCTTGGTCAGCGCGGGTAAGAAGCGTATCGTCGTATTAGTCACCAAAGAAGCCCATTGTTTGGGCGATCTGCTGATGAAGGCCTACTATGGCGGCTTGAATGTTGAGATAGCAGCCGTGGTGGGCAATCATGATGTGTTAAGGGAATTGGTTGAAAAATTTGATATTCCTTTTCATCTAGTAAGTCACGAAGGACTAGACAGAATTCAGCATGAGCAGGCGTTACTGGCCGCTGTGTCGCAATACGCGCCCGATTATCTGGTGCTCGCTAAATATATGCGGGTGCTGACGCCGGATTTCGTCGCCGAATATCCAAACCGTATCATCAATATCCATCATTCTTTCTTGCCAGCATTTATCGGTGCCGCACCTTACCGCCAAGCCTGGGAGCGAGGGGTAAAGATTATCGGTGCGACGGCGCATTTTGTGAATAATTGCCTCGATGAAGGGCCCATCATTAAACAGGATGTGATCCCTGTCGATCACAGTTACAGCGCGCTTGAAATGGCCAAAGCGGGGCGAGATGTCGAAAAAAGCGTCCTCAGCAAAGCATTACAACTTGTGCTGAATGAGCAAGTAGTGGTCTACGGCAATAAGACCATTGTGTTTTAAGTCGTTAAATTTTATTTGAGTATCCCCAGCACGCTCTTGCCTATACCGTGATGGGGATCTTATGTTTCAGTTTTAGCCTGTGGCTTACATTAGCTTTGCTATCCTTATGTTTAATAGGATTTTTGCTTTGTTCATGTCCTAATGAGTTTTTAAGTCTACATTCCTATTTTTAATCAAGGATGGAGGTTGGATGTCAACAAATCGCGGTCTAATTGTCGGAACGATGGATCTACCCGATGGTTTGCATTTGTCTTGGGCACAACTCGATAAAGAGTTTCGTGTTCAAAAAATGAGTCAAGCCTTTTATGAGCGCTGTAACCGCTCAGCAGCGCAAATCATTAATAAACCCATTTGTCAGTTATTCAGTGCTTTTGACACTGATTTATGTGCCGATATTGAGCATCGTAGCGATGGCTATATCGGTTTCCAGTTACAGGACAATAATGGTACGAATGTGCATTTTGCTTTGCATGCAGTCCCAGAAGATGGATGGTACTTGATCTTATCAGAGATAAATTTTGAAGATCCCAAAATTAAAGAGTTGCATGTAGATTATCGCCGAGCAATCCAAGCGAGCGACGTTTGGTTACAGCATAATGAAGAAGTCATAAGGTCTTCTCCAGAGGATGTTTTCCGCGTTGCTGTAGCCAAATCTGTTGCACTCAGTAGTAGTCAACATGGATTTATTCTTTTACATAACGAAAAATCGAAATTACTTACCTTGGCGGCTAGAACCCAATATCCCCAGTCTAAGATTGGCCCCCAAGACATAGTCGAAGAAGAAACCCAAGCTCCTGAAACTGAAAGTCTTGTCTGGCTTGAATGCGCTCAAAACTTTAAACCTATCATTAAAAATAGCCTAGGTAAGCCAGCGGGTACCGAGCGAGTATTCGATAAATTACTGCTTGATGAACGCTATTTAGCGGTACCCATTTTATTTCGAAATCGGTTGATGGGAATTATTTGCGTCGTTGGTCGAAGTGACCCCTACAGTCGTCAAGATGCCCGCTCATTGCTCACTTTTGCGAGTATTTTATGGCACTCGATTGAGCTTCCACGAAGTTTAAGGGCGGTGTCTCGTCAGTCCAAAATCATCAAGGCGCAAAAGGAACAATTATCCCAATCGTTAACCCAGCTTATCAGCGCCATTTCCGAGGCATTAGAGCTTAAAGATGCTTATACCGCGGGGCATCAAAAGTCGGTAGCCCAATTAAGTTATCTAATAGGTGAAAAACTCGGACTTGAACCGCAGCGTTTAGAGGGGCTAAAAATCGGTGCACTGGTGCATGACATAGGTAAACTTGCCATACCATCGCAGATATTGACTAAGCCTTCAAAACTATCCAAAGAAGAATACGCCTTAATTCAAACTCATCCACAGCATGGAGCAGAAATAGTAGAGGATGTCGAATTTCCTTGGCCCATAAAACAGATGATATTACAGCATCATGAGCGGCTTGATGGATCGGGTTACCCCTTGGGATTGAAGGATAAAGCAATTCTTTATGAGGCTAAAATTATTGCCGTTGCCGATGTGGCTGATTCAATCCTATCACATCGACCTTATCGTCCGTCATTGGGATTGGCGAAGATGACAGAAGTGCTGCGGGCGGGTAAAGGGACCTTATTTGATCCTGACATAGTTGAAACCTGTTTAGAGGTACTTATTAACCGTGAAATTAGTATTAGCGATCATATAGGTTCTGCCGCGCTAGACCCGGTAGTGACAGTCACTTTAGACCATGAGTTAGCCGACATTAAACGACTACTGACTCACGCCCATGCTAAGGTGGCAGTTGTGCAGGATGAAGAACATCACCTCATTGGCGTTATCACCCTAAGATTATTGGACTATTGGCTCAGCCCTCTCATTGGCAGTGCAGCCGAGCGAGAACAGGATAGGGCTTTTTTGCGTAAAAAAGCCCATCAAATCATGGAGCATTCTGTTCCTTTAATTAGTGATGTGGCGACTTCAGAAGATGCGTTGCAGCAGCTTAATGAGTCTGACTCTGAGTTTTTGGTGGTTGTGAATAAGGCGCAACATGCAATAGGCGTAATCGGCTGGCGTGCAATAGCGATGGCGAATAAGTTAAGGCAGGATGTAGAGCGTTTAATTTAACAGAACTTGGTTGATAAAAATGCCAAGTAGCTTGCTTGGCATTTTGTTATCCCGCTATGTAGCGAAACGCTTAATCGACGATACGTAACAGTTCGTTGATACCCACTTTACCGCGGGTTTTTGCGTCCACTTTTTTCACAATGATAGCAGCGTATAGGCTGTATTTACCGCAAGCCGATGGCAGGTTACCCGATACCACGACTGAGCCAGCTGGTACACGGCCGTAGTGGATTTCGCCCGTTTCACGGTCATAAATACGGGTGCTTTGGCCGATATAAACGCCCATTGAAATCACTGAGCCTTCTTCAACCACGACGCCTTCAACGATTTCTGAGCGTGCGCCGATAAAGCAGTTGTCTTCAATAATGGTAGGGCCCGCTTGCAGCGGCTCGAGTACGCCACCGATGCCAACACCGCCGGATAAGTGCACGTTTTTACCAATTTGCGCGCATGAGCCAACGGTTGCCCAAGTGTCAACCATAGTGCCTTCGTCAACGTAAGCACCAAGGTTTACATAAGATGGCATTAACACAGTGTTTTTACCGATGAATGAACCTTTACGTACGGTTGCCGATGGCACCACACGGATAGCTTCGACTTTAAAGCGGGCTTCGTCATATTCGGCGAACTTTAACGGTACTTTATCGAAATATTTGGTTTCTGCACCATCGATAACCGCGTTATCGAAAATACGGAATGACAGTAATACCGCCTTCTTCAACCATTGATGTACATGCCATTGGCCATCGATTTTCTCGGCGACGCGCAGTTCACCTTTATCGAGCATATTGATGACATTTTGCACATCGTTACGCACGCTTGCGTCAACAGTGCTTGGTGTGATGTCGGCACGCGCTTCAAATGCGGCCTCAATACGTTGGCGTAAAGCCTCCATTTACTTCTCCCGTTTTGGTTAATTGGTTGACTCTGTGTTGATGGCGCTCAGCGCGCTAATCAAGGCTTCCTTGAGCGTATTCTCTTGGGTTTCATTGAGTTGCAAGCCATCATTGGTTTGCAAAATAAAAAAGTCTTCGGCTCGCTCACCAATAGTGGTGATCTTGGCGGCCAGTAAGGTGGTGTTGCAGCGATAAAAAATATCGCCCACTTTAGCTAATAATCCCGGCGTATCCAAGGCGATGAGTTCCATCATACTTGTACCATGACGGTTACTCTCAAGGAAACTCACCTGAGTGGGAACATTAAAAGGTTTCATCTTGCGTGACAGCTTTCTAAAGCGCGGCAGCTTAGGATTATCGCTTGCAAGCGCCTTTTCAAGGGCCTTACGGATACTCTGAATACGTGAGAGCTGGCTCACGGGGGCGCCGTCTTGCTCGAGGATAACGAAGGTGTCGAGGGCGTAATTATCCTTCGATGTCATAATGTTAGCGTCGTGGACGTTGATGTTTTTATTATCGAGTACCGCCATCACAGTCGCGAATAGCTTAGGTCTATCCTGACAGTAGACAAAGAGTTCAGTGCCGCCGCGTGTCGTGTGTTTAGACACCAGCACCAACGGCTCATCTAGCTGTTTATGCTTAAGGATGGCTTCGGCATGCCAAGCAACCTGATTCGGCTGGTGTCGCAAAAAGTAGTCGGCCTTAAAGCGTTGCCAGAGAGTATCTAAGTCTTTTTCTTTTATGCCGCGCCGCAGTAATTCTTTTTTGGCCTTGGCTTGGTATTCACGCACTCGGGCCCGAATATCGACGGGTTTTTCTTTGCCGCGCGCAAGCACCCTTTGGGTGGAAAAATATAAGTCGCGTAGCAGTGAGCCCTTCCAGTTGTTCCAGGTCTTCTCGTTGGTGGCGCAGATATCAGCGACGGTTAAGCAGTATAAATAACTTAAATGCACCGCATCGCGTACTTTGCTGGCGAAGTCGGCCACCACATCGGGATCGGAAATATCGCGGCGCTGGGCAGTTACCGACATCACTAAGTGATTTTCGACTAACCAAGCGACTAAGCGGCCATCATGGTCGTTCAAACCATGGAGCTTACAGAAGGCGAGGGCATCGCTCGAGCCAAGTTTGCTGTGATCGCCGCCGCGTCCCTTGGCGATATCATGGAAAATTGCGCCAAGTACCAACAAACCTTTTTTCGGTAACTGATTGATAAGCACAGAGCCTAAAGGAAACTCTTCCTTCTGCTCAGGCTGAGAGAAGCGCTCGATATTGAGCAGCAATCTGTGGGTGTGTTCATCTACCGTGTAGGCGTGGAACAGGTCAAACTGCATTTGGCCTTCGATATTGCGCCATGCGGGCAAATAGGCCGACAGCACCCCGTGTTTGTGCATCAGCGATAAGGCCGCGATGCCACGAGGATGTTTTAAAATTTCCATAAAGGCTTGGCGGCACTGCGGATTTTCCTGCAAGGGTTGCAGCTGTGCCCGGCGTGCGCGTCTTAGCGATCTCAGTGTCGGCGCATAAATGCCTTTGATATTGGAGTTTTTAGCGACGTGGACAAAGAGGCGTACAATCTCTTCGCCGCTATCGAATAAATCGTCCCTTAAGGCCTCGATAAAAGCACCACGGCGTTGATAGTTATTGTCAATCGCTTGAATCTCTAAGGCCTTGGTTTGGCCCAGTGTCGCCCGCTTAAACAGCTGCAACAGCATTTCGTTCAGCTCCATCACGCGGCGCACCGTGCGATAGTAGCGTTTCATCATCTGCTCAACGGCGAGTTGGGTGGCGTCTTCATAACCCATGAGCTCGGCCACTTGGCGTTGGACATCGAACAGCAGACGATTTTCATCTCGACCGACCGCCATATGCAGGGCAAAGCGCAGCTTCCACAGAAAATGCTGACATTCGAGCAGTTCCTCCAATTCTGCGGGTTCTAAAAACTCGTATTGAACCAGTTCTTCTAGGCGTGAGGCGCCAAAGTGGCGCATAGCAACCCAGGCGATGGTTTGAATGTCCCTCAGGCCGCCGGGGCAACTCTTGATATTGGGCTCAAGGTCAAAGGCGCTCGCCTTGGCATGGCGGGCCGTTTGTTCATCACGTTTGGCGATAAAGAACTGGCTCGACGTCCAAAAGTCGCTCTGACGGATGGCGTCATAAAGCTGGTCGAACAGGGTTTCTGGGCCTGAGAGCAACCGAGCCTCGAGCAGGTTAGTGGCGATGGTGATGTCTTCTCGCCCCAGATTTAGAGTATCGCTGAGGGTGCGAACACTGTGGCCAATCTCAAGGCTGGCGTCCCATAAAAAGGCGATAAATTCGCTTAGCGCGGTTTCGGCCGCCTTTGATAACTCACCTTCCAACAGGAATAATAAATCGACATCCGAGTGTGGATGTAACTCGCCGCGACCATAGCCACCAACGGCAATCAGGGCGATGGGATATTGATCCAGACCGTGCTGTTGCCAGGCCTGTTTGACGAGGGAATCGACAAACTGACAGCGCTGCGTCACTAGCTCTTCAATCGGGGTTTTGGCCTTGAATCTTGCTAAAAGCGTTTGATTCTGTTCGATTAATGATTGTTTAGCTAGCAGAGCTGTATTCATCGAGTCCCTTGTTTGGATGAGTTAGGTGTTCAGTAATCCTCTGAGTCCTAACGTACTAAGTATGTCGCTTAGTGATTAATGATACGCGGGAAGTCTTCCTCGTCACGCAGAGTCAGGACTTCTACACCGGTTTCAGTCACTAATAATGTGTGTTCCCATTGGGCTGAATTTTTACCATCTGAGGTGGTTACAGTCCAATTATCATTGCGGTCTAACACTGTGGTGTGGCGACCAGCGTTGATCATCGGCTCAATGGTAAAACACATGCCTGGGCGTAAAATGGTGTTATCGCCATTACGGTAGTGCATAACCTGCGGCTCTTCATGGAAACCAGCACCAATACCGTGACCACAATAATCTTGCACGATGGAATATTTCTCAAGACCTGTTTTGCTGGCTTTGATGAATTTTTCGATAGTATTGCCGATTTCTCCCAGTTTTAACCCCGGGCGAACCTTACGAATGGCGAGGTATAAACTCTCTTGCGCGATGCGGCACAGGCGCTTGTCCTTAGGGCTGACTTCACCGATTAAGAACATTTTAGAGGTATCGCCGTGGTAACCGTCTTTGATGACTGTGATATCGATATTGAGAATATCGCCATCCTTGAGAACGCGGTCGCTAGGAATACCATGGCAAATCACGTTGTTTAGCGAAGTACAAATCGACTTAGGAAAACCATGGTAGTTGAGCGGGGCAGAAATCGCCCCTTGCTCTTCGGTATATTTGGCGCAGATATCGTTGAGTTCATTAGTGCTCACGCCGGCCTTAACATAGGGGGCGATCATTTCTAATACTTGTGCGGCCAGCTTACCCGCTGCGCGCATTTTCTCGATTTCTTCTGCTGTCTTAATGACTATACTCATTGCGTTTTCTCTTGTGTCTTCGATGTCTATTGGCGCTATCTACCCGATGCAAAAATTTGTGCTTTAGGGCTATTTATGGTATAAAGCGCGCCGTTATGTTTAAGTCTTGCAGGTTGTTTAAGGTTAGCTTTTGCTTATCTTAACCCAAGGCAAGACTAAAGATGGCGGCCATTATACATGGCAATTTATCTAAATACTAAATCACACACGTGTCGACACATTCTTCGGGGTGCCCTCAGCTGTTAACTGCGGGGTCGAAGACATGGGATACGTGGAGGTCTAACCCCCTAAATTTTAAGGTAATAGAAATGACTACAGTTTCAATGCGCGATATGCTCCAGGCCGGTGTCCACTTCGGTCACCAAACCCGTTACTGGAACCCAAAAATGAAGCCATTCATTTTCGGTGCTCGCAACGGCGTTCACATCATCAACCTAGAGCATACTGTGCCAATGTTCAATGAAGCACTGGCTTTCATCAGCAACGTTGCTTCAAAGAAAGGTAAAGTATTATTCGTTGGTACTAAACGTGCTGCTGGCGAAGCGATCAAAGAAGCTGCTATTTCTTGCGATCAGTACTACGTTGATCACCGCTGGTTAGGCGGTATGCTGACTAACTGGAAAACCGTTCGTCAGTCAATCAAACGTCTGAAAGAACTGGAAAGCCAATCAGTAGACGGTACTTTCGACAAGCTGACCAAGAAAGAAGCGCTGATGCGTACTCGTGAGCTTGAAAAGCTGGAAAAATCTTTAGGCGGTATTAAGAACATGGGCGGCCTGCCAGACGTATTATTCGTTATCGGCGCTGACCACGAGCATATCGCTATTAAAGAAGCTAACAACCTGGGTATCCCTGTTGTTGCAGTTGTTGATACTAACTCTGCTCCAGACGGTGTTAACTACATCGTTCCTGGTAACGACGACGCAATGCGCGCTATTCGCCTGTACACTACTTCTGTTGCTGCAGCTGCTAACGCTGGCCGTGGTCAAGATTTAGCTGTTCAAGCTGAGCAAGACGGTTTCGTAGAAGCCGAATAATAATAAGGCGGGATGAGTCTCATCACCCTTATTAACCAAGATTTTGATTGGTTAACAGGGGCCATTCGGCCCCTGTTTTATATCTGCAAATTAGTCGAATTTTTAGAGAGGATTTAACAATGGCAATTTCTGCTGCCCAAGTTAAAGAACTGCGCGAGCGTACTGGCGCAGGCATGATGGATTGTAAAAAAGCGTTAGAAGAAACCAACGGCGACATGGAGTTAGCAATTGACAACATGCGTAAGTCTGGTGCTGCTAAAGCTGCTAAGAAAGCAGGTAACATCGCTGCTGACGGTACTATCCTGATCAAAAACGGTGAAGGTTTCGCAGTACTGTTAGAAGTAAACTGCCAAACTGACTTCGTTGCTAAAGATGCGAACTTCTTAGGTTTTGCTAACGCTGTTTTAGACGTTGCTGCAGCGTCTAAAGTGTCTTTAGAAGACTTAAAAGCCCAATTCGAAGAAGCCCGTGTTGCTCTGGTTGCTAAAATCGGTGAAAACATCAACGTTCGTCGCGTTGAGTACATCGACGGCACTCAATTAGCATCTTACCGTCATGGTGAGCGTATTGGTGTTGTAGTAACGGGTGAAGCGGATGAGGAAACTCTGAAGCACCTAGCAATGCACGTTGCTGCTTCTAAGCCTGAATACGTTAACCCAGAAGACGTTCCAGCTGACGTAGTCGCTCGTGAACAAGCTCTGCAAATCGAAATCTCTATGAATGAAGGCAAGCCTGCTGAAATCGCAGAGAAAATGGTTGTTGGTCGTATGAAGAAGTTCACCGGTGAGATCTCTCTGACTGGCCAAGCTTACATCATGGAACCAAAGAAAACTGTTGGCGAATTCTTGAAAGAGAAAGGCGCTAAAGTCACTAACTTCATTCGTTTAGAAGTGGGTGAAGGTATTGAGAAGAAAGAAGAAGATTTCGCAGCTGAAGTTGCTGCTCAAATCGCCGCTTCTAAAAAGGCTTAATCGCCAACGCTAAATACCCCCAAGACCGCAGCAATGGCTGCGGTCTTGTTATGACCAGGATATAAAAATTATGAGCACCAATCCAAAACCTGCATTTAGACGCATTCTTCTAAAATTAAGTGGCGAAGCACTGATGGGCGACGAAGGCTTCGGCATCGACCCTAAAGTGTTAGATCGCATGGCTCAAGAAGTGAAAGAGCTGGTAGAGTTAGGCATTCAGGTGGGTGTGGTCATTGGTGGTGGTAATCTATTTCGCGGTGAAGGCCTAGCAAAAGCTGGCATGAACCGTGTGGTGGGCGATCACATGGGTATGCTGGCAACGGTTATGAACGGCTTGGCCATGCGTGATGCCCTGCACCGTGCCTATGTTAATGCTCGTCTGATGTCGGCAATCCCGTTAAAAGGGGTGTGTGACGACTACAATTGGGCTGAGGCTATCAGCTTATTAAAATCAGGCCGTGTAGTGATTTTTGCTGCGGGTACTGGTAACCCATTCTGCACTACCGATTCTGCTGCTTGCTTACGCGGCATTGAAATCGAAGCAGAAGTCGTGCTAAAAGGCACTAAAGTTGACGGCGTTTATTCTGACGACCCGATGAAAAATCCAGAAGCCGTGAAGTACGATGAATTATCGTACACTGAAGTACTGGACAAAGAATTAAAAGTAATGGACTTAGCAGCCTTTACGATGGCGCGTGATCATGACATGCCAATCCTAGTATTCAACATGAACAAACCAGGTGCACTGCGCCGCGTGGTCATGGGTGAAGAAGAAGGCACATTGATCAAAGCGAAATAAGTTATTTAATGACCAAGAAGGACATTTAACGTGATTGCAGATATTAAAAAAGATGCTCAAGAGCGCATGGGTAAATGCGTAGAAGCGACTAAGAACCAAATGGCGAAAGTACGAACTGGTCGTGCACACCCAAGCTTACTGGACTCTATCCAAGTGTCTTACTACGGCACTATGACTCCACTCAATCAAGTGGCAAACGTGGGTGTTGAAGATGCGCGCACCCTGTCTGTGACTGTGTTCGACCGTAGTGCAATCCAAGCGGTTGAGAAAGCGATTATGAGCTCTGACCTTGGCTTAAACCCAATGTCAGCGGGCGCAACCTTACGTATTCCATTACCCGCACTGACTGAAGAACGTCGTAAAGACTTCATCAAAGTGGTTCGTGCAGAAGCCGAAGGCGGCCGTGTGGCGATTCGTAACGTACGTCGTGACGCGATTTCTGAAGTGAAAAAGCTCGAAAAAGCCAAAGAATGTACTGAAGATGATGTTCGCCGCTTTGAAGACGAAGTGCAAAAGTTCACCGATGCTCACATTAAGAAGGTCGATGAGATTTTAGCGGCCAAAGAAATTGAGTTGATGGAAGTCTAATCTCAGGCGCTATAAGCTAGAGTTGCTACGCCGTGTAGGGGTATACTACACGGCGTTTGTCTATTTTAAAGGGTTGTAATAGATGTCATCCACAGTGGAATTTGATCCGCAATCTAGGTCGACTGAGCAGGATGCTTGTGCTCAGACAAGCTTACCGGAGGTATTACCCGAACTCGTTAAACAGTCATTACCTAAACATGTTGCGATTATTATGGATGGTAATGGACGTTGGGCCCAAACCCAGGGCAAACCACGAGTGATGGGGCATAAAGCCGGCGTAAAGGCGGTGAGACGTGCGGTGAGTGCGGCCAGTCAGTTAGGGATACAATCGCTGACGCTATTTGCGTTTTCCAGCGAGAATTGGCGTAGACCCGATAAAGAAGTCAGCTTGCTGATGGAATTATTTTTTACCGTGTTACAACGGGAAATTAAGTTACTCGATAAGAACCAAGTCAGATTGAATATCATCGGCGATATCAGCCGTTTTTCTGCGCGTTTACAAAAACAAATTCGTGCAGCAGAAGAAAAAACCGCAGGCAACAGTGGATTGATATTGAATGTAGCGGCCAATTACGGTGGCCGTTGGGACATACTGCAAGCTGCGCAAAAGTTAGCTGAAAAGGTGGAAAATGGCGAAATGACCAGCAGTCAGTTCACCGAAGAAGCCCTTAGTGAACATTTGTGCATGCAAAATCAGAGTGAAGTTGATTTAATGATCCGTACGGGTGGGGATTACCGGATCAGCAATTTTGTGCTCTGGCAGGCTGCCTATGCTGAATTGGTGTTTATGGACACCCTTTGGCCTGATTTCGATGAACAGGCTTTTCATGAAGCGATTGCCACTTTTGCCAGTCGCCAGCGCCGTTTTGGTTTGACCGGAAGTCAAATTGATGAGATGCGCGCATTGTAAAACGTCATGAGGGATTTTTTTTGCTAAAACAACGTATAATAACAGCAATTTGGTTAATTCCATTAGTTTTGGGAGCGATCTTTTTACTCCCCGTCGAGTACTTTGCTTGGGCCTTAGTGGCCGTGTTTCTGATCGCCGCTAAGGAGTGGGGCAGGATCATCGATAGTCAATGTGATGTCACTCAATGGAGTTTTACTTGCACCGTCGGTATTTTACTTATCGCGTTGAATTTAATTGTTCCCGCCGACACCATTTGGCTTAGGGGACAAATTCATCCCATCTATCTTGCCGTGATGGCCATTGGTGCACTGTGGTGGATAGTGTCACTGCTGTTGGTGGTGACTTACCCTAAGAGCGCCAAACTCTGGCAAAAGAACCCGATGCTAAAGTCCATGTTTGGACAACTCACCTTAGTGCCTTGTTTTGTGGCGCTGATTGCTCTCAAATCCATTAGCTCGCAAATATCGCCTTACTATGGTGGGTCATTGGTATTACTGGTGATGCTGATTGTTTGGGCGGCGGACTCGGGCGCGTATTTTGTCGGTAAAGCGGTCGGCAAGACCAAGCTGATGCCTGCGGTGAGCCCCGCTAAAACCTTAGAAGGGTTACTGGGCGGCCTGATGACGACACTGATTGTAGTCGCTGGCGTGATGTATATTTCGCCTGAGCAGGAATTAGGTTTAGTGGTCGCGGTCACCCTTTTTGTGGCGCTGATATCGGCGCTTGGCGATTTATCCGAGAGTATGTTTAAGCGTGCCGCCTGTATCAAAGACTCGGGCACCATTCTGCCTGGGCATGGTGGCGTACTCGATCGCATCGACAGCCTCACTGCGGCCTTGCCGGTGTTTACCTTAATCTATATTGCATTCTGGATGTAACGCTATGCAAAATATTGTGATTTTGGGCGCAACCGGGTCGATTGGTGCCAGCACTTTAAGTGTGATTTCGGCTAATCCCGATGCCTATCGAGTTTACGCTTTAGTGGCGAATGCGAGTGTCGATAAGATGCTCGCCCTGTGTTTGACCTATCGCCCCCAAGTCGCCCATATGGTTGATAGTCAGGCCGCATTAGCGTTACAAGCTAAGCTTCCCCCTGAGCTTAATATCCAAGTCAGTAGCGGTGAGGATGAACTCATCGCCCTAGTCACAGCCACCGAGGTGGATACTGTGATGGCCGCTATCGTCGGCGCAGCGGGGCTAGTGCCCACCTTAGCTGCCGTCAAGGCGGGTAAGCGGGTATTGCTCGCCAATAAAGAAGCCTTGGTGATGTCCGGTGAACTCTTTATAGAGGCCACTAAAGCATCGGGCGCCACACTGTTGCCGGTCGATAGTGAGCACAATGCGATTTTCCAATGCTTACCCGAAGAGGTGCAGTCCAATTTAGGCCGCTGTGACTTAGCTGCATCGGGTATTTACCATATTTTACTGACAGGCTCTGGCGGCCCCTTTTTAACCACTGAGCTTGCCAGCCTTGCGGCTATGACGCCTGCGCAGGCCTGTAAACATCCAAACTGGTCGATGGGGCCGAAAATTTCAGTCGACTCCGCCACTATGATGAATAAGGGCTTGGAGTTTATTGAAGCGCGTTGGTTGTTTAATACCCAGAAAGACCAATTAAAGGTGGTTATCCATCCGCAGAGTGTTATCCATTCGATGGTGCAATACCGAGATGGTAGCGTGATCGCGCAAATGGGCAACCCGGATATGCGTACACCGATTGCACATTGTATGTCCTATCCACAAAGAATTCGCTCAGGTGTTGAACCTTTAGATTTTTTCAAAGTCGGACAGTTAAGCTTTTGTGAGCCAGACTTTAATCGCTTTCCTTGTTTGGCGTTAGCGATCGCCGCTTGTGCCCAAGGCCAAGAAGCAACTACGGTACTCAATGCCGCCAATGAAATCGCCGTCGAGGCATTTTTACAGGGACAGATTGGTTTTACCCATATTGCTAAGATGAATGAAGCCTGTTTATCCTCTGTGCCTAAACGTGCGATGACCAGCATCGATGATATTATCGCCCTCGATGCACAAACGCGGATTTATGCCCGTGAGCAGTTAGCAAAATTTGCTTAATCCCTCATTGGGTGAAGTTTAAGCGGATTTGACGACGACATAAGGAGTGGAATGTTAGATTTTTTGTGGAACTTAGGTTCGTTTATCGTTGCGCTTGGGCTGCTTATTACCGCTCACGAATACGGCCATTTCTATGTTGCACGCCGCTGTGGCGTGAAGGTTGAACGTTTCTCGATTGGTTTTGGTAAGGCGATTTGGCGCAAAGTGGGTCAAGATGGCACTGAGTACGTCATCGCCATGATCCCGTTAGGCGGCTATGTCAAAATGCTCGATGAGCGAGTAGAAGATGTACCCGATGAGTTAAAGGACCAAGCCTTTAACCGTAAAACGGTATGGCAACGGATTGCGATTGTGGCCGCAGGGCCGATTGCAAACTTTATCTTTGCGATTATCGCACTGTATTTTATGTACTTAATTGGCGTGCCATCGCTCAAGCCTGTGATTACCTCAACCACACCTGGCACGGCAGCGGCGCAAATCCAAGTGAATGAGCCAATGCAAGTGACGGCGATTTCAGGCCAGCCAGTACGCAATTGGGAAGAAGTGAATTTAGCGCTAGTTGGCCATATCGGCGATGACAGCTTAACCGTCTCCCTCGCGCCGCTAAATGGCTTGCAGGGCTTAGACACCGCAGCTCGCACTTACACCCTTGATACCCGCGAGTGGCGTTTCGACCCAGAAAAAGAGTCGCCAATTACAGCGTTGGGTCTGGGCGTGTATCGCCCTGCGATTGAGCCACAAATTGCGCTCATCAGCGAAGGCAGTGCGGCGGCTAAGAGTGACCTGAAGGTCGGTGATACCTTGGTTGCCATCAATGGCCAAAATTACACCGATTGGCAAGCTTTTGTTGACATTATTCAACATTCTGCCAATGTGCCTGTGGAGTTAACAGTGCGCCGTAATGGCGAGCAGTTTGCCATCTCCGTGACACCTGCAAGTGTTAAAAATAGTGATGGCAAAGAGGTAGGCGTGCTCGGGGTAAGCCCAGCTCAGGCACAGTGGCCTGAGAATATGCGCCTGCAACTCGAATATGGCCCAATCGAATCTTTTGCTATCGCAGCCGATAAAACATGGCAACTTGTTGCTGTGAGCTTTAAGATGATTGGCAAATTATTTACTGGCGATGTGTCAGTGAAAAACTTAAGTGGACCTATCTCAATCGCACAGGGTGCGGGCAATAGTGCAAACTATGGCTTGGTTTACTTTCTCGGTTTCCTCGCGCTTATCAGTGTCAATTTAGGCATCATTAACCTGCTGCCATTGCCTGTGCTCGATGGGGGACACCTGCTGTATTACTTCGTTGAGGTAATCACTGGTAAACCTGTGTCTGAAAAGGTGCAGGAAATAGGATTCAGATTTGGGGCAGCATTGCTGCTGATGTTGATGAGCATCGCGCTCTTCAATGACTTTGCCCGACTCTGAGCAAGGACAGACTAATAATTAGAAGTGCTCTATGAGATTGAATAAACTTTTTGCCTCGATGTTATTCGTCGGTGCGTCGTTTTCAGGGACTGTGTTGGCGGATACTTTCCAACCCTTTGAAGTGACCGACATCCAAGTTGAAGGTTTGCAGCGAGTCGCACTGGGTGCTGCCTTGTTAAGCTTACCAGTGAAAGTGGGTGACACTGTTGACCAGTTAAAAATTCAACAAGCCATTAAAAGCCTGTACGCATCGACTAACTTTGAGAACATCTCAGTCAGTCATGATGGCGGTGTGTTGATTGTCAAAGTCACTGAGCGACCAACGATCAGTGCCGTGACCTTTGAAGGCAACAAAGACATTAAAGATGAGCAGTTACAGGAAAGTCTGGACGGCTCAGGCGTGAAAGTCGGTGAGTCCTTAGACCGTACTATGCTGACGGGCATCGAGAAGGGATTACAAGACTTCTACTACGGTGTAGGTAAATACGGCGCCAAAGTGGAAGCGCAGGTGATTAATTTACCCCGTAACCGTGTCGAACTCAAATTCAAGTTCACTGAAGGTTTAGCGGCTGAAATTCGCCAAATTAACGTGGTTGGCAACAAAGAGTTCACTGATGCCGAGCTTATCGGCATGTTAGAGCTTAAAGACTACGTGGCCTGGTGGGATCTGTTCGGTGAGCGTCGTTACCAGAAGCAAAAGTTGCAAGCCGACCTTGAAACCATTAAAACCTATTACCACAACAAGGGTTATATCCGCTTTGAAGTCACCTCGACTCAAGTGGCGATGACGCCTGACCGTAAAGGTTTGTATATCACCATCAACGTCAACGAAGGTGAGAAGTACAAGGTTAAAGACGTTAACCTCACTGGCGACTTAATGGGCCGTGAAGAGTTAATGAAATCGATTCTGCCAATTAAGGCGGGCGATATGTACAACGGTGGTGATGTGACCTTCACCGAAGAGATGTACAGCAAGTACTTAGGCCGTTTCGGTTACGCCTACCCTGAAGTGAAAACCTACCCTGAAATTGATGATAAAACCAAGGAAGTGACCTTAAACATCAATATCAAACCGGGTAAACGTGTATATGTTCGCTCTATCAACTTTACGGGCAACACAGTTACTAAAGATGAAGTGATGCGCCGCGAGCTGCGTCAGATGGAAGGTGCTTGGTTAAACTCAGCGCAGGTTGAGCAATCTAAAGCCCGTCTAAACCGCTTAGGCTTCTTCGAGACCGTTGATACCGAAACCATTCAAGTGCCAGGTACCGATGATTTAGTCGACGTGGCTGTTAAGGTCAAAGAGCAACCATCGGGCTCATTTAACGCCGGTGTGGGTTATGGTACTGAATCGGGTTTAAGTCTGCAGTTTGGTGTGCAGCAAAATAACTTCCTCGGTACGGGTAACCAAGCGGGCGTGAGTTTAAGCACCAACAAGTATTCTAAGAACGTTAACTTGTCTTACACCGATCCTTATTGGACCAAAGATGGAGTGAGCTTAGGTGGTAGCGTTTACTGGAACGAGTTCGATGCGAATGAGGCTAACCTTGAACGCTATAAAAACAGCTCCTACGGTGTGGCGTTAAACTCAGGCTTCCCGATTAACGAATACAACCGTATCAACGGTGGTATTGGCTATCGTCATAACACGATTTCAGAAATCTCAGCCTACGAACAGGCACTGCGTTTCTACAATATCTACCGTGACGATGATCCGAATGCCGATTTAAGCTTCGATAACTTCGAGCTGAGCTTAGGCTGGTACCGCAGCACCTTAAACCGTGGCACCTTCCCAACGGACGGTTCGTCACAGCGTTTAAGCGGTAAGATGACAGTACCAGGCTCGGATCTGCAGTACTTTAAGACGGATTTCGACACTAACTATTATTTCCCTATCACCCGCAGTCACAGTTTTGTGCTGTTAGCACGTGGTCGTTTAGGTTATGGCAACGGCTATGGTCAATTTAATGATAATGACCAAATTCTGCCATTCTGGGAAAACTACTATTCAGGTGGAAGTAGTTCACTGCGTGGCTTTAAGTCTAACTCGGTTGGTCCGCGTTCATTTTACCTGTTCCGCGGTAGTGAACCTTGTTCTCCAGACCCATCGGGTGACGGTTGTAGCTTACCTGGTGATCCAAACCGCATCCAAGTTAACACTGGCCGTTCAATCGGTGGTAACGCCATTGCAACGGCCAGTATGGAGCTGATTGTGCCAACGCCATTCTTGGATGAGGCTTACACGAATTCTGTTCGTACCAGCTTCTTCGTCGATGCGGGTAACGTATGGGATACTGAGTTCGATTTTGCTAAGTATCAAACGCTGCCAGCGGAAGAGTTTGATAAGTTGCAGGACTACAGCGACCCGGGTCGTATCAGGGCATCTTGGGGGGTAAGCTTACAGTGGCTGTCTCCTATGGGGCCAATGGTATTCAGCTTGGCATGGCCGATTAAAGAATACGAAGGCGATCAAACAGAGATCTTCTCGTTCAATATTGGCAAAACTTTTTAAAAGGCATACACTCGGCAGGTTTTGCTGAATATAACAAAGGTAACAAGGAGTCTATTTTGAACAAGATGGTAAACCGTGCCCTGGTGACGTTGGCTTTATTAGGTGCACCTTTAGCGGCGCAGGCAGAAAATATTGCTGTTGTTGATATGGGCGCTGTGTTTGAACAGTTACCTCAACGTGAGCAAATCACTCAATCTCTCAAATCTGAGTTTGGTGATCGCATGTCTGAAGTTCAGAAAATGCAAGAAGAAATGCGCTCTCTGATGGAGAAGCAGCAACGTGATGGCGCGTTAATGAATGACACGCAAAAAACTGAGCTGGTTCGCAAGATGGAAGCGTTAAAATCTGAATATCAGTTGAAAGGTAAAGCATTGGATGAAGACTTACGTCGTCGCCAAGGTGAAGAGCAAAACAAACTGTTAGTTAAGGTGCAAAAAGCTATTAACACTATCGCTGAAAAAGAAAAATACGATTTAGTTTTACAGCGTGGTGCTGTCATTTATGTTAAGCCAAATGCTGACATCAGTGGCAAAGTGGTTGAAGCCTTAAGCAAAGGCAAGTAATTGATGAAAAGTGTGACTTTAAAAGAGCTAAGCCTGTTATTAGACGGCGTTGTTCAGGGCGATGAAACGTTAGTGATCAACAGCGTTGCGACACTTGAACATGCCCAATCGGGTCAAATCTCTTTTTTAGCCAACAGCAAATACCGTGCTCAGCTTGAGTCAACTCAAGCGAGCGCGGTGTTATTGTCGGCTAAAGACGCGCAGGACTACTCAGGCACTGCGTTAGTCGTAAAAGATCCCTATGTGGGGTTTGCCCGTGTGGCACAGTTTTTAGATACCACGCCCAAAGCGGCTGTGGGTATCCATCCTTCGGCGCAAATTGACCCTTCTGCCCAGTTAGGTGAAGGGGTGGCAATTGGTGCTAATGTGGTGATCGGCGCGAACGTGATCCTCGGCGAAAACGTGCAGATTGGTGCGGGTTCTGTGATTGGTCAAGATTCCATCGTAGGCTCTAACACTCGTCTGTGGGCCAATGTGACCCTCTATCATAATGTTCATTTAGGTCAAGATTGTATTATCCATTCCGGCGCCATTATTGGCTCCGACGGTTTCGGTTACGCCAATGAGCGTGGTCAGTGGATTAAAATTCCACAAACCGGTGGTGTCCGTATTGGCGATCGCGTTGAAATCGGTGCGAACTCAACCATCGACCGCGGTGCTTTAGGTCATACCGAGATCCACAACGGTGTGATCATCGACAACCAAGTACAGGTTGCCCATAACGATATTATTGGTGAAAATACCGCGATCGCTGGCAGCACGACCATTGCTGGCAGTGTCACTATTGGTAAACACTGTATTATTGGTGGTAACTGCGCGATTGCGGGCCACTTGAGCATTGCCGACGGTGTCCATCTTTCTGGCGCGACAAACATTACAGGTAACATGCGTGAACCTGGTTTGTATTCTTCTGCGACAGTGGCAATGGAAAACAAAGTGTGGCGTAAAAATACAGTTCGCTTCCGTCAATTGGATGAACTGTTTCAACGCGTTAAAACGTTGGAAAAGAATTCAAATACACCAGAGTAATTGCCCCAAGGCAATTTTGAGGAACTAGGTTCGTGTCTAATCAAATGAACACTATGGATATTACGGAGATCCTTAAGTATCTACCCCATAGATATCCATTTTTATTAATCGATCGCGTTTTGGATTTCACCCCAGGTGAGAGTCTCCATGCGATTAAAAACGTGACGATTAATGAGCCCTTTTTCCAGGGGCATTTCCCTGTTCAGCCTGTTATGCCAGGCGTGCTGATTTTAGAAGCTATGGCACAGGCCACTGGATTGCTCGCATTTAAAACAATGAGCGATGACGTGCCGCCTCCAGGTGTGTTGTACTATTTTGCTGGTATCGATAACGCGCGTTTTAGACGTGTGGTTGAACCCGGCGACCAAATCCATTTTGAAGTCAAAATGATTAAAGAGCGCCGCGGGATTGGCGTTTTCTATGGTGAGGCCAAAGTGGATGGTGAAGTGGTTTGTTCCGCTGAAATCATGTGTGCCCGCAGAGAGATTAATCAGTGATAGATACATTAGCGTTTGTGCATCCCGATGCAAAAATTGGTAAAAACGTCACCATAGGTCCATGGAGTTATGTGGGCGCGGGTGTCGAGATTGGTGATGATTGTTGGTTAAGTTCCCACGTAGTGGTGAAGGGCCCAACCATTATCGGTAAAGGCAACCGTATTTTCCAATTCGCCTCCGTGGGTGAAGAATGCCAAGACAAGAAATACGCTGGCGAGCCGACTCGACTCATTATTGGCGATAACAACGTTATCCGTGAGCATGTGACCATTCACCGTGGTACGGTTCAAGACAATAGCGAAACCCGTATCGGCTCAAACAACCTGTTTATGAACTATGCGCATATCGCCCATGACTGTGTGGTTGGTAATAACGTGATTATGGCCAACAATGCGTCTATCGCAGGCCATGTGCATGTGGGGGACTGGGCGATTCTCGGTGGTATGACTGGCGTTCACCAATTTGTGCATATCGGGGCCCATGCCTTTACTGCGGGTTGTTCGTTACTGCTACAGGATGTGCCACCCTTTGTGATGGCGGCGGGACAACCTGCCATTCCCCGTGGTTTAAACAGCGAAGGCATGAAACGCCGTGGTTTCTCAAAGGAGAGCCAATTAGCGGTGCGTCGTGCCTATAAAACCTTATATCGCAGCAGTTTAACTGTTGACGAAGCGGTTGAAGCGCTTGCCGAGGATGCGCAGAACGATGAACAAGTTAAGTCGTTCATTGAGTTTGTTAAATCATCGGGTCGCGGCATTATTCGTTAAGAGTCTTAGACTCTACACTATGCCATTCATAGGCACTGCTCGTAATATTCTGCTTTAGATAATGCCATGGCAGAGATGCGCTGCGGTGCCATTCACTTGTCAGATATGATTGGTTTATGAGCAAAAAATCTCAATTAGTGTTTGCAATGGTCGCCGGAGAACTCTCCGGCGATATTTTAGGTGCAGGTTTAATGGCTGCACTGCAAAAAACACACCCCAACGCCCGTTTTGTTGGTATTGGTGGACCTCGTATGGAAGCCTTAGGCTTCGAATCCCTGTTCGCGATGGAAGAATTAGCCGTGATGGGGATAGTCGAAGTGCTATCACGCTTGCCACGCTTACTCCATGTGCGCTCATCCCTGATTAAGTCCATCACCGAACTTAAGCCCGATTGCTTTATCGGTATCGATGCACCGGATTTTAATATCGGTCTTGAGCTTAAGTTAAAGGCGCAGGGGATTAAAACCGTCCATTATGTGAGCCCTTCGGTATGGGCATGGCGCCCTAAGCGTATTTTTAAAATCGCTAAGGCCACCAATATGGTGTTGTCGTTATTACCCTTTGAGAAGGCCTTTTACGATAAGCATCAGGTGCCTTGCACCTTTGTTGGCCATACCTTGGCTGATGATATACCGTTAGAGAGTGATAAGGCGAGCGCCCGTCAGTTGCTTGAGCTCGATCCTGAGGCCGAATATCTTGCGATTTTACCCGGATCACGTGGCGGCGAATTAAAGCAATTGGCCGAGCCTTTTGTGAAGGCCGCGCTACTTATCAAACAGCAATTTCCTGATATTCGCTTTGTGACGCCTTTAGTGAATCAAAAGCGTCGTGAGCAGTTTGAGCAAGCGTTAAAAGACTATGCACCGGATCTGGAAATCCATATGGTGGAAGGTAAGTCCCGTGAAGTGATGGCCGCCGCCGATGGCATTTTGCTAGCCTCGGGCACGGCAACGCTTGAGGCCATGCTGATCAAACGTCCTATGGTGGTGGCGTATCGTGTGAGTCCAATGACCTACCGTATTGCTAAGCGTATGATGCAGGTGAAGCGTTTCTCCTTGCCGAATCTGTTAGCGGGGCGAGATGTAGTGCCAGAGCTTATTCAGCATGATTGTACGCCCGAGAAGATTGCCGAAGCCGTTGGCATTGAATTAAACCGCGATTTTGCGCCAATCAAAGCCGAGTTTGAGCGTTTACACCAAATACTGCGCTGTGATGCCAGCCAAAAAGCGGCCGAGGCGGTGTTAGCACTCGTTGATGCCAAGGATGTGAACTAATGGCGGTATTTAAGACGTTAACCGACGCCGATATCGCCACCTTCTCTACAGGTTTAGTGGCGGGCGTGGATGAAGTTGGCCGTGGCCCGCTGGTGGGGGATGTGGTCACCGCAGCGGTGATCCTAGACCCCAATCGTCCCATTGCTGGCTTAAATGATTCTAAAAAACTCAGCGAGAAGCGCCGCGAGGCCCTGTTCGATGAAATTTGTGAAAAAGCCTTAAGCTATCATGTGGGGCGGGCAACCCCTGCGGAAATTGATGAACTCAATATTCTGCACGCGACCATGCTTGCCATGCAGCGCGCGGTAGCCGGGCTTGTACTTACGCCTGAGTTGGTCTTAGTTGATGGTAATCGCAGCCCGGCGTTTACGCACCAGGGACTGTCTCTGATGAGTCATAGCATAGTCAAAGGTGATGGCCTGATTGCGAGTATCAGTGCGGCGTCGATTATTGCCAAAGTCACCCGCGATCGGGAGATGGATGCCCTCGATGCCGCTTATCCCCAGTATGGATTTGCCAAGCATAAGGGGTATCCGACTAAGGCGCATTTTGACGCCATCGCCGAGCACGGTGTGTTCGACCAATATCGTAAAAGTTTCAAACCCGTCAAGGCATTACTGGAGCGTTAACACCGATTGAGTGTTTTCACTTCAGCTTGAGAGCAAAGTCACTAGCCCAAGGGCTGTGACTTTGTTAGTCTGCTTTTTTAGTGATTGTTAACCTGCTATTCAAAGATAATTCTAATTATGTCCGATCCTCGTTTTGTGCATCTTCGTGTCCACAGTGACTTCTCTATGTCCGATGGTGTGGCTAAGGTCAAACCCATCCTCGCCCAAGTTGAGGCGAAGGGCATGGCTGCGGTGGCCTTAACGGATCAAAACAACCTCTGCGGTCTGGTTAAGTTTTATGGCGGCTGTCACGGGGCGGGGATTAAGCCGATTATCGGTGCGGATTTTTGGATGCAAGTGCCGGGATTTGATGGCGAGTTTTGTGCTTTAACCATTATCGCAATGAATAATGAGGGTTATCAAAACCTCACCCAAATCATCAGCCAAGCCTATTTACGTGGCCATGTTCAAGGGCGCGTGGTGATTGACCAAGAGTGGCTTGTCACCTACAACGAAGGCATTTTGCTGCTGTCTGGCGGTCGAGAAGGAGACGTGGGTAAGGCGCTGCTTAAGGGCAACAATACCCAAGTAGAATCCTTATGCGAGTTTTATCAGCAGCATTTTGAGGGCCGTTATTACCTCGAGTTATTGCGCACGGGGCGCCCTGATGAGGAGCGTTACCTGCACATGGCGGTGGGACTGGCACAGGAAAAGGGTATTCCTGTGGTGGCTACCAATCAGGTGGTGTTTTTAAAACCCGAAGACTTTGAGGCCCATGAGATCCGCGTTGCGATTCACGATGGTTTTACGCTCGCCGATCCCCGCCGTCCTAAAAAATACAGCGAGCAGCAGTACCTTCGCAGTGAAGAGGAAATGTGCGAGCTGTTTGCCGATATTCCCGCCGCGCTCGAAAATACCGTTGAAATCGCCAAGCGCTGCAACGTAACCATTCGCTTAAACGAGTACTTTTTACCGAATTTCCCTACTGGTGATATGTCGATTGAGGATTATTTGGTTGATCGCTCAAAGAAGGGGCTCGAAGAGCGTTTAGCATTCTTATTCCCCGATCCACAAGTGCGTGCTGAGCGCCGCGGTGAATATGACGAGCGTCTCGACGTTGAGCTCAAGGTTATCAACCAGATGGGCTTCCCCGGTTACTTCCTTATCGTAATGGAGTTTATCCAATGGGGTAAGGATAATGGTATCCCCGTGGGGCCAGGACGTGGTTCGGGTGCAGGATCGCTTGTGGCCTATGCCCTTAAGATTACCGACTTAGATCCCCTCGAGTTCGATCTGCTGTTCGAACGTTTCTTGAACCCAGAACGGGTGTCGATGCCCGACTTCGACGTTGACTTCTGTATGGATAGACGCGATGAGGTGATTGATCACGTGGCCGAACTCTACGGCCGTGAAGCAGTATCGCAAATTATTACCTTTGGTACCATGGCGGCCAAGGCGGTTATCCGTGACGTAGGCCGTGTGCTCGGCCATCCCTATGGCTTTGTGGACCGCATTTCAAAACTTATTCCGCCAGAGCCTGGCATGACGCTCGCCAAGGCCTTTGAGGTCGAGCCTGCGTTGCAGGAGTCCTACGATGCCGATGAGGATGTGAAAGATCTTATCGACATGTGCCGCAAACTCGAGGGGGTGACCCGTAACGCCGGTAAGCACGCGGGGGGCGTGGTGATTGCGCCCACCAAGATCACCGACTTCTCGCCGCTTTACTGCGACGCCGAAGGGAAAAACCCGGTAACCCAGTTCGATAAGAACGACGTGGAAACCGCTGGCTTAGTAAAATTCGACTTCTTAGGGTTAAGAACCCTCACCATCGTCGACTGGGCGCTGGAAATGATCAACAAGGTGGAGGTTAAAAACGGCCGTCCACCGGTGAGGATTGAGGCTATTCCCCTAGATGACCCAGCGTCGTTCCGCTTGCTGCAACGCTATGAAACCACCGCGGTATTCCAGCTTGAATCCCGCGGTATGAAGGATTTGATTAAGCGTCTGCAACCCGACTGCTTCGAAGATATGATTGCACTCGTTGCACTGTTCCGCCCTGGCCCGCTGCAATCGGGCATGGTGGATAACTTTATCGAGCGTAAGCATGGCCGTGAGGAGGTTTCTTATCCCGACTCGCAGTACCAGCACGAATCTCTAAAAGGATTATTGTCCCCCACCTACGGCATTATTTTGTACCAAGAGCAGGTGATGCAGATTGCGCAGGTACTATCGGGTTATACCTTAGGCGGCGCGGACATGCTTCGCCGCGCTATGGGTAAGAAAAAGCCTGAGGAGATGGCCAAACAGCGCGGTACCTTTAAAGAAGGAGCGATTAAGAACGGCGTCGATGGCGAGTTGGCGATGAAAATCTTCGACTTAGTGGAAAAGTTTGCGGGCTACGGCTTTAACAAATCTCACTCCGCCGCGTACGCCCTTGTGTCCTATCAAACTCTGTGGCTCAAGACTCACTTCCCGTCGCAGTTTATGGCCGCGGTAATGTCCGCCGATATGGACAACACAGACAAAATCGTCACCCTAGTGGATGAGTGTGAGCGCATGGGACTCACCATTATTCCGCCGGATGTAAACAAAGGTCTGTTTAAGTTTACCGTCGATGATGATCTGCGTATCGTCTACGGTATCGGCGCCATCAAAGGTGTGGGTGAGGGGCCAGTTGAGTCGATTTTAGAGGCGCGTAAGGACGGCCCCTTTAAAGACTTATTCGACTTTTGCGCCCGTATCGATCTTAAAAAGCTTAACAAGCGGGTGATTGAAAAGCTTATCTGTGCTGGCGCCTTAGATGCGCTTGGGCCGCACCGCGCCTCTATGATGGCCACTTTGCCCGAGGCGATAAGCGCCGCCGATCAGCACGCTAAGGCCGAGGCCATTGGCCAGCATGATATGTTTGGTCTGCTTAATAGCGACCCTGAGGACAGCAAGCAGCAGTTTGTCGAATGTACCCCGTGGCCGGATAAAATTTGGCTCGAAGGGGAGCGTGAGACCTTAGGTCTATATTTAACTGGTCACCCGATTAATCAATATCTTAAAGAGCTTAAGCATTACACTTCTGGGCGCTTAAAGGACGTGCACCCAACCGACCGCGGCAAAACGGTGAAGGCGGCGGGTCTTGTGGTGGCAACCCGGGTGATGCTCACTAAGCGTGGCTCAAAAATGGGCCTGCTGACCTTAGATGATAAGAGTGCACGCCTCGAGGTGATGCTCTTTACCGAAGCCTTTGAGAAGTTTAACCATTTGCTCGAGAAGGACAGGATCCTGATCTGCGAAGGTGAAGTAAGCTTCGATGATTTTGCCGGTGGCAACCGCATGACGGCGCGTAACATTATCGATATCAGCGAGGCGCGTAGCCACTTTGCCAGCGCCTTAGAAATCGATTTAGACGCCTCGCAGCTAACGCCTAGCGTGCTCGAAAGTATCGAGCAGTCGATAAGCCCATGGCGAAATGGTGCCGTACCCGTGGTGATTAACTACAGTCAAGCGCAGGCCAAGGGCCAATTTAGGTTGGCGGAAAATTGGCGAGTCAACCCAACCGATGAATTGGTGTTTGCCCTTGAGAGCCTGCTTGGGCCAAATAAGGTGCGGATTTTGTTCCCCTAATCGATGAGCTGACAAAGGCTTAGGGTTGGCAGGGAATAATTGAGCATCAGCGAGTGATGGATTTTATAGGGTAAATGCAATGGTGGCGGTGGAACTGGGTGCCCATATAGCGCGATTTTTAGCGAGCTTACCGCTGCAAACGGGGAGCAAGTTAGTCCTTGCTTACAGCGGCGGCGTCGACTCCGAAGTGCTCGCCTACGGTTTGAGTGAATTCGCCAAACATCACCCCGAGTTTCATTATCAGCTGATTTATGTGCACCATGGCTTGAGCCCTAATGCCGATGCTTGGGCCGAGCACTGCCAAACTCGTGCCGCCAGCTATGGTTTGCCAATCACGGTGGAACGAGTGCAACTTACCCTAGGGCCGAGAGTGAGTGTTGAGGCCGAGGCGCGAAAAATGCGTTATCAGGCGATATTGCAGCACCTTAAGCCTCAGGATGTGCTGCTGACCGCCCACCATGTAGACGACCAGCTCGAGACGATTCTACTCGCCCTCAAACGTGGTCAGGGCCCTAAAGGATTAGCCGCCATGGGGCCTATCCAAATGCTCCCACTCGGCGAGAAGGGAACTTGCCTGCAAGCGCGTCCCTTGCTCGATATTAGCCGTGAGCAGATTGAAGCTTTCGCTCAAACACGGCAGTTAGTGCATATTGAAGATGAAAGTAATCAAGATGATAAATACGATCGTAACTTTTTACGCCTCGAGATTATCCCACGTCTAAAAGCACGTTGGCCCAGTATCGCCACCACCGCAAGTCGCAGCGCCCAGCTTTGCGCCGAGCAGCAGGCCATAGTGGATGCCGAGGTGAGTGAGCGTTTACCTAAGCTGTTAACCGAGGCGCCCTTTACCCTGCAAACCGTGCTTAAGCTTGATGAGCTCTCTACGCAAACCAGCGAATGGCAAGGATTACTGCTGCGGGGCTTTATCGAATCCCAAGGCTTTGGATTGCCTTCCTATGTGCAGCTACAGCAAATTCTGCAGCAGTTAATGGGGGCAAAAGAAGATGCTAAAGTACAGATCCAGATTGGTGACTGTGTGCTGCGCCGCTTTGCAGGCATGCTTTATCTGGATAATGTAAACACCGCATCCGCCGCGCCACGCATCACTGCGCGCGAACTGCATCAAGATATTCTGGCTTTACTGACTCAAGCATCAACAAGGCTTGAAGATAAAATTGCGCCATTTACCTTGGCTACCGCAGGCCCTCGGCTGCGTTTACCCAAGGCGAGTGAGGTGGTGAGCCTGCGTTATCAGTTACCGGGTCAATTTCGCTGCCAGCCGCATTTTCGTGATAAGGGTCGCGAGCTTAAAAAACTCTGGCAAGAATGCGCTGTGCCGCCATGGTTACGTGCTGATGTAGGGTTCTTGTTCTATAACGAGCGTTTAGTGATGGCTCTCGGTCTGTGGGTCGAAAAGGCATTTTGTGCCCAAGGAGATGATGTCGGGCTTACATTTGATGGGCATACAATCGGATAGCAAAGTGTATTTGCCGTGCTTTATCGAAAGTGAGCAGCATCCATGCTCGATTAAGACAATTGGGCTGGGCTTAACTTGTAGCAATTACGGCCCGAGGCTTTGGCTTGATACAAGGTTTTATCGGCCTGCTCATAGAGTTGTTCGGCTTCCATGGTGTCGTTCGCCTCAGCGGCTCCCAAGCTACTGCTCACGCCAAATTGATGGAAGCTTGCATTAGCATTGGTGGCTGTGACGATACGTTCGCACAGTAAACCCGCCGCATGAATATTCCCTTGTACTATCACCACAAACTCGTCACCACCGATGCGAAAGGCCTGATCTGTACTGCGAATACTGCTGCGGATAGTGTCTCCGAACTCTTTCAAAATATAGTCACCGCATTTGTGGCCATATTTATCGTTAAGCTGCTTAAAATTATCCAAATCCAACACAATTAGTGACACTGCGCCCTGTTTTCTGTGGGCTCTGGCCACCGCATTTATCAGACTTTGAGTGTAATAATGGCGATTGCCAAGGCCGGTGAGGGAATCGAACATCGCCTGCATCGACATCTCTTGATACTGAATGGCATTTAACAAAGGTAGCAGTAGTAGTGGCTCAATTTCTTGCAGCGTAATCGCTTGCGATGGTGTGAGCGGCGTCAGCAGTTGATACTGCAATGTAATTGGCATGCCACCACAGATGAGTTGCCGTTTAAGGCTAATTCCATAACGTTTGCCCCAGCTGAATTTATATTGTGTGGATTGCAGGCGAACGCCTTGAATAGGCAGATGTTGTCCCAACACTTTGCCGTAGCAGGCAAAGACTGTCCGCGGATCTAAGCTAGCGTGCAGTTGCTGAATAACTTGTACCAAATCCAGTGGCGTGGAAACAGGACTGTATGCCTCTGTTTGATAGTTAAATTCATCAGGATATAAGGTTGTCGCTAAGCCAAAGTCCATTATGATTACCCCAGCAAAATGAAATGGCGATAAAAACTGTTACCTTGGTTAAGCAATATGTGTGCCGTATTATTTGCTAATAAAATTTGTCTTTATATGTCACTCAGTTAAGCTTAAAGCACCCCTCCCAATTTTTTAACATGCCAGTTATTTGACAGGAGCAAATGTATCTATGGAACATGGTTTCTTGATCCAAATTCTGCTGATGCTGGTCATTGCTATCGTCGCGATTGCCTTGTTACGACGTATCGGTTTACCAGCCATTTTGGCGTATTTATTAACGGGTGTGGTGAGTGGACCCAGTGGGTTCCACTGGTTTACTCAGCAGCAAATGCAATCTGTCGCCGAGCTTGGGGTTGTGCTCTTGATGTTTACCCTAGGGTTAGAATTTTCGGTGCCAAGATTATGGGCGATGCGCAGAACTGTATTTGGTTTAGGTAGCGCGCAGGTCATCGTCACAACAGTACTCACTATGCTGGTTGCGTTGGCCTGTGGCCAGAATTGGATTGAGTCTCTGGTTATCGGCGCGGCAATTGCGCTTTCTTCCACTGCGATTGTGCTCAAGCTACTTAACGAGCAGGGCTGGCTAAGACGCCGCCATGGTGAGTTGTCGGTTAGTGTGTTGTTATTTCAGGATTTAGCTGTCGTTCCTCTACTTATTCTACTGCCTTTACTGGCCCAAAATAATGATGAGCCCTTGATGTTAGCGGCAATCGCCTTGGCGCTGTTGAAGGGAATTCTTGCTTTCTTCTTGCTGATGGCCTTAGGCAAATGGGCCTTACCTCGACTGTTTGATGAGGTGGCGAGATCGCGCTCTAATGAACTCTTTGTACTCTCGACGCTGGTGGTGGCCTTAGTCACGGGGGCTTTTACCCAGTGGTTAGGCTTGTCTATGGCGCTCGGGGCCTTTATGGCGGGAATGCTGCTCGGTGAGAGCCAGTACCGCCGCCAGCTTGAGGCTGATATTCGACCGTTTCGCGATTTACTCATGGGGCTGTTTTTTATCTCCATCGGCATGATGTTAGATTTCGCGCTGGTGATGCAGTTTTGGTGGCAGATTTTACTTATCTTGCTCGCGGTTGTAGGTGGCAAGGCACTGATTATCCATGGCTTATTGCGACTGGTCGGCGAGCCATTTCGGATTGCTATCAGCACGGCTTTGAGTTTGGCGCAGGTAGGTGAATTTAGTTTTGTGGTGTTGGCGCTTGCCGTGAGTTATGGCCTATTGAGTAACGAGACCAGTACTATGCTGGTGATGGTCGCGGTATTGTCTATGAGCCTTGCGCCTTGGTTAGTGCGTCATAGTGTGGATATTGCCAAATGGCTTTTGGGGATCCGCCAGTCGGGGCATGTGGATGAAGTGATTCCGATTGTTACCGACGAACATGATCTAGTAGTGATTTTAGGCTATGGCCGCGTTGGCCAAACTATAGCACGGTTTTTAAAGACAGAAGCCGTGCCCTATTTAGTGCTCGATCTTGACCCCACACGGGTATCTGAGGCGCGCCGGGCAGGGGAGCCGATTTATTTTGGTGATGTGTGTAAGCGGGCGATCCTTAAACAAGTGGGGATTAAACATGCCAAGATGATCGTTATCACTTTCTGTGAATCCCGTAGCTTGGAAGAGGCTTTACCCCTGTGTAAGCAGTTGGCTCCAGAGGCTAAGATTTTAGTCAGAACCCGTGATGATAGTGAACTTGCCATGTTGCAAAAGGCGGGGGCGAATCAAGTGATCCCCGAGACCTTAGAAGGTAGTCTGATGTTAGTCTCACAGGTGTTGCATCAATGCGGTGTACCTTTAGCAAGGATCCTCAAACGATTGGAGTCAGAAAGGCGCAACCATTATCAGTTTTTACACGGCTTCTTTTCGGGGACTGAAACCGACGTTACCTTAGAGTCGCTCCATGCCGTTCTGTTACATCGCAGTGCCTATGCTGTCGGCAAGCAAGTGGCGGATATCGATTGGGAACAGTTGCGAGTCGAACTGAGGGCAATCCGCCGCAGCGGCGCCGAAGTTGAACATCCAGAGCAAGATTGGATATTTCGCGCTGGGGATATTTTGCTGATTATGGGTAAGCCCAGAAGGCTTGAGAAAGCTGAGGCCAAGCTGTTGCATGGATAGCTGTATGCTTGCATAGGTACTGATATGACGACTTACAAAAGTAACCACAAACCTAACTTTTAGATGCGCTCGTCGACCCCATTGGGATAACCGTTAGCTATCTGCTTATTCTGTCAAGTGTTTTACCAGAATGAGGCGTTACGCTGGTAAATACCAATTGCAATGATTCGTTACGTTATAAAATTGTTGCTTAAGTGTGATAGTGATATTCTCGCTGCAAAATTATCTTGGGCATATGGTCCCGACAATGGCTAGGAGCGTGAATATTGAAAACGGTATTAAAACGAATTGGACTTGGCACTCTCGCCATAGTGCTGTTGCTCGGGGCGCTCGCCGCCCATGAATGGTATGCGAAAAAACCATTTTTCTTCCGTGCATTTTTAGATAGAAGTGTGGTCAAAATGGCATTCGAAAGCCCCGAGACCTTAACCTCCTTGGGATTTTTAGAATCCGTTGGCATCACTGGCCACAATGCCTTGCTCGACGATGATAGCCCTGCGGCCATGGATAAAACCTTTACCCAAGTCCGTGCTCTCAGGGATACTTTACTCAGCTACCAAGATACCGACCTAGATGATAATCAGCGCATTTCGAAGGATATCGCACTGTATCTGGCGGATTTTGCCTTGGCATCTGAACCCTTTCGCTACCACAATTACCCAGTAAATCAGTTGTTTGGTGTACAAAATGGTTATCCCAGCTTTATGCAGGCACAGCACCAAGTGCACTCGGTTGAAGATGCCGAAAACTACTTATCACGCTTAATTGCGGTGAAGACTAAATTTGGCCAAACCCTTGAAGGACTAAAGCTTCGAGAGGCTAAAGGCATTATTCCGCCTAAGTTTGTGATTGAGCGGGTGCTAACCGAAATGAATGACTTCATTAATGCGCCCGTCGAAGACAATATTCTCTACAGCTCTTTTAAGACTAAACTCGCCGACACGCAAATCAGTGCCGATGAGCAGGCGCGTTTGCTCGCGCAGGCAAAAGCCAATATCGAGTCCGATGTTAAACCAGCATATCGACTCTTTATCGATTACTTCACGGCATTACAGACTAAAGCAGGCACGAACGATGGTTATTGGGCTTTGCCGAATGGCGATGTGGCCTACGAGCAGTTGCTGAAGTTTTTTACCACCACAAATTACAGCGCCGATGAAATCCATGCCAAGGGATTAGCCGAGGTAAGCCGTATTCAGGACGAAATCATGACGATTTTGGCCGCGCAGGGATACGACACCAGCCAAGGGTTCTCGGTGGCAATCGAAGCGCTGGCCGCCGATCCTAAATTCTATTATGAAGACTCAGATGCGGGCCGGGCGCAGATCTTAGTGGATTACCAAAAAATCCTCGATGAGGTGAATGCGGGCTTAGATAACGCCTTCCGTATTCGTCCGAAAGCGGGGATGGAAGTGGTGCGCATTCCTGAATTTAAAGAGAAAACTGCACCCGGCGCTTATTATCAGCAGCCGGCGATTGACGGTAGTCGTCCGGGGCGTTTCTACGCCAACCTGTTCGACATCAAAGCGACGCCTAAATACGGTATGCGCACCTTGGCTTACCATGAGGGGATCCCTGGGCATCACTTCCAAATCGCGGTGGCGATGGAGCTTGAAGGGCAACCGCTGATCCGTAAGATGGCGCCTTTTACGGCCTATATCGAAGGTTGGGCACTCTATTCTGAGCGTTTAGCCTGGGAACTCGGTTTTCAACAAGATCCCTTCGACAATATCGGTCGATTACAGGCGGAGCTGTTTAGGGCGGTGCGTTTGGTTGTCGATACGGGAATTCACCACAGCCGCTGGACGCGCGAGCAAGCCATTGACTATATGAAACAAAACACTGGTATGTCTGACCGTGATGTGACCGCCGAAATCGAGCGTTATATCGTTATGCCCGGCCAAGCGACGGCCTATAAGGTGGGTATGATGAAAATTCTCGAACTGCGGGAAAAAGCCAAACAAGCCCTAGGTGATAAATTCGATTTACGGGATTTTCACGATGTGGTGCTGAAAAATGGTGCGGTTCCCTTAGATATTCTAGAAAAATTAGTTGACCATTATATCGCCGAAAAACGCAGCCAAGCCTAAGCTTGCGTGAGCTAACGACCCGCAGGCGAGCCCTGCGGGTATGTTATCCGGCTCTCGTATGTGAGTCCTATTCTGGCTTTCGCCATTCGGTTTCAATACAATTCCCCCTTACACGTTGATAAATGCCTTAGACAATCATGGTTTATTGTCCGTCGAGGTATTTTTGAGTTTCAAGGTTTTGCAGATGAATCGCTTGTCCCCCCAAGAGCCGATCCAATTGACTCAAACGGCTATTGAGTCCTTATTCACGCCGCCGACACTGATGCGCGCCCGTGATTATGTGATGCAGGGGAGGGTGTTAAGCGCGAAAGCCAATGCCGATTTTCGCCATATCGAAGGCACCGTCACTGGCACGGAAACCACGCCTTATCGTCAGGATATTCGTCTGGTCAGTGTCAATCATAAACTCGTTATGAATGGCTTCTGCTCCTGCCCCGCCAGCGGCAACTGTAAACATATGGCCGCGGTACTCTACAGTCTGCTCACGGATAAAACCGTTGAAGATCAACGTATCGCCCAGTGGTTACACCTACTCGATGAAGCCGATGATCCCAATGTGAATGATGTCGAATCCCTCTACGATGACAGGGTGCTGTATATCCTTTCAAAGGACGATAACGGTGTGTTTATCGAGCTGAGACGCGGCAAGCTTGGTAAAAAGGGCGGTTACAACAAGGGCACTAAGATTGCGCTCTCGGACGTGCAATATTATATGCCCGCTTGGATTGGCGCCGAGGATGTGCTGATCTTAAATCTTATTATGTCGACCAGACGCCACGGCGCATCGCGCCTGTATCTTAAGGCGCAGCTAGGGGCGGTGGCGATTGAGAAAATGCTCGCCACCGAGCGTTGCTTTTGGGAGGAGAGCCGCCTCGCATTAACCGCAGGCGAGGCCATTACACCGCAATTTCTTTGGCAGGATATCGACAGCGAACACAAGCAAATGCGCCTAGTCTTGCCCGAGCGGGATAACTGGGAGCTGGTGCCGACTGAACCGCCTTACTATATCGAGCTGGATTATTTTCACATCGGCCTTATTGATACCGACATTAGCGTCGATAAGCTGCGTCTACTCAGCCAAATGCCGCCCGTGCCGAGCACCCAGGTTGAATTGGTGAGCCATAGACTGATCAAGCATTTTTCGGCGCGCACTGTGCCGCCGCCAAGCGCCATCGATTTTGTCGAGCTGAGAGATAAGTTAAAGCTTCGTTTGACGCTTAAGGTAATCCCCGCAGGCACAATGCCTAGCAGCAATCCGTTGTCTGTGCTGGATACTCGCATCGCGCAGCCGTATCTCGCGCTGGAGTTTGTCTACGGGGATCTCGTCTTAAGTAGCAATGCCGCTAAAGAAGCATTAACTCTGGTGACTCAGGGCGGCACCACCTATCAAATTAACCGCGCGCTTGAAGAAGAACAGCAAGCCGTGTCAAAGCTGCAAACCCTTGGCTTTAGCCGCTTTAGCTTGGAGGGTGCAGCAAATGGAGCTTCCCTCTGGAGTTTAGGTAATTTGCCCGATACGATTCGGGAATGGCTAGCGTTTATCGATGAAGAAGTCCCAAGATTACAAACTCAAGGCATCGAGGTGCGATTTGCCCCAGAGTTTAGCCTTAAGGTGGTCGATACGCCGTTAACGGTTGAGCTGGATGACAGTCAAGAGGGCTGGTTCTCCCTGTCGTTACATGCCGATATCAATGGCCAACGCTTACCTATGTTGCCGCTGGTGGCCACTTGGTTAAAACAACACGGTGAGCCAGCCGATGATGCTGAGCTATTGCTACCCAGCCCCTCTGGCGAGTGGCTAAAAATCAAGGCCAGTGTTATCAAGCCTTTAATGAGCATTATTCAAGAGTTGTTTGAGCTGCATCGTGGCCACAGTATCGCCTTACCTAAGTACCGTGCGCATTTACTCAATGAGTTAGCTGAGAGTGAGATTAGCCTGCTCAATGGTGAAAGGGTGCGTCAACTCGCGACAAAATTAGCCGAATTTAATGGTGTGGTTGCGGTTAGCACGCCGACAGGACTGAATGCGCAGTTGCGCGCTTATCAGCAGCAGGGCTTAAATTGGCTTTGTTTTTTAAAGGAATATCAGCTCGGCGGCATCTTAGCCGACGACATGGGACTTGGAAAAACCATTCAAACCTTGGCATTTCTGTTAAAGCAGCAGGAGGCTAAATCCGTTGGCCAGCCAAGACTGCCGAGTCTGATTATCTGCCCAACCAGTTTAGTGGGGAACTGGGCGAAGGAGGCGGCCAAATTTGCGCCGTCGTTAAGTTTGGCGGTGATCCATGGCGCACAGCGTGGGCCGCTGTTATCGCGATTAAGCGAGTTTGATGTCGTCGTCACAACCTATCCCCTTATGGTGCGGGATTACGATTATTACCAGGCTCAGCCGTTTGAGCATATAGTGCTTGATGAGGCGCAGCAGATTAAAAACGCACAAGCCAAAGTGAGCCAGCAAATTAAGGCGTTGCAAGCGCCGTTTAGACTCTGCCTTACCGGCACGCCCCTTGAGAATCATTTAGGTGAACTCAAGTCATTGATGGACTTTTGTTTACCGGGACTCTTGGGAACAACGGCCTATTTCAATAAGGCGTTTCGCTATCGGATTGAGCGTTATGGCGATGGCGAGCAGGCGAAGGTGTTGAGTCAACGCATCGATCCTTTTGTATTAAGGCGCACCAAGGCTGAGGTGGTGACTGAGCTGCCACCTAAAACCGAGATCTACCAAACCCTAGAGCTTGAGAAAGATCAGCGTAATCTATACGAAAGTATTCGCCTGAGTATGGAGAAAAAAATTCGAGAATTATTTGCTAGCCAAGGCGTGGCGGGCAGCCATATCGAGTTTTTAGATGCCTTGCTCAAATTGCGTCAAGCCTGCTGCGATCCACGATTAGTCAAACTCGAACAGGCGCAAAAGGTTAAAAATAATGCCAAGCTAAACTGGCTGAGCCAAAACCTACCGGAAATGGTGCAGGAAGGTCGCAAGATTTTAATCTTCAGCCAATTTACCAGTATGTTGCTGTTAATTGAGGAATTGCTGCAATCCCTTGACATCGACTACAGTAAACTGACGGGGCAAACTCGGCTGCGTCAGGGGCAAATTGATAAATTCCAAGAAGGCGATACGCCGGTATTTTTAATCAGTTTAAAGGCTGGCGGTACAGGGCTTAATCTTACCGCGGCGGATACGGTTATCCATTACGATCCTTGGTGGAATCCTGCGGCAGAAAAGCAAGCGACGGACAGGGCGCACCGCATTGGCCAAGAAAACCCAGTGTTCGTTTACAAGCTGATTGCCGAAGGCACGGTCGAAGAGAAAATCCAAGAAATGCAGCAGCATAAGCAAGGTTTAGCGGATAGTATTCTCGAAGGAAAGGGTAAAGGCGCGTGGCAAGGCAGTGCCGATGAATTGCTCTCGCTATTCCACTAGCTAAGCCTAAGAAACGTTAACCGACGAATGGTTAACGCATACAGGACACAATAGTCAGAACACAATAGTACAAGACAGAGGTGACCCATGCAGTACCCAGTCGATACCCATACCCATACCGTGGCATCTACCCATGCCTATAGCACTATCCACGATTATTTAGCGGTGGCGAAGCAAAAGGGGATCCGTCTGTTTGCCACCACTGATCATGGCCCGGCGATGGCGGATGCACCGCATTTTTGGCATTTTGTGAATTTACGTGTGCTTCCACGTATGGTCGATGGCGTGGGAGTTTTACGCGGCATCGAAGCCAATATTAAAAACCGCGAAGGTGAAATCGATTACTTTGGCGATTATCTGTCTCAGCTCGATATTGTGTTGGCAGGGTTCCATGAGCCAGTATTTCCGCCCTCGGATAAGGCCACCCATACCGAGGCGATGATTAATGCCATTAAAAGTGGCAAGGTCGATATTATTACCCACCCGGGTAATCCTGCTTATCCCATTGATATTGAAGCTGTCGTCACCGCTGCCGCCAAATATGGTGTAGCGCTTGAAATCAATAATTCCTCCTTTGAAGTCTCTCGCAAGGGCAGCGAAGCTAACTGCACCGCGATTGCCAAAGCGGCAAAAGAATTGGGTGCCACTTTAGTGATGGGCTCGGATTCCCATGTGGCTTTTAGTCTTGGCGGTTTTGACCGTGCCTTAAGTATTATTGAAGCGGTTGATTATCCTAAGGATAAGCTGCTTAATCGCTCACCGATGGCACTGCTTAACTTCTTAACTCAGCGGGGGCATCAAAGCGTTGCCGATTTAATGCCGCTATTTAGCGACGATATCGCTTAAGGCGCCGACGTTAAGAATGCGAAAGGATAACAAGGCGATGTATGCGCCTAATGGCGAGCCAGAATCGACAGTAACAGTATTGTTAACTGGCGCAGATAGCCAACTGTCGAAAGCACTATTACGAGTGCTTGCCAAGGCGGCTTATCGATTCGATGGTCGCGCCTTTCGTGCGCACGCGCTTAGCCATACCGAGTTAGATATTGGTGATAAACAGAGCGTAGCCGCCGCCTTTGCCCAGGTTAAACCTGACTGGGTGATTAACTGCGCCGCCTACAATGCGGTCGATAGGGCAGAAACGGCGGCTGAAGAGGCTTATCGTGTCAATAGCCTAGGGCCTGAGTTATTGGCAAGCGAATGTGCGCTCACGGGCGCGCGTTTGGTACATATCTCTAGCGATTATGTATTTAGTGGCGAGCCTGCGGAGGCTTCTGAACTGGCGTTAAATCAGAACAGCTTAACCGATAGCAGCTTAATCAATGGTGGTTTAACTGAAAGTGGCTTAATTGAAAGTGGCTTAATTGAAAGCGGCTTAATTGAACGCGGGTTAACCGAAAGCGCCACACCAGCTCCCTTATCTGTCTATGGCAAGAGTAAACTCGCGGGGGAGCAAGCGGTGCTGCGCATCCTAGCTGAACGCGCGGTGGTTATTCGCACCGCATGGCTTTACGGTGTCGATGGGCATAATTTTGTGAAAACCATGCTGAGGTTGATGGCTACCATGCCCGATGGTCAGCCGCTCTCAGTGATAAACGACCAAATAGGTTCGCCGACATGGGCAGATGCGCTCGCTCATCTTATTTGGCAGTTAATAGCGAGTCCGCTAGACGTCGGTTGCGGATCACGACTATTCCATTATGCTGGGCAGGGGCAATGCAGTTGGTATGAATTTTCCCTCGAAATCCAGCGCCAAGCCATGGCACTGAAGTTATTAGATAAAGCGGTGCCGATTACTGCTATAGATAGCCTAAGTTATGCGGAAAAAGCGCTTGAGAAAGGCAATAAACTGGCTACAAGGCCTAGTTACAGCACGTTAAATAGCGATAAAGTACACCAGCGCTTAACTGGGCAAAATTTGGCATTAACCCATTGCCCCGAGCTGTGGCGTGACTGGCGGTGGCAGCTAAAGGCCATGCTTGAAGATTATGCCGCAAAAGGCCTTTAGCCATTATCTCTATCATAAGTGGTTGTGAATGGCGTTCAGAACTTTTGAATACAAGATAAGTTGTATGCCCGAAGCACTCCATCCAAGCTACTGATTTATTTCTCCAACCCGTTTTATTTTCAAGGCTGTGAATACGAATGCAGCCTAGGCAATGACTCTTTTCAGCGTATCCAGCTTGGCTTAGACTCGACTTATTTAGCATTTATGCTCGTTGCGTAAGCCTTGCGCCTGAGTGAATTCGTCAGTGCCTTAGTCGATTTTGCTCGATGTATGATGAATTTGTTCTTAATTATCAATTGCTGCCAGTGGCATAATGCCGAAAAGCAAATCGAATACAGGTGGCTAAGTGACAGATAATATAGCGATGGCAGCGCATTTTTCGAAGGCCGATTTACTACGGGTGGTAAAGATTGCCCATGCAGCAGGTGACGCCATCATGGCGATTTATGCCCAAGAGGATTTTGCCGTTACGCAAAAGCATGATGAGAGCCCAGTAACGGCGGCCGATTTGGCGGCTCACAAAGTTATCTTAGCCCAGCTTACCGAGCAATTTGCGGGTATTCCCGTAATGTCGGAAGAAGCGGCGGATATCGCCTGGGATGAACGTCAACAATGGCAGACCTATTGGCTGATTGACCCTTTGGATGGCACTAAGGAATTTATTAAGCGAAATGGTGAGTTTACCGTCAATATTGCGCTTATCCATCAAGGTGTGGCTATTGCTGGTGTGGTTTATGCGCCCGTACTCAATACCGTTTATTTTGGCGCCAAACACTTAGGCGCTTGGCGACAAGACGGGCAGCAAGAGCAAGTGCTACTGGGTTGTAATCCACCAAGACAAGTACCGATAGTGGTGGGCAGTCGTTCGCACTTAAGCCCTGATGTGGCGGACTATTTAAAGGATTTCGGTCAACATGAAATGTTAAGCGTGGGCAGCTCGCTGAAGTTTTGTATGTTGGCAGAGGGCAAGGCCGATCTCTACCCAAGATTAGGGCCAACAAGCGAATGGGACACGGCAGCCGCGCAGGCCGTGCTGGAAAGCGCAGGCGGTAAAGTTGTGTGTTATGACTCAGGTTTACCCTTAACCTACAATCAAAAACCTGACATATTAAACCCATATTTTATTGCCACGGCGCCAGGCTGGGCAGAATAATGAACAATGCCAAGGACGTCTGCATTGACGCCTTGGTCGAATAACAGTGGAGTAAGTCATTCATGATACGCATGGGCATCGATTTAGGTGGCACAAAAATAGAACTCGTCGCCTTAAGTGAGGAAGGTAATGAACTGTTTCGTAAGCGTATCAATACCCCTAGAGATTATCAGGGCACACTGAATGCCATCGTCGATTTAGTGAATGAGGCGGAAGCGACCTTAGGTGAAAAGGGCACGGTCGGTGTGGGGATACCGGGAGTCATCTCTCCCTATTCAGGATTAGTTAAAAATGCCAACTCGACCTGGATCAACGGTCATCCCCTCGATGTGAATTTAGGGGAGCTGCTTGGCCGTGAAGTGCGGGTTGCTAACGATGCCAACTGTTTTGCGGTATCCGAAGCCGTGGATGGTGCTGCTGCGGGTAAATCTGTGGTGTTTGGGGTGATCATTGGCACGGGCTGCGGCGCAGGTGTGGCCATTAACGGCAAAGTACACGCTGGTGGTAATGGTATTGGAGGTGAGTGGGGCCATAATCCGCTGCCTTGGATGACCAAGGAAGAGTTTAATACTACCCGTTGTTTCTGCGGGAATCCCGATTGTATCGAAACCTTTATTTCTGGCACCGGCTTTGTTCGCGATTACAACGAAGCTCTCAGCCGTTCGGTGGATGTGCAAGTTGCGCCCGCGAAATCTGGCACTGAGATCATGGCCTTAGTCGACGCGGGGGATGAAATGGCGATTGCAGCCTTTGACCGTTATATGGACAGACTGGCGCGCTCACTCGCCCATGTGATTAATATGCTGGACCCCGATGCGATAGTTCTTGGCGGCGGCATGTCTAATATTGAGGCGATTTATCCAAGATTACCTGCATTATTAACTCGTTATGTGGTGGGAAGAGAGTGTAAAACGCCTGTAGTGCAGAACCTTTATGGCTGCTCTTCTGGCGTGCGCGGCGCTGCTTGGTTATGGGAAAAATAACCCAGTAACGTTACGTTTTCACTCGTGACAACGCATCGCCTTGGCGATGCGTTTTGCTTTCTTTTGATGTTATGATTGCGCTCCTTTGGATTATTGGGCGCTAGCGCATGTTTTGGATTAAAAAAGTTGTCTCTCAGGCAATTATGCCTGTTCCATTTATCCTGTTGTTATTGCTGCTATCTTTGTTGATTTGGCGCAAACCGCGGTTAGCAAAATGGGCGATTGGTGGTGCATTTACGCTGCTTTTAGTACTCAGTAGTCAATTAAGTGTGGATTACTTGGTCAAGCCTTTAGAAACTCAATATCCCATTAACTCCACTCCTATTACGGGTGCCTGTGTAGTCATGGTGCTGGGGTCTGCACACTCGGATATCCCAGGTGCTACTGCGGTACAATCTTTGTCTGCGGTCGCCTTAGCGCGGCTAACTGAAGGGCTAAGGCAACTCGAATTAGGTCAAGACTGTACCTTAGTGGTCAGTGGTTGGGGAGGGGAGCTAACACAACATCCCCATGCCGAAGTGATGGCAAAGGCGGCAGTTGAACTCGGCGCTGATGCATCACGTATAGTTCAGATCCCCCTTGCGCGCGATACGATTGAAGAGGCGCACTATTTTAAAGAACACTTTGGCAATCAAGCTGTGCGATTAGTCACTTCGGCTTCCCATATGCCAAGGTCGGTGGCGATCTTTAGTGGTCAAGGATTAACGGCGAGCGCCGCACCGACGGATTTTAGGGCTAGGAATGATTTTTACTGGCGCTTAACTGCGGATAACTTACTCGCCTCGCAACGGGCGATACATGAATATATAGGTCGTTTATGGCTCTGGATAAAACAGGAATAAAAATATGACGCTAGAGTCTGATGTTGTCTCGGTTCGCCCACTCTCTAAACGTAATGGCTTAACCTTAACTATTGTAGGCGCCAGCGCCTTTATCTTAGGTTTTGGTTTATTTGTGCTATTTCCTGAGCTATTTGCCGTGGGCTTAGTGTTTTTCAGCTTGGGTGCGATTGCCTTGATCTTGGGCCTTGCAAAGGTGTACGAGCCTGACACCACATTAACTATGGATGAGCAGGGGCTGACTTATTTTCATCGTCGCGGCAAAGTGGCAATGAGCTGGAGCAACATTCAACGGGTAGATATTCCACGAGTCACTCAGGGTGTTGATACCATAGAGCTTTCCTATATAGGCATTAAGCTCAAACAGTTAAATCCTATCCTCGATAACATTTCATTGCGTCTTGCGGCGGGATTATTGACTGAGCAGCGACCATTACTGGTGACTGCGGCATCGCAGCAGGAAGATTTAGCAACCTTGGAAACCTATCTTGGCGCCGAGTTTAGTCCTTTCGTGAATGATGGTGACCGTTACCGTGGGGTATTAGCGATGTTTGGCCATCGTTGCGTGATGCTCAATACTCACCTTGGCTACCATCTTTATATTCCCCACGATAGTTTAGACCGTGACCCTAGAGAATTTATTAAGCTGTTAAGGCAACGCATCGCGCAGAGTACGATTCAAGTCGATGCCACAACTCATTAAAAATACTGATAAAAAAGGGGCCCCGTAGGGGCCCCAATAAATTGCAGAGATGAAGTTCGGGTTGTGCAGGGGGCAACCCAAAGGTACTAGTACTAGTGTGCTACCTCTGCGTGTACCTTATCTATGCCATAGGTTTTACCTTCAGCATGGCAGGTCGCGCATGATTCTACTGGTAGGTTAGGATCAGTTACTGCATCCGCTTCTACAATCGCACCATTACTTCTAAAGTGAGCTACTGCTGCTGCATCTGAGTGAGCGTGACAGGTGCGGCATGATTCTGCTACTGGGCTAATATAGTAGCTACCCACTTTAATAGAACGTTTGCCAGAAGTTAAACCACCGTCAGTTGCGAACAGTTTGGCACCGTCTTTGTGGCACGCTGCGCAATCTGTTTCTGGTGATGGATAACCGAACAACGCACCATTAGCATCACGGAAGATACCTTCCACAACACCGAAGTTACCACTGTGGAAACGGTGAGCAACAGTGAACAGGTCTTTGTTGTTGAAGGTTACTTCTGGGGTGACGACTAACTTGCCATCAGCACCTTTGTAACCAGTCGCGCCATGGCCTGATGCGCCAGTTGTATCGTTGTGGCAGTGCATACATTGATCGAAGGTGTAAACACCATGTCTATAACCTTTAGCGTAGTCTAAGCTACCATGACAAGCGTTACATTTCGCTTCAGCTACAGTGATACGGGCTGGGTTGCTCATACGAGCTGTTGCTGCGGTACCACCATCTAAGTTGAAGAATTTCACTGCAGAGGTGTTACCAATTGGGCTAGTTGGGCCATATTCTAGACCCGTTGTATTACAGCTAACGACTTTGCCGGCTTTCGCGCAGAAGTTTGCTTCAGAACCAACGTAGATAGTGCCAGTTGCTTGTGCATCTGGAACATCTTTAACAATGGTCAACACGCCGCCTGATAGAGTACCGTTTTCCAGTTTGAGGCTGATGGCGGTAGGTTTAACATCACGCCATGAGTATACAGTACCATCTGTCGCTACATTACCCACTAGTAAACCGTTAGCGGCGAACATACCTGTTGGGTTTGAAGTCGCGTTATAGGTTTTCAGTGATGTGCCATCAGCAATCGGTGCACCGTTAAGGGTGATGTTAGCTTTAAAGGTAATGGTTTTCATGCCGACAGTTGCAGATGGAGCAACAGTAGGAGTTGTGAAATCCACTTTCATCAGCGAAGCGTATTCAGCACGTTTACCTACGCTGTGAACCACTGCTGGAGATAAGTTACCTGCGCCATGACAAGAGTTACATTGAGTGTCATCCGCTTGAGCTAAACCAAACTCTGAGTGATTTTCACCAGTTGCGAAGTTGACTGTCATATGGCAGCCCACGCAAGCTTGTGCGTAAACGGTGTTATAGCTAGGTTGCTCAGTTGTGTGGCAAGAAGTACATTCTTTAAGATCAGATGGGAATCCAATCTCACTCCACTCTTTAGCGGTTTTATTGGTTAAATCGAAGTTAGCTGCGTTTTCTGCACCAGAGTGGATACGGTGGATCATTGCAGGGAAATCAAAAATCAGACCTGCTGCAAGGTTAGCATCACTCGGTACTTGCGCTGGGTTATGGCAGGTTACGCAGTTTTTAACATCTTGATAGTTATGGTGGGCTTCAATCTTAGCGATATGACCATCAGCTTCACCATGACAATTCTTACATGCATCACTTGATACAGTGTCTTTACCTGATGCGGCTAATTCATCAGTCGCAGGGATAAAGTCTACTGGAACAGATAGAATTTTATCTGCTAAAGCCACACCTTCGCTATTTGCGATATTGTAGGCACGTAAGAACACCCTGTGTACTGCGTTAGGATTGTCATTTGGGTTAATGATAGGTGCAGCACCATCATAGGTCCAAGAGGCTGTATAAGTACCTGGGTTTGCAGTGTCTTCAGTTAATGTACACGCATTTTTAGTACCGTTAAGGCCATTGAGTGTACAAGTTAAAGATGTGCCAGCATTGTTTGCCATGGCATTGTTTTGCCATTCGATTGGCGCACCAGTGCCAGAGGTGTTTTCATTCGCCGTTAACGAGTAAAGGGCAATTTTATCGAGTCCCATAAAGGGCACATCTTTTCCTGCATTTTTACCAGTAACAGAGAATTTAACACTGAAACCTTCACTGCTTGTGACTTTGATATCAGCTGGGCTAAGAGTAAATTTCAGATCGGTTATAGATTCTGCGGTTTTAGCAAAAGAACCCGCTGGCAAACCTGGTGTACCAGGAGTGCCCGGTGTTCCAGGGGTACCAGGTGTTCCGGGCGTGCCGGGTGCACCATCTTGCCCGTCTTTTCCGTCCCCGCATGCGGTTAAACACAAGGCACTAGTGAGAGCTAGTGCCAGTAGAGATTTATTGTAGTTTTTCATCATCGCGTCCCTTTTTCTTTCTATAAGACTGCGTGTGCAGTGACTCTACTATAGGTTCATTCACCTACTTATAAAGGGGTATTTACAAGTTTGTATTCGATATGTGAACAGTGATTTAACACACCAAAATGGAAATTCTAAAATATGAAATTGAATATTTCTAATTTCGTAATTGGCATCTAAAAGTATGAAGTGGATAGCAAATTTTTACTTTTAATTTTAATGGCTTGTTGAGATTAATTTTCAATTAATTTTGGAGGCAGAGACTTATGAAACTTGTATTTAATGTTTTTCGGAGCCAATTTTTGAGTCAAAACTGAGGCTAATTTAGTGCCATAAATCGAAGTGAATATGCTGGAAATAAGCTTGGATTTAACAAATTAAACTGTTTTTGAAACAATCAAAGCATCCATGCTGTCGAGCTATTATTGTGCTAATAGCGTGTTGGTTGTCAGGGCTGTTAATAGTGAACTGATCACAAGTTCACATTGGGTTTGACTATAACGTCTGTGGCTTCGTGGTTTTTCAACGAGAAAATACTGAGGCGGCATGATAGTGTCATGCAGTCTGTGCAGTTCAGCGATTGGAAGAGGGGCTAATTTTAGTCCTGGCATATGCTTAACGGTATGCATGTCGATACTTGAGCAAAATGCAACGCTTTGCATTGTCAGTAAGTGTGCATACCATTCTTCTCTATCTACAACTCTCTCGATCGAGGGTAACAGCAGTCCCTGACGTTGGCAAAAGAGTTCTAAAGGATCAATTCTACTGTTAAAGCCTTTGAGATCAAGGCACAGGAAGGAATGACGACATATCTGCTCAAGGCTGATATCCAGCTGACTTTCCCAAAGGGGATGATGTTTCGACGCAACAACATACACATTAGCAATACAGCCAAGGCGAGAAACATTAAGATCTTTGGTTTCTGTTGGCTCTATTGTGATCCCAAAGTCTAATTCACCAGCATGTATTAACTCAGCGCTATTATCCTGCCATTTATGTAACCTAACTTGCCCTAACTCATTGACTACGTCTGGTGAACTAAGCTGTGGAGCTAAAAAGCTTAACAAACCATTACTGGCGGCAATATGTAAAGGCAATTCAACATGACTGGCCGCATTTTGGAGTTGCAATGCCGATTGTTCTAAGTGATAGACGGATTCGGTAAATTGGCAAATGGCGACATATAGGCTTTCTGCAAGTGGGGTTGGCTTTAACCCCTGCTGGCGGCGATAAAACAGCTCGTCATTAAAAGTTAACCTAAGGGCATTTAGACAGCGACTTATTTTAGGAGCCGATACGTTTAACGCTTTGGCGGCACTATTTGCATGGCCGTTATCAAAAATACTTTTAAAGACGAGTAAGGTGAAGACATCGAGTTCGCAGATTTGTTTTAGTAATGGGTTGCTCATTTGGTATCGCCTTGCGATGAGTCTTAGTCTGCAATAGCCTCATAAGAACAGTCTTACTGAGGTACATAAATGCGTTTATTAACAATACATGGTTGACTAATGAAGTTAGCATTTACAGTACGGCTTAACTGTGATCTCAATCCTTAAATTAACATTTGATTAACGATCGCCGTTGTTGAAAGTTGTGTTAGTTGGATTTTTAGACAATAGATAAAAAGTCAAAATGGACGGATGAGGCGTTTTACATGCAAAGGCTTAGTTATCTTGATTAGGCGATAACAAAACGTTTGCCGATGTTGTTGATGGTAGGCTGTGGGCATGAATGGTCTGATGGTCTTCTTTAATTCTTAAGCCGATAAATTGACCCCCTTCATTGATTTGCATTGAGGTACAGGCAACATCGCCATCGACAATGCCTCTGGATTGAATGATCAGACGTTCACAAATTAATCGACCTTTAAAATAGCCGTCGATGATAAATTCCCGACACTTTATTTCACCGTGAATACGTCCTGTTTTCTCGACGATGATATTGGCTTGCGACAAAATTTGTCCTTGTACCTCACCGCCGATTAAGACATCACCGGAAAATTCAATATTGCCCGTTAGCATAGTCCCATCGGCGATAAAGCTCAGTGCGGGGGCTGTGTTTCGGGTAAAGGAAAATTTTTTGCCAAACATGCGATGATAAACCTAGGTGATTAAAGGTGACAGCGACCGCCAAATAGTAAACTAAACATGCCGTGAAGCCCAGTAACACTCAAGCCATTAAAGTGATTCAACAGGCTTAATACTGATGGCTAGGCTTGGGCAAGGCGCGACACAGGCTCCGCAACCCGTGCAGAGCTCGCTATCAATCTTCGGCATCGGCGCGTTACCCACGCTTAAGGTAAAGCTAATAGCGCGGGGCTCACAGGCATCCTTACAACTTTGGCACCAAATGCCTTGATATGTTAAGCAGTTATCTTGAATAACCGCTTTGTGTTGCCAAGGGGTTTGGGTCAAATCAAACAGCTTATCTTCTGGGCAGACAGAGGCACATTGGCGACAAAAAGTACATTCATTATCCTTAAATGAGACTTCGGGAAAGCCGCCATCCCCCTTGAAGATAATCTTAGTTTCACAGGCGGTGATACAGGCCGAGCATCGGGTACAGATGTCAGTAAATTCAATGCCTTCACGCACCCATGGTGGCCTAATTGCCGATGATTTGCGGCGGCTAAAGAGATTACGGCGGCTGTGATTGATGCTTTCTGTCATAGGTCTTTCGGAGTTTAACTGTGATTAAGGGATAATAAAAATGGCTTGGGAGTTACCGCAAGCCATTTAGATTATTAGCCTTTATAGCCATTTGGATTGGTAGATTGCCAATGCCAACTGCTGTTTGCCATATCCTCTAAGCTGTGAGTCGCCTGCCAACCTAGATCGTTCCTTGCATGATCTGGGTTTGCATAACAGGCGGCAATGTCACCCGGACGGCGCGGCGCAATTTGATAGGCAATCGACTTACCACAGGCCTTTTCGAAGGCCTTAACCATATCGAGCACACTGTAGCCTTGGCCTGTACCTAGGTTATAGGTGACAAGTCCTGGTTTGGTGGCCAGCTTTTCAAGGGCTTTGAGGTGCCCAAGGGCTAAATCCACCACGTGGATATAGTCGCGAACGCCCGTACCATCATGGGTTGGATAATCATTGCCAAACACACTTAACGCTTCGCGTTTACCGACTGCCACCTGTGCGATAAATGGCATCAAGTTATTTGGAATATCGTTAGGATCTTCGCCAATCAAGCCGCTGGCATGGGCGCCAACAGGGTTGAAGTAACGTAAACGGGCGATATTCCAACTTGGATCGCTATGGTGTAAATCCGCCAGTATATGTTCCACCATCAATTTAGACTGACCGTATGGGTTAGTGGCACCCGTGGGAAAATCTTCGGTAATCGGTAGGCTGGCGGGGTCGCCATACACAGTTGCAGAAGAACTAAAGACGAGGTTTTTCACCTTAAACTCTGCCATCACTTGGCAAAGAATTAAGGTGCCAGTCACGTTATTCTCATAGTATTTCAGTGGTTTAGCGACTGACTCTCCAACGGCCTTTAACCCAGCAAAATGGATAACGGCATCGATGTTGTGGTCGCTAAAGACTTTCTGCAGTAAGGCCTTATTGAGAATATCGCCTTGATAAAAGGTGACCGATTTACCAGTAATGCGCTCGACACGGTTAAGGGCTTCGATGCTTGAATTAGACAGGTTGTCTAATACAATCACTTCGCTCCCTGCATTGAGCAATTCCACCACGGTATGAGTGCCAATATAACCAGCACCGCCGGTCACTAAAATCGTCATTACTTAATTCCCTTTACAATGGTCTTCAAATATTGTGCAAAATCGTCGCCGATTTCGCTGTGGCGCAGGGCGTATTCCACGTTAGCGCGCATATAGCCTTGCTTGTTTCCGCAGTCATGACTCTTACCTTGCATGTAGTAAGCGTTAACAGTTTCTTCCTTCATTAACATCGCAATGGCGTCAGTTAGCTGAATTTCATCACCCGCGCCAGCAGGGGTTTTAGCCAGTAGTGGCCAAATTGCTGCGGGTAACACGTAACGACCCACAACGGCTAAGTTAGATGGTGCTTCGTCAACTGGCGGTTTTTCAACGAGTTCGACCAATGGCTCAGACTCGCCTGGTTGTAGATCATGTCCATTCACATCCGCAATACCATATTGGTTCACTAAATGATGTGGCACACCTTCCACCATGATTTGGCCGACTTGGGTTTCATCATACAGATTCACCATGGCGGCAAGGTTGTCGGTTTTCAGGTTGCAGCTGGCATCATCAATAATCACATCTGGCAGCAATACGGCGAAAGGTGCATCACCGACGACGGATTTAGCACATAAAATCGCATGGCCTAAGCCTTTGGCTTGGGATTGACGTACGCTGATCACTGTCACGTCTTTCGGACAAATGGATTGCACTGCTTCGAGTAACTGACGCTTCACGCGGCGCTCTAATTGCGCTTCTAATTCAAAACTGGTGTCGAAATGGTTTTCGATAGAGTTTTTACTGGCGTGGGTAACCAACACAATTTCTTTAATACCCGCGGCGATGGCTTCGCTAACCACGTATTGGATCAATGGTTTATCAACAACGGGTAGCATTTCCTTAGGGATAGCTTTGGTCGCAGGAAGCATACGAGTGCCCAGTCCAGCGACAGGAATAACGGCTTTACGAATTTGATGTTGTTTCATTGCGAACCTTCAGATTAAGGAGAGGCGGTTATTGGGCAATATTGTAAATGACCCACGCAGAAAAGCCATTTGCAAACACCGAAATTTGTCGGTTTTTCTGCATATTATCAGCCTATCGTCGTCATTTTTACGCCCAAGTGTCAAGGACGGTTATCCGTCTTTGTAAGTTTGAATACTTATGCCCCAAGGTTTTTAAATGACTTGTAATATTTGCTTTACGTTTGCGTCACATTATCGCGTAAACAATAAACTGTGAGGGAGTTAACAAAAATCGAGGCTTAGATCACTATGGAGGCATTAGCGTCAGCCATGAAGTGAATTTTATGACTAAAGAGATAGCGCACACCGCGCCCTATGTTGCGCGAAGTGCAGATGATTCAGGGTATATCCATTACCCGCAGGAAGAACATGATATTTGGAGCCAATTATATGCTCGCCAAGCGGTGAACCTACCGGGGCGTGCCTGTCAGGAATATCTCCAAGGGCTCGATGCCTTGGCGATGCCGAAGGACCGCATTCCACAATTGGCAGAGATAGACAAAGTATTGCAAGCCACCACGGGCTGGAAAACCGCGGCCGTGCCGGCCTTGATTTCCTTTGGCCGCTTCTTTGAGCTTTTGGCCAACAAGGAATTTCCGGTTGCGACCTTTATCCGCCGTAAGGAAGAGTTTGATTACCTGCAAGAGCCGGATATTTTCCATGAGATCTTTGGTCATTGCCCCTTGCTGACCAATCCTTCTTTCGCCCATTTTTCCCATATCTATGGTCAATTGGGCTTAAATGCCAGCAAGGAAGACCGTGTCTTTTTAGCGCGCCTGTATTGGTTTACCGTCGAGTTTGGCTTACTCAAGCCCCAAGATGGCGAATTGTGTATCTACGGCGGCGGTATTTTAAGTTCTCCCGGCGAAACCTTGTATGCCATGGAAAGCCAAGTGCCGGAGCGTAAGCCCTTCGATCTCTTAGATGTGCTGCGCACGCCTTATCGTATCGATATTATGCAGCCGATTTATTATGTGATTGAACATATTGATATGCTGGATGAAATTGCCAAGATGGACATCATGGCCTACGTGGCTAAGGCTCGTCAGCTAGGCTTGTTTGCCCCTAAGTATCCGCCTAAGGCCAAGAAGGCAAGCTAACTGCTGACTGTTAAAAACGAATTAAATAAAGCGTAATAAGGGCAACGGATTGATCCCCTAATGTTGCCAAGAGGAGTATGTATGACAGCGTTAACCCAAATGAAATGTGAAGCTTGCCAAGCCGATGCGCCGAAAGTGACCGATGCAGAATTGGCCGAACTTATCCGCATGATCCCCGATTGGGGCGTGCAAGTGCGTGATGGCATCATGCAATTGGAACGGGTTTACAAATTTAAAAACTTTAAGTTAGCGATGGCGTTTACCAATAAGTTAGCGGAGCTGGCCGAAGAGGAATTCCACCACCCAGGCATTTTAACCGAGTGGGGCAAAGTGACTGTGACTTGGTGGTCACACTCAATCAAGGGGCTGCATAAGAATGACTTCATTATGGCAGCCAAGACCGACCAGTTGTTAGATTAAAAAATTCAATTTTAAAATCAGCGCCTTAATTGTATCTGAGCGCTGATTTTTTCTTCCTGTTACAAATACGCTGTAAACTAGACTTGCCACTTTGAGCGTAACCTTCTAACGTATACACGCCCAGCTATTTATCCTGCCTTTTACGTTTGCGTAAACTATGAAGGCTTAATCAAACGAATGTCTTACGAGGCCAAGCCTGAGGACTCGAACTCGAGATAATAGCTCTGCACGGTTTATCCCAAAATTCGAATCAAAATAGGGAATATCAGTCATTATGCGCTTGGAAGTTAGCTGTCAAGATCGCGTGGGTTTAGCGAAAGACATCTTAGTCGTGTTAGAACGTTATGGCATTAATCTCATCGCCATCGATGCCAGTAATCAGGGCTTTCTCTACCTGCAATTTGCCGAGGTCAGTTTTGATACCTTAAGTGCCTTGATGCCGCAGATCCGTAAAGTGGAGAGTGTTCACGATGTGCGAACTGTGTCGTTTATGCCTTCGGAGCAGGAACACTACGCCTTAAAAACCTTACTCAAAACCCTCCCTGACTCAGTGTTCTCCATCGACGTGAAGGCGCGCATTCGTATCGTCAACGAGTCGGCGCTGCTCAATATGGGCATGGGGGAGCATGAAGTGCTCGATGAATCCTTAAACCATTGGGTGCAAGGGTTTAACTTCAGCCGCTGGCTCAGTGAGAGCCAAGTGTTGCCGCAGGCGGCGCGTGTCAATATCGGCCAAAACGAATATCTGGCCGAAATGTTACCGATTTACTTACCCGATGAGGATGATAAAACCATCCTCGTGGGCGCAGTCGTATCGCTTAAATCGCCTGCGCGGGTCGGTAAGCAATTCAATGCACTGCAAAATCAAACTGCGGGCTTTGAAAATGTGTTAGCCAGCAGCGACAAGATGAAAGAAGTGTTAAAACAAGCTCGCCGCATGGCGCAGCTCGATGCGCCGCTATTAATTACCGGCGAGACTGGCACGGGCAAAGAGCTAATGGCCAGAGCCAGCCATGATGCTAGCATGCGCCGCGAGAAACCCTTTATCGCTATTAATTGTGCGGCACTGCCCGATAGCGCCGCCGAAGAGGAACTCTTTGGCTACGTTAGCCAAGGCAAAGTCATTAAGCGCGGCTTTTTTGAAGAAGCGAAGGGCGGCACAGTGTTCCTCGATGAAGTGGCCGAAATGTCTAAGGCGGCACAGGTTAAACTGCTGCGGTTATTACAGGATGGCACCTTTAGACGCATTGGTGGCGACGAAGAAGTTCGCGCCGATGTGCGGATCATCTGCTCGACCCAGAAAAACTTAGCCGAGCTTTGCCAAACTGGTGAGTTTAGGGAAGATTTGTACTATCGCATTCATGTGCTTAGCTACCATATACCGTCACTGCGCGAGCGTAAAGTCGATATCATTCCGCTGACGGAGATGTTCCTTGAACACTACAGCCAGCAACTCTCTAGCCCGGTGAGACGAATTTCGGCCCAATGCCGTGATCATTTATTGACTTATGCCTGGCCGGGTAACGTACGTCAGCTTAAGAATGCGGTCTTTAGGGCAGTATCTATGTGGGATGGCTCGGGCGAGTTGACCGTTGAGCAACTTAAGTTGCCATCCTACGCCGAAGGTTTTGGTTATTTCGATAATGCCTTCGAAGGCAATCTCGATGATGCGATGAAGCAATTTGAGGCCAGCTTGCTGCGCCGCTTATATCCGGCTTACCCCAGTACTCGCCAATTGGCGAAGAAATTAGGGGTCTCCCATACGGCCATCGCCAACAAACTCAGGGAATACAAGATAGCCAAGCCAAAGTAATCTTGCTTTAAGCTTAGGATGTAACAGTATCGTTCCACTTTGTTGCCGACTTTTTCACCATATCGTTCTGCGAAATAGTGACAAGCGGCAGCAGGGTATGAAACGTAATGATTAGTTTACAAAATGTGAAATAATAGGGTGAAATGTGATTTTGCTCACGCTATAGGAATCCGCCGTCGCTTCGGGTATTTCTACGCGCAGCAAACCCTATACGGCGAGTCTAAAAAGGCTAGATTGCCCGCACTCGTTGTCACCCATTCCCGTTAGCTGAGCGTATCGGCTAACCATAAATAGATAAAAAGCGCAGTACGCCGAGCCGTAGAAGCACAGGAGCAGATATGAAACTTGCCAGTTATAACAATGGTCGCCGTGATGGCCAGCTGATGTTAGTGAGCCGCGATCTTACTCAAACGGTTGCCGTGCCAGCGATTGCCCACACGATGCAACAATTACTCGATGGTTGGGATCTGCTCAAGCCGCAATTGCAAGAACTGTATGATGCGCTTAACGAAGGCAAATTACCGAACGCGCAAGCCTTCGATGAAGCCAAATGTTTATCACCTTTACCACGAGCCTATCAGTGGGCCGATGGTAGCGCCTATGTTAACCATGTGGAATTAGTGCGTAAGGCGCGCGGCGCTGAAATGCCAGAAACCTTCTGGACCGATCCGCTGTTTTACCAAGGCGGCTCTGACAGCTTTATCGCACCAAAGGCGGATATCCCACTGGCGAGCGAAGACTGGGGTATCGATTTCGAATCGGAAATCGCCGTGATCACCGATGATGTGCCTATGGGGGTGAGCGTTGAAAATGCTACAGCGCACATTAAGCTGTTGATGTTAGTGAACGATGTGTCGCTGCGTAACCTGATCCCCGCAGAGCTGGCGAAAGGCTTTGGTTTCTTCCAATCCAAACCTTCGAGCAGCTTCTCACCGGTAGCTATCACGCCAGATGAATTAGGCAACCGCTGGGAAGATTCAAAGGTGCATTTACCGCTTATCACCCATTTAAATGGCGAACTATTCGGTCGCCCGAATGCGGGTGTGGATATGACCTTTAATTTCAGTCAGTTAATATCTCATGTCGCTAAAACCCGTCCATTAGGCGCAGGCGCGATTATTGGCTCGGGCACGATTTCTAACTATGACCGCAGTGCTGGCTCAAGCTGCTTAGCTGAAAAACGTATGCTCGAAGTCATTGCCGATGGTAAAGCTAGCACACCGTTTATGCGTTTTGGCGACACAGTGCGCATTGAAATGCTCGATGATAATGGCGCCTCTATTTTTGGCTCTATCGATCAAAAAGTGGTTGAGTACAAGGCGTAAGGCTTTTGTGCTAACACAGTGACAGATAATATTGACGGGGCTTTTAGCCCCGTTTTTTCAGCAGAACATAAGGACAGAGTGAGATGAAACTATACGGTTATTGGCGCTCTAGCGCCGCCTATCGTGTGCGTATTGCCCTCAATCTTAAAGGCGTGAGCGCCGAGCAGTTGTCGGTGCATTTAGTGCGTGATGGTGGTGAACAACATAAAGCGGATTATATTGCCTTAAATCCGCAGGAACTTGTGCCTACACTGGTGGTTGATGATGAGCAGGATGGTGATGCGTTAACCCAATCTTTGGCGATTATCGAATATCTGGATGAGCTATATCCTAAAACGCCGCTATTGCCTGCGTCGGCGCTTGAACGTGCCCATGTGCGCGCCATGGCCTTAACCATTGCCTGTGAAATTCATCCACTCAATAACCTGCGGGTATTGCAATATTTAACTCAGAAGCTGAACGTCGATGAAGAAGCCAAAACCGCTTGGTATCACCATTGGGTGGCGAGTGGGTTTGCGGCGCTCGAAACCCAACTTGTGCGCCATAGTGGCCGCTATTGTTTTGGTGACAAAGTGACGCTAGCGGATCTGTGTTTAGTGCCACAAGTATACAACGCCCAGCGTTTTAATGTGGATTTAACGCCGTACCCCAATATTATGCGGGTGTGGGCTGAGTGTAATTTGCTGCCAGCCTTTGCGGATGCAGCGCCAGAGTGCCAGGCTGACGCGGTGTAACCCGTGATCAAGCATAAATAAGTGCTCTGAAACCGATTACAAAGTGGTGTGAGTCGATATCATTTTTTATGTGTTTGATATTACAGTAGACTTTAGGCATGACTGAAACGGAATTAGCCGCACTATTACGCACATGGCTAAGCCAAGATCGGGGGCGGATGAGGGCGCTTGAATTGGCGCAGCAATGCGCCCTGATGCATACCTTGCCGCAGTGGTGCTTGGCAGCGGGCTTTGTCCGCAATCTGGTGTGGGACAAATTGCACGATATTAAGCAGCGTCCGTTAAACGATATCGATCTGATCTACTATTGCCCCTTGGATACTCGTTCTGAGCGGGATAGGGCGATAGAAGCATACCTACAAACACTGGCACCAGACTTACCTTGGTCGGTAAAAAATCAGGCGCGAATGCACCTTAAGAATCAGGATAATCCCTACCAATCGACGCAGGATGCGATGTGTTATTGGCCAGAGCAGGAAACGGCTGTAGCTGTGTATTTTGAACATATACCTAACACAGTATCTTCCGCGGTCGATAACTTACACCTGATTGCACCCTTCGGCTTAACCTCATTATTTGCCTTGCAGTTAACCCATAATCCCAAGCGTGCGTTGACTGTATTTGAGCAGCGAATTGCCGCAAAGAATTGGCTTAAACAATATCCGCGATTGACTTTGGCTAATGACCTTGGCTAATTAACTCACTTCATCAATATGAGTTTTGAGATTTATTTTCTGGTCTGTTCATAAGTAACGGACTCTGATTTCCACCGTTTCCTCATTATTTTCCATTACCAGCTTTATATAAATTCTTCAGCTTTTTTGCTATCAAACTAGGCCAATTCTAGCGTGTTTTGATGTTAACCAATGTAAATGAAATGTTCATTTTGAGCCTGACTATTTATTCCTTATTACTCCTTGTGGAGGTTATTAGTGATGGCTAATTAATGCGGTAAGTCACAAAAAACAAACTGGTATTATCAATAAATGTTTATATAGCGTGACTTGGATCTCATGCCTTATACCTCAAAATAAGTATCACCACTTAATTTTGATTTGGATCAATAAGGTAAAGAAATTTATCTGGCAGTGTAGGCGTCAATTGTTAAGGATGTAATGTAAAACAAAAATCTATGTTGTACATATGGAGTATGATGATGAATAAAACTACTGTTTCTACACTGATCGCTGCCACCCTGTTAGCCGCTGGTTTTTCTGCTTCTGTTTCTGCCCATCAAGCGGGCGATATTATTGTTCGTGCCGGTGCTGTGGTTGTTGCACCAAATGAATCAAGTGATGATGTTGTAATTCCTGGTGTAGGTAATTTAGGTGAGTTTAAAGTCAGTAACGATACTCAACTTGGCTTGAATTTCGGTTATATGCTGACTGATAACATTGGTATTGAGCTATTAGCTGCAACGCCATTTAGCCATGATGTGTCTCTAGCTGGTGTTGGTAAAATTGCAGAAACTAAGCATTTACCACCAACTTTAGTTGCTCAATATTATTTCGGGGATGCTCAGTCTAAATTACGTCCCTATGTGGGCGTTGGTGTGAACTACACTAATTTCTTCGACAATGACTTCACCAACGACTTAGGTGGTTCGTTAACCGATCTAAGTATGAGCACTTCTTGGGGTTTAGCTGCGCAAGTGGGTTTAGATTACCAATTTGATAAAAACTGGTTAGTGAACGCCTCTGTGTGGTACGCACAAATTGATAGCGATGTTAAATTTAAATACCAAGGCACTCCCGTTACAATCAGCACAGATATTAACCCATGGGTTTATATGGTGAGCGTTGGCTACACTTTCTAATCATCTGATTTTAAAGTAACAAAAAAGGAGCCTGTGGCTCCTTTTTTGTTTTTCGCAGTTTTATAAAGCTAAACGCGGCATAACACTACTTTTTGGATTTTTTCGGCTTCCAATGGCGCGTGTTATAGATAAATTCCGGCAGCAATTTCGTTAGCCAAGCCACTAAGCGCCAACGCTTGGTTACATAGACACGGCGTTTACCTTGTTGCATAGCCTTAATAATCTGCGCTGCCACTTGCGGGAGCGGGGCAAGCCATAGCGTACTTTGTTGCATGGCGGCCTTATCCAGTAAACCGAGTTGGATATCGGTAATGGTAATGGGCAATTTAAGCCGCTGGGCATGCATGCTTAAGCCTTCCAAATAGTTTTGCGCAAAGGCTTTAGAGGCATGATAAGCCACACTTGGGCCGCCGCGCAGACCAGCAATCGAGTTGATGGCGGCAAGCTGGCCATAACCCTGCTCGCGAAATAATCTAAATGCCGTATTGCAGATAGCGGCAAAGCCCCGCACATTGACATCGATAATGTCCTGCTCTGGTAGCCATGGCAGCTCTGGATCGTAGCTATTGAGTCCGGTATTCACTAAGACTAAGTGGGCGCCACCTAAGTCGTGCCAGACGCTTTCGAGTTGCTTGATGATGGCGCTTGGCTGTTCAATTTGCAGAGAAAAAACCTGAACTTTAGTTGGCAGGATCGAGGCAAATTCGCGGAGTGATTCGACATCTTGAGCAAAAAGGGCTAATTCAACCTGCTGATCGGCCAATTGTTTGGCAAGTTCGCGGCTTAAATGTGAGCTAGCGCCCACAATTATCGCAGTTGCTTGGGTCATAAATTTTTCGGCAACGAAATGGTGGCTTATCATAGGAAGATATGCCCAGCGTGACAAGATTTATAGCTCGGGCGTATAGACATCCAGAAGTCTTTATGTATGATTGGGAGAAATGAAATGAGACAAGGGTTAAGGATTAGCGGACTGACATCTGCATGGCAAAAATTAGCGGCTATGGTATTACTCGCCGTCACCACGGTGATTTCAGGTTGTGCCACACCTAATGCGATTGTTGAGATTAAAGGTGAGGCCATGTACCGCGAGCGTATCGCATTGCCCGCCGATGCCAAGTTGATAGTGCAGTTGCTTGATGTCTCTAAGATGGATGTGCCTGCTGTGGTGATGGCAGAGCGTGAGAGTCAAGGCGCTAAAACCCCTACGCCATTTAGTTTTACTATAGGGCGTGATCAGTTTGAAGCGGGGCATACCTATGCCATTGGGGCAAGGATAATGCTCGGTGATAAGTTATTGTTTATTAATACTCAAGCCTATCATGTCGACCTCAATTCGACAGAGCCTATGACGATACTGCTTGAGAAAGTCGGTCGCTAATTTGTTTGCTCATTGATGAGTGGCATACGCGCGCCGGAACCTTTGATTGTTGAATAGAAGAGGCGCGGTATGCCAGTTAAAATTCCAGATCATCTGCCTGCGGCAGGGATTTTAGAATCTGAAAATATTTTCGTCATGTCCGAGACCCGGGCAGCCAATCAAGATATCAGGCCAATGAAGGTGCTGATCCTGAATCTGATGCCCAATAAAATCGAGACAGAAACCCAGCTTCTACGCCTATTAGGTAACACGCCTTTGCAGGTGGATGTCGATTTACTGCGTATTCACGATAAAGAGTCGAAGCATACCTCAATCGATCATATGAACACCTTCTACCGTGATTTTGAGGACGTGCGCCATAAAAACTACGACGGCCTGATCATCACGGGCGCGCCCCTTGGGCAAATCGATTTCGAAGAGGTCACTTACTGGGACCATATCCGCGAGATTATCGATTGGTCACAGCAACATGTGACCTCAGTGCTCTTCCTCTGCTGGGCGGCGCACGCTGGGCTTTACCATCTCTATGGTTTAAATCGCAAAATCCTGCAGCAAAAGCGTTCTGGGGTGTTTGTGCATCGCCGCACTTGCCAACATTTCCCGCTGCTGCGCGGATTCGATGATGAGTTCTTTGCGCCGCATTCACGCTTTGCAGAGATGGATATCGAGGAACTTAAACAGCACCCAGAGCTGCAGGTACTGGCACAATCCGATGAGGCTGGGGCCTACTTAGTCCTCAGTCGTAACAATCGCAACCTGTTTGTCATGGGTCACCCCGAATACCAAAAATCTACCTTAAACGATGAATATCATCGGGATTTGGCGCAGGGATTAAATCCCAATGTGCCGCAAAACTATTATCGTAATGACGATCCTAAGGCCGATGCCATTGCTCGTTGGCACAGTCATGGCAGCCTGCTAGTCAGCAACTGGCTCAACTATTACGTTTACCAATTAACGCCCTACGACTTAAGCGATATGTCGGCGGTAACGCCATGGGAATCACAATAATTCCCTCTTCGCATTCGGCTTAGTGCATGTTTTAGCGTTTATGTTAGTGCTCTCTTAAATCGAGTGGCTTTGGCTAACCAAGGCCACTCTGCTTATCACGCTGTGTTCGCTATATCGTTTTGTAAGCTTTTTTATCCTGCCTATTTTACCTCGGTTTAAATTGATTACGGGGTTGGCAACTTCTGCCTCACCGTATTAACGCGACTTTTCACTCCCTTGACTGTAAATCCTGACTGACAATTTTTGTGGGATTTTCTCGACACATTAGACCAAGGAATACTTGCTTTACGTTCGCGTAAACGTCAGAGTGGTTTCATTGTCACTATTTATCCGCCGTTGGCGACTGTTACCGCCAAGGCACCTTTAGCTTGGAGTCCCCATGAGTACTGAACAATTTAACCAAGAGATCGTTATTGTTGCCGCTAAACGCACCCCAATGGGTGGCTTTCAAGGCAGTTTGTCTGGCGTAACGTCTCCGAGCTTAGCGGCCACCGCCATCAAAGCCCTGTTAGCCGATACCCAAGTTGCGCCTGATAAGGTCGATGAAGTGTTAATGGGCTGCGTATTGCCTGCGGGTCTTGGGCAAGCGCCAGCGCGTCAGGCGACTTTAGGTGCAGGTTTACCTCTGTCTGTAGGCGCTACGACCGTAAACAAAGTTTGTGGCTCTGGGATGAAAACCGTGATGCTTGCCCACGATTTACTCAAAGCGGGCAGTGCTAAGTTGGTAATTGCAGGTGGCATGGAAAGCATGAGCCAAGCCCCTTACTTGCTAGATAAAGCGCGCTCAGGCATGCGTATGGGTCATGGCAAGGTATTAGATCATATGTTCCTCGATGGTTTAGAAGATGCCTACACTGGTGGTGCTATGGGCACATTTGCCCAGAAAACTGCCGATGAATATGGCTTAACCCGCGAGCAAATGGACGCGTTTGCTTTAAGCTCGCTCGAAAAAGCCAATGCTGCTATTAACTCTGGTGCCTTCAAGGCGGAAATTGTACCTGTGACTGTGAGCGATCGCCGTGGTGATGTGACTATCGATACCGATGAGCAGCCAGGTAACGCCCGTCCTGAAAAAATCCCTGCACTGCGCCCAGCCTTTGCTAAAGATGGCACTATTACTGCGGCAAACTCAAGCTCAATTTCCGATGGCGCAGCGGCGCTGATGCTAACCACCCGCGCCAATGCCGAGCAGTTAGGCTTAACAGTGCTGGCCACCATCAAGGGTCATACAACCCATGCCCAGGAGCCATCACTCTTTACCACAGCGCCCGTTGGCGCTATGGCAAAACTGCTGAGCAATGTGGGTTGGTCTAAGGATGAGGTTGACCTGTTCGAAATCAACGAAGCCTTTGCCATGGTGACTATGCTGGCGGTTTCTGAATTAGGTTTAGATATGGCCAAAGTGAACGTGAACGGTGGCGCCTGTGCCTTAGGTCATCCTATCGGTTGCTCGGGTGCACGTTTGCTGGTGACCTTAATTCATGCACTTAAAGCCCGTGGGCTTAAGCGCGGCGTAGCCTCACTCTGTATCGGTGGCGGTGAAGCCACAGCTATGGCTATCGAAGTCTAATCAAAGGCTTATCGCGAATCACGGCAAAACAATCAACAAGACCAAGACTGAGCTGGCAAGGGCAAACATCCCGCTGAGGATAAATATAATATCGCACCGCCAGCTCGACCCTAAACAAGGAAAAGGATTGCAACATGACCACACAAGTTAAGCATTACATCGATGGCGAATTCACCACAGGCACTGGTACATCACAAATTGTGGTGACCAATCCCGCCAATAACGAGCCGATTGCCGTTATTAATAGTGCTACGGCCGATGAAGTCCACGCGGCCATAGCCAGTGCCAAGGCTGCTTTTAAGACGTGGAAAGAAGTACCTGTGTCTGAGCGTGCCCGTGTCATGTTGCGCTACCAACACTTGTTAAAAGAACACCACGACGAACTGGCGACTATCCTTGCCAAAGAAACCGGCAAAACCTTTGAGGATGCCAAGGGCGATGTGTGGCGCGGAATTGAAGTGGCGGAACATGCCTGCAACATTGCTTCATTACTGATGGGCGAAACCGTTGAGAACGTCGCGCGTTCAATCGATACCTACAGCTACACTCAGCCTCTTGGCGTGTGTGCGGGCATCACGCCGTTTAACTTCCCTGCGATGATCCCACTGTGGATGTTCCCACTGGCGATTGCCTGCGGTAACACATTTATCCTCAAACCATCTGAGCAAGACCCTATGACGCCGCAGCGCTTAGTTGAGCTGTTTGTTGAAGCGGGTGCGCCAAAGGGCGTATTACAGCTGGTGCATGGCGATAAAACTGCGGTCGATATCCTACTGGCCGATCCTGCGGTAAAAGCCATTTCCTTCGTTGGCTCTGTGGCTGTAGGTCAATACATCTACAAAACCGGTACCGATAACTTAAAACGAGTGCAAGCCTTTGCTGGGGCAAAAAACCACTGCGTGATCATGCCTGATGCGAATAAGCAGCAAGTGATCAACAACTTGGTCGGTGCATCGGTCGGTGCTGCGGGGCAACGCTGTATGGCGATTTCGGTCGCGGTATTTGTCGGCGCGGCTAAGGAGTGGATCCCTGAGCTCAAAGAAGCGCTGGCAAAGGTTCGCCCAGGTTTATGGGACGATAAAGAAGCGGGTTACGGCCCGCTGATTAGCCCAGCTGCTAAAGCGCGCGTGCTCAAACTTATCGCCCAAGGTAAGGAAGAGGGCGCAGAGTGTTTACTCGATGGCAGTGACTTTACTGTGGCGGGCTATGAGTCAGGTAACTGGGTCGGGCCAACCATGTTCACTAAGGTCACGACCGACATGAGCATCTACAAAGAAGAAATCTTTGGCCCAGTGCTCTGCTGTATGGAGTCCGATTCATTAGAAGAGGCCATCGAACTGGTTAACGCCAGCCCTTACGGCAATGGTACCTCTATCTTTACCGCAAGCGGCGCCGCAGCCCGTAAATATCAACACGAAATCGAAGTTGGCCAAGTCGGTATCAACGTGCCTATCCCTGTGCCATTACCTTTCTTCTCGTTCACGGGTTGGAAGGGCAGTTTCTACGGCGACCAACACGCTTACGGTAAACAAGCGGTACGTTTCTACACTGAAACTAAAACCATTACCTCTCGCTGGTTCGAGTCGGATATTACCGTGGCCGCAGGTCCAAATATGAGCATTAACTTGCGCTAAGCGGTTTAAAAACAGTTTCAACGCATTGTGAAACGGCAGGTGATTCAGTCTAAACGTGGCGCCAGTGGGCACCCATTGATGATAAGCCTGCCGATATATTCACTGTGTATTACGCAAAAGATATTGACGAAAAAATGGCCAAAGAGTCATAGGAGAGCCAAATGGATTTTAATTTCAACGAAGACCAACGCCAATTTGCCGATCTGGCCCGCCAGTTCGCGGCGGATGAACTCGCCCCCTTCGCCGCCAAATGGGACGAAGAACATCATTTCCCTAAGGATGTGATCCAAAAAGCCGGTGAGCTGGGTTTCTGCTCCCTGTATTCCCCCGAATCGGAAGGTGGCATGGGCCTGTCGCGCTTAGATTCCTCGATTATTTTCGAGGAGCTGGCAAAGGGCTGTACAGCCACCACCGCCATGCTGACGATTCACAATATGGCCACTTGGATGGTCACCACTTGGGGCACAGAGACTTTGCGTCAAGCTTGGTCTAAGCCCTTGACCACGGGTCAAATGCTGGCGTCTTACTGCTTAACTGAGCCCGGTGCGGGCTCGGATGCGGCATCACTGCAAACCAAAGCGGTGCGTGAGGGTGATGAATACGTAGTATCAGGCTCTAAGATGTTTATCTCGGGCGCCGGTTCAACTGAGCTTTTAGTCGTAATGTGCCGCACTGGCCAAGCTGGGCCAAAGGGGATTTCGGCCATTGCCATTCCTGCCGACAGTGAAGGCATTATCTATGGCAAGGCCGAAGATAAGATGGGCTGGAACGCGCAGCCGACGCGTTTAGTCACCTTCGATAACGTGCGCGTGCCCGTCGCAAACCTGCTCGGCGAAGAAGGCCAAGGCTTTACCTTTGCGATGAAAGGCTTAGACGGTGGCCGTATCAATATCGCCACTTGCTCTGTCGGTACGGCGCAGGCGGCTCTAGAGCGTGCAACTCAGTATATGAACGAACGTCAGCAATTTGGTAAGCCGCTGGCAGCTTTCCAAGCGCTGCAATTTAAGCTCGCCGATATGGCGACCGAATTAGTGGCCGCGCGGCAAATGGTGCGTCTGGCCGCCTTTAAACTCGACAGTGGCGACCCAGAAGCGACCGCCTATTGCGCGATGGCGAAGCGGTTTGCTACCGATGTAGGCTTCCAAGTTTGTGATGCCGCGCTGCAAATTCATGGCGGATATGGTTATATCAGGGAGTACCCCTTAGAGCGTCACTTCCGTGATGTTCGCGTACACCAGATTTTAGAGGGCACTAACGAAATTATGCGCCTCATTATCGCCCGTCGTTTACTCGACGAAAATGCCGGACAAATCCTTTAAGCTGTCCTGATGGGACTGTAGGATTTGGCGATAACCGATTGGAAATATAAGGGAGCCGAAACAGATGGAATATTTAGTTGAGCGTATCGAAGGCCACACGGCCATTCTGACGATGAACAATCCGCCGGCCAACACTTGGACCGCCCAGAGTTTGCAGGCGCTCAAGGCCAAAGTGCTGGAGCTCAATGCCAATAAGGACATTTACGCGCTGGTGTTAACTGGCGAGGGTAACAAGTTTTTCTCCGCGGGTGCCGATTTAAAACTGTTTAGCGACGGTGATAAGGGCAATGCAGCGAGCATGGCAAAACACTTTGGCGAAGCATTTGAAACCTTAAGCCAGTTCCGCGGCGTGTCGATTGCCGCCATTAACGGTTATGCCATGGGTGGCGGCTTAGAAGTCGCGCTGGCCTGTGATATTCGTATCGCCGAGACCCAAGCCGTGATGGCATTGCCTGAGGCTACCGTTGGCCTGCTGCCCTGTGCGGGCGGTACCCAAAACCTGACCGCTTTAGTGGGCGAAGGTTGGGCGAAACGGATGATCCTCTGCGGTGAGCGGGTGAATGCTGCCCAAGCGTTGAATTTGCGTTTAGTCGAGGAAGTGGTCGAAACGGGTGAAGCCTTAAATGCGGCGATTGCACTGGCCGCCAAAGTGGCAAATCAGAGCCCAAGCAGCGTCACAGCCTGTAAGACACTCATCCAAGCTGGGCGCCAAATGCCGCGTAGCCAAGCCTTACCGATAGAGCGTGAACTGTTTGTCGGTTTGTTCGATACTGAAGATCAGGCCGAAGGCGTGAACGCGTTTTTGGAAAAACGTAAAGCTGATTGGAAGAACCGCTAATGACAAATTTAGTAGATAAGGCTGCACACACGTCCACCACACAAAATGTGGTTTTTCAAACTTTAGCCACCGCCTCAGGTAAATTAGTTGGGGTGGTGACGCTCAATGTTGAAAAAGCCCTCAACGCCTTGGATCTCGATATGGTTCGAGCCATGACGGTGCAGCTCAATTTGTGGAAAAAAGATCCGTTAATCGCCTGTGTGGTACTCGATGGCAGTGGAGAAAAGGCGTTCTGTGCGGGTGGCGATGTGCGGGCGTTATATCACGCGTCTGTAGCCGATAAGGGACAAGTGACTGAGGTCGCTAAAGTATTCTTTGAAGAAGAATATCGTCTCGATTATCTACTACATACCTTTGGCAAACCTGTGCTGGTATGGGGCGATGGCATAGTGATGGGCGGTGGTCTGGGCCTGATGGCGGGCGCGAGTCATAGAGTCGTGACTGAAACCTCCCGTATCGCCATGCCTGAAGTCACCATCGGGCTTTATCCCGATGTGGGCGGCAGTTATTTCCTCAACCGTATGCCGGGCAAAATGGGGCTGTTTTTAGGCTTAACGGCCTATCAAATGAACGCCGCCGATGCCTGTTACGTTGGCCTTGCCGATCATTATCTCAATCGTGACGACAAAGAGCTGATGTTCGATGCCATGGCGACTCTAGATTGGAGCGACACGCCAGCGCTGAACCATCAACGACTCGACTCGATGATCAACGAACTGTCGAACCAAGTGGACATCCCTAAGGGCGATAGTTTACTGGCCGAGAGCCAAGAGATTATCGATAGGCTGATGGCGGGTAGTTTAACCGATATCGTCAGCCGTATGTCAACCTTAAGCACCGAAGAAGCCTGGTTAAATAAAGCCTGCGCGACCATGCTCGCGGGCAGCCCTATCAGTTGGCATTTGGCGTATATCCAAACCCAACTCGGCACCAAACTCAGCCTAGCACAATGTTTTAAATGGGAATTAACCGTCAGCGTGAACACCTGCGCTAAGGGCGATTTCTGTGAAGGCGTACGGGCACTGCTGATTGATAAAGACAGACAGCCCAAATGGCAATTTGCCGATGTGCAATCTGTGCCAAACAGCGTTATCGAGGACATTTTGACCTCACCTTGGGGAGAAGATCATCCCTTAAGCCAATTAAGCTAAGCCAATCGATGGCAGGTAAAGCGAGTGCTTTGCCTGCCATTTTTGTCTGTAATAACAACTATCTGGAATAATAAAGACACCAGAACACAGGAGTGATGGCATGAGTACAGTAGCATTTATCGGTTTAGGTAATATGGGCGGCCCAATGGCGGCCAATTTATTAAAAGCGGGCATGACGGTACGTGTCTTCGACTTAGTGCCAGCCGCCATGCAAGCCTTAGCCGACCAAGGCGCATTAGTGTCGAGCACGGCATGCGGCGCAGCGGCAGGGGCCAATGTGGTGATCACTATGCTGCCTGCGGGCAAGCATGTCCGAAATTTATATTTAGGCAATGGCAGCGAGAAAGGCCTACTCGACGTCGTCGCTGGCGATACCTTGCTGATTGATTGCTCGACCATTGATGCCCAAAGCGCCCAATTGGTGGCGGCCGAAGCGGCTAAGAGTGGTATAGAATTTATCGATGCGCCAGTATCGGGTGGTACTGCGGGCGCGGCGGCAGGCACCTTGACCTTTATCTGTGGCGGTTCGGATATCGCCTTTGAGCGCGCGCAACCTGTACTTAACGCTATGGGCAAGAATATCTTCCATGCGGGCGGCGCAGGAGCTGGTCAGGTCGCTAAAATCTGCAACAACATGCTGCTATCTGTGTTGATGGTGGGGACTTCTGAGGCGCTGCAAATGGGGATAGACCATGGTCTCGACCCTAAAGTGCTGTCGGACATTATGAAGGTCAGCAGCGGCGGTAACTGGACGTTAGAGAAGTACAATCCTTGCCCAGGCGTGATGGAGAATGTGCCTTCTTCTAAGGGCTATCAGGGCGGCTTTATGGTAGATTTGATGGTTAAAGATCTCGGCCTCTCCCAAGAAGCCGCATTATTGAGCAATTCGAGTACACCGATGGGCTCACTCGCACGCAGCTTGTATGTGAATCATGCAAGACAAGGCAATGGTCGCCGAGACTTCTCCAGTATTTTTGAACAATTTGCACCACTTAAAAAATAGATAAACAAGGGATAACCAGATGGATTTAAAAGATAAGGTTGTCGTCATCACTGGCGGCGCGGGTGGTTTAGGCTTAGCAATGGCGCACAATTTTGCGCAGGCGGGCGCTAAGTTGGCGCTGATCGATGTGGATCAAGAAAAACTCGAACGCGCCTGTGCCGATTTAGGCTCAGCCACCGAAGTCCAAGGTTATGCGTTAGATATTACCGACGAAGAAGATGTGGTCGCAGGTTTTGCTTACATATTGGAAGATTTCGGCAAAATTAACGTATTAGTGAATAACGCCGGCATACTGCGCGATGGCATGTTAGTCAAAGCCAAAGACGGCAAAGTGACTGACCGTATGTCATTCGACCAATTCCAATCGGTGATCAATGTTAACCTCACTGGCACCTTCCTCTGTGGCCGTGAGGCGGCAGCGGCGATGATCGAATCGGGTCAAGCTGGGGTGATTGTCAACATTTCTAGCCTGGCCAAAGCGGGTAACGTAGGCCAATCTAACTACGCAGCCTCTAAAGCGGGTGTGGCGGCCATGTCTGTGGGCTGGGCAAAAGAGTTAGCCCGTTACAATATCCGTAGCGCAGCGGTGGCACCAGGGGTGATTGCCACTGAAATGACGGCGGCGATGAAGCCAGAAGCGCTTGAGCGTTTAGAGAAGCTCGTGCCCGTTGGACGTTTAGGCCAAGCGGAGGAGATAGCCTCTACCGTACGCTTTATCATCGAAAACGATTATGTAAATGGTCGTGTCTTTGAAGTAGATGGCGGTATCCGTCTGTAATATGGTATCTTATTGATATTAAACAAAACCGAGCATTTGCTCGGTTTTTTATTGGGTAAAGATAAGCGTATTAAAAGCGATTTTAGTGCTGCTCAATGGTGGAACGGAGTTGACATTTACTGGCTATCCTTCAACAATCGCACTCCACTTTTTTTACATAACTTTACAAATAGGGTTGACATTATAGTGACGGAGTTGATTATCTGAATGTCATGGCAGGATAAGGCCCTTTGGCTTGAAAAAATCACTAAGCGCATGATGTTAATCGTCGGTGCCTTAGGTGTCATAGTGATCTACGGCGGCTTCTTCTTTCTTCTCTTCACAGGTCGTTCGGTCGCGGTGATACCGTGGTTTTTTCTGCTGTCACCTTGGATTTGTATTTACTTTGGTCTCACGCAAGTGCAGCAGGCCAATGTCATCAAGTGGTTTATCAAAAAAGTAAAAAAATAAGCCCGCAAAGGGCAGTGGCATATTTCGGTTTGTTGAGTTAGCAAACTTGGGGAATACAATGGATTTAGGACGCTATTTACCATATCTGCTGAGTACAGTTTTGCTGCTAGGCGGGTGTGAGCGTACGGATACACAAGATTCAAGTGCCAAGGAAAATGGCGATATTAAAGTTGCACCCTATGGCAGCTGGCAATCACCCTTGTCTGCGGCCGAGGTGTTTGAACAGGCCGATGATATTGCCGAGCTGCAAAGTGTTGGCAATGCAATTTATTTTGCTGAATCCAGTGGTCGAGCTCAAGGTAAAGTTGGTATTAAACGCCTCGATGGCCTCGGTAAAGTGACCGAAGTAGTTCCCCCCGATTTTAATGTTAGATCTACCGTGCATGAGTATGGCGGCGCCGCATTCTTAGGCATAGGCCAGAGCTTGTTTGCCACTAAATTGCAGGATCAGCTGTTTTACCGTTTCGCCCCGAATCAGCCACCATTGCCGTTAACCCCCAATGGCACTCGCCATGCCGATTGTGTGGCGTATCCCAAGGGCTCACGGATTATTTGTGTGCGTGAAGACCACCGTCAGGGCGGCGAACCGAAAGCCAGCCTAGTGACCATCAATCTTAACTTTGCCGGAGAAGGCGATACCTTTGTCACTGGCCATGACTTTATTTCTTCCCCCACAATTTCCCCCGATAACACGCAATTGGCGTGGATCACTTGGGAACATCCCTATATGCCTTGGGATAACAGCGTGCTTTGGCTTGGGGATCTTGACCGTAAGGGGCAGTTAAAAAATATTCGTAAGGTGAATACGCCCAAGGATTCTTCGGTAACTCAGCCCTTATTCGGCCCCGACGGCAACTTATATGTGGTGTCCGATCTCAGTAACTGGTGGAACATTTACCGCGTGACGCCACAAGAAACTTTAGCGCCAGTGCTAAGTAAAAATGCCGAGTTTGCCGTACCCGATTGGCGCTTAGGTAACCATAACTACGCCTTCGAAAATGCCTCAACTTTAATTGCCAGCTATGTCGAAGGCAATCGAGCTGCATTGCTGCGAATGCACTTAGATTCGGGATTGACTGAATCACTTGCCGTTGATTTTGCTGAGATTACTCAGGTGGTGAAGGGCGAAGATGGGGTTTATTTTGTCGGCGCTAAGGCGACGCCAGAGAAGGGCATTTATCGAGTTGTCGGCCGTGGCACTGAGTTAGTTTATGCCCCTGCGCTGCCGAATCTTGACCCGAATTACGTGTCGCGGGCGAAAAATATCGCCTTCGCAACGGATAAAAATCAGCAAGCCTATGGTTATTTTTATGGTCCGGTGAATCCCAATTACATCGCCCCCCACGAGACAAGGCCGCCGCTTATTGTGATGTTACATGGCGGGCCGACGGCGCGGGCTTCACTGGCCTATCGCAGTGAAATCCAGTTTTGGACCAGCCGCGGCTTTGCCGTGTTGGATTTAAACTTCCGTGGCAGCAGTGGTTTTGGCCGCGCCTATCGCCAGAGCCTGTATGGCAAATGGGGGGAAAGCGATGTGGAAGATGCGGTCAATGCGGCTAAGTATTTAGTGGCTAAGGGCTGGGTCGATGCCAATAAGCTGGCGATCCGTGGGATCAGCGCTGGTGGCTTAACCGTCATGTCTTCCTTGGCGTTTTATGATGTGTTTCAAGCGGGCGTGAGCTATGAGGGGATCAGCGATTTTGAGCAGCTCGCTAAGGGAACCCATAAGTTTGAGTCGGGTTATTTAGATCAACTTATCGGCCCCTATCCAGAGAAGAAGGAACGCTACCGCGAGTTATCGCCACTCAATCACTTAGATGGTTTGAATGAACCTTTGCTGATTTTCCAAGGCTTGAGAAACAAGATAGTGCCAACGGCGCAGTCGCGGCAAATTTATGAGGCACTGAAAGCCAAAGGCGTGCCGACGGCCTATATCGACTATGGTGATGATTCCGACGAGGGGCGAACACCTGAGCATAAAGCCGCCGGTTTAGAAACCGAGTTAGCCTTTTATGGCCAAGTTTTTCACTTTACCCCAGCGGGCAAATTACCCACATTAGCCCTCGATAATGTGATGGCGCTGAAGCATTAAAACCTTAGTGATAACGCCTCAGAGTTCGCGATAACCCATAAAAAAGCCTGCATCCAAGCAGGCTTTTTTATGGCTGCTTGTTAATGCAGATGATTAAGCATTTAGTGCTGGTGGTTAAGGCTATCAATAATCGCGCAGTGAGGTTGCTCGCCACCTTGGCACTCGCTGACCATTTGCTGTAACTGGCTGCGAAGATTCTGCAATTTACCAATTTGCCCCTCTACATAGGCCAAATGGTTGCGGGTGAGTTGCTTCACATCTTCGGCATTGCGGCTATCGTTATTGCGAAGGCCAAGCAGGAGTTTGCAATCCTCAAGACTAAAACCTAAGTCGCGGCACTGGTGGACAAATTTCAGCGATTCGATATCCCGATGGCGATACACCCTGTATCCCGCCTCGTTACGCTCACCGCAGACAAGGCCGATATCGTGGTAATAGCGTATGCTTTTGACACTTAACCCTGTGTGCTTCGCGACTTCACCAATTTTCATACTGACCTCGGTTCTTATCTGTTCTAAAGACTCATGCAGACAAGTGTGATACTCGCCACACAAACACCCTTGACTCTCCCGTGATGGGAGACTTTATCTTAACCCTATAGCGGTTAAGTTCAAGTGAGGGATCTTCTATGTCGCAGATAAAACTCTATGTTGCCACCATGAATTGTGCAGGCTGTGTGGCCAAAATTGAAAAGGCCTTCGCGGCCGAGCCGAATGTGAGTGCCCGTATCAATCTCGCCGATAAACAAGTGACTGTGGGTGGCAAGATGAGCAGCGATACGGCGCTGGCAGTGATGGATAAGGCGGGTTATCCCGCCCAGTTGATTGTGGACGCAAAGGCGGCCGCAGAGGAAAAACGGGTCGAGGATGCGGTGGAGTATCGCCTGCGGATGCGTCAGGCCATCGCCGCGCTCGCTGTCGGTATTCCTATGATGTTATGGGGATTACTGGGCGGCGAAATGATGATTAATCGCCCTAGTATGCAGCTTGGCTGGGGCATTATGGGCTTAGTTACCCTAGCACTTTTAGTCGGTACCGGGCGCCATTTCTATCAGGGAATGTGGCGCGCGCTTAAAGCCAAAACCACCAATATGGATACCTTAATCGTGTTAGGTACCAGCACGGCATGGGTCTATTCCATGCTGGTGGTGCTTATCCCGAGTGCTTTTCCCATGGACACTCGCCACGTGTACTTTGAGGCGAGCGTGATGATTTTAGGCTTAATTAACTTAGGCCACGCCCTCGAACTTAAAGCTCGGGGTAAGACCAGCGAAGCGGTGCAGCGCTTGCTAGGCCTGCAATCTTCTACCGCGATTCGTATTGGTGAAAATGGTGATGAAGAGGTGGAAATCGACCAGCTTAAACTGGGGGATAAACTCAGACTTCGCCCCGGCGACAGGGTAGCACTCGATGGCGTGGTAGAGTCCGGCCAGTCATTACTCGATGAGGCCATGCTGACGGGCGAACCTATTCCTGTGCCTAAGCATGTTGGCGATAATCTCAGTGCGGGAACTGTCAATGGTAACGGCAGTTTAGTCTACCGAGTGACCGCTGGGCAGCAGGATACGCGCCTTGCCAAAATCATCGCACTGGTGCAGGAGGCGCAAACCTCAAAGATGCCGATTGGCCGTCTGGCCGATAAAATTTCGGCGGTGTTTGTACCAACAGTTGTGGTTATCGCCTTACTCGCAGCGGCGATTTGGTATCTTGTTGGGCCAGAACCCGCGCTCAGTCATGCGCTTGTGGTGCTCACCAGCGTGCTGATCATCGCCTGTCCCTGTGCCTTAGGCTTAGCCACACCTATGTCTATCATGGTGTCCGTTGGCCGCGCCGCTCAAATGGGCGTCTTGGTTAAAAATGGTGAGGCACTGCAAAGCGCCAGCAAGGTCGATTGTGTAGTGCTGGATAAAACCGGCACTGTGACTCAGGGCAAACCCCAAGTGACTGATATCCATTGGATTGAGACTAATGATCAAGCGCTCAGTGATGAAGACAAGCGCGCGCTGCTTGGCGCTATCGCCAGTCTTGAGCAGCATTCAGAGCATCCGCTAGCTAGCGCAATAGTCAGCTATGTTAAGCAAGCCTCGATTCCATTACCCGCAACCGAGATTTTTACCAATCATCAGGGCAAAGGCATCGAAGGGCGAGTCGATGGCGCCGACTTTTTAGTGGGTAATCAAGCCTTAATGGCGGCATTTGATGTGCAGTCAGGGGAGGGCGTGACAGACAACCACTCAGGCTTTGTGGTAGAAGCCGCCGCGCAATTTGCCAAACAGGGCAAGACGGCGATTTATGTTGCCAAGGCGGGCAAGTTAGTGGCCACTATCGCCATTGCCGATCCGATCAAGGCCGACGCTAAAGCTGCGATCAGCGCGATACGTTCACAGGGGATTCGCGTAGTGCTGCTGACCGGCGATAATCCGCAAACGGCGCAGGCTGTGGCTGCTCAAGTGGGCATAGAGGAAGTGATAGCGGGTGTGTTACCCGAGCAAAAACAGCAGCATATTAAAGCCTTACAACAGCAAGGCCATGTGGTTGCCATGGTGGGGGACGGTATCAACGATGCGCCTGCCCTGATGAGCGCCGATGTGGGGATCGCCATGGGATCGGGCACTGAGGTGGCTATCGAAAGCGCGGATATGACTCTACTGTCCCATCAGCTGATAGTGATTGCTAACTTATTGGCACTTTCCCGCGCGACCATTCGCAATATTAAACAGAACCTGTTTGGGGCTTTTATCTACAACAGTTTAGGTATCCCAGTGGCGGCGGGCGTCTTGTATCCGCTTACGGGTATGCTGTTAAGTCCTGTGATTGCAGGGGCGGCGATGGCGCTGTCTTCCTTAACAGTGGTCACCAATGCGAACCGGTTAAGACAGCAAAAATTGTAACGCTCCTTCAATAACACTTTGCCTCGCTAAATCGTGGGGCAGTGAGTAAGCACTCCCGACACAGCTCGTATTTTGCGGGCTGTATTGTTTGAACATAAATCTACACTTCAGCCTACACACCTGTACAAACCTTGCATTTCCTTCATATCTAAATAGCTAATCACTTTGCGGATTCATCCTGCTGTCATCCAATTCCATTAGCTTGAATCATCCGGTAAAAATGTTGCTGAAATAAGCCGTTAGCTTAGATTCATATCAACACTTAAATAAGCCTTCTAGCCCGTTATTTTGCTTGACGATTCGCGGCTAAGTAGGCCTTTTTAGTTGATAATTTAGCCCAAACTGCTATAGTGCCACGTTTATTTTTACCCCCTCAGGTTAGACAGCTTGGCTTTCGCAAATAGGTTTATACTTAGTTGCCTTGCCAGACGTCCGGCCAACCTAACTCGATTTGGAAGTTCATTTTGATCACTACAGCGAATATCACCATGCAGTTTGGCTCTAAGCCACTGTTTGAAAACATCTCAGTTAAATTCGGCGGCGGTAACCGTTACGGTCTTATCGGTGCGAACGGCTGCGGTAAATCAACCTTCATGAAGATCCTTTGCGGTGATCTAGAGCCGAGCAGCGGTAACGTATCCTTAGACGTCAACGAGCGTCTGGGTAAGTTAAGCCAGAACCAATTCGGTTATGAGGAATTTACCCTCATCGACACAGTGATCATGGGCCACCGTGAACTGTGGAAGGTGAAGCAAGAGCGTGACCGTATTTATTCTCTGCCAGAAATGAGCGAAGAAGACGGCATTGCTGTGGCAAACCTTGAGATGGAATTTGCCGAAATGGACGGTTACACCGCAGAATCTCGCGCCGGTGAACTCTTGCTCGGTGTCGGTATTGGTATCGAAAGCCATTTCGGTCTGATGTCTGAAATCGCTCCAGGTTTAAAACTGCGGGTGTTATTAGCTCAAGCGCTGTTCTCAGACCCAGACGTACTGCTGCTCGACGAACCCACCAACAACTTGGACATTGACACCATCCGCTGGTTACAGGACGTACTGAACCAACGCGACAGCACCATGATCATCATTTCGCACGACCGTTACTTCTTAAACTCAGTCTGTACCCATATGGCAGACTTAGACTACGGTGAACTGCGCGTTTACCCAGGTAACTACGACGAATACATGCAAGCGGCCTCTCAGGCCCGTGAGCGTCTGCTGGCCGACAACGCTAAGAAGAAAGCGCAAATCTCTGAGCTGCAAACCTTCGTGGCGCGCTTCTCTGCTAACGCTTCTAAGGCAAAACAAGCGACTTCTCGCGCCCGTCAAATCGATAAGATTAAGCTGGAAGAAGTTAAAGCCTCTAGCCGCGTTAACCCATTCATTCGTTTCGATCAGGAAAAGAAACTGTTCCGTAATGCATTAGTGGTTGAAAACTTAGCCAAAGGTTACGACACTCCGCTGTTTAAAGACTTAAACCTTATCGTCGAAGTGGGTGAGCGTATCGCCATTCTTGGTGAGAACGGTGTGGGTAAAACGACCTTACTGCGTACCTTAATCCATGATATTCCTCAGGATGAAGGCCATATCCAATGGTCTGAAAACAGCAACATCGGTTACTACGCTCAGGACCATGAGTCAGACTTTGCCAATGACATGACCCTCTTTGAGTGGATGAGCCAATGGCGTAAACCAGAGGATGACGACCAAGCGGTACGTGGTATTTTAGGCCGTATGCTGTTCAGCGCCGACGACATCAAAAAGTCAGTCAAAGTGCTGTCGGGTGGTGAAAAGGGGCGTATGTTATTTGGTAAGCTCATCATGCAAAAGCCAAATATCCTGATGCTCGACGAACCAACCAACCACATGGATATGGAATCGATCGAATCATTAAACAACGCATTGGAAAAATACGAAGGCACTTTACTGTTTGTGAGCCACGACCGCGCATTCGTATCGTCACTGGCCAACCGTATCCTTGAAATCACCCCGAACGGTGTGAATGACTTCAAGGGCACCTACGATGAGTTCCTTGCGAGCAAGGGCATCGAAGGCTAATCACTGGTTTTGCCTTAAATATTCAGATAAAAACGCCGCTTATTAGCGGCGTTTTTGTTGCTGGCTTTTAGCTTGAGTATTGGTCTTGCGTGTTTGGCCTTAAGTATTGGCCTGAGCTAAGCGGTTATGGCTTAACTTCAGCTTTTTGCTCGACATAAATCAAGCTGTTGGTATCAAAGCCGCGGGCGCTCGCCATCTCGACAAATTGCTGAATTACTTCAGGCGAAACCGTTGGGGTTCTTGCCAATAGCCATAAATAATCCGTATCAGGCCCAGAGATAAAGGCGTATTGGTAATCTTTCTGGTCGAGCCCAAAGACCACATAGGCGCCATAAAACGGCCCGAAGAAGGAGACTTTTAAGTAGGCTTCGCTATCGCCATTCACAAAATAAGCCTTACCCTCGGCCTCTTTCCATTGCTGTTTAGCGGCAGAATAGCCCCGATTAATGACTTTAACGCCGCCATCGGGCTTAAGGCTATATTCGGCGGTCACTTGGGTTAGCCCGCGCTCGAAGGAATGGTCGAGCCTAGCAATCTCATACCATTTGCCTAAGTAACGCTCGAGCTCAAAATCCTTAACGGGTTCAACATTGCGGGGCATACCCAAACAACCCGATAGTACTAATACACTGATAAGTAAGAGTAGTTTTTTCACTTAAGACTCCTGTTAAATCCGAGTGTCCATTTTTAGTTATGTGGTTAATTATGCGCTTAAGTTTGTGTTTAACTTCACCTTTAACTATGCGCTTAACTGTACGCTTAAGTCGGGCAATCCTTCAAGGTTTTGCTGGCCGAGTGGCGCTGGCTTAAGTATCCCTGTGCCATGCCCGCCAACATAATCAGCGTTACCCCCAGCATTTGCTGCGTTGTGAGCGCCTCATCAAATAAACACCAAGCGAGCGTGACTACCACCACAGGTTCGACGTAGGAAAGGGTGCCATAGGTGACCGAGGGCAGTTGTGCGAGGGCTTTTACCGCAAACAGAATGGCTAAAAATCCCGGAAAGAAGCCAATCGCCAGCAGCCACGTAAATTGATCCAGACTCGGCACTAAGGGCGTCGTTAACACTAAGGGCAGTAAGCAGAGGGCGCCGACACTGAGCTGAACTAAGGTGCTTTGATAGGGCGAGGCAGCACTCGGTTTGCGGTTGATTAAGATAAAGCCGCAATAGGTGATTAATGCGAGCAAGGCATAAAAATACCCCATGATTTCATTGTCGTAGAGTGACTGACTCGAAGTCACAGGCAGCATCAGCATAAAGCCTAGCAAGGCGAGTACCACAGTGGTGATGCTGGAACGCTTAAGCCTTTCGTGAAACACAAAGTGCGCAAAGAGTGACGCTAGCACAGGGGCGAGATAGATAATCATAATCACCCTTGCCCATTTGAGTGTATTCAATGGCTTCGATATAAAAAGCCATAAATCCCGCCAACATAGCGCCATTGATCAAGGTGCGCTTGCTTGGTTTGTGGCGAATTTGCTGTCCTTTACCCGTTAACAGCATATAGGCCATTAAAAACAGCGCGCCGAGCAGCAGGCGGTAAAAGGTGATATGTTCGGCGGGTAGGGCGGCAAAACGGGCGAATACGCCAATGGTGCCCATTAGGCTCGCGGCCAGCAGGGCAAGCACTATGGCCAGTGCGGGTGGCGGTGTCATGTATCACCTTTAATGCAAATAATTCAACGACGAAGGAAGCTGAGTTTGCCTTAAAAATGCCGCCTAGGCGAGCGCTATTGCGAACGCCGTGTTGGCGTGGCGTGGCAAAGATGCTGACAGCCCCACACCAGCAGAGATTGATGAGTTGACTGCGCTAGCAAGCCATCAATCCTCTGCTACACAATCGATTTGCGCGAGCGGAAATGATTCAAGGGATCTTGGCAATAGCTCGCTTTAACCTGCTGTAACATTGCGTAGTTTTGCCCAAAATACTGGGCGGTCGGAATACTTTTGTCCTTAAAATTGATAAACGCCCCGGAACTATTCGCAATGCTGGCATCGCGGCAACGATCAATCCAGTCAAGTGCTCTGTTTACTCTGGTATAAACGGGATTCGCCTGTAACAGCGCCTGCTCCTGCAATTCACTGTTCCACCATGTTTGATATTGAATAATATAAGCGTGTTCCTTATAGGGGAACGCACTCTGGCTTTTTTGTATTTCGCTTAGGCTTCGGTAAAAATCACCACTAATCGCGCTTAAGGTGACATAGGTAAATAGGCCTAATTGTCTATTTCCATCAAGTAGTTGAGGTGAGCTTAAACTTTCAATAAATTGTAAATGTCCCTGCCTTAAGCCTAATGGATGGGCCAAGCGCGATGTCACCTTATGGGGCGCTGGGCGCAATAGGTCCTGTGTATGTTGGCGTTTGTTTTGATAAAGCTGTATGCCTTTATCATTGATAAACTCAGTCATCCTATGATTCAAGACAGGTTGTAAATCTTGAATGGCTTCGCGATTCCAGCTTTCCATCAATTCATCACCATAGGATTGGGTTAAGCCTCCCATGGGGGAAATTTGCACTCTATTGGGTTTTAACCCCGTCTCTGTAAATTGGGCGTTGATAAAGTGTGCAAGGCTTGCGGGATTGCCCTCCCAATAGCCGTACATAATGCAGTTATGTTTGGCGACGCTGGGGTCTTCAACCTGCTCATCCCGCATTGAGTGGTTGTGGGGCACTGGTGGTTCAGTGGGTTTTGCATGAATTTTAAGGTTAGTGCCCAGTAAGCAAGGCAAATTATCCGCCAGAATAATCTGCTCCCAACGTTCCAATAAACATAATGTTGTGGTGTTTGCCTGCAACTCTTGGTTGCCTTTGAGATACGGATTCCACTCTAGCTCAAATTTTAGCAGGCTCGGGGGCAGGGCAAAGGTTTGAATAAAAAAACGAGTCACAATTCCGTAGCTTAGGCCACCACCGCCCTTTAATGCCCAGAGGAGTTCGGGCTTATTGGCCGCTGACACCACTTGGGTTTCACCTATACCTAACACGATTTCTGCCTGCACTAAGCTTTCGCAGCACATGCCGTATTTGCGACACCAAGGTCCCCAACCGCCACCCATAATAAAGCCTGCTATGGCATGGGAGGCGCTGGTGCTGTGGGGTAACATTAAGCCTTTTTGCGCAAGATAACTGGTTAAGGTTTGCATTGTGCAACCCGGCTCGACAGCGACTATGCCACTGATGGGGTCGAGTTCGATGCCGTTCATCAACTCCAAATCGATGACGATAGTATTGGTTTCGCCACTTTCCCCTTCGTGATCATGGCCGCTGGAACGGACACTAATCGCGAGGTGATAATCAACCGCTGTCTTGTAAACCAGTTTTACCTCTTGGCTGCTGCGGCATTTGATAATAGCGAGGGGTTTTTTATGCAAACGGCGATTAAACAGCTGGCAAGCTTTTTCGTATGCCAACATCTGTTGCCCTGTGCTGACCCAAAAATCCTGCTCGGCGTAATACTGGCCATCGGTAATAATATTTTCGCTGGCAATATGGCTGCGCACTTCGTTAATAAAGCGCATAAAATGTTTAGCCTGACTGGTCACTACATTTTCGCTGATGCGGATCTCGGCGGTTAATCGACTTGAGGTTGATTGGCTGATAAAACAGTCAAATTCTAGTTCATTACTCAGCTGTAAATTGATATATGAGCGATTGGGTGTGAGTGATTTTACAATATCAAAACTTAACTCAATATCTGCTCTGCCTTCGGCTTGATAGTGCGTTTGATAAACAAAATGAGGCCAACTGTCATCGCCTGATTCAATGATATAAGCGCAACGTTCATGGGCGGGAATAATATTGGGCAGTTGTTTGTAAAAGTTATTAGTATTTAAACTTTGTTTGCTAAATTCATACTCGGTATCATTAAAGATAATCAACATGACTTCCTGTCTTGTTGAATGGTGTGAATATAAGTTTGTATTAGCTTTATATTGCTTTTTTGGATAAATATAAAGATTGTAATCTATCAGTTTGGGTTGATTATGAGGGTGAAGATAACAGTCTAAAATTTCACTCTCATTGAGGCATTGTTCAATCAGGCTAATATTGAGTAATTCACCATTGAATGCAGTTACATTATCAGCAATAGGTTTAAGTTTAGTCCACTCAGTTAATGGTGCCGGTTGCTGCTGTAGATGGATTTCATTACCATCGATAAAGCATTTTATCTCATGATATTGGTAAGTGATGGAGAGTAGATGCCAATAATCATCATTAATACCGCCTAAGGTCGAAATGGTATCAATATGCAATAGCTGACTGTTCACTCGGGTTTCAATATGCCCAAGGGAATTAATCGTCACTCTAAAGCCAGTATTATTATTCTCGCAACAATATTGAAAAACTACACCTCCCTCTTGGGTTTTGATCCAAGCTTGAAAGGTGAAAACATCAAGCGTTGCCGTATTTAGGGCAAAGGCGTCAGCCACTCTTGTTTGAGAGGTTTGAGCCTGTGTGTCAGTTAAGGCGTTGACCTGCTTATCCGAATGGGGATTGATGCTTTTTGATGTTTTCATAGTGACATCCTTGTTCTATCTATAATGCTGTAATTGCATTTGCTGTTTTAGAGGCTTTGGTTGGGCGACTTAACAGACTTATAGCGAAGTATTTATCCGGTCACGACCATCCGCCTTGGCGCGGTAAAGCGCGGTATCGGCGGCGCATACCATGGCGAGTGAAGTTCGGAACTGGCCATTGACTTCACTGGCAATCCCTTGGCTAGCACTTATCGAGACATAATCCCTAAGCCCTTGGTCGGTAAAGCGAATATTATTAATCCCTTGCTGGATTTTTTGCGCTATGGTCAGCGCCATTTTGGCATTGTGATTAGGCAGGATCAGCGCAAATTCTTCGCCGCCATAACGGGCTGCAAGGCCGATTTCGATAGGCACAATGGTGGCGATCACTTTGGCAATTTTTCTAAGGCATTCATCACCTTGGATATGACCAAACTGATCATTAAACACCTTAAAATAATCCACATCGATAATCACTACGCTGATGGGACGCAGTTTAGCGGTGCATTCATCCCAATGCTGTTGCAGCATTTCATCAAAATAACGACGGTTCGCCAGTTGGGTGAGGGAGTCGGTGGCGGCCAACTTACGCAGTTTTTGGTTTTCTGCTTTATGGTGAGTTAAATCGTGCATCACCATCACAAACACAGGTTCATGGCTGGGAATATAAGAGATAGACAATTCAACATCTTTGGCCTTACCAGAGGCGCAGATCAGCGTGGTTTCCTGCGCTGGGTGCTGCACGGGGTGACCACAATTGGTGCCTAATTGCACATCGTGACTCAGGAGATTGTCATAGCGCGCTTGATGATGTTCGGTCAAAAAATTGCGCCAATCTTGGCCCTTTAAACTCGCCAGCGGGCAATCGAGCAGCTCGGCACTACGTTGATTGCATGAACGGATAAAGCCATTGGCATTCACTAGGATCACTGGCTCGGTTAAATGTTGGATAAAGAGCTCAATGGTCTCGAGGGAAGAATGCTCGAAAAAGTTCAGCGGTAGCTCGGCAGCCTTTGCATGCTGAGTTGCGGGCAATACAGCCTCATCGACAATGGATAAGGCGGGTTGTTGGCGTGCCAGTTTCGGTGAGTTTGTCATTGTTATCTTTCTCCGTGAACTTTAATCATCTGCGCTAGGCGCTTTTCTGAGGATGACTTTATTCTGGCGGAAGAAAAGATACCTTCTGCTTACCTTCTGGTTTAATTGATTGATTTTAAATGTTTTAAGTTTTATCTTCTGAGTCGTTTTGTCTGCGATTAGGAGCGTGGTTAGCTGGGGGCTTTCTTACATCTCACAAAATTGGGGTTAAATAGCCCCTAATCTGAGGCCTCAAGATTGAGTCGTATACTTGTTATTGGGTCAATTTAATGCAATGTAAGTCCATTAGTTTGCTCGGGATGTAGTGCTTGGCTATGGGATTTTCCTCGACACCATTTGCCACCTTGCTTGTGTTTAAATGCACACATTGCATCCCATCGACCGCTTATGCCGCTGTACTGCCGGCGAAACTCCTTGGCTGAAAGTAACCAGGCATCGGATGCTATGCCTAATTCATTAAGTAACTTAGGTCGCTGATTATCAATAAAGCCCTTTTTATCATGGCGGATAGCGCGGCCGGTCCAATCGATAAGCTCAAGATAATCGGCAAAATGAAAGGGGATGCCCGTTTGCTGATGGAGATGCGTTGCACCATCAAATTTTACGAGGGGTTTATGTGGTAATGGCTGAGTGTTATCTACAGGGGGTTGGGTTGACAGTGGTGTGACGCTGTTAGATGAAAGCGCATTCAGGCGCTCTTGAATCGATGTAAAATCAGAGGATTGCAAAGAGTCGGCAATGCCAGCTCGAATAGGATTTAAATCCACGTACATCATGCAGGCTAGTAAGGCTTGTTCATCTAGCAAAGCTTGGGATTTAAAACGACCTTCCCAGAAGGCGCCTTTGCACTCATCTTCTCGATTGGCTTTACGGGCAATCTCTTCATTTAGGCATCGCATAAACCAAGATATGCTGGATAAGCGTTCATGCCATTCAACAATTAAGGCATCGAGTAACATGCGTTCTCCGTCGATTAATGCATCACCATTCATATACTTAGTGGCAATGGCATGGCCTTTAGTGATTTGGCACCAGCGACTGATAATATCTTTTTGCGTTAACGATTTAGCCTTCTCGATGTCAATTTTAAGCACTAAATGATAGTGATTGCTCATCACCGCATAAGCGCAAATATCAATACAAAATATTGCAGACAAGGCTTTGATTTTATCGACAATCCAGCCACGTCGATGCTCATAACTGCGCCCTGAGAGTTTATCCTCACCACACAAAAAAGCCCTTCTGACACAGCGATTAATCACATGATAGAAGGGGGTTGTATTGGCATCGATAAGTATTCTTCTGGCCGAGGTCATGACTCGCTCCAAACAGACAAGGTGAAGATAATCTAAAGACTAGTAGAAGAGGGGACAAAGCACAAAAGACATGGCTGTCCCCACTTATATTTGTCGATAAGCATTCTTCTGGCCGAGGTCATCACTCGCTCCAAACAGACAAGGTGAAGATAATCTAAAGACTAGGAGAAGAGGGGACAAAGCACAAAAAGACATGGCTGTCCCCACTTACTCTTGTTGACCTTGCTAACCCCAAGGTGACCATATATGTCCCCACTTATGCTTGGAAGGGAAAAAAGGGACTGCTTAGCAGTCCCTTTCAACAAAGATTAGTTTTGTGGGCGGTTAGTAATTTGTGGATCAGGGCTTAATACCAACAGAGTATTGGTGGTATTGCTCAGTACAAATTGGAACTTAGTAGTGCCTGGCGTTCTATCGAGGTCGACAAGTTGCACTAACATACCATCGCTGCTAATGGTCACCGCATCGACAACTTCATCGAATGGAGTCACAAAACCCACACCGACAAATTTTAGCCCTTTACCAGTTTGGTCATTAAGTAGGTAAGTTACAGTGCCTGCTTGAGTGATGGTGACATCACCTGGGCACTGCTCGCCACTGGCATCGGTATAGATAAATACAGGTTCACCATTTTCTAAGGTGACATTCACTTTAATAAATTGAGCATAGCCCTGTTGTGTGTTCATTTATTTGTTCCTCGCACTAGTTAAAGATATTTTGAAATTAATTTCCATGATATTTACGCTAGATATTAAAATGTGAATTTTCTAAGCAATCAAGCGATTTTTTATAGGGAATAATATATTTTGGATCTCTTGTTATCGAGATTAAGCTCTCTAAGCGATTTTTTACACTTAAACAAATTTTCTCTTTCTCACTCATGGAGTCTAGAGAGGTTAATTGATTTGCTATAAGTAACTCACTTTCAGATAAGTTTGCAATGTAAGTTGTATTTTGATTGAACTCATTAAGTAGTTCATTGAACGTATTTTTTGAGTTAATTGCATATTTTAGGCTTTCAACATTAGAGCCAGTGTTTTTTAAGTATGTTGCGGCAGAAAGATAATAGTTAGCTAAGATATCTTTTTTCTTCGGATTTTTAGTTAAACCACTATCTGATTTCAATAGCTTTTCTACGTTAGAAAGACTGTACTCAGAGCCCACTTCGATGGTTTTATGGCTTAGCTTAATTACCTGGAAATAACTGTAGTATTTTAGGACTTTCCAGACTTCATTTTCAGGGTCTTGTTTTAGATTTTTTTCAACTGTTGATAAATTTTGAAGTGATTTTTCTAGTGCTAAATCGATTAAATTTTGATAATTCAAAAGTTCAGCTAAGGTTTGGTAACTACCGCCTAACTTTTCTAAAAGATATGGGCTATTACTATAGGCATTTTTTTCTAATTCCTTTTGTAACTCCGCATGAACCTCTATTGCTAATGCGACATCACCTTGTGAAACCGCAGCACTCGCTAACCAAGATCTTGTATCGGCCACATCTGCAATTAACTGACTATCCTCTGGCGCTTTTGCTAAGGCGAGCAATTTAAGTCTTAGCGACTCCTCAAAATCTTGCTGTGCTTTAGCAAAGTCCTGTTGCTTCATCGACACTGAGCCCAAGGTGTTATGGGCATAGGACAGCTCCATCAGCGCATCTTTATCCTCTGGTGCTAGGGCATACATGGTTTGGCTATAGGCTAAGTACTGCTCGAAGAACGGGCGCGATGCCGCCCAATCACTTACATCATATTTAAGCTGACCCAACCAAAAGGCATTGGCGCCTAAGGTTTTTAGCAGGGCTAAGTTTTCGGGCTGCAATTCGAGCAGCGGCAGCATTTTTTCCTGTGCGGCGAGTAGGGCGCTGCGGGCTTCATCGATTTTATTGCGTGAATAGGCGACTTCGCCCATGGCCTCTAAGGTTTGTCCATGCTGGAAGCGGGCGTCGAAGCTTAAGTACTTCTCATCGTCTTGGCTGGAGAAATCCGTGAAATATTCCAATGCCTTATTGCTGATCCCGTCGAGTAAGTCCATCCGGCCGATGCCGCGCATCTTATCGGCGAAGTCACCCACCATAAACCCGAGCAGATCTTCGGCGGCGAGGCGTTTTTGCTGGGCCAGCTTTTCGGCTTCGATACTGCGAACACTCATAATGACTGAGGTTAAGGTGAGTACGCACAGCAGGGCAACAGTAACGCGCCTCGTCCAGCGCAGCATAGTGGCGCGTTTGCTGGAGGCGGCAATAAAGTCGGTTTCCCGCTCGTCTAAGTCAAATAAGGGATTTTGCCTAAGGCTTTGGGCCTCTTTTAAGGGTTTACCCTCGGCCAGCAAATAGGCGCTGTGTTTGGCTTCGCTGAGCCAGCGCTGGGATAAATGCTGTAGTCGGCTCTTAATGCTAAGGCTGTCATTATGTTCGCTGATCCACGCCGTCGCCCTTGGCCAGCGGCGCAGCAGGGCTTCGTGGGCGATGCTAAAACAGGGTTCACCGTTTTGAAGATGGGACACAAATAAGCGGCTATCGACCATGGCTTGCACTAGGGCGGTTTCGGCCGCGCTTTGCAACTGCGACCAGCGGGCGGTGCGGCTGGTGATGGATTTTTCATCCTCACGCAGGGTGACTAGCAGGGATAAAATCCGTGGCAGACTGGCTTTTTCGGCCTCGGTTAAATGGGAGATGGCCTGCTCGGCATTTTTACCGATAGCGCCTTCGATACCGCCCAAGGTGCGATATACAGAGACCAATAGTTTGTCGTCGTCGCTGCGTTGTAAATACAGCGCCTGCAAGGTGTATTGCAACATAGGCAGCGCATCTGGGTTGCTGGCGGCATCGCTACAGAGCATTTCATCAAGCGGCATGGCGGTGTCGCTATCGATTTCCCAGGTTAAATTGGCGGCAACGGCTGGCAGGCGGATCATCTGCAACAGCTCGGTGCGAGTGGGCGGCGCTAAGTCGAAATGGGCGCCGCGGGCTTTGCCCGCCATCAGGCTGGGATAATTGACTAGCTGCGGATAAAAGTCGTTACGACAGGCACTTAGAATCAACACCGCATGGGAAGTGGCAAGACGCTCTAATAGCTCGATAAAGGCGCTGCGTTCGGCATCGCTAAACAGAGGCGAGGATAATAAGACCTCTAATCGGTCGATAAATAAGGCAAAGCGTGGTGTAGCATAAGCCTGATTTTTAAGGCTTTGTTTACATATATCGACAATGCTTTGTGGATCTTGCTCAAGCTTGGCGGCAAGCGAGTCTGCGCTCATTCCCTCAAAGACTGGGCTGTCGTTTAGCTCCCAGTCGAGCATGGCACTGGCCAGATCGGTGAGCAGTTGTCCCTTGCTGACATCGGCAAAATCGAGGCTGCTGTAGGCCACAACCCCAACGCCATTAAAGCCATTGGCGGCCATAAGGTTAGGCAATACACCGGCATTGATTAAGGAGGATTTACCGCTACCACTGGGGCCCAAAATTAAGCAGAAGGCGCGGCCAAACTGGATTTGTTGGCTAATACGATTTAGCAGCGTGCTAATTTGCTCGCTGCGGCCGAAGAATACGTCGGCATAGTTGGCGCTGTAGGCTTGCAGGCCCGGAAACGGCGAGCCGCCTTGCCAGGTTTGTGGCGTGGCGCTGGCCTCGTGGCCAACGGGAAAGCGAACCTCGGCTAAGGTGCGATAGCCACGTTTGCGAATGGTCTCAATGTAACGGGATTCGGTGGCGCTATCGCCTAAGGCGCGACGTAACTGGTTGATAATCTTGTGCAGTGGATTGTCGCCCGTGTCGACCCCCGGCCAGCAATGGCTAACAATTTCGTCGCTGCTGACTACTTCACCGGCGTTTTGGCAGAGAAACAACAATACATCCATTGCCTTAGGTTCAAGTTGTTTAACTTGTTTACCAAGGAGTAGGCTGTTGGCGCTGGGATTGACTTGCCATTCACCAAAAAAAAATGTGCTGTCACTCATAGGATTTCCATTGCTTGAGCATCGACTAAGGCGGGGGAATCGCGGTGCCATTAGCCATTGTTATTTTTATATTCCATTTGCATATTTTGCTATGGGTTTTTGCGTCAAAACATTGGCATTATGCCTAGACTCCTTGTTATTTAAAAGCAGTAAGCTTTTATAATCAATGTAAATTTTATCTTGAAATTGTGACAGCATTTTGTACTGATACCCATGTGTTGTCACAGGGTTGGGGGATTGCGCGATAATTGCACTTTTACTTGGGTAAACGCTTGGCTTGGCTGCATTAACTCGGATGACGGGTAAAAAAAAGAGTGCCCAAGGTGGGCACTCAAAGCGGTTGGGAAGGGAGAAATGGGTTAAATTGAGTTAGCGCGTAAGCACCAGTGCGTTAGCCTGAAAACTTAACCGCGCCATTTGCCCTTGGTCTTGCAGCTCTAGCTCGTTGAGTTCAAAGGGCGGTTGTAGACCGGAGGCTTGGATAAGTTTGGGGTCAAACATCAGCTTGAGTTTGGGGGATTCGGGCGTTAACCAAGTTGCCGCTTGGGTACGCATGATCGCCACTTTTTGGCCCTCGGCATTGGTGCCCGTGAGCACGCCACTTAAACCAAAGCGTCCCGCCTCGGCGACAGTTAGCTCAAAGTTGACTTGATTCGGCACGCCTTTGTCCCAAACGGTCAATACTTCGGGCTTGATGCTGGCCGAGTTCACATAGGACTTAAAGGCGGTTTTCACCGTGCGCTGCACAGGGCGGCCATCGACCTGAGTCTGGACTGTGACTTCGATTTCACTCAGCCCCGCATTGCTGTTGGCAAGGGGCAAGTCCGCGGGCACTAAAGCCTGCCATTCATCCCCCTGTTTCACCATGGTCAGCGCTTGCTCTGTGCCATCGGCTTGTTTGAGTTTGGCCTGAGGCGAAAATTGATTATCGCTTTGACTTAAATTGAGTTTTACCCCAACCGTTTGGGCATCGGCTGCAATTGCGCTGGGCGCCTTGATGCTCAGTTGATAGGGCGAGCCTTTTTCCTTCACGTTGACCAGATAGTTGGCCTTAGCGACCAAGGGCTGGCTGACTTGTAGGCGATATTCTCCGGCCGTGGCTTTTTCAGACATTTGCAGTGCGCTGGAATCATCGGCTAGCCCTGCGCTGGCTAAGGCGTCAGCGCTTACCAGCGATTTAACTAAAGATTCCGTCGCTTGTGGGCTGTTGGCGTTTTTGCCCTGCGGCGTTTGACCTATCCGCTGAATTTGCACCTGCTCGGGGGCGACCGCCTCGGCATGCATCAAGGCGCCTGTGCTGACATCGCCGCGGGGCGCAATTCGCACTAAGCTGCCCGCTTGGCTCAAGTTGAGCTGTACGCCAGCATTTAGCTCGGCGCCAGTGACATTAAGCCAATACTCATCACTCTGGCTTGCCTGCTCAAGCACGGGTTGACTGGCTTGGTATTCGCCATAGAGCGGGGTGATAAAGCTGACATAATCGGTACTGGTATTAATCGGCGCGAGGGTTGGTGCGGCGATATGGGTATCGACAAGATCGCTATCCGTTGGCGCTGATAAGGTTAAGCCCTTGGCATACATTGGGCTGGCTTCTTTTTGTGGCTCAGGCGTAGTCGATTCATCCTGACAGGCACCAAGCAGGCCAGCTAAGATGACCAAGCTGACCGCTTTGCTTAAGGTGCGAAGTGTAAAAGGTGGCATAGTTGGCTCCTTAAATATGGTTGCGGATCAGCGTGTCTAAGTTAAAACAGGCACGGCGACTCTGCTGATGGCTTAAGGGTTCTTTGCCCCGGGTCTTTTGTTTATCGGTAAACCAGACTGTGCCTGCGGCTTTTTGGGAGCTGCAATTTAAGAAGCCGTCGGAGCAGCTATCGAGCCAGTTTTGGGTAGTCTCGAGAGCGACCTGATATTGATAGCCTGCGCAGTAGCTGTCGCTATCCCAAATGGCGGAATCCACATCCGAGCCGACAACCACCTCGAAGGGTTTACCTAAACTCGGGCGACCAGTGGTGCCGTGGAGCCAAGTGTTGTTGTAGTTTGCCATCCAGCCGACTTGCTGCTGTTTGACCGCATTACTGCCATAACCTAAGAGCCAGCCTAGGGTGGTTTCGAACACATTGCCCTGATTGACCGCATCGGCCAGCGGCGTGCCGCCACTCGATGGCGCAAGGGCGATGACTCTAGAGGTGGCGTTGATCACCGCAGGATAGCGGCTGTCCCAGGTGGGGTTGGATAAAATCCAGCGCACCACATTACCGCCATTGGAGTGGGTGAGCAGGATTAAATCATCAATATTCTTCGCTTGGATAAAGCTATTGAGCTGAGTGGCGAGGCAACCCGCAGCTGCTTCTTCCCACATATATTGGTCAAAGTCGCAGTTAATCACGGTGTAATTATTGGGAACGGGGATCCCTTGGCGCACCGAGTTAACAAATTCCGATGTCCAATAGTCGGCTAACGCATTGGTTTGTTTTCCGGTTCCGTGGACAAAGGCGATACCTGTTGCGGCAAAAACCGCAGGGCTGACAGCTAACAGACCCAAGAGCATTAAGGTGTTTTTTATCTTCATGGGTGTTTCTCATCTCTTAGTGATAGAGCACGGCCTTGCAGTCCATTGCTAACGACCATTGAGTGTCGGGTGAATGGCGTTAAGTCGCAGCGTTCGGCATGGCAATCATTTGTCAGGTTTAAATCAATACGGCGAAACCTTGGGAATGGAAGCCTAAAACACATCACCGCTTTGGCTTTTGCATCGGCGGTTAAACTGGCCAGACTTCCACTCTGGGTTATTAACCTAGCCGCAACATTTTCTGCTGGCAAGCAAAAATTCACTATACAATTTAATGACATAGCGACAATCTTTTGACTGTGTTTTAATAGGGAGCAGGGACACGCTAATTACTTGATCAGTAAACGCTAATAAAACGCATGGCGTATTAAGCTGTTTAAATTTGCCTAAAGCTGTGGGAAATTATTTTTATTAACACTGAACCACTAATCAGTTTATTGTTCTGTATATCAAGATGTTTACACTTTCAGGAGGCGCTTTTGGCTATTACACAACAGGAAATGAGCCGCTGTTTAACCGAGCTGCATTGCCGCAGCAATTTTTCGGTGAAGAGCATTACCGAATATATGTTGCCAGAGACTAAGGAAGCTTTTTATCTGCATATGGAGGGCAAAACCGCGCAACTGATTATCCGCCCGGCCTTTGAGGTGTTTTCCAGCGAACTGGCCACCTTAGCGGGCGTACATGCCAAGTATGACTATTACCACAATGCGGAAATGACGCGATTTCCCAAGCGCTTACATAAGAGCCTTAACGAAACCCACTACGGATTGGCGTTTAGTTTCGATACCCTTGAAGCTGTGCAGCAATTTATCGCACGTTTAAGCGCCATAGTGAAAGGGACTTAGGATTTCATTAAAGATAAACACCAGCCTTAAAAATGGTTTTAACCCTCTGATATCTTAGGCTTAAGCCCTTTAGGTTAAATTCCTCAGTTTTAATCAAAATGAGGAATTTAACTGCTGCCTTTTCCAGCAGCTTTTCAGTATATTCCTCAATAGATGAATTTTGCTGGAGAGGCTTATGTCGCTGATCTCTCGTCGCCCAAGAGGTGTGGTTCCCTTTGCCGCCCAACCTGGGCAGTCCATGACTGCGGGTCGCCCGAAAGGCAACTCTGATGCGCGCCAACGGCTGATCGCCGCCGCGGTGACGCTCTTTAGTGAACGCAGTTATCCCACCGTTTCTACCCGTGAAATTGCCCGTGAGGCCGAAGTGGATGCCGCGCTTATCCGCTATTACTTTGGCTCTAAGGCTGGCTTATTTGAGCAGATGGTGCGGGAAACTCTCGCACCTGTAATTGCGCGTTTGCGTGAAATCTCCAGCTCTCAAGCACCCAATGATATAGGTGAACTGATGCAAACCTATTATCGGGTGATGGCACCTAATCCCGGATTACCCCGACTAATCGTGCGTGTGTTGCAGGAAGGTGATGGCACCGAGGCCTATCGGATCATGTTGTCGGTGTTTGAGCAAATTCTGTCCCTCTCGCGCCAATGGGTCGAGTCGGGATTAGTAAACGCTGGATTACTCAAAGAAGGCCTCGATCCCAATTTAGTGCGCCTGAGTTTTATCAGTTTGATGGTATTTCCGCTGATCGCGCCCCCAGTTTTGATGCGTCAGTTTGGCCTTTTTGGTGCCAATGCTGCGGATTTACAACGTTTGGCACTACACAATATGCAGGTGTTTACTCAGGGCGTATTACGTGAACCTAGGAGTGAATGATGATTTTAACCAATAGGTTAACAGTGATGTCGGTTAAGGCGCGGCGACTTTCCCCTCAAAGATGGGCAAAGTTGGTGACGAGTCTATTGGGCGCGGCATTGTTACTGCAACTGACGGCCTGCGGCGATGAATCGCCCCGTGTGCTGGGCACCGTCGAGCGCGACAGGTTAACCCTCACCGCACCCGTGGGGGAGCTGATCAACCGGATTAATGTTGTCGAAGGCCAGCAAGTGCAGGCGGGGGAGGTGTTACTCGAGCTGGATAGCACAGCCGCTAAGGCGCGCTTAGGTCAACGTCAGGCCGAGCTTAAGCAAGCGCAGGCCAAGTTGGAAGAAGCCGTGACGGGGGCCCGCTCGGAAGACATAGATAAAGCCCGGGCGGCCCTCGATGGTGCCAATGCCAGTGTGAAAGAGGCGCAGCAGAATTTTGAGCGCACGCAGCGGTTATTTAAGACTAAGGTGCTTAGCCAAGCGGACTTAGATACGGCGCGCGCGGCGCGTGATACCAGCCTTGCCAAGCAGGCCGAAGCCGAGCAGAGCCTTAGACTGCTGCAAAACGGCACCCGTAGCGAGCAACTCGAACAAGCCAGAGCCGCAGTCGAGGCGGCCATGGCTAGCGTGGCGCAGCAGCAAAAGGCCCTTAAGGATTTAAGCCTAGTAGCGGCAAGACCCGCAGTGGTGGATACCTTACCTTGGCGGGTGGGCGATAGGGTGGCCGCAGGCAGTCAACTCATTGGTTTATTAGCAATTGAGCATCCCTATGTGCGGGTGTATCTGCCAGCAACTTGGCTCGATAGGGTTAAGGCGGGAAGCCAAGTGAAGATCCTGGTCGATGGCCGCGCGCAGCCTATTGCTGGCACAGTGCGTAATATTCGCAGTCAACCGGCTTACACTCCTTTTTATGCCTTAAATGAACGCGATAGGGCGAGACTGATGTATCTCACCGATATTGATATTGCGCCAGAAGGGCAGGATTTACCCTCGGGAATGGCCCTTGAGGTACAGCTGCCATGAGCACTCAACAGGCTTCAGCAGGGGGATTAGTCGCTGGGACATCTACGGCAGAAACATCAAGCACGGCTTCTGAGTTTGCTATCGAAACCCGCGGTATGACCCGCGCCTTTGGCGGCATCAATGCGGTCGAAGATCTTGATTTGGCGATTCCCAAGGGCACGATTTATGGGTTTTTAGGCCCCAATGGCTGCGGCAAGTCGACCTCTATTCGGATGTTGACTGGGCTGCTTAGCCCGACCTCGGGGGATATTCGGGTGTTGGGGGAAACCTTGCCCGGCGCCGAGGAAAAACTGCGCCGCCGCATTGGCTATATGACGCAAAAATTCTCCCTCTACGACAATCTGTCGGTGCGGGAAAACCTTGAGTTTGTGGCGCAAATTTATGGGCTGAATCGTCGCCAAACCAAGGCGCGTTTGGCCGAGTTATTAAGCCTGTACGATTTGGTGGGGCGCGAGAAGCAAATGGCGGGCTCCATGAGTGGTGGGCAAAAGCAGCGTCTAGCCTTAGCCGCCGCGACCTTGCATCACCCCGAGCTGTTATTTCTCGATGAGCCGACGTCGGCGGTCGACCCTGAAAATCGCCGCGAGTTTTGGGAGCGGCTGTTCGATCTCTGCGCCCAAGGCACCACGATTCTAGTCTCGACCCACTATATGGATGAGGCCGAGCGTTGCCATGGTCTGGCGATTTTAGAGCGCGGGATAAAACGCGCCGACGGCTCGCCGCAACAATTAATGGCGGCCATGGGCGCGCGGGTCGTTGAAGTCTCTGGTGAGGATTTACGTAAGCTTAAACAGTCGCTTATCAGCGACGCCAACGTATTATCGGCGGCGCAGATTGGCAGTCGTTTACGGGTATTAGTGCAAAGTTCGATTGCAGATCCACTGGCTTGGTTAAGCCCAAGGGTTGCGGGGCGAGCACTGACCGAAGTGCGCCCCAGCCTTGAGGATGTGTTTGTCACCTGCACGGGTGGGCGTGCCCAGCTAACGCCGCCGATTGGCAGTCAGGCCACTACAGAGGAGGCCCTAGATGCTACGTAGAATTTGGGCGGTTGTGGTCAAAGAACTCAGGCAGTTATCGCGGGATCGCATGACCTTCGGCATGATAGTGATGATCCCCTTAGTGCAGTTAATGCTTTTTGGTTATGCCATCAACACCGATGCGCGCCATTTGCCCGCAGGTTTAGTGAACTTAAGCGATTCAGCTTATAGCCGCGCCTTGGTTAAGGCGGTAGAAGCGACTCAAGTCGTTGATTTTAAACATCGCTACTTCAGCGCCGCCGAGGCGGATGCGGCCATCACTCGGGGCGAAGTGAAAGCCGTGTTGTATTTAGGCGCCGATCTCGACGAGCGTTTAGTGCGACATCCCGCCTTTGCGGGACAGGCCTATTTTGCCGAGCCTGTGGGGCAATGGTTGGTGGATGGCTCGGATACTGTGGTTGCCTCCACCATTCGCAGTTTAAGGCAAATGCCACTGGATGAGATTGCGGGCAGGGCGGTCAAATCGAATCCCCCCAGTTTTGAGGTAGTGCAGTATTTTAACCCTGAGCAGCGTTCTGTGGTGAATATCGTCCCCGGCCTCTTAGGGGTCATTTTGACTATGACCATGGTGATGTTTACCTCGGCCGCAATTGTGCGTGAGCGAGAGCAGGGCAATATGGAGTTTTTAATCACTACGCCAGTGAGGCCGCTCGAGCTAATGCTAGGTAAAATCACGCCTTATGTATTAGTGGGCTTTGTGCAATTGGCCATTATTCTTACCGCAGGACATTTACTGTTTGCCGTGCCGATTCGTGGCGGCTTAGACTCGATTGCGCTGGCAGCTATGCTGTTTATCTGCGCCAGTTTGACCTTAGGCCTAGTGATTTCGACCATAGCGAAAACCCAGTTGCAGTCGATGCAGATGACGGTGTTTATCCTGCTGCCGTCGATTCTGTTGTCGGGCTTTATGTTTCCCTACGAGGCCATGCCCGTGGCGGCACAGTGGATTGCCGAGGCGTTACCCGCGACGCACTTTATGCGCATGTCCCGCGCGATTGTGTTGAGGGATGCCCAGGTGAGTGACTTGCAATTTGATGCGTTGTGGATGATTGGCTTTACCTGTTTAGGGCTGCTGGTGGCCAGTCTACGATTCTCCAAACGTTTGGATTAAGGCTCTCGCTTTGGGCGCGAGTTTTGACTTAACGCAAAGTATTGGTAAAGAATTGGACTAAGTCGTTGAAATGGATGTTAGTTACTTTAGAACTCGCTTACACTGCTGCTATTAAAATGTTCCTTTGCGGTATTGGCTTTGCGGATCCCTTGGGGGAGTGGAGATGCAAAGCGTGTGGCGCATCCTCGCCACAACATGCGCAAAGGAATGGGGATCAGCTAAGCGAAGGAATTCTGTATGCCTGCGATTGTGTGTCAAAGTGCCCTTGAAGCGGTATCGCTCATTCAAAATGGCGAAACCCTGTGGACCCATTCCATGGGGGCGACCCCCAGAGTCTTATTAGATGCGCTGGCAAAACATGCGCTCACCCTTGAAAATCTCACCTTATTACAGCTACATACCGAAGGCGCCGAGTCCTTAAGTCACCCGAGTTTACAGGGGCATTTGCGCCATCGCTGTTTCTTCGGCGGGGTGCCGACTCGGCCATTATTGCAAAGTGGTGATGCGGATTATGTGCCGATTTTCCTCTCGGAAGTGCCTAAGTTATTTCGCTCCGGCGAGCAAAAAATTGATACCGCGATTATCCAAGTGTCGCCGCCCGATAAACACGGCATGTGTTCCTTGGGCATTTCGGTAGAGGCTACCTTAGCCGCCTGCCAAGTGGCGGGTAAAATCATCGCCCATATCAACCCGCAAATGCCCCGCACCCACGGCGATGGTTTTATTCATATCGACCGTTTTGCCGCCGTGTATGAACAGAGCGCGAGTTTGCCCATCCATGCCTTTGCCACCGGCGATGCCGTGAGTTTGGCAATAGGTAAAAATGTGGCCGAGTTAGTGCGCGATGGCGATTGTTTGCAGATGGGCATTGGCGCGATTCCCGATGCGGTGTTGTCCTGTCTGACCGAACACAAAGACTTAGGTGTGCATACCGAACTATTTTCCGACGGGATTTTGCAGCTGGTCGAAAAGGGCGTAATTAACAACAGCAAGAAACGTTTTTACCCCGGAAAACTGGTCACAGGTTTCGCCTTAGGTAGCCAGAAGTTATACGACTATGTGGATGATAATCCAGCGGTCATTTTTATGGATATTGAGCAGGTGAACGATACCTCTATTATCCGTAAAAACCCTAATGTGATGGCGATTAACTCGGCGCTGCAGGTCGATCTTTCGGGCCAAGTTTGCGCCGATTCGATAGGCACTAAGATTTATTCGGGTGTTGGCGGGCAGATGGACTTTATTCGTGGCGCGGGGTTATCCGAAGGCGGCCGCTCAGTGATTGCCTTGCCAAGTATCGCCTCGGGCGGCAAGATTTCCCGCATTGCTCCTGTGTTATCGCCCGGTGCTGGGGTGGTAACGACCCGTGCCCATGTGCATTACATAGTGACCGAGTATGGCGCGGCGAACCTACGTGGTCGCTCCCTGCGCGAGCGGGCACAGGCCTTGATCAATATCGCTCATCCGGATTTTCGTGAGCAGCTTTGCCGCGATGCCTTCGAGGTGTGGGGATTAAGTCTGTAACCTTATCAATCAGTTACTCCTGAGTGCCGAGTTTGCGACTGCGCAGGCTCGGTACAATGCTAAGTGCCTGCTCTGATTCTAATTGTGGGATGTTTTGCTCGATTCGACGCCCTCAATGTTTTACTATGCCAACGCGATTTAATCAGGTCAGTGTGAATCGAATGGCTAAAAATTATTTTTAACTCTTTGATAGTAAAGGACTGAATCGCTTAATAACAGGAAGTTTGCCAATGTTGTACACCTTAGAAGCGACAACCCCACTCGAACAAATTTTTGTGAAGGCCCTCCAAGACAATCTCTATGCGGCCGATTTTTATCAACAACTTAGCCAATCAACCCTGTTTATCTTGAGTGAGAGTAGCACTGAGGCGCCCGAGGCGGGCGAAGGTGCGATGGCTATCGGCATCATGCAGTGGTATGTCCCCCTCGACGATGGTAGTGATCATCCTTTTACGCCGATTTTCACATCTCAAACCGCCGTCGATAAGGCTATCGAATTGATGAAGAGCGAAGGCACTGCGCACCATGGGGTGATGACGCTCGATGCCGAGACGCTGTTCCAAGTGCTGCTGCAATCGGGGAGCGATATGGCGCTGAATCCTAACAGCAATATGTCGAAATCCTTGGATGCACACGAAGTACGCTTGATGTTGTCATCGCAGCTTGAGCTGGTGGAGCACAGGGGCGCGCTCTCGTTATTTGGTAATATCGAGCCCCATGAGTATCCCCATTTCGCCCAGCTCAAAGGGTTATTGTCGAACTATAAAACTGTCGAGAAGGCCTATCTGCTGGAATCGTCACGCTTGGACTTTATTCGTAGTACTTCGGACCATGCCTTAAGCCTAGTGATCCAGTTACCCGCTGAAAACTTAGAGGATATTAATCGTATTCGTGGCGATCTGAAGTTGCTCGAGCGTCAACTGGGGCAGGACAGCTGGCCTATTAAAGTGCACCATTTACATGGCGACAGCGTCGAGCCAATCGCGACATTTTGCCAAGCCAAGGGGGTGCCTTTTTACAGCCGCTCACTACTGACTAGTATCAAAGGCTGGTTTAAATAAGCTGTTTTAAGGATAAGAGCATGGCGTTGCCGCTTTGTGCGATGAGTGCTCCTTCTGCTTCGCAAATAAATCGACCTAGAAAGGAGTCAATACAGTCAATGAATGACATTGAATTAAAAGCGTATTTAACACAGCGTGTGTTATCTTTCAGCCAAAGTTGGAATGAGATCGAAAATAATCTCTACGCTAAATATCAAGCAGAGGAAGAAGCCTTAAGAAAGGCCGTGCCCGAAACTGAGTTCCACTATGCAGAGCGGACCGATTGGTTTGCACTGCTCAATGAACAAATCTCCCCCTTATTCGATGGGTTTTGTACCGATAAGCCCCGTGTTTACGGCGGTAAAGTTCGCAACTCCTTTGGTTTTCCTTCAAAGTTTAATGGTTGTGACCATCCCCTTGAGCTGCTCGTTAACTTAAAACACAAGAGCAGAGCTGAAATCTATGTCAAAACCAACACTCACTTCGAAGATGAGTATCTGTTTATTGTCCTTAAAAAGGCCGATGAATGGCGTATCGATAGCTATAAGAATCGTCGCTATGGCAATGAGAAATGGAACACACAAATCCTGTGATTGGATGAAAAGCAGTGCGACCTGTCCTAAAGCCTAAGTTTAGAGTTATTGAGTTTATGACTTTGAAATAAAAGCTATTTCCCCATGCACTCGGCGAGTAATTTAATAAAAAACTCGCTACCTTTACGCTCACAAAATTGAATATTGCGCTCGGGAATTGATTCGGGGTCGTTGTAGTTAGCAAGGGCTAACTCCATGCTGGTCTCGCGAATAATATGCAGGGTTGGGTAGGGCGCGCGGTTGGTGAAATTGGCGGCCGAGTCCTGTGGTTCATCCTCGAAGCAATAGTCGGGATGAAAATGCGCGAGCTGATACACGCCTTCATAGTCGTTGTCGAATAAGGCGTCATTCGCCATATCAACGAGATCGAGGTAAGTGTAAAAGCCCTCAAAACCCCACGGCAGAATAAACAGTGTGGTTTCGTGCTCTGGGTGGGCATCTAGGTATTGGCATTCTTCAATCAAGGCCTTAAGCACTAGCTTGACTTTGGTTTGTTCAACAACGAGATAGCGAATACTGCCACGCTCCACCTCACGTCTGGCAAAGGGGCAAATATTGTATTTCATGATCACTTTTTTCACCCAGTTATCGGTTTGTTGAGTGATCAGTTCTATCTCATTCATGCTAGTGCTTAACTCTTACGGCCAAAATTAGGGGGCGATCATAGGGATGATAGACGCCACAAGCAAGATGGCCATAGTGATATTAAAGATCTTCTGTTGGCGTTCGTTTTTCAAAATGCGTTTAAGCGCCACGCCAAACCCAAGCCACACCACGGCGCAGGGAAAGGCCACACATAAAAACACCGTGGCAATGGTAATCACTTGCGGTGTGAGATCCTGTTGCACCGAGGTAAAAGTGGCAATTGCGCCCACGGCCATAATCCAGCCTTTAGGGTTAACCCATTGAAATGCGGCGGCTTGCAAAAAGCTAAAGGGTTTAGCGACGCTTTTGCCCTCCATCTTGCTACTGCTGTTGGCAATCAGCCAAGACAGGTACAGAAGATACACAATCCCAATGACTTTAATCACTTGGTGGATAATTGGGTAGGCTTGAAATAGGGCACTTAAGCCTAAGCCGATGGCGAGGATCATAGTGGGAAAGCCAAGGCTAATCCCCATCAGATGCGGAATACTGCGTTTAACGCCAAAGTTAACTCCAGAGGTCATGAGCATAATGTTGTTAGGCCCAGGGGTGATCCCCGATGAGAAGGCAAACAACGCGATAGCGAGTATTAACTCCATAGATAATTTTCACACCTTATTTATTGTTGTTTTTAGCATTGTGAGTCGGAGTATTCCCCGATTGTTGCGCCATGACTATGCAAGTAGTAGTCGCTAGGCGAGGCATTCTAGCGGGTAAATGGTGCTGCGCCTATACACAGTTCGGGCTTTATAAAGTAACAAATCATAACGAATTGGAAAGAGGCGAATGCCCAGATTCAACTTAGTTTTGACGCTTGTAGATAACATCGTTTTAACACTATGATGTATATCGACTTTCAGTCTTGGGAATAATAACTATCCTTAAGCTTCAAAAATAATAGCAATAAGGGAATGAGTATGAATTTAACGCAAACCATATGGCGTGTAATGACGTTGCTGACTTTCGGCCTAGTAGGACTCACGGCCTGTGTGACTGTTGAAGATTCGCAGGCGCTACGAACCACAGTGGTGACCTCGGGGGATTTGAGCCAACTACCACCGAGTGCCATGACCTATACCTGGCATCCCACCTTACAGAAGATCTTTGTCGATCGCAGACTCGATAAACAGCAAGTCCTACAACATATGCAGGACACCCTAAAAAAAGTCTTACTTACTAAGGGATTTCGCTGGGTTGAAGATCCGCAGCTGGCAGATTTTCAAGTAGGGTTTGGTGTTGCCATGGGCACACAAATGTCGGATGAGCAGATACTCGCCGCCGCAGGTTTAGTGCCGGGTTTATCGAACCAAGGTGTTGACCTTAAAAAATACGATAAAGGCTCAGTGCTGATTAGCTTTTTTAAACCGACGGGCATCGCGGGGCAACCCTACGAAATAATATGGCGAGTCCTTGGCCAAGGCTTTGCCAACATTAAAGATATGGATGAACTCAAAGCCCGCTTCGATAGCTCAATCGAGGAAATGCTGCTATCGCTGCCCGCCACCCATGCAGTGCAATAGGGCTATCAGCCCATATCCCTAGTTAATGCTCTGGACTAGGGATATGGGTATCGTAGACATAAAAAAAGGGGTCTTTGATATCGATGTAAGTGTTGATAGCTGTCAGAGACACCAACACACTCAATTGACATAAAGTTTTTTAGTCAGCTAACGCTACGCTGACTTCATAGGATGTGAATTTACGAATATTAATCACGCCTGTATCGAAGATCAGATATTGGCCTTTAATACCCCGCAAAATTCCACTGACCACGACTTCCTTATCAAAATTATGTGAAGTGATTTTTTTCGGGAAGGTCTCAATTGGATAATGGATAGCCTGAATTTCTTCCTGCAATCGCTCTATGCTGTAATCGCCTTTTTGCATGCCGATTTCGTGCAACTTAGCCTCAATTTGCGGGATCAGTTCCGCAGCCTTCGCATGTAGGTCGATATCGTCGGCGTGGCCCTTAAGCATGGTTTGCCAGTGGGTTTTATCGTTGATGAGTTTGGCTAATTCCACTTCCACTAAACCCGAGATTTGTCGTGTCGACACTTTAAAAATCGGTAAACCTTGAGTCGCGCCTTGGTCTATCCAGCGAGTAGGCAATTGGGTGTGGCGGGTGATGCCGACCTTGATGCCCGAAGTATTGGATAGATAAACATAATGCGGCACAAAACAATGGCTTTGCGCCCACTCTGGCTCGCGGCAAGTTCCTTGGTCAAAGTGACAGGTTTCGGGCTTCATAATGCACATATCGCAGCTGGCGAGCTTTTGCATACACACAAAGCAATGGCCTTGCGAATAGCTCTTTTTGGTCTTTTTGCCGCAGTTACAGCAGAAGATGTTACCCGTGTGGGTAAGAGTCAGCGGCTTGCCAATTAAGGGATTCAGTGGCAGCAACTCGTCGCCAACAACCAGTTGATACTGTACTTGTTGCGCCTCATCTAAATGTGCGCGCAGCTTTTTTAGCGTTCCTAACATAGGTGTTCCTAGTTTTTTTATGGTGTCACTGGGTTTGGTAAGACATCCCAGCGCACTTATGCATTCGTCATTGCGTGGCGTGCAGTATACAAGATTATCCCGCCGAGTTTAGATAGGAATTCTCGATTGAGAGTCTTAATGCCATTTTGGCGTAATGAGGGTTATTTAGTTTAGTCAAAGTGTTAATCATTTGAGTGTCTTGATAAAAACCAGTAACTTAGCTGCCATTATTTAGGGAGGTTAACGATGCGGATGGTATTAGGACTGATTTTTTTCCTGTCGATGCAGGTGATGGCGCAGACAGACAAGATGCAGATCCATTCTGAAATATTGAATGATGACATTAACTTGCAAATCAAACTCCCCGAAACCTATGGTCATTCCAACGATTTTCGTTATCCCGTTTTAGTTGTCTTGGATGGCTCGACACAATTTGAGCATATTGCCGCGAATGTCGGCTTTTTAAGTAGCTATGCCATTATCCCAGAGTTGATTGTCGTGGGAGTCAGTTCGAATCATCGTTTAAAGTCGTTTACGCCGACCCAATTAGAACAGTTTAAAGACCGAAGCGGTGGGGCTGAAAACTATCGGCAGTTTCTAGAAACAGAACTACTCAGCAGCTTGGGCCAGAAATATCGCATGGCCGATTACCACATACTGTCGGGACACTCTATGGCTGGGCTATTCAGCAGTTATGTGGCACTGACGCCCGATACCCGGTTTAATGCGGCGATATCCATCAGCCCAAGCCTTTGGTGGGACAATAATTGGCTCGTACAGGAGTCCGCTAAGTTAGCCGTCGCCAAACGGACAAAACCCATGCGCTGGTTTTTGAGTATCGCCAGTGAACCCAACGAGATGGCCAGCGCCTTTGCTGCCCAAATCACCCAATTGCAAAATACCTTGGGTAACAGCTCGTCAGTGAAGCATTCTTCAGCTCGCATGCTGCAATGGTTTGATAAACACTTCCCCGAAGAAACCCATGACAGCACCCCGCTTATCGGCAATGTTGAGGCATTAAAGACGCTGTTTGCAGGTTGGAATGCGGTGCCCGAAATCGCGGTGATGCCGCTAAAGGCGTTAAAGCAGTTTTATCAGCAGCAAACGGCGGTCTTCGGCTATGAGTTTCCGCTTTCTGCCCAGCAGTACAATGTCTATGGTCTCAAGGCCAGCTATGAGCAAAAAACGGCGTGGGGTGTGGAGATTTTACAGGAGGGGATAAAGGTGTTTCCTATGTCTGAGGTGCTCTGGGATAGCTTAGCAACCGCCTACGATCTTGATGGTCAAACCGCCCTCGCGATTGATGCTTCCAACAAAGCGGTGCAATTGGCAAAGCAATCTGACTCAGTGTTTTTAAATGAAATCTTGAGTCAGGCCAACAGTCTACAAGGCAAAACTCGCCAGTAGCACTGTTTAAACGCTAACAGTATCGCAACAGATTTGGACAAGCGCCCAGCATCTGGGTAATCTTGTCATCCTTTTCAATGATAGAGACTGTATCTTGCCAGCCAATTTTTTACTCCTGCTCGCCGCCGCCATTTGGGGTTTTGGTTTTGTCGCCCAAACCTTAGGGATGGAGCATTTATCGCCCTTTGCATTCAACGGTCTACGTTTCTTAATTGGTACTGTGTCACTCGTTCCTCTGGTGTGGTATTTGGCTCGGCAAGGCAAAATTCATCTCGGTACGCCCAAAGACTTCGCCATTGGCTGCGGGGTGGTGGGTGTACTGTTATTCGCTGGCGCATCGCTACAACAGGTGGGACTGCTTTATACCACGGCGGCCAATGCGGGTTTTATCACAGGGCTTTATATCGTGTTAGTACCGATATTGGGCTTAGCGCTGAAACATGCTACCGGTGCAAATACTTGGGTGGGCTGTGGTATCGCCGTGGTGGGGCTGTATTTTTTAAGTATTAAAGACGGCTTTCACCTCGGTTATGGCGATACGTTGCAATTGATTGGCGCGCTGTTTTGGGCCATGCATATTCTGGCGGTGGACCATTTTGCCAAGCGAATTTCGCCAGTGTTACTCGCCATGATGCAATTTTTAGTGTGCGGCGTATTAAGCCTGCTGGTGTCGGCGGCCATTGAGGTGACGATTGTCGATAAGGTGATTGCAGCCTGGGGCTCTCTGGCCTATGCGGGGCTGATTTCAGTGGGAATTGCCTACACTTTGCAAGTGCTGGCGCAAAAGCATGCACATCCTGCGCACGCGGCGATTATTTTGAGTTTAGAAACCGTGTTTGCGGCCATCGGCGGTATTATGTTCCTTGGTGAAAGCCTAGGACTGCGCGCCTTGTTGGGTTGCGGCTTGATGCTGCTGGGGATGTTGATTTCCCAAGTGCCGCTGCGCTATTTGATTAAGTCTCGGCACCAGAAAGTCAGCTAGCTTGCCATAAAAAACGCCGCAGGGAGTGCCCGCGGCGTTTTTTGTTGAAGGAGTTGAGGGTTAACGGCTGAGTTTATCCAGCACTAAGTCATCACCGAGTGCATAAAGGGATTGCACCAGTTGTTCCTCTTGGGCGAGGTCGGTTAAGCCTAAGCCAATGGTGGCGCGAAACAGGGCGATGCCGGTATGGCCTGCGGTCTCAAACTGGCTGCTAAACTGCTCGATATTGATACCTAGTGCGGTGATCCGATTGGAAATATCCAGCACTAATCCGGGCCTGTCGTAGGATACTAGGCTGTAGGTTAGCCGCTTAATGGGTTTGAAGGCGACCGAGGTTTTTGAATAGGTGAGGGTGAGGCCGTCGATGCATTCCAAGGCTTCAATCAGCTCGTCCATTTTCAAGGAAGGCACCTCGAGTAACAATATGGCGGCAAAAATCCCGTCGATATGGCGCAGCTCTGAGTCTAACCAGTTGCCGCCATGGCGACTCACGGCGTGGGCGACTTGTTCAACTAATCCTTTTCTATCAGGTGCTTGAAGCGTGATTAAATATCGTAGCATGGCGACTGACTCCTATTTTTTGTAAAAGGCACCTGTTTTAAAATCGGGTGTAACACAACTGTCATCTTTGCGTCATATAATTCAACGCACTTAGAATGAAGGGTGTTGTTATTGCTCAGTTTATGCTCAAACAGTGTAAGCATAGCATTTCGCAATTCCTAGCGAAAAAACTCACAGGCTTTAATAATAGAGGTTCTTAATGGAAAGTCAGGTCATTCAACCTGGTTCTGCGCCGCAAAGTATGCTGAAAGGCGGACGTTCAAGTCGCAGGGCATTTAAGGATAAAGCGGCTCAAATTGGGGTCACGATTGGCGGCACTATGGTGTTTGTCGCCTTATTGTTGATCTTCTTCTATTTGCTGTACGTGATTAAACCCATTTTCGACAGCGCGGATGTGACTCCGGTAAAAAGCGTGAGTTATCAACATGCTGAAGTCGCGACTCTGATGGTTGGTGCCGACGAGCAAAATGAGGTCATGTATCGCGTGGCCGCCGATGGCCAAGTGGATTTCTACACGGTTGCCGATGGCAGCTTACTCTCCAGTTTTACACCGCCATTACCTGCTGGTGTGAGCGTGACCAGCGCCGCCGTTGCTGCGCCGAGTGAACAACGCTTCGCGCTTGGCTTAAGTAACGGCCAAGCTTTAATCGTAGGGATTGAGTTTGGCTTAAGCTATCCCGATAACAAGCGTCTTATTACCCCAAAACTGCGTTACAGCGCGGGTGAAGCGCCGATCACTATCGATGAGTCGGGCAGCGCTATCCATCATTTAGCCTTTAGTTACAGCAACGATAAAATCAGCTTCGCCTACCAAGATGACAATGGCGCTTGGCGTTTAAGCCGTCTCGAAGGTCAAGAAAACATGATGACCGAAGAGGTGGAATGGACGACCACGGGCGCACTGTTACCTGATGCACCAAAAAAAGTCGCACACCAATTGATGACACCGGATCAACGCCAATTGATGCTGCAAATGGGCAACAAGGTGTTTATCTACAATATCCGTGATGTTGAAAGCCTGGATTTAATGCAGGTAATCGATGCGGAAAAGGAAAAGTCTAAGGTTAACAACATTGCCTTACTCGCCGGTGCCAGCTCGATTCTGGTGAGCTACGACTCAGGTGTAGTGACCCAGTACTTCCAAGTGAATGGTCCAAAAGGCCGTTTATACAAAGAGATCCGTGAGTTTACCGATTTAGCGCCAGTGGCCTCGATTGCCTCTGAGTTCTACCGTAAAAGTTTTGCCGTGGTGAGCCCTGAGGGTGAGTTATCACTCCTGTATACCACCAGTGAGCGCGAACTGTTTGATGAAAAGTTTGACCTTAAAAACCCAGGTGTCATGGGCTTTAGCCCCCGTTCTAACGGCCTAGTGGTCGAAGCGAACAAGCAACTGAATATCTTCCACGTGGAAAACTCGCACCCAGAAGTGTCTTGGAGCGCGCTGTGGAATAAGGTGTGGTACGAAGGTTACCCAGAGCCTAAGTTTGTGTGGCAATCCACCTCGGGGAGCGATGACTTTGAAGCCAAACTTAGCTTAATGCCATTGGCCTACGGCACTATGAAGGCGGCGTTCTACGCCATGCTCTTTGCCGTGCCATTAGCGATTGCGGGCGCCATCTACACTGCTTACTTTATGTCGCCAAAGGTGCGCGGCATTGTTAAGCCAACGATTGAAATCATGGAAGCCTTACCGACGGTTATCTTAGGTTTCCTCGCCGGACTTTGGTTAGCTCCGCTGATTGAAGAGCACTTGCCGGGCATCTTAGTGCTGCTGGTACTGCTGCCGACGGCGATTCTGGTGTCGGCCTATTCTTGGAGCAAATTACCCGGTACTTGGAAACAACGTCTGCCTGAAGTCTATCAAGAGCTGATGCTCATTCCGGTTATCTGCTTTGTGGGTTGGTTCTCCTTTGCCATTAGTCCGATGATTGAAGTGGCGCTGTTTGATAGCAACACTCGTCAATTTATCACTAACGAATTAGGCATCACCTTCGACCAACGTAACGCGCTGGTCGTGGGTATCGCCATGGGCTTTGCGGTTATTCCAACGATTTTCTCGATTGCCGAAGACGCGATTTTCTCTGTGCCACGCCATTTATCCAACGGCAGTTTGGCACTGGGCGCGACGCCTTGGCAAACCCTGACACGTGTAGTGCTGTTGACCGCAAGCCCGGGGATTTTCTCTGCGGTGATGATGGGTCTAGGCCGCGCTGTGGGTGAAACCATGATCGTACTGATGGCAACGGGTAACACCGCCATCATGGAATGGAGCGTGTTTGAAGGTATGCGTACGCTGGCGGCTAACATCGCGGTGGAAATGCCAGAGTCAGCGATTGGCAGCTCGCACTACCGTGTGCTGTTCCTCGCGGCCTTCGTTCTGTTCGTATTTACCTTCTTCTTTAACACTATTGCCGAAGTGGTAAGACAGCGTCTGCGTGACCGCTATAGCTCGCTGTAATGGAGATAAGATAATGATACTAAATACTATTTCGCCAATGACCTTGAGAGGTTTGTGCAATGGGTAAGTGGGTAAAATCAGGCTCGCCATGGATTTGGATGACAGGTGGCGCGGTGAGCATCAGTTTGATTGCAGTATTAGGCCTGTTACTGCTCATTGCATGGCGCGGATTAAGCTACTTTTGGCCTGCAACGATTTATCAATGGGAACTCGAAGATAACACTGGCGCACGTTCAACCTTAATCGGTGAGATTTACGATAGGGAAGAAGTGCCAACCGAACGCTTAACCGCCGCGGGCCACGTGTTTAAACAGCCACCCGGTGAGTTTGTGACGCGTTACTTAGTGAAAACCGGTAACCGTGAGTTTGTGGGCTTAGATTTCCGCTGGATTTTAGCAACAGACATTATCAGCCGTAGTGAGCCTGCCGATGTGGCCATGCTCGAGCGTGCTAAAAACGGTAACTTTTATGGCTACCCAGTGGCCGTGATTGAAAACGGTAAACGCTTAGAGCTTAAAAACGATGCGCTTGAATCCTCCTTAATGGAGCATATCGACCGTGCCGTTGCTTTGTCTGACAAAGCGTTATCACTGCAAAAGCAAGATATTGGTGCGATTAACTACAAGATTGAAAAACTGCGTTTAAAAGAGCGCCGTTACGAGTTAGATGGTGAGTTGACCGATAGCCGTAAGCAAGAATTAGCTGCGGCGAAAGTGGCGCTCGAACAAGACTATAAACTGCTTGAAAAAGAGCTGTTTGCCCTGCGTGATGAAGCGGCGCGCGACTCCGTTATCGTGCGTGATATGCGTGGTGTTGAGGTCGAGCTTAAGCTGGATTCGGTTCTTGATGTTACCTACGTCAACCACTTAGGCTTGATGGGTAAAATCGGTAAATGGTTTGTGGGACTAGGCCGCTTTGTCAGCGACGACCCACGCGAAGCCAACACCGAGGGCGGCGTGTTCCCTGCGATTTTCGGTACCGTGTTTATGGTGCTGTTGATGGCGATTATCGTGACGCCATTCGGGGTGATTGCTGCGATTTACCTACATGAATATGCCAAAAAAGGCCCAATCACTAAGATGATCCGCATTGCGGTAATCAACTTAGCGGGTGTGCCATCGATTGTGTACGGTGTGTTTGGTTTAGGGTTTTTCGTATACATGATGGGTGGCTCGATTGACCAACTGTTTTACGCCGAAGCCTTACCATCACCGACCTTTGGTTCGCCAGGGGTGATTTGGTCGGCGCTGACATTAGCGATTCTGACCCTGCCAGTGGTGATTGTATCGACCGAAGAAGGCTTAAGCCGTATTCCTAGCGCGGTGCGTCAAGGCAGTTTGGCTTTGGGCGCGACTAAGGCCGAAACCCTGTGGCGGATTGTGATCCCGATGGCAAGCCCTGCGATTATGACGGGGCTGATTTTAGCCGTGGCCCGCGCTGCGGGTGAGGTGGCACCGTTAATGTTGGTGGGTGTAGTGAAATTAGCACCGACATTGCCACTGGACTTAAACTTCCCGTTCGTGCATTTAGAACGTAAATTCATGCACTTAGGCTTCCATATTTATGATGTGGGCTTCCAGAGTCCTAACGTTGAAGCGGCACGTCCTCTGGTATACGCCACCTCCTTCTTGCTGGTAACAGTGATTGTGGCACTGAACTTAACCGCGATTAGTGTGCGTAACCACTTACGTGAAAAATATCGTTCGCTTGAGCATTAATCAGCGATTATCCTGAAAGTATTAGGACTGAATATGATTTCTATAGATTCGACAGCCATGAAAACCAACAACTTTGACTTAGCAAACTTGAGCCAGAACGATACCGCACTGGAGATCCGCAACTTAGACCTGCGCTATGGCGACAAGCAAGCGCTGTTTAATGTGTCGATGAAGATCCCAAAGAAGCAAGTTACGGCGTTTATCGGCCCTAGCGGTTGTGGTAAATCCACCTTATTGCGCTGCATTAACCGCATGAACGATCTGGTCGACAATTGCCATATCGACGGCGAGATTTTGCTGCACGGTCAAAATATTTATGACAAAAAAATTGACGTTGCCGCCCTGCGCCGTAACGTAGGTATGGTGTTCCAGCGTCCTAACCCATTCCCTAAGTCGATTTACGAAAACGTGGTTTATGGTCTGCGTCTGCAGGGCATTAACAACCGCCGTGAACTCGACGAAGCGGCCGAGCGTTCGCTACGCGGCGCGGCGATTTGGGATGAAGTGAAAGACCGTCTGCACGATAACGCCTTTGGTTTATCCGGCGGTCAGCAGCAACGTCTCGTCATTGCCCGTGCGATTGCCATCGAGCCCGAAGTTTTACTGCTCGACGAACCGACTTCGGCCCTCGACCCAATTTCAACCTTAACCATCGAAGAGCTGATCACTGAGCTTAAGACTAAGTACACAGTGGTTATCGTTACCCACAACATGCAACAAGCTGCGCGGGTGTCGGACCAAACGGCCTTTATGTATATGGGCGAATTGGTGGAATACGCCGATACCAACACTATTTTCACCACACCGAAAAAACGTAAGACCGAAGATTACATTACTGGCCGTTACGGTTAATCACCTTGCCTTTGGCAGTGGTGATGTGAGTGATAAGCGATTAACGAAATAAGCCACCGCCTAGAACCGAGTTAAGCATTGCAAACTCCATCTAGGCGTTGATACAGTTGAGTAAAAGGTTGGCCAAATGGAAAATATGAATTTAAACAAACATATCTCTGGGCAATTTAACGCCGAGTTAGATGATATCCGTAACCGTGTACTCGCCATGGGTGGCTTGGTTGAGCGTCAGTTAGAGCAAGCTATCGACGCCTTAAGCACCTTAGATGCCGAATTAGCGCAAAAGGTGATCACCGGCGATCACAAAGTGAATGGCATGGAAGTCTCGATTGACGAAGAATGCACCCGCATTATCGCCAAACGCCAACCAGCGGCGAGCGACTTACGTCTGATCATCGCGATTTCAAAATCGATTGCCGATCTTGAGCGTATCGGTGATGCCTGCGTGCGTATTGCCAAGGCCGCATTAGATAAGCGTTTGAATAATCAGCAACCGTTATTAGTCAGCATTGAAAATATGGGTCGCCATGCGATTCGTATGCTGCACTCAACGCTCGATGCCTTAGCCCGTATGGATGCTGATTCGGCGCTGGAACTTCACAAAGAAGATGCCAAGCTCGACCGTGAATACGAAGGCATTATCCGTCAATTAATGACCTACATGATGGAAGATCCACGCTCAATCCCCGATGTATTAGACGTACTCTGGGCCGCCCGTGCGGTTGAGCGTGTCGGCGATCGTTGTAAAAATATCTGCGAATACATTATTTACTACGTGAAAGGTAAAGACGTTCGCCATACTTCCTACGAAGATATGGAAAAGGATTTAAAGGACTAAACGCCTTTTATCACACGGCTTTATCCGCAAACGCTCTGCCTAACCGCAGAGCGTTTTTGTTTAGATGTTTAACTGGTTGATGGCCATGAATAGACGGTAAGAAGGCTGGCGAGATTGTTTGTTATGAGGATGGACGAGCCATGGTGTTTGCTCTACGACGCGCAGCAAGTCCTTCCTTGGATGCTCGACCGCCCCGTCAGTGGGCGGACGGTCGTCTCGCTAATCACCATAGCTCACCTGTTTAGCATTGCTGTAGCCTGTAGACTTAATAATCTTACTCAGCACGCTTTGGGACATTTTCGAGTTAAAGACTTAATTCTAACTCGTCAGTTCCGGGTAAAAATTTCTATGGATTAACGCCAAGTACTATAGCAGTTTGTAAGTTGCGTGTTACTGCGCCTTGTTTGCCTTTAGTCGTGATAGAAAGCCTCAGACACATAGAAATCGCAGAAAGATTTGATATCTTCCTTATTGTCGGACTCGATAGCTCTGGCTCGCAGTTTATAGCCACGCACAATTCGGCTGTTGTTTTCAATGGCGAACTGAATCATCAAATCATTGCTGCTTAAATCAAGCTTCTCTAATTCAGATTTAGCTGACTCCGCATTACTTCCAGTGAAAAAACTTTCCTTCATTTGCATATCTGGCTCAATACGCAATTCTCTATGTTCGCACAGCAATTTCTCTTCAGTAGCTTCCGCATGAAGAGAGAACAAGATGGCTATGACAGCTAAAAACTTCATCACAGCTCCTTAGGCATAACGCATTACTAAGGGGCTACCGAAACTTAGTGTAGGTTGTCCCGCGGAGGCCGCACTTTTTGCGGCCGGAGTGAACTTGAGCAACTTGTTAAGTGTATTTGGCGAGCATGTTTTGTACATTAGCAATACCTTGCAAAAAACCTATGGATTCATGTCTTTCTAGAGGGTGATACCAAGCTTCCTCTAGATTTCCGTCGATAACATGAACAGCGTAAAAACCATCCAGTTTTATTTCACAGCCGTAGTACCCAAAATCTATAATACAATTTGATTCTTTGTGAGTAAGCTGCATCATATCTTCTCTCGGATGGATATCAGCTCCAAACTTCAATGCGCTAGTATCGAATCCCTCCAGTTTATAGCTAAGGATTCTATCTGGGTCGTATATGTTCCACTTTTCTTCGTTTATCTGGAGCATGGTTTTACACTTAACGCCCTGTTAAGGTGTGAGCAACGCTATACCGAAGCTTCCGCATACCACCTTAAACACTAAACGCAACGGATAGCAAAAATACCACGCGTTGCGAATCACTCTTAAACAGTTTGTTATGTTTTTACTTTACACGCAGTACTTTTGCTGATGTGCCAGCTACATGCATAACATTACCACCGCCTGGGTTATAAATAAGAACTTCAGGTCGGTGAGCATATTTATACTGATATTTGTATTGAGATTGTTGCCAGACTTGTCCGTTTTGTAATTGATAAGATGTTTCACCTTCCCAGCCTTTGAAATCTCCATTTATTCTACTTTTCATGACACCGTCTATTTGACGGATTGGAACAATTTCATCTTGACCATCAACCTGAAGATAGAGCCTGCCATTACGTCGAAGAATATGTACTTGAGGACAGTAAGAGTAGTAATACCAGTACTTATATTCATCTTGAACCCAGCATGTTCCATCCATTAATTGGAACAAAACCTCATCATCAAAACCTTCAAATTCCCCATCAATTTGGGAAGAATGTACAATTTCATACCCTTGCATGATATCTCCTTAAAAACATAACATTTTATTCGTGCGCATGCGCGTTTACCTCGTTGGACCAGTAAAAACGCGCACAGTTAACTATCTGTATGCAAAGAACTTATCAGCTTTCTGCCAAATACACCATCTGGAAAAACGCGCATGCGCGTTTTCCAAACCTATTAACTAAAATTCAGTTACTATATTCACCTGATTTTATAGAGTTTTATTTATTTCGGATGGAATTAGTGCGCACTGATTTTGTCTGAAAATCATACCAAAACACCTAAGTTTAAATACGACTGTATACCCATACATTGTTAGTCGCTTTACGTTAGGTCCAAACATTAGGTAAATGGATGAGATTTTGTATGGCAACAAGAGTAGGAGTTTTCTATTGAGCCAACGAACCGAAACAAGGAATGGGGCATTAGCCTTTTAGTCAGATGAGCAGTTCAATGGTCGTCAAAATTGTCACTGTTGCAACAGTGACCGTTGGCGACATGGATGTCGCCGTCGAGCCTATAGGGACATATTCACGGCGTGTCACTGGGGAAACAATGATAATTCATCCTACACACCTGACGACAAACTTATCTCGCTTTGGGGCATTAGTTTTTTAGTCAAATGAACCGTTCAATGGTCGTTAAGATTGCCATTGTTGCAACAGTGACCGTTGGCGACATGGATGTCGCCGTTGAGCCTATAGGGACATATTCACGGCGTGTCACTGGGGAAACAATGACAATTCATCCTACACACCTGACGACAAACTTATCTCGCTTTGGGGGATAAGCTTTTTTACGGTGGAGCAAAACAGCCCAATAACTGAAATGACTTATCCTAGGCGCTAATGCCAATAATAAAGGCGGGAAACTTCCCGCCTTTATTATGTTATTTGAGGTTTGGCTAGGATTCAGGGCACACTTTGGGTTCGCGCTTAAACCGTACAATTCGCGGTAGCAGTAAACCTGCAATAACCACGATAATCCCTAACAGTTGCAACTCGGTCACGGCTTGGCCGAGCATAAATGAGGTTAATACGGAGAAGATGGGGACAAAGTTAAAAAACAGTGATGCGTTGGCTGAGCCTAACTGACGCACGCCATTTAACCACAACAAATAGCCCGCCACCGTACCAAATACGCCGATATAGACCACTTCAGCTATGCCTAACGCCGAACTATTTACTAGCTCTGCGAAGGGATGCACCTCTGGCGAGGCCAAACATAAAGCGCCAATCACGGTGGCGCCACTCAACATGCCGATAAAGGTATAAGGGATGACTGGCATCCAGCGGCTGATACCTTGGCTGAAATAGGTGTAAAAACTCCAGGCCAGCATGCCGCCAAATATCAATTTATCTCCGTGGTTTATCTGCATTGAGAAGAGGGTTTCAAGGTGCCCATTGGTGATCACCATCAGCACGCCAGTCAGGCTCACCAGCAAACTAAAGCACTGGGCAAACGATGGCAGAGTACGCAGGGCAACACAGGCGATTAATGATGTGATCAGCGGGCTAAGGGCCATGATTAATGAGCCGTTCGTCGCATTGGTTGAGGCCAATCCCGTAAACAGGCCAAGGTTAAGTCCGCCTATTCCTACCGCGCTGACCAGAATAATCCACAACCATTGATTGATGCTTAAGTGCAATTTCGGCATACGGACGAGTTTGAGGTAGATAGCGAGACAGGCCGCGGCAATCACAAAGCGCCAGAACACTAAGGTCAAGGCATGCACTTCGCTTAACACTTGTTTACCAATGGGAAAGCAACTTCCCCAAAAGAAGGTGCAGATAATCAGCAGGATCACTGCTTTTATCGTTGGATCAGATTTCATCGCCACTCCAGATGACTTGTCAAATACTGAGCCTTAGTGTATTGATTTCAATAATTGGATAAACAAGCAAAAGTAAGACGGTAAATGCCAATAATGAAACCTAACTATTCGTTGGACGATCTGCGCTGTTTTTGTGCTGTGGCACGTTCAGGGAGTTTTAAGGAGGCCGCCCAATCCTTAGGTATGCCGCTCTCCACCTTGAGTCGCCGTATCCGCCAGCTAGAGACCGATTTGCAATTAAGATTGCTCAATCGAGACGCTCACCGCGTTATCTTAACCAGTATTGGTGAGCAGTATTTTGAGCGCTCTGTAGCCCTGTTTGATGAACTCAATAATATTGATGAAGACTTGCATCGGGATAAGTACCAGCCACAGGGGAAAATCCGGATTTCCGCGCCGATCAATTCTGGCACTCATTTCCTGCGGTCGATTTTTTATGATTTTCTGCTGCAATATCCCGATATTCAGTTGGATTTGAGCTTTTCAAACTCGCTTATCGATATTGAAGCGGAAGGCATGGATGTGGCGTTTAGAGTGGGCAATCCAGTGGTGGAAAACTGGATTGCTAGACCGTTAAAACACATTCACTTTATTTTGTGTTCTCACCCTGACTACGACATTTCGTGCATTACTACGCCAGACAAGTTATGCGGTCACCCAACCATCATTTGCCGCCCTATGATACCTTGGCAATTGGTGCACAAAACCACTGGCGAAGAGTTTGATTATCACCCGAACAAGGGGGTCAGGCTGGAGGTAGATGAACTGATGCTACTGACCCATGCCATCAAAACAGGAATAGGTATCGGGTACGTGCCGGATTATTTTGCGCTACCTATGATAGCGCAGGGGGAAGTGAATCATGTCCTACCTGATTGGAGTAGCAAAGCCCGCACTTTATCCATGCTATATCGGGACCGCGACCACCTCCCCATGCGGGTGCGATTGTTTATCGAGTTTGTAAAATTGCACTTTAAGTAGGACTAAATTAATCCATCTATTACAAACCAATAAAGTGACATGACCAGCACCCTATGTGGCTAGAACAGTGGTAATCAGTTCTGAGATAGATTGTTCGATAGTTAGTCAGGTTCTGCGAGATAGCGGTATACAAACTTTCTTGTTTAATGCTTAAGCAATATACAGTCGGAGATTATTTACCGCGTCGTTAAATTTTGGGGTCTACTTTTTCGCCTATAATTTTTAACCTAGTTTTACCTCGTTTTTAAGTTATCAATCTTGAATAGTGAGCGGAATTATATTGAGCTTTTTCGTCTCCATATCAATAAACGCAATCGCTAGCGAAATAGTGTTATCTTTTACGTGTCTTTCAATTTTATCTGCGATGGCTAATTGCGTACCAGATAAACGCAGTGAGTAGATGACCATATCTAACCAAGGCTTAGAAAATTGCAAAAAACAACCCATTGATTGTTTATCTAGCTGAATACCGCCGTCAGAACCTGTAATTTTCATGCCAAGCATTAATAAAAATTGTCCGTTTTTCTCGCCGGCCGCAAGCATGTCATTATTATATTCACCTCCAAATCGACCAGGTAATACTTCTAGACCTTGCTGTTCTGCAACTGTGAGAAATATGTCACTCCGACGACGAGCATCTGTTGAATATTCATTCATTTGATAACTGATATCTTGCATCTGTTTATCGACATTTACTGGTGATTTATTTTTAAAAATATCAAATATGCTCATATAAAATCTCAATTTTAAACAAAGGGTGATGATCCAACAGTAATATCGACTCGTTTATCCACTTCACTCACAGGCGAGTAAGGTGCCATTTCGTTAGTAAATAGCTGAAATATATCAAAATCGGCTAAGAAGTCATATTCATCACGATACGCGATAAGAGGGGATATCGGTAGCCATTCCATAGGCAAATAAGGACTATCCACTTGTACCTGATATCCAGCACGCCAAGCCATTTTCGCGTAAATAAAGCCAAACAACGACATTAAATGCTCGGTTAATCCCAGTGCGCCATCAAAATTGCGCACTTTAGCTTTCGGGCCCGTAAGGTTGTTCAATACCTGCTCCATCGCAGGTACATCCCCTTTTGCCAACGCTAGATAGAACTCATGGTCAATTTGGTACTTTGCCATTTTCTTACCTGGTGGATTGGCTAAAATATATTCAGCACGTTCCCCCAACAAATCCCATTTACCTTGAAGCGCTAAAATCGCTTGGAACGCATGATATTCAGGGCAGCCCACACGGTTGCGCACTGCTTTCCCGCCTGTTACTCGGTAAAGAGGAGAGATAAACTGGCTGTGCCAGTTTATCAAAGGTTCATGATCACTTATCAGTGCCATAAAGTGGCAAAATGCACCTTGCCACTCGCTATTTGCTCTCTGGTAGTAGAGTCGATACAACTTTGCGGAGGTATAGGCATGTTGGCGAAGTTGCTCTAAATCTCCATCCTTAAACCATGACAACAAGGATTTAGCATAATAGTGAGACTTTAATGCTAATAAGCAACCTTGCCGTGATCCAGTATTCGTCGCAATATACTCTAGTGCATCGTCAATACGCGTATCGACAGTCCAATTAAGTCTATCTATTCCCGTTTCAAAACATATTTTTGCCATGGCATTTTATTCCATAAATAACTTCAACACTGGCTTTAACGGTTTTATTTACCATCATACTTTACAGCTATAAACCACAGTTGAAGAAAACAACCTAATTAAAATGCATGAGCTGAGTCGCGAATTTTGTATGTATTTGCTGATCAATCCGCGTTACTGATGCAACTATGCTAATAAATAACACTATCGACTTGTTTTAGACTCGCTAAGCAGGAAAAACAGCTATAGCACTGAGCACCAAAGCGAGCGGTATGAGCGTGATGATGGCAAGGGTACCTAGACAACCAGACAGCTGATTTTGTCGTGCTAAATTTTCGGCTTCACTCATTTGTTTAACGGCCTGTTCTACATCTGCTTTTCGTTTTTCGAGTAACTGTGCAGAGGCGATAACCAGTTCTTGAGAGTCAGCAGGAACTTTCTCGGTTACTAGGGCGAGTTCACCTTTGAAGGCGTGTACCGTATAGCGATAATTTCCTTTCGAGAAAGTGTCTTTCTCAAAATTTACATTCAGTACTGCATTGCATCCACAATGCTTTGCAAGCTGTTCTAAATGACGTCTTCCCTCGCTGGGATCCTTAAAAAAACGGGTAGCAATGGGAAAACTGGCTATGACTGTGCCATTTTTGGGGCGACTGTCTCTAGTGGTAAAAAAGTTAACTAATCGCTCCCTGATAAAGACTTCAGGCAAACTGATTGCTTTAGCGGCTAGGCCTTTAGGTGTGGGCGTGGGATCAAAATCGACAATACTGCCTTTGACTAACTTGCCTTCATCTTTCCTGTTTAAAAGCTCGGAAAAATGCAAAAAATAACTCTCACCATCATCGCCTTGGATAAACCCATACTTTTTAGTCGCAAGGTATGAGACAACTTTTCCTTTCAAAATATAAACCTATTTAAATGAATGTTGAGCTAATTGTGTTTGTTGGTTTTGTTAAGTGAAAAATATTGTAAATCAAATAGATAATGTTATAAAAGCACTTATTTGTTGTCGTGCGAGATATTGAGCACATTTTCAAATGGGAGTGTCTATTCCTGTTTTCCTTTCATCATCGGTTAACATTTTAGAATTCCGCGCTTTATGCCTGGCTGTAGTTATCTATCGTTTTTTGCATTACTACTAGGCTTGATTAAGACGCTCAAGTTCAGAGAGGCAATTCCGTTTGCTCTCGATTAATGCAGCTAGTTGCTTTTCCTTTTTTTGCTGACATCAAACAAGGCTTGTTTGAGGCATCATAACGCGCGGGCGGGCAGATATTCGGATAATTCCAATAGATTCAAATCGGGGTCGCGGATATAGACGGAGTTAATCCGGCCTGTAGCACCGGTGCGCAGTACTGGGCCTTCGATAATTTCAACCTCAAGAGCGTTTAAGTGGTTAATCACTTCTTCGATATTGTGGCTAACTACAAAGCAGAGATCGGCACTGCCGGGCGTGGCAAGGTTTGCCTTAGGTTCAAATTCGGCGCCTGCTTGGTGCAGATTGATTTTTTGATCGCCAAAGCTTAAGGCAATTCGGCCCTGACCAAAGATGGACTTTTTCATCCCTAACACGCGTTGATAAAAGTCGACACTGGCCTCGATATCTTTCACGGTTAACACTAAATGGTCTAGGCGGGTCACGCGCATATTCTTTCCCTCGATGCTGTAGCGGTTTGTTATTAGGGCGTGTTGACGTTTCATGGTTGTTTTTGCAGCAATTTGGCTGGCTTTTATGCAAGGCAAAGTCCGTGCTGTGTAGTTATTCTACATAAACGGACGATAACGCAGCAGAAACGTCAGCCAAATGCTGCCCGAAGGGTTCGTCTGGCAAGCCCTTGCTCTTACTTTCTGTCATAAGAGCCGCTCGTCATTTGAGTTGAGTAACTACACATCCTTCCTCGTTTCGCGAGCACGTACTTGCCAGAACGAACAAAATCTAATCTCGAAACGTCAACACGCCCTAAGGTTCTGCGCCTTACCTTACATCAAGTGCTGGTGCAAAAGTGACTCTGTGGTAGCATTTAACGCGTTTTTTAGCGTAAATAATTTATGCCTATTTTTATCCCATTGGATTTGATGAGATTGTAATGAAGAAAACCTTAGCCCGTGGCTTGATGAACCTGCTGCCGATGGCGTTAAGCCTGTGGTTGTTTTGGTCATTGTTTGTATCGTTAGATGGTTTAGGGATTTTTATTTTAGAGTTGGTAGGGATTAACCAACATTTTGTCGGCGCGGGCTTTATCTTAGTCGTGGCCATAGTGTTTGCGGTGGGCCTGTTGTTTTCGGTGAGTCCTATTGTCTGGATCTATGGCTGGATTGAACGTCAGCTGATGCGTTTTCCGCTGTTTAAATCTGTCTATGGCAGTATCCGTGATATCGCTTCCTTAATGAACCGTGAGGGCAAACCCAATACTCAGCAAACCGTGTTAGTTAAACAGGCCAATGGTGGCTATGTGGTGGGCTTTATTATGACGGATACGCCGCCACAGCCATTGCTCGATGCCTTACCCGAAGGGGATTGGGTGCCTGTGTTATTCCAACTCAGTTACCAAATGGCGGGGGTGACGAGTCTCGTCAAACGTGAAGATTTGATTTTAGTGGATTGGTCTTTTGAAGAGGCGATGCGCTTTAATTTAACGGCGGGGATCTCACAAACGCCGGGCGCGGCAACGGTAAAAACTAAAGCTGAATAAGTTGATTTTGGTTTTTTACGTCAAATAGGTGCATTTTTTGTGGTACAATCCGATGGCGACTTAATAGGTCGCCATTTTTTATGCTGATCCAGCGACTGCTGTTTAGCATTATCTGTGTCTCTATTGAGTCAGTTTTCGACAGCATGTGGTCTCTGTTCGAAGGCACTCCAGTAGAGCTTAAGCAAGGCCGAGTCGATATTTGTTACTGGTTAACCGTTAGCCGCTAATCGCGCTTTGCATCCCTCATCCTCGATATCACCAATATCGAACCGCTTATATGCATTATGTCGCCATTGAGGTTGAACCCTGCGATCCGGTCGCATGGTGTCGATGTTCGCTGTCTTTGAGAGTGCGATATGCTCTCAAATGGCATTAGCGGCGGTTTAGCGGTTTATTGAGCCGTTGTTTGCCGCCTTTGCTATTAAGCAAAAGCGTCGAGCAAACGGGGAAGTGGGGAAGCGTTTTCAACATGAGTATGACATCACAAGGTATTGCTGACCGCGAGCTCTTGTCATGAATTATTTATGCCTATTTCATCCTGACCACATACTGCTGAGGCTAGGGTTACCTATTATTGTGCTATCTCTTCAACATCGAAGGGATCTTAATAGGGAACTGGCTAGAACAAGGGAGTTTTATGTCTATCAAGTCGAGTATTAATCCACCGGTTTTTTATTCGTCGGTCTTTTTTATCACATTCATGGTGATGATCTGCGCTATTTGGCCGACCGAGGCCAATCACTTTTTCAAATCCATGCAGTCGTGGCTAGAGGCTAAAGCGGGCTGGTTGTATATCCTTGGTGTAGCGATTTTTCTGATTTTTATCATCTTTGTCATGGTCAGTCGCTTTGGCGATATTAAGCTCGGCCCCGATCATGCCGTGCCCGACTATAGCTATAAGAGCTGGATTGCCATGCTGTTTTCGGCGGGGATGGGGATTGGATTGATGTTCTTCGGCGTTGCCGAACCCGTGATGCATTACTTAGCGCCGCCCGATGCAACGCCTGAGAGTTTGGCCGCCGCCAAAGAAGCGATGAAGATTACTTTCTTCCATTGGGGCATACATGCCTGGGCGATTTACGGGGTGGTTGCCCTGAGCTTGGCCTATTTTGCCTATCGGCATAAGCTGCCACTGTTACCCCGCAGCGCCCTCTATCCCTTAATCGGTGAGCGCATCCACGGCCCGATTGGCCACTGCGTCGATACCTTTGCGGTATTGGGGACTATGTTTGGGGTCGCGACTTCCCTCGGGTTTGGGGTGTTGCAGGTTAACTCGGGGCTAAGCTATTTATTCGAGCAACTGCCTAATAACACCACGGTGCAAGTGTCGCTGATTATTGGCATTACCTTGCTCGCCACTCTGTCGGTATTTTCGGGCCTCGATAAAGGGGTGAAGCGCTTAAGCGAGCTTAACTTAGGCTTGGCCCTTATTCTGCTGCTGATTGTATTAATTCTTGGCCCAACCGTGATGTTGTTGCAGGCCTTTGTGCAAAATACCGGTAGTTATCTGAGTGATATCGTTAATAAAACCTTTAATCTGTATGCCTATCAGCATAAGGAAGACTGGCTAGGTGGTTGGACGCTACTCTACTGGGGCTGGTGGATTTCGTGGTCACCTTTTGTCGGCACTTTTATTGCGCGGGTGAGTCGCGGCCGTACCATACGTGAGTTTTTAGTCGGCATTTTATTTGTGCCTTCGGCGCTGACCTTTTTATGGATGACGGTATTTGGTAACTCGGCCATCGACGCCATTATGAACCAAGGCGCGACCTACCTGAGCGAAGCGGTGAATACCAATGTGCCCGTGGCGCTGTTTGTGTTTTTTGAACATATGCCGTTCCCGCATCTGTTATCGGGCATTGGGATTTGTTTAGTGGTGACCTTTTTTGTGACCTCATCTGACTCGGGATCCTTAGTAATCGACAACCTGACCTCGGGGGGCGATAACAATGCGCCCGTTTGGCAACGGGTGTTTTGGGCATTGCTGCAGGGCGTGGTGGCCTCGGTACTGCTCATCGCGGGTGGGTTACAGGCACTCCAAACCGCAGCCATTGCCAGTGCGATGCCATTTTTATGTGTGATGCTGCTGATGTGTTTGGGACTGTATAAGGCGCTGAAGGACGATTGGCTGAAGATCAACAGCGTGCAGCTCCATACCACTAGTGTGCAATATGCTAAGACCAATATCAGCTGGGAGGAGCGTATCGAAGTCTTAGTGTCGCATCCTACCGAAGATGAGGCGCGTATCTTCCTCAATAATGTCGCGACACCGGCGTTATCTAAGGTGTGTCAGCAATTTATGAGCAAGGGTCTCACAGCTGACCTTGAGTATCTCGACGGCAAAGTGCGATTGGTGATCAGCAACGAAGCCTATCAACCCTTCGTATACGGTGTGCGGATGCGCTGCTTTGAAATCGTTAATCCCGTCGGTGAAGAGTTAGAGCAGGGCAACAATTGGTATTATCGCGCCGAAGTGTACTTAGAGCAGGGCGGCCAGCACTATGACGTGATGGGTTATACCGAAGAGCAGTTATTGGCGGATGTGGTCACCCAATACGAGAAATACCTGCATTATTTGCACTTGTCCAATGCTGACCAAGGACATATCGCCTAAACATTTTGCGTGTCAGAAATATTGCCCCAAGGAATAACTCGGATTATCCTTGGGGCACTTTTTTAGGGGTCATCAGTTAGGTGTGAGCATGTCAGCAAATCCAGGCCAGAGTAAGTTAGATCAAGTCTTAGCCCAAGAGCGCGAATACCGTGCAAAGCGTGAGGGCGGTTACCGCGAGCAAGCGCTCAAATTATATCCTTGGATCTGTGGCCGCTGTACCCGCGAATTTACCTCAAAAAATTTAAGCGAGTTGACGGTTCACCACAGAGATCACAACCACGATAACAACCCATCTGACGGCTCGAATTGGGAATTATTGTGCCTGTATTGTCACGATAATGAGCATTCACGCTTCGAAGAACTGATCCGCTACGGTAGCACCACCGAAACCAAGCAAGCGGCCGCGACCTATAATCCCTTTGCGGATTTAAAGGCGATGATGAAAAAGTAGCGATAAAAGTAAAAAGCCTGAAATTTTCAGGCTTTTTTTGCAAGTCGAGCCTCGGCTTCCAACCATTTGGCGCGGCTTAGGATCTGTTTATTGTCGTCGCCTTCGAAATGGGCTTTGCGGGCGGGAAGTTGCGCGATAATCGCGGCGTGCTCTGCATCGCTGGCATCGCGCCAAGCAACAATCTCATCGATATGGCGAAAACAGCCCATGCAATAATCTTCATCATTTAAGCCACAGCGGGCAACGCAGGGGGAGAGCATATTTTTCCTCTAAAACCGTGTTTTTAATATGGTACTCAATGGCTAAGGTGAGTTATCAGCTAAGTGCACATTAGGGTCATTGAGTGCCTTAAAGGCACAAATTACGGCGAATAGTAGCAGCTTTAAGCGCCATTTGGGCACTGGTATTAGATTGATATTAGAAAGCCTTAATCGTTAAGGCTCAAGGCCATTGTGTGTTCAACTTGAGCAGTTCACAAAGTGAATCGATTCCTAGGGTGTGTTAGCAAAGGTGAGTGGTAAAAATCAGCGTGAATCAAATTAACGATCACAATAAAGGCCGGCTGGCAGCGCAATTTATCCAATTAGATAAATTACTTGAGCAGGGCAGTGCCCTGTGGCAAGTGCGCGCCTTTGAGGCGAAAACACTGCCTTGGCAGGCGCAATTTCCGACCTTAGCGACAACCCTTTGGGCGCTCGATGATGCTGTGCTCGATGCCTTGGATGCCGAGCAATCGGCGTTAGTCGATGCCTTATCTCCCGCACTTAAGCAGGATCTTGCCGCGTTAGGACTCGAGTGGGATCTGGCTTTACTCACATTGTCCATCGCTGAGCTCTCGCTTGGCTCCGATATTGCCTCAGATATAGGCCCTGATATTGGCTCTGACGATATTGAAACTGCTACTTCACCTAGTATTGATCTTACTGAGATGGCTCACTTTAGTGCCCATATAAAAGGCCGTAAGTGGGAGCAGATCACCGCCTTTGTGCAGCATTTGCCCGATGCGGGATTACCCGTGCTCGAGTGGTGTGCGGGCAAAGGGCATTTAGGCCGCTTAATAGCCAAAGCACGTGGTGTGGATGTGTTAAGCCTCGAATGGCAGGCGATGCTCTGTGAAGAAGGCCAAGCCTTTGCCGATAAATGGCAATTATCACAGCGCTTTATCTGCGTCGATGCCTTCGCTATCGAAGATAAAGCCGACGAAAATACCGCTGATCAGACCAATCCTTTTTGCGCCCAGCAACAGGCGGTGGCGCTGCATGCCTGTGGCGATTTGCATGTGCGTTTACTGCAATTGGCCGCAGCGGCGGGCACACAGGCACTGGCGATTTCACCTTGCTGTTATCATTTAATTCAAGCCAATCAATACCAAGGCTTATCGACGCTTGCTCAACAAAGTGGCTTGACGTTAACTCGCCATGATTTGCAATTGCCATTGCAGCAAAGTGTGATCGCCAATCCGAAACAACAGGCGCTGCGGCATCAGGAAATCGCTTGGCGGCTCGGATTTGATGCGTTGCAGCGGCATTGTCGCGGTATCGATGCTTATTTGCCGCTACCCGCAGTAAAACAGAGTCAACTGAGCGGCAGTTTTGCCGACTTTTGTCAGTGGGCAGCGGCGCAAAAGGCGGTAACCTTAGATGCAGATTGTGATTTTGACGTTTGGCTTGAAATAGGCAAACAGCGACAAAGGTTAACCCGACGCATCGATTTGGCTGCGCATTTATTCCGCCGTGCGCTGGAGCTGTGGTTAATTCTCGATCGTTGCTGCTTTTTGCAGGAAAGTGGCTATCGGGTGACCCTGAGGGAATTTTGTGCAAACAGTGTGACACCCAGAAATGCGCTGATTTTGGCGCAAAAATTGAGCGAGTAAAAAACAATCTACTATTTAATGTTATACCTGACTGTTTTTTATAAAGTATTTCTTTATTAGTTCATTTTGAATTAACGGATAGGCGGCATGATCGTCACAAGGGTTTATAAGCTCTGTGAGACAAGTCTAAGGCGAAAGATGGTTTTTTATTGAATCATCGGGCTTTTCTTGTTCAAATGTCGCCTTAATGACAAATAACAACTAAAAACTGACCCAAAAGATCAGTGATCTTAGTGAGCGAATAAAACAGTTTCATGAAATATTCCCGCGTATTTATTAATAGCCTTGCCTATGAACTGGCACCTGTGGTGGTTTCCAGTAGCGAGCTAGAATCTCGCCTCGCGCCTCTATATCAAAAATTTCGCATTCCTATGGGGCAACTTGCGGCGTTAACGGGCATTACCGAACGCCGTTGGTGGCCTAAAGGGCATCAATTATCCGATGGAGCGATTAAAGCGGCGCACAAGGCGATAGCAGAAACGGGAATAGAAGTCGCCGAACTGGGCGCAGTGGTGTATACCGGCGTTTGCCGTGATCAGCACGAACCCGCCACCGCCTGCCGGATTGCGGCGGCCTTAGGTGTGTCGAAGGACACGGCGATTTACGATATCAGCAACGCCTGTCTTGGGGTGTTATCGGGCATTTTAGACATTGCCAACCGTATCGAGCTTGGGCAAATTAAGGCGGGCATGGTGGTGTCCTGCGAATCGGCGCGGGATATTGTCGATGTGACCATTGATAATATGCTGGCCGACCCGACCATGCAGAATTTTGCCCAGTCGCTGGCGACCTTAACCGGCGGCTCTGGCGCGGTAGCGGTGATCCTCACCGATGGCAGTTTGCCGCTGACTAATGTGCGTAAGCATCAGCTGCTTGGCGCCTCCCATTTATCTGCGCCGCAGCACCATCAACTGTGTCAGTGGGGCTTGCAGGAAGTAGGGCATAATATTTACCGTGAGTTTATGCGTACCGATGCGGTGACCTTGCTCAAAGAAGGGGTCGAGCTGGCAAAACACACGTGGGAGCATTTCCTCGCTCAGCGAAATTGGTTGGTCGAGCAGGTCGATAAAGTGATCTGTCATCAGGTCGGCGCTTCAAATCGTAAACAGGTCTTGAGTGCGTTAAATATTCCACCTGAAAAAGAATTCCCAACATATCAACTGCTTGGCAATATGGGCACAGTCTCTTTACCCGTCACTGCGGCCATGGCACACGATCAAGGCTTTTTACGCCCTGGGGATCAGGTGAGCTTTTTAGGTATCGGCAGTGGTTTGAACTGCATGATGCTGGGTATTAAGTGGTAGTTTTCCAAGATTGTTATCTGCCTTAGCCGACGCTTGAGAGCAAGGTTTGCTAGGGCATTTTTATGCTTATTGGTTTAGAGCTATAAGCATTAGCGATGAGCATAGGTGAAGGCGAATTTGCCAGCACAGGCTACCAATACAAAACAATTAGAACAAAAGATAGGAAGCGTCATGTTAGACACTCTGTTGCCGTTTAAACGTCATTTTCTTAGCCGTAATGGCAACAAGCTGCATTACATCAATGAAGGCCAAGGTGAGCCTGTGGTCATGGTGCACGGTAATCCAAGTTGGAGTTTTTATTACCGTAATCTCGTGAGTGCCCTTAAGGATACGCACCAGTGTATCGTGCCCGACCATATTGGTTGCGGCCTGTCGGATAAGCCGGATGACAGCGGTTACGATTACACCCTTAAGAGTCGCATTGATGATTTAGAGGCGCTGCTCGACAGCCTAAAGGTAAAAGAAAACATTACCTTAGTCGTCCACGACTGGGGCGGCATGATAGGCATGGGCTATGCGGCGCGCTACCCTGAGCGCATTAAACGTCTGGTGATTTTAAATACTGGCGCCTTCCATTTGCCCGACACTAAGCCTTTACCGCTGGCGCTGTGGATCTGCCGCAATACGTTGCTCGGCATAGTGTTAGTGCGTGGTTTTAATGCCTTTTCATCGATTGCCTCCTATGTTGGGGTGAAGCGTCAGCCGATGTCCAAGTACATCCGTGAGGCCTACGTCGCGCCGTTTAACTCATGGGCAAATCGTATTTCGACCCTGCGCTTTGTGCAGGATATTCCGCTAAAACCGGGTGACAGAAACTATCAACTGGTGTCGGATATCGCCGCCAGTCTGCCAAAGTTTGCCAAGGTGCCGACACTGATTTGCTGGGGATTACAGGACTTTGTGTTCGATAAACACTTTTTAGCCAAATGGCGCGAACATATGCCCCATGCACAGGTGCATGAATTTGCCGATTGTGGTCACTATATCCTCGAAGATGCGAGCGATGAGGTGATTACCCATATCAAACACTTTATGGCTGAGGCGCAAACGCCTGAGCCAGAAGTGCAGCCCGTTGAAACTGTACAGGTCACAGAGCCTGAGGCAGAGACTCAAGCGCCACAGGCCGCACATTAATGGCTAGGGTGGAGGATGTGCAGCTCGGCCATGGGACATCTGCCGTCGAGCAAGCAAGCGATGCCAATATCTGTCGGCATTTAAAGCAGGCCGCCCATCATATTCCTCATCATCTCGCGGTTGCGGTGCAACAGGGCAAGGGTAAATCCCTTGCCAACCTGACATACCAAGAACTCGACTTTATTAGCCTCGATAAACAAAGCAATGCCATCGCCTTCGCGCTCAATGCCCATGGGCTGACGCGGGGGATGAAGGCGGTGCTGATGGTCACCCCGAGTCTGGATTTTTTTGCGTTAACTTTCGCCTTGTTCAAAGCGGGGATTATTCCCGTGCTGGTTGACCCGGGCATGGGGATTAAAAATCTTAAGCAATGTTTTATTGAAGCTGCGCCCGATGCCTTTATCGGGATTCCTAAAGCCCATATCGCCAGACGCTTATTAGGCTGGGGCAAGGGCAGCGTGAAGCATCTTATCAATGTGGATGGCAATCTAAGCGGAGTTGCTGGCATGCTATCGCGCGTACTCACAGGCGCGCCAAGTTTAGCGTCGATACTCTTATCAACAGCTAAGTCATCTGCTACTCAGTCACCTCCGGCAAAGTTGCCGGAACAGGGCGAGTACCCGATGGCGCTGCTTGAGCATGACGAGATGGCGGCGATTCTGTTTACCAGCGGCAGCACGGGTACGCCAAAGGGCGTTGTCTATAGTCACGGTATGTTTGAGGCGCAAATTCAGGCGCTAAAGCAGGATTATGGCATTGCACATGGCGAGCGTGATTTGGCGACATTCCCGCTATTCTCCCTCTTTGGTCCGGCGCTCGGTATGGCATCGATTGTGCCTGAAATGGATGCCAGCAAACCTATCACGGCCAATCCTGAATTTTTATTTGCCGCTATTGAGAAATATCAATGCAGCAATATCTTTGTTAATCCTGCCTTGCTTGAGCGTTTAGGCCGCGCCGGTGAACAAACCGAATCGAAAAAGCAGCACAAACTCAGCAGTGTGAAACGCGTGATTTCCGCTGGGGCGCCCGCGACCATTGCCTCGATAGCCCGTTTTAGCAAAATGCTCAATGATGGCGTGCCTGTACTCAATTCCTACGGCGCTACCGAATCCTTACCTATCAGCATGATCGCCAGCGATGAACTATTTACCACGACTCAAACCACGGATAATGGCGGTGGAATTTGTGTCGGCCGCGCTATCGATGGCGTCAGTATCGAGATTATCGCCATCACTGAAGCTGATATCCCAGAGTGGGATAATGGCTTGCGTCTTAACGCGGGGGAAATTGGCGAAATAGTGGTCACAGGCCCTATGGTGAGCCAGTCCTATTATCGCCGCGAAAAGGCAACGACGGCGGCCAAAATTTGGGACCGCGAGCAGCAAACCTTCAGGCATCGCATGGGCGATCTTGGCTATCTGGACGACAGTGGCCGGTTGTGGATGTGTGGCCGTAAAGCCCATAGAGTGGATGCCACCCAAGGTGGGCAGTTTGTTAAACGTTACTATTCCATTCCGAGTGAGCGTATTTTTAATACCCATCCGAATGTGAAGCGTTCGGCGTTAGTGGGGATCAAGGTGAAGGGGCAAGGTGGCGCAAGTGAGATTGAACCCCTCATCTGCATTGAGCTTGACCAATCCTTGGTGTGTAATAAGAGCGCGCAGCTGTATCAAGAGCTGATGGCGATTGCCGAGCAATATAGCCAAACTCAGGGGATTCGGCGTTTTCTCATTCATCCCGACTTCCCCGTGGATGTGCGCCACAATGCCAAAATATTTAGAGAAAAATTAGCCGTTTGGGCGCAATCGCAAACCAAAGGCTGATTTCAATTTAGCTCATTTTTAACTTAAATAGGGTCGAACTTTCGACTGTTTGTTCGTGGCACGTTTTGCCGCGAGTGGTGCCTTATTGCACTTAATCACTGAATTGAATACTAAGATGACACTCACTGTCACGGAATGCGATATGACTGACAATCCTGCTGTTCACCAAGCTGATGCGATGCCAACTGGCCGCCCTGATAACCTCGCTCAAACAGACTTTGAACCGCGTGAGCAAGCCGCGCTTTATGCCTTGGCCGCTAAGGTCAGCCATGCCTTTGTGACCGGCGCGGGTGGATTTTTGGGTAAGGCCATTTGCCTGCGTTTGGTCGCGGCTGGGATTAAGGTGACTGGCTTTGCCCGTGGCCATTATCCTGAGCTTGAAGCTCTTGGTGTGACTATGGTGCAGGGGGATTTAGCCAATCCAGAGCAAGTCAAACAGGCGATGCAGGGCTGCGATATCGTGTTCCATGTGGCCTCAAAAGCGGGTGTCTGGGGCGACAGAGACAGTTATTTTTGCCCCAATGTGAAGGGCGCCGCTAATGTGATTGCCGCTTGTAAAGCGCTTAAAATCACTAAATTAGTCTATACCAGCACTCCTAGCGTGACCTTTGCGGGCGAAGATGAATCGGGTATCGATGAGTCGACGCCCTACGCCAGCCGCTTTTTAAATTATTATGCTCACTCCAAGGCGATTGCAGAGAAGATGATGCTCGATGCCAATCAAGCATCGATAACCGCATCGACGTATGCGTTAAAGACGGTTGCCCTGCGGCCGCATTTGATTTGGGGGCCTAATGATCCGCATCTGGTGCCTAGGGTGCTAGCCCGCGGTCGTTTAGGTAAGCTCAAGCTGGTGGGGCGCGAGGATAAACTGGTCGATACCATTTATATCGATAACGCCGCCTATGCCCATATTCTGGCGGCCGTGGAGCTTTGCCAAGTCTCGCCTAAGTGCCAAGGGAAAGCCTATTTTGTCAGTAACGACGAGCCTGTGACTATGGCCAAGATGTTGAACCTTATCCTAGCCTGTGATGGGCTGCCGCCGGTGACCGCGCGGGTGCCGCAGACTCTGGCCTATGTGGTGGGCGCTGTGTTAGAAACGGCGTATCGACTGCTGAATAAACAAGAAGAGCCGATAATGACGCGCTTTGTTGCTAAACAGCTATCCTGTAGCCATTATTTCGATATCAGCGCGGCAAAACGGGACTTTGGCTATCATGCCTTAGTGTCGATAGAAGAGGGTATGAGGCGCCTTAAGGCATCGCTCTAGTGCGTTATTTAGCACGGGGCTGACTGGGTGATATCCTATGCCGTCACGGTAACTTACTGGATTAAAAAGTTAATGGCCTGCGACGATTGTAATACTTCGATTTTTCGGCAAAAGATTGGCCGCTGCAAACGCTGCATGTGGCAGTTGACGCTGCTGTCGCTTATCGGTTGGCCGTTGTGGTGGTATCTCTACAGTGACGCTCCTCGAGAGGTCAACTCTATCGCCTTACTGTTTTTCTGCTCAGCCTTTAGTGGCTTGCTGTTACTGCATCTTGTGGTATTAGTCGCGCGCCGCATGCTCGGGCGCGAATAGTTTTTTACTTCTTATCGAATCACTTTTTCATTCCTTGTGGCGAGTGGTCTCGCTTACCATTCTCGCTATTTCAAACGGCTATTCTTGCCCGCGAAATTTTTCATTTTGGCTTAATGCTCAAGTGTTAAACAGTGCGCTGAAACACCTCGTTTTTTATCGTCTTAGCGAAAAATACTGTCGATTTGTGCTGGCTAAGGCGTGATTCGTGATGAACTCACGCGATTATTCTACTCCGTGATCCCGTAAGTGTTAGAGCTAGGCTTAGATCTGCAGAGTACGACAAATGCTCTGATGATAGGGTCTAGTGTAATGAGTTGATTTGGCTGCATAGTATGGATTTAAACAAATTTTAATCTGATATTTTAAGGTTTCCCCCCCTGTTTCACTGTTTTTGGTGTCGCAAAGTATTAAGATCGAGCATGGCGATGTGGCCGAGAAAACTCGGTACTTTTAGGTTTTAGGGAGTGTTATGGATTTTTTTACCACGCTATTTGTGGGTTACCCGATATGGGTTTGGTTAATGTTTTTTGGCTTTGTGTTGGCATTGTTAGCCTTCGATTTAGGTGTGCTACACAAAGAGCAGCACGAAATTACCGTGGCAGAGAGCCTTAAATTATCGGCCTTTTATATTTGTATGGGGCTGTTGTTCGGCGCTTGGTTATGGTGGTACAAGGGCTCGACTGCGGGGATGGAATATCTCACGGGTTACCTTATCGAAAAGTCCTTATCTATGGATAACGTCTTCGTTATCGCGCTTATTTTCAGTAGCTTAGGCATTCCCCGTTTGTATCAACACCGAGTGTTATTCTGGGGGATTATGGGCGTTATCGTGCTGCGCGCCATTATGATTGGCTTAGGCGCGGCGCTGGTCGCGCAGTACCAAGGCGTGTTGGTGTTATTCGGCCTGTTCTTGATTTTCACGGGTATTAAGATGCTCTTTTCCGATGATGAGCATGGTGATATCCAAGATAATAAGTTTTACAAGTGGTTACGTTCTAAAATGCGTTTTACCCCAAGCCTTCATCAAGAGAAGTTTTGGGTAAGGGGAGAGGATCATCAACTCAGCAAAGGCTGGTGGGCAACGCCCTTGTTCTTGGCGTTGATCTTAGTCGAAACCGCGGATCTGGTGTTTGCAGTGGACAGTATCCCGGCAATTTTTGCGATTACCCAAGATCCCTTTATCGTCTATACCTCTAATATTTTTGCGATTTTAGGTCTGCGGGCATTGTATTTCGCCCTCGCGGCCATGGTGCATCGTTTCGAGTACCTCAAATACGCGCTATCGGTGGTGTTGGTGTTTATCGGCGTGAAAGTCGGACTGGTGTACTTTAATCATGAGGGCATTGTGGACTTTAAGATCCCAACGGCCTTATCCCTTGGCGTCACCTTCGGCCTCTTGCTGGCGGGGGTATTATTCTCCCTGTGGAAGACGCGCGAGCAGAAGTAAGCCTAATCACTTTTTGATGTCTCAAGGCCATTTAGCCCATGCTAAATGGCCTTTTTACTGTCTACTGAAGGCAAAATCGTGACATGGAAAATTAGTCTATGCTTAATTGGCATTGCCAAGGTGCAGTGCAAACCCTAAAGATGACGAATACTTTCAAGGATGAAGCTATGAAATTACCTCTTGCGAGTTTATTGATTGGCGCTTTGCTCGGAGCCAATGCCCACGCCGCTGGAACTCAAACCGGCCAAACACCTGCCCCTTCAAGTTCCACTTGTACGGGAACTTACCCGAGTTACTTTCAAGACCCGGCTTTTACCAAAACCGGCATGTGGGATAACCAAGTGATCATCAATCAGGCTTATCCTGGCTGGAAGGGGCCGATTTTTCAGTTAAGTGATGCCTACTCAACAGCTAAAGCCGATCAGCAAATGCCATGGCTCAATTTCAATCCCTTCGATAAAAATCTCTCTGAAAAGGATAAGAACACCCAAGCGTGGAATTATCTTTGGGCTGTTATGCAGTATATCCAAGCGGGCAATATCGACAGTGGTGACGTCAATACCGACTGGGATCTGTGTAATAACAAGGTACGTGCTTGGTACCATATTCCTTATCAAACCTACGATCCCATGAGTGGACGCGAATTTATCCATGGATTAACCCGTGAAGCCCCCGTCACTATGGCGGTGAAAGACCAAGGCGATATTAAAACCACCATGTGGGCCGTAGGCTTTTATAACCCTCAGGCTGCTGGCAGCTTGGCTAAGGTGTGGACGGGGGCTGCTGCACCTGTGATGCCCCAAGCCAATTTCGCCTTTAATGAAGGCAGTGTGATTGGCAAATTGCTGTTTACCACGGCGACACCCAATAATTATCCCTTCTTAGAAAATATGCCTGTATGGCAAGCCAATATCAGTTCGAGTGATTTTTGTGAATGTAAAAATGCTGATGGTAGTGCCTGTAGCTTCCAGCAAGAAACTGAGCAGTGTCCACGTTCGGTCGCCGATGTGTATTTGCTACAGTTTGATATCGCGGTACGTGACAGCCGCTCCCCAGTAGGCTGGGCCTATGGCACCTTTGTGGCCGACGGCCAATTTAAGGCAAAAGAGAAAAATCCGTGGAACCGGATCTCACCCCTTGGACTTATGTGGGGCAATGATACTCCTCCTGTAAACGTAGGTGCGGCGGCCTTTCCACAAAACCCGGTGTCAGGCCTTAAAGATAGCGCTGTGTTTCAAGAGGTGGTTGGACGTTTAAATGAGAAAACCAATGCAGGGCATCTAGGGTGTAATGGCAGGCTAAACGGGCCGGCGGATAATGCCCTAAGTAGTTGCTTATCTTGCCATCAAACGGCTTCCGTGCCCGATAGCAGCAACAATACCCCGGCGATTATGTACCAATTTGCTTCCTATCAAGAGCCTGGAAGCGGTCAATGTATGACGACGCCGAGTAAGCTCGATCTGGCGATTGACCAAGTGTACTTTAAATCCTTCCAATGCTCTGAATCCTTCAATGGTCCTAAAAATATTGTGCCACTGCCACAATATGCGCAGGGACAGACACAATGGATCTCTACAGATTTTTCTTTGCAGCTGAGCATAAGCCTCACACAGTGGCAGGAATGGCAACAGGATCAGGAAAATCTGAAGAAGAATATTAAAGTGCGAGTGTTTGATGGCACGCTGCCTTCCCGTTAAGACGCAATTTGTGTAAGGAATTGTATTTAGTGTTTGCTGTATGGATAAAGTGACCTCATTCACTATTATCAGTCATTTCAATATTAAAGGGCCCATTTCGGGCCCTTTGCTTTTAATTCTATCGATTGTTTCTCTTTGCATTATTTAGTCGGTCATTCGGTAAGTGACTGAATACATTAGTAACTGGTGTTTTAGTTAAATATTTGTGATAAATTGGCGTTATTTTAAACATAAAAGCAAGAGGGAAGCATGCTAGCTATTACAAATTTAACCAAAACCTATGATAACGGTGTTAGGGCGCTCGATGGGGTTAACTTAACCATTTCGAAGGGGATGTTTGGCCTACTAGGCCCGAATGGAGCGGGTAAGTCTTCTTTGATGCGAACTATTGCTGCACTGCAAAGCGCTGACAGTGGCAGCATCGTTTTCGACGGTATTGATGTCTTAGCGGATCCACAGGCATTGCGTAAAACCTTAGGTTACTTACCGCAGGACTTTAATGTTTATCCGCGGATTAGCGCCTTTGACTTATTGGACCACCTAGCGGTGTTAAAAGGCATCAATCAAAGCAAGCAACGCAAAGAAATCGTGGAGGGCTTATTGGCCCATACTAACTTATATCAACATAAAAATAAGGCGGTAAGTGGCTTTTCCGGCGGTATGCGGCAACGTTTTGGGATTGCACAGGCGTTACTTGGCGATCCTAAATTATTGATTGTTGATGAGCCAACCGCAGGGCTCGATCCTGAAGAGCGCAATCGTTTTCACAATTTATTAGTGAGTTTGGGTGAGGAAAAAGTCGTTATCCTCTCAACTCACATCGTTGAGGACGTGTCGGAACTCTGCCCGAATATGGCGGTGCTCGCCTCGGGAAAAATCCTATTACAGGGGAATCCACAGCAATTGGTCAGTGAGTTAACTGAGAAGATTTGGACTAAAACCGTTGATCAAGCGGAAGCGCAACAACTTGAGAATGTATTACCGGTCATCTCAAAACGATTACTTGCTGGCCGAACGGTATTAAATGTGATGGCCGATACATGCCCTGATGGGTTCACGCCAGCCGCTGCAGGGCTTGAGGATTTGTATTTCTCAACATTGCACAGCCATCGCCATCAGGCAGCTTAAGGAGACTCCCTATGCTGTTATCTATGTTGAGATTTGAGTGGCGTTATTATTTGCGTCAGCCATCATTTTACGTTGTTTCTTTGTTATTGTTTTTAATGAGCTTTTTATCAGTCGCCTCCAATAATATTCAAATTGGTAGCGGTGGTGAAGTATTGAAAAATAGCCCTTTTGGTATTAGCCAAACCTTGCTCATCATGGGGCTTATTTCTATGTTTGCTGTTGTAAATTTTGTCGGTAGCACCGCCATTCGTAATCATCAGCATTTAATGGAGGAGCTGATTTACAGTAAACCGCTATCGCCTTTCGCCTATCAATTTGGGCGTTTTTTAGGCAGCTTTATGGTAGTGCTTGCCGTATTCGCCTTTGTACCTATTGGCTTGATATTAGGTTCATTTATGCCTTGGGTTGACGGGAGTCGCTTTGGGCCCTTTGTCCTTAGCCACTATTTGATACCTTATTTTCAGTTATCGGTTCCAAGTTTACTGCTGATTTCATGCCTATTTTATGCCATGGCAAGCCGTTTCCGATCTTTGATGGCCTTATATTTGACGGCCGTGGCTATGTTGGTGCTTTACACGCTGACAGGTGAAATGGCGAGCCAACCGCAGTATCGTACTATCGCGGCATTACTCGACCCCTTTGCACTGCGCACGTTCGCTGAAGTGACCCGTTATTGGACGATTAGTGAGAAGAATCACCAGTTACTCGAATTGTCAGGACTCGTGCTACAAAATCGAGCACTGTGGCTTGCGATCGCCTGCGTATTACTGGCTTTGTCAGGGATTTTCCGCCAGCCCACATTAACGAAAAAACGCGATAAAAAATCCATTAAAGTTGAAAAGATCCCTGAATTAGTCCCTTTATCTAGACTATCGACTCGCACTGAAATCAACGCGCGCTTGCAATTTTGGACTCGGGTTAAGTTTGAGGTGAAGCAAGTGCTGTTAACAGCCCCCTTTTTGGTACTAGGGGTGTTAACAGTATTCAACTTAGTTGGCCCAATGTTTGATGATTTTGGATGGTACGGTACCTCTAACTGGCCTTTAACTCAGGATATGGTGGATAACATTGCCGGTGCGACCGGATTATTAATGGTTATCGTACTGATTTATTACAGCGCTGAAATTGTCTGGCGCGAACGTACCTCTGGCATGGGGGATATTGTTGATAGTGCGCCTGTGTCTAATCTATGTTTTTGGGCGTCAAAGTTAGTTGCAGTACTTATTGTGATGACCTTGCTGTATGTGCTGGCGATGTCAACCACAATAGTGTTCCAACTGATAAAGGGCCAAGGTAATTTAGAAATATCTCAATACCTTATTCGTCTTGGGTTTTATTATTTACTGCCATTATTACTCTCTTCAATACTGGCATTTTTCTTACAAGTGCTTAGCCCGAACAAATATGCAGGTATGGGGCTGTTTGTGGCTTATTACCTGACGACATTCGTGATGGCAAATTGGGGATTTGGCCATAGTTTGTATAACTTTGCCCAATCACCTAGCTTAAGTTACTCGGATATGAACGGCTATGGTTGGGGTCTGCTAAGCCATAGTTTGTACATGATTTATTGGGGCGCTTTTAGCTTAATACTGTTCGTGTTGGGCTATGGTTTATACCACAGAGGACCGCAACAAAGTCTTAAAACTCGATTAGGATTATTGGGTTATCAGCTTGGTCTCAGTGGCAAGGCCATCGTTGTGGCGGGCTTAGTGGTATTTATTGGATCTGGTAGTTACCTGTTCTATCAAACTAAGGTGGTTAATCATTACCTTACCCAAGACGAAACCACAGATTTACAAGCCGATTACGAAAAGACGTTCAAGCAATATCAAGGCATGCCTATTTTAGTGACCACTAAGGTTAATGCGAATATCGATATTTTTCCTGAGCAACGCAAAATAGCCGCTAAGGTAATGTTTGAATGGCAAAATAAATCGGATAAGCCAATTGAAAAGATGCTGGTGCAACTGCCCGAGCACACCCAAGCGGACACGGTAAAGATCACTATTCCTAATGCGACGTTAGGCGAGTTTGATCGTCGTTTCCGTAATACCTGGTTAAGTTTTTCTGCGCCAGTGTTGCCGGGGCAGACAGTTGCAGGAAATATCGAATTAGTGCGTGAGTCTGTCGGTATTGCCGAGTCTGGTTTTGATTTGTCTGTCGTAGAAAATGGCACTTTTATCAATAATCTTGAGCTATTACCCTTATTTGGTTATCAAGATGGTTACGAGCTTATGGATCGCCATGAGCGCCAAAAACGCGGACTGACAGAAAAAGAGCGGGCGAACAAGCTGGAAGACAGTCGTTATTATCGACAAAACTTCTTTGGCGTAGATGGCGACTTTATCCAATTTGAAGCGACGGTTTCGACCAGTGCGGATCAAATTGCCCTCGCGCCAGGTTATTTGCAAAAGCAGTGGCAGCAAGATGGTCGCCAGTACTTCCATTATTTAATGGACAGTCCAATGGTGAACTTCTATGCCATTATCTCAGGTCGCTACCAAGTTGAAAAAGTTGAACATAATGGGGTTGCCGTGGAGGTCTATTACCATGTGGATCATCCTTGGAACGTAGCTCGGATGGTGGAGTCGGTTAAGGATTCAATCGATTATTACACTGCGGCATTTGGCCCGTATCAGCATAAGCAAATGCGTATTATGGAGTTTCCTGGATACCGAAGTTTCGCACAAAGTTTCGCGAATACTGTGCCTTACTCAGAGCGTATTGGCTTTATTACCGATTTACGCAATGAGGATAATATCGACCCTGTATATTATGTCACTGCCCATGAAGTCGCTCACCAGTGGTGGGGACACCAAGTGGGGGCTGCGGATGTTCAGGGCAGTGCGGTGATCTCTGAAAGTCTGTCACAGTATTCGGCGCTGATGGTGTTAGAGCATAAGTATGGCGATAAAATGATCCGCAAGTTCTTGAAATATGAGCTTGATCGCTATCTGCGTGGCCGCTCATCTGAATCGATAAAAGAACAGCCGTTATTGCGTAGTGAAAACCAGCAGTACATTCATTACCAAAAAGGTTCTGTGGTGATGATGGCTATTAAGGATGTGTTGGGTGAAGCTAAGCTAAACGCTAATCTCAAAGCCTTCTTAACTCGCTATCAGTACCGTAATGATCCTTTCCCTACCACAGTAGATTTAGTGAGTAATCTCAAGCAGGGTACAGATGAGGTTCAGTCGCGTTTTATCGATGAATCTTTCAATGACATCACGCTCTATGATTTGCGATTAACGAATGCAGTGGCAACGGTTCTTCCTAATGGAAAAACGCAAGTTGAATTAAATATTTACGCGAGTCGTAAAGTTGCCAGTGGTAAAGGTGAAGAAACCGAACAGCCTTTGGATATGCAGGTTGATATCGGGGCATTTAGTGTGGACCCAGATAAGCTAAAAGATGAAAAGCAAATTTTGTTGCTTGAAAAACATCATTTAGTCAGTGGCGAAAATAAACTCACTCTTACGTTGGATGAAAAACCAAGCTATGTCGGTGTCGATCCCTTTGTTAAATTGATTGACCGCGACGCGAGGGACAACATCTTTAAACTGTAAATGACTAGGGCGTGTTGATGTTTTGGGAATTTTTGCCGAAATAGCTTGGTGTTTCTGCAAGGCAATGTTCATGCAATGTCGTTATTCTCCTTTATTGGACAATAACACTGCAGAAACGCCAACCAAGCCCTGCCACAAGGGGCAATATTGAATTTCGAAACTTCACATGTCCTAATCAAAACGGCTCTACAACTCACGCACTATCTGGCTTAAAGCATGGATAGTGCGTTTTTTATTCTGTTAGCGGTTATTTAGCTTCACCGTTCTAGGGCTATTAAGCAACTAAGCGTAAGACGCTTGTATTGCTTAGGGCTGGGTTAGCGTCCAGTTATGTGAATCTCCAAGAGTATTTATTTCACTTTGTAAATCAATGGTTAAATCGCTCAAAAACTAATCCTGAAAGATTAAAACTCATGGGATGACGGTGAAATTAGTGCAAATTTGCTTGTTCTTCGGCATGGATTTTCCTAAGGTAATTGAAAATGATTTTCACTGAGGCCCCCTATGAATACCCATTTGCAATTACAGGTTAAGCATTGGCTCGAAAATGACCCCGATCCCCGTACTCAGGCACAACTGCAAGCCTTAATCGATGCCGGAAATGATGCCGAACTCGAAGCTCGTTTTGCGGGACGTTTAGAATTTGGAACCGCCGGATTACGCGGTGTGGTGGGTGCAGGTCCCATGGGCATGAATCGCCTAGTGATCCGTCAAACATCAGCTGGGCTTGGTGCCTATTTACTCGAACAAATTAAAGATGCGGCCGAGCGCGGGGTCGTGATTGGTTTCGATGGCCGCCACGATTCACGCACTTTCGCCCATGATACCGCCAGTGTGCTTACCGCGATGGGCATTAAGGTGCGACTCACCGCCAAAGTCGCGCCAACGCCGCTGGTGGCCTTTGGGGTTAAGCATTTTAATGCCGCTGCGGGCATTGTGGTGACCGCCAGCCATAACCCGCCACAATACAACGGCTACAAAGTGTATTGGGAAAACGGCGCGCAGATTATCCCGCCCCATGACTCAGGCATCGCCGCTAAGATTGAGCTGGCGGCAACCCAAGCTATTCCGTTTATGGATCATGTTGAGGCGACCAAACAGGGCAAGCTTATTTGGTTGCAGGAGGATTATTACGAAACCTATCGCCGCGGCGTGAGGCACGCCAATGTGCTGCAAAATAACACTGCGCCCGAAAAGGTCAGCCTTGCCTATACCGCCATGCACGGTGTGGGCGCTGAAATGGCGGAAACTGTGCTCAAGGATGCGGGTTTTACCCAAGTGTATTCGGTGGCGGCGCAGCGCGAGCCCGATGGGGATTTTCCAACGGTTAACTTCCCTAATCCGGAAGAAAAGGGCGCGATGGACTTAGTCATCGCCGAAGCGAAAAAGCATGGCGCCATGCTCGCCTGTGCCAATGACCCCGATGCGGACAGATTTGCGGTTGCAGTACGCAAAGATGATGGCGAATATCAAATGCTAACGGGTGACCAAGTAGGCGTGCTCTTTGGTCATTATCTGTTAAGCCATGCGAGCAAGGATCAACGTCTGGTGGGCACTACCATAGTGTCTTCTAGTTTGTTATCTAAAATTGCCAAAGGCTTTGGCGTTGAAAGCTATACCACGCTCACCGGTTTTAAGTGGCTGATGAATGTGGGAATTGCGCAGAGTCAGCCTGACAATCAATTCCTGTTTGCCTACGAAGAGGCACTGGGTTACACCGTCGGTAACATGGTGTGGGATAAGGACGGCCTGTCAGCTCTCGTCGCCTTCGCCCAATTAACCGCCGAGCTTGCCGCCAAAGGGCAAACCATTTGGGATAGACTCGAGCAGATTTACCGCGAGCAGGGTTTCCATCTCAATGCCCAAGTTAGCATTGCCTTAAAACCCGACACGCCTAATATCGGCGCCTATCTGCGTGAACATCCGCCGTTAGCAATTGGTGAGCATGCCGTGGTGTCGACTGATGATCTCAAGGCGTTAGAGCGCCGTTTTGCCGATGGCAAGGTCGAGAAAATCAATCTGCCCGCCAGTGATGTATTAACTTACCGCTTAGCAAATGGCGCGCGGGTGATAGTACGGCCGTCGGGTACTGAGCCTAAAATTAAGTGCTATTACGAGGTAGTCGAACCTATGACGGCGCAAGACACCTTAGCCAGCGCCCAAGCTCGGGCTACTCAGGCGATGGAGGCGTTTATTTTAGCCCATCAGGCGAGTTTGCCTAAATAAGCGCCTTGAGCGCACTCAATAAATCAGCTTCACTCAAAGGCTACTGACATGATGTTGTCAGTAGCCTTGTTTTATTCTTGTTGTCGTCCGCTGGTGAATCACATTTATAACATGATGAATCATCGGCATTTTTCAACAAGGAGAATGTGAAAATGTTATCAATTGCACCGTTAGTCTGGGGTGAAATTCCTGTCAGTGATATGGATCGTGCCATCGCTTTTTATCAACAACATTTCGGGGTTGAATTTAAGCGTGACGATATGGAAGACATGCAATACGCCACGATTGAAACAGAGGATGAAGGCGCACCAAGCATTGGCCTCGTTAAATGCAGCATGAGCAAACCGTCGATGGACGGTAGCACTGTATACCTGCATTTCAGCGCGCAATTGCAACCTTTAGTGGATAAACTCGTGGCCGCCAATGTGACTATGTTATTGCCTGTGACGCCTATCAAGGACGGCAGTTGTGGTTATATCGCGCTGTTTGTGGATAGCGAAGGCAATAAAGTCGGTCTCTGGTCGCAAAATCAGTAATGAATATCCTAAAGAGTCGTGCCTTGGCACGGCTCTTGGTACTGATTTTTAAGCAGTTCTTTAATTTAAGTGGATAAAGTCAGTTCTGCGGATAATAGCGACGAGCAATAACGTCTAGCGATAGCCTTAAACAAGCAACAGCAAATTTCAGTGATGAAGGTGAAAGGATAATGGAACAGGTTTTTATGGCGGCTCAACCTATGCTTGGGCTGAGTACGCGTACCAATAATAACGCCGAAATGGCGGCTGAGGGCGGCAAGATTGCAGCGCTTTGGCAGACATTCTTTGAGTCATCACAACTCACGACGATGCTCGACTCTCCCATGTATGGGGTTTACTACGACTATGAATCCGATATGACGGGAGACTATTCGGTTTTAGTGGGTAAAAGCGTTGAGTCTGTCAGCGAGACCGGCCCTTTTACTGCGTTGCTGCTACGTGAGGGAAATTACCTTAAGTTCAGTGCCGAGGGGGAAATGCCCCACTGCGTGGTTGACCTTTGGGGACAGATTTGGCACTACTTTAGTGCGCCTGATTGCCCACACCAGCGTGATTATCAAACGGATTTTGAAGTGTATCGAAGCGCCGATAAGGTCGAGATTTATATCGGGATTGTGTAGGCTGAATCAATAACACTGTGCCTATACACAATCGCTTGGGCTGGCCCTCTTTAGCGGGTAAGATCCCTTAACTTTCGCAGCCAAGCCAATTTAAGGTGTGATTACTGTCCATGCGCCGTGCCGACCGCCTATTTCAAATAGTGCAAATTCTTAAACATCGACGACTGACGACCGCCCAAGAGCTGGCGGATCGTTTAGAAGTATCGACCCGCACAGTGTACCGCGATGTACAGGATTTGTGTTTGAGCGGCATTCCCATTGAAGGGGAGGCGGGCGTGGGCTATCTATTGCGCCACGAAGTGAATGTGCCGCCACTGATGTTTAACGAGGCCGAATTAGAGGCGATTCAAGTCGGCATGCGTATGGTGCAAACATGGGGCGGCAAAGAGCTTGGCAGCGCAGCGCGTCAGGCGATGATAAAAGTGGAGGCCGTACTACCTAAGCGTTTGCAAGCCTATCAATCCTTGATGTTTTCGCCGGATTTTTATTTAGATTCCAACGAGTTTCAGTTTCTCGATCCGCTGCGTAATGCGGCACAGCGCCGTGAATACGTCAAACTCTTCTATCAAGATGTGAATAAGGCTCTTACCGAGCGCGAAGTGCGGCCGCTGGCCATCTATTTTTGGCGCGGTACTTGGACCTTGCTAACCTGGTGTGAATTACGTCAGGATTTTCGTAACTTTCGGGTCGATCGTATCACTGGGTTATTAAGGCTTAACCGCCATTTTGAACCAACGCCCGGGCAGGAATTAGAGGATTATATTTGCCTGATGGATTCACAAAATGCACAAAAATAGTGCAGTCTATTACTCGCTGTTGATACGTTCTGCTAGAATCAAACGATAGGGACAGCTTTCATATATGTAGTGGGCATGTACATGATGATATTTAGGCATTTTAGTTTTTTAATTATGCTGGTTTATATTGGTACATGCTTTTTTCCTTCACAGTCATTCGCAACTGACGCTTTTATCATTAATCCTCCCGAGTCCGATAATGATCATAGATATCAATATACCTATGATCTATTGGCATTGGTTATTGATGCAACTAAGGATGATTTTGGTGAGGCTACGCTAGAGATGTCTGGTGTTGTGATGAGTCGAAATCGAATCTTTAGGGAGTTATTAGAAGGTAAAAATATTAATGTAATGGCAGAAGCCTCTAATGCTACTTGGGATCAGCAGCTTATTCCCGTAAAAATACCAATCCGCAAAGGGATCCAAGGATTTAGACTATTTATTATCAAGAAAGATAATTTACCACTGATGGCGAATGTAAAGACTTTAGCAGAGTTAATGACGTTAGATACGGGCTCGGGTAGTCAATGGTCGACTAAAGTTGCCATGCAAAAAGCAGGGTTCAATGTGATAGAGAGTACTCAATATGATAATTTATTCAATATGTTATCTGTTGGGCGTTTTGTTACATTTGGTCGTGGAGTTAATGAAATCTTTCAGGAAGTGGAGCAATTTAATAAAAAATATCCCGATTTAATCGTAGACGATAATATTTTACTTTATATTCCATTAGCTACCTATTATTACGTATCTCCAAGTCAACCTCGTTTAGCAAAAAGAATACAAGTCGGCCTACAGCGAATTATTGAAAATGGCCAGTTTGATACATTTTTTTACCAAAGACACTGTGATCTTTTATTAAAAAGCAATATTAATCGCAGGATCGTTTTTAAGATTAATAATCCACTGGTTTCTGAGGCGGAAATGACATCTATTGTTGGCAAGGACTTCTTAATCAATCCAAGTAGTGACTTTTTGACTTTATGTGAAAAATATCATTAAGTCACTATTCTCTTGTATTTTAGCTTTGTCTTAAAGGTATTTTTACGGTTGTATAGACGGTAAGATTAACGCCTTAATGAATAGTGAAAAATAATCCCATACTAAGCACTGTGGTCAATAGGGTATTACGCGTGACAAATGCTAATACCGTTGCGACCACAGCGCATATCAAGTAGCTGTTATCTAAGCTTAAATCGAGTTTTCCCTCCTGCACGAATACGATAGGTGCAAAGATGGCCGTGAGTACGGCGGGCGCCGAATAACTCAAAAATGTCTGGGTATTTTTACTTAGCCTTAGCGGTAGTTTTGGCTCGAGCAGTAAATGCCGACTGATAAACACCACCGCCGCCATTGAAAAAATCATTAACCAGATCATAGAGTTTCCTCCGTTTGGGTGGCTGTCGTGTCGGTTTTTGGGGCTGGTTTATCTTCGCCCGTGACTTTGGCATAGAGCACGCCAGCGCTCATTCCCGAGAGGGCGGCAATTAACAGTCCCGCCTGAATATCCAGTACGGCGCATACCACGGCTAAGGTGAGCGAAACCAGAACACAGACTAGGATGGAAGGCTTTTTCACTGTGGGGACTACGAGGGCAATAAAGGTCGCGGCAATGGCAAAGTCGAGTCCTAATTCACCCAAGTTATCGATGGCATTGCCGGCGATAATGCCGAGCAGGGTGGCGAGGTTCCAACCGAGGTAAAAACTCAGGCCGCCGCCCAGCGCGTACCAAGGATCGAATTTATGCAGCTTGCCTTGGTTGGCGATGGCAAAGAGTTCATCGGTCAGTAAAAAGCCCAGACTGAGGCGCCATTTCAGTGGTAAGGGGCTGATTTGGCTGCGCATCGCCATGGCATACAGCAAGTGACGCGAAGTGATCAGCAAAGTCGTGATTAAAATGCTCCACAGACCAATCCCCGCCTTAACCATACCGAGTGCGACCAATTGTGCGGCGCCCGCAAAAATAATGGCCGACATGGCCTGACTTTCAATTGGTGTCAGACCGACCTCAATCGCGAACGAGCCTGCGAGGATCCCCCAAGGCACCACGGCAATGGTGAGTGGCAACATGGCGAGTGTGCCCTTGAAAAACGCCTTGGTCTTACTGGATGTATGGGTGTGGACAATATACGGCTCAGACACTCTGACTCCTCACTACGGCTGGGATAAAAAGAATATAAGGGGTTAAGGCTAACGTAAAATCAGGGCTTAAGCTTGGATAATATTGCGGCCAATCTCCTTGGCAAATTGCCCTGGGGTGATCCCGACAGTCTTTTTAAAATGGCGGTTTAAATGGCTTTGATCATGGAAACCACATTCCATGGCAACATCCAGCAGTTTGATTCCTTGGCCTATTTTCTGTTTTGCCAGTCTGACTCTGGCTTGAGTCTGATAGGCGTGGGGCGGCAGACCATAACAACGTTGGAATTGTCTAAGCAAATAATAGGGGCTTAATCCCGCGAGTGTTGCCAACTCTTCGAGGGAGATATCGGCCGCGGGATGATCGTCAATAAAGGATTTTACCAGTGCTAACGCAGGCTTAGCGTTTGCCTCCAAGTGTTCACTGGGATAATTTCGGCCATGGCGCGCCATAAGTTGCGTCAGGCTCGAATAGACCAGACTTTCGCGCAGTAGCCTATTTTCCGAGGTATCTAAGGTGCTAAAAGTGAGGCGCAGCAATTCGGCAAGCTCGGGATCCTGCACTACGGGTTGCGGGAAATAGGGCGCGCCGCGACTTGAAGTGAACTCCTGAGTCATATTGGCAAATTGAGCAGGGACGGGATACATAGCACGATAGGACCAGCCGTCCTCGGTGGCGCTACAACCATTATGCACTTCGTCGGCATTGACAAGAATAATGCTGTGCTTGGGTGCTACATGGTTGCCACCAGTGCGATAAAAACGCTGGGCACCCGTTTCAATCACGCCAACCGTGTAACCTTCGTGGGTATGGCGACTAAAATTTTGCTTATGGTAGCGGGCATTAAGTAGCTCAAGGCCCCCAAGCTCATTGGCTATGTGGTAGGCCGCATGTTCAGTGTTCATTCGGCCTCCTTTATCGACTGGATGAATGGGCGAGTTGGTTTATCAAGACCAAGGCGTTTAACGCTTGTTTTGCCAGATAGTAACCCAGAACGCCTCGACACTTTTGTACAAAATTGCGCTTTGCCGTGTTTTTTGGGAAGTTCTGTGCGTTGTTTTCTGACACCAACGCTTAGGGCTGCGTATGTATCCCATCGGCCACGCGGGCTAATTGGCTAAGATCGGCGCCTACAATGGCAGGTAAATGCTCGCTGATTTTCTCAATCGGCCAGTCCCACCACGCAATGGCGAGTAACTTATCTATTACCTCGGGCTCGAATCGCAATTTAATCACAGTCGCGGGGTTACCGCCGACGATGGCGTAGGGTGGTACATCCTTAGTGACCACGGCTTGACTGGCAATAATGGCGCCGTGGCCGACGTTGACGCCGGGCATAATGGTGGCGTTATAACCTATCCACACATCATGGCCTATGTGGGTGTCGCCCTTAAAGGGTAAATCCTCGGGGGCTGGCGCCGCCTTCTCCCAACCATTGCCGAAGATATAAAAGGGATAAGTGGAAAAGCCAGATACCTGGTGATTGGCGCCATTCATAATGAATTTTACGTCCCTTGCAATGGCACAAAATTTACCAATAATCAGCTTATCGCCAATAAAGTCAAAGTGATAAAGCACGTTTGACTCGAAACGCTCTGGCCCCGCAGGGTCGTCATAATAGGTGTAATCGCCGACGATAATATTGTCGCGGCTAATAAAGTTCTTCAGAAAACCTACCTGAGGAAATCCTTTTAAGGGGGATTTGTCATTCGGGTTAGGTCCCAGTTGGTATGGGGAATGCGTCGGCATGTTTGCCTCCCTGATTATTCAATGGCTAAAAATTGGGTCGTCGCGCCGCTAAGAGTTGAGCGCAGTTAAGAGTCGAGCGCCGTTAAGCACTGGAAAGCCCAGTTAAACCCGCTGGTGGATCTTTTACTCACAATAGGCCGCTTCCCTTGCCAATATGGCATGTTTACGGGTTTCACCCCAGCGATAGCCGCCAAGTTCACCACTTTGACGTAGCACTCTATGGCAGGGGATAAGTAATGCCACCGGATTAGCACCAATCGCCGTACCGACGGCGCGTGAGGCCTTAGGCTTGCCAATGGCCTTGGCAATATCACCATAGGAGGCGACCTCTCCCTTAGGTAAATTCAGCAGGGCGCGCCACACGTTAAGCTGAAAATTAGTGCCTTTTACCCAGAGTGAGAGCGGGGCTGGCTCGCCTTGGTGTATAGCCTGAGTATTAGGTGCTGTTAAATTAACCTCTGCGGCACTCGAGCCCGCAAAGTACTGGCTAAAGAGGTGATCGATTAAGCTTGCTGTTTGCGCTGTGTCCTCATAAATGGTGGCCTGACTCCAGCTTTGCTTTAAACGTTCCAATGGCGATTGAATTTGCTGCATATCGACAAAATCAAACTGGCAAATGCCCCGGGCCGTTTGGGCGATAAAGGCCAACCCGAAGGGCGTAGGATGATAGCCATAGGCAATGCTGATCCCTAAGCCTTTTTGTCGATATTCGAAGGGGGTGACCGCCTCGAGTTGCACAAAATGATCGTATAAGCGCGAGCCACTGCTCAGGCCTAACTCATAACTGGCACTTAAGGTCGAGTGGGACGGCTGCTGCAATAACTGTTTTGCCCGCTCTAGGGTTAAGGCCTGCAAGTAACGTTTGGGAGTGATCCCAGCCCAGCGACTAAAGAGCCGCTGGAAATGGAATTCACTTAAATGGACGTGCGCCGCAATCTCTGCCAGTGAGGGTTGATGACCCACATGCTGACGAATAAAGTCAATGGCACGCGCAATTCGCTCGTAATCTTGGGTCATCGTTATCCATTCCCTAGGTTTTACAGATGGACACACCACCATCGACCAATAAGGCTATCCCTGTGGTAAAACTAGCCGCATCGGAGGCGAGATATAGCGCCGATTGGGCGATTTCCGCAGGATCTGCGAGGCGCTTTAGGGCATGAAGATTCTTCACAAAGGCCATGGCCTCTGGGGTATTAGCAAACTCCCGCCCCATCGGTGTATCAGTGCCGCCAGGCAATAGCGCATTGACCCTAATGCCGCGTGCGCCGTATTCAACGGCCAAGGATTGGGTTAAGCCAATCATCCCCGCTTTACTTGCCGCATAGGCCGCCGTTTGCGGAAAGCCTATGGTATAGCCAACAAAGGAAGATGTAAAAATAATCGACCCTGCGCCACGTTTAAGCATTTGTGGCAATTGATATTTTGCCGCTAAAAATGCACTGGTAAGGTTGGTTGTTAGGGTGTTTTCCCATTCGGCACGGCTAAGCGCATCCGAATCTACGCCTAACTCACCATTAATACCGGCATTATTAAAGGCGATATCCAATCCACCATACTGCTCGACGGCAAGTGCCACTAAATCACTGGCATACACCTCGTCGGTCACATCGCCCGCCAGATAAACCGCTTCACCGCCTTGGGTGATTATCTCATCCACCAATGAGGCCAATATGGCGCCGCGGCGCGCCCCCAGTACCAGTTTTGCGCCTTCACGGGCAAAGCGTTTTGCGGTGGCATAGCCAATCCCCGAACTTGCCCCAGTAATGATTGCGATCTTTCCCTGTAACACTGCCATAGATATGTCTCCATTAATTGCCTCGGCCAATATGCGCCGATAGAGACATAGTGAAGGGTTGGGGCATGCAACTCGACCCGAATCTTGCGCTTTTACACTTGGTACTAAAGTCGTGGAATTATGTATGGATTGTCACTGGGTTTTAGACAACGCCAGCGGCATAAATCAGTAGCAAAGACAGCGGGACGGAAACAACACCGATTAAGCGAAATTGATTTTTAAACGCTTGGGCAGACCATAGGGCAAATTTACGATGTTTACTCGGCGGTGTGCATGCCAAGCCTATTCCCACACAGAGTAAGACAATGCCTATCGCCAAAAAGATCTGTGGAAATCGGGTATCGGCGCAATATTGGATAAAAATCACACCCGCAATAATACGGCTAACCACTTCAGTAATATGGAAGTAGGGCTGCTCGCTAAATGCAATGATACCGTTAGCGAAAGCCGCAGGCCTGACGACCATTACAAGGCTAAAGAACAGCATCAATAGGCCAAAAGCCGCAATAAAGTACATCGCCATTCCTTGTATTGGTTCTTATCTATTTGGCATGGGAAAGCTTGAGTAGCTGCACTTTATCTACTTTAACTTGAGTCGTAATTGTTCTATTTGCCTATCGATAGACGCAACCTGTGTATCAGCTTGCTGCGCCACCGCCGACATTTCTTGTGCCAAGCTTTGCTCCCAAGTCGCACCGGCAAGATTGTTATTGGCGTAACTTCTATCGTTTCTTAGCTCGACAATACGTTTATCCCTTTGGTCGATAATGAGTTTTCGGTCGTTTTCTAGTTTAGTGATTTCACGGCTAATACGTTGTTTATCAATAAAATCGCTAATTTCTTGTTTTTTATCCGAGTGAGTAATAGCGTTTGCATGGGTAATATCAGGGCCTTTAACGACGCTACCGACGCCGCTGAGATCTACGGGTTGGCTATTTTCATCACAGGGATCGGCCTGATATTTTCCATCGGCACATTGGTATACGGCGGCATTGGCCGAAAAAGGCAGGATAAGTGTCACTAGCAATAATGATTTTCTGTCCATAGAACACCCCATTGTTGATTTTGGCTAGATTACTCTGTCGTGGTGTAAAAACCAACAGCGAGGTCATGGGGTTTCACCCCTGCACCCGAATCCCGCTAAGCCTTTGGTATGGCAGATAGTCTGTTACTCACAATTAGGATTTGCCAAGGATTTAACAATGGGTGTTTTGTTAAACAGTTGTGGAATCTTTCTTCGTTAAATTATTTAAAAGCAAAGTCAAAGTCGTGGGGCTTCACCCCACACCCGACCAAGGAGGACTGCTCGTCCTATCCTCCTTGGATGCTCCAAGACGCCCCTAACGGAGTTGAAAGCCCCTTGTGCTCATTGCCAAATTTGCTATCGCTTCCGAAGGATGCGTCCCTGCACCTGCGAAAGCTAGCTTGCCATCCATGGCAAGACTCACGCAATTTGTCTATTCGCCCTGCGGCAACTCCGAGGGGATGGTGAACTCCTTCTGCTTTTGTGTTATTTGCAAGTCATGCAAAGCAAACCGAGTAATGCTTACAACCACTTTTAGAAATTTAACAATGGGTGTTTCATTAAATTCTAAAAATGTTGAAGTTGTGAGTCTAACATCATAAAAATGCTAGCAAAAAACAAGATGTTGACGTTATCATTGTGTTAGATGAGAACAACTTTGAGTTATTTATGCTTGAGCAAATTTCAAATTCCATTAAAGCTACTCTATATGACAGAGTATCAAGTCCGTTATCGAGTAGCTTTATAATTTCTTGGTGTTTATGGAACTATAAAATTTTAATTGTTTTATTCTCATCAATGAAGCCATATGAAAAATACAATGCAATTGATATTTTAGTCAGTACAACAGTTTTACAAACAAGTTTTTATGAGCCTCTTGGTTATTGGTTAACAAATGGAGTTGCTTTTCCTTTTCTGTCTGCATTGGCTTATATATACATATATCCAATACCTGCGAAGATTGTTTACAGACATCATTTAGAAGTTCAGGGTGATTTAAAGAGGAAAAGGAATGAAATTGAAAACAACGAAGTATTAACCCTTGATGACTCTTTGATTTTAAGGCAGGAAATTTTAGGTAAAGATAAGTATTACGTTGAAGTTATTAACTCAAAAAATAAAGATATAGAAAAGAATGGTATTGAATTAAAAGAGTTGTTGCTAAATCTGAATGATGTCAACATCAAAAATAAAGAGTTGATAGATAAAGCGTTAGAGCTTGATAAGTTGCTCAAGCAAAGAGATATGGACTTAAATACTCTGCGAGGAAAGTATCAGCTGCTCGAAAGTGATAATGTAAATTTTGTGGCTAACATCGATTCTCTTACGCGAAAGTTGAGTAAGTATGAAAATAACGAAGATTTATCTAAACACCTCGATGTCGAGCACATTAATTATATAGATGAGACTTTCCCTGATAGACTTTCATTTGAAATTTTTTCAGTGATAGTTGAAAGTGCTAATGAAAAGGGGGATGGTGCAATATTGGAAGTTAATATATACAAATATATTGATACTAAGAAATGGAGTAAAATTGCTGTTGATGCGGCGATGAGTTCACTGAAAAACATGAGGTTGATCACTATTGGTACAACATCTAAATCTATACTTTTAACTGATAGTGGCAAGCATGTAGCAGTGAAATGTGGTTTGGCATAGCTATTATTAGAAGTACCCATTAACAGGTACGCTTTCCCCCGCCTAAAATCCCGTACACCTATAAGCGCACATAGCCAACGCTGTGAAGCGTAGACACGTTAACCCGCCGTGAGGTTGCGTATCCTAAGAGTTAAACTCCCATCTTTTCAAACGTTGCCGCAGATTACACTGAGATTTGCTAAGCCGAATTCGATTGTGGACGTGACCTTCGATGATATGGATATCATCGCAGAGCCGCCATGGATGGCTTCACGGCGTGTCACGGAAGCAATTGAATTCGGCGTATCTACGACTGAACATAAACCTTTACTCTTTGTTATCTCACCAAGTTTTCCGCCAATTTAGCCTACAAACAAAAACAGCCGCAAATATTTGCGGCTGTTTTTGATTAACACTCTGGATTTAAATGAAATTTAACGCTTACGCTAAATCACTCGCTATTCAGCGACCATAGCTAATAGCGCAGGTAAGAACTCGTTATCCAAAGCAGCAATTTCGCCTTGCTCGATAAGCACTTGATTTAGGATCTCATGGCTAGTTAAAGGGTTGGCTAATACAACGCGAAACACCACTGTGGGTTGTCTAAAGTAGCGGGCGGGTTGAATGCGGGTGCGGGAGACAAAGGATTTGCCCTGTTCGCGTTGGTGTTTTTGAATAAATTGGGTTAGGCCATCGAGCAGCTCATTAAAATGAGCGAGTTTGGTCTTATCGCCTTGTTCAATCGCCACTTGCATGGCGGCCTGCACCTCCGCGGGTACATAACGATAGGTGAGCAGGCACAGCTCAGGCGCGGTAACTAGCTCAAAGTCAGGGTGTGCGTCGATTTGCTCGGCAAAATAACGGGCTTTTTCAAGACTGTTGTTGATCAGGATTTCGTAACCATCGCGACCGATAATCTGCAAGCAGGCATGCACTAACATCGCCATGCCGGGGCGTGAGCCTTCGAGCGTTTGGCTGCCTAAATCCTTAGAGCCTCGGCGCAAAATATATTCGGCGTGGTGGGCAATGGCATGGGCAAACTCAGGGTTTTTAAATAGCACCATGCCCGCGCCCATGGGGACATACATTTGCTTATGGGCATCGATGGTGACTGAGTCTGCGAGTTCAATACCATCGAGTAAGTGACGGTATTTATTGGATAATAAGCTTGCGCCGCCCCAAGCCGCATCCACATGGAAGTGGCAGTTTAGCTCACTTGCTAATGCCGCAAGTTCGCGCAGTGGGTCGATATTGCCTGTCTCAGTAGTGCCAGCCACACCCACAATCGCCATGACTTTAATGCGTTTATTCGCTAGTTCCGCGGCAACTTCGCGCATTTTTGCTACATCGACTTTGTTATTGCCATCGGTTGGGATGCTGATGATATTGTCGCGACCGATACCGAGTAGATCGACGGCCTTACCTAAGGAGTAGTGGCCGCGCTCGGAGACCAGAATCGCTAAATCATCGAAGCCATAGTGGCGCAGCGCCTTAATTAAACCTTCGCGGGTCACGCCTTTAAAGTCGCCATCGGCCTTGAGTAATTGGTTGCGGGCAATCCACAGGGCGGTGATGTTAGCCACTGTGCCGCCGGAGCAAAATGCGCCAAGGGAATGGTTGGCGCTGTGCATCCAATTACGATAAAAATCATCATTTTGAGCGTAAACCAAATGGTGCATCATGCCGAGCACTTGACGCTCAAGCGGCGTAAAAGCCTTGGAGGTTTCAATTTTGACCAAGTTTTGATTCAGCCCCACCATCATTTTCGACAGTGGTAACACGAAATAGGGCAGTGCCGAGGTCATATGGCCGATAAAACTGGGCGCAGCTGTATGCACCGAATGCGCCACCAGGTTTTGCATAATTTCGTCGGTGTAGTCGGAGACAAAACGCGGCTGGCTTGGAATTTCAAAGGCTTGAAAATCGGTTTCGATTTCGGAGAGCGGCTTTTCCAGCGCGGCAATGCTGTCACCCAAAAAGCCGGCTAAGTCCTCGGAAAGCTTCTGCTCGATAATGCTTAAGGTGGATTCCGCATCTTCGGGCACAGTGAAAATTCGCATCAAACTGTCTTCGGATGCGATGGCTTGGCGAGGGAGTTTTTGGGTCATGGGGCTTGCCGTCTATTAATTCTTAGAGTGAAACCGCAAAGGTGATTAAGAGTATAACCAAATACATGGCGCTTAAACCCGTTTACGGATTACCAAAAAGGGAGCTCACTTTACTGCAAGGCCTTTTAGGCATCAAGCACTAAAACACCACTTGAGTTAGTGCTTGGGTTACAGAATAAACAAAGGCGCTATGAATAGCGCCTTAGGTGTATGTCGTTAGCTATCACAACACTAAGGTAAAGTTAACGCTGGCCCAGCATCAAGACCGCGGCAATATTGCGGGCGGTATTGGTCAGATTTGTTTTGGCATTCGCCAGTACATCGTCCAGTGGACTTAAGTGTGGAATGATGGGGAAAATCGCCGCCATGCCTTCCTCTAGCACGGCATTAGCATTGTCGCCAAGGCAACCCGCAATCCCGATAGTCGGAATATTTTGCAGCTGCGCTTGCTTTAAGACGCCCATCGGGGTTTTGCCAAATATGGTCTGGCCATCGATTCGGCCTTCGCCTGTGATAACAAGATCTGCGCCGCGAATTTTGTCTGCCAATCCCACCGTTTGCATCACAATCTCGACACCGGGTTTAAGCTCTGCGCCTAAAAAAGCCATTACGCCGAGCCCCATACCACCCGCCGCGCCCGCGCCAGCCTGGTTGCGGTGATCGGTGACGCCGCTTTGGGCTATCACATCGGCATAGTGGCTTAGTGCTGCGTCTAAAATGCTCACCATCTCGGGCGTTGCGCCTTTTTGCGGGCCAAATATGGCCGAGGCACCACGCTCACCGCACAGGGGATTATCGACATCGCAGGCCACTTCAAAGGTACATACTTTCAGTAGCGGGTGAGCGTGGCTTATATCGATACTGGCAAGCTGAGACAGCGCCGCGCCACCCGCACTTAAGGTTTTACCTTGTTTATCCAGCAGTAAAATATCCAGCGCTTGGGCCATACCTGCGCCGCCATCATTAGTCGCACTGCCGCCTAAGCCTAAAATAATGTGTTTTATCCCGCGATTGAGCGCATCACAAATCAGCTCGCCCGTACCATAACTGGTGGTAAGCAGCGGGTTACGCTTGTCCCTTGGTACATGGTGTAAACCCGAGGCGGAGGCCATTTCAATCACAGCAATCGTACCTTGGGCTTGCTGGCCTAAAATACCGTAATGGGCGTTGACTTTATGGCCGAGTGGCCCCATGACCTCTAAATTGACAATGCTGCCGCCAGTGGCATCGACCATAGATTGCACTGTGCCTTCGCCGCCATCGGCGACGGGGATTTTGACAATCTCACAGTCTGGGATCACTTGTGTTAAGCCTTGTTCGATCGCATTAGCTACATCGAGTGCGCTTAAGCTTTCTTTAAAGGAATCGGGGGCGATAACTATCTTCATTCAAAATCCTACAGCTTTTTGGGCGCACGGATGCGCCCAAGGATGAGAAAAGTGCGGCTTAGAGCAGCACTAAGCTTAGTACATACACGGCCAGCATGGAGGTGACGCCTTGGATAAGGGTCGCCATGGTTTGGGCTTTATAGGCTTGTTTAACGCTCATGCGGCTAAATTGAGTCACCACCCAAAAGAAACTGTCGTTGGCGTGGGAGACTGTCATGGCGCCGGCACCAATGGCCATTACGGTTAACACACGGCCCATATCGCTACCAAGACCAATATCGCCCAGCATAGGCGCGACTAGAGCTGAGGTTGCGACGAGTGCGACCGTTGATGAACCTTGAGCCGATTTCAGCGCGGCGGCGACGATAAAGGGCATAAAGATCCCCACTCCTAGCGCCGACAGTGAGCTGCCGAGGAAGTCACCAATAGGTGTGGCTTTTAATACAGCACCAAAGGCACCACCGGCACCGGTGATCAAAATAATCGGTGCTGCGGCAACGAGGCCTTGGCTGATTCGCTCACTAAACTCGGCAATCTTGTTAGCGCTTTTTAGTAACAGCAGTGACAGGAACAGACCGATAAGTAGGGCGTTAACGGGTTGGCCAAGGAAAACCAACAGGCTGAATAGGCCTTCTTTGCCCAGTGGCGCAGAAGGGAAGTTAGCGATAGAACCTAAGCAAATTAATAGGATAGGCACAAAAATCGGTGCAAATGCCTTTAATGGGCTAGGGAGTGTGCCATAGCTTTGCTTTAAGGCTTCAAAATCGGCAGCTTGAGCTTTGAGTTCTTCCGCGCCTTCACCATCGGGTTCAACACTGGCAAAACGGTTCGCCCATAGCATGCCCGCAAGTGAGGCAACGGCAGCAACAAATAAACCAACACCAATCACTAAGCCTAAGTTGGACTCTAACCCTAAGTTACCCGCCGCGGCGATAGGGCCTGGCGTGGGCGGCACGAAGGTGTGAGTGGCATAAAGACCTGTGGCTAATGCCACACTCATGGACACGCTCGAAACCTTCATGCGGTTGGCCATGGATTGTTTAAGCGAGTTTAAGATCACAAAACCCGAGTCACAAAACACCGGAATCGACACTAAATAACCGATGATGGACATAGTAAGTGTGGGGAAGCGTTTACCCAAGACTTTAATCACCACATCAGCCATGGTAATGGCGGCGCCACTTTTTTCGAGAATGATGCCGATAATGGTCCCGAGCACGATTACAAGGCCGATATAACCTAGGATATTACCAAAGCCTGTGGTGATGGTTTTGGCAATATCGCCACTCGGTAAACCGTAGGCGAAGGCGGCGATAAAGGCGGCCAGAATTAAGGTTAAAAACGGATGGAGCTTAAATTTTGAGGTCGCGATAACAATAAATGCAATCACGCCGATGAGGATGAGCACTAAGTTCATAGGTTGTCCCGTTCAGTCTTGGCTGAAGTTCTTAAGTGGTTTTGGCTGTTTTTGTAGGGCGCAGTCTTTATTTAACCCCAAGTCAAATAAAGGTTGCTTTAAGGTCAGCCTATTATTGAACACTGTAAACTGAATAGCTTTGGGTAAATCGACGGAATTACAGGCGGAATTGGCCATTATTTTGTGCGTGTGCACAAAATAATGACCGTGAATTCGAATGTAATGCTAAGAATATTGTTTTGCTAATGCGAACCGCACCGTGAGCCGTGCTTATTGACGACGGATAAAGGACTCGACATATGCCGCGGTGCGGGCATTGAGAATTGGGTCATCTGACGCTGCTATGCCTTTGGGCAGGAGCAGAGGGTTAAAGATGCTTTTATCGCATTGTTGCACTTGAGGATCGCTGTCGCGCTTACCATCAATCACCACTTGGCCGACGAGAATGCGCTGGCGGTTTTCGGGCCAGAGCACAGTCGGATTATTAATCTCATCGCCCTGTTCCGCTAACTGAATATACAGATCCCATTTGGCCGGTTGAGACTGAATTCGCTTGAGTAACTCGGGCTTGAGAAAGTCATCACCAAGCTGTGCCAATGCTTGCGGAGTGAGTGCTGCGGTGCCCTCTACGGGTTCAAAAATCCATTTACCCGCAATGCTGTTATTTTGCTTGTCGGTAAACAGAAAGCTGTTTACGCCAAAGTAGCGACTATTGGCAAAGCTCGGGCTCGGCGGCAATTGTTTTAGATAGTCGAAGAAGGCTTTGGCATCGGGTTTATTATCGAGCAGCCATTGTTTACCCTCGGCACCTTGTTTCACTTTAGTCTGAAAGGTAAAAAAATCATCCAGATTGCTGGCAAAGAATATCGGCACATTGGTAGTGACAAAGTTCAGGTTTTCTTTATCGCCATCAATTTTGAGTGACATAAAGCGCCCTGGGGTTTTATCGGAAAGTTTAGGATTGGTACCGCCGAGGGAAAAACGGGCGGTCACTTTAATGGGATTTTGGTTAAAAAAGGGAATGTTGAGTGAATCGTGTAATTTAGGATTGGGGGCAAAGTAACCCGAGGTACAAAACCCTTTTGTATGATTACGCAGTTTCACTTTTTTACCCGCTTCGCGACTCGCCGCATCTGGCGTGCCGTTTACAGCATCGACTAATTCGGCAATGGTTCGCTCTGCCGCGTTGGCGATTGGGGCTGCAAACATTGAGCCGACCATTAGGCAAGCGGTGGTGAATAAGCTAAGTTTGACATGAAATGGCTGCATGGGACTTCTTTCCTTAATGATTAACCGTATGGGTGACACCTTTAGGTATAGGAAAGGACAAAGCGGAAAAATCTTTCATTAATATTGCGCAATATTGCTATGAGGCTGAAAGGCTTAGGCGCAAATTCTGATTGGGCTATCCCGCGACGATTATTACTCCAACTGATAATTGGAGGTATCTATCAACTGCCCAAGATAAAGACTTAATAGCCCATGCAGGGAATGGATATCGGTGTTAGTGAGTTGCTGAATTTTATCTAATCGATATCGCAAGGTATTTCGATGAATAAATAGTGCATCTGCACATTGCTGCACATCGCCAAAGTGGGTGATATAGGCGGCTAAGGTTTTACGTAGCTGGCCGTTTTTATCGGCCTTGGCTAATTGCTGATAGGCATTTGTGAGTGCTTGGCCACGCCAATCATGCTTGAGTCCCGACAGTAGTACTTGTAACGAGTAATCTTCAAACAGGTATTTAGTCCCTTCGGGGTTAAGTTGCTTGCCGATGCTCAAGGTTTCTTGGGCGGTTTGGTAGGAGCGCGCAATACCGCCTTTCTCAGGAAAAAAATGCCCAAGGGCGATTTTAAAACTTAAATCCATTTGCGCGGGCAAACGTTGTAGCAGTTTATCGATACGTTGATTTTCAAGCTCGGGATCCCATTGTTTTCCATCCAGAAAGGCGGGTTTTAAGATCACCAATTGCGACATGGAGGTCATGGCAATCAAGTTGCCTCTGTCGGGGTTTTGCAGTAAATGCAGCACTTGCTTGAGCGTTTCGCTGACTCTGGGATTATGCTCGTCTGTGCTTTGCCCGCTCTGGACTAATGGAGAAAAGGCATCAGATTTGTGCTGGGTTGGCGTGGATTGCTTTTCGCTGACCTCAATAATGGCGGCCACTCGCGGCAGATTGATATCAATATCGAGCTGCCTGGACCAGCGGTGCAATTGCTCATCATCATCGGTTTGTGCCTTAATCAACTGCAGAATAAATTCCTCACGCTGGCGGTTTTCCCACTGCAACTTATCCTGCAAATTAGCTTGCTCGACAATCATCTCAGCGGTCATTTTTAGCAGCTCACCGTAGTGGGTTAACTCGGCCGGATCGCCTGTAATCCCAATCACCCCAATGATTTGTCCTTGATAATGCAAGGGTAAATTAATGCCGGGTTTGACGCCATGTAAACCAGAGGCGACTTCTTCGCTCAGTTCTACATTACGATTTTGTGCTATGGCTAACAATGCGCCTTCGTGGACTGAACCCATTCGTTTGGGATCGCCTGATCCTAAAATCACCCCTTGACCATTCATCACATTGATATTGTGTCCGATGATTTTCATCGTACGACTTACAATTTGCTTGGCGATGGCAGAATCGAGCAGATACATGGTCTGTGCCTATTTCAATTAAGAATTTAATAATGCCGCGATACGTGATCTTATCTTAGGAATAAGTACTCGTTCAAATTCGGGATGTTGTTTTAGCCAAAGGTTATTTCTAGGGCTAGGGTGGGGTAACACGATCACATTGGGCCAATAATGCTGCCATTGTTCACACGCTTGGGTGACAGTCATTTTTGAGTGTAGATGGTATTCAATCGCATATTGGCCAAGGACGAGCACTAACTCTATCTGTGGCATCAAGGCGAGTAACTTTTCATGCCAGGTTGCAGCGCACTCGGGGCGGGGCGGTTTATCGCCCTGCTTTTTACCGTTGCGCTCAATGGTTCCCGGAAAGCAAAATCCCATCGGCACTATGGCAAACCGCGCTGGGTCATAAAATTGCTCCCGACTGACATTTAGCCACGCCCTAAGCCGCTCACCGCTAGCATCGTCGAAGGGAATGCCCTTATGGTGAGTTTTTACGCCGGGGGCTTGGCCAGCGATTAAGATCCGTGCTTGGCTACTGGCTTGCAAGATAGGTTTAGGCGGCAAGGGCAACTCGGCCTGACACTGTTGGCAAGCACGGATTTGCTGGAGCAGTTCACTTAGCTCTGTGGAGCAATTTGGCTCGATAGCTGGGCGTGAAGTGTCTGTCATCATCAAGCCCCAAATTTGCTTAATAAATGAAAGAGCCAGTAGCCAAAAAGCGCATAGGACGCAGCTAATATAAGATAACTCAATGTTTTGGCGATGAGTTTTTGGGCTTCTGTGTTGGGGCGTGAGGCTATAGCAATATGCGCAAGAATCATCGCAAATAGTGCGCAGGGCGGCACTAGATAACTGATACCTAACACGAGTATGGCGCCAAGATTCAGTAACCAGTTAGCATGTTGGTTACTGGGCTGGTTAAGTTGACGCAACTGCAGCGGCAATAAAATCAATCCTACTCCCACAATGATCATGCCGAGATTGAGGGCAAAGTCGCTCCAAGAGCGGTGATCATAAAGAGTTAAGGCAAAGGCGAGTAGAGGTACTATGAGTGCGCTCAGCACGTGGCGTTTAGCAAAGATGGGATTACGATACTGACCTGCAAAAAAGAACAACCCTTGCATTAAGCTATTGAGCAAGGTAAATCCGCCAAGACCTACGATGATAAATAAGCTTGCCGAGCCACCGCTTGAATCAAATGCTAAGGCAGGGGTAGAGAGCAAACTTAAGCCGACAAAGGCAGGCAGAGGCGATAAACGCCAAGAAGTGAAGAACGACATCAAATATCCACTGAAAATTAACGGGCTGAATTAACATCCGCTAAAGTGCTTGTGAACTCAAGGAATACCTTATTTTGAGTGCGAGTTTTGCTCCAGAGTCTGATCTTATTCAAGATTTTTGCTTTTGGAATAGCCAGAACTTGCATTCAAAGCGCGGTAAGTTTTTGTTGGCAATAAAAAAGCCCGCAGTGCGGGCTTTTGACTATCAATAAACGCAGATTAGAGCTTGTAACTCATGCTCAGCATCAGCATTTGTGCGGTGTAGTCATGGCTATTAGTACCAAAACCTACGACGTTCCAAATGCCATCAACGGCGATATCGTTGGCGGCGTCATTGTCCTTATAGTTCTCAATTTTGTAATCGAAGCGCAGCGCGAGTTTCTCGGTGGCTTGATATTGAGCGTATAAGTTAATGTTGTGCACTTTGGCAAAATAATCACCATAGTCGCCAGTGATACCTTGTCTGACTTGAGTGTTGCTGTCGGAGTTGGAATAGGTGTAGTCCAGTCCTAGGCGTAACTTGTTCTCCAGCAGATTGTTGTAGCTAATACCTGCACCGACCACATCGACCTTGTCTTCAATAAAGCCAGTCCAGGTTGGGGTGCTGTAATTGCTGCTACCCGCTTGTTCAGACTCAATGGTTTGATAGTTGTAGAAGGCGGTTGCCAGTAAGTCAGCGGTGATCATATAGCTGATATTGGCATCATAACTGGTGTCTTTTGACTCAGTTAAGCCAATCACAGTATCGGTATAATCATCCAGCGCATAACGGGCACCGACATCGATAGTCAGGCTTTCGAGCGGCGTATGGGTGATCCGCGCTTCGACTTGGGTTCTGTCACGGTCAGCCAGATTGTACTTACGTAATAGGCTGTTGGTTTCAGAAGAGGTCCATTCAGACGCTTGGTATTGTGAGCCGTCACGGTTACCGTAACTGCCTTTTACCCACATGTCCCAGGTATCGAAGCTGTTGACACGTAAACGGGCCCAAACGGTATTTTCATCCGTGGTTTCACGGTCTTGATAATCACGTTGGTCGCGTTTGAAGTCATAACCACCATCGAGTTTAATATCGCGGGTAATGCGATAATCAGCAGCAACTTTAAAGCGTTGCGTACGATTATCGTAAGGGGTGTTATAAGCCACCTTACCGTTGACATTATTGATGCTGATCTGAGTCCATTCTTCCACTTGGGTATTATTGTCACGATCGTAATAATCGTAACTACCTGTTAAGCGAAGGTCTTTGCTGACTTTGCTAACGACTTTTAGGTTCATACCCAGTAGGTCGACTTTGGCATCAACAGCATCAGTATTAAGCTGATTTGCATAACGGTAGTTATCCGTCACCAATGCCTGATCTTGGCTCATTTGTCCGGTTAAAATACGGCCAGACAGTGAGTTACTGCCGTCGTTATACTGACCCATCAGCGACACTGTGTGTGCCTGATTATCGGGATCGAGTGCCATCGTACCTTGGGTTTGGGCACCAAAGGTGGGGTTGAAGGCACTGTCAAAGTTCAGCTGGTTGTATTCATTTTTGAAAATCGAACCATTGTAACTGAGCGCAGTGAACCAACGATCACCCTTGAGTTTCACGCCTGCTTCTATGGTGTCAGTGGTGTAATCCACGGGTTCTGCCAACATCATAGATTGGTTGAAGAAGCTACCAGAGGCTTGTTTTAAGCCGGTTTTTTCTTCACGCATGTAGTTAACATAGGTGCTCCACAGGGATTCGCCTTGATATTCGAACCCTAAGCCTGTGCGCTCACGTTTCAGTGATAACTCAAGGCTGTTCAGGCTGTCCATCAACAGTGGCATTTGGCTGCTCGAACCTGCGGTGACCCAGTTATCGGGCAAGGTCAGGTTATTGCCGCCGATACCAGAATAGGGCGAGAGGGCACTATTGCTGTCGTAGGTGGCAATTTGGCGATAGTTAACATTGACGTTGTACTGACCTTGTTTGCCAGCATTCACATCCAAACGACCGCCATCCATACCGAGTTGATAAGCTTCAACATTGGCACGGTAACCCTTTTCACCTTTAAAGCGTAAATCGGCATCAAATTTGCCAGCTACTTCATTGGATGTCCCAAAGGCATTGGCTGAGCGAATATCCTCTTCGCTGTTATAACCTACACCAACACCCACAGTGCCAGATGTGCCAGTTTCAACCACGCAGCCTTTACAGCTCCATGCTGAGAGTTTCACTTTGTCAGTATTGGCATTGGCGAGGCCATAACCATCGGCAGCGACGGCGAAACCTGTGTTGGCTAATAACGCTAGAGTGATCAAATTGAGTTTGAATTTCATCTTCTCGTCTCCTTAGCGCTGTAATAGCTTGCCAGATGGATGGTTAGAACCATGAACCTGACTATGGCAATTTAAGCAGCTTCTTCCACCCGTAAAGGCGTTGTCACCGACATTTGAACCTAAACCAGTGTTACCTAAGTAGGCGTTGCTGGCGTGGCCATCGCTAGCGTGACATTGCTGACATAACTGCGGCGCACGGGTTTTCAGCATGGCATCATTCACACTACCGTGAGGATTGTGGCAAGTAACACAACTCTCAGTGACGGGTGCATGCTCCCAGAGTTTTGGGCCGCGTTTCTCGGCGTGACAGGCATAACAGGTTTCGTTAATGCTTGGCTTGTTCAAGTCGGAATCTGTCATGCTCCCATGGGGATTGTGACAGTCGCTACAGGTCATTTGTGCCCATTTGAGTGGGTGACTTGAGCGTTTGTTCATATCCGCTTTTTGCTTAGTGTGGCAGCTTGTACAGACGTCCATCTCAGTGTTTTTAGATAACACTGGGTCTTTCGCGACGTGTACTTGGTGGCACGAGGCACAAGCAACATCGGCGTTGTCATGGTGACCGCCATTCCAAGACATACGCTTATCGTCTTGGTGACAGCTCATACATACGCTGTTTTGCTTGTCGGCACTTAAGGTCGATTGCTTACCAAAAGTGATCATCGGCTCGTTGCCGCCCTTGTTGTGTTGACCCATTGGTCCGTGGCAAGCCTCACATTGTAGGCCAGCCATTGGGCTCTTAGTGGAGTCAATGGCGCCGTGGACACCTTTGAAAAGGTCCATGACTTTTTCGGATTTTTTATGGCACATCAAGCAAGAGTCGGCGCCTTTGGGTGAGTAGTTGCCTTCGGCAAACTTCTTATCTAAGGTCGCTTCGACTTGCTCAGGCGTCATTTTTTCATCCCACTTGGAGGCGTGAGCGCTCGGTGCGATGGCAAATGCCATGACCGCAGACATCATCAATGCCGGCAGCAGGTTTTTCATTTTGTGGTTGTTCTTCATAATAGGCTTCCCAATTTGTCCCAACAAAATTCAAGAAAGGGGGAGCGAACTCCCCCTGCTTGGGCAAATTACATTTTCACTTGAGTGTGATCTGCAACTGTTGGGGTATGGCAGTAGAAACAGGTTTCTGACTGTGCCGCTTGGTTGGCTTGAACATAATCACCGTTCACAATCGCGCCCATATTTTCTAAGCCGTGGCCAATTGATTCTGGCGCGTGGCATGAAGTACAAGTTGCTGTGATTGGCGTGGTGTATTTACCAGCAGAAGTGGCCAGTGCACCCTTCACTTTGAATGCGTCTAAGTTGAAGTCGTTGTGGCACTGAGTACATTCTTTGATAACGCCTTGCTCACCGTGAACCACGTGCAGTTTCATTTCGAAACCACCTTTGTTTGCACCGCTTGCATAGGTACCATCTGGGGTATGACAGGCCACACAGGCATCCACACCGACAATTGGCTTACCGCTTGCGTCTTTAGCATGTGAAACTTGTTCAGTCATCACAAAGCCTGAGTGGTGACCTTTGTGTAGCTCGAAAGTATCACTGTGACAGTTTTGACAAGTGCTGAAGTTCACTGAGTTCACATGGCGCATGCTGGGTGCATTGCCTGATTTAGTACCGAAGACTAAGTCAGCTTTCATGCTGGTGGTTGTGCTATCTGCAGTACAAGCCGTCAGCGTGGTACCAGTGTTACACATTTCCAGACCGATAAAGGTAAAGGCGGTGTCAGTATCACCCGCTCCAAATGGCAGTGCAGGGGTGGTGAATACCAGTTTACCGTCAACTAAGGTCACACCATCTTGCAGTGCACCATCTTTAACGAGGTCTTTGGCTACCTTAGCAGCACCGCTACCTGGGCTCTTGTTGTAGCCCATGATCGGGAAGTTAGGACCGACGTTAGTGATCGTTTCTAAACGTTTGATCTTATCTTGTACGCTGGCTGCATCGATGGCATTACCGTCTTTATCTAAGATAGATACGGTTAATACCGCAGTATTGTCTTCTTGACCCGCGAGTGTGGCAGACATACCTAACTGAGCCATAACCGCTTTCTTCTCAGCGGTTTTACCTGTATGTAACTCGGCAGTCCAATTGCTGTTGTGGCAAGCGATACAGTTAGAGTTATCTAACTGCTGAGAGTGGCCCTTGCCTGCGGCAAAATCAACGGCTGTATGGCAGCTACCACAGGTGGCGGCAGTTGGGATACGTGACCAGTTGCCCCAATCAGGTGCGGCTTCGGTTTCAACGTGACAGCTTTGGCAGCTTTCTAACGAACCTAAGGTGAGGTCTTTATGTTTAGCGTGGACTAACACGTTAAATTCTTTACCTACTCCCACTTTACCTGATGTATGGCAAGTCGCGCAGTAGTTAACATCTGAGTAAGCGCCGCCGTGTTTCACATTGGCTAAGTCTTGGTGACAAGCATTACAGCTTTCTGTGGCGACGACTTTACGGCTGTAACCCGGTGTTGCACCAGTGTCAGCGGTAAAATCAACATAAGCGTTGCTGTTAGGGACTTGTGTGCCGTCTGGTAATGGCGTGTTGTAAGCGCGGATCAGAACACGTTGAGCCAGTTGGTCGTTATAGGTGATCTTAGCGTTGGCAGTGAGATTCATCTTGAAGGTGTAGCTGTAGTGGCCGTTCTTCATGTCCACGAAGGTACCAGGACAAGTTGATGCCACATCGCAGGTTTCATCACCAAAGTATTGCCATTGAGAGGCATTACCAGCACCTGTTGCACCTTGAGGAATCAGCTGAGCAGCAGCAAAGCGCATTTTTTGCAGGCCCACCACAGGCAAATCATCTTCGTTAGTCACGGTGAATTCCACACTTGGGACACCGTTAGTCACAACAGATTTGTTAAAGGTAAAATTGAGTTTTTGAATAGCGGGAGCTGGCTCGCCACCTGGCTCACCGGGTTTACCATCATTACCATCGCTTCCACCACAGCCAGTTAAGGCCATAGTGACGGCACTTGCTGCTAGCAGCAGTGCGAATTTTGATTTTTGTGCGTTCATCATTTTTTTCCCTGCATAGGTTTGGCATTACTTAAGTGCTTATCTCCTGCGCCTGACAGATTCTTTGTCTGTACTTTGGTCTCGAAGGCAACCTAAGTGGATGCTGGAAATAGAATTCCCCAAGGAAAGGCTAACCTAACATGCCTCTAAAATCTTCAAGGCCTTTGCTAATGTGTGACTTGGATCTTTCTATTTCTAAAGAGGTAGTTAAACCACAGGGGAAAAATAAATTTAGATCAAAAAAACGGCGGATTGTGAGGTGGAAAATAAAAAGAGAGAGGGGTTACCTCTCTCTTTTTGTCCAGTCTCTTTAATCGCTAAAGAGGCGGTTTATTTAGTTACCGTGTGCTTCGCGTAACTGAGTTGGAGTATGGCAAGTTGCACAGCTTTCAGATGCACGGGTTTGAACATCCGCAGCACTGGTACCATTTAAGATACCGCCGTTGGCTTCAATGTGAGACTTAGCCGCATCAGACAGATACTTCTGGTGACAGCTTAAACATGCACCTGCATCTGAAGATACCCAAATATCAGCCCCACCGTTGGTGATGTCGCCATAGCGCCATACACGCTCAGGAGCACGTCCAAGAGTGATACCTTTATCAGTGTGACAGGTTGAACAATCGGTCTTGAGTACAGTACCTGATTGAACGCCCGCATACTTGAGGTAATGGCCTTCACGTTCGTGCGCTTTCCAAGCAAAGCTGGTTGGAATCTTGCCGCCTGGATAGGCCGCATCTGTCTTCAGAGTTTTATCCGATGTATGACAAGTTTGGCAGTTTACGCCGTTGTCATAGTGGTGGATTTCCTGATTGTGACAGCCTTGACACTTAGTTGGGTCAATGATTTCACGACGTGTTTTAGCTTTTGCTGCGCTATCCACACCATTGTCTTTCCAAACGAAGTGGTAAGGTGCTTCTTTCACGGGCACTTTGCGCACGTTCGGCAAACTACAATCGGTTGGAACGATTTCGGCAACACCGTAACCACCGCTGTTGAAACACACTTCTAATGTAGACCAGAGTTCAAAGGTTTTACCGTTAGCATCCGCTGGCAGGTTGAACTTAGTGCCAGTTAACGTATAGGTTTTGGTCGCTTCGTTGTAAGTGCCTTCGCTCAGTGCGATACGACGGTTGCTGTAAGAGGCGTCAGCATAGCTTGGGTAATCTTTATCAGAATCCCATGCCACAACAACGCGTGAGCTTTGGTTTACAAGTGCTTTATCGATAGCGTTGCCATCTTTATCAACGACTTGAACATCAAAGGTAATCTTACCGGTGTCATTCACACCCACATTGCTAAACTTAATGCCCATAGCTTGAGTATCAGAATAGGCTTTCAGTACATCACCATGACGTTTGGCTGCACTGCCAGTACCGCCATAAGGCTCTGTTGCATTGTGGCAAGAGGTACAGTCTGTACTGCTATGGTGAGCAGATGGTTTTTCAGTATGGCAACCAATACAAGCTTGATTGCTTAAGTCAGCTTTGAATAGGTCTGCATTGGCTGGAGCACCCGCACCTTCAACGTGACATGCAGAACAGTCCGCGGCAGGTTTCAATGGGAAGCCTACTTTGCCGTAGTCGATCACTTTACCACCGTAACCGACAATCTTATAAGGAGCAGGTACTTCTGCGCCTGTTTCATCGTAGGTATGACGTTCGCCACCTTTGTGGATAGCATGGATCATATAAGTGAATTCAATGCTATTGCCTGACTCTGGGTCGCCAGATGTTGCAGTATGGCAAGAGGCACAGTTTTCAATATCGATACGACGACCACCATGAAGCTCTAAGCTTTCTGGTTGGTGGCAGGTGTAACAGGCTTTGATAGAAACTACATTGCGAGTTTGGATGCCTTCTGTTTTACCTGTCGAAGGTTGCCAATCAAAATGCGCATTCGCAGCAAGTTGTGGCAGCTCAAGCTCCATTGTGGCGCGTTGAGTCGCGTCAGCGCTATAAGTAACGGTTAATGGCTCAGTGACATTAGCAATGTTGGTTTGATAGGTGTAACTGTAACTACCGTCACCGTGGTCAACCAAGCAAGTGTCGCATTTACTGGCTGTTTCAACGTTGGCTTGGTACTGGGTCGATGGATTGAGATTATCAACACCTGATGGAATTGTACCAGGCTCTTTTTTAGCATTGATGTAAGCTTGCCATTGATAGCCACGATCTGCAGTTTTCGCTGGATCGTCCGCTGCTTCAGTCACATGGGTGAGCTGAGCAATACCAAAGCGTAAATCGTGATCTTTTGTTAAGCCGAGTACAGCCACACCATTGGCATTTTCCAATGTAAAATCAACGGTGACCTTGCCTGCGTCAACAGTTGCATTTGTGAATTTAGCTTTTAATGTTGAGGTCGAGTTAATATTAACACCAACAACGCCTGGTTTACCGTCTTCACCGTCTTTACCGTCACTGCCACCACAGCCAGTGAGAAGAAGTGAAAGTAAACCGGCACCCAACATCGCTTTTGTTGCGGTATTGAAATTGAACCGTTTCATCATGATATTTCCCTGCAATAGTTTTAATCATCATTAAACACGTCTCAAATAGGAATAAATCTCATTAGCCGTATTTAATGTGTGGAATTAGATCCCACCTGTAAGGCTAACTAAGTCATTGGTATTTATCAGTCACTTTAAGCGGGTAATGTGATTGAGATCTGACTATTTCTTTAGGGGTAGATGACTGCATAGTATGAGTTCCTTTTATATTTGCAGTAGCAGGCCTTTTCGGCCTGCATCATAGGGTTAATTAATAGGGTGGACTTTTAATACGTCGGCAACAGCGCCTTGTCCGTGGCAGAAAGCACAGGTTTCTGTGCCTGCGGTGGCGTCGGCTTTTGTTCCCGCAAATACTGCACCTTGCTGCATCATATGGTTGTGGGTGGTATCACTTGAGTGACAGTTACTGCACACCGCGGCAATGGGACTCGTGAAGGTGCCGTTGTTTAGCGCAAGTGGTTGAACGGCAGAGTTTAAGGGCAGGGCAACCGTTGAAACTCCCGCTGCATCTTTGATATGGCATTGAGCACAATTACCGATTTTGCCTGGGTAGTTGAGGTCCTCAAAACCGGCAAATTGGCTGGTATGGATCCCATGGATTAACTGTTTAAAGTCAAAGGAGGTAATGGAGGGATTTGCCGCCGTGGCGTCGGCCTGCATATTCGGGTTGTGGCAAAGTTGGCATTGGCCCGCTAAATCGTTACGTGCGCCATGAATATTCAGTTGTTGATCGCCGTGGCAGCTAGCGCAGTTGGCATTGCTAATGACTTCGCGTCTGCCAGTGGCACTTAAGGCTGACATATCGAAGTAACTGTGGCTTGCCTTGATAACCAAAACTTCGGCAAGTTCAGTGCTGCAATCCACGAGTACTTTATCTTTGGCGCAAACTCGACCTTGAATTGCTAAGCCGCCGTGGTCGGCCTCAGTTCCCGCCGGAATAGTGAGACCCGAAATAGTATAAGTGTAAGTGCCGTTGTTGCCAGAGACTGGCGTGGACTCAGGCAGACGAATTGAGCGCGCGGAGCGGGTACTGTAATCGAAACTGGTTCCCCAGTTAGCATAGACCCTTAGGTCGCTGATAAATTTGAGCTTATCTGCGCTCTCACTGTATACAGTACCAGTTGATGGATTGCTTAGCGTCACGGCAACGGTCACTGTGCCATTGGCATCCATGCTCGCACTACTGATGCTTGGGCTAAACTGGGCTAACGCGGCCATTTGATCTTCATTGCCGTGTACGCTGGCGGTCCAATCGGCATTATGGCAGGCAACACAATTGCTATTATCTGCTTGCGCAGGGTGGCCTTGGCCCGCAGGGAAATTGATTTGGGTATGGCAGGCTCCACAAGCTTCCATAGTGGGCACCCTATGCCAGTTTTGACGCTCGGCTAAATCAGGATTATCGACGTGGCAAGTCTGGCAATTACTGATGGATTGAGGGAATCCCGTTAAGTGTTTGCTGTGGATCATTTGCGGGAAAATATCCGCAGGATTGCTGACTTTTTTACTGTTATGGCAAGTTACGCAGGTTTCAACTTGGTTGTAGCGTCCACCATGGAACGCCAAATTACTGTGGCAGCTATTACAGGTTTCAATGGTAACTAAGTTACGGGTGTAGGCTAGGGTATTACCCGAGGTTTGCCAATCGTAGTGTTGATTGGTAATGGGGAGCGCCGTGCCATCGGCTAGTGCATCGCCGCCCAGTTTGATGACGACTCGCTGGGTGGCATCGTTAAGGAATGTCACACCATTCATGCCATTAAATGCGGTACTAAAACGATAACTGTAATGGCCGTTTTTATGGTCGACAAACGTGCCAGGGCAAGAAGCGGCGCACGTTTCAGAGGTAAAATGTTGCCACTCACTGCTATTACCCGCACCTGTCGCACCCTGAGGCAGTAATTGCGCTGCAATGAAGGTGGCCGAGGGAATACCGACTACGGCTTCATCATCTTGGTTGCTCACCTGATAATCGACTTGGGCGATGCCGTCGGTCACGGCGACTTTATCGACCATGATGTTTAGGCTAGTAATCGTCATTGCGGGTGGTTTACCTGGCTCACCGGGTGAGCCATCGTTACCGTCACCGCCACCACAGGCGGTAAGCAGGGTGGTTAAGGCCAGTAACAGACTGAATTGTGTGCTAAATCTTGCAAACTTGTTCATATTTCTATCCTTGGAATACGCTGTCAGTGCTTAAGTTACATTTGGTAGCTTAAGGTCAAACCTAAGTAATGAGCATTGTAGTCGTGGCTGATGTCGCCAAAACTGAGCACATTGGGGACTGTGTCCCAAGTGGTGTTTTGGTTTTGCCAGTTTGCATCTTGATATTTCTCGAACAACCAATCGAAGCGTAACGACATACTGTCGGCCAGCTTATATTTGGCGTAGGCGTTAATATTGTGCTTGCGACTGTAATAGTCACCGTAGGGACTGTTGATACCGTAGGTGACTTCGGTGTCGCTTTGGCCGTCGGAGTAGCTGTAGTCCAAGCCCAGATCTAACCGATTATCCAACAGGTTTTGATAGGTGATACCCGCGCCAATCAGGGTCGATCTCTCTTCAGATGTGCTGTACCAATCTGGGGTTGAGAAACGATTGCTTCCAGCCTGATCGGAATCGCGCCAGTCTTGGTTGAGGTAGGCGTTGACACTCAAATTATCGCTAATCAGATACTGTGCTGAAACGTCATAGCCAAGGTAAGAGACTTGGGTGAGCCCGACCAAGGTGTGGTCATAGTCATCGTCGATGCTGTGTAAACTCGCTCCCACAGATAAGCCGATATCACTTTGATAATCTGTGTGTAGGGTGACTTTTTGACGTTTCCTGTCCGCGAGGTAGGATTTACGCAGCCAAGGGTTGCTTGGACTTTGGGTGCTGGTCACTGGATCGTATTCACTGCCATTGCGGTCTAATGCTTCCCCCTTTAACCAAGCTGACCAAGCAGGTGAATAACGGTAGCTAAGTTTGGCAAACAGCCCCGATTCGTCAACGGATTGCCTGTCTAGTTCAGAATAGATAATTTCATCACGACTATATCCTGCTTCAGCATAGGATGACGGGGTTAGGCGGTATTTACCTTTAAGGTCGAATTGTTTGCTGCGTTTATCGTAGAGGCGATTTTGTTCTGTGCCTTGATGAAAGCTGTCGGTCACGACCTGTGGGAAATCTAGTTGGGCTGTCTTGTTTTCCCTGTCTTGATAGTTATAACTGGCTTGAACACTCAAATCCTGTGTGATGCGGCCTGAATACTTAAGCACCATATCTAGGATGTCCACTTGGGCATCTAAATTATCGGTTGGCAGTACAGGGGAGGGGCCATTAATGGTCGCAGGAAGAAAAGCCTCATCCTGTGACATTTTGCTGATACCCGCGTGCATTAGGATGTTATGGCCATTTTGGCCACCACTGGCCTCGGCCGCGATCCGATAGGCCTTGTTATCTGGGTTGACGGCATTTTGGCCAAAGTAGGCCGCACCAAATGTGGGCGTATAGGCCGATTGCCATAGCAGCGCCTGATGGTCATTCTTGTATTGGCTTATCTGGCTGTTTATGCCCGCTTGCCAGCCAGCGCCGCCAAAATAGACTCTGGCATCGATTTCATCTGTGCTGTCATCGATTGGCTGCGCCAACATCACACTGTTAGTGAGAATATTTGCACTGGTCTTTTTCGCGCCGCTGCGGTTTTCATGCTGGTAGTTTACCGAGGCTTTGTAGCGGCTGCTCGATGAGATATGGCCTGCATAGTAACCGCCGAGGTTGAATCTATCCCGCGTAATGCTTAAGTCCTGCTCGATTAAACTCGATTGCAGCAACGGCATGGATTGGGTCGTTGCTCCCTCAACCCAATTATCAGGTAAGAGCATCTTATCGTTATCGGTGAGATAAGGGCTCTTTAGCTGATTGTATTGGTAATTTGCGAGCCCTTTATAACCCAATTGGATTTGATAGTGCCCGGGTTGGCCTGTGGTGAGCTTGGCTGAACCCGTATCAAATCCCAGTTTATCGGCCTCTAGCCGGGTTTGGTAACCACTCTCAGCTTGGTATTGCATATCGGCGCCCACGGCACCGACCAAGCCATCCTTATCCGTGCCAGTCCGATTACCAAAACGGCTGTCTTCACCGTCATTGTAGGCGAGCGTGGCGCTGACGTTGCCTTGGCGCCCTGTTTTGGTCTGGCATTGCTTACAGCTCCAAGCCTCACTTTTTACGCCACTGCGATTCGCTTTTTGGATTTCATATCCTTCAGCATGGGCCGTGTTGAGTACGCCACTAATCGCCCAAGCCACTAATGTGAGTGAGAAACAAGCTTTAGGAGTCGATATGTTCATTATTTGCATGATCATTCCCTTGTTATCTCTGGAGCAACTTGCCGGATGGATGGTTTGAACCATGCACTTGTCCATGGCAATTCATACAGGAATTACCCGAGGTGAAGGCGTTGGTTTGATTACCAAAGTAAGCATTACTGCTGTGGCCATCGGAGGCGTGGCACTGTTGGCATAACTGTGGCGGTTTGCTAATGAGCATGGATTCGTTGACGCTGCCGTGGGGGTTATGGCAGTTCGCGCAATTGTCGGTGACTGGCGCATGTTCCCACAATTTAGGACCGCGTTTTTCAGCGTGGCAGCTGTAACAGTTTTCGTTGACGCTCATTTGTTTCAGACTGGCATCATTTAAACTGCCATGGGGATTGTGGCAATCGCTACAGACCATTTGTTGCCATTGCAGTGGATGGGATGAGCGTTTGTGCATATCCGCTTTTTGTTGAGTGTGGCATTGGGTACAAATTGCCACTTCGTTGGCTTTGTCGCTGATAGGGTCTTTTGCTACGTGTACTTGGTGACAGCTACTGCAGGGGATATCGGCATTGTCATGGTGGTTACCTTTCCACGCGATGCGTTGGTCGTCGTTATGGCAACTCATGCAGACACTGTTTTGTTTTTGCGCGGGGACGGGGGAATGCTGGCCGAAGGTGATCATCGGCTCTTTGCCGCCCTTGTTATGATTACCGAGTGGACCGTGGCAAGCCTCACACTGTAAGTCGGCCATGGGGGAATCATTGATATTGGGATTACCATGCACGCCATCAAAAATTGCCATTACAGTGGCACTTTTCTTATGGCACATCAGGCAAGTGTCAGCCCCTTTAGCCGAGTACTTACCTTCGGCAAATTTTTTGTCCAAAGTTGCGACGACCTCCTCGGGCGGCTTGTCATCCCAAGGTGTCGCTAACGTTGAAAGGCTGAGTATCGATAACATCACAGCAAGCATAACCTGAGTTATGCTTTTGAACTTTAACCCAATATCCATGTTCATCTATTCCCGAGTGCGTTTTATTTGTTATTTTTCAAGCTTTCGACATCGCTAATTTAGCTGATTAATATTAGAACAATTAAGTGACAACTGCTTAACCTTCTTAAGGTGATTGACAGTAAAGAGCGATGATTTTGCAGAGATAAACAATAAATGTGATTAACGTCACATTTTGTTTTGGCGGTGCATTTGTTGATAGCTTGTTGGATAAGATTTACATCACAACCTCGAGAGAAAGTTAGTGAGTATTTTTATTTTTTGTCAGGCGTTTATTCATTGAGATTTTTGTCACATAATACCCAACACAATTGAAAACTATTATCGTTACCAGTCATAAAGCTTGATCTAGGTAAAGTTATTAGAGCCATCGCTCAGATACAATGGGCGCAGTTTTTCAAGCTGAAGCTGTTACAAGGTGAAATAGGTAATGAAGTTAAGCGAACTCAGTCCCGGTGACCGTGGCATTATTTCTGAAATCGGGCGATTAGATCTGCCGCAGACAGTGAAGCGTAAATTATTATCCATGGGCATCACCCCTAATACACGATTTTCGTTGATCCGCAGAGCGCCAATGGGCTCTGGTTTAGAGTTAGATATTCGGGGCAGTAAGCTTTGTATGCGCAGAGATCTGGCAGACATCATAGAGGTGGAAAAGGCGAATGACTAAGCAGTTTCATTGCGTCACTGTTGGTAACCCAAACGCGGGAAAATCAACACTCTTTAACGCGCTTACAGGCGCGAATCAACAAGTTGGCAACTGGTCTGGTGTGACCGTTGAGAAAAAAACCGGTCATTTTACTCTTAATGGCGCCGACGTTTACTTAACTGACTTACCCGGTATTTACGATTTACTCCCCGCGGGTAACAGTTGTGATTGTTCCCTCGATGAGCAGATCGCTCAGCAATACCTCGCCGAACAACGTGTCGATGGCATCATTAACTTAGTTGATGCGACCAATATCGAGCGTCACCTCTATTTGACGGCACAGCTTCGCGAGCTATCGATCCCTATGGTGGTGGTATTGAATAAAATCGATGCGGCCATCAAGCGTGGGATCCGTGTCGATTTAAAGAAAATGAGCCAAGAGTTAGGTTGCCCTGTGATTGGCGTGTGTTCTCGCGACCCTGCCGATGTGGCCAAAGTGCAAGCGCAGGTATTGGACTTACTCCAAGGCCGCGTATCAGAAGCGCCTTTAATACTCGATTACGATGAGCAAATTGAAGCGGGCGTGCAACTCCTTTGCAGCAAAGATCCCAACTTAAGCCGTGGCCGCGCCTTGGCGATGTTAGGTAATGGTTCTGGTTGTGGCAGTTGTAAAAATGCTGAACTTCAGGATGAAGTGAATACTTGCACCCAGCAAATCGCGCAGCAAGGACATGACATCGAAGTACTGGTCGCCACGACACGTTTTAACTTTGTCGAGCGTGTATTCCAAGGTTCAGTGAAAGCAGATGGCTTCCTAACACTGAGCGATAAACTCGATAAATTAGTTTTACATCCTGTACTTGGCATTCCGGTGTTTTTATTTGTCATGTATCTGATGTTTATGTTCAGCATCAACATTGGTAGTGCGTTTATCGATTTCTTCGATGTGTTTGTGGGGGCATTGCTGGTTGACCATTTTGGCGCATTCCTTGGCAATATCGGCGCCCCAGCATGGCTTGTAACGATTCTCGCAGGTGGTGTCGGTCAAGGTATTCAAACCGTTTCTACCTTTATTCCGGTTATCGCAGCGCTATTCCTCGGTTTATCCATTCTTGAAAGCTCAGGCTATATGGCCCGCGCCGCCTTCGTGGTGGATGGCTTAATGCGCCGTATTGGCTTACCGGGTAAAGCCTTCGTGCCTATGATTGTGGGCTTTGGGTGTTCGGTGCCAGCCATTATGGCAACTCGTACCTTAGGCAGTGAGCGTGAGCGTATCGTGACTGGTATGATGGCGCCCTTTATGTCCTGCGGTGCGCGTTTACCTGTGTATGCGCTATTTGCGGCGGCCTTCTTCCCTGATTCTGGTCAAAACCTAGTGTTTTTACTGTATGTGATTGGGATTTTTGCGGCGATTGGCACTGGATTATTACTGCGCAGCACCTTATTACCCGGCACTAGCAGTGCGGTGGTGATGGAGCTACCAAGCTATGAGTTGCCAAAATTTAAAGCTGTGATGGTGCGTACTGGTAAGCGGACTAAGAGCTTTATCTTAGGTGCGGGTAAAACTATCGTACTAGTAGTCACACTGCTGAACTTTATCAATGCGATTGGGGTTGATGGCACTTTTGGCCATGAAGATAGCCAAGCGTCACTCTTAAGTGTGGCGAGCCAAAAAGTCACCCCTATCTTTGCTCCAATGGGGATTGAACAAGATAACTGGCCTGCGACAGTCGGTATTATCACGGGGATTTTCGCTAAAGAAGCGGTCGTTGGTACACTCAACAGCTTGTATACCAATGCCGCCCATGACGATGGTGAATTAACTCCATTGGCTGATAGTTTCAGCGAAGCGTTGGCGACGATTCCTGCTAACTTATTCGGTTTAGATTTGGAAGATCCACTTAAGTTATCTGTGGGTGATGTCTCTAGTACCGATGTTGCCGCAGAGGCGCAAGGTGTTGCAACATCAACCTTTAGTGCCTTACAGTCAGGCTTTACCACTAAGGTCGCGGCGTTTGCTTATCTGCTGTTTATCTTACTCTATACTCCCTGTGTCGCCGCGATGGGCGCCTTAGTGAATGAGTTTGGTACTCGCTGGGCAACCTTTGCTGCCACTTGGACATTCTCACTGGCCTACGGCAGTGCAACCATTGCTTACCAAGCGGCGACCTTTAGTGCGCATCCCCTGCAATCGAGTCTGTGGATTGGTTTCTTCCTCCTGGCACTTGTGGTGTTCTATCTGTGGCTCAAACGTAAGGGCCGTAGAACCCAACAGATCATTCCAGGTGTTAGGATCATTACCGAGTAACCGCTGAGTAATAAATGTCAGCTTAGTAATGACAAAGATAAAAGCAGCTTTCATGGCTGCTTTTATTGTTTTACTATCCATGCCATAAACCATAGTTTTTTATACTGGGCATTGTAACTGGCCGAGATCTGTAGGATCATGCGGGTTTTGTTAAAATTGCCATTGTTCGCAAAGAGGAATTCCATGAGTCATGTGGACACTGAAGTACGTCCGAGTAACTTTATCCGTAATATCATTGATGAGGATCTGAAAAGCGGTAAGCACACTAGCGTGCAGACGCGTTTTCCTCCTGAGCCAAATGGTTATTTACATATAGGTCACGCTAAGTCTATCTGTTTGAACTTCGGCATCGCGCGCGATTACCAGGGCCTTTGTAATTTACGTTTTGATGATACCAATCCTGAAAAAGAAGACATCGATTATGTGAATTCTATTCAGGCGGATGTGCGTTGGTTGGGATTCCAGTGGGATGGTGAGGTTCGTTATTCCTCTAACTATTTCGACCAATTACACCAATACGCGGTTGAGTTAATCAACAAAGGCTTAGCCTATGTGTGTTTCCTCAATGCTGATGAAACCCGCGAATACCGTGGCACCTTAAAAGAGCCGGGTAAAAACAGCCCGTACCGTGACACTTCAGTTGAAGAAAACCTGCAATTATTTGAAAAAATGCGTAAGGGTGAATTCAAAGAGGGCGAGTGTGCGCTGCGTGCCAAAATCGACATGGCATCGCCTTTCATGTGTATGCGAGATCCGGTGATTTACCGTATTCGTTTTGCTCACCATCATCAAACAGGTGACAAGTGGTGCATTTACCCGATGTACGACTTTACTCATTGTATTTCGGATGCGCTGGAGCACATTACTCACTCGTTATGTACGCTTGAGTTCCAAGACAACCGTCGTCTATACGATTGGGTTCTTGACAATTTAGATGATTTTCAAGCGCCGAACCGTACTCGTCAGTACGAATTTTCTCGCTTAAATCTTGAATATACGCTGATGTCTAAGCGTAAATTAAATGACTTAGTGACGCGTAAATTAGTTTCTGGATGGGATGACCCACGTATGCCAACAATTGCTGGCCTGCGCCGTCGTGGTTATACACCAGCGTCTATCCGCGAGTTTTGCCAACGTATTGGTATCACTAAGCAAGAAAACATGATTGAAGCAGCAATGCTTGATGCTTGTATCCGTGAAGAGCTTAATGAGCATGCGCCACGTGCGATGGCTGTACTGCGCCCATTAAAAGTCGTGATTGAGAACTACCCAGAAGGTCAAATCGAGACGATTCAAGCGGCTTCTCACCCAAGTGATGAAAGCATGGGCACACGCGAACTTGCCTTTGGCCGCGAACTGTATATTGATGTGGCGGATTTCAGAGAAGAAGCCAATAAGCAGTACAAACGTTTGGTGATGGGCAAAGAAGTGCGCCTGCGTAACGCTTATGTGATTAAGGCTGAACGTTGTGACAAAGACAGCGAAGGCAATATCACCACGGTTTACTGTAGCTACGATGCGGATACCTTGGGTAAAAACCCTGCTGATGGTCGCAAGGTAAAAGGCGTAATCCATTGGGTTGAAGCGACTACAGCTAAACCTGCTGAATTCCGTTTATACCAACGCTTGTTCACGGATCCAAATCCTGCAGCAGCAGAGACAGTAGATGAAGTACTTAACCCTAACTCACTTGAAGTGGTGAATGGTTTAGTTGAAGCCAGCCTTGCTAATGCGCCAGCGGAAAAAGCATACCAGTTTGAACGTGAAGGTTATTTCTGTGCTGACAATAAAGATTCATCAGCCGAGCATTTAGTTTTTAACCTAACAGTTGCACTGCGTGACTCGTTTGAATAGCAAGTCGTTCGCTGCAATAATCGCTGCCGCAATGATGCATTGCTGTCGCTGCTAGTTACGAACGGCATTCACGAATAAAAAGGCCCTTAGTGATATAAAACCTAAGGGCCTTTGCTTTTTACATCTTTTAGATTTCACCATTTTTATCAGCTGTTATCGCTTCTTTTAAGCCATCCCTTACATGTCGACTAAACGTCTACTGATACCTTATTGGTACATAGGACCAAAGCCAATACTCCAGAGGATAACGCTGGTGGCCATTAAACCGACCAAGAGCACTAAACCCGCAGTGACCATAGAGCTGGCGTAAATAAAGCCTTTCTCTTCAGGGATATTCATAATGATGGGCACACCTGCGTACAGCAGATAAACCGAGTAGGCTAAGCCAATCAACCCTACAATCATAATAAACCAGAGTACTGGGTAGAGCGCCGCCAGACCGACCATAAACAGCGGTGTTGCAGTGTAGGATGCGAGTTCTAATGCCTGGGTGAAAGTAGGTTGAGCATCGAAGGTTTTTGCCATCCAGTAGGCTAAATAGGCGAGGGCAAAGACGCCCGCAATCAGACCAAAGTACATTCCCACAGACATAAACATGGCGCTTTGTGGTGTGAGATAAATCGGATCACCCGAACCCGGATTCCAACCAATATATGCGGTGGCGATAAAGCTACAAACTGCCGGAATAAGTGCAATGAGAATAACGTGACTTAAGCTACTTTTGAGTGCCTCATGATTCTTCTCAATTGCGTGCCACTCTTGTTTTGGATGAGTGTATAACCCCATTAAGTGATTCAGTATCATTATAATTATCCTTGTTCAGCATTGATGATGGCTCGCCAAACGTCAGACGAGCTGATAACAGCTCTGCAATCAGGGTTAATGCTCTCCAATCCCTTTAACTCCCGATTGCCTACTCTTTGAATTGAGATGTGCCGTGATCAGGATCTCAGTTCTTAAAGTGTAGATTATTTATTGAACAAAAAGTTCAACTCGTCAAGTTTACTGCCTGGTAACGCTATAGCTTGTCGATAATTACGCGTAAAATATGACGATATTTTTTATGATTTTGAGTGATCCCATGCAGCAATTACTGGCACCTGTTCATGCGTTTCTTCGTTGTGAGACGCCGCAAACTTGGATTGATATAGCAAGAGCCTCTGCCTCGTTAGATGAACTCTTAATCGACCATTGTAATTGTGAGCTAAAAGCAGCGCAGACAGCGATGTTCTTATTGAGGCGATACGCCTTGGATAAAGACAGCGGGCAATCGCTATTGGCGTGGGCAAAACCCTATGAGGAATTTGTTTATCACAAAGATCGCGATATCGAGCTGTTTTTGGCTCGCGATGTCAAAAAGAACGAGCTGGTTGCCAATCTACAACCGAATCAACATTTTACCTTTGCTCAGGATCTTATTCCGCCATTGATTCGTTTGATAAAAGAAGAGTTTCATCATTTTGAGCAAGTGCTAGAGTTAATGCACGCACGGCACATTCCGTATCGCAATATTCGTGCGGGACGTTACGCAAAGGGCATGATGAGCCACGTGACCACCCATGAGAAGGATATTCTGCGGGATAAGTTGATTGTAGGGGCGTATATTGAGGCGCGCTCCTGTGAGCGTTTTGCCAAATTAGCGCCTTACTTGGATCCAGAGTTAAGTAAGTTTTATGTGTCCTTGCTGCGCTCTGAGGCGCGTCATTTTGAGGATTATCTTAAGCTGGCGCAGTTGGTTTCGACTGAAAATATTACTGAACGGGTGGCTTATTTTGGCGAGAGGGAAGCTGAATTGATTATGGCGCCCGATGATGAGTTCCATTTCCACAGTGGTCAGCCTTTAGTTGCCTAATATCCAAACCTCGTTGAGGAGAGCCAATAACGGCCTCTATCAAGTGTTTGCTAGAGGCGTTAGGAGTTAGAGGCGATAACGTTTTTGATGTTGGCGCCTAAATGATTTGTTGATTACCGTTACTATCAATCGTTTCTTAGCTAGCGCCGAAAGGCAGGCTTTTTAACTCCACTCCGTCGGCGCTGACCACCAACACACTGCCTTGCTCGTACCAATCACCGACCACAATTCGTTTACAGTCATTAGTTAAGTCGTGGATGGCGGGTCTGTGGGTATGACCATGGATCATCTGTTTACAGTGGGTTTGGGTAAATAACGCATCTACCGCACACGGCTCCACATCCATGATGACATAGCTTTTTTGTTGATTGCTGCTCTGACTATTGCTGCGGATCTTATTGGCAATCGCTTGACGTTTTTTCTTCGGCAAACAGCTATAAAGCCAACGGGCGAAGGCAAAACTGCGTAATTTGCGAAAGCGTTGGTAGGCTTTATCTAAGGTGCATAGGCTATCGCCGTGCAAGATAACTGTATTAACACCATAGAGATCTAAGCAAGTGACTTCGGGCAACATTTGCATGCCTGCAGCATCAGCAAATTGTTTGCCTAACATAAAGTCGCGATTACCGTGAATAAAGTAGATGGGCAATTTTTGGGAGACTTGCTTGAGCTTGCATGCTAATTCGAGGGCAAAGGGCGCGGCTAAATCATCGCCGACCCATACCTCGAATAGATCCCCCAGAATATAGAGAGCATCGGCATCATCAAGTTCAGTATCGAGGAAACGATTAAAGGCTTGGGTGATATCGAGGCGATCGGCACTTAAGTGCAGATCGCCAATAAATAAGGTTCGCATCCTAGGGGATTAGGCCGCACTGACTTTTTCAATCACAACCGCTTCTAATGGCACATCTTGGTGCATGCCACGGTTACCAGTGCTGACAGCTTTGATTTTTTCAACGATGTCCATGCCTTCAACCACTTCACCAAATACGCAGTAACCCCAACCTTGCATGCTTTCAGATTTGAAATCGAGGAAAGTGTTATCGTTGACGTTGATGAAGAACTGAGCCGTCGCTGAGTGTGGATCTGAAGTACGCGCCATCGCGATAGTACCAGTACGGTTTGATAAACCGTTGTTGGCTTCGTTTTTCACTGGCTCATGGCAACGTTTTTGGCTCATTTCAGCGGTAAAGCCACCGCCTTGGATCATAAAGCCGTCAATTACACGGTGGAAAATGGTGCCGTCGAAGAAACCTTCGTCAACATATTTCATAAAGTTTGCCACAGTCAGCGGTGCTTTTTCGGCGTTCAGTTGCAGTTTAATGTCGCCAAAATTAGTGTGTAATGTGATCATGTTTTCATACTCTCTGTAAATAGTGGCGCGATTCTAACTTATCTCGGATTGCACGCAAAGTGCAGTATTCAAAACCCTTGTCAGCGTGGTAGACTGACCCCTTGATTTTACACTCGAATCTATCATTGAAGAGAATGCCGATGTTGAAGATTTACAACAGTATTACCCGTCAAAAACAGGAATTTAAGCCAATTACTCCCGGGAAAGTTGGGATGTATGTATGCGGGGTGACCGTATACGATCTGTGTCATATTGGCCATGGGCGTACTTTTGTTTCCTTCGATATGATCGTTCGCTACCTGCGTTACGCGGGTTATGAAGTGAATTTTCAACGTAACATCACCGACATTGATGACAAAATCATCAAACGCGCCAACGAAAATCAAGAAGATTGCAATACTTTAACCGATCGCTTGATTGGGGAAATGCACAAGGATTTCGATGCGCTGAATATGATCCGTCCCGATTTCGAGCCACGTGCCACTCTGCACATTGCCGAAATCATCGATATGGTTGAGCGTTTACTCGCTCGCGGGCATGCCTATGTGGCAGCTGATGGCGATGTGCTGTTCAGTGTGGCTTCTTTCCCTGAGTATGGCCGTCTATCAGGTCAGAACCTGGAGCAATTACAGGCGGGGGCACGGGTTGAGGTTGACGATAACAAGCAAAATCCAATGGATTTCGTGCTATGGAAAATGTCTAAACCGGGCGAGCCAACATGGGAATCGCCATGGGGACCAGGTCGTCCAGGCTGGCATATCGAATGTTCGGCAATGAACAGTAAGCATTTAGGTCTGCATTTTGATATTCACGGTGGCGGTTCAGATTTACAATTCCCGCACCATGAGAACGAAATTGCTCAGTCTTGCTGCGCCCATGATACGCCATACGTGAATTACTGGATGCACACTGGCATGGTGATGGTTGACCGCGAGAAGATGTCAAAGTCTTTAGGTAACTTCTTCACCATCCGTGATGTATTAGGCCATTACGACGCTGAAACCGTGCGTTACTTCCTGCTATCGGGTCACTATCGTAGTCAAATCAACTACTCAGAAGAAAACCTCAAGCAGGCTCGTGCCGCCTTAGAGCGTTTATACACTGCGATTAAAGATGTTGACCTGACTGTTACAGCGGCACCTGCGGAAGAGTTTATCGCTAAATTTAAAGCGGCCATGGACGATGACTTTAATACGCCAGAAGCCTACTCAGTGCTTTTCGATATGGTGCGTGAGATCAACCGTTTGAAAACCACCGATATGGCGCAGGCGTCAGCTATGGCCGTTGCCATGAAGCAACTGGCCGATGTATTGGGCTTATTGCACCAAGCGCCCGATGCCTTCTTTAAGGGGGAGGGGAGCGATGATGAAGTGGCAGAGATTGAAGCGCTTATCGTTGAGCGTAATCGTGCCCGCGCCGAGAAAGATTGGCCTGCTGCTGATGTTGCGCGTAATCGGTTAAATGAGCTTGGCGTGGTTTTAGAAGATGGTCCAAGTGGTACCACTTGGCGTAAGAAATAGGTCGGCGTAAGAAATAACCTCATCGCCTAAGTGAGATTTGCATCGATAATAAAAAACCTGCCAATGGCAGGTTTTTTATTGGTTTCACGCGTTTGATTAAGTTTACGTTATTCGTTACAGGCTACTGGAGCTTAGATGGCTAAATAGCAGGTTTAAATGCTGCGATTTACGCCATAACTTACGCCATCATTTAAGCCATTATCTACGCGATGGCGAAGCTGATTAGTCGTGATATTGCTCTGCAGCATACAGGGTATTTTCAAGTAAGCTGGCAATCGTCATAGGACCGACACCACCGGGTACTGGGGTGATAAAGCTGGCGTTTTGGGCAGCAGCATCGTATTGCACATCGCCCACTAAGGTGCCGTTTTCTAAGCGGTTAATACCCACATCGATAACAATGGCGCCGGGTTTAATCCATTCACCTGGGATAAAGCCCGGTTTACCCACGGCTACCACGACTAAATCTGCCTGACGGATTTTTTGTTCGAGATTTTTTGTAAAACGATGGCATGTGGTTGTGGTGCAGCCCGCAAGCAATAGCTCCAGTGTCATCGGTCGACCGACAATGTTCGATGCACCTACCACAACAGCATCTAATCCATAGGTATCAACACCCGTTGATTTGATTAAGGTCATGATCCCCATTGGGGTACATGAACGTAATACAGGAATGCGCTGGGCTAAACGGCCAACGTTATAGGGGTGGAAACCGTCGACATCTTTATCGGGGCGAATGCGCTCGATCACTTTAGAGTCTTCGATATGCGCAGGCAGAGGAAGCTGCACTAAGATACCGTCGATCGTCGGATCATCATTGAGTTCGTCGATAAGGGCTAATAAGGCTTCTTCGGTATAACTGGTATCGAGATCGTAGGAGCGAGAAATAAATCCCACTTCTTCACAGGCTTTACGTTTACTACCAACATAAACTTGAGAAGCGGGGTCGGCTCCCACGAGAATGACGGCTAAACCTGGTACGCGTTGTCCTGCCTCTTTACGGGCGGTTACTTTTTCGCGAAGTTGTGTACGGATGGATTGAGCAATCGCCTTGCCGTCGATTATTTGGGCTGTCATGGGTGTAGGATATCCTTTATATGGGCGATGGTGAAAACTGTCGTTAACACAGAGAGTGGCAATCGCGGCTATTTTAACAGGGCGTTGCGGGTGTGTCATGGTCAAAGCCGCGGCGAAATGGATAAAAACAGGCGTATTCGCCTGATAATTCAGCATCTAGTTTGAATGCTTAAAAAAATCGTTGACGGGTGCAAAGTGAGGGGCTAAGATGCGCTCCGTTCTCAAGCAGATGTGCTCATTTGCTCTGAAAACAATGATTCTCGGTGATTAGCGCAGTCCGGTAGCGCATCTGGTTTGGGACCAGAGGGTCAGAGGTTCGAATCCTCTATCACCGACCACTTTAATATTATTGGCTCATGATTATTCAGTTAATTTGGGCGGGTAATAGCGGATAATCTAAATTAGTTATCCCACGTAGGTTAGGATACAGCAGAGTCTGTAAACCATGCGCCCGTAGCTCAGTTGGATAGAGCATCCGCCTTCTAAGCGGATGGTCGCAGGTTCGAATCCTGCCGGGCGTGCCAGTTTCAGTGGTGATTGTAGCTCAGTTGGTAGAGTCCCGGATTGTGATTCCGGTTGTCGTGGGTTCGAGCCCCATCAGTCACCCCATTTTTAAGTACTTTGAGTACAAAATAAAAAAAGCGACCTCTGGTCGCTTTTTTTATACCCTAGATTCGGCCGTAGAGGCTCGACTCTGCACAAAACGGTGGCTATAATGTCGCGTCTTGATAGATATCAACTAACAGCGACCTGTGCCGAAAGCCAATAGTGGTGGGCATTGTAGTCAAATTTAATGATCAAGAAACGAATACCTGAATAGTTGATGACTCGACTATTACAAAGGACGTTAGACAAATTTCGAGGTAAAACAATGCAAGTTTCTGTTGAAGCAACCCAAGGCCTAGAGCGTCGCCTGACCATTTCTGTTCCTGCTGAACAAATTGAAAAACTGGTTAAAGACAGTTTACAACGTGAAGCTAAGCGTGCTCGTATCCCAGGTTTCCGTCCTGGCAAAGTGCCTGTTACTGTAATCAACAAACGTTATGGCGCCGCTATTCGTCAAGACATCACTGGTGAAGTGATGCAACGTAACTTTATCGAAGCGATCATCGCTGAGAAATTAAACCCAGCTGGCGCACCTACTTTCGTACCAGGTGCGACTGACGGTGAAAAATTCGAATTCGTAGCGACTTTCGAAATCTACCCAGAAGTTGAGCTGAAAGGTTTAGATGCAATCGAAGTAGAACAACCAAAAGCGTCTGTAACCGATGCTGACGTAGACAGCATGATCGAAACCTTACGTAAGCAACACGCGACTTTCGCCGCTGTTGAGCGTGAAGCAGCTGACGGCGACAAAGTGAAAATGAACTTTGTTGGTTCAGTTGACGGTGTTGAATTCGAAGGCGGTAAAGCTGACGATTTCGAACTGCAATTAGGCAGTGGCCGTATGATCCCTGGTTTCGAAGCGGGTATCTTAGGTCACAAAGCGGGTGAAGAATTCGTTATCGACGTGACTTTCCCTGAAGAATATCACGCTGAAAACTTAAAAGGTAAAGCGGCTAAGTTTGCTATCACTTTAACTGAAGTGTTAGCGGCTAACTTACCAGAAGTAAACGATGAGTTTGCTGCATTATTCGGTATCAGCGAAGGTGGCTTAGAAGCGCTGAAAACTGAAATCCGTAAAAACATGAACCGTGAACTTGAGCAAGCGTTAAAAGCAAACGTGAAAGAGCAAGTGATCACTGGTTTATTAGCCAACAACGACATCGAACTGCCAAAAGCACTGATCGATGGCGAAGTTAACGTGCTGCGTCAACAAGCGATGCAACGTTTCGGCGGTCAAACGGCTAACATGCCAGAACTGCCAGCGGAATTATTCACTGAGCAAGCGGCTCGTCGCGTGAAAATCGGTCTGTTATTAGGCGAAGTTATCAAGACTAACGAGCTGAAAGCGGAAGATGAGCGTGTACAAGCGTTAATCGCTTCTATGGCTTCTGCTTACGAAGATCCAAGTGAAGTGATTGCTTATTACAACAGCAACAAAGAACTGATGCAAAACATGCGCAACGTTGCGCTTGAAGAGCAAGCTGTTGAAGCACTGCTAAAATCTGCCAAAGTGACCGAAAAAGAAGTCGCTTTTGAAGAATTTATGAACAAGGCTACAGGTCGCGCATAACCTAAGCTTGACTTGATTGGCAGTTCGCCATTTATAATGGCTCGTATGAGGCTCCTCATGCGAGCCATTTTTATTTAGGGAAATGAATAATGCATAATGCGTCAGACATACAAAGTGCTTTAGTGCCTATGGTGATCGAACAGACGGCTAAGGGTGAACGCTCATTCGATATTTATTCTCGTCTGTTAAAAGAGCGGATTATCTTTTTAGTGGGTCAAGTTGAAGAGCATATGGCGAATCTGATTGTGGCGCAGTTGCTATTCCTCGAGTCAGAAAGCCCAGATAAAGATATCTTCTTATATATCAACTCACCCGGTGGTTCAGTCACTGCGGGCATGGCGATTTACGATACCATGCAATTTATTAAGCCGAATGTGAGCACTGTGTGTATCGGTCAAGCGGCTAGCATGGGCGCGTTTTTATTAGCCGGTGGCGAAAAGGGCAAGCGTTTCTGCTTACCTAACTCACGCGTGATGATCCACCAACCTCTGGGTGGATTCCAAGGTCAGGCTTCTGATATCGCGATTCATGCCCAAGAGATCTTAGGCATCAAGCATAAACTGAACCTGATGTTGTCAGAGCACACTGGCCAGCCACTCGAAGTGATTGAACGTGATACCGATCGCGACAACTTCATGAGTGCGACTCAAGCGGTTGAATATGGTTTAGTTGACGCTGTGATGACTAAACGCGGCTGATTTTTACTTTTGACTGGGCTATGCTTTGTTAAGCAAAGCCCTGTAAAGGGTTAGCAAGTTTAAGACAAGCAGTAGAGCAGACTGCAAATGAGGTAATTAATGGGCGACAACAAAAATAATGGTGACAGCGGTAAATTGCTGTACTGCTCTTTTTGCGGTAAGAGCCAGCATGAAGTCAGAAAACTGATTGCAGGCCCATCAGTATACGTATGCGACGAATGTGTTGAATTATGTAACGACATCATTCGTGAAGAGATTAAAGAAATCTCCCCTAAGCGTGATAATGATAAATTGCCAACGCCACATGAGTTGCGTGCGCATTTAGACGATTATGTGATTGGTCAGGACAGAGCTAAAAAAGTGCTGTCTGTCGCTGTGTACAATCACTATAAGCGCCTGAGAAATTCTTCCCCCAAAGATGGTGTGGAATTAGGCAAGAGTAACATTCTGCTGATTGGTCCTACGGGCAGTGGTAAGACGCTGCTGGCCGAAACGCTCGCGCGCTCATTGAATGTCCCATTTACTATGGCAGACGCTACCACCTTAACCGAAGCGGGTTATGTGGGTGAAGACGTTGAAAACATCATTCAAAAGCTGCTGCAAAAGTGCGATTACGATGTTGAAAAGGCACAGCGCGGTATCGTCTATATCGATGAAATCGACAAGATCAGCCGTAAATCGGATAACCCATCGATTACCCGTGACGTATCGGGTGAAGGCGTGCAGCAAGCGCTGCTGAAACTTATCGAAGGTACGGTTGCCGCGGTTCCGCCTCAAGGTGGTCGCAAGCATCCACAGCAAGAGTTCTTACAGGTGGATACCTCTAAGATCCTGTTTATCTGTGGTGGTGCATTTGCTGGCCTTGAAAAAGTGATTGAACAGCGTGCTCATGTAGGTTCCGGTATTGGTTTCGGTGCGCAAGTGAAGGGCGAAAAAGATAAGGCAACGATTTCACAAACCTTATCTCAGGTGGAGCCGGAAGATTTAGTCAAATATGGCTTGATCCCTGAGTTTATTGGCCGTCTGCCCGTTGTCGCGACGCTGACCGAGCTGGACGAAGAAGCCCTAGTGCAAATCCTATCTGAGCCTAAAAACGCGCTGACAAAACAATACAACGCGCTGTTTGAGATGGAAGGGGTTGAGCTAGAGTTCCGTGAAGATGCGCTCAAAGCGATTGCACATAAAGCCATGTCACGCAAAACCGGTGCACGTGGTCTACGTTCAATCGTTGAAGGTATTTTACTCGATACTATGTACGATATTCCTTCAATTGAGGGCGTAGTGAAGGCGGTTGTCGATGAATCTGTGGTGAATGGTGAATCTGCACCTATCCTGATTTACGAGCGCAACGAAGCGCAAGCAGCCTCTGGCGAGCAATAATTGTACTGATTGCTAATAATCTGAAAATCAAGGAGTCCATCGGGCTCCTTTTTTTATTTTGCCCATTGAAACCCTGTAAAGCGCCCCAATATACTCCTTAACTAATCCCTTTCATCTAAACGGAATCGAACTATGACCTTAGAGCGTGAAGCGCATATCGAACTCCCCGTGCTACCACTGAGAGATGTGGTGGTCTATCCCCATATGGTAATTCCGTTGTTCGTTGGCCGAGAAAAATCGATTCGTTGTCTCGAAACGGCAATGGCCCAGGATAAGCAAATTATTTTAGTCGCTCAGCGTGACGCTGAGTTAGACGAGCCGACCAAAGACGATATTTTTGAAGTCGGTACAGTGGCGTCTATTCTGCAACTGCTTAAACTGCCTGATGGTACGGTAAAAGTACTGGTTGAAGGTGGTCGCCGAGCTCGTATTACCCGTTATACCCAAGAAGCGGATTTCTTTGTGGCTAAGGCGGAGTATCTTGAGTCTGAGCCTTTGGAAGACAAAGAAGAGGAAGTCTTGGTTCGTAGCGCGATTGGCCAATTTGAAGGCTATATCAAGCTCAACAAGAAGATCCCTCCTGAAGTCTTGACCTCACTCTCGGGCATCGATGAAGCGGCGCGCCTTGCCGATACCATGGCGGCCCACATGCCACTGAAGCTTGAAGACAAACAGTCCGTGCTAGAGATGACTAACGTCGGTGAGCGTCTGGAATATTTAATGGCGATGATGGAGTCGGAAATTGACCTGTTACAGGTCGAGAAACGCATCCGTACCCGCGTTAAAAAACAGATGGAAAAGAGCCAGCGTGAGTATTATCTGAACGAGCAGATGAAAGCCATCCAAAAAGAATTGGGTGACTTAGACGAAGGCCATGACGAGTTTGAAGTCTTAAATCGTAAGATTGAAGAAGCCAACATGCCAAGTGATGCCAAAGAGAAGGCCGTCGCCGAGCTGAATAAATTACGCATGATGTCACCCATGTCTGCCGAAGCGACCGTGGTTCGCAGCTACGTGGATTGGATGACCTCAGTGCCTTGGAGCCAACGATCTAAAATCAAACGCGATTTAGCCAAAGCCCAAGAGGTGCTGGATACCGATCACTATGGTCTGGAAAAGGTCAAAGACCGGATTCTGGAATATTTGGCAGTGCAGAGTCGTGTGCGTCAACTTAAAGGGCCTATCCTGTGCTTAGTCGGCCCACCAGGGGTAGGTAAAACCTCATTAGGTCAATCGATTGCTAAAGCAACTGGTCGTAAGTATGTGCGTGTTGCCTTAGGCGGCGTGCGTGATGAAGCGGAAATCCGTGGTCATCGACGTACTTACATTGGTTCTATGCCGGGTAAAGTCATTCAAAAGATGGCGAAAGTGGGCGTGAAAAACCCCTTATTCTTGCTCGATGAAATCGACAAAATGAGTTCGGATATGCGTGGCGACCCAGCATCAGCACTGTTAGAGGTGCTTGATCCTGAACAAAACGCGACCTTTAACGACCATTACCTCGAAGTTGACTACGACTTATCCGATGTGATGTTCGTGGCGACCTCAAACTCGATGAATATTCCAGGCCCATTGCTGGACCGTATGGAAGTTATTCGCCTGTCGGGTTACACCGAAGATGAGAAGCTCAATATTGCGAAGCAGCATTTACTGACCAAGCAAATCGAGCGTAACGGTCTTAAAGCGAACGAAATTCATATCGAAGACAGTGCGATAGTCGGCATTATCCGCTACTACACCCGTGAAGCCGGTGTGCGTGCACTAGAGCGTGAATTGTCGAAGATCTGCCGCAAGGTCGTGAAAATGATCCTGCTGGATAAGTCTATCAAGTCAGTCACTGTGACTGCGGACAACCTTAAGTCTTTCCTCGGTGTGCAGCGTTTTGACTATGGTAAGGCGGAGTCGAACAACCAAATCGGTCAAGTCACAGGTTTAGCGTGGACCGAAGTGGGTGGCGATCTGCTCACCATTGAAGCGACATCAGTGCCAGGCAAAGGCAAGTTGACCTACACAGGCTCACTTGGCGATGTGATGCAAGAGTCGATTCAAGCGGCAATGACGGTCGTACGTGCCCGTGCGGAACAATTAGGTATCAACGGCGACTTTTATGAGAAGCGTGATATCCATGTTCACGTGCCAGAAGGGGCGACGCCAAAAGATGGTCCATCTGCTGGCGCGGCAATGTGTACTGCATTAGTGTCTAGCTTAACGGGTAACCCAGTGCGCGCCGATGTGGCGATGACGGGTGAAATTACCTTACGCGGTGAAGTGCTACCTATCGGTGGTTTAAAAGAAAAACTGCTGGCAGCACATCGTGGTGGCATTAAATTGGTACTTATTCCAAAAGAAAACGAGCGTGATCTGGAAGAAATTCCTGCCAATGTGATTGCCGATTTGGAAATTCGTCCCGTGCGTTGGGTCGACGAAGTGTTAAAACTGGCGCTAGAAAGACCGGTTGAAGGCTTCGAAGTGGTTAAAAACTTGGCATAACGCAAGAAAATGCGCTATCACGCTAAAAAAAATGAAAAAAGGGGCTTAACAAAGCGCAGACCTGTGGTAGCCTAGGTCTGTGGAGAGTCGGTTGCTCCAAGCCCTTGGCGCAACTGGCTTTGAGCTGTATCCAGTTTTATTTCTTTGGTTTTCGAACTCAGCTTGAACTTTGAATTCAAGCTTGTTATAAAAGCCTCCGCAGACCGCTCTAGAGACGGATTTGGTTGCGGCGCAAAAAAATTACATTCAAGGGGATGACATGAACAAATCTGAACTAATCGAGAAAATCGCTTCTGGTGCTGACATTTCTAAAGCCGCTGCTGGCCGTGCACTGGACTCTTTTATCGCTGCTGTGACTGAAGGTCTGAAAGAAGGCGATAAAATTTCTCTTGTTGGTTTTGGTACTTTTGAAGTGCGTGAACGTGCTGAGCGTACTGGTCGCAACCCACAAACGGGTGAAGAAATCAAAATCGCAGCAGCAAAAATTCCAGCATTCAAAGCTGGTAAAGCTCTGAAAGACGCTGTCAATTAATTTTTGATATCGTAGCCTTTGTAAGGCGTTCGTAATGATAAGCACTGTTTAAACAGTGCTTTTTACGAATTGAAAGTAATGGATTTTGAAGCACAATTTCTACCATTACTCGGGGTTTTAGCACTTACCAGTGGTAGCGTCTGAATAATCCCCATAAATTACAGAAAGGCGCATCTCAAGTTGATGCGCCTTTTTATTTTGTTAATCGCAACGAGCGAGAAATCTGATGTTAGAAAAGATCCGCGACGGTTCGCAAGGCGTGATTGCTAAAGGCATTCTCGTACTTGTGATTTTATCTTTTGCATTTGCAGGCGTGAGTAGCTATTTAGGCTCAAAATCGGACGTCCCTGCCGCAGAAGTCAACGGTGACAAAATCACTAAAGCCGAGTTAGAGCAGGCCTATCAGAGCGAACGCGCTCGTATGGAGCAACAACTGGGTGAAATGTTTGCTGCGTTATCTGCCGACGAAAGATACCTAGAAAGCATCAAGCAGAGCGTACTCGAACGTTTAGTGGCCGATAAATTGATTGACCAAGCTGCCGCCGCGATGGGGCTGCGTGTGTCTGACGAGCAAATTATCACGGCGATTAAATCAGAACCCGCTTTCCAAACCGATGGCAAATTCGATAACGACCGTTATCAAGCGATTTTGCGTCAGTTAGGCTACCAGCCACAAACTTTCAGAAGCATGATGCGTGTCGATATGACCCGTCGTCAGTTAACTGCGGCGTTAGTGGGCACTGAATTCGTATTACCTGGTGAAGCTAAGCAATTAGCTGAGCTGCAAGGTCAAACTCGCGACATTCGCTACTTAGTAGTCGATTCTGCGCCATTCCTTGCGAATGCCTCTGTGACAGACGAGCAAGTTAAAAACTACTACGACACCAACCAAGGCCAGTTTATGAGCCCTGAGAAGGTGAGCTTAGAGTATGTTGAGTTAAACGCGGCTGATTTTGCTAAAGACAGCAAAGTGACGGATGAAGAAGCTCAGGCTTACTACGATGAACACAAGACGCAATATGTGTCTAACGAGAAACGTTTAGCGGCGCACATTCTGATTGGCCCTGGCAGCGATGAAGCGGCGGCAAAAGCCAAGGCTGAAGATTTAGCTAAGCAGTTAGATAACGGTGCTGATTTTGCTGAGTTAGCCAAAGCCAATTCTGAAGATACCTTAAGTGCGGAGCAGGGCGGTAAATTAGACTGGTTTGAACCTGGTGTGATGGACCCAAGCTTTGATACCGCGCTGTTTGCCCTGCAAAAAGGTCAGCATTCTGGCGTAGTGAAAACTGATTTTGGTTTCCATATCATCAAACTGTTAGACATTCAGCCAGGTACTACCGTGCCATTTGCTGATGTCAAAACGAAGATTGTAGCTCAGCTGCAAGAGAAGAAAGCAGTCGATCAATTCTATAGCTTGCAGAGCAAACTGGCTGATACTAGCTACGAAGTGCCTGATACCTTAGCCGAAACCGCAAAAGTGGTGGGTGTTGAGATTAAGACTACGCCAATGTTCTCACGCGATGATGTGCCAGCGGCATTGAATAAGCCTGATGTGGTAAAAGCGGCGTTCTCTGACACTGTTTTACGCCAAGGCCTAAACAGTGAAGTCATCGAGCTTGAGCCAAACCATGTTGTGGTTATCCGTATGAAGGAACATCACGATGCGGGCACTATGCCATTAGCCGAAGTGAAGGCCGACATCGCTGAGCGTTTGAAGCAAGATCAAGCGAACGAAGCGGCACGTGCTAAAGCTCAAGAGCTGATGACCCAAGTTAAAGCGGGTGCGACTGATGTGACTTTAACGGCTAAGACTAAACTGGGCCGTGGCGCACAAGACGTAGATGCAGCGATTGTAGGCAAAGCCTTCCAAATGCCAACGCCGAGTGCAGCACCTGTGGTTGACACTGTTGGTTTAGCCAATGGCTACGCAGTGATTGCTCTGGATAAAGTGAACGCGGCAGAGTCTGTTAGCGATGAGTTAGTCAATGCGCTGAAACAACGCTTAAATGCACAATACAGCGAAGCGGATTACCGCGGTCTGATTGAGTCACTGAAGGCGAATGCGAAAGTTCATTACCCTGTAGAAGGTTAATGATGATAAGGGATAACTGAGCTTATCCCTTATATTGGCGAAGCAATAAAAGCTTTCGCGAAGCAAATAGTAAAGGCCAAGTGTTTACTTAATACAGATCGTTTTAAATAGTTGAACGATCTTTCAAGGGCTTCATAATCAGCCGCAACCTAAGTTGCGGCTGATTTTTTTATGTCTGAATTTTCTAAAGAGCTACTTGTTACTGCTGAATTTTGCCAATCGCAGGATATTGATGTATTCGCCAAACATGTTCCCATGGATTGGGTGGCTGAGGCTGTGCAACAACAAACTGGCAGGGCATCACTTCGAACCCGTCGTTTCCCTGCAGAGCAAGCGGTTTGGTTGGTTCTAGGCATTGGTTTGATGCGTAACCGCTCGATTCAGCAAGTCTGTGATACGCTCTCACTGGCCTTTCCCGACGCCAAGGGGGAGCTCCCNCCACTGGCGACCAGTAGNATCATCAAAGCCAAAGAAAAGTTGGGTTCAGAGCCCATGCGTTATCTGTTCAAAACAACCGCTGCACAGTGGGAAACACAGTGTGAATTTGATGAGATAGCGGGANTGAAATTGCTCAGTGTTGATGGGACGTATTTTAAGACGCATAACACTGAAGAAAACCATNACTTTGGCTTTGCACAAAGCACGGCTTNTTTTCCCTCTGTGCTGGCGGTCACCTTAATGTCTACTCGNAGCCACTGACTTTCTGATGCGGCTTTCGGGCCTGTTACCCACAGTGAAATTCACTACGCACAGCAATTGGTTGGCTCAGCTCCCGAGCATTCGCTCACGTTGTTTGACCGTGGGTTTATGTCTGCCGAATTGCTCATCAGCTGGCAAGGAAGCGGGACTAACACCCATTGGTTAACCCCGATAAAGTCTAAGACCCGCTATAGCATTATCGAGTCATTCTCAGAGTATGACCATCTGGTTGAGATGCCNGTATCACCCCAAGCTAAACAACAAGCGCCTTATCTGGGNGAGAGCTGGCAAGCCCGCCTTATCCTTATTCCATCACCCAAAGGTGATATCAAAGGGTTTATCACGTCCTGCCTATGTCCCGACACTTATCCAGTGAACGATTTGCTCAAGGTGTATTGGCAGCGATGGGAGATAGAGAGGGGTTATGGTGAGCTGAAGCAATATCAACTGGAAAATAAACCCGTCCTGCGCAGCAAGAAGAAGGATGGGGTGTATCAAGAATGATGGGGGATCTTGACGACCTACAATATTGTTCGGCTAGAGATGGCTGCCATGGCAGTGCAGCATAAAGTTGAGCCACAGAGAATAAGTTTCATTAATGCCCTGTTTTTAATCCAGGATGAGTTTGCTTGGAGCGACAGAGGGAGTCCAGGAGCGATCCCACAGCACTTAAAACGACTGAGGGAAAATGGCAAAAGGTTGATTTTACCCCCGAAGAGGAAGCGGCCCAGCTACCCGCGTGTGGTGCTAAAGAAAACGGTGAAATATCCAAGTAAAAATGCCACTCGCTCTTAAGCGAGTGGCATTAACACTGAGTTCGCCTTTTTTGCTTTTAATTCCGATAATTCCGAACACTTTCGCCAGTGATTGAGTTACTCGCCGACACTGTCGCCATTTAAGTACACAGTATCAGTGACAGGTTCAAACCAATCGACCGCTTTCCCCTCAAGCGCCTCTTGAACGGCCACATGCTGCATTGAGGATGATGCCGTTGCACCATGCCAATGACGCTTACCACAATTACACCAAATCAAATCCCCTGGGCGAATTGTAGTGCGCTCCCCCCCTTCACACTTGGTCCAACCTTCGCCTTGGGTAACCAATAGCATTTGCCCGAGTGGATGGCTATGCCAATGGGTTCGCGCGCCCGCTGAAAAGTTCACTACGGCCATACCCACCCGCGCTGGTGGCGGCGCATTAAATAAGCTGCTGATCACCACCTCGCCGGTAAACCATTCACTCGGTCCCTTAATCGGTTGTTGTGTTCCTGCGGGGATCAGTGTCATAGATGCGGTTTCTAAGGTATTCATTAAAAACTCCTTTGCTGACGTTGTCTTAAGCTGATTTAAAAGTGATGGCGGCATGGGGAATGGTCCGCAAACCGCCCTTTTAACAAATGAAATAACCTTCTTAAGCCTAGAAGGAAGATGCCTGCATATCGATCACAAATCGGTAATGCACGTCGGATTTCTCCAGCCGTTCGAAGGCTTCATTAATCTGCTCCATTGTGATCATCTCGACCTCTGGCAAAATGTTCATCCGGCCGCAGAAATCGAGCATCTCTTGGGTCTCGGCAATGCCACCAATAAGTGAGGCGGCAATGCGGCGACGTCCCATCACCATAGGCACAGTATTCACTTCGGCAATCGGCCCCACTTGACCGACTAAGGTGAGCGTGCCATCCACATTCAGTAACGGCAGGTACGGGGTAATGTCATGCTTTGTTGGCACTGTATCGATGATAAGCTCGAAGCGATTAGCGGCTTGCTGCATGCGCTCAAGATCTGAAGAGATCAAAAAGTCACCCGCACCGAGTTCGAGCGCATCGCTGCGCTTATTTTCCGAGCGGCTTAGCACAGTGACATGGGCGCCCATCGCGGCCGCAAGTTTGATCGCCATATGACCTAAACCGCCCATACCAATGACCGCAACTTGACTGCCAGGCCCAACGTTCCAGGTTCTTAAGGGAGAATAGGTAGTGATCCCTGCACAGAGTAAGGGCGCGACTTTAGCAAGGTCGAGCGATGCTGGAATACTCAGCACAAACTCTTGGCGCACGACGATATGCTTGGCATAGCCGCCCTTGGTAAGCTCTTGGGTGTGCCTATCGGCACTGTTGTAGGTTTGGGTAAAACCCTGCTCACAAAACTGCTCTTCACCGTGATGACAGTGGGTACATTCCTGACAACTGTCGACCATACAGCCCACAGCGACATGATCGCCCACTTTGTATTTGTTAACTTGGCTGCCCACTTGCACCACGCGGCCAACGATTTCATGGCCTGGCACTGTGGGATACACCGTCCAACCCCAGTCGTTTTTCACTGTGTGTAAATCGCTATGGCAGACACCGCTATAGAGAATTTCGATAGCGACATCGTTGTCGCGTAATTCACGGCACTCATAGTGATAAGGTTCTAGCGGGCTTTGCGCCGACGCTGCGGCATATCCAATGGTTTGCATATTTCATCCCCTGTGGATTGAGGCAGAAACGTAAAATGACACGCCTCTGCGAGAAATCATCAAGGCCAGCAAAAGCGCTGGCCCGTGAGCTAAATTACAAATACTGAGTGAAAAATTGCGTCAACTTATCGAAGGGGATCAGCTTCACTCTGTCGTACAAGTCAACATGGCCAGCACCTTTTACCAGATAGAGCTCTTTAGGCTCTGCTGCTAGGCTGTAGGCTTCTTGGCTAAACTCCAGTGAGTGCGCTTCATCGCCAGCAACAAATAACAAGGGGCGCGGAGAAATAGACTCAATATCGTTAAATGGGTAGAAATTCATAAACTTAATGTTACTGCTCAGGGTAGGATGCGTCGTCAGCTCAGGCGATGATCCCACTGGTGTAAACTCTCCCCTTGGGGTGCGATAGAAGTCATAAAACTCCTTGGCAATGGGGTGAGAGTTTTCATCGATTTCATGGGGTGTGCCGCCGGTGTATTGGGTTTGACCACCGCTAAACTCCACATAACGCTGCGCGGCCGCCTCGGCGATCATTTGTTTGCGCTGCGCTAAGGTCAACGACTTACCATACAGATGACGGCTAAATCCGCCCATGTCATACATGCTGACGGTGGCAATGGCTTTCATGCGTGGATCAATTTTCGCGGCGCTAATGGCAAAACCACCGCTACCACAGATCCCGAGTACGCCTATGCGCTCCCTGTCGGCAAACTCGCTGGTGCCCAGAAAGTCTACCGCGGCACTAAAGTCTTCGGCGTACATGTCCGGCAGCACGGCATTACGGGGATTGCCCTCACTCTCCCCCCCAGAAGGATAAGTCGATGGCGAGGGTTACAAAGCCGCGTTCGGCCAGTTGCTGGGCATAGAGCACCGCACTTTGTTCTTTTACCGCGCCCATAGGGTGGCCCACGATAATGGCGGCGCGTTTTTCGCCCGCCTTCATATCCTTAGGCAAATACAGATTGCCCGTAACATTCATCTTGTATTGGTTTGGAAAAGTGACTTTTTGCATACTCAGGGTTTCACTCCGATAAAAATTGTTAGCACCATGGGATAAATCACCTTGATGGCCCGATGTTGCCGCTAAGGCCGGCAAGCTTGTATTGACTAACCATGCCGAGATCAACAATGCCGCCAAAGACAATGCACCGTTCGATGTTTTCATATTCAATCCTTAATGGGGAATAGAGGTGTCACTTAGGCGATATACGTTAAATGCCATGGCAACTCATGCTGAAATTGTCGACAAAACGACCAAGACATTGAAGCCACGAAACTCGTGGTTACTTGCCTAAAACTCCGAAAATGCGGAAATCATGCTGTGAGAGGTGAGGAAATCGATGCCGGACAGCGCTGCAATGTCGCGTTCGGCTTTATTTATCCCGTTAACACGGATAAAAATGAGGCAAATCAAGCGAACAAAAAGGCCAACGGGGAGTCGTTGGCCTAAGCGTTTATCGAATTTTGAATCTATGGCGAGTAGCAGCGCCAACAGGCTTAGCAGACTATAACGCCACTCGGCTCATCTGGGTTTGGTGATAACGCAACCGAGCGATGGACAAGGCGATTAATGCAAGCAGTGTTAATGACCCCATCACTACCCCCTGCCATTCTGCTTTATGCCAAAACAACATCAGGTAAGGCCCGCCCAACGCTGCGCCTAAGTAATAACAACACAGATACAGCGAAGTCGCCTTAGCGCGGTCGCGACTCGCGCGCATCGCCACAAAGGAGTTACAGCAGCTGTGGGTTAAGAAGAAGCCACAGGCCGTCATCAAAAAGCCCAGACAAATCGTGAAAGTGGTATCGAACAGGGTCAATAAACTGCCCAGTAACATCAAGCACCAAGACCATTGATATAACTTGTGCTGACCAAATTTTGCCAGCCACTTGGCAGTAAAATAGGAGGCCACTGTGCCACTGGAATAACATAGGAAAATCAACGTCGCTTGGAAACGGCTCCACTCGTAGGGCGCGGCCATCAAATGCAACTGAATAAAGCTAAATTGATTCACCATCATCATAAAAGTGATGCCACCGATGGCATAGGCTAAACGCATTTGCGGATCGGTTAGGTGATGGCTAAAGCCATAAACATCCTGTAATAAACGTGCCCGTTTTGAGAGTGTTGGCGAGGTAGTTTGTCCGCCAGAGACCGCCTGCGCATCGGCGCTAGAAGGCAATAAATAACTGGTTAAGGCAACGCCCGCAAGCGTGACTAAAAACAGCAACCACATGGACTCTTGCCAAGATAAAAACTGCGACATAACCCCGCCGAGTAACCGGCCGACAATCCCACCGATACTGTTGGCCATAATGTAAATGCCCGCGGCTTTGAGCATAGTGCTTGGCGAGATTTGCTCCTTAAAATAGGCCATGGCAATAGCGGGCACCGCTGCTAACAGCACGCCCTGTAGAAAGCGCACGTAGACAAGTGCATTAAAATCCCCTGCCCAAATCAACAGCAGATTCGACAGCGCCAGTAGCCAGAGACTCACCACAATCGGCGTATGGCGGCCAATTCTGTCGGACACGACCGCATAAATTAATAGGGAAAACGCCAGCGAAAAGCTGGTGACCGAGAGGATAAGGGTTGCCTTAGAGCCAGATACCGCAAAATGCTCGGCGATCAGCGGTAACATGCCCTGCATCAAATACAGATTGATATACACCACCACGGAAGCCACACACAGGGCCCACATCAGTCGGGTATCACGTTGTTTACTGTCGATAATAGTGTCTAACACGGCTTGCACTTTTGGCCTCGATAACGCATCACTCTCAGGATAGACAAAGATTAGCACTGGGCATAACATAACAATAATAGATAATTTATATTGAAATTATTGATTTTTGTTATAGCCAACAGTTGCGATACACCCTGTTATCGGCCAAGCAATGCGATATACGACAGTACAGGGTTGTAGCGCCTGATTAACCCTTAGAGCACAGTGCTCTCGAGCATAGATACGATCCAGCATAAAAGATGAATCATCATGGACATACGCCAACTTAAACATTTAGATGCACTGGCCAATACCGGCAGTTTTACCGCCGCGGCCAAGAAGCTCAATATGGCGCAACCAGCCCTAAGCCAAAGCATTAAACGGCTCGAGCAGTCGCTTGGGGTGACACTGATTAATCGCACCAGCAATAAGAATGACAAGCACCTCGCGCTCACCGCCGAAGGCTTAGTGCTGCATCAACATGCCACTTTGATCCTAAAACAAATCAAACAGGCCGAAGCGCAAATCCGCGCCATGGCGAATCTCACCTCAGGGGAAGTTAGGATCGCGGTGCCGGGCATGCTGGGCTCCTTCTATCTGCCCTCTCGACTTATGGCGTTTCGCCATCAATATCCCGAGCTAAAGCTGTCACTGTTTGAAGGCGGTACCCGTGACGCGCTGCGGATGCTACAGCAGGAAGAAGTGGATATCGCCATCATTACCGCCCAAGATTTACAGAGTGACTTCGATAGCCAATTGTTGATCCGTGAGCAGATGGTGATCGCCATGGGCGCCGAGCACCCGCTCGCCGATCATCCGGCCGTCAGCCTCAACGACTTCTTTGACCATGAATTAGTGATGTTTAAAACCGGCTATTTCCACCGGGAATGGATCCTCTCCCAAGCCAAAGAACTGGGTAAAAAGCCCAATATCGCCTTTGAGACTAACCTGATTAACTTAATTAAACAGATTGTCTCCCAGGGGTTTGGGATCACCAGCGTGCTCGAAATGGCCATTAGTCCAAAAGACGATATTCTCGCCAAGCCTTTTGACCCACCAGTGTTTTTAAATCTGCATATTGCGTGGAAAAAGCAGCGCCCCGTCAGCCAAGCAGACCGCGCCTTTGTGGAGTTTTTAATGAAAAACCGCTAACAGACGTACACAATAGAAAGGGCCGATTCTCGGCCCTTTTAATGCGTCACCTAATAATTAAGGTGAAATAGCTTAACTCATAATAAGTTAGCGCTGTTTACGGCGACCAAAGGCAAATGGCAGCAGTAATAAACTTAACCAGCCAAGAGCACCACCGTCATCCTTCTTCGGCGGAGTATCGGTAATAGAGACAGACACTAAGCTCGAATCGCTATTGCCGTGGTTATCGGATACCGTCAGTTGGAATGAAACTGTTTGCGCCGCGCCATCCACATTAGGTGCCACTAAGTTTAACTTGGCTGCGGCGGGGTCAAAATTAAAGCTCGTGCCGCCTAACTGAGTCCATTTGTAGGTCAGCGGGTCATTGTTCGCATCCGATGATTTACTCGCATCGATAAACAGCGGCTTACCTTCTTGGACTGCGGTTGGCGCTTCAACCTTAGCCACAGGCGCCACTTCAGCAACATCAAACTGATAGCTCTGAGTCAAGGTTTCTGACGACGCGTTATTGACCTTGTTCGACAGGCTTAACTCATTATCAACACCCGCCTTACGTGGAACCAGCTCAAAACTGATGTCTTTCGCTTCAGCGCCCGATGGCATCTCGACCGTCCAAGTGATCTTACTGCCATCTTGCTTACCGTCATGGCTGATGTTAGCCACTTCATGACCTTCAGGCAGCATAGCTTCTAAGTTATATACGCGTGTTTCTTGAGTTTTGTTGGCTTCTATACGGGTTTTCATCACCTTAGCCACGCCCGGTGTTAACTGACCGCTCAGCATATTCCCTAGAGGCGACAGCACATCATCACCAACACGTTCAAAGACGACGGGGAGCTTCACTGGTGCCACTTTGTCATCGCCCGTGGTAAGAGTCAGCATGGCTAAGCCATCGTCACCCACTTTAAGCGCATCCTTCCACGCTAGCTTAATGTCAAAGTCCTTAATATCGCCAGAAAGCGTCGCCGTAAAATTATCCCCTGCGGCTTCATCGTTATAGAAGGTCAATTGCTTTAACCCAAACACATCATCAGCCGTTGCTGATGAGGCGCTGTAGTTTTGCACAATCACATAGTAAGTGCCTTTAGCAGGATTGTTGAGTAAGACACTTTCCTCAGAACCGTCTTTCGCCGATGACCCCACTCGCGCAAGTTTGCTACCATCGTTTTTGTCGAGTAGTACATACATATCGAGATCAGGGGATGTGGTGTAGCTAATCGATGCACGGAAAAAGCGCGCATTATCATTAACATCAAATTTAAAGACTTTGACGCCATCCTCAAGATCATCTGTATATGAAGCATTATTCGAGTCTTGCTTCACGCTTGACTCAATGGTTTGGCTTAGTTTGAGGCCCGTCACTTCGGCGCCAACGCTAGCAAAATCCACCGCCTTTAAGCCTTCAAGAGTGATCTCATCCGCATTACGAGTCGCTTGAATGCTCACCAAGTTTGGCAGGTTACGCTTACCAATCTTAGCGGCAATCGGCATAGTCGCTGTCGGGAAGCTGGTCGACTCAAGCACTAAGTTACCAAAGCCCCAATCGGCGCCCACTTGTGTTACATCGGCGGTCACGGTAATAGTTTGGCTCGCACCTTTTTTCAGGGTAAAGCTTTCAGGCGATACCGTTACTGCTAACTTATCGGTCACCGCTTGGCCCTTCGCCATCCAGCTACCATCTTGGGTTGCGGTTACGGTACGGGTCCAAGTACAGGTATTGACACAACGAGAATCAGCCATACTAGGCACGTTGAGCTTACGAGGATCGCCGTTCAATAAGGGATTTGCAATTTCATAGTTCAGGGCACTTTCGTCCATCACTAAGCCGGTTTTAGCCGCTAAATCGACACGAATACGGCCAGCGCCCACATCGAACGGATCGGCAACAGTTTTAGCATCGGCTTTTTTCATCGCCTGTGCGGTCGTTGCGGTCAGCATTAATGCGGAGCGGATATTGTCCGGCGTCCAATCCTTGTGCAGTGACTTTAACAACGCGCCCGCACCCGCAACATGGGGGCTTGCCATGGATGTACCCGACATTAGAGTAAAGTCGGCTGGATCTGTACCCGATTTATCATGGCCAAATTGTTGATCAGCATAAGCTGCGTAAATATCCGAACCCGGAGCGGCCACCGACGGCACTATCACATCATTGGTCGCATTTGGACCAATCAACGAGCTTTTAGAAAGAACATCAGCTTCACGTTCAACAACCTTAGGAGCGATACCAATGGTAAGCTGTTGATTTGGATTAGTTTCCAAACTATTAACAAGTTCAATACCATCTAGATTGCTGATCAAAATAGAAGGGACATTGAGGTCTGCTAAACCTGTCATCGTAAAATCAATATCCTTACCTTCACCGTCTCTATTAAAGATGATGACTCCCTTCGCTCCCGCAGCTAATGCCCCTGCAACTTTCACAGAAAAAGCACATGTGCCCCGCTTTATTACCGCAATCTTGTCTTTGAAAGCATCAGCCGCAAAAGCATTACAGCCTTCAAAATTATTAGCATCAAGTGCGCCTGCATATACTACTGGACCAGTAACAGACTCAACAATCGCAGGGCCATCACCTAATGTATAAAGATAATTTTTCCCATTAAATTCAACAGTTGGTTTAATAGTTCGACCATGTGTCGAATTAGCCACAGAGGTATACCATGGAGCATTTTTGGGAGTCGAATAAGGTGATTGGGTGATTGCGGCACTGGTTGCGGTCGCTGGACGAGTATTCCCAGCTGCGACTGCAGCAAAAATACCTGCATTACGTGCCGCTAAAAAACCCTGTTCAGTGGCACTATTCCAGGGATTACCACCGCCACTGATGGAAAAGTTAATCACGTCAACGCCATCTTTAATCGCATCATCAATGGCTTTAAGGATAGGCACAGTCGGGCAACCCGAATACTTGTCACCCGCATCCCCAGGCTTACAAATTTGGTAAGCGATAATATTAGCGTGGGGCGCGACACCTGAAATCTGTGCAAACTTAATATCTGTAGGGATACCTGAACCTTCTAATTTGCCCTTCTCTCCTTGAACATAAGGCACATCAAGCAAGATATTCCCTGCCGCGGTGCTGGCCACGTGCGAGCCATGGCCACCGTAGTCTTCACCATTTTTAGCGGGGGGCGTCGCACCAAAAATCTTTTCGTCGTCATAGATATCGGTGATTTCAGGGTAACTACGCACACCAATCAGCTTATCGTTACACATGCTGGCAAAATCGGTTTTACAATCACCAATATAAATCCCTTGTCCTAAGGGGTTTGTATGGTCATAACCATCACCACCAATATCGGCAAACGAGGCATGATCAGAGTTAATACCCGAGTCGATGATCGCGACTATCACACCCTCACCCATGGCCTTGGTGCCAGTAGCACTACCGTCCCACACCTTTGGGGAGCCGATCAGTGCCTGACTCACATCGGTCTCAAGCTGTTCGATACGCTCACGCTCGATATAAATAACCTCAGGTAACTCAGCCATTTTTATCGCTTGCGCCTGCGTCATACGCACTGCGATACCATTGAGTGCATATTGATAGGACGTTAATGGCTCCAGCTGCGTACCAATAGCAGCACTGGCACTTGTTAAAAAGCGTTCTTGTTTGACCTTAAGGAAACTAACGTAGTTTTTCACCTCAGGAGCCGCGGCGTTAAGTTTAACATTGCCTGTCTTACCGTTGCCTTTTGCCTGTGAGGTCGACTGTACATGTTGTGGGCTAGTTGCTTTGAAGCCAGGAATATCCCCTTGATAATTCGCGACAGCACTGTCACGCAAGCGAACAATATAAGTATGCTCACCTTCGGCAAACTCTGGCTCAGGAATAAATTTTACATCTTGGTTGTTAACCGCGGTTAATTGACCTCGAGTCGAATCATTTAATAATTCGGCAGGAATATCTAACTGAATTGTTTCACCCGTTGGAGATAATACTGTCTGCGCATTTGCTGCAGATGACAGCAGTGCCATAGACACTGCTAATGCAATTTTTGTTTTCATTCTCGCTTCCTTCGCTAAACATAATTTTTCTACAAAGTTCAATTTTTAATATTTATTCAGCACGGAGACATAATAAAATGCCCGCACCAAGTGAACTTTACAGCAGCGTTTTAACACGGGATGATACACATTGAAACAGATAATTAACGGTACAATTATCTGTAAAAACAACTATTAAGAACATCGTACCTAATAGATTTGAATAAAATATACATTAACAGAATGCGTAACTAGTTAAAAAATATGGACGCAAATTTAGCAAATACTTAAAAACAAAAATAAAAACAAAAAATCCGCTAAAAATGTGCATAAATCTAAAGCGCGCTAAACAGCATGACTAACCATAAATATCCATCAATTTAATATGAAATTATTTCACCTAATTATTATTTTTTAACAATTTCAAATCAAAAATTTATGCAGAATAAGCTTGTACTTTATGCATTACGGAATGAAATACTTTTTGGAGTAACAAGGTCAACGGCAAAAAATAGCAACAAAAAAGGGGAATAATTCCCCTTTTAACTAAATCTTGATTGATAAGATGGTAAGACTTAAATAACGGTCCCCATTACTGCTCGACTCTAACCGCTTTCATCAGTACTTCAGTGGTGTATTTACCATTATTAATCACAGGGAATCGGTCATAGGTCTGAAAAATCACCTTGTCTTGATACTTGATCATAGCCACTACGCCGTAATTAATACGTTTGTCGATTGATTGTGCCGGTAATAAAAACTTAAACGGCACTGGTGCCCGAGCGATATTAAAGCTCTTTTGGGCAATGATGACGCCGGGAGTGTTCAAATCGATAATCGCAATGGTAATTTCACTGCCTTGGGGCAGGAGAATTTTCTCCAAATAGCCCGCGGCTCCATTCACCACCACCGGAGGATCGGGTTGAACCGTCACACAGCCACTTAAGGCAAATGTCATCAGTAAGAATGAAAGAAACAACTTTATTTTTATCAACATATTAACTTCCTTTTACCATACGGATCAGCCCCTCTTGGGTCGTCGATGCGACAAGCTCACCCTGCTGATTAAAAAATTGGCCTCGTACGTAACCCCGTCCACCGCTGGCGGTTGGGCTGTCGATACTATAAAGCAACCATTCTCCCATATTAATCGGGCGATGGAACCACATCGCATGATCGATTGTTGCCATGCGGATCCCCGGCGTTAAAAACGACACTCCATGGGGCTGAGCCGCCGTGACTAAAAAGTTAAAGTCAGAGGCGTAGGCCAGCAAATATTCGTGAATATGGGTATCCGTTGGCATTGGGCCATTCGCTCTTAGCCACACATAGCGATAGGGTTCAGTTTCTTTGGGCGCGAAGGGATGCAAGGGATTGACTAACCGCATCTCAATCGGCGCGTCTTCCATAAACTTTTCAAGAATGCGCGCGGGCACTTTATCCCTTAAGGTCATCGCCAGCTCATTTTGATTCAACAAACCTTCAGGACCCGGCACCTCAGGCATTTTGGCCTGATGGTCAAAGCCCGCCTCGGGTTCTTGGAACGAGCAGGTCATATGAAAAATCGGCCGCCCCTTTTGTATTGCGCTCACGCGTCTGGCACTGAAACTGCCGCCGTCACGCATATTCTCTACTTCATAGACTATGGGTAGCTTCTCATCCCCTGCGCGTAAAAAATAAGAGTGTAGCGAATGCACTTTACGCTCGGCAGGCACGGTTTGCTTAGCGGCGCTCAGTGCCTGGCCCATCACTTGGCCACCAAATACGTGCCCAAATCCTAAGTCTTGGCTTTGGCCACGAAACAGCCCGATTTCAATTTGCTCAAGGGATAATAATGATAAGAGATCGTCTAATACCTGACTCATAGGATCCTACTGAAAATTAGCAACTAATGCCCAAGGGTAACTCAGGTAGACTAGGGCTGACCAGTAGAGAGTCAATAGCTTATCGTATCTTGTTCGTTATTAGTGCCATTACCCGCATACCTACTACTCAATCTTAATATGATGATCAAAGGCACTCTGTTTTGACCAAGCCAGCACTTTATCTTCACCGCAGGTATGCAGATTAACCGGAAACGCTTGATAAAGCTCAGGCCAATACTTGGCTAATTTATCTGGCGTACACTGGCCTTCGCTGAAGTAAATAGACTGAAATTCGGCAAACATTCCATGACTCACGCTGCCCGCCCCCGCGAGCAAATGTTGGCCATTCGGTGCGGCACCACTGACTAAAAATGCCATGGTCGCCGTGACCGTATCAAAGGAAAACAGCGGTTGAATCGCTGGGGCTAAATGTTTATGGGTCATGGCCGTGAGCGCCTGTGGGCACAGGCTATTGATATGGATATTATATTGCTCGCCCTCTAAAGCAAGGCTATTAACCATACCGACGAGGGCCATCTTGGCGGCGCTAAACGGAACCTGATGTAAGTCGCCAAACAACGCCGACACCCCTGTGGTCATCAAAATTCGGCCATAACCTTGGGCTTTCATCAGCGGCCAAATCGCTTGAGTAAGATAAAAGCTACCGTTGACATCCACATCAAACTGTCGCTGCCAGTCTGCTTGTTGGATATGCTCGAACGGGCAGGCGCCGTAAACCCCGGCGTTATTGACCAAAATATCCACGCGTTGCCAATCTTGCTGTAGGCGATTCACCATCGCCTTGACATCATCCTGCTGGCTAACATCCACTTCAAAATACAGGCATTCTCCCCCGAGTTTTAAAATGGTTTCATGGGTTTGTAGCAGTTCAGTATTAGTTGTAATCAATGCCTTGCTTTGAGATGGGCATACTTTAGGTTGGTCAACTAGAGCTACTTTAGCACCCCGTTCAGCCAACATAATGGCATAAGCTCTCCCTAGCCCTGAGCCAGCACCTGTTATCAACGCTACTTGATTATCGAAACGCATCCCACCGGTCCTTATCTTTAACATAAACGTGACGAGCTCATTTCACCTCAGTAAAGTCCTATTGAGGCACTTAACCTTGGGGTTTAAATCTCGATAAACTTAGCTAGCTTCACTCACGAACATGCGGGAGCAACATAGGCTATAAAAGCACAGCCCCTATAGATTTTCTTTGAACTTGGCGGCAAATCTTTCCCCTAAAAGCGAAACATCTGTGCGCCAATTCAAACTCTGTTACATGCGTGTATTAGATAGTACTCACTTTAAGGCAAATTCTTGTTATGCTATGGCGCTGTTCACTACCCAATTCTTTTTTCAGATAACGACTGGACATCATGAATCCTTGGATTTTAGCCATTAGACCCCGCACTTTACCCGCGGCAATCGGTCCCCTGTTAATCGGTAATATTCTGGCACTGCACCTTGAGCGTTTTAGCTGGCTAATTGCCGCCACCTCAATGTTATGCGCCATCCTATTGCAGATCGCCGTCAACCTCGCCAATGACTATTTTGATTTTAAAAATGGTATCGATACCGCCGAACGTATCGGGCCGGTACGCGTGACCCAAAGTGGTATGATCCCCCCCCATAAAGTCCGTAATGCCATGATCCTATGCTTAGTGCTGGCATTAACCGTGGGCTCATATTTGATTTGGCATGGCGGCTGGCCGATTGCGATTTTAGCGGCAGCGGCAATTTTAGGTGCCCTAGGTTACAGCGGCGGCCCTTATCCTTTGGCATCACACGGGCTAGGTGAAGTCGCCGCCTTTGTGTTTTTTGGCTTGGTCGCTGTGGTCGGCAGTTATTATCTTCAGGCGGGTGACACTAATTTGAATGCCTGGCTACTTGGCTGTGCAATTGGCTTATTTAACGCCGCCATTATGTTGGTCAACAACACCCGTGATATTCGTACCGACACCCAAGCAGGCAAACATACGCTCGCAGTTAGGATTGGCGAGGCGCAGGCCAAAGTCTTGTATCAAGCGTTAATTTACTTGCCCTTTGGTTTAGTGATAGCGGGATTCTTACTGGGCATTCTGCCGGGCTTACCAGTACTGCTCGCGGGTTTATCCCTGCTTATCGCCCGTAAACTTAGCAGCGATTTCTATGCAGTATCCGGTGAGGCGCTCAATCCACTATTGGGACGCACGGCAAAACTCACTATGATTTTCAGCACCCTATTCAGTGTGGGATTGGTGTTTACCGCCTAAACAGGATATCAAGGTTTCGGGATTGCCCCAGAGTTGAGTTAAAAACCAGCCCACAGGGCGGCTAGGTAAAAATAGACTAAGCTTAAAATACAAAAAGGTTCGTCACGATGCGTTTAATACGCAACATGACGAACCTTTTGCTTTTAGGGGCAAATTAAGACCAGAGATAACCCGATATTGCGGTGTTTAATAACACACCACTAAATTGATGCGTGGCTTTTGGCGTCTGCAAATGCGCCGCCCCAAAACACACATGTAAAGGGATTAAGTGTTCTTCCCTTGGGTGGCTAAAACGTGCCTCAGGCGCCGATTGCCAATCGATTAATTGTGCCTTAGCGTGGTTATCGCCTGATGTCACCACATTCGTTAACCAAGTATCAAACGCTTTGCTGCGAGGCAACACCTTAGGATCGCTGGAGAAAAACGCCCTCATATTGTGAAACGACATACCGGAACCCACAATCAATACCCCTTGGGTGCGTAATGATGCTAATGCTTCACCGATAGCGATATGGGCACTCGGGTCGAGGTCTTGCACTAAAGACATCTGCACCACAGGAATATTGGCCTCTGGATACATCAACTTAAGTGGTACAAAGGTGCCATGGTCGAATGCACGTTGATTATTCAGCCGCACCTCGATTCCACTCGCCTTAAGCAATCCAGCAATGGTTTCTGCAAGCTGCGGCTCACCAGGTGCGGGATAAGAAAGCGTATAGGCCTCAGGGGGAAAGCCATAATAATCGAACAGCATGCCTGGATGGGGATGGCTCGACAGTGTCACCTGCGCCTCTTCCCAGTGGGCCGTCACCAATACAATGGCCTTGGGTGTTGGGATAGTATCTGAAACCTTGGATAAAAATGCCCTTAACTCCCGATGATTTGCATCATTGAGTAGCGGTAAAGGCCCGCCACCATGGGGAACAAATAACACTGGCATTAAAGCGGAATTCGCGTGCGTCATAATAAACTTCTCTTGATTAAACCGTTAGTTATCACTTGTAAATCAGATCTTGCCAGCCTTGTGGCTAAGAATTAGAAAGCCGCTTTCATGTCCACCAGCTGACGTTGGAAACGCACTAATCTATCAACGATTTCATCGAGCTTGATGATTAAAAACAACAGCGCAGATAAAGACAGTGCGGGTAACGCGCTCAGGGTGGTTTCGTAATTAAAGTGGTAGTAAATGGCCCCCATCATCACCGACAGTAATGCGGTCGCCGACAGGACTCGATATTCACGCCAGCCAATGCCAATGGCGCCCAGCACTTCAATCACACCGATAAAATAGCCAAAACCCGTGGGCAAATTCATTACGCTAAAGGGCACATGGAAAAACGGCACACTGAGTAACTTGCCCATACCCGAGAATAAAAACACTATGCTCATCGCCAGCGTCACCACCACCGCCGCACGATTTAAGGTATTGGCACAGATAAAGAGTTTTTGAGGATCAGTATCGGCCGCGGTTTTATCTTCATTGCCTTTAGCTAAACATAATTGATTTATCGACATAACTACCTCATTACTCATCTCTTTTAGACCCTGTTCAGCGTGAACCCTCGCTAAACGGCACCCTAAACGCAAAGTAGTGGACTCGCATTGAGCCCACTACTGCTATAGGACGGAATTATGAGCCGACAAAAAGTAAATAAATATGGAATAATATCTAACATCTCCTAAAATAATTATTTACTTGTTTAAGAGCCTTGCCATGACCTTAGAACAACTGCTGATGTTCAATACCGTCGCCCTCGCGGGCTCGCTAAAAGCCGCCAGTGACAAACTTCATAAGACTCAGCCTGCGATCAGTCAGAGCATTAAACAGCTGGAATCCCAGTTAGATTTAGTGCTATTCGACCGCCAAGGGTATCGCTTAACGCTCACCCAAGAGGGACGAAAGCTGCTGCAATACGCCCAGCGTGTGCTGAATGAAGCGCAGGAGATGCGACAAGTCGCTAAGCATTTAGCTAAAGGTAACGAGGCCAGTATCACCTTAGCCTTCGAAGCATCCTTTAATCTAACCCGCATCTTGCCGATGCTAGAGCGAACTCAAAATGAGTTCCCTCACACTCAAATCATTCTTAAACAAGAATATTTAACCGGCGCGCTCGAAGCCTTAAATCAAGGCAAAGCCGATATTGCGATTTCAGCGGGCGGCATTGAGCCAATACGCTCAAGCCATTTTGAGCTGGCTTACTTATTTTCAGGCAGTCTATTGGATGTGGCCTCACCGCGCTTACTGAGTCGACACCCCACTCTGAGCCATGTGCGCGAATTGGTGAACGAGTACCAAATTGTGATCCAAGATACTGGCACTGGCACCGCCAATATTGAATTTGGGGTGCAAGCTGGACAGCGCCGTTGGTACGTTAATGATTTTTATACAAAGAGAATGCTCATTCAGAGCGGCATGGGCTGGGGAAAATTACCACATTATTTGGTGGAACAAGCCCTCGCGGATGGAAGCCTATTACCACTGGAACTGCGGGAAAGGCAAAACCTTATCCAACTCGATTACTATGTGATGCGCCCACCACACTCGCCATTAGGCCCAGTAGCGCAGGCACTGTGGGAAAACCTAGTCCAATTAGTTTCACTCCATTGAATAGTGCTAACAGCATAATTTCCAACGAACCAAACACTGCGACTATTTCAAGTTTAAGGGCAATCCTGTGATCTGCGGCCGCAGTGACGCAACTTGTCCCCTGAGCCAGTCGTGCCTTCACGGCGAATAAAGTAACTCAGCGTTGATAATAAACAATTGACCAAAAATCAAACTGTTCGCCTTTGGCTGCGCACCAATCAGGAAACGGCTCAACCCCAACAAGAGTGGAATACTCCTCCCAGCAATTGATCATCGACTGGTAATAATCATGCCGGTTTTGCAGCCTTGATTTACTCTCGTGCGTTTGTAATCTCACAATTAATGCTTGTGCTGACGCTAACGAATCTTTTGCCCGCAATATATCCCCCAGCAATACAGATTCAGATAGATGGTAAGTCTGAAAATCGACACTGCTTAAATGGGACAACGCGACTTGAGTGAGGCAAATTTCATCGGCCGGCTCGAGCGTCAGCGCCCTTTCATAGGAGGCGATATCCTCGCCAATGAGGCCTAACCATTTGTGGGGGATAGGATTATTGGGCTCATCTAACGTCCATTGGGTTAGCACGCCTTTAAGCAGCACGATAAGGGGATAAGCAAGTAACTGGTGTGTTTCACGGTGCCAAAAGCCTAAGGAGGATAGCTCCTCTGCGATATGCCTCTGCTCGGCTAAGGATAAGCTCTTACAGTGTGACACGAATTTATTGACCGTCGCAATCGCTTGCTTCTTCAGTCCTTGCTCTTTTTGCAGGCAATATTCGCCAAAAAGTTCATACCCCTTCCTGGCCAAATACTGGGCCCCTATTGCCTTTAATCCTTCAAAGTTATCGCTATTCCAGTAGTTCATAGAGGTGTTTAAGTTAGTAGCTTGAGTTAAGTGTTTGAGTTAGGTGCTTGAGCTTCGTGGTCTTCACCAACAAGGTATTTGCGGTCAGATATAAGCCTTTACCGCAGATTGTAATCGCCAAGCCCATCTGGAACCAAATGATTTACCATTAAGCAGTTAACTATCTATGATTTTTATCTCAACTTCCCCGTTGTATAACCTCTATCGAGCATGTCACTACAATAATAAAGGGCCTTGCGGCCCTTTATTCAATGTTAGTGTAACAGCATGATTATTGGATTTCTTGCTTAGCGAGTGCACGGTCTAGCTTGGCACGCTCCACTTCAGGCGAGGCTTTAACCGCTTGGATTAAACCGAGTAGATCTGTGCCCTCTTCGGCAGCCAGTAACAATAAGTTATTGTTATTTTGCCAATCTACTTTAAGGCCATGGGCCTTAGCAAAATCGTCAGCCGATGCACCTGGCTTTAGCTTAACCACTAACTTACCCGTCATTTCGGCAAAGGGTTTACCCGATTGGGTGACCACTTTCTGCCCTTTGACCAACTGCTTAGCCTGTTTAATCCCTGTCTCAGTTTTAACAAAGTAAGGCGTATCCAAACCTAAAAATTCGGCACGGCTCATTCCTTTAGTCTCAGTTTGTGCTTCTAAAAAATCGACTTTGTCATGTGCCATCGCCTGCAGCGACAGTGAAAGTGCAACAGCCACTAATGATAAATTTAACGCTTTCATTGGTTACTCCTTAAGATGCAGACTTGGCGACATGGCCATGGAAACGGATAGACCAGCCTTTCAGCTTACCATCAGCTTCATTAGGAATTTCAATAGGTGCACGGCCTCTATCAATCTTGATGAAGGAGTAGCTGCCACTATTCACATCAATTAGTTTAATCGTCCATTCGCCTTTTGATGATTCACCATAGAAGGCATTCGATAACATGGGCGTTGCATCGTAGCCAGAGACCAGGTCTTCAGGATCATCTTTATCCATGACACCTTGGTAAACTAAACCGTTATAAGGTGTCATCAACACACTCTTAGTACCCGAAGGTGAAATCAGCTCGACCGCTAAATCCGGTAAACGCAGGTGATCGGCAGTCAGTTCAATTTGCACGGCTTCAATCACTAAATCGTCAGCGACCGCTAGGGTATCACTCACGCCATTAACATCTGCATCGGGAATCGCTTTGTTTAGCGCAGCGCTTGCTTGCCATTCAGTTACAACATAGTCACCTAAGTCCTGCGCGTAGGATTTGGCCAATTTAACGGCTTCGGTAAGATTCACACGACCAAAACCATAGAGGTTATGGAATGAAAAGCCTGCCGCATTTTGCAACCAACCAGGGATAGCTGTGTATACTGGCGCACCGTCACCCTCACCAATAGTCACGGTTTTAGGCGCAATATCCGCATCCACTTTGGTAGCTGTCTTCGCCAAAATATAGCGAACATCACGCCAAGTCAGATCTGGATTCGCACCCATGATGACAGCAACTGCCCCCGAAGTGTTGGGTGCTGCAGAGGAGGTGCCGTTCATTGTCGATGTGTAATCACAGTTAGGGTTTAAAGGATTTGAACCGCCGTGGAATGGTGTGCTTGGTCTATCTTCTGCAATTGCAGAGCCCTTCTCACATCCCATAAAGTCGGTTGTCACAATCGCTGGATCGTCATCGCCATATTCACCACCGGGGGCTGTGACAAAAATATTCGAGCCCACAGATGAATAGCTAGAAAGTTCACCCTTAGCATTAATTGCACTGACCACTAAGTTATAGACGTTAGCATTGTCAGAGGACATGTTAGAATTATGGAAAGGTAAGCCATGGTTAGCAGGATTTTCTGCCGTTGCGGTGAAGTAATCTCCCGGAACCCAAAAAGTATTCCAACGGTAATATTTATAACCGTTACCCGCAGATTTAACGAAAACACTGCCTTTGCCATCGAAACTTTTTGTCGTAATGTCTTGATAAACTTCAGTCTCATCCTCATTAAACCCATGCGGGAATGGCACGCTGTAACCATAGCTTTGGTTAAAGACACGCGCACTATCGCTATAGGCACTGGCACCATGGGATTTAGCAAAGTTTTCAAATGTCTGAGTGCTTTTCACTTTACCTGTCGGGTCTTCATCTAAGAAATTAAAGCCGATTAATTTTGCCTTGGGTGCCACGCCACGCCCACCAATACCGTTCCAACCTTCCGCAGCAATAATCCCTCCAACAGCAGTACCATGGGCAGCATCAGCAGAACCGGAGAAAGGTGTAGGGTCAACCGTACCAGTAATTAAATTGTACGAACCACCATTTACAGTGTTATTTGTTAGATCTGGATGAGCAATCTCTAAGCCGCTATCGACCACTGCAACAATGACGCCTTGCCCCATGGCATTATCTGAAATCGCACCGCTTACATTCATATCTTCACCGGCCACACCGCGATGAGCCGCAAAAGCATTCTGCCCGGTGTTTTTTAAATGCCATTGGTAGGTAAAGAGTGGATCGCCATGTTTAATATTGATTGTCAGATTGGCTTCAGCCTGTAACTGGCCGTCAGACACTTTGAACCGAACCACTTCAGTCCCTTCACTGGCATCGGATGCATAGGTAAATTCACCAGTGTTTTTATTCACTAACGTAAAAGTGCCTAGTTTAAGATCGGCAGGGTCTACTAAAGAATAAGTTAAACCACCTTCGGCATCAGTCGCCTCCAATTTTCCTGTAAACAGAATCGACTGTGACACATCAACAGTCATATCCGCCGTGGTCGGGGCGGTATTCACTTTAGGCACAGGTGCCGGAGTCTTCTTATCATCGCTCCCACAGCCAGCCAATAAGGCCGCCGTGATGCTTAATGCAACAATGGACATACGCATAGTAGACATTCCTTCTTGTCATTACTTTTTGCAACTTAATTTGGTGTAATAATGTTGATTAATCTTATTCCGCATTAAGTGCTGTTATTTTAGTTATACCCTATGATTTCTTGTAAAACACAAGCATCAAATGGGATGCAAAGATTTAACACAAAGGAAATAGTTATGAAAACAAATATAAACAGAATGGAAGATTGAATAATTTTATTAATTTATATAATCAGTAGAAAACGCTCAAGATAAACAAAATCAAGAAATAGAAATACTTTATCGTAAAAATAAAATAAACAAATAAAAACAGTGCGTTATGAATTTAATTGAAATCAGAAAATTACAGAACAACAAACCATTTAAATGACATGTTATTTTACACTTTGTAACATAAAACTCTTTTACAATATTACAAACTCAAAAATACCCATTAAAAAAGAATGGAATACTTTTTAAAAATTATATTTTTAACACATAACAATCACACATGATTTTTATTTAAACTAATAAATTAAAAAGCCCCTATTTCTAGGGGCTATTCAAATTAATTTATCTAGAGTTTAATGAGCGTCCTATTAGGCGCACTCCAATCTAAATGATATTTCTCGCCAGCGGGCTTATCTAAGCGCTCAAAGGTATGGGCACCGAAAAAGTCCCTTTGTCCTTGAAGCAAGTTTGCTGGCAGGGTCTCGCTGCGGTAACTGTCGTAATAGGCCAGTGCCGAACTAATACAAGGTACGGGGATCCCTTGCATCACTGCCGCCGCCACAGCACTGCGCCACTCGGTTTGTTTTTCCGACAAGGTCGTTGCAAAGGTGTCGGCCATCAATAAACAGCTTAGGTCCGCATCCGCTTGATAAGCTTGAGTGATAGATTGCAAGAAGGTAGCACGAATAATACAACCCGCACGCCAAATCTTAGCGATTTCAGCAAAATCGAGCTGCCATTTTTGCTCCTGCGCCGTCATCGCCATGAGTTGGAAACCTTGGGCGTAGCAACACACTTTAGCGCAATAGAGCGCACTCTCTAAGGCATCGATTAAAACGGCTTTTTGAGCATCATCCATCGCCACAGAGGCAGGACCTGAGAGCTTTTTACAGAGCTGAACACGGAGGGATTTTTGGGTGCTGACCGCGCGCGCATAAACCGCTTCGGCAATAGTGGGAGCCGGACAACCAATTTGCAAACTGCTTACCGCAGTCCATAGGCCTGTGCCCTTTTGCCCTGCTTTATCGAGGATCATCTCAACTAATGGCTGACCCGTTAGCGGATCCGCCTGTTTGAGCACCTCGGCGCTGATCCCCATCAGATAGCTGTTTAAACTGCCCTTATTCCAGCGTTCAAACACCTCACCCACTTGAGCTGCACTCATGCCTAAGCCATCGTGCATTAACTGATAGGCTTCGCAAATCAGCTGCATATCGGCGTATTCAATCCCGTTATGCACCATTTTCACATAATGTCCGGCGCCAGCAGGACCAATATAGGTCGTGCAAGGCTCACCTTCGGTCACGGGATTACCCGGCTCAAAACGCTCAATTGGCAGCCCTGTTTGAGGATCAACCTTAGCGGCAATGGCCTTCCAAATCGGCGCCACATGCTGCCAAGCCCCAAGATCGCCACTTGGCATTAATGAAGGGCCAAAACGAGCACCCACTTCTCCGCCCGAAACCGCCGAGCTGAAGAAGATAAATTTCCCTTGGTAACGCTTTTCGCGCTCAACGGTATCCGTCCAAAGACTGTTGCCCGTATCGATAACGATGTCGTCCGCTTCGATACCGGCAGAAATCAAGGCATGACATACCCCATCCACAGGCACACCCGCAGGGACAGACAGCACGAGAATACGGGGTTGAGCGAGGCTTGCTAACATTTCTGAAAGATTAGCACAGCCTGTAATACGCAGATCCTGTCCTACACGTTCTTGTTTTTCTTGCTGTAAAACACCGTTGACTTTAACAGGATCGAGGTCGAAAGCACTGACGCGATATTGATTGTCGGCAATGTTTAGCGCAAGGTTTTTGCCCATCACGCCAAGGCCAATTACGCCAATGTCATTAAGATTGCTGTGGTTTTGCATTATATAATTCCCACGGGTCACAGAGGTTAGAAATAACCAATTTGGAGGTGTAATTATATCGGGCTTTGTAACTTAATTACCAGAGACAATAGACGATGCATACGATTGGCAATCTCGATTACAGCCTAAGATTTGTTGTTTTTTCAGGAGAATATTCCTAGATTTCTTCAAACATCTTTACCAATCGTATACATCTGGGGCGAACGCTTCCCTAGGGAAGGGAATTAATTAGTGAGCGAGTTTTAAGCCGAGTACACCAAGCAAAATCAGGATTAAGCTGGCGATTTTCAGCAGACTCACGCCCTCGCCTAAGAGAATAATGCCCGCAATTGCCGTGCCCATGGCACCTATGCCGACCCAAACCCCATACGCTGTGCCTATCGGTAGCGGTTTAACCGCCAGCCCCAATAGCAGCACACTCACGGTCATGGAGAGCACAGTAAACACACTCGGCCAGAAACGACTAAAACCGTCGGTGTATTTAAGCCCGATAGCCCAACCAATTTCAAATAGCCCAGCAAGAATTAATAGAAACCAGCTCATAGAGAACTCCCATACGGGGTCGTCCCCAAATTGATATCGGCGGATTTAGGGTCGTCCCTAAGCCGTTGTGAAATGTTTAATGTCTCTAACAATTTGAATCTAGGTATAAAGCTTAAGATCCAATGCCTTAATCGTGCTTTGTAAAAGCTTGACAATTAAGTATGCGGGCTAGACTAACAAATAGTGACATCTAAGAGCAAGCCTTGGACTTCAGCCCTTTTCGCAAAAATTAAAGCGATAGCCTGATGAGACTGCACTCATGAGACTATCGCTTTATCTTGGCAGTACGGCCCTCATTTTTGACCGCACACTACTGCCTTGTCACTTAGCCCACAAGGGCATCGGCATAGCCCATGCGGGTTAAGGTCGTGCGAACTAAATCGAGGGTTTGAGGATCTTCAATCGTCGCTGGCGCCGTATATTGCTGATTGTCGGCAATTTTACGCATAGTGCCGCGCAGGATTTTACCCGAGCGGGTTTTCGGCAGTTTTTGAATCGCACTCACCAACCTAAAGGACGCGACAGGACCAATTTCTTGACGAACCAGTGCAATTAACTGCTTATGCAGTTCTTCATCCGTAATCACCACACCTTTTTTAAGCACCACTAACCCCAGTGGCACTTGGCCTTTGAGTTTGTCATCGACACCAATCACGGCCGCTTCGGCCACATCGGGATGCTGACAGAGTACCTCTTCAAACCGCCCAGTGGAGAGTCGATGGCCGGCTACGTTAATAATGTCATCGATACGGCTCATGATATAGAGATAGCCATCTTCATCCATGTAACCCGCATCCCCCGTAAGGTAATAGCCTGGATACATAGATAAGTAACTGTCTTGATAGCGTTTATTATTTTGCCAGAGCGTAGTGAGCGTACCCGGTGGCAGCGGCAATTTGATGACCACGTTACCTGAGACATTCGCCGCCACTTTGGCGCCCAGTTCATCGACCACATCGACCTCATATCCAGGGACGGGTCGACCGGGCGATCCCGCTTTAACCGCAATCGGTGCTACGCCCATCAGGTTTGCCGCCACAGGCCAGCCCGTTTCGGTTTGCCACCAATGGTCGATAACGGGTTTATGCAGTTTAGCTTCGGCCCAATGCAAGGTATCGGGATCGCAACGCTCCCCTGCTAAAAAGACATTCTTCAGGCAGTTTAAATCAACACCTTGGATAAATTCGCCATCGGGATCCTCGCGCTTAATGGCGCGGATCGCCGTAGGCGCGGTGAAAAAGCTTTTAACTTGATACTTAGCAATCGTGCGCCAAAAAGCGCCTGGGTCTGGTGTGCCTACGGGTTTGCCTTCATATAACAGCGTCGTCGCCCCGACAAGCAGCGGACCATAGACAATATAGGAGTGTCCTACAACCCAGCCCACATCCGACGCCGCCCAAAACACATCCCCTTGGGCAATATCGTAAATATTGGCCATGGACCAAGCCAATGCCACCGCATGACCGCCATTGTCTCGCACCACTCCTTTAGGTTGACCTGTGGTACCTGAGGTATAAAGCACATACAAGGGATCGGTGGCTTTTACCGTCACACAATCTGCACTGTCGCTAGCGCATAAAGCGGTTTGCCAATCCTTATCTCGCCCCGCTTGCATTTGCGCCTCATATTGGGGGCGATTTAAAATCAAGCAGTGCTCGACTTTGTGCACCGCTTCATTTAATGCTTTGTCCAGTAGGGGTTTATAGGGCACCACGCCCGAAGGCTCAATCCCGCAGGAGGCCGACATTACCAACTTTGGCTTAGCATCATTGATACGGGTAGCCAGCTCATTAGCCGCAAAGCCGCCGAAGACCACCGAATGAATAGCACCAATGCGCGCGCAGGCAAGCATGGCATAGGCAGTCTCGGGCACCATGGGCATGTAGATGACGACACGGTCCCCCTTGGTCACGCCAACACTTTGCAAATAGCCCGCAAGCCTTGCCACTTGAGCCTGCAACTCTCGGTAAGTAATGCTGTATTCTGTTTCCGTCACAGGGCTCACGTAATGAATAGCAATTTGCTCACCACGCCCTGCCAACACGTGCCTGTCCACCGCGTTGTAGCAAGTATTTAACTCGCCATCGCTAAACCAGTGATAAAACGGTGCCTCGCTTTCATCTAATATTTGTTTGCTTGGCGTAACCCAGTCTAAGGCCTTGGCGGCTTGTTGCCAAAATGCCTGTTTATCCGCAATAGATGTCCGATGTAATTGTTGTCCAACATCTGTCATAAGGCCTCCCATCATGACACTCACCCGTGTTACCACAGATGAAACTCTCCCCTTCCTTCCATGGAAGATTATGACCTGCCCCGTGCTATTCCCCCATTAGACTAAGGGATATAGCCGCTAAAATTGTTAAACATGTTGGATTATTGTGCTTATCCCTTGCTGTACATAATAATTCCACATAATCTTATGTTTTAATGGAATTTTTCATGGAAAGAAAACGCATTATGATGCGCTTTAATCGCTTTAAACCCACCTTACTCCTGGTCCTCAGTCTCGTTAGCGCGAACGGCATTGCGTCAACTCAGCAGCTAGAGACCTTACTCGAACCCTTATCTATTGGTGAACGAGCCAAGGTCGACAATACTCAGATTATTAGCGCCAAGCTACTGTCGCGGGTCTACCAAGTGCGTCAATATCAGCCGCTCTGGCAAGACAAAGACTACGCGGGCACTATGCTCGATGTGATTAAAAGTGCCGATGATGAAGGGTTGTCGAAGGAAGATTATCACTACTCCAAGCTAGTCGAACTTTACCAACAGCTCAGTGCCTCGAATTGGCAGGATGAATACCGCAGCAATGTATTTGAAGTGCTGCTAAGCGATGGGATCATCACCTACACCATTCACTTGCTAAACGGTAAAGTGAATCCCAGCATGCTCGGCAAAACCTGGAATTATGATGAAACCCATCTGGATTTTGATACCACATTAAAACAGCTTGAAGAACACATTAAAGCACACACTGTGGCTGATGCTATTGCAGGCTTAGCGCCTAAGATTGCGCCCTATCACCAACTAAAACAGTATCTTGCCCAGTACAAAAACTTAGCGGCACGCTATCCCTTTAGGCCCATTCCCTACATGGAAGTCATCAAACCCGGCAGCACTTCCCCTTCGGTACAAGGCATTGCCACACGGCTAACAGAGTTAGGTTACATAGCGGCAAGCGCGCCAGCGGACAATAGCGTAGCGGTGAACCAGCCCTTAACTTACGACAGCACGCTTGAAGCCGCGGTGCGTCAATTCCAAACCGACCATAGTCTCAAAGCCGATGGCGTGATTGGTGCGGGCACTATGGCGGCGCTGAATGTGCCCTACTCGCAACGGGTCGATCAGATCCGTATCAACCTTGAGCGAGCACGCTGGTTATCGGCAAATTTGCCCACCAATTATCTTATCGTCAACTTGGCAGGTTACGAGCTGTTACTCTTTAAAGACAACAGCTTAAGCTGGCGAACCGACATTATCATCGGCAAAATTAATGCTAAAACGCCGCTGTTTAAATCCAAGTTAAAATACGTAGTTGTCAACCCCACTTGGACAGTGCCCCGCAGCATCTCCACAGAAATCATCAATCACTTGCGTAAAGATCCCGACTATTTACAGAAGAAACACTTTAAAGTGGTCGAAGGCTCGGGCACGCCCGTGGATGCAAGCGGCATCGATTGGCACAGCATGACGCGCAAAAACTTCCTCTACTGGTTTGTGCAAGACCCGGGTGAAGATAACTCACTGGGATTAGTTAAGTTTATCTTCCCTAATCAATACTCAATTTATCTGCATGATACGCCAGCTAAAAGTCTGTTTGAACAAACGGATAGAGCCTTTAGTCATGGCTGTATTCGAGTCAAAGATCCGCTCGTGCTGGCGGATAAATTGCTGAGTGCCAATGCCAATTGGTCAAGTAGCACACTCAGTAACAAATTAAGTGAGGGAAAAACGGAAAACCTGTTCTTAGATGAACCCTTAGATATTTTGATCATGTATTGGACAGTCACCTTAAAGGACGGGAAAATCAAGTTTTACAATGATGTATATAAACGCGATCCGATCCTTATAGAGGCGTTAAACCGCCCAACCTATGAGGGTGTGTTAGCCGATGATGGTTTGCTCAACACCATGGAGTAATCGCCGATAATCGCGGCTTTTGATACAAGTTGCTTGCTCAATCCACTGCGCTGCGTTGCCCAATTGTAAGACGAGGGCAACGCGGCACTTCCCCGCGTTGACAGAGCCTTTCCGACTCAGTATTTAGACCATTAATATCAATAGGTTGAACTGAGGTCACTCTAGCGAGTGGCAACAAGAATTGACAAAAATATCAGACTAACCACACCGCAATCTTTACCTTTACGTAAACTTCATATATCTTGCTAAAAAATGATTAACTAAGGTGCCTGAATGAGCGCAACTAACACGCCACAAACGACTTATTCGATCAGTGATCTCTCCAAAGAGTTTGATATCACGACCCGAAGCATTCGTTTTTACGAAGACCAAGGCTTACTTAAGCCAAAACGTCGCGGTCAAACCCGTATTTACAGTCTTAAGGACAGGGTTCGACTCAAACTTATCCTTCGCGGCAAGCGCCTTGGGTTCTCCCTCGCGGAAACCCGCCGCCTATTCGAACTTTACGATGCCGACAAGAGCAGCACCACCCAGCTCAATACCATGCTTGCCCTAGTGGAAGAAAAGAAATCCGCGCTACAGCAGCAAATGGATGACATTAAAGTGGTTCTGATGGAGCTAAATTCTGCCGAGCAGCAATGCCGTCTCGCCCTAGAAGAAAGCAAGGCCAAGGCCTAATCCCTTCGAGGCTTGCGAGGATAGCATTAATCAACACCTCAGTTGGTACGACCGCGTGACAGGGACATATCACGCACTGTAAGACGGTTTTAAAGACTCAAGCACCTAATAATCATAAAAATATAAATTAGAACCTAAGATAGGACACAAGCAATGAACTCACTCTACACCAGTCTCAATTTTGGCCTAGGCGAAGAAGTCGATATGCTGCGCGATGCGGTGCACGATTTTGCTAAACACGAAATCGCCCCTATTGCCGCCAAAGTCGACCACGACAACGCCTTCCCTAACGAAATTTGGCCCGTGCTCGGTGGAATGGGACTCTTAGGTGTCACAGTGCCAGAGGAATACGGCGGAGCAAATATGGGCTACCTCGCCCACGTGGTCGCCATGGAAGAGATTTCCCGCGCCTCGGCCTCTATCGGATTAAGCTACGGCGCCCACTCCAACCTGTGTGTAAACCAAATTAACCGTAACGGTAATGCTGAGCAAAAAGCCAAGTACCTACCAAAGCTGGTCAGCGGTGAACATATCGGCGCACTGGCGATGAGTGAACCCAATGCAGGGTCAGATGTGGTTTCGATGAAGCTGCACGCCCGTAAAGAAGGCGACCGCTATATCCTCAACGGCAACAAAATGTGGATCACCAACGGTCCCGATGCCAATACCTATGTGATTTATGCCAAAACCGACTTAACCAAAGGCGCACACGGTATCACGGCCTTTATCGTTGAGCGTGGTTTTAAAGGTTTCAGCCAAGCACAAAAACTCGACAAACTGGGAATGCGCGGTTCAAACACCTGTGAGCTGGTGTTTGAAGATGTCGAAGTGCCAGAGGAAAACATTCTCGGTGGCCTCAACAATGGCGTCAAAGTGCTGATGAGCGGCCTAGATTACGAGCGCGTCGTGCTCTCAGGCGGCCCGCTGGGGATCATGAACGCCTGTATGGACATCGTCGTGCCTTATATCCACGAGCGTGAACAATTTGGCAAATCCATCGGTGAATTCCAATTAATACAAGGCAAATTAGCCGATATGTACACAGGTATGAACGCCGCTAAAGCCTATGTGTATAGCGTGGCGAAATCCTGCGATCGCGGTGAAACCACTCGCAAAGACGCCGCGGGCGCCATCCTTTACAGCGCAGAGCTGGCAACAAAAATGGCACTGGATGCCATTCAATTGCTCGGCGGTAACGGTTACGTCAACGAGTATGCGACTGGCCGCTTACTGCGCGATGCCAAACTCTATGAGATTGGCGCTGGCACCTCAGAAATTCGCCGTATGCTGATTGGCCGCGAACTCTTTAACGAATCGAAATAAGCAGCCTAGGGCGAACGACGCATGACGAGCTTTAGCCTTTCATGCTCCTCGCCCACCGAGCCAACTGATACTGAGTTACCGCTTTATAAGGACAATCAAAGTGACGCAATTAAGCAGTCGTATCAACGCCCGTAGCGATGAATTTAAAGCCAAATCCGACGATATGGCCGCCCTCGTGGCCGATCTCAAAACTAAACTCGCCAAAATTGAGCTCGGCGGCGGCCCCGTTGCCCTTGAGCGCCATTTAGCCCGCGGTAAACTCCTGCCCCGTCAACGGGTTGAGAAATTGCTCGACGCAGGTTCGCCCTTTTTAGAATTGTCGCAATTTGCGGCATTTGAAGTCTATGACGAAGAAGTGCCCGCCGCAGGGATTATCGCCGGAATCGGCCGCGTTAGCGGCGTAGAATGCATGATTATCGCCAACGATGCCACGGTCAAAGGCGGCACTTATTACCCAATTACGGTTAAAAAACATCTACGCGCCCAAGAAATTGCCAGCCGCTGCCATCTGCCCTGTATCTATTTAGTCGACTCGGGCGGCGCTAACTTGCCCCGTCAGGATGAAGTGTTCCCGGACCGCGACCATTTCGGCCGGATTTTCTACAACCAAGCGCAAATGTCCGCCAAGGGTATTCCGCAAATTGCGGTGGTGATGGGTCTGTGTACCGCGGGCGGCGCCTATGTCCCTGCCATGGCCGATGAATCTATTATCGTTAAAGAACAAGGTACTATCTTCTTAGCTGGTCCGCCGTTAGTTAAAGCCGCGACCGGTGAAGAAGTCAGCGCCGAAGAACTTGGCGGCGCCGACGTACACACTAAAATTTCGGGTGTGGCGGATCACTTAGCCCAAAACGATGTGCATGCCTTAGAGCTTGCCCGCCGCGCAGTGCTGCGTCTGAATCATCAAAAACAAATCAATAGTCTGCTGAGCCCAGTTAAGCCGCCTAAGTTTGATATCAACGAACTCTACGGCATCGTCGGCACCGACTTGAAAAAGCCCTTCGATGTCAAAGAAGTCATCGCCCGCATCGTCGACGACTCCGATTTCGATGAGTTTAAGGCCAACTATGGCGCGACTTTGGTCTGTGGTTTTGCCCGCATTCACGGCTATCCCGTGGGGATTGTCGCCAACAACGGCATTTTATTCTCAGAATCGGCGCAAAAAGGCGCGCACTTTATCGAGCTGTGCTGCCAGCGCAAGATCCCGCTGCTGTTCCTGCAAAACATCACTGGCTTTATGGTGGGTAAAAAGTACGAACACGAAGGTATTGCTAAACACGGTGCCAAAATGGTGACCGCAGTATCCTGTGCCAATGTACCAAAATTTACCGTGATTATCGGTGGCAGCTACGGCGCGGGTAACTACGGCATGTGTGGCCGCGCCTTCGAGCCGACCATGATGTGGATGTGGCCCAATGCGCGCATCTCTGTGATGGGTGGCGAGCAGGCCGCTGGCGTATTAGCCACAGTGCGCCGCGACGGTTTAGCCCGTAAAGGCGAAGCATGGTCCGCAGAGGATGAAAAAGCCTTTAAAGCACCGATTATTGCCCAGTACGATAAAGAGGGTCATCCCTACCATGCCAGCGCCCGCCTGTGGGATGACGGCATTATCGACCCAGCGCAAACCCGTGATGTGGTGGGCCTTGCCCTGTCAGCCGCATTAAATGCCCCTATCGAAGACACCCGTTTCGGCGTCTTCCGTATGTAACGCATCTTGCGATGCCTTACGTATCAATCATAGAGGGAATAACTAATAATGACTGACACACAACACCAGAACACTAGCACTCAATCCTTAGCTAATTTGCAGCACGTCAGCTATGCGCTGAATAACGGCGTGGGCGAGTTAATTCTTAACCGAGCCGAAGTGCACAATGCCTTCGATGAGGTGATGATCAGCGAGATGATCGCCGTCCTCGGTTATTTTGCCGAGCACAAAGACTGCAAACTGTTGGTATTAAAAGCCAATGGCAAAAACTTCAGCGCAGGCGCCGACTTAAACTGGATGCGCAAACAAGCCAAGATGGATTTTGAGCAAAATCTGAATGACGCCAAGGCGCTGGCTAAGCTGATGCAGGATTTAGATACCTTTCCAAAACCTACTATCGCCTTAGTCCAAGGTGCGGCCTTTGGCGGCGCGCTTGGGTTAATCTGCGCCAGTGATATTGCCATCGCCACCGAGCGTGCAAGCTTCTGCTTAAGCGAAGTCAAACTAGGGCTGATCCCTGCGGTGATTAGCCCCTACGTTGCCCGCGCCATGGGTAATCGCGCCTCACGCCGCTATATGCTCACCGCGGAGCGTTTTGATGCGCCAACGGCGCTCAAACTCAATGTTATCCATGAGATAAACGACGATCTTGAGGCCGCAGCCCAACCTATTATCACCGCGTTGCTCGCCAACAGTCCGCAGGGAATGGCGTGGGTGAAGACCCTACTCGCCCGCCTCGAAGATGGCGTGATAGACCAAGATACGATTGATTACACTAGCGAGCGCATCGCCCGCATTCGGGTATCTGATGAAGGCCAAGAAGGTTTAAACGCCTTTTTCGAAAAACGTCAGCCGAACTGGCACACGCCAACAGATACTCAAGGAGCACTTTAATGTTGACCAAGCCGATGTTGACTAACAGCATGTTTACTAAGCTTTTAATTGCTAACCGTGGTGAAATTGCCTGCCGCATTATCAAAACCGCGCAGGCCATGGGCGCTCGCACCGTAGCCTTATATTCCGATGCCGATAAAAACGCCCGCCATGTTGCCATGGCCGACGAATCGTTTTACTTAGGTGGCAGCGCCCCAGCGGATTCTTACCTCAAGGGCGACTTGATTATCGAAATAGCCAAAAAAGCCCAGGCGCAAGCCATTCACCCAGGTTATGGCTTCTTATCGGAAAACGCCGATTTTGCCCGTAAGTGTGAGGCGGCCGGAATCGTGTTTGTTGGCCCAGGCAGCGATGCCATCGATGCCATGGGCAGTAAGAGCGCGGCCAAAGCCATTATGACGGCGGCCCAAGTGCCTTTAGTGCCAGGTTACCATGGCGACGATCAAACCGACGCGACACTCAAGGCCGAAGCCTTAAAAATCGGTTTCCCCATGCTGATTAAAGCCGCCTACGGTGGCGGTGGCAAAGGCATGCGTATCGTTGAGCATGAAGGCGAAATCATGGACGCCATCAACTCGGCGCGCCGTGAAGCGTCCTCCTCCTTCGGTAACGATAAATTATTGATGGAGCGTTATTTACGCCAGCCTCGCCATGTCGAAGTGCAAGTGTTTGCCGATACCTTTGGTAATGCGATTTACCTATCGGATCGCGACTGCTCGATTCAGCGTCGCCATCAAAAAGTGGTCGAAGAAGCCCCAGCGCCCGGTTTAAGCGATGAGCTGCGCGCCCAAATGGGTGAAGCCGCTGTCGCTGCCGCCAAGGCCATCGATTATGTCGGTGCAGGAACCGTTGAATTCCTGTTAGATACCGACAATAGCTTCTACTTTATGGAGATGAATACCCGTCTGCAGGTAGAGCATCCAGTCACCGAAATGGTGACGGGCCAAGACTTAGTCAAATGGCAGTTAATGGTCGCCAGTGGCCAGCCGTTACCGCTTAAACAGGACGAAGTGCGTATCCATGGACACGCCTTTGAGGTACGTATTTACGCCGAAGATCCGCAAAATGAGTTCTTACCCGCCAGCGGTAAGCTCAACTTCCTGCGCGAACCCGAGCAAAGCAAATATGTGCGTATCGATTCCGGCATCCGTGAAAACGATGTGATCAGTAACTTTTATGATCCGATGATCGCCAAACTGATTGTGTGGGATGAGTCGCGTCCACGCGCGCTGCAACGCCTAGTGCATGCCCTCGAGTCCTATCAAATCAGCGGGCTTAAACACAATATTGAATTTTTAGCCAATATTGCCGAGCATCCCGCCTTTGCCAAGGCAGACTTTAGCACCGACTTTATCAACCGTTACGGCGATGCGCTGATTGGCAGTGCTTCGAGCGAAGCCGACACTGCACTTGCCTTTGCCGCGCTGTATCAAGTGCTTGCCCGTAAAGAAGCCGCCAAGGCGCAGGCGATCAATAGCGCCGATCCTTACTCGCCTTGGGGCCAAGTCAGTGGCTTTAGACTCAACAGTGTCAGCCAACATTCTATTGCCCTGCTCGACGATGCCCACGAGTTACAACAATTGGTGCTATTAGACTTTGGCGATCACTATCAGCTATCTCTGCCAACGGAAGAAGGTCATGTAAGCAAGTCCCTTAGTGGTGAGCTTAAGCAGGACCTACTATTAGCCGAAATCAACGGCCACAAGAGTAAAGTGCCTGTCAGCGCCCAAGGCGATGATTTTACGCTGTTTTTACCCTCAGGCAGTTATCACTTCAGGGCGCTAAAAACCCAAGTGGTTGAGGCAGAGTCTAGCAATGAAGATAAGCTCAAGGCCCCAATGAACGGCACAGTCGTGACCCACTTAGTGGAAGTCGGTGCTGAGGTGAAGGCGGGACAAGGGCTACTGGTGATGGAAGCGATGAAGATGGAATACACCATCGAAGCGCCCTTCGACGGTATTGTTACCGAGTTCTACTTCAAGGCGGGCGAGTTAGTGAGCGACGGCGCTGTGCTGCTCCATGTTGAGCCCAAAGCTCAGAGCGAGGAAGCCTAAATGTCTGCGCTGGATCTTACGAACTTAAGCGCCAGCTCGGATAGGGTTAGCCTATTCGAGATGGGGCCCCGTGATGGCTTGCAGAATGAGGCCGCCGTCCCAACACAGGCCAAAGTCGCCTTAATCGAATCCCTCGCCGATGCGGGCGTGAAGCGAATTGAAGCAGGCAGCTTTGTGTCACCCAAATGGGTGCCACAAATGGCCGATAGCGGTGACGTATTGCGCCAAATTCGCCGTCAAGCGGGCGTGGTTTACAGCGCCCTCACCCCTAATGTCAAAGGCTTAGAACTGGCGCTGGATGCAAAAGCTTCCGAAGTCGCTATCTTTGGCGCGGCGTCACAAAGCTTTAGCCAACGCAATATCAACTGTTCGATTGAAGAGTCGATTGAACGCTTTATCCCATTGATGGACATGGCAAAAGCCGCCAATATTCCAGTGCGTGGCTATGTGTCCTGCGTTTTAGGTTGCCCCTATGAAGGGGAAATCGCGGCGAGCGAAGTGGCAAGAGTGTCTGAAATCCTTTACAAAATGGGCTGTTACGAAATTTCGCTCGGCGACACTATCGGTGTAGGCACGCCGTTAAAAGCCCGTAAAATGCTGCAAGCCGTGATGGAGCGAGTCCCGGTTGAAATGCTCGCCCTGCACTTCCACGACACCTATGGCCAAGCATTAGCCAATATTACCGCCTGCCTCGACTTAGGTGTGCGCAGCTTTGACGCCTCAGTGGCGGGCCTCGGTGGTTGCCCGTATGCAAAAGGCGCGTCGGGCAATCTGGCGAGTGAAGACTTGGTCTATATGCTCCATGGACTCGGTTTGAAGACGGGTATCGATTTAGAAAAACTGGCATTAGCGGGTTTTGGGATCAGCAAACAATTAAATCGTCTTAATGGCTCTAAAGTCGCCAATGCAATCTTGCAGGGCGCCAAAGCCTAGGTGCTAGGTGCTAGAAATGATTGGACACGAATAACAATTTAAAGGACATCAAAATGGCAGGACTCAATAAAGTCGTCAGCAGCTATGAAGAAGCGTTAACAGGTTTATCCGATGATATGACCATTATGGTTGGCGGTTTTGGCCTGTGTGGTATTCCTGAAGGCTTAATCAATCAAATGGTTAAGATGGGCGTTAAAGGCTTAACCGCCATTTCGAATAATGCCGGTGTGGATGATTTCGGTCTGGGCTTATTGTTAAAACATCGCCAGATTTCGACCATGATCGCCTCCTACGTGGGTGAGAACGCCACCTTCGAACAGCAAATGCTCTCGGGCGAACTGAATGTGATTTTAACGCCGCAGGGCACGCTGGCGGAAAAAATCCGCGCCGGCGGTGCTGGCATTCCGGCATTTTTCACCGCCACTGGCTTCGGCACCCCCGTGGCGGAAGGTAAAGAAACCCGTGAAATCAAAGGCCGTCACTATGTGTTAGAAGAATCTCTGACCGCCGATTTTGCCCTCGTTCGCGCCTGGAAGGCCGATACTATGGGTAACTTAGTGTTCCGCAAAACCGCCGCTAACTTTAACCCTATGATGGCGACTGCGGGCAAAATCACGGTAGTGGAGGCTGAGTTTATTGTGGAGCCGGGCGAGCTCGATCCTGATCATATCCATACTCCCGGCATTTATGTTGATCGCGTCATCCAAGGCAAGTTCGAGAAACGTATCGAGCAGCGCACGGTAAAAGCGGCGAAATAAGCAACGCTGAACGATTAACAACGCAAGCTAAAGCGACAGAGTCTTGGCTCAAACTAGAGCCCCAAGTAAAAGCACAAAAAATTGAGGCTAATAGCGGCTCTAGGTAAAGGAAGGATAAAGATCATGGCATTATCAAGAGAACAACTGGCACAGCGCGTTGCCAAAGAATTACAAGACGGCTACTACGTCAACCTCGGTATTGGCATTCCCACGCTCGTGGCCAACTATATTCCCGCAGGTATGGAAGTGATGCTGCAATCGGAAAACGGTCTGCTCGGCATGGGTGAATTTCCGATGGAAGAAACTATCGATCCGGATTTAATTAACGCCGGCAAACAAACCGTTACCGCGGTAAAAGGTGCCTCGTTTTTCTCTTCCGCCGAAAGCTTTGCCATGATCCGTGGCGGCCATGTTGACTTAACCGTACTCGGCGCCTTTGAGGTCGATGTAAATGGTTCTATCGCCTCATGGATGATCCCGGGCAAGCTTATCAAGGGCATGGGCGGCGCAATGGATTTAGTGGCGGGTGCCGAAAATATTATCGTGACTATGATGCACGCCGATAAGTACGGTAACTCTAAGCTGTTACCCGTGTGCGAATTGCCCCTCACAGGCTACGGTTGTATCAAACGTGTTGTTACCGATTTAGCCTTTATCGAGATTAAAGACGGTGCCTTCCATCTGTTAGAGCGCGCCCCCGGTGTCAGCGTTGAAGAAATTGTCAGCAAAACCGCTGGCAAATTAATCGTGCCAGATCATGTACCACAGATGGTGTTTTAAGCGTTTTTTAACGTGTGCAAATAACCTATAGCGATAAAGCTTGAAACTTACGTTAGATTGAAGCTTTAGCTTAAAAAGTGTTGAGCGTTAACCGATTTTTTAGTTTTAAAAAGCCCAGAAGAGGATTCTGGGCTTTTTATTGCTTTGCTTAACTGTCGAGTGCAACAGCACTTATGCTCTGCCGACACGCCGTAAACCCATCCTTGGGGGCTCAACGAAAAAGTCCCTTTTTTCGATGGTCGCCAACGCATCAGCGCAGTTTGCTGCAATGCTCTGCATATTCACCCCTGCTTTACAAATCGTTTGGATAGATGACCTATCCAGTCGTTTTACTTCACAGTTAGCCACCTTGTATGCAGTTGCGGTAAACTTGCCGCAGCCTAAATACTAAGGATGCTCAAGTTGTTAGCTAAATTTCTCAATAAACGCAGCCGCAGTCGTAAGCATATGCGCGATTATGCTCAAGATGTATTTCCCCGCAATCAACATCTACTAACCGATTATATCAATAGCGGGAAGACTGATAGTTTTGAAAGAGTAAAGCAATACCGTGAATTCGATAAGGATTTTCGTCAATGGCAATTATTTCGGGCTGAGTTTGGTGTACCCAAACGCCATTGGGGTTATCTGGCCCAACTTACCTATATTGAATCAGGTATACTTGAAGCTAAGCCATTGATGTGCTCACTAGCATATGGTTATTTTGATACTGCGATTGACTACTATCGTTTTTACCGCGAGATTGAAACAAAAGGTGAGATTGCTAATGCCATGTGGGCAACAGAACGAGCATTTCAGCTTGTGATTATGTTGTTAGCAGGACTAAAAGCTGAAGCGGATGAGTTATATAATGCGAACGCCACCGCCTGGCGCGCTGGCTGGATAATTCGTTCCCACGGGTTTATCGGTGATTTTTTGGTGTTGTTATATGGGCGATATTTGGGTGTTATTGAGCCGCCTTTTACTAGTGAAGTGCAAGTGACATTGCGAAAAACGGCTCCTTTCCCCTATGCGCCCTTTTTAGATAACTGGGACACACAGGATATCGAATTCATCAGCACTATGTTGCAAACCCTGTGTGACCATCAGGTAGAGCAAGCAGTTATCGGCGATAAAAAGTGCTTTTTTGAGTTTGATAGTGGGCCACACGCATATTTACCATTGACTGCGTTAATGCTTCTAAAACTGCGATCCCTTAAGGGGTTACCTAACCCGCAATTCAGTCATCCCGCATTTGGCGATATAACAGCGTTGTTTGAGCAAGTCTCCACAGCCTTTAGCGACTATGTCGCAGCAGAGAAGATCCTGCAGATTGAAGATGCGGCCGATGAAGTGTTAACCCAGACATTAACCAGAATGCAAAGCCAAGATTTTAATGCCCATGCTATTTTTGCCAAGCGGCATCCATCGTAAGTGCTAGTTAAGATGTTGATTAACCATGCATTACAATAACCCATATTGATAACCCAGACTTAAGGCTGAGCCTATTCAAGCCTTAAGTCATCCCAATGCAAACAAGAGGACAAAGGATGTACCAGATTGCGATTGTGATATTCGATGAATTTACTGATATCGATTTCTTTTTAATGCGCGATATTCTCGGCCGCACAACAACCGATTGGACAGTCAAAGTGCTCGGAACCAAACCTAGCCACAGGTCGAGTTTGAGGATGACGGTAGAAACCGATGGTCATGTCGCGCAAGTCGCCGATGCTGATGTGGTATTATTCAGCAGTGGCTACAAAGGCGTACCTGCCGCACTTGCGGATCCTGAGTTTATGTCGGCCCTTAAATTAGATCCCGCACGGCAATTGCTTGGCAGTATTTGTGCGGGCTCATTCTTTTTTGCCAAGTTAGGCTTACTCGACAATATCTCGGCAACAACGCACCCCGATGCCAAACCCGCATTGGTAGCCATGGGTGTGGAGGTGGAAGACTCTGCTCTGGTGGTCAATGGCAATATTGCCACCGCGGGAGGTTGTCTGTCCTCACTCTATTTAACGGGTTGGGTTGCAGAGCGTTTATTTGACAGTGCAAAGCGCCGCGAAATTCACCGGCAACTGATCCCTGCAGGCCAAGCCGATGTTTTTGACGCTTTAATCGAATCCTCGATTGCCTCAGCCATTCGCTAATATTGCGCCTCTGGATAAAAGGGCTTCAATAATGACACTCAAAGCACTACTCAATCAGTTAAAAACCGAGCACAAGATCACCAGCGCAGCCGAACTTGCGGCGCTATTGTCGCAAGATGAAGCGCTACTTCAGCAGATCAAACAGGCGGATGCGCAGTATTGGGTCAACTTTAGCAAGCAGACGTTTGATGGTTGGTACTGCGTCGCTACGCCATCGAATGCCAGTTACCATGTGTACTATCAAGAGCGTGGGCAACATTGCTGGGGAGAAGAAGTATTTAGCGATCAACATTTGGCAATCGCTACGGTGATTTTTGAGTCAGGACTGTTTCACGCTGAATAAAGGCATCATAAGTCTGAATAACTTTCGATAATTTAACTGTATAGCACTAAATGCCAAGGTTTTATGCCTAAACCGATTTAGCACGCCCATAACAAAGCCATTAATCTGCCGCGACTTAGCAATATTGATGGCTTTTCATCTGAGTGACTTACTGTTAAGGTGATGTTTTTATAAGCAATTGACGTTCTCGTTCAACAGGTCAATGGCAGCGGAGCATTCACTATGGATTGGTTACTGATCGCCCTCGCAGGCTTACTCGGCGGCATGTTAAATGCGGTGGCGGGCGGCGGCAGCTTTATCACCTTATTTGCCCTTGTGTTTGTCGGCGTGCCACCACTGATGGCCAACGCTACGGGCACCGCCGCCCTGCTCCCTGGCTACCTTGCCAGTGCATGGCGTTTTCGAAAAGAGATTGAATATCCTGCAAATCTTAGCTTAAAAACCCTCTGCCTGATTGCGATAGCTGGCGGATGCCTCGGCGCGGCGATACTGCTAAGCACCAGCGAGCAAGTATTTGCTTATCTTGTCCCTTGGCTGATTTTGCTGGCCACACTTGCCTTTATCGCCGGACCTTGGTTACTGAAAAATCGCTTAGCGAATGCCAGCATCCCCCGTGTGAATACCGTCAAGCCACTGACGGCAATGATGATTATCTTCATCGTCTGTATTTACGGCGGTTATTTTAACGGGGGATTAGGGATTATTTTACTCGCCACCTTTGGGTTACTCGGCCAAACCCAATTACATGGGATGAACGGGCTTAAAAATTTACTCTCCGCCCTACTCACCACCATTGCCGTGGTGATTTACGCCCTAGGTAATCTGATTGATGGACAATATCTGTTACTGCTTGCCATTATGGCGATTGTCGGCGGCTATCTTGGCGCAGCGCTGGCTTATCGCATTCCCCAATCCCTGTTGCGGGGTTTTATAGTGCTTGTCGGTTTAGCCATGAGTGTGGGATTTTTTATGCGTTAACCCCTTTGCGTTAGCCTAAGATATGCCAACCTCAAGAGTCATGTATTGGCAGACTACCTGCTTAATAGAAATCTAGATACTGGACAAAATAAGGAAGTATGATGGGCGCCATTTCGATTAGACAAGCACAAATAGCCGACCTTAATGCCATAACTAGCTTACTGTTACAGCTGGGTTACAATGCCACCGAGCCGCAGTTACAGCAGTATCTCGATGCTCCTAAAAGATCGGATGAAATCTATCTCGCAGAGTCAGAGGGAGTTGTGGCTGGGTTGATAAGTTTGATCTTTTTTGATTATTTTCCCTCGCAGCAGCAAATCTGCCGCATTACTGCTTTAGTGGTGACTGAGGCCAGTCGAGGCTTAGGTGTGGGGACGCAACTGATTGACTTTGCCAAAGACAGAGCAAGTAAGCGAGGTTGTTGCCAGCTTGAGGTCACCACCTCTATGCGCCGCGAGAAAACCCAAGCCTACTACGAGTCCATTGGCTTTGAGAAAACCTCCTTTCGCTATATTCAAGCTATCGAAGGTAAATGAATAGAGTTAACCAAATAAAATAGGCGCTTAAGTGTACTCAAGCGCCTATTTGGGCTAAGCGTTAGCGTGGGATTAATCCTGCGCCAACTCCTTTTCTAATTGCTGGGCAATGGCTTCTGGCGAGCCGCTGTTACGGGCAAAGAGACCGTAAGCAGTTGGGATCACATAAATGGTAAACAGCGTCGCTAGCATAATGCCCGCAAGCACCACCACACCAATCACAAAGCGGGTTTCTGCACCCGCACCCGTTGCCAATACCAGAGGGACTGCGCCCGCGGCAGTGGTAATCCCCGTCATTAGGATGGGGCGTAAACGCTGACAAGAGGCTTGAATAATGGCGCGGTCGAAATCGACGCCCTTATCCCGCAACTGGTTGGCAAATTCGACGATCAGAATACCGTTTTTCGCCGCCAAACCGACCAACATAATAATCCCAATCTGGCTGTAGATATTCAGACTCTGGCCCGTAAACCACAGCCCAATTAAGGCGCCAACTGTGGCCAGCGGTACCGTCAGCATGATCACCATAGGGTGAATATAGCTTTCAAACTGCGCTGCTAATACCAAGAACACAATCCCCAGCGCCAGCAGGAACACAAAGTACATTGAGCTGCCAGATTCTTGATAATCAAGGGATTGTCCCTTATAGCTGATCACCGCTTCCGCGGGAAGATAAGCACGCGCCACTTGATTGAGGTAATCCAGCGCTTCACCTAGGCTATAACCATCCGCCAAGCTGGCCTCAATGGTGATCGCCCGCATACGGTTGTAACGGTTAAGGGAACTGGCATCGGCAAACTCTTCTACCGTAACTAAGTTGGATAATGGGATCAGCTCCTTCGTCCGTTCGGAGCGAACATAGATATTTTGCAGATCGGCCGCAGTATTTTGGTTACTGCGCTCCCCTTCCACAATCACATCGTACTCTTCGCCATCACGCATAAAGGTGGTGACTAAACGCGAGCCTAACATCGACTCTAAAGTACGGCCGATATGGGAAATCGATACCCCAAGGCTGGCCGCCCTGTCCCTGTCAATCACCACTCTAAGCTGCGGTTTAGTCTCTTTATAGTCGTGGTCAAGGCCAAGCAGTTTAGGATTTTCCGCCGCCTTTTCCATCATAATGTCGCGCCATTGCGCCAATTCTTCGTAGCTTGGGCCACCAATCACAAACTGCACTGGCTTACCCACGCCGCGGCCAAAGGCTTGACGCATCACAGGGAAGGCCTGCACACCGGCTAAATCGGCGAGGCGCTTGTTAATATCGCCTATCACTTCTTTCATCGGGCGACGTTGTCCCCAATCTTCGAGCACGATAATCGCCATCCCGTTAGAGAAGTCGGCGGCGCGGCCAAAGCCACGGGGAGCACGGATCAGCAAGCGTTTAATGTCGCCCGAGTCCACCAACGGCATTAAACGGTTTTCCACTTCGTTCATGTAGGATTCAATATATTCGTAACTCGCGCCCTGTGGCCCGTTTACCATCAAAAATAACGAACCCCGATCCTCCTGCGGCGCAAACTCCTGCGGCACTTTTTGGGCGAGCAGCACGCTGCTACCAAGGGCAATCAACACAATAACCGACATCAGCACAGGTTTTGTCATCGCTTTTTCAAGCGAGCTTTGATAGCTGTGGGAAATGCCGGTCATAATGCTATCGACCTTACGCACTAACCACGAATCCTGCGACGCCGGTTTAAGCAGCTTAGAGCACATCATCGGACTTAAGGTTAAAGCCACGATACTGGAGAAGATCACCGCTGCGCTCATGGCCACCGCAAACTCCTTAAAGAGCTTACCTAAGTCCCCTTCGAGGAAAGTGATCGGCATAAATACCGCCACTAGCACTAAGGTGGTGGCGATAACCGCAAAGGCCACCTCACGGGCGCCCAAGAATGCCGCCTTTAAGGGCGAATCCCCTTCTTCGATACGGCGGTGAATGTTCTCCAGCATCACAATCGCATCGTCGACCACCATACCGATGGCGAGGATCATCGCCAGCAGCGTCAACAGGTTGATTGTGTATCCTAGCGCATAGAGCACGATAAACGTGCCGAGCAAAGACACGGGCACAGTAATCGCGGGGATTAACATAGCGCGCACGCTGCCAAGGAACAGATAAATCACGATGATCACCAGCACCATGGCGGTGAACAGGGTTTGGTACACCTCTTTAATCGAGGCTTCGATAAACACTGAGCTGTCGTAGCTGCGTTTAATCGACATGCCAGCGGGTAAGGTTGGATTGATTTTATCGACTAAGGCGTTAACGGCGCGGGCCACTTCTAAAGTGTTGGCGGTCGACTGTTTCGACACCCCAAGACCAATCATGGCCTCCTTGTTGCCGCGGAACATGATGCGCTCTTCTTCTGAGCCAATTTCCACCTTAGCCACATCGCCAAGTTTGACGAGATAGCCATCTTCACCTTGGGAAATCACCAAATTGGCAAAGTCCTCGGCGGTGCGATAACTACGCTCTAAACGCACGGTAAAGTGACGTTCCTTAGACTCAAGCGAACCGGCAGGCAACTCAACGTTTTCAGCCCTTAACGCAGCTTCAACATCGGCCACAGTAAGGCTTCGGGATGCTAAGGCTTGTCTGTCGAGCCACACGCGCATGGCGTAGACCTTGCCACCACCGATACGGATCATCGACACCCCGTCCACTACAGATAGACGGTCGGATAAATAGCGACGGGTGTAATCGGTCAGCTCTAATGTGGTCATTTGATCCGACACTAAGTTGAGCCACATAATCACTTCATCGCCACCGTTGGCCTTTTGCACCTCTGGGGGATCGGCTTCTTCGGGTAAGTTATCTAACAGGCCCGAAATTCTATCGCGCACATCGTTGGCCGCATCTTCAATGTTGCGGCTGATATCAAACTCTAAGGTCACCTGCGAGCGACCATCACTGCTCGATGAACTCACATGGCGAATACCTTCGACGCCGCTGATCCTATCTTCAATCAGCTGGGTGATACGACTCTCGACCACGGCCGCACTGGCGCCGCGATAGTTGGTTTCAATCGAGACAATTGGCGGATCGATGTTAGGGTATTCCCGCAGCGGTAACTTATCGAATGCCACTAAACCAAAGGCCACCAGCAATAGGCTAATAACCGAGGCAAATACCGGCCGTTTAACGGAAAGATCTGTCAGGATCATACGCTTGGCTCCGTATTAGCATCGGAAAGATAGCTAAACTTTTCAGCCAATTGAGTCTTCACCACATCACCAGGGTGTACCTTTAGAAGGCCGCGGATCACCACGTTTTCACCAATCTCTAAACCACCGAGGATTTCAACCCAGCCGCGGGTACGAATACCAATAGTGACTTGCTTACGCTCAATCACATTGTCTTTATTGACGCTGTAAACAAAGTGCTCTTTTTGGATCGGGATAATCGCCGACTCAGGTAGCATCAAGGCTTCGCGGCTGCGTTTGATGAGTTTCACCTTCATCAGCATGCCGGGCAGTAAACGTAAATCAGGATTTGGGATTTCGGCGCGAACAATCACGGCGCGAGTGGTTGGGTTTACACGGCTATCGATAGAAATCACTTTGCCGTTAAAAATTTCATCGGGGAATGCCACGGCTTTAGCTTCGACTTGCTTGCCTGGCTGCAGGTCTTGAATAAAGCGCTCAGGCACCGAAAAGTCTAATTTAATCTTAGAGATATCATCGAGTGTGGTGATCTCCGTCCCCGGAGTCACTAAACTACCCACACTCACTTGGCGCAGGCCTAAACGACCATTAAAGGGCGCCACTATGCTGCGATCATTCAGGGAGGATTGCGCCTGCTCTAACTCGGCGCGGGCGGTATCGATTAAGGTTTGCAGGCGGTCACGCTCTAGCTCCGCCACTGTGCGGCTGGTCACCAGAGAGCTGATCCGCGCTAATTCGCGCTGGTTATCGCTCACCTTCACCTGCGCCACTTTCACTTTGGCAATTTGCTCGGCATTTTGCAGTTGCACTAATAAATCGCCCTTCTTGACGATATCGCCATCATCAAACTTGAGCGAAGTAACCACATCGGTGACTTTAGGCGTGATAGTCACAGACTCATATGCCTTGTTGGTGCCTATGGCTTCGACTTCGTCACGCACTGGGGCCATGGCGGCCGTCGCGATGACCACATTAGGGGTGAGCTTAACTTTTGCTTGCTGCGTCTCTTGGGGTTGCATACTTTGGTATCCAAACCAGCCCGCAGCAAAAATGGCGATGATAATTATGATTTTTTTCATCTGGCTTCCAAATGATGATGACTCGCATTAGTGACGGCTAGTTTACCCACTCGCATCATTGCATCAATACGTTTTACTTTTTCTTACAAATTACGGCAAATGCGCAAATTGTGTAATAAATAGCGATTTGAGTCAGAAAGGGGGAACAGGATTAATAACACAGTAGGATACTTGGTGTATTTAGTGAATTACTTCAACAAATATCAAAATTCAAATCAGTTTATCTAAAACCATGCTGTAAATATTGATATATGCCAGAAATATCCTGAAACACCATTCTGTATAGATAACGCACAGCGGTGCTCAAATAGCAGGCACAAAAAAGGGCGATAAATCGCCCTTTTTTGACAGAGATAGAATTAGCGCAGTTTGCGCTCTTCTTTCATCAGATCTGACAGTGACTTATACACGTTAGTTACGACATCATTCGACAACGGTTGATCTTCACCATCGCGCAGCAGGATTTTGGTTTCCTCTGGGCTATCACCGTCTTCGAGTAATAAACGGTAACTGCCTTCCTTCAAGGACAATTGATTGTCGTTCCACAACGAACTCCAGAAACCAGAGTTGTCGGTAAACTTGATGAAGTACAGGCCCTTAGCGCTATCCATATCGGCTATTTCAAAGCCCATTTCTGGCAGCACGATACGTAGACGATCCCATACTTGCTTGTAAGGCGCTTTAGCTGACCAATAAGCGGCACCTTCTTCAGGCGTCACTAAATCCACATTGATCCCTAAGGTCTGCTTCAAACGGTTAGCTTGAATGGCTTGCTCACGTTTAACGCTCATGTAGGCAATGGCGCTATTTAGCATATCAATGGTGTAGCGCTGCTTATCTTCACCACTGAGTAAAACATCCTGCTCTTTACCATCATAAAACTCTTGGTGTTCAACCAAGTGGATAACGATGTTTGCAGTACGACCGTGTGGACGAGTTTCTACATCGAAGCGATAGCGCTGACGCAGTAGATACTCTTTATCTGACCCCCAGAGACTGGACTCTAAAACTTCACGGTTTTCAATCCAATCGGTTTCGATACTACCTTTATCGAAATCACGACTACGGATAGGAATCGCTTGTTTTGCAAAGAAACCGTCTAAGTTAGTGAAGATCTCTTGCTTAAGATCGACACTATTATCAATCGATTCAACCACGATCTTGATATTATCACTGCCCTCTTCCACATGAGTGCCTTCTGCCATTGGCAGCACTTGCAGTGGTGGACGGATATCGAGGTTTTTACCAATAAGTGCAGGATTTGCCTTAGGACCTAAGGCTGGCACTTCAAATTCCTTATTGTATGGCGGCGTTTTTAATCCCTCAGGGATTTTTAGCATTGGCGCTTGCTCAGCCTGCACATAGTCTTCACCACCGTTAGCTTGGCGACGCTCTAATGGCGTACTACAAGCTGCAACAGCAGCAACTAGAAACAGCGGGGTGACTTTCTTTAACATTAATTATTTAACCTCTATCTGGGCACGAGTCATTGCATCTAACAACAGACCATGACATTGCTCAGAAAGTTCAGTCAAAGGTAAACGAATATGGCCACACTCAATCAGTCCCATACGGTGAGCGGCCCACTTCACAGGGATTGGGTTAGCTTCACAAAACAGTGTGCTGTACAGACCACGCAGCGGCTCATCAATACTCGCTGCTAATTCGGCATTGCCAGCAAGTGCTGCATCACACATGGCTTTAAAGGCTTTTGGCACTATGTTGTTGGCAACCGAAATCACGCCATTACCGCCAAGGAGTAAAAACTCTCTCGCCGTGGCGTCATCGCCGCTGTACAACATAAAGTCATTACCACAAAGCTCACGTAGGCGCTTAACGCGAGATACATCGCCTGTGGCTTCTTTAACGCCAATAATATTGCTTACACTCACCAATTCAGCCACGGTTTCGGGCTTCATATCAACGGCGGTGCGTCCGGGAACGTTATACAGAATTTGGGGAATATCCGTGCTCGCTGCCACCGCTTTGTAGTGTGCAACTAAGCCCTTTTGCGTTGGCTTATTGTAGTAAGGAGTCACACCGAGCATGGCGGCAACCCCTACTTTTGATAAAGACTTAGTGAGTTCGATGGCCTCTGCAGTGGCATTTGCACCATTACCACCAATCACAGGAATACGACCAGCAGCAAACTTAACGGTTTGCGCGACCACAGTAACGTGCTCATTCATTGGCAGAGTCGCTGACTCGCCAGTAGTGCCCACGGCGACGATAGCGTCTGTGCCTTGGTCAATATGGAATTCGACTAACCTTTCAAGACTTGCAAAATCTACTGAGCCATCACTGTTCATTGGCGTGATTAAGGCTACGATGCTTCCGTTTATCATCTGACTTCCCCAAAATTTCAGGATTCGCTATGGTACTGATGCCAACCATTAATGACAAGCATTAACGGGGGTCTCAAATTGAATTAGTTATGGTAGCATTACATCCCGCACAAAAACTCGGCACTAACCCTGAGTTTTCGCTCTATGATATCGAAAAAGTGAGGACAATTCATGACCAATTTCCTGGTCGTAACCGCAATGGGCGTAGACCGTCCTGGACTCGTAAGTAAACTAGCTCGGCTTGCCAGCGACTGTGACTGCGATATCGTCGACAGCCGTATGGCATTATTTGGTAACGAATTTACCTTAATCATGATGTTGTCAGGTTCGTGGGCATCCATAACGAAAATTGAAAGCTTGCTCCCGAGTCTTAGTGTTGAATTAGAACTGATGACAGTGATGAAGCGCACCTCTAAACATACGCCGCAAAATTACCTTTCACGCCTCGAAGTACGCTTTACTGGTAAGGATCAACGCGGCACCATGAAGCGCATTACCCAGTTCCTTGCCGACCGTTCCTTAGACTTGGCAGCAGTCCGCTCCTTCTCGGAAGAACTCGACAACGGCGAGCAAACGCAGACGATTTCGTTAACCATCAATATTCCTGAAAAAGTTGAACTAGAAAAGCTCGAAAAGAGTATCTATCAACTCTCCGAGGAGATGGCACTGGATTGCACCATTCGACGCATGGAAGGCACGACCTCAAGAAACGACAGAGGATAATTGATGAATACATTAACTGCTGGCGCCAAAGCGCCGCTATTTACCCTTCAAGATCAACAGGGTAATGCTGTTTCCCTACAAGAATGCTTAACGCGTGGCCCGGTTTTAGTCTACTTTTACCCTAAAGCTTCAACCCCAGGCTGCACAGTACAAGCCTGCGGTTTACGCGACAGCAAAGCCGAACTCGACAGCCACAAAGTGACTGTGCTTGGCATTAGCCCAGATCCTGTAGCTAAACTAGCCAAGTTTGCTGAAAAACAGTCACTTAACTTTACCCTACTCAGCGATGAAGACCACAGCGTGGCCGATGCCTTTGGCGTGTGGGGCGAGAAGAAGTTTATGGGCAAAATCTATGATGGTATCCATAGATTAAGTTTCCTCATCAATACCGACGGCACCATTGCCCATGTGTTTGATAAGTTTAAAACCAGCGATCATCACCAAGTGGTGCTGGCACAAATTGCAGCTCAGCAATAACAGTAAATGCTAAGCAAGGCATTTACTGAATGATGGTCAATGCATAACTAACGGCTCGGTTTGAACTTTTCAGGTTCAATTGTACAAAAAAATCGCACTCAAACATTAAATGGCCCGAAATTAGGGCCATTTTTCATGAAAAATTTTCAGCTTGTGGCGAAAAAATCCACTTATCATCCAGCGACTTTCGCTATCGATTGTTCCATTGAACAACCAGCTCAATTCGGAAAAAGATTATAGGAAGACAGGCTGTAATGCTTCAGTTTCAGGCTGTTGATAGTGATTAAAGTCAATCTGGCAGCCTTGCTCAGTCACAATTGAACCATGTGCTAAACATAAATGTTCAGGAAAACCAGCAGTGATAAGCGGCTGGTTAAAACGGATCAGATCCCAACTTGAGGGCATAAATAGCTTAATCATTTGGGCAACTAGGGGATAGGGGTAAACAGCCAAATCCAGATTTGTCTCAAAGCTGACGTAGGAGCTATCCCCCTGCCCCGTCGATGGCGTGATATGTATGCTAATATAGTCAGCTCCACGTATCCCATTCAACGAAAATCCCGTAGGCTGGAAACAGTGCATATCAAATTGAAAGTTAGGGAAGAGTTGCTGCAAACCTAAGCGTTGATAAATCCCCAGCTCAGTTTGTGACGGCTGTTTGAGGTAATCAGCCAGCTCGCCACGGATGTGATACATCATGAGTTCTAAGCAAGTCTCGGTTGAGAGCATAGCTTGGTTGTCTATACAAAACAGATTGTCGGTACAAAACAAATAGTGATGATGTGAGTCTAAATGGCCCACTCGAAAGGCTTTTCCGGGGATCAAAGTCCGCAATTTAGCGATATCGTCCACAAAACTCGTGCTTTGAAGCTGGGCTTGGTATTCATTCTTGCGCTGATAACAGAGCGCGGCAATATGCTCTACACCAACGGCGTTAATAAAATGGCAGGCGGCATCCACTAAGGTGCTATTACCGCAGGTGAGCAGCAAAATTTTATCATCCCAGACAAACAGACTGGATTCACTCAACAGATAGGCATCGCAGGCAGGATTACGGATTGTAGACAGGATTTCCGCATTGGCACAGGCCACCAAAGTACACCAAAAACCGCACTCTTGTTGACGTAGTGATGCCATATTGGGGGTGAGTCTGATCTCAAGCTTTTTTTCCGCGCCTTCAAAAAACATCAAGCCGTTCGCCTCATCTTATCCCTGTGTTTGGGCATCTATCTATTGGTATAGCAGTCATTAATCGTTCACTGGCAACACTCGTTTAAGCGAGCGAACTCATTTTTAGACTGGTAACCCATCAATTTCGCGCGGCTATTTTTACACGACTAGCGCCGCAATAAAACCACCGAGCTAGCTTTTACAAGGTGCCGGCCTTGCAACGCACTCACCTTTACAACTCGCCAGCAAAAAGCAACACACTCACCTTGGCAACGCACTAGCAAAAATAATAGGCTATAAAAAACAAAAGTCAGCCTAAGTGTCCCTAGGCCGACTTTTTTAACACACTCAATATTAAGAAAAATCTTCTAAATAAGTGTAACCTTTCAGACCCACTTGCAGTTCTTCTAAAATCTGGGCGCGTTCGTCTTCGGCAATGTGCTGATTCACTAACTCTTCGTAAGTACGCATAAAGTCAACGGCATCTAAGTTAACATAGCGCAGTACGTCAGCAACCGTATCACCTGCAAGGACCGACTCAATATTGGTCACCCCGTTTTCTTCAATGCTCACCACAGCAGAGTTGGTGTCACCAAACAGGTTATGCATATCACCTAAAATCTCTTGATATGCACCCACCATAAAGAAGCCGATCAAGTAAGGACTTTCAGCGCTCCAAGCTGGCACAGGCAGCGTGGTTTCAATCCCTTGACCGTCTACGTATTGGTCAACAATACCGTCAGAGTCACAGGTGATGTCCAGCATCACGGCGCGGCGCTCTGGCGCCTTGTCTAAACCAGACAGTGGCAGCACAGGGAACACCTGATCGATACCCCAAGCATCCGGTAACGATTGGAATAATGAGAAGTTAACGAAGAACTTATCAGCTAATTTTTCGTTTAACTCATCGATAATCGGTCTGTGGTAACGGTTTTTGGTGCTTAACAAACCTTGCACTTCGTGACATACACGCAGGTTCGTTTGCTCAGCCCAGGCACGTTCAGCCAAGCTTAATTGACCTAAGGCAAACAGCGATTGCGCTTCTTGCAGGTCACTTTGGCTATCGTGGTAAATCTCAATCAAAGCACGTTGATCGGCACGGCCGCTGATCTCGGTCCAAGATTGCCACATGTTGTGCAGCAGCTGTGGTGACTCTTCCGCAGGCGGCTGGATTTCTTCTACCTGATAGGCTTCAGTACCAATCACATCGGTGATCAACACAGCATGGTGCGCCGTTAAGTGACGGCCAGATTCTGAAATAATACGTGGCATAGGTTGCTCGTATTCATTACAGATATCGGTAAGCACGTTGACGATGTTGTTCGCGTATTCGCTTAAGCCATAGTTCATTGAGTTGTTACTTTGGCTACGGGTACCGTCGTAATCCACCGCTAAACCACCGCCAACGTCGAAGCAGTTAATGCTGGCGCCTAACTCACGTAATTCACAGTAAAAACGCGCCGCTTCGCTCACACCTTGACGAATATCGCGGATGTTGGCGATTTGCGAGCCTAAGTGGAAGTGCAGTAACTGCAGAGAATCTAACATATCCTCTTGTTTTAACTGATCAACCACGGTCAGAATTTGCGCTGCTGATAAACCGAATTTCGATTTTTCGCCGCCGCTGGCTTGCCACTTGCCTTTACCTTGGAAGGCAAGGCGAGCACGTAGACCTAAGCGAGGTTTCACTCCTAAACGCTTAGACTCGGCTAACACCATCTTCAGCTCAGACAGTTTTTCTAAAACGATGTAGACCTTATGGCCTAACTTTTCACCAATTAAGGCTAAACGAATGTATTCGTTATCTTTGTAACCGTTACATACGATCACTGAACTGGCTTTTTGCGCCATGGCCAATACGGCCATTAATTCTGGCTTACTGCCTGCCTCTAGGCCTAATTGTGGAACTTCTTTTGATGCTTGGCTCGCAAGGATCTCTTCCACCACAGTTTTTTGTTGGTTTACTTTAATGGGGTAAACCAGCAAATAGTCCGCCTGATACTCATATTTTTGTATCGCTTGGTCGAATGCTTGGCACAAACTGTTCACTCTGTGGTGCAGAATTTGCGGGAAACGAACTAATACAGGTAAAGCGACCCCTGCTTTAACCATGTCTTTTGCTAGCTCATTTAAGCCAATCTTGTGATCAGGATTCTTAGGATCCGGCGACACTGTCACCTCACCTTGGTCGCTGATCCCATAAAACCCTTGGCTCCAGTGGGTAACGTTGTACCCAGCACGAGCAGCATCAATAGACCAATCATTCATTTTTATTTAGCCCGTCTATAAAAAAATGGGTTAAACGGCCACTGCATTCTTGCACGACCGCCCGTTCGACAAACCCAGGTAATCATACGGTTACCTGACATACAATTAGGATGTTTTCACCCTGTTTAATGCAGCAAAATCCCCCCAGCAGAGGTGACATTGATGCGTTTTTCCTTAACGCAGCCGGGGTAGACCCCAGATTCTGATTACTTTGGCGATAGTAGGAGATGGCATTTATATTCCCTTTTATCGCCTTGGTTTCTCACCAATGGCATTAACCTTAGCGCGCTTTGAGGTCAAAAAACACTCAAAACCCTTATATTAGGCGTCGCATCACCGCTCAAGACCCCAAATATCCAAAGAGGGTTTCAAGCATGTCGACAACTATAGGTAACACTAAAGGAACAACATTACATATTAAGTGGCTAAGCAAACGCTTACGCACTTAATAACAGGCAAGATTATTGTAACAGGGGACTGTTGGCTTCTTCGCGGCCAGAATTGATACGGATTAACGTGAGATGTTTAAGGCTAGTATCGTCATAGGGCACAACGATTGAGCGCTGGCATTGAGATGCTTTTAGGCAAAGAGCAAAAAATGGATGCTTGTGCATTAGCTAAACAATTCCTCTTAACCCCATGTAACCATTATAAATTGTACGTTACACGGTGAATGACCTGTGAACCATAAAATCATTACAACTCACGTAATATTTGTCATGTCTGTAACGAGCGAAGTCGTTAAACGGCGCAATTAAACCGCGCAATGTCACAGAATGCAAGCAAGAATCTCATTTAATATTTTTCATTAAAATATAATAAACACCGCATTAACAGGCTGGCCAGCAAAAAGCAGAGTTATCTATTTAAAATCAATAAATTAAATATCACCCACACTCTAAGTGCGTTCAATATTTTTTAATAGCCAATCAAGATAATTCGATAACATTTGCACACATCAGCAATATTATTTTATCGCAGCGCGACTGTTCATTTACGACTATCAACGTAAAAGCCTATCTGGAAGCTGCCGTTTACAGATAAAGCGGTTATAATCACCGCCGAATGACATCCTTAGATAGAGAGTTCCATGGTACAGATAGGAAAAACCTGCAAACTTGAGGTGGTAAAACAAGTCAGCTTCGGTGTGTATTTAAATGCCCACGAATTTGGCCAAGTGTTACTGCCCAACAAAGCCACCCCAAAAGATTGCCAAGTCGGTGACTGGCTGGAGGTATTTTTATATCTGGACTCTGAAGATATCGTCATTGCCACAACTCGTAAGCCTTTAGCGCAAGTAGGAGAATTTGCCTACTTAAAAGCCGTGGCAACGGGTCCTTACGGGGCATTTTTAGACTGGGGATTAGATAAAGATCTACTGCTGCCCTTTGGCGAGCAGCATAAACCCATCGAAGAAGGCCGCTCTTACCTCGTCTACGTGCATGTTAACCGCGCGGATGAACGTATTGTCGCCTCATCAAAAATCGATAAGTTCCTCGATAAAACCCCGGCTCAGTACGAAGTGGGTCAACAGGTCGACTTATATATCGGTGGCACCACAGATTTAGGCTACAAAGCCATTATTAACCATGCCCACTGGGGCGTGATTTACCAAAATGAAGTGTTCCAAAAGCTGCGTTTTGGCCAAAGGGTTAAAGGCTTTATCAAACAAGTGCGCCGCGATGGCAAAATCGATCTGGTCTTACAGCAAGGCAGTAAGCAAGAGCTCGATAAGCACGCTCACATTATCTTAGTAAAACTCAAGCAAGCGGGAGGCTTCTTACCGCTGACCGATAAAACCGATGCCGAAGTGATTTACGAGCAACTCGGTATGAGTAAAAAAGCCTTCAAGAAGAGCATCGGCGGCCTGTTTAAAGCGGGTAAATTAAGTATCGACGATGATGGCTTACGCCTGACGGAAGCAGACTGAGTAGGCAGAATAGTCAACCGATTACGGAACTTAGCACTCTCGCCCCCTAATGTTAGTGCTTTATTTGTACAAATAGTTGGCCTTAAACCTCGGTTTACAGACAAGCGCTAGGATATTAAGCATGGCTCTGTTATAACAAAGCCATGCTTTTTTCTTTGGAGCTTATATGGAACTCACGTTACACGAAGCCAGAGTTATCGGTTGCCTACTTGAAAAAGAAGTCACCACCCCAGAGCAATACCCGCTTTCACTCAATGCCCTGACCCTCGCCTGTAATCAAAAAACCAGCCGCGATCCCGTATTGGACTTAAGCGAAGCGCAGGTTCAAGATGCCCTCGATTCATTGAATAAAAAGCGCTTAATCAGCGAGCAATCGGGCTTTGGTAGCCGAGTCGTCAAATATAAGCACAGATTCTGTAACACCGAATTTAGCGAGTTACAACTTTCCAGCGCGGCGGTAGCCATTGTCTGTTTGCTGCTACTTCGCGGCCCACAAACGCCGGGCGAATTGCGTACCCGCAGCAACAGGCTGCACGACTTTAAAGATGTGCTCGAAGTGGAAGCCTGCATTAAGCAATTGATGGAGCGAGATAAACCCGTGCTAGCTCAGCTACCACGGGAGCCGGGTAAGCGTGAATGTCGTTATACTGAGTTATTCTCCCAAGGTGCAGAGCAAATTAGCGCCGCGTCATTCACCAATGCCACCAATACAGATGCACACCCGTTAAACGAGCAGGATAGACAACAACTGGAAGCGAGAGTCACGCAGCTTGAAGAGCAAGTGGCTGAACTTAAAGATAAGTTAGACTCGCTTATCGCTTCTTTATCCTAACCGCGCCGCGGACGACTTTCGCGAATGGTCGCTCTTAATGATGACTAACGTGAAAGTTTGTCCGCTCACTCACTAACGAGACAGCGAATGACACCGAACGCTCCCAGTACATTCAACAACATGCTTTTGATCGCTGGCTTTGAATGTCGAAAATTTCTATTTAACCTTCGCGGGATTATCGCCCTTATCGCCTTTGCATTAGTGTGGGGCATGCTATTGCTCTACCCCATCCAAGGCGCTTCGACCCTATTGATGCAGCCCAATATCAAAGATCTGATCGACGGCCTCTTAGGCAACCAAGCACTCAATGTACTGTTTGACTGGCCCGTGGCGGAAATGGCCATCTTCTGGTGCTTTGCACTTTATCTGTTTCCGATGTTCAGTATTTTGATTGCCGCCGATCAGTTCTCCTCAGACAAAACCCGCGGCACATTGCGCTTCTATACCATAAGAACTAGCAAAGATAGCCTACTTTTTGGTCGCTTCTTAGGGCAAATCCTAATCCAAGGTCTACTGATCTTATTGACCATCCTTGCCACCATAGCACTAGCATTAACGCGCGATATTGGTTTGTTATTACCCGCATTAACGTCGGGCGCCTTGGTCGGCGTCAACCTAGTTATCGTGATTTTACCCTTTACCGCGGTCATGACCCTATTGTCCCTCTATGCCAACACGGCTAGACAGGCCATGGTGCTCGCCACCATCTTGTGGACGGTCGTCTCGATTGCACTGCTGATTTTGGGTAATCAATCCAGCTTATTTGAAGGGTTACAATGGATATTGCCGGGCGCTCAACTGTCGAACATGGTCAACACCAATGGACTCAATAGCTTTGTCTACGCGCCTATTCCCCTATTACAAACCGCATTCGCCCTTTTCCTTGGCCGCATTTATATCCAAAGGAGTCAACTATGATCCTCATTCAATGCCAAGGACTGTCCAAACACTATGGCAGCAAAAAAGCGCTCAATAACGTTAACTTAACCCTCGAATCAGGAGCGCCTATCGCTTTGGTTGGCCCTAACGGTGCAGGTAAAACCACACTGTTTAGCCTGCTCTGCGGTTACCTCACCCCAAGCGCGGGCAAGGTGCATATTTTGGGAGAAGCGCCCAATAGTCCTACATTATTAGGCCAAATTGCCGCCCTTCCACAGGATGCAACGCTCGATCCCAATTTAACCATTATCAGCCAGTTAAGCTTCTTTGCGCGTCTTCAAGGAATGGATAGCAAACAGGCAAATCAAGAAGCCCTGCGAGTACTGAATTTAGTGGACTTAGCCGAGGTGGCGCAGCAAAAGCCACCGAGCCTAAGCCATGGAATGAGTAAACGAGTGGCGATTGCCCAAGCCTTAATCGGCTCACCCAAGCTGGTATTACTCGACGAGCCCACCGCAGGACTCGACCCGGCCAATGCTAAGAAAATCCGTGAACTCGTCAGAACGCTCTCGCCCACAACCACCTTTGTTATCAGCTCGCATAACTTGGACGAGCTCGAAAAGCTCTGTGACCAAGTGCTGTATCTAGATAAAGGTGAGTTGGGCCAATCCATTTCGATGCGCTCATCCAATAGCGGCAGTGATTATCTCACCCTCACCATGGAACACTGCGACAGTGAAACGCTTATCCAAACAGTAGGTCAAATACCCGGTGTAGTGAATATCACCTCAAAACAAGCCCATGTATTTGTTATCCAATTAGATGACACGGCAAATCACCATTATGAGTTTGAAACTGCCCTGCTCGCCCTATTTAAGCAGCAGCATTGGCAATATAAGATGCTGCTGAAAGGACGCACATTGGAAGAAACGTTATTTTCTTAAGCCCGCGATAAGTCCAGCCATAATTCCACCGCTTAAACCAACTCTTACAGCGCCCGCAAGGGCGCTCAGTAAACACAGTGTTGTTTATACACAGCGAAAGCAATGCCATTTCTTACACCCTATCAAAGTTGGAACAGTCGTAACTATCAGTGTTAAAACGCTTGATCCTCTAACGTCCACTTTAGCGCTAAACGCTACAGGTCAACTTAGGGCCTAACGCTGCTTATATGGGGAGTATTTCCGTTTCAAAGAAAAGGTGAGTTACCACCACTAACCAATAAAGCAGCAGTTAAGCCACTTTGGTAAACCTAGGCTTTCAATCTGATCCCGAGCTTGTTATAACTCCCCTTTCCTGCTCTTTCGCTGAATTCAGAGGTTTCAATGAACAAAGCACAACTTATCCAACGTATTGCCACTTCGCTTGAACAGTCCCAGGCCAGCACTAAACCTGTTGTCGAACAGATCCTGCAACAGATCCATATCGCCTTAAGCGAAGGTGAGAAAGTCTTCCTGCCACAATTTGGCACCTTCGAGTTACGTTACCATTTACCTAAATCGGGTCGGAACCCACAAACTGGCGAGATGATGGAGATTGCAGGCTTTAACCAGCCAAGTTTTAAAGCAGCGACAGCGCTTAAACAAGCAGTAAATGGATAGGATGTGAATAAAGTGTCGTTAAACTACGGCACTTTTTTGTGGATACAAGTTAACGATTTAAGTTTGATAATGAGTTTTGATGGTAAGAGGCCTAATAAATATTCCATCCATTTTAAAGCTCGCAAAGTCAGTCGCTTAACCATGCACTACAGCCATAGCTGCCATCAAGCAATCCATTTTAAGGGCGTTTATATGAGTTCTTGTGCTTTAATCACATAAAAATGCAAGCAGCAAAAGGTGCCTATAATAATGATAATAGAGACTAATTTTAAAGCGAAACTCCAAGACTTATCTGAGTCCTGTGAGGGCAAGGCATATAAACCTTCGTTTTTAATGCTCAACCAAAGCATCGTCGGAAGTTAGCAACCACTTTATTGACAATATTTACTTTTTCTGATTTTGCAATTTCCTTATTTGAACCTCACAGACAGTTGTGCCGTTTTGAAGGTATTCGTATATAGCTCTGGCTCTTTCAGCCATCCGATGATCAGATGTCAACAAGGCTGAGCAGCTTGCGGCCATGGCAATATGTCGGGCGTCGCTTTGAACATTCGCGATAGATCCAAGTTTTCGGGACTTTTGCTCTGCGTGAAAACCTAACAGATCGAACATTGCGCAACATGCGATGATGCCATACTTCACCTCAGTGTTTGCTGGCACGAATACGTTGTTGGGCTTGAACCCAAAAAACTCGTCTATTGTTGGCTGAGAAACGTTTGTTGAGACTATTTCCCATATCTTTTTAAGCTGGTCGGGGCCTTCTATGTTTGTTAATCCGGATCTCGGAACACCAAACGCCGCACGAGTTTGCATTATATGATTATCATTCTCCGATATGTCTTTTATGGCTTTTTCAAAGCTATCTTGAACCGCGTCCACATCCCCTAGTCGATGTCGATACTCATCAGGCAGTATAGCTAGGAGCTCGGACAACTGCTCCTTCATAACTACAGGCATTTGAACAAGGTTATCTAACACCGCCCCTCCATTGACCCACGCAATTAAAGGATAAATGACTTCTTCATTGTATGAAGTGTCCTTGATAGCTTCGAGATATTGGTTGAAATGGTGCTGAGGACTGCTTCCTTGTATTAGCAACGTTCGCCCAGTCTCCTTGAATGACGCGTCTAACTCTGAATCGACTAATTGCGCGTCAAAGCTTTCGAGCACATCAAGGTACTTATCTGGATCGGCAGATCTTCGTATCTCTGAAAAGTGCTCTTTCGAATAGACTAACACTGCATCATTAGGCTTCTGAATTGTAAGCTTGCCGTTTGCCTGAGCACTTACGATATTCAGATCGAGATATATAAGGGGTTTGTGCATAAAAAATATCACACACTAAATAAATATGGCCATCCATTCTAAATCAACAACATGTCAAAACAAACCTAGAAAAAATCGCGTGCTTTAAATGCAAAAAAGCCCCGACTAATGTCGAGGCTTTTTACTATTCACTAAGAATAATGGTACCCGAGGCCAGACTTGAACTGGCACGCTGTTACCAGCGAGGGATTTTAAATCCCTTGTGTCTACCGATTCCACCACTCGGGCAAACTCTGAATATCGCAAGCAGTGCTGTTGATATTGTTTAACTCTTTACTTCGTTACTTTACTTATATTTCAAAAATATAAATAACGAAATTTAATGCTTCAGCTCGCTTTGAGCTGTCACCATTATAATAATGGTACCCGAGGCCAGACTTGAACTGGCACGCTGTTACCAGCGAGGGATTTTAAATCCCTTGTGTCTACCGATTCCACCACTCGGGCAAACTCTTTATATTAACGACGGGAATCGTGTCATTAATATCTTAATTATGGAGGCGCGACCCGGAGTCGAACCGAGATCGACGGATTTGCAATCCGCAGCATAGCCATTCTGCCATCGCGCCATCTTTCCAATCATTTAGATTGGAGCGACATATCGGGTTCGAACCGATGACCTATACCTTGGCAAGGTATCGCTCTACCAACTGAGCTAATGTCGCATCATGCAGAGTTAAGATTTTGTTTTCACTTCGTCTCTCGTCTACGGGGAGGCATTCTACCTATTTACGATGCAGTGTCAACCGCTGTTTTATCGATAACTTACTGCTTGCGCACTAAATAATCTCTTTGATCTTTTATTGTGCTATTCAGCCGTTAAATCTTTCCAAGCGGCTAAAATGTAACTCATCATTGACCAGAAGGTTAACACGGCAGCGATATATAACAGCACAAATGCCGCGGTGATCATGAGTGGGTTGTATTGCCAGATCAGGCCAATAATCGCCACCATCTGCGCAGCAGTTTTATATTTGCCGATCCAAGAAACCGCAACCGTCCCGCGCTTACCTAATTCGGCCATCCACTCACGCAAGGCTGAAATCACAATTTCGCGACCAATCATAAACAGTGCCGGCAGCGTTAACCAGATATCGGCATATTGCTCCACCAGCAACACCAGCGCGGTGATCACCATCAGTTTATCGGCAACGGGATCGAGAAAAGCCCCAAAACGCGTGAGTTGCTTGAGTTTTCGGGCGGCATAGCCATCCAAGGCATCGGTAATGGCGGCAAGCCAAAACACAAATGCAGCAACGAAGGGAGTCCAACTGTACGGCAGATAAAAAAGCACCACGAAGATGGGCAGTAAAAAAAGCCTAAAAAGGGTTAATGCTATAGGTAAGTTAAACGGCATGATCAAACCAGTTAGTCAAAAGCAGCGCCAATCTTGCCTTAAATTTATCACCCTCGCAATGTATCATGAATGGTTTGTGCCATTTCTATGCTAATACCGGGTACTTTCGCTAACTCGGCCACACTCGCCCCCTTCACTTCCTGTAAACCACCAAGATGTTGCAATAGCGCCTTGCGCCGCTTAGGACCAATCCCAGGAATCGACTCGAGCGTCGAGGTGTTACGGGTTTTCTGGCGACGATTGCGATGGCCAGTAATAGCAAAGCGGTGGGACTCATCGCGAATATGTTGAATAAGGTGCAGCGCTGGCGAGTCATCTTCGAGGGAAAAGCTACTTTCAGTGTCGCCAAAGATTAAGGTTTCAAGCCCGGGTTTACGGCTCTCCCCCTTTGCCACCCCAATCAGTTGCGGCGCTTTATCTAAATTGACAAATTTCTCATCAACAATTTGCTGGGCGATACGTAGCTGGCCCAAGCCACCGTCGATAAATAAGATGTCAGGAATTTTGCCGCTGGCATCGATTTTATCAAATCGACGACTAATGGCTTGTTTCATCGCGGCATAATCATCGCCGGGCGTAATGCCTTCGATATTGTAGCGGCGGTATTCGGCTTTATGTGGCCCCTCGCGGTTAAACACCACGCAGGAGGCTACCGTGCTCTCCCCCATGGTATGGCTGATATCGAAACACTCCATCCGCTGGATTGGCGCATTGAGTTCGAGGATCTCCTCCAGCAAGACAAAACGCTGTTCAACGGTGTTTTTATGGGACAGACGCGTCATCACCGCATTGGTGGCATTGGTCAGCGCAAGGCGCAAAAAGCTTGCCCTATCGGCGCGCACATTGGTTTTGATGCTGAACTTTTTGTTTAACGCCTCAGAGACGGCCGCTTCTAACTCATGCAATTCTTCAAAGTGATGGCTTATCACCACTTCCTTAGGAATGGTGCGTTGAATATCGGCATTTAAATAAAACTGTAATAGGAAGGAACGTAAGACTTCTTCGATATCCGTTTGCGCAGGCACCGTTGGATAATAGCTGCGGCTACCAAAAATTTTACCTTCGCGGATAAATAGCAAGTGAAAACAGGCAATGCCCGAGGCGTAATGCACACCGATAACATCCATATCCCCAGTATTACCTGAGACTTCTTGCTGCTCGGCCACGCGGCGCAGCGCCATAATTTGATCGCGAAAACGCGCGGCTTGCTCATAGGCTTGCTGCTCGGCAGCCTCTTCCATCTTAGCCACGAGTTCACTGATGACTTGCTTGTCTTTCCCTTTTAAGAACAGACTCGCCAGTTTAACTTGCTCATCATACTCCGCATTACTGACCTTACCGACGCAAGGTGCACTGCAACGGGATAACTGGTACTGCAGGCAGGGGCGAGTGCGAGATTTATAATAGAGATCATCACACTGGCGGATAGGAAACAGCTTTTGCATCAAGTGTAAACTTTCACGCACCGCGCCGCCATTAGGATAAGGCCCAAAGTAATAGCCCTTCTCCCGCTGCGGCCCGCGATGGTATGCGAGGCGTGGATGCTCGTGCTGACTCAAGAAAATATAAGGGTATGACTTATCGTCCCGCAGTAACACATTGTATTTGGGCATGTACTGCTTGATATAGTCATTCTCAAGCAGCAGCGCATCGGTCTCGCTGTGGGTCAACGTCACATCGATATGATGGATATGGGACACCAGCGCTTGGGTTTTCACATTTCCAAGGTTTTTACGGAAATAGGAAGATAAGCGCTTCTTAAGATCTTTGGCTTTACCCACATAGATGACGTCACCATTGACATCATACATGCGATAAACCCCAGCAGAGGATGAAACCGTGCGTAAAAAACTCTGGGCGTTAAAACCTGTCGACATCGTTATACACCCACTCTTTTACTCACGGTCTTCAACACAACTTGATATATCGTCTTCACACTCACAACTAACACTTAATTCATGTTAGAAACATTGACACAAGCGGCCATTAGAAATGGCCAGCGTCTAACATTTTATAGCGGATCGCTAAACGAGTCAGCTCCACATCACCACTGATCCCTAGTTTGGCAAACAAGCGGTAACGATAACTGTTAACGGTTTTTGGGCTTAAGTTGAGCTGCTCAGAAATATCATTGACCTTTTCACCATTGGTGATCATCAACATAATTTGCAGCTCACGCTCGGACAAGGCTTTAAACGGATTCTCATCGGCGGGATTGAATTGGCTCAATGCCATTTGTTGGGCAATTTCTGGAGATAAATAACGCTGACCACGGGAAACCTGACGTATCGCTTGCAGTACTTCGGGAGGTGTCGCCCCTTTGGTTAAATAACCGGACGCGCCCGCCTGCATCACTTTGCTGGGGAAAGGATCTTCAGTATGCACAGTTAACACAATAATCTTGGCATGGGGCTGATAACGTAAAATTTTACGCGTGGCTTCAAGCCCCCCCATCCCAGGCATATTCATGTCCATTAAGATGACATCGGCTTCATTTTGTCTCGCCCACTGTACCGCGGTTTCGCCATCTGGCGCTTCTCCCACGACTTTGATCCCACGTTCATCTTCTAAGATGCGGCGGATCCCAGTTCTTACAAGCTCATGGTCGTCAACTAAATATATCGATATCAACTTTTATCCACCTTTAACCAATGTCGACTAACACAGTGTAGTCAAATCAGAATACCGCAACCGGAATATAGGTTATCAGGGTAATTTAGCCCAACAATGGCATTTCGCAAAGCATAAAATGAATATTGTTAACTAGATGATATTTAAAGGAACAACGGACTCATTAACCCAGTTTAAATTCTGCGCTTAGGGCGCTGCTGGTTTCGGTATTCACGGCAAATGGCCAAGAGTGTGCTCAACGCCGCAAGTTTTAAACACAATAGAATGGAAGGCCAAAATGCAAAGAGCCGCGAATTGTTTAGCAGTCTTGTATAACATTAGATGGAGAAGCAGCGCTTAGCATGAGGAACCCGAGGGTTCAAATGCCAAAAACAAAAAAGCCACCATTGCTGATGGTTTATCTGTGGAATATTGCGGAGGGGCTGTGCTTCGAATAAGGAACCCTGGGATTCAAATTCCGCAAACAAAAAAGCCATCATTGCTGATGGCTTTTCCGTAGAATATGGCGGAGGAGCAGGGATTTGAACCCTGGGTGGGCTATAAACCCACGCCGGTTTTCAAGACCGGTGCATTAAACCACTCTGCCACCCCTCCGAACGAGCGAGATAATAGCTATCTCCCCTCGGGTTGTAAACCTAAATTTATTATTAATTGAATTGATTGGCGATTTGATATGCAGCCGTCGATAAAACCATCGAATAACGTCTAATCTTCACCCAAAATCCCTTGTATTCACACTTAAGGTGGCGCTTATGGCCACTTAGGCACAAACACGCTGCGCTCAATACACACGCCCCTTTAACCCATTTAACTCAACAATCCCTTAAAGTAGCCACTTTATATAGCCGTAATAAAGGCTCGATATAAAGTCACTCAAATCAAAGCGTACTAAAGGCATATGAAGGCAAATTGGCGATGCAAGTGCCCGTACTAATAAGTAGTTAAGAATATGGGAAGAAACTCGCGAGGCAAATACAAGTTTGCTTAAGTAAATGAGAGTTAACTTATTTCAGGACTAGACAAACACTTAGTTGGTCGAGCTAACTCTGCTCAGTGACGGTTAAATGCATTATAGGAAAGTGACAAAGTTCGAATTCTATAAACAAAAAATCCATCATAGCTGATGGCATTTCGCGGAATATAACGTAGGGGCTGTGCTTCGAATAAGGAACCCTGGGATTCAAATTCCGCAAACAAAAAAGCCATCATTGCTGATGGCTTTTCCGTAGAATATGGCGGAGGAGCAGGGATTTGAACCCTGGGTGGGCTATAAACCCACGCCGGTTTTCAAGACCGGTGCATTAAACCACTCTGCCACCCCTCCGAATGGCGCAAATGATATAAGCATCACCGGTGCTTGTAAACAGCAATTTTTCAATATTGTGTTAAATGCTCATCTTATGTTCACCAAGATGTTTTTTCAGGCAAACAGCCGACAAATTTTCAGCAATATCTGAGTAAACCAACGCAAAAACACCTATACAGTAAGAGACTTGCCGTCTTGGTATGGTAAAATCGCAGTAACTTTTTATGGTAAATGCTTATATGAATTCACTCTTGATACCATCATCCTCACTCGCGCCTGAATTTAACCTTCCTACCCTGCCGCAATCGGCCACAGGGTTAAAAGCCCTTCTTTTAGGGCAAGAACGTGTATTGGATGCCTTTAAGTTACATAACGCCATTGCCGATCAACAGCTCTACCTCGCCGATTTTCCTGGCATCGACCGACAATTAATCATGCAAGCCCTAATGGAAACCGTAGAGCCATTATCGGCAGCATATCTAGTCGCGACGAGACCAGTGGAAAAAGCGATTCAATTCCATTGGCAATATGACGCACCACTAGACAGTCAAGGCGCCATCGCCGAGAAAAATGTCAGTTACCGTTACCTGAGTGGCAATATCCGCCGTGCCGATCTACTTGGCCGTATGGTGCAATCTGGCAGCATTAGTAAATATCAACCGGGTGCACTCGCCCAGTGTCACTATGTGTTTATTTGCGCCGAATCACTGTGGAAGCGCGAAAGTTTATGGGATTTGGTGATGCAAATCTTGACGCAAAAAGAGTATCAGATAAGCAGTCACCTCAGCCCAGTTCCGCTAAATTGTAAAATTATTCTGATTGGCGCAGGCTTAATCTACAGCCAAATCCGCTCTGAAGACTGGCAATTTCAGCGCCATTTTAGCTTGCTTGCTGAGCTGGCAAGTGAACTCGATCTGACACGCTTTAAAGAAATGCAATATGCCAGTTGGTTACAAGCCGTAGCGCAGAGCGTTAATGTCGGCCTAGAGCAATCAAGCCTTGCGCCACTATTTAGATACAGCGCAAGGTTAACTGAACATCAACGCCGTTTAAGTCTGTCTATGCTCGATTTTGCCCAATTAATAGCTCAGGCTAAGGTTTATCGCGGCAAAGCCACAATCAATGCCGCCAGTGTTGAGCGCGCACTTGAACAAGCCAACTACCGTCATAACAGCTCTGAGGAATTCTCTGGGCAAAGTTTTGATGACAATTTCATAAATCTGCCAACTGAAGGCGCTATGGTAGGTCAGATCAATGGCCTGACAGTTATCGATGCGATTGACCATAGCTACGGCGAACCCGCGCGGATCACTGCAACCGTGCATTATGGTGATGGAGAAGTGGCCGACATTGAAAGAAAGTCGGAACTAGGCGGTAATATCCACGCCAAAGGCATGATGATCCTTTCTGCCTGTTTGTATCGTATTTTTGGTCGCGATGCACCGTTACACCTTAATGCCAACATTGTATTCGAGCAGTCTTATCAAGAGATCGATGGCGATAGCGCCTCGCTCGCAGAATATTGCTGTTTGATGTCGGCCATTGCCGAGCAGCCGATTATCCAGTCGCTTGCAATTACCGGCGCCTTAGATCAATTCGGTAATGTGCAAGCTATTGGGGGGATTAATGAGAAAATTGAAGGCTTCTTTAATCTCTGTGAACGTCGCGGTCTCACCGGTGAACAGGGCGTCATTATGCCTAAGTCAAATGTGTTACAGCTGAATCTGCATCCCAAAGTCATTACAGCTGTAGGCAAAGGCTTATTCCATATCTATGCGATTGAGCATATGGACGAAGCAGTGGAGCTGCTGATGCAGATGCCCGCCGGAGTGGCCAATGAAGATAATGACTTCCCAGAAGATTCCTTATACGGCTTAGTGCAAGAACGGCTCGATAAGCTGGCTGGAAATGGCGAAGAGGAGATTGGCCTAATAACGAGGTTACTCGCAAAACTGGGATTATTTCGCCATTAATTAGCTGATCGGAGTTGTTTAGCTTACACGTGTTCGCTAATCTTGGCGGCTCTTATTGCTGGAGTAGTAAAACAATGAATAAAGCAAACAGTTTCAATAAAGAAGAACTCATCGCCTGCGGCCATGGGAAATTATTTGGTCCAAATTCCCCTCGCCTACCCGTAGACAACATGCTAATGATCGACAGGATCATTACCATTAACGATAACGGCGGTGAATTCGGCAAAGGTGAAATTGTTGCTGAACTCGATATTAATCCAGACTTATGGTTCTTTGGCTGCCACTTTATCAGCGACCCAGTTATGCCTGGCTGTTTAGGCTTAGATGCGATGTGGCAGTTAGTGGGTTTTTATCTCGGCTGGGAAGGCGCAGAGGGTAAAGGCCGCGCACTGGGCGTAGGTGAAGTGAAATTTACCGGACAAGTGTTACCCGGCGCGAAAAAAGTCACCTACAAGCTAAATATCAAGCGTACTATTCATCGCAAGTTAGTCATGGGTATTGCCGATGCCATCCTAGAAGTCGATGGTCGTCAAATCTATAGCGCGACCGATTTAAAAGTTGGCGTATTTAGCGACACTTCAACCTTCTAATCAGTGCTGAACCCTACACAACTCGATACAAAAATGCCCTCGTCTGAGGGCAATTATGCTGCATTACTCTGTCTGTTTTGGGCTATTTAATCCACGAGAAACACTCGTTATTTATTAAATAGCCCGTTAACTCGGCCATCCACACCTTCACGCCAACCACCTAACCACTGTGATCGCGAATCAAGATTTGCATAAGGACAAAGCTCTTTAGAGCGGCCCCCAATACCAGCCTGGAATCCTTTGGAAAAAGCTCTGTCTAAACGATCTCGTTTTTGTCTTTTCATGCAAGCGTCCTCTGTTCTACGTGATATAGAAGCAACAGCTTCATCCATAGAGATAGTGCTTTTCAGCGCCGAGATCAATCAAAAAATCGTTCATTTTATCGACTATTTATTAAACTATTGAGATCATGATTAAAAAAAATCGAGGCATTTTGCCTCGATTTTTTGAGTCTGAATTTAAGCTGAAAAATTAGCGAACGCGACGACGTAACCAGACCAAAGGTAAGGCCAATAACCAAGCTAGAGATGCGGCACCTTTACGTTCGTAATTGCCGGTATCAGTGCTGTCATCCACAGAACATGCTTCACCGTTTGTGGTTGGTTTTAACACGACCATACGTGGAATATAGGCTGTAACAGGCTCACCATTACCGCTCAGTTCAAACAGTGGCAGGCCATTTTCACCCACGATAACATTTCCATTAGCATCTAACTGATATGAAGGCTTACGGATAAAGGCGGTACCGACAATGGTTCCCTCTTCGTTAATACTCGCGGCTTCAACAACCAGAATATCACTATTGTAGCTAAGCACTTTACCTGAACCATCCGTGATTTCAACTTTATGACGAGCCCAATTTCCATCAGCTCCCTTTTCAAAACCCTTAGATTCACAGGTCAGCAAGTTATTAAGGTTACTGAACTCACCTGTTGACTTTTCATATAAGAAGCCCGCCTTTGGTCGCGGTTTTTCCTTATCGTAGGTAGTTTCAATATAGCCAACGACTTGACCTTTATTATTGATATCTTTGGGTTTGCTGGAAAGATCCGTTGTCGTCGCCGCAAAATCATTAGGGGTTACATAAGGCACTTCTGGTGTATTGATATCAAAGTAGAAGAACTTATCGCGTAAATATCCTTGGATATAGCTGCGATAGCTTCCCACGACAATACCACTGTCGTTTACATCGTAAGCAATTGAACTCGAAACAGAATCCCCCATAGGGATCCAATGGTATTGATAGTTGCCCTCAGCATCTTTGCTCCAATAGGCGGCATCTTGACGTAAGTTATCAGTATTACCGTTACGGTAAACATGCGAGCGTCCCGCCACCACACCGTCATTATTCACTCCCAGAGCTTGGGCAGTAAACGTCAGCGTATTATCACTAGCAGGGGTTAATCCTAAGGGTAAAGCGGTACCCGTTGCGGCGCCATTCTCCAGTTGCCATACATAGGCACGGGTTTGGTACTGAATATTGCGAGTACCTTGGGTATTGGGATATTGCTCACGCTGAATACACACATCTAACGGTAAAGTATTATCAGTACCTAAACAGTAAGCAACCCGATCGCCGCCATATTTACTGATATCAGTACTGGCATAACCAACAATTAAATTATTATTATTTACAGCCGTCGCCGCAGACCAACCGCCTAACTCAACGGTTTTATCATCTTTCACATACTGAGTATAAGGTGGCGGTAATGGGATTTCGCTATCGCCAACTTTTGCAACACCGCGATATTCGTAATCACGGTAATACCAGTAGTCGGTTGCGTCATCTGTCGTCGCGGTATTTTCCGTCTTCTTTTCAGGTGCAGTCATGCTGCCGACTTTTACGCCAGCATCGTTGATACCGTAGTAAAAAGTATCAACTGAGTTGACAACTGAAGTATCACTCGGTGGCGTAGTGCCATTAATACTGTCAAACGTTGGTAACCATGCACCAGCTGCACCATTTTGCGCGGCAATAAACGCAAAGTTATTAGCAACAATAGCTGCAGTAATGGAGTAAGTAATGGTTTCTTCAGGGGCGATACCATCTTCAACGTCGATAACCCCACCTTCCACATCGGATGTACTGAGTTTTTTCTTACCTTTAGCGATACCGACTAACTCATCGTTGGCATTCACGCCTAAGGCATAACCATTACGAGTGCCTTCGAGCGTGCCTTGCAAATCATAATTGTCAATATTAACAATTTCATAGACGGGTGCAGCATGGGCACTGTGTAATACGCCAAGGACACCTAAGGCAACCAAGGAGAGGGCTTTATCCAACTTTGACTTCATTAATTCTATTCCCATTTTTATTATTGGTTTACTTCAGTGACTCAAGCTCTTCCCATCGCTCGAAGCAAACTTCCAATTGCTTTTCTTTATCCGCCAACAAGTTCAATACCAAATTGATTTTATCCTGTGTTTGGCTATAAAAATCTGGGCTTGCCACTGTGGTTTGCAATTCGAGGATTTCTGCCTCTAATGTTTCCATCAACTCAGGCATGGCCTCTAATTCACGCTGTAACTTATAGGACAGTTTTTTCGCGGCTTTGGCGGGCTCGGCCACTTTTACCTCAGCGGTTTTTACTGTCGCAGGAGCTTCGACCGTGTTTGGTTGACTAGGTTCCTCAGAATAAAACTTTGCCCCTTGGTCAATTGCGTCTTGATAACCACCAACATACTCGCTCCAATGCCCATTACCCGCATACCACCAGCTGCTGGTGACAGTGTTATCGATAAAGGCCCTATCATGGCTCACAAGCAACAGTGTGCCTTGATACTCAGTCAGCAGCGACTCTAGCAATTCTAGGGTCTCAATATCAAGATCGTTTGTCGGTTCGTCGAGGATAATCAGGTTAGCCGGACGAATAAGTAACTTAGCCAGTAATAAACGGTTTTTCTCACCACCCGATAATGCCTTTACTGGCGTACGGGCGCGCATCGGCGAAAATAGGAAATCCTGCAAATAACTTAAGATATGGCGGTCTTGACCATTAATGGTGATGGTCTTTTTACCCTCACCTACGTTGTCTTCAACGGTTTGCTCAGGATCCAGCGCCTCACGGTATTGGTCGAAATAGGCAATCTCTAACTTAGTACCGACTTTCACCTCACCCGATTGGGGTTGTAACTTCTCTATCAACAGCTTGATAAGGGTCGATTTACCACAACCGTTTGGACCGATAAGCGCAATACGATCGCCTCGAAGTACCGTGGTATTAAAGTTCTTAACCAGATTTTTATCGGGCAGATTGTAGTTTAAGTCCTTCACATCGAAGACTAACTTACCCGAACGCTCGGTATCGGCCACCGCCATCTTGGCATTGCCCTGACGATTCAAGCGCTCACTGCGTTCTTGACGCAGCGCCTTGAGTGCACGCACGCGGCCTTCGTTACGGGTACGACGGGCCTTAACGCCTTGGCGGATCCAGACTTCTTCTTCGGCTAATCGCTTATCGAATAAGGCGTTTTTCTCGGCTTCAACCCTTAACCATTCTTGCTTACCATCGAGGTAAGCTTGGTAATTGCCAGGCCATGAGGTCACCACGCCACGGTCTAAATCGACGATGCGGGTCGCCATGCGGGCAATAAAGCCCCTGTCGTGGCTGATAAACACAATAGCACCTTGGAAATCCAGCAGGAATTTTTCCAGCCATTCGATGGTATCGATATCTAAGTGGTTAGTCGGTTCATCGAGCAGCAATAAATCCGGCCCACTCACGAGGGCACGGGCAAGCGCCACTTTACGCTGCCAACCACCGGATAATTCACTTAAGGATTTATCGGGATCGAGACCTAATAACTCACAATTTTGTTTGATGCGCGAGTCAAGCTGCCAACCGTTGTGATGATCCAACGTTTCCTGCAGCTTTTGCATTTGATTAAGCATGCGCTCCATCAGCTCAGGTTCGGCATAAGCCACATCGTGGGACAGTTGATGGTATTGCTCTAACGCTTCACCGACTTCCTTTAAGCCCGCAGCGATATAAGAGTAAACCGAGCCCTGCTCCGCCTTTGGTGGATCTTGTTGCAAACGGCTAACGGTGACGCTGCCATCGATGTTGAATTCCCCTTCATCGAGCAGCACATCGCCGGATAAAATCTTCAATAGACTCGACTTGCCCGCACCGTTGCGGCCAACAATACACACTCGCTCGCCGCGCTCGATAGTGAAATCGGCATTTTGCAGCAGCGGAGTATAACCATAGGCTAACGAGCCATTATTGATACGAACCAGACTCAAACTAAGCTCCTAAAAATTCTTGTAATTGGGTAGCGTCAAAGGGCCAAAAGAGGCAACGCTCATCCGCGGCCTTCACCACGGGAATACACACGCCATAACGTTCAGCTAAGGCTTCATCATCGCAAATATCGATGGCCGTATAAGTCACCTCGGCGGCATGAAGCAATGTCGCTGCAAGTTCACATAAGTGACAGCCTTCGGTGTGGTACAGCACGTAGCTCTCAGGCAATACATTATGCATGGGTGATAAGCCAAGTATTATGGATATGGGGATTGCGCTTGTAATCCATGGGTAAAGTCACATCATCGATGTTTTCCACCTTGATGTTCATCTTGGTCAAGGTGTCGGTGTCCATCTTAAACTTGCGTTTGTTGTTGGAGAACACTATCTCCCCGTTTGGACTTAACAGCTTGATAAGCATGCCTAGTAAATTCACATGGTCACGTTGCACATCGAAGGAATCTTCCATCCGCTTGGAGTTAGAGAAGGTCGGCGGATCGATAAAAATCAAATCGTATTGCGCGGATTTCTCGAGCGCACTATCGCGGATCCATTGCAAACAATCGGCCTGCACAAACTCATACTGTTTGCCACTGAGATCATTTAGCGCAAAGTTTTCCTTCGCCCACGCAAGATAAGTGTTTGACATATCAACCGTCGTGACCGACTTAGCGCCACCTAATGCGGCATGCACAGAGGCAGAACCTGTGTAAGAGAACAGGTTCAATACACGGCGTCCTTTCGATTTTTGTCCCACTAAACGGCGGGTTAATCTGTGGTCGAGGAACAACCCAGTATCCAAATAGCCCGTCAGATTCAGCTTAAACTTAGCGCCATATTCGGTGGTGATAAGCTCAAGCTTACGCCCATCGAGCTTTTGATATTGATTGGTGCCCTTTTGACGTTCACGGGTCTTCATGGTGATCTTGTGCGGTTCGACCCCAATCGCAGCAGGTAGCGCCAAGAGCACATCGCTTAAACGACGTTTTGTCACGGCCTCAGGAATACTGGCCGGCGCCATATATTCCTGCACCACGATATGGTCTAAGTAGCGGTCGACCGCTACGTTATATTCGGGAATATCGGCATCATATAAACGGTAGCTGTCGATACCTTCTTTTTTCGCCCACTTTTCTAATTGCTTGGCATTTTTCTTAATACGATTCGCAAATGCTGGCGCGATATCGGCAATGTCCACCCCTTCTGGCAGTACAGGTGTATCACGACGAGTGCTTTGCGCGTGCAAGGTATACAGGTTAAAGGCACACTCCAGCGCACCGTTAAACATCTTCATCTGCTTATCGGCTTTGAGTTTCAGTGCCGAAATCAGCTCGATATCGCTACAGAGCATAGCCACTTTCCAGCCGCCAAACTCCTTTTTAAACTTGTCGCCTAATTGGTAATACAGCTGTAATAATTCAGACACACTGCCTAAACGCTCACCGTAGGGAGGGTTAGTAATCAAGTAACCTTCGGCGGCGGGCGGCTCGACATTGAGCACATTAGCGACTTTAAAGTCAATCAAATCAAGTACACCGGCGTTTTGTGCATTACGTTTTGCCAACGCCACTAAGCGCGAATCGATATCCGAGCCGTAGAACTTCACTTCGCAGCGTTTTACACCTAAAGATGCACGCGCCTTGGCCTCTTCTAAAATTTCTTGCCATGTGGCTTTATCGTGGCGGCGCCAATGCTCAAAACCAAAACGGCTGCGCTGCAACCCTGGTGCAATATCTGCAGCCATTAATGCGGCCTCAATTAGTACAGTACCGCTACCGCAGAAAGGATCGAGTAAGGTGGTTGGCGCGGCTTTCCAGCCACTGCGTACCAACATGTTAGCGGCGAGGTTTTCTTTTAACGGGGCTTCACCCGTCGTAGAGCGATAACCGCGTTGATGCAAAGAAGGTCCCGAGAAGTTCATCGCAATGGTGAGCACCCCATTACGGAAATGGGCATCGATTTTAATGTCGGCATCGATACGGGCGACGTTTGGACGGGCATCACCGTCATCACGGAAACGGTCAACAATCGCATCTTTAATCTTTAACGCACCAAACTGGGTGTTGTTGATAAAACCGCCAGTGCCGTGAAAATCGATACTAAAGGTGTTGCGATTGGAGAAATGAGCTGACCAATCAATACAATAAGCTGCGTTATATAATTGCTCCGCCGACTCACAGGGGCCCTTATAGATCACCAACACGATACGGCTGGCCAAACGCGTCCACAGGGTAATACGGTAGGCTAAGGCAAGCGGCGCGGTAAAATAGACACCGGCAACACTCTCTTTAATCTCAGTCGTACCAAATTCTGTCAGTTCTTGGGCTAAGCTATATTCAAAGCCCTTAGGGGCGGCAGCAAAAAAATTAAGCATGGGATAATCAATACGCAGTCAAAATCAAAGCGACATTATACCTGTGAAGCGACATAAAAGATAAACAGTTATTAGCCGAAACTCGATTTAGTCAGACAGTTAGCACGCTTTTATCCATCTCTTAACATGCCATAGCGTTCAGATTGTCCGAAATTCCCCCATTACGATTTATATTTAAGCACTCGTCCATTTTTTTGAAATTCCTCCTTGCAATGCCACTGCGCTGCCGTTATAGTTCGCCCCGCTTTAGAGACGGACGCGGGATGGAGCAGCTTGGTAGCTCGTCGGGCTCATAACCCGAAGGTCGTTGGTTCAAATCCAGCTCCCGCAACCAATTTAAAGCCAAGGTGATGATATTCAAAAAGATATCCAATCTTGTAAATCATCAATATCGGACGCGGGATGGAGCAGCTTGGTAGCTCGTCGGGCTCATAACCCGAAGGTCGTTGGTTCAAATCCAGCTCCCGCAACCAATTGATGGATAAAAAATAGAAGTAATAATCGGACGCGGGATGGAGCAGCTTGGTAGCTCGTCGGGCTCATAACCCGAAGGTCGTTGGTTCAAATCCAGCTCCCGCAACCAATTATCGACTTACTATAAGTAGGCCAGCATTAAGCTGGTTTTTTTGTGTCTAAAATTCATATAGAAAAATGACCATAGCGCGCTCGTCGGGCTCAGCCCCTTATAAACAGCGGGCGAAGGTTGTTGGTTTAAATCCAGCTCCCGCAACCAATTATCGACTTAATATCATTAGGCCAGCATTAAGTTGGTTTTTTTATGCCTAAAATTCACTGCTTGTGCCCCTTATTTGTTTCAATCAGTTGTAACTACTCGCGCGTCGGGCTCAAACAGCGGGCGAAGGTTGTTGGTTTAAATCCCTTCCAAGTAACCAGCAGTCAACTCACACAGGTTACTTATCTTTTCCCCCCCCCCTGTTTGGCTTTATATATCTCATTTCCAAAAGCGCCGGCAATTGTCATCAAGCCTAATTAACGCCACGATTTCAGTCATAAATGCCAACAGAGTCGTTTGCCGCCTAATGCGCATTTCTGCTATGATCCATCGCTGACTAATCATAATTCCACAAATTGACAGATAATCAGCACTTAGCTTTTATCTTGCGATAACAACCCATCGCCTGCAGGTACAAATATGATTAACCACTTTAGTGTGCTCGGTATTAAACCTAGCGCCAAAGAAGACGACATTAAAAAAGCCTATCGCCGGCTCTCAAACAAATACCATCCCGATAAGTTGTTAGGTGCCTCTGATGAAGAAAAAGAGCAAGCATCACAACAACTTGAGCGCGTTAAAAAAGCTTATGAGGTGCTCTCAGATCCCAAGCTTAGAAATGCGTTTATCCGAGACTTCAATAATGTGATCGTGACCGATCCCAATGGCGCCATGCGCGAATTATGGGATCAGTTTTACCCTTAAGCGGTTTTTTCCAGTGCAACACTGGGAGTGCCAAATTAATGAGCTTAGTTTGCCAAGCCCCTTAATTTGGACCTTTTATTGCAACACGATTTATTTAAGAAGCTGTTTGTTTGATAGCTTTTATTTTGAGACATGCCCATGGCCAAAAAACTGAATATCTCACGCATTAATGAGCTTAAGACCAATGCCTATGACAATATCGAGTCCTATGATGACCCGGATACCCCCAAGGCACTGGAACAATTTACCAGTCAAATCAAAAAAGTATTACAGGCTGATCCTAAAATGCTCGAGTCGGTGCCCGAGTACCTGCCTGTAGCACTCTATGGCCGAGTCAAATTTCCAAGTGATGCCAAGCTCAAGTGGGCTCACTGGATAAACACCGCAACGCAGCCCGAATGGGATGAGTTCAAGGTCACTATTGGCTTTAACAATGCCGATTTACCCTTAGTGTTGGCGGTACGCGCCTATTCAGAAGATTTGCTGATTGAAAGCTGCGCCGTACTCTATTTACTGGAAAACCAAGGCAAAAGTGCGCCAGCCCCTAAACGTAGCGCTGACGATGATTTTGAAGACGAAGACAGTGATTACGCCGATTATTCCGATGACGACGATGATGACGGCGAAGAGGAAGATGGCTATTACGATCAGTACGATGATGAGGACCGCTAATGAACACTAGTCTCATTGAAATAACCGTTGCCGAGATTAAAGAGCTCGCCGATGTCGAGCCAAAACAGGCCAGTAAACGTTTCGAACTCATCGCCACCACAATGAACGATGAGCAATTAGTCGAAGTTATTGAAAAAATGGATATTGTGACCCTGACGCAAATCAACAGTCACCACGATATATCCTGCCCGTCAATTATGTCGGAGCTGATGACCCCAGAGCAAATTCGCGACATCGTCTGTCAGCAACCTTTGTATTGGGAAGAAAAAATCAAGAATAATGCAGAAGAACTCATTCAGCATACCTTTGATTTTTTGACTTATTTAATTCGCATCCAAGACAGCGAAGAAAAACAAACTGCCATTTTAGAGTGTATTGCCGAAGATCCCGCTGGCCTCTTCTATCTGTCTATCCCCTTTATCGAGATGATGCTGGGCGAGCGCCACGACGATGAAGACCACTTCAACGATTATTATGATGATGAAGAAGATACCGACACCGTCGGCTATGACAGCCGTGTCGCCAGTGAAGAAGCCCATAGCTTAAGCCTCGATGACCCGCGTAGTCTGATGGCGTTAATCCATGAGCTGGCGCCCGATGTAGAAAAAGCCATTAAAAACCTGCTGCGTAACGAAAGCTCTGGCTGGGAAATGATCATTAACAAGTTCGTCAATGAACTGGTTATCCAAGCAAAAGAGAAAAACCAAGTCACGGACGAATACGCAGAAGTGGATGATATGTTTAGCTTTTTAGATTAAGGATCCCTAGATGCAACTGGTACTGCGTGATTTAGACCAAGGCCCATACCTGAGCAAGGTGTTGGCTAAAGGCCAAGCAGACGACACCCTTAGCGGTGAGCAGCTCGCACAAATCAAATCTAAAGCCATTTTGATGAGCCTCAAATTGGCGGATAAGTTCTACAACAAGTACAAGATGCACTTACTGGAACAGGCGGCGCACGATGTGATTGGCGTCGTCAGTCTCGGATTAATGGAACTGTCTGATCAGGATCAACAGCAAGCAGTGCGTTTATTGCTCACCGCCGATGGCGTGGTCAAATGCTTCCAAAAGGGTTGGAGCATGCTCAGCGTCGTCAGCAAACATAAGCTGGTGAATGGTAAGTCGCTCTATGGTGACGTGGATAAATTCCTGCTGGAACAAGTCTCTACGCCACCTGACGCCGAAGAGTGGCTGGGCTATGAGGCCTACCAGGACGCATTGGCCGAACACCAACGTCAGCAATCGATTGCGGCGCTAATGGCACAGTTTTATGCCCAAACCAGCTACGATCCTTTGGATTTCTTAAATCTGGAGAGCGTATTGGCCGAAGCGGTGCTGTATCGAATGTTGTTTGATAATGCCAAAGTCAGACAAGATTTGAAAAAGCGCATTGCCAAAATCAGCTTGCAGGACGAATGGTTTAGCCTCGAGTATATCGAGCAGCAAACCCAACAAGCCTTGGCGGAGCTTCCCGCGGAGCTGACCGAGACTATCGGTAAAGATTTGGGTAAAAACTTTGCACCAGCATTGCTGCGTACGCTGCATTTCGCGAAAAGCTATCGCGAACTGCTGCTTAGCGACGCCTCCCCTGAGCGTTTAGAAAGATTCGAGCATAAAGAAGGACTCGTCGGTCTACTCGGCTGGCCGCTTTATATCGTGCTTTAATCCTTAGCGGGGCGCTAATCAATTAACGCCCCAATTTCTTATCTGTCGTCTGAATTTGCTTACGCTTCCTTTATCATCTCTCCACCAGCTGCAATACAAAATACTGGCATAGCCGCATCGCTGCGAAGATAGCCCCAAATCCGGATCCCTTGAGCTTCTTTACTGTAGGAGAGCCGATACTTGTGCAGTTGCGCCTCGATGTAATCAGTAAAATCCGTAGTTTTTTCCGGTAGTAATCTGCCGCGGTGTTCTCTTTTGAGCGGATCAATCTCAAGCCACTCAATCCTATCGCAAATTGCGAGTAACTCGTCCCACCACACTGGCGTAAAACCAGGGTTTGGCCCCTCATCCTCTAGCAGCTTATAACGCACATGGGGCACAAACTCAGGTGCCTCATGGAGTGCCTGCTCAAGCTTACGCCATTTAGTCAGGTTCATCACTGAGGTTAATTGATGTTGATTGAGATATGCCAAGGTGTATGCATTCATTGCGATGAGTGTACTCCCTGTGAGTAAAAATCCATAAGTGGCGTCATCTTAGCTTAACCGAGGATGTACTTACAGCGACTTAGCTTGAATTTCAAGCACGCTATAGTCCGTTAATATAGTCAATTAAGTAAGTGAATCAAAGTAAAAAGCCTGCAACAGCAGGCTTTTGATATTTAAAGAAAGAGGCTAACGCTTAACGGTATGTCAGTGTTGTCGTATCCGTTAATTTATCATTGTCTTTCACAGTTAACTCGACTGTATGCTCTCCACGACGAGCCTGACGAAACACTACGGGACCACTGGCGCGAGTGCCGTTGTCAAACTTCCATTTGTGCTGCTTGATAACACCGTCGGTGTCATAGCTAGTCGAAATAAACATGTCGACCAACCATAGATTGATGCGCTGAATTTGAGCAACGGGTGGTTTCTTCACATTTTCAACCACCACTGACACCATTTGCGAGCTGCTATGGCTTAAGCCGTCATTATCGGTCACAGTTAACGTCACAAGATAATCACCAGTTTGCGCATAGGTGTGGGATACGGCCTCTCCCATGGCTTGAGTGTTGTCACCAAAGTCCCACTGAGTAGAAACGATTTGGCCATCGCTATCTGTTGAAATAGAGGTAAATTGTACACTCGCACCATTCACAACCTGAGTGAAGCTGGCTTCAGGGGCGACTTTTTCAGCTTCAAGGAGAAGTGAAATCACCACAGGATCATGATCCGATGAGCGATAAGCATCACTGGCGTATAGGTCTTGCACCTGCGCAGGGGTTTTAAATTCTTCGTTGTAATCTAACACGCGTGGCTCATCGGTATTGATATGCCACTCAGTCACATCCACGACTTTATCCACTAACGCAGCATTCGCGAGCGCGTGGTCTAACTGGCCCGATTCGCCCGAGAATACATAGGAATAAGGATTGGCTTTTTCGAGTTTTGCGAACAGCTCGCTAAAGCCTGCGTTAGCCAATGCGCTTAGCGGATCTTCCTTGGCGTAAGAGTTTAAGTCGCCAATCAGCAGTACGCCTTGCTCTGGATATTCCGCCGCAAGCCACTGCCCAGCCGCCGTTGCTGCGCGTGTACGGGTAATATTGCAGTTACCTTGGCCATCGTTTACGTCTGGATCGCCAGCACACTCACTGCCCTTAGATTTCAAGTGATTAACTGCAACCACCACGCTCTCTTCACTGCCATTAAGCACGAAGGCTTGCGTCAACATAGGACGGTTCTTGCTGTCGTCGAATAGCGGCTGCGCGGCATCATCTAAGGGAGAGTTAGCGCTTGATAAAATACGCGCATCCCCCTGAGGGCTAACCTTATCACTGCGGTAGATTAAACCAACGGTAATCGCATCTGTACCAATTGCGCTTAAGTTAGTGCCATTAACCTTTGGAATAACATAGGCATAGCGATTTTCACCCACGGCGGCATTGAGGCCCGCCACGAGATCGGCAATTGCCGAGTTTGAACCAAAGCCATCGTTCTCGATTTCCATCAGACCAAACACATCAGCACTGATCCCCACCATGGCGCTGACAATCTTCGCTTTTTGACGCTCAAACTCACTCAGGGTATTGGCACCGCGCGCAGTAGGGAAACCGCCGCCCTGTCCATCGCCATTAAAGTAGTTCAGTACGTTAAAGCTAGCGACTTTCAGGTTGCCGCCTTCGGCAAGCACTGGCGATTGTGGACGCGGATTTTCTGCCACAAAATTAACTGGCTCAGTCGGCATAATGCGATAAAGATTAAAGCCATAGTGCATAACACCAGTAAGGCTTGTGGCTTTATCACCCACACGCACAGTGTTCGATGCGCTTAAACCTGGCGCAGGGAAAATCACAGGATCAGGGTTCTGCGCCGTTAAGCCATCGTCGAGTAAAATACTGTCTTTGAGATTAGCAGCCGTGACGGCCAAGGCATCGGCGCCTGGGGCGGCGACTTGCGTCCCAATAAAGTGACGGCTACTACCGAGTGAAATTTCACCATAGCGACCTAAGTTGTAGACTTCGTTCACGACCAGATCTTGGCTAAAGCGTACGCGCATGCCTTCAAAGGGTTCAAAGTCATCGCTCGAATTCACAGGCAAGGTCACCACGGCGGCTGTCGGTAGGGTTTGTCCTGCTGCACAAAGTTTATGATCGGCAACGGTAGTCAGTTCCGTTAAACCTTGATATTCAGTGACTTTAGCCTTTAAGCGTACACGATCGCCCGCCACGTAACCCGTAGGCGCATTACCGGTATAAACAAACACCCCTTCCGAGGTTTGTGGATCGTTATCAGCTTCGTTGTCGGCCATTTGTACGAAGATGCCCTTGAGGCCAGCTTCTTGATTACTCACCACTATGGCCTCAACCACTAAGGTTTGTCCGTTTAATGGACTGACATTAGTCGAACCTTGCAGGGCATGGATAGGCGTTGAGGCTTCACCACAGGCTAATGAACTCGGCGGCGGCTCAACAGGATCGGTTGGAGTACCCGCGCTGAACTTACCCAAATCAGAGATATCGTCTTTAGCAAAACCCAACCAAGTATTAAAGCTGACAGCATCATCAATAATAGGATCGGCGATTAACTGATCGGGATTGCGGCGCAGGGTATTGTCCTGTGTCGATAAATCACCACTGCCCCATTCACTGCCGGGATCGACACCCACTTGGCCCAAACTATCAATCACTTGGTCTTGATAGGTCAGCACAATGGCATCATCACCATTGAAAAAACTCGCGCTGCTTTGTTGATTCGTCACCGCCAGAATATCGGCCGATGCGTCGTTATCAGCGACAACATAAGTTGCCCCTGCCGCTAAGGTGCCATTCAGGGCGATAGTCGTGCCCACATTTGTGCTGCCATTAAAATAGAAGCGCAATTGATACTGGCTTAAGTCGATGCTGTTGGCGGTTGGGTTGTACAGCTCAATGGCTTTGTTATTGCCGCTGCCTTCAACATATTCAGAAATAATCAGATTATCGGCAGCATGAGCAACGCCACAGATGCTACTGATGGCTAACGCCAACAGCGTTTTGTTATTAAACATAATGACCCCTAAAAGTATCTTTTATATTGATATTTGAGTTTATGATTGACCATTTCACGAAGCATTCAGCTTCGAAAACTGACGATACTATAGGGAATAAAGGTTACAAATTAGTTGCACCAAAGTTGCAACTTAAGATGGATATTTAGACAAAAATTTAGCAGTTTGAACTAGGAAAAACAGATAAAGATGGCGAGCATGGCTCACCATCTTCGGTTTCCTGTTATAGCGGCTGCAACTGCGCATCGAGTAGGCTGACTAACAACAATTCTCCCCGAGCGCTAACTCTAAACTCACCATACTTTGCTTGGCTGAAGTGGTCGGCTTGGCCCTCTTCAAAGAAAAAACTATTTGAAGCCAGCTTTACTCTATGATTACGTAGGCGAAAATCCACGGTGAGTTGATCGGCGGCTTTGGGCTGGTCACGGTAAATACCGACAAAGTGCGCCACCTTTTGCGAGTCGAGCGTCAATAACAGTTGTCCCTGCGTCATTCCTTCAGGCAACGCGGCGCGCACCTCCTGCGCAATGGCATACTCCAAGGCCATATAATCCCCCTGCATAATCGAGCGAGGGTCCACTGGCGCTAAGGCAAAACGTACTACTTGGCCATCCTGTAATAACTGTTCAAACTGGGCGATTCGCCAGTTGATGCTTATCAGCAGTGCCGCGGCGGTAAACACCGCTAAGACTAAGGCACGCTTATGATAACGGCTTAATGCTAAGGTCGCTTTATCCATTATGCTTGCTCCTTTGGTACAACAGGTACTTGCGTGATGGGGAAAAAGCGCCACATAAGTAGCCTCGCGACAAGAAGCACTCCGCCTAATCCCATCAAATACAGAGATTTAAGCATCAAGGTCGTCTCTAGGGAATAATAATAGCCCGCCGCAAACACCAGCCCAGAGGCAATCCCCATCCCCTTAAGCCACGCTTCGTGTCCGTAGTGCCCTAACAATATGAGTAGCACAGCCGTAGATAAGCCCTGCATAGGCAAAGACAGTGCACTAATAAGCACTAACCCTAAAAACGCGAACAATATGGCGGGATGAGTGAATGGGAACTGCCATTGTTTACACAGACTCAGAAGTAAAAAGCTACAGATGGCAAACACGACCAGTAAATGAAGCGCGGTTATACCCGACTGCCAACCCACGGCATACAACTGCGAAAACTCCCTATCCAGACTAAACACATACATAAGTTGAATGGTGAGCAGATTTGCACTCGTGGCAAAAATCCACATTCTCGCCCGTTGATAGTGGTGCCCAGTGTGGTGAAGATTGAATAGCATAATGCTTGATAGCAATAGCCACAGCGTCGGCGTTAACGATAAGAGATGCCACTCGGCCAACAAGCCGGTGACACAGACGCTACAGCCAAATGCAAATACCCACTGGGCCACAGCGTGCTTGATAATCCCCCAAAGCAGTAAAAACAATGCCGCCATGCATAGATACCAAGCCTGATTGAAGGTATCGCCGAGTAAATCAAACAGTCCCCAAGCCAAGGCAAGCGTGCCGCTTAAACAAGAGGCAAAGGCAAACTGCTGCAAGAAGTGCTGTTGGCGCCCACCCCAATATAAGGCAAGCCCTAAACCTAAATAACTGCCACCAATAAAAAGTGCTGTACCGCCTTCGAATCGCCCCAATAGGCTATCAAAAAGTGACACCATAAAACCTAGTAAAAACCAAGCGGCGATCCAAGCCGCTCCAGCTTGCATCAAGGCGATATACCAGGGCATATCTTGGGATTCGGGTAATTCAGCGGAGTTTACTGCGCCCTGAGCATACAAACTATCCCACAGGGTTTGTGCTGCAGATACGCCACTTGCGGGACTGAACTCATGATTCAATTTACTCATGGTGTAATCCCTCACTCGCGCAGACGTTTTGCATTAAATCAACACTGAATTGCCTATGTAACCGCCTCAGTACCGAACTCAGACCTGTGCTCGCCAAAATGATGTAGAGCCCGATAAATAAAAAGCCGCCTATAGGGTCAGTATCGTGAAACAGTAGCTCTGTTAGCAACGCCGCACCGACGGTGATCAAACTAAAGCCACCCAATGCCAAAGGATAAACCTGCAATCGCTTGTACCTGAACCACCAGAATCCAAACAATAAATGAACAATGTAACCAGCCCACACACCCACAAGCAGAGGCTTAGCATCGCTCGGCTCGAAAATCATCCAGCACACAAGTAAGGTAAAACACGCCATGGCTGCAAGGGAAGTTGAATACTGTACCAGCGGCGCATGCCAGCGTTTGCTTGTGCTGCCGAGAAATACAAAACCGTAATACAGCGTCAGATTTATCACGGCGAAGATAAATAACCACTGCTGTTCATCTAACCAGTACGAAGTGGTATCAACATAAAGCCCAAGGCTTAAATTAACCAGCCCCACCAGTAGTAACCATAGGCCATCAAAGCCTGCCACCCAAGCAAAGGGAAGAATCGCAAGCGCCCATATGGCGAATAACTGCCAAGGATCTGCGCCAGTTTGATAGGTTTGCCCGACCAGCGCTAACAATCCTCCCACCAACAGGCTCACCACTAGCAGCGCGGCATTGGCAAGGGTTGCACCAAATAATGATTGAGCTGGGTCAACGAGCCGCTTCGATGCACTTCGATAATACAACCAAATAAAGCTGACAAGGCTAATCAATAGCGCTGCTTCAATCAGCGCAAACTTGCTCATTCGCTCGAGTGACTGCCAGTTGAAGGCAAAAAAGAAAATCACACCGCAGGCAAAGCTTAACGCCCCAGCCCATTGTAAAAGCTGAGCCAATAGGCTGCGCCAACGGACGGCGTTGGGCGGCACGGATAACTGTCGAAACAGATCGTTTGCCTGGGTGGACGTGATGTGTCCCTGTTCCAACCATTCATAGACTTGTGAGGTAAGATTACGCAATCTCAAAGCTCCCTAAGCAACATCCACTACACAAAAATACGCATTTAACTCACTTCAGTGCAATAATTAATTGTATTAACTTGTCTCACATAAAGATAAGCTTAAGTCTTAAAGACCAATGGGAGAATCTATGCGGCTAGCCATAATAATAAATTTACTATTTTGCCTAGTAATCCATTTTTCAGGTATTGCCATGGCCAATACACTCTCAGCGGTTCAGTTAAAATCGATCATTCGTGTTGGTGGCTACCAATTTGCTCCCTACGTTAATTTAAAGGAAGACGGACGTTATACTGGCTTAACACTCGATCTTATCAATGCGTTAAATCAAATTCAGCAAGAAATCAGTTTTGAGTTTGTATCTACGAGTATTGAGTACCGATATAAAGCCTATGAAGCAGGTCGATTTGAGATGATCATGTTTGAAAACCCCCATTGGGGCTGGGAAAAATTCGATACCGCCTTTATTCCTTTGCACATTCATGATGGCGAGATCTTTATCGCTTTGAAAGAAAAAGCAAAAGACCCTGAATTTTTTGAACAGCTTAAAGATAAAACACTGGCACTCGTTAAAGGTTACCACTATCGTTTTGCCCACTTTGAAACCGATCCGGTAAAACTTGAAAATGAATTTAAGGTCGTTTTTGTTAATAGTAATAAAGCATCGATTGAAACCATACTTCGAAAGCGGGCAGAAGTTGCACCAGTCACCATTTCCTATCTTAATTATTACCTAGCAACAAATCCCCACGAACAACAACGATTATTTGTGTCAAATCAATGGGACCAACATTACTATCATGGGATCTTATTAAATCCAAATTCGCAGCTAAGCCCTGAAAAACTCAATCTTTGGTTAAATCAACTGCAGCAAAATGGCAAGCTACAAGAGTTAGTTCGTCAGTACGGCCTAGAACTAGTGATTGAACACTCTGCCAACTCTAAACATGTTCACTGAAAAACCATAGGCGCACTAAATAAATGCGCCTAATAGAGAACATAGTGAGATCAATAAAAATATCATTCCCAACAGGTACAAACGCAGCTTGTTATTAGGTGGGCTCAAGATTGCAATGTAGCAGTGCCATATGGCGAAAATACCATAGTTAAGTCCGATAAAAAGCAGTAAACCGTAGCTGTACATACTGGAAACAACTCCAAATGCACAAGCGAATAAACATAAGCAAGATGTGACAAAAAAACCAATTTGGCATAGAAATAAGCTACGCAATGTTTGCTTATGCGACTCATCAATATTGTTCGCTTTGAAGGAATCGCTAATTTGCTTTTTGCCAGACAAAAAATAATTCACGCTTATCGCTAAGCTCAACATTGCCGCAAGATGAATGCTAATCGGCATACTGTCCTCCTTCAAACTGTGTTCACTAATTCATTTAACCCCATATTCTTAACTAAGACCCGGTTTGACCCGTCTACATTTCGATTTGTAGCAATGAATTTATACCAATCGTATTAAATGAAGAATCACGGAATGTAACCGTAAAAATAGTAAAGGAGCCATTCGGCTCCTTTACTATTAAAATCAATTATCAATGATGGCAATGCTCATCGTGAACATGGTCGTCATCCATAAACTCATCATCACCTTCTTGGTGTTGCATCACGCCCCATCCATCGGTCATGCCGCCAAACTCGGCCGCAAAATCATTGAGAATGGTTTCTTGCTCAACCAAGTCATCGTAGTCCGGCACCATGTTGATGCATACGATGATTTCCCACTTGCCAAGTTCATCGTTAAGGTTCAGCTCAACTTCGCCTTCTAAATCGGAGTTGGCTAACTCTTCGAGTGCAGATTCAGCATCACGCTGATCATCGAAAACTAAAAAGAAATCAACATCTAGGGCTTTAGTGAGGTCAATTCCGGCTTCGGCCATCGCAGCCAGCATTTTGCCATTATCGTCGTCTGGAAATTGCATATCCTACTCCACAGTATCTGGCTTATTCAGCCGCAATGATTTGAACCGATTGACCATTAAAGCTGACGATGTCACCCGCAACAACTTTTTTACGTTTGCGCGTTTCCACTTCGCCATTGACGGTAACCAAACCTTCATCAATAACATGCTTTGCTTCGCCACCGGCATTCGACATGCCTTGTACCTTTAATACTTTGTACAATTCAATAAAATCTTCGCCAGGATACAAAGCTAACTGATTAATTTGCGCCACTTAAACACGCCTCAAAAAATAAACCTGCGGCATTATAGCAGCATGTCCCATGGGATGCAGATAATTTAACTTATCTTTGCCTTTCATCGGCGAGCAGCCCATAGGCACATTCATCCTGCCACTCATCGCCTATCTTAAAATGCTGCCGAAACAGGCCTTCGAGTTGAAAGCCACATTTCTCCATCACCCGAGCCGAACCGATGTTGTCTTTGGCGCAGTGCCCAACCAATTTATGGACTGACAAACTCAAACAGGCCCAATCAACAACCGCCTGTAAACTCTCAGTGGCATACCCTTTACCTTGCCCCGCGTGCGCCAGCAAATAACCGACCTCGGCACGTTGCTCCTCCACACTATGGCAATGAAGCCCGGTTAAACCGATAAACTCACCGCAATCAAGGGTTTCAATTACCAGCGTGAGCCAATCGCCAGAGGCATAGTCCCAGGTGGCTGAGCGCTGCTCAAACTTTTGCCTGATCACTTCGGGAGCTTCAGGAATACGCACATAGCGATTGATGTCAGCATCTTGGTGTAATGCCAAGAAATGTGGCCAATCCTGCTCTTGTAAACTGCGAAGTCTTAATCTGTCGGTATAGAGTTCAAGCATAGCGGCTCCCCAATGGATGGACGAACTAAAAAAAATGGCAGCCAAACGCTGCCATTTTCTCGGCAAAGAGACGATTAACCGCGGCTGGTCACTTCAAGTAAGTGGTAACCAAACTGGGTTTTAACTGGACCTTGAACCACGTTTAAAGGCGCACTGAATACCACTTCATCAAATTCACGCACCATCATCCCTGGGCCGAATGAACCTAATTCGCCACCTTGAGCACCCGATGGGCATGAGGAATGGGCGCGGGCGATTTGCGCAAAATCGGCACCATCGAGGATCTGTTGTTTAAGTGCTTGGCACTGCTCTTCGCTGCTCACTAACAAATGTCTTGCTGTAGCCTGAACCATGGTAAAACTCCCTGAATAATCCTGAGACATTTGCCCCAAATATCATATGGTTCCCGTTTTATGACTGAAAACGGGATGTGAATGTTGAGTATAAAAACATTCTGTTTAATTAAAAAGTCTTAAACTGCGCCGTGATTGATTTTGTTATCGATAACGGCGCAACATAATTGACTCGGTATTAAGCCTTAGTCGCCGCAATCCAGCGATCGATTTTCTGCTCCATCACCGCCATAGGTAGCGAGCCAGAAGTGAGGATCTGATCATGGAAAGCTTTGAGGTCGAACTTATCACCTAGGGCTTTTTCAGCACGCTCACGTAGGGCAAGGATTTTTAGCTGGCCTACTTTGTAGGAGAGCGCTTGCCCCGGAATCGCCATGTAACGCTCAACTTCGGCAATAATATCCGACTCGGCCATGGGCGAATTATCCTTCATATATTGAATCGCTTGCTCGCGGCTCCAGCCTTTGGCATGTAATCCCGTATCCACCACCAAACGCATTGCACGCAGCATTTCATCTGACAGCTTACCAAAGTATTGATAAGAGTCGCTAAAGAGCCCCATTTCGATACCTAAGTATTCAGCATAGAGCGCCCAGCCCTCTTCGAAGGCTGTATAGCCACTGAAACGTTGGAACTCAGGCACGCCAGTGAGCTCTTGCTTAATGGCGATTTGAAAATGGTGACCAGGCGCGGCCTCATGTAATGATAACGTCGTCATGCCCCATTTCGGCTGCGCTTTCAGGTTATAAGTGTTGATATAAAACACCCCAGGACGACTACCATCCACGGCTGGCGATTCATAGGACGCGCCCGCAGCCGATTGCTCTCTAAAGCTTTCAACCGGTTTAACCACATAGTCGGCCTTTGGCATCACATTAAAATACTGTGGCAATACTTGGTTAATCTTATCTTTTAACACCATATAACCATCGATTAGGCCTTGGCGATCGTTATAGAAGTATTGTGGCTCAGACGATAAGGAGGCGAAAAAGGCTTTTAAATCTCCTTTAAAACCCACCTGCTCACGGACTTTGTCCATCTCAGAAAGAATACGCGCAACCTCATTCAGACCGATTTGATGAATTTCATCCACTGGCATGGTTGTGGTGGTATGTGAATTGGCTAAATGCTGATACCAAGCTTTACCGTTTGGCAGACCAGACCAACCGTCGGTTGCACGTGACTTAGGCAAATAAGTCTGCTTGAAGTAATCGCGCAGCCCCGTTAATGCAGGTACTAAACGCTCATTAATCATCGCCTGATAACTTGCCGTTAGCTCAGCTTTATCTTGATCCGAAAACCCTTCTGGGAAGTGATTAATCGGTGAATAGAAAATGCTTTGGCTAGCATCCGTAGTAAGCATGGCATCAAGCTGTGGAATAATCCGCTCAACTAACACGCGCGGTAACACCACTTTACTGGCAATACCTTCATTCATGCGATTCTCGGCCAATTGGATCCAATCAATAAAGCCGTTAACACGCTGCTCCCAGTTACGATAATCCTGTACTGTGTTAAACGGCTGTGCACTTTCACCGCTACCCAGTTGCACCATAGTGATCACTGTGCTGTAGAACTGGCTGATCGGCATAAAGCGTGATGGGAAAGTTTCGTCTACTAAGGCCATTTCGCGGTCATACACAAACAGCGCATAGCTGAGTTGTAAATCGGCTGGCAATTGCTCAAGGTCAATCGCTCTCACTTGCGTTAAATAACGGGTATTAAGATCATGACGCGCCTTAAGATATTCCTCGGTTAAGTCTCCACCAAACTGCGCGTTGTAATCATTAACACCGACAAAAGTGGCGTAAATCGGTTCTAACTTTAAGTAATCTTTAAAATAGGCATCGACTAAGGCAGCGTATTTAGACTCAGCGGTTTGAGCTTCACTTTGCGCCGGAGCGGCTTGGGTCGTACCTTCCTGTACTGCTGTCGTTGTTTCCGGCTTTGAGCAGCCTTGTAAAGCAAACACTAACGCTATCGTTCCCGCTAATAAACTTAATTTCATCTTATATATTTCTCCTTTTGGGTCCGTGATAGCCAAACTCTTCCTATACTTAGTTCAAAGTCTGCTTACGGGATTCATCTATGATCTACTCTTTTCGTAACTCAGGTTTTAGGGATCCTGAAACAGGGGTCTATAACCAAACCTATTTCATGGAAGTATTCAACCGAGAGTGGCACAGGCACATACGCGAGCAACAAAGCTTGGCGTTATTGTATCTGTGCCCTCACATTCATGAAACCGTCAAACAACCCCATTTACTCGAATTCTTTACTAAACAGGTACAAGAAGCACTGCTACGGGCGACAGATTTGATTGCAAGGTTAGATCACAACCATTTTGCGTTAGGACTTTTCAATATTGATGAGGAAGGTACGGAAGTCGTTTTAAAAAGGATAGCGAAACATATTCAAGAGTTTAACCAAGAATTTGGAAAAAATCATAAGCTGAAGATTGATTATAAACTCGCAGCCTGCATCTGCTTACCGAGCCAAGAACAAAAAATAGAATCATTATTTAATCATGTCTCCAGGTTGTCATTGGAGCTAGAGCGCGATCAAAATCAATCGCAAGCACTGATAAAACTTCAATAAAGAAAAAGCCCCTTACGGGGCTTTTTAGATCTGCATTGCGAATACAGTGAGTTACAGTTCGACGTTGTGCATACGCGCTTTTTCTTTGATATAAGCGATATAGCTGTTTGCACTCTTCTCAGTCTTCTTATCCTTCGCGGCTAATACAGCGCGGTTATAAGCTGACTTGTACTGTTTCAAACTTAAATGGGCTAGCGCCAATTCGAAGTTTGCTTCACCTGGATGCTCAATACCTAAAGAGATGGCTTTTTCAAGCACAGGAATCGCTTCAGAGTATTTCTCATTCAAACTCAGTAAACGACCTTGTTTCAGGTACAGCTTGCCATCGTTATTGATAGCAGCCGCTTTTCCATAAAACTCAGCAGCTTCTTTGAACTCTTTCGCGTTTTGGTAGAAACCAGCCAGAATCTCATAGGATTTAGCATCCTGAGTGATTAGACCTGACTTCATGTTCTTCTCAAATACTTTAGCAGCTTGGTATGGCGCACCTTTCTGTGCCATTAGCTGAGCTAAACGAGTGATGTTAGCTCCTGTATCCAAGAAACCATTACGGTAAGCCAAATCATAAGTCGCGAGCGACTTATCATAGTCTTCTACCATCAGATAAAACTGTGCTAACTGAACCCATAATCTGCCATCATCCGGGAATAACGGCACCATGACTTCTAACACACCAACGGCTTTTTTATACTTCTTCTGGTTGAAGTAAGACGTCAGTTTCATCTGATACAGACCTTTATCAGGAGCTTCGGCGAGAGAAAGACCTTTATCAGCCACTTCAATCACTTTGTCCCACTGTTTCAGTTCTGTGTAAGCAATACCGATACGACGATACATTTGAGAATCAGCCTTACAAGTAAAGTCCATCCACTTGTAATAATAAGGAATCGCTTCCTTAAACTTCTTCTCTTGTAACAATAAGTCGGCATAGAGGCGCAGTGTCGCCGCGTGATCTGTTCCACCTAAAATATCCGCTTCAACGGCTTGTTTCAGGTACTTGATCGCAGTATCCATCTTGCCCTTTTCGGCATAGAAGTTACCGAGCATACGCGCAACATACGCTTTATCGAAATCATTCTTTGGGTTTGCTTCTAACAAAATAGCGATTGCTTCATCAAGCTGACCATTTGTATAAGCTTCAAAGGATTTCTGAACCTTTTTAGCAGCACTTTCGCCTACCGCTTTAGATTGACGCTTATCTACTTCACATTTCTCAGCTGCAACAGCTGATGAAACCGATAATGCACCACCACAAAGAGACAGCAATAACGCAACTGCGATTTTATTTGCATTACGCATTGTTATTTGCCTCCTTTATCTAAAGTGAAGTCTAATTGCACAGTCATGCCAGGTTGTTTAAGTGGCTTGCCATCAACAATCTTTGGCTTATATTTCCACTTTTTCAGTGCACGAATTGCTTCTTTATCAAACAAACGTTTAGGTTCAGCATTGATAATTTCAACATCATCAACACCACCCAACTCGTTAATGGTAAAGCGTAACTGCACCCAACCTTCTTTACCGTCACGTGCCGCAGCAATTGGATATTGAGGCTCAATACGGACGATTGGTGTTGCATCGCCGTCACGCGTCATCATATTACCCAATTTGAAACCACCGGCACTATGACCACCAGCTTCAACACCACCCATATTGAACGACATAGACGTATCAATATTTGATGAAGTGTCTGGTGGCGTAGTATCAGGCTTTTGTGGTTGCTCTGGTGGTGGTGGCGGCTTAGGCACTACCCTTGGTTTATTCTGTGCTTTTGCATCCTGTCTATCCATGGTGATTTCAATTACAGGGGTCTCGGCCGATGTTTCAGCGCGTTGCGCCCCACCACCGACCAAGAACGCCATAAAAGCGAACAGACCAAAAGTCACAGCAGCACCAATAATGATTGATACTAGTGCTCTTAGCATATTAATCGTTCCCCGCAGATACCGAAATCTTATCTATACCAGCCGCTTTGACTTGGTCTAGAACTTTAACAACTAAGCCGTGTTGCGTATCTTTGTCGGCCTGGATCAGCACTGCTGCTTCAGGCGCTTCAGCTAGCATACGCTCAACGTTTGCAGTTACACGCTCGATATCAACCTGACGGTTTTCCATCATGATCACGCCAGTTTTGCTGACGCCGATAAAGATGTTCGCCGAAGGCTTAGAAGTCGCTTGTGAAGCTTTTGGTTTGTTGTAGTCCAAACCAGATGGTTTCACGAATGACGTTGTTACAATGAAGAAGATCAGCATGATAAACACGATGTCGAGCATCGGTGTCATATCAATTTGCGCTTCCTCGTCTACACTGGAATGCTTTTTACGTGCCATGTTCAATCTCTCTCTAGTGGTGCGGCATGCTGTCTTTTAGCTTTTCTAAGCTGATTTTCATTTTGGCATCAAGGCGAGTACTGAAGAATACTCCCGATAATGCTGCAACCATCCCCGCCATAGTGGGCATTGTTGCCATTGAAATACCAGCCGCCATTAAACGAGCATTACTCGTCCCCTGAACTGCCATCACATCGAACACTGAAATCATACCGGTAACAGTACCTAACAAACCTATCATAGGACAAATCGCTACTAAGGTTTTTATGACCAGCATACGTGCATTCAAATCTTGCTTCGCTTGGGACAGCCAAGCTTCACGGATACGGTGTGCATACCAAGAGGTGGTTTCCTCTCTTGCATCCCATGCAGCTATGATTGCTTTATGTTGCTTTGGTGATATCCAATTAAGATACCAGTAACGCTCAAGCATCAATACCCACATTAAGAACAGCACAAACGCTACTAACCAGAGGACGTCGCCTCCGGAGGCCATGAAGCCCCTGACGGAATCCCATATGTCCATCAGGTAGATCATCATTAGTCAGCCCTCTTCTCAGCGTGCGCTGCGATGATACCAGCACTTTGCTCTTCCAGAACTTGCACGATTGACTTGCTACGAGCAACAACAACTGCGTGCATTAACATCAGTGGCAGAGCCGCAACCAGACCTTGAACTGTAGTGATCAGCGCCATAGAAATACCGCCAGCCATCAGTTTTGGATCGCCTGTACCGAATAATTGGATACTTTGGAAGGTTGCAATCATACCCGTTACTGTACCTAACAGACCCATCATAGGTGCAATAGCGGCCAGAACTTTGATGATTGAAATGCGAGACTCTAACGCAGGCGTTTCTTTTAGAATCGCTTCGTCAAGTTTCAGCTCTAATGTTTCAACGTCAACGTCTTTGTTCTCTTGATACACTTTCAGGATACGGCCTAAGGCGTTATTACCTGGCTTATCAATGTTCTTACGTTGGCTGTTCACACGAGCGCCGATGATAGTCATAGTCACTAGACGTTCGATAGAAATCAACAGACCTAATGCTAACAGAGCGATAATGATGTAACCGATAGTACCACCCGCTTCTAAACGATCTTCAAAGCTTGCTTTGTTAGTGAAGATGTTTAACAGCACGCCACGAGCTGGGTCGATATAGAATGGCGCAGTACCAGAAGTAGTTTGTTCCCACTTACCCACTGCACTCACTTGGTAGCCTTCTGGCTGCTGTGATAACTCTTGAATTAAACCTAACTCATGGTTGTAAACAACATACTTGCCATCAGCAGTTAAGTTGTAAGTACCGATACGGTGAATAGTGGTGTTTTTAACGCTACCGTCAATCCCCGTTACAGAACCTTCGAATTTAACAACCTTACCAGATTGTGCCATTTCGAATAATTGTTCTTGCCAGAATTGCTCTAACTCTTCGATTTTTGGTAATTGCTTACGCGCACCTAAATCAGCGATAAATTTATCGCGATTTGGGTATTGTGCACTGACGTTTGAGCTCGCTAATTTACCAGCGAAATCGCCCGCTTCACCTTTAACCACACCGAACATCTCACCCAAGTCACCTTGAGCAGTTTTCAGGTCTTCTTCTAACTGAGCAATTTTACGCTCGTTGTCTAAGAAAGCTTGGTTTAGGTCTTTACCGCGTTGCTTTTCAGCCGCTAAAGCATCTTTTTCACGCTTTAACAGAGCCGCTTTATCGCCACGCTCAGCTTGGAACTCTTGTTCACGTTTGCTGTTAACTTTGCCTTCAGCAGCGCGATCAACTTTAACTTGCTGCAATAATTGATCGATGGTCTTAGGCGCATCAGCAGCGCTTGCCATACCAGCAGTTAAAGAAAAACTTGCAGCTAATACAGCTGTAGTAATTAACTTCTTCATTATTGTGCAGTCTCCGCAGCAGGAATTGGTAACGCGAATAGATCTAGAGCGCCTTGTTTACGGGCAATGCGGATACCTTTAGTCAGTTCACGCAAATAGCTGTCATCTAACTTATCCCAACCCTTAGTTTGTGGGTTATACATCCAGCCAGTCTTCTGATCTAAGCTCTGAGCATAAAGAGCTACGCGACCTAAGTTAAAGAAGTCTACCAATACTTCTTTACCATCTAGGGTCAATTTACCTTGGTTAACTGCAACAGCACTACCGTATTCACGCTCGATGCTGTACGCATCCAGAATCAAACGATATTTTTCAGCTAAAGTCACTTCAGCAGTGTTTAGCAGTGTTTTTAACTCTTTTACGCGGTTAGCACGAATTTCAGAGTTAAATGGCAGATCTAATTGAACGAATTGTTCTAAAGACTCAACCATTTTAAACATTAAAGGCACAACACCTTGACGCAGTTTGTCAACGCCGTTGATGTCATTTTGAATCGAGTCCATTGTTTTTTGTTGATCAGCAACTAAGCTGGCAACGTAATCGTTATAGGACTTTAGTGATTCACGCTCATCAGCAACAGAACCATACTCGAAGAGCATGTCTTGTGCTTGATCAAAATACTTATCAACGTTCTTTTGCGACGCAGCAGCATCAGCATGGATCATACTATCCGCTTTTTGCACGTCGGTAAGAGGATCTGCAACTACTAAGTTGCTGCTCGCTAATGCCAGCACGCCAACAAGTGCAGTAGCGATTTTTGTTCTATTGCTTACCTTGGACATAGTTCCCAACCAATTTGAAGTGAATAAAAAAGTTAACTTAACAGCAACATCACTTTAAGCAAGACTTACTTTAGTAAATGCTTACTGTAAGTTCATCTTTCTCTTGTGATTCTTAGTTTTTTCTTCCCTTTCCTATGCCTTTGCAGGCATAGACCCGCTGGCATCATTTCACAAAATGTTGACCTGTGTCAACATTCGGGACACGTAAAAACGAGTGTAAAGAAGTCTTAGTTATGAATTTTTTTATGGGGGATGTTTTTTTAATCAGAACTGAAAGTTAATGTGCGCGGCAAAGCCAAAACTTTCATGCTTATCCTACAAATTACAGCATTCAAAGAAGTACTAAGGCCTTGGTTGAGTTCAAGTACAACCCCAGATCAATGTTACAGGCTCTATCAGTATGCTTTCAGAGAATCAAGAAGATAGAATGCTTATGGTTCGCATTAACGTATGAAATAGTGCACGCATTAATTTTTAAAGAAACATGCGGGACTGCTTTTTATGGAAACAACTTCCCATTCCTTAGTCATAAGAACGGCTATGAAAAACTGAAGCAGTATGTGGACCAGCTAGATTAGCCCAACTCAAAATAGTTCAGGTTGGGCTAATAACAGTCTATAACACTCCTTTACCAATATTTTTTTCAAAAAATGCTAACATTTCGGTATAAAGTGCTTCTCGATTATCAACTTGATAAAAACCATGTCCTTCTTCTTTTACCATCCATTTGTAAGGTTTACCTATTTTATCAAGTGCTTTTTTTAAATTGTTTGCATGCACAATCGGCACACGCACATCTTTTGAGCCGTGCACGATAAATAAGTCAGCTTTGATTTTATTGACATTTTCAACAGGTGAAATTGATTTAAGATAATCGGTACCTTCGCCAACATGCGTCTTTAAATATCCAGCAATTGATTTGCTGCGACTCGCATCCGAGCCATCGCCATCAAAAAACAGCTGCATGTCATAAACACCCACATAGCCGACACTGCATTTATACAGATCAGGTTCTTTTATCACGCCCCATAAAGCCGCATAACCACCGTAACTGCCACCATAAATACAAATTCGATTTGGGTCTGCAATGCCTTGTTTAATTGCCCAATGAGTAGCATCAGCCACATCATCTTGCATCGCCTTACCCCACTGTAAGCGACCTAGTTTTTCAAAATCTTCACCATAGCCACCTGAGCCACGATAATTGACCTGCAAGGTAGCATAACCACGGTTTGCAAAAAATTGAGCTTCAGGATTGAAACGCCACTCATCATAGACGCCGAAGGGACCACCGTGCACATTGACGATCAACGGCAGGTTTTTATCCTGATTGACAGGAACAGTTAACAGCCCATGGATATCAATTCCATCACGGCTTTTAAACTTTACCAGAGTCATTGGTACTAATGGCTTATTATCCAACTTGGGTAATTTTGAAGCTAAATATCGCGCCTTTTTAGCTTCTTTATCATAAAGATAATATTGTCCTGGATTACGATCGCTTCTGACCCCCAAAATAGCTAACTGACCATTTTTAGAAAATGAAGTAATAGTCACTTGCTCATCTGGAAACGATTTAGTTAGCCCGGCCAATAACAATGCATCTGGATTTTTAGCATCTAAGTAATCATACTCTAGTGGAGCTGACACATAATTTAATGCTAATAATTCATTATCGTGACCATAAAAAGTCGAATTAACATCAGAATCGACATGCCGACTAATCAAAGACACTTTTTTAGTATCAAAATCGTAGGAAAACAAACCAATGGTATCGTCTTTTTCAATATCAAAATTAGATGAGAAATAAGCTTTGCGATTATCGGCAGAAAACCCGATTGGATTAAAATAAGGGTTATCCCTTTTAGTCTCTAAAGTCAACTTTTGCCAATTGCCGTCATCCAAGAAGTGTAAAAAAGTTTCATTATCAAATGAGTCTTCGTTCTCACCTTCAGCATTCTCGACTGCTAATCGGATAATACCAGCGTTATCAGCCATGAGTTTAGATATCACCCCCTTTGGTTGTTGATTCAAAAATTTCTCAGTGGCTTTGTTAATATTTAATTTAAAAGCCCGCATACCATCATCTTCAGCCCAATGATATTTACCGATTAATATGTTATCAGGGTCATCAGGCAGTAAATTTAAAATTGTATAAACAGACATGCCAGACTTAAATATTAAATCGCGTTTTTTTCCATCGATATTAGCAGCGTACAAATCGACTTGATTACCGCGTATACTCATTAAGTTACCTTTAACTTCTGTAACTTCCATCAGCACTCGGTGATCATTAGCCCAGTAGAAACCTACTACATGTTTATTTTCACCAAAGCTAAAACTACTTAAAATTTTGGACTTATCTAAGTCCATTACCGCCAAACGCACTTCGCTCCCCTCTTCATAGGTAAAGGCAATATTTTTACCGTTTGGCGATATTTTCATCAACACTACTTGAGAATGTTCAAAAAAATCCCTTACCGGAAGCTGTTCTACGCAAACAGCTAAGTTTGAAAACAACATGATGACTAACCAAAAAATTCCTTTTTTCATCTCACTTTACCTTTGTAAGCCATATTAAAACTCTAATGTTTATATCAGTTGAATTTATTTACTTCAAGAAGAGTCCCAAATATCTTCCTATCTATTACTACGTTTTCCAAACTATATTTAACCTGATATTTTGAGAGTAATTTCTCTATCTCATGCTGATGGTTAGTTGTCAATGTAGCCTTTATTTGATCCATTAATCGTAATCGATACAAAACTAATTGTCTTAGATAATCCTCTAATAGTGCTGGACTCTGTGGTGTCAGCTCATAAAGTAGCGGCACAATTGATGCTATAAACCGTTGGCACCATTTTGCGGTTGCTTCATCACAAAAATGACCTTGCAACTGTTTGAATTGTTGGAACAGGGCTCGATTCAATTGATTGAATTTTTCGCTAGATTTGATATTTGTCCCTTGTAGAATAAGTACTGCGGCTAACTCAAGTAACATTTTTATATTCACAAAGACATTTGATTCGACCATGAAGAGATCTAACACCCGCAAGCCTATGTATGAATCAGCTACAATAGATGAATCTTGATGGTGCATAATTGCCACAAACTTACCATTGTGTTTTAAAACTCGAATACATTCTGGCAAAGCAAGTTCAATATTGGTATATTCGATTGCAAACTGACTACAAACGAGATCAAAAGAATCATTTGCATAAGGCAAAGCCTCTGCAGGAGTATTACCCTGAAATTTTATTTGCGATATTGCAGCGTTGATAGTCTGGTCTTCATATTTATTTAATATTGGATTGATATCTGCCGCATCTATTGCATGTATACTCCATTGATAATTTAATATTCTACCGTATTGATAACAGAGTACCGCTAATCCACCATTACCCGTACCAATATCCAATAAACTGGCATTATTTGCCAAATGCTTTAACTGTGCTTGCCATAAGAGTTCAAGCTCACCGTAATAGCCTAAAGCACTTTGTCCCTCGGCGAAACTATTTAATGCGGTGGTTTTCCGCCAATATTTGGTCCATTGTTCCATAAAACACCATAGAAAAAGGCGGGTATTAGCCCGCCTTTGTATACCCAGCTAAAATCAAATATTAGAAAGACTGAGTGAAACGAGCGTAAACTACACGACCCCAACCGTTATATAGGTTGTAGTTATACTCACGTCCATCATAGCCAATAAGTTGTGGGTATTTTTCGAAAACGTTTTCTGCACCAACACTTAATTTGCTGTTCCAAGGAGTGCTGTAAGTTACTTGGATATCATGTGTAACCCAAGAACCTATATGTCCTTCTTGCACACCATTAACAACATCTTCATATTGATCGCCAACAAGGTTAATGTTCCATGCAAAATCGAAGTCACTTACAGTGTAAACGTTCGATAAGCTAATACGTTGCTGCGGTAATCCAGGGTCTTTAACTGTATTACGTCCACCATCAATACTGTAATCTAACATATGACTAATTTGTAGGGTTTGGCTTAATGTACCAACATCACCAAAATCAAAATTAGTTCTTAAGTTTAAATCTAAACCCGAAGTTTCTAATGTACCTTCGTTGCCATAGCCAGTATTGATATAGTCAATTACACCGTCAGAATCTCGAATAACACCAAGCCCTGCAGGTATTGGGTCACCAGCTTCTTCTCGGTCAATTAAATTTTGTGAACTAAAAAACGCAATCCTATCTTCAATCTTAATATTGTAGTAGTCAACAGCAAAATTCAGCCAATCAAAAGGTTGATATGCAATACCAGCTGCCATTTGAGTAGAACTTTCAGAACCCAATTCAGAATTTGCTAATCTGTAAGCATCTACTTGAACACCATCTTTTAGGCACTTGTTTAATGTTACAGGGTCTCCGGCAAAGAAATATTTACAAGTTGCTTCATCTACAACAGTATCTGCAGAGAATGCTGTTTTTTGAGTTAATATATCTAACGTTGGTGCACGGAAACCTTTACCATAAGATGCACGTAACACCATGTCATCTATAGGTTCATAGCGTAAAGATACTTTAGGAGAAAAATCAGATCCATAATCTGAATAGTTATCGTAGCGACCTGCAATCGATAGCTCTAAACTTTCAAATACTGGAATTAAGGTTTCAAAATAAGCAGCTTTAACATTACGGTCTCCACCTGCTGAGTTGCCTGCTGAGCCTCCAATAAGCCCTGCCTCTGATTGAGCATCATAAGCATCTGAATAGGTTTCTTTTCGGTATTCGCCCCCGATAAACATCTGAATCATCCCAGCTGGTAACTCGACAATATCAAATGAGCCATTCAAATAAATTTCATCGATATTGAATTCACTGATACGAGCCGTAGTTGCAGCAGAACCTTTAAGAACTAAATCTGGGTTTGAGCTAGGTTTTTGGAGATCATAGCCATAACGACAATTGACTGCATCAAAAGAACCATCCTCACAGTAGCCAGGATTAAAGTCATTTACGAAGCCCCAAGCTGTAGCTTTAGCTAAATACCCATTACCAATTTCATCAGATTTATTTCGAACACGGCGGAAACCAGCTTCTGTTTCAACGACATCACCAATCATACCGTTAACACCGATAAGAAAATCAGTATTTAAATTTGTTACAGTTGTGTCTCGATTTCCTAGAGCAGCAAAGCGATGACGAACAGTTACGTCTCTATTTGCCCCAACTACAGTCGCGTCATAAGCAACTGCATCAGGATTACGAGCATCATAGAACCACGCATCTGGATTGGTTGGGTTGTTATAGCTATCAGCACGAACAGTATCTAAATCAGGTGCTGGAGCATATCGACCAAAAGACTCTGTTTTTGCAACACTCGCATTAGAAAAAACCTTCCAGTCATCGTTAATCTGATGTTCACCTTTGAGGAACAATGATTGGTTATCTGTTGAGGCTTCATTAGCGTTAGTTGCGTTAAAGTTATAATAACATCCTTCACCAGCTAAATTAAAATTATCCTCAGTACAGCCACCAGGAATAGATTTAAATCCAGAATTGACCCAGTTATTACCGTAAGTCGATGCACCGGGCTCTGTCCATGGATAGTCTCTGGCAAATACAATATCACGCTTGTTCCAAGAAACGCCGCCCAATAGCGATGTAGACTCGCCAGAGGAACCGAATAAAACGCTACCAGCGCTTCTATCACCACCGTCTTTCGGAATACTTGGCGTACCCTCAGTGTAACTTAATTGCACACCGTTAAAATCTTTACGAGTGATAACGTTTACTACGCCACCGATAGCATCAGAACCATATATAGCTGAGGCGCCATCTGTTAACACTTCAATACGTTCAACAGCACCTAATGGAATCGAGTTTAAATCTTGGCTTGAACCAGTAGAAGGGGACATGGTCAGACGACGGCCATCTACCAGAACTAATGTACGACTAGAGCCTAAGCCACGTAAATCAAGAGATGCCGTTCCTTGAGCGCTGCTACCTGATTGTGGACGGAAAGAACCTGCAGAGTTAAATGTAGTGTTACGAAGCAAATCAGTAACTGACGTTTGACCTGACATATCAATCGCAGCACGATCGATTACGGTTACAGGAACAGCACCTTCCATATCGGTTCTTTTGATGCGAGAGCCTGTAACTTCAATACGCTCTACTTCTTCCTTTTTAGCAGATTTGTCATCAGCTTCTGCAGCAAGAGTTGCAAAAGTAACAAAACTTGTTGCAGCTACACCACCAATCAATGCGAAACGCACAGACTTGGCTAAAAAGTTATTCTTATGCATTGTCTATCTCCCTGGACATATTATGTCTTTATTATAATCCGCTTATTTAATAAGCAGTTTCAAACAGGAGTACCTCGCAAAACAACGGAGTACTCAACAGAAACAATAAAATCACATATAAAACCTTTAATCAACATAAAATAAACAAATAAAACAAAATGAATAAAAGATACTGTGGGAGACCTGAATGACGGCGGCATAAACAAAAACGCCAGTCATTGCTGACTGGCGTTTTTTGTTAACTTTTAGTTATCTAGTTTCTAGATAAACAGCTGAGGCTTAAAGCGTATAACGGATACCAATGGCGATACCGTCGTCTTCTGACAATGACATTCTGGCTTCTTGCGCTTGGTCTGCGCTGGTAAAATCGCTGAAGTCTTTACGTGCTTCAACATAGAGTACCGTGCTTGGATCCCAAACAAAGTGTAAACCTACGACTACAAACTGACGCTTGAACACATCATTAGGATCGGCGTTAAAGTTTGGTTGAATTACATAATCTTTACCGGCATCCAGAATGTTGTAAGACACAAATGGGCGTAAACCGTTATCAAACTTGTAAGAAACTAAAGTTTCAACACCATAGGCATCTTTGATCAAGCGGCCAATGTTATCGGTATCATGGTTTTCTTCTTTGTGAACGTTGGCCGCAACATATAAGCCATCTTTATCGAAGTCGCCCCAAGTTGCACCCACGCCGTAGATCAAATCAACAGCGGTTTTTTGATCGCCATTGCCATAGGCAATATCAAATTCACCGCGGTTGATACCCGCCATCAAGCTAAGCTTATCTGTCGCTTTGTAAGTTACAGAGCCGCCATAGGTGTAATCATAGGTGACTTGTTGCGCTTCTTTCTTACCAGCGTTCCATTCCACTTCACAGGCTTCTTCTGTGATATTTTCAATATCACAGGTATAGAAACTGCTGTTTTTTAATTGTGTCTGAACCGCAAAACTCACATCGCCTATGCTATTACGGTATTGAACAACCTTATCACCACGACCAACACCGTTTACCGCACCGTCATCTTTGTTGAAGGTGTAAACACCCGCAGCGTTACCATCCCATACGAAACCGTAGTTGGTGTTGTAAACCACGTCATACCAAGCACCCCATTGCTTACCAATAGTGATAGTGCCGTATTCATCATGGCTAATGCCTGCGTAACCTAAACGGTTGTAGAAAAACTCATTTTGCACTGATTCGAAGCGGTTGTTATAGACAATATCGCTGTTGCCGACAGGGTTCACACCCCATTCCAATTTGGCAAAGGCGTTCCAACCGTGTGTTAACTCACGGCTGAAACCAAAATTAATTCGAGAAGCACCATTAACAACCTCAGTTTCACCTTGAGTGTTGATTACGCGCGCATCAATAAAGCCACCGATCTCTACCGCATTTTTATTGTCTTTGTAGATTTCGATTGCTGATACCGTTGGGGCGAGAAAGAGTGCTGCTAGCGCAGTAGCTACTAACGTTTTGTTCATTTGGTGCTTAACCTTTTCGTCTATAGTTTTATCAACGTCATTCCGTTGTTATATTTCCTTACAATTTCCCACCGAGAGTAGCAAACTTTCATCAAACTCTCCAAGCGAAACCGAAGGAATATCTAGATAAACATCACAAAAACGTCGCGCTTAACCTCTACAAAACAGCTTAAATCACTACAAACAACCGCAAATAAAACATAAAAACCACAATGCAAACACTAAATTAACAATAACTGATTCGACGTAATGCTGGTGTAATTTAGTTTCATTATTGAAAAAACAGGCTCTGCAATAGAGCCTATTTGCTTATCTATGTAGTACTGATAATCAATTGTAGACGATCTATGCGAAACAGGTTCAGGACCGTTTACAGTAATTACATAATCAATCTGCGCCCCTCGCTTGCCAAAGGATGACTTTCCTGTTAACTCACAAAGCTGGCGCGCGACTTTCACATGGGGAGAAGACTTAGCCGTGTATTCGTCTAAATTTCGGCGCATACGTTTACTAAACACTAACTCATCATCGCGCTTGCCCGCTTGAAGTTCGCCGATAACATCAGCCAAATAACCACTAATATCCCGTTGGTTAAACATGCGCTCATAGAGTTCAGCCTGCACCTTACGGGCTAAGGGGCTCCAATCGCTACGAACTTGCTCCATTCCCTTAAAAGTGATTTCTAACGCTCCGCTATGGTTACGCCACGCTCCAACATAGCGCTTCTTACTCCCCTCTTCCGAGCCGCGCAGGGTCGGCATAAAAAACTGTTCGTAGTGGCGCTCAAATTGCAGCTCGAGAAAACTTTCTAGCTGAAACTCCTGCGCAATTTTACTTTGCCATTGCTGATTCATTCGCGCGGCAATCTGCTTACCTAAGGCATTAATATCACTGAGATCGGGTTCTGGGCCTAAATAGACGAAGGTGGAGTCCGTATCCCCATAAATGACTTGGTAGCCCATCTCCTCAATCCACGCGCGGGTTTGTTTCATAATTTGATGACCGCGCATGGTGATGGAGCTTGCCAGTTTCGCATCGTGGAACACACAGCCTTGGGAGCCTAAAACCCCATAGAGCGAATTCATAATGATTTTAATCGCTTGCGATAAAGGTGCATTCGCCTCCCGCTTAGCTTTTTCACGTTGCTCTGATAGATTTTGGATGAGTTTGGGCAGAATAGGTTGATGCCGATTAAAACGCGCGCCCAAAAAACCCGGAACAGTTTCAGGCTCAGTTAATGCAGATCCATCCTCATTATCTAAACCTTCAATTAACCCTTTTGGATCAATTAAAAAAGTTCGGATAATCGATGGATAAAGGCTTTTAAAGTCAAACACTAAAATATGCTGATAAAAACCAGGGACAGAATCCATTACATAACCGCCAGGGCTTTCAATCCCTTGACTGGCAGGCTCAGCAGGCGCGATGAAACCCGCTCTATGTAAATGCGGTAGATACAAGTGGTTGAATGCAGCGACCGAGGCGCCTACGCGCCCAAGTTCTAACCCCGTTAACTCGGCGCGAGCGAGGGCAAAATCCCACAATTGAGTATGTTCAAAAATATCCCACACTAAGCGACTATCGGTCAGATTATAGTGAGCAAGCCCTTGTTTGTTTTCGGCAAATAGCGCATCAATCTCTTGGGCTCGATTTTCCACATCATGAATCGCTTTGCCTTCTCCCAGTAAAGCTCGAGCGACAAATTCCAAAGAGTAACGCTCGAATTGATAAAAGGCTGCCTTTAACCAATCGATACCATCGAGCACCACTCGCCCAGGCAAACTTAAGGTTTCTGGCCGAAATTTATTCTCCACCTTCCACTCAAGGAGCGCGCCACCTCGACCGATACGCAGCGGGATCCGGTGCAGTAACGCACGCCGATATAACAAGGCCAAATCAAAGGTCACCACCGACCAACCAATGATCACATCGGGATCAAACTCAGTAAACCAAGCGATGAGACGATGGATAAGCGCTGCCTCATCGTTCACCCATTCGATATAGATTGCAGCATCTGGCAGCGCCTCGCCCACCATAATGACTTTTTCATAGGGCTGAGATTGCACATCGCGTCCATAAAGGGCCACGGAATAGAGTAAACCGTCAAAACTGCATTCAAAATCGAGGGAGATTGAGCGCAGTTTAATTGTTGGCTGCGGCGCAACCGCTTTGGCCCGTATGGCGCTAAAAACAGGTAACTGTCCATCTATGCCTACTTTGCCGACAAAATGCCCTAAAAATGCCACATCGAGCGCCACAAAACGCTCGATTAAAAAACGCTGCTCGGGACGGATATCCGCCTCAAATAAGGGAATCCCCGCATCCGTCGCTATCCGCTGCAAGTGACGAAACACACTACTCGATGGAGCATATATTGCCGCCACGGATTGTCTTTTAAAGCTTTTAAGCGTAAGCGGTACAAAGCGCAGCGCCAGCCCCGGCGTTTGTAACTGCAATGCCGCCATATCGCTTTGATGACAAAAACAAATGTACTCAGAGTCAGGTAACTCCACCAGTACAGGGCCTGAAACGGTGGCGAGATAATACTGCAGCACAAGCGTTGCACCGCGCGTAATAGCATGGCGTGTGAGGACGCGTCCCTGTACACTCACAGGCGCAGCCGTATCATGTGCAAGACTCTCGGGGGGATTCAACTGCGGTTTCACTCTAAGGCTCTCGCTGTTTATTGATTCTCGGGACACAGAATAAAATTGCCATAAAATGGCAGAAAAGTTTCTTAGGCTATGCAATCACTGTTATTATGTACAGCATTAATTCGATAAAGTAGTGCCGCATGTTACCTGACAACGTAAAAAACCAGATCCGCGCTATCTATAAAGATATTGCCGCCTCTTTGCCTAATTTTAGGCCACGCCGCGAGCAAAATTTTATGGTGGCAGAAATCTCTAAGACCCTAGCTGGCGACTATGACAAAGATAGACGCATCATAGTGGTCGAAGCGGGTACGGGGATTGGTAAATCATTGTCTTATATTTTGGGCACGATCCCGCTTGCACTCGCGAGTAAGAAAAAGGTCTGTATCGCTACGGCAACCGTGGCGCTGCAGGAGCAGTTACTGCACAAAGACTTACCGTTTTTTCTCGAACAATCAGGACTAAACTTTCGCTTCGGTCTGGTCAAAGGGCGCCAGCGTTATGTCTGTTTATCCAAGCTTGCCATGCTGATCGGCGATGATAACAGTACCCAAATGGCCATGTGGCAAACAAAGCCGGATAACAGCCAAATTGCCATGCTGCAGGAGCTACTCAGCGACTTTAATGAAGGCCGCTGGAACGGTGAAATCGATACGCTATCGACACCGATACCAGACCATCTCTGGCAGCAAATCGCCTGCGATAAACATAGTTGTCATCGGCAACTCGCCAGTCATCGAAATTGCCCGTTTCACAAGGCCCGCGAGGACGTGGATACCTGGGATGTACTGATCGCCAACCACAGTTTGCTGTTTGCAGACTTAGAGCTCGGTGGTGGGGTGATTTTACCCGATCCCGAAGACGTATTTTACGTCATTGACGAAGCCCATCACTTACCTATCGTTGCCCGGGACTTTTCTAGCGCACAGGCAACACTTAGAGGCGCTGCCGACTGGCTCGAAAAAGTCGGTAAGACCAGCGCCAAGTTACAAAATCAGATAAAGAGTAACAATATTATCGCCCCAGCACAGGCGATGCAGGATCATATCGGTGACTTAATCGCTCAGCTCAATCAAGTCGCCCACTTTTGTGACACTCAAACCAAACAGTTTGCCAATCCCGAGAGCCGCTATCGGTTCGAACACGGTAAATTGCCCGATGCACTAAAAATCCCAGCCGAAAATCTCGCGGCCACCTCTAATCTTGCCCTCAAGCAATTTAACAAGATGCAATTATTGCTGGCCGAGGCGATAAAAGATGGCGATATTCCTAAGCATCAAGCAGAAGCGCTACAGGCCGAAATGGGCTTTATGTTGCAGCGACTCGAAAACCTGCAAAAGCTCTGGAAAATGATGGCCAAGGAAGATTCCACTAAAGGCGCGCCCCTCGCCCGCTGGATTGAATTACTCACGGGCAAACAGGTCGATTACCTGTTTAGCGCCTCGCCGATTGAAGTTGGGTTTATGCTCGAGTCTATGCTGTGGCAAAAGGCGGCTGGCGTCGTATTATGCAGCGCAACGCTGCGGGCGCTGAATAACTTCGACCATTTCGCCCATCAGGTGGGATTATCGGTAAAGGACGGCAGTCGTTATCTCGCCCTGCAATCCCCCTTCGATTATCCGAATAACGCCACGCTCTACTTACCTAAGATGAAAACCGAGCCGACGGATGATGCCTATACCGCTGAGCTTGCCGAACACATTTTGGAACTGATTGAAGGCGAAATGGCCACCTTAGTGTTGTTTGCTTCTTACTGGCAAATGGAGAAAGTGGCTGAGCTGCTCGAGGGCAAGCTCACGCAGGAAATTCTTATTCAAGGTAATGCACCGCGCCAGCAATTACTTGAGACCCACAAAGCCAAGTGCGACAAAGGTGAGCCGAGTATCTTGTTCGGTACCGGCAGTTTTTCTGAAGGCCTAGACTTACCTGGGGATTACCTCACCAACCTCATTGTCACTAAACTGCCCTTTGCCGTGCCAACCTCACCCGTCGAGCAAGCCCATGCCGAGTATGTGAAAATAAAGGGCGGAAATCCGTTTCTACAACTTACCATTCCAGATGCATCGCGAAAGCTTATCCAAAGTTGTGGTAGATTACTGCGTAAAGAGCAGGATTATGGCCGAGTCACTATCCTCGATAGACGATTAGTGACCAAACGTTACGGCAAATCCTTGCTAGACGCACTGCCCCCCTTTAGACGAGTCATTGAGTAGGATTAAGATTTGGAGTTATTACTCGAGCCCAGTAATTGGGCCCTGTTGGCTGTCATTGGCTTAATTGCAGGTTTTATCGATGCCGTGGTCGGTGGTGGAGGCCTGCTCTCTATTCCAGCCCTGCTCACCCTCGGGATCCCACCCCACACCGCCTTAGGTACCAATAAATTTGCCGCCAGTTTTGGCTCGTCCATGGCGGCTTGGACCTATTATCGCCAACATCTGCTCAGACCCAATTTTTGGTATATGGCGTTTATCGCCACCTTTATTGGCGCGGTACTCGGCAGTGTGTTGGTGTACCTGTTAAATGCTCAGTGGCTCGAAAAAGCCTTGCCGCTGCTCATTATTGGCATCGCGATTTACAGCTTGCTGAGCCCAAATGCTATCTCGGATACCGATTGTCAGGCACCAACAAAAGCCCAACCTAAACTAAAACAAAGCCTACAGGGTTTATTATTAGGCATATACGATGGTTTTGCAGGCCCCGGCATTGGTGCCTTTTGGACCGTGAGTTCAGGTTCATTATATAAATTGCCTCTTTTACACAGTTGTGCACTCGCGAGAGCGATGACCTTTACTAGCAACTTGACGGCGCTGGCGATTTTTGGCTTTCTAGGGCAAGTCCATTGGCAAATCGGTCTGTGGATGGGGTTATCTATGATGCTCGGCTCCTTTATCGGTGCCCGCTGCGCGATAAAATTTGGCATGCCTTTTATTCGGCCGTTGTTTATATTAATTGTCCTGTCAATTGCCGCTAATCTGGCGTGGAGCGCATGGTTTTGAACACTTCGCAGCTAATCAGCACGTTGAAAAATCAGCTAACAACCCTTGAGCAAGAAGTGCTGCAACACGACAGTCATCTTGCGCCGAGCCAGCGCAAACTCCTGCAAGATATTGAGCGCTTTAATCAATCGCTGTTTATTCAAAATGGCGCTCAGCTGATGCCTTGTATTGAACAAATACGTAATAGTATCGGTCAGTTAGAGAAGCAGATCGCCCTGAAATTGGCGCCGCAAACCATCGCCTTAAGTTGTGAACGTATTCAAGATCGTTTTACCGCAGTTAAACGGGCGTTACTGACGACATCAATCGATATAAAGTCTAAAAATCAACAACGTGCCAGTAAACGCGCACGCTTTGCCCAACAGCAGAATCAGTCGCACCAAGCCAGCGGGTTTGCTTGGATTGCCAGCAATGTGTTACAAAATAGCCACGAAATCTATGCCGAATTGAACAAGCATCTGAATTGGGCGAAGAAATTTGAACAAAAAATTGCAGAAATGGAGTCAAAACTTGAAAACTGTCATAGTGCTGACAAAATCCGTTTGCAAAATGACATCCTTTTGATGCATCGTCGTTTGGGTAAATGCAGGCAAGCCATCAGTTATATTGAAGATCGCATTCAAGCATTCGAACGTCCGCATCAGAGCCATAATCGTTAAGGAGCAACAATGAAATCACTTTTGCCAATCAGCAGCCTGCTAGTGTTACTCGGCTCTGCCTCAGCCTTTGCCGCAGATCTGAATATCCCTATGTCCTTCGAATACCTTGCCCTCGATGGCAAAAAAGTCGAGTCCAGCGTATTCAACCACAAAAGCAGCTTAGAGTTGGCACCCGGCACTCACAAAATCGCCATCCGTTACCATGAGATGGTTGAAGACGATTTCAGTGACAGCCAAACCTTCGTTAAGTCATCGCCTTTTATCGTGACCTTAGAAGTGGACGGCGATCATCAATATTATTTGCAAGCCGCAGAGGGCAAGGTCGTTAAAAAGCCTAAAACCTTCGCTCAAAATCCTCAAGTTGTGTTAACCCGCGCAGATAAAGGTCAGGTAAATTATCAAGTGACAAACACCAATATTGAAGAAGAGAGCTTTGTCTCCCGTCTCTTTAGCGGTAATCAAGCGGTAGACGTCTCAGGAACTGCAGCTGCAGCAACGGGCGCTGCAGGTACAGCAGCAGTGGTTGCCACGCCAGCTCCTACTTCGGCGCAGGCAGCCGTTAACGCTACCTCATTAACCGCTCCAGTTGATACATCGAAAGCAGCTGGTGCGAATCCACAGCAAATGTTGCAATACTGGTGGTTGCAGGCCGATGAGAAAACACGTAAAGAATTTATGAGCTGGGCGATTTCTCAACTCTAATTAAGATGATCCCATTGGTTTATCACGCCAGCTACTCCAAGCTGGCGTTACCCTCCCACCACCGCTTTCCCACTACAAAATACGCGCGTCTTTACCAGTATCTGCTCGATAATCAACTGGCTGTACCAGCTCAATTCCATACTCCCTCACCGATGACGGCTGAAGATGTTATGCAGGTGCATCAGCAAGATTATGTCGAACAATTTATCCAAGGCAGCTTAGCTAGTGCGGCCTTAAGACGCATCGGCTTTCCGTGGAGTGAAGCCTTGGTTGAGCGCACCTTGCATTCGGTATCGGGGACGAGTTTGACCGCAAGCTTGGCACTACAAACGGGTATCGCCCTTCACTTAACTGGCGGCTATCACCATGCTTATTATGACTTTGGCAGTGGCTACTGTATTTTCAATGACTTGATTATCGCCGCTCGCAAACTGATGGCCGAGCAACAGCTACATAAAGTGCTGATTTTTGACTGTGATGTGCACCAAGGTGATGGCACCGCTACCCTTAGCCACAGGCATCAAGGCATTATCAGTTGCTCCATCCACTGCAAAGAGAATTTCCCCAGTCGCAAACAGCAATCCCACTATGATATTGAATTGACTAAGGGTTCGGATGATAGCGCTTACCAGGAAACCGTCGAGCAGACTCTCGAGCTGCTTATTCGCCTCCATCAGCCGGATCTCATACTGTATGACGCTGGCGTCGATATCCACCAAGATGACGACTTAGGCCACCTAATGATCAGCAAACAGGGATTGTATCAACGTGATTTAACCGTGTTATCTATGGCAAAAGCAGCAAATATTCCTGTTGCAGCAGTAATTGGCGGCGGCTATAGCCGAGACGCACTACAATTAAGCCAAAGACATAGCCAACTTTTTATTGCAGCCAACCATTTGTGGTAGCAAACTCAATAAAAATCATCATGGAGCACAGCGATGCAACTCGAAATCCGTAACTATTACGAAGTTCTCTTAATGGAAATGTTATCCGATGAAGGCCTAATGGATGAATTGCCGGAGGATTATTTAGCCGATCTCTGCTGTGTGACCCTTAATCAACTGCCTGTGCGATATATCCGCCACCTTGTCGACACCTATTTTTTCGAAGATTACAATGAGTTACAAGAGCTAAAACGTGAAATCCAAGCCGCATTAGAGAAATCTCGCGCCTTTCTTAAACAAAATCTACAAAAAAGAATGCAGCAAGAAGATGCAGGCAACTAAATCGTGCACTAATGGCATAACGTCATTGGTTAGCCTTTAAGCTTTAACGAATGATGTAGCTGAACTGGCTAACTACATAAGCTCAAGCTGTTACGGAAAATGTTTTTGGTTAAAGATAAAGATTATTAAAACATAATGAGGAGATTTGGAGGTTCCCCTAGAGCCGACACCCCGGCACACGAGTCGCTTGCTGCGGTTGCTCCCTTCCGGGCCTGGCCGAGTTCACAAGTTATCATTGCGGGGGGACCCTAGGGTCACCATAACTTCGAGTGTATCACCAAAGGGATGAGCACTGAACGACGCGGATTATCCCCTATGGCTCCTATTGGATCAAGTGCTAATCCGTCCGTTTGGTAAATATCCAGTTTAACTGGGCAATCTATAGGCAAACTAATCCTATAAAATGATAAAAGCCTGCTAATGCCTGTCTCTTGATCACAAGTCTTCGTGATTGAGAGACATGGCCAATTCGTAACCCTCAAGGATGGTTTGTAACCTAAACCATCCTTCCCACAATACCTCTACACAAGCTCGACCTGTCCGCTTGGTATCTTTCCAACCCCCTAATCTGGCCAGACGCTCGTACGCCCACTGCATATCGGGTGCCTGTTGAGGTAACGGACGTCCCTCCATTTTCAACCAAAGTCATTTCCACGCTTTCTGACCCAATAGCGTTTCACAACATTGTGCTGCCACTTCCGCTTTGGATACCTTCATAAAGCGAAGCTGGAGTCAGCGTGTGGCGATAAAAGCCAGTATCACACTCATACGCTCCAGATTCTCACGGCACTGCATTCTCAGCTCTTCCACCGCGGTGCCACTGCTTTTCCATACCTTGTGGTAATCTTCAATCAACCAACGGCGCTCGTCATAGCCGACAACCTCCAGTGCCTCCTTCGAGCATGTGATAGGTTCGGAGGTGAGTAAGTGCCATGCCAGTTTTTCTTCACGATGACTTTGCTCTACGACACTGACGTAATACAGAGGGATGTCTGCCTGAGTGCGTTTGTTGGCTGGAGCTTTGAGGGTCACTCGGGCATATCTCATTTCCAGCGTCACCGCCCGGGCTTTCCTTCCGCCTTTCTGAGGAATGAGGAGAGATTTCGTCGCTGCAAGCGGTAATGTATTCGAGTAGTCATAGAGTTTGTGTGCATGCTCTTGAATGCATCGGCTCTGCATCGAGCGGACGACAAAGCGCTGTTGGTGCTGGGTTTTATAGGTCAGATATTCAAACAAATCAGCCTCACGGTCACAGACGGAAATCACCTTGTTGATATGCTCGCCTAAACGGGCAGACATATTGGCGGAGGCTTGTTCCCATTTGTAGCTCTCTTTTTCCTCGTAAGGGCGAGTAGCATGTTGGCGGCGTTGCCCGCGCTTAGTGATATCCCGCGTCCAACGCTGTTGCTCAATCAGCCCAACGACTTGCTGGCTTTGCGGTGAAAACAGCAAGATTGAATGCGCCAGAATGGCACGGTTTTTATCCCCTTGATTGGTATGACCTAACTCCTCCCTGACACTGTCATGCTTGTAAGTCAGCGAGGTGGTATCCTCTAGTGCTAACAAGATGTCATGCTCTCGAGCTTGCTGCGCGGTGGCTTGAAAACCCGCTTCAGCAATATCACTGGCTTGAATATTCTCATTGCGGATAAATCGGTAGGCCCCTTCCATCTCAGCGGGGGATAAGGGAAGTCTGGACACGGCAACTCCGGGTTGTTGGNTAATNGAGGTAGCCAGTGAAACAAGTCTTTGTGTACGTCTTGGGTCGTTGAGGTTTGCGTGCCCAAATTGACATTGCGCCCACTGCTCTGGATCCATCATCTTCATCATAATCGCCTCGAATATTTAGCCCTAGACGATCTGATCACAATGCGGGGAATGAGTTCAAAAAAAATCCCTGAGCATTGTTCAGGGATTTGTGTATGAGAGACAGCCTTCGGGAGCCTTAATTATTTGAAGGGGAGATTGAATAAAGTATCGCAACACCTCATTGCGCAATCACGACGAGACAACAAGGCGTTTAAAAGACAGATACAAAAAAGCCCCAGATATTCCGAAGAATGCTGAGGCTTCAATGTAATTGGTCGGTGATAGAGGATTCGAACCTCTGACCCTCTGGTCCCAAACCAGATGCGCTACCGGACTGCGCTAATCACCGTAACTGTTAACTATTTGCTTGAAAATTCAAACGCGCTAGTTATGCGAAGAATGTGGTCGGTGATAGAGGATTCGAACCTCTGACCCTCTGGTCCCAAACCAGATGCGCTACCGGACTGCGCTAATCACCGAAATTTACTTTAGCTAAAGAGAGTAAAACCCTCTGGTCCGCTCTTATCCAAAAATCTGGATGCGCTACCGGACTGCGCTAATCACCGAGATGTTAAATGAAATGGGGTGACTGATGGGGCTCGAACCCACGACAACCGGAATCACAATCCGGGACTCTACCAACTGAGCTACAATCACCACTGAATTTCACTTTACTGCTAACCTCAAGCTCACAACTCATTCGGAGAGATGGTGCGCCCAAAAGGATTCGAACCTTCGGCCTCACCCTCCGGAGGGGTGCGCTCTATCCAGCTGAGCTATGGGCGCTCGCCTTGGTTAGCGCCGCATATAGTATGGACAAATAGCCCTTGAGTCTATAGCTGTTTTGCACTTTTTTTACTGACTGCTCAAGTTTTGATACATTAGCATGCTTTTTCAGCGGAATGACAGCGTAAATATGACTTGGATGTTACGGTATTTCATGTTAATTATAACGTTTGGTAAACAATTAACGCAGAACTGATTAGTGAGTATCATGTTTAGGGATGAAGATGAAACTACCCCACCTCGAGCTCATGAGGTTGAACGCTTAAAAAAGAGACTTAATCGCCTTAAATATTTGGCGAATAAGTATAAGCGTGCGGAAGTAGTTCAAAATGCGTTACTCGAATTATCCCATATCGCGACGCAAGTTCCGTCCCTCGAAGAATTCTATTTAGGTGTACACCATCACTTAAAGCAACTGATCTCTGCCGATAACTTTTTTATTGCAACACTGGATGTCACCACGGGGGTCATTTCTGTTCCCTTCTTCGCCGATGAAAAAGACGCCCATCCTTCTCAATTGTATCCAGAGCAGTCACTATCAACACTGTTGCAGCAAGGTTTGACTGGTTATGTATTCCGCACTGGTGAGACCCTACTGTGTAATGAAGCAAAAGTAGATGAACTTGTTCAAGCTGGAGAGATACTTAATCTAGGTTCACCCTGCCACCTTTGGCTAGGGGTGCCGATAAAACATGAAGATACGGTCACTGCGGTTCTCGTTGTACAAACCTATGATACCAATGTCAGTTACGGCGATATCGAAGTCGAGTTAATGACCTTTATTTGCCACCACATTGCCGGCGTGATGGAAAGGCTTAAACATCAAGAACAACTAGAACAAGCCATTCAGCAACGTACCAAGGAGCTCAGCCAAGCCTACGATAAACTCAAGCAAGAAGTGTACGAGCGACGTAGAGCTGAGCGGCTGCAAAAATCATTATTTGAAATCGCCGAGCTGGCGAGTTCTGGCTCTGATAACCCTGATTTCTATGCTCAGTTGCATAATGTTATCCGCCATCTTATTCCAGCCAATAACTGTTATATCGCCCTGCTCAATGAAGCGGGTACACATTTAACCTTCCCATTTTATGTTTCCCAATTAGGCAACCAACACCCAGGAACTAGGCCACTACAAGATGGGCTGACGGAGTATGTGCTTAAACACAAGCGCCCATTGCTCTTGGATCAAAATGACATTAATGGCTTGATTGCCTCGAAAGAGATTTATGCTAAGGCACCAGCCTTAAATCACACTCAGACAATGCATCAATGGATTGGTATACCTCTGTTTATCCATGATGAAGTCCGCGGCGCGCTGACGATTTATAGTTTTAGCATGACCCAAAACTACCAAACTAAAGATTTGGAGTTATTGACCTTTGTCTCGCAGCATATTGGGGCTGCTATTGAGAAAAAGCTTGCTGCGGAATCATTACGCCGTAGCTACGAGGATCTGGAAGAAAAAGTCGCGGCGAGGACCACTGCCCTCGCCGAGCTGAATAAAGATCTTGAAAAAGAAATCCGCCAGCGTCGCAATATGGAAGCCAAACTTGTCCATGATGCTAAGCACGATGCGCTCACAGGATTACCAAATCGTGCGATGTTTATGGAGCGACTCAATCAGGCTATCAAACATGTGCGGCGCCATAGCCTAGAGCAGTTTGCTCTGCTGTTTATCGACCTCGACCGCTTCAAGCAGATTAACGACACTATGGGTCATTTAGAGGGCGATAGATTCCTAATTGAGACCGCAACTCGCTTACGCGGCTGCATCCGTAGCAACGATACGTTGGCAAGACTCGGTGGCGATGAGTTTGTAATCCTGCTTGATACCATCAACGGTATCAACGATGCCCGTGATGTGGCCGAACGGGTCATTCAAAAAATCTCACAATCCTACAAATTAGGCGCTGTTGAATTCCACTCAGGAGCCAGTATTGGGATCACCATTAGCGGTAATAAGCTGGATACCAGCGAGTCCATGCTACGTAATGCCGACACAGCCATGTACCAAGCCAAGGCGAATGGCAAAGGCTGCTATGTGATTTTCGACGATAGCGCCTCCCAGCAAAAGATGCAGGATATTGCCTTCGAAAATGATTTTAAACAGGCATTGCACGCGGGCGAGTTACAGTTGAGCTTTCTACCTATTATCGACTTACACACACTGAAAACCCAAGCGCTTGAATGTCGATTAATCTGGGAACACCCGCAGTGGGGAACGATTCCACAGGATATTCTCAATAAATTAGCCGAACAAGCAAACCTCATGGTTGAGCTAGATAAATATCTGATAAATTTGGTAGATAAGAGTCAAAATCAACTACACGTCAGTCACGGGGAAACCATTGATTTACATCTGATGTTATCAAGCCAACACCTAAAACATAAGCATGTACTCCGTGGTTTAAAAAACACCCTCAAACAAACCCAATTAGTCATGCCACAGCTTTGGTTATTTTTTAATGAAAAAGCCTTAGTACAAGAGACAGAAAATCACATTAGTGGCTTTGAGTTATTGAAAAAACTGGGCGTGAATTTAGGGATTAGCCACTACGGTAGCGGCCACAGTCCGTTAAATAGCTTGTTATTTTTACCGATTAAGGGCTTAAAGCTCGATGCCAACATCACTAAACAGTTGCAGGATGAGCAACATATAAAACTGATGTCAGCCTATCAAAAGGCGGCCTCAACCTTAGACTTACAAACCTTTGTTGATGGTCTTCAGAGTACCGAGCAAGTGAAAATTTTCCAATCTTTAGGCTACCGTTTTGGCCAAGGGGGAGCCCTAGCTCACCCTTTTCCATTGATGAAAATCGAACAACAGGTTTGTGCCTAAAGGCAGTAATCATATGATTTACCATAGGATTACTGCTTTTTAAACATATCCCTTAAATTCGAGATATGGCTGCGCCCAGTCTGCATGCGCTCCTGCTCTGTTTGCTGCGGTTTGCGGTTTTCCCAAATAAGATCATCCTGCGGTAACTCATGCAGAAAACGGCTCGGCTCGCAGCGCATGGTCTCACCAAACTGGCGACGCTCACGGCAAAGAGTAAACCACAACTCGCGCTGGGCGCGCGTAATCCCCACATACGCCAGGCGACGCTCTTCGTCGACGTTATCTTCATCTATGCTGGTTTGATGCGGCAGAATGCGCTCCTCAACCCCCACCATAAACACATAGGGGAATTCCAGCCCTTTAGACGCATGCAGCGTCATTAATTGCACCTGATCGCCGCCTTCATCTTCGCTGTTACGCTCCATCATATCTCTAAGCGTTAGGCGGTTAACCACTTCCGGCAAGGTCATAGGTTCATCTAATTCATCCCCAGAGAGCATTTCCGTCACCCAGCGATACAGCTCGGAGATATTTTTCATCCGCATCTCGGCGGCCTTAGCACTGGTACTGGTCTCGTATAAATAGTCTTCGTAATTAATCTTACGGATCAACTGTTTTACGGCTTCAACCGGTTCGCCTCGTTCAGCGTGCTCACCCGTATCGACAATAAAGCGACCAAATTGATACAAAGCCGACATGGCATTAGGCGGTAAATGATGATTCAGCTCAGGATCAAAAATCGCCTCGAACATAGAGATGTGTTTCTCGTTGGCAAAGTTACCCAAACGCTCCAAGGTGGATGGACCTATACCCCGTTTAGGTAAGTTAACCACCCGCAAAAAGGCGTTATCATCATCGGGATTTACCACCAATTTAAGGTAGCCCATGATGTCTTTAATCTCTGCACGGGCAAAAAACGAAGTGCCGCCACTTAACTTGTAAGGGATACGGTTAGTCATCAATGCCCGTTCAAGCAGGCGAGACTGGTGGTTACCCCGATACAGAATCGCGTAATCACCAAATTGGGTGCGACCGACAAACTTGTGGCGAATAATTTCGGCGACGACACGCTCTGCTTCTTGCTCCTCATTGGCGGCAAACAGCACCCGCATCGGCTCACCATAAGCCAGTTCGCTAAATAACGACTTATCATACACATGGGGATTGTTGGCGATAAGGATGTTAGCCGCCCGCAAAATTCGCTGGCTAGAACGATAATTCTGTTCGAGTTTAATCAGCTTAAGCTTGGGAAAGTCTTTGCCCAACAGCACTAAGTTCTGCGGTTTAGCCCCGCGCCATGAATAGATGGACTGGTCATCGTCCCCCACCACGGTAAAACGCGCGCGCTCGCCCACCAGTAACTTAACCATTTCATACTGGGATGTGTTGGTATCTTGATATTCGTCCACCAGCAGGTATTGGATCTTGGTTTGCCAGCGCGTACGCACTTCTTCGTGATGCCTTAGCAATAGGGTTGGTAGCAGAATTAAGTCATCAAAATCCAAAGCGTTGTAGGCTTTCATATGCTGGGCATAACGCTGATACAACATGGCAAACAACTGTTGCTGTTCATCCTTTGCCAGCTTGCGCGCCTGGTCGGGAATAATCAGCCCCCCCTTCCAGTTGGAAATCGCCCCCGCGAGGGCTTTGAGTAGGTCCTTATCTTCCTGTAATTCTTTTTGAGTCAGTTCTTTGAGGAGCGCAAGCGTGTCTTGATCATCGAATAACGAGAATCCTGGCTTTAATCCCAGCACTTTATGCTCACGTTTTACAATCTCAAGCCCGAGTGTGTGGAAGGTCGAAATCCACAACCCTCTAGCCTCTTTGCGCCCCATAGACTGTGCGACACGCTCCTTCATCTCGCGCGCGGCTTTGTTGGTAAAGGTTACCGCCGCGATATTGCGCGCATTGTAGCCACACTTTTGCACTAGGTAGGCAATCTTGTTGATAATTACGCGTGTTTTGCCACTGCCCGCGCCCGCTAACACTAAGCAGGGACCCGAAACATAATGAACAGCATCATTTTGGGCAGGATTGAGTTTCATCGTCGCGCAATATCCAAACAAGTCTTCAGAAGGGGGATCGGATCATAGCAGAAGCGAAGGTTTTAAGGCCAACAAATCCCCGTGTATCGCGAAGGCACAAGAAACTAGTGATAAATCTCATTCCACGCCCTAAATACCAATCACATTAAATATCTAATCAGTTCAGAGCCTCACAGGGCGGGGTTGAACGGGCTTTATACTGCGTTTAAGGCTTTCGACAGAGCGCCAGCCTTCGCCTTGTCTAAAGCCCGTTTAACTCCCGCTGAATGAACAGATATTTAATACGATTGGTATTAGTCTCAAGCAGAAAAATTAATTACAAGCGGACTTTCCAAAATCACACTTTTGCCATTTTTTGAGCTAACTTGTTGCTAAGGTCAATTTCAACGATTAAAATCAGCATGAATGAACGTTCATTCATGCATTTAGATATTGGAAATTGAATGGATAATAAACGCGACTTAATACTCCGCTCCGCCGAAAAAATTATTGCGACAGAGGGATTACATAATCTTTCAATGCAAAAGCTTGCCGCAGATGCCGGAGTCGCCGCAGGTACGATTTATCGCTACTTTAAAGACAAAGAAGATTTGATCATTGAGCTGCGTAAAGACGTATTACAACAAATTGCCAGCAAGTTGCTTGAAAACATTAATGAAGGCAGCTTTGACCAAAAATTTCGCCGTCTATGGTTCAACATAGTGGCACTGGGGCGTGAGCAATCTCATGCCAATTTAAGTTTTGCACAGTATTCCCACCTTCCAGGTGTCGATGCGCCTGAGCATCAAGCCTTTGAAAGGGAGATTTTCCAGCAGCTACATCAACTATTTGAGCAGGCGAAAGATCAAGGCGTCATCCAACCATTGAATAATGCCTTGTTATTTTCTATCGCCTTTGAGCCGGCTGTTGCTATAGGTAAACGCCTACGCCGCGGCCATTTGCAATGTACAGATACAGAGATCCAGCAGGCATGTGAGCTTTGCCTTCAGGCAATTTCTGTGACGAATTAACTTAACTTTAGGAATCTTTAGCACCATGAAAAAATGGACTCTAAGTATGCTAGCGATCGCTGTACTTGCCTTTGGCTCAGTGATCGGCTTTAACCTGATGGTAAAAAATAAAATCGCAGAGGCGATTGCCAATATGCCTGAAGCTGAGTTCCCAGTAACAGCCATGACGTTAGATGTGCAAAAATGGCAACCTACAATTGATGCGATTGGTTTTGTTGAGCCACATCAAGGAGTAACCATCTCCAACGAATTAGCAGGACGCGTCACCAGCATTAATTTTGAAAACGGTAGCCGTGTGGAAAAGGGCCAACTGCTGGCCGAACTCGATGCCAAAGTCGAAAGAGCCAACCTTAAAAGCAAAATGGTACAACTGCCCGCCGCTGAAGCCGACTTTAAACGCCTATCAAAACTCTATACGCAAAAGTCAGTCTCTAAACAGGATTTAGATAATAGCGAATCTAAATATCTGGCCTTACAGGCGGATATTGAAAGCTTAAAAGCCACTATCGAGCGCCGTGAAATCAGCGCGCCTTTCAGTGGTTTAGTGGGGATTCGTAACATTAACTTAGGTGAATACCTTCAGCCAGGTACCGATATTGTGCGCCTTGAAGATATCAGCACAATGAAAATCCGCTTTACCATTCCGCAAACCCAATTACCTCGCATTGCTGTAGGCCAAAAAATCCATGTGTTTGTGGATTCTTATCCAGAGCAACCCTTCGAAGGTGAAATTGCCGCGATTGAACCTGCCGTATTTTACCAAAGCGGTCTGATCCAAGTGCAAGCACGCATTCCGAACGATAACGCCAAACTGCGTAGCGGTATGTTTGCCCGAGTCTCCATCCTGTTACCTGAACTCGATAACCAGTTTGTACTGCCACAAACGGCCATCAACTTTACCCTTTATGGTAACTCTATTTACCTCATCAAAGAGGTCGAGGAAAACGGTAAAAAACTGGCTAGAGTCGAGCAAATCAACCTGACGGTATTAGAGCGTAACGGCAATAACGCACTAGTGAGTGGCGCGTTAAAAGCGGGAGATCGCATTGTCACCTCGGGGCAAATTCGCCTCAGTAACAACAGTAAAGTGACAGTGGTTGAAGACCAAGCCCTGACCCACTCCGACACTATGCCAAAGCTGTAATAGGAGCAAGATAATGCGCTTTACAGATATCTTTATTAGGCGACCCGTACTCGCCGCCTCAATCAGCTTTCTCTTGCTGCTGTTAGGCTTTAATGCCCTCAATAGCATGCAAGTGCGTGAATATCCAAAGATGACGAATACCGTCGTCACGGTATCGACCAGTTATTACGGTGCGGATGCAAATCTAATCCAAGGTTTTATTACTCAACCGTTAGAGCAAGCGTTAGCGCAGGCCGATAACGTTGACTTTATGACCTCAGAGAGCTTCCTCGGCACCTCGAAAATCTCTGTGTATATGAAGCTCAATACCGATCCCAATGGCGCCTTGGCCGATATTCTCGCCAAGGTGAACTCGGTCAGATCGCAACTGCCCAAAGAGGCTGAAGATCCGAGTGTCGAAATGTCCACTGGCTCGCAAACCTCTGTGCTCTATATTTCATTTTTTAGTGACCAGATAAACTCAAGCCAGCTAACGGATTACCTTGAGCGCGTCGTCAAACCTCAGCTCTTTACCATTGACGGCGTTGCTAAAGTGAATTTATACGGTGGTATCAAATACGCCATGCGTATTTGGCTCGATCCAGCCAGAATGGGGGCGTTTAACCTCTCATCCAGCGATGTGATGCAAGTACTGCAGGCGAACAACTACCAGTCAGCTGTGGGTCAAACCAACAGTGTTTACACCCTTTTCAACGGTACCGCAGACACTCAAGTTGCCACCATCGAAGAGTTAAAACGCTTAGTGATCGGCAGTAAAGACGGTTTAGTCGTTCGTCTCGGTGATATTGCCGATGTCAGCCTCGAAAAGAGCCATGATATCTACCGCGCCTTAGCCAATGGCAAAGAAGCCGTGGTCATCGGCCTTGATGTCACGCCAACGGCTAACCCGCTTACCGTCGCGGCAGATACCCGCGCCCTATTACCTGAAATCGAGCGTAACTTACCGCCATCCATTGGTTCGAGCATTCTCTACGACTCCTCACTCGCAATTGATGAATCGATTAAAGAAGTGGTTAAAACCATTGGTGAAGCCGCGATTATTGTTATCGTGGTGATCACCCTATTCTTAGGTTCGCTTCGCGCCGTGGTGATCCCCATTGTAACCATTCCGCTCTCGCTGATTGGGGTTGCCATCATCATGCAGATGTTTGGTTTTACGCTAAATCTCATGACCCTGCTTGCCATGGTGCTCGCCATTGGTTTGGTGGTTGACGATGCGATTGTGGTGGTCGAAAACGTCGACAGGCATATTAAGCTGGGTGAGTCGCCCTTTAGAGCCGCGATTATCGGTACCCGCGAAATCGCTGTGCCAGTGATCTCCATGACCATTACCCTCGCAGCGGTTTATGCGCCGATTGCCCTAATGGGCGGGATCACCGGCTCATTATTTAAGGAGTTTGCCCTTACGCTCGCAGGTTCTGTGTTTATCTCGGGCATAGTGGCACTGACACTGTCACCCATGATGTGTGCCAAAATCCTTAAACCCCATACCACGCCAAATCGCTTCGAAATGGGGGTCGAAAACTTCCTCACCGGTCTAACTCGCCGTTACAGCAACATGCTCGATGCGGTGATGTTACATCGTCCAGTGATCGTCGCCTTTGCGATTATCGTGTTCGCTTCACTGCCAGTACTGTTTAAGTTTATCCCGTCAGAACTTGCGCCTAACGAAGATAAAGGCGTGGTGATGATGATGGGCACGGCACCTTCAACTGCCAACTTGGACTACATTCAAGCCAATATGGGCTTAGTCACGGATATGATTAAGGCACAGCCTGAATCCGCCGCGTCACTCGCCTTCGTGGGCGTACCAAGCTCCAGCCAAGCCTTCGGGATTGCGCCATTAGTGCCTTGGAGTGAGCGGGATAAGAGCCAAAAACAAATGCAGGAGTTTTTTGCTAAAGAAGTAAAACACATTCCTGGAATGGCGATTACAACGTTCCAAATGCCTGAGCTGCCAGGGGCGTCGAGTGGTTTACCGATTCAGTTTGTGATTACCACATCAAACTCCTTCGCTAGCCTCTTCCAAATCGGTACTGGCGTACTGGAAAAGGTGCAAAAGAGTCCCTTGTTTGTGTACTCAGAGATCAACCTGAAATTTGATTCAGGCACAATGAAACTGCATATCAAGCGTGATTTAGCAGGGACCTATGGTGTTACTATGCAAGACATTGGGATCACTCTCGCCACTATGATGAGTGATGGCTATGTGAATCGCATTAACTTGGATGGTCGCTCCTACGAAGTGATCCCACAGGTAGAGCGTAAACTGCGGGCGAACCCAGAATCGCTGGCTAATTACTATGTCAAAGCCGCCGATGGTAAATCCATTCCACTATCCAGCTTAGTTGATATTGAAATGGTGGCCGAGCCTCGTTCACTGCCGCACTTTAACCAAATGAATGCCTTGACTGTGGGTGGTGTAGCCGCGCCAGGCGTAGCCATTGGTGATGCCATCAACTTTTTGCAAAATATTGGTGATAACGAGCTACCTAAAGGTTATAGCTACGACTTCCTCGGTGAAGCGCGCCAGTTTGTGACTGAAGGTTCTGCACTTTATGCCACCTTCTTGCTGGCGATTGCGATTATTTTCTTAGTACTCGCCAGCCAGTTTGAAAGCCTTAAAGATCCATTAGTCATCTTAGTATCTGTGCCTCTGGCAATTAGCGGCGCCTTGATTGTACTCGGGTGGACCCATGTGTTTGGCTTAGCCAAAATCAATATTTACACCCAGGTAGGATTAATTACCTTAGTGGGTCTTATCACTAAACACGGGATCTTAATGTGCGAAGTGGCCAAAGAGGAACAACTCCACCGCGGACTGTCTAAACTTGAGGCGATTAAACTGGCGGCAACCATCCGCTTACGCCCAATTTTGATGACAACGGCAGCGATGATTGCGGGTCTATTACCGCTATTGTTTGCTTCCGGTGCGGGCGCAGTAGCACGCTTTAATATTGGTATTGTAATTGTCGCAGGTTTATCGATTGGGACCATTTTCACCCTGTTTGTATTACCAGTAATTTATACATATCTTGCTGAAAAACACGAACCTTTACCTGTGTTTGACGAAGATACCAGCGGGCTAGCCCACAACAGCTAACCGCATCCAAGTGAAACCTACGTCCCTTAAGACGTAGGTTTTGCTAGGTGGTTTTCTTTTGAAAGCCAACGTACTAGGTTACAATCCACCCATTCAGTAAAGAGGCGGACAAGATTATGATTAACCCCAAGAAAATCGAAGAAATGGCGAAGCAACTGAGCGATAGCCTGCCCAGCGGCCTGAAGCAATTTGCCGGCGAATTTGAAGAGCGCAGCAAGCAAGTGCTGCAAAATCAATTGCTCAAGTTAGATCTAGTTTCCCGTGAAGAATTTGAAGTACAGCAGCATGTACTACTGAAAACCCGCGAAAAGTTAGAAGCCCTACAGGCGCAAGTTAACGAGCTTGAGAAAAAGCTGAACGCCGCGGACTAACTTATAATGCATGTTTGAAAGAGCACAGTTAGCGATAGCGCAGCTGTGCTTTTTTGTTTTTAACACTTCAAGCATTGAGTCACTTAGGGAAATCATGCAACAACTCGCCAGCTATATCCGCGCCATTCAAGGCTATCCAAGCCCGGTTTCTGTGATAAGCCATAGCCAAGAGCAGCACAGTTATCGGGACGATAATGCTGAAATTTGCGAATCCTTAACCCTGTATCACTTCGACAATGGGGTTGTGGTCAGCCTATTAAGCGAGCAAGATACACAGGCTGATGAGTCAGACACGGTTTGTGCCGATTATTGGCTGAGTTATCGCGTCGTGACGGCCGATATGGCGATTTCGCCGCAGCAAAAGTCCTTTAGCAATCTCTGCCAACAAGGCTTTTGGCTTAAAATGCAGCAAGGGCTTACCGAGTGAGAATAGTTGTGGGCGCCAAGACTTAAGCGCTCGAATTCGAATCGTCAGGGAAGAATACAATGGATACTACAAGCACCACTTTCTATCAGGACTACCTCCTTTGGGGATTATTACTCCTTGGCGGCCTGCCACTGCTCAGTTATCCTTTTGTAGTCCTCGCAAGCCTAATGGGACTTGCCAGCCAAACCACGATTAAAGTGCATTGGTTTTACCGACTGATGAATAAGAGTTTTCTGTGGGGAACCCTTGCTTATCCCTTAGTGTACATTCCCTGCTACTGGCTCGCGCGCGGGGAGAAGAGTTCATTATCCTTAGGCTATGCCGCCCTGCCGCTGTTCTTTTTGGCCCTGCTGTACCTGTGCTTTCGCTGGATGGATGTACCAACCAAAGACAAGCCTTCAGATAACAACAAAGCTCCCGATTAGATCTTCTGCTGCCGTGCGTATTTTTGTTTAAATGCCTTATGGTTAGCCTTCACCAGTTTCCAGCGACTGCAACCATTAAAGCGCGCATACTCAGTGACTGCCGCCTCAAATGCCGCACAAAAGCCATCATCCATGCCATCGAATCCAGTTTCTAAGGTCAGCTGTTGTAATAGCAGTAAACCGCTTTGCCGCTCGGCTTTCACATCAACACGGCCAACAAAGCGGTCACGCCACAAAATTGCGAGGGAGTAATAGCCATATTGGCGTTTTTCGGCGGGCACATAGACTTCAATTTGATAATCAAAATCAAACCATTGCTTTAATCGTTGCCGCTGAATTAATAGATTATCGAAGGGATTGAGTAGCCAGACTCGGTTGGGCATCGCAGCGGTTATGTGCAGCTCGGGACGATAAAAATACCATTGCCCTTCGGCCTTAAAGCTTGCCAACTCACCCTGAGACTGCATAGCGGCTAATTGCTCAGACACGTGCGCTTTTATACCTTTGCGCAGATAAGCGATTTGTGCCGCTGAACCAAAGGCATGGGCATCGAGATAACGCTCAATCAAGTGGCGGGCAAATTCGCTCTCGCTCGGTGCTTGGGTATTGATATGACTAGGCAACACACGTTCCGTCAAATCATAGCACTTTTGAAATTTCTCCCGCCTCACCACCATTAGCTCGCCGCGCATAAACAACTGCTCTAGCGCCTTTTTGGCGGGTTTCCAGTCCCACCAGGCGCCGTTTTTACCTTCGGTATGTTCAAAGTCACTAGCCTTGAGTGGCCCTTCGGCGCGAATGCGGGCGCACACTTCCAGCATCACCTTATCGTCTGGCTCAAACCAATGTTTTCCGCCATTTTGTAGCAGCTGTTTACGCTGCAAACTAAAGCGATAGTCGGCAATCGGCAGATAGGCCGCCGCATGGGACCAATATTCAAAAATCTCCCCCTGCGCCAGCGCAGTATCTAGCATCTGCGCTTGATACTGCGGCATCCGGCTGTGTAACACATGGTGATGTGCCCGTTCGACCACATTGATGGAGTCGATTTGCACATAACCAAGGCGACTAATCAGCTCGCTAACTGAAGCCTGAGGCTGCAGTAAACCTTGCTGTTGCATATTTAGCTGTAACCACTCGCGGGGTGAAAAAGGGCTCGACATGCACTCTCCAAAGGCCAATAACCTTGAATAACCACCTCAAATTGATGCCATTATCGGCTTATTATCCAAGGGATGGTTGTCTCACTTTTGTCGGATATTTCGCAAACTTAACGCGAATTCGCCAGCTCACGGGCAACTTGAGTTAACATAAGCCATTTCCTCACTAAGGGCTATCGCTTTACCTTGAGACGAACAACGCGCTCATCCAAGGTTAGCCCGTCATTAAGGATTGATGAATGAATATCTATTACCGCGAAGCCAAACTCTGCGGCCGCAAAACTGGCAATGGCACTAAGCTGCCATTTTTGATGAATATGCTGTACTCACTCGCTGAAAAGAATGGCGATTTACAACCTTTTGCCATGGAGGATATTCAGGCCGTCCTGTTTAACCAGCATCATTCCATTGGCTGCTCCATCAAAGCGCCTTTGCCCATAGTCTCTTGGCGTAACGAAGCCATTTGGTACGAGCTATTCAAAGGTGAGCAGCCCGTATATCTACCCCAATGCATTACTTTTACCAATGGCGCCGTCGACTTTGCGATTGTCGTGATTGGCGATGAATATGAGCTACGTATTTGGCCTGACGCCAATAATCGTGAGCGTGAAAAACACCAATGGTTCTCACACCATGCCGCCGTCTACTCGGAAGAAACCGAAATCTTCAAGGAATGTCTTGAAACGCTACTTAAACATATCCGCAAGGAAGATGATTTTGAGGCCAAACACCCCAAATTTGGCAAAAAGCCCCGAGCAGAGACCTAGAATTTAGCTCGTATCAGGGCGATTGCCATAATTTTGCCACTATTGATCAGCAACTTGCCCGCAACTCCCGTGGGCAAATCTGTTTTAATACCCGCCGTAATATCGAGTTAGCCCAACAGTATGCAATGGCGACTCGCGCGTATTTCATAGGGAATGAAATCCATGTTTAACATTATTTTCTGGGTGCTCACGTTACTGAGTTTGGCGCTGTTTGGCGGCGCAATTTATTTAGTGGCGCGCGCACTCCTTAAAAAACTCAATCGTGATCAAGGAACCGATATGTCAACACAAGAGCCGTGGGCAGCAACCACTGCAAAGGGAACGGCAAAAAACACTAATCTATTAAAGGCCTTAACCATTGGCATACTGTCGATTGTGGCCTTGCTACCGCTCGGGATCATTATGGATATGACGTCCGATCGCGAAATGCTTTACAACAGTGTGGTCGATGAAATCGGTCGCTCATGGGGCGAGCAGCAGACCCTCTCCGGCCCAGCGTTAGTGATCCCCTACAGTTATTTTGTGATGCAGGAAGAAGTCAGTAACGACGGCAAAACCCGCCACGAAGTGAAGCGCACCTATCAAGATGAGCTGGTGATCCTGCCGAAAAAACTCAGCCTCGATTTAGACCTAAAACATGATTTCCGTACCCGCGGCATTTATCAATCTCTGGTGTATAACGCGGCGCTTAAGGGGCAAGCTGACTTTCGCTTAAACCGTTACGACATTCCTAACCTTATCGCCTTCGATAATCAAAATGCCCGTTTAGTCTTTGGGGTATCATCGAATCAAGCAATTGATAAGGTAGAAAAGATTGAGGTGACGGGCGATTCAGTCTTACTCTCTGGCTCACTGATGTCGGGCACAGGTTTGACGACTGGCGGCCTAGAGAAAGGCTTTAACCAAGGGATTCAAGTCGGTGAAGCGAGTGATTTTAGCGTGAACTTTGCGATGACGCTGCGCGGATCTCAGTCGATTAGTGCCCTGCCATTAGGCGAACAAACCCTGCTGAATATCCATGCCGACTGGCCGCACCCGAGTTTTAAGGGCTTGCTCCCAGCAGAGCGTGAAATCACCGCCAATGGATTTACTGCCAGCTGGAATATCAGCCACTTAACCCGTAACTATCCGCAAGAGTTTATTAAGAGTAACCAGTCAACACTTACGGAAGTGGTGGCCAATGCCATGCTGTTTGAGCCTGTGACCCATTACGGCAAGATTGAGCGCTCAGTCAAATACGGTCTGCTATTTATCGTACTGACTTTTATCATGTTATTTATCTTCGAGCTGGGTCAAAAGACCAGCCTGAGCACAGTGCAATATATGTTGGTTGGCAGCGCCATGGCCCTGTTCTACCTGCTATTACTGTCACTCTCGGAGCACCTTGCCTTCCTGCAAGCGTATCTAATCGCCGCCTGTATTCCAGTGCTGTCGGTCTCCGCCTACGTCGGCAGCGCCACCGCCAGCCTTAAGCGTGGTGCAATTGTCGGCACTATGCTGGTGAGCTTGTATGCGGTGCTGTACTCGATACTGCAACTAGAAGATTACGCTCTGCTGATGGGCACCGGATTGTTATTAGTGGTTTTACTGGTTCTGATGTTCATAACCCGTCATCAACCCAAGGACACAGTGCAATAGCACCCAAGGTTCCACCCTTGAAGACCCCCGACAGCGCATTTTTTGCTGTCGGGATTTTTTTATTGGCAAGTCCAAGTATGGCATGTAGCCTATGCTGTTTACTCGGAGGCGAATATTTTGACTCATACAGCCTATCTTCTGCGTCGTTTAGCCCTTGTCTGGTTACTGCTAGCAGCTATTCCAAGCTTACTGTTACTCACGCAAAATCAACTATTTCCGCTGCTCGATCTACAATCGCCCTTAGCCAAAGCCCTGTACTGGCTTACCACCACAGGCACGGCGCCCTATGGCGTCGGGACAGTGTTATTGGTACTCGCGCTTGCCTATAGATATATGCCTAAGGCGCTGTTTATTAGCCTGTTTTTAGCTATTGCCCTCAGCCAAGTGATTAGCCTGAGTACCAGCCATACCCTTAAGAGCTTTTTTAAAGAACCAAGGCCAAACCTAGTATATCTGTCAGAACAAGCGCTTCCAGAGGAGGCGCAGCTTAGCCCAGAGACTTTTTATCAATTAGCCAAGCCAGAGCGTTCACAGGTCATTGCCGAGGCACTAACCGAGCTACACACCATGGAGCCCGAGGTCAAGCTCGCCCCTAACATTCATCAACATTGGGAGGATGAAATCGGCTATTCCTTCCCCTCGGGTCACACGATTTTCGCGGTCACCTTAGTGCTCACCGCCAGCTACTACTTGCTACTCGCAGGTTTGCCGCTATTTGCCAATGCGTTATTTACTTGGGGGTTATTGATGGGCCTCAGCCGTATGTTACTCGGCATGCACTGGCCGCAGGATGTGCTCTTCTCCACCCTACTCGCAGCCATCATCAGCAGCTTAAGTGTATTTTTAGTGGAAAAGTTAAGGCCAAGAAGTAAAGAGCAACCCAACGGGTAAGAAGCATAACGCCAGCCCAAGGGCTAATTCAGTGCGACAGGCGGCATCTGCAACTTATGTAGATGCCGTTTTTATCAGGATGGGCCTAAGCGACCAATCACTTCAGCCATGCATCAATGCCACGATATCCGTCAACAACAATACAGCCAAGACGACAGATATTGAAAGCGCCATCACCCCAATAATCAAGTGACTATATCTTGCGAGGAACTTGTGTTCGATGGCCGCTTCTGGTTGTTGGACAGGCACAGATAAACTCAGCTTATCACCAATCTTCGGCCCAAAGCGGTTGTAGGCATGCTCGTTGTAATTCATCAGCGCGCCACAGGTATAGCGCTGCCCTCGCCAAAAATATTCAATCACCGGATTAATAAACACTTGCTGATCCCTAAAGTGCTCAGGCTCGTCGCTATATCGAGTATTCTCGTGCAGCGAAATAACCGTCCCTTCAACCAGCTCATAAGCTAACAGTTGCTCTTGCCTAAATCTTAATATCCCACCAATCCCAATCAGCCCAAGCACCAAAGAAAACCAAGAGATTAACAGCAGTCCGCCAATATCCTCGAAGACAAATGCGCCAATAATCACAGCAGGAATGGATAGGATAAAAGCGAGAAACAACATTAATTTGTGCATTTAACACCAGAAAAAATAGAGCGAGAAACCATTAAGATTGAATTCTATTTTCCTGTTAATAATTTATAAAGGACTTATCAAGGAACACATACTTTTCGCCATTATTCTCCCAATAAGCGATTAAGCACAGTCATTCCAGTGACACGCTACAAGCACATCCCTGTGTGCTCGACGGCGGCATCCATGCCGCCAACGGTCACTTACATGCCAGTGCTTAATCTTGCCAATCCCCACAGTAATCTGAGACCTCTTAGAAACATATATTCTTTAAATTTAATAACGGGTGGCTTATTAACACAGTATTACTAAATCGTCTAAGGTGAGATTATGCGTATGCGCACGATACAAATGATAGGCAAATAGAGTAATTTGATCATGAATGACGTTTCTTTAGCTATTGCTAGAAATATGTTCCATTTACAAATCCATGAGGCAGATGGTCAAAGGTTTGAGGATCTTTTCTCAAAAATTATGGGATACAAAAACCGAGATTTTCAGCCTGTAAAGCCATACGGAAACATTGGTGACCGTAAAAATGATGGTTGGATACAAAGTGAAAATACCTACTTTCAGGTTTATGCACCTTCAAATATAGAAAAAAGCATCAACGATGCAGTAAATAAACTTGAAGCTGACCTAAATGGGTTACTGAAGCAATGGGATGAGTTATGCCCTGTTAAAAATTTTTACTTTGTATTAAACGACAAATACAAAGGTGCTCCTCCTCAGTTACAACAAAAAATGCTTTATCTAAAGTCAAAGTTTGGGTTGGAAAAAGCTAGTGTTTTAGTAGCTAAAGACCTTGAGTATGATCTTTTTGATTTACGCAATGACATGATTCTCTCTGTTGTTGGTCATTTGCCACATGTCAGTAACGAGGAGTATATGTTTGTTTCAGGTTTTACTTGCTTTATTACAGCATGGATAGACTTCGAAAAAGTTGGTCGTAAAAAACTACAACAACTAGCTACAAATTCGCGCTCTATGGGTGGGAAATTTCTAATAAGAGAACTTCATACATTAGGCTTTATAAGCACCAATAATGCTAGTTTTCTAGTTCAAATGGCTGATAAGCGAAATCGTTTAGTACATGGTGACACCTTAGAGATTCCTAAAAAATCAGACATTGATGACTTGGTAGCTATAACAGAACACTTATAGCCCAATAGATGGTACTAGCATTACTCTTTTGGGATTAACAGCGAACACCGAACCCACAGAAGTTCACCATCCCCTCGGAGTTGCCGCAGGGCGAATAGACAAATTGCGTGAGTCTCGCCATGGATGGCGAGCTAGCTTTCGCAGGTGCAAGGACGCATCCTTCGGAAGCGGTAGCAAATTTGGCTATGAGCACAAGGGGCTTTCAACTCCGTGAGGGGCGTCTTGGAGCATCCAAGGAGGATAGGACGAGCAGTCCTCCTTGGTCGGGTGTGGGGTGAAGCCCCACGACTTTGATTCACCTCGGCCGTTAGGCCGCAATATGTTTAATAAATTACATCTTTAAAACAAAGAATCCCCTAGAGCACCTTGAACATTATTCTGGATGAATTCAGAAAACATCAACTAAGTGCAACTAGTAGAAAAGTATAAATCCCCGAATTACGGGGATTTATAAACTATCAAAGACGACTAAAACTCACCGATTACACACACTTCTCATCCGATTTATCATCGGAAGACAGTGCTCGACTAATACTGCCGAAGATTGCGGTTAAAATCCCAATGCCCACGTCCATCTGCCGGGCATTGCTATCATCACCGCTGGCCTCGCGTTGACTCTGATTGCCAGCGGTGCCTCGTACAAAATCACAACTGGTATTGCTCATATTGCTGGAGGCACAACCACTTAAGCTCAGAATCAAACCGCCAATCACTAAACGTGAACTCACTAAGCGCAAACTCACTCTGCGTAACATCCCTATACGCGAAACAGACATATTAGTTCAGCACCTCTTCTAGGGCGCGCAAACAGAGCGCCACATTCTCACGACGGGCACCAAAGCCCATTAGACCGATACGCCACGCTTTACCCGCAAGTGCACCAAGGCCAGCACCGATTTCAAGGTTGTAATCCTTGAGCAGACGCGCGCGCACAGCGGCATCGTCAACACCTTCGGGGATATAAATGGCATTAAGCTGTGGCAAGCGTGAAGCTTCGGCAACCACAAATTTCAGGCCAAGTTTTTCAAGGCCTGCGCGCAGCACTAAATGCATGTCTTGATGACGCTTCCACGCATTTTCTAAACCTTCTTCGGCCAATAAACGCAGCGATTCGTGCAGGGCATAAAGCGCATTAACGGGCGCGGTGTGGTGATAACTGCGCTTACCGCCGGCACTGGTCCAATAGGCCATCACCAGACTTTGATCGAGGAACCAGCTCTGCACTGGCGTTTTACGGTTTTTAAGCTTTTCTACCGCAGCAGGCGAGAAAGACACGGGCGATAATCCCGGCACGCAGGAGAGACATTTCTGGCTGCCAGAATAAATAGCGTCAATTCCCCATTCATCGACTCTTAATTCCACACCGCCGAGGGATGTCACCGCATCGACAATCGATAAACAGCCGTATTGTTTTGCCAGCGCGCAAAGGGTTTTAGCATCGGACAATGCACCAGTCGAGGTTTCGGCGTGCACAAAGGCAAGGAATTTAGCATCGGGGTTGGCCTTAAGCGCCGCTTCAACCGCAGCAGGGTCGACCGGTGTGCCCCATTCATTATCCACAACCACGGCAATCGCACCGACGCGCTCGACGTTTTGGCGCATACGCTCACCAAACACGCCATTGCGGCACACAATCACCTTTTCGCCGGGTTCAACTAAGTTAACAAAGCAGGTTTCCATGCCTGCACTGCCGGGGGCAGACACCGCCATCGTCATTTCATTTTTGGTTTGAAACGCATATTGGATCAGGCTCTTAAGCTCATCCATCATGCCAACAAACAATGGGTCTAGGTGACCAACGGTCGGCCTTGCCTGCGCGGCTAATACTTCAGGATAAACATCCGATGGACCTGGCCCCATCAAAATGCGGCGAGGCGGATTAAAGGCAGAAAAATGCGGTGCAGGTAACATCATGTCTCCTTAATGCGTAGGGTCGAGGTCTGATTATTGTGTGACTAGAGCATTCACTCTTAACTTGTTAAACCAAACTACCACAAAAAGGGGCGCCTGTGCGCCCCTCCTTTAGCCTAAGTTGTAACCTAAAGCTAAGTGATTACAAAGGCAGGTTGTTTTTTCCTTTTCCAGCATTCAAAAACAGCTGATAAGCAGGGCTTTGGGTCTCTTCTTGATAGACAAATCCCAGCTCAGTTAAAAACTGCTGAAACGGCAAGGCATCGCCCTCGGGGACTTCAAAACCTGCCAGCACTCGGCCAAAGGCCGCGCCGTGATTACGGTAATGGAATAAACTGATATTCCACTTGCTCTGCAAGGTAGTTAAAAACTTCAGCAGCGCACCCGGATGCTCAGGAAACTCGAAGCTAAATAGGCGCTCCTCTAACGGCTCCGGTGGATGACCGCCGACCATATAACGCACATGTAATTTCGCGGTTTCATCAGCGGATAAGTCCTGCACCTCAAAGCCGTTATCTTCTAAGGTATTGATGATCTGCTCTAATTCGCCATGGCCTTTGGTCAAACGAATACCCGCAAATACCACTGCCATATCGCGACTGCTAAAGCGATAGTTAAATTCGGTCATCACCCGCTTTTCGAGCAACTCACAAAAACGCAGGAAGCTGCCGGGACGCTCGGGCACTTTAACCGCCAGCACAGCCTCTTTTTGCTCACCTAGCTCGCAACGCTCCGACACATATCGCAGGCTGTGGAAGTTCACATTCGCGCCACTTAAAATCGCCGCGACTTTTTCACCCTTACCACTCTCGCCTGCGGCATTGGTACTGACATATTTTTTAAGCCCAGCAAGGGATAAAGCGCCCGCAGGTTCGGCAATGGCGCGGGTATCCTCAAAAATATCTTTAACGGCAGCGCAGATTTCGTCGGACGTGACCGTCACCACTTCATCCACAAACAGCTTGGCTAAGCGGAATGGCTCAGTGCCGATACGTTTAACCGCAACACCATCGGCAAACAAACCAACTTGAGCCAGCGTGACAGGCTCGCCCGCCTCCATCGCCGCTTTTAAGCAGGCCGCATCCTCAGGCTCAACCCCAACGATTTTGACCTGTGGCATCACCGCCTTGTAATAGGCCGCAATCCCAGCAATTAAGCCACCGCCGCCTACGGGCACAAATACCACTTCGAGGTCGCGCTGCTGTTGCAACATTTCTTGGGCGATTGTGCCTTGGCCTGCGATAACGGCTTCGTCATCGAAGGGGGCGATATACACCCGACCTTCCTGCTGCGCCATTGCCATCGCAAAACCATTGGCTTGATCGAAGGCTTGGCCGTGCAACACCACATTGCCGCCTAAACGTCGCACCGCATCGACTTTAATATCCGGCGTAGTTTCGGGCATCACAATCACCGCATCCACACCACGACTGGCCGCCGACATGGCCACGCCTTGGGCATGGTTGCCCGCCGAGGCGCACACCACGCCGCGTTGACATTCGGCTTGGCTCAACTGGGCGATGCGGTTATAGGCGCCGCGCAGCTTGAAGGAATGCACTGGCTGCATATCCTCACGCTTTAAAAACACTTGGCAGCCTAAACGCGCCGAGAGTTTATTAAGGCTGGAGAGTGGTGTCACTTTCGCAACGTCATAAACCGACGACAGCAGGATTTTTTGCAGGTAGCTTTGCGCAAGCTGACTCTTTTCTAAGGCAGAAGTGGCCGGCTTCGACTGAGAGGCCTGCGCCTCAGCCTGCTCCGTTTGCGATGCTGCGAGAGATAACATATCAGTCCTCCAACTTACTGCGATCGCGCACCGCGCCCTTATCGGCACTGGTGGCAAGCATGGCGTAGGCTTTAAGCGCCATCGACACATAACGCTGACGCGAAAGCGGTTTCCACGCCATTGGCCCACGAGCGAGCATGGTTTCACGGCGCGCCGCTAACTCGGCATCACTCACCGCAAGCTTGATACTGCGCTTAGGAATATCGATTTCAATGCGATCGCCGTTTTCAATCAAAGCAATCGTGCCACCCGCCGCCGCCTCAGGCGACACATGGCCGATGGATAAACCAGATGTCCCACCAGAGAAGCGGCCGTCGGTGATCAGTGCACAGGCCTTGCCTAAGCCGCGGGATTTTAAGTAACTGGTGGGGTACAACATTTCTTGCATACCCGGGCCGCCTTTTGGCCCTTCGTAACGAATCACCACTACATCACCCGCCACCACTTCGCCACCTAAGATACCAGCGACTGCGTCATCTTGGCTTTCGTACACCCGAGCACTGCCAGTAAAGGTCAGGTTAGATTCATCCACACCAGCAGTTTTAACGATACAGCCATTGTCGGCCAGATTGCCCGATAACACGGCCAAACCGCCCTCTTGGCTGAAGGCAAATTCGCGGCTACGGATACAACCTTCACGCCTGTCATCGTCCAGCGATGGCCAGCGGCAGTCTTGGCTAAAGGCTTTCGTGGTGGGAATGCCCGCAGGTCCCGCCATAAAGAATTGTTTTACGTTGTCATCTTGGGTTTGCATCACATCGTACTTGGCGAGCACCGACTTGAGATTGCCGCCCGCATCGGCGGCAACGTGTGGCACATCGGTATGCAGCAATCCGGCGCGGTCGAGCTCACCCAAAATCCCCATCACGCCACCGGCGCGGTGCACGTCTTCCATATGGTATTTCGCGGTCGATGGGGCGACTTTACAAAGGTGCGGCACAAGACGCGACATACGGTCGATATCGTCCATCGTAAATGCCACTTCCGCCTCCTGCGCCGCCGCTAACAAGTGCAACACAGTATTAGACGAACCGCCCATGGCAATATCCAGCGCCATGGCGTTTTCAAAGGCTTTAAAGCTGGCGATATTGCGCGGCAGTGCCGAGGCATCATCTTGTTCGTAGTAACGTTTGGTCAGCGCCATCACGCGGCGGCCCGCTTCTAAAAACAGTTCGCGGCGGTCGCTATGGGTCGCGAGCATGGAGCCGTTGCCCGGCAGCGACAGGCCTAACGCTTCGGTTAAACAGTTCATCGAGTTAGCGGTAAACATGCCCGAACAGGAGCCACATGTAGGGCAAGCGCTACGTTCGATTTTAGCGCTATCTTCATCGCTTACACTCGAGTCGGCCGCGGCCACCATGGCATCGACTAAGTCGAGCTTAATAAGCTTGTCCGACAGCTTAGTTTTACCCGCTTCCATCGGCCCGCCCGACACAAATACCACAGGGATATTGAGGCGCAGCGCCGCCATCAACATGCCGGGGGTGATTTTGTCGCAGTTAGAGATACAAACCAGCGCATCGGCGCAGTGGGCATTGACCATATACTCGACGCTATCGGCGATAAGCTCCCGCGAAGGCAGACTGTAGAGCATGCCACCGTGGCCCATGGCGATACCATCATCGACGGCGATGGTGTTGAATTCCTTAGCAATGCCTCCCGCTTCTTCGATGGCGCTCGCCACCAAAGAGCCCATGTCTTTTAAGTGCACATGGCCGGGAACAAACTGAGTAAAGGAGTTGGCAATCGCAATAATCGGCTTACCAAAATCATTGTCTTTCACCCCTGTGGCGCGCCATAGCGCACGGGCACCCGCCATATTGCGGCCTTCGGTACTGGTTGCTGAACGTAACTTTGGCATTGACTCTATCCTTTATCTCAAATCGAAAATCGTGCCCTAAGGGCCTTGCTGCAGCGTTAATGCCCGCAGCCACTGGATGCTTATGCGTGTACTTTTTGCTGTTGCAAGTTTAGCGGTAACAAGACCTTGCATTGAGTGACATCAATCAATTTATTCAGTTGATTGCTGAGCAGCTCGATGGCTCGCTCGCTGTCCACTTCCATATCCAGCGACAGACTCGCATCGTCGTTCATCCGCATTTGCATTTGGGTGACCGTAAAACCACGGTGACGAGTCACACGTAGTACACGCTCTATCACTTCTGGGCGTTGTTGAACCGTTAATTCTAGGGAGTGGATCATGTTTGTTTCTCCATTTCGTCCATCATATCGCTGTTTGATGCGCCTGGGGGCACCAGTGGCCAAACGTTAAAAGCATCGTCGATTGCTACGTGTAACAAATAGGGTCCCTTAGCCGCTAACATTTCGGTTAAGGCCTCTTCCACTTCGTCGGAAGAGAAAATCGTGCGGCCGGGGATATCGAAGGCCGAGGCGAGTTGCACAAAATCGGGGTTGTCTGACAGATCGGTTTCGCTGTAGCGCTCTTCAAAGAATAGCTGTTGCCACTGTTTCACCATTCCCAGTTTTTGGTTGTCGATTAGTAGGATCTTCACCGGTAATTTGCGGCGCTTGATGGTGGTCAGCTCCTGCACGTTCATCATAAAAGAACCATCGCCAGACACTGTGACCACAGTTGCATCGGGACGAGCCACTTGGGCGCCGATGGCGGCGGGTAAACCAAAGCCCATAGTGCCTAAACCTGCGCTGGATAAATGATCTTCAGGGCGACGGAACCACATATGCTGGGCAACCCACATTTGATGTTGGCCCACATCGCAGCACACTACGCTGTCTTCGGGCAGTTTATTGGCTAAACGGCGCAGCATAGCGGGGGCATAGATTAAGCTGCCGGGATGTTGATAATCCCATTGATGTTTACGGGCAAGATGTTCAACCTCTGCCTGCCAAGGCGTGATGTTCAGTGCCATAGCAAGGGCGGGGAAAATCTGGCGTAAATCACCGGCGATGGCCACATCGGGCTGGCGCAATTTGCCTAGCTCGGCGGCGTCTATATCTAAATGGATGACTTTAGCCTTGTTGGCAAAGGTTGCTAAACGACCCGTGACCCTGTCATCGAAGCGCGCGCCAGCAACCACTAATAAGTCACAATCCTGCACCGCTAGGTTGGCCGCCTTTCCGCCATGCATACCTAACATGCCTAAATAACCTGGGGTGCCATGGGCAATACTGCCTAAGCCCTTTAACGTCGCGACCGATGGCATACCTGTGGCTTTGATAAATTCCCGCAGTTGATCGACCGCGCCAGCCATCCCCACGCCGCCACCCACGTACAACATAGGCTGCTTAGCTTCTGCTAACAGGGCGCGGGCCGCTTCAATCTCACTGGCGCTCGCCTGTGGCTCATTGGTCACCGCTAGCAAGGGAGTGCGATATTCCAGTTGCGCGATTTGGATATCCTTAGGGATATCCACCAGCACTGGGCCAGGGCGACCCGATGCTGCGATTTCAAAAGCTTGATACAGGGTCGGGATAAGATCGTTGACATCCGTCACCATAAAGCTGTGCTTAGTGCAGCTTAAGGACATGCCCAATACATCAATTTCTTGAAACGCATCTGTGCCAATCACGGCGGTTGAAACCTGACCCGTGATAGCGACAACAGGCACAGAATCCAATAGCGCATCGGCAAGCGAAGTGATTAAGTTTGTTGCACCAGGGCCTGAGGTCGCAAAGCACACGCCGGTTTTACCACTGGCTCTAGCGTAACCTACGGCGGCAAAGGCTGCGCCTTGTTCGTGGCGGCTTAAGAGATGTTCGACAGGGCTTCCATAGAGGGCATCGTAGATTGGCATAATGGCACCACCTGGGTAACCAAATACTGTGGTAACACCATGTGCTGCCAACACTTTTATGACTGCGTCTGCACCTCTAATCATCTGCCCTGGTTCCATACTTTCTCTCGCTACCTTAATCCTGAAATGCCGAAAATCGACTCGTAATTTGTGCTATTTCGAAACCTCATTTCCAAAACCTAGGGCCTGAAAACGAAGAACCCCCCGGTCCTTTCGGAGCGGGGGGTTCTTTCGAAACTTTTAACCTTTTAGGTCTACCAGTTTGCCATGCGCCGCCCCCGCTGTGATTTAATAATCACTACGGTAATAATCACGAGAATGAGCTTGGCAGCTTGGTTAAACATCAATATGGGTTCCTAATCGGTGTTCTGTATGTGTATCGCTGAAATTCTTATCGCTACTCACTTTTAAGCCTGAGCGATGCTTGCCTTGGGACCTTGCCCCGCCGCGAGTTATTAGCTTTACCATAAAGCGACAGCCAAACACAATAAAAATTTTCTTACGTCAAAAAAATTCAGCTTCCCTGCCGAGACAATGCAAAACAACAAAGTGAAACGTTAACAAACGCGCGTTAGTGAACCTTATCGCCAACTAACCCATGTCGGTTTTGCCCGCTCGACAACCTACGAAGCAGGAATAAATTTGCGTCGCCGAGCCCCACATCCTTAGGGGCTCGGCCTTTATCAATTAAGCTCCAACAATACTTTTCATATCAGTCATATAACCACGGAGTTCCGCACCGACATACTCAACTGAGGTGTGGCGAATCGCATCATTGATGGCGATTAACTGTAGGTTATCGACATTGTTAGAACTGTCCTTCAGGCCCGCACCTAAATACTCTGGCGACATGGCATTTACATAGTCACGCAGCAGTGGCACGGCAGCATGGTTGAACAGATAACAACCATATTCTGCGGTATCCGAGATCACCACGTTCATCTCGTACAGACGCTTACGGGCGATGGTGTTAGCGATCAGCGGCGTTTCGTGCAGTGATTCGTAATAGGCTGACTCTTCAACAATCCCTGCCGACACCATAGTATCGAAGGCTAATTCGACACCGGCTTTGATCATCGCAACCAGGAAAATCCCCTTGTCGAAATAGGTTTGCTCGTCGATATGCTCGCTCGAAACAGGCGCATTTTCGAAGCCCGTTTCGGCGGTTTCTGCGCGCCAACGCAGCAGGTTCGCATCATCGTTAGCCCAGTCTTGCATCATAGTGCGAGAGAACTCACCGCTGATGATGTCATCCATATGCTTTTCGAATAAAGGTTGCAGGATTTCTTTTAAATCTTCTGCAATTTCAAATGCTTTAATCTTGGCTGGATTAGACAGCCTGTCCATCATATTAGTGATACCGCCGTGCTTAAGCGCCTCGGTCACGGTTTCCCAACCTTGTTGGATTAACTTAGCGGCATAGCCAGGTTCAACACCATCGGCCACCATCTTGTCGTAACCTAAGATAGCGCCCGTCTGCAACATACCGCAGAGGATCGTTTGCTCGCCCATCAAGTCCGATTTCACTTCGGCGATAAAGGATGATTGCAACACGCCAGCGCGGTCACCACCAGTGGCACTCGCATAGGCCTTCGCAATATCTAAACCATCGCCGTTTGGATCGTTTTCTGGGTGCACTGCAATCAGTGTAGGAACACCAAAGCCACGCTTGTATTCTTCACGCACTTCGGTACCAGGGCACTTAGGCGCCACCATGATGACCGTGATATCGGGGCGGATCTGCATGCCTTCTTCAACGATATTAAAACCGTGGGAATAAGACAGAGTTGCGCCTTGTTTCATCAACGGCATCACGGCACTAACCACGTTAGAGTGCTGCTTATCGGGGGTTAAGTTCAGCACCAAATCCGCCGTTGGGATCAGCTCTTCAAAGGTGCCCACTTTAAAACCGTTGTCTGTGGCTTTTTGCCATGAGGCACGCTTTTGGGCAATGGCTTCTGGGCGCAGGGCGTAAGCAATATTCAGCCCCGAGTCACGCATGTTCAGACCTTGGTTAAGACCCTGAGCACCACAACCTAAAATAACAATATTCCAATCTTTGATGTAATTGCAGCCGTCACTGAATTCAGAACGATCCATAAAACGACATTGGCCAAGCTGCGCTAATTGTTGACGTAAATTCAGAGAGTTAAAATAGTTAGCCATCTGAGATACCACCTTTCAGTCGGGAATTTGGGACTCAACCAATATCAACTTTTTGTTAATGACTGGTTGTGATTGAAATCACTATAACCTATGGCTATCGTTGCTTAAAATGATATATTCGAAACTTCACATTGCGTTTTATGCAATGTCATTTTCAATATCCTTGCTAAGCAGCCAATAGGACGAGGTTATGGACATACGCACCCTCAGATTGTACCTGCACTTATGTGACAGTTTGCACTTCGCCAAGACGGCGGAGCAGATGCATGTAAGCCCTTCGACCTTAAGCCGCGCCTTGCAACGGCTCGAAGAAGAAGTGAACGCAAAGCTGTTTGAACGGGATAACCGTAGCGTGACCTTAACCCATGCGGGGCGCGAGTTTAAATTGTTCGCCGAGCAGACGCTGCACCATTGGCGCAACCTGCGACACAGCATTGATCTTAAGCAGGACGTGCTGCGTGGCACCTTAAATCTCTATTGCTCGGTGACCGCCGCCTACAGCCATTTGCCGCAATTATTGGAGCGTTTTCGTCAGGAACATCCCTTTGTCGAAATTGCCCTCACCACGGGGGATGCCGCCAATGCGCTGGCTGAAATACAACAAAATCGCGCCGATATTGCCATTGCCGCGCTGCCGGATCCCTTTCCTACCACACTGCATTTTGCCAAGATTGATGATGTGCCCTTGTCATTAATAGCGCCGACCATGCGCTGTGCGGTGCAGCAACAGATAAACCAAGCTCAGATAGACTGGTCGCGGGTGCCCTTTATCATTCCCGACCACGGACCGGGGCGGCGCAGAGCCGACAATTGGTTTAAACAGATGGGGATTAGTCCGAATATTTATGCTCAGGTGTCAGGACAGGAAGCCATTGCGTCCATGGTGGCACTCGGCTGCGGTGTGAGCATTAGCCCTGAGGTGGTAATTAATAACAGTCCAGTACGGGATCGTATTCAGTTGTTACCTTCGCCTGTCAAAATTGCCCCCTTTGAGCTGGGCTGCTGCTGTAAGGTCAAACGCTTGGACGACCCGATAGTGAATGCCTTTTTAGAGGCGATTTAAATTTAGTGGCGATATAAAAAAACGGGACTGAGTCCCGTTTTTTATGGTGTTGATAAGATTAGGTATCTGGCGACTGTAATTTATCGTTGGCTTCAATACGCGTCACTAACAGCTGGTCAACCTTGTAGGCGTCGATATCAACCACTTCAAACTTATAACCGGCATAGTTAACAAAGTCGGTACGCTTGGGGATCTTGCGCAGCATGTACATCATAAAACCGGCAATGGTTTCGTAGTTTTGGCTATGGGGGAACTCTTCAATATCGAAGGCACGCATCACGTCGGTAATCGGCGTCACCCCATCTACTAACCAAGAGTTGCCATCACGGGCAATAATTTGCTCTTCGCTCTCATGCAACGACCAAGCGCCCATCACAGCACGTTGCAGATCGTTAGTGGTGACAATCCCGACAACGAGGGCGTATTCATTCATCACCACCGCGAAATCGGCGCGGCTATTTTTGAAGTATTCCATCGCCTCAGACAAACTTAAGGTGTCAGGGATAATCAGCGAGGTGTGCACAAGACTGTTGTCTTTTAAGGTAATTTTTTCACCGTTAATCACACGGATCAGCAGCTCTTTGGCATCCACAAACCCTTTGACCATATCCAATTGGCCGTCGCAGACTAAAAACTTAGTATGGGGATCTTCAGCAATCTTACGCTTGATATCCTCCTCGCTGTCTTGCAGCAAGAAATACACTAAGCTCTCGCGGGCCGTCATGGCGGACGTTACTGAAACGGTTTGCATTTCAAACACATTTTCAATCATTTGCTGCTCGCCCTTGTCGAGCACCCCAGCTTCTGCCCCCGCGTTCATGACAGCATAAATATCGTCTGGGGTAATTTCATCGTTACGCACGGTCGGGATTTGCAGCAACTTGAAGATACCGCTTGCCATACCATTGAAAAACCAAACTAACGGGCGAAGTACTGCGATACAGAAACTCATAGGGCCAACGACAACCAAGGCGACAGACTCAGGCATCGCCATCGCAATTCGCTTTGGCATTAAATCGGCCACCAAGATAAAAGCACTGGTCACCACAAAGAAGGACAGGAAAAAGCTCACTTGACCTAACCAAGGATCGCTCATCCACGCACTTAAAAACTGATAGAAGTAAGGACGAAATGCCGATTCACCTACAATACCGCCCATGATGGCAACGGCATTCAGGCCTATCTGCACCACAGTAAAAAAACTACCGGGTTGTGCTTGAAGTTGCAGCACTTTTTCAGCACGACTATCGCCTTCCTCAGCCAACTGACGTAAACGGATTTTGCGTGATGCAGCCAAGGAGATTTCTGACATAGAAAAGAAACAACTTGCGGCAATTAAGCCCAATATTATCATCACGTTATCAAAGAGACTCATGTAACACCTTTTGTTTCACACTTAACTTACTTGCACCAACCCGCGCAGTGATTTTCACGTGTTAGTCGAATGTTGCCCTGATACAGGGCAGAAATGCATAGCTAAAGAGCCAGTGCTGCCAATAACCCTTTGCTACACTTTTAAAAATTGCCATTTAGTTTAAAAAAGTATGATGCGTTTATTATATCCGCTAATTGTCTTCGTATGCGTGATTCTGCTCTCGCCTATCGCCCACGGCGCTGAAGAGCTTTCCTCATTTAAGTTACGCTTTTGTGTCGAAGAGACTGAATATCCACCATTTAATTACTTTCTTCGGCAGAATGGCGTTAAGACTTCCACGCTTAGCGGCTATGATATTGACCTGCTAGAACGCACCTTTAAACCTATTGGAATTGCGTACGAAGTGCTGGCGTTGCCCTGGATTCGTTGCTTAAAAGACGTCCAGAATGGCAGCATAGATGCCGCGATGAGCGCATCGCTCAATCGACAAAGGGCGACAGATTATATCCCATCTATTGCCTATTATTACCTCACTCCCAGTTATTTTTATTTAAAAGCTGAATTCGAGACTCCATTTCGCATCGATGATATTAATCAGTTAGCAGATTTAGGGACTGTTTGCGGTATTAATGGATTCAACTATCAAAACTTTGGTTGGCGTAAAGAAACCCCTATTAGCGAAATTCGTAGCCTACAGCATTTGCCAGAAATGTTGCTTAAACGCAGATGCAAATTCTTTTTAGCACGCAAGGAAATTTTAGCGGGAACACTCGCATTAGCCCAGGCGGGAGAACTCCCTAAGACGCTCGCATCTCAGGTATCACCCAATTCGGGCAAAGAGCCGTTCCATATGTTGATATCGAGACACTCAAACTATAAAGACATGATTGCTAAAGAGTTTAATAGAAAAGTACAAGAGATGCAGGCTAACCACCAACTTGAAGATCTCTACCAACACCACCTTCAACAACTTACTCACGGGGGCGATAAGGGCAGTGATTCGCCTTAGGACCAATTTGTGGATGATTGCGGCAAGTCTCGGGGCGTTGATGGTAAATAGTGCAACGACGGGTTTTGCTGTCTAAATATAAACAGTCATCATTGGCCATCCTGGCGAGGGTAAATATCGCCGTTTTATGATTGAAGTTATCGATAATGCGCGCTTTTTGCAGACGTTTGGCGATGGCTTTGAGATCACCCTCGGCTTCAAACTCATCCACTAAGCTCATACGAACTAGGTCACTAACAGTAACCTCGACGGGGAGCGTACAGCAGGTAGCATGGCAGGTATCACACAGGCCTTTGCGGTATTTTTGCCAAGTGGACAAATCATCAATATTAAAAATCGATACCGCACTCGCCGTATTTTTGCCCCGTTTTGACACGCTATAACCCACAGATAAACACTTGAGGGCGGCATTATAACAGGCCAAAAATAGAAATAAATCGTTGTAGATGATCGACCAAAACTCACCAAGTATAGGCTAACTCAGTACTTAACCTGAACTCGGGATAACGAGTGTCGGAGAAATCTAAATTTAATAAACCAAATCAATGCTATAAAGATTTTTTGAAAAGAAGAATCTTTTTTCTGACTGAATGCGCAGATTTTTGTGCATATCAAGGCGCTCTGTCGTATGCCATAGCGAGCTATGGTGAGACAAAGCAACGCAGAGAGGCCCGAAAAGATGCCTATTCAGCGGCTCTACTTATCCCGAGCTCAGGTTACTTAGCCGCTTGTTTAGAGCTTTCAATCACCACGGTATTTCGCCCACGCTCCTTCGCACGGTAAAGACAAATATCAGCACGGCGTAGCAGGCCAGATATCGTCATACCATTGAATGCATCCTTTGCCACATAAACCCCTCCTATGCTCAAGGTAATTTTACCCTTAGGCGAGCCCATATGCGGAATATTCAATTCGGCAACCTGATAACAAAGCTGGTTCGCCATCGCTTCTAATTGGATAGAAGTGACTTGTTCCACGATAATGGCAAACTCCTCACCACCAATACGCGCAATAAGTGCATTGGCTGGCAGTATCTCACATTGTTTTAAGTTTTGAGCCACTCGTCGAAGTACAACATCCCCTTCGATATGGCCATAGGTATCGTTGTAGCTCTTGAAGTAGTCGATATCCAACATCAGTAAGCCGATAGCGTTGTCGTGCTGTAGTAACGTTTCAAGGGTTTGGGTAAATGGGCGTCTATTACTCAGTCCAGTTAATTCATCTGTTTCGGCCATCACTAACAATTGCGAATTTACTGATACTAGGGCTTGCTGCAAATTCAGCATCTGTCGCTCTTTTTCTTCACGCAACATTAATTCATTTAATGCGATCGCAAACTGAGTCAACATAACCTTCTTTTGCGGCGTCCAATTGAGTGGCCGTGAAGTCATTGAGAGTGACAATAAACCAACGATTTCATCAGCATTTTTAATCGCAAATGCTGCAATTGAACAAATGCCAATACCTCGAATCAACTCATATTCAACAGGTGACAAAAGCCTCAAAGCATCAACATCTTCAATGATTAGTGTCGACTCTTGCTCAAACTTTTGCGTGAGTAAGGCAACATTGTCCTCTGAAACGCTATGGATTTCATCTCTAATAGGCTCGCAAGACCATATGCTGCGGTATTTAACTTGTCGCTGTTGGAATTCGACGATACTGACTCTTTCAACATCAAACTGCTGACCAATTTTCTGGCAGGCATTAGCAAGCGTTTCGTCTATTTTCAGTATGTCGACCTTTAAAAAAGCTAATGATATTTCAGCTAAAAGTTGACTCGCTTGTGATTGCCAGTTGAGCTCTCGAGTTCGCTCATCGACTAAACGCGACAATTGGCTCTGCTGTTGTTGCAATGCCCGTTGTTGGCGCTTGTTGATGGCTAAATCATTGCGTATACGCTGATACATGGCCTGTAGAGAGTGCGCTACATGGCCAATCTCGTCAGGGCTTTTCACCACACTGTCGGGAACGGTTAGCTTAGGTAAGGCATTTAAATTGATCTGATTAGCAAATCGCTCCAGCGCTGATAAACGATTAGTGACCAAGAGGCGCACCAAGGTCAGGATCAGGTAAATCATCAGCAGAGTTTTTAAGCCATTACCTAACACGATAAAAATGAGTTGCTGCCATAGCTCGTAGTAAAGCTTGTCAGTGTCAAGCCCGACAGTCAGCACGCCTATTTGCTGCTCTTGGTACATAATTGGATACGTAAATAGCGTTTGTCGACGCTCATTACTGTGAATCGACGGCCCCAGCTGCATTGCCACCCCGTCGGTGCTTTCGAGATTCACACTCGCCACCATAGGCATCATACCTAGGCCAGAAAGCAAATCAGATAAGAGTCCGTGGTCCACGTCCCAGAGCGACTTAGCAATACTAGGCAAGATAGATTCTGAATACTCACGGATATCCGCAGTCGTCTTATCTATGCTCTCCTGATAGTTCCATATTAACTGCACAAGCATAGTCAACACGGCAAAAAACGAACTTACGCCGATAATCGTCAGCGTCATTCTGTGGCTAATTGAATGATTTCGGTGCTTCATGAATACCTGTTCTTTATTATTGTTTTGGTAACTTCTCTAAAATCTGACTCTTAAAAATCCCAGACCAATCCCTCGCGACTAACATCTGATAAAAAGCGGAATCAGGGTTCAGTACACTAAACAGTTTGATATTTTGATAGGGAAAATCACCGTGACTATTTTGATAATATTGCAGTTGCACCAATGCTAATGCCCCAGCCAAAAAATGACCGCCCCCCAATGCAGTGATGCTACCTTCTTGGCAAAGCTTAAGTATCTCTGGGGAGGTATTAACGGAACTCACAAGTACATCTCGTCCCGCTTCGAGCCCTTTTTCCCGTAAGGCCTTTACAACACCTACAGCCATGTTATCACTCGCAGTCCAAATCAAATTTAAATCAGGGTAGCGAGTCAGTAGCGTTAATGTCTGTCCATATGCAATATCCTCACTCCACTGCCCATATACAGTTTGAGTGACAGTTACATTAGGCTGCATAAAAAAGTAATCATTAGCGCCTTGAGTACGCTGCACCGATGCGGGAGTTGACTTATCGCCCGAAATTAATAAAACCTTAGCTTTTTTAGTTTCTAAACGACCGAGTAAGGTCTTAGCAGTCTCAGCACCAATCGCATAATTATCAGGAATAATTGCAGGTAATAAATAGGTTTTCCAATGCGGATCTTTTAATAAGGATTCACGTTCTGATAATGAAATATCATTTAAAATCAATTGCACATATACAGGATGCTTATACAGCATCTGCAACATTTTAATCGCGGATTGCTTCTCATTCACCAAAATAATATGTGTTGGGAAAGAAGTATTTGATTTTAATAAAGAGTCTAACTGAGTAATCATTTTAAAATGATTACGATCTGAGTGAATAATATCTAAAGAGATATCGAGCTTAGACGCAGCAAATTCCATTAATTTGTCCACATCGCCCCAAAAACTATCAACTTCAGACCCAGGGTTGAAAAAAACCACATTCATTTTAGCCCACGCAGGAGCTACGGAACATAACAGGCCTATCAATAAAAAACTTAAGCACCAAAGACGCAAAGGCGAATACTCCTCGGCTATGTTTCCCCCCATTGTGTTCCGTCACAGAGGTCACTTTATTATTGTCAATTTACAACTTTGCTACCTCACAATTACCATAATTTCCCAATGGTAACCAACAGTTCGATTAAACCACAAAATAACAAAAAGTGTACTTTATAATAAAGAATATTTATTTTTGCCTCATTTTAAAGCCATAAATTACAGAATATTCATTTTAATATGAATAAGATAACTAAAATTTTGGAAGTCCATTTTTTTATTTGCTCCTTACTCATTCCTAAATTCAATACGCTAAAACATAACCACAAAGTGATAGTCTTGCCTAAGATTGCCTTACGCTTATTCTCTGTTAGTATATGTATAAATTCACAGTGATTGAGTGCTAACAACTTGCAGCAATTGGATCTTGTTCCGATCACCGACCTCAAAGGCGTCGCCAAAAGAGTCGCGGAAAAACTCGCCAAGCTCGGCATTACAACAGTACAAGATCTGCTGTTTCACTTACCCCTGCGCTATGAAGACCGCACGCAAATCTATTCCATTGCCGCGCTGATGCCCGGCAATTACGGCACTATTGAAGCCGAAATTCAGTCGACGCAAATCATTCAAGGCCGCAAACGCATGCTGGTTTGCAATGTGCGGGATAATACTGGCAGCATGAGCCTGCGCTTTTTTAACTTTTCAATGGCGCAACGTAACGCGATGCAAAATGGTATGATTATCCGCGCCTATGGCGAAATTCGTCGTGGTAATCATCAAGCAGAAATCGTCCATCCCGAGTACAAAATTGTCTATCCCGGTGAAGATATTCATTTAAGCGATACCCTTACGCCGATTTATCCGACGACAGAAGGGCTCAAACAGGCGAGTTGGATTAAGCTCACCGAGCAAGCACTCGAATTATTAGAAGACGGCGGTTTGACCGAGTTATTACCCGCCCATTTGCAGCCCAACAGCATGAGCTTGAAACAAGCACTGCAAACCCTGCATCGCCCCCACGCGGGGATATCGCAATTTGACTTAGAGCTCGGCCAGCATCCGGCGCAGCAACGACTGGTGCAGGAAGAACTGCTCGCCCATAACCTCAGCATGCTCCGCCTCAGGCAACGCAGTAATCTCGACGCTGCCGTCACCATGCACGCCAGCGGCCAGCTATTGAATCCCTTTATCGCCTCATTACCCTTTAAGCCCACGGGTGCGCAGCAACGAGTTGTCGCCGAGATAGGTAAAGATTTAGCGCAGGCGCACCCCATGATGCGCTTAGTTCAAGGTGATGTCGGCTCGGGTAAAACCTTGGTCGCCGCCCTCGCCGCATTGCAAGCCATAGAAAATGGTTATCAAGTCGCCATGATGGCGCCCACCGAATTACTCGCCGAGCAGCATGCGGCTAACTTTGCCGCCTGGTTTGAACCCCTCGGGTTAAAAGTCGGTTGGCTGGCGGGTAAGCTTAAAGGCAAGGCACGGGCGCAATCCTTAGCCGATATTGAATCTGGCGCGGCACAAATGGTAATAGGCACCCATGCCATCTTCCAACAGCAGGTGACCTTCAATAAGTTGGCTTTAATCATTATCGATGAACAGCACAGGTTTGGGGTTCATCAACGGATGGGACTCAGGGAAAAAGGCATCAACCAAGGTTTTCATCCTCACCAGTTGATTATGACAGCAACCCCAATCCCGCGAACCTTAGCCATGACGGCCTACGCCGATTTGGATACCTCGATTATTGATGAGTTGCCCCCCGGTCGCACGCCCGTTACCACAGTTGCCATCCCCGATTCGCGCCGCAATGAAGTGCTGGAACGCGTCCGCAACAGTGTGGTCACGGATAAGCGCCAAGCCTATTGGGTCTGTACTCTGATTGAAGAATCCGAAGTTCTCGAGTGCCAAGCCGCGGAAGATACCGCCGAAGAATTGCGCCAAGCGCTGCCGGAGCTGACGATAGGTTTAGTCCACGGCCGGATGAAAAGCGCTGAAAAACAAAAAATTATGGCCGACTTCAAGGCAGGAACCATTCATCTCTTGGTGGCAACCACAGTGATTGAAGTCGGCGTTGATGTCCCCAACTCCAGCTTGATGATTATCGAAAACCCCGAACGACTGGGCCTTGCACAGTTGCACCAGCTGCGGGGCCGTGTAGGGCGCGGTGCCGTGGCGAGCCATTGTGTGTTACTCTACAAGGCGCCATTGAGCCAAACCGCAAGCCAACGGTTAAATGTGCTCAGGCAAAGTAATGATGGTTTTGTGATCGCACAGAAAGACTTAGAGATCCGTGGGCCGGGCGAAGTACTGGGTACAAAACAAACGGGACTGGCCGAGCTGAAAATCGCCGACCTTGTTCGGGATCAGGCGCTTATCCCACATATCCAAAAACTGGCGAGCCATGTGATGTCACAGGCGCCAGAGTCGGTCGATGCCATTATTCATCGTTGGCTTGGACACAGGCAGCAATACGTTCAGGCCTAAACCTTAAGCTAACCCCTTCAAGGTAAAATAAATTAAGCCTGTTCAGCTCACCGCTATGGACAAGCGCGTGGAAACTTGCACAATGAAGCTGCCACCGACAACTCGTTGGCACTTGCACTTTAAATGTTAGCTGCATGTATTCACCCCGTTACCTTGACACTTAAGCGAAGGATGTAAAATGCAAGTTAATCAAGATGATAGAATTACACCTCAAGAAACCTCCTCAAGCAGTAATCGCTTTGCTTTAATTGCGATTGTGCTCGTCGTCCTGCTCTCTGCCGGAGGTTATTATTACTACACCAAAGATGACTCACCCAAGCTCATCCCCAATGCGCCGATAGTGCTACCTGAGCCGCCTTCATCTGAACCTATGACGCTCGAAACCGGTACTGAGCCCGAAACCGCGCCAGTGGAAAATGAAATCCCAGCGGCTACTACGACTGAAACCGAAACCGCCATTACGCCAACGGAACCTGAAACGCCAGTTGAAACCGTCCCGAGTCTGCCTGAGAGCGATGCCTTTGTGCATCAAAAAGCGCTGGCAATGATTAATAACAATGTGATTGGTTCATCCTTAGTGAACCAAGATCTAGCCCGTCAGTTTGTGGTGTTTGTGGACAACCTAGCCCAAGGTGAATTAACCCGTAAGGTCAGCCCAGTAAAAGGCCCCGAAAAGCTATTTACTGTGTCTGAAATCACTAATAAAGTGTATTTAAATCCAGAGAGTTACCACAGATACGATGCCTACGCGACCGTGATTGCTAACATGGATGAGCAAGCCTTAATGCACACCTACAAACAGCTTACACCTCTGTTTGACGAGGCCTTTGCCGAACTTGGTTATAGTAACGCCAAGTTCAATGACAGAATGCTGCAAGCCATTAAGATCATGCTCGCCGCTCCTATCATCGAAGAACCCATTGAGCTGAGTTCAATCAGCGTAAACTACCGCTTTGTGGATCCTAATTTAGAAGCCTTACCAAGCGCGCAAAAATTACTTGTCCGCATGGGTCCTGAAAACACCCGTAAAGTGAAAGCAGCGCTGCGTAAATTGGAAAACCAACTCGCGCAGTAATAAACCAAACGGGTATTTAAAAGGCGCCTTGAGCGCCTTTTTTACATCCCTGACCCATCCCAAATAATACTTGGAGGCTTGTTCAACTCAGATTCAGTCAAACACTTTATTATCAGCCAGCCCAGACACAACAGCTGAGACAAATGTTGTCGATAGGTGATAAATTCAAATTTGGTTGCATTTTATTAACCACCAGAATGCAAATGGCTTCATAAAAACTAAGGACTTAGTGTAGAATGTGCCATTCAATAACTGGGGGAATTGTGTTCGTAAATCCAACGAGCGAACAGCGATAAGCTAATCAATTCATTAGTATTTTCGCTTAGTTAGGGATAACTAAGACAGCTTTAAATCGTGTCGAGGCAAAGTAGTGCAACTCACATTCAGCATCCTCTCTTGGGGCGCATGGGCACCCAAATTTCCACAGCGTGATGACTGGCAAATCTGGTGCAAGCACTCGGCTGACACAAGCAAAGATGACTTCGAGGGAATTTCCCCTGCACTTCCCCAAGTACCCGCTATGCAGCGCAGACGTTTTAGTCGTTTAACCAAGATGATGCTGGATGTTAGCTTCCAGTGTCAGGCCGCACCTAACTGTCGCTCGGTATTTGCTTCTCGCCACGGCGAGCTGCACCGCACCATTGGCCTGCTCGAAGATATTATTGAAAAACAACCGCTTTCTCCCTTAGGTTTTAGTCAGTCGGTGCATAACACTGGCAGTGGTATTTTTGGCATTTTAACCAATAACACCGCCCCTTCGACCTCTATTGCCGCGGGCACTGAAACCCTTTCCCAAGCCATGGTGGAAGCTTTTGCCCAACTGCACCAATCGCCTGAGCCACTGTTATTGGTGTTTGGCGATGATCCCGTCCCGCCGGTCTATGATGAATTTACTCAAGAGTTTGAGCTGCCCTTAGCCCTGGGGTTTACCCTTGCCCCTGCCGATGATGCTGCAACTGTTACTCTCACACTGAGCCAACTGACACCCGAACAGCAACAGCAGGCCACGCCGCTATCCTATGGCATGTTGCTCCATGCGCTGGCAACCTCACAGGATATTGCCGGCTGCTTGTCACACTGGCACTGGAACCTAGTGCATGCCTAACCCAGTCCCACATAATGCCGAATGTAATGCCGCCTATACGCTGCCTGAAAAACGCCGCGCGGGAATTCACTATATCCCCCGTTGGCTCGGCGGCGTCAGTTGCTACATTGCCTTTGGTTTAGGTGGACTATTAAGTTCGTTAACCATATTGCCGTTACTGCGTTTTTGGCCGGGTACACCCGAGGCTAGGATTATCCGCGTACAAAAAGCCGTGCATTTTATGTTTAAGGGCTTTGTCGCCATGCTTACGTGGGCAGGGGTTATCAAAGTTAGCACCCATAATGCCGAGCTGCTCCGAAATGCTAAGGGCGTAATAGTCATTGCCAATCACCCGAGTCTGGTCGATGTGGTGGTGTTAATCAGCTTGATGCCCAATGCAGGTTGTATCGTCAAACAAGGCCTTTGGCGTAATCCGTTTTTACGTGGTGTGGTGTCCTGCGCCGGTTATATCCCCAATCGCGGCGCCGAGTTGATGCTCGAAGATTGCCGTGAAGTGCTCGCAAGAGGCACTAATTTAATTATTTTCCCAGAAGGTACGCGCACAGTATTTGGCTCAATAATCAATGAGTTTGCCCGGGGCGCCGCCAATATTGCCATTCGTACTCAAGCCGATATTTTACCCGTGGTATTACGCACTAATGTGCGTGGTTTGACAAAGGAGCAGCCTTGGTATGAGATCCCAAGGCAAACCATGGGAATGGCCGTCGAAATCGGCAACACAATTTCTCACCAAGCCTATCAAGCCTCTTTAGGTGAGCATGCGAAAATGGCCCGACAATTAACTCGGGACCTTGAACAATATTATCAACAACAACTCGAAAACAATTATGACTTTACACAACGAAATTAAACAGTTAATTATCGACTGCCTCGACCTTGAAGATGTCAGTATTGATGATATAGAAACCGATGCACCGCTATTTGGTGAAGGACTCGGACTCGATTCTATCGACGCGCTCGAGCTGGGTTTAGCCATCAAGAAAAAATTTGATGTCAAAATCGAAGCCAACTCGGATAGCACTAAAGCACATTTTTACAGTGTCGCCAGCCTAGCTAAATTTATTGAATCACAGCGCCCATAGGAGAGGAAGATGCAAAACCGTGAACAAATCCTCGCTATGCTGACCACAATTTTGGTGGATGAGTTTGAAATCGATGCCGATGCGATTACGCCAGAGGCGAATCTCTATCAAGAGTTAGATCTGGACAGCATTGATGCCGTCGATCTGGTGATTAAGCTGCAACAACTGACAGGCAAAAAAATTCAACCCGATGAATTTAAATCCGTTCGCACAGTCAACGACGTCGTTAACGCCATTGAAGGCCTAGTGAAAGACTAATGCGTGTCCTGCTACAAGTCCTAACCGCACTCGCGCTGATCGCTTATCCAGTCGCCGTGTATTTAGGACTGAATTATCTGCCAGCGGGCACCATAGCCTTAATATTATGCCTCTTGTTAGTTGTGCGTTTAATGCTGCAAAAGCAAAAGGTTAAAACCTTAGTTTTGCCTTTGCTTGTGGGGATTGGGCTCACCGCAGGCAGCTTTGTCGCCAAACGCAGCGACTGGCTCTTGTATTACCCCGTGGTGATAAACCTCACCATGTTAGCCCTGTTTAGCTACTCGCTATACCAAGGCCCGAGCATGATTGAACGGTTCGCACGGCTCAAAGAGCCCGATTTGCCGGATGAAGCCATAGGTTATCTTAAAAAAGTCACCCTGCTTTGGTGTGGCTTGTTTATCCTAAACGGCACAGTGGCGGCTTATACCGCCGCGTTTACCAGCTTAGCAACTTGGACCTTGTATAACGGTTTGATTGCATACGTACTCATGGGACTGCTCCTCGGTGGGGAATGGTTATATCGCAGCTTTTGGTTGAAGAAGACATGACACAACTACTCAAAAACTGGTTAACCCAAGGGCCATTCGCCCAACAACTGATCAGCTTTAATCACCATGACATAGTCACAGGTGCCCTGTTTACCAATCAGGTGGCCCATTTTTACGAGCAGCTGCGCCAAGCGCCTGAGCAAAAATGGTTACTGGCGAGTGATACCAGCGATCTGTTTGCTGTGGGTTTATGTGCCGCACTGTTGGCTGGCAAGGAAATTATTCTGCCGCCCAACACCCAAACCGGCACCTTGAGTGAGTTGACCCATCAGTTTGAAGGCATATTGTCCGACAAGCCATTGTGCGAGAGCCACGCCTTTATCCTGCTAAATAAAGAGCTGAGTCTGCCGACCAAACCTTGGCCAGAGAGCGACACCTTTGGTGAACTGGTACTCTTTACCTCGGGTAGCAGTGGCGAGCCCAAGGCGATTCGCAAGAGCCTAAGGCAGCTCGATGCCGAAGTGACCGTGCTCGAGCATACCTTCGCCGAACATTTGCCCCACTGCAGTGTGGTATCGACCGTTTCCCATCAGCATATCTATGGCTTGTTGTTTAAGATCCTCTGGCCCTTAGCCGCCAGTCGCCCTTTTTTAAGCGAGCAGATCGAATACCCTGAGACCTTAAGCTACTACACCGCCTTGTTACCAAACCTGTGCCTCATCAGTAGCCCAGCGCAATTATCCCGCTTGCCTAAGGCGCTAGAACACGAACGCCAACTACGCTCACCCAGCTTAGTCTTCAGCTCCGGCGGGCCCTTAAGTTTCACCGCCGCCCAAGGGGTTGCCCAGTGCTATGGCCATTTACCTATCGAGATATTCGGCAGCACCGAAACCGGCGGTATCGCCTACCGTCGCCAGCACGAGGCCGACGAACCTTGGCAAGTGTTTGAACAAATTACCATAGACCAAGACGCTGACGATGGCGCCCTGCTGCTAAAGTCACCCTATTTGGCCGACGATCAATGGTTACGTTGCGAAGATAAAATCGAGCCAACGGCCAATGGCCAATTCAGGCTCAAGGGACGACTTGATCGCATCGTTAAGATTGAAGAAAAACGTCTTTCACTGGCGCAAATGGAGACATTGCTCTGTAGCCATGCCTATGTCGAGCAGGCCGCCTTGGTGGTGTTGCCCCAGTTTAAATCCCAGTTAGGGGCGGTAATCACCCTGTCGCCATTGGGCCGCAGCGTGCATCAAGAGCAGGGAAAACTCAGTATCAACAATGCCTTAAAAGCGCATCTACTGACCCAGTTTGAACGAGTAACCTTACCGCGCCGCTGGCGTTACCCCGAAACCTTGCCGTTAAACACTCAGGGCAAGCGCGTCGTCGCCCAGCTAGTTGAGTTATTTGACCATGATTAAGTCGAGTTTACCGCCGATACTCGCATCAGAGATCGGCCCTGATAGCATTGAATTACGCCTGCTGGTCGCCGCCGATCTCGAATATTTTAACGGCCATTTTCCCGAGCAAGCCGTGCTCCCCGGTGTGACCCAACTCGATTGGGCAGTGCGCTTAGGTTGCGAGCATTTTGGGTATAACGCTGCGGTCGCTAATTTAGAAGTGCTAAAGTTTCAACAGCTTATTCTACCTGGGCAGGAAGTCACCTTAACCATTAGCCATAATGCCGCCAAAGAGAAGTTAACCTTTGCCTACAGCGATGGCGACCACCGCTATGCCTCCGGGCGTATCAGCTTTGCTAGCCAGAAAGATGATGGAGCGTCCCTGTGAGCGACGGTATGAGCGACACCATGCTAGTCCCGCCGAGTGATTTAATGGGCACGGCGCCAATCAAGCTGGCATTGGTGATCCCCAATTATAATCATAGCGCCGCGATCGCCCAGACCTTGGCCGAACTCGCCGCCCTCAATCTGCCCTGCTATTTGATTGACGATGGCAGCAATGATGAGACCCGCTATCTACTGCAATCCTTGGCGGAGCAACACGACTGGGTGACGCTACTGCAACACCCCTACAACCGTGGAAAGGGTGCGGCTGTAATGACGGGGCTTCGCCGCGCCTATCGCGATGGCTTTACCCATGCGCTACAGGTCGATGCCGACGGCCAGCATAATTTGAGTGATATCCCCGCCATGCTCGCCAAAGCGCAGGCCAAGCCGGATGCGCTGATCTCGGGCAAGCCCGAGTACGACGAGTCCGTCCCCAAGGGGCGACTCTACGGCCGTTATCTCACCCACTTTTGGGTATGGGTCGAAACCTTAAGCTTTGATATTCAAGATTCTATGTGCGGATTTAGGGTGTATCCCCTAGCCGCCACCGAGCGTCTCTTCAGCCAGCAAGCCCTCACGGAGCGGATGGATTTTGATATCGAAATCCTGGTCAAACTCTACTGGCAAGGGGTGGAAATCCTGTTTCACCCCACTAAGGTCATTTATCCCGAAAACGGCGTCAGCCACTTTCAGGGTGTGGCCGACAATGTGCGTATCACTAAGCTGCACACCCGATTATTTTTCGGCATGTTAAAGCGCCTGCCACAACTGCTGCGCCGTAAACAAGCAGCGAAATCGATATCATCCGATCATACTGCGACCCATTGGTCAGCCATGAAGGAGCGCGGCAGTTATTGGGGCATAAAACTGTTAGTCGAAAGCTACCGCTTTGGTGGCCATTGGCTATGCCGCGCCATTATGTATCCGGTGATTTGCTATTTCTTCTTGACGGGCAAAGTCAGCCGCGAAGCCTCGTTAGATTTTTTGCGACGGGTACAACGCCTCGAACCACAACACCCGCAATTAAGCCGCCCCGTTGGTTGGCGCGACAGCTTAAGCCACTTTATCGCCTTTGGTAATGCAGCGCTCGATAGAATCGATGCTTGGTGCGATCGCATTCAATTAAGCCAAGTGGATTTTCCCGACCGCCACGTGCTGGCCGAACAGCTAGAAAGCGGCAAAGGTGCTGTGCTGCTAGTCTCTCACTTGGGCAACCTCGAACTGTGCCGCGCGATTTCAATCCACCAGCGTAAGGTTAAAGTGAATGTCATGGTGTTAACCAGCCATGCCGAAAACTTTAATAATGTACTCAAGCAATTAAACCCCGATAGCACGCTGAATTTGATCCAAGTGACCGAGCTTAATCCCGCCACCTCTATGCTGCTACAGCAAAAGATTGAAGACGGTGAGCTAGTGGTAATTGCAGGCGATAGGACCTCATCCCACGCCCAAGGGCGTGTCGTGTACGCGCCATTTATGGGCCAAGAGGCCGCCTTCCCGCAGGGGCCATTTATTCTGGCCGGACTCTTGGATTGCCCAGTGTATCTGATGTTTTGCCTGCGTGAGCAAGGGCGTTATCGAGTGCATTTAGAACACTTCGCCGAGACACTTAAAGGCCCACGAGCGGGCAGAATGGAAAGACTACAACAGGCCGTTTCTCGCTACAGCGAACGCCTCGAACACTACGCAAGGCGTGAGCCTTTGCAGTGGTTTAACTTTTTTGATTTTTGGCGGGATGATAACCAGGTTAACCGCCCGACATCCGCCCACAAAACGACAGCAGCACTCCCGGAGCAGGAGCGCACTACAGACAGGACAGAGCATTTATGAGCCACGCAGTTACTCAAACGACAACCGTTGAGTCGCCAATCGAATTTGGCCGTCAGTTACTCACATTAGAGCAAGTCGTTGCCGTGGCAAAGGGCGCCAAGGTCAAACTCTGTGATGATGCCGATTATCAGGAATATATCCAAAAAGGCGCCCGCTTTATCGATAGTTTGCTGCACGAAGAAGGCGTGGTCTACGGTGTCACCACAGGCTATGGTGACTCTTGCACAGTGAATGTGAGTCTCGATTTAGTCCACGAGCTGCCACTGCACTTATCCCGCTTCCATGGCTGTGGCCTCGGCGAAGTCTTGAGCATGATGCAGGCGCGCGCCGTAATGGCTTGCCGTTTAAACTCCCTCGCCATCGGTAAATCCGGCGTAACCTATGAGTTATTAAAGCGCATCGAAACCTTGCTTAATCTCAATATCGTGCCGGTGATCCCCGAGGAAGGTTCGGTCGGTGCCAGCGGTGACTTAACGCCATTGTCTTACTTGGCCGCAGTGCTAGTTGGCGAGCGCGAAGTGATTTATAACGGCGAGCGCAGAGCCACCCAAGAGGTTTACCGCGAGCTGAACATCACGCCCCATGTGCTGCGCCCCAAGGAAGGTTTAGCCCTGATGAATGGCACGGCGGTGATGACGGCATTAGCCTGTTTAGCCTTTGATCGCGCACAATATTTAGCGCGTTTAGCCAGCCGCATTACCGCCATGGCGTCCTTAACCCTCAAGGGTAACTCGAACCATTTCGACGATATTCTGTTTGCCGCCAAACCCCATCCGGGGCAAAACCAAATCGCGGCTTGGATTAGGGAAGATTTGAACCACCATGTTCACCCCCGCAATTCAGATCGTCTGCAGGACAGATATTCCATCCGCTGCGCACCGCACATTATTGGCGTGCTGCAGGATGCGCTGCCCTTTATGCGCCAATTTATCGAAACCGAAGTCAACAGCGCCAACGATAACCCCATAGTCGATGGTGAAGGCGAGCATATTCTCCACGGCGGCCATTTCTACGGTGGACACATTGCCTTTGCGATGGACTCCTTAAAAAACACTGTGGCCAATATCGCCGATCTTATCGACCGCCAAATGGCATTAGTGATGGACCCTAAGTTTAACAACGGTTTACCCGCTAATCTCTCGGGTTCAACTGGGCCACGCCGCGCCATAAACCATGGCTTTAAGGCGGTGCAGATTGGCGTATCGGCCTGGACGGCGGAAGCACTGAAACACACTATGCCCGCGAGCGTTTTCTCCCGCTCAACCGAATGTCATAACCAAGATAAAGTCAGCATGGGTACTATCGCCGCCCGTGACTGTATGCGCGTGTTGCAGCTAACAGAACAAGTCGCCGCAGCAGCGCTGCTCGCCATGACCCAAGGCATTGGTCTGCGTATCACACAGAACGAGTTAGACGAAGCCTCGCTGACGCCATCGCTGGCGACCACGCTCGCCCAAGTGCGCGCCGATTTTGAGCCATTGGTCGAAGACAGACCGCTCGAAGCCGTACTGCGCCAAACCGTTGCGAAAATCCAAGCGGGTGAATGGGAAGTATGCCGATGAAAGCCTTGCTTAGCATAGAAATGGACATGCAGATCCCCTTCCACGATGTGGATTCGATGGGGATCACTTGGCATGGTAATTACCTGCGTTATTTCGAGATTGCCCGCTGCAAATTACTCGACGAGTTAGGCTACAACTATCGTCAAATGCAGGCCTCGAACTACGCTTGGCCGATTATTGATTTGCAGATCAAATACGTTAAGGCCAGCACCTTCGAGCAACACATTACCGTGCGCGCCGAGTTGGTCGAGTGGGAAAATCGCCTAAAAATCAATTATCAAATCCGTGATACGGCAACCGGTGAGCGCATTACTAAGGGCTATACCATTCAGGCGGCAGTGGATATGACGAGCCAAGAAATGTGCTTTGTGACGCCAGAGATATTCCGCAGCAAAATCGCTCCGTTACTTGCAAAGGCGGATAGCGAATGATTGCCCTCTTTACAAATTGGCCACGAGCTAAGTGGTCGCAAGGGTTCTGCCAAAGCCTACTATTAAGCTGCACATTGCTGTTTGGCTCGGTACAGGCGCAGAGCCTCGCCGATACCAACCTAGCTGGGGCAAGCCAGTATCAAACGCTATTCGCCCAAGGCGCAGATAACGCCGCATTACTCGCCCTCAGCCAAAAGCTCAATCTTGGCGAGACGGTTCGCGGCCACTTTGTGCAATCACGCCAGCTTAAAGTGCTGAAAAAGCCCCTAGTGAGCCAAGGCCAGTTTGTGTTCGACAAGGCACAAGGACTGATCTGGCAACAACTAAGCCCCTTCGAATCTTTGCTGATTTTAAAGGATAAGCAACTGATCCAAAAAGATAGCCAAGGGCGAGTGCAAATCAGCCAAGCCGATGCTTCGGCAAGCGCGGCGGCCATGGGGGATTTATTACCGAGTCTAGTGAATGCCATGCTGGGCGGCGATATTTCGGGTTTAAGTGCAAACTTCGAACTGCACTTTTTCGTCCAAGAACCCTTAGCGCAAGGCAAGCCAAACTGGCAGTTGGGATTAACCCCAAAAGATCCGCTGATGAAGAAGGCCATCGCCCATATGGTGCTCGAAGGCAGCGATACGCTACACGCCTTAGTGCTACTTAGCGCCAATCCGAGTGTGAGTCCGCAGGATATCACCCGTATCGATTTTAGCGAGCTGCGCCAAGGTCCACTGAGTGAGGCTGAGTTAGCCCAATATGCCATCAGCCAGACAACGCCTAAAGACGCTGGTCCGAGAGAGTAAGGCAGAATCATGGCGCCCAAGATTGCCACACGTATTGGCCATAGAATGATGCAAACCTCGACTAAATGGCGCTTCGCTATTTGGTTGTGTTTGATGCTGGCGGCGAGCCTGTGGACGCTGCAACTATGGCAAAATGGGGCAAAGGTACAAAGCGATATTCTCGCCATGCTGCCCCATCTTCAGCAGGACGCACTCACGGCGCGCGCCCTCGAACAAGTGGAATCGACACTCGCCGATCAAGTGTATCTCGCCCTGATTGCCAAGGATGAACCTCAAGCAATTGCCGCGACCACACTCCTGATGGAGCAGCTTAAGACTCAAAATACCGCCTTTACCGATATTCGTAGTGCCGACATACAAATGGGTGAAGCCCTAGGTCAATTTTATTTCCCCCATAGATTTAAACTGCTCACCCCTGAGCAAACCGAAGCCTTAAGCCATGATGGCCTCAATAGCTTAGTTGCCTCGGCCACTCAGCAGCTCTACAACGCCTTTAGTTATGCCAATAGCCAACTATTGACCCAAGATCCTTTGCTGTTGTTCCCCGACAATTTGCTCGCCCTTGCGCCCAGCTCGAAGCTGAGCGCCAGCCAAGGGATTTTACTTGCTCATCCACAAAGTGTTGATACCAAACAAAGTGTTGATACCAAGCAAGGTGTTGATAATAGTGAAGGCGTGGCCGCCATTGTGATGGCAAAGGGCACTGAAAGCGCCTTTAACCCGAATGCGCAATTACGCCAGCAAGCGGCACTGACTCAGGCGCTGAATACCGTCAGCGCGCAATACCCCAGCATTAAAGTGTTACAGGCGGGCGCGCTGTTCCATGCCATAGAAGCCACCAATACCGCGAAGAGTGAAATCTCTGTCCTCGGTCTCACTTCTTTGCTTGGGGTAGTGTTATTGGTTTGGCTGGCCTTTCGCTCCGTGATGCCACTCTTGCTGGCGATGGTGACCATAGGCAGTGGCCTGCTGCTGGCGGTGACCTTTACCCTAAGCGTGTTCGGGGAGCTGCATTTGCTCACTCTCGTCTTTGGCACTAGCCTGATTGGGATTGCCATCGACTACAGCTTTCATTTTTACTGCGAGCGGTTAAGCGATCATCAGCGTAGCGCGCAGGCGACCGTGGCCTATATCTTCCCCACAGTGTCACTCGCGTTTATCACCAGCGCCTTAGCCTATGTCGGTATCGGTTTAGCGCCGTTTCCCGGCATGCAGCAGGTGGCGATTTTCTGCGCCTCAGGCTTACTCGGCGCCTACCTGACGTTAGTGCTCGCCTATCCATTATTGGCGGGCAGCAAGTTACCTTCGGGAGAGCGTCCGTTAACCCTCGCGCAAGCTTATCTTGCGAAACTCACCGGATTCTCAAATAAACTGGTCTCGCCATGGGGATTGAGTCTGTTTGCCTTAGTGCTCTCGGGAGTCTGCCTATTGGGGATCAGCAAGCTTAACGTCGACGATGATATTCGCCATTTACAGCAAAGCCCAGCAAGCGTGACTGAGCCTGAAGACAAGCTCAGAAAATTACTCAGTGGCGGCACGGATAACCAGTTTTTATTGGTGCGCGCGCCCAGCGAAGAAGCCTTACTGCAACGGCTCGAAGCCCTCAGTCCGCAGCTCGATACGGCCATAAAACAGCAAGAGCTGGGCAACTATGTCAGCCTCAGCCGTTATCTGCCTAGCAAGCAAAAGCAGGATGCGGCGTATCAATTGCAGGGCAAGATTTACCAGTCGCAATTAACCACAGTGCTAAACAGCATTGGCCTAGATGACGGCCTAGCACCTGAGCTTTCTGCCGCCTATCTTGCCGCCAAGGATAGCTATATCACCCCGACGGATTTTTTCGAACTGGGCCTAGGCAAACAGTTAGCCCCACTCTGGCTTGCACCACAGGGATTTGCACCGCTTGGGCACTCAACAGAGTCAGCGACCAATCCTGATAATACCAACCAAGGGAACGACAACCATGGCGCCATAGTGTTGCTCGGTGGTATTGAAGATATTTCGGCCCTCAAGGCACGCTTTGCTAACGATGCGCAAGTACAACTTATCGATAAAGTCGCGGATATCTCCACCGTGATGGGGCATTATCGCCTGCTCACCCTTAAATTATTGGGCCTAGCGCTCGTTATCGCGCTCTTGCTATTTAGCCTAAGTTTTGGCGTTAAAAGAGCCGCCCTAGTGGTCGCCGTGCCTGCACTGGCCGCGGTACTCACCTTGGCCATTTTAGGCTTAGTCGGCTCGCCCTTAAGCTTATTCCATGCGCTGGCACTGATTTTAGTCTTCGGGATTGGGATAGATTACAGTTTGTTCTTTGCCTCTGCAGTGCAACATGGCAAGGCAGTGATGATGGCGGTGTTTATGTCCGCCTGCTCGACCCTGTTGGCCTTTGGCTTACTCGCCTTTAGCCAAACCCAAGCTATTCATTATTTTGGATTAACTCTATCCCTCGGCATAGGCTTTACCTTTGTACTTTCGCCATTGATTTTGACCACCAGTCAGGTTTTAACCACCAACAAGGTCTCGATACCTACAAGGAATGTTGTTTAAATGTCCACATCTACCGCTGCAAGCACCACACAGTCTCACTCCCTTTACGTCGATGTGGCCATTATTGGCGCAGGCCCCTCGGGCTCGATTGCCGCTAGCCTGTTGCATAAGCAAGGCAAACGCGTATTAGTGCTAGAAAAACAACACTTTCCACGCTTTTCTATCGGCGAGAGCCTGCTGCCCTGCTGCATGCAATTTATTGAAGAAGCGGGCATGTTAGAGGCGCTGAATGCAGCAGGATTCCAATATAAAAATGGTGCCGCCTTCCGCCGCGATGGCGTATATACCACCTTCGACTTTACCGACAAATTTACCCCTGGACCGGGCACAACCTTCCAAGTGCAACGGGCAAACTTCGACAAACTACTCGCCGATACCGCAGCAAGCTTTGGGGTGGAGATCCGTTACGGTGAAACCGTTGAGGCAATCGATTTAAGCACCAATCCACGCTTAAGCGTGCGTAACGAACAGGGCGAACTCTATCAGGTCGAGGCGCAATATGTGCTCGATGCCAGCGGTTTTGGCCGAGTATTGCCACGGCTACTCGACCTCGAAACGCCGTCTTCACTGCCGACCCGCAGCGCTATCTTCACCCATGTTGAAGATAACATCAGCGATCCCGACTTCGACCGGAACAAGATTTTAATTAGCGTACACCCACAGCATCAGGATATTTGGTACTGGTTAATTCCCTTCAGCAACGGCCGCTGCTCACTCGGCGTCGTGGCTGAGCCGCAGTTACTCGCGCGTCTCGAAGGCGATTTAGAGCAGCAGCTACTGACCATAGTCAAAGAAGAACCCGGTCTGAAAGCATTGCTGGCCAATGCTAAGGTCGCCCAGCCCTGTGCGACACTCAAGGGCTACTCCGCCAACGTATCGCGCCTCGCCACCGACAAATTTGCCTTGCTGGGCAACGCGGGCGAGTTCCTCGATCCGGTGTTTTCATCGGGCGTAACTATCGCCATGCAGTCGGCATCCATGGCGGCGAAATGCGTGCTTAAACAGCTTAATGGCGATACCGTCGATTGGCCCGCCGAGTACTCGGCGCCGTTAATGCAAGGGGTGAACACCTTCCGCACTTATGTACAGGCTTGGTACGATGGCCGCTTCCAGGATGTGATTTTTTACGAAAATCCGAATCCTAAAATCAAGCAAATGATCTGCTCGATTTTGGCTGGCTATGCTTGGGATGTGCAAAATCCCTTTGTTAAAGAATCCGAGCGACGTCTAAACATGGTGGTCGAGCTATGTCGGCAACAAGCCGAACTCAGCGCCGAACCTGACGTTAGCGAATTAGCCGAGGTGTAATTCGATGCACTTAAGCCTTAACGCCAAAGGTCGCACAAAAGCGATAGTGACAGTTGCCCTAATGCTCTCAAGCCTCGGCTTGATGGGCTGCAGTGAGCTGCTCTATCGGCAAACCTGCGTCGGATTCACAAAAGATATGCGTTATTGCTTAGCGCCACTGCCACAGCATTTTGGCCCTGCAACGGATAAACCACTCACTAAGCCAACAACTCAGCCAGCCGCAAACCCAGCTGGCACAGACTCTGCGAACCAGAGTCAAAGTCAGCAAGGCGACAGCAAAGCAAAGGTATCCTCCCAATCTTTTAGTCAGAAGGTGAGCATAAAAGTGGGTGATAACACCCATGAGCTGCTCACCCAGCTTGAACTTGAAGGGGAACGCATGACGCTGGTTGGGCTCGCTCCGCTAGGGCAAGCGTTGTTTACCTTGGTTTACGATGGGAATACACTCAGCAGTGAGCAGAGTCAGCTACTCGGGAATGAGTTTAAAGCCGAATACCTGATGGCGATGATGCAACTTATCTATTGGCCAGAACAGAGTATTCGTAGTCATTTAGAAGGTGGAAGTTTAGTGACAGGGCTGTGTGACGCCATCCCCTGCCGCCAGTTTTATAGCCAAGACACGCTTATCAGTTACAACGACAATCAGACCCAAGTGATACAAATTCGTTATCAGCACCAAATCGACGATTCCCTTTGGCAGGCACATATTAATTTAACCATGCCACAGGCAAAATTTGAGTTAGAGATACAACCGATTTAATCGTCCTTTGACAATGCCATAGGCACCCGTTAACCGCCAATCGATATGAGCCTTTAGCATTGCTCGCATCAAAGGCCATAGGTATAGCAAGCAGCAATGAACAACAGAGTCGCCATTACACAGATTGGATTGTGTACCCCGTTAGGGCAAACGCAAGAGCAAGTGTTAGCCCGCTTGATTGCAGGCGATACCAGTGCCATGCAAATCAATGACACCCTATTATTTGGGGAGTCGACACTGGTTGCGCCTGTTACTGCGCCGCTGCCCGCCATTCCTGCCGAGCTGGCGCAATTCGATTGCCGTAACAATCAATTACTCCTTGCTGCCGCGCAGCAAATTGCCGATACGGTCGAACAGGCGAAACTGACATATGGTGCCGACCGCATTGGTGTGGTGTTAGGCACCAGCACCTCGGGAATTTCGAAGGGCGAAGCAGCCTTGGCCTATCGCAATCAACACGGCCACTTTCCGGCTGATTATCATTATTTCCAACAGGAACTCGGCAGTACCAGCGACTTTTTGCGCCAGTTATTTGCGCTCCAAGGCCCCTGCTACACCATTTCAACCGCCTGCTCCTCCAGCGCCAAAGTGTTTGCCAGTGCCAAACGCCTACTTGAGGCCAAGCTGTGCGATATGGTGATTGTCGGCGGTATCGACAGCCTGTGCCAACTCACTGTCAACGGGTTTCACGCCTTAGAATCGGTTTCCAAAGGACATTGCAATCCCTTCAGCGCCAACCGCGATGGCATCAATATCGGTGAAGGCGCCGCGCTATTTACCCTGACCTTAGCGACAGACAACACAGCAAATGAAGCCTGTGTATTGCTCGCAGGTATCGGTGAGTCGAGCGATGCGCACCATATGTCGGCGCCGCATCCTGAAGGCGCAGGGGCGATTGCCGCCATGCAGGCAGCGCTTGATGATGCACAAATATCGGCGCAAGATATTGATTATATAAACTTACATGGCACTGCAACGCCTAAAAATGATGCAATGGAAAGCCGCGCCGTACTCTCGGTATTTGGCGACACGCCGCCCCTTGCAAGCTCAACCAAACCGCTGGTCGGCCATACCTTAGGCGCTGCGGGCGCGATTGAAGCCGCATTTTGTTACCTCTTGCTGTCACCGCATAATCACAGCTTTTCCCTGCCGCCCCATAGGTTTGATGGGCAGCAAGATCCACGGGACCCCAGCATTGCGCTAGTCGCGCCCATGCAATGCAGCGATCATGGCAAGCTTAACTATGTGATGAGCAACTCCTTCGCCTTTGGCGGCAGCAATGCCAGCCTGATTTTTTGCCGTAAAGGGGCTTAAGATTGATGTCCAGTTCTATCGATACCGCAATTTCAGCCGCCGAGCCGATTTGGCTGCAACACTTAGCCGAGCAGAATATTGCCGATTTTATTCCGCACCGCGCGCCAATGATCTTGATTGATAAGATTATTAGCCATCAACAGGATGCGCTCGAAACCGAAGTGCTGATCACTCCGCAGAGCGCTTATTTTGACGAGCAACGTCAGGCCGTCCCCAATTATGTGGGTATCGAATATATGGCGCAGAGCATCGCCGCTTTAGCGGGCGTTGAGGCTAAACTGCGTCACGATAAAATCCGTGTGGGATTTTTATTGGGATCGCGTAAATTAGCCTTACACACGGCGCAGTACGAACTCAATCGTCGTTACCGCACACGGGTTAAACGCCTCTATCAAGAAGAGTCGGGACTGGCGGTATTCGATTGCCAGATTTATCTATTGCCAGAGGCGCAAGCGCAGCAAACACCACAGTTAGTTGCAGAGGCCAATGTGAATGTGTTCCAGCCACAGGACACCCAAGCGTATATCGCCTCAAGCCAGCAGGCTTAATGCCCAGAGTTATGCTTGGCAACAACAAGTATTATCACAAAAGGATTTAGCCCTTTGATGCATAAACAACTCATCATCAAGCATCACGGGTGGAGAAATAAAGATGAATAACAGAGTATTAGTCACAGGTTCGAGCCGCGGTATTGGCAAAGCCATCGCCCTTAAACTGGCCGCGGCGGGCTACGATATCGCGCTGCATTATCACAGCAATCAGGCCGCAGCCGATGCCAGCGCCGCAGAACTTAGCGCCCTTGGGGTGAACGTCAGCCTATTGAAGTTTGATGTTGCCGACCGAGCCGCGGTAAAAGCCGCCATTGAGGCCGATATCGAGGCCAATGGCGCCTACTATGGCGTGATACTCAATGCGGGCATCAACCGTGACAATGCCTTCCCAGCGATGAGCGAAACCGAATGGGATAGCGTAATCCACACTAACCTCGATGGTTTTTACAATGTCATTCACCCCTGCGTTATGCCTATGGTACAAGCGCGCAAGGGCGGACGAATTATCACCTTGGCTTCCGTTTCAGGTATCGCGGGTAACCGTGGTCAGGTCAATTACAGCGCCTCTAAAGCTGGGCTGATTGGCGCCACTAAGGCGCTGTCCTTAGAGCTGGCCAAACGAAAGATTACCGTCAACTGTATCGCACCAGGTTTAATAGAAACCGATATGGTGGCGGATATTCCTAAGGATATGGTCGAGCAGTTAGTGCCGATGCGCCGCATGGGTAAACCCAATGAAATCGCCGCCTTAGCCGCCTTTTTAATGTCGGACGATGCTGCCTATATCACGCGCCAAGTGATTTCGGTGAATGGAGGCATGATCTAAATGACGCAGCGCAATCCCCTAGGCAGACGAGTCGTCGTTACTGGTATCGGTGGCATCAGTGCCCTAGGCCATGACTGGCCGAGTATCGCAAGCAGCCTTAAGGCACAAAAAAACTGTGTCGTGACGATGGCGGAATGGGATAAATACGACGGACTAAACACTCGCCTCGCCGCACCTGTGACTGACTTTGAAGTGCCGAGCCACTATTCCCGCAAAAAGATCCGCTCCATGGGGCGCGTCTCGATTATGGCGACTCGCGCCAGCGAGCTTGCACTGATGGATGCTGGACTCTTAGACGACCCTATCGTTACCTCGGGGGAAATGGGGATTGCCTATGGTTCTTCCACCGGCAGTACCGATCCGCTGATCGCCTTTGGCGATATGCTCAAACATGGCGATATGTCGGGCGTCACAGCTACCAGCTATATCCGCATGATGGCCCACACCACTGCGGTAAACGTGGGGGTTTTCTTTGGTCTTAAGGGACGCATTCACACCACCAGCAGCGCCTGTACTTCGGGCAGCCAAGGCATAGGCTACGCCTATGAAGCAATTAAATACGGGCAACAGACCTTAATGCTTGCGGGTGGCGGCGAAGAACTCTGCGCCACCGAGGCCGTAGTATTCGACACCCTGTTTGCCACCAGCACCAAAAATACCACACCAGAGTTAACGCCTCGCCCCTTCGATGCCCATCGCGACGGTTTAGTGATTGGCGAAGGCGCCTGTACGCTAGTACTTGAAGAGTTAGATCACGCCTTAGCGCGCGGCGCGAAAATTTACGCCGAGATCGTCGGTTTTGGCACTAACTCCGATGGTCAGCATGTCACTCAGCCCAATAGCGATACCATGGAAATCGCCATTCGTTTAGCCCTTAAGGATGCGGCGCTCACGCCAGATGCCATTGGTTATGTGAATGCCCACGGCACAGCGACCGATCGCGGTGACGTTGCCGAAACCCATGCAACCCATGCCGTATTCGGTGCGGATATGCCGATTTCATCCCTGAAAAGCTACACAGGCCATACCTTAGGTGCCTGCGGCGCGTTAGAGGCATGGGTCAGTATCGAAATGATGAATGCGGGCTGGTTTGCCCCAACGCTTAATCTCGACAATATCGACCCAGAATGTGCAGCACTCGATTACATTCGCGGCGAGCCACGTACACTCGACACTGACTATGTGATGAGCAATAACTTCGCCTTTGGCGGTATCAACACTTCACTGATTTTTAAACGCTGGAAAACGACATAAGGACATATCAATGAAACCATTAGTAGCAAGTATTTTACTCGGCATTAGTTTACTGGGCTCACCTGTGTGGGCGCAGGAATATACGGTTGAAACCTATCAAGAAATTTTTAAAGGCGACAATCAATTTAAGCAAAAACAAGCCATCGAAACCCTGATGATTGCCGGATTATCCGATCCCGCCATTTACGATGTGTTAGAGGCCAAACTGATCGAATCGCTGCCCTTCGCTACCGAGAAAAATGCTATTGACTATAGCGCTTGGTTAGTCAAAGGCTTAGGTTACTCGGGCAATGACAAATACAGCGCGACCATCAGCAACATTGTCAATGGCAGCTACCATAAGAAGCTAAAGAAGTACGCTACCCAAGCACTTGAAAATCTTGACCAATACAAGAAATGGAACGCAATTTTAGCGGATAAGAGCCAATATGTGGCCGAACAAAGTGCTAAAAACAATGCTTTTGCCAATGCTTTTAAAAGCGATGATTTAGAGCTAATGCGCCTCGCCGCCAAACGCATGATGGATGATCAAAATTACGATGACTTTTTGCTAGAGCGCCTGAGCGTTGAACTTAAAAATCCACGCCTTATGCGCAACGACAAGTTAGCCATCGACACCTACGCCAATATGGCCAAGGCCCTCGCCGCATCGGGTAATACCCAATATCGTGAAGTGATTGAAAACATTGCCAACAACAACCCAAACAAAAAGCTGAAAAGCTATGCTGAAAGCTATTTGAAGAAGTACTACTAATCGCTTTTGAGTTAGTAAAAGCCTTAATAACAAGCCGAGAATCATCTCGGCTTGTTGATTTCATTGTGTAAGCAAACCATCATCAAGCCAATCCATCTTTAGCACAAATCGCACGATTTAATCATTTTGACCATTTCGCTCAATAAACTATACTGCCACTGTCTTTCCAAAACGGGACTTAACTCATGCAAACATTAACCGCCAATGACGCCAAACGAAATTTCGGTGAGTTGCTGCTAAACGCTCAACGTGAACCCATCAAGATCAGCAAAAACAGTAAAGATGCGGTTGTGGTCATGTCTATCCACGATTACGAACAGCTTGAGGCGATGAAAGCCGACTATCTGAAGCACTGTTTCAACGCTGCTAAAGAAGACTTAGCGCAAGGTAATGTTGTTGATGGCGAAGATTTTCTTAACGCCCTGTAGCTACTCACATGAATAATAAACGCTATAAACTGAGTAGGTTAGCTCAGGCTCACCTACTAAAGATTAAAGACTACACCCTTCAACACTTTTCTGAGTCGCAGTGGCACAAATATAAAGAAAACCTTATATCCGGTTTGCAAATGTTAGCCAATAACCCCGGATTAGGCAGAAGCTGCAACGATATTTACCCCAACGGTTTCTACTTTCCTATCGGTAAACACACAGCCTACTTCACCAAAGAAGACGACTTCATCCTTATCGTTGCCCTGTTAGGTCAACCACAGCTACCCCAACATCATCTGAAATAGCCTTACGACGCTGTAAAAGAAGCCGTGGGCTCTAAGTTGATAAGCGAGAGCTATGGAAGGTGGACTGGCAATATTGTTCAGAGTGAGTCCAACCATGGTACTGACTCGACAACACGCCACGGAGTTAAGCCAACCATGATACTGACTCGACGACACGGTGAATAGAAACCTAGGTTTTCTAAGCTTATGAACGAGAGCCATGGACGGCGAACTGGCAGTTAAACACGGATGTTGTTCAAGTCCATCCCTGGATGCAGGGCCGCCCCGTCCATGGGGCGGACGGTCGCCTCGCCAATCACCATCCAATTCTGTCCGTCCTATTTTGCCAATGATGCAACTATTTCTGTGCAGTTATTGATTTAACTAAAGGGTCTGAATTAAATGATATCCTATACTCATTTCCCCCTTTAGCATTGTTTGTAACCATTAAATAGTTTACATAACCAGACTTATTCATAGGACTATTATTACTAAGACTAAACTCCTTGTAGAAATTAGCAAAAGCATCTGGTTCTGAAAATACAAAATATCCAAAACAAATTTTATTATCACATGAAACACGGTACTCATTTAGAATAGAACTATATTTTGACTTATTTAAAAACTCACTAATACTGTTTTCAAAAACTATTGTTTCAAATGACTTGTCTGGCATTGTCGAGAAAACATCTATAATTTCGTAAAAGTTAGCTGAAGCCAAAATTGAATTTAGCTTAGTACTATCAACAACATTGTCATCACTAACTATCCCTGTATCATAACCTCCATTAAGCTCCATTTTATGTTCAGTCAAAGAGTGCAAAGAACTATCACTTGCTCGAGGCTCTTTTATATTTGTTGACACATCAAAATTAACATTAGCAGAGTTAAAATCATCGACCAAAACGATATGACTATCTTTCATAAAGGATGTATCGTTCACACTAACTTCATTGTTATTTTCAAAAAAATACAATGTAATAAAAATTAAAACGAGTAGAAAAAACAAAAAGAAAACGCTCTTCCTTAACATAACAATCCCTGTAGTTTTAGTAAAAATTAAAACGCTTAATATAAGACAATAACATAATATGTTTTTGCCTTGCCTTCAAACAAAAGTAAGCACAAGCTTTCTTGCTCGCCTCTCGATAAAAACCAAGGGATGAAGCATCATCCCTTTTAGCAAAAACTCTTGGCCTACCCTTTGCTTATCCACCGCGGCGTTTTACCTCTTAAAACAACGAAACGCGATAACGTTATGATGGATAAGCGACAACACAGGGAATTTTAATCTTGAGAGCAACAATGAAAATAATACTAGATGATCTAAAAGGGCCTGAAATTGCAGCACTTTTAACTGAACACCTTGAAGATATGCGAGCAACCTCGCCGCCAGAGAGTGTGCACGCATTAGACTTGGATGGACTGCGCCAACCCAATATTCGCTTTTGGACACTGTGGGATGGCCGTAATCTGGCGGGCTGCGGTGCACTAAAATGGTTAGATGCCGAACACGCCGAGATCAAATCGATGCGCACCGCCGCCACCTACAAACAACAGGGGATTGCTTCTAAGGTATTGCAGCATTTGATCAATGATGCCAAAGCCGCAGGCGTGCAGCGCCTCAGTTTAGAAACGGGCTCAATGGCCTTTTTCCAACCTGCCCGTAACCTGTATGCCAAATTTGGCTTCGAGCTGTGCGGCCCCTTTGCCGATTACGTGCTCGACCCCAATAGCCTGTTTATGACCAAAAAACTCTAGGCCTCTGCACACATCAATCCTGACCACAGCTAAGCTTTTGCCTGTTTAGCTGTGGTTAAGGCGCGATGCTTGTGCCAGTAATGCATTAAAAATCCGAGTAATAATCCCCAGAAGGCGCTGCCGATCCCCAATATACTCACACCCGAGGCGGTGACGAGAAACGTAACCACCGCCACTTCTCGCTCGTCGTTATCCGCGAGCGCAGCGGTCAGACTGTTACCTATGGTGCCAAGCAGGGCTAATCCTGCAATCGCGAGCACTAATTCCTTCGGAAATGCGGCGAAGAGCCCCACCACAGTTGCGCCGAGTAGACCTGTTATCAAATAAAAGACTCCGCCCCACACAGCCGCCCAATAACGAGTTGCGGGGTTAGGGTCCGCCTCTTTTCCCATGCAAATCGCCGCTGTAATAGCTGATAAGTTAAAAGCAAAGCCACCAAAGGGTGCAAACAATACGCCCATCAGACCCGTCACGATAATTAATGGCGAGATAGGCGGACGATAACCATGGCCGTGGAGTGCGGCCACCCCAGGCATATTCTGCGAAGCCATAGTCACCACAAATAAGGGTAGCGCCACGCCCACCACGCTGGCGATAGAAAACGTAGGCGCTATCCATACGGGGGCGGCGAATTGCAGCTCAAGCTTATCGAGTTGCAATAAATCCAATTGATAACTCATCCCTATCCCCGCAACGAGGGTGAGCAGCATAATGTAGCGCGGCGCCCAGGGCTTAAGTACAACAAATACCAATAACATCAAGAGGATTAAACTCAGTTGAGTCTGTATGGCTTGAAACAGCCCTAAGCCAAACTGCAATAAAACCCCCGCTAACATGGCCGCTGCCACCGAGGGTGGCATGATACGAATAAGCTTATCCATCCAGCCAGCCAAGCCGCAGAGGGTGATCAAAAAGGAGCTAATAAGGAAGGCACCAACGGCTTCGTGGATACTCAATCCCGCAAGGCTGCTGACCATCAGCGCCGCCCCGGGTGTTGACCATGCCGTAAGCACCGGATTTTTATAGTAGAGAGACAGGCCAATACTGGTGAGTCCCATGCCGACACCTAAGGCCCACAGCCATGAACTCATCTGTGCCGATGTCGCGCCAACGGCATCCGCCGCCTGCAGGATAATCACCGCCGAACTGCTGTAGCCCACCAGCACAGCAATAAAGCCCGCCGATATTTTTGATAGTCCTAAAGCTTCGCGCCACATCATCCCTACTCCTACCTTTGCCTTGATCATCCATCGCACCATTACTCGTGCGCCATAACGCACAAGATGGACAAGATAGCACTTGTGCGTTATAACGTACAAATAATTTTTTAAGCATCAGAACCTAATGCAGACCATCAACAGCTATCTTGCAGCGACCCTAAAACAACTGCGCAGCCAAAAGGGTTGGAGCTTAGATAAAGCGGCACTCGAAACAGGCGTAAGCAAGGCCATGATAGGCCAGATTGAGCGCGGCGAATCTAGCCCCACCATTGCCACACTGTGGAAAATCGCCAGCGGTTTTAATACCTCACTCTCAACCTTTTTGGAGCCAACACCCGAGAGCCAAGGCGCGGTCTTTCGTAACGCCGATGCATTACGCCAAAAACCTGCAACCGACGGCATGTTAGTGGCGTCGCTATTTCCCTTTGAACCACGCTTTGGTTTTGAAATGTTTGAACTCACCCTATTGCCGCATTATGAGCGCCTCTCAGAGCCCCATGAGGCGGGTGTGACCGAGCATGTGATCGTACTGAGCGGCACAATGGAAGTGTTAGTCGATGGCCAGTGGCAACCATTACAGCAGGGTGAAGCCGTGCGCTTTGCTGCCGATAAACCCCATGGTTACCGTAACTTGAGCGATCACCCCGTGGTGTTTCATGATCTAATCCACTACCACAGAGCAGCGCCAGCCACCGAGTAACGCCGACAAGCCAAGCGCCAATAGATTGCCGCTTGCACCCGCCAATCCATTAGAATAAACTTATTGAAATTTTTCTAATCATAGAGGCAAAGTGATGTTTCAATCTTTACTGGCTAAATTATCTGGCAGCAGCAGTGGTGAAAAATGTTGGCAACTGATTGAGCAGGGTGCGCGCGTTATCGATGTGCGCTCACCGGAAGAGTTTGCTTCGGGTCATTTGCCTCAGGCCATCAATGTGCCGCTGCCAACGCTCGACCAATGGTTGCATCAGGTTGACAATAAACAGCATCCCTTTGTGCTTTACTGCGGCGCGGGTATCCGTGCCCAAAAGGGCTGCGATATTTTAAGGGCCAACGGTTTTGAATGTGTGGTCAACGGTGGTTCACTAAAAGATTTAGTCTGCTGCCAGCCAAGCTAAAACCTAAGCCAAGTAACCATGCGTGAGGAGGTGCAGATGACAACAAAGTGCCCGCGCCCAACTAGCGGCGAACAACCGCCGCAGCCCAAAGTGGTTCGCGAAACCTGCTACAGCGTGAGCCGTAACCGTGGCCAAGCGAGCGCCAAAGTGCGTTATATCGAAACCAGCGCCATGTCTCTTGGCTGCAAGCTTTGTGAGTAATAGGCTTTCTACATAAACAAAAATGCCAGCTAAGATGCTGGCATTTTTATTATTTTTACGATTAAACCGCTAGCTTATCGATACTGGCTTTAGCTTCACTGATCCCTTTTTGGTTGGCTTCTGGGCCCATGTTCAGCGCTTCGCCATAAACCACTTCCACGTCGGTGATACCGATAAAACCGAGGAAAGTTTTTAAGAAAGGTACAATGTGATCCGTTGGACCATCTTTATGAGCACCACCACGGGTGGTGATCAACACGGCGCGTTTACCTTCCACTAAGCCTTTAGGACCGTTTTCGGTATAAGTGAAAGTCACACCTGCACGGGCCACAAAATCAATCCAGTTTTTCAGCTGAGTTGGAATGTTGAAGTTGTACATAGGCGCAGTGATCACGATAGTGTCGTTTGCTTTTAACTCTTCAACTAAGGCGTTAGACAGGTCGAGCATCTCTTGCTGACGTGCGGTTAACTCAGCGCCGCCACGTAGGCCAGAGGCAATTTCACCATCAACCATTGGCAACACATCTTTACCCGCTAAATCGCGAACTGTGATGGTCGCGCCTTGGTCTTCCCATTTACCGATCAGGTGGTCAACTAACAAGGCAGATTGTGAATAACCGCCAAGAATACTGGATTTTAACACTAGGACTTTAGACATAATCTGCTCCGAAAATTGAAATTCTTGAGAGTCTTTCAACTTGCTCTCGACTCTATGGGCTTAGTTTATTAGCCCATAAAAAAGAAAAAAAGCGGATAAAATTTGAGATTAATTTCTAAAAAATAGAATGGTTAAATGAAGGGCTAGCAAAGCTAGCCCTTCATTTATGGAGATGCGTCACTCGAACTATTGAGCAAAATAATAGTTGTATTCACTGATTAGCTGGGAAAGCTCTGGCGAGTTTTGAATATCAACCATAAACTTATCAGTCGTGGTCATCGCCCATGCCAAACTCTCTTTATCTAGGCTATACATTCCCTCATTGGAGTACATGTTGTGAGCCTTGGTAAAATTTTCACGATAACTGACGCTGGCAACCACCTCATTGTGGACCCTAAACTCATAGGTCAGCACCAGATCATTATTGGTCACCATAGGTAACAGCCCTAGGGAGCCACCGGCTAAAATCGCCGAGGTCAGTCCCGCAGCTTCTCCCCCTGCTGTAGGTTCCATTTTATAGGTCACAATCAGCTTTAATGGATTGCCGATATTCTCTTTATCCATTTTTTCAAATAATGGCATGCCCTTAAGTTTGTTATAAAAATCAATTGAATCAATGGTACTAATAAAAAACACAGGTGGAAGTACCGTGGTTTGCGCTTTAACAAACGGGCTTATGAGCAACAAACTCAGCATCAAAAAACGAAACATAGATAGCATTGGAAACATCCTTATTGATAGCAATTTAGTTGAACAACAGCACCAAGTGCTGCCGCATTTGCCGTTCGAATATCGCCCTTCATATTGGGTTCAACCGACTGATAACTAATGCGATGCTTATCTAAAAAGCGGGCGGCATATTTTGCATCGAGGGCAAAGTTAACATTCTGCGGTAATGCACCCGATTCACGCAGACTCGTCACATTTAAGGTACTGACGGTAATACCTAATAACTCCCCACCATCAGAGACCACTGGGCCACCACTCGAGCCAGGCTGGATCGGTGCCGAAAACTGGAATTGCCCCACCGCCCCCTTTAATGCCTCGCGGGAACTGATATTGCCGCGCGTTAAATTGGGGGAGGCTGCCAATAATCCCTGTAAGGGATAACCAACATTGGTAATCGCCTCGCCTAGGAAAATCTCTGTACCTTTACGCAATGGCAAGTATTGCTCCGCTGGCGTCCCTGTACTCACGACCGCTAAATCCAATAAGGTCGAGCTAGCCTCTACGGCCGCATCAAAGGATTTACCGCCAACATTCACCTGTGTCACCATGCAATTTTTGAGTACATGGGCCGCAGTGACAATTTGTCCCTGAGGATTAATATAAAAACCTGTCCCTGTACTGACTGGTTTTTGCATATTTGCGAGCAAATTCGCTGAGACATCTTTCATTGCATACTGCGCTGGATAGGAACTGGCCGAAGGTGTCAGCGTGTTGAGTACATCGACAATCACTAATTGAGTCGCCCGCAATGCGGCGTTATAAAGGCCTAAACCATCCCCTAAATAGCCAATATCGGCCTTAAAGGATTTTTGCCCCTCGCGAATGGGTTTATCGGAGCCATTAAATACCCGATAGCTCATGATCATTTCCGCCTTGCCTGAGTCAAATTTCCACTCAGGATCGATATCGATCAATAACCCATACTGGCTCGCTTGCGTGCGGTCTAATAACTTAGCATTTGAAAAATAAGCACCAAAACCGTCCTTTACACCATCGCTGAGTGATTTTCCGGGATCGACCCAAATATTCCATTTCTCTAAATAAAAACGGTTATTTAACTGCGAGTGGGGTAAATAATAAGCTACACTCACATCCACAGGGAGCGTAATAGCTTTATTTAGCACCACACCTTTAGGTAATTTATTGGCATTTAACTTGGTATTTGCGCAACCACTAAGATGAAAACAAAGTAGAGCAATAAGCACACTGGAGAGAAATCGCATCGGTTATCCTTAATATCAATGCAAATAGCGCCATACAGCATAAATACGATAACCGTACGGACCATGGCGGATGCAACTTAAGTTGCATTAAGCCAAAGATTCTATTGCAAGTTAAAGGCAACATCAACGATGGAAATTTACAAAAATCAAACAGTCGCAACTATTCCTTAATACTTGGAAGGCTAATATACAGGCCAGAAAACTCAGCGCAGAGCAGGTCTTCACAATAAAGCTTAACCACAAGTCGAACTTTGGCTTTTCGCCCCACAGATAAGCCCGCTAAACTGGCATCCTGCCAAACCACGCGTGCAATAGATTGATTACGGATGGGCGCTAAATAACGGATATGGGCATCGGCTAACACTATGTCGCCATCCACCCGTTGAAGCTGCTGTTGCAGCCACACCATGCCCCAGCCTGTGAGGGTCATAAGGGTATAAATACTGCCCGCAAACATAGTGTTGTGCAGGTTGATATTCGGCGCCAGTGGCGCACTCACGCGCAGCTCCCCTTCGACAAAGGAAACTGGCGCTATCTGCATAAACTCGCTGACGGGAATGGTGCTGTGCCAGGTCTGGCGCAATTGATTTAATAATTCATCCATGTGCATGTCCTTACTGCCGTTGGCACACTGTCCTGTAGGTTAAACCTGTAAATGGAAGGTCACAGGACCATCGTTGACCAGCTCAACCTTCATGTCGGCGCCAAATTGACCCGTTTCTGTGGTCACGCCCTGCGCGCGGCAAAATGCGACAAAGTCTTCATACAGGCCAAGCGCTTGCTCAGGCGTACCCGCCCCCGAAAAGCTCGGGCGCAGACCACGACCTGTGTCGGCGGCCAAGGTAAATTGCGAAACCACTAAAAGCGAGCCACCCGCCTGAGTTAAGTTGAGGTTCATCTTGCCATTTTCATCGGAAAACACTCGATAACTCATCACCTTAGTGGCTAATTTTTCCATCTTTTCGCGGTTATCTTCCCGCTCAACCCCAAGTAAAACTAACAAGCCCTTATCGATTGCACCTATGGTTTGATTGTCCACCACCACGCTGGCGCGGCTCACTCTTTGAATTAACGCGATCACAACTTTTCCTTTAAATTAAGACTTAACGAGGGGCATCAAGGGGATAGGACGCAGATACTGTTCCACACCTTCGGGTAATGACTGGGCAATTTCCGCTAAACCGCCATCGGTCCACAGCATAAAGCGGCGAAGTTCCTCGATTTCGACCTTATCGGCAAAGGTCACAGTGCCTTGGATTTGGATCACTGCGCCCTGCTCACGCAGCACGAATTTAGCAAAATTGAGCTTGGCATTCAGCTCACCAATCACCGCGGGCAGTTCTGGATTAGCCTGCAACTGTGGATGCACCGCATAAAAACGATTCATCAGAATACGGTCAATCCCCGCTGCATTCATACTGGGTTCGAGCATAAAGTCATTATTGCCAAACTGCACCGCAACCTTATCCGCCCCGACTTTGGTGGCTAAATAGTTGGCATTGAGCAAGGCCTGATACAAGGTATCGGCGGCGGCCTCGTTGGTCATTCCCGCCAATTGCACCACTTTAGGTGCCACAGGAGCGCGCACCTCAGAGGACTCGACCACTGAAGATGAGGATTGAGACTCTGGGGTGGAGGATGAGGTGGCCGCGCAGGCAGTTAATCCCAAAATGGCGGCAATGATAACGGCTAATTTCATGCTAGCTCCTGTCGCTTTATCCAAGTCCACATGGCTTGGATCTCGAGTGTGACGGCAAGTGAGAGTATGTCACTATTCAGCGAATGCCCACCATCGACAATGGTATGAATTTGTATCCTAGGGTTGTCGATTTTTGCCAAAAATGCGGCTAATAAGCGTGCCGGACAGACGGCATCCTGCGTGCCTTGTAATAGCAGGGTACGCGCTGTGACTTGAGATGTCACCCGTTGTAATACACTGAACATATTGAAGTAATCATTTTGCGCATAGTGCAGCTCAATTTGAGCTAAGGTGAATAGCGGCGGCGCAAGCCGCTTAGGTAGGCCAGTTGGTACGCCCGCTAGGGTTAATTCCCATTGGATCCAACAACGGGCAAATTCATGACGAGTTTGCTCATCTAGGGCGTTAAACCCTAGCTGATAGTGCGTAAATAAATCCGCCAATCCAACAGAAGGTGCAGCAAATTCACGGTATGCCTGTGGATATAACTGCGCTGCGCCCGAGGGTGCATAGAGCCATTCAATACCTGCCTTGGAGGGAATAAACACAGCCCACAGCACTTGGGCAATCACTCGATGGGGAAATAACCCACTGTAAATTAAGGCTAAGGTGGCGCCAAATGAGCCACCCGCTAAGCACCAATGCTCTATGCCTAAATGAATGCGAATCGCCTCAATATCGCTGATAAGTCCATTTAAATGATTATGTTCTAACTCGCCAGCAGGCAGCGATTGCCCCGCACCACGTTGATCTAGCAGTAAAATCCAGTAGTGCTCGGGGTTAAATAAACTCAGTTCACTTGTACTAGCGCCTGCGCCAGGGCCGCCATGTAAATACAGCAGTGGGATCCCCTGCGGATTACCATATTGGGCAAGATGCAACTGCTGCCCATTGCCCATCATCAACCAATCACGGCGGATAAAAGGAGCAAGCTGATGGGCGTCAGTGATCATAGGCGGGATAAGGCTCGTTGAATGTCTTGGTGGATGACAACTTAGCTACGGCTTATCCAGTGTAGTCGATTGCGGCGCGTTTGCGGCAAGTTCACTCGTCGTATCAACCTCTTGGCTTGATTGGGCATATGGAGTTTCGGGCTCCACGGCGGGTATATCCTGCGCCGCTAAGGGCTCACCATCGAGATTGGTTTCATTAACACCGCTGCTGGACTCATAGTCCAAATACTCAGGCATGGCCGCGGTAATTTCAGCGCCCAGCAGCACTATCATCCAAGATAAATAGACCCAAACGAACAGAATAGGGATGGTCGCCAATGCGCCGTAAATGGCCTCATAACTTGGGAATTTAGTCACATACAAGGCAAAGCCCTTTTTTCCAAGCTCGAATAGCAAGGCCGCCACTACCGCGCCTAATAGTGCGTGCCAAAACTTCACCTTCTGATTCGGCACCACCATATAGAGCAGTAAGAACGCTGCAACCGAAAACAGCATAGGCAAACGTTCGATAAATAACGGCATAACGCCAGATAAGGTATCGCCCTCAAACAGTTTTAACGACACAACATAGGAGGTAGCTACTAGACTCGCGCCCACCAGCACTGGACCTAAGGTAATCACCATCCAATACATGGAAAAGGCCACGACCACAGAACGTTTTTCCTTAGTTCGCCAGATATTATTCAGCGACTTATCGATGGCAGAGATCAGCATAATCGCCACCACCACGAGAGCCGCGATCCCCACGGCAGTTCCCTTAGAGGCATTGCCAACAAATTCATTGATATAGACTTGTACCGTATCGCCCGCCGCGGGCAAAAAATTCTCGTAAACGAAGGCTTCGATTTGGCCACGGATCCCCTTAAACACAGGGAAAGCCGACAGCATGGACATAGTCACCGCCACCATAGGCACAAGGGATAACAGAGTGACATAGGCCAAATGGCCGGCGCGAATATTGATTTGATCTTCCACTAAACGCTGACGTAAATGCAGCAGGAAGCGCCAGATCCCGAGGAATAAGACTTGAATTTGTGCCAGTTCTATCTTCTTAGTCACGGGTTTCTCTTGATTCTGTTGGTGTAGACTCGTTATCTTCGTACAATAAACACTTAATTTACAAGTCTAAGGAGTGAATTGATGTCACAACAAGGATCTGCGGGCAATGTTATCGCCGCTATCGCAAGTCTATTCTTTCCCGGCCTAGGTCAACTGGTTCAGGGACGAATTTTGGCTGCATTGCTGTTTTTCGTAGTTACAGTGGTTGGCTATGCCCTTTGGTGGTTAATTGTGCCTGCGGTAATAGGTGCTATCTTTCACCTCTGGAGCATTATCGATGCGGCGCGTTTTAAGGCCGACTAACTTCATCTGACTCAGTGACGGAATACCCAATGAAAAGATTGATCACCTCTGGCCTGATGGCGGCAACGCTATTGCTGACGGGCTGCCAGAGCGCCTATTACGGTGCCATGGAAAAAGTGGGCTACCACAAGCGCGACATCATGGTCGACAGAGTGAAGGCCGCAAAAGAATCCCAAGAGGATGCCCAAAAAGAGTTCAGCTCAGCACTCGAGGAGATGCAAGCCCTGCTCAACCACAATGGTGGCAACCTCGAAAAGGCCTACAACAAGGCCAAAGATGAATACGAGTCAGCCCAAAGTGCCGCCGATGACGTAAGTAATCGCATCAATAAAGTCGAAGATGTCGCCGAGGCGCTATTCGATGAATGGCAAGCCGAAATCAGCGAGATCAGCAAAGCCAGCCTGCGCCGCAACAGTGAAACTAAGCTCAAGGAAACCCGCCGCTCCTACGAGCAACTGATGAAAACCATGCGCCGTGCCGAATCTAAAATGCCGCCCATCCTCACCGCCATGAAAGACAACATGCTGTATTTAAAGCATAACTTGAATGCTCAAGCGATTGGCGCAATTAAAGGGGAATTTGCGAGCCTACAGACGGATATTTCAGGCCTAATCAAAGAGATGAACAAATCGATCAACGAGTCGAGCAAGTTTATCGAGGCCCTTGAGAACGCAAAAGGGTAGACAATTTAGCTTGCTCAAATTGGCTATTAATTGCGCCAAGCCTATCTGAATTAACAGCTTAGCACTGCATTTAACCCTCTCCTCTAAACACTTCGGCAAACTGCGATGGCAGTTTGCTGTTGATTTTATCCTCCCTGCATTCTCAGTTTCGTTTGTGCAAGGCTAAGATTTTTAGCTTTGTGAGCCATGACGCGCTTTAGCCTGACAGCACAATCAATATCGGATCTGCCGCACAATTTCACTTTAGGCTCAAAAACTTATCCAACGAAAGCCACTCAGATGGAATACGTGTATTCTATTTGCAGTATTAACATGACTTTTAGTGAATCTCTTACCCTGATGTTGGCCCTGATGTATATCGCATCCTTAAGTTATTGGAGCGGTAAAAAATGGGGCGCCGTTGCCACCTTACTCTTAAGTGTTGGCGCCGTGGCGATCAGCCTCTACTGGCCTTTGGCGATCGCCCTAGCCATTGCCTTGCCGTTGTGCCTGATAGCCAACAAGTTCGCACCTGAGGAATTAAAGGGTGAGATAAAAATCAACACCCTGCGCGAAGGCTGCCAACACCTGCTCGCGCTCTCGCTGTTTATCGTCGCAATCCAATACAGCATCAATGCTATCCAGCTTAAACAAGGAATTATGCCTTGGTTGATGCGCCCCGATGTCGCCGACGCCTTCTTGCCTATCGCGGGTGGCATTGAGCTAAAAGCCATAGTGACGCTCAACCTGTGGGACCAAACGCACCCAGCCGCAGCCGTCATGCTCGCCGCCGTGCTACTCACGGGCTTACTCTGCAAACGCGCCTTTTGTGGTTGGGCCTGCCCATTAGGGCTTGCTGGCGAATACCTCTACGCCTTGCGCAAACGCTTTATCAAAGCAGAACTTGCGCCACCCGCATGGTTAGACTGGCCACTACGTATGCTTAAATACCTATTATTACTTGCGCTTTTTTACATCGTCATCGGTATGCCTAGCGAGTCGATTCCCTATTATCTGCAAGGCAATTACCACAAGATTGCCGACCTTAAGATGGCGCTGTTTTTTGTCACGCCAGGGCTCATTACCTTCGCCTGCTTTGCTCTTATCCTCGCCTTAGCTGCGTGGCGTCGCCAAGGATTTTGCCGCTACTTATGTCCCTATGGTGCCATGCTTGGGATCTTAAGTTTTGCCAGCCCACTCAAGATCCGCCGCAATACTCAGCATTGCCTGATCGAAGCTAAAGGCATGAAATGCGACAAATGTACCCGCGCCTGCCCAGCCAACATCATAGTGCACACCAAAACCACGGTACACAGCGACGAATGCCAAGCCTGTATGCGCTGTGTGGCCGCTTGCCCTAAATCGGCGGCGCTCGGTTTTGGCCTAAAGTCGGGCCACAGAGTTAGCCATAAGGGCTTGTTAGTTTTGCTATTATTGGCACTCTTTGCCCTACCTCTGGGCGCCTATTTAGCCGGGTTCTGGCATAGCCAAACACCGGACAGTATCCGCATGGAGCTTATCCAAGTGATTGACCGCGTGGGCCATTAACTCTCTGATTTATTGATAAATAAATATAAAAAAGGTGCAGCCCAAGCTGCACCTTTTATGTTCACGCTAAGCTTAAGCACTAGAGATTAGGCAAGGTCGAACCTATCGGCATTCATCACCTTAGTCCAAGCGGCCACAAAGTCATGCACAAACTTCTCTTTGGCATCATCCTGCGCATATACCTCGGCATAGGAGCGCAAAATCGAGTTAGAGCCAAACACCAGGTCGACGCGGGTTGCGGTCCACTTCACTGCGCCAGTTTTACGCTCGACTATCTCATAAAGATTGCTGCCCGCAGGCTTCCAGTTGTAGGCCATGTCGGTGAGATTGACAAAGAAATCATTGGTTAACACACCCACTTTGTCGGTAAACACACCGTGACGTGTACCTCCATAGTTAGTGCCTAACACCCGCATTCCCCCAATCAAAACAGTCATCTCATGGGCGGTTAATCCCAGCAGTTGCGTGCGATCGAGCATCATCTCCTCGGGCTGAACCACATAATCCTTTTTCTGCCAGTTACGATACGCATCGTGCAAAGGCTCAAGTACGGCAAAGGATTCCACATCTGTCATCGCCTGCGTCGCATCGCCACGGCCGGGGATAAAGGGCACTGTGATTTTGACTCCCGCAGCGTGGGCGGCCTTTTCAATCGCAGCGGCGCCGCCTAATACGATTAAGTCGGCAATGCTGACTTTTTTACTCAGGCCTGCTTGCAACTCAGTTAATACTTTAAGCACTTTTTGCAACCGCTCGGGTTCGTTGGCCTGCCAATCCTTTTGTGGCGCTAAACGGATCCGCGCGCCATTGGCGCCACCACGGAAATCCGAGCCACGGAAGGTGCGGGCACTGTCCCACGCGGTTGCCACTAACTCGGATACGCTGAGCCCCGAGGCTAATAATTTCGCCTTAAGTTCGACAATCTCACTGGCATCTAAACGGTAATCGACCGTTGGGATTGGGTCTTGCCAAATCAGCTCTTCACTCGGAACTTCTGGACCTAAATAACGGCTCTTAGGCCCAAGATCACGGTGGGTTAACTTAAACCAAGCACGGGCAAACACCTCGGAGAAATAGGCGGGATCTTGATAAAACTTCTCGGAGATTTTGCGATATTCGGGGTCCATCTTCATCGCCATATCGGCATCGGTCATTATGGGGTTATAGCGAATGGAAGGATCTTCAACATCAACGGGTTTATCTTCTTCCTTAATATTAATCGGTTCCCATTGCCACGCCCCTGCCGGGCTCTTTTTCAGCTCCCAGTCATAACTGAGTAACAATTTGAAATAGCCGTTATCCCATTGGGTCGGATGGGTAGTCCAAGCCCCTTCAATACCGCTAGTAACGGTATTTCGGCCAACTCCTCTACCGTGCTTATTAAGCCAGCCCAACCCTTGCGCTTCAACATCCTCCCCCTCAGGCTCGGGACCAAGATCCTGCGCCTTGCCATTACCGTGGCACTTACCCACGGTGTGGCCGCCAGCGGTTAAGGCCACGGTTTCCTCATCATTCATTGCCATTCGCGCAAAGGTGACACGCACATCTTGAGCGGTTCGCAGGGGATCGGGTTTGCCATCGACCCCTTCAGGATTCACATAAATCAGCCCCATCATTACGGCGGCTAAGGGATTTTCAAGGTCACGCGCGCCCGAATAACGGCTGTTAGGATTATCACTTGGCGCAAGCCATTGTTTTTCAGAGCCCCAATAAATGTCCTTCTCTGGGTGCCAAATATCCTCTCGACCGCCGGCAAATCCAAAGGTTTTTAAGCCCATAGACTCGTAGGCCACATTACCCGCGAGGATCATCAAATCTGCCCATGAGAGTTTATTGCCGTATTTTTTCTTAATCGGCCAGAGTAAACGGCGGGCTTTATCAAGGTTGGCGTTATCGGGCCAGCTATTGAGTGGGGCAAAGCGTTGATTACCCGTCCCCGCACCGCCACGGCCATCGGCAATGCGATAGGTTCCCGCAGAGTGCCATGCCATGCGGATCATCAAGCCGCCATAATGCCCCCAATCGGCTGGCCACCAATCTAGGCTATCGGTCATAAGGGAATGCAAGTCCTGCTTCACGGCAGCGAGGTCAAGGGTCTTAAAGGCTTCACGGTAATTAAAGTTGGGATCCATGGGATCTGTCTTCTTATCATGCTGATGCAAGATATCGAGATTAAGGGCCTTAGGCCACCAGTCCATATTGTTGCTGGCGACCGCTGAATTCGCCCCATGCATCACGGGGCATTTACCTTGAGAGCTTTGAGTCTTATCCATGGGATATTCCTTTACTTATGGCTAACGAAGGAAATGACACTTTACGGTGTCATTAGGCTAATCTGGTTGAGCGTTTTACCGTTGGCATTAATCCCTTCTGCATTGCTCCAAAATGACGATTAATGCACTTTTCAATCTGTATGCTAAATGAACAACATTTCAGACTTAAGCAATTAAAGCGAGAAGACAGTAACGAGAACATCAAACCCTAGCTCAAAAAGCGGGCACAGATCACACTATTGGTGGTTTTTACATCACTATCTTGATTTTAATCAGAACGGAAGATGGTTTTATCACTAATACTCATCTCAAATAAGAACAAGAAAACGCTTACATTGTCTCAATCGGAGTGAACCCATGCGGCAGAGACGCTTGCAACTTATGCAGTCACTTTTTGATGAATATATTGAGATGTACGCTGCCCGGGATGACAAGCTCACAGCCCGCTTTAGTGATAATTTTAGTGGTTATGCAGGTAGCAGCGATATTCTTGTCACCAGTAAAGATGAATGGGTAAAAATAACCCGTCAGGACTTCGCCCAAGTCCCCGAACGGATCCGTATTGAGGTGTTAGATTTATCACTACAGGATCTTGCTGAAGATATTATTGTTATTACCGCATTTTTCCATATTCATATCCCTATTCCAGACTCGATACTCAGCCAAGAAACCGCAAGGTTAGTGCTGATTTTTCGCCAAGAAAGCAACGATTGGAAAATCGTCCATAGTGGAATATCCATTCCCTATGGTTTAGCAAAACAAGGCGAAATTTACCCGATGACGAGTTTAGAAGAACGCAATCGAGAGCTAGAGTCCATTATCCAAGCGCGAACCTATGAACTTGCGGAAGCTAACAACAGGCTAGAAAAACTCAGCAATACCGATGGGTTAACCAATATTGGCAACCGTAGATTGTTTGATCAAATGCTGCAAAAGGAATGGAGTCGTGGGCAACGCAACAACACGCCACTCTCGCTTATCATGCTCGATATTGACCACTTTAAATTATTTAATGATTTTTATGGCCATCTCGCAGGAGATGACTGTCTCAAAATGCTGGCGAACAGCTTATCTCAATCAGGTCGTCGGGCAGGTGAATTGGTTGCACGCTATGGCGGCGAAGAATTTGTTATTTTACTCCCCAATACGGATCACCAAAGCGCACTCGACACCGCCAAGCACGTACATCAACTTATTCAATCGCTTGCTATACCCCATATTAAAACAGACATAGGAATTGTCACGGTCAGCGTGGGTGTTGCGTGTTTACTCCCCTCAGATAAACATAATGCCTTAGAATTAGTCCACCAAGCAGATACCGCCCTTTACTTGGCGAAGTCCGCAGGTCGTAACTGCATACGCTTAGTACATGAACCCGAAATATAGCCATTAAAAAGCCCCGCTAAGTTGCCTTAGCGGGGCCTTATTCACTGTGTGGTAGTCACTTTACTCGACTACACAACCACCATTAGCCGCGGCTAGCGCGCTTACGGTCGTTTTCAGTTAAGTGTTTCTTACGAACACGGATGCTCTTAGGTGTTACTTCAACTAATTCGTCATCATCGATAAACTCAAGGGCTTGCTCAAGAGTTAAGGTGATTGGCGTAGTCAGTACTTGAGCTTCGTCTGTACCTGAAGCACGCATGTTAGTCAGCTGCTTACCTTTCAGACAGTTAACTGTCAGGTCGTTAGAACGTGAGTGGATACCCACAACTTGACCTTCGTAAACTTCGGCAGCGTGGCCGATAAACAGACGACCGCGGTCCTGCAAACCGAACAGTGCGAATGTCAGCGCCTTACCGGTTGCGTTAGAGATCAATACGCCGTTAGCGCGTTGACCGATATCGCCACCTTTGTGCGGACCGTAGTGATCGAATGAGTGGTAAATCAAACCAGTACCTGAAGTTGCAGTTAAGAACTCAGTTTGGAAACCGATTAAACCACGGCTTGGGATGATAAAGTCAACGCGCACGCGGCCTTTACCGTCAAGCTGCATGTCTTTCATCTCAGCCTTACGGATACCCAGTTTCTCGATGACTGTACCTTGATGTTCTTCTTCAACGTCAACGGTCAGGGTCTCGTATGGCTCACACAGTTCGCCATCGATGGTTTTTAAGATAACTTCTGGGCGAGAAACCGCTAATTCGTAACCTTCACGACGCATGTTTTCGATCAGGATAGATAAGTGTAATTCACCACGGCCAGATACCGCGAAACGGTCTGGGCTATCGGTTTCTTCAACACGCAGTGCCACGTTGTGGACTAATTCTTGTTGCAGACGCTCAAGAATGTTACGTGAAGTTACGTACTTACCTTCTTTACCTGCGAAAGGTGAAGTGTTGACTTGGAAAGTCATGGTCAGTGTTGGTTCGTCAACTGACAATGGCGGCAGCGCTTCAACATTACCTGCGGCACATACTGTGTCAGAGATTTTCAGCTCGCCTAAACCAGTAATCGCCACGATGTCGCCAGCGTTTGCTACGTCAACTTCGGTACGCTCTAAGCCCATGTAACCTAATACTTGGCCCATTTTACCGTTGCGCACTTTACCGTCAGCACCGATCACACTTACCTGCTGGTTAGTCTTGATGCTACCACGCTTGATGCGACCAACACCGATAACACCCACGTATGAGTTGTAATCGAGTTGAGAAATTTGCATCTGGAATGGACCTTCAGCGTCAGCTGCAGGTGGAGAAACTTTTTCAACGATAGTCTGGAACAGCGGCGTCATATCTGCGCTTACTTCGTCCGGATCTAAAGTCGCAAAACCGTTTAATGCAGAGGCATAAACGATTGGGAAATCTAATTGCTCGTCAGTCGCACCTAAGTTGTCGAACAGGTCAAATACTTGGTCGATAACCCAATCAGGGCGAGCACCAGGACGGTCAATCTTGTTGATAACAACGATTGGCTTTAAGCCTTGGGCGAACGCTTTCTTGGTTACGAAGCGAGTCTGTGGCATTGGACCGTCAACAGCGTCAACCAGCAGTAATACTGAGTCCACCATAGACAGAACACGCTCAACCTCACCACCGAAGTCGGCGTGGCCTGGGGTGTCTACGATGTTAATGCGGTAGTCGTTCCACTTGATGGCAGTATTCTTTGCCAGAATCGTGATCCCACGTTCCTTTTCAAGATCGTTGGAGTCCATCACCCGCTCAGTAGCTTCTCCCCGGGTTGCAAGGGTTCCTGATTGCGACAGCAGCTTGTCAACCAGGGTCGTTTTGCCATGGTCAACGTGCGCAATAATGGCGATGTTACGTAAATTCTCTAGCACGGATAAACCTCTTACCATCAAACAAAAATAGGGATATTTCAATATTCGTTATAGCAATCTACGTTGAGTCGCCATAAAAAAGCGTGACATTCTACTCCAGAGCGGCCCTGCCGCACAGGATTATTTTTGAACACTTATAAAACAATTTATTGATCACTGTACTCAAAAGGCACTCTTCTGCCTGAGTCAAATAGCCTAAATGCACCGTTAATATGCAGACAATTCGCCAGTTTATCTTGTCATCGACTAAGCTAAGCAGCTGAATTCACTGTTTTTCACTCTGCGCTTCCTTTGCCGCACAGCACAAAGCAGCCATAAGTATAGTCAATCCACGCCATCAAGCCGTAACGTGCCAGATTAAGCCATAAAAATATGCATGACTGGCATCAGTTAACGGTTTCTGCGGATGACTTTGGCGTCAGTTTCAACAAACTCTATTCCCCATTGCGAACAACGATTTTAATGGATTGATAATTAAGCGTTATTCAATATATCCATCCATAACCGCCCCGCGAAAAATAGCTTAGATTGCCACGGTTTTGTGACATTATTGCGAGCGATTGAAATAGTGAACTTAAGCGATTCTCAAGCATAACTAATGTGCTAGATTCATTGTGCTTTGTTTGATTCAAGCAAAGTCAAAAAGCCTAGTTCATGAGCTTAATCAGCCGACGAGAATCAGGAGAAATAAGCGTGGCAAGATTGCCACCAAATCCCTTGCACTAAAATGGTGTTGTGACGGTGCGCACCAAAATGGATGAATGCACCAAAATGCCACACACAAACGCACCAAGATAGTGCAACGCTGAGCAAATTGCTGTGCACTAAAATATATAGCCTTTGATTATCAACACCTTAAATTGTTGGCATAGATATCGCTATATAGCTTGTAAGTTTGGCTCAAGCGCGACTTGAGTTAAAAGATTATAGAAGGGACATCCCTTTACCCTACCGGAGACTTGAGAATGTCAGTTGAATCAGTTTTAAAGCAACTTGAAGAATTAGAAGTTAAGTTTGTTGATTTACGTTTTACCGACACCAAAGGTAAAGAGCAGCACGTATCTATCCCTGCTCATCAGGTAGACGCTGATTTCTTCGAAGACGGCAAAATGTTTGACGGTTCGTCAATCGCTGGCTGGAAAGGCATTAACGAATCAGACATGGTGCTGATGCCAGACCCAACCACGTTTGTACTAGACCCATTCACCGAAGAAACGACTGCACTGATCCGCTGTGACATTCTCGAGCCAGGCACTATGACTGGTTATGATCGCGACCCACGTTCTATCGCGAAAAAAGCGGAAGAATACTTACGCTCTACCGGTATCGCTGACACTGTATTAGTTGGACCAGAACCAGAATTCTTCCTGTTCGACGACGTACGTTTCGGTACTGATATGTCTGGTTGTTTCGTGAAAATCGACGCTAAAGAAGCGGCATGGAACTCAGGCACTAGCTACGAAGGTGGTAACACTGGTCACCGTCCATTCGTGAAAGGCGGTTACTTCCCAGTTGCGCCTGTTGACTCATCACAAGACTTACGTAGCGCTATGTGTTTAGTGCTCGAAGAAATGGGTCAAGTGGTTGAAGCTCACCACCATGAAGTGGCGACTGCGGGTCAAAACGAAATCGCAACTCGCTTCAACACTCTGACTAAGAAAGCGGACGAAATCCAAATTCTGAAGTACGTAGTACACAACATGGCTCACGCCTACGGTAAGACTGCGACTTTCATGCCTAAGCCAATCGTTGGCGACAACGGTAGCGGTATGCACGTTCACCAATCTTTAGCTAAAGACGGTGTGAACCTGTTCGCTGGCGACAAATACGCTGGTTTAAGTGAAACTGCACTGTACTACATCGGTGGTATCATCAAGCACGCTCGCGCGCTTAACGCTTTCACTAACCCAAGCACTAACTCTTACAAGCGTTTAGTACCACACTTTGAAGCACCAGTGATGTTAGCTTACTCAGCACGTAACCGCAGCGCTTCAATCCGTATTCCAGTGGTACCAAGTCCAAAAGCGCGTCGTATCGAAACTCGCTTCCCAGATCCACATGCAAACCCATACTTAGGTTTCGCAGCACTGCTGATGGCGGGTATCGACGGTATCCAAAACAAGATCCATCCAGGCGAAGCGATGGATAAAGACTTGTACGATCTGCCAGCGGAAGAAGCGGCTGAAATCCCACAAGTGGCGACTTCATTAGAAAACGCACTTGAGAACCTGCAAGCTGACCACGAGTTCTTAACTCGCGGCGGTGTATTCAGCGAAGATTTCATCCAATCTTACATTGCACTGAAATCTGCAGAAGCTGAGCGTGTAAGCCGTACAACTCACCCATTAGAGTTCGAGATGTACTACAGCCTGTAATGGCTAACGGCATCGATTAGTTGCACTACACCTAAAAGCCCCGACAGTCTTCTGTCGGGGCTTTTTTGTCTCTAATCACCTGCGGATTTAATACCTATCTGACATAGCTTTACCCACCATCAACCCGCATAACCCCGCCCTCTCGTTGTTATTTGTCCATTTGTTGTCGACTGGTGATTTGGGACGCGTAAAAAAGTAAAGGCTTTGTAAATTCAATTAAGAACGATTCTCGATTACAACTATAATAATGCGTCTTTTTTGGAGCCAAACACAGAATACTCTCCATTCATATTCAGTTAGCGCATTGAATTCAAACCATTAAAAACGCTTTCTGGGTCGCGAGAAAATGGCACCACAGTGCTGTCCTTTTGGCTTCTCATGTACCTGTTGTTTTTGATGGAGAATGCTATGCCTAAGTCTATGGGGCCGATAAGCCTAGTCGCCGCCGCAGTTATCTGCCAACTGGGGCTTATTAATGTGGCGACAGCCGCTGAAAACGAGATGGAGCGTATGGTGGTCTCCGCCACCCGCTCACCGACCCAAATCAGCGATCTCTCCAGCACTGTGTGGATCATTGATGAAGCCAGCATTCGCGAGCAAACCGATAGCGGCAAAGGGATTAAGGAAATGCTCGCCGCCTTGGTGCCGTCGATGGATGTGTCCAGCCAAGGGCGCACCAACTTTGGCCAAAATATTCGCGGCCGCGCCATGGTGGTATTAATCGATGGCGTGTCGATGAACACCTCCCGCAGCATCAGCCGTCAGCTCGACAGTATCGATCCATTTAATATTGCCCGCATCGAAGTGCTGGCTGGCGCGTCGGCTATCTATGGTGGTGGCGCACTGGGCGGTGCCATTAATATTGTCACTAAAAAAGCGGCTGACAGCAGCGATACCTTCGAGGCCGAAGCAGGATTTAAGTCCGGCTTTAATAGCAGTGATGATTTAGATTATCGCACCGCGCTGGCGGTTACCGGGGGCAGTGATTCAGTAAAGGGACGATTCAGCGCCGCTTGGCAGGAAAACGGCCAGTGGTTTGATGGCAGTGGTAATCCTGTGATGCAGGATATCTCCCAAACCGGAATGCAGTACACCCAAGGTTATGATTTAATGGCGAATATGGATTGGCAGCTTGCCAATGACGCAAATCTGAGCGCCATGGCGCAATACTATCGCAATGGTTCAGACGAAGAACATGGCCTGTATATGGGTGAGAACTTCTCCGGTGTCACGGGCGATGCCTCAGTGCTGGAAACCCGTAAGGGATTAGACGCTGATCGCAGCCCAGCCACCGAGCGCACTTTACTGAATCTGTCCTACTCCCAGGATGAGTTTCTGGGTCAAACCCTGTATTTACAAGGCTTTTATCGCAAGGAGAATCTGGATTTCCACCCATTCCCCTATGTCAATGAAACCAGTGGTGTCTACAACTTCTCAGCATCGGCCCAAAACACCAGCATCTATGGTTTAAAGGCGGTCGTAGAATCCAAACCCGTCGATAGCCTCACACTCACTTGGGGACTGGATTGGGACAAAGAAAGTTTTGATTCGAACCAAATGAGCTTCAACCTCGATGCCGCCAACCAACACGGCGGCTTAGTGATGCGCGAGCTGTTCACTACCGGGCGTTATGTCGACTTTTCGGTCGAATCCATTGCGGCATTTATCCAAAGCAGTTGGGAGATGAATAGCTTTTTGGTGCTAAACGCTGGCTACCGTTATCAACAGATGGAAAACAGTGTTGATGATTTTATCGGTTATAACCAACAGGTAGCGATTGCCTCTGGCAAGGCCAAGGGAGCCGACGCCATTAAAAGCGGCAGCACCGACTATAACATAGGCTTAGTCAACCTTGGCTTGGTGGCCAAGTTGAGCCAAGACCAACAACTCTGGCTTGCCTATTCCCAAGGCTTTGAACTGCCAGACCTGTCGAAATACTATGGCCGCGGCACCTACAAGGCCGATGCCGACGGTTACTTAAAGCTGCAAAATAGCATCAATATCAATGATACCCGCCTTGACGGGATCAAGACCGACTCCATGGAGCTGGGATGGCGTTATCTTGCAGACCGTTGGCAGGCGCAAGCCAGCGTCTACTATGCGGTGTCTGACAAGGTCATTGAGGTCAACAGCAAAGATCTGACCATCAATGTCAAAGACCAAGATAAGCGCAGCTATGGCTTAGAGGCACAGCTGAACTTTGATATCACCTCGGACTGGCAAGTCGGCACCAACCTGCATTTGGTGCGCAGTGAAGTGAAGGATGAGAATAATTGGATCGATGAAACCGTCACTTATGCCTCGCCCTCTAAGGCCACCGCCTTTATTGGCTGGCGCGGCGACACACAGAAGATACGTTTACAGGCTGAGCACAGTTTTAGCGCCGAGTACGACTATCGCTTCAAAACCAATGATGGCCTAGCGAGTGAGCTTGATAGCTACACGACACTGGATTTACTGGGCTCTATCGATTTACCCGTCGGTACCCTGAGCTACGGCATCGAAAACCTGCTCGATAAAGACTACAGCACCCTATGGGGCCAACGAGCTGTGTACTTCTACAGCCCGACCTACGGTCCTGAGTCTATGTTCGACTACCATGGCCGTGGCCGCACCTTTGCCCTCAATTATCAACTGAGTTGGTGATAACAGGCTAAAAAGAATCACTTGTGTCAGCCTTCCATTAGGTAGGGTTGACCAAGTGTTACAAACCAAAAAAAACGGTCCTACAGTGGACCGTTTTTTATTCAGATAAATCAATCAGGCTTCAGATGTAAATACCACGATAGCCAGCTAATAACGATTGAACAACACCAATAAAACAATGAGTTAAATCAATTTCGAACTTTATCGGTGTTTAGTTTCAATAACCCTAACTAGTTTTTGAAAAATTGTTCGTTGGTACCATATGGGCCTAGGTTTAAATCGCGTTTACGGATCGCATCTACGCGGTCAAAGGCTTCTTCGGCTACGCGTAGGTTTTTAACATCTTTACGCCAGTAGTATTTAAATCCATCAAAGTGCGCGTTGTTCGGATACCAGTAAAACACACCTAAACCTTCTTTATTGAGGATTGGGGTGTTGTGGATATGAGCACCAGGAATATAGAAGTATTGACCTTTGGCCAGTGTTTCAAATTTATTGTTTGCCAGTGTCTTACTGGTGCCGTTGACCACGTAGTAACACTCTGGTTGACCGTGGAAATGTGGCTCATGGTCTGATTTCAAGCCATTGGTGATACCAATTACGACAGGGCTATCTGATAGCTCTTTCCAGATATAACCCACAGGTGAGTTTTTAGGATCGCAGTTTTTGGCTTCGAGCACGTTACCGTGGTCATCCAAGGTTTTACAAAAACGTTGGTCAGCGGCAATGCTGTCATTGGGTTTGATGGTGTTAAAGTCGATTTTGCCAGCTTCCCAATCGGCAATATAAGCCTCGATTTCAGGGTTGCGGCACTGCTCTGGCATAGAGTTTTGCGGCACATAGGGTGTGCTGTCGTACGGCACTGGCGTCATTTGTTGATACGGCAGTTGCGCATGGTTACATTGTGGGCCTTGAGCCATAACCGCTGTTGAAGTCAGTGCGGCTAATCCGAAAAGCATTTTTAATTTCATCATTCCAATCCTATTTCTACATCGCTTAATGGCGATATTCTGTTAGTTATGTTGTTACGTGACTAACAATAAAATGATTGGTTGATGGTAAAGGTGAATTGGATCACGGCATGTTTTGAGTGGCAAACTTATTCGTGACTTTACTCGCGAATAATCTTACCGTCTGAGCCGCTTTACAGCTGCAATTGTATGCTTAACTGCGCGTAGTTGGACTTTCCCTTCTGCGCATTGGGATGAGCAGAGCTGTTGTTATCCTCAATTTGATAGCGGCCCACTTCAATACCTAGGGTGAGTGCTTGAGTCAAGTTGGTAAACAAATTCACACCAACGTGGCTGCGATCCGTTTGTTCTCTCTCTGTGCTGGTGTGCCCAAAAAATACGCTCGAACGGGTGTAGTCAGTCCAAAAGTGCCTGTAGGCAAACATGGCGGACGTCGTGGTTTCTAATTCTCCTTGGATGATATCGCGCGCGGCATCGGTGCCAACATAACGACCTAGGTGGCCGTAATGCAATTGCAGACGCAGATCATCTTGGCCAAAGGTAAAGAGTTTGGCGGCAAGGGAGAGTCCGCCAGCCCATTGCGACGTGCCCGCTGGATCTAAATAACGCACTAAGCCCGAGATAGACACATTGCCCCACTCGCCGGATTGGTTGTAGCGGGCAATCATGTCTGGGATGTAATCATGACTGGTATCAATCCAGTCAGGTTTGGCTGCTGTAGCCTTGGTTATCCCATCGGTTTGGGCTTGGGTGCCATAGGTGTAGGGATTTTCGAGCGCGAATTGCCATTGTTCGGTGCTATAGCGGATAAGTGCTTGTCTTACCATGGCTTGTCCAACTAATGGCCCGCCTAAATCGGCAGTTTCGGCAAAGGTACTGGTATTGACTAAGGTTGACCAAGTTTGTCCGGCGGTGATGCCTTGATAACTGATATAGGCATGCCTAAGCCGTGGACTGTAGGAGTTGGAGATAATCGGATTCCCTTGGCTGGAGCCGACAAAATCGATTTCGGCAAAGGCTTTGGCTTCATCAGTGTTGAGCGACAGGTTAAAGCGGCTTTCTTGGGCGCCAAATTGGGTGCGTTTGCTGTGTTCGACAACCTTGCCTCCGCCAGTCCAACTGTCTTGAAAGGCCACCGTGCCTTCAACAAAGCGGGTGTTGGCCTTAATAAATCCGCCTAACTGTACATCGGCAGCATACAGGGAGGATGAACAGATAAAATAAACGGCAAGTGTAGGTAAAGATTGTAGTTTCATCGTTCACTCTATGGGGAAAACGTAAAAAAAAGCCCTAACGAATAGGGCCAAAAAGCTATAGCAGTCTAAAACGGCAGGGAGGGAGGATGGACGTCCTAAACTGCGCAAATATTAGAAATAGTAACCAAAGTTGATGTTGATACGTTTATCCCAATCGTTACCGACTTCTGGTAGGCCAACGTGGTCGTTATTGGCGGTTGAGAAGGTCATGTTTTTACCCATGACAAAGTCAATCATGGTGTACGTTGGGCCAGCTGAAATAGCCATACCGGTGACGTTTTGCATGCTGTTGTCGTAGTTATCGTCATCAACATCAGGCGTCATTAAACCAAAGTCGTTATAAAACTTAATGCTGCCCCAATCCGTGTTAACGGTTTTGGCTATGTTGATGTTATAGGCTTGGCCTTTTGAGGCGATTTCGTATTGCCAGCTCACCACCGATACGCCAATTTTGTTGTCGTCGATAGCATCTGCAGCATTGTATTCATACTGCATGGCTTGCATTTGTAGGTTCCAGCCGTTGTAGCTGCTGTCTAGATGCAGGGCTACAGCATAGCGGTCGCCATTATTGCCGGTTTTGCTGTTATAGATTTGGCCGACCTGTACTGAGCCACCAAAGGTGGTTGCGCCACCTTCGTATTCTGCGGTGTAGGTTTGGCGCACGTTGAGTTGGTTGGTTTCTTCGTTATTGTATTCCGTGCCATTGATGGTGCCGGTATACAAGTCAGTTGAATAACGCTTGTTTTCGGTGGGGCCGTATTCGGCATTTTTATAAAACGCTAAATCGGTGTGCCAGCCGTTTTTCTCATAGGTCGCTTTTAAGCCGATGTCGTGGTCATCTTCAAAGCCTAAATAGTAAGGCAGACCAAACCACCAACTGTTAGAGATAAACTCGCGGTTACCAAAGGGCACTTTGTTGATACCAAATTGCAGTTGCCAGTCTGGGTCAATGTTGTAGTAGCCATAACCATACTTGATGTAGTTAGTGCCTGAGGTAAAACGGTATTCCGCCGCTAAACCGAAATCGCCTTTTTTTCCATCGAATTTAATTGCCGCCATGTCGAAGTTAAAGTCGCCACCTTTATCCTTCGATTTTTCATCATAATCACGATAGCCATAGTTAACGCGCACTGCGCCGCCAATATTGATGCCATCTTCTTGCTCTGCGGCAAAGGCGTTAGTTTGAGATAGTGCGATAGCGGTTGCCACCATGGACAACATAAACCGGGTGGATTTTTTCATCATCATTACCTTTTTAAGCTTTTGTATTATAAAAATTAAATTACATTTCTTTGAACCAAGTACGGTGACACTCTGCGCACACTGGTGCCTTTTTCTCATGCTCGCCGTGACAGGCTAAGCAGCTGGCACCTTGGTTGTAGTGCAGCGATTTGTGTGGATGAGCTTCAGGGATGGCAAGTTTGGACTCATCAACCGGAATACTGGTGATTTCGCCATGACATTCAACGCAGGCCGCATCGGTCGCATTTTGTTTACCCGAGCCTTGGTGGCATCCTTTACAGCCATCTTGATAGATAAACTCGTGGTTGCTGCGACCTTGGGTGCTGCCTTTCATCTTGACAAGGTCTCCGGCATTGGCTGCGCCAGTGAACAGGGTTGCAACAACCAGTGTGAGTATTAATGTTTTCATCATGATTTAGGCCTGCATGTCAGATTTGATGGTTTCAGCAACAATAATTCCCATCGTTAAGCACTCCAGACAAGCTGTTGAACTTAAACGGGTTCCACCGTGAGTGCCGCCAGTTGCTTCGCCAACGGCATAGAGATTTTTCATCGGAGCTAGGGTTTGACTATGCAGCACTCTCGCGCCTAAATCGGTTTTTAAACCGCCCATGCAGTAGTGCACCTTGGGCCAAATCCGCGACACAATAAACGGCGGTTTTAGCTCGTCAGCCGTATCCATCATTCGGCCAAACAAGGGGTCAATGCGCTGTGGCACTTGCTTGTTGTACTCGGCTACAGTTTGTTTGAGCGGTGCAAGTGGGATATGGAATTGCTTGGCTAACTGCTCAAGGCTATCGACTTTCCAAGCGATTTGGTCACGTACCGCACGGGTGACTTCTTCTGCACCAATATGATCGTCATGGTTAAAAAACACCACAGGATAGGCGGGTGAGCCATCAGGATGACGGTTTTTCATAATGGCGTCGGAGCAGGTTTTTCTATCGGCGCGTTCGTTCATAAAACGCTTACCGTCTAACACATTGACTGAAATCCCTTTATGGAAACCAATCGAGAGCAGAGCATTTGACCAGCCAAAGCCGCCTTCATCGGGCGAGCCCCAGTGACCTGTTTGAATAAAGCTCATATGAACCGGGAAAGCACCGTGGGCCATAGCCGTTAGTGTGACTTCGCCCGTTGCACCTAGGGCATTGGTACAATCTAAGGTTTTATCTAACGCAGGGTCGACCAGTTCACGTAGTACTAAGTTACGTGAGAAACCACCGTGGGCAAGGATAACGGCCTTATTGGCTTTGATGTAGATTGTTTTACCGGTTTTGAGATCTGGGAAACGATAATTTTGGCGTACTTTCAAGCCAACAATCTCTTGGCCATCCATGATGAAGTCTTCAACATAATGCTGCAGACGGTACTCAACGCCTTCTTTTTTACCAGCTTCATAGAGTTTTGTGGTGATATCGCCACCGACGCCATGCAGAGTACGGATAGCTCGCGCTTTATTGTGGCCTCCCACTTGTTGATTAAAGCCCTCACGGAATTTAACCCCAGTATCAATACACAGCTGATAAGCATCCAGGGCACGATTAGCGATTTGTCGTAGCATGTCGGTATTTTGCATACCGCGGCCGGAGATAATTTGATCTTTCACTAGCTCTTCGGGTGAATCATCGTTGATGCCTTGAGCTAATTGGATTGGGTTTTTAGGGATAGCTAACCAGCCCCCGTTGATCGCTGAGTTGCCACCGATCACCTGCATTTTTTCTAATACCAGTATCGAGCCTAAACCTTGACGCTTAGCATTTAGTGCGGATGACAGACCCGCAAAACCTGACCCCACGACAATAACATCACGAGTTTCATCCCATTTAATATTTGAGGCGCATTCAGTGGCTGATACTGCACTTGGCAATGCCGCTGCGATACCGCCTACCGCAGCGCCAGCACCTAGCTTTAAAAAACTTCTTCTATCATGCATTTTGTTAACCCTCTATGTCTGTTGCAAGCAAGATAGAGGTTATGAACGACGTCTAAGGAGAAGTGAGTCACGACTTTTTTTCAGTGACAATTTTATTCGTGAGTCATCTCGTGAATATCTTTTCTTTGAGTGAGATTGGCGATGAAGGATTAAATGAACACAATTTAATTTATGACAAATTACTGTTGATTAAATGTGTGTTTGAGGTAAATCACAAAGGTTGAAATTTAAGGCTTCTATGATGTGAGCTCAATCCCGATTAGCTGCTTATTGGCTATGCCTCGTATTTGCAAGCAATCCATAATGTGCTTTTAGGTATATTGGAATAAATAAATGAAATGCCCCACTGACTCACTATCTATTTTACGTTGTAATCAAATATTGGATGCAGCTGAAAAGCTGATTGAGTCACAAGGTGTTGTGTCTTTTAAATTTTCTCAGCTTGCGCATGAGGTTGGATGCTCTACAGGAACTTTATATAAGTTTTTTGAACGCAAAGAAGATGTGTTGGTTTGCTTATTCTTAAGAAGTGCCACATCAAATCACTTACCCATTTTTATCCATAAGAATCCAGAGTTAACTGCACAAGAAAAAGTGCTGTTACCCATTTTATTTACCTTTGAAACCATTAAGCGTAGTAGTAGCTTTTTTACACTGCGCTCGGTGTCAGTGAATACCATGGTTTGGAAACTCGCGAGTGATGAAAAAGTAGAGCGGTTTAAAAAACGCATTAATGCCTTCTGGGGTTGGTTTACAGACGCATTAAATTTAGCAGTTGAAAATGGTGAATTAGTAGCAACCCCATTAGAAATACAAGAACTAGTTCAAGGAATTACCTTTTACCTAACAGGATCTTTGACACAATTTGAAAGTCAGCTCATAGCCCCAGAGTATTTATCTAATCGCCGTGACACCTGTTATCGACATTTAGCAAACCTAATGGAAAGATATAAATGGAAAAAGCCATTAACCCTCGCGCTTTTTGATTCGCTGGAGTCGAGAACAGTTAAGTTTTTTGACCAGCACTATCGTGACCATATGACCTGTGCGGCTTGTAGTGCACTATCGAATAAAAGTACTCTTGAATTATCAAAATGTACACGCAACAGCTTAACCTTCGACATATAAAACAACTAACACGAATATTAATAGATTATTTAAACAACGTAATTCATAAAAATACAAGCAAATTTATCTCATATTAAAAATATTACAAAAAGCTATTTATTTAAAACTTGGCAACATGATATTTATTAAAAATCAACTGACAAAGCAGCGAACGAATAACTATTGAACATTTCAAAATTTCGCGATTAGATTTAATACACTAAATTCAATCAGCAATATCTCTTAACCAATCCCAATCACGCTAAAAAACCTATGAACTCTAGGATCCACTATGGTTATTTATAGGCTTTGGCTTGCTACAAAAATGAAAACAAAAAGTGAACAAAATATAGAAAGCACCTTGTTTAGCACTTTCTATCGTTCTGTGTATAATGCTCTCTAATCATTAAAAATGAATAATGAATACAATCCTATACTGCATTGATAAACAGTAATTATCTGCAACGACCAAAGCGTGAACCCGTGGTAGTGATTTTGTCGCAATCTTTTTTGGTGACTTTCTTCTCGGCGCTGCTTGCTACCGTCGAATCGGTATCTGTGTCATTTACCGAGGAGCAGCCACTCAAACCTAATACGGCAACGGGCAGCAGTATCGCAATCCATTTTTTTAGCATTTCATTCATCCCTGATTAAATAGTAATTTTGGCCTTGGGTATTAGCATACAACCCAGAGTGGTTAAGCTAATCAATAAACGAGCGTGGCACAACGCTACAAACGAGCCTAACTAGGTAAATACACCTTTCTACTGACGTTCATTCGCCGTGGCTAATACGTCTAAACAGAAGCTGTCGCGTTAACCAGAGCCGCATCGTCCGAAATCAGATGAAGAAAAGACTCAAGCACCCTTGTTGCCCGTTAGCCCAAAGCCAAAAAACAGTTTATTTCCAATCCCTTCTTGCACTTATTTACATGACTCGCTAGCTTGAACATGTCCATGCTGCATGATTGACTCCTCTCATTTGGGCGCTCCTACTGACTCACCGAAACAATGATAAAAATAACAATAGGCGCTTAGCTATGTGGCAAAAACTCAAACCCTATCAAGACTCTATTGTGCTGCTCAGCGCATTATCACTCGGCGGCATGATCGGCATCTATTGGCCAGCCTTAGCACTCAAACTCAATCCATTAGGGCAAATCTTTCTGAATCTGTTGTTTATGATTATCGTGCCCTTGGTGGCGATCAGCGTGACCTCATCGATAGCCCGCATGACGGACTTAAAAAAGCTTGGGGCGATTTTAGCGTCAATTATGGGCGTCTCGATTCTGATGGCGATTATTCCCGCCGTCGGCATCACCTTGCTAGCATTGATGTTTGATCCTGCCCAAGGCGTTACCCTCGATCTTAATCAAACCGTTAGCGACACCTCAGGGAAGATGGATTTTGTGGCGCTGCTAACCACCAATGACTTTTCTGGATTACTCTCCAAATCCAATATCTTGGCGCTTATCATCATGTCGGTGATTGCCGGAGTCGCCATAGGTCAATCGGGGGAAGATGGCCGCAAAGTTTCGGCACTGCTCGACAGTTTTAATACCGTCATCATGAAGATAGTCAGCATCATTATGCTGGCTGCCCCCGTCGGCCTTGGTGCTTACTTTGCCTCCACCATGGCGAGTCAAGATCCGCAGCTTGTGGTGACCTTTGCCCGCGCCGTGGGATTATTTTTAGTAGCCTGTTTTATCTACCTTACTGTCGGCTCCACCTTTTATGCCTGGCTTGGCGGTGGCATGCACGGGATTAGACAATTTTGGCGCCACGCCCTCGAACCCGCAGTGACCGCATTAGGCACCACTTCCTCCCTCGCGACTCTGCCCGTCACCTTAAGGGCGGCGCTTAAGATGGGGATAAAACCCGAAATCGCCGATATCAGCCTGCCGCTGCTGGTGAATTTGAATAAGGGCGGCGCGTCCATTATCACCGCCTTGAAGATTGTATTTATTTACTCTCTGCTCGGTTTAGATTTCACGGTCGATGTGTTTATGGTGACCATACTCATCTCTGTCCTGTCCGCCTTCATCATCGGCGGCGTGCCGGGCGGCGCCTTCCTCGGGGAGATTTTTATCGTCAGTACCTTAGGGTTACCAATGGAAACCATCCCCATTCTGGTGGTGATAGGCGCCATTACCGACGCACCTTCCACCGTTATCAACGTCGTCCACGATCTGAATGCCAGCCAGATTGTTGAACGCCTCAATCGCAAACGGATTGAGTCATAACAGGGCAATTGCCGAATAATTGACAACGAAACTCATCTGATTAGAATGCCAAACCATTGAAACAGAGCACATTAGTGCCGAGTAAAATCCGTTATGCTGCCACATAAGTAGTACGCTTAGTCGATCAAGCAAATCGATCAAATCTAAGCGATGCGGTTTTTTTAAACATAAACAATGGAGTGGTTATGCGTTGGTTGGCTTGGTTAGTTGTATGCGGGTCTCTCACCGGATGCGCCGCGGTAACGTCAAGAATGGGAGCAGATTCAACCTGGGGTCACTCTTTTTCGAGTGTGCAGACTGCTGTCGATAATGGCGAGGAGTGTGTAGTGATATACGCAATATCCGCTCCGCCATTGCTGCTATTTACTATCCCCCTGACACTGGTGGATATGGGCAGCTCACTGGTAGTCGATGCTGTGATGCTACCCGTCGATTTGGCGATCACCCCAAGCAATCCTGAGCTTCGCACCCCGCGTTCTATGTTCTGCCACTATAACTACAGCATTTAAACCCATAAATTACCTTAGCCCCAACCAGTGAGGCTAAGGGTTAATGTTATATCGGCATTTGGGATAACTAGGTCGCTTTAGCGCCCACCATTCATAGCCGCTTTGAGCAAGCCCAGTGAGATCCGTTAACGATGGACGTTTATCACCTCCAGCAACTTCGCGATATCGGCCTCATCGTTATAGATATGCGGCGATACACGCACACCTAAACTGCGGGCATCGACACTGATATTCGCCTTCGCCAACGCCGCCATGATGGGGGCTTGGCGCTCGCCAAATTGCAAAATCAGCGTACCGCTGCGCTTATCGGCTTCACGCGGGGATACCAACTCTCGATCTAATGTTTGGACGATCGTCTCCATCAACTGCAAGTTATGTTCACGCATCGACTGCGAGCCAACATTGGCCAAATATTGAATGCTGTGTGAAGCAATCGCATAGGGCGCGATAGAAGGCGTACCGCCCCAAAACCGCAGCGCAGTTGGGTGATAGCGGAAATCATGGATATCAAATTCGAAGGGATTTTCATGGCTAAACCAACCCACATCCTGCGGCTGACACTGGGGCAAAATAGCCGGATTGACCCAAAGATACGCGGCTCCAGGGCCAGAGCATAACCATTTCACACTCGAACCAATCATAAAGTCCGGCTGTAGCTTGGCTAAATCCAGCGGCAAAATCCCAGCCGATTGCGCTACATCCACTAGGCTCAAGCAGCCGCGCTCACGGGCAAGGGGAATGATCTGCGCCAATGGTGCCTGCTGACCCGTATTGGAATAGGCATGGCTAACAAAGACTAAATCGACATCGGCACAAATATGCGCGTCCCACACGTTGGGGTCAGTGACATCTAAGCCCTTGGGAATAAAGCGCAGTTCACAGCTTGCGGGCAATGCCTTTTTAAGGGCAAACCCCATGCTGGGAAAATCAATCTCGCTCATCAGCACCACGGCGCCATCACGATTTAATCTATCCAGTGACATCACCAACTTGGTCAATGCGCTCGATAGGTTTACCTGCGGGCAAAAGTCCTGCGGCTGACCATTGAATAGACTCGCCAGCGCCGCGGTAAAGTTATCGATGACGCCCAACCATTGGCCCCATGGCTCGCGGCCAGACTCTTGCCATGGCGCAAAAAACGCCTGCTTAAAGGCCTGTTCGGTCGATTTTAGTGGTCGTCCCACCGAATGGTTAAGCAGATAACCAGGGCCTGCGAGGCAAAAGTCCTGTTTTACATTTAGCAGCATGGCCTTACCTTAAACTGTCTTTGAGTTTTTTCAGATCGTAATAACGGGTGCGAATATCGTTGCGCAATACCGCGGCGCGTCTGTCCCTTAAACGCTCGAGGGAGCCAAGCAGTACATGCAATGGTGGACCACTGGCGGTGACCTTGGCTAAATGTTGCTGCTCCATATTCACCGAAGGCTCGGCAATGTATTTAGTCACCAACTCATTGTGGTGTTGAATGGCGGTTTCGCCATGTAATTCACAAACTTCGATAAACAGCTTGAGGTTTTCCTGATACCAATCCTGCTGCACGCAGTGCTTTGACTGTAAAAAGTCATCCATCAAATTCGGGCGACGCATGCATTCCCGGAGGATTTGTTGATCCTCTGGCATCATGTATAAAAACTTATCCACCAGCATTTGCGAATAGGACGATTCGTTGGCAAAACATAAACCTAGGGTTAAATCGATGACATTAATCCCTGCAAAGTCGCCAGCATTGGCGCCGCGATACACCACAGAGCCAACCCGATAGGGTTTGTAATAGGGGCGCACACAATAGAAAAAGCGGTCGGTATCTAACCGTTTGAATAATTGCTGATTTGACTCAATCACATCCTGCAATGCCTGCTTGGCGACCCGCAGCAAATCGTGGCAAATAGGATGGGAGATCCCCAAGGGCTGAATTTTTAATAACGCATCTGCGGCGCGCTTGTAGGCCAAGATGCCCTTAGTGTTGTAATCCACAAACAGCTTCTCATCAGGCAGATCGGTAAAGCGTTTGTAGGTACCATTGTGGGCACGGTTATGGGTAGTTAAATGCGCGGTGGCAAAACGTGGCGTCACGCCGATAGAGGCGCCGATATGCATTGCGAGCGCCGAAGCCTCAACCAGTGGCGAAGTGGTTTCCCGCGTCGGCTCGGTAATCTCATGGCGACGGCAGGCGGCCATATACAGGCCGACATTCCCCAGCAGATCGAAGGCACTGTCGAACCCTTCATCGGTATTGCCTTCATCGAGCAGCGCCTTAATCAGTTCGAGCCCTTCGCTTTCTAGTGTTTGCTTAAGCTCGGTGCCGATATCTTGCACATTGGCACGGTCGGTCTGCTGGTAATAAAGCTGTTCGAGCTGGGAGTTGAGTTCCACAAAGCGACTGCGGATCCACTCATCGAAAGCTTCAGTGTTATAGGTGGCAGGTTTCACTTGGACATCCTTGGAAATTGTTATGGTTATTTTTACCGGAGCAAGTACTGATAGACGCGTTTTTATTTGGCGACAGGCGTCTTTAGCGTATACGAGTTAACCAGAATGCAACTTCTGCTCGCGCGTTTCTAGCGCTAGCTCAAATTTATGAAAAATCTAATGCCACTTTTTATTTACACCTTGCGCCAGCGCAAGTTCTCAAATCCATTCCCCTCGCACAATAGCGCCAAATACAGCTAGCTCTAATACAAATCGTGCGGCAGGTTCCGCAAGGGTGAATCAAATGATTTTAATGGAATTTATCGTCGTCCTCGGCTGCTTGCTGCTTGGTACCCGTTATGGTGGTATGGGGCTCGGACTAATTAGTGGTATTGGCTTATTTTTACTGACTTTTGTGTTTGGGCTCGCCCCAGGGCAACCGCCAGTACAAGTGATGCTTACCATTCTTGCGGTGATCGGCTGCGCCTCAGTACTGCAAACCGCGGGCGGTTTAAATGTGATGATGCAGTTTGCCGAGCGTTTACTGCGCCGCCATCCACAGTACATCACCATTCTAGCGCCGCTAACCACTTGGACCTTAACCTTTTTATGCGGAACCGGCCACGTGGTTTACACCATGTTCCCAATCATCTCCGACATCGCCCTGAAGAAAAACATTCGTCCAGAGCGCCCGATGGCAGTGGCCTCAGTCGCTTCGCAAATGGCAATCTGCGCCTCTCCGGTGTCTGTTGCCGTGGTTTCTATGGTATCGATTTTGGCGGCGCAGCACGGCGTTGGTCATGCCTATAGCATGCTAGAAATTTTAATGGTGTCTGTACCCGCTTCCCTTTGCGGCGTTTTAGTGGCGGCACTTTGGAGCCTGCGTCGTGGTAAAGATTTAGATAAGGACGAAGAGTTTCAGGCACGAATTAAAGATCCCGAACAAAGGGCGTTTATCTACGACAAGAGCGAAACGTTGCTGGATCAAACCTTTCCGAAGGAAGCCTATTGGGCAACGGGGATTTTCTTTGCCGCTATCGCTGCCGTGGTGTTACTCGGCTCCTTTAGCGAACTGCGCCCAGTGTTCGAGGTAAAGGGCAAAATGGCACCGCTGTCGATGAACTTAGTGATCCAGATGATGATGTTGGTCGCCGGGGCTTTTATCTTAATGAGCTGCAAAGTTAAACCCACAGAAATCTCCAATGGCCCAGTGTTTAAAGCCGGCATGGTGGCGATTTTCTCGGTATTTGGCGTGGCTTGGATGAGTGATACTTACTTTATCAGCCATATGGATGTGCTGAAGGAAAACCTCTCCCATGTGGTGCAAAACCAACCTTGGACCTATGCCTTAGTACTGTTTTTAATCTCAAAATTGGTCAATAGCCAAGCGGCGGCGCTCACGGCTATCGCGCCCATGGGCTTGGCTTTAGGCGTCGATCCTAAGCTATTGATTGCCTTTTTACCCGCTAGCTATGGTTACTTTGTGCTACCCACTTATCCAAGCGATTTAGCCTGTATAGGCTTCGACCGCTCAGGTACCACAAAAATTGGTAAGTTCATCATTAACCACAGCTTTATTATCCCAGGATTGATAGGCGTGGGCACTGCATCGACCGTAGGTTATCTGTTGGCTACTACCTTGTTGTAAACAGAACAGAGCCAAAAACTAGGGCGTGTTGACGTTTCAGGGGGATTTTTGCAGCAATTTGGCTGGCTTTTATGCAAGGCAAAGTCCGTGCCGTGTAGTTATTCTACATAAACGGACGATAACGCGGCAGAAAAGCAAGCCAAATGCTGCCCGAAGGGTTCGTCTGGCAAGCCCTTGCTCTTACTTTCTGTTATAAGAGCCGCTCATCATTTGGGTAGAATAACGACACATCATTCCTCGTTTCGCGAGCACGTGTTTGCCAGAACGAACAAAATCTAATCTCGAAACGTCAACACGCCCTAAATAAAAAGCCCGTTTACCTAATTAGATAAACGGGCTTTTTTACTGAATTTAATGAGTTGGCCGATAAGCCGGGTCCTGTCTTGGACAGTCATTCATCTAGGCCTGCAATCGCTCGCAGGCTCAAGCGACCTACCCGGTTCCAACGCGAGCCACGCCATACGGAACCCTATTTGGTCTTGCTTCGGGTGGAGTTTACCTTGCTACGGACTATTGCTAGCCGCACGGTGCGCTCTTACCGCACCCTTTCACCCTTACCACCTTAGCCGAGGCTATGATGGCGGTCTCCTCTCTGTTGCACTTGTCGTCGGTTCGCACCGCCCAGGCGTTACCTGGCACCCCGCTCTGTGAAGCCCGGACTTTCCTCCCCGCTCTTGCGAGCGCAGCGACTGTCTGGCCAACTCGGCGCGGATTATAGCCTAAGCAATCTGCGCGTACCACTGTTAATCCCGTCAGTGTGTGCCTATCTCAAAGATCCGCTTATAAATCCGACTCTAAACCGAACTTATACAGGGCATTCTTTTTAAGACCGTGAATTTGCGCAGCAATGGCGGCGGCCTTTTTGAGGGGTAATTCTTCACAGAGTAATTTCAGGGTGTTGATGGCGACTGTCGGAATGGCGTCATCATCCTCCGCGGCCCGATGACCATGTACCATCAGCACTATCTCGCCTTTTTGCTGGTTAGGATCGCTGCTGACCGTAGCCAACACCTCAGCCACAGGGCCTGAGAGGAAGGTCTCGAAGGTTTTAGTCACTTCCCGAGCCATCACTACTTGGCGCTCGCCGCCTAACACTTCGACCATGGTCGTCAGACTATGCTCGATGCGGTGCGGTGATTCATAAAAAATCAGCGTGCGAGGGTCTTCCTTGAGCTCGAGCAGCTTATCGGCACGCGCCTTCTCTTTAGAAGGTAAGAAACCTTCGAAGGAGAAACGATCCGACGGTAAACCCGATGCACTTAATGCGGTAATCGCTGCGCAAGGGCCGGGCAATGGGATCACGCTAAAACCCGACTGGCGCACATGAGAAACTAAGTGATAGCCGGGGTCTGAAATCAGTGGTGTGCCCGCATCAGAAATCAGCGCTATCGATTGTCCTGCGGCCAACTGTTCCACAATCCATTGGGCGCGGGCGCGCTCGTTATGGTCGTGCAGTGCGATCGTTTTAGTGGAAATACCAAAATGACTCAATAACTTGCCACTGTGGCGCGTATCTTCACAGGCAATCAATGCGACCTGAGTGAGCACTTCGATAGCACGTGGGCTCATGTCCCCCAAGTTACCAATGGGAGTGGGAACAATGTAGAGTGCGACGCTTTGGTCCATATATACCTCGGTAATGACAGTGCCAAGACTTTCGTCAAGCGCAAGAGAAGGTTAAACTAGAGGCAGCATCTTACCAGAGTGAAGCCCAGTGTTAAAAAGCCTGAATACAACTAAGTTCGTTTCCGTGGCCATTTTATCCGCAGTGTTGGCGGGTTGCGGCAGCCAAGCGCCCAGCTCAACCGGTACTGCCCCCACAGTGGCCACCTCTTTAGCCTCTGCACCATTGGCGCCCAATGTGTATTTAGCACAGGCCGCAAATAGCAAAGATCCGCAGCAGCGCGACACTAACCTGCTGCTGGCGGCGCATGCCTATATCAATGCCAATGACTATGCGGCGGCGCAGAAACTGCTGAAGTCGATGCAGCCAAGTCTGACTCAGACTCCCACTCTGGTGGCCGAGCATAAATACCTGACGGCGCGTGTATTAGAGCATACATCGACCTATGTCGAGGCGCTCAAAACCCTGAGCTATCCAAGCACTTGGGTGTTACCCGGCTGGCAAATGGCCGCATATCATCAATTTAGAGCGCATTTATTCCAGTTGAATAAGCAACCTATCGAGCAAGTGCGCGAGCTGAGTTTATTGACCACCTATTTACCGCCCGCCGAGGCGAGTGAAGTGAATAACCAAATCTGGCAGGTGTTGCAACCGATGCACGAGCAAACCTTGCTATCATTTACTAAAGATGCCAAAAGCCCCGTATTTGCAGGTTGGTTGCAGCTCGCCTATATCGCCAAACATTATGCGGTCGACCCTAATCAACTGGTTCGTTACTTAGGCGACTGGCAAAAGCAGAATCCTTATCATCCCGCGGCGGCGAAATTACCCGCAGATCTAGATAGAGCGCTTAATGCCAAGCCATTTATGCCGAAGAATATCGCCGTCTTGTTGCCACTCACAGGTCAACGCGCCAGCGCGGCCAACGCGATTCGCCAAGGGATTTTAGCCAGCTATTTAGCCAAACCCAATGAGCAGGTTGCGGTTAATTTTTACGATACCGCCAATGATGCCGTCGCCGCATATCAGCAAGCGGTAAACGCAGGTGCCGAGTTTATTATTGGCCCCTTGCTGCCAAATGAAATCGATCAATTACTCTCGCTGAATAACACAAGCCCTTCAACGAGCACGTCAACAGGAACAGCACCCGCTGCGCCTATCGCTCCCACCGCAGCTATCCCGCAGCTGTTTTTAAATCAAACCGATAAGTTTGTGCCCGATATCAATAAGTTTTTCTTTGCGCTGTCACCAGCCCAAGAAGCTGCCGATGCCGCAACGCGCATGTATCAAGATGGCGTGACTATGCCATTGCTGCTCGCCAGCAACGACGCCATTGGTAAACGCATGGCAGAAAGCTTTATCCAAGCTTGGAAAAAGAAAAGCGACACACCTATCGAAGTCTATTACTACGATGGTGGCGATAAGATGAAAACCACAGTGCAGGATGCGCTCGGTGTCCGTGATAGCCAAGAACGTATCGCGCGGATCAAGGAGTTGCTCGGCAATTCGGTACAGGCCGATTTTCGTTCGCGCCAAGATATCGATGCGATTTATATGATCTCGACACCGCAGGATTTAACCTTGCTCAAGGCCTTTATTGATGTGAACTTCAGCGTCTTTACTCAGCCGGTGCCGCTTTACACCTCAAGCCGTAGTCGAGTCGATAACGAATCGAGCCAAACAGCGCAGGATTTAAATAACCTGACCATGAGCGATGCACCTTGGCTGATGCAAAATGGTGAAGAAAACCTGATGGTTAACACACTTTGGTCGGGCTGGAACAACAGCCAGAAACGCTTGTTTGTGATGGGCTATGATGCCATGGATTTGATCAGCAAACTGGCACAAATGCGCTCATTCACAGGTTACCAGTTCAATGGACGTAGCGGCGTGTTATCCGTCAATCCAGACGGCGTGATAAACCGCCAATTAAGCTGGGGACGCTATCAAAGAGGCAGTTTCCGTCAACTATGACACTCGGACAGCAGGCAGAGTCGCTCGCTCAAGGTTACCTCGAACAGCAGGGTTTAACCTTTGTCGAGCGCAATGTCCGCTATCCCTTTGGTGAAATAGACCTCGTCATGCGCCATAAACACCACTGGGTATTTGTTGAAGTAAAATATCGCTCAGCAAATCAATTTGGCGGCGCAATACAAGCACTTAGCAAAGCACAAATCGGCAGGATCCGCATGGCGGCCAGCCACTATTTACAGACGCATAAACTGGATGTGCCGTGCCGATTCGACGTTGTCGCCATCGAGGATGCGCAAATCCACTGGCTAGTCGATGCCTTTTAAACGAGACCTTCGACTCAGCTAATCGAATAATTTTTAACGCTTATGCCTCAACTCCACCGTGGAAATATGGCATCATAGCCACACTTTATCCTGAAAGGATGTATCCATGTTAGAACGCATTAAAGACAGCTTTACTGAATCTATCCAGACCAAAATCGATGCAGCCGAAGCACTGCCAGAATCCATCGCCAAAGCGGCTGAGATGATGGTGCAATGTCTTTTGGGCGGCAATAAAATTCTTGCCTGCGGTAATGGTGGCAGTGCCGGTGATGCTCAGCACTTCTCTGCCGAGCTATTAAACCGCTACGAAATTGAACGTCCACCATTGCCCGCGATTGCGCTGTCAACCGACACCTCGACCATCACTGCGATTGCCAACGACTACAGCTACAATGAGATTTTCTCAAAACAAATCTTAGCCTTAGGTCAACCTGGTGACATTCTGCTGGCGATTTCGACCAGCGGTAACTCAGGCAACGTGATTAAAGCCATGGAAGCCGCCCTGAGCCGCGATATGACTATCGTTGCCTTAACCGGTAAAGACGGTGGCGCGATGGCGGGATTGCTGAGCGTGGGCGACGTGGAAATCCGCGTACCTTCTAACGTGACGGCACGTATTCAAGAAGTGCACTTACTGGTTATCCACTGCCTGTGTGACAATATCGACCGCACGCTCTTCCCGCAGGACGAACAGCAATGAGATATTCTGCCCCACTGTTAATGGTTTGCATGCTGCTGCAAGGTTGCGCCGGTGCCGTTATGGTGGGCGCAGTCAGTGGCGCCATGATGGCCAACGATGAGCGTTCGGTGAAGACCCAGCTCGACGATACCAATACCGATTTTAAGATCACCAGTGCCCTGCTAGAGCATGAAGAACTGAAGAAACAAACGAACATTACGGGTGTTTCGGTTAACGGTAATGTGCTGATGATTGGCCAAGCCCCCAACTCTATGTTGAGGGATAAGGCGATTAAGGTCGTACAAGATCTTAAGCTTGGGGGAAAGATCCACAATCAGATCCGCATCGGTAACCCAACCTCTTTCACCACCCGTAGCAATGACACTTGGGTGACGACGAAAGTGAAGGGACGCATGCTCAACGAGAAAGAGCTGGATGTCACCCGCATTAAGGTCATCACTGAAAACGGTGAAGTCTTCCTACTCGGACTCATTCACCGCTCTCAGGCCGATATGGCCGTCGATATCGCGCGCAACACCGCCGGTGTGCGTAAAGTCGTTAAAGTATTCGAATACATCGAATAACCGATTGAGCCTAAGCCCTTAGGGTTTAGGCTCGCCTTCTACCGCTTCCAGTCCTAACGCTTTTACTTGGATGTTATCCATCTCCTTGGGTGACTTGGCCATCCACATGCCAATCCAAGGTAAAAACAGTGACGGCAACACAATCAATGCGGCGCCCAGCCAACTTAGGCTATCTAACCATTCATCGAATAACAGCCAGCCCAAAAAGACGGTAAATAACAGGCCGGTATATTCGGCAATCGCAATATCGCTCGCCTGCGCGCGGCGATAGGCCAGCACGCAGAACCAGTGATAAATCAGTAAGAAGGCATTACTGAGTAGCGCTACGGCTAGCAATCCCCAGCTCAGCCCCTCAAGTCCTTGAAAGGCCGCGATGATTAAGGTCGCAGGAATACCCAGCAGGTTATACAGCATCAAGGTTAATACTGGATGCTCAGTGTTAGGGACTTTTTTCAGGGTCAACTGATTGACCGCAAAGGTAAATGCCGAAAATAGCACTGCCAATCCAAACCAGTTCATTTCACTCGGTCTGAGGATAATTAAGATCCCGACAAACCCAAGCAATGTGCATACCACTTGCCCTGTGGTGATCCGCTCCTTTAAAAACCAATAGCCCATCAAAATAATCATCAACGGCGCCGAGTAAAATAGGGAGCTAACCGTCGCTAAAGGCAAAGCCATTAGGCCAATAATTAAAAAAAGCGCGCCAACCGAGCCTATGTTGGCACGCCAAAGGTGGACCGGAATATGTTCCGTCTTAGGTCGCTGCGAGTACAACCAAATGGGGAGTAACATCAATACTGAGGTGATTTGTCTCACGAGTAGAAAAGTGGCCGCATTTGCATCTTCTGGCAACCATTTGATCGATACATCGTAAAAAGCACTAAATAGATTACCCACTATCAATAAAATCAGACCGATAACTACAGGGCGCTGCATTTTTTACCATCCACAAATCTCAATGCAGGCATGATAATCCCCACAAAACTTAAGCTGAAATGATGCTTTCTCATACTAGATGAATTAAATTCATACTAAATCTTTTAGGCATTGAAAATCATGAGAAAGCTTCCTCCATTACGCGCACTACAAGTCTTTGAGACCGCCGCTAGACAACAGCATTTTTCCAAGGCTGCCGCCGAACTTTGCATTACCCAAAGCGCGGTTTCACACCAAGTGCGTGTATTAGAGGAATATTTTGGCGAGCAGCTTTTCGACCGTCAGGGACGAAAATTGCAACTCACACCTAAAGGCCAAAGCTTATTTATTGAGTTAGAAAGGATTTTTAATGAGTTAAGCGATCTTAATCTCAAGATCCGCGACACCCCGAACCAACAACTCTGTTTGGCGGTGTACAGCTCTTTTGCGGTGAAATGGTTGATCCCGAGATTAGCGGATTTTAGGCGCCAGTATCCCAGCGTTAAAATTCGCCTCGAGATGATCACTCAAGACCCCGATCTCAGCACCAGCACGGCCGATATCTTTATCGCAGGCAAACTCAATCAACGGGGCTATTGGCAGCAGCTACTGCATAAGGAGCGGCTCATCCCAGTATGTAGCCCGAGTTTTTACCCCAAGTGGCGTGATATTAACTTAAGCAATTTCCAGCAACAGGCACTACTGATTGTGGACGAGGGTCCGCTAGGACTCGATTGGCATAAATGGTCATCGGCCCATCAGATCCCGCTGAATAACGAGCAGCAACATATTTTTAGCCATATCGTAATGGCGATTGAGGCAGCAATTGCGGGCCAAGGCCTTGCCCTCGCCCCGGATTTTATGGTGGCGGGTGATATCAGCACCGGCAGACTGGTTGCGGTTAACCTGCCCGATGTCCATACAGGCTTTGAGTTTAGTTTTATCTGTAAGCAGCGCCGTCTAGCTGAACCCGCGATTGCCGCCTTTTCCTCCTGGCTAAAATCACAGGCCTAAACGCTTAAACAGCCCAATGAATAACAGACATAAAAAAGCCGACCTAAGAATGGGTCGGCTTAATCGAGAGTTATGTAATGCGCTTTTTAGGTCAAATTACACTAACAAACCAATCTTCTCGTACACCTTTTTCAGCGTCACTTCGGCGCGAGCCTGGGCATTTTCGGCGCCCGCTCTCATCACTTGGTCGAGGTAAGCACGGTCGGCACGCAGGGCACGGTAACGCTCTTGCAGCGGCTCTAACATGCCCACGACCGCTTCACCCGCGGCACCTTTTAAGTGACCATACATCTTGCCTTCAAACTCGACTTCGAGGCTGGCAATGCTTTGACCTGTGATACCCGACATTAAGCTCAGCAGGTTAGACACGCCAGGCTTGTTTTCCATATCGAAACGCACGACTGGCGGCTCGTCACTGTCGGTCATGGCTTTTTTCAGCTTTTTCATAACCGCTTTTGGATCTTCAAGCAGGCCAATTACGTTGTTACGGTTATCGTCCGACTTAGACATCTTCTTCAGCGGATCCTGTAGCGACATCACCTTAGCGCCATGCTCAGGGATAAAAGGCTCAGGAATGGTAAACGTCTCGCCGTAAGCGTTGTTAAAGCGAGTCGCGATATCACGTGTTAATTCAAGATGTTGCTTCTGGTCTTGACCGACTGGGATTTCATTCGCTTGATACAGCAGAATATCCGCCGCCATCAACACCGGATAACCAAACAAACCGACGTTAATATTGTTGGCATGCTTTTGTGACTTATCCTTAAACTGCGTCATACGGCTCAATTCACCCATTTGGGTGTAGCAATTTAACGCCCAACCCAACTGGGTGTGCTGTGGCACTTGAGATTGGATAAACACTGTGCTCTTCTTTGGATCGACACCGCAGGCTAAATACAGTGCAAGCGTATCTAAACAGGCTTCACGCAATGCTTGAGGGTCTTGGCGCACAGTAATGGCATGCAAGTCCACCACGCAATATAGGCAGTCGTGGCTATCTTGCATGGCAACCCACTGACGCAATGCACCCATGTAGTTACCTATGGTTAATTCGCCGGACGGCTGTGCACCGCTGAGTACTATGGGTTTGGTCATTACGTCATTGCTCCAAAAAAAGATAAAAAGATTCGATTAAACTGGCTGAGCGAGATTTAGCCAGCGCAGGATCTCGACAAACTGCTCGCATACAGCGTCAGGGCCAGTGAGCCCAATATCTTCACCGTAGTTGTAGCCATAGGTCAAGCCGATTGATGCTACACCCGCCGCTTTCGCCGCTAAAATGTCATTTTTAGAATCGCCCACCATCAACAACTCACTTTTATCGAGTTGCCATTCGGCTAATAGATGCTCGAGCGGTAATGGATCGGGTTTCATCTTCGCCAGCGAATCGCCACCAAGCACTAGGCTAAAGAAGTCATTAATCTTAAAGGCTTCAAGCAAAGGCAAGGTAAAGCGATAAGGCTTATTGGTCACCACCGCCAGCTTAAATCCTGCATCAAACAGGATTTGCAGCACTAGGTGCACATCGGCATAGAGTGCACTGTGCTTCTCAAGGTTTTCTTGATAGTGATGCATAAAGATGGGCATAGCCGCATCCAATGCCGTTTGCTCAACATCTGTGCCTAAAGCGTGGCTCATGGCGCGTCGCATCAGCATTTCAGCGCCATTACCCACCCAAGTTCTCACCTGCGCCTCGGTACACCTTGCTAAACCTAATTCGGCGAGTGCCGCCTGGGTCGCGACCGCAAGATCGGGCACACTGTCAATCAGTGTGCCGTCGAGATCAAAGGCAATCGCTTTAATCTGTTCCCGCATTATTTGGCCTCTACTTTCGCTAACTCAGCGCGCATCTCGTCGACGACGGCTTTATAGTCTGGCTTACCGAAAATGGCAGAGCCGGCGACAAACATATCGGCGCCTGCGGCGGCGATTTCGGCAATATTATCCACTTTAACGCCACCATCGACTTCTAAACGAATATCGAAACCGCTAGCATCGATACGCTCACGCACTTGGCGTAATTTATCTAACGTCGAAGGAATAAAGGATTGGCCGCCAAAACCTGGGTTGACCGACATCAGCAGAATCACATCTAACTTATCCATCACATGGTCAAGATAGTGCAGCGGTGTTGCTGGGTTAAACACTAAACCCGCTTTACAACCCGATTCTTTAATCAACTGCAGAGTGCGGTCGATATGCTCAGATGCTTCGGGATGGAAAGTAATAATAGACGCACCCGCCTTGGCAAAATCAGGCACGATGCGGTCAACAGGCTTAACCATTAAATGCACATCGATATCGGCCGTGATGCCATAGTCGCGTAACGCTTTGCACACCATAGGGCCAATGGTTAAGTTGGGCACATAGTGGTTATCCATCACATCAAAATGTACTACGTCAGCCCCTGCATCTAACACGGCTTTAACGTCATCCCCTAAACGGGCGAAATCGGCGGATAAAATCGATGGAGCAATTAAAAATGGGCGCATAGGACACTCGCTGCAATTGAACAAAAAGTGCCTTATTTTACCCTTAGCTAGGCCATGCCTCTATAGCAAATGCCACATTTATCGCGATTGAAACCCAATAGAAACACAATTGGAGTACTCATAACGTACGGTAAACGCAAGGAGATGCTGAAGCGTTAGAAAGTTTTTAGTGAAGATTGATAAATTATTGTTCATAAACTAAGCGAGTTTGTTATACTCGGGTCGCTAACGTGGATCATTTAGTGGTTTCAAAGGAAGTATCATGAAGGGGCGGTTAACACAGTTTTCACACATTTTAGGCTCGGTGACATTTAAGTCATCGATGATGTTGGCATTTACCGCAGTGGTAGTCGCCTCCTTAGCCTTTGGCGTGGAAAAACTCACCGCAAGTAACGATACGTCAGCCTGCGCTTGCAGCAGCGATACTCGCTACAACAACAGTTTACCTAGCAGCCATCCAAATAACCGCTGTGCCGAACAGGCACAAACCTTAAGCTGGAAGACTTGGCTCACTGGCAAAAATCGCTCTAGCCAGTTCCATTTTGTTGACTTGCTTGAATTACTTCATGGTCATCAAGATAAACCTATCGATGACTTGAAGCCTGCTAATTCACAACAGTCCTATTGATGCTAAGCCGGATCTGGCAAGTCTTTCACAGTACGATAGCCGCCTTCTTTGGGGTGCAGTCAGATAGAAATCGTCAAAAAGACTTCCAGACCAACTCGCCATTACCGTACATCTTGATGGGGATAGTGCTAGCGATAGCCTTAGTCGCCAGCCTGATTCTGCTTGTTAGCCAAGTCGTTGGTTAAGTCACTCGATACTACAACCTAGTATCAATCATCCTGTGGGTCATAATTCTCGTCGTACAACGCAATCAGCTCGTCGACTTTATTGCGACCACTGCCATTTTGGCTAATGTTGCGCTGCACTTGGATCTTGGCAAGGTGGGCACCGCGATACAACTCACGTGTCAGCGGAATATCATGGTTACTGATCACAACAGGAATGCGCTGCTCTAAGGCCATATGCCGTGAATAACGCGCCAGCAGCGCCTGATCATCCAAGCTGAAACCCGCACCAACATAAGTGGTGAAACTCGCGGTGGTCGATAGCGGCGCATAGGGCGGATCGCAATAGATCACATCGCCAGTACGGATTTGCTCGAAGGCTTGTTCATAGCCGATGCACTTAAACTCGGCGCGCTGCGCTTTCTTTGAAAAGGCGAGGATTTCCTTCTCAGGGAAATACGGCTTTTTGTAGGAGCCAAAGGGCACATTAAAGCCACCTTTGCGGTTATAACGGCACAAGCCATTAAAACCATGGCGATTCAAGTACAAAAAATAAACCGAGCGCAAAAAAGGATCGCGGGATTTATTAAAGTCTGTACGCACGCGGTAGTAGGCATCCTTTTGATTCATCTCATCGACGAATAGCTTCTTGGCCGCCGCAATGTATTCGGCAGGCCTTTCTTTCACTATGTTGTAGAGGTTGATCAGATCTTGATTGATGTCGCAGAGTAAATAGCTGGGATAGTCAGTATTTAAAAAGACTGAACCTGCGCCGACAAAGGGCTCAACTAAACGCTCACCAGTTGGTAAGTAGTTCGCGAGCTCATCCACCAATTTAAATTTTCCGCCGGCCCATTTCAGGAAGGCTCTATGTTTTTTGATCATTTAACTTGATGAATGCCGACAAAAATAAAGGCCATGATTGTACTCTGTTTATTCTGAAATTTCATCGCTTGGTAACTTATCTTGTAACTGATAGTCCTTCAATTCTCGCCACTTTCTCACCCAAGGTGAATCAATCCGATATTGTTTAACTAACATGGCCGCCGTCTCATGGGCCAGCTTACTACTATCAAAATGCCCCACTAACACAACCCAACGCCGCTTGTGTTTAGCAACCGAGATATCTTGCGCTCCTTCAACTTGAGCGAGGGCAGCACGCAATGAATCGAGTCGCTCCACACTCGCAATCTGTATGGTATAGCCTTGCGTTGGCTTAACCGATTTCACTTCATCTTTGGGTTTCGGAGCTAATTCAGCCTTTGAATCGACGGGCTTTTGCGGAAGAACTGCAGGTGAGTCTTCAGGGATAACCTTGGATGAAGGCTCCTGCTCCGCTGCGGATTTTAACGTCGTTTCGTTTACAAACGATGTTTCATTTATCCCTTCGTTTGTAGGCTCTTCACCGTGAAACCGAGCCAATGGATCGGCTTGATTAGCGACTTCATCTAATAGAGCCTGTGCTAAGGACGCATCACGTTGCTGAAAATAGGGTGCCAATATCTGTTGACCACGAGCAAGAAACTCTGCGGAGTCTATAGCGGGATAAATAACGACTTCAGCTATTGGCTCATTGGAAAAAGGTTTCGCAAGACCGAGCCAAATAACAAGTGTGATCAATACACTGGCTAGCCCAATCAATGCGACTTTATATTGAATCCAGAGTGACTTTTGCTCGTTTTTGCCGTGCAAAGCGAGCTCCAATAAAGTGACAACCTCTTTAGGAGTCCCCATCTGCTTCTCAAGCTGAGCTCGCACTATATCTCTTGGCGTAAATGGATTTTGGTCACTATATCGCAGCAAGGTCTGATAGAGCGCTTCACGTTCTGGCAGACTTAAGGGTTCCACACTGACAGGCAAAATCTGCCGTCTTGAGGATTCTGGTAATTGTGGTAATAAGTCGGCTAAAAACTCTGGAGGAACCGCTAAGGTCACTGCAATACGATGGCCTGCACATTGCACTTGATTGAGTATGATGCACTCGGCCCACAATTCTTTAGAGAGTAAATGCGCATCATCGATAATGATGTGCAGCGGCTTACTTTGTTTTGGCGCGACACGGAGTATGGTTTCAGCGAGGGAGATTTCGTCATCAAAAATTGGGGATGAGACCAACTGTACTAGGATCTTGCGACGAATTTCAGCATTGTCGGCGTGCATAGGACAGATGACTAACGCAGCATTCGACTCATCAAAATCTGTGGCTAACGCGGTCAGCAGTGTTGTCTTTCCCGAGCCGTGCGCACCCACAAGCACCAGTAGCTGGTCGCTATAGCTGGCTACATGATGCAATCTTTCTACGAGGGCTTCCTGTGAGGGAAGCAAGACTTGGCCCTGAAACGTCACTTATCCACCACACAAGGTTTATGCGCAGCAGATAACCTGTTCTAGGGTAGATTCCGGAACTTGGCTAAAGACATCAGCTCGACCAATGGCCGTCGGGAGCACCAGCCGGATCTGACCACCTAACACTTTCTTATCGCGACGCATATGTTGAATAAAACTGTCGAAATCCATTGATTCCGGCGCTGTTACAGGCAGATCGAAAGCACGCAGCAATTGCACAATACGTCGAACAATTGACTCATCAATCAATCCCATAGACTTAGCTGTTTGTGCAGCAAGGACTGTGCCAGCCGCAACCGCTTCACCATGTAGCCAATTGCCATATCCCATCTCTGCTTCGATCGCATGGCCAAAGGTGTGCCCAAGGTTTAATAACGCGCGCACGCCTTGCTCGGTCTCATCCTGGCTCACGACATCGGCTTTAATCTCACAGCAGCGAGAGATCGCATAGACCAAAGCTTGGGTATCTAAACTTTTCAACGCTTCGACATTGTTCTCAAGCCATTGAAAAAATTCAGCATCCCACATAATGCCATACTTGATTACTTCCGCCATTCCCGCCGCAAATTCACGCGCGGGCAGCGTCTGTAAACACTCGGTATCGATAATAACGATCTGTGGCTGGTAAAAAGCCCCAATCATATTTTTTCCAAGCGGATGATTAACAGCGGTTTTGCCTCCGACAGAAGAATCCACTTGAGATAAAAGCGTTGTAGGAACTTGAATAAAATCGACACCACGTTGGTAACAGGCAGCAGCGAAGCCCGTCATATCACCAATTACCCCGCCACCGAGGGCCACCAGCACCGAATCACGACCATAATTTTGTTGTAATAACGCTGTATAAATTAAATCTAAATGCGTTAAGTCTTTGAACTGTTCGCCATCGGGAAGGATGACGTTAGAGACTTCACCAAACGAAGCCATCGTGTCTTGTACCTGCTTAAGATACAAGGGCGCGACGGTTTCATTGGTGACGATAAGGATACGTTTTTTCAGCAGATAGCGAGACAAGGTCTCGCCATTACTCATCAAACTCTGGCCAATATAAATGGGGTAACTACGTTCACCTAAATTAACCTGAATTTGTTTTGCCATTCTGCCTAGAAACCTAATTTCTCAATGATTTGATTCGCAACAACCTTTGCACTTTGATCGTCGGTCTTAACGATCACATCAGCAATTTCTTCGTACAGAGGGTTACGGATTTCTGCGAGGTTTTCTAACACTTCTCGCGGATCATCTACTTGCAATAACGGGCGACGCTTATCTCTTTGAGTACGCGCAACCTGTTTATCGATTGTGGTTTCAAGGTACACCACAATACCGCGAGCAGATAAATGATTACGGATATCTTTGCTCTGAACTGAACCACCACCAGTGGCAAGGACAATACCCTGTTTTTCAGACAGATCAGCAATAACCTGAGCCTCACGACGACGGAAACCTTCTTCGCCTTCGACGTCAAACACCCAAGCAATATCGGCGCCTGTGCGTTGCTCAATCTCTTGATCTGAATCGTGGAATTCTAAATGCAGCATTTGCGCCAGATGGCGACCAATTGTGCTTTTACCTGCGCCCATTGGGCCTACCAGAAAAATATTACGTTTTTCAGCCATTTCTTGTACGTCTGAATCTTAATGAAAAGTATGCCTATATCGACTCACGATCAAGCCGACCTACTGTATGTTACCTTGCTCTTATGAGACTTGACCGAGGATTATCTCAGTTTCATGTCTAGTCTGGCAAGTGATGCACGCTATTTATGATAAGAATTGTATTGCAGATACAACAAAGCCAGCAAGGTGTGCTGGCTTTATTCGACCCATAACAAATGGTTAGAGTTTTTCGTTCACTATTTTAGGTGTCACGAAAATCAACAGCTCTTGGCGTTCATTCTTATCGGTAGTATTGCGGAATAAGAAGCCAACTAAAGGAATGTCGCCAAGGATAGGCACCTTGCTTACGCGGCTTATCAAGTTCTGTTGATAGATACCACCAAGCACAATGGTTTCCCCATTATCCACTAACACTTGCGTACCAATACGTTGAGTATCGATAGCCACTGCCGGACCTGTGGGGGTGTCCACCGTTTTACCCTGAGAGTCTTGAGTGATTTCAAGATCCAGAATCACGCGGTTATCAGGCGTAATTTGTGGTGTCACTCTTAATGACAATACCGCCTTCTTAAAGGTCACCGACGTCGCCCCGCTGGAAGTGGACTGAACATAAGGGATTTCCACACCCTGCTCAATATACGCAGCTTTTTGGTTAGAGGTAGTAATGCGAGGGCTAGCGATAATCTCACCTTTATTTTCTTGCTCAAGCGCACTCAACTCTAAATCTAAGATAGTGCCATCGGCAAGCTTTGCCACATGGAAGGCAATACTGGTTGGGTTAGTGACCGCCGCAGGCAAATTCACGTTCAAACGGTTATCTAGTGATGGAACCACACCATTGGCAATGCTTCCAGCCCCCTCAAGTGAGCCAGACGTCCCTTTACTCCCCTGTTGATCAGTCACGCCCCAACGGATACCTAAATCTTCAGACACATCGTCTTTTACTGTGACCATACGAGATTCAATCAGCACTTGGCGGATAGGAATATCGAGCACCTCAACCAAACGATGGATATTCTCGATGATTTCAGCAGTATCTTTTACGAGTACAGTGTTGGTACGTTCATCAACGGCGACTGAACCACGAGGAGACAATAAACTGGAATCGGCACCTTTCAATAACTCTGCAATGTCAGTTGCTTTAGCATAGTTAATCTGTAGATACTCAGAATACAGAGGCGCAAGCTCTTTAACCTCTTGTTTATTCTTAAGGTTTTGACTTTCACGAATCGCCAATTCTTCACTTGGCGCCACCATCAAAATATTACCTTCAATGCGCTTATCCAGTCCTTTGGTTTGCAAAATCAAATCCAAAGCTTGATCCCAAGGCACATCATCCAGTCTTAAGGTGATATCGCCTTCAACCGTATCACTGGTAACTAAGTTGAAATTGTTATAATCAGCAATAATTTGCAGCACTGTTCGCACTGAAATATTTTGGAAGTTTAATGAAAGGGTTTTACCGTTATATTTTTTGACTTCCTTCGTCGCAACAGCACGTTCAGCTTTATTAATAGATAACCTAAACAGATTATCTTCCTGCTTATAGTTAAATTCATAATTACCCGATACATCCACTAAAATTCGAGTGGTCAAATCATCTTTAAAGGTTTCAAAGTTTTTAACGGGTGTTGAAAAATCCTGTACATCCATCACATATAGCAAGTCGTTATTGATATCAGTGTTGTACAACTGAACCTCAAGCTTAGCGCCAACTTGTTCAACGTTTGCTGCAACAGAACGGTTATTGAGATAGACAAGTAAATCGCCACCGCCGTTTGCATTACGGCGAAAATCAATATTCTTTACACTATTAACAAAAGGATTATTACTCGCTTGAGAACTCACCACATCATCATTAATGGTTAAACGATAAGAGTTACCAGTCACGCTACCTTGATAAGGTTTCACTTTGGATAAACCCAAAGTCACCATCAGATGAGAGTCTTGCTGCGTAGTAGTAATCTCATTAACACCGACTTGGTTAATCGGTAATTTGTCTTTTGATAAACCAGAAATACTATCATCAAAAGTTAATACCAATTCAGCAGGAGCAGCATTAGAGTCGATTTTGGGTGCAGAAATGGCATCCTCAAACACTAACTCTACTTCCAATTGGTGATCGACCAAGGCATGGTACTTAACATCGATTAATCTGTTTGCCGCAAAGCTTGATGGCAAAAATCCAAATATTAATGCGATCCCAATAACAGACTTAGCTAAGCCTGAAGATAAAAATGCTCTTGGGATTTTTATCGCGGCAGAAGATTTCATTATTCCCTCATCCTTCGCTTGTTATTTTCCAGAAAGTTCGATGTTGTTTGTTCGCTCTGACCAACAACCCGAACCATCAGGAATTAATTCTACAACTTCCACGTTTTGTGGAGTCACTTTCGCAATGCGTCCATTAAACAGCCCTAAATACTCACCAACCCCCATCCGATATACACTGCCATCGTTCGTTTCAATAAGGGCCCAAGTTGAATTGGCTTCACTTAGGGTACCGCGCATTTTTAGGTTATCTAAAGCATAGGTTTCTAGGCGCCCTTTACGACGTTTTAAATCAGGTTGTAAGCAGTTTTTACTGGTATCAACCACCTCCTCCGTTAACTCCCGTGACGGAGGAACAAAGGGGCTACGCATCAATTCTGCTTGATAAGCAAAATGCTCAAATTTTGGAGGCTCTTTCAAAGGTGGAATATGAGCCACGTGCTGTGCTTTCGTTGTAGTAACAAATAGCTCCAAATCACTTCGATCGCCAACGCAACCCCATAAAAAAAGGCTCATAAACAATAGAGGTAATGCTTTCATTATTTACCTCCTTTCTTTTTATTTGGGTTTTCAGGCGGTAATTCAGCACCTTCTTTAAAGCGGTATGTTTTAGCCAGAATGTCCATAGCCAAATTACCAGCCTCATCCCGCTTAATAGTGAAATCATGCAAGCTGACAATACGGGGTAACTTAGCAACACCGCTAACCATATTGCCGAGCTGATGATAATCACCTGTCACTGACATCTTAATAGGGAACTCAATATAGAAATCCCGCTGAATCTCTGGCTCCCAATTTAGACTTTTAATTCGCAAACCAGCATCAGTGGCAACGAAGGTTAGGTCATCAAGCAGTCCGGGCATCTCATTCTCAGAGGGCAGCATCTTAAGCAATTCAGCAAATTGCCCTTCCATTATCGCTAATTGCTCACGATACAGTTTTAGGTTTGCTGCTAACTGATACTTGTTCTTAAAATCATCCCTTAGCTGTAACTCTTTGTTTTGTTCGTTGTTGAAAACATCAATCGCATCCGACAATACAACAAAATAACCTGCGGCAAATACGCACAACGCAAGCAAAACAGCAAAAAAAACTTTTACCTGATTGGGCCAGCTACCGATATTCTCGAAATCGATATCATTGAATTGACTGAGATCGAGCTTCATTTACTAGCTCCTTTTGCCTGTTTCGCAGGCTCTTCAGCGATAGCGCCTTTTATACTCACTCTTAAGCTAAAGCGCTGCAGCTGCCTTAATTCGTCATCTTGAGTTACGATCGATTGCATGTTGGGATCTGTTAGCCACTCGGATGCTTTAACCTTACGCATCATATTCGCAACGTTATTATTCGATTCACTGCGGCCTTCGATCAGTAATAAACTACCCTTCTTCTCTAGGCTAGATAGATAGATGCCGGGAGGCACAACACGAACCAACTCATCTAATACATGTGTCGGCAAATTACGCGATTGCTGAAGATTTAAAATAATCTCAGTTCGTCGTTCAATGTCCTTTTTGCGCTCAGTGATTTTTTTAATCTCTGCGATTTGGGTTTCGAGTTGTTGGATCTCAGATTGCAAATAGGCATTTCTGTCTCTTTGCTCATCTGTCATTATTTCCAGTAGAGAAAGAGCGACATAAACTAAAATCGCAGAGCCTAAAAATACAAGAGCGAGTATGCCAATGTAATCACGCTTTTGTTTTTCTCTTGCTTCTTCACGCCAAGGAAGCAGGTTTATGTTCGCCATTGACCGTAGCTCCTCAGCGCTAAGCCACACGCAACCATATATTTACTAATGCTAGGTTGCAGTATATTTTTAACCGACTCTTCCGCGTGTAAACATCCCTGAAAAGGATCGGCAATGATAGTGTGAACACCTAATTCATTCGTGAGTAAATTTGCCATCCCTTCAAGCTTAGATGTCCCACCACATAAAATGAGATAATCCACTTTATCCTTACCACTCGAAGTGCAGTAAATTTGTAATGTCCGCTTAATCTGCTGCAATAACTGGGTTTGGAAGGGAGATAACACTTCAAACATATAATTACGCGGTAAATCACCCTCTATTTTGGCCTTTTCGGCTTGCTCATATGACATTCCATAAAAAGAGAGAATTGACTGAGTGAATAGCTCGCCACCGAAAGCCTGTTCGCGGATAAAAGTCGTTTCTCCAGACTCGACAACACAGAACGTTGTCATATTGGCACCAATATCAACCATAGCGACGACTTTCTGCCGAGCGCCTTCGGGTAACTGACCGAGAACTAATTCCACAGATCGACCTAAAGCGTAACCTTCGACATCAACCACTTTGGTCTCTAACTCAACTTCATCAAGGGCATCGACTCGTGTATCAATATTATCGGTACGGCAAGCACTAAGGAGCACATCCACTTTAGATGGGTCAGTACTGTTGACATTTAAAGTTTCGAAATCAATGCTGACTTCATCAAGGGAATAAGGGATTAGGTTATCGGCTTCAATCTCAATCTGCGCTTCCATTTCCTCTTCGCTCAGCGAAGCATCCATGTAGATAACTTTTGTCATCACCGCTGAGCCAGAAACAGCAACTGCTGCATATTTAACCGACTTAGGCAAAGATCGTTTAATTTGTCTTAAACATTCAACAACGGCATCGGCATCACGAATATCATGATCGTTAATAGCCCCCTTTTTTACGGGAACCGCTGCGTGACTTAATATTTTGTATCCATCAGCAGTCTTACTCAGCAAAATGGCCTTAACTTCATGGGAACCTATATCAATTCCAACCATCTGCGGAGCCTGACGCTTCCATAAATTTGAAAGCATAATCCGTTGTCACTTTATTATTTATATTGCAGTAAGAGAGATTAGCACAAAATCAACCCGTTATACGTATTTGTATAGAATGTTTCAAGATTTTACAAACGCTATTTTAGGGACATCACGTTTTTGCTTCACCCAAACGTGCGCGCCTTATATACTGTCGCACTTAACTGAACATTAGGATCAATTTAGGTGAAGTGGTTAAAACGTATTGTTATAGCTCTATTCAGTCTAGCCCTTTTGGGCGTGGGCGCCATTGTTGCAGCATACTTTTATGTTTTGCCGGATCTGCCGGATGTTTCGACACTAAAAAATGTGCAATTACAGACACCTTTGCGCATTTACAGTAGCGATGGCAAACTCATCTCTCAGTTTGGTGAGAAGCGTCGCATTCCGCTCAAGTTAGAAGAAGTCCCCAAACCGCTGCTGCAAGCCTTCCTCGCCACCGAAGATGCGCGTTTTTATGAGCATGGCGGTATCGATCCTGTTGGGGTGATCCGTGCGGCGATTGTCATGCTGACCACGGGTGAAAAAAAGCAAGGTGCAAGTACTATCACCATGCAGGTGGCGCGCAACTTCTTCCTAACCCGCGACAAAACCATTATTCGTAAAGTGAAGGAAATTTTTATTTCCTACCACATAGAGCAGTTGTTAACTAAAGATGAGATTTTAGAGCTCTACGTTAACCGTATTTATTTGGGTCAGAGAGCCTATGGTGTTGGCGCTGCCGCTCAAGTGTATTTTGGTAAAAACGTCCAAGATCTGACGCTTTCCGAAATGAGCATGATCGCTGGTTTGCCTAAGGCGCCGTCAACTCTTAACCCTATTACCTCGCCCTCACGCGCACTGGCTCGCCGCAACGTGGTATTGATGCGGATGAACGAAGTAGGTTACATCAGCAAGGCTGAATACCAAGCTGCTGTGCAAGAGCCTCTCGTCGCCAAATATCATGGCGCTGAAATCGATCTGTACGCTCCTTATATCTCTGAAATGGCTCGAGATTATATGGTGCAAAAATACGGCGAAGAGGAAGCCTATACCAATGGCTATAACGTCTACACTACGATTTCATCGGAACAACAACTGCTAGCCCAGCAAGCATTACGCAATAACGTCTACGCCTACGATGAGCGCCATGGTTACCGTGGTCCTGCGGCCGTTCTCTGGACCGACACTAAGCCGGATAACGCGCAAATTAAGGCTGAGCTCGCAAAAATTACGCCTGTACAAGAATTGCAACCCGCGGCGGTATTAAGCATCGATGGTCAGCAAGCCAGCGTGTTAACTGCCAAGGGCGAAACTAAAGTCATTAAATGGGATGGCCTAAAATGGGCACGCAAATTTATTACCGATAAACGCCAAGGTGCTGTACCTAAATCTGCTTCAGATATGCTGACCGTTGGTGAACGTATTTGGATCCGTGACAATGGTCAGTACTTACAATTATCGCAAGTGCCTGAAGTGGCAAGTGCCACTGTGGCACTCGATCCTACAAATGGTGCAATCCGTACCTTAGTAGGTGGCTACAGCTTCAGCCAAAGCCAGTACAACCGCGTGACCCAAGCGAAACGTCAATTAGGTTCGAATATTAAACCTTTCATCTACGCTGCTGCATTAGAAAAAGGCTTTACGCTCGCGACCCTAATTAACAATGCGCCAATTAACAAACCCGATATTAGCCAAGGTACTGCGTGGCGTCCTAAAAACTCGCCCGATATCTATGGCGGTCCGACCCGCCTGCGTGTGGGCTTAGCACAATCGATCAACGTAATGTCGGTTCGCGCCATGCGCCATATTGGTTTAGATGCGGCTATCGCCGAATTGACTAAGTTTGGCTTTGACCCTAACGACCTACCTCGTAACGAGTCATTAGCCTTAGGTTCTCCTTCGGTAACACCGCTTCAAGTGGTAACGGCTTTTAACGTCTTTGCCAATGGAGGCTTCTTAGTCGAGCCTTTCTATATCGAGCGGGTAGAAGACTCCTTCGGTAACGTGATTGAAAAAGCCAATCCAACCTTAGCCTGTAAGCCTAGCAACAGCTCAATGCAGCCTAGCAGCGTTCCAATGAACTTTGGTGAGCCAACAACTCCAACTGATGAGCCTGTCGCTCATTGCTTTGAGCAAACGGGCCGTTATGCTCCACAAATTATCTCTGAACAAACGGCATTCCTGATCACCGAAGCGCTCAAGAGCGTGATCTGGGGTGGCGGCGATTGGAGTAAAGGCACTGGCTGGCAAGGTACAGCGTGGCGTGCGGCGCAGTTAATCAAACGTCATGATATCGCTGGTAAAACGGGTACAACCAACGAATCGCGCGATACCTGGTTCAGTGGTTTTGGCCCGACACTGACCAGCACCTTCTGGGTAGGCTTTGACGACCATGGTCGTCAGTTAGGCAGAACCGCATGGAACTCTAACGGCGAGAAAGATCAGATCACGGGTACCGAGGCAGGCGCTAAGACCGCAGGCCCGGGCTGGAACGAGTTTATGAATAACGTGCTGAAGGGCGTACCTGAAACCACAGCGATTCCGCCAGAGGGGATTGTCTCGGTACGGATCGATCTGGCGACCGGCAAGCTAACTCGTAAGACAGATTATACCAGCGCATTTGAATACTTTATCTCGGGCACTGAACCTAAGGAATACATCAGTGAAAGCCAAGATGAAAACAACCTATTCATTGATGCGCCGACAGACGATTTATTCCAATAGGCCTCTGTAACAGAAACAAAAAACGCGACCCTAGAGTCGCGTTTTTTATTACCCGATTAAGGCATTAGCCCGCTTTCTTCGCCGCGATGGCTTGCTTCACCTGAGTCAGCGCTGTGCCGCCGAGGACATCACGTTTTGCCAAACAGGCTTCGATGGTGAGGTTTGGATAGACGTCATCTTCGATAATCTCGGCAAAGGTTTTAAACTCGGCCAGCGTAAAACCTTCTAACGGGATCTTCTTGGCAATCGCCGCAACCACTGCCACGCCGACCACATGGTGCGCTTCGCGGAATGGCATGCCTTTAGACACTAGATAATCCGCCAATTCGGTCGCGTTGGCATAACCTTGCTGCGCGGCTAACAGCGCATTCGGGCGATTCACGACCAAGCCAGATAACACTAACGCCGCCATATCCAAGCAGATTGCCCAGCTGTCGACCACATCGAACAGGCCTTCCTTGTCTTCCTGCATATCTTTGTTGTAGGCCAGAGGTAGGGCTTTCATGGTGGTGAGAATGCCCACTAAACTGCCGTACACACGGCCCGTTTTACCACGAATAAGTTCCAGCGCATCGGGGTTTTTCTTTTGTGGCATCAACGATGAACCCGAGGTCACTTCATCACTTAATGAGATAAAGCCCGCTTCACCCGAGTTGAAGAAAATCAAATCTTCAGCCATGCGGCTTAAGTGCATCATGCTGATTGAGGCCGTAGAACATAGCTCAACCACATGGTCGCGATCCGACACACTGTCCAAACTGTTTAAGGTTGGCGATGCAAAGTTCAGTGCCGCAGCCAGCGCATGTCTATCCATTTGATAGGCTGTACCCGCCAAAGCGCCCGAACCGAGCGGACAGGTATTGGCGCGTTTTAAGGCATCGGTTAAGCGGCTAAGATCACGCTCAATCATCTCCACATAGGCCAAACACCAGTGGCCGAAGGTCACAGGCTGAGCACGTTGCAAATGAGTATAACCAGGCATCACAGCGTCGAACTCACGCTCAGCAAGCGCAATAAGTTCGCTGCGTAAGGTTTGCAGGCGAGCCACTAATGCCGCACCTTCGGATTGGCACCAGAGTTTTAAGTCGGTCGCGACTTGGTCATTACGGCTACGGCCCGTATGGAGTTTTTTACCCAGATCGCCGACTTTAGCGATCAGCGCCGACTCCACGAAGCTATGAATATCTTCCACGCCCGAGGCGAGAATAATCGCAGGATCGCCCTTCACTTCCACCAGCAGCTCGTTCAGCGCTTTCTTCAAGTCGCTGCATTCCGTGGCAGTGATAATGCCGACGCTGGCAATCGCATCGGCCCAAGCGATAGAGCCGACCACATCCTGCTCAAACAAACGGTAATCCACAGGCAGTGAATCGTTGAATAATTTAAATAGCGCGCTGGTTTCGCCCTGAAATCTTCCACCCCATAAAGCCATGCTCAATCCCCTCGGTCACTGCTTTGAATACGTTAAAACTTAAGATATAAAAAAGGGCGCTAGGCGCCCTTTGAGTCTGCCTATTACTTAGCGTTGAGCGCGCGGATGCGGCTCGCTAACGAGTACAGACGGATAAAGCCTTCAGCGTGTTTTTGGTCGTACACTTGGTCTTCACCAAAGGTGGCAAAGGCTTCAGAGTACAAGCTGTTTGGCGAACGCTTCTTAACGGCAATCGCGTGACCTTTGTAGAGTTTAACCACAACTTCACCGTTAACAGACTCGGCTAATGACTCAGATGCCGCCAACAGAGACTTACACAGAGGTGTAAACCAACGACCGTCATACACTAAGTGTGCCATTTGGGCACCCACTTGCTCGCGCCAAGTACGGCTGGTTTTATCCAGCACTAACTCTTCAATCGCGCGCAGCGCAGCAAACATAACAGTGCCGCCTGGGGTTTCGTAGCAACCACGAGACTTCATGCCTACTAAACGGTTTTCGGTGATATCGATACGACCCACGCCATGTGGTGCAGCGATGGCGTTCAGTTTCATCAGTGCAGCGTAAGGCGTTAATGCTTCGCCATTTACTTTAGTCACACGACCATGTTCAACTTCGAGTGACACGTATTCTGCTTGGTTTGGCGCATCTTCCGGATCAGCAGTCAGCGTCCACACACCTTTACTTGGCTCGTTCCATGGATCTTCCAACTCACCACCTTCGTGGGAAATGTGAAATGCGTTGGCATCACGGCTGTAGATCTTAGTGGCAGAAGCCGACGTTTTGATATTACGCTCGGCTAAGTAAGCCAGTAGATCTTCACGGCTCTGCATGGTCCATTCACGCCATGGTGCAATCACTTTTAAATCAGGTGCTAATGCCGCAAAGCAACCTTCGAAACGCACTTGGTCGTTACCCTTACCAGTACAACCGTGACACAGGGCATCGGCGCCCACTTTACGTGCCACTTCAACCTGCGCCTTAGCGATGATTGGACGCGCCATTGAAGTACCTAACAGGTAAGTCCCTTCGTAAATCGCACCCGTTGCCATGGTTGGGTAGATATAGTCTTTAACAAATTCTTCTTTCAGATCGACGATATGGCATTCTGATGCGCCAGAAGCTAATGCCTTTTCAGTCAGACCCACTAACTCTTCTTCACCCTGACCTACGTCAGCGCAAAAGGCGATGATTTCACAGTTGTCGTAGGTTTCTTTTAACCAAGGAATAATGGCCGAAGTATCTAGACCACCCGAATAGGCTAAAACGACTTTTTTCACGCCAGTGTTTTTGTTCTCGATAGACATCTTAAATTCCTATAACTCGTTTCTCACCTTGGAGAAAGTAGGCTGCTAAACAGGGTTAAATTAACTAAATAGGGTTACCAGTACTGCGTTTTGGGCGTGCATCCGATTCTCTGCTTGTTGCAGGATCAAGGAGCCTTCGCCATCCATCACCTCATCGGTCACTTCAACACCGCGGTGAGCGGGTAAGCAGTGCATAAAGAAGTGAGCACCCGCTTTCGCCATCAAGCCCTTATTGACCTGATAAGGTGCAAACTTATCCTTAATTTCCGCTAACGGTGTTGGATCACCCATGGAAATCCAGGTATCAGTATAGATAGCATCGTGACCTTCGATAGCACCAATATCTGAAGACAGTACAACCTTGCCGCCATATCGGCTGGCCAGTTCTTGCACTTCGGCCACGACGTAGCCATCAGGAAAGTGACCCGCAGGGCAGATCACTGTCATGGTGGCACCGAGAATGGCCGCGCAATACATCAATGAATTCGTCACGTTATTACCGTCACCTACGTACGCTAACTTAACATCACTGATATTTTCAAAATGCTCGGCCAAGGTTAAGAAATCGGCCAGCGCTTGGCAGGGATGGTATAAATCCGAAAGCGCATTTATCACAGGCACAGTGCCAAACTCGGCCAATTGTTCGATGGTCTTGTGGGAGAAAGTTCTCGCCACAATAGCATCGGCCCAACAGGATAGGTTAGAAGCAAAATCAGCGACCGATTCCCGCTTACCTAAGGCACCATTTTGTTGGTCTAGGTATAAACAGTGGCCACCGAGCTTGTTAATACCGATATCGAAGCTAACACGAGTACGCAGCGATGGCTTTTCAAATAACATCACCACACTCTTACCGTCCAGCGCATGACGATACTCAGCGGGATTCGCTTTAATCGTCTTGGCTAAGGTAATCAGATCCAGCAACTGTTGCTGGGTTAACTCTTTTATCGATAGTAAATGCTTCATAACCTACTCCGCTTATGGTTGGATTTGTGTGCCCACGGCCTCACCTTTTGCTAATGCGACTAATTGGCTTGCATCACGCCATGAGGCAACTTGAACCGCCTGCCCCATCCACTGCGCCACTTCGAGCGCAGCTTCTACTTTTACCTTCATTCCCTTTTCGATCACGCCTTGCTTAACCAGCTCAGCAATCTGCTTACCATTCAGTGAAGGGATTAATTGACCTTTACCATCGAGCACGCCAGACACATCCGATAGCAGCACCAACTTGCCACCGACCAACTTAGCCAATACCGTCGCCGCTTGGTCGGCGTTCACGTTCAGCATTTGGCCATCATCCATCATGGCAATCGAGCTACAAATCGGCATCCAACCTTGGGACAGAATAAACTTGAGGTAAGTGGCGTCTTTAGGAGAAACCTCGCCCACTAACCCTAAACGCTCATCTTTGATCTTGGCCGATACTGTGTTGCCATCGGCTAAGCTCATGCCAACGCTCACAATCCCAGCTTTAGTCGCTGCGCCTTGGAGGATCTTGTTTGATGTTCCGGCCAATGCACCGGCAATAATCGGCATTTGCTCCGGCGGAGTGACCCGCAAGCCTTCTAGCTTGACGGTTTCCATGCCGTTTGCGGCTAATTGCTCGTCGACCAAACAGCCGCCGCCATGCACCATCAGCACTTGCTGACCATTGGCGATCATTGCTGCTGCGGTATCCATTAAACGCGCCATCCCCATTTCACACTGCAGCAGGGCGCCGCCGACTTTAAGAACTAATACTGAGTTGTTGGTAGACATCTTGACGACTCTCTTAAATAAGGATGAACGGTTAAAGGTTAAAGTGAATCTTTATGCATTGCAGGGCTTGGCTCGCCGCGCCTTTCATCAAATTGTCGATGGCACTGGCAACCACTAGGTAGCCACTGTTCTCATCAAACTTCCAACCTAAGTGGCAATTCGGAGTCAGCACCACATCATCCACTTTCGGGAACTGGTTCTGTTTCACCGTCACCAGCGCAGCTTGGTCATAAACACTGTATGCCGCAGCCACATCGGCGGTGGTGGTGCCCGGTTTTAGCTGAACAGTGATGGTTGCTAAAATGCCGCGCTTGAAGTTGCCAAGGTGCGGCGTGAAGATCACCTCTTGCCCCAGTTGAGTGGCAATTTCGGGTTGATGTCTGTGGCCTAATACGCCGTAGGGTGTGAGGCTCACTTCGCAAAAACTGGTATGCAACTGTGCCTTACGACCCGCACCCGTCACACCGCTGACCGCATTGATCACTGGATAGGCTGAGGTGAGTAAATTCTTTAATGGTTTCAATGCTGTTAATGATGCTGTTGGGTAACAACCCGGCACGGCAATCATCTTAGTCGCGGCGACTTCTTTGGCATTCCACTCGGCCAGACCATAGACTGCCTTGGCCAACACTTCGGGATATTCATGCTCAAAACCGTACCACTTAGGGTACTGCGCCACATCGCTGAAACGATAGGCACCGCTTAAGTCGAATACGGCTAAACCTTGGTTGTAGAACCAAGCCGCTAAATGCAAACTCACCGAATGCTCGGTCGCTAACACTACGGCATCCGCCTCGGCGACGATCTTCGCCTTCGCATCTTCAGTCAGTGGTGACAGCGCTAAGTCAATGTGGCTGTAGACAGGGTACAAATCTGCTAAAGCTCTACCTTTATCTAAACTATTTTCAGAGACATACAGACCTTGAATCGATAATTCAGACTCCGCATGGACTAAAGCTGTTAGTTGTGCGCCTGTGTAACCACTGGCACCGATAATGGCGATGTTTTTCATATGTATTTTTATAAACCGAATCAAAGAGACTTAAAGAATGGATGAATAGCGTACACGCACCAGCGTATATCTATGATGACAAGACTATCGTCGTAGAAAATCGTAATGGCTCGTTATTTTATTCACTGACGGCTTAACGCTATACATCATGATATTTACTCTACAGGTCACAAGGGGTGACTCATCTCAACTGCTGGCTAGACTACCACAAAGATCTATTTATGCAATATATGTGAATATATATTTTTATTAAATTTTATCTTTTAGCTGCATTCAAGCACGCTTAACAAATAACACCATACTTCACTAACTGCCTAATAACTCAGTTATCTATGGATGAAAGACTGAAAAATCAGTCCTTTTTATTAACACCGAATACACATCCCTGCAAAACCTAAAATGATGCAGTTCATATTCACCTCCGCTAAACATAATAAAATATTGCGTTAGCTCGCATTTATATTGAATATTCCTCAACAATTATCGTGATTGGTTGCATATAAGATAAGCCAGTCGTATAAGTTATAAGTTCTGCTGTTGACCATTGCCCTCAGTGGTGGGTATTGTGCTAGCGGGCTATATACCCAAGCGACCTGAAGATAGGATTCTCATCACCTAGAGGTTGTTTGGGTATATTGCGGATTTTTATATTTTTCAATTCGGAGTAACTATGGCAGGTAATGTGGCAGACAATGTGACCGACATGTATGCGTCGTTAAGATCGAACGTGAGTATGTTAGGGCAGATCCTGGGCGATACAATGCGCACCCACCTCGGCGATTCTTTCCTCGAGAAGGTTGAGCAAATTCGTAAACTCGCAAAAGACTCCCGCCGTGGCGACGAAGCGGCACGGGAGCAAATGCTAGAACTGCTCACCGCACTCCCCGATGAAGAGTTAGTGCCCTTTGCCAAAGCCTTCAACCAATTCCTCAACTTAGCAAACTTATCCGAACAATTTCATACTATTAGCCGTAACTGCGATGAACTGGTTTGCGTGCCGGATCCGGTCGAACAATTGCTTGGCCGCATGCTTAATGGCCGTATCGATCAAACCAAAATGTTGGATTGCTTAAAAACGCTGGATATCGACTTAGTCCTCACCGCGCATCCAACGGAAATCTCTCGCCGCACACTGATCCAAAAATATGCTGCGATTGTGGATTGCCTCGCCGAGCAAGAAAACAATCAACTGTCCGACAGAGAGCGCCGCCAAATTAATCTGCGTCTGCGCCAGTTAATCGCCCAGATTTGGCACACCAATGAAATTCGTCGTGAACGCCCAACTCCAGTGGATGAAGCACGCTGGGGATTATCCACCATTGAAGAATCACTCTGGCATGCCGTCCCCGACTTTTTAAGGCAACTCAACGATCAAGTGCAAGATCGGACTGGCCAGCAATTGCCTATCGATATCGCACCAGTGCGTTTCTCAAGCTGGATGGGTGGCGATCGCGACGGCAACCCTTTTGTGACCGCTAAAGTCACCCAAGAAGTGTTAGATCGTAATCGCCATGCCGCCGCTCGTTTATTCCTCAAGGATATAGTGTTGCTGGTTGGCGAGTTATCGATGGAAGAAGCCAACAGCGAGCTGATGGCGTTTACCAACAATAGCTGTGAACCCTATCGTTTTGTGCTGCGCTCATTAAGACAAAAACTGCGCGACACCATAGATTACTTAAACGCCCGCATCGAGGGCCATAATCCAGAAGTGGATAAATCGACGCTGATTTGGCAAGAAAGCGATCTGAAAGCGCCGCTAGAGATGCTGTATAAGAGTTTATGTGACTGCGGCATGCGTTTGATCGCTAACGGTTTGCTGCTCGATATCCTGCGTCGTCTCGCTTGTTTTGGCATCCATATGTTAAGGCTCGACATCCGCCAAGACGCCGGCCGTCACTGCGATGTACTTGCAGAATTAACCCGCTATTTGGGGATGGGTGACTTTAACCATTGGGATGAAACTGAAAAACAAGCCTTCTTACTGCGTGAACTCAGTAACCGTCGTCCGCTGATCCCAAGCAACTGGCAACCTTCCGCCGATGTGGCCGAAGTGCTTAACACTTGCCGCTTAATTGCTAAACATCCTGCTAAGGCCTTGGGCTCCTATGTGATCTCGATGGCGAGCAAGCCTTCAGATGTATTAACCGTGTTATTACTGCTCAAAGAAACCGGCTGCACTCATCCAATGCGCGTTGTACCGCTATTTGAAACCTTAAGCGACTTAAATAATGCTGCCGAGTGTATTACCGCACTGCTCGATATCGACTGGTACCGTGGTTACACCAAAGGTATGCAAGAGGTGATGATCGGCTATTCTGACTCGGCCAAAGACGCGGGTGTAATGGCTGCCGCTTGGGCACAATACCGTGCACAGGAACAGTTAGTCGCCGTCTGTAAACAGGCTGGCGTTAAGCTGACGCTGTTCCATGGTCGTGGTGGCAGTATTGGTCGCGGCGGCGGCCCAGCTCACAAAGCGATTCTGTCACAACCGCCCGGCTCAGTTGATGGCCGTATTCGCGTCACCGAGCAAGGTGAGATGATCCGCTTTAAGTTCGGCCTGCCTAAATTGGCGGTGCAAAGCTTAGCCCTGTACACCTCAGCGGTGTTAGAAGCGACCTTGCTTCCGCCGCCCGAGCCTAAGCAGGAATGGCGCAATTGTATGGAACGAATTGCTGAGGAGTCAGTGAGTGCTTACCGCGGTATTGTTCGTGAAGAGCCTGATTTTGTGCCTTATTTCCGTGCAGCCACACCAGAGGTTGAACTGGGCAAACTACCATTAGGCAGTCGTCCAGCAAAACGCCGTGTTGATGGCGGTATCGAGAGTTTGCGTGCCATTCCTTGGATTTTTGCTTGGTCACAAAACCGCTTAATGTTGCCAGCATGGCTCGGCGCCGGTGAAGCATTACAGGCTGCCTGCCAACGTGGCGAAATGGGCTTACTACAGGATATGGAGCGCGAATGGCCCTTCTTTAGCACGCGGATTTCCATGCTGGAGATGGTGTACGCTAAGGCGGAACCTAATTTGGCGCGTTACTATGAAAGCTGCTTGGTACCGACCAATCTACATCACTTAGGCGAAACTTTACGCCAGCGTTTAGATCTCGGCATTAAAGTGGTGCTGGAGCTGACTAAATCGGATACCTTAATGGCGCATACACCCTGGAATCGCGAATCTGTCAAACTGCGCAATCCCTATATCGATCCATTAAACTTCCTGCAGACCGAGTTATTGGCTCGTACCCGCAAGGAAACAACCGAAGCTCCCGCTTCCGAACACGTGCAACTCGCCTTAATGCTGACGATTGCCGGTGTTGCAGCGGGCATGAGAAACACAGGTTAATGAAAAAACTCACGCTTAGCCTTTGCTTGGGATTATCTGTACTGCTTGGCGGCTGCGTCACGCAGTACAGTATCAGCGAGCATGAAATGGAGCAGTATCTCAGCAAAGAGATCCATTTTGAGGTGAAACAAGGTAATCAACTGGTGGGCGCGCAAGTGCGTATTAACGACATCAGTGTCAGACTCGGTGAAAAGCCTGACACTATGAGCGTAAGTGCAACCACTCAGGTGTCCATCACTAACCCTATTTATCCGTTGAAGGCGCAACTTTCAACCACCTTTGAGGCTAAGCCTTGGTATGACAGTGCCACCCATAGCGTCTACCTACGCCAGCTTGAATTGGTGAAAGTCGAGTCAACACCCAAGGATATCGAGAAAGCCATCAGTAGCGCGACGCCACAGGTTACGGGCTACTTAAGGCATTTCCTCGAGAATCAGCCCGTTTATGTGCTCGATACGAAAGATAGTAATCAGGCGCTGATGGCCAAGATGACCGAGAGCATTCAAGTGGTTCCTGGCAAATTAGTCCTTAAATTCACTAAATAACGGCTTGTGTTGCAAACCATTCGCCATAAAAAATGCTCCCTCGGGAGCATTTTTGTTAATCCATCTAGACTGACTAAAACTCTTAAGTATCCAAAAGTTACTTGCTGAAGCGGCCTATCGACTGATAATCCACAATCACAGCTTCGGTGAGTAATTCACGTCTTAACATATCGTAGGCAACCGCCGCACTTAAGCTACGCACTAAATCCCGCGAACGTCGCGGCAGTTTAATCATTTGGCTGTAAACGCCACTGCGGGTTGCCAAGGCAATTGCCACTGTACCGACGGGCTTTTCTTCGGTTCCGCCATCCGGTCCAGCTATCCCACTGGTTGCTAGGGCAAAATCACTGTCTAAGATAGCACGCGCGCCCTTGGCCATTTCTTCAACCGTAGGAATAGACACTGCGCCATGATCATCTAAGGTCGCCGGATTAACCCCTAACACTCGTACCTTAGACTCATTACTGTAAGTCACTAGACCGTGTTGCAAATAGGAAGAACTGCCGGGGAAGTCCACTAATTGGCTGGTAATCATCCCACCCGTGCAAGACTCGGCAACACTCAAGGTCAAACCCGAATTCAGTAACTTAGCATGGATTTCCTCGGCAAGCGTTGCTTTATCTTCGGCGACAACCGCAGTACCCAGCACCATTTTGATGTGCCCAGTCACCCGAGGCAGCAAAGCAATCGCCTTCTCTCCGCGGGCAAAGATCTTGATTTCAATATGTGGCATGGAGGAGCGATAACCAATGGTAATTCCCTCAGGCAACTCCAGTGGCTCAATTTTGTCGGCAAGGGAAGACTCGCCATGACCTATGGTCAGCAACTTCTTCAGCGCCACCTTAGCGTTGAGGCCAAACTCTTCACGGATAAAAGGAATAAATTGCTCCTTCACCATATGTTTGAGTTCAAATGGCACGCCAGGAGTGAAGAACAACCAGGCTCGATTCAACTTCACTCTAAATCCACAGGCCGTGCCAACGGGGTTATCCACCATCACTGCAGACTCAGGCAGCATTGCTTGCTTCAAATTACTCACTGGCATCTCGCGATTATTGCGCGTAAACCAATCTTCTAAACGTTGGCGCCACTCACGATTCTCAACCAAAGATTCTCCCTTCGCCTTAGCCATTGCCTCGGCAGACATATCATCACTGGTCGGCCCCAAGCCACCATTTACTAAGATGACATCGGCATGCAAGCTACGCTCTTGGAAAACCGCAATTAAATCCTCGAGGCGATCTCCCACAGTCACTCGTCGTTGGATCTCAATGCCATGCTCCATCATAGTGCTGGCAAACCAGGCCGCGTTAGTATCAACAATCTGACCCGACAGCACCTCTTCCCCAGTACAAATCATCTCTAACTTCATCATAGATCCTTAGCTACCCCAATAAGTTACTGCATAAGGTAAGTAACCTCTGAAGTAATAGCAAGAGTTGACCTTGGGGAGGTATGGTTAAGTAGTGTTAAGAAAATAAGGCAGTAAGGCGCGATTTAGCGAACATTGGGAGTGTGCGAGTTGAAGAGGCTGAAAACTGGAATAAATGATTTCAAAATCAAAATCGAAAAACGGCAAACGCCAAAAGCAAAAAAGCCAGCTTATTCAGCTGGCTTCATTGTTTAATTAGGCGCTTGGCGATGACCTACTCTCACATGGGGAGACCCCACACTACCATCGGCGCGATTGCGTTTCACTTCTGAGTTCGGGATGGGATCAGGTGGGACCACAATGCTATTGTCACCAAGCAAATTTGTTATTCACTACCCGTCTTATTGTCGCAGGCAGTAAATTAAATTCGGAAAGCTGGTTTGAGTTACACTTCTTAAGTGTTTGTATTCAAGCTAAGTACTGTACGACCTCCAGGGAAGGAGGAAGTACTGGAAAATGTCTGGAACATTTTCAGTAAAACCCATCTGGGTTGTATGGTTAAGCCTCTCGAGTCATTAGTATCAGTTAGCTCAACGCCTCACAACGCTTACACACCTGACCTATCAACGTCCTAGTCTCGAACGGCTCTTTAGTGGACTTAAAGTCCAAGGGATGACTCATCTTGGGGCTCGCTTCCCGCTTAGATGCTTTCAGCGGTTATCGATTCCGAACATAGCTACCGGGCAATGCCATTGGCATGACAACCCGAACACCAGCGGTTCGTTCACTCCGGTCCTCTCGTACTAGGAGCAACTCCCCTCAATCATCCAACGCCCACGGCAGATAGGGACCGAACTGTCTCACGACGTTCTGAACCCAGCTCGCGTACCACTTTAAATGGCGAACAGCCATACCCTTGGGACCGACTTCAGCCCCAGGATGTGATGAGCCGACATCGAGGTGCCAAACACCGCCGTCGATATGAACTCTTGGGCGGTATCAGCCTGTTATCCCCGGAGTACCTTTTATCCGTTGAGCGATGGCCCTTCCATTCAGAACCACCGGATCACTATGACCTACTTTCGTACCTGCTCGACGTGTCTGTCTCGCAGTTAAGCTGGCTTATGCCATTGCACTAACCGTACGATGTCCGACCGTACTTAGCCAACCTTCGTGCTCCTCCGTTACTCTTTGGGAGGAGACCGCCCCAGTCAAACTACCCACCAGGCACTGTCCTTAACCCCGATTAGGGGCCCAAGTTAGAACATCAACACTACAAGGGTGGTATTTCAAGGACGACTCCACGAGAACTAGCGTTCCCGCTTCAAAGTCTCCCACCTATCCTACACATGTAGGGTCAATGTTCAGTGCCAAGCTATAGTAAAGGTTCACGGGGTCTTTCCGTCTAGCCGCGGGTATACGGCATCTTCACCGCAATTTCAACTTCACTGAGTCTCGGCTGGAGACAGCGTGGCCATCATTACGCCATTCGTGCAGGTCGGAACTTACCCGACAAGGAATTTCGCTACCTTAGGACCGTTATAGTTACGGCCGCCGTTTACCGGGGCTTCGATCATGAGCTTCTCTTGCGATAACCCAATCAATTAACCTTCCGGCACCGGGCAGGCGTCACACCGTATACTTCCTCTTGCGAGTTTGCACAGTGCTGTGTTTTTGATAAACAGTTGCAGCCACCTGGTATCTGCGACTGCCGTCAGCTTAGGGAGCAAGTCCCATCACCAACAGCAGCGTACCTTCTCCCGAAGTTACGGTACCATTTTGCCTAGTTCCTTCAGCCGAGTTCTCTCAAGCGCCTTGGTATTCTCTACCCGACCACCTGTGTCGGTTTGGGGTACGATTCCCGCTAACCTGAAGCTTAGAAGATTTTCCTGGAAGCATGGCATCAACTACTTCATCCCCTTGGGGACTCGTCATCAGCTCTCAGTGTATAGTGACCCGGATTTGCCTAAGTCACCCACCTACCACCTTAAACGCGGACTACCAACGCCGCGCTAGCCTAGCCTTCTCCGTCTCTCCATCGCAGTTAGCGGAAGTACAGAAATATTAATCTGTTTCCCATCGACTACGCCTTTCGGCCTCGCCTTAGGGGTCGACTCACCCTGCCCCGATTAACGTTGGACAGGAACCCTTGGTCTTTCGGCGAGGGGGTTTTTCACCCCCTTTATCGTTACTCATGTCAGCATTCGCACTTCTGATACCTCCAGTGTGGGTTACCCCTTCACCTTCAACGGCTTACAGAACGCTCCTCTACCGCGCAACTCTAATGAATTGCACCCGTAGCTTCGGTGGTATGTTTAGCCCCGTTACATCTTCCGCGCAGGCCGACTCGACTAGTGAGCTATTACGCTTTCTTTAAATGATGGCTGCTTCTAAGCCAACATCCTAGCTGTCTAAGCCTTCCCACATCGTTTCCCACTTAACATACACTTTGGGACCTTAGCTGACGGTCTGGGTTGTTTCCCTTTTGACGACGGACGTTAGCACCCGCCGTCTGTCTCCCGGATAGCACTCTTTGGTATTCGGAGTTTGCAAAGGGTTGGTAAGTCGGGATGACCCCCTAGCCTTAACAGTGCTCTACCCCCAAAGGTGTTCGTCCGAGGCGCTACCTAAATAGCTTTCGAGGAGAACCAGATATCTCCCGGTTTGATTGGCCTTTCACCCCCAGCCACAAGTCATCCGCTAATTTTTCAACATTAGTCGGTTCGGTCCTCCAGTTGATGTTACTCAACCTTCAACCTGCCCATGGCTAGATCACCGGGTTTCGGGTCTACGCCTTGCAACTAAACGCGCAGTTAACACTCGGTTTCCCTACGGCTCCGCTATTCGCTTAACCTCGCTACAAAACGTAAGTCGCTGACCCATTATACAAAAGGTACGCAGTCACGGTCTCAAGTACCGCTCCCACTGCTTGTACGTATACGGTTTCAGGTTCTATTTCACTCCCCTCACAGGGGTTCTTTTCGCCTTTCCCTCACGGTACTGGTTCACTATCGGTCAGTCAGGAGTATTT